>NZ_JBRBQT010000002.1:0-76410 GCF_053570665.1 Desulfovibrio intestinivivus | reverse complement strand
ATGAATCTGCTGCAGGGGCCCCAGCGGCCCCCGCAATCCCCCCACGGCACGTCGGCCAGGGTCAGCCCAGCGCAGACCCGGTAGACCAGACTAAAGGATATTCCCATGCGCACGGCGCTCTTGCTCTGCTGCCTCATAATTTTCAGCCTGCCTCCCGCAGTGCTGGCGTCCGGACCGGAACCGGACGGGAATGCCGGGGGCGCGGTTTCGACTCCTTCCGCGTCCCCGGTGCAAACTTCGCCATCCATTATTCCAGCCGATCTGCTCAAGGCTCTGGTGAACCCCAAGGTAGCAGACAGGGATGCGGCCATTGCCGCGCTGGAAAAGGATGACAGCAGCCTTGCCGCGCCACTGCGCGAAAAACTGCTGGAAGCCCTGCTGCGCAACACCCTGCTGGCCGATGCCGCTGCCGGAGCGCTTTTTGTGGGCGACGATGCAGGTCAGGCGCGGCCCCTCAACGCCAGAGGCGAACTTGGCACGGCACAGAGTGCCGACAGCCTGCGCAAGGTGGGCACAAGCAACCGCCAGCGCCAGCGCATTACGGATATCCTCAACGCTCAGGCCCTTACTTCAACAGACGCGGCCAAGCGCCGTCAGGCTTCGGCAGCCCTTATGGACAGCGCCACCCCGCCCCTCAAGGCAGAGGCCCTGAACAAACTGCTGGCTGGGGAAAAGGACGAAGCCGTGCGCGCGAACCTCAGCGCGGCACGGGCTCTCTACGTGGCGGCTGATCCTGCCGCCGTGCGGTCAGAACAGCTTGCCGCCGTCAAGGCTCTGAACAGCAACGGCGGCCCCGCCGCCCTCAACGCCCTGCGCACGCTTGCCGCTTCAACCGATACGGCGGTGGCCAAGGCGGCGGACGATGCCCTGTATTCCCAACGCGTTTCCGCTCAATGGGCGCAGTTTTTTGAAATGCTCTTTTTCGGCACGAGTCTGGGATCCATTCTTGTACTGGCCGCCATTGGCCTTGCCATCACCTTTGGCGTCATGGGCGTTATCAACATGGCCCACGGCGAGCTGATCATGCTTGGGGCCTATACCGCCTGGGGCATGCAGCAGCTCTTGCCGGGCCAGCCCGGTCTTGCGCTCATTCTGGCTGTGCCCGCCGCCTTTCTGGTGAGCGGCGGCACAGGCGTACTGCTTGAAAAGACTGTTATCCGCTTTCTCTACGGCCGCCCGCTGGAAACCCTGCTGGCGACATTCGGCATCAGCCTTGTGCTGCAACAGGCCGTGCGCACCGTGTTTTCGCCCCTCAACCGCGCCGTGCAGAACCCGGAATTCATGAGCGGCGTGTGGCAGATCACCCAGCATTTCAGCCTGACCTGCAACCGCGTGTACATCATCCTGTTCTGCCTCGGCGTGTTTGCCCTCATCCATGTGGCCATGCACCGCACCCGGCTGGGGCTTGAAGTACGCGCCGTATCGCAAAACAGGGCCATTGCCCGCTGCATGGGCATACGCGCCTCGCGCGTGGACGCGCTGACATTCGGCCTTGGCTCCGGCGTGGCTGGCATGGCTGGCGTGGCCTTGAGCCAGGTTTCCAACGTTGGCCCCAATCTGGGCCAGACCTACATTGTGGATTCCTTCATGGTGGTGGTGTTCGGCGGCGTGGGCAACCTCTGGGGCACGCTCACGGGCGGGCTTGCCCTGGGCATTGCCAACAAGTTTCTGGAGCCTGCCAGCGGGGCCATGCTTTCCAAGATCATCATTCTGGTCTGCCTTATCCTGTTCATCCAGAAGCGCCCGCGCGGCTTGTTTCCGCAAAAGGGCCGTGCGGTGGAGGCGTAAATGGCGACCGATATCTTTGAACGCGAAAGGCTGCTCAACGCGCCTACCCGCAACTTTCTGGCTGTTACCGCCCTGCTGTCGCTGGCTGTAGTTGCAGGCAGCCTGCTGCCCGCAGGCAGCGCCCTGCACGTGCCGGGCTACATGGTCACCCTGCTGGGCAAGTACCTGACATATTCATTGCTGGCTCTTTCGGTTGATCTGGTCTGGGGTTTCATGGGCGTGCTCAGCCTTGGGCACGGCGCGTTTTTCGCCCTTGGGGGTTACGGCTTCGGCATGTACCTCATGCGGCAGATAGGCGCGCGCGGCGTTTACGGCAATGCCAACCTGCCGGACTTCATGGTTTTTCTGAACTGGAAGGAACTGCCCTGGTTCTGGCAGGGTAGCGAATACTTTGTGGTGGCACTGCTGCTGGTTGTGCTGCTGCCCGGTCTGCTGGCCTATGTGTTTGGCAGATTGGCCTTTGGCTCGCGGGTTTCGGGCGTGTATTTCTCCATCATGAGTCAGGCCATGACCTATGCCCTCCTGCTGGCCTTTTTCCGCAACGAAATGGGCTTTGGCGGCAACAACGGCCTCACAGACTTCAAGACCCTGCTGGGCTTTGAATTGCAGACAGACGGCATGCGCACGACCCTGTTTGCCTGTTCCACCGTGGCGCTCATGGCTGGTTACCTCCTGTGCAGGGCTGTCACGGCGTCGCGCCTGGGGCGCGTGTGCGTGGCCGTGCGCGATGCGGAAAGCCGCGTGCGCTTTATCGGCTACAGGGTGGAGCGTTATCAGGTGGCGGTGTTCACGCTGTCTGCCATTCTGGCGGGCATAGGCGGCGCGCTGTATGTGCCGCAGGTGGGCATTATCAACCCCGGCGAATTTTCGCCCCTCAACTCCATTGAAATAGTGGTCTGGGTGGCGATGGGCGGCCGTGGGCGGCTTTATGGCGCGGTGCTTGGCGCGTTTGCCGTCAATGCCTTCAAAACGTGGTTTACGGCGGTCATGCCCGAGGCATGGCTGTTTGCCCTTGGCGGCATGTTTGTGCTGGTGACCATCTTTCTGCCACAGGGTCTGGCGGGCTTGCCCGAGCAGTGGCGCAACCGCGCATCACGCGGCGCGATGCCGGATTCCCCTGCCGATTCCGCCAAAGAAGGAGGCGCAGCATGAAGACCCAGCAGGATATTTTGCACGGGCGCAGCCTTGAGGACGTGGCAGAAGCCGCCCGCGCCTACGAAGAAACGCACGCCCCCTTTGACAAGCGCCCCATGAAGATGCGCGCCCGGCCCCCGCGCCCCATGATGTCCAAGCCAGACATCGCGTTGTACATGGAAAAAATCAGCGTGAGCTTTGACGGCTTCAAGGCGCTCAACGACCTGACCTTCTATGTGGACAAGGGCGAACTGCGCTGCGTCATCGGCCCCAACGGCGCGGGCAAGACCACCATGATGGACGTGATCACCGGAAAGACCCGGCCCGACACTGGTTCCGCATGGTTTGGGCGCACCTGCAATCTGCTGCAAATGGATGAAGTCGCCATCGCCCAGGAGGGCATTGGCCGCAAATTCCAGAAGCCCTCGGTGTTCGAGGCTCTGAGCGTGCTGCAAAATCTGGAGCTGGCGCTGGCTGGCGACAAGCGGGTATGGCCCACATTCCGCGCGCGGCTCTCTGCCGACAACAAGGTCTTTATCGAAGAAGTGCTGCACCGCATCCGCCTGACGGAACTGGCCCGCTTGCAGGCGGGCAAGCTCTCGCACGGGCAGAAGCAGTGGCTTGAAATCGGCATGCTGCTCATGCAGAAGCCGCAGCTTCTGCTGCTGGACGAACCCGTGGCAGGCATGACCCCTGAAGAAATGGACCGCACCATCGAGCTGCTGCATGACCTGGAAGGCGAGCAGAGCATCATGGTGGTGGAACACGACATGGAATTTGTGCGGGCCATTGCCCACAAGGTCACGGTGCTGCATCAGGGCAGCGTACTGGCCGAGGGAACCATGGACGAAATGCAGAACCACCCCGCCGTGGTGGAGGCCTATCTGGGCGAACCGCTGGGCGCGGCCTAAGTCCTGCCCGGCCCATGGTCAGCCGCAGGCTGATCCTGGACTGATTTTGGGCTGGATGACCGCTGCAAACTGCCAATTTTCGAGCCTCATGCTCCGGAGGAGCGTAATGCTGCATATTACAGGTCTCAATCAGTATTATGGCGAAAGCCACATCCTGCGCGACGTCAACCTTGAGGTAAAGGCCGGTTCGTGCGCCTGCCTCATGGGGCGCAACGGCGTGGGCAAAACCACCTTGCTTCAATGTATCATGGGCGTGCTGCCTGCACGCTCCGGCCATATACTCCTTGAAGGAACGGACTTGCTTCCTCTGCCTGTGGAGCGACGGGCGGCCCTGGGCATCGGTTATGTGCCGCAGGGCCGCCAAATCTTCCCCCTGCTGACCGTGCGCGAAAACATGGAGCTTTCCCTGCCCATGCGCAAGGACAAGGCAGGGGCCATTCCTCCGTTCATCTTTGACTTTTTCCCCGTGCTGGGCGAAATGATGCATCGGAGGGGCGGTGATCTTTCCGGCGGGCAGCAGCAACAGCTTGCCATTGCACGCGCGCTCACGCTGGAGCCGCGCCTGCTCATTCTGGACGAACCAACCGAGGGGATTCAGCCCAACATTGTGCGCGACATCGCCACAACCATTCGCAGACTCAACGAGGAAATGGGCCTTACGGTGCTGCTGGTGGAGCAGAAAGTGCCTTTTGCCCGCCGTATGGCAGATACCTATATGATTATGGATCGCGGGCACATCGTTTCGCAGGGCGGCATGCACGGCCTGGACGATGCCACCGTCAAAGCCTTTCTGAGTGTCTGATTCCCACTGCGGAATCCAAAAGGAGCTGCATGTCTGCCACCACCGCAAACCCTGCCGACAATCTCCACGGTCACTGCTTTACGCCTGACCGACGCTGGAGCGCGCGCATGGAGCTGGATTTTGCGGTGCGGCAGGGGCGCACCACGCTGACAAAAATGCAGTTCAGCGGGCCATTGCGCGTGCAGCGGCCCTTCTATCCCGAAGCCGCGCCCGCCAATGCGCCGGGCCGGGCGCAGGCGTCCCAGCCCTGTCACTGCTGCCTGCTGCACCCGCCGGGCGGCCTTGTGAGCGGCGACGATCTGAGCCTTGCCGTGCGGTTGGAGCAAGGCGCGCACGCTCTGCTCACCGCACCTTCTGCCTCCAAATTCTACGCTGCGGACGCGCATAACGTGGCGCAACGCCAGACCACCGACCTGAACGTTGCGGGCGGCATGCTGGAATGGCTGCCGCGTGAAACCATCATCTATGACGGCGCGCGGGCCGAAATGCGCACATCGGTAGAGCTGGACAATGCCAGCGCCTGCATTGGCTGGGAAATGATCTGCCTTGGCCGCCCTGCCGCCAACGAGAGCTTTACCCACGGCAGCGTGCGCCAAAGCCTCATGCTCACTCGCGAGGGCCTACCCCTGCTGCATGAGGTGCTGCGCTTTGAAGGCGGCGATGCCCTGCAAAAATGCGCCTGCGGTCTGGGCGATCAGGCGGTCTCCGCCACCCTCTTTGCCGTGGGGCGCGCAACGGATGACGGGCAAGACCTTGCCGCGCTGGAGGCATGCTGCACCACGCTGCAAAACATGCTTTCGCCCAACCGCGATTTTGATGATGCGCCGGATGGCACTCCTGATGATGCGCCTGATGATGCATCCGGGGGGCCAAACCCCGCTGCAAGCGACAGTACCGTCCAGGCCAGGCCCGTTCCCCTGTCTGCCCACATGGGGGAACGGGCCGGAGCCACCGTGCGCGACGAGGTGCTTGTGGTGCGCTATCTGGGGCCGGACATGGAAGAAGCGCGCAACCTGCTGCTGACAGCCTGGAACCATCTGCGGCCCTCGCTGACCGGTTGCCCGCCGCACATGCCGCGCATCTGGTACGGAGCTTTTTAAGGGTGGTTTTCATAGCCGGGCTGCGGCCAAAGCTGCCAGTCGGGCTGCTGGTCGGGCTGTGATCATGTAAATTTCAAGGAACTCTTGCGGCATGCCGCATACATTGGAGGCATCATGGAACTTCTGCCCAGAGAAAAAGACAAGCTGCTGCTTTTCACCGCCGGGCTGCTGGCAGAAAGGCGCAAGGCGCGCGGCCTCAAGCTCAATTACCCCGAGGCTGTGGCCTACATCAGCCTGGCCGTGCTTGAAGGCGCGCGCGACGGGCAAAGCGTGGCCGAGCTCATGGGCTCGTGCCGCAACCTGCTCGCGCGCGAGGACGTCATGGACGGCGTACCCGAGATGATCCACGAGGTGCAGGTGGAGGCCACCTTTCCTGACGGCACCAAGCTTGTGACCGTGCACGACCCCATTCTGTAATCAGGGCCGCACACGCCAACTCACACGAACACGCAAGGGGGACGCATGATTCCCGGTGAATTTCATATCGCAGAGGGCGAAATAACCCTCAACGCGCTCTCGGAAGGGCACGAAGTGGTGCTGGAAGTTTCCAATACCGGCGACAGGCCCATTCAGGTGGGTTCGCACTACCATTTTTTTGAAGTAAATCCGGCATTGACCTTTGCCCGCGGGTTCGCGCGCGGCATGCGGCTCGACATACCAGCCGGAACCGCCGTGCGCTTTGAGCCAGGGCAAAAACGCGAGGTGCGCCTTGTGCCCTACGCCGGGGCACGACGCGTGTTTGGCTTTCGCGCCCAGATCATGGGGGCGCTTGATGCCGAAGCCCCCAGGGAGGAAGAAGCATGATCCGCATCCCCAGAAGCCAGTATGCCGAACTCTACGGCCCCACCACGGGCGACCGCATCCGCCTTGCGGACACGGAACTATGGATCCAGATTGAACGCGACCACACCGTCTATGGCGATGAAGTCTGCTTTGGCGGCGGCAAGGTCATTCGCGACGGCATGGGTCAGAGCCAGATCAGCAATGCTGACGGCGCTATGGACACCGTCATCACCAATGCCGTCATCATGGATGCGGCGCTGGGCATCATCAAGGCTGATCTTGGCATACGCGATGGCCGCATCGCCGCCATCGGCAAGGCGGGCAACCCCGATGTGCAGCCCGATGTGGACGTGGTCATCGGCCCCGGCACGGAGATTATTGCGGGCGAAGGCTGCCTGCTCACCGCTGGCGGCATGGACTCGCACATCCATTTCATCTGCCCGCAGCAGGTGGAAGAAGCCCTTGCCAGCGGCATCACCACCATGCTCGGCGGCGGCACAGGCCCTGCCACGGGCACCAACGCCACCACCTGCACCCCCGGCCCCTGGCATCTGGAACGCATGCTGGCCGCCACAGACGCCTTGCCCATGAACTTTGGCTTCTTGGGCAAGGGCAATGCCGCCATGCCCGAGGCCCTGCGCGAGCAGCTCGAGGCGGGCGCTTGCGGCCTGAAACTGCACGAAGACTGGGGCACCACCCCGGCTGCCATCGACACCTGCCTTACCGTGGCTGACGAGTACGATGTGCAGGTCGCCATCCATACCGACACGCTCAATGAGGCGGGCTTTGTGGAAGACACGCTGGCCGCGTTCCGAGGCCGCACCATCCACACCTACCACACGGAAGGCGCAGGCGGCGGGCACGCGCCCGACATTCTGCGCGCCTGTTCCCTGCCCAACGTACTGCCCTCGTCCACCAATCCCACCCGGCCCTATACCGTGAACACAGTGGACGAGCATCTGGACATGCTCATGGTCTGCCACCACCTCAACCCCTCCCTGCCGGAAGACGCAGCCTTTGCCGATTCGCGCATCCGGCGCGAAACCATTGCAGCGGAGGATATCTTGCAGGACATGGGCGTCATTTCCATGATCTCGTCCGACTCGCAGGCCATGGGCCGCGTGGGCGAGGTCATCACCCGCGCGTGGCAGACTGCGCACAAGATGAAGGTGCAGCGCGGCCCTCTGCCCGAAGATCGCGGGCGTGGCAACGACAACTTCCGCGTGCGCCGGTATCTGGCCAAGTACACCTGCAACCCTGCTGTGACCCACGGCCTTTCCCACGCCATTGGCGCAGTGGCCCCCGGACTTCTGGCCGACCTCGTGCTGTGGAAGCCCGCCTTCTTCGGGGTCAAACCCTCGCTGGTCATCAAGGGCGGGCAGATAGCCGCAGCGCCCATGGGCGACGCCAACGCCTCCATCCCCACGCCGCAGCCCATGCACTACCGGCCCATGTTTGGCGCCTTGGGGCAGGCTGCGGCTGCCGCCAGCCTGAGCTTTGTTTCGCGCGCCTTCATGGAAAACGGCGGCGAGGGACGGCTGCGGGAGCTGGGCCTGCTGCGCGGGCTTTCCGCCTGCCGGGGCACGCGCACCCTGTGCAAGAGCGACCTCCTGCTCAACAGCGCCACCCCGGCTATTGCCGTGAACCCGCAAACCTATGAAGTCCGCGCTGACGGCGAGATTCTCACCTGCGCTCCGGCAGAAGTGCTGCCGCTGGCGCAACGTTATTTTTTGTTCTAGGCAACCAACTAAGGAGCGACCATGCTGGAATTTACTGAAAACATGGGGCAGCGCACCAATCTGGAGCCTACGGCCACCCTTACCCTGACCTGGGAGCAGCGCGGCAAATGCCGCCAGCGGTTGCGGCTGGACAGCGGCGAAGAAGCTGGCCTGTTTCTCACGCGAGGGCAGGTTCTGCGCGAGGGCGATATTCTGCGCGCCGGGGACGTGCTGGCAATTGTGCGCAACGGCGAGGAACCTGTGGTGACGGGCATTGCCCCCAACTGGGAAACTCTGGCCCGCGCCTGCTATCACCTTGGCAACCGCCACGCCGCCATGCAACTCGGGCACAAGTGGCTGCGCTTCATGCCCGACCACGTGCTTGAAGAACTGGCGGAAAATCTGGGCTTGCGCCTGCGCCGCGAAAATCTGCCCTTTGTGCCCGAGGGCGGAGCCTACGGCGGCCACGGTCACAGTCATGGCTGAATTGGCTGCCGGACTGGCAACTGACTTGGCATCCGAGCTGCCGCCCCCCGCAAGGGCGCTGGCTGGCGGAACCTGCCTTGCTCAACATGTTCAACAGTGCGCAGCACATGCGCAGGCGGAGGATGCCGCGGGGCAACCCGGGCCGTATGCTGGCCGTGGCTGTAGCCACACGACATGGAATGGGCCGCAGTTTGGCCTGACAGCCTTGCTCTATCTGGCGGGGCAATCCCTGCCAGTGGGCGGTTTTGCATGGTCGCAGGGGCTTGCAGCCGCCGTGGAGCGGGGGCATGCGGCCACTGCGGAAGGCGTGCGTCGCTGGCTTTGGGGCGTGCTGCGCCTCGGCCTTGCGCGCAACGACCTGCCGCTGCTGCTGCGCATGCACGCGGCGGCATCCAGTGCAGATGCCGTTGCGCTGGCCCGCTGGAACGCCCTTATGCTTGCAGGCCGCGAAAGCCGCGAACTGTGGCAGGAAGAAATCCAGATGGGGCGCGCCCTGCGCCGTATTTTGCACGATCAGGGCATGCTGCCGCACTGGCAGCTGCCAGACAACGCGGGGTACACGGCCTGTTTTGCGGTTGCCGCCGTCATGCTCGACCAGCACGCCCGTAGCATGGAGCCTTATTGCGATCCTGCCGCGCAGCAGCGCGCCGGGATGGACGCGGCCTGCGCCTATGTGTGGAGCTGGCTGCAAAATCAGGTGGCCGTGGCCTGCAAAACAGTGCCTTTGGGCCAGACCGCCGCGCAAAAACTGTTGCTGGAGTTCATGCCTGCCGTGCCGCAACTGGTGGCTCAGGCAGCGACCCTGCCCGATGAGGACATCGGCTCCAGCCTCCCCGGCCTTGCCCTGTGCAGCGCCGGACATGAACGACAATACACCCGACTTTTCAGGAGTTGAACGTCATGACCAATAGACCCTGCCTGCGAGTGGGCGTTGGCGGCCCTGTGGGTTCCGGCAAAACGGCCCTCTTGCGCCACCTGTGCATGCGCCTTCGCAAGCACTACAATATGGCTGTCGTCACCAACGACATTTATACCCGCGAAGATGCGGAATTTCTGCTGCGCCATAACGCCCTTGAGGCTGACCGCATCATCGGCGTTGAAACGGGCGGCTGCCCGCACACTGCCATCCGCGAAGACGCTTCCATGAACATTCAGGCCATTGAAGAGCTTCAGGCGCGCCATTCCGGCCTTGAGCTGGTGCTGGTGGAAAGCGGCGGCGACAATCTCTCTGCCACGTTCAGCCCGGAACTGGCCGACCTCACCATCTATGTCATAGACGTGAGCGGAGGGGACAAAATTCCGCGCAAGGGCGGCCCCGGCATCACCAAGTCCGACCTGCTCATCATCAACAAGGTTGACCTCGCGCCCATGGTGCATGCCTCGCTGGACGTGATGGAACGCGACACCCGCCGCATGCGCGGCGAACGCCCCTATGTGCTCACAGAAATGCTTTCCGGTGCCGGCATTGAGGCCGTGATCGCCTTTATCATCCGCGAGGGCATGCTGCGGCTGCCCGATCAGTCAGTATAAGTGCATTTTGTCGCATGGATGCCGGTCATGCAGACGCAAAAAACGCCCGCAAAATTTGCGGGCGTTTTTAGTATCCATATTTAATGCAGGTGGCGATTAATCCGTGGCCGCGGCCTTGAGCGCATCGGCCTGCGCCACCGTGCTCAGAGCTTCAATCAGCGGATCAATTTCGCCTTCCATGATGTGATCCAGAGAATACAGGGTCAGGTTGATGCGGTGATCCGTGCAACGCCCCTGCGGGAAATTGTAAGTGCGGATGCGCTCGGAACGGTCGCCAGAACCCACCTGCGACTTGCGGTCGGCGGAAATTTCCGAATTATAGCGTTCACGCTCGGCGGCCAGAATGCGTGAGGCAAGCACTTTCATGGCGCGGGCCTTGTTTTTGTGCTGCGAGCGTTCGTCCTGACAGGTCACAACGGTATTGGTGGGCAAGTGCGTGATGCGCACAGCCGATTCCGTCTTGTTGACGTGCTGCCCGCCAGCGCCGGAAGCCCGGTAAATATCGATGCGCAGGTCTTCGGGGCGGATTTCCACGTCCACTTCTTCCGCTTCGGGCATAACAGCCACGGTGGCGGCAGAGGTGTGGATGCGGCCCTGGGCTTCTGTGGCGGGCACGCGCTGCACGCGGTGGGTGCCCGCCTCAAACTTGAGGCGGCTGTAAACCTTGTTGCCGCTGATAAGGCAGATAACTTCCTTGAGGCCGCCCGATTCGGAGGGCGATTCGCTCATGAGTTCCACCTTCCAGCCCTTAACTTCGGCGTAGCGCGAGTACATGCGGAACAGGTCGGCGGCAAACAGGGCCGCTTCTTCGCCGCCCGTACCGGCGCGGATTTCAAGAATGGTGTTCTTTTCGTCCAGCGGATCCTTGGGCAGCAGCATGAGCTTGAGCTCCTGCTCCACCTCGGGCAGTTCCTTTTCAATGCGGCGCAGGTCTTCCTGGGCAAGCTCGCGCATTTCGGGGTCTTCATCGCGCAGCAGCTGCTTGTTTTCGGCCTGTTCCTGCAACAGCGCCCTGTGGCGGCGGTATCTTTCAACAATGTCGCGCAGATCGGCATGGGCCTTGGTGAGCTTGCGGTAGTGTTCCTGATCGTTGAACACGTCCGGCTCAGCCAGGGAATGCTCCAGCTCCATGAATTTCTTTTCCAGACCTTCCAATTTGGCGAACATAGGTGTCTCCAACACGCTGTGGGCGGAAAAACGAAAAACGGGCGCGCAGCCATGCCGCAAGCAGCATGCCAGGCAACAAGCCCATGTACAGCATCTGCCGCAAAAGCGGCAGAAAAAGACGGCAATAAGCGCTATTCCGTGGTGTAGCCTACGGTGTGCACCCTCGCGCCATCATCCGGGCCAAGGGCTTCACGCAGGGCCACCACGGCCACCTCAAGCTGGCTTTCGTCAGGCTCATAGGTGGTGAGCCGCTGGAGGGCCAGCCCCGGCGCGCGCAGCACCGTTGCCAGAAGCCCTTCGGGCAGTTTGGCAGCGTAACGTATAAGCTCATAGGCCAGCGCGCTGATGGGCACCATCAGCAGAAGCTTGACGCCAATGGTGAGGATGTGTTTGGCAACCTCGCCCTGCGGCGTGTAAATGCTCAGCATCAGGGGAACCAGTACCGCATGCAGCAATATGGAAATGCTGATGACAAACAGCAAAAACGTGGTTCCGCAACGCGGATGCAGGCGGCTTTTGCCCATGGCGGCGGCAGCGTCCACATCCCCCCCCGCCTCATAGGCGTGGATGGTTTTGTGTTCTGCCCCATGATACTGAAAAACACGACGGATATCAGGCACATACGAAATTGCCTTGATATACCCCATGAAGATGCAGCACTTGAAAAAACCGTCCCAGAGGTGGAACGAAAGCCCTTCCACATCGCCGCCAAGGTGCGCCCAGAGCATCACCAGCGAGAGCAGGTGCGGCACAACCACAAAAAGACCCACTGCCATCAGCAGGGCCAGAATCAGCGTAAGCACCAGATGCCAGCCGGAGATTTCCTCCTGCTCGCTCTGGGCCACAGCTTCAACCGAGCGGTTGAGCGCCTTGATGCCGTTGACCAGAGTTTCCAGCAGCACAGGAAAGCCCCGCACAAAGGGCTTTTTGAGCCAGGGGCTGCGGGTGAGCGAAAACCAAGGGCAGCGCATGGCACGAATGACGCCATCGGCCTGACGAACCGCCAGCCCGTAGACATCACCGTGACGCATCATCACGCCTTCCATGACGGCCTGCCCGCCCACCGGAGCGCATTCCGCGTTCAAAAGAGCGAGGGCAAGCCGCAACACACCGCTCGCGCGCTTTGCACGCGGGGCGATTTGCTGCGAGCCTGCCCGCCGCGAACTTTCGGGCGTCATGCCAGTGCTGGAGTCCCGGTAAAGGCCCGACCCAAGCTTACTACTGATCAAACTTGGCGTACTTCTTGCGGAAGCGGTCAATACGACCCGCGGTATCAAGAAAACGCTGCTTGCCGGTGAAGAAAGGATGGCAAGCGGAGCAAACTTCCACGCTAACCTGTTCGCCCTTGGTGGAGAGCACGTGCTCTTCATTGCCGCAGGCGCAGGTGATGGTGGCGTTGAACACTTTGGGATGGATATCATTTTTCATGGCAGCTACCTCGTGAACGCGGCATAATCCAGATTTTTCAGCAATTCGGACGCCCGCGCGTTTTACCCTTGGCGCGGCGCAGTACCGCACAAGGGCAAGCTATATAGCCCTCTTTTACGGCTTTGGCAAGTGCGCCGGGCGGGGTTAAGTATAAATTGACTTTCCGCCACCTCATCGGGGGCCAGTTGCACCCCCTTTGCCGTGCCCGGTGCGCAGCAATCGCGGGGCAGTCTTGTGGTTGGCGCGGCAAGCAGCTATAAGACCCCCATGCCAAAAACACCCAGACAACGCGCCGACCAGCTTGTATTTGAGCAGGGCCTTGCGGAAAGCCGCGAACAGGCCCGCCGCCTTATCATGGCGGGCAAGATCATTCTTGAACAGACGGTCCCCGGTGCGCCGCCGCAGGTTGTGCCCAAGCCGGGGCATCCTTTTGCCGCCGACACGGTCTTTGCCCTGCTGGAGCCGGAACGCTACGTGAGCCGTGGCGCTTACAAGCTTTTGACCATCCTTGAATATTTCAAGCTGGATGTGAGCGACTTTGTGTGCCTGGACGCGGGTGCTTCCACCGGCGGTTTTACGGACTGCCTGCTGCAAAGGGGGGCCAAACGCGTCTATGCCGTGGATGTGGGCAAAAATCAGTTGCACGAACGTCTGCGCGCCGACGAAAGGGTGATAAACCTTGAAGGCTTCAACCTGCGCCATGCGGAGCAGAGCCTTATCCCCGAGATGGTTGATCTGGTGGTCGCGGACGTTTCCTTTATTTCGCTCACCCTCGTGCTGCCCTCATGCATGCCCTGGCTCAAACCCGGCGGCATGCTCGCCACGCTTATCAAACCCCAGTTTGAGCTTGGCCCCGGCGAAACCGTCAAGGGCGTGGTGCGCGATGAGGCCGCACGCCAGCGCGCGGTGGATAAAATCCTGCTCTTCACCCAGGCCAATTTGGCTCTTGCCTGTCAGGGAGTGCTGCCCGCCGCCATCAAGGGTCCCAAGGGCAATCAGGAATATATGGCTCTGTTTACGCGGCAGGGTCAGGCAAACGCATAAAGCCGCCTATTCTTCACTGTCAGATTCTTTTGTATCCGTCGTGCCTGCATCCCCGGCGCTATCCGGGGTAAGCGCGGCATCTGCCTTTTTTTCCGCAGGCGTAAACAGCCGCCCGCGCTGCACCGCCTTGTTGCCAAAGCGGCCGCGCAGATCGTCCAGCGCGGCATCGAGTTTTTGCCTTCTGGCCTCGACCTGCGGGTCCAGCCCCTGAGTTGCTGGCTTGACCGCGCCCGGCAAGACCAATTGCGCCACAGGTGCGTCAAAACCTGAAACCCCAAGGCCTATAAGCCGTACAGGCTGCGGCAGGGGCAGCTCGCGCAGCAGGGCGCAGCCCACCTCAAAAATGGTTTCCGTGGCGTTTATGCCCTCCGGCAGGGTGCGCGAACGGGTAACCTGCCGGAAATCCGTATATTTGACCTTGAGCGTCACCGTGCGGCCCCGGTAACCATGCCGCCGCAACGAGGCCCCCACGCGCTCTGCATGGGCCAGCAGCATGCGCTGCAAAAAATCCCGGTCGCGCGTGTCCTCGGTAAAGGTGCATTCCGCACTTTCGCTTTTTGCGGCGCGCTCGGTTTCTATGCCGCGCGGGTCGCGCCCGTGCACGCGCTCGTACAACACGCCGCCCCACTTGCCGTATTTGCGCAGCATGAAGTCCAGACTGTAGCGGCGCAACTGCCCCACAGTTCTCACACCCAGACCTTGCAGACTCTCAACCATGCGCTTGCCCACGCCGGGAATCTTGCCCACGGGCAAAGTCGCCAGAAAATCATCCACTTCTTCGGGCCGCAGTATGAACATGCCATCGGGCTTGTTGATGTCTGAACATATTTTGGCAAGAAATTTCACCGGCGCTGCCCCGGCGGAGCAGGTGAGCCCGCCCGTAGCCTCGCGCACACGCTCCTTGATGCGCTGAAGCAGTTCTTCCAGCGAGCCGAACAGACGTTCAAGGCCTGTGGCATCCACATAGGCCTCATCCACGCTGGCCTGCTCCACAAGGGGCGAAAACTCGCCAAGGGCCGCCATGACCGCCCGCGAAAGCTCGGCATAGCGCGAGTGGCGGCCACGCACCACAATGCCCTGCGGGCAGAGCCTGCGGGCCGTTGCCATGGGCATGGCGGAATGCACCCCAAAAACGCGCGCCTCGTAAGAACAGGTGGAAACCACGCCCCTCTGCTCGCCGCCCACAATGACGGGCTTGCCGCGCAAGGACGGGTCGTCCATCTGCTCTACCGATGCAAAAAAGGCATCCATGTCGATATGGATAATCATGACAACATTCCGGGCGCTGGTTTCACTGCGGTGTAAGGTGGTGAAGATGATTGAAGTCTTGTGATTTTTCTTTGCGATTCACGTTAATACACTACAATTTCTGCGTAATTTTTTCTCGATCAAAGATTTACGTTTAAAAAGATGGATTTTGTCCTCTGGCAAGGAAAAGGCCCGTTTCAGGACAGCAACCAACAGTAACGGCAGTCGCGGTTCACACAAGAGAAATTTTGCTCTCCGGCAAGGAAGAACGTTTTTTTGCGCAAGGAGTGTACAAAAAAGGTACTCGACTGAAGCTAAAAAACGTTCTGACGCAGCCAGAGAACAAAAGAGCCTTGTGCGAACCGCGACTAGTCGAGCTTCTCGCGCACACGTTCCAGTTCCGTCTGCACATACGCTTCCGGCGCACCCGCCGAACGCAGCAAGTACTCCGCCATGGCCAGCGCAACTTCACGCTCGCCGCTGAACACAGCATCCACGCCTTTCTCGCGCAGTGAGCGGGCCTCGCTCACAAAAGCTGTGTGCGCCAGAATGCGCGCATGCGGATTGACCGCGCGCGCTATGGGCGTCACTTCGCCAGCAGGGATGCTGGGGGTTGTCAGCAGCAGCGCCTCGGCCTTTTCCAGGCCAGCTTCGCGCAGCACTTCGGCCTGCATGGCATCGCCGTGCACCACGGGTACCCCTTCGCTGCGCAAAAGCCGCACAGTGTCGATATTCATTTCCACAACCACGGGCAGCATGCGGCTGTCCTGCAAAATGCGGCAGCAACTGCGGCCAACGGGGCCGTAGCCCACCACAACCACCCGCCCTCGGGTGCCTTCGTCCGGCACGATCAGGCAGGCCGAAGGTTCGGCAACGTTGCCGCGCTTGCGCTTCTCCCACCACAGCCCCAGATCCTTGGCCTTGCGGTACAGCATGGGGTTGAACGTGATGGAAATGATGGCCGCAGGAATGAGCGCATTGTTCACCCTCTGGTCAAAAACCCCAAGGCTGATGCCAAGACCCGCAAGAATAAAAGTAAATTCACCCACCTGCGACAGGGAGGCGGCCACGGGCAGCCCCAGCTTGAGAGGCTTGCGGAACAAACTTGTCATCAGCAGCGCCCCAAGGGGCTTCACAATCATGATGACAAAAAGAGTCGCCAGCATGAGGGGCCAGTCCTGCGCCAGCGAGGCGGGATCAAAGAGCATGCCCACAGACACAAAAAACAGCACGGCAAAGGCATCGCGCAGGGGCAGGGCTTCGGCGGCGGCACGGGCGCTGAACTCGGACTGCCCTACAACCATGCCAGCCAAAAAAGCGCCAAGCGCCATGGACGCTCCAAAAAACTCCGCCGCCGCCACGGCAATGCCAAGGGCCAGAGCCAGCACCGCAAGGGTAAACAGATCGCGGGTTCCCGTGCGGGCAACATAGCCCAGAAACAACGGGATAAGCTTTTGCCCGGCCACAAGCGTAAACACGGAGAGCGCCGCCAGTTTGAGCAGGGTCATGCCCAGGGCGCTCCAGAATTCGCCGCCCGGAGAAAGAACCGAAGGCAGGAGCACAAGCAGCAGGATGGTAAAGATATCTTCCACCACCAGCCAGCCCAGGGCCACATGCCCGGTGGTATTGTGCAGGTCATGGTTATCGGCAAGTACACGGGTAAGCACCACGGTGCTGGCAACAGAAATAGCCATGCCGTAGACCGCGCCGGACAGCAGATCAAAGCCGAAAAAATGCAACAGCCCCATGCTTGCCAGCGTTGCCAGCGATATCTGCGCCGCTGCGCCGCCAGTGGCAATGGCCCCCACGGCCAGCAGATCCTTGAGGTGAAAATGCAGGCCCACGCCAAACATCAGCAGGATAACGCCGATCTCAGCGCACTGGGCCGCCGTGGACGCATCGGCCACAAAGCCGGGGGAGTGAGGGCCTACGATGATGCCTGCGAGCAGATAGCCCACAAGCGGGGAAAGGCGCAGTTTCTGCGTGATAAAACCAAGAACCAGAGCGGCGGAAAGCCCCCCGGCAAGCGTAAGAATAAGATCTACGTCATGGGGCATGGATTGTGCTCCTTTGAGGCCATGAAAAGGCAGGCCGCAAACAGCTGAATGCCCGCTCTAGAGCTGTTAACGAATGGAATGCGTTAACTGCTCCGCAAGGATTTTCCTGAAAAAGCCTTGCCACGAAATGCTCTAGTCGTCGGACTTCAGCCATTGCAGCCACAGGTTGCGTCGGCGGGGGCCGTCGCCCTCGCACAGGTAAACAGATTGCCAGGTGCCAAGGCACAGTTCGCCCTTCTCCACAATCAGCAGGAGGGATGGCCCATGCAGGGTGGTTTTTATGTGGGCATCACTGTTGCCCTCAGCGTGGCGGTAATCGCCATGCTCCGGAGCAAGGCGGCTAAAAAAGGCCAGCATGTCGCGCCGCACGTCAGGGTCTGCGCCTTCGTTGACCGTGAGGCCGCAAGTGGTGTGCGGGCAAAACAGAGCCAGAGCGCCGCTCTGCCAGCGGCCATCTGCGGCCTTGCGACGCACCAGCGAGCGTAGCTCCGCCGTGACGTCGACCATCTCGCAACGGCTGCGGGTGCTTATTTCAAGAGTTTCCACGGCTGCCTCAACTTGTGAATTCCAGCAGGTCGGAGCGGGCTATGCGGTCCAGCTCTTCACGCTGGTTTTCCGGCGTTTCGGTAAAGAGAAAACCAAACAGCCCGTAGCGCGTGAAATCGCTTTTGCGCACATGCAGCACACGGGCAAAGCCCCGGCTCAATGCCTCGTAATCAAAGTTGCGCACGGGCGGGCAGTTTTCCGGCTTGTTCAGCACAATGAGGGTGTAGAGCTTACCTTCGCGCCCTGCCAGAGCCTTGTCCCAATCGGGCCGCCGCCCTTCCAGAAAGCAGCCGTAGGTGTGGAAGCCCCAGGAAAACAGGGTGACGTCCGTGCAGCACCAGCCCGCAAAACGCAGGGCATTGAATTCTATGGGCCGTATACGTCCCTGGGCATCACGCCGCAGCTCCACATGGGTGGGAAAATTCCGCAGACCCAGCAAGGAGTTAACCTTGTTGAACCATGCCTCGAACTCCGCAAGGTGTGAGCGTACCACAGAAGCGCCCGTGTAGTACAGGCGGTCGCTCACGTCCGAAGCGGAAGCAAATTCGTGCCGCAGGATGTTGCAGATCACGGCCTGCCCCTGTGCGTCAAAGTACACATCCACGGCGTATTCATCGCCGTCAATGTATTCCTCTATGAGCCAGTCTTCGCTGTCCACCACGCTGTCTGGATACTGCTCGCGCCAGTGCGTTGCTTCCTGCTCAATGACGGCAAGGGCGGCCTGCCAGTCTTCGCGGGTGCGCACAATGCGCACGCCCAGGCTGAAAAAGCCCACAGAAGGCTTGACCACGCAGGGCAGGCGCAGTTCTTCAAAAGGCAGGTGGCGCAGGGCATCAAGGCTGAGTCTGCGATAGAAATAATCATCGTAGAGGGGGCGCAGCAACTCGCGGGTCCTGGCCTTGTTCTTGAGCTTTTCAATGCCGCTGACAAGCTCGGCATTGTCCACATGGTCGCAAACCCAGGCCAGGGAATTTTCCGAGCAGGTATAGATGCGCGGGGGCGCGCAGTCCGGGCAGGGCTTCCGGCCCTGGACCGCAAATTCCGCTTCCGGTATGAGGTTCAGGGGCGCTGCGCCAGAAAGCGCGCGGGCGCGGGACAAGTCCCGCGCCACAGCATTGTCGAGCACCGGTTCCCGCCGGGCTGCCGCGTAGTCGAGCAGCTCTGGCGAGACGTATGGTTCATCAAAAATTATCATGCTCCTCCCAACACGCGGAAGTACACCGCGGGTTCCTTGAGCAGGCCGGCGTCCATGGTGCGCTGGAGGGCGTCGCTCATGGCGCGGGCCGTGGTTTCGTGGGTCATGAAGACCAGCGGCACGCCGTTGCCTTCATCGCTCTTCTGGATGACCTGAGCCATGCTGATGCCCTCGGCGGCCATGCAGCCCGAAAGATCACGCAGCACGCCGGGGGTGTCCTGCACCATGACGCGCACGTAGTAGCACGAGCGCCATTCTTCCGGCGGCACTATGGAGGCCTTGGGCAGTTCCTTGCCTACAAAGCCGGTGTTGTTGGGGCGTTCATCGCGGGCAACGGCCAGCAGATCGCCCAGCACGGCCCCGGCTGTGGGCAGATCGCCCGCGCCGCGCCCGTGGAAAAACAGCGGGCCGGAAGCGTTGGCGTCCACCCGAACGGCGTTGTACACGCCGCCCACGCGGGCAAGCAAAAATTTGTGGTACACTAGGGCGGGGAACACCCCGGCCTCAAGCCGGATGTTGCCTTCAGCCTCGGCACCCTCGGCGCCGGGCACCTCGCGCACCTGACCAATGAGCTTGATGCGGTAGCCAAATTCGCGCGCAAGGCGGATATCCATGCCAGAAAGCCCGCGAATGCCGCGCACCGAAAGGGCCGTGTAGGGATAGTGCACCCCGTAGGCCAGACGGATAAGCAGAATAAGCTTGTGGGCGGCATCATGACCGTCAATGTCCAGCGTGGGATCGGCCTCGGCATAGCCCAGCTGCTGGGCCTGCTTGAGCGCAACGTCAAAATCCATGCCATTGCTGGTCATTTCAGACAAAATATAGTTGCTGGTGCCGTTGAGAATGCCCATGAGCGATTCAATCCGGTTGCCCGTGAGGCTTTCCTTCAGCGTTTCCACAATGGGGATGGCCCCGGCCACGCTGGCTTCGTAGCGCAGGATGCGCTTTTTGCGGTCAGCCTTCTGGAACAGGGCCAGACCTTCCTCGGCCAGCAGGGCCTTGTTGGCGGTGACGATGTGCTTGCCCTGATCAAGGGCGCGGTCGATGATGGTGCGGGCATTGTCGATGCCGCCGATCAGTTCCACCAGCACGTCAATTTCAGGATCATCGGTAAGCGCGCGGTAATCGGTGGTTAGCTCGGTTCCGGCTGGCAACGGGGCGCTGCGGGCCTTGGTGGCGTTGCGCACAAGCACCTTTTTGAGCACGATGTCGCGCCCGCAACGGCGGCGAATAAGATCGGCGTTTTCGTCAAGCAGACGCACAAGGCCGCCGCCCACGGTGCCGAATCCGGCAAGGCCCACTACCAGGGGTTTATCGCTGTTCTTTGTCATGTCGCCTCCGAATCTGCTGCCTAACCCCGGTCTGTCCGCCGCGGGCCTGCGCGGTTGTTGGCCATGTGCGGCCTTATGGTTGCTGCGGCGGGGCCGGAAAACCTCCCGACCCCGCCGATTTCAGTAATTCTGACCTCGCTTCTTACCGTCCGAAAAAACGGCTTTTGAAAGCGAAATTTTGTTCCCTGGCAAGAAAACGACCCGTTTCAGGCCAGGGATAGTACATGCTGGTGCAGACCTGGACTGAAACGGGCCGTTGACGCTGTCCAGGGGGCAAAAGATACTTTCAAAACCTGTTTTGCCATCCTGCGAATTTTTGCCTTCCGGC
The DNA here is from genome assembly GCF_053570665.1 of Desulfovibrio intestinivivus. Taxonomy (NCBI): domain Bacteria; kingdom Pseudomonadati; phylum Thermodesulfobacteriota; class Desulfovibrionia; order Desulfovibrionales; family Desulfovibrionaceae; genus Desulfovibrio; species Desulfovibrio intestinivivus. The sequence goes on along the minus strand of NZ_JBRBQT010000002.1, from coordinate 55,814 downwards.
AAGGAATGCGGGCTTTTTATGCAGGGAGTGTACTCTGATGGTACTCGACCGGAATAAAAAGACCGCCTGACGCCGCCGGAAGCAAAAAGGCGCGGAGTGCGAAACAGGTTTAGTCGGAGACGCCCGACAACAACCGCCGCATACTGCTAATAGCCTGCCGCGTGCGTTGATCGTTTTCAATCAGGGCAAAACGCACGTATTCGTCGCCGTAGGAGCCGAAGCCCAGGCCAGGCGAAACAGCCACGTGGGCCTCCTGCAACAGCAGCTTGGAGAATTCCACGGAGCCCATCTTGCGGAAGGGTTCGGGAATGTGCGCCCACACAAACATGGTCGCCTTGGGCGAAGGTGTTTCCCAGCCGATGCGGTTCAGGCCTTCGATGAGGCGGTCGCGCCGTTCCTGATATACATCGCGGATCTGGTGCACGCAGTCTTCGGGGCCGTTGAGGGCCACGGTGGAGGCAATCTGGATGGGCTGGAACATGCCGTAATCCAGATAGCTCTTGATGCGCGCCAGGGCATGAATAAGATCCTTGTTGCCCACGGCAAAACCCACGCGCCAGCCGGGCATGGAATAGCTCTTGGACAGGGAGTAGAATTCCACGCCCACATCCTTGGCGCCCTTGGCCTGCAAAAAGCTGGGGGCCTTGTAGCCGTCAAAAACCAGATCGGCGTAAGCCAGATCATGCACAACCCAGATGTGGTTTTCCTTGGCGAAGTCCACAATCTTCTGGAAGAATTCCAGATCCGTCACTTCGGTGGTGGGGTTGTGCGGATAGCAGATGAAAAGCACCTTGGGCTTGGGCCAGGCCTGACGCATGGCGGCCTCAAGGTCTTCAAAAAAGTTGCGGCCAGGGCCGATGGGCACGCTGCGCACGTCCGCGCCTGCAATGATGGGCGCGTACTTGTGGATGGGGTAGGTCGGGTCGGGTGCGAGCACCACATCGCCGGGCTCAAGAATAGCCAGCGAAAGGTGGGCCAGGCCTTCCTTGGAACCCAGGGTCACGATGGCTTCGCTGTCAGGGTCGAGCTGCACGCCGTAGTGGCGGGCATAGCGATCACAGATGGCTTTGCGCAGGTTCGGAATACCGCGCGAAAGCGAGTAGCGGTGGTTCACCGGCTTCTGTGCTGCCTCAACAAGCTTTTCGACGATGGGTGCGGGCGTTGCGATGTCCGGATTGCCCATGCTGAAGTCCACGATGTCGATATTCTGCCGACGCAGCCGCATTTTGAGGTCTCCCACCACCGCAAAAACATAGGGGGGGAGGCGGCGAATCCGCGAAAACTCTTCCATGTCTGATAGCTCCTAAGTTGATCGACATGCAGTCTGTCCCATGCGCTCGCAACAGGTCACGCCCGCACCATGCAGGCATGGACTCCACCCTGCCGCGCAGCCCCACAGGAAGCCCGTGCGTTTACCGGGCGCTCACATCGCGCCGGAAACGATTTTGTCAAGCCGCAGCATAGCCAGCCGCGCGCCTGTTTGTAAAGCATTGCGGGCCGCAGAACCCCTTGAGGGGGCATGTTTTTTATATGGTTTACGGCGAAATGCCGCCAACTGCGCTTTGCCTTCAGCGCATAGTTGTGTATCCTTGATAAATATCTCGAATCCTGCGGAGGCAAACCATGGAAGATCATATTCGCTTTGACAGGCAAAATCTTGCGCTGCACCTGCTTGACCAGCGCTTGCTGCCAGAGCAGGAAACCGAAGTGATCTGCCGCAATACAGACGACATTGTATCGGCTTTACAAACCATGGTTGTGCGCGGGGCTCCGGCCATTGGCGTCACTGCGGCCTGGGGCTGCGCCCTTGCGCTGAACGAAACCAGCGGCCCCGGCTGGGCCACCCAGCTTGAAGAACTGCTCGACCGCATTGCCAATGCCCGACCCACCGCCGTAAACCTGCGCTGGGCCGTTGAACGCATGCGCAGATGCTGGTGGAAGGGCATGAACAGCGGACGCGGCGACCGCGCCCCCCTGCTCGCGGCCTTTCTTGACGAGGCCGCCAGAATGCAGGCCGAAGATGTGGAAGCATGCAAGACTCTGGGCCGTTTTGGCGCGGATTGCCTGAAAGACGGCGACACCGTGCTCACCCACTGCAATGCTGGCGCCCTGGCCACTGCGGGCTATGGCACGGCGCTTGGGGTTATTCGAGGTGCTGTGGAGCAGGGCAAACGCATCAAGGTTATTGCCGATGAAACACGGCCCTTCCTCCAGGGCGCGCGCCTCACGGCCTGGGAACTGCACAAGGACAATATCCCCGTTACTGTTGCCTGCGACAATGCCTGCGCGCTGCTCATGAGCAAGGGGCTCGTGCAGTCTGTGGTGGTGGGGGCCGACCGCATTGCCGCCAACGGCGACGCGGCCAACAAGATCGGCACCTATGGCGTTGCCCTGCTGGCAAAGCACTTCAATATTCCCTTCTACGTGGCTGCCCCGCTCTCCACCATTGACCCCACAACATCCGACGGCAGCGGCATTCCCATTGAACAGCGCCCGGAACGCGAGGTCACCCACGTGGGTGATACGCGCCTGACACCCGCAGATGTGCCCGTGTACAATTTTGCCTTTGACGTAACCCCTGCAGAGCTTATCACCGGCATCATCACCGAAAAAGGAGTGTTGCAGCCGCCCTACGGCCTTGCCATCTGGGCAGCCCTCAACGAGGCCAGTGCCGCGCCCGAAGCAGAAGACGCCAGGATTAAGGAGCGATAGGGGTTCAGCATGAAAGAGCTTGTTCTTGTCATAGGCCCGATGCTGCCGGATGCGGCGCGCGCGCTGTGCACGGCCCCGGGCTACAGCCCCAACGGCAAGGCCGAAACAGAGTCAGGTAAGGCCCTGCCCGAACGACTTGTTGCGCACTGGGACGGCTGGGAAGCGCCCAGTGGCGAAATTTCGCTGTCTGCGCGCCTGCGTGATGAACTGACGACCATCCGCGCCGAACATATGGCCTGGGCGCACGATTTGGGACGCATGCGCGTTGGCGGCCGCGAGGTGCAGCAGCATCTGCGTTGCGGCGAAAAGCTCTCCATGTGGTGGTGTTCGCTGCTGTACGAACGCCATCCCAAGATGACGCCCGGCCTCTACACTGTTTACAAACTGCGCACCCTTGAGCGCCTCATGGACGAGGGCGGATTTGCCTCCCTGCGCGTTTTTGGCGGGGATGAAGACCTGCGCGCCGCGCTTGCGCGCATGTGCAAATCTGGCCACAGGCTGTTTGCAGGATGCAGCGAAGCTCCGGTTCCGCTTGAGCCCGCCCGCAGCCTGCTGCGCAAGGTTTATGACGCAACGCCTCCTCCCTTGCGCGCGCTGGCCCGCTACGTCCACTGGTGGTGGACTGTGCGCCGCCACCTGCCGCCAGTTTCAGCCAAAAACCCGCTGCCGCCCGCTCAGGGGCAGGCTGCCACCATCGCCACCTACTTTCCCAATGTGGACATGAAGGCTGTGGAAAATGGCCGCTATCGTTCCCGCTACTGGGAAAGCCTGCACGATGCGCTGAACGCCACCGCCGATGCGGAGGCGCAAGAACATGGGAACGCCGGGGAGCATGCCCAGACCGCCGGGCACTTCGTGCGCTGGCTTTTCATCCGCTTTCCTGCGCCCCAGCTCAGTCTGGCCCAGTGTATTGCCCTGCGCGACCGCTTTCGCCGTGAAGGCAGAGACGGCGCGAGCTTCCATTATCTTGAAGAATTTCTGACCACAGGCGACCTCATAGCCGCCCTGTTCCGCTACGCGCGCCTGTGCCTTGCCAGCCTGCGGCTGGAAAAAGAAGCCCGCGCGGCCTTTCATTTTACAGGCTCGCAGATTGATTTCTGGGCCTACCTCGGCCCCTACTGGGCGGAATCGTTCCGGGGCTGGCGCTGCCTTGAACGCTGCCTGCAACACCGGGCATTCAAGCGGTATGCCGCCATGGCAGGCCCGCAGCGCTGGACGCTCTTCCCGCTGGAAAACTGCCCGTGGGAACGCATGCTCACGCAGACCATGCACGAGGCGGACAACGGCCCCGTCATCGGCGCGCAGCATTCCACCATCCGGCCCACAGACTTTCGTTATTTTGACGACCCGCGCACCTTTACGGGAGAACTGGCCGCTTTCCAGCCCGACATGGTGCGGGGCAACGGGCAATCCGCGTGCTCGCAGTGGCGCGAGGCAGGCGTGCCCGCCGAGCGGCTGGGCGAAGTGGAAGCTCTGCGTTACCTCTATCTGGCCGACAAAGACGCGCAAAAGGCCAGCGTTGCTGCGGGCCATGATTCCACGCCTGCTCCCCGGCGTCTGCTGGCTGTAACCAGCTTTTTTGCTGACGAAACCGAGGCCCATCTGGCCCTGCTTGCCCGTTCGCTGCATGCAGGCCTGCTTGACGGCTGGGAAATCCGCGTAAAGCCGCACCCCTACCTGCCCGTTCAGGAAAGGCTCAACGCCTTGCTGGGCCGCCGTGCGCAGGACGTGCAGGTTGTGGATGGCCCCATTGCCGACCAGCTTGCCCCCGGCGTGGTGGTCTGGGCCTCCAACTCCACCACCGTGGCGCTTGAAGCCGCCATCAAGGGGCTGCCCGTCGTGGCCATGCTGCCCACAGACGACTTTGACCTCTGCCCCCTGCAAGATGTAGCCAGCCTGCCGCGCACCGGCAGCGTGGACGATGTGGCCAGCGCGCTGCAAACTGCAGCGCCTCTGCACCTTCCACCTGAATATCTTGACCTGAACGTCGATCTTCCCAGATGGGAAAAACTGCTGCACCTGAGAGGAAAACCATGAGTACGCATGACAGAGTGGCCGCCCTGGTGCGCCACTATTATTGGGACAGAGATCTCAATTGCGCCCGCACGACCCTGCGTTGTCTGGAAAACACACTCCAGGAACCGCTGCACCCGCAGATTTACACTGCCACCGTAGGTTGCCACGGCGCTGGCGGCACAGGCGGGCAGTGCGGTCTTGTGGAGGGCGGCTTGCTGCTTATCGGCCTGCGCGGCGCAGAACTGGGCAAGGAAGAATCCGAAATCGTTGATCTGTGCGCGCAGTTTGCCGCCCTGTTCACTGAACGCTTCGGCAGCCTCTCCTGCAAGGCTTTGCGGCCCGGCGGCATCCACCCCAATGATCCGCCACATCTGTGCGAATCCGTTTCAGTAGACGCCATATGTTTTTTGCATGACTTTCTTGACGAAATGACACATTCCGCCGAGCCCAACCGCAGAAAACATGGATTTAGCGCCGACACGGCGGAATAGGCTTCCGTTTTCCCCCTTTGACAATAATGCCCGGAGCGAATAGGTTCCGCGCAGATGGCCCGTTGCGGCCATACTCTTTTTATGTGTCTGCCCCCTGGCAGGCGGTCACCCTCAACCCTATGGAAGGAGCTTCCTACATGCCGTCCGACAGTTGCCACAGTTCCCCTTCGGAACCTGACAGTTTACGTCGCACCACTCTTTCCACGCCATTCCGTTCCCGTAGCTGAAAATCTTCCTGCGGGTAACGCGTTGCGCGTGCTCCCAGGAGGATTTTATGGTTCTGCGCTCTTTTCTGCCGCACGGCCTTGTTGTGCCGTTTGCCCGTTTTTTTGGCCGCAAAAAAGGCCCCGCCGCACATACCGTCAGTACTGAACTGGTCCGTCAGGCTACAACCCGCCTGCTTGATGCCGCGCGTGTTGAGCCGGACGAAGCATTGCAGACGTTCAACTCCTCGCCCGATGGCCTTTCCCGCCATCAGGTGCATGAGATGCGCCATCAGTACGGTGCCAATATCCTTGCCGCCAAGGGCAGGGACAGCCTGCCCAAACGCCTGTTCACCTCGTTTATCAATCCCTTCAGCGTTGTGCTCCTGCTGCTGGCCTGCATTTCTTTCTTTACCGACTATCTGCTTGTAGCCGCCGGAGAAAAAGACCTCACCGCCGTTATTATCGTGATGGTCATGGTCTGCATCAGCGGCGTGCTCCATTTCGTGCAGGAGGCCCGCTCCGGCAATGCCGTGGCCCGTCTTGAATCGCTGGTCAAAACCACCATTGAAGTGGTGCGCGAGGGCGAAGGCAAGGAATTGCCCATAAATTCGCTGGTGGTGGGCGATGTGGTGCGCCTGGCCGCAGGCGACATGATCCCCGCCGACATGCGGATTTTGCGGGCAAAGGATCTTTTTGTCAGTCAGTCTTCCCTCACTGGCGAGAGCGAACCGGTGGAAAAGTTCCCCCATGCCCTGCCCGCCGACACTGCCGCCGCCTCGCCCCTTGATTGCGACAATCTGGCCTTCATGGGCAGCAACGTTGTCAGCGGCGCGGCCTACGGCCTTGTGCTGGCTGTTGGCGGAGCGTCGCTTTTCGGCTCTCTGGCGCGCCAGATTGCTGCAACCACCACGCCCACCAGCTTTGACAAAGGCGTGAACTCCGTTTCCTGGCTGCTTTTGCGGTTCATGTTCTGCATGGCCCCGGTGGTGCTTTTTATCAACGGCTTCACCAAGGGCGACTGGGTGGAAGCCGCATTGTTTGCCCTTTCCGTTGCTGTGGGCCTTACGCCCGAAATGCTGCCCACCGTGGTATCCGCCAATCTGGTGCGCGGAGCCGTGTTTATGGCCCGCAAAAAGGTTATTGCCCGCCGCCTCAACGCCATCCAGAACCTTGGGGCCATGGACGTGCTGTGTACCGACAAGACGGGCACCCTTACGCAAGACAGGATTGTGCTTGAGTATTCGCTCGACATTCACGGCGCGGAAGACGCCCGAGTGCTGCGCCACGCCTTTTTGAACAGCTGGTTCCAGACCGGCCTCAAAAACCTGCTCGACGCCGCCATTGTCAACCACGCCGATGAACTGAGCATGCAGCCCCTGCGCAAAGAGTACAGCCTTGTGGACGAAATGCCCTTTGATTTCAGCCGCCGCCGTATGAGCGTTGTGGTGGCCGACACCACGGACAAAACCCAGATCATCACCAAGGGCGCGCTGGAAGAAATGCTCACCGTATGCGCCTATGCCGAATACCACGGGCAGGTCGAACCGCTCACGCCTGAACTCCAGGCGGAAATACTGGAGCGAGTGCGCCGTTACAACAACGACGGCATGCGCGTGGTGGGCGTGGCGCACAAAACCATGTCCGCGCCGGGCGGCGTTTTCTCTGTGGCGGACGAAAAAGATATGGTGTTGCTGGGCTATCTGGCCTTTCTTGATCCGCCCAAGGATTCCGCATCAAAGGCGCTGGCCGCGCTCAACGAACACGGCGTACGCGTAAAGGTGCTGACAGGCGACAACGATGCCGTTACCCGTAGCGTGTGCCGCCAGGTGGGGCTGCAGGGAAAAAACATTCTGCTGGGCGCAGAAATAGAGGGTATGGACGACGCGGCCCTGAAAACTGCCGTTGAGGAAGCCGACATTTTCGCAAAGCTCAGCCCGCGCCAAAAGGCCCGCATTGTGACCTGCCTGCGCGGCAACGGCCATGTGGTGGGCTTTATGGGCGACGGCATCAACGATGCCCCGGCCATGAAGAACGCCGATGTGGGTATTTCCGTAGATTCCGCCGTGGATGTGGCGCGGGAATCCGCGGGCGTCATCCTGCTGGAAAAAGACCTCACCGTGCTTGAGGCCGGCGTGATGGAAGGCCGCCGCACCTATGCGAATATAATCAAATACATCAAGATTACGGTAAGTTCAAACTTCGGCAACATGTTTTCCGTGCTGGCGGCCAGCGTGTTTCTGCCGTTCTTGCCCATGACGCCCCTACAGATTCTGGTGCTCAACCTGCTCTACGATGTCTCCTGCACGGCCATGCCCTGGGACAATGTGGACGAGGACTTTTTGCGCAAGCCCCGCAACTGGGACACGGACAGCATCCGCAGGTTTATGTTCTGGCTCGGGCCTACCAGCTCGGTCTTTGACCTCACAACCTACGCCCTGCTGTTCTGGGTGATCTGCCCTGCCGTGGTGCCCATGCCCGCAGGCGGCTGGCAAGCCATGAGCAGTACCGATCAGGCGAGCTTTGCCGCCCTGTTTCAGGCGGGCTGGTTTGTGGAATCGCTGTGGACGCAGACCATGGTCATTCACATGCTGCGCACCCCGGGCATCCCCCTGCTGCACAGCCGCGCCGCATGGCAGGTGACCCTGTTCACGGGCCTTGGCGTTGCTGTGGGCACAGCCATTCCCTTTACCACTCTGGGGCAGGGGCTGGATATGGGCGCGCTGCCCGCCAGCTACTTCCCCTGGCTGGCGGCAGTGCTTGCGGGTTATCTGACCCTCGCCACGCTGGTAAAGGGAGCCTTTATGCGCCGCTACAACACCTGGTTATAACAAGAACTGCGGTCAGGGGGCTGGTTTCCAACCTCCTGACCGCAGCACGAAAAGAAACCGGAACTATCTGATTTTTGCAGTGTCCTTTGCTCTCAGGCAAAGCTTTCTGATGCAGCCAGCGGGCAAAAGAGCTGTTTAGCGTTTGCTGTCAAAAAAATCCTTCTGATCCCCCACTCCATACAAAAACCCACCTCGGTGGTCGGCGGTGTCGCCAGCATACACGGCTTCAGCCCTGGCTCCCCCTGCGGTGATGGTGTAGCCCACGGCAAGGGTGGACACATAGGGCGGCATGACTTCATCCACCTTGCCGTAATAGTAGCGGCAAGGCGTTGCCGAGCGCCACATGAAGGCCTGATTGTCTCGCAATCTGCGAAAAAAGGTATCCATACCCGCCGAGGATTGCGCCATAACTTCCTCTTGCACCAGGTCGGCAATCTTGGCGGGTATCTGCGGTTGCAACTCTTCCCAACCGATCTTGTTCTCGTAGAAATCACGGCAAACAGCCTGATACTCTGGCTTGATGATGGTCTGGGGCAGGCCGGGCATGTCGTAATAGTAGGCGTAGGAATAGGTAAACAGAATAACGCTGCCAGCGAGCCACGTGGCGTCAAGCGCTGAGGGGTTGTTTATCCAGCGGGTCAGCAACAGGTACAGATCGGCTGGCGTAGCCGCCGTTGCCGCCGCCTTGACGGGCATGTTCAGGGATTCGAGCCGATGGCGGAACTGCTGGGTGCTCCAGCTGCCCTGCGACCAGCCACTAAGATAGAGGCAATCCTCTTCAATACCCAGATCAGCAAGCACCGCTCGGGCGGCAAAAAGCATATCCATGCAGGCCTGCACTGTTGACTCGCGCACCATGTAGCTGTCCGGCTCTGTGGAATCACCCTTGCCGATGTAGTCCGCGCCTATCACCACATAGCCGTTCCCCGCCAGCCGCGCGGTGACAATGCGTGTTTCGTCCGATTCCTCGGGGCGGGAGGGCACTGCCGTGCGGGTAAATACCGTGCCGTGCTGATATGAGACCACGGGCAGCTTTTTTTGCGTAGTTTGCGGCACCGCCACAAGGCCGGAAGCCAGCGTGGGCCGATTGCCCTGTTCCGGAATCATGGTTGTATACAGCACCTTGTACAGGCTCACGCCATTGGCGGCTTGCGGGTACTGCATCTTGAAATTGCTGAAGGTCGCCACTTCTGACGTAAGAATTTTGTTCAGCCGTTCAACGCTGTAGTCGCCGATGTGCGTATAGCGCACGCCGGAGGCTACGTCCTTGTAATCTGCCGCGCTGGCAGTCGCCGCCAGCAGCATGAACAAAAGAGCAATGATCGTAGTCTGCCGCATGGAGCCTCCGGGGTTGCTGGTGTTTTTTCCACACTACTGATGCTCTGTTCTTTTGCAAGCCTCTGTGGGCAGCCCAAAAAGCTGACCCGGAAAAACCATATGAAAAGGGGCCCTGCCATGCGGCAAGGCCCCCCCCATATTGGTACTTACAGCCGGGCGGCTAATGCCCGGATTTCATACTGCTGATAAGCCCGCGCAGCACCTGGGCCTGCTGGGCCATGTCTGAAACCGCCCCGGCAGAATGCTGCATGGCGGAGCTGGTTTCTAGCGAAATACGGTTCACGTCTTCAATGGAGCGGTTGATCTCCTCGCTGGTCGAAGACTGTTCTTCCGCGGCGGTGGCGATGGATTGCACCTGCTGGGCCGTAGCGTCCACCAGATTCACAATTTCATGCAGGGCCTCGCCGGAAGTGCCCGCAAGCGTGGTGGCGGTATCAATCATACCCACTACCTGCTCCACGTTGCCCACGTTTTTGCGGGTGCCGTTCTGGATATCGCGGATGGCGTCGCCCACTTCTTTGGTGGCGGTCATGGTCTTTTCCGCCAGTTTGCGCACTTCGTCAGCAACCACGGCAAACCCTCGCCCGGCCTCGCCTGCGCGCGCCGCTTCTATGGCGGCATTGAGCGCCAGCAGGTTGGTTTGGTCTGCAATGTCCGAAATAACACCCAAAATCTGCCCAGTACTCTCGGCCTGCTTGCCGAGCGTGGTCATTTCCGATTTCAACTCCACGGCGCTGGTCTGGATAAGGCTGATATCCTTTATCACGCTGGCCACCACATCCGCGCCGCTTTCAGCCTTGCTCTTGGCGGCCTTGGCGGATTCCGCCGCCTGCCCGGCGTTGCGCGCCACTTCAAGCACGGTGGCGTTCATTTCTTCCATGGCCGTGGCTGTCTCGCCCACGCGCGCGGTCTGGCTTTCAGCGCCGCGACTGGCCTGTTCCACCTGGGCAGAGAGTTCTTCCGAAGCCGTGGTTACGGCCTCCACAACGCCTTCAAGCTCGGTGGCGGCATGCAGCATGCCATCGGCCTTGGCCTGTTCGGCGGCAATGCGGGCGGCTTCGGCTTCCTTTGTTGCGCTGGCTGCGCGTTCTGATTCTTCCTGCGCCAGACGGCTTTTTCCGTCTGCTTCGGCTATTTTGTCTTTAAGGCTGCCCACCATGCTGCGCAGGCTGTCTGCCAGATGACCAATCTCATTACGCCGCACAAGGGTCAGGCTGCGGTCAAGCTCACCCGCCGCCACCGACCGGGCATAGGATTCCAGCTCTTGCAGGGGTTTGACGATTATCTTTTCAAGGGCCAGCAGGGTAATGCCCACAAGCAGCAGAATTGCGGCAAAACCCGCGCCAACCATGAGGTTGCGCTGGCTGTTGGCCGAGGCCTCAATCTCCGCGCGATCCATGGTAATGACAACCTTCCAGTTCCAGCCCGGAACCGGCGCCCACGCCAGCATTTTTACCACGCCGTCACGGGTAAAGGATTCCACGCCTGAAGGCGTGGCAAGAATCTTGGCAATGCCTTCTTCCTTGGAAACATCCTTGAGTACGCGCTCGCTGTCAGGGTGCCCGACCATGACGCCCGTGGGCGCAACAATAAACGGATAGCCCGTTTTACCCAGGTGAATGTCGTTAATGTATTTTTCCATCAGGCCATCAATAGCATAGGCCATGCCCACGCCGCCAAGCACCTTGCCGCTGTCGTCCACTATGGCATCGGCAACGCCCACAATGGGCTTGCCCGTGATCGCACTCTTTGACGGAGTGTCGCTCAGGCCGGGCTTGCCCTTGAAGGTCTCGCGAATGTACTCGCGGTGAGCAAAATTTTTGAGGCTGCCTTCCTTGCCGTGAACACGATTGATCACCTGGGTGCCTTCCGTGTCAAACAGAAAGAAGGAGTTTACTTCGTCTGCCGAGCGCGACATGGCCGAGAGAAAACCTGCGGCCTCGCCATTATCGTGCCGGTTACGCAAATATTCCTTGAGGGCAGGTTGCAGTACGGCTCCGTGTAGCACCATCTGCTGCTGCTCGCCAAAGTCGCCCAGCGACTTGGCGATGGTGCCAGCCAGAAGGCGCATCTGATCTACGCTTGACGTCAGGCTGGCCTCATAGCTGTAGCGGGCGACCACGACAATCAGGGCTGACTGCACCGCAAATACCACCCCGCCCACAAGAAGCATCATTGCCATTCTGATGCTGCGTACCGACATAAACTAGCCTCCTCACTGCAAAACAGATCATTTCGATTCAGACTGTCCACTGCGATCTTGCTAAAAACATCAAATGGAAGGCATTTGCAATATATGTTCCAATATATCAAGATATTTAATTTTACGATTATTACCTGAAATAACTGATAATTCATTGTTATCTGAATCTTGATTCCTTCACGTCACGTTCACATATGTCTACATTTATTAACACTGATATTAAAATAATTAACAGTAATATCTGCACGTGCGCCATGTGGCGGCGGCAAAACGAAGATGAAAAAAGCGGCCCCCACGTGAGCAGGAGCCGCTTGCAGTCAGACGTCAAGCTTGATTTTAAAACACTTCAGCAACAAGTTCAGCCTGGCAGGGCATGCCCGCCGCTGTTCTCCATCATCACTGGCTAGTTTCCGGATTTCATACTGCTGATAAGCCCGCGCAGCACCTGGGCTTGCTGGGCCATTTCTGAAACCGCCCCGGCAGAATGCTGCATGGCGGAGCTGGTCTCAAGCGAGATACGGTTCACGTCTTCAATGGAGCGGTTGATCTCTTCGCTGGTGGAGGATTGTTCTTCCGCAGCAGTGGCGATGGACTGCACCTGCTGGGCCGTGGCGTCCACCAGTTCCACAATTTCGTTCAAGGCCTCGCCCGAGGTGCTCGCAAGCGTGGTGGCGGTGTCAATCATGCCTACAACCTGTTCCACATTGCCCACGTTTTTACGGGTGCCGTTCTGGATATCACGGATGGCGTCGCCCACTTCCTTGGTGGCGGTCATGGTTTTTTCCGCCAGTTTGCGCACCTCATCGGCTACCACGGCAAATCCACGCCCGGCTTCGCCAGCGCGCGCCGCTTCAATGGCGGCATTGAGGGCCAGCAAATTTGTCTGGTCGGCAATGTCCGAAATAACGCCCAGGATCTGCCCCGTGCTCTCGGCCTGCTTGCCGAGCGAGGTCATTTCCGTTTTCAGTTCCACAGCGCTGGTCTGGATGCGGCTGATGTCCTTTACCACGCGGGCCACCACATCGGCACCGCTTTCTGCCTTGCTCTTGGCGGTTTTGGCGGATTCCGCCGCCTGCCCGGCATTGCGCGCCACTTCAAGCACGGTGGCGTTCATTTCTTCCATGGCGGTCGCTGTTTCGCCCACACGGGCAGTCTGGCTTTGAGCACCACGGCTGGCCTGTTCCACCTGGGCCGAAAGTTCTTCCGAAGCCGTGGTTACGGCCTCCACCACGCCTTCAAGCTCGGTGGCGGCATGCAGCATGCCATCGGCCTTGGCCTGTTCGGCAGCCATGCGGGCGGCTTCAGCTTCTTTTGTTGCACTGGCGGCGCGTTCCGATTCTTCCTGCGCCAGACGGCTTTTTTCATCAGCCTCGGCGATCTTGGCCTTGAGACTGCCTACCATGCTGCGCAGGCTGTCAGCCAGATGGCCAATTTCATTGCGCAGGTTGATCGTCAGGGAGGACTCAAGATTGCCGTCCGCAACGTCTGAAGCAAAAGCCTGCAACTGCCGCAAGGGGCGCACAACCACCTTGTCCAGCGCAAACAGGCAAATGCCCACCAGAGACAGGATAGTGATAAAGCCCACCACCAGCATAACGTTACGCTGCTCATGGGCAGGAGCTTCAATTTCATCGCGACTTACTGTCACGCCCACGCGCCAGTTCCAGTTGGGAGCCACATCCCACGCCAGCATGCGTTTCTCGCCGTTACGCATAAATTCTACGCCATTGCCGGAATCAGCCTTGACCATTTCGCTGACGCCCGGTTCCCCGGCCATATCCTTGAGAATAAGCTCGCTGTCCACGTGGCTGATCACAACGCCCTCGGGCGAAACCACAATGACACGGCCAGTTTTACCTATGGTTATGCCCTTGAGGTTTTTGGTCAGGGTGTCTATGTCGTAGGACATGCCAACACCTCCAGCCACTTTTCCTTTGTCGTCAAAAATAGGCGTAGTAACGCTGACTATGAGCTTGCCCGTGGCAATGCTCCTGAGCGGGGCAGAACTGTAACCCGCCTTCCCGGCTAGTGCGGTCTTTATATACTCGCGCTCCGCCAGATCGTTAACCTTGCCCAGTTTACCCTGAGCACACAGAATAACCTGCTTGCCCGAGGCATCAAACAGATAGAGCGTATTTATTTCGGGCGCGGCTTGCGACATGGCGGCAAGAAAAACTTCCGCGCCTTTTTTGTCTTCGCCCGTAAGCAGAAATTCACGCAGTCTCGGTGGTTTGGAAACTCCGTTTATGAACATGCTGAGCTGTGTTCCAAAATCGCCCAGGGATTTGCTTACCGTGTCCGCGGTGAGATCCATTTCGTGAGTGCTCGCCTTAAGGTTCGCCTCATCCCCCATGCGCGTTACGACAACAACCAGAGCCGACTGCACCGCCAGTACCACAATGCTGATGACCAGCAACATGGCAGTTCTGATACTGCGTGAAAACATAAAAACATCCTTTGCGTAATAAACTTATCATCTTAGCACATTGATCCTTGGTGATTCATATGCGGCACCTCCCATTTCGGGAGGATGATAATTCCCCAAGAGATCACGCCATGCAGCCCGCAACGCGGCTATTTTTTCAAATACCACGCAATCTACGTACCAGAGCAGGGGCGGCATTCCGCACAGCAAAAAAGAAGCGGCAGCGCAACAGATCTGCGCTGCCGCTTCTTTGATTATCGGCTTCTAAAATATAAACTTTACTTTTTTTGTAAAGAAAGTCGCCCAGCCACGGCATCCGCCCCCATGCGGGCAAATTCGGCCACTTCCCGCCCCTGACGGGCACTTTCGGGCAGGAGCAGTTCCGGCTTGTTGGCCAGGCTCTTGTCGGGCGTGACGCCGTATTCCGGCGGGAAGGAGTCGTTGAAATACATGTCCTGAAAACCAGCGAACTTGAGCGCATGGGCCGTCGCGTCAAGCACGGCATGCTCCTTGTCGCTGATCAGGCCAAAGGCCTTGGCGTTCATGAGGCCCGCAAGGCATTCTCCGCCCTGGGTGCAGGCAATGTGGCCGTGACGGTTGGCAACAATCATGGCGTCCATGATCTGCTGCTCGGTCACGCGCACCACCTGAAAGGCCCCTTCGCCGCCCTTTTCGATAAATACCTCCGCCAGCTTGCGCACACGCGGGAAGGAAACGGGGTTGCCGATCATGGCGGCCTGCGCCACGCTGGGCGTGACGGTTACGGGCTGCCAGTGGCGGGCATCCTTGGGCGCATCGTAATAACGCCACACCGGGTCGGCATGCTCTGACTGCACGCCGAACACGCGGGGCAGCGAGGATATGATGCCGAGCTCCAGCATTTTCAAAAATCCGCACATGATGGCCGTGACGTTGCCCGCATTGCCGATGGGCACAAAGAGGCACAGATCAGTCATGTCCCAGCCGTACCACTGGGCTGTTTCATACGCGTAGGATTCCTGCCCGAGGATGCGCCAGCTGTTCTTGGAATTGAGCAGGGCCACGCGGTAATTTTCTGCCAGCAGCTCGACCACCTTCATGCAGTCGTCAAACACGCCGGGCAGTTCAAGCACGGTTGCTCCGCTGCCAAGCGGCTGCGAAAGCTGCTGGGGCGTCACCTTGCCGTGGGGCAGAAGCACCACGCTCTTGAGGGGCGCGCCCACATACGAGGCGTAGAGGGCCGCCGCCGCCGAGGTATCACCAGTGGAGGCGCACACGGTCAGCACTTCGTCCCATTTGTTGCGGCGGCACAGCCACTTGAGGTAGCTGAACGCGCAAGCCATGCCGCGATCCTTAAAGGACGCGCTGGGGTTCTGACCGTCGTTCTTGTAGGCAAAGGGCACGCCCACGCGGTCGCGCAGGGCCGGGGCCGCTTCAATAATCGGCGTGATGCCTTCGCCCAGATACACGATATCGTCTTCGTCCAGCAGGGGAGCAAGCAGCTCGTAAAAACGGAATATCCCCCGAAGCGCGGTGCTGCGGCTGGCGGAGCGGGCGTCAAAAAGCTCGCGCCACTCTGCGCCGCTGCGTTCTTTCAGTTTGTCGAAATCCAGGTTTTCCAGCAGAAACACGCCGCCGCACTGCGGGCAGGTGTACAGCAGGCTGTCGCCGGGATGACGCGCGCCGCAGTCAAGACAAACATACTCCATGCGGCCGCGATAGGCCGGAAAATCCGCATGCGCCATGAGAGAAACTCCTTGATAATGGCATCAGGAAGGGGCTTTGCAATCCCCATCCTCACCTCTGGTCTGCAAAAACACTTTGCGGCCAGGGGCGCTTGTGGCTGTGGCAATGGCGGCACAGAGGGCCGCAACATTGCCGAAATCTGCGGGAAAGCCAGGCTATCCCTTGTCTTCCTGTTTTTCCGAATGCTTGCCCTTGAGCCAGCTGTTTTCTGTTCCTGCACGCAGTCGGGCGATGTTTTCCTTGTGCTTCCAGACCACCACGGCGCACACGCACAGGGCCAAAGGCAGCCAGGCCCACTGGCCGGTAACGGCCAGCGCCACGGCCAGCGCCACGACCAGCGTGAGCGAACCCAGCGAAACAAAGCCGCTGCGCCAGATAACAAGGCAGCACAGGGCCGAGGCCGCTAGCAGATGCCAGAAAGCCAGGGGGAGGAACACGCCAATGCTGGTGGCAACAGCCTTGCCGCCCTTGAACTTCATGAAGCACGAAAAAACGTGCCCAAGCACGCAGGCCAGGCCCACCACGCTCACAAATACGGGCGAGGGATTGATGCGAAAGGCCAGCCACACGGGCACAGCCCCCTTGCAGACGTCGCACGCAAGGGTTGCCACACCCCAGCCAAAGCCGCACAGGCGGGCCACATTGGTGGCCCCGGTGCTGCGGCTGCCGCTTTCACGCGGGTCTATGCGGCAAAAGGTCTTGGCGATAACAAGGCCCCACGGCACAGAACCAAGCACATAGGCCAGAGCAATCCACAATACTTCCAGCATATAATTCTCCGCTGCAAGCCTCTGAAAATACGGGCAGATATGCCCGCAAACCCCAAAAGTCCTCTTAAAAACACAATCTTACATGGCAGCGCAAATACCTGTCGGCGCGCATGCCAAGCAGGGACGCAGCCCGACTGAAGCGAAAGGCTGGTCTAGCCCGCCGTAACCGCTTCCAGAATCATGATTTCATTATACAGGGGCTGCACCTTGCCGATACGCACATCCACGGCAAGGCCGGGGTGCGAGCGCTCGTCAAAAAGCCGCCTTTTACCGCGTACAAACATACCCTGGTCAGGCAGGCTCACGGTAATAAAAGCATCGTTTTCTTCAGTGATGACGCCGTTCCACCAGACTTTGTCGCCCTTCTGGCGGAAGAAGAGCAGCTTCCAGTAGCGCGGGCGGAAGCGCTGCACCTGCCCCGCCGCGTCCAGTGCGGGCGAAAGCACGTTGAGCAGGTCTGTCAGCTCGGCTTCTGTCCAGCGCGGCGCGCCAGTACGGAAAAAATGCACCAACTGTTCTTCGTTGACAAGATCGGGATAACGCCTGAGCGGCGAGGTCACAGGGGTGTAGCGCGCAAGCCCGAGGGCCGCGTGGGGCCGGGCCTGCACCTCAAGGCCTGAGGGCGTGAGCGCGCGCATGATGCGCGTCATGTCCTGCGGCGTCGTCCAGATGCCCGCGTATTCTCTGGGCAGGGCCACATCCTGCACGCGGTGCAGCATGGCGACGCCCTGGTCCGCGGCCCACTGGGCCACAGCGGCGCTGGCAAGGATCATCATTTCCGCCACCAGCATCTGCGCGTCCGAGGCCTGATAATCCAGCCCAACTTCCACGCGCACATCTGCCCCTTCGCCCTCAAGACGTATCACAGGGTCGGGCCTGTCCATGATCACCGCGCCGTCCGCGATGCGGGCGGTCTGCCGCTGACGGGCAAGTTCAAGGCCCAGACGCAGCTGTTCGGCATAGGGCGTGGCCGCGTTCTGCGGCAGGGGTTCGCCTGCGGCCTGCGCGTCAAGCACGGCCTGGCTGTCCACATAGGTCAGGTTAGCGGCAAGGCTGGTCTGCACAACCGAAATCTCGCACTCGCCAAGGGTGCCGTCCGCCGCCACATGCACAAGCACGCTCAGTGCGGGACGCGTCTGGCCCGCCAGCAGCGAGTAGGCGTCCGTGCCCAGCACTTCGGGCAGCATGTGGCAGTCGCCTTCCGGCAGATAGATGCTGGTGCCGCGGTGCAGCACCATCTTGTCCAGCGGCCCGCCAAAATTCCAGAACAGCGAGGGGCAGGCCAGCATGAGGGTCAGGGCCCAGCCGTCGCCCTCCGCCTCCACATGAAAGGCATCGTCCACGTCGCGCGTGGTTGCGCTGTCTATGCTGATGCAGGGCAGATCGCAAACATCAAGACTGCCTGGCTGTCCGTTCTTGGCAAGGACTGCCTGGGGGTCGCGCCCTGCGGCGGCAAGGGAGTCTACCTCATCGGCGCAGGCCTGCCACCATGTGTCGCCCGAGGCATAGCCCGCGCGGTCAAGCCAGAAATTATAGTGCGGCGGCACCTTGCCCCAGGCCACCAGCAGTTGCAGGGGCAGATGCGGCACATCCGGCATGCCCTTGCTCAGGGTGCGCCAGATGTTTTCCCATTCCTGACTTTCAGGATCAATCATGCGGGAAAAAAGAACTTCTTCCAGGCGCTCGGCCACTTCCTGCGAGGGCCATTCGCCAAGGGCAGCGCCCTCGCGCGGGGGCTGGGGCAGCTCGCGCTTGCGGCAGGCAACATCCCACAGAAGGCGCAGAAAGGCGGCTCCGCCTGCAATGAGCGATTCGCGCTCAAGGCGGATTTTCTCCTCGGCCATGCGTTTTTCAACCATGTCGGCAGAAAAAACCTGAAAATCCGGGGGCTGAAAACGAAAATGACTTTTGCAGGCCAGCAGGGCGCGGCCATAGGCAGCCACATGATCGGTGGTGGGGTCGCTTTCAAAAAGCTCGGCAAACCAGCTTGCCGGGGCCGCTTCCACCTCGCCCTGGGCGAGTTCCCACACGTCCATGACGGGGATCTGGACGGCCATATCTTCGCGGTTTTGTCTGTGCGCTTCAAGCACGCGCACTGCGTCTTCCCGCCCCATATCCGCCCCGTGCATGGGCCCTATCCAGGGCAGCAGGCGCGAAGAATTGAGCCGGGTTTCCCTTCTGTTGGGCAACAGCAGCCGCAGCCTGCCCCCGACCTCTTCAGTGACCAGGGCAATCTGCACGGCATTGCCTTCCATATATTCCACCACGCAACCCGGCGCCGGGTAGCGCACACAATCAGACATGCCCGCTCCTTCAGAAAAAGCGCGTCCGCTCTCCCATAGACCGCCGCGCTTGCAGCCAAAGACATTCCTTTATTTTTGGCCTTCTGGCAAGTGCCGCCGGGGGCGCAGCGCCAGATATACTGGACGCAAGGGCTATAAACCGCTATCTTAGCGGCTTACGGCAACAATTTTTACCACGCGCATAGCGCTAGCAGGGCGGACACCCAATGAGCAACATTATTCACCAAACTGGAGGCAGCCGTACCCTGGTCATGCAGGAGCCGGAAAAACCGCAGCTCTACCGTGAGCTTTTCCCTTACACCAGCGTTTGCCGCACCTCGTTTGACGAGGTTCTGCTGTCCCCCCGACCGGCAGATCAAATGCGCATTACCGACACGACCTTTCGCGACGGCCAGCAGGCCCGCCCCCCCTATACGGTCAAGCAAGTGGCAAAGATGTTCGATTTTCTGCACCGACTCGGCGGAAAAACCGGACTCATCACGGCTTCGGAATTTTTTCTGTACTCGGCCAAAGACCGCAAGTGCATTGATGTGTGCCGCGCCAGAGGCTACCGCTTTCCGCGTGTGACCGCCTGGATACGCGCCACCAAGGAAGACCTCAAACTTGCGCGCGACATGGAATTTGACGAAACCGGCATGCTCACCAGCGTGTCGGACTATCATATTTTTCTCAAGCTGGGCAAAACCCGCCAGCAGGCCATGGACATGTATGTGGGCATGGCCGAGCAGGCGCTGGAATGGGGCATCATCCCCCGCTGCCACTTTGAAGACGTGACCAGAGCCGATATTTACGGCTTCTGCCTGCCCCTGGCCCAACGTCTCATGGAGCTTTCGCGCCAGAGCGGCATGCCTGTCAAAATCCGCCTGTGCGACACCATGGGCTACGGCGTCCCCTACCCTGGCGCGGCGCTACCCCGCTCGGTGCAGCGCATTGTGCGCTGCTTTACGGACGAGGCCGGCGTTCCCGGTCAGTGGCTTGAATGGCACGGACACAACGACTTCCACAAGGTGCTGGTCAACGGCGTTACCGCATGGCTCTACGGCTGCGGCGCGGTCAACGGCACGCTGTTCGGCTTTGGCGAACGCACGGGCAACACACCGCTGGAAGCCCTGCTGGTGGAATACATTTCGCTTACGGGCGACGATGCCGCCGCAGACACCACGATTCTGAGCGAAGTTGCCGATTTCTTTGAAAAAGAACTGCATTACCGCATTCCGCACAACTATCCCTTTGTGGGCCGCGACTTCAACGCCACCAGCGCGGGCGTGCACGCCGACGGCCTGGCCAAGAACGAAGAGATATACAACATCTTCGACACCAAGCATCTGCTTGGCCGCCCGGTGCCCATCATCATTACCGACAAGACGGGCCGCGCGGGCGTTGCCTACTGGATCAACGCCAACCTCAATCTGCCCAACGACCAGCAGGTCTCCAAAAAGCACCCTGCCGTGGGCCAGATATACGATGCCATCATGGCCGTGTACGAAGAAACGGGCCGCACCACCAGCTTCTCGCACGAAGAAATGGAAGCCCTGGTGCAGCGCTTTATGCCCGAACTCTTCGCCTCCGAATACGACCACATGAAGCAGCTGGCTGGCGAACTTTCGGCCAACATCATCATTCGCCTTGCCCGCAGCAAGGATCTGCTGGATCTCAGCAAGCATGCCTGCGCGCGGCTTGACGAATTTGTGCGCGAATTCCCCTTTATCCAGTATTGCTACCTCACAGACGACCAGGGCAAGCTGCGCTGCTCGGCCATTACCGACCCGGTCTACAAGGAAACCTACGAGGCTCTGCCCATCGGCTACGATTTTTCGGAGCGCGAATGGTTCAAGATGCCCATGAAAACCGGCGACCTGCACATCATGGATGTGTACCAGTCGCACTTCACGAGCAAACTCATCATCACCGTTTCATGCGCGGTGACGGATGACAAGGACAACATCGTGGGCGTCATTGGCGTGGACATCCAGCTTGAACTGCTCCTCAAACGCGCCCGTGCGCTCCAGCAGGAAGTGGCGGCAGCAGACGACAGCGACAACGACTAAGGTAAGGAAATTCCATGAACAAGAGAATCTACTGGATCGAAGGCGATGGCATTGGCCCCGAAATCTGGAAGGCCGCGCGCCCTGTCATTGAAGCTGCCCTTGCTGCCGAAAATACCGGCATCAATCTGGAGTGGACAGAGCTGCTGGCGGGCGACAAGGCCGTGAAAGAAACTGGCTCTCCCCTGCCGGAAGAAACCATGCAGACCCTGCGTAGCGCAGAGCTTGCCATGAAGGGCCCCCTCGGCACCCCCGTGGGCACGGGTATCCGCAGCCTCAACGTGGCTTTGCGCCAGGGGCTTGATCTCTACGCATGCATCCGCCCGGTGCGTCACTTTGAAGGGCTTGAAACTCCCGTCAAACACCCCGAGCGCGTCAACATGGTCATTTTCCGCGAAAATACCGAAGACGTTTACGCCGGTGTGGAATTTGCCGCCGGGACTCCCGAGGCCCGCAAGCTTATCACCTTTTTGCGCGAGGAACTGGGCGTGAACAAGGTGGACGACACCGCCGCCGTGGGTATCAAACCCATGACCGAGGCTGGCTCCAAGCGTCTGGTGCGTCGCGCCCTTCGCTTTGCCCTGGACCAGAAGCAGCAGAGCCTCACCCTTGTGCACAAAGGCAATATCATGAAGTTCACCGAAGGCGCCTTCCGCCAGTGGGGCTACGATGTGGCCGCGCAGGAATTTGGCGACCTGACCTGCACGGAAAAGGAACCCGTGGCTGGACGTCTGGTGGTCAAAGACCGCATTGCAGACGCCATGTTCCAGGAGGCCCTGCTGCGCCCCGAGCAGTACCAGATTCTCGCCACGCCCAACCTCAACGGCGACTACATCTCTGACGCGCTGGCGGCGCAGGTGGGCGGCCTTGGGCTGGCCCCCGGCGTCAACATGTCGGACACCCTGGCCTTTTACGAAGCCACCCACGGCACTGCCCCCACCATTGCGGGCAAGGACAAGGCCAACCCCGGCAGCGTCATTTTGTGCGGCGCGCTGATGCTTGAACACATCGGCGTGCCCAAGGCAGCCGAGCGCATTCGCAATGCCGTGAGCAAGGCCATTGCCGCCAAGGCCGTGACCGAAGATCTCGCCGCCCAGGTGCCCGGCTCGCGCACTGTGGGCTGCGTGGAGTTCGGCGAAATCATAGGTGCAAATCTGTAGAGATATGTTAGCCCGTAGCCGAAAGGTTACGGGCTTTACTTCTGCATGCTGCGCGGGCCAGCTGCATGGCTAGTCATACGGCCAATTGCCCGGCCAGATGCATATTCTTGAAGGTAGAATATGAAGAAAAGGAGTGTCTTTACGGCTCTGTTCGGAGGTCAACCGACTGACGGGCGCAACCGCAAGGTACTCCTTTTATTTCTCCTGCTCTGGCTTGAATGAAGGACTACACCATGATTTCACTGGATACTCTGCTGCTCTTTGTGCCCATGGCCGCCATTCTGGTAATGTTGCCGGGGCCGGATTTTGCGCTTATTGCCAAAATTTCGCTCATGAATGGTCGCCCGCAGGGGCAGGCCGCGGCAGTGGGCGTGGCCCTTGGCATCTGTGTGCACACCACGGCAGCCATGCTGGGCATTTCGGCCATCATCGCCCAGTCCGTGCTGTGGTTCAGCATCCTCAAATATGTGGGCGCGGCCTATCTGGTGTGGCTGGGCATTCAGGCCATACGCGCAGGGCAACGCGCTGGCCAGCCAGTAAGCGCGGCGGTAGTTAAAACGGCGCAGGAGCCGAATCCCGCCCGGTCAGTGCAACGTCTGACGTTGCGCCAATGGCTGCACTTCTTCGGCCAGGGCTTTCTGACCAATGCGCTGAATCCCAAGGCTGTGCTGATTTTTCTGACTTTTCTCCCCCAGTTCATGGATCCCCACGCACCGCTTGCCCCGCAGTTTCTCACCCTGGGCAGCATCATGTCTGGACTGTGTCTGTTCTGGTATGTGCCGCTGGCCTATATGTTGGGCCGCATCCGGCACATCTTTGAGAACAGCCGCTTCCAGAAGTGGATGCAGCGCTGCACTGGCCTTGTGTTCATAGCCTTTGGCCTCAAACTGGCCACGGCGCAAGCTCGCTAACCCGCGTCGCGCCAGCGACCCGCAAACCCCTGAAGGTCTGCCATGATCGAAATTGTGAACAGTTCTGTGGTGATTGACGCCAACGGCATAAGCATGGCTGAAGAAGCCCGCGACAAGGGCGTGGATATCGAAGCCGCCCGCAAGAACAGTCTTTCCGCCCGCATTCTGGCGGCGCACAATACCGGCACGGACGACAACGTGCTGCGCATCCGCTTTGACGCCATGGCCTCGCACGACATCACCTATGTGGGTATTGTGCAGACGGCCCGCGCCAGCGGCCTCAAGGAATTTCCCGTCCCTTACGCGCTGACCAACTGCCACAACAGCCTGTGCGCCGTGGGCGGCACCATCAATGAAGACGACCATCTCTTCGGTCTTTCCGCTGCCCGCAAGTACGGCGGCATCTTTGTGCCCCCGCATCTGGCGGTCATCCACCAGTATGTGCGCGAAATGATGACCAAATGCGGCGGCATGATCCTTGGATCAGACAGCCACACCCGCTACGGCGCGCTGGGCGTCATGGCCATTGGCGAAGGCGGGCCGGAACTGGTCAAGCAGCTGCTTGGCAAGACCTACGATGTGACCAATCCGCAAAAGGTGGTTGTGTGGCTTGAGGGCGCGCCCCGCCCCGGCGTTGGCCCGCAGGACGTGGCCCTCGCCATCATTGGCGCGGTGTTCAAAAACGGCTTTGTGAAGAACAAGGTCATGGAATTCATGGGCCCCGGCGTGGCGGGTCTTTCCGTGGAATACCGCTGCGGCATTGACGTCATGACCACGGAAACCACCTGTCTGTCGTCCATCTGGACCACGGACGAAAAGGTGCGCGACTACATGGCCATGCACGGCCGCGCGGGCGACTACGCCGAGCTGCGGCTTGAAGGCCCGGCCTGCTACGATGGCCTTATCCGCGTTGATCTGAGCAGGATTGTGCCCATGATCGCCCTGCCCTTCCACCCCAGCAACGTGTACCCCGTGGCCGAAGTTGCCAAGCACGGGGCCGAGCTGCTGGCCGAAGTGGAAGCCGAAGCCCAACGCCAGTTTGGCGATGCGGCCAAGGGCCTGAACATGCGCGCCAAGGTGCGCGATGGCGGCGTGTGGGTGGATCAGGGCATTATTGCTGGCTGCGCTGGCGGCAATTTTGAAAATATCGCCTTGGCTGCCGCCATCCTGGACGGCAAATCCACGGGCAATCAGGCCTTCAATCTGGCCGTGTACCCCGCCAGCGAACCGCAGGGCCTTGCGCTCGTCAAAAACGGCGCAACCGCCAAGCTCATGCTTGCAGGCGCAGTGATGAAGACGGCCTTCTGCGGCCCTTGTTTCGGCGCTGGCGATACCCCGGCCCACGGGGCGCTCTCCATCCGCCACACCACCCGCAACTTCCCCAACCGCGAAGGCTCCAAGCCTTCCAACGGGCAGGTCTCCACGGTGGCCCTCATGGACGCCCGCTCCATCGCCGCCACTGCGGCCAATGGCGGCCGCCTTACCCCGGCAACCGAGCTTGACTGGTCTGCGCCCGCGCTGGCCAATGTCGATCTTTCCTACTCCTTTGAGCCGCTCATCTACCACAGCCGCGTGTACAACGGCTTTGGCAAGGCGGAACCCGAAGCCCAGCTCGTGCGCGGCCCCAACATTGCCGACTGGCCGAGCATGAGCCCCCTGCCCGAACATCTGCTCTTGCAGGTGGTAAGCGTGATCACCGACCCCGTCACCACCACGGACGAGCTGATTCCCTCCGGCGAAACTTCGTCTCTGCGCTCCAACCCGCTCAAACTGGCGGAATACACGCTTTCCCGCAAAGATCCCGCTTATGTGGGCCGCGCCAAGGCTGTTAACGCCATGGAAGCCGCCCGCCTCGCCAATCCCGCCGATGCGGAGTTGCTTGCCAAGGCGCGGGGGCTCTTTGCCGTGTGCGGTCTTGATGTATTGCAGGGCGCAGCCGACCTCAAGCAGGTGGGCCTTGGCTCCACAATCTTTGCCGTAAAGCCCGGCGACGGTTCGGCCCGCGAACAGGCGGCTTCCTGCCAGAAAGTGCTGGGCGGCTGGGCCAACATGGCCGTGGAATACGCCACCAAGCGTTACCGCTCCAACCTTATCAACTGGGGCATGCTGCCCTTTATCGTTGATCCCTCGCTGGCCGACAGCCTGAAGGTCGGCGACTGGCTTGTGGTGCCCAACGTGCGCAGCGCCGTGCAGAACGCCGACCCCACCTTCACCGGCTACGTTGCCAGCGAAGACGGACAGGCTCAGCAGATCAGCCTTGCGCTCAAGGAACTGACCAGTGATGAACGCAAGATCATCCTCAATGGCTGCCTGATCAACTTCTACAACAGCTAGGCGAGAGTTTTGCGGGGGGGGGGGGACCCTCTAAAAAGGGTCTCCTCCCCCGTACCCCCACCCCCTAAATTTTTTATTCTACTATCAGGGGTGGCTAACAAGGCCATTCAAAACACCAAAAGGCCTCTGTGGAGCAGTTCCACAGCGGCCTTTTTAATTTCTGGCTGGCAGAAAAGCCTTACTTGGCGGCTTTCTTGTCTGCCTTTTTGTCAGCTTTCTTGTCCGCCTTGGCGTCTGCTTTGGCATCGGGCTTGGCTGCGGCGGGCTGGGCTTCTTGCACTGCGGGGACTTTTTCCAGTTCCTGCTTGATGGCAGCCTTGAGTTCTTCGCTGGCGGTGGCGTCGGTCAGGCCCGCGCGCAGGTGTTCCGCACCGCGCTTGGGGTCTTCGAGAAAATAGATGTACAGCACGCCGAGGCTGTAGCGCACGGAGGCTTCGTCCTTGATCTTCACAACCTGCTCAAGGGCTTCGGCGGCTTCCTTGTGGCGGCCCTGATTGTGCTGGATTACGCCAAGCAGGTACAGGGGCTTGGGATTGCTCACGTCCATGGTCACGGCGCGCTGGGCAAAGGTTTCTGCCGCATCCCAGTTCTGCGCGGTCACAAGGTGCTCGATCAGATGAATAAGAGCGCCGAGATCCTGCGGATTTTCCGCAACCTGACGCATGAGCTTGCCCACGGTCTGGGCATCTTCGCCAGCTTCGCCCCCGCCCATGCCCTGCTGTTGACGGGCCGCCACAGTGAGATGCGGATTCTGGAAGCGCGCCTTGAGCGAGGCCCCAAGCATCACAGCCAGCGCAACAGCCAACGCGATAATGAGTATGCGGGCGGAAAGGTTGCTTTTTTTCGTATCAGTCATGATTGAGCATCTCCATCTGGGCAAGGCGCGCGGCCAGTGAACGCTGGCGAGCCGCCAGAAAAGCCATATACGAGCCAATGCCAATCCACACGGCGGCATTGGCCATGATTACCCATGTCAGTGTATCCATAGTTCCTCCGGGTGGAGTGAATGATTTCAGTTACGGGCCGAAATATCAGGCATTCAGCCGATTTTGCGCCAGCGCGTCAAGGCGGTCGCGCAGATCAAGCTGACGCTTGCGCAGCCACACCAGGGCCGCCCACAACAGGCCAAAACAGGCAACGCAGGCCATGACGGTAATACGCATTTCAGGCTCCAGCCCGCCGCCCTTGCTGCCAAAAACAGCCGGATGGATCGACCGCCAGATGCGCGCCGACATAAAGACCAGCGGCACATCCAGAAAGGCCACCACGCCCACCACGGCGCACACCGTATTGCGGCGCTGCGGCGGCAGGTCAAGCCCGCGCAAAACCAGATAGCCCGCGTACACGAACCACATGATCAGGGTTGTGGTCAGGCGCGGATCCCACGTCCACCACACGCCCCACGAGCGGCGCGCCCAGAGCATGCCCGTGACCAGCGCAAGGCCGCCCAGCAGCACGCCCACTTCTGCGGCGGCGGCAGCCAGCCTGTCCGCAGCGGGATTACGCCGCCACAGGTAGGCTACAGAAGCGCCAAACACCACAAAAAAACTCACCAGTGCCCACCACGACATGGGCAGGTGGATGTAAAATATCTTTTGCGCCAGCCCCAGGGTCACTTCCTCAGGGGCATAGGCAAACACAAGCCACTGACAGGCGGCAAAGGCAACGCCCCCCAGCAGGGCCAGAATCTGCGGCAACGCCGAACACTTGGGCATTACTCATCCCCCGCGTAGATGTATCCAAACAGCAAAAGCCCGGCACCCAGAAAAACGGCGTCAAAGGCGGCGGCTACGCCGAGCCACGCCCCCGGGCCATCCGGGTTGGGCGCGCCGAGCGCCTGCGCCCCCACGCTGATACCCGCCAGCAAAAGCGGCGTCAGCAGCGGAAAAAGCACAATGCTCAGCAACGATTCACGGGCGGCCTGCCCCTGCGCCAGCGCCCCCAGCAGGGAGCCAAGGGCGCACATGCCGATATCCGTCAGCACAAGGGCCAGCAGAGCCTCGGGCAATGGCCCGCTGAGATCCTGCCCCAGAAAGACAACCGCCGCTGGCAGAAAAACAACCTGCGCCAGCACCAGCAGGGCAAGCCCCGCGCAGCCCTTGCCAAGCCATACGGCCTGCACCGGGGCGGGGCACAACAAAAGCCCGAGGCGGGAATTGTTAACTTCTTCCAGCGCATAGAGCTGGTTGAAAATAAGCACCTGACAAAAAGCGGAACTTATCCAGAACACAGCCGCAGCGCCCTGAGGAGCCATACGCTCGCCAATGCCCTGCGACAGGCTGAAGACAAAAAGCAGCAAAAGCCCGAGCAGCAAGGCCTGCACCAGCCCGCTGCCACGCGCCAGCGTCAGGGCCAGATCCTTACGGGTCATGGCAAACATCAGGCGCAGCATGCGGGGCCTCCCTGCGCGCGTTCAGAAGCCTCTGCGGCAGCGCCAGCCAAGGTTTCCACCGGGGCAAATCCGCCAAATCCTGCGGGGGAGCCATCATAAGCCAGCTTGCGGTGTTCCAGCGCCAGCAGCCTGTCGGCCAGGGGCGCATCGCCCGCCAGATCGTGGCTGATAAGCACCACGCATGCCCCGCGCTGGCGCGCTGCAAGGATTTCTCGCCGCAGCAGAGCCAGCGAAGCCACATCAAGCCCTGTGCCGGGTTCGTCCAGCAGGAGCACGTCCGGGGCCTGCATGAGCACCCGCGCCAAGTTCAGACGCTGGGCCATGCCGCGCGAGAACACGCCCGCTCGCTCGTGGGCGTGGGCTTCCAGCCCCACGCGGGCCAGCCCTGCCATGATATCGTCACGCGTCAGCTTGAGGCAGTAGGCGTCGCGCCAGAAGGCCAGATTCTCCACCGCTGTGAGACCGGGATACAGAAAGGTAGCGTGCCCCAGATAGCCCACGCGGGCCTGATCTGCCACGTTGGCAGCGCCAGCGCTTGGGCGGGAAAGCCCTGCCATGATGCGCATGAGGGTGCTCTTGCCCGCGCCGTTGCCGCCCACGAGCAGCGAGACACTGCCCGCAGCAAGAGCGCAGCTTACGTCTTTAAAGACGACCTTGACGCCATAGACCTTGGCAACGCGCACAAGTTCCAGCAAGAGGGGCCTCCTGCGGCTAGGCCGCGCTGTTCTCGCTGTCCGACTCCGGCGCGGGATTCTTGCGGCGGCGCAGGCCAGCAAGCGGCACAAGGCACATGATGGTGCCGCCGATCCACAGCCAGTTTACCAGCGGCTCAACGCTGACCTTGACCACAACCCTGGAGCTTTCGTCCAGCCCCAGCAGGGAGGCGTAGACTTCGTTGCCAAGGCCGGGGATCACGTCCACTTCGGAGAACTGCATAGTGCCGAACTTGTCGTACAGGCGGCGTTCCGGCGCGACGATGCCGATGGATTTGCCGTCCTTGAAGATTTCCAGCCGCGCGACGATGAATTCATGGTCAACGCGGCGGCCCTCGCCCAGTTCGAGCAGGGTGGCGGTATAGCTGCCCACGGTGCTGCTTTCGCCCTTGGCGAGGATCATTTCGCGGTCAGTGGTGTACGGGCCGGAAAAGGAGAGACCGATGGCGACCAGCGCCATGCCGATATGCGCGCCCAGCGCCCCGATGGTGACAGGCTGCGAGCGGTTGGCCTTGTCTGCCAGCAGCATGACGGCCCCAAGCACGATAGCCACAGCGGCGGAAGCGCCCAGCAGGGCCGTGGGCTGATGGTAGCCCAGCGCCCAGATAACCCCGGCGCTGACCACAAAGGCCCCGATCACGGCAAAAAAGCCCTTCTTGTTGCGCAGGCCCCCGCCCCAGCCGAGCCAGGGGCAGGCAGCCATCATCACCACCAGCAGCGCGCCGAGGGGCAGGCACACGCGGTTGTAGAAGCGGGCGTCAAGGCCGCGCGGCGCGGTAGACCACAACTTGCTGATGACGGGCCACATGGTGGCAACCAGAATAATCACGGCAAGCGCCAGCAGCACCCAGGCCACAAGGGTCAGAAAGCCTTCGCGGCTTTCAAGCCCGGCAAGGGGTTTGCCGGTTTTGGGCGAGGCAAAGGGAATCCACAGGGCAATGACAAGGCCGCCCAGCACAAAGATGGTCAGGGGCGTACCCACGCTGCCGTCGCCAAAGGCGTGGACGGAATCAATAACGCCGCTGCGCACAAGGTAGGTGGCAAAAAAGGCAGAAACCGTGGTGAGCACCATCATGGCAACGTTGACGCGCCCAAGCTTGCCCCGGCGGTCTTCAACAATCAGGGTATGCAGCGAAGCCGTGGCGATGAGCCAGGGCACCAGAGAGG
This sequence comes from Desulfovibrio intestinivivus, assembly GCF_053570665.1. Lineage (NCBI taxonomy): Bacteria > Pseudomonadati > Thermodesulfobacteriota > Desulfovibrionia > Desulfovibrionales > Desulfovibrionaceae > Desulfovibrio > Desulfovibrio intestinivivus. Next base: position 26,075 of record NZ_JBRBQT010000002.1, on the reverse strand, counting down.
CGTTTTCCACAGGGTCCCATGCCCAGTAGCCGCCCCAGCCAAGCTCCATGTAGGCCCACCATGCGCCGAGCACTATGCCCGCCGTAAGGAACAGCCACGCCAGAATGATGAAGGGCCGCGAAAGGCGGAACCAGGACCCTTCGCTGCTGCTCTGCCCCGAAAGACACTGGGCCAGCGCCAGGCAGGCGGGCACGGCAAAGCCGCCGTAACCAAGGAACAGCAACGGCGGATGAAAGATCATACCGGGATTCTGGAGCAGGGGGTTCAGGCCGTTGCCGTCTGCCGGAACAGGCGATTGCAGCACAAAGGGATTGCTCCAGCTGGTGAGGATAAGGGCAAAAAAGCCCATGATGATGTAAAAAAAGCTCCAGTACCACAGGCGCGTGGGGCGGCTGAGGTTTCTGTAGGCCCGCGTGAGCGCAAAGGCGCTGCCGCTCAGGCCCACGGCCAGCGCCCAGAAGAGCATGGAGCCGGGCTGCCCGGCCCAGAAGGCCGTGAGGCGGTAAAATACGGGCAGTACGCGGTCAGTATAGCTGGCAACGTAGGCCACGCTGAAGTCGTTCCAGAACAGGGCGTGCAGCAGCAGGGCCGAGGCCAGCAAGAGCGCGCCGCTGATAACGAGGTGGGCTTTTTCCACCACGGCGAGGGAGTCTTCCCGGTTTTGCCACAATTGCAGAAGGGCCAGACCACAGCCGCCAAGTGCGGCCAGCAGGGCCACCAGTTGAAGGGCAAAGGCAAAAACGTACATAAGACTCCTTTATCCCGCTTAGGGGGCGGCCCGCCGCAGGGCGGGGCGTTACTATCGTTTGGGCATCGGGTGCCCGATTACGGCTCTGCGCACTGAGCTGAAACCCGGCCATCTTTGCAGGGAAAGCCCGCGACCTTGGCCCGCAACAATGGACAGAACGAAGGGCCAGTCAGGCCAATCGCACTCGCCAAACGGCAATGCCGCTGAGCAGGCTCAGCTATTGCGGTTCTCTTTCTGGTATTTGGAGGGGCATTTGGTCATGAGCGTCTTGGCCTGAAAGCGGCCTTCCGGCCCCATGCCGCCTTCAACAATAACTTCCGCGCCAGCCTTGAAGGTATCCGGCACCGCGCCGGAATAACTTATCAGAATGGTCTGGCTGGCGTTGTCCTTGTCTTCAAGGCGAAAATCCACACCGGGCGCGCCCCGGTGCTTCTCAATGCCGTCTTCGGCCACAGTACCAAAAAGCCGCGCCGCCACGAGTTTTTCGGGCGTTGCGGCCTTGGCTTCCGACACATTCAGAAAATACACGCTGTTTTCAGAAAAGCCGGAATATGCAAGATAGCCCACCCCGCCCAAAAAGAGCAGCAGCGCGGCTATGTAGATGCCAGTGTTTTTTTTGCGGGCCATGCGTTTCTCCTGAAACATTGGGTCATGTTTGGTGCTGCCCGAAAGGGGCCATGACCTTCGACCTGTCGCGCCGCAAGGCGCGCAGACCGAACCTGCCGGGCTGGGGCTTTTGCCTTGGGCCGCCCGGCCCTGATTGCTCAAACCCTTACGCTATTTTATACCTGCTGACAAGATAGGAATTATTTTTAATAGAAGTATAACTCAGCTAGGGGCGCGGGTTCTGTGATTGTGGTCACACTTGCCGCAAGCTTTGTGTGCGGGCGCACACCACTGCAACAGCAGGGGAACAGGGGCTGAATCCAAACAAGCATTTGCTCAGGCACACATGCAAGGCAGAATGCGGCCTGCGTCTTATCATACTACTGCAATAAGATTTCTGCCGCAAGGGATAATACAATTATTCCACGCCGCCCAATCCTAATCGGCTGGCGCGCAAGCTGCAACGCGCCGGATTTGCAAGCCGGGCAAGCGGGCAGCGCAGGGCAACAGATCAGCCCTGCCGGTTCACGCTCAGTTCGCGCCGCCGCTGACGAGCCAGCGCGCGCAGATCATCCACATTATCGCTTTCGTCCACAATTTCGCTGCCGAGGATTTCTTCCAGCACGTCTTCCAGCGACACCACGCCAGCAAGACCGCCGTATTCATCCAGCACCACAAAGAGATGCACGCGGGCCTTGAGCAGCTCGTGCAGCAGCACGTCAAGGGTCTGGTTTTCAATGATAAAATGTGCCGGGCGCATGATCTTGCCGAGGGTCACATCTTTGCGGCCCTCGTTTATGCAGCGGCCCAGGGTGCGGCGCTCCACCACGCCCACAATGTCTTCGTTATTGTCGCCGTACACGGGTATGCGGCTGAAATGCCAGGTGCGCTGGTCTGTATAGGCCTGCTCCACGGTGAGGTCGTCCGGCAGTTCAAACACCACCGTGCGGGGGGTCATGATTTCGCGCACGCGCTTTTGATCCAGCGCCAGCACATTGCGGATAAAGGCTTCTTCATAAGGTTTGATGCGCCCCGCCTGACGCGAAAGGCTCGTGACGGCGCGGATGTCGTCCTCGGAAATGACCGGGCCAGCGGACGGCGGGGACACAAGCCGCGTTATCATGCTCGTAACCCACAGCAGCGGCGACATGAGCTTGACCATGATGGCAAGCGGGCGGGCGAGCATCACGCCGAGCGGCTCTGCCTTGGTCACGCCCAGATTCTTGGGCAGGATTTCGCCCATTGTCAGAATCAGCACAGTAAAGCCCACGGCAAAAATCGACATGTATTCCGGCCCGTACACGGCCAGAAAGGCCGCGCCCGCCACCGTGGCCCCGGCGGTGTTGGCAATGGTGTTGAGCGTGAGGATGGCGGCAATGGGTTTGTCCACCTGGGTGCGCAGGGCGTACAGCAGCTCGCCGGACTTGCTGCCGGACTTGCGCAGCCGCTCGATGGTTGACCACGAAAGGGAATACAGCACCGTCTCAAGCAGCGAACAGGTAAAGGAAACGGCAACAGCAATGACAACGGCCAAAACAAGGGTGAGCATGGCGAAACATCCGAAGGATTTGATGCGGCGGGTCGCCCTGCAAAACGCAAGGCGGCGCTGACAGCCGAAGTTTAGCCCCACGCGGGCCTGTTTGCAATCGCTGGGGGGTTGCGCGAGGGGCGGATGTGGATGCTGACCAGCACGACCAGCCGGAATCTCAACGAATGAAATGGAAAAAAGGAACGACAGTTACTGCGGCAACTGGCAAGTGAGATTATGCTGACTGAAAAACGCGCCCCCGGAGCAAAAATATTTTTGAGAAGTAAAATGCAATATAACTGCGCAAACAAAGGGTTTCAGACTCTGACAATCATTTTTAAATGAGGCTCTTTCAAAAAAATTTATTAATTTCCTTGACAGTCAGAGGCCAAGCGCTTAGATATCTGTTCTCGCAGCGAGAAACGCTGCACGTGTCGCGGGGTGGAGCAGCTCGGTAGCTCGTCGGGCTCATAACCCGAAGGTCGTAGGTTCAAATCCTGCCCCCGCAACCAGATAACTCAAGCCCTTACGGAGACGAGCCGTAAGGGCTTTTTCTATTTTCTTCACAAGGCCCCGACAGACTAGCCTGAAAAATCAGTCTTCAGCATCTGGGTCGCTATGGCTAGGCCAATGAAGGCGATCACACAGATAGAAAAGCCCCACAAGACTTGTCACTATCATGTGAGCAAAAAAATACACATAAAATATTGCCACTAAATATTTTGCAATGACAAGAAACGAATAATGCAACTTTGCATGTTCTAGGATAAGAAAAAAAATATTAAAAAGACATAGCACTATACTAATAAACGCAAGATAACCAAACAAAAAACATAAAAATCTTCTTCTTGATAGTTCACGTTTTTTGCTTATTCCATTTTCTGAAGAAAAAAGAGTCGGTGGATTATCTCCATCAATCTTTCCATCTATACTTTTCCCATTGAATGTTGCTATTGCAGCTAGAGCCGCAATATAAAACCCAGGAAGTACACCCAAAAGCGAAGAAGTTGACTTAGCAACATCATAAAGCTTTAATGGTATACACCATATGTGATAAAAAAATAATACACATATTACTGATAAACATGGGATAGCTACGTCATAAATGCACTTTGCCTTATGCTGAATACAAAAATATAAAAGTGGCCTCAACAACCTTGACTCACTAATTATCCGATCCAATTTTTTTTTGCACATATTTCTCTGCCAAAAGAAGTCTAATCATTTTACTAGTCAAGTCCGTACGAATAGATTCTGAACACTGAGGTAGTGCGACATTAACTCCAATTTTTTCAGTTTTCCCATAAATAAGATCCTTCACGGAATGTATATCTGATGAAGTCTTTAACGTGTAAGACTTCCCTTCATTTCTTTTTATGGTAATTCTTACTTCAGGAAATTTCTTATTGAACTTATCTATAAGTTTTTCTACAATTGATAGCGATTCTTCACCTTGAACTTTCTCCAGAGATATTTTCAAGCTGTGTACATGCTCTTTCATAACTGCTCGTTCATCAAGCTGTTCTATTGAATATCTTTTTATTAACTCTATTCCTGAGATAGACCCTCTAGTATTTACATCGTCTGTGAGTTTTTGCGAGGCGAGTGTTTCAATCTTGAGTTTTGGCCATGACTCTATCTGATCATATTCAGTACACGGTGTGACCCCAAACATTTTAAAATAATTACGCAAAAATGATAAAATATAATGTGACTGCAAGCCTGGAACCTGCTCTTTTACTGCGATATATCCAAGATTTTTTATCTTTTTTAAAGCTATTACATAATGAAATGACAAAGCAATTCCTTCACCCTCCAACTTTGGTTCAGTACGAATTTCATTTTTTTCAAGCTGACCAAATGCGGGGTCAGAAACATTTTTATCTACATATACAAACAATATTGTTGCAGTCTCGCTTTCTTTATTAAATTGCATATCACGTATTCTCAAGGCAATTGTATTATTTTTATATACTTTGACTAATCCATCTTCAGAATTTATGCGCCGTTGCATGTTCTCAAGGATGGTTTTCATTCTGAAAGGAAAGTTTCCTTGATCACTATTCGGAGTGAAATTAAATATTTGAAATACAACCCACCTAGACTTTGCATCCAGCATATAGGCTCTCCTTGGCTTAACTATTTCATTATTTATTTAGCAGCTTCTTCATCACTTTCCAAGCCTTCATGCCCATTATCAGCTATCAACAAGATGCAGGAGACTCATTGTTAGCGACGCAAATATTGCATACATCTTTAGTCTAAATAATTTCCCTCTTATTATTTCAGTACATTATCGTCCATCCTCCCCTACCCACCACTCAACCCCACAAGCAGGGTCTTGCCGTCTGGCGCGAGCTTAAACACGCCAAACTTTGCACCTGTATACTGATGGGCGGTTCCTTCCTGAAAGTAGAAGGCCGTGGCGGCTGTGAGCACTTCGTAGCCGCGCAGCTTGTAGGCCAGCAAGAATTCATCAGCCTGCAAGGGGCTGCCATCGTCCAGCCGCACAAATGATGCCGCATGCGGCACCGGGTCATTGGCAATGCGCAGCACGGCAAAGCCTTCCGTTTTTCGGCTTTCGTCATATATGTTGAGGTCTTTTGCGCTCGCTGTGGGGGAACTGGCCCCGCCATCCACGCCCCCGCCGCTTGCCGCATTGCCCGAAGCTCCAGCCTCAGGCGTCCCGTTTGTCGCACTCACTTGAGCAGCCTTTTGGCCCGCGCCCTGTGCGGCCCTCTGCGCAAGGGCCTTGCGAATATCGTTGTTCACCACATAACGCAGGGCCATGTAGTCGCCCATGAGCGGCGCGCGCGGGTCAACCGGGGCAAGGGCCAGCAGGATTGTCTTGCCCTCCGCCAGCACTGTTTCCATGCGGTATACGGAAAGGCCGTAGCCGCCCAAAAACAAAACCAGCACCGCAAAAATATAGAACTTACGCATGGGCTGCCTCCCGCGCCGCAGCTTTTGCCTGCCATAGCCGCAGAACTAGGGCCAGCGCCAGCAAGCCAAGGCCTGTTGCCATCAGATAGATGGATTTTTGCGAAAACGGCACAGCCAGACTGTAATAATAAAAAACCATGTAGGCCAAGAAATACGCCAGCACAAAGCCCTGCATCACCACGCTGCCCATCTGCCTTGCCAGCGTTAGCCCCAAAAGGGCCAACCCAGCCCCCGGCAGATACCACGACAACGCAAACACAAGGGGCATGCCCGCCATTGTGAGCAACCGGGCAGTCCTGCCCGCGCCTTTGCCTAACCAGAATGCCAGCGCGGCCACAGCCAGAGCCGGGGCAAGTCCCAAATATCCCGAAGCCAGACCGGGCAAACCCATATCGCTGGCGAGGCTGTACGCCGGGGCAAGGGTGAACATCTCAAAAATCAGCACAGAAGCGTAAAAGCCGTAAAACCACCCTTCCGCCATTTTGCCACGCGCCGTGCCGCGCCACCTGTGTTCACGCAGGCAATAGCAGGTCAGCCCCGCGCAAACCAGCGCCCACCACAGCGAAAGCAGCTCCACCGCGCCGCCCGCTTCGGAGGTGGCAAAACCATTGCGCGCATACCCGTAAGAGAACGCAATCCCCAGCGCCACAGAGTTGCCGACCACAACCGCCGCAAGCATTGCGTAGCCAGTGTTGCCCATGAGGATGCCTAGAGCCAAAAGCACCCCCGCCAGCGCAAGACAGGCCAAACCTTCGGGCCTGATGCTGGCGCACAGGGCAATGGCAAGCCCGACAGTTCCGGCAATCACCAAGGCAAAGCCAAAGTGTCGGGCAAACAACTGCTGCCTTGCCAGCAGCACACGCCCCATAAGCAGCACCGGCACAGATGCCGCAAAAACGGTCAGTTCCTCATTGGAGCTGATCCCCAGACTCTCAAAAAGCAAAAATCCGAAAAAGGCGATGAAAAAAACCGCCGCCACCCATCCGCCAAAGGCCAGCATGCCCCTGACATACCAGGGGGAGGGTTGCGCCCCCAGCCTATCCAATGCGTCAGGCAACGGCTGATTGAGCGGCACAAGATCGCCCGCCTGCAAGTGCGCCCACAGCGTTTGCCAAATGTTCCCGGCAGCGGTACGGCCAAAGAGCGAAGGGGAAAAGGCCACGGCCTCGGCCTCCTGCCGGGGGGCCGTTATCATGCTGCGTTGCAGGTGCAGGAGTATCTTTGCCAGCCCCGCGGTCACGCCGGTGACAAGCAAACCCCACAGCAAAAAGGTTGCCATGCTTCCGGCGCTGAAAAACAGCTCCGCTTCCGCCAGAGCGGAAAGCAACACTGCCGCGCCCGCTGCCAGAAGTGTCGCAAGCATAAAGAGGTCGGGCTGCCGGGTGCGGTACCACCACCACGAAAAACCCGCCACGACCACGGCAAAACCCACAACAAAATTGGGCGGCAGCCAAAGCATCTGTCCAGCCCTGAAATACTGGTTAAAAATAGTGGCGATCAGAAAAAACGTGGTGCGGGAAACCATGTCAAAAAAGAGCAGTCTGGGCATCCAGCGCGAGCAGAGCCACGCCTGCGCATGGGCCGTGTTCTTATTCTGGTTTATATTCTGATCTGGATTATTGCCTGTACCATCGCCTGCATCATCCAGATTCTGTTGCAGCCTGGCCGCCGCCCTGCGGGCCATCCACTCCCAGCACCCAATGGCGCAGGCAATGGCAACAAGCCACTCCGGCACCATAAAAAACTGCCCCAAGGCATCAAGAGGCGATGAAAGGCTGCGCCCAAGCCAGAGCGCCGCAAAAATATTGGCCGAAATCCACGCGGCAAACCACAGCCCGGCCTGCCTGCCCGCCAGCGCAAGCAGCACCAGCAGCGCCGTCCATACCCGAAACAGCTCCCACAACTCGGCCCCTGTCTGGTAGGTCTGCCCAAACACCGCCAGCATCGGCCCCATTGCAATGCCGCAGGCCAGCAGCAAAACCTGCCACAGCCGCGTATCCGGCCCCAGCAGCACTGCCCCAAGGCCGCTCCCTGCCACAAGCGCGCCTATAAGAGCCATGCGCGCAGAGGGCGTCATGGCTCCCCAGTTCCAGGCAATGAAGCAGATCACGCCCGCCAGAAAAAACAGCGCCCCGCCCAGCAAAAACATCTGCCGCCAGTAGGCGAGCCAGGCCTTGCCGTCCGGCCTGAAACCGCAAAATTCCACGGCCCGCTGCCATGCTACAGTGCTGATTACCCCGGTATCGCACAGGGTGTTGAGCGCGGTCTTGGTCAGCGGCGGCAACACTCCGCCACCGGAGGCGTAATCTGGCGCAGTGTATGGCGCGTGGCCTGCCTCATGGTTTGATGCATGGCTGGGCGTTGCAGAAGGATCAGGATTTTCAATTTCGGTCATGGGCTGTTTCCTAATTGTGGGCAGGGGCTTGAAAAGCAGTGACGGTTATCAGCGTAACGCCAGCATAACAAAACACCCTCTGGCGGAGAACAGGAATATATCTCTGTAATTATAGCCAGATATACGATTCTGTCGCCGTGTGCGTCAGCAGACAAAGCCAGCACGCAGGCTCAGCGGCGGCGCACTGGTGCAAGCAACAAATCATAGTGAACGGCTTTTATACGGTTGCCTTTCAGCGCAAGCTGTACCAATCTTGGCAGCTTGAGACAGCGCAAATGCGCGGGCAGGCCATGCGCCCTGCCCCTGCGCAGCGTAAAACAGTTTTTGTAAACCACTCTATTGGCCCCAACGCGGCACCAATTAATGAAATATACAGCTTACATATTGTGCGCGCTGGCGCTGCTTTTTGCCGCCGCCTGCTCGCTCCTGCCAGAACACACGCCGCTCACAATGGAAGAACGGCGCTGGATCAAGGAACACCCGGACGGCGTGCGCGTGGGCGTAAGCCTGCACTACCCCCCCTACGAAATTTACGACATGAAAGGGCATTATCAGGGGCTGAGCGCAGACTACATCCGGCTTATTACGGAAAAAACCGGGCTGAAATTCGTGCCTGTGCGCTTTCGCAACCGGGAAGAAGCGCTCAAGGCGCTGGAATCGCACAAGGTCGATATGGTGGCGGCTCTGGAGATGACCCCCGAGCTTCAGGAGTATCTGGATTTCACCCAGCCCTACATCAGCGTGCCCGCGGCCATCATATCCCGTAAGGAATACGCGGACGACCTCACCCTGGACAAACTGGCGGACATGCGCATCGGCGTGACGGTTTCCGACCATTTCACCAAATATCTCAACGAGCATTACAGCGGCACGAGTCGCACCATCCTGCCCGTTACTGGCGGCTATATCGGCGGCCTGCGCGCGCTGGCCGTGGGTGATGTGGACGCCCTCATCTGCGACATGGCCCTTGCCTCGCACTATATTGCCAATGCCCGCATCAGCAACCTGCGCATAGCTGGCATAACCAACTATTCCATAGACCTGCGCATAGCATCCCGCAAGGATGAGCCCATGCTCGGCAGCATTGTGCGCAAGGGGCTTGCCCTGATTCTTCCGCACGAACGGCAAGTGATTGAGGAGGAATGGCTTTCCCTTCAATACCGCCCATTCTGGGCGAGCCGCACGTTCTGGATGGGCGTTTTTGCCGTGTTTGGCCTTGTGTTTGGCAGTATCGTGCTGGTGCTGTTCTGGAACCGCAGCCTCAAACGGCAGGTCAACCAGCGCACCCTTACCCTGCGCTCCATCAACACCGTTCTGCTGGGGTCGCTGGATTGCCATACGGAGCAGGAGGTTATGCTGCGCTGCCTCATGGAGGCGCGCGTCATGTCCGGCAGCGAACACGCCACCCTGGCCCAGTTGCAGCCCAAGGGCACGCTCAACCACCTGCTGACTGTCTATCCTGAAGATGGCGAGCCGGACGGCAAAAACACCAGCGGGCGCGACGCCATCCAGCTTGGCGAAGCCCAGCTCAGTGAACTGCGCTCCGGCAATGTTGCCCGCGCGCATCTTGCCAGCGAGGGCCTGCACATGGTGATCGTGCCCTTGCAGCAAAAGGACGCCACTGTTCTGCGCTGCATCACGGTAATGCGCCGCGGCAAGGATTACACCCCCACGGAAATACTCGGGCTGACGCAGGTGCTTTTTGCCTTTGAAGAAGCCCTGCAACGCAAGCGCGCAGAAATTTCCCTGCACGACAAAGAACTGCAATTGCAGCGTGTGCAGCGCATGGAGGCCCTTGGCACCCTCGCAGGCGGCATTGCCCACGACTTCAACAACCTGCTGGGCGTCATCATAGCCAATGGCGAAATGATCGAGCTGTTCCATCTGGACGGCGATGCCACGCTGGAATCCAAGACCAAGGCCATTCTTGCCGCAGCCTATCGGGGCCGCGACCTTGTGAGCCAGATTCTCAGCTTCACCAAACGCAGCAATCAGGAAGTGCAGCTCGTACACGTCAGCCATATTATCAAGGAAACCGCAAAGTTCCTGCAAACTTCCCTGCCTGCGCCCATCTCCATCCACTACAGCATCGGCGACCCGGAGCCTCCGGTGCTGGCCGATCCCACGCAGTTGCATCAGGTGCTCATGAATCTGTGCACCAATGCAGCGCAGGCCATGGAAACCAGCGGCGGCGTGCTGACCATCGGCATAGAAACGGCGGATGAAGCCCCCTGCGCAGCAAAAATATCCGAACGCGGCTTTTTGTGCCTCACCGTTTCAGACACGGGCTGCGGCATGAGCAAGGAAGTGCTCGAGCGCATTTTTGATCCCTTCTTTACCACCAAAACGCCGGGCAAGGGCACAGGGCTTGGGCTGGCAGTGGTGCAGGGCATCGTCAAGGTCTGGGGCGGCTGCGTGCAGGTTTCCAGCGAGGTGGGGCGCGGCTCTGTGTTCCGGGTGTACATTCCCGCAGCGCGTGAGCAAAAGTACGCCCAGCCCGCCAAGACCGGGCCGCAAAAAATGCCCGCCGGCACAGGCTCCATCCTCTTTGTGGATGATGAACGCGAACTGGCGGAGACCTTCCGCGTGTTTCTCGAAAGTCTCGGCTATACCGTGCATGTGGAGACGGAAAGCAATGCCGCGCTGGAGCGCTTTGCCCAGTGCCCCAAGGCATACGATCTGGTCATCACCGACTACAGCATGCCGGGCCTGTGCGGCGACAAGCTCGCCCGCGCCATACTGAACATCCGCCCCGATCTTCCCATCATCCTCTGCACCGGGTACAGCCATACCTTTGGTGAGGAAGAGGCCGCTGCCATCGGCATTGCAGCATTCCTGAACAAACCAGCGGAGCTGCACAGTCTGGCCGAAGCCGTGAAAAAACTGCTGCATCCTGACGATACCAATCCATAATATTTCTGAGATATTGCAGCGCCGCTGGCGCTGCCTGGCACTACGGAGGAACGCATGGCCCGCATGCTGGTGATAGATGACGACAAACTGACCTGCGACGCACTGGTGGAGCTGGTGCGCACCATCGGGCACACGGCTGACTTTGCGCTCACAGGGGCCGAGGGCAAGCGCATGGCTCAGGCAACGGAATATGACGTCATATTTCTGGATGTGCGCCTGCCCGACACCAACGGGCTGGTTATTCTGCCAGACCTGCGCCAGGGCACGCCCCCGCCCGAAGTCATCATGCTCACCGGGCTGGGCGACCCGGACGGCGCGGAGCTTGCCATACGCAATGGCGCGTGGGACTACCTGCAAAAACCGCTTTCTCCCAAAAAAATATTGCTGCCGCTGCAACGTGTGCTGAAATACCGTGACTCGCTGAGGGAATGCAGCGCCCCGCCGCTGCTCCTCTCCCGCGCGGACATCATCGGCCACAGCCCGGCGCTGGAGCGCGCCCTGGAGCATCTGGCCTCCGCAGCCAGAGGCGACGGCAGCGTTCTTATCCACGGCGAGACGGGGACGGGCAAGGAACTCTTCGCCAAGGCCCTGCACCGCAACAGCAAACGCAAATCCGGCCCCTTTGTGGTGGTGGACTGCGCTTCCATTCCGGCGACCCTGCTGGAAAGCACCCTGTTCGGTCATGTTAAGGGAGCCTTTACCGGGGCGGACAGAGCCAGCGACGGTCTGGTGCTTGGGGCCAACAACGGCACGCTTTTTCTGGATGAACTCGGAGAACTGCCGCTGGAGCTGCAAAAAAAACTGCTGCGCGTACTTCAGGAGCGGCGCTACCGCCCTGTGGGCGGCAGTGTTGAGGTGGAGAGCGATTTTCGACTTGTGGCCGCTACCAACCGCAATCTGGAGCAAATGGTCGAAGACGGCGATTTCCGCCGTGATCTGCTCTATCGTCTGGGGGCCACCACCCTTCATTTGCCGCCCCTGCGCGAGCGGAAGGAGGATTTTCCGGAATTAGTGGAAAACATGGTGCGCCGCATGGCCCGCCAGTATGGCGTTCCGGAAAAAAAGCTCAGCACGGGCTTTCTGGAAACGCTGGAATCCTACGACTGGCCGGGAAATGTGCGTGAACTGGACAATGTGATTGAAAGCGCCTTTACAGGGGCCTTTGACTTGCCGGAACTGTGCGTTCACAACCTGCCGGAAGGTGTACGCATTCGCATTCTCAAGCATTCCATCGAGCTCAATGGCGAGCATAACGTCGCTGCGACGGCACACCCAGCGCTCTCCGCCAGCGGGAACCTGAGCACGGCCCCGTCCGCTGTGGGGTCGTACAAAGACTTTCGTCAGCAGGTGCTGGCCGTGGCCGAGCGGGAATATTTTTCACAACTGATGGAAGCCTCGGCCTGGGATATCAAGAGGGCCTGCGAAATCTCCGGCCTTGGCAAGAGCAGGCTGTACGCGCAGCTCAAACGCTACGGGCTGGAAAAGGACTAACCTTTCCATAAAAAATGGAAAGATCTGGACTTTGCGTGGACGTTCTGTCCACCTTTTTTGTAAAAAGCGTGACAGTAAAATTCAATACGCTGATATTAAACGATATTTCATTTGGCACATAAATTGTTAAGTCTGCTCATATGTACTGATTGGTTACAAATTTCACAATAAGACCTTGAGAGTAGATATGAGCAAGAAAAATCCCCCCGAAACTGCGCCCGGCGGTGAAATCACGCGGCGTTGCGTTCTCAAGTGGGTTGCCGCTCTGGGCGGTCTGGCCGCAGGCGGCGGGCTGTTCTACGGCCTCAACTACGCTGTGAGCGCGCCCGCCAAGGATGGAAAGACCATCTGGACATCGTGCAACGTCAACTGCGGCAGCCGCTGCCTGTTGCGCGCCCATGTCGCCGACGGCGTGGTTACCCGCATTGATTCGGACACACAGGGCGACAGCGAATACGGCCTGCACGAAATCCGCGCCTGTCTGCGTGGCCGCTCCATGCGGCACCGCCTCTACGCTCCCGACCGGCTCAAGTATCCCATGAAGCGCGTTGGCGCTCGCGGCGAAGGCAAATTTGAGCGCATTTCGTGGGAGCAGGCGCTGGACGAAATTTCTGCCCGTCTGAAAAAGACCATTGCCGACTACGGCAACGATGCCGTCTATATCAACTACGGCACGGGCAACCTCGGCGCCACGCTCTCCATCTCCTGGCCCACGGGCAATACCCCGCTGGCGCGCCTGATGAACTGCCTTGGCGGTTATCTGAACATGTACGGCACGTACAGCACCTCCCAGATCAGCCAGGCCATGCCATTCATGTACGGCGAATATCTGGGCAACAATGCGCTGAGCGACATTGCCAATACCAAGCTTGCGGTCTTTTTTGGCAACAACCCCGTAGAAACGCGCATGAGCGGCGGCGGCATGACCTACGACCTCATGCAGGCAAAGCAGAAGGGCAATGCCCGCATTGTGGTTATTGACCCCCGCTACACCGATACCGCCGCCGTTGCCGACGAATGGATCCCCATCCGCCCCGGCACGGACGCCGCCCTTGTGAGCGGCATGGCTTATGTGCTGATTTCGGAAAACATGGTGGACAATGATTTTCTGAAGCGCTGCACCGTGGGCTATGACGAGGATTCCCTGCCGGAGGGCATCCCCGCAGGTAATTCCTACAAGGCTTACATACTCGGCCAGGGTGAGGACAAGACCCCCAAAACTCCTCGCTGGGCTTCAACCATTACCGGAATTCCGGAAGACAAAATCATCAGCCTCGCGCGCGAAATCGGCGGTGCAAAGCCCTGCTACATCTGTCAGGGCTGGGCTTCTCAGCGCCATGCCAATGGCGAACAGACCTCACGGGCCATCACCATGATGGCCATGCTCACCGGCAACATGGGCCTGCAAGGCGGCAGCACGGGCGCGCGTGAAGGCTGCGCCAACCTGCCCGTTGCTGTCTTCCCCTTCCTGACCAACCCGGTCAAAAAGGCCATTTCCGTCTTTTCGTGGACAGAAGCGATCAAGCGCGGCGCGGAAATGACCGCCCTGCGGGACGGCGTGCGCGGCGCGGACAAGCTGGACGTGCCCATCAAGTTCATGTGGAACTACGCGGGCAACGCCATCATCAACCAGCACTCCGACGCCAACGAGACCAGCCGCATTCTCAAGGATGAATCCCTGCTGGAAACACTGGTGGTCATTGACAACTTTCTTACGCCCAGCGCCAAATTTGCGGACTACCTGCTGCCGGGCACCTTTAACCTTGAAGAAGACGACATCATCCCTCAGGGGTCTTCATCCCAGCTCGAGTACGTCATCTTTGCCCAAAAGGCCGTGGAGCCGTTCTTTGAATCGCGTTCCATTTACGACATCTGCACAGGCATTGCCGAGCGCTTCGGCGTTCAGGGAAAATATACCGAAGGCCGCACACGCGATGCGTGGCTGCGCAAGCTGTATGACGACACCCGCAAGAAAATCCCTGAACTGCCCGCAACGGTAGAAGAAGCCTTCAGCATGGGCGTGCTGAAGCGCAAGGCTCCCCAGCCGCCCGTTGTGCCGTACAAGGCTTTTCGCGACAATCCCGAGGCCAATCCGCTCAAGACCCCCACGGGCAAGGTGGAAATTTTCAGCAAGAAACTCTGGGATATCGGCCACACCTGGGAACTGCCCGAAGGGGATCGCATCACCGCCCTGCCCGAATACCTGCCCACCTGGGAAGGTGTTTCCGACCCGCTCAGGAGCAAGTATCCGCTCCAGCTCATCGGGCACCACTACAAGCAGCGCACCCACTCCACCTACGGCAATGTGGACTGGCTGAAGAAGGTGGCCCCGCAGGAACTGTGGATCAACCCGGTGGACGCCGAAAAGCGCGGCCTCAAGGCGGGCGATACGGCCAAGGTCTTCAACGACCGGGGCACGGTGTTTGTTCCCGTCAAGGTCACGCCGCGCATCATGCCCGGGGTGCTCAGCCTGCCGCAGGGCGCGTGGTATGAACCGGATGCAAAAGGGCAGGATCACGGCGGGTGCGTGAACGTGCTCACTTCCTTGCGGCCCAGTCCGCTTTCAAAGGGCAACCCGCAGCACACCAACCTTGTTGAAGTCGTCAAGGTCTAAGGAGAAGCTTCATGTACAAAAGACCTGCCTTTCATATCGACACTTCACGGTGCACCGGGTGCAAAACCTGCATGATTGCATGCATGGACAAGCATGACCTGCCCGAGGGCGTGCTGTGGCGACGCGTTACGGAATACGTTGGCGGCGAATGGGCCGCGCGCCCTGACGGCACCTATACCCAGAATATTTTCGGTTATTATCTGTCCATTGGCTGCAACCACTGCCAAAACCCCATCTGCGTGCGCTCCTGCCCCACAACGGCCATGCACAAAGGCAAGGACGGCATTGTTTCGGTAGACCACACCAAGTGCGTGGGGTGCAGATATTGTGAATGGGGCTGTCCTTATTCCGCCCCCCAGTACGATGCCAAACTCGGTAAAATGACCAAGTGCGATTTTTGCCGCGACTATCAGCAGGAAGGCAAGGCCCCGGCCTGTGTGGCGGCCTGCCCCAACCGCGCGCTGGATTATGGCGAATATGAGGAGCTTGCTGCGAAATACGGCGAGGTCAACGTTATCGCGCCCTTGCCCGATCCCGGCATTACCCAGCCGAATCTTGTGATCACCTTGGGCAAAAATGCCAAGCCGGCTGGTTCCAAGGCCGGGAAAGTCAGCAACCCTGAGGAGGTGTAGCCATGCTGTCCAGCGAATGGAGTCTCGTCATGTTCACCATCCTCGTGCAGGCAGCTGTGGGGATGGTGCTGGTTTCCGAGGCGGCGCGGCTTTGCTTTGGCGTAAAGGCGGCAAGCCTGCGCTGGCAGACCCCGGTGGCCTGCGCAATGTCTCTCGTGGCTGTGCTGCTTTCCCTCACGCATCTGGGCACGCCCTCGCACAGCATCTTTACCGTGCTGAACATCGGGCATTCGTGGCTGAGCCGCGAAATAGCCTCTGTGGGCTGCTTCAGCGGCCTCCTGCTGGTTCTGTCCGTGCTGCGCAGAAACAACGCCTCAATTGCTCCGCTGGCTCTGGTCACGGTGTGTATGGGCCTTGTGACCGTGGGCATCATGTCCAAGGTATATCTGCTTGAAACCATACCGGTCTGGAACACGGTTTCTACCGTGCTGGGCTTCTTCAGCACCGTGCTGCTCACGGGTGCTGTGGTCAGCGGCATGGTCTACAGCCTTGAGAAAGACGCGGACGGCATGGGGGATGCAAACTCCGGCAGGCTCATGGGCGTGGGCAGCCTTGCCGCCACTGTGGGCCTTGCCCTCAAGTTTGTGAGCATTCCTCTGAGCATGCTCACCCTGGGCGTGGTTGGCAGCACCGGCGCCAGCGGTATGGACATGCTTGCCGGAACGGGTGTGGGCATACTGGTGATCTGCATCCTGCTGGTCTTCTTTGGCGGCGCTCTGTTTGCATGGAGCGCGTGCCGCACGGTTTTTGCCGGGCACGACAGACCGCTGATCGGCTCCACCCTGTGCGCGCTGGCTCTTGTGCTCGCCGGAGAAGTCCTGTCCCGACTCATGTTTTACGGAAGCTACCTGCGCATCGGCCTGTAACATTTCACCATTGGCCCGGGGGGCAACCTCCGGGCCGCTCCATACCTATGAATACAGAAACTCTTGGCGCATGCGCCCTGGCGTACAATTTTTTCAGCCGTATTTTTCTGCATGCCCCTGACCCTTTGTTGCTTGACCTGCTGGCCAGGGAGCGCTTGTTTGAAAACTGGCCCATGCAGCCGGAAACACCAGAGGGCGTCAGTGGGCTGGCCCTGCTTGCGGATTTTTTTCGCAGTTATACTGATGCGGCCTTGCCAGCACTCAACGCTGATTACACGGCCCTGTACGCAGCCCCGGGGCAAGCTATCCCCCTGTGGGAATCTGTGTGGACGACCCGCGACCGACTGCTCTTTGACGGCCCAATGTTTGACGTGCGCGCCGCCTATGCGGAGTATGGCCTTGTGAGCCCGCGCGCTGCGCATGAGCCGGACGATCACATCGGCCTGGAGCTTTCCTTTCTGGGCGGCGTACTTAACGAGGCCGCCGGGGCCGCAGACAGGCAAAATCCTGAAGAAGCGTTGAGCCATCTGGACGTCGCCCGCAATTTTCTGAACAGTCATCTGACACGCTGGGCTGGCAAGTTTTTGCAGGAAACCACCGCGCGGGCCGCAACGCCGCTGTATGGCGGGGCAGCGCTGCTTTGCCATGACACGCTGTTTCAGACAGGGGCATTGCTACAAGCAGATTCTGCACACTCCCTGTAAATCCTGCACGATAAATTCCGCTAACCGCACTGCACGCAGCTTTGGCATCGCATGCAGAGTCCCCCGGCGCTCTGCCCGAGCGCCGGAACGGCGGTTTGCCGAATCATGCCACTCAGACCGGCACAACTTTTGGTCGATTCTGGCAACTCCCCCCTTGATTCAATAAATCTTCCCCATATGGGCTTCCTGTACACCGGCAATTTCGCGGCAACGCCCTTGCGCCAAACAGGCAAATGTTACTTTTTTGTGCCGTTCTATTGGCGAGGGTCTGCTGGCCCTATTGTTTTTCCCTGCGCGTCCGTTTAGAACCAAGCATCACATCAGTCATTCTATGATATAACTGCGAGGGAACGGCAATGCTGAAAAATATCTCTGTTGCCAGAAAGTTCACCATTCTTATAGCTTCTGTGTTTTTGGGCATGACTGCCCTTTTTGTCATTTCAACATACACGATATCAAAAACATCAATTGGTTCCGCAACATATCAATCCATAGAAAACAGCAAGGATTTACTTGCCGATATTTTACCTCCACCGCTTTATGTTGTTGAAACATATCTTGATGCATTGCAAACCATTAACGCCAGTGATGCTGCAAGCCTTGAAAAAATTTACAATTCTATTGCCCAGCACAAAAAAGGATTTCAGCAACAGTACGAATTCTGGCATTCCGGCGCTATTGACCCAAAGATCAAGGAAATTCTCAATCAGGAGCTGTACCCCACGGGGAAGGTCATCTTTGAAATATTTGAAACCAGGCTCAAGCCCGCGCTCCAGACCGGCAACAAGGCAGAAGCTGAAAGCATTTGCCTGAACCAGCTTGCGCCCGCCTATCAAAAGCACCGGGCCGTGGTGGACAAGCTTGCTATCCTGCTTGATGCCTATTCCAAAAAAGTTTCGGACGAGGGCCGCAGCGTTGTTGAAACCGGGCGCATTTTCTTTACCGCCATGTTTATTTGCGGTCTGGCGCTCATCACGGTGATCTCGCTGGCTATCGCCATGGGCATTATCAAGCCGCTCAGGGAGTGCATCTGTTTTGCAAAAAACATCAGCGACGGCGCGCTTGATTCAGAAATGACCATGCAGAGAAAGGACGACTTTGGCACACTGGCAACGAGCCTCAGCACCATGCTTGTGGAGCTGAAGCGCAAAATTTCTTTTGCGGAAGAAAAAAGCCAGCTTGCCGAGCAGGAGGTCGCCAAGGCCACCCGCGCAGCAGAAGAAGCGCACGAAGCCAGACAAAAAGTGGAAGAGAACCGCAACAAACTTGTGGATATAATCCAACGGCTTGAGAGCGTGGCTGGTGTTGTCACCTCGGCTTCCGAGCAGCTTTCTGCGCGCGTTGAGCAGTCCAGCCGAGGCGCGGACGAGCAATCAGGCCGGGTGCGGGAAACCGCCACGGCCATGGAAGAAATGAACGCCACCGTGCTTGAGGTCGCCAGAAACTCCCAGCGGGCTGCCAGCGCCTCTACCGAGACGCGCGGGCAGGCTCAGGACGGCGCCGCCATTGTGGACAAAGCGGTCAAAGGCATTGAAGACGTGCGCGCCTACTCCCTTGCCATTCGCGAAGACATGGCGGTGCTGGGCAAACAGGCGGACGGCATCGGGGAGGTCATGAACATCATTGCAGACATAGCCGATCAGACCAACCTGCTTGCGCTCAATGCCGCCATTGAGGCTGCGCGCGCAGGCGATGCGGGTCGCGGCTTTGCCGTGGTGGCCGATGAAGTGCGCAAGCTGGCGGAAAAAACCATGACGGCAACCCAGGATGTGGGCCGCGCGGTGAACGAAATTCAGGCTGGTACGCGCAAAAATATTTCCAGCGTGGAAACCGTGGTCAAGGCCATTGAAAATGCCGCCGCCCTTTCCTCCCACTCTGGCGACTCGCTGAAAAATATCCTCGGCTTTGTGGATCAGGTCAATGATCAGGTTCAGTCCATTGCCACGGCCAGCGAGCAGCAGTCCGCCACCAGCGAAGAGATCAACCGCTCCGTTGAGCAGATTGCCACCATCTCCGCAGAAACAGCGCAAGCAATGGAACAGGCCTCCACGGCAGTATCTGACCTCATGCAACAGACCCAGATATTGCATCAGCTCATAAAGGACATGAAGGCGCAAAGCCAGACAGCCTGAGTAATCCCGCACAAGACTGCAAGCTCCCCAATGGCCGCCCGTTGGGGAGCTTTTTTGCATACTGTCCCATGCCGGGCAACTGGACGCCTATCAGGCATAGCGGTATAGCTTGCCCATGATACCCCGCGCACGCTTTATCATGCTGAATCTGTACCACATCCTGATTGACGGGCTTTTCGATTCTGTTCCGGTTGTACTGGCCTTTATGGCGCTGGCCCTTGGCAGCGGAGAAACGGACGTGGGCCTTGTGGTGTCGCTGGGCGCGGCCCTGAGCACTGCCGTGGGCCTTGGCACGGGCCTGTTTTCGCGGCGGTTCGGCTTTGACGGCTCTGTGGCCCTGCTCCTATGCCTAGCCGGGCTCGGCTATCTGGGCGCGGCCTTTGCGGGCGGCATGATTACCGCCGGTACGTGCTTTGTGCTGGCAATGGCGGGCTTTGCCGCCTTTCATAACATTTCTTTTTCCTACATCACGGCCAATACTGAAAGGCAGAGCCTTGGCCGGGTCATGAGCGACTTTACCGCCATTGGCGATGTGGGGCGCATCCCGCTGGTGTCTTTTGCCGCCTTTGCGGCGGCCTACTCTGTGGGCCCCATGCCGGGCTGGCGGGCAGTCTGCCTAGCCTATGGCGTACTGGCCCTGTGCGCCGCCCTGTGGCTCTTTTGCACCGCCGTAAAAAAATCCCCAGCGGCAAGCGGCAGCACACAACCGGGCGATTCCGCTTCCGGCCCATTGCCCGGATCTGCGGAAACCCCTCCCCCGCGCCCAAGGCGCAATCCTTTTGCAGGGTTCAGCATACTGAAAAACCGGGATGTCTTTCTGGCCATGCTTGCCAGCATGCTCAATGCTTTCAGCAACGACAGAATATTTACCTTTCTGCCCCTGCTGCTGGTGGCAAAAGGCATAGACGCCAAAACCATCGGTTCGTTCGCCCTTGGCTTCACCCTCGGTTCCTTTGTGGGCAAGATGGCCTGCGGACGCCTGATAGATATTTTCGGCACCCGAAAAATCTTTGTTATCGCAGGGATCACCCTTGCCCTGCTGCTTTGCGCCCTACTCCAGTCAAGCAATCTTATACTAACGGTAATTATATCCCTGGCCATCGGCATCGTGACCAAGGGGACCGTACCCGTCATACAGACCATCATCACGGAGCCGGTACGCGGCGCAACCGTCTACGATGCCATTTTTTCGCTCAATTCCTTCGGGCGCGGCATAATCAACATGCTGACGCCCGTGCTGTTTGGCGGCATTGCTTCCCTCTGGAGCATGGATGCCGTTTATCTGCTCATGGCTGCGGTCGCCGCGCTGGGCATTGTGCCTGTTCTGCTTATGAGCCGGAGCCGCACCGCCTCCGAATGAGCGGCATCTGCCGCCTGCACGTCCCGATAAAGCAAAAGCGCCCATGAAATCATGGGCGCTTTATTTTCGCGGTGCTTCAGGGGCTGACCGCGCGCGGCCTAGAACTGATACACAAAGGTCACTGCTGTATTCCAGGCATCGGCGCTGCGGTCGCTCTTGCCGTTCATCTTGCTGTTGCCCCACACAGATGCGCTCTTGTCGAGGAAGAGCGCGTCATAGTTGGTTTCCACGTAGATGGTGAAGTTGTCGTACATCTTGTACTTGGTGCTCAGGCCAAATTCCACAAGGCTGTCGTTGCGGGTCAGGTACAGACCCTCGCGGCCTGGCACGGAACCATCATTGGGAGCCATCCAGCTTCCGGTGGCGTTTTTGATCTTTTTCAGGATCGCCGGGTCGTTGGTGCCGCCCATGTAATTGATGCGGAAGGTGTGGCTGAGGTTGTCGATAAAGCTCATATCCTTGAGCCGCGCGCCAATGCCCCAGGTACCGGTCATGGATTTACCCACAATGCTGTCGCGTCCCACAATGGGGTCGCCGTGGAAGGCGAATTCCGAAAAATCGTTGGGGTTGTTGGGGTGAATGTTGGGCATGCGCTCGGAGCCGTTGCCCGGATTGTCATCATCACCCGAGGTGTACCAGCCGTAAAGACCAGGGGTGCTCCAGTCCAGCTTGTATTCGAGCAGCAGGGAGGCCAGCCAGCCAGCGCGGTTCATGGCGGCATCGTCATACTGCACGGAGCCGTAAACAACATCCCACGACACGCGGAAAGGATCAAACAACGTCACCTGACCAGGCAGGCCCATCCATACGGCATTGCCGTATTCACTGAGCTTGCTCTTGTGGAAGCCGCCGTACAGGGGCAACAGGCCAGCCTTGGGCCCGCCGGCAGAGGCTGCGCTGGTGTAGCTGGTGATCTGGGAATTTTTGACGTTGTTGTAGTTGATGGCCGGGCCAATGCCCATATACATTCCCCAGGGCGTGAGGCTTACGCCGTCAAACGTCAGGGGCAGGGTCAGGCCCACGGCATCCATGTTGTCCATGTAGCCGGGGCTGCGGTTGGTTGCGTCAGTGGTGTTGTCGTTGAAGAGGCGCGCCCAGAAGGCCGTCACGCCCACGTTTTCGTTAAAGGCGTAGGAGGCGGTGATGCCCGCCGCGTCATCGGCCAGCACCTGGCTGTTGTTGATGTAGTCAGGCAACTGCATGGGCTGAATACCCATACGCACCTTGAGGGCCGTCTGCGGCACAGTCCAGTCAAGAAAGGCGTTCTTGACCTTGACCCAGTTGCCGTCCGCGCCCAGCGAGCCGCCGCTGTTGCTGGCGCCCCAGTACTGCATCATGCCCCGGTTGTAGCCACCCAGTTCAAAATGCACGGTGCCGGAAAGATTTTCAGAAGCCTTGGCGTCCAGCTGCAGGCGAACCTGCTGGGCGGCTTCAAATTCGTCTTCACCTGTGCTGTAGCCCGTTTTGTTCCCGCCCTCGGTAAAATTGCCGTGCTGCCCGTAGCTGAAATTATAAGCCCAGCGGCCTTTGGCCGAAAAATCAATGGCGCTTGCTCCCCCGGGCATTGCGCACAACATCCCGGCTACCAAAAGTAACACTGCAATTTTCTTCATCCCCGGCTCCATCTTCGTTTCCTGGTTCAGTAACTCAATGACCAACGCAACAGCATTCCAAAATCTGCACACATAGGGGGGGGGTCGCCATTCCTAACTCCGCAGGTGATATTTTTCCACACTATTTTTTACTTGGCCGTGGAACGTGTGGGCTCCGCGCGCTACACCTGTGATGTTTCAGGGGATGTTTTGCAAAATGTTGCCATTTGCGGCAGCACTCCCAATCTGGCAGCAACACCCATTTTCAACACGCTTGCCGCCATTTGCGGCCCCACAACGCACCTGATATGATAGCCTCTGGCGGGCAAGCCTACGCCTGCCGCAATTGTGCCGCACACTCACAGGCGGAGCCCAGCCACGGGCCGCCGCCACAATCCGGTCTGCCCGCCAGCATGACCGCCCTCATCGGTTTACCATGCTGCACGCCATCAGAAATTCCAGCCTGTTTGTAAAGCTTGTTCTTATGGTCAGTCTGGCGCTTTGTCCGCCCATGCTGCTCGGGCACCTGGCTGGTTCCTATTTTATCAGCAAGTACGGCTATGAGGATGCGGAAAATACCGTTTCGAGCGTGGCGCAGCTTGCGGCGGAATCGCCGCTTGTGGTGGAGGCCATGCGCACCCGCCAGCCCGAGGCATACAGACAGATGACCGCCTTTCTTGAAACGCTCACCCGTGCCTCGGACGTAAAATTTATCGTGCTGATAGATATGCAGGGTATCCGCCTTTTTCACCCCGACGCTGCAAAAATCGGTCAGCACTTCGTGGGCGGCGATGAAGGCAAGGCCCTTGAAGGGCAGTCCTACCTTTCATCGGCGCGCGGCACATTCGGATTTTCGCTGCGGGCGTTCCGGCCCATTTTTGACGCGCAGGGCAATCAGCTAGGCGCGGCTTCCGCAGGTATTTTGTCCAGCGATATCGAGGCGGGCGTGGCGCGCCTGACCGGGCCTCTTGGCTGGCTGCTGGCGCTTTCGCTGGTTATTGGCATTGTGCTGGCGGTGCTGCTTTCGCGCACCATTAAAAAGATCCTTTTCGGACTGGAACCGCACCAGATCGCCCGGCTGCTTGAAGAACGCAACGCCATACTGCGCACCACCCGCGAGGGAATTATCGCCGTGAACAAGAACGGCACCCTGGTGCTCGTTAACGAAATGGCCGAAAAAATTCTGCGTTCGGCGGGCGTTTTCGGCCCGCTGGAGGGCCAACCCGTGCAGAGTGCCATCCCCGGCACCCGTCTAGATGCCGTGGTCAGGGAGGGCAGGCCGGAATACGACCAGGAGCAGAATATCAACAGCTGCGTGGTGCTGACCAACCGCGTGCCAATTCTGGTGCAGGGAGAAATAATCGGCGCTGTGGCGACCTTTCGCGACATGACGGACGTGCGCGCCCAGGCCGAACGCCTCACCGGCCTCAGCAATTATGTTGAGGCGCTGCGCTCGCGCTCTCACGAATATCTCAACAAGCTGCACGTCATTTCCGGTCTGTTGCGCAATGACCGCCACGCGGAGCTTGATGCCTACCTCGAGCAGATTATCGGCAGCAAAAAACTGGAAACCTCCGCCATTGCCGCCTTGGTCAAGGATCCCATTGTTGCGGGCTTTCTGGAGAGCAAGTACAGCCGCGCCCATGAAATGGGCGTGACCCTGGTGATCGAGGGGCACGGCGTGATCCCCCCGCTTTCGCCCAAGGGCTCGCACGCCTTGGTTACGGTGGTGGGCAACCTCATTGACAATGCCTTTGAAGCCACCATCTACGCTGTAGAAAAAAGGATCACCCTGAATATCGAAAATATCCCGGCCCAGGCGGGCGAGTCTGACGAGCTTGTTATCAGCGTCTCCGACACCGGACGCGGCATTTCCGATGAACACCTGGAAAAAATCTTCACCAAGGGCTTTTCCACCAAGGGGTCAAACAGGGGCATCGGGCTTTACATGCTGCTGTTTACGCTGGAAGAAATGGACGGTTCTGTGGAAATCGACGCAAAACCGGGGCACGGCACGGTCTTTACCGTGCGTGTTCCTGTGGCTGCGCTGGCGCAAGGAGAACAGGAATGATCCGCGTGCTCATTGTTGAAGACGATCCCATGGTGGCAGATCTGGCGGCAGTGTATCTTGAGGGAATAGAGGGCTTTTGCCTTGAAGGCAGGGCCAGCTCCGGCGAGGCCGCGCTGGAACTGCTGCGCGCCGGAGAGATTGATCTGGTGCTGCTCGACATGTTCATGCCCGGCATGACCGGCATGGAACTGCTGCGCATCATCAAGACCAGTTTTTTCAATACAGACGTCATCATGATAACCGCTGCGCAGAACAGCGACGACATTCTCAACGCCCTTCGCATGGGCGTTGCAGACTATATCGTCAAGCCCTTCACGGTTGAGAGGTTCCGCACCGCCCTTGAGCAGCTGCGTGAAAAGCGCCAGCTGCTCACATCGCCCGAGGTGCCCATCACGCAAGAAATCCTGGACAAACGTATATTTATTAAAAAATCTGGTCAGCCTCCGGCAGATACCCCAAAAGGCATAGACGCCACCACACTGCAAAACATCATACAGGTGCTGCAAGGCTGTTCCGGCCCGTTCAGCCTCAAGGATATTGAGCCGCTGACAGGCATTTCGCGCATATCGCTGAAAAAATATTTCGACTACCTTACGGCGGCTGACCGCCTGGGCAGTGAAAAAGACTACGGCGGTCACGGCAGGCCCGTGACCAGATATCACTGGAAAGGCTAAAGTGCTGGAGTACCAGCTCCTGGTCTAACCCATAGCCCGCCATGCGATGAACAGACCTATGGCCATGCAAAGCCAGCTGACCATGCGCTTGAGCAGGCTCGCAGGCACACGGTGGGCAATGTGCGCGCCCACGGCTATGCCCACAAGCTCGCAGGCCGTGACCCACCAGACCGTGGAATAGGAAATAAAGCCGTTGCTCATGTTGCTTGCAGAGCCGGAAACAGAAATAACCATCTGCAAAACCTGGCTTGTGGCAATGCACTGCAAGGGAGCATAGCTGAACAGCAGCATGACCGGCACGGAAATAATGCCCCCGCCAGCCCCCGTCATGCCGCACAAAAATCCCGTAAAAATGCCAATGCCAAAGAGCAGCGCCGTATTGCCCCTGGGGCTGAGCCGCTGGGCCATGCCCGTGCCCTTGCGCACCGGAAGCATGGAATACAGGCTGGAAAAGATTATCAGACAGGCCAGCAGAATGTTGAGCCCGCGCGCCGGAACATACGCCCCCACATACGCCCCCGCATACCCAGATAAAAAGCTGCCCGCCACCACTGGCAGGGTAACCCGCCAGTCAATGGTGCCGTAGCGCTGATAGCTTGCCGTTGCCACAATGCCCGCAAACAGAAAGCTGAACAGCGCCGTTGCCATGGCCTCATGCGTGCCGAGCCCGCCGAAAAACATGATGGCCGGGATCAGCAGTACGCCGCCCACCCCTGTTGCGCCAATAAGCGCGCCCACCAGAAATGACGAAAACGCAAGCGCCACAAGCATAAAGGCTCCTTATGATTGCTGCGGGCATGGGCAGT
>NZ_JBRBQT010000001.1:3265000-3384455 GCF_053570665.1 Desulfovibrio intestinivivus | reverse complement strand
ATTGCCGATGGCAACGCTCATAAATAGAAAAGGGGGCTTGCGCCCCCTTTTCTATTTATCCCTCGGTCGGGAAACTATTCTTCTTCGCCTTCAAACTTGATGAACCCGGGGTTCACGTTGACCATGGCGTTGACGATGAGTTCCACCAAACCGCCGTATGCGAAGTTGTTCTTGGTGTACAGATCGTTGTGTTCCAGCATTTCGCGGATCTGGCCCTTGCAGTTGGAGCAGGGAGCGCAGATGTACTTGCGGGTTTCCGGTCCAAGGCAATCCTTGAAGGCTTCGCCGATCTGCCACATCTTTTTGCGGCCAGAGATGTTGCCGCGCCATTGCTCGATGTTGTTGCGGGTCATGATGGCAAAGCCGGAGCCGCCGCCGCAGCAGTAGTTGTCCACACCGTGGCAGGGCATTTCGCGGAACATGGGCGCAATCTTGCGCACGATTTCGCGCTGGGGTTCAACAATGCCCATGAGGCGCACGATGTTGCAGGGGTCGTGCAGGGTCACGGGGAAGTTGTTGCGCGAAGGATCAAGCTTGAGGCGGCCCGACATGACGATGTCGTGCAGGGTCACATAGCAGCTTTCGCGCGGCACCTGATATTCGAAGGGGATAACGCGGTCGGCGATAACGGTCAGGGCCTTGTGGGCGTGGCCGCATTCACCGATGACGATCTTCTTCACGCCAAGTTCCTTGGCGGCCATCATGTGCTGCAGGGCAATACGGGCGGTCTGGGCGTCGTCGTAGAATACGCCGTAGTTCACGCCGTCGTATGCCAGGGCCTTGCTCGAAAGCGTCCAGGAAAGACCAGCTTCCTGGAAGATCAGCGAGAAGGCGGCGATGTTTTCAGGCCAGGCCATCACTTCGCCAGCGTTGTGCAGCAGCATGATGTCTGCACCCTGCACGTCGAAGGGAGTGTGGATGCCCACGCCGGTGATTTCGGTGTAGTCCTCGTCGATGAACTCCACGTTTTCTTTCACCACTTCAGGCGTCATGCCGGTGGAAGACCCGCACTTCATCTGGTTCATGGTGCCTTTTTCGTGCAGTTCGCGGGCGTAGATGCCCATCTCCTGGCTGAAAAGCTTGCGGATTTCGCGGGCCAGCAGGCCGTTGTCCACACCGATGGGGCAGGTCTGCGCGCAGCGACGGCAAAGGTTGCAGCGGTAGGCCAGCTCGCCCAGGCGGGCCACGGTCTTCCAGTTCAGGCCCATGTCGCCGTAGCGCCATTTGGCAAAGGGTTCTTTCTTCACATACTGCTTGTAGATGCGGCGGAAGATTTCAGACCGGAAGTTGGGCCGGTACATTTCGTTCTTGCCCGACATTTCGTACAGATGGCAGGCATCAGAACAGGAGTTGCACTGGGCGCAGTAGTCCATGCTGGTTTCGAGCATGGGCAGGAAGGTCCAGTTGTTTTCCTTGGTGAACAGCTTGCGCATGCCGTTGAGGAACCTGTTGACCAGTTCCTCTTCTTCTTCCTTGTTCTTGGGCACAGGAATGTTCAGCACGCACACATCGTCAAGGATGCAGGCGGTGTTCTGCTTCTGTTCATCGGTGAAGGGCTTCCAGGGCATGGTGTGCACGTCCAGGGGAAGCTCAGGAATATCCTTGAGGTCAATGCTGACCATCTGCCCTTCGGCAGTGGAAACATCTTTCAATTGCAGATTATCTTTCATTGTGGAACTCCCTAGTCTTCCTTCTTGGGGGCTGCGGGATTTGTGGTGGCCACGTCCACCCATGTCTTGGGCTGGCCATCGCCATTGATATGATCGGCAGACCACGTGACGTTGAACTTCAGGGCGTCCATGATCTTCTGCTGGTTTTTGGGGCTGTAGTTGGTGGGTTCGTCACCCCAGCGGATGTCGTGGTAGGTGAAGTACTTCATGAAGACGTGGCCCATGTGGGTCATGGGAATCCATATCAGCAGGAAGAAGCCCACCAGCAGGTGCAGGCTGAACAGCACGTTGGTCTGCGGGGCAAAGTGGAACGTGATCAGGTTGTGCATGAAGGTGCGGGCCAGCTCGAAGTAGGAAGGAGCGGAAGCCCAGGCAGCCAGGCCCAGCACGCCGAAGAGCACGAAGACAAGCAGGTTGAAGTAGTGCTCGGGGGTGCTGTAGCGGCGCAGGCCGTCATCGGCGCGACGGCGCAAAATAAGGCTGACGCCGCCCACAATGATGCACAGTGTGCCAGCCAGGGCACAGGCGCTGATGATGTTGCCGACAAAGATCATCAGACCGCCCTGGGGGTTGAGGCCCAGAACCTGCGCGATGGCGGCAAACAACACCACGATGGTGCCGCCCATGAGCATGTACATGCCCACATGGAAGGGGTAGGTGCGCACCCAAAGTTTGAGGTTGTGTTCAAAGGTGGCGTGCAGAAAAAGCACTTCGGTCAGCAGGGCCTTGACGTCGCCCATGTGAGCGATGTGACGAGGCTTGGTCCACCAGTCCTTTTCTTCCATAAAGCTGCCGCCGTACACCGTCTTGGAGCCTTCGTGAGGCACGGGGTACAGTTCCCAGCGTACGTGCAGGGGGCTGGCTGCAAGATACGATTTGATCTTGAGGTAGGCCATGCAGAAAAAGCCGGCTACCGCCAGATAGCCAAGAATGTAAAAAAGTGTGGTCATGCGTTTACTCCCGTGGGGTCAAGATGCCGCTAGATCGTGGGTTAGTTGCGGCCGGCACAGCCGACACGCTTTCAAGCCCGGCATGCGTCTGCCTGCCTGCAACCTCTCCTTTTAATGGGCCGACGCCTGAATTAAATCTGACCGTTATAATCAGGAATTGATCACAATAGTCGACTTAGTCAAGGTGTACGGTGACCCCCCTGATACTCAAAATTACAAAAAATGCAAAGATGTCAGATGGAAACAATACAGTAAACTTAATCTGGATTAACCTAATTTTATTTAACTAAATCAAGTAGATTACACCTATAAAAAAATTTTTTCAAGCAAACTAAATTTTTTTTTTAACAAGCTTGGGATGAAAAATTATATACTTTTTTAGTATGATAAAATTTATCAGTAATATTGAGATAATAAAAAAGGTCGGCGTGGGCCGACCTTTGTGTGTCAAATGGTATGCTTGTATAAAAGGCAGTTGTGATAGAAACCGTGCTTCCTACAGGAGAATGTGCGGGTCATGCATAAGATCGCGCAGTGTAATTGACTCAAAAACGCCATCAAGTGTCGCCTGCAGGTTCTCCCAGGCTTTTCGGACTTCACACCCATCAAAGCGCGCGCACTCGCCGGGCTTTTCCATGCAGTTTGTCAGTTCGATGCCGCCTTCCATCAGTTTGACAATGCATCCAAATGTGAGTTCTTCGGGCTTGCGCAAAAGCACATGCCCGCCCTTGGCCCCACGGATGCTGCCCGTTATGCCAGCCAGGCGCAGCTGGCGCAAAATCTGTTCGCTGAATTGTGAGCTTATGCCAGTTTGTGCAGCCAACTGGCTTGAAGAGACCGGTTTCTCAAGACCGTTTTTTGCCAGAAAAAGCAGAATTCTGGCGGCATACCGGGTTTTTGCAGAAAGCTTCATTGCGGGTCCCTCTTGTGTGCAGATTGAATAGTTTCCATCTGCCATGACTGCCGGCGTCTCTGCGCCGATGCTGCGGCTAGCTATGACTAATGACGCACAAAACTAACACATTATATTTGCTATGGGCAGTATTTTTTTTTCTTCGTCAAAAGGTTGCGAAACTATTCACATCATTGAAAGCATGGCGAAATTTGGGCGGTGACGTTCATTTGGGCCCGCCGGTACCCGCTTGACGCCATCATTTTGGTGCGCTAAAAAGTTGAGCAGAACAGTCTAAATTAGACAGATACAGTTTAGAGATAGTTATTGTCTCCTGCAAAATAAGGAATGACTATGCGTATTTCGACAATGGCCTGCCATGCTTTGCACTTGTTATTGTGCCTTTCTGAACAAGATGACGAAATCCCTGCCTCTGCGTCCGAACTTTCGGTCTGCACCGGCATATCTGAAAAGTTTGTTCAAAAAATCATGCGGCTGCTTCAGTCTGAGGGCATTGTCAAAAGCGTTCGTGGCATTGCCGGAGGCCACATGCTGGCGCGCACCCCTGATGAGATAACGCTCGCCGACATAATCATTGCAGTTGAAGGCGGCATTTCCCTGCCTGGTGTCAGCAATGTTGCCCCCAGAGGCAAAACTGCGCTGGACGCCTGGGATATGGTCGCCCGTTCCATGAACAGTTCGCTCGAAGCTGTGACTCTCAGTTCCGTTCGACAGAGTAGTGCTTCAGCGCCGCGGCAAGCCGCCCGCCGCAGGGTGGCGCAACCTTCTTCTCCGCTTCTGCCGGAGACCGACTTCGGAGGCACCAATGCAAAAGCATATTCTCTTGGTAGACAGCGATGCCGAAAGCCAAAGCAGACTGTCCCAAACCCTTCAGCAGTGTAATTACCGGGTAAGCACCGCCAGCACCTGTGCTGAAAGCCTGGCCCAAATTGCCAGCGACAGGCCCGACTGCGTTGTTTTTGATGTGGAGCTGGAGGGAACATCCGGCACCATCATGTACAGTCGTTTGCGTCGCAATGCGAACACCAGGTCGCTTCCGGCGGTGGTGTGCACATCTGTTGGGCCCCGGCCTGTGAGCTTTGGAACGGGGATTCCCGTTCTTTCAAAAAACTGTTCGAGCGAAGCGCTGCTTTCTACCGTCAGCGCCGCAATGGCATAGCGCTTTTGTTTGATACTCGCCTGACGGTCGGGCTGGGATAGTACCCGACCGTCAGGGCTGTGGTTCGCTCCGTTATCCGCGTCAGGCAAAAGGACAAATGCTGGCGCGGCAGACGGCGAGTTTTTTCAGGTTCTTTTGAGGAACTCTTGTTTTGTTGGGCCGTCTGCCGCACAGACGGCCCATTTTTTTATACTTCGTTGTGGTTGATGTGATCCGGAATGATCATCATATCAACCAGCAGCGGCTTGAGGAACGACCACTTGATGTTGTGTTCCTCGTAGACTTCCATCATGTCGCGGATGGCGTCCCAGCAGTTATGGCAGGGGCTTATGACCAGTTCCGCGCCGGTTGCCTTGATCTGGTCCAGCTTGTTTTTCAGGCCCACGTTGCGCTCTTTGCGGTACAGGCCAATGCCGTTAAGGCCGCCGCCGCCACCGCAGCAGAAGTTGTGGTCGCCCTTGGGGTCCATTTCGCGGAAGTCTTCCGCAATGTAGCTCATGATTTCGCGCGTGGCCTTGCCAAGCCCGTGGCTGCGCACATAGTTGCACGAATCCTGAAGGGTGCAGGGCATCTTGAGCTTTTTGGCAGGGTCAATCTTGATCTTGCCCGTGCGCAACATTTCTGCAACCCATTCCACATAATGCATGAACCGCACCGGCGGATCACCGCTTTCGCGTCCGGCCCAGTAGGGGCCTTCAACAACGGTGGCGCGGTGGGCGTGGCCGCATTCCGTGCCTACAACCACCTTGGGCTTGAGGCGCTCAATGGCGGCGTAGATGCGTTTGACGTTCTGCGCGCAGCCTTCCCAGTCGCCAGCGAACATGGTGAGAGAGGTGTTCTCCCAGCCTTCGCGCGGCACTGTCCAGTTGGTGTCTGTAACGTGAAAGAGAATGGCGGCCTGAGCGATATCTTCAGGATAGTGCTTCACTTCGCGGGCGTTGAGAATGTACATGACGTCCGCGTTGTCTTTTTCAACAGGGATTTCCAGGTCAGGCCATTCATCCTGCTGTTCTTCGACCATCCATTCGCAGGTTTCAACCCAGTCTTCTTCGGTCACGTCCATCTGCGCTCCGTAAACGCGGTGCATGCCGGAGCCGATTTTCATTTCCCACGGGATGAAGCCGTGCTTGAAGAGGATGCCGCGCAAATAGCTGAACATAACGCCCGTATCAATGCCGTGCGGGCAGTAAACGGCGCAGCGGTTGCAGCAGGTGCACTTGCCCCAGGCAGCGTCCATGCATTTGATCATGAACGCGGCGTCAACCTTGCCCTTGCGGCGCAGCAGCTCGCCCAGCGTCGCCTGAATCTTGTACGAGGGAATCTGCGTGGGATCGTTGTTGTTGGTGCGGTAGAAAAAGCAGCTATCCGCGCACATGGCGCAGTGCGCACAGACGCTGAGCCATGTGCGGGTGCGCGATTTGCAGGTTTGCTCGAGGTCGCGGGCCAGGGCTTCCTGATCGACCTTCAGTTCCTTCATCTGGGCATAATATTGCGCCCCGCCCTTGTCCTTCAGCAGATCAAGGATACCTTCCTTGGTGGTGACGGGGGTTGGGGTGCACAGCAATTCGGACATGGTTCGCTCCTTTCAGGCGAAAAGATAATTCGTTTGCCCCGATTACCAGGGGAAAGCGCCGCCGCGCGTTGCGCCGCCTCTTTTAATGGCAAAGTCCATGCCGATCTGCGCACGGGACATAAAGAAGAGGGCAATGTGCGAAAGCTTGGTGAAGGGGGCCAGCAGAAGAAACAGTTCGCCGCTGAGCACATGGGCTATCATCCACGTCTGGTAGGCGCCGCCGTCAAGGCGCGCCATAAGACCCGTGGCAAAGGGCAGAAAGGTCAAAAGCAGAATAAGCCAATCCTGGCCGCTGTTGAGCTGCCTGAGCGCCGGTGATGCAAGACGCCGCAGTGCGAGCAGAACAATGCCGGAAAGAGCCATGATGGCAAGCACATCGGCAACGCCGCCGGGAAGCGACGGCAGGCTTATGCCCACATAGGTTTCAAGCAAAACCGTGTGCCCAAGAAGAAACAGCGGTATAAGCACAGCGCCGAAATGCAAAAGAAAGAAAAGAATGGTGGCAACCGGCTGGGCGCGCCAGCCGCTGGTGCCGCCAGGGATAAGCCATTTGAAAATGGAAGCAAGCGCACCCGGGATGGAGCGCTCGGTATGATAGCTGTATGCCACCCGCTCAAGGCGGGCATCAAGGCCGCGCACATACAAGACGGCGCGTGCAAGCAGGCCGACAACAAATACGGCAATTGAAATAATGAAAAGTGGTCCGGTAATGAAATCCAGCATCTGATCTGCCTCCTAACGTATTCTTCGGTGTACCTTGAGCCTACTGGCTATTTCTTCTTGCCGGCAAACTCAGATGCGGTGCGTTCGCTGTGGCAGACTCGGCAGTCCACAAGACGCGGGCCCTTGCCAGCTTTGACGTGGCAATCGGTACAGGCGGTGTGCATGTAAGCAACCTGCTTTTTCGCCGGAACCGATGTTACGTCCTTGAGGGTTTCAGACATGCCTGCATCTGTCATGTTGTGGCAGGTTGAACAGTCGCCGTTCTTGGCCTCCACTGCGTCCACATGCTTGTCATGGGGAAAAAAGACCTTGGGCATCTCTGGCTTGCTCACTGCGGGCGTGGTAACGGGCACAAGCTCGTTGCCACACGCCGCGCCGGGCAAAGCCGCCAGGCCGCAGATCAATAATAACAGGCAGGGGAGAGTGGTTCTGAATCTGATAAGTTTTTCCCGCATGATGGATCCTTGCTTCCTGACAAAATCCAGCTGGTGTTTTCCCGGCCTGAATTGTGCCGGGCACAATTGGGGAAATCCCGCGCACATGCGTCGGGATTTCCCGTTGTCGACATTCGCCTAGTCCTGGGGCTGGCTAAGGGCCTCGGCCGCGCTGCGCATGAAGACGGCGCACTTGTAGGGTTCGCCCTTCATGCAACGCATGGCAAAAGCCGCCGCCATGTACATGAAGAGGCGCGATTCGTAGTCAAGCCTGGTGGTGTGCAGCCAGTGATCGTGAGGGTTTCCCCCTTCGGCCAGCTTGCGCGCACGTGCCATGTCTTCGGCATACGCATCGCCTGTGAGCTTGGTGAACAGTTCGCAAATTTCATCGGCCAGATAATCGCGTTCTGACAAAGCTGACATAACAACCCCCTGCGTCTTCCGCAGTCGCGCCCCAGTCTATATGAGGCGGTTAAAAAGAGCAATTAATTAATAAAAAACTTGATGTAATTAATCCGTACAAAACTATTCTCATATTAAAGATACTGTGTCAACGAGGTATGGATTTTTTTATGCAAAAAACTTCAAGTTAAGCTCAACTACTGAAAGGATTGACAATCTATTTTGAATGAGAAAAAATGCACAATCGGCGTAAAAGCTAATGTATTGATATTGTAATAAACACTGCCATTGCATAGTAAAACGATACAATTAATGTTTTAAAAAATATTTTGATGAAGAAGTGTAGATGATTTGCGTATAAACGTAGTTAAAAGATTGCTTATTGTTTCTATAAGTAATGGTGTTTGTGTGTACAATCTTAAAATATCCGCAACGCAAATGCCCGGTTAGCATCTTGATAATCTGCACAACGCATAACTGCAGGCGCTTGCGTGTATAAAGGGGGGCGGCTTTATTTATGGCGCTCAATATGGATTGTGCTTCCTGTGAACCTGATTGGACTGTTCTAGGGGCTAGTGTGTGGCGTGAGGAGGCCTTGGCTGATGTGGCTGGCACCTGAGGCGACAAGCAACATGTGGTGGCAGGATTTTGGAATAGAGAAGTTTACTGCGGCAAGAGGGGCATGCCGTGGGTGAAACTGCCTCCGTGGAGGCAGCAGGCCGTATACAGGCCGTATACAGGCCGTGGACGGGCCAGTGCGTAGACGTTGATGCCCCGCTGGCTCTCACGCGCGCCAACGCAAAGCCCCCTTCGGAAGTGAACTTCCAAAGGGGGCTATCAGTCTCCAGGCCATGGCCCGGTTTATTCTGTCTGCCTAGTTGTTCAGGTCAACCAGAACAGGATTTTCTTCAAGGTCTTCAAGGAACTTGTCGGGACGTTCCTTCTGGTCGGGAACCACGATATCGCCGTTGACGTATTCGCGGTAGCCGGTACCGGCAGGAATGAGGCGACCCACAATGACGTTTTCCTTAAGGCCGCGCAGGTAGTCCATCTTGCCCTTGAGCGACGCCTCGGTAAGCACCTTGGTGGTTTCCTGGAAAGAGGCCGCCGAAATGAACGAAGAGGTGGTCAACGAAGCCTGGGTGATACCCAGCACCAGCGGTTCCGCTGTCGCTGGCACACGGCCTTCGGCAATGACCTTCTGGTTTTCAGCCCTGAACTCGGCCTTGTCCACCTGCTCGCCCACGAGGAAGCTGGTGCCGCCGCAATCGAGAACCGTAACCTTCTTGAGCATCTGACGCACAATAACTTCGATGTGCTTGTCGTCGATACCCACGCCCTGGAAGCGGTACACTTCCTGGATTTCGTCCACGAGGTAGCGGGCAAGGTACTTTTCGCCACGAGTGCGCAGAATATCGTGCAGTTCGGGGTAGCCTTCGGTCAGCGGATCGCCCGCTTCCACAAAGTCGCCGTCGGCAGCGGTAATGTGCTTGCCCTTGGGTACCAGGTATTCCTTGGCCTCGCCGATCTCAGGCGTAACCACCAGCTTGCGCTTGCCCTTGGATTCGCCAGCGTAGGTGACAGTACCCGCGATTTCGGAAACCACGGCCATGTCCTTGGGCTTGCGAACTTCAAAGAGCTCGGCCACGCGCGGAAGACCACCCACGATATCCTTGGTCTTGGATGTTTCGCGGGGCTTACGGGCGATGATGTCGCCGGCCTGAATGTCTGCGCCGTCCTTGATCATGATGATGGAGCCGACGGGCAGGGTGTAGACCGCCGCCGTGCCGCCGTGGCTGCGCTTTTTGACGCTGCCGTGTTCATCGCAGATGGAAATGGACGGGCGGAAGTTGGTGGTGCGGTATTCCATAATGGTCAGGGATGCCTGACGGGTAATATCGTCCACCTTTTCCTGCACGGTCTTGCCGTCGATGATGTCCGTAAAACGGATAACGCCTTCTTCTTCGCAGACAAAGGGTTCGTTGAACGGATCCCATTCGGCCAGCACAACGCCCTTGGTCACTTCCTGCCCGTCATGGACAAGCAGGCGTGCGCCGTTGGGCAGAATGTATTTTTCGCGTTCGCGGCCCTGAGCGTCCACAATAGTGAGCTGGCCGCTCTTGCCGAGCACCAGTTCCACGCCGTCGCGGTTGGTGACGGCGCGCACGCGGTTCAGGATAACGCGACCCGCGTTCTGGGCTTCAAACTTGTTCTTTTCAATAGTGCTCGAGGC
This sequence comes from Desulfovibrio intestinivivus, assembly GCF_053570665.1. NCBI lineage: Bacteria > Pseudomonadati > Thermodesulfobacteriota > Desulfovibrionia > Desulfovibrionales > Desulfovibrionaceae > Desulfovibrio > Desulfovibrio intestinivivus. The sequence continues at coordinate 3,374,398 of NZ_JBRBQT010000001.1, read as the reverse complement.
GGTACCACCGATGTGGAAGGTACGCATGGTAAGCTGCGTGCCAGGTTCACCGATGGACTGGGCCGCGATGATACCCACGGTTTCGCCCGTGTTGACCAGGTGCCCGCGGGCAAGGTCACGCCCGTAGCAGAGGGCGCAGATGCCGCGTTCGGCCTGGCAGGTAAGGGGCGAGCGCACGGTGATGGAGGAAATGCCCTTGTCGCTGATAAGCTGGGCTTCCTTTTCCTCAATAAGCGTGTTTTCGGGCATCAGCACGGTGTTTGGATCATCGGGATCAAACACGGGGTAGAGCAGCACACGGCCAATGACGCGCTCGGCCAGCGGGGTTTTGATATCGCCGCCGTCCTTGAGGTGAGTCAGTTCGATGCCGTCCACAGTGCCGCAGTCGTGTTCGCAGACAATAACGTCCTGCACAACATCAACCAGACGGCGGGTAAGGTAACCGGAGTTGGCCGTCTTGAGGGCGGTATCGGCGAGACCCTTACGAGCACCGTGGGTGGAGGTGAAGTACTGCAACACCGACAGACCTTCGCGGAACGAAGATGTGATAGGCGTTTCAATGATTTCACCAGAAGGCTTGGCCATAAGACCACGCATGCCTGCGAGCTGACGCATCTGGTCCTGGTTACCACGAGCGCCCGAATTGGACATCATGAAGATCGGGTTGAAGCTCTGGTTCTTTTCCTGCTTGCCGGTTTTGGGATCAGTGAGGATGTCGTAGGAGATATCCTTGATCATCTCTGCCGAGACGTCCTGTGTGGCCTTGGTCCACACGTCAACCACCTTGTTGTACTTTTCAGTACGGGTGATGATACCGTCGCGGTACTGATGTTCAATGTCGTCCACTTCCGCCTGCGAGGCAGCCAGAATGTGCTTCTTGCTTTCAGGAATGGTGAGGTCTTTCACGCCGATGGTCACGCCCGCCCTGGTGGCGAATTCGTAACCCATGTCCTTGAGGCGGTCGCACAGAATGACCGTGGCCTTGATGCCGCATTGCCGGTAGGCCGCGCCCACGAGACGCGCAATGTTCTTCTTGGTGAGCACGCAGTTGACGTTTTCGAAGCCCAGCTTTTCGGGCAGGATGTCGCTCACCAGCACGCGGCCGGGGGTCGTGTCGTACATGTGACCATCGGGCATGCGCACCTTGACGCGGGCATGCAGCGAAACCTGTCCGCCGTCATAGGCGGCTTCCACTTCCCAGGGGGCGCAGAAGCTCATGCCTTCGCCCTGCTCAAAGCTGCGCTCGGCGGTCATGTAGTACAGACCAAGCACGATATCCTGAGAAGGCACAATGACAGGGCCGCCGTTGGCGGGCGAGAGAATGTTGTTGGTGCTCATCATGAGCACGCGGCATTCGATCTGCGCTTCCACCGAAAGGGGAATGTGCACGGCCATCTGGTCACCGTCAAAGTCGGCGTTGTAGGCCGAGCAGACGAGCGGATGCAGACGGATGGCCTTGCCTTCGACCAGCAGGGGTTCAAAGGCCTGAATGCCCAGACGGTGCAGGGTAGGGGCGCGGTTGAGCAGAATGGGGTATTCGCGCACCACTTCCGAAAGGATATCCCACACTACCAGCTCTTCACGCTCCACCATCTTTTTGGCGCTCTTGATTGTGGAGGCGTGGCCTCTTTTTTCAAGTTCGGCATAGATGAAGGGCTTGAACAGCTCAAGAGCCATCTTTTTGGGCAAACCGCACTGGTGCAGCTTGAGGTAAGGGCCAACGGTAATAACCGAACGGCCGGAGTAGTCAACGCGCTTGCCGAGCAGGTTCTGACGGAAGCGGCCCTGCTTGCCCTTGATCATGTCGGAAAGCGACTTGAGCGGGCGACCGTTGGTGCCTGCAATGGCGCGGCCACGACGACCGTTGTCGAAGAGCGCGTCCACAGCTTCCTGAAGCATGCGCTTTTCGTTGCGGATGATGATTTCGGGCGCGCCCAGTTCCATCAGCCGTTTCAGACGGTTGTTGCGGTTGATCACACGACGGTAAAGGTCGTTGAGGTCAGAGGTGGCAAAGCGGCCACCGTCCAGCGGCACCAGAGGACGCAGTTCCGGCGGGATGACAGGAATGACTTCCATGATCATCCATTCGGGCTTGTTGTCCGACTCAAGGAAAGCTTCGACAATCTTGAGGCGCTTGGTGATCTTTTTCTTCTTGGTCTGGCTCTTGGTGGATTCGCCTTCTTCGCGCAGTTCGGCGCGCAGCTTTTCCAGCTCCAGCTCTTCCAGCAGGCTGCGCACGGCTTCGGCGCCCATGCCCACGGTCAGAACTTCGTCCGTGCCATAGTGGTCAAGAATCTGGAGGTACTGGTCTTCAGAAATGACCTGACGCTTCTGCAGATTGGTCTGACCGGGATCAAGAACGATGTAGGAGTCGAAATACAGCACCTTTTCCAGATCGGCCATGGTCATGTCGAGCAGGGTGCCGATCTTGGAAGGCAGGGTCTTCAAAAACCAGATGTGGGCAACGGGCGCAGCCAGCTCAATGTGGCCCATGCGCTCGCGGCGCACCTTGGAGGCAATAACTTCAACGCCGCACTTTTCGCAGACGATGCCGCGGTGCTTCATGCGCTTGTATTTGCCGCAGTTGCATTCATAGTCCTTCACGGGGCCGAATATCTTGGCGCAGAACAGGCCGTCGCGCTCCGGCTTGAAGGTACGATAATTGATGGTTTCCGGCTTTTTCACTTCGCCGTAAGACCATTCACGAATGGCCTCGGGCGATGCGATGGAAATCTGGATGGCTTTCAGGTTGCGGATGTTCGTCACGTTGGTCGACGCGCCGCGTGCGGTGAAAAGATCGTCCAGGCTCATAGTATACCTTGCTTTGTAAAAAGCTCGTTGAAATCGTTAGCCATGCTGTCGTTGGCCGTGAGAGGCATAACCGCTCACGGCCAACGCAACGCGTTTCCGGGGCCGCAGAAAGGGGCTGTTACGCCTCTTCCTCGCGTTCTTTCATATAGCCCACGCGTTTGGGCTTTTTCTTGCCTTCTTCCTGATGCAGGGTCACGTTGAGGCCAAGGCTCATGAGTTCCTTCACCAACACGTTGAAGGATTCGGGCAGACCGGCTTCAAGGAAGTTGTCGCCCTTGACGATCTTTTCGTACATCTTCACGCGCCCGGTCACGTCGTCCGACTTGACCGTAAGGAATTCCTGCAGCAAATAGGCCGCGCCGTAAGCCTCCAGAGCCCACACTTCCATTTCGCCAAGACGCTGACCACCGAACTGGGCTTTACCGCCGAGGGGCTGCTGCGTCACCAGCGAGTAGGGGCCAGTGGAACGGGCATGGATTTTTTCGTCAACCAAGTGGTGCAGTTTGAGCATGTACATGACGCCCGTGGTCACGCGGTTCTTGAAGGGAACACCCGTGCGGCCATCGTACAGGGTGGTTTTGCCGTCGTTGGCAAGACCAGCCTTGTCCATCCAGCCCCAGATTTCTTCTTCGGTCGCGCCGTCGAACACCGGGGTCTTGGTAACAATGCCGTTGCGCAGCTTGAGGGCGGAGGCCTTGAATTCCTCATCGTTCATGCTGTCCACAAGGGCGTTGATTTCAGGCGAATTGTAAACGCCCTTCAATTCTTCGCGCACAACCTGCATGGCCGCGCCGGAGTCAACCAGTTCGGCCAGCTGCCGACCCAGTTCCTTGGCGCCCCACCCAAGGTGGGTTTCCATGATCTGCCCGATGTTCATACGTGAAGGCACGCCCAGGGGGTTCAACACGATGTCCACGGGGCGACCGTCGGCAAAGAACGGCATGTCTTCTTCCGGCAGAATGCAGGAAACAACACCCTTGTTACCGTGGCGGCCAGCCATTTTATCGCCCACAGAGAGCTTACGCTTGATGGCGATGTGCACCTTGACCATCTTGATGACGCCAGGGGGCAGATCATCGCCTTCCGTAACCTTTTCGCGCTTGGAGTCGTAAATGGCCTTCAGGTATTCAACCTGCTGGTCGTAAGACTTGAGCACATCGGCCACGGCGTCGTTGACTTCCTTGCTTTTGAACAGGCCCGCGAGTTTCTTCACGGGGATCTGTTCAAGCACGTCTTCAGTCAGGGCTGCGCCCACTTCGGCCAGCACTTCGCCCTTCTTCTTGCCAGGCACTGCGGCTGCGATCTGCTTGCCCAGCACATGCGGGGCAATCTGAACGCGGGTGCGGTCGGACAAAGCGCGAAGGTGATCAGATTCCTTCTGGTCCAGCACGGATGTGTCGTGGCTTTCAATGGTCAGCGTGCGGTCGTCCTTCTCGCCGGAGCGGCGGTTGAAGACCTTCACGTCAATGATGGTGCCTTCCACTCCCGGGGGAACCTTGAGGGAGGTGTTTTTCACATCCCGCGCCTTCTCGCCGAAGATGGCGCGAAGCAGCTTTTCTTCAGGGGTAAGCTGGGTTTCGCCCTTGGGCGTGATCTTGCCCACAAGGATATCGTCGGGCTTGACCGCTGCGCCGATGCGGATGATGCCGCTTTCGTCCAGGTTGCGCAGCATTTCTTCGCTGACGTTGGGAATATCGCGAGTGATTTCCTCCGGTCCAAGCTTGGTATCGCGGGCCACTACCTCGAATTCTTCAATATGAATGGAGGTAAAGGTATCCTCGCGAACGGTGCGCTCGGAAATGAGGATGGAGTCTTCGTAGTTGTAACCGCACCAGGGCATGAAGGCGACCACCAGGTTTTTGCCGAGGGCCAGTTCGCCTTCGTCAATACCGGGGCCGTCAGCCAGAATCTGGCCCTTTTTCACGGGCATGCCGGGGTAGCAGGTGGGCTTTTGCCCAAAGCAGGAGTTCTGGTTGGACTTGTGGAACTTCAGCAGATCATAGGCGCGCACGCCACCCTGCTTGGGGAACACATCGCCTTCGTACGAAACGATGAGGCGGTCGGCGTCCACATATTCCACCTTGCCCGGAGCGGGAGCCACGATGCACGCGCCGGAGTCGCGGGCCACGTCCACTTCCATGCCGGTGCCCACCAGGGGTTTTTCGGCGCGCAGAAGCGGCACGGCCTGACGCTGCATGTTTGAACCCATGAGCGCGCGGTTGGCGTCGTCGTGTTCCAGGAAGGGAATGAGCGCGGCAGAGATGGAGACCATCTGGCTGGGCGAAATGTCCATCAGGGTCACTTCTTCACGCAGGTTCATTTCCACTTCGCCCTTGACGCGCACGGTAACGTATTCGTCAAGCAGATTGCCATCGGCGTCGGTGCGGGCGTTGGCCTGGGCCACAACCTGACCGCCTTCGCGGGATGCATCGAGGTGCACCACATCATTGGTAACGCGGGCATTGCGCACAACGCGGTAAGGCGTTTCGATAAAGCCGTAGTCGTTCACCTTGGCAAAGGTTGTCAGCGAAACGATCAGACCGATGTTCGGGCCTTCAGGCGTTTCAATGGGGCAGATGCGGCCATAGTGCGAGGTGTGCACGTCGCGCACTTCAAAGCCCGCGCGTTCACGGGTAAGACCGCCGGGGCCCAGAGCCGAAAGGCGGCGCTTGTGCGTCACTTCGGAGAGCGAGTTGGTCTGATCCATAAACTGCGAAAGCTGCGAGGTGCCGAAGAATTCTTTCAGCACAGCCGCCACAGGCTTGGGATTGATAAGGTCGTGGGGCATGAGCGTGGAAATTTCCTGAAGGCTCATGCGCTCCTTGATGGCGCGTTCCATACGCACAAGGCCGATGCGGTACTGGTTTTCCACCAGTTCGCCCACCAGACGCACACGGCGGTTGCCAAGGTGGTCGATATCATCGGCGGGGCCGTGGCTGTCCTTCAACTGCACCAACACCTTGATGGCGGTGAGGATGTCGTGGTCGGTCAGCGTACGCAGGTCGTCAGCCTCATCCAGGCTCAGACGCTGGTTGAGTTTATAGCGGCCCACGGGCGACAGGTCATAGTAGTCGCCGTTGCGGAACAGGTTGTCAAAGAAGCTGGCCGCAATTTCCGGGGTAGGCGGAGAAGACGGACGCAGACGACGGTAGATTTCTTCCTGCGCTTTCTGCTGGTCGGGGATGCGATCCTGAACCAGAGTATCGCGGATGGACGAAGACGTATCCGTGCCCTTGGTGTGCAGCACGGCAATGCGCGTGATGCCCGCTTCGCGGAAGCGGTCGAGCAGGCCTGCGGTGATTTCGTCCGCGGCTTCGGCCAGCACTTCGCCGGTCTTGGGATCGGCCACGTCCAAAGCCAGGAACATGGCGTCCAGCGTGTCGGGGCGAACTTCAATAGCTTCAATGCCCGCTTCGCAGATCAGGCGCCAGCTGCGCTTGGTGATGGGCTTGCCAGCCTTGACAATGACATTGCCCTGCGCATCGATGATGTCGGCGTAGGCGTTGTCCTTGCGGTACAGGTCCTTGCGCACTTCCCAGAACAGGCTGCTGGCCGACTCAATGCGGTAGTGCTCCTGCGAGTAGAAGTATTCAAGAATCTGCTCCTTGCTCATGCCCATGGCCTTGAACAGGATGGTGGCAGGCATCTTGCGGCGGCGGTCGATGCGGACGTACAGAATATCCTTGTGGTCGAAGTCAAAGTCGAGCCACGAGCCGCGCATGGGGATGATGCGGCAGGAGTAGAGCACTTTGCGGCTGGTGTGGGTCTTGCCGCCGTCGTGCTCAAAGATGATGCCCGGCGAGCGCTGCAACTGGTTAACGATGACGCGCTCGGTGCCGTTGATGATAAACGTGCCCTTTTCCGTCATCAGGGGCAGGGTGCCAAAATAGATATCCTGCTCTTTGATGTCGCGGATGGTGCGGTTGCCCGAAGCTTCATCGGTGTCATAGACAACCAGGCGCACCTTGATGCGCATGGGTGCCTCGTAGGTCAGCCCCTTGGAAATGCACTCGGCCTGGTCGTACTTGGGTTCGCCGATTTCATAGCTGACGAACTCAAGACTGGCGGTCTTATTGAAATCCTCAATGGGGAAGACGGTGTGGAACACACCTTCCAGCCCTTCCTCTGGGCTGCGGTCGGCATCTGAAACGCCTTCCTGAAGGAATTTCTGGTAAGAATCTATCTGCAGATTCAGCAGATGTGGGATAGGGAGGGAAACCTTGATCTTGCCGAACTGTTTGGTGAGCTGGCCCATGGGTACCTCAAGATAGGTAGCGGTTGCGCCCCGGCTGCGCGAGACAAATCAGCATGCCTAAGCCGGCGGGCAAAAAACTTGCTGTCACTGCACCCTGAAAGCGTAATCTGGTGGGAAGGCTAAAAAGAACTTACTGCGGGCAAGGCGTAAAAAACCCATCCCTGTCTGGGTAAACAGGGCTGGGGTCAGGGCATTACCTTTAATATATATGCTTGGTCAGTAAGTTATTGAAAAACAGAAAGGAGCCTCCCGCACCAATCGTTGAAAGAGGATGCATACTAGGAATCCGAGTCCTTGGCAAGCAAAAAAAGCGGGAGAGAAAAATAAAAAAGCCTCTGTTCACTAATTTACCTCAGTGGGAACTTCATGACAAGACAAAAAAATCGCCGGGTGGAGCGGTTATTCTCGTTTGAGCACACAAACCGCACTGGCAGGCGCATAAAAGAACGTTTTTTCCAGCCGCCTTAAAATTGGCCGCGCCTTAACCTATTTCAAACAGGGCCTGCCCCTCCTCGGCTCTCCGGCTCCAGGCCGTGATATGCCCATCGTTGGAAACCTTGATGCCGATGCCGTGCTCGGCCAGGGTCATGGCTGCCGCCTTGCGCCCACCGCTGCTGCTGCCGCCGGGAATCTTGAGGATAGCCCCCACCGCAAAAACGCTGCCATCGTCAAAGATCAGGGTTGCGCCATCAATGGAAAGAAGTTCGGCCCGCAGCTTGCGCGGAATCTGCGCAAAATTCAGGCTTGGCAGGGCCGAGCGCAGCAGTGCGGTTTTGCTGCTGGCATCGTGCCCTAGCATGTCGCCCTGGCTGACTATTTCGTTCAGGTAGTCGTGCAGCCTGTCTTGCGAAATACGCACCAGTTCATCCTGAGAAATGTTCTGCCCAATGCGCTGATTGCGGCGCTCGTTTATCATCCACGGAGTAACGGCATTTGTGCGGAAAAAGCCGATACACGCGCCCTTGTGCCTGAATGAAACGTCGAGCAGGCTCAGGTACAGCGCCTCAATGGTGCCCCTGCTGCCGCCTTGCCCCTGATAGCCAAGCTCGGCAAGGTAGGCCTGATGCGAAAAATGCAGCCACTTGCCGCGCCTTTTAGCAAAAAATAACTGCCTGTTTTTGAAGATGAGGATGTCGCCGTTTCTGCTGAGGCAAAAGGCGCACCTGTTTTGTGATGTCCAATAGGCCACGGGCAGAAAGGACAGAGGCGCGTAAACATGGGCCGCCTCGGCCTCTGCGGGCAATGCCGCCTCGCAGTAGGCGGTTATGCCGCCCTCTGCATTGCACACAAGCAGGGTGTCGCAGCCGGAGGTGAGCACCTTGGCGTAGTCTTCCTTGCAGGCATCAAAAAAATTCACGCTGCCGGGGCGGAGGTCGTCTTCGTCAATGCCCACGCAGAAGGAGATCTTGTCGCCTTCATACGTTTCACTCGACCAGAACGACAGCAGATTCAGCATGCGCAGCACCGTTGTGTGGCGCTCTGGCGAGAGTATTTTGGCAATGCCGATGATCTGCGCCTGCCGTATGCACACAGCGGCGTAATCATCTATATGGGGCGTGGTGAAGATTTTTTCCCATTCATCAAGGATGGTTCGGGCAATGGCCTGCTCCGTTTCTGTAAACGGAATGGCGCGGAAGAGGTACACTTCATCCTCCGGTTGGCCGGTAAGGGCGACCCGCAGCATAAAGCGCCTGCCGTTCATCTCGGCGAGGTCTTCAAAATTTTCTTTGGTGTAGTCATCGTCCAGAATTTCTGTGGCTGGGCCGAAGAGGGGGGCAAGGTATTCTGCCACTGTCTCGATGATGGCTTTTTTTGCTTCCATGATGCTACTCCCTATGGGCATTGGCAGAATCGGCAACCCGCGAAGATACCGCACCTGATGCGGTAGGCTGGCGTGGGCTAAATCAGACGGACCCAGCCAGGCCCCGGACTCAGGCGTCTTCCTGTTTCCAGAGGGTTAAAATGTTCTTGCCGTCCGCGGTGCGGGCATATTCCATCCTGCTCATGATCTTGCGCATCATGGCAATGCCCAGGCCTCCCTCGCGGCGCTGCTCGGCGGGCAGGCTTGTATCCGGGTCCGGCTGGTGAAGGGGGTTGAAGGGGCGGCCTGTATCCTGAAACTGCATCACGGCCTGGAAAGGCCCGGAGCGCGCCCGACAGCGCACCAGCACTGTTCCCTGATCCGGGGCATAGGCATAGTGGGCAATGTTGGCAAAGACTTCTTCCGCAGTAACCAGCAGCATTGGCAGGGTGGCGGCAGGGCACTGGGCGACCTTGAGCTTTTCTTCCAGAAAGGCCAGCAGAGTTTCCAGATGAGCGTCATCCGCCGTTATGAGCAGTTCATCCCAAGCCAGACCAGTAAATTCCAGCGCCAGAATGGTGATGTCGTCCGCCTGCTCAACGCCAGCGGCAAAGTCGTCCACCCGACGCAGCAGGGCCTGCACGGTCTGCTCCGCATCCATACGCTCGGTACCCATCACGGCGCTTTCTATGCCGCTGAGGCCAAGACGTTCGCCCCGGCTGTTTTCCGCCTCGCTGACGCCATCAGTATAGAGCAGCAGACGGTCGCCGGGGGCAATCTGGAAGGTCTGCTCCTTGTACCGAGAATTGGGCATTGCCCCCAGCGGCAGGCCATGGCCTGCTTCAAGCCATGCGTAGCGGCCTTCGGCGTGTTTGAATACCAGCGGATGCTCATGCCCGGCATTGGCGCAGATCAGCCGCCCGGTGGTGAGGTCGAGCACAGCCAGAAAGGCAGTGAGAAAGATATCCTGATCATTGTGCGCCGTGATGCGTTTGTTGGCCTGCGTGAAAATCTCTGCCGGGGAAAGGCCCGATTCCGCAAGGCTCTTGATGAGGGTCTTGGCCGTCATCATAAACAGGGCCGCGCCGATGCCCTTGTCCGCCACATCGGCCACCACAATCACAAGCTGGTTTTTATCCCGCAGATAGAAGTCGTAAAAATCGCCGCCCACCACCTTGGCGGCGCGCATGACGGCAAAAATGTCAAAGTCTTCCCGCTCTGGATAGGCGGGGAAAACGCTTGGCAGCGAGGAGCACTGGATGGCGCGGGCAAATTCCAGCTCTGCGTCTATGCGGCCCGCTGCGGCGCTGATGGCCGCCTTGAGGCTCTGCACGGTCTTGTTGATGCCGTCCGAGAGCAGCCCGAATTCCGGCGTGGTGCGCTCGTTGAGCACCACATCCAGATTGCCGGACGTGATTTTTTGCAGGTCTTCGTTGACGCGGTATACATCGTTGATAACCAGCCGTTTGACCAGATGCGACACCATCCAGAAAATCACGGCAAACAGCGCCATATTGCAGGCCGCGATGTACAGGAGCATGCTGTCGCGCGAAAAAAATACCTCGCTGCGGGGCAGCAGGGCAAAGAGGGTGTAGCCCTCCACCTCGATGCTCTGGCAGATGTACTGCTTGCCGAGAATGGAAACCAGCCCCTTGCCTTCTGGCTGTATGAGGCCGAGGGCGTCCACATTCGCCCCAAGGGGAACAGCGGTCTCGTTGCCCGTGCTGATGACGGCTCCGTAAATGGCGATGGCCATAAAACCGTTGGAGCCAATATGGTAGCGCGGTGCGATTTGATCCACCGCAGCGGAGCGCAAGGCGGCTGTCAGTCGCTTGGGTGAATAGCCGATCTGCACAATGCCAGTGCAGTCGCGGCGGGCCACACCAGCATACTGAAAGGGTTCGTGGTCTGCGCCGCGCTCTTCAATATCCTGCACAAGGGCAAAATCCAGATCGCGCAGGGCTGGCAAAAATGCCGCAGACTGCGGCGAGGACGCCATGTCGTAGTCCGCAAAGGGGCCCGTGGAGGCTATGATCACGCCCCGGTCATCCGCAACGTTCAGCTCTTCCACATCCAGCAGTTTGCGCAAAAAGTGTAAGATGGTTGGGACGTTAAGGATGTTTGGGTTTTGCGTGATTATGGCCGCAAAGGCCCGCGCCTTGGCCAGCGCGCCAGCATCCGAAATTTCGCGGATGTAGGCGGCATTGGTGATGACCATGCGCAGATATTTTTCCCCATCGTCCAGGTTGCTGGAAAGCATATGGCGGGCGTTTTCTTCGGCCTGCCGGGTCTGCAACAGGTAGGATGCGGCAAGTGTGAGGCAAAAGGCAGGAAAGATGCAGATAAAAAGCCATTTGTGAAATAATTTGTGCATGGCGGCCCGCCTTTGCGGGCTTGCCCGCTCAGCATGAGGAAAGCCCGAACCTGGCGGCGCGGGCTTGCGGGTGTGCGGCTATTCTATGGTAAACAGATCCACAAAACCTGTGATGCTGAACACTTCTCTCACGGTTTCATTGGCGTGGATGATGCGCATTCCCTTGCGCTGAACCATGCGCTTGTGCAGGCGCAGCAAAATGCGCAGGCCTGCGCTTGAAATATAGTCCACCTCGCTGAAATCAAGCACCAGCTCGTCCGCAGCGCCGCAGTCTTCTTGCAAATCCCTGTCCAGCGCCGGAGCCGTCACGGTGTCGATCTTGCCCGCTATGCTGACATGCAAAACGCCGTCAGCCAATTTTTTGCAAACCTGCATGTGGGGCCTCATAATGATTTTGGTGGAGCAATCGTATAGCTCTTGCATATCTCTACGATTACAGCGCCCCGCCCGCAAGAGGAAAATACGTATCGGCGGGGCTTGGGTGGGGAGATAAATAATGGCTAGCAGCTAGCATGTATAATGAATCTGTTTTTATAGTTAAAGGTATTCATAAACTTGATCAGTTGTCCGTTGTATTGTTAGGTGGTGCTCCGTGCAGTCAAAATATGCCCTTCTGCTTTATTTATCGTCATTTAGAGGAGGATTGGTAGTTTTGCCTTTTTTCTGTGTGGTGTATGTGTATATTAATGTGTATAAAAAATTATTTGAATAATGTTAAGGTAGTATTGATGGTGTAATGTGTAGCTATAATATTAATTGAATGATAAGTGTTGCGTTATCCATTTGTTACACTGTGTTTTATGTCTGTATTTTAGGCTATACTGAGATTGATAGGTTGCGAATAATTTCTTTTTACAAGGCATAATTAACTTTATCCGAGATTGTGCTCTTGACTTGTTAGCGTGTTTCACATATTGATATTTAAAGTTTTTTATATAACCCTGTTTGAGGATTGAGATATGCAAAACAAGACAGAAAAGAATCTGGAAGAATTTGGCTTTTCCATTGTTGCCGATGAAGATGGCATGGACAGCGTGGCCTACACGGCCACGTGTTCTGGCAGCCGTTCTGATTGTTGCACCCGCGTGTGCTCGGCTGATGCTAACTTTGTCGAAAATGCAGAAGCCTGGGAGAAGTACCTGGCTGTCAAGGGTGGGCAGGTTCAATACTAGAACCGGGCAAACCATGAAACAGCGTTTTTTAGCCTCCACCCTGAATCTGCGCGATGGGGTGGAGGTTTTTATTTACCCGCCATGCGAGGGCAAATGTCAGGTTCTTTTTTTGTTTCTTGGCACCCGTCGTCGCTTGAAAATTGTTTGTAGGCATCAGTTTGCAGTGTTGCTCAAAGAGATTGCCAAGGATCAGTCTTTGGAAGCATCGTTGGCGCAAGCCCATCTTGATCTTGATGACTGTACGGCAGCTTTTCTCAACTTTCTTGAGGGGGAAGGCATTGTCGCATTTGGGAATCCTATTGCAACAGATTTGCTGCCAGCAGCGTATGTGGAGCAATACAAGCGCCAGATGTATTTTCTGCTGGATGTTCTAAAGCAACCAGAGTTGGCAATTGCCGCGCAAAAAAGAATTTTCGATGCCTGCATTGTTGTATTGGGATTGGGGGCCGTTGGTAGCAATATTTTGCAGCAGCTTTGCATGGTTGGTTTTCGCCATTTTACCATTGCGGACTATGCCGTAGTTGAAAAAAATGATGTGGCCCGCACTCCGTATGCCGTTGGCTGTGAGATGGGAAAGGCCAAGACCATCGCTGCAAAAAAGCTGATTGATGACCTCGCTTTCAAACCTGAGGTGCAAATACACGATCTTGTGCTGACTACCCAGACAAGAATTGAGCCGCTGCTCCAGAACGCATCACTCATAATCAATACGGCTGATGAACCTTATGTCGGGTACACCAATATCCGGCTTTCTCGCTATGCCTTGCAGCATAACGTGCCAATGGTGGCGGCAGGCGGGTTTGATGCGCATCTTGCTTCACTTGGTGAGTTGCTGATTCCGCACGTAACCCCCTGCGCCGACTGCTATGCCACCTTTTTTCATGAGAATCTGAAAAACTGGAAGCCAGTGACGCACCCTGTGCAGGAGCGCAGCGAATGGTTTGGCGGGCTTGGCAGTCTGTCTGCATTCAGCGCAGCAACCGCAGTGCTGGAGGTGCTTTCCTATTTTATCAATCCCGATACGGCGAGCGCGGCTGCCAGTGGCGGGCGTGGAGAATTTCTTTTTCACGATTACAGTCTTGATACTTTCAGCGTGGAGCGCGATATCCATTGCCCGTCCTGCGGGGAGGAAGAGCAATGAGCAAATTCAGTCAGGAATATTTTCGTCTACGCCCCTCAGTTTCTTTAACTCCTTTGCCGCAAGCGGGGAGATATCAGTTCTTTCTTTCTGATATTCGGCAAAGCTTCGATATGCAGTTTGCGGATGAAATTTACATAACGATTTTACGAGCTCTTGATGGTAGTCTGACCTTTACCAAGCTTGTGCAACAGTATGGATTGAACGACCAACAGGTGCGGGGGCTGAACAAGCTGTTTGAAGTTCTCTGTGATCGCTGTGTGTTGGAAGACTTCCGTATTGTGCAGGCGCGTGCAAATGATCCCTTTCGCCGTGTAAAAAATTTTATAGCCTCTTATGCGCCTTACAACCATCTGGATTCTGCATGGGAGCGGGTTGTCAACGGGCATATTGTCGTCATCGGGGCGGGCGGAGTGGGCAGTTGGGTGGTCTCCCTTCTTGCCCAGTTTGGTATACGGCATTTTTCGTTGCTGGATGATGACGTTGTCAAGCCGCACAATTTGAACCGTTCTGTTTTCGGCCATGGAAACCTCGGTTTTCCCAAAACTCAGGCGTTGGCTGAAATGCTCGCTGCGCGCAAAAACAATTATTACACGGTCACATCGGTCAGCGACAAACTTGAAAGCCCTCATCAACTTGTTGATCTCTTGCGGCAGGCTGTAGTCACTCCGACTGTTCTGATCAACTGTGCCGATTACCCCTCTGTCTCCCACACATCTGCCATTGTGAATGACGCGGCCTTTGCCTGCCATGTGCCGTACATCATTGCAGGCGGCTACAATATGCACCTCAGCCTTGTGGGGCCAACGGTCATTCCTGGGGAGTCGCCATGTTTTTACTGTATCTCACACGCAATGGAACAGGTTGGCATGGACGCCTTGGAAGGGGCGGAGCGCATAGTCAAAGAACATCGCAATCTGGGTAATATTGGCCCCCTGGCGGCCATATCTGCATCATTTGCCGCCAATGAATGCCTGAAACTGCTTGTGGGGCCGCCGTATATGCAACCCACTATGCTTGGCAAGCGGGGAGAGTTTAATTTTTTAACTAAAAAATTAACTCTTGAAGAGTATAAACGGTGGAATGAATGCCCGTGCTGCGGGAATGGAGTGGAGGAATATGCATTTAAGAATATTGAGTTTTCCAAAGATGATTGTTGATTGCGTAAAATTTGTTTTTTTTAGCTTTTTCGAGTGCATTGTAAATTTATCCGAGCTCATTGGACGTTTGTTTGATGGTATTCTAAAAATTATTTTTCCTCTGTTTGTCATTTCACTTCTGGTTATAATAGTTATTTCTTATAGAGGTCTTGCAATAGCTACCGATTATGAATTTTTTAAATTTTTTTGTCCTGCGGCTGAAAGCGCAAATATGAAAGCTCAGGATTTTATCACTATCCTCACTGGTATTCTTGCCTTGATCATCGGGTCTACAGGGCTTGGGGCATATCTTTCTTTTAGAAAAATTTTAAAAGAAGAAAGAAAAATGACTGATCTTAGGAAGAAATTTGAAGCCCTACTAGAAATGACCGAAGCCTCATCTTTTGATCCCGTTACTGCAACGAAGGATTTAAGTGCAGTTACAGTTTTCAGTCGTGTTGAAAAAAAATGTAAAGATTACGGATTGTTATATGTTCTCCGAGGGGAACAATACTATTATTCTGGATATTATAAATTAGCTATAGCAGATTTTGAACACGCGGTTCACATTGATTCCACTTTAGCTCGTGCTTGGTATGGATGGGGACAGGCCCTATTTAGAATTTACAGTGAAAGGAAGACTGATACACGAGCTGCTTTGATGAATGCACCGTTATGGAATTTTGAAGACTTTTTTAGTAAATCAAGACAGTTTATTATGAAAGAATTTGACTTTAAGATTGCACCGGGTAAGGCAACGGAGGTGGTCGAAAAGTATCAAATGGCTTTGAGATACGGGTATGATGTATCAAAAATAAAATTTGAGATGGGTAGGGTGTATCAGGCAATAGTTGATAATGAAAATAATGAAAGGAATTTAAAGGAAGCTCTTGATGCTTACTCGGCTTCGTTTGATTCAGATAATTATGAAGCTGGCGTGTATTATTGTGGAGCATGGATTCGAAAAAATTATAAAAGAATTGTAGAGAGGAATGATTTTTCCGGTATTGATGAGGTGGTGTATCGGTTGAAATTGATTGAAAATTCAGTTCAAAAGACAATCGTATATACAATGCTATGCTACTTGTATTGCATATCAGATAAGCAGAATGAGGCCAGGAGAGTATTTCCAGAAGCAAATGACCTTTCTATTAATGAACTTTTTTATCTTGAAGCCGAAAATAGTGAGGGTGCCCCATGCTCAAGCTCTCCGGCGTAGAAACCAACAATCTTCAGTCCATTGATGTCGCCTTTCCGCATGGGGAGCTTACGGCCATCGTAGGAGGCAGCGGTGCTGGCAAAACATCGCTGGCATTCCACAGTCTATACGCATTGTGTAAAAACGAGCTGGACACTATTTCTGGTGTTTCGGCAAGTTTGCGCCCGGTTGTACACGCATACGAAAATCTGCTGCCCGCAGTATCGCTGCGTCAAAAAAATACAAACGTAAACCCAAGGTCCAGTATTTTTACGTATCTTGGGCTGGATAAGCTGTTCTTGCCGTTATTTATGCGTGCAAATCCTGATATGCGCCGCAATATTATGGCGCAGAATGCTCCGGATAATTATTGCCCTACCTGCCAAGGTTTGGGTGTGGTCATTAAGCCTGATGCAAAGCGTATCGTTGATTACAGCAAGCCGTTGTCTGCGCACCCTTTTTTAAGTTGGAACAATTTTTTATCTGCGCATTATTACCCCTTGCTGGAGCAGTTTTGCGCTGCACATGCAATTGCAATGTCCAAATCTTTGGATGAATTGCCCGTAGCTCAACGCGATTTGCTGCTCAACAGCCCAGGTAATGAAGTTTATCTTGTGAAATACAAGCAGAAGACCCGTTATCGGCAGAAAAAAATTCCTTTCATAGGTGCGATCCGGGAAATCGAAGACTGCTGCAATAATTTGCAGCAACCGGGCAACAGACAAAAAGCCAAGTCTTACATTTTGGAGCAGTCTTGCCCGCAATGTGGCGGCGCGCGCTTTGCACCGCAGTTGCAGCAGTTCAAACTGAATGGTTGGACAGTTCAGGATGTCATGGCAGCTAATTTTGATGCCTTAGCTACGTTTGTACGCTCATTATCAGGTAAGGACTTTGCCATACACCGATTGGCTACGCTCTTTGAGCATATAATAAAAAATAATCTCGGCTATCTTGCGCCCATGCGTTCCATCCCGTCACTTTCTGGGGGAGAGTTCCAGCGGCTTCAATTAGCGGCAATTTTAAGCGCAGACTTCTGCAATTTGCTCTATGTTGTCGATGAAGCTTCATCATCATTGCATGTTGCTGAGTATGCTCATGTTATCAAACAGATTGAAGCCCTGAAAAATAAGCCCGCTACAGTGGTTATGGTCGAACATAAACTAGAATTTATTGAAAAATCAGACCGGGTAATTGCTCTGAATGATGGCAATGTGATTGATGATGCTGAGTGGCTGCAAGAACAAAAGGCCATTTCTATTAAGAGAACGCCTGTCATCCCCAAGGGAAGTAGAGAGTTCAGTGTTAAAGCTGTCAATAATATTAAAGAATTGTCTGTAACAATTCCAATGGGCTGTCTGGTTGGGTGTTGCGGTATGTCTGGCTCCGGAAAATCCTCATTTGCCGAGGCCATATCGAGCCAGAAAAACGTCTCGTATATCAACCAAAGTGGTATCCATGGCAACAGTAATTCAACAGTGGGCACGTACCTCAAGTTGATGCAGCCGCTGGATGCTTTTTTATGCAATAAACTTGGTACAGCTTCTAAGACCTTTCTTTTTAACAATGAGGACAGCCAATGTCCCAATTGCATGGGTAAGGGTTTTATTGAACTGGAGGCTGCTTATAGCCATACTTTTCGGTACCCGTGCGATATCTGCAACGGCCAGCGTTATAACCAGCAAGTTCTGGCGCATTCGTACATGGGATGCTCTATTCATGACATCTTGATCATGCCCGTGGCCCAGTTGGTGGAAAGGTCGTTGTTCAAAGAAAGTGCTCTGCTTACATCAAAATTTGAAGATATGCAGTCAATTGGGTTGGGGCACCTTAATCTCTTCCGGGCAACTTCGGAATTGTCTGGCGGTGAGGCTCAGCGCATTCGATTGTTGTCGCAGATTAAGACAAATTTGAAAAAAACGTTCCTGATTGTTGATGAGCCATCACGGGGGCTTGAGAGAAATGATTCAAAGCTGCTTTTAGATTTTTTGGATTCGTTGTTGCCATCAACCCAGGGCATCATGGTTATCGAGCACAATGTCTTTTTACTGAAGCATATGGACTACATTGTAGAATTTGGACCGGGTGGTGGAGATAGGGGCGGAAGCATAATATATCAGGGGCGTATACAAGATATGCCGGGTTCAAAGTCTGTAATTAAAGATTATTTATGTAAGGATTAAGAGTTGGGCTTGTTTCGGCCATTTGCATCGGCGTATGGGGCATTTTTTTGAGCCTACTAGTTGAATTATTTTCTTTATTTTGCTCATGGAACTTTGGATCCATATTTTTGCCAGGCGGCTCCTTATCCGCTACGTGCTCTGACAGACAACCATTTTCGATGTGTTGCACAGTGTGCCCCTTGTGCTGACGCGCAGAACCAGGGATTCGGCGTTCAGGCCCATAGCCTCGGCGTTCTGCCGTTGGTGATTTGCCATCATCGGGGCAGGGGCGAGGGCGCACGGGCCGTGCTGGCGGGCCTTGATTACGGGGAACCGTCAATTGAGGCCGCATGCCGCTATTCAACCCGAATGGCATATTTCACTGCGTAGCAGTCGCCGCCCTCCTGCATGACGTAACTCATCATGTCGCACACATAGACATCGCTTTTCATGGTCAGGCCAGCGGCGCTGACCTTCTTCAGCATATCGGCAAGGGCCAGCCTGTGCGAGGCGTCCGTGCCGTTGTGGGCCATAATGGCATATTTCCCCTCAGGTTTTATATGGAGGAGGGAGGGCGGCGTGGAGCGCCGCACCTTGGTGAAGTAGTATCGCTCAACATAGCTGCCCTGCCGTATGTCATCCAGGCAAAAGACAACGCCAAAGGGGTAACGCGGTTTTTCTTCCTGCTGCTCATATCCGCGATTATATTCCACAAAGCGCTGCACAAGTTCCCATTGCGACTCTGAGGGGCTTGCGCCTGTTGGCGTCATTTCCAGCCGTTCTGCCTTTTGGTGCCGCACGGTCATGGTGTCGTATTCAAAATCCAGGGCTTCGCGCAGGCAGGCGGTCATGTCTTTGAGCATCAATCTGCGCTGGGCCACTCGGCGCAGTTCCTTTTCTGCGGCGAGCTGTTTTTCCCGCAGGAAGGACAAGAAGTCCTCGCCGTTCATGTTGTGCAGGTGCGCCTTGACCTCCTTCAGCGAGCTGCCGACCTCCTTGAGCATGGAGAGCAGGTCAAATTCAAAATACTGCTCAACCCCGTATCGGCGGTACCTGTTTTCTGAAACGTGCTTGGGTTTCAGCAACCCTTCTTTTTCATAGAACAGCAGGGTGCCTTTTTGCGTGCCGCACAGGCTGGCGAATTCGCCTGAGGTGAGCAGATTCTTTTTCATTTCATTTTTCCCTTGACTCTAAAGTAACTGTATAGTTTACGCTGGCAAATTACAGGCAAAAGGGCAAGCCCGAGATTGCTTGCCGACACTGGAACAGAGGTGTTTGTAATGCGCTGGTTTAGTATGAAAAAATTTCGACTGTGGCTGCTCGTGCCCTTGTGGCTGACAGTGCTCGCCCTTGGCTGCAACAAGGCGGAGGAGTCTGGCCCAGCCCATGCCGAGGTGCAGTACCTTGTGCTGGGGGAAGAAAAGTTGACCCTGAGCAGTACGCTACCGGGGAGAGTGTCCGCGCTGGTAACGGCGGAGGTTCGGCCTCAGGTTGACGGCATTATCATTGAGCGTCTTTTTGAAGAAGGCGCAGATATAAAAAAAGGGCAGGTCTTGTACCGCATAGACCCGGCCATCTATCAGGCGGCCCACGCCACGGCCAGAGCCTCGCTTGCGGAGGCAAAGGCCGCTGTTACCGCCATTGCCCTGCTGGAAAAACGCCAGCGGTTGCTGATCAAGCAATACGCCGTAAGCCAGCAGGAGCTGGACAATTCCATCTCGCAGCACGGTCAGGCCCGCGCCCGCGTTGCCAGGGCGGAGGCCGAGCTTGAAACAGCGGCCATCAATCTTGCCTATACAGAAATAAAAGCCCCGGTGTCAGGCCGCATTGGGGCCTCTGCCGTTACGGTCGGCGCTCTGGTTACTGCCAACCAGTCATCCCCTCTGGCCGTCATTCAGCAGATTGACCGCGTCTATATTGATATGACGCAATCCAGCGCGGAGGCTATCCGCCTGCGCCGCGCCCTTGCGCAGGGCCGCATATCCGCCAAGGGCAATACAGCAAAAATCCGCCTGACGCTTGAAGACGGTTCGCCCTATACGCCAGTGGCCACAGCAGCGCATGCTGGTGAATCGGCCTGGATACAGGGCGACCTGCTGTTTTCTGAAATATCTGTGGCGCAGAGCACGGGGAGCATAAGGCTGCGGGCAGTGGTCGATAACCCTGACGGGCTGCTGCTGCCGGGCATGTACGTTAAGGCCGCTATTGAAGAAGGCTCGGTGGACAAGGCCGTGCTGATCCCGCAGGGGGCCGCCTTTGTGAACAACACTGGCGGGCATTCTGTTTACGTGTTGCAGAAAGAAGGCGCGGAAGACGGGATTTTTCGTCTGACGCGGCGCGATGTGAGCATTGACCGCGCATACGGCAACCGCTGGATTGTGGGCGCGGGCCTCAGCGCTGGCGACATACTGGTGGTTGAGGGCTTCCAGAAAGCGGCCCCCGGTGAACTTGTGCGGGGCGTACCCGCGCAATCATTGCAAACAAAGGCCGCCCCTGCGGCGTCTGCCACCGAGGCGCGGTAGGGTATGGCAGCTTTTTTCATCAATCGCCCCATCTTCGCCTGGGTTATTGCCATCATCATTATGCTGGCCGGACTGCTGGCTCTTGGCAGGCTCCCCGTTGCGCATTATCCGGATATCGCCCTGCCGCAGATATCCATCTCGGCCCAGTACCCAGGAGCGACCGCGTCCATTGTTGACCGCAGCGTAACGCAGATCATTGAGCAGCAGATAAAAGGCCTGGACAACCTGCTGCACATGAAATCAACCAGCAGTTCCTCCGGCGGTACGGAAATTACCCTCACCTTTGCTGCGGGCACGGATGCTGATACGGCGCAGGTGCAGGTGCAGAACAAGGTGCAGCAGGCTCTTTCCCTGCTGCCCGATACAGTGCAGCGGCAGGGCGTTCAGGCGTCCAAAGCCGTGGACAATTCGTTCATGACAGTGGCTTTTTACGATGCCAGCGACACCATGCGCCCCAATGACATAAGCGACTACGTGGCAAGCTCGCTGGTTGACCCCTTGAGCCGCGTTCAGGGCGTTGGTGCAATCACCCTGTACGGTTTTCAAAATGCCATGCGCATCTGGTGCGACCCGGACAAAATGCGCCAGTACAAGCTGAATCCTCAGGATATTATTGCTGCCGTGCGCGCTCAGAACGCCCAGGTTGCTGGCGGTCAGGTGGGGGCGGCCCCTGCCTTGCCGGGGCAGGAGATCAATATTGCCATCAACGCCTCATCCAGCCTGGAAACAGCGGAACAGTTTGAACAGATTCAGCTGCGGGTGGAAGAAAACGGATCCGCAGTGCTGCTTAAGGATGTTGCCCGCATCGAACTGAATGAAGAAAGTTCCATGGGCACCACATTTTTCAACGGGCATGCGGGTACGGGGCTGGCTTTCAAGCTTTCATCGGGGGCCAACGTTCTGCAAACCACCAGGGGAATCAAGGCCGAATTGCAGTCGCTTGCCGGATTTTTCCCGCCGGGGTTGAAATATGCCTATGCTGACGACCGCGCGCCCATTGTGGAAAAATCCATACGGTCGGTTGTGCGTACCCTTTTTGAGGCCATTGCCCTTGTTGTGGCGGTGATGTTTGTGTTCATGCAGAGCTACCGCGCCACGCTTATTCCGGCCATTGCCGTACCTGTGGTGCTGCTCGGGGTGTTCGCGGTATTTGCGGCCATGGGGTTTTCCATCAACACATTGACCATGTTCGGCATGGTGCTGGCTATTGGTCTTTTGGTGGATGACGCCATTGTTGTGGTGGAAAATGTGGAGCGCCTCATGCGCGACGAGGGGCTTTCCCCAAAGGAGGCCGCGCTCAAATCCATGAAGCAGATAACCGGGGCGCTTGTGGGCGTTGCCGTGGTCATATCCGCCGTGTTTGTTCCCATGGCCTTTATGCCCGGCTCCACCGGGGCAATCTTTCGGCAGTTTTCCGTGACCATTGTTGCGTCAATGGTACTTTCTGTAGTGGTTGCCATTGTGCTTACGCCTGCCCTGTGCGCCACCATGCTGCGTACGCATGGCAAAGGAACGGGCGAAGGCTTCTTTGGGCGCTTCAACCGATGGTTTGCCGCCTTTACGGAACGCTACAGCCGTGGCGTGAGCGGCATGGTGCGGCACCCCTTGCAGTGGGGTGTGGTATTTGCGGTTTTGGCAGCAGGGTGCCTGGCTTTGTTTATGCTTTTGCCTTCGGCATTTTTGCCGGATGAAGATCAGGGCATCCTGTATGTTGACGTGCAGTTGCCGCCGGGCGCGTCACTTGAGCGCACGGAAAAGATTGTCAAAGAGATTGATGCCTACTTTCGCAAAGACGAAAAGGATTCCATAGAAAGCGTCATGAGCGTTATCGGCTGGGGATTCAGCGGTTCCGGCCAGAACTCGGCCATGGTGCTTCCCCTGCTCAAGGACTGGAGCAAACGCGGCCCGGGGCAGAGCGCCTCTGACGTGATGGAACGCGCCACGGAACGGTTTTCATCCATAGCCGGGGCGGAAATAGTTGTGATGTCGCCCCCGGCGGTCATGGAGCTTGGCACTTCCTCCGGCTTTGAGCTGGAACTGATGGATCGCGGCGGCAAAGGGCACGCGGCCTTGCTCAACGCCAAGGATGCCCTGCTGGAAAGTGCGGCAAAATCCACTGCTGTTACCAGCGTAAGGTATAGCGGCATGGCCGATACCGAACAGTACGATCTGGTCATCGACAACAGCAAGGCTGGCGCTTACGGCCTGAGCAGAGCCGAAATAAACAGCGCCATCAGCGCCTACTGGGCGGGCGAGTATATCAATGATTTTTCGGATAAGGGCAGAACAAAAAAGGTCTACCTTCAGGCGGAGCCTTCGGTTCGCGCTGGAATAGACGATTTCAGGCGCTTTTATCTGCGCAACGCCAAGGACGAGATGGTGCCGTTCTCCAGTTTTATCGGCGTAAAGTCCGTTCTGGCTTCACCAAGCCTGACCCGCTATCAGGGCATACCGTCCGTAAAGATTGAAGGGGCCGCCGCACCGGGGCAAAGCACCGGGCAGGCCATGACGGCAATGGAAAAAAGCGCGGCAAGTCTGCCCCCCGGTTTTGATTATGCCTGGACGGGGCTTTCCTATCAGCAGCGTGTGTCCGCAAGTCAGGCCCCTTTGCTCTATGCTGTTTCCATTATCGTGGTCTTTCTTTGTCTGGCAGCCCTGTACGAAAGCTGGACTATCCCGCTGGCGGTGCTGCTGGCGGTGCCCACGGGCATTGTGGGCGCACTGGGCGGTGTGTACCTGCGCGGCATGAATAATGACATTTACCTGCAAATTGCACTGCTGACGATCATTGGCCTGTCGGCCAAGAACTCAATTCTGATCGTGGAATTTGCCAGAGAAATGCACCGGGGCGGCAAAGATCTGGTTGCAGCCACTGTGGAGGCCTCCCGGCTTCGCCTGCGGCCCATCATAATGACTTCGCTATGCTTCATTCTTGGTGTGGTGCCGCTGGCGCTCAGCAGCGGGGCAGGCTCCGGCGCGCAAAACGCCCTTGGCACAGCAGTGCTGACAGGCATGATCACCGCAACAGGTTTGGGCATTTACTACACGCCGCTGTTCTTCATCGTCGTGACCCGTTTTTTCAGCAGAAGGCTGCGGCGAAAAGAGCCTTCTGCCGAACCTGCGGCGCAGCCAGAACAACATTGAGCATGGCACGAACAGAGATGATGATTTTGAAATACAGGAGGTTGCTGTGGCAAAATTTGAAACGGGACGTCTTGTCCTGAGACCTTTTGAAGCCAAGGATGCGGCAGGCCTGTTTGAAATGCTTTCGCATCCACGAGTCCATTGTTTTGCGCCTGACCGTCTGGATTCGATGGAAGCAGCGGTTGCCGACGTTGCGCGGCGAAGCGCAGACCCCGTGCAACTGGCAGTTTGCCTCAAGGGGCAGGATGTGATGATCGGGCTGATGTTTGCCGCGAATGATGAGCCGGATACCTATGGCCTGGGCTGGCATCTGAACAGCAGTCATGAGGGAAAGGGATACGCGAGCGAGGCCGCAAGGGCGTTCATTGACATCCTTTTTACCCACAAGGGCGCACGGCGGGTATATGCCTATGTGGAAGATGACAATATCCGCTCGCAAAAACTGTGCGAGCGGCTGGGCATGCGCAGGGAAGGGCTTTTCAAGGAGTTCATTTCATTTGTCAGCAATGCCGATGGAACGCCCAAATACGAAAATACATGCCTCTATGCCCTGCTGAAAAAGGAATGGAAAAACAGCCGCTAACGGCGCAGGGGTTGCATATATACACCCGTTGCAGTGCGCCCTGTGCATGGATGCCGCATCTGACGGATGTGTGGTTGAAGGGTGCGGCTGTTGTCAGGCGCGTTCCTCATCCGCATACGCGCCCTGCCAGACAATTTTTTTGTAGATGTGCGGCACAGTGTCGCCCTCGGTGCTGATGAGCAGAACCGAGGCATCGGCGTTCAGGCCCAGAGCTTCGCGCTGGTCTGCCGCAGCGGGGCTGCTCATGAGCCAGTGCAGCGCACCCGCGCCCGCCGCGCCAGATTCGCCGGAAACAATGGGCTGATCGCCCCTCACGGGTGCCGCCAACAAACGCATGCCGTTGGCTGCCATGTAATCCGGGCAGGACATGAAGGCCGTGCTGTAATCCTTGAGGATGCTCCAGGCCAGACTGCTCGGCTCGCCGCAGGCAAGCCCGGCCATGAGGGTTTGCAGGTCGCCGCCCACGGCATGGGCCTTGCCGTCGCCCGCCAGCGCGGAGCGGTAAAAGCAATCGGCGGCATGCGGTTCCACCACAATGAATCGTGGTGCCGCCTCGCCAAGGGCCGCCACCAGAAAACCCGCCACAGCAGCGGCAAATGACCCTACGCCCGCCTGAAGAAAGCAGTGCGTCGGGCGAATGGCGGCTGCGTCAATCTGCTCCAGAATTTCTGCGGCAAGGGTAAGGTAACCCTGCATGATCCATGCGGGAATCTGCTCGTAGCCGTCCCACGCGGTATCCTGCACCATCACATAGCCATTTTCCTGCGCCAGATTCCAGCTCATGCGCACGGTGTCGTCATAATTGAGGTCAGTGATGCTGCACTGCGCGTCAAGCGCCAGAATGTTGTTCTGGCGGGTTTTGTCCGACCCTTTGGGCATGTAGATGATGCAGGGATAGCCCAGCTCGCGGGCTGTCCAGGCCAGCCCCCTGCCGTGGTTGCCGTCCGTAGTGCTGATAAAGGTGATCTGCCCTGCGGCTGCTCTGGCGGCGGGGGCGTCAAGCATGCCCCGCACAAGGCCCTCGGCTGGCAGGCGCATGCGCTCGGCAAGGCAGCGGGCCACGGCGTAAGAGCCGCCCAGCACCTTGAAGGCGTTGAGGCCAAAGCGGTGCGATTCATCCTTTACGCAGACGTTTTTCAGGCCAAGGCTTGCCGCCAGCCCCGGCAGGCTCACCAGCGGAGTGGGGCGGTACTGGCTGAAAGAGGCGTGGTACGCGCGGACGTGCCGGGCCACGGCGGGCGAAAAATCGCTAACGTCCACACCCTGAGCGGGCGCGGTGCGAAAGGGATTGAGCAACAGGGATGCGGGCATGGGCGGTTTCCTTGGTGGGATTGGCCTGCGGCCTCAGGGCCGGGCAATGGCAAGTATAGCGGCGGTTTGCCCATCTGGGCAAGGGGGAAGCGGCGGAGGGTATTGCTGGTCAGCTATAGTTGTCTGTCCAAATCTATCCTGCTAAACTGCATGCGCGGACACTGCCGCGCGGCAGCAGGCTATAGTTGTCTGTCCAAATCTATCCTGCTAAACTTTCCGGGGTGATTGACCTTGCGGCGGTAGCGCTATAGTTGTCTGTCCAAATCTATCCTGCTAAACTTTGGCCCGAGCCAGGGTGGCCGGGGTGATCGCTATAGTTGTCTGTCCAAATCTATCCTGCTAAACTCATATGGCACACATACCTTTGAGTGGATGGCTATAGTTGTCTGTCCAAATCTATCCTGCTAAACTTAACATCCTGTTGCATTGCCCCAATTCTTAGCTATAGTTGTCTGTCCAAATCTATCCTGCTAAACTATGCTGCGTATGGTCAAATGGCGGCTGTGGGCTATAGTTGTCTGTCCAAATCTATCCTGCTAAACTCCCGCATGTTGCCTGCGTGAAGCCCTGCAAGCTATAGTTGTCTGTCCAAATCTATCCTGCTAAACTCAAGATTGTGGAGAATAACAAGAAGAAAGGGCTATAGTTGTCTGTCCAAATCTATCCTGCTAAACTGCCGTATGCGGCTAATCCCCCAGGAACAAAGCTATAGTTGTCTGTCCAAATCTATCCTGCTAAACTCTGGCTGTTTGGCCCCCGCAAAACCGCACCGCTATAGTTGTCTGTCCAAATCTATCCTGCTAAACTTGCCGGGCCGTGGCGGCAGAGGGGGCTACTGCTATAGTTGTCTGTCCAAATCTATCCTGCTAAACTGCCTCACGCGGGCGTAACACTCCACGCCCCGCTATAGTTGTCTGTCCAAATCTATCCTGCTAAACTTGGCCCGGCGCTATAAACTGACGCGCCTCAGCTATAGTTGTCTGTCCAAATCTATCCTGCTAAACTCTGTTGGAGTAACCACCACAAAAAATTATGGTTATTTCAAAAAAACTGCAAAAAAATCCGTCTGGCTGCATACTGATAAAGCAGCGTAAACGGATTTTTTTGTCTTTTTGAAAGGGGGGGCTGATGGGTAACTATATTCTGGAGCTTTCAGAAAGCTCTCGCTATGCGCACTGTTCCCGTGGTTTTGTCATTATTTGCGAAGATAGTGCCGAAATAGGGCGTATTCCTATAGATAGTTTGCTGGCGGCCATTATCAGCGCAGAGGGTGCCACTCTGTCAAAATCGTTTTTTGTGCGCTTGGGCGAGGCTAATATTCCCATAATCATTTGCGGCAAAGATTATATGCCGCTTTCCATTGCTGCGCCTCTTGCGGCGCACCACAGGCACACTGCCATAGCAAAGCAGCAGGTGCAGTGCCCACCCGTGCTGCACAAGCAACTGTGGAAAAGTATTATACAGGCCAAAATACATAATCAGATAGCCACGCTTGCCGCATACAGGCCGGAGCAACAGGCCGTGCTTGCAAAGTTGCACCTGCTCCAGCGCAAGGTGAAAAGCGGCGATACGGACAACCACGAAGCTCAGGCCGCGCGCCTGTACTGGCCTGCGCTTATGGGAAAGGGCTTTGTGCGGCGGCCTGATCTGGAGGGCAGCAACAGCCTTTTCAACTATGCCTATGCCATTGTGCGCTCGTGTGTGGCGCGGGCCGTGTGCGCCGCAGGGCTGTTGCCCATGTTTGGCGTGCACCACCGCAACACGCTCAACGCCTTTTGCCTTGTGGATGACCTGATGGAGCCGCTGCGTCCTGTGGCGGACGCCTTTGTATTGCAGCACCTTGAGGCCACAGAGTTTGCCGCAACGCTCGATACCCCGGCAAAAAAGCACCTCAGCACCATTCTTGCCCACAAGCTGGAGTGCAAGGCGGGGGCCACGGCATTTATACCCGCAACAAATACCGTGGCCCAATCCTTTGCAGACTGCGTGCTTGCCAAAGAGCCCGCCTTGTCGCTGCCGCTCTTGCAGCAGCCTGGCGAGGCGGCCTGCTAGAACAAAAACAGTTGTTTGGTGTTTTCCAGCGTTTTTGCTTCGTTTTCTTCCCTTGCTTCGCCAAAGAAGTTTTGTGTCATGCCGTATTGCCTGTCTGTAATAAACATTACAGACACAAAACCATTGGGCACGAGGCAGTGTCGCACTTTTTGGGCCATGCTTTGCGCGTTTTCGAGGGTTTCGCAGTGGCGCATGTAGACCGAAAACTGCTTTCGGCTGAACCCCAGTTCCAGCAGACTGTTGCGAAAAAGCGTGGCCCGCTTCATCTCAGCCTTGGTGCTGACTGGGAGGTCAAACATGACGACTAGCCACATAAGCTCATAATGGCTTGGTTTATGGCGCCTTTTTGCCATGCCAGAGTTTTTTGTGTTTGTGCAGTATTTTGCCAAAGGGCGAAATATCCACCTTGCGCGCCTTGAGCTTGCACCATGGGCCCAGGCGAAGTCCACCACTTGTCCACCGGGTGTAGTCCGCAAGAACTTCTGTGCCGCTCTTTACTGTAGAAATTTTGCCATCGAGAGGGCGTGCATCGTTGAGCAGGTTACATTGAAGTTTGCCATCGATGCTCATGCTTTGCACCACCATATAGCATTTTCCCACGGGGCAGGGTGCTTTAATGTGGGCCTTAAGCTCTGGCGTAAGCTCTACCTCAATAACATCGTCAATGCACAGATTCCAGATAAAACGTCCACCTTTGCTCATCCATTCCGGCACAAAGCTTGGGTTGTTGGCATCTATGCGGGTAATGCATTCCCAGCCTATCTTGCCGTCTGTAGTTTCATAAAAATCCATGCAGTAATTGTTTTTTGGTTCAAAGCCGAACTGCAAGGCATCATTGACTGCCACAAGGGTTTTGAATTTAAGAGCCGGGTAGGTTGCCCCAATTGCCCCGGCCTGTTGCGCCATGGCGATGGCCTCGGCCACAATGGATGTTTCTCTTGCCTGTGGCGTAAGGTCGCGCAGTCTGCCCCCCGCTTTTATGGCCTGTTGCCGCCTTGCCTCAAGGTTGTCGCTGGCGGCAACGTAGCGGGATTCTATGGCGTAGATAATGGCCTTGCACTGTGCATGCGCTGTTTGCACTGCTGGAAGATCGTGCGGAATGGTGGCCCCCGGCAATATTCCGGCCACGCTCTTTTTGTCTTTCAGTTTGTCCATCGCTCTGCGGTAGCGGATAAGCATTTTATCGGAACCATTGCGCGTGTCTTGCTGCAGGATACGGCATTTGGTGTCTTCGTGTAATTCACCCGCCTTGCCGTGCTCCTTTTTGGGCGAAACAACCACTTTTTTCAGGGCCTCCAGCATCTGCTGCCTGAACCAGCCAGTGTCGCTGCCAAAGGGTGAGGGAAAGTCTGGCCCGCCATCTTTTTTGCGCCAAGTTGTCTTTTCATCGCGCACCATGCGGCTCACCATGCTGCGCGTGGTACAGGCCGCCACAAGGGCGTCAACGGCGTGATGACGATGATCTATGCGCGGTTTTGCCACCCATAACGGATTGCGAACCGGGTAGCCAAAATTATTGAGTTGTACCTCGCCCGTGACCGGGTCGTATTGGTGCTTGCGTATGGGCAGGCCAAGAAGTTCATATTCAATGCCATCCAGCCCCCACAGATGGCGCAGTTTGGCCGTGGTGCCGCCCTTTACAGCCACTACATCGGCACAGAGCATGCGGAGATACCGTGCCGCAATTCTTGCCATATAGCTGGTATTTGAAAGGCGGCTATCCGTGGCATTCTCATCGCCCTGCTCCTCAAAACGGTTGCAGGCATCGGCCGAAAAACGCCACGCCTTGGCCTTGGGATAGGATTTGTCTGCAATGACCTTTGCAATATGCTGCCATGCGTCTGGAGCTGTTTTTTGTATGAACTGGTAGGGAAAACTGTTGCCCTTGGCAAAGTTTTCGTTGCTGTGCACGAGGGCCAGATTCATGTAACTGTCTGACCCGCCGTGCGATTGCGGGATGAGGTGTTCGATCTCGCAGGCTGCAATGTCTGATTGCTTGATCTCGGCATAGCTGAACAGGCTACGCTTGCCCTGTTCTTCCCACAGCCGATATTTTGTGCGGTTGGTGCGGGTAGGGGAGAGGCCGAGGTTTGCAAGCGCCTCGTCAATGGTAACATTTTCCCTTTCGCGTTTTTGCAATTCGCGTGTCAGTTCCTCGCGCTTTGGGGCAGACATGCCCAGCTCTCTGGCAAGCTCTATATGGATGCGCTGCGGCTTGCCATAGAGGGACACAATTTCATTGACCACCTTGCGCAGCTGGTTGAGCGCCGTATGCACCACAGGGTTGGGAATGCGCCCGTGCGCGGCCTCCTCCTGCGCGGCCTGCTTGGTGTGCCACGGGTGAATGGGCGTTACATCCTGCCGCAGCACCTCGCCATAGTAGGGAAGCTGGGAGAAAGTGCCGTATTTTTTGCTTAAGGCTTGCTCCTCCGATTCAAAACCGCAGGCATCGGCAGCGGTGCGGTGGGTATGGGGCCGCCAGACCAATGTAACCTCGCCGGTGATAGGGTCGGCTGTTTCTACCTGCTGGCCCTCGATGAGCTTTTCCAGAATGCGCTGCGTGGCCTCGATCCCAAGTTTGCTTCTGTCGGGGGTTAGCCGGGCTATGGCAGTGCTGACGGCTTTTTCGTTGCCTGCGACTGCAAGGCCGAGGCGCTTGCACACCTCAGCTATCATTTCGTCTTCTGGAAGCAGTACGCTGTTTTCTTCCTCTGGTTTTACGGATGGGTTGGCAATAAAATCAATTATATTGTCGCGCTCTTGCTGCGACAGTGTCTGCCATGTGGGTATGTCGGCAAAAGCCCGAATCTGGCAGAAGCCACGGATAGTTTTGTCATCATCCCCTAGATTGACGCGAACCACCGTTTGCCCAGCGGTTTGAGCAATGTATTTTTTTATGGCAGCTGTTGTAAGGTTAGTACCTTCGCCAAAGGCCAGCTGCGCCAGGTGGTCGCGCATTTCTCTGGACAGGGCATATTCGCCCTTGGGCGTAACGTAGCGCACATTGGCCAGCTGCTCGTAAATACGCCTTTGCTCTGCCAGCCTGTGCATTCTAGGCAGGCGCTTTTGCCCCACTATAAGCGTGCAATAGCCTGTGGCGTAAGGCGCGTGGGGGTGGTCGGCAAAAATAAGATTGTAGATTGCTTGTTCCAGCTCTGGAGTGAGGTTTTTGTGGTGCTGTGATTGTTTAGCCCATATTTTGCGAAATTCGTCCTTTACCAGAAAGCGTGGAACTGCGTAATCTACCGCCTGAGTGTTTACATTATGCTGACGTCTGCGGACGGGCCTTTTCTCCTCCAGCCGCTGCGTAAAAAAATGTGACAATGTTTTTTTGCTGTTTTTGATGATTACTTCCAGACTGCGATAGACGCTGGCGGTTTTCTGTCGGTCTTTTTTCTTTTCCTTTTCTTCGTCAATTTCGGCATCTGGATTTTCTTCCGACTGCGTTAAAAAGCCTGCTCCGCGAAATTTTGCCATGTGCAGAAGGCTGCGGCCCAGGTCAAACAGCGATGGGTAGGCGGCTGATGTGCCTTGCGCACGCAAAAGGTAAGGGTTTTTGCGTATGAGGCTGGCCAGTTGGCCGGTGTCGGTGGGCAGTAGGCCGTGCTGCTGCAAAAAAAGCTTAAGCTTGGCTATGCGCTGCCGTCTGCGGCGTATATGCTTGCGTTCAAGCCGCTTTTCACGTCTGCGTGCTGCTCCTTCTGTTACTGCAAATGTGCGCACGCCAAGATCAAGCACCTTGGTGGGGTTGCCTGAGCCATCAGTGAGAACCAGCGCTGTGCCGATAGAGGCTATGCCAAGGTCAATTCCCAGGTTGTAGCGGTAATATTTAGGCATGCGATCCCCGTTGACATGGTGGTGTAAATTTGGTATTAAATAAATGTCATCTGATTTTTCTTAGCAGGATAGAATTGGATAGACAACTATAACAAGTGGATTTATTCCACCGACAAATCTGGCGGTTCCCTTCGGGGGCCGCCCTTTTGTTTTTTGTCGGGAGGGTATGCGGTCACGTGCTGGGGAATGTTGGAGATTGCTGGCTGTTTGATGGTAGGTTGCTCTGCCGCTAAGGCGGGGCATGGCGTCCGTCCAGAGTAAATGGCAGACAGGGGCAGGCCAGCTTGCCCTCACGCGCAGAAGGTGCCGGAGTAGAAGAAAAATGAATGCTGCGGGGAATGCGCCCCGTGGGGCTGTAGAAAGGGCACGAAAAAAGGGTTACATTTTTCAATGTAACCCTTTATTCTCGATTGGCGTCCCCAAGGGGATTTGAACCCCTGTCGACGGCGTGAAAGGCCGTTGTCCTGGGCCGGCTAGACGATGGGGACGCGGTGTTGTTGGCTGGGCTGCAAGGACTCGAACCTTGATTAACGGAGTCAGAATCCGTCGTCCTGCCAATTGAACGACAGCCCAACGCGAGAACCGTGTATATGTGAAACTGCTGGGTAGTGTCAACAGAAAATTTGAAAAAAATGTTATAGCCTGCATTTTTATACTCTGCCTTCCACCTTGAACGAGGTTTGGAGAAGAGGCGCATGGGCAGGCATGTGAATAGAAGGGCGAGGAGGTGGTGCGTTTTTTTAGCTTTACTCGCTGGCGAAACAGCTCTGGTACTTGATGACTGATTGTTAAACTTTGGACTTAAGCTTGACAATATCTTGCATAAAGGTATGTTTTTCCACATGCGCCAATGGTCGGCAGACCGCAAAATTGGTGCTGCAAGTATCGGTTTCCAGCTGTTTCCGCGGCAAGACGCCTCATAAAGACTGCTCTGTTCTTTATAGAACAAGGTGGTCTGTGCGGCGTAGGTGCGGCTGGAGTTTGTTTGTTTAGCTTAACCTGTACGGAGGAGTTTGGGTATGGCATCAACAAAAGCCTATAATGAAGACAAAGTAGCCCTGCTTATCGGCTGCTTCATCTTCTTGCTGGCGCTGGGCAAGTTCGCTGGCCTGGATCTGCTGGGCTGGGGCCTCAAAATGGGCATGTGGGTTAACAGCCCGCTTGATTGCTGGAAATCGGCGTCCAAAGGCTTGTTGCCTGGCGTGGGGGCTCTGATCGCCAGCTATGTGTTCATTGCCGCCGTCATGTCTGTGGGCATCAAGCTCATGAAGGGCAACATCGGCAAGTTCCTTTACGGTTTTACCTGCATTTTCTTCATTGCCATCGCCTGCTACACTGTTGGCGCAAACGCCTACATTGCAGCCAACCCCACGGAAATCGCCAAGCAGGGCATCACCTGGTCGCTTGGTCTGAGCACCGAGGCTGGCCTTATTGTGGCGCTGGTCATGGGTATTCTGCTGGGCAACCTTACGCCCGGTTTTGCTGAATCCCTGCGCGAAGCCTGCCGCCCCGAACTTTTCGTCAAGATCGCCATCGTTATTCTTGGTGCCGAACTTGGCGTTAAGGCCGCCGACGCCGCTGGCTTTCCGGTCACGTTATTTTCCGAGGCCTGTGCGCCATTGTTGAAGCCTATTTGCTGTACTGGTCCGTTGTTTACTACGTGGCTCGTAAGTACTTCAAGTTCAACAAGGAATGGGCCGCTCCCCTTGCTTCGGGCATTTCCATCTGCGGCGTCTCGGCGGCCATTGCCACCGGCGGCGCCATCCGCGCCCGGCCTGTGGTGCCGATCATGGTTTCCTCGCTGGTCGTGGTGTTCACCTGCATCGAAATGCTGATTCTGCCTTTCATCGCGCAGCACTTCCTGTACACCGAACCCATGGTGGCCGGTGGCTGGATGGGCCTCGCCGTTAAGTCTGACGGCGGCGCTATCGCCAGCGGTGCCATTACTGAATCCCTGATTCTTTCCAAGATGGCTGGCCTCGGCACCAAGTGGGAGCCAGGCTGGATCGTGATGGTGACCACCACCGTCAAAATCTTCATCGACATGTTCATCGGCGTGTGGGCCCTGGTCCTCGCCTACATCTGGACTGCCAAGTTCGACAAAACCCGTGGCGAACGCACCATGACCTGGAGCGACGTTATGGATCGTTTCCCCCGCTTCGTGCTGGGGTACCTTGGCACCTTCCTGATCCTGTTGTTCTTCTGCCTGTCTTCGCCTGAACTGCACAAGCTCGGCAAGTCCATGGCCGGCGCCCTCAACGGCTTCCGCGTCATGTTCTTCCTGCTGACCTTCTTCAGCATCGGTCTGGTGTCCAACTTCCGCAAGCTGAAGGAAGAAGGCATTGGCCGTCTGGCAGTTGTGTACATCGTGTGCCTGTTCGGCTTCATCATCTGGGTGGGCCTGTTCATTTCTTATGCCTTCTTCCACGGCATGACCCCGCCTGTGATGGCTGGCTAGTCCAATATACGGAGTAAGTTATGGAAACGAAAACTGAAGTTAAGCTTCACGAAGAAATCGAGAAGATGGAATACGAACCGCTGGATCCCGTTGAACTCAAGCTCGTTCACTGGAGCTGGGGCATCGGCGTGGTTCTGCTGGTTGTGCTCTTTGTCATCAGCAAGTTCGTCATGACCACGCACTAGACGTGCCTGACGCCCATTGATATGAACGCCGGGGAGGATTTCCTCCCCGGCGCTCTTGTGTGATACGGCAGCAACGAAATTGCATTGTTGCTGCAAGGTGCACATGGGTCAAGCTGACCGCCACGGTCAAGGCTGCGCGCCATTGGTATGCAACGGGCGGGCGTACACTGTGCTCCTGTCCCGCATCATTCCTGTCCGCGACTCGACCGCCCGTTGCACCGGGCTTGATAACCGTTCGTCCAGCATTTGCTGGCGAAACAGTGCGAAGGATAAGGCTATGCCGCATTATCATCTGCGCTTTATGAAAGGCCCCAATTATACGCTGAATCTGGAATTTGAGGCTGTTGTGGAGGCCCCTTCCTTTGAGGAAGCCTTGAAGGCCCACACAGACTGGCCCATAACAGAAAGTTATGACCACGCCACGGCTACGGCCTGGAATCCCGGCACCTGCATGTATTATCAGGAAATGTGGGAAGCGGCCCTGCTGCCCGAAGGTGAAAGCAAGTAATGACCCCGCGCTACATAGTCAGCGCCTGTCTGGCTGGTGAACGCTGCCGCTATGACGGCGGCGACAATACGTGCGCGCTTGTGGTGCGGCTGGTGGAAGAGGGCAGGGCAGTGCCTGTCTGCCCGGAGGCCCTGGGCGGGCTTGAAACGCCGCGCAGTCCCTGCGAACGGTTGGGCAACCGCGTTGTGAACCGTGACGGGCAAGACGTGACGGATGCTTTTGAGCGTGGCGCGGCTCTTGCTGTGGACCTTGCCCGCAAGAATGCCTGCACCGCCGCAATTATAAAGAGCCGCTCGCCATCCTGCGGATTTGACCGTATTTATGATGGCAGCTTTAGCCACACGTTTTGTGCGGGGGATGGCGTGTGGGCAGAGATGCTGCGCTCTGAGGGCTTTGCTCTGTTCAGCGAAGACTCGCTCCCTGACGAATCCTGACCAGCATCAGACAAAAGCTGCCAGTGCGATAAGGCCGGGCGCGAGTCGGAAATTTCCGATAACGCGTCCGGCCTGTTTTATTTATGTGGCACAAAGCGCTGCTTTGCAGACTGCCGTGATGCAGACAATCAGAGTGTCAAGCTCACGCGGACGCGATACGTTTTCGCGCCTGCGCGGCGGCTCAGCCTCAAATACGCGCAGAATGCCTTGTTGCAGCAAATTTTTTTAGGCGGCAGGCTGTGCGGCGGCGATGCCGCGCTCTGCAAGCGCAGCAACAACCTTGGTGCAAAATTCCGGCAGAAGTTTTTCGGCTTCCGGGGTCAGCCCAACCTGCATGGTGTGATAGTCAAAAGGCTGTAGGCCAAAAACAACGGCCTGCACATCATGCCCAGCCATGCTGCATGTGATCAGTGTATCCAGAAGATCAGTCTGGTGCATGGAATCGCGGAAGCTCAGGCTTTTGCGCAGGTCTTCACCTTCCAGCATATAGATGGTGCCGGGTTTTTCCGGCCCAAGCACCACGTCAAGAACCACCAGCGTATCGCAATCCATCAGCGTGGACATAAGCAAAAGGCCTTGCGTGCCGCCATCTTCAAGGCGAACATTTTCCGGCCAGGTATACTTGGTCTGCAAATATTCCACGGCGCGTACGCCAAAGCCTTCGTCTGTCAGCAATATGTTGCCGACGCCCATAATCATTATTCTTTTTTGTTCCACGTTGGCGCTCTCATGTGGGGGTTGCTGCCAGTGTGCGCACGGCGTCCCAGGTGGATGCAATGCCGCATATCTGTGCAGTATGCCAAAATATTTTTCTCTGGTCTATGTTGTTTGCGCAACTGAGTTGCAGGCTGTTTGTGGGAATGCTGCTGCGGTGGCTCAAAATAAAAAAGGGCGGGGAAGCCCCGCCCTTTTCAAAGCCAATTTACTGCGTGTTCAATGCGCTGCTACAGCACCTTGAACTTGTGCACTTCGTTGGTTTCTCCATCGATAACGTGCACGGCACAGGCGATGCAGGGGTCGAAGGAGTGGATGGTGCGCAGGATTTCAACCGGGCGCTTGGGATCGGCCACAGGGGTGCCGACAAGCGCATGCTCGGCAGCACCCATAACGCCCTTGGCGTCCCGGGGTCCGAGGTTCCAGGTGGTGGGCACCACGAGCTGGAAGTTGCCAATCTTGCCTTCTTCAATGCGGATCCAGTGCGAAAGACCGCCACGGGGGGCATCCAGGAAGCCCACGCCCTTGGCATTGGCAGGAACAGCGTAGTCTTCGACGATCTGCTTGTCCTTGCCAATGTTGTTTTCGTACTCGTTGAGCCAGTTTTCGGTCTGCTGGGCGATAACCAGAGTCTGGATACCGCGGGCGGCAGTACGGCCCAAGGTGGAGAACAGGGCTTCGGGGCCCACGTTCAAGGCCTTCAGCACGCCGTCAACCGCAGGCTTGATGGTCTTGTGGTTCTGGGCGTAGGCCACCAGGACCTGAGCGAGAGGGCCGGTTTCCATGGACTGACCCGCATAGCGGGGAGCCTTGAGCCAGGAATAACGGTCGGTGTCGCCCATCTTGGTGAAGAAGGGTTTGGTCTCGCCTTCGTAGGGGGTGCGGGCCTTGTCGCCCTCGTACCAGCTGTGGCGCACGTGTTCTTCGATCTTGGAAGGATCAAAGGGCTGCACCGAGCCGATCTTGCGGTCATAAATGACGCCGGGCTTGTACCAGCGGCTGTTGAGGTCGCGTTCGCCGCCAGCAGCGGGGAACTCGCCAAACGCCATGAAGTTGTCGGTGCCGCCAATGGCCGCCCAGTCCTTGTACTGACCGGCAACCATGAGCAGGTCGGGAATGTAGACCTGTTCAATGAAGGTGCGGGCCTTCTTGTACAATTCGCGGAATTCCTTGATGCGCTGGGGCGTCAAGGCTTCGTAACAGGTCACGCCGCCAGCCACGGTGAACTGGGTGTGCGGGTTTTTGGCGCCGAACACGGCCATGCCCTTGGCAATTTCCACCTGGGCGCGCAGGGCTTCCAGATAGTGGGCGGTGGCAACCAGGTTGGCTTCCGGCTCCAGGTAGTAGCTCGGGTGGCCGCCCAGGAAGTAGGCGTTGGTGAAGGGGCCAAGCTGGCCGCTTTCAATAAAGGTCTTCAGTTTGGCCTGCACGGCGGCAAAGTCTTCAGCCTTGGCCGGACGCGGCGAAATGGACTGGGCCAGCTTGGCTGCCTTGGCCGGGTCGGCCTGCAGGGCATTGGCCACGTCCACAAAGTCGAGGGCGTGCAGGTGATAGAAATGCACCACGTGGTCATGCATGAACTGCATGGCCAGCACGAGGTTGCGGATATAGGTGGCGTTGGCCGGGATGGGCTTGTTGATGGCGTCTTCGAGCGCGCGTGTAGAGGCAAGGGCGTGCGTGTAAGTGCAGACGCCGCAGGTGCGCTGGGTGAAGTGCTGGGCATCACGCGGATCGCGGCCCTTCAGGATGACTTCAAGGCCACGGTAAAGTGTGCCGCAGCTACGGGCGTCCTTGATTTTGCCGCCTTCAACTTCAACTTCAATACGCAGATGCCCTTCGATGCGGGTCAGCGGGTCCACCACAATGGGCCCGGTGTAGCTGCTCTGGGGCGTTTGTTTGATCTGGCTCATGATTCCCCCTAGTTCTGGTAGAACGGCGACATTTCGTCCCAGAAACCGGGTTCGCTGCAACCAATGCAGGGATGCCCGGCAGCCACCGGCCAGTTGGTCTCATTGAAGAGAACCTTGGGACAGTTGTTGTACGTCTGCGGGCCTTTGCAGCCCACTTCGTAAAGGCACCAGCCCTTGCGCGCTTCTTCCGAATTGAAGGAAGGCGCAAACTCGCCGGCGTCGAAGTGCTTGCGGCGTTCGCAAAGGTCATGCACGCTCTGACCAAAGAACATGAGCGGGCGGCCCAGTTCGTCCAGTTCAATCTTCTGGCCCTGCAAAAAGGCCACAAGTGCGCCGACCATATTGAGGGGGTTGGGGGGGCAGCCGGGAATATTGATGCCCTTGACGCCCAGGCTGGCAAAGCATTCGTTCACGCCCTTGGCGCCGGTGGGGTTCGGCTTGGCAGCCTGAACGCCGCCGTAGCAGGCACAGGTGCCAATGTTGACCACGGCCTTGGCCTTGGGCAGAATTTCTTTGCAGATGTCGTACATGGTATGGCCGCCAATGTAGCCATACTTGTTGTCCATGCCCGTAGGAATGGCGCCTTCGACCATGCAGACAAAGCCATTGGGGTTTTCCACGGCGGCATGCAGGGCCTGTTCGGCGGCTTCGCCGGCGGCGGCCATGATGGTTTCGTGGTAGTCAAGAGAAATGGTGTCAAGAATGACGGCATCAATAAAGGGTTTGTAAGTGCGCAGCAGCGCTTCGGAACAGCCCGTGCATTCAGCGGCGTGCAGATACACCACTGAAGGACGACGCCCGGTCAGCGCAGCGGCCACCTCGGAGGCGAATGAGGGGCCAAAGCCCATCGTCACCGCCACCGCCGTGCAGAATTTCATGAAGTCACGGCGGCTTATGCCCTGGCGCTCTAAACGCTCTTCTCCGCCTTTTTTGCCCAGACCCACGGCAATACGCATAATAGCCTCCTGGCAAAAGTGAGTGAAAGGCTTTGCTCGGCCCCGCCACAGGGCCCGCTTGCGGCGCAACAAAATCGCGCCAACTCCGCATCAAGACAGCGGCGCTACAACGTACGAAAGGCCGCTCTTTTTGCGGCGCTGTCAGCAAACAAAAATCAGAAACTCGGGCGGTGCGTCACAGAGCGTATTGTCATAGCTATCCCCAGAATGCCACACGCCACAGGGCGACCACCTGCTTCTTAGAATCCTATACTTCTACATGCAAACGGTCAATAGGAAGGAACTTTTTTTGCTTTCTCTTCATCAGCCGTACAGGAAATTTTTCAGGCAGGCTTGGTGGTTGCCTCGCCCCTTTGCTTGCGCTACGGTGCCTGAATCGCACGGCATTGCAGCCGGAGACATGCGGCAATTTCCAACACAAGCACAGCAGAGGACGGCATGAAAACGGAATCTCTTTGTCTGCACGCGGGCTATGAACCGGGCAATGGCGAACCCCGCGTTCTGCCCATAGTGCAGAGCACTACCTTTAAGTACAACACCACCGCCGAAGTGGCGAAGCTTTTTGATCTTGCCGAAGCGGGCTTTTTTTACTCCCGCCTTGGTAATCCTACGGTTGATGCCGTGGAGCAGAAAATCGCCGCGCTTGAAGGCGGCGTTGGCGCGCTGTGTACTTCGTCCGGTCAGGCGGCGAGCATGCTGTCCTTGCTCAATGTGGCCCAGAGTGGCGACCATGTGGTGAGCGCCGCCAGCATTTACGGCGGCACGTTCAATCTTTTTGCCGTTACCCTCAAAAAACTGGGCATTGAAGTTACCTTTGTGGATCAGACCGCCTCCGAGGCGGAACTGGAAAAGGCCTTCCGCCCCAACACGCGCGCCGTGTTTGGCGAAACGCTCTCCAACCCTTCCATGGACGTTCTGGATATTGAGCGTTTTGCCAATCTGGCCCACAGGCACAGGCTGCCCCTGATCATCGACAACACCTTTGCCACGCCCGTGCTTTGCCGCCCCTTTGAATTCGGGGCCGACATCGTAGTCCATTCCACCACCAAATATATGGACGGCCACGCCCTCCAGGTGGGTGGCGTTGTCGTGGACAGCGGCAACTTTGATTGGGCCTCCGGCAAATTCCCCGAATTTACCGAACCCGATCCCTCCTACCACGGCCTCGTGTACTCCCAGGCTTTCGGCAAGGCCGCCTACATAGTCAAGGCGCGCGTGCAGCTCATGCGCGATATGGGCTGCTGCCAGAGCCCTCAGGGCGCGTTCTACATCAATCAGGGCCTCGAAACCCTGCCCCTGCGCATGGAACGCCACTGCCGCAATGCCGAGGCCATCGCCGCCTATCTGGAAAAGCATCCCGCCGTGGAATCCGTCAATTATCCGCGCCTGCCCGGCCACCCGCAAAAAGCCATGGCTGACAAGTATATGCCCAAGGGATGCAGCGGCGTCATCTCCCTCTCCCTTAAAGGCGGACGGGAAGCAGGCGCACGCTTTATCGACAGCCTTAAAATGATCTCTCTCCAGGTTCACGTGGCCGACATCCGTACCTGTGTGCTTCATCCCGCCAGCTCCACCCACCGCCAGCTGACCGATGATCAGCTGCGCGAAGCCGGTATCACCCCCGGCATGGTGCGCCTCTCTGTGGGCGTTGAGCATGTGAACGATATTATCGCCGATCTGGAGCAAGCTCTGGGACGCTAAGGTCTTTTTGCCCGCTGACTGCGTCAGGCGGGCTTTCTGTTTGGGTCATGCACGTGTCTATGTGCGCTCCCCGCGCAGAGAATCCGCCTTACGCGCTAAGGTCTTTTTGGCTGCTGACTGCGTCAGGCGGGCTTTCTGTTTGGGTCATGCACGCCTATGTGCACTCCCCGCACAGAAAGCCCGCCTTTCTTGTCAACAGCCAAAAATTCTCTTAGCGCGGGGAACTGTGCAGGGCGGGAAGCAGTCTGCGCATGGCTGCTGTAGACTGCGTCAGACGGACTTTCTGCTTGGGGCATGTACGTCTGTGGCCCCCCCCCCGCGTGGCCGCATTCATGTCTGCATCATTTTATATATCCCTTGTTTGATACTAAGCGGCAATGAGTGGCGCAATGGCGTACCAAAAATAAAAAGGTTGTGGAAATCGGCCAGATATCCGGCCAGTTTCTCACAACCTTTTTACAATAAAACTATCTTGAATCTTTGAGATTTTTTTAGCGTCTGTAGCCCATGGCGCGCCGGATTTTCTTTGGGTCGCCGCCGCCGTCAAAGCCTGCTTCGATCAGCCGTGTTGCCATGGCATCCCTGGCATTGCGGCTTGTGCCGCCCATAACCACAGCCAGGATGCGGGTATTGCCGCGCTGGGCTGTAACAATAAGATTGTAGCCCGAGGCCACAGTCCAGCCCGTTTTCAGGCCATTGACGCCGCGCACAGAGCCAAGGAGCGCGTTTGTATTGGCCATTTGTCTGTTCCTGTGAGTAAAAACGCGGGTACTGTGAAATTTTTGCGCGCCGGGGTGGGCGCGAAGGTAGGCGCGGGTCAGGCTGGCAATATCGCGAGGGGTGGAGCGCTGCCCTGCGGCGGGCAGACCCGTGGGATTTTTGAATTCCGTGCGGTTCAAGCCCAGCCCTTTGGCTTTTTGATTCATGGCGCGCACGAATTGCCGCTCGTTGCCAGCCACACGCAGGGCAAGCGCCGTAATGGCGTCATTGCCGGATGCAACGGCAGCACCGGTGAGCAGTTGCCTGACCGCCACGCGCTCACCGTTGCGGAGGTGCATGGACGAGCCGCCCACGGTGGACGCGGCAGG
The DNA here is from genome assembly GCF_053570665.1 of Desulfovibrio intestinivivus. Classification (NCBI taxonomy): domain Bacteria; kingdom Pseudomonadati; phylum Thermodesulfobacteriota; class Desulfovibrionia; order Desulfovibrionales; family Desulfovibrionaceae; genus Desulfovibrio; species Desulfovibrio intestinivivus. The sequence goes on along the minus strand of NZ_JBRBQT010000001.1, from coordinate 3,332,948 downwards.
TGTGATGCGGATTTTTTCGTCAAGGCTTAGCCGGTTGGCGCTGACGGCATCCATGGTCAGGAACATGGACATCACCTTGGTGAGCGATGCAGGCGGGATGGACATGTCGGCGTTTTTTTCAAAAAGCACCTTGCCAGTATCCATGTTGACTAGAATAGCCGCGCGCACGCCTCTGGCTGCACGAGATTCTGTTGCACCTGCAAGCAGCATTGCGCATATGGCGCAAAAAAGGATGCTGAATACCGCCACGCGCCGCACGCAGCTCAGAGCTGATGGCGCAAACACAGCATCGCGGGGTTTACCGTCTTGCGGACGTCTGCTGGGCTGCAATCTGCCGGGCTGATCGCCGGGGGCAAGCCTGCCAAAACCGGAATGTATGGTGTCTATCTTATCCATTGTGCCTATAAGTGCGGTTGCCTTCTTCCACTGCCTGGATGGCAAATGCCAGCAGCACAGGGCCCACAATAAGGCCTACCGGCCCAAAGCTCGCCAGACCGCAAAGTATGGCGATGATCAATACAAAGAACGGGGCCTTGATGCCCTGCTGCAAAAAGAGCGGACGCAGGATGTTATCCACGCCAGCCACCACCACAACTCCCCAAAGGGCCAGGCCCACAGCTGCCATGCTGTTGCCGGTGAACCAGAGCGAAAGGCAAAGCGGCGCCCACACTATGGCCGTGCCAATGGCGGGAATGGGGGCCACGAGCGTGGCGAGTAGGCCCCAGAATGCTGGCTGGCGCACCCCTGCAACGGCAAAGGCAATGCCGCACAAGATGCCCTGCGCCGCAGCCACCAGCACAATGCCCAGCAGAATGCCCCGTAACGCCCGGTGGATGGCAGCCGTAAAGCGGCAGAGCATTGCTTGCGGTATGTGGAATATCCTGCCGGAAATCTTGCGGATGTGGCGGGCATAAGTGGTAAAGATCACCGTGAGCGTAAAGAACAGAAAGCTTGTCCACAGCACTGTCATGGTGCCGCCGAGAAAATCCATGCTTCGGCTCAAAAGCAGGCTCATGGCGTCGCCAAAAAATGCATCCAGTTTTTGCAGAAAGTCGCTGACCATCTTTTCTGCGCGCGGATATTCTGCAAGGCTTAGCCGCCATTGCTGAATATTGGCCACCCACTCGGGCGGCAACTGAAAGTTGTTGGCTTGCAGTTCGCGCAAGCGCGCAAAACCAGCCGCCGCCTGCGGCGTCACCAGCAGGGCGAGCATGGCAATGGGAACTAGTATGGAAGAGAGGAGAGTGGTTATATACGCATAGAGGGGCAGGCTGCTTGAGAGACCAAGCCGGAATTTACGCCAGCGGGGGCCGCTCCGAGTTTTTTCAAGGCGTTTGCGCCATATCCGGCCCTTCATTTGTAGCGTCCGGTAAAGCGGCAACGAAAGGCATGACAGACAGGCAGCCATGAATATGGTCACCGGATTGTGCCAGAGCAGCATATACAGCGCGAGCGCGGCCAAGAGGTAGAGCAGACGCGGCAGCGTTAGAGTCATAGTAGGCCTTGGGTTATGTGGCGCTGTTTTTTTACCAGCGCCGGAACGTTGGAACGCGCAAGAGTAGCAAATGCGGGCGGGGTCTGCCAAGAGGCGCATAGGTATAAATACGCCCGTGCGGGTCTGGGCTGGCAGCCGTGCGGCATATGCCTGTGAGCATCACGGCGCAACGGCCCGACCGGAAAGTTTTTGTCAGGCGCGCCCCGCCGCCCTGCGGTTGTGCAGAGAGGCCAGAGCGCGCCATGTGGTCGCACTGCGGTATGTTTGCGCGTTGACGCGCTGCGGAAAATACGTCTGGGATAAAACCGTTGCCGCGAAGCCAGAAAGGCGCGGCGTCGGCTGGCGGAGACCAGGGCAGCAGCCCCGGCCCTAGTTCAGCACGTTGCTGCCTTTAAAGCTGATGTTGATCACTTCGTAGGTAACGCGGCCACGCGGAATATCCACGGTCACTTCATCGCCTACTTCGCGCCCCAGCAGGGCCTGGCCCACAGGGGAAAGGAACGAGATGGAACCCTTGGCGGGGTCGGCCTCGTCGGGGCCGAGAATGGTGAAGGAGCGTGCTTCGCCGCTGTCCACATCCTCAACCTCAACTGTAGAGCCAAAGATGACCTTGTCGCCCTTCAGGGAATCAAGATCAACGACCTGATAGAGCGCCATGCGGGATTCAATGTATTTGATGCGGGCTTCAGCCATGCCCTGACGTTCCCGCGCGGCGTCGTACCCGGCGTTTTCTCGCAGGTCGCCTTCTTCACGGGCTTCTTTGATGGCCTGGATGATGGCGGGCCGTTCGCTCTTCAGGCGGGCCAGTTCGTCTTCCAGCTTTTTGTAGCCTTGCACGGAAATGGGGATGCTTGTCATGGTTGCCATAATCTGACCTCACAAACGAAAAAAAAGCGCCGCTGCCCAGGCAGCGGAGCAAGCAATGGGGGGTATTTTCCGGGAAAAAGGCTGCACGGGCCGCAGTGACTGTGCGCAAAACCCGGCTGCGTTAACCGGGCGATAATCCGTAACAGCAAGTACACACTACCTACTGGGCGCAAAACGGTCAAGCCCCGAAGCGCGCGGGCTGGGAAAGACCTGCCCTGCCTCTGCATAATGTCATGTAATCGACATGAGGTTCAGGCTTGCGCGGCAGTGAGCCTGCGTATATGTTGGAGATGCGCCCAACGCGGCAGGCGCTTGCGCCCGCAGGGAAGAGCTGCGTAAAACGCTTGGTTTGAGCGGCATATAACAACTGTATGAACAACGGCAGACTATGAAAAAATATTTGCGTTATCTTGGGGCAGTGCTTGTCACGGCGGTGTTTTTTCTGGCTGTGTACCTTTTGTACCATAAGCTTAAAAGTTACAGCATAGCCCAGATTCGCGAAAGTATAAGCCAGATATCGCACGGGCGGATTCTCTGCTCGTTGCTGCTGATGGTGGTCAATTACATTATTCTTGTGGGCTACGACTGGCTGGCGCTCAAGGCCATTCACAAAACCCTGCCTTTGCCCCGAGTGGGGCTTGTTTCATTTGTGGGGCAGGCTGTCAGCTACAACTTTGGCGCGCTGCTGGGCGGCACCAGCGTGCGTTACCGTTTTTATTCAGCCTGGGGTTTTTCGCTGGCAGAGATTGTGCGCTTGGTGCTGATGCTGGCGGTCACATTCTGGGTGGGCGCTTTGGGGCTGTGCGGTCTGATTTTTATCATAAGCCCGCCTGCCATTCCTGATGATCTGCTGGCAAAAATGCCCATGACAGACGTGCGCATTCTGGGCGTGGTGCTGCTGCTTATTGCCTGCTCCTACCTGATTTTATGCTGTACCGTGCGCAAGCCCGTACACCTGTTTGGTAAGGAATTTGTCTTTCCGCCGCCGCATATCGCCTTTGCCCAGGCCCTTGTGGCCGGGGTGGACATTATCGCCGCAGCGGGCTGCATGTACGTGCTGCTGCCCGGCAACATGGGCATATCGTTTCTTGATTTTCTGCCAAGCTACCTCATGGCCCAGGTGGCTGTGGTGCTTACGCACATCCCCGGCGGGGTTGGTGTTTTTGAGCTTGTCATTCTGCACCTTACCCACACAACGCAGGCGCAGGCTGTATTTGCGGCGGTGCTGCTGTTTCGCATCATTTACTTTATCATTCCGTTGCTGGCAGCCGCATTGCTGCTGGCTGTTTACGAGGTGCGCCAGCGCAGCGACATGCTGCGCGAGACTGGCCGCTGGCTTTCCGTACTCTCGCATTCCATTTCTGCCTATATGGTTTTTGCAGCGGGCGTGATTTTGCTTGTCTGCGCCATGCTGCCGCCCGGCAGGCATATGCTGCACGCCTTGCGCAGCATGATTCCTTACGAGGCGCTGGCTGTGGGGCATTTTCTTACGGCTATTTCGGGCGCGATGCTGCTCTTTGTTTCATACGGGCTTGAGCGGCGGCAGTCGCGCGGGTTCCAGATGGCGGTGCTGTTTCTTTGCCTGGGGATTGCGGGAGCCCTGCTCAACGGTTTTTCGTGGATAACCGCATCCATGGTCAGTATTGTGCTGCTGACTGTGTGCATGGCCCGGCGACGTTTTTACCGTTCGTCCTTTTTCTGGGAAGAACCCATTCCCGCCTACTGGCTGTTCGGTGCGCTGGGGGTGCTGGCCTTGATGGCTTCCATTGCCTGGGCGCTTTACCATCCCTCGTGGAATAAAGCCGCTGCCTGGGGTTTTGACCGCCCGCATATGGCCGCGCAAACACTGTTTGATTTTCTTGGCATCGCCGTGGGGCTGGCAGCGGGCTGGATGTGGCGCGTTGCCTTGCGATTGCGCGCCCGGCGGCAAAAGGCCGAGCATCACTGATAGCGCGGTGAGCGTATACCGGCATTGCACTGTATTTCATTAAAAAATGCGGCCTTCCGTGCTTACGGAGGGCCTTTTCTTTGTAAACGGGCTTGCGGGTCTGCTGATCCGGCGGGTAGGAGGTCTGCGCCCGTCTGCACGAATCTGATAGCGCGGGGCATGTCTGCGCCTTGCGGCGCGGACTAGACGGATGATGCAGAAAGAGTGGTCGGCCACACTGAGCGCGCACCGCGCATGGCTTTTGGCAGCATTTCAATCAGTTCGCCAATCTGGGTGCCGGGGTTGGGCGCGCAGAGCTGCGCCAGCAGGCGCGCCATGCGGGCCGCCGCCGTGCAGGCCTCGCCCATTGCCGCGCCGCCGCACAAAAAAGCTGTTGCCAGCCCGGTCACCAGATCGCCTGTGCCGCCAATGCATTCCATGGCCGGAACCGAAGGCGCATCCACCTTGGCGACCACGCGGCCATCCACAACAATGTAATCTTTTGATCCCTTGATAATCAGGTTTTTCGGGCAGTTGCCGTGCTCAAGAGCGCGTTGCAAAAGCGGCGGCACGTCATCCTCGCGCGCCAGCAGAAAACCCCGCGTATAAAAGGGGTGGGGGGCTTTTTCATCTGCCAGAAAGGCCAGTTCGCCCAGATCAGGGGTAAAAAGGTCGTAGGCATCGGCATAACCGCTCATTTTCGCTACATACATAAAGCCCGCATCTGCCACCATGACTGGCGGCACGGCAAGGGCCTGAACGGCCATGAGCACCCGGTTGTGCCAATCCTGATCAGGGAAAAGATAGTGAAAGGTCAGCCCCGCAGGGACAATGCCCGCCAGGTTTTGTTCCAGCCATGCGTAAATGGCTCGGCTGCCCGCGCCGGAACCAGGGTCGCCCGCCAGCAGCAGACGCGGCGGAGCAATGCCCAGTTCCTTGCAGGCAAGAATAGCAGTGGCGGCAAGGGCCGCAGTGCCCCGCTGCACGGGCACTGCCTGACCATCGGGCAGGTGGAGCAGGCCGCCTGCGACCGTGCTTTCGTCCTCAAGCCCAGCAGGGCAGAGTGCAAAATCAGGGTCGGGCAGGGTCCCTGCTATGCACCACATGCGACTTGCCTCCGTAATTCTTCAAAGGCCTTTTGCAGGCTGTAGCAGCAGAGGGTCTGCCCAAGAGTCAGGGGGTCCGGGGCTTCATCAAGGCGCAGGCCGCACAGCCGATGCGCCACCCACGGCACATCGGGGCAGCCGCCGCCCGAAATATTCACAATGCGCCCGTCAGCAGCATCAAGGGTAATTTTCATGTTGGCGGCGCGCACCATCAGCCAGCGGTCATCCAGATGTTTTATCTGAAACAGGGACACTGGCTCCAGCAGCACATCGTGGGCGCTGACTACCTGGCTGGGCGCAAGACCTTCCCGCTCCAGAACATCCAGAACGCGCGCCTGACTCACCAGTTCAAAAACCACCACCATGTCGCAGCCTGTGCGCAGTTCCGGCGGTGGCCCTTTGACTTCCACATCCAGCCCGGCCTTGCGCAGCAGGCGCTCGGCGCGGATAACCTCGCCTGTGTGGTCAAAAACCAGCAGGCCCCGGTCATTACAGCCGCGCTTGCCGCCGCCGCGAGAATCCATATCCGGACCTTTGCCGCCGGGAGAAAACAGGCCGCGCAGTTTTTGCGCTAAGCCCTGCAGCAGGCTGGTCTGGGAACTGTTCTGCGTCATGATTACTCCCGAAACGTCTGGCTCGCCGGATATGTTGCAGCACTCATGCCGAGAGCTGGGGAATTGCAGCTTGCAGCCATCATTGGCTGATCAAGGCGACAGTGGCGGCGCGGGCGTTTTTGTTCACCCGCGCCGCCAGTCCCCCAATCTGACCGTTAATGCTTGCGGATGTCTATGCGCGTTATGCCTTCGCCTTCTTCAGTGGTGCTGACGGCAAATCCCCGGTTGCGGGCAGCGCGACTGACATTTTCAAGGCTGGCGTCGTTATCCACCAATACGCTGAAAGGCCCCTGTTCATCGGCCTTGGCAGCGGTAAGAAACATGAGCACGGGCTGCGGGCAGGAAAGCCCCCGGGTGTCGATGGTGGTAGACATTACGCGCCTCTCTTGCAGTTGAAAAATCCGATGCACAGGCAGATGGCAAGTCCAGCAAGGGTGCCTGCCATGCCGTGAGGGCCGACCCCTGCGGGGCTGGAGGCCAAACCGAAGTTATGGGCAACTGCGGTGCCAACGATCAGGCCAACAGCAAATACGGCGGCATCGTTGTCGCCTTCGCCAGCCATAAAGAGCTGACGGCCAGGGCAGCCGCCCGCAAGGGCAAAGGCAAGACCGGCAGTAGCCATGCCGAGGAAGTTCCAGAGGTTGTCGGGCTGGGCGATGGGCTGGTTTTCAAAGCCGGGCTTGAACGCGCCGAAGTACAGGTTCAGAACAAGGGCCGCGCCCAGCATGGCCAGAAATCCCAGTGCCAGATGCCATTGCTTGAACAGCATCACGTCGCGCAGCGCGCCCATGGTGCAGAAGCGGCTGCGCTGGGCCAGAAAGCCCACGATCAGCCCCACGCCAATGGAGAGTATAAAGGGTGCATGCTGCGCGCCTGGGCCTTTGACGGAATAGAAGAGCACGCCGCTCTGCGGCTGTTCTGCTACCTGCAGATTGAGCAGATACAGGGCCACGAAGGAAAGCATGATGCCGGGCAGCACCATGCCGGAAATTTTGCTCTGGCCCTGACTGCGGCCCAGCGAAAAGCCCATGCGGAAAAATATGGTGCCAATGCCCACGCCGCAGATCAGGCCCGCAAGGCCAAAGAGCGCAAAGGCGTCGCCGCCCGCAAGGCGCAGGATAACGCGCCAGGGGCACCCCAGAAAGACCAGCGCGCCAATACCCGCTATGCCCCCAAGCAAAAAGCGGGTGATGGGGGCCGAGCCGCCGCGCGGCTTGTATTCGCCAAAGGCCAGCGCCGCGCCAAATGCGCCAAGCACCATGCCCATGATTTCGGGCCGCAGGTACTGCACAACGGCAGCGCGGTGAAAGCCCAGCGCGCCAGCAATATCGCGGTTAAAGCAGACCACGCAGATGCCCATGTTGCCGGGATTGCCCATTTGCTGGAGCAATACGGCAAGCACGCCGAACACAAGTCCGGTGGCGATGATACCTGTTGTGGTGGAGAAAAAGTTGAAGCCTGATTTCATGAAATCCTCCTTTTGGGGCCACAGGCCCGTGGCGAAGCCGATGTATGAAACGGCAGCGCGAACGGAGGATTTGTCGGGTCAGTGGTGCAGGGCAGGAAAGCCATGCGCCAGCCCCAAACCGGGCCGCCGTTCGCGTAAGCTCCACAACGTGAAGCTCCTTGCTGTGCGTCAGGTTTTGCGCTTGGGCATGGTTTCCTCTGCTCTGTATCTGCTGCCGCAGCCCGATGGGGAGCGGCACGTCAGCGTGGTGAATGAATTTCTGTTCCTGTGCGCGGTTTATGGTCCGGCAAATCCCTGTTGAGGCTCTTTTCTGGGCCGGGCATTTCGCAGGGCCGTGCCTGCCGCTGGGGCAATTTTTCGCGTCTGTTTTACGATGCGGTGGTCAGGTTCACGCTGTCTTCGCCGTCGCGCTCGGCGAGCATGACGTCCACGTGTTCCTGCCTGCTGGTATTGATGACGCGGCCCACGTAGTCCGCATGGATGGGCAGTTCGCGGTGACCACGGTCGATGAGGGTCAGCAGCTCCACGCAGCGCGGACGGCCATAGTCGAGCAGGGCCTCGAGGGCGGCTCGGATGGTGCGCCCGGTGTAGAGCACATCGTCAACCAGAATGATAACCTTTTCGTCCACGCTTTCGGTGATGCGCGACTGCCCGATGCTGGGCTTGCCCACAAGGCTTGTCCAGTCATCGCGGTACAGATTGATATCCAGGGTTCCGAGAAGCATGACGCGGTCAAGGCGTGTTTGCAGCAGGGCAGCTATGCGCCGGGCCAGGTCTGCGCCGCGCCGTTCAATGCCCACCAGCATTACATCCTGGCACGCCGCGTGGCGTTCAAGTATCTGCGAGGCGAGGCGTTCAAGTACGCGCGCCATTTCGTCTTTTTCCAGTAACCGGGTCGTGGACATGGTTCCTCCAAGGGTGGATATGCCCGTCATTCTAGCTGTTTTCGGCTTTAAAGAAAAGCCCTGCGGTAATTGACAAGCCCCACGCATGACCTTAGTTAGTAAAACACTCGAATCATGGAGGACGTATGATCGAATTGACCGACAGCGCCCGTAAGGAACTGGATTCGTTCTTTACCGGCAAGAAAAAGGATCCCATCCGGGTCTACATGACCGCAGGTTGAGGCGGCCCGCGCCTTGCCCTGGCTCTGGATGAGCCTAACGACCAGGATCAAACCGAGGAACAGGCCGGCTACACCTTCTGCATCAACAGTGCTCTTCTGTCAGAAGTGCAGGGTGTAAAAATTGATTTAACCTACATGGGCTTTGCGGTTGAACCCGTAGTGCCCTTCGCTTCTGAAGGCAACAGCGGTGGTTGCAGCAGCTGCTCAAGCGGCTGCGGCAGCAACGCGTAAGGCGGGGTGGTTTCCCGCTGGCCGGACGAAGCAGGCCAGCCTGTTTTTCGTTACTCTACCATATAATATACATATCGAGCGTATCGAAAAACATCGGAGGAACCATGCTTGAACTGACCGAAAGCGCCCAGAAGGAACTGGCGGCCTTTTTTGAAGGTAAGGAAAAAAGCACCATTCGCGTTTACCTCGCCCCCGGCGGGTGCAGCGGGCCGCATCTGGCCCTTGCCCTGGACGCCGCGACGGATGAAGATATGAGCGAAGATCAGGGCGGATTCACCTTCTGCATCAACAAGGAGCTTCTTGCTCAGGTTGAAGGCGTGAAGATTGATCTTTCCTACGCGGGTTTCACAGTTGAACCCACGGTGCCCCTGCCCCAGACGGGCGGTGGTTGCAGCAGCTGCGGCGGCGGCTGCGGACACTAGAAGCAAATGACTTGCAAACCTGGCGGTGGCCTCCGGCTGCCGCCAGGTTTGACCGTTTATCGTCGGGGCGGCGCAGGCTGCCCCTTGTGCTGTTATATAACCCCCACAGGTTCATGGACACTTTCGGCGCATTGCTCTCAAGCAACGACAGGCAGATATATCTGGAACGTAGCGGCATGGTCACACGCTGCCGCCTTGCCTGCGAGGCTCTGGACAAAGGGCGCAGCGTGGCCCTTGTGGCCCGCACCCGCGAAGAATTCCACGCGGCCCGCTCCCTTGCGGCCCTTTTTTCTCCCGAAATTTCTCTGGCAGATCCGGCAGTTGTGCGCCCTGCATGGCAGTGGCCCTGCCTGGGGCTGCCAACCCTGAGCCAGTGGCAGGACAAGCCATCATGGGCTGCCCGGCTTGCCGCGCTGTATTCCCTCACCCTTGGCAAACCGCGAGTGCTGGTAGTCAGTGTTGAAAGCCTGCTGTTGCGCTACATGCCGGTCAATTTTTTCCACACGCGCACACTGGAACTTGGCAAGGGCAGCGATTACGCCCCCGAGCTGCTGCTGGAGCAGGCGGTGGAGTGGGGGTACGAGCGCGTTGCCATGGTCACGCGGCCCGGCGAAATGGCTCGGCGCGGCGACATTCTTGATCTGTACCCCTCTGGCTATGCCCGACCCGTGCGGCTGGAATTTTTTGGCGACACGCTGGAGGAGATGCGCTTCTTTGACGCGGAGACCCAACGGTCCTTGCATGGATGCGATGAACTGACCCTGCTGCCTGTCAGCCCACTGGCCTTTGATGCGCGCGAGACCGATGCCACGCGCAAGCGTTTTGACCGCATGTTTGCCGAAGGCCGCATTGGCGAAAACGACTGCTATTCCTTTAAAAAATCGCTGGATGCTGGCGGCGCGGGCCTGCTGCCCGGTTGCGCCGTAGAATCTCCCAGCCTGCTGGAAGACTGGCTGCCGCAGGATTGCCTGTGGCTGCTGCCCGGAGAGGCCGACAGCGCCGAGGTCCTGCGGGATGGCCGCCTTGCCCTCAAGGAGCGGCTGGAGGCCGAGGACGCGCCCCTGCCGCAACCTGCGGCGCTGGCCCTGCGTAAAAGCTCGCAGCCCGCGCCGTGGAACGCCTTTCAGCGCGTGTACGCCGAACCTCTAGTCATGGGCGTGGAGGAACGCGGTCTGGATTTTGCGGAAAGAACTCTGCATTCCTTCAGTGATCTTTTTCCCCTTTCCGGTGCGCAGGATCGCCCCTGGCAGCACCTTGCCGCCGCTCTCAAGGAGTGGCAGGGCGCGCGCAGGCAGGTGGTGCTGAGTTTTTCATCTGGCCGCAGCCGCGCCAAGTTTCTGAAGCTGGCAGAGCAGGACGGCATCCTTCCTGCTCAGCGCTACGCGCCCGACCAGCGAGGTCTTTTCGCGCTTGTTTCACCCTTCCGCCAGGGGGCGGATCTGGCGTGGGACAACTCCCTGGTTCTGGGCGAGGATATCCTGTACCCCAAGGCGGAAAAGACGCCCCGCGTTTCTTCGCGTGTTTTCAAGGGGCTGGATTCCTTTGACGATCTCAAGGCTGGCGACCTGCTGGTGCACCGAGATTACGGCATTGGCCGTTTTGCCGGTCTGCACCACATGGACGTCAACGCTGTTGCCAACGATTTTTTGCTTATCGAATACTCCGGGCGCGACAAACTCTACGTGCCTGCCGACCGCATGGGACTTATCCAGCGGTTCAAAGGCTCGGAAGGCGTGGAACCTGCGCTGGACCGGCTGGGCGGCACGGGTTGGACTTCGGGCAAGGAGAAGGCCCGCAAGGCCATTGAAAAGATCGCCGCCGACCTTGTGGAAATGTATGCCTACCGCAAGGTGACCAAGGGCTTCCGCTATGACCCTCCGGGCGAGCTGTACCATGAATTTGAGGCCACGTTTGGCTTTGAGGAAACGCCCGATCAGGCCAAGGCCATCCAGGACGTGCTGGACGACATGGACAAGTCCCAGCCCATGGACAGGCTCGTGTGCGGCGATGTGGGCTTTGGCAAGACGGAAGTTGCCCTGCGCGCTGCATTCCGCGCCGCTTCCGAGGGGCGGCAGGTGGTGCTGCTTTGCCCCACCACGGTGCTTGCCGAGCAGCATTATCAGACCTTCCGCGCGCGTCTGGCGGGCTTTCCCGTCAATGTGGGGCTGCTCAGCCGATTTGTGACGCGCCCAAGGCAAAAGGAAGTTCTCAAGGCCGCTGCCGCCGGGCAGGTGGATATTCTCATTGGCACCCACCGTGTGCTTTCAAGCGATGTCAAACTGCCCAATCTTGCTTTGCTGATTCTGGACGAGGAACAGCGCTTCGGTGTGCGCCACAAGGAAAAACTCAAGGCGCTCAAAAAGAACGTGGATGTGCTCACCCTGACGGCCACGCCCATTCCGCGTACCTTGCAGCTTTCCATGTCCGGCATACGCGAGCTTTCCATCATTGAAACCGCGCCGCAGGATCGCAAGCCTGTGGCCTCGGCCGTGCTGCGGCGGGATGATTCCGTGCTGCGCAAGGTGCTTGAGCGAGAGATTGAGCGCGAAGGCCAGGTGTTCTGGGTTTACAACCGCGTGCAGGGTCTGGAGCGGGTGGCCGAATACGTGCATACCCTCGTGCCCACGGCCCGGGTAGGTATGGCGCACGGGCAGATGTCTGAAACCGAGCTTGAAGACACCATGCACAAGTTCTGGCATGGCGAGCTTGATGTGCTGGTATGCACCTCCATTGTTGAATCGGGGCTTGATTTTCCCCGCGCCAACACGCTGGTGGTGGATCAGGCACAGATGTTCGGCCTTGGGCAGCTCTATCAGTTGCGGGGCCGCGTGGGCCGCAGCGACAGGCAAGCCTACGCCTTTTTTGTGGTGCCGGATGCGGAGCGCCTCACCTCCATTGCGGAGGAACGACTGCGCATCATTATGGATATGGACTATCTGGGGGCCGGTTTTCAGGTCGCCATGGAAGACCTGCGCCTGCGCGGCGCGGGCAACATTCTTGGCGAGGTGCAGTCGGGCCACATGTGCCGCGTGGGCCTTGATCTGTACCTTGAAATGCTGGAGGAGGCCGTGGGCCGCCTCAAGGGCACGCCAGAAGCGCAGACCGTGGAGACGGAACTTACTTTGGGCTTGCCTGCGCATATTCCCGCATCGTACATTGAGGACGGGCGCGAAAGGCTGCGCTGCTATAAAGCGCTCACATCGGCCTCTGGCGGCGCGGCGCGTGAGGAAGCGGCCCTTGGCATACGCGACAGGTTTGGCCCCTTCCCCGAAGAACTGCGCAACTTCCTTGCCGTGTTGGATTTCAAGCAGTTCCTCACCGAGTTGCAGGTGCAAAAGGCCGATGTGCACATCAACCATGTGCGGCTTGTCTGGCCGGACGGGCAGACCGCCGTGCAGCCCGAGCGCATTGTAGCCCTTACGGCTTCCATGAAGGACGCGCGCATGCTGCCGCCTGCCGGGCTGCATCTGCCGATGCCGTCTGATGTTTCATTCCCCGAGGGGCTGGACAGGTTGCGTACCGCTCTTGAAGGTATTCGTGTTAAAGCCGGGGCATAGGTGCTGGTTTGTGGCTGTGTCTGTTTTTCAGGTCATAGAACTGGTCTGAATATATGGGAAAAATGGTGAACGGATTCATGCAGCCCTTCATAGGTTTGGCGCATTTTTTCCAGATCGGCGCTCGGTCTGCCCGCTTGGCGCGTCCATTAGGCATGGCGCTGGCCTGCTGTTTTTGCCTGATGCTGACGGCCTGTTTTGAAACCCGCCTCCCCGATGGCGTGGTGGCCACCGTCAATGGCGAGCCCATCAGTCTGCGCAGGTTGCAGACCCTGCTCGACAGCCGTTCTCCTTCCCTTGGGGCCATGCGTACTCCTTCGCTGGAAAACATGCGGCGTGAATACGGCGAAGGGCTGGGCACACTGATTATCTATGCGCTGGTGCGACAGGATTTGCAGCGGCTCCAGATGTCGATCAGCCCTGCCATGCTGGAAACAGCCGTGGCAGAAGTAAGGAACGATTACGGCGGCGGCGACGGACTGGAAAAATATCTGGCCGAAGAATCAATTGATCCTTCCGAATGGCGCGCGTTGCTGCTTGACCATCTTTCCATGCTCTCATTTGAAAAGCGGGTTCTTGCAGCGGGCATCCGTGTTTCGCTGCCCGAACTGCGCGACTACTACCAGACCCACGAAGACGATTTTCAGATGCCGGAAACCTTGCGCGTGTGCCTGATTTCTGGCGAATCGCGCAAGGACGTGGAAGGCTTTTGCGCCGTATTTCCCGGTGGCATGAGTGAAGCGCGCAGCAAAGTGCAGCTCCAGTGCCAGAATGTGCGGCCCACCGATCTGCCCCAGGGATGGCGCAAGGCCGCTGCCGGACTCAAACCGGGGCAGTGCGCACCCGTGCGGCAGGAGGAAGGCCTGTGGCGCAGCCTTGGCCTGATTGAAAGCCGCCCGCCCGCGCACATCAGTCTGGCGGAGGCCTATCCGCTTGTGGAAGGCATCCTGCGGGAGCAGAAGATGTCTGAGGCTTTTGAGCGCTGGCTTGAAAAGGCTCTGACCAATTCCGTCATCATGGTGGGCAAGGAGCTTGCCCCCGATCTGCTTGCCCCCCCACCGTCACATTCTGAAGGGCAGGGCAGTGATGCCCCCGCCGTGCCGGATGTTTCTGGCGCTGCGGAGGACATGAAGGCTCTGCCGCCTGGCAAGGATGATGTGTATGAGGGCGATGTGCTTGAAGGTTCCCACGATCCCAAGGCCAATGGCGCATTGGAAAATCAGGGGCATAATCCCGAAAATGCCCCCGCTTCAAAAGCCTCGGGCGAGCATCCGCGCAGACGCGACAGCGGCGGCTCCGCGCGGAGGCGCTGAGGGTTTGCCTGCAACATGGCCCGGCTGCTGACTGCCTGATGGCTGCGGTTGCGGCAGTTGCATTGCATGTTGCGCTGGATTGGGATATAATTTTACAGATAAAGCGCGGAATTTTTGCGCGCAAGCAGGGAGTATAACGTGAGAAAAACGCTTATTTTGGCGCTGGTTATCTGTTTTATGACCGCTTTTGGCGCTCAGGCCGCACAGATCAACAAGGTGGCGGCCGTGGTGAATGGTCAGGTCATCACCATGTTCGATCTGCAAAAAAACGCTGTTCCTGATCTTATGCGGGCGCGTATCAATCCCAATGATCCCGCCCAGGCCAAGGCCGTGGACGCCGTGCTGCGCAAGGCGCTGGATGGTATGATCATGGATATTCTGGTTGCGCAGGAAGCCAAGCGTCTCAAAATTTCCATTTCTTCTTCTGAAATTGATGGTGAAATCACCAAGATCATGAAGGGGAACAACCTCACCAAGCAGCAGTTTGAAGAACGCCTGGCCCAGCAAAAGACCAGCGTCAGTGAACTGCGTGGCAATATTGAAAAAGGCTTGATTCGCCAGCGTGTTATGGCAATGGAAGTGGGCCGCCGGGTTGTTGTGACCCCTGATGAGATCAAGGCCTACTACGATGCGCACAAGGATACCATGTATGACCGCTCCGGCCTGCACATGGCCCTTCTGGTGTATCATCCCAATGCCAACGCTGCGGCATTGGCTGCGCAGATCAAGTCTGGCGCGGTTTCGTTTGAGGAAGTGGTGCGCAAGTATTCCATCGCTCCCAATAAGGAAAACGGCGGCGACATGGGCGCAGTGGAGTGGGACAAGCTCAACCCCGAGTGGGAGGCCCGCCTCACCAGTATGAAACCCGGCGATGTAACTGATATTTTTGAGCTTCAGGGTCGCAAGGCGCAGGTGCGTCTGTACCGCCCTGGCGGCGGAGAACTCAAACTGCTCACCTTTGAGCAGGCCAGGCCGATGATTGACGGCATACTGCGTCAGCCCAAGGCCATGGAGCGTTTTGAGGACTACACCAACCAGCTTCGCAGCCGGGCCGTTATTGATATCAGAATGTAGCGGGGCCGCCACGGGTGGTTCCGGCTTTTTGCTGGCAACCGCCGCCCCCTCTGGGCGGCAAGACCATTATCGAGGCTTTTCATGACCTTAGTGGAATTGGGCGCTGCTTTGCGCATTGAGCGCGAAAAGCGGGGTCTGGATATGGAAGATGCGGCAAACAAGCTGAAAATCAGCGCCCGTCTTCTGCGCGCTTTGGAGGAAGGGGACGAGACGTCCTTGCCCCCTCTGGCGTACACCAAGGGGTTTATCCGTTCATACGCGTCCTATGTTGGCCTTTCGGCTGAGGAAGTCAGCGAGGCGCTTGGGGCGCTTGAGGCTGCTTCTGAACCCGTTGCGCCGCAAAATGTTTATGAGCCCGAGATGGTCCTCACCCCGAGGCGTAACCTCAAGCCCATTTTGGCCGGGCTTTTCATGGTGTGCGTGATCGCAGTGGTGATGGTTGCCTGGCAACAGGGGGTGTTTGACTTCCTGAGTCGGCAGACGCGCCGTCTGGCGCAGCCCGCCCCCTTGCAGAGCGCCGAATCTGTTGACCCCGGCAATCTGGCCAGTCGGCCTTCCGCCCCTGCTGCTCAGGGCCAGGCTCCGGTGCAGACGTCTGCCCAAGGTTCTGCGCAGGCTCCGGCGGTTGCCAGCCAGCCGCAAGGCTCTGCTGCCCCTGCACAGGGGCAGACCCCGGCCCAGGCAACTGCGCAAACTTCGGCGCAGGCTTCGGCCCAATCGGCAAGTCAGCCTGCTGCCCCAGGTCTGCCCCCGGTGCGCGGCACTGCCGCAAACGCGCCTGCCACGGGCACGCCTGCTTCAACAGCTCCGGCTACTCCGGCGGCCTCTGCCGCTGCGCAGGGCAGCGATGTGCCCGTAGGCACCCACAAGCTTATTATCACCGCCACAGAAGAATGTTGGGTTCACTCCAGCGCTGACAAAACCGACACTCGCCAGTTTTCGCTGCATAAGGGCGATACTTTTGCCCTCACGTTCAGCAAGAGCCTGGAGTTGAAACTCGGCAACGCTGGCGGTGTGCGCCTGCGGTATGACGGTGAAGAACTGCCCCCGGCGGGGCAGAGTGGCCAGGTGCGCAACCTGGTGTTTCCCCCTGCGGACAGGCCATGACCGAATGGGCAGATCACGCGCTTGTGCTGCGAATCGGGCACTTTCGCGAGGCGGATCTGTGGCTGAAAATGCTTTGTCGCAAACACGGCCTGCTGACGCTGTTCGCCTTTGGCGGTAGCCGCAGCAGGCGTCGTTTTTGCGGCTGCCTGGATGTGCTCAACAGCCTGCATTGCAGGGTAAAGGCCTCGGGGCGCGGCAGCTTTCTCAATCTTGAGGAGGCCGTGCTGCTGGGCGGGCCGCAAAACTTGCGCGGAAACTGGCGGCGCATGGGGCTGGCGGCCAACTGCCTGCGGTTTGTGGAAGCGCTTGGCGTTAACGACGAAGGCGCGGACGAGGCCTTTCTGCTGGTTGAAGATTTGCGCAAGACGCTGGAAGAAGCGGAAAACGTGCCCTCGCTGCTGCCCCAGTTTTTCCGCCTGCGGTTTGCTGGCGTTTTGGGGTTTGCGCCTGATCTGGGCAGATGCGGCACCTGCGGCGCGGCCATAACCGGCCCCGCGCAGTTTGTGGTTGACGAGGCCCAGTTGCGTTGCCCTTCGTGCCGCGCGGCAGCAGGGCCTGCGCGGTATGGCGTGGAACTGGGCGCGTCCGGGCTTGACCTTTTGCGTCATGTGCAGCAAGAATTTCCCTCCGGCTGGCATGCGGAAGATCTGCCTGCGGCAGATCGACGCGCGTGCGCCAAGGTTATTGATGGTTTTGTGCAATATCACCTGGGTCTCTCGTGGGAAGGGGGCTACTTTCGTCACGTGTGACCGTGTTTGCATCGAAATTTACGATTCGGTTTGGGATGGTTTGGGGCGGCGTTAGTATTGAACAGCCGCGCGTATGCGTCTGAAAAAGGCTACGAACAAAGGACAGCGCATGTATTTTCAGGATGTCATTTTAACTTTGCAGAACTACTGGGCCAACCAGGGTTGCGTCATCGAACAGCCTTCGGGTGTGGAATGCGGTGCCGGTACGTTCAACCCCAACACGTTTTTGAGGGTTATTGGGCCGGAACCGTGGAGTGTGGCCTATGTGGAACCCTCCCGCCGTCCTACGGATGGCCGCTACGGCGAAAATCCCAACCGCCTGCAACGGTATTTCCAGTTTCAGGTGATCATGAAGCCCTCGCCGGACAACGTGCAGGATCTGTATCTGCAAAGCCTCAAGGCGCTGGGCATCAACCCCGCGCAGCATGACATCCGTTTTGTGGAAGACGACTGGGAATCCCCCACCCTCGGCGCCTGGGGCCTTGGCTGGGAAGTGTGGCTCAATGGTATGGAAGTGAGCCAGTTCACCTATTTTCAGCAGGTGGGCGGCATTGATCTTTCGCCCATCAGCGTGGAACTGACCTACGGCCTTGAGCGCCTTACCATGTATTTGCAGGGCGTTGAATCCGTGTATGATCTGGCCTGGAACAAAAACGTCACCTACGGCCATATCTACCACCAGAATGAAGTGGAGCAGTCACGCCACAATTTTGAGGCCAGCAATCCTGAAATGCTGTTGCGGCATTTCAACGATTTTGAAGGTCAGTGCAAAGTCCTGCTGGAGCAGGGGTTGCCTTGGCCTGCCTATGATTATTGCCTCAAGTGCTCGCATACATTCAACCTTCTGGACGCCAGAGGAGCCATCTCCATCACGGAACGCACCGGCTATATCGGCAGGGTGCGCGCTCTGGCGGCTGGAGTGGCGCGACTGTACGCAGCCCAGCGTGAAGAACTGGGCTATCCCATGCTCAAAAAGGATGCGAGGTAAGCCGTGGCGACCTTTGTGCTTGAAATCGGCAGCGAAGAGTTGCCTTCCCGTTTTCTGGCCCCCGAAGAAGGGGAGCTGGCCTCACGTTTTAGCGGCGCTCTGGACGAGGCCGGGCTTGAACACGGCGCGCTGCGCGTCATGAGCACGCCCCGTCGCGCGGTGGTGATTGTTGAAGACCTCAACCCTGTGCAGGTTGAGAGGGAAGAGGTCGTCTCCGGCCCGCCCGTGCGCGTGGCCTATGACGCCGAAGGCAAGCCCACCAAAGCCCTTGAGGGTTTTGTGCGTACCAATGCCTGCGCTCTTGAGGACGTTTTTCGTGTAGAGACGGACAAGGGCGAATACGTGGCCGTGCGCAAACGCACCGGCGGCGCACCTGCAGCCGGTTTGCTTGCTGATATCTGCCCCACGGTGATTACCGCGCTTTCGTTCCAGAAACGCATGCACTGGGGTTCATATTCCCTGGCCTATGCCCGCCCGCTGCGCTGGTTACTGGCGCTGCTTGATGATGCCATAGTGCCCTTTACCGTTGGGCCCATGACCTCTGGCCGTGAGACTTGCGGGCACCGCATCCACGGCGCTGGCCCCTTTGCTGTGGCGCATGCCAATGAATTTCTAGCCACTCTCGCCGGGCCCTGCGCCATTACCATTGATCCTGCCCAACGCCGCAACATCATTATTGAGGGCGGCAATGCCCAGGCGGCTGCCGCTGGCGGCAAAGTGCTGTGGAAAGACAGCCTGCTGGACGAAGTTCAGGGCCTTGCCGAACACCCTGTGCCGCTGCTGGCCGATTTTGATCCCGCCTATCTTGAGGTGCCGCGCGAAGTGCTGCTCACCAGCATGGAAAGCCACCAGAAGAGCTTTGGTATTGAAGGGGCCAATGGCGAACTGCTGCCGCATTTTCTGACCGTGCTGAACCTCACCCCCGAAGACATGGGCGTGGTCAAGCGCGGCTGGGAACGTGTGCTGCGCGCCCGGCTTGAAGACGCCCGCTTTTTCTGGCAGGCCGACTTGCGCGATACCTTTGATCACTGGCTGCAAAAGCTGGATACGGTCATTTTTATCGGCGGGCTTGGCAGCATGGGCGACAAAACCCGCAGGCTTGAGGCTCTGTGCCGCTGGCTTGCCGAAAGCTGCGCGCCTGACCTTGCCGATGATGCCGCGCGCGCCGGACGCCTTTCAAAGGCAGATCTGGTGAGCGGCCTTGTGGGCGAGTTTGATACCCTTCAGGGCATCATGGGCGGCATCTATGCTGGCCGCAAAGGCGAAAGCAAGGCTGTGGCCGAAGCTCTGGGCGAACAGTATCTGCCCGCCGGGCCGGATTCTCCGCTGCCCAAGAGCCTCGCAGGCGCGCTGCTCTCTATGGCGGACAAGGCCGATACCCTTGCGGGTTGCTTCGGCCTTGGCATGATCCCCACTGGCGCTGCCGACCCCAACGGCCTGCGGCGTTGCGCGTTGGGCATCATCCGCATCATGCTTGAGTTCGGTCTTGCGGTTGACGTGCGGCAGTTCTTTGCCAAGGCGCAACAGCTTTATGGCGATCGCCAGTGGAAGCTTGCCCCGCACGATGCTCTGGACAAGCTCATGGAATTTTTTGCTGCGCGTCTGCGCAACTATTTCATGAGCCAGGGACAGGACACGCTGTTGGTGGATGCGGCCCTTGGCGCGGGCGCAGAAGACGTGAAGGACTGCGGCGCTCGCCTTGCGGCGCTGGCAACATTCAGTCTGGCGGCGGACTATGAAGCTGCGGTGCAGACCTTCAAGCGCGTTGCCAATATCCTGCGCAAGCAGGGTCAGGCTGAGGAACTTTCTGACCACTGGGACCCCGCCTTGCTGCGTGAAGACGCGGAAAAAGCGCTGGCATCCACGCTGGAAGAAATGTTGCCCCGCCTTGATGCCCTGTGGGCCGCCCACGACCATGCCGCCGCGCTGGCTTGCCTGAGCGCGGTACGCCCCGCTGTGGATGCCTTTTTTGCAGGTGTGATGGTTATGTGCGATGATGTGGAACTGCGCCGCAACAGATTGAGCATGCTGCACTGCCTTGGCTCGCGGTTTGCGCGTCTGGCCGATTTTTCGGCTTTGCAGATGTAGGTTGTTCAACCCTTTTGCCGGAGGAGGGGCGCTTTTGACGGTTCCCCTCACCTTCAAACAAGAAAATATTCGATAAAAAGACACGATTGCTTGACAGGTAATCGTGCCAGTGGTAAGAACCCTTCTTCGCGACAACGCGCTAACTTTTGTTTTCATGGCTTGCGCGGGCAAGCCCAACATATGTGGAGGATTCAAAGTGGCCAACCATAAGTCAGCCCTCAAGCGTCATAAGCAGAGCTTGCAGCGGGCAGGCCGCAATCGCGCCGCCCGTACCCGTGTGAAGAATGCCATCAAGCAGGTTCGCGCCGCCATCCAGAACAACGAACAGGGCCAGGCCAGCGAAGCTCTGTCCAGCGCCACTTCCGTGCTTGCCAAGGCTGCCGGTAAGGGTGCCCTGCACTGGAAGAAGGCCGCACGCAAGATTTCGCGTCTGGCTCATGCCGTTAACGGCATCAGCGCCCAGTAGTCTTCTTTATTGGTTTGAGGCGTGCTTGCCCTAGGGGCAGGCGCATTCCCTTACGGGAAGTTGCAGATAATAATTTTTAACAAGTTCACAGGCTTTTCAAAAAATATTTTGAAAAAAAGCTTGACGGCGACTGTGACTTGCGTTAGTTTCCTCTTCGTTGAACGCGCTCGTAGCTCAGCTGGATAGAGCAACAGGCTACGAACCTGTAGGTCAGGAGTTCGAATCTCTTCGGGCGCACCACAAGAAAGTCAAGCCCTTACGGTTAATCACCGTAAGGGCTTTTTCTGTTTTTGGTGGCTGTTTGGTGACCAAAACGGGGCTCTACACGGCTCTACACCAAAGACGGGGGCAAGCCCCTTCGACGGGCAGTTTTTCGGCTCTACACCAAAGACGGGGGCAAGCCGGCTCTACACCAAAGACGGGGGCAAGCCCCTTCAGCGGGCATTTTTCCGACAGGTTTCTGAACAATTCTCCAGCCATTTCAGCAGCACAGAACGCGCACTCTCAACCGATAATTTTCGAAATTACGGAAGCCATACGCACGCCGCTGGATCAACTTCATTTTACGGTGAAAACCTTCTGTGATGCCGTTATTTCGGGTAAACCGGAACATTCGGGCCACTTCTTGGCTCTACACCAAAGACGGGGGCAAGCCCCTTCAGCGGGCATTTTTCCGACAGGTTTCTGATCAATTCCCCAGCCATTTCAGGAGCACATCAACTCCCTGCCAGCATAAAAAATTCTTCAGGGCGCAGAATTGTTACGGTTTTGCCGGAGAATGGCCCGAACAGTCCGCTTTCCTCCTGCTGCCGCAAGATTTTGTACAAGGAAATCCTGTGTACGCCCAAAAGGCTGGCCATCTCCTGCTTGGAAACTCCCATATCGGCTGTCAGGGGGTCGCTGCCTGGGATTATGTGTTGCGCCAAAAATTTGCAGGTACGGGCCAACACGTTATCAAGGTACAGTGAGGAAGCCTGATTTGAAAGTACCCGCAATTTGCGGGACATGGAGCAGAGCAGGTTGATGAGCAGATGAGGATAATCTTTGCAGATTTCTTCTACATTTTCAGCCGTAAAAGCATAGCTCACGCAGCTTGTTGCGCACGAAAAAAAACTCTCGGCTGGCATGGGATCAAAGAACGGGGTTTCGCCAAAAACGCACCCTTCGTGAATATACCAGAGGATTTTTTCTACCCCTTCCATATTCTGATTCGTCAGTCGAACCCTGCCCCGATCTAGAAAGTACAATTCCCGCCCGAATGGAACACGATGTCCTTTGTCCCAAACAAGCTTTCGCCCCAGATGCAATACTGAACGCCAGCTGGAATTCATTTCGCGCATTTCCTTGAAGGCCAGGCTGCGTCCACAATTGATGCCGCGATTTTCCATGTTGCCTCCCTAGAACAGTTGCTCTGGCTTTCTGATAACAGCCTTTTGCTTCAAAATGCAATTAATTGTGAAAAATGTTGCAAATGAAACACGTGTCTTCACCGAATTCATATTATTTTGGCCCATAGAGTGGATCAAATACCTTGTGCGCTGTTCCTCGCGTTCTGACGGATATTGGCGCATTCCGCAAACATCAATTGATCTGGAGGAATTTAATATGGGCCATCCAACAATTTACCCCACAGGCGTTACCATATTCAAACCTGAAAAATGCTGGGGCGGGTACACCATCTTTCAGGCTCAGGAAGTTGGCGCTGTGCTTATGGATATGAACGGACATGAAATAAATGTCTGGAAGGGCGTTCACGGTATGCCCAATAAAATTTTCCCCGGTGGGTACCTTGTGACAAGCAGAGGCCGCCGCAGTGGTAAATTCAGTGTGCAGGACGGCCTTGATGTTGTCCAGGTTGACTGGGACGGCAACATAGTGTGGAAATTCGATCAAAATGAATTTGTTGAAGATCCTGGCTACCCTGGACGCTGGCTTGCACGTTATCACCACGACTTCCAGCGCGAAGGCAACCCCGTAGGGTATTACGCCCCCGGCATGGACCCCAAGGCGCTTGAAGGCAAGACTCTTATCTTGGCGCACCGCAACGTGCGAAATAGCGCAATCAGCGACAAACAGCTGCTTGATGACCTCATCCTTGAGGTGGACTGGGAAGGGACCATTCTCTGGGAATGGTCGTGCAACGAGCATTTCGGCGAAATGGGTTTCCGTGAAGGCCCCAAAAATACGCTTTGCCGCAACCCCAACTACCGCCCGACCCAGCCCGAAGGCATGGGCGACTGGATGCACATCAACTCCATGTCTGCGCTTGGCCCCAACAAATGGTACGATGCTGGTGATGAACGCTTTCATCCCGACAATATTATTGTTGATGGTCGCGAGGCCAACATTATTTTCATCATCAGTAAAAAGACCGGAAAGATCACCTGGAAGATAGGGCCGGACTACGACACCTCC
Source organism: Desulfovibrio intestinivivus (assembly GCF_053570665.1). Lineage (NCBI taxonomy): Bacteria > Pseudomonadati > Thermodesulfobacteriota > Desulfovibrionia > Desulfovibrionales > Desulfovibrionaceae > Desulfovibrio > Desulfovibrio intestinivivus. The sequence continues at coordinate 3,309,938 of NZ_JBRBQT010000001.1, read as the reverse complement.
CCCGAGCTCAAGGCCATAGGCTGGATCATCGGTCAGCACCATGCGCACATGGTGCCTCATGGTCTGCCGGGCGCTGGCAACATCCTTGTTTTCGACAACGGCGGATGGGGCGGATACGACGTGCCCAATCCCGGCTCCCCCACGGGCGTGAAAGCAGCCTTGCGCGACCATTCCCGCGTTCTTGAGATAGACCCTGTTTCTCTCAAGATTGTCTGGCAGTACACACCCAAGGAAGCCGGATTTCTTGAGCCAATGGACAGCAACCGCTTCTACAGCCCCTTCATCAGCGGCATGCAGCGTCTGCCCAACGGCAACACCCTCATCACCGAGGGTTCTGACGGGCGCGTATTCGAGGTTACCCCCAACCACGAAATAGTGTGGGAATTCATTTCACCTTACTGGGGCAAACATGTGCCCATGAACATGACCTACCGCGCATACCGTGTGCCTTACGAATGGGTGCCGCAGGTGGCAAAGCCAGTAGAAACGCCTATTGAGCCGCTGAATGTTTCTACCTTCCGTGTGCCCGGGGCTGCCGCAGCCGGAGACCGCGCCAAAGAAGTGACCGTTGAGGGCTGCCAGCCCTATGAAGGCAGTAACGCGCTTTGCGTGGCTTCTGTGGAAGATCCCAAAGGCTAGTGCCTTAGAGAAAATTCGCGTTGAAGTGCTTCTGGGTTCGCCTCTGCCTAGTAGCGGGGCGAACCCGTGATTCCCGCTTTCACAGGAGATCCTCATGATTATCAAGACTTCAGACCTGACGCCTGGGCTGCTTGCCAAATGGGGCATCAATCTGGCACTCCCCCTAGCCTTGTATTTCGTTCTTCCTCGCAGCGGAAACCTTACTCCCCCCATGATAGCTTTTTTGGCGATCACGCTCTGGGCCGTAATTGCCTGGGCTCTGGACACGCTGAACGATATTGCCGTGGGTATCCTGCTCCCCATTCTTTACGTGTTGCTTTGCAGCACCCCTCAGAAGGTGGTGTTCGCTTCATGGCTTTCCGAGGTGCCGATCATCGTTATTGGTGGTTTCACCCTGGGCAAGATCATTCAGGTGACAGGCCTTGGCAAACGCATTGCCCTGACGTGCGTCAAGCTTACCGGCGGCAGTTTTGCCGGAGCGCTTGCAGGTATTACCCTTGGCGCTGCCATCGTTTCTCCTCTTGTGCCTTCCATCATGGGCAAGGCAGCGATTTTCTGCGCCGTAGCGGTGAGCCTGTGTGATGCCCTGGATTTCAAGCCCAAAAGCCGAGAAGCCACTGCCGTCGTGCTTGGCACCTGCATTGCCGTGGGGGCAACCAAGCTGGCCTATCTTACAGGGGCAGGCGATCTGGTTATGGGCATGGGCATTGTGGACAAGGTCATGGGTATTCAAACCAGCTGGATTGAATACGCCAAGTTCAACTTCCTTCCCGCCATGCTGTACACGGCCATGTCGCTGGCAATTGTGCTGCTGGTGCTGCGCACTTCGGTCAACAAGAGCGCCCTGTGTGCCGCAGTGAAGCAGAAACACGCGGAGTTGGGTGCTGTTACAGACGAGCAAAAGCGCGCCCTTGTTCTTCTTTGCCTCACTCTGGTGCTGCTTGCTACAGACAAACTGCACGGCCTCAGTGCGGGCTCTGTGATGGTTATCATTACGGCCTTGTCATTCATGCCCGGCATAGGCCTCATGGACGGCAAGCGTATGGCCTCAATCAACTTTGCGCCGCTGTTCTTCATCATGGGCTGCATGGCAATCGGCAGCGCTGGCGGATTCCTCAAGGTCACGCACTGGCTGGCTGGCCTTGTGTTGCCTCTGTTCAGTGAAACAGGGGCCTGCCTGGCCTCTGTGTGCTCATATGCCGTTGGTGTTGTGCTGAACTTTCTGCTCACGCCGCTTGCGGCCACCTCGACCCTTTCTGCACCCATTACCGAACTCGGCATGCAGATGGGCCTGGATCCACGCATCCTGTACTTCTCGTTTCAGTACGGCCTGGACAACCTGATATTCCCCTACGAATACGCCCTGTATCTCTATTTCTTCAGCTGCGGCTACATCAACTTCAAAGAAATGGCCATGGTCATGGCTTTACGCATGGTGCTGACGGGCGTTTTTGTGGCCTTTGTGGCCATGCCCTACTGGCGCATGCTTGGATAATTCGCACACTGACAAAAGGAGGCGGAAGGATGAAAAAGCTGGGCATATTACTTTTGGCAGCAGGATTGCTGCTCGGAAGCGCACCCCAGTGCAGGGCAGTTGATTTTGACGTCAAGGGAAGCTGGCAGTTTGCCTTTGACTACATCAACGGCGGTAATTTCATGGGAAAGGACCGCAACGGCAACAACGTTAGGGGGCAACAGTGGGCTGCCATACACCAGCAAAGGGACGAGTTTGAAGCTATCCAGAGGTTGCATCTGCAACTGAATGCCAAGGCTTCAGAAAATCTTGCCGGCACCGTTTTTTTTGAAATTGGCGAACAACGCTGGGGCATGGCTGCTCAGGGCGGCGCGTTGGGGGCAGACGGCAGCAACGTTGTCAAAGTCAAAAACGCCTATCTCGACTGGGTCGTTCCCAATACCCCGCTGAAACTGCGCATGGGCCTTCAGGGCATAAAACTCCCCGGATTTGCTCTGGACAGTCCCGTTTTTCAGGACGATGTGGCCGGAATAGCGGCATCGTGGAAAATGAACGATGCCGTCAGCATTACCGGCGTGTGGATGCGCCTGCTCAACGACAACTGGAGCGGTACTACCTCACAGCCTGCCAGCTACATGGATAATTTTGATCTGTTTGCGCTGACCGTGCCTGTGACGGTGGACGGACTCAAAATTACGCCCTGGGGTATGGGCGGCGCCATGGGGCCAAACAGTCTCATGCCCGCCGCAGTTACCAACATGCCCGGCGGCAGCAAAAAAGTTGCTTTGACCAATCCCATAACCGGGCAGGCTATCGATGGCCTGGAATTGCGCGATGGTTTGTACCCGGCGGCTTTCAGCTCCGGCAGGGGCACCTCCAGACTGTGGAACGATGATTACAGCTCCATGTATTGGGGCGGACTGACCGGGCAGTGGACCAGCTTTGAACCGCTCAGAATTTCATGGGATTTCATTTACGGCAGCGTTGACCACGGCAAGGAAGACCTGAACCGACGGGGCTGGTTTGGTATGTTGCTGGCAGAATACGCTTTGGATTGGGGGCTTCCCGGCCTGTACGGCTGGTACTTCAGCGGCGATGACGACAACCCCAATAACGGTTCGGAACGTCTGCCTTACCTTGCCACCACCAATAACCTGACCAACTCGCTCTCCACCTTTGGTTACCGGGGCAATCCCATCATGGGCGGCGGCAAGGGCGTGCTGGGTGTCAACCCCAGCGGCACATGGGGCGTAGGCGCGCGCATCAAGGACGTGAGCTTTCTTGATGACTTAAGCCATACCCTGCGCGTCAACTATTTTGGCGGCACCAACGACACAAAAATGGCCTCATACATCACCGGGCGGCATGCCACTGATGCTTCAGGAAGGCAAATCTACCGCAATAACACTGACTTCAACTCGTTCGGCACGTATCTCACCACAGCCGATACGGGTATGGAAGTCAACCTCGACAGCAAGTACAAGGCCGCGGAAAATCTGACGTTCATCCTGGAACTGGGCTATATCCACCTTTGGCTGGACAATGACGTATGGGGCCACTACCAGAACATCTCTGGCACAAGCCTCAATGTCAAGGATGCATGGAAGGCGTCGTTCAATGTGGTTTATTCGTTTTAGACCCGAGCGATATTTCAGTACATGCAATGTTCACGAACTCGGAGGAATATGATCATGAGATTTCGTGCTTCAATTTCCCTGTTGGCAGGTCTGCTTGCCCTGGGATTGTCCACGCAGGCTCCTGCATATGAGGTACATGACGGCCCCACCGGCGTCATCAAGCTCGTGCCCGAAAAAACCTTCAAGGGCTACACGCTCTTTGCCCCCACGGTCAAATGCACAACCACTTATCTGATTGATATGAATGGCGACGTTGTGCACACGTGGAAGAGCAAATACCCTCCCGGCCTCTATGCCACGCTGTTGCCCAACGGCAATCTGCTGCGCGCAGCCGCCCCCAAGGATCAGCCGGTCAAGATTGGCGGCGCAGGCGGCATTATTGAAGAACTGGACTGGAACGGCAACGTGGTGTGGTCGTACACCATGCTTACGGAAAACGAGATCCAGCACCACTGCTTTGACCGTATGCCTAACGGCAATACCATGATTCTGGGGTGGGAGCGTAAAACGCCCGCTGAATTTCAGGCCAAGGGCCGCAAGCCCGGCACGTGGCCTGAAGAAGTCAAGATCAAGGGGCAGGCCGTGCGCGACTTCTGGGTGGATTTTGTGCGCGAGGTGGACAAAAACGGCAAAACTGTCTGGGAATGGCATGCCTGGGATCACATCGGCACTGGCCCGGATCAGCTGGACATCAACTTTGCTCTGCCCACACCTGTGGGGCCGGGATACGACAGTTTTGACTGGTCGCACTTCAATACTGTGCAGTACCTGCCCAAAACCGACCAGATTTTGCTGAATTCCCGTAACTTCAGTGAATTCTATATTGTTGACAAAAAGTCGGGCAAAATCGTCAAGCGCTGGGGCAACCCCGCCGCCTACGGCAAGGGGACGCGTCCCGAATGGTACTACGACGGTACCCAGCAGGTTTTTGGCGAGCACAACGCCACCATGTTGCCCAACGGCAACGTGCAGATATTCGACAATGGCTCGGAACGACCCGAGGGCAACCGCTCCCGCGTGATCGAGGTCGACCCGGCCAGCGGCAAGATCGTATGGCAGTACGCCGCCAATGGTTCCAACAGCTTTTTCAGCTACCGGCAGGGCGCTGCGGAAAGACTGCCCAACGGCAACGTACTTGTGACATCCACGCATCAGGGACATCTTTTTGAAGTAACCCCCGCAGGTGAGGTTGTATGGGAATTTGTGAATCCCATCATGGCAGGGCAGGCCAAGCCTGTTTTCTCCGACCGTGAGGATGCCGTGCCCAATGCCCATCAGACATTTACCAATATGATCCACCGGGCTTATCGCTACGCTCCTGATTATCCCGGCCTCAGGGGCAAAGATCTGAGCGTTAAAGCTCCGTTGTTGCCCGGCTATCCGAAATTCTTTGAAGTTTGGAAGCCCACCGCAGTAAAATAAAATCCGCTCCATGATAGTTCACAGCCCCTGGGTCTTTTACAGACTCAGGGGCTGTGCGTTTGTGAGCCAATGATTGTTGTTCTGTCAGTTGCGGCAGCGTGGTGAATGCACATGAAGAAGTACTTTGCTACCGCATGGTACAAGAATAGCCCCGAAGGGCAATTCTTCGGGGCTATTGCTGGGGGAGTTTAACAATGGGGAAGGTCAGCTTGCAACAGACTGAGCGTATTCCTCGGCTGTAATGCATCCGCCTTCATCGGGGGCAGTGGGTTGCACCTTTATCAGCCATCCCTGATTGTAGGGATCATCGTTGAGCAGTTCCGGGGCGTCTGCGAGGGCTTCATTAATGGCCGTGACCTGACCGGAAATGGGCATGATGGCCTCGCTGGTAACCTTGACGGATTCAATGGAAGCGCAGGATTCCCCCTGCCGGAAGCTTGCACCAACAGCGGGCAGGTCAACAAAGATCACCCCGCCCAGTTGATCCTGGGCAAAGTTGGTAATGCCGATAAGGCAGGTGCCGTCAGGCTGGCTTTGCGCCCACAAATGTTCCGCATGGTATTTTCTGTCGTGAGGAAAGTTCACGGTATTCTCCTTGGCGGTCGCCAGGTCAGTTGGATTCCACGCGCACTCTGGGCGCCATAATGGACATGGACACAATTTCATCCAGCGTGGGATGGGCAAACATGACTTTGTGCAGGTTTTGCGCCGTATAGCCTTCCTTGATCAGCAGCAGGGCCACCATCACGAGGTGCGAAACTCCCGCGCCAACAGCGGCAATGCCTGCAATTTTGCCATCGCTCCAGACTGTTTTGACAAATCCGGCTGTGCCGCCGCTTGCCTGCGCAATGGGATTCAGGGACAGGGCCGCCTGGGAGACTTCCACGTTTTTGCCTTCGCGCAGGAGGGCCTCCGCCGTCTGACCAACGCGCATGACTTCCATGGCTCCGTATACGCATGAGGGCACCGGGCCGGACTGATATTCTTCGGCGCTTTCGCCCAAGATGCGTTCCGCCACATACACAGCTTGATGTTCCGCAGCGTGGGCCAGCAGCACAAGGCCGTTGACGTCGCCCACGGCATAGACGTTAGGGGAGGCTTCAAGAAAGGCGTTTGTCTCAACATAGCCGCGCCTGTTGAGATTGCAGCCCCATTGCTGGGCGTTCAGCCCAGCGGTGTTGGGTGTGCGGCCAACGGCCACCAGGGCCTTGGCTGCGCTGATGACCGTGCCGTCTTCAAGGGTGAGCTGCGCCTGTCCGTCAACAGTGCGTAAATCTTTGGCCCGTGCGCCTTCGTGACAGGTTACGCCGTTTTTTTGCAGTGCCCGGCGTAATTCGGTTGCGACATCGGCATCTTCCAGAGGCGCGATGTGGGGTGCAGCCTCCACTACGGTCACCTTGCTGCCCATGGCCGAGAAAAAGTCACCCAGTTCAAGGCCGATGGCTCCAGCGCCAATGATGACAAGGCTTTCAGGAACAGATTCAATGCCCAGCAGATCGGTGCTGTCCAGCACACAGTCGTGATCGGGCGTCAGACCGGGAAAGGCTGCGGAAGATGACCCGCAGGCCAGAATAATATGCTGTGCAGTCAGATCTGTAGTGCCATCTTCGGCATGAACGCGCACAGTGCCCGGTGCAATGCCTTCGCCGCGCCCGGTGAAGATCGTCACGCCCATGCTGGCAAGGCTTTTGCCAAGTGTTTTGCTCGTCCCCGAGGTGAAGCGGCTCACGCGCGTTTGGAGCGCTGCAAAGTCCACGGCAATTTCGCCCTTGGCTACGCGGGTTCGTTGCTGGGCATGCAAGAGGGCCAGCGGGGCCACAGCGCCGAGCAGCATCTTGGTGGGGATGCAGCCGCAGTTCAGGCAGGTGCCGCCAAGGTGCGTTTTTTCCACCAGGGCAACGCTTTTGCCCGCCTGGGCAAGAATACGCGCTGCCGTGGTTCCGCCGGGGCCGCCGCCCAGAATAACAATATCAAAAGATTGCATGACGCCCCCTATTTAACGATGTCTGCCTTGAACAGGTGCTGGCGCGAGGCGGAGCGGTACATGAGCAGGTTCTGCTCCGGCAGGGGTTCAAGCCCGCGCATGTCCCACACCATATCCGCCGTGATGGGGGTGATGCTGTAGGGCAGAGTGGGTTGGCCGCATGCTTCGGCCACCAGTTTTGCCGCCGCTGCGGCATCTTCCCTCTTGGGCCAGTCCCAGCCATCGCCAGCGGGCAGCGGAATGGCCAGAAAGCGCACGGCGCCATCGGGCGTTGCCTGCACAAGGGCGATGGTTTTTGCCAGTTCTTCCTTGCTGGGAGCGCCGCCAAAAATTTTTGTGCTTGCCTCAGGGCCGCCCACAAGATTGCAGACTGCGTGCACATCCTTGATCTTCAGCAGCTTTTCCAGCAGTTCCGGCTTGCGGCCATCGGTCTGCAACCATACCTGCAAGCCGCCAGCAGCCAGCCGCTCAACAAGAACCTCAAAATTATCTTCCTGCCCGGCAGGGCATTGCGAAGGGTAAAGCCCCGCAATTTTGCCGTGGAGCATGTCGCTACGGGTTACGCAGGCCTCCAGCGTGTGCCCCGAGAGCAGGTAGGCAATGATCTCGCCGGAACCCTGCTTGATGACCTTGCCATCGGCGAAGAGGGGAAATTCCACCCCTTCAGGATTGCGGTAAATGGCCTTGCGGTTTGTGCGGTAGAACGTGTTGAATTCCTGCGCGTCAGCCTTGAAATCTATGGTGTCGTATGCCAGCCCGCGTTCGGCAAGAAAGGCTTTGACGATCTTGCAGCGGATGCAGTCCGGCGCGGTATAAAGGGTTATGCCCATGTGAGCCTCCTGTTACAAAAAACCGTGGATGCAGATGCGTAAATTCCTGTTTTAGCCGGAGGTTAGGCAATGTCTTCGAGCGACTTGCCACCCGTGCGCGCACCCCATACGCCAACGATAATGGCGGGGATGATGCACAGCATGCTGAAAATATAAAACACTCCGTCAAAGCTGTATGCTGCATAGACAACAGGAATGAGAGGTTGTGAGAAAGCAACGGCCAGACGACCGATTGAAGAGTGGAAGCCCGTGGCGGTGTTGCGCAGGTGGGTGGGGTAGGATTCCGCCGTGTAGGAAAACACGGTGAAGCCCACGCCCATCACAAAGGCTGTAAGCACTGCGCCGATGATGACCACCATCCAGTACTGACTCACATTGCCGAAGATGGGGGCCAGCACGGCCATCACAAGCAGCATGATGACAATGGGAATCTTGCGTCCGCCCTTGTCGGTAAAAGCACTGGAGGCAAACAGCCCGAGCGGTACGCCAATGGAAATGAGCGTGGTGGCCATAAGGGTGTCTTCAAGGGGGAAGCCGTGAGCCTTGAGCAGGGTGGCAGTCCAGTTGGTGACCACAAAGGTTGCCGGGTTGGTGCAAACCACCAGCAGAAGAATAACCAGGGTGCGCTTGAGATACTTGGAGCTGCACATGCCAAGCAGCACGTCCTTGAGCGGGGGCTTGCTGGTCAGGCATTTGCTGGCCGCATCGGCAAGGTCGATATCCCTGCCGGTAAGGTCTTTCATCACGGCTTCCGCCTCAGCAATGCGACCACGGGCCACCAGCCAGCGGGGCGATTCATCCAGGTAGCGCCAGGCGATGATAAGAGCGATGTAGCCAACGCCGCCCATATAGAAAATGTAGCGCCAGGCTTCTTCGTGCAGGGGAATAATCAGGCGGCAGAGCATGCCAACGACCGGCACGGCGCAAAAACCAACGCCCGCGATCATGTTTTGCCATTTGCCACGGCTCTCGGCCGGGGCCATTTCTGCGATATAGGCTTGCGAACACACCATGAGGCAGAACACGCCAAATCCTGTCAGGGCGCGTGATGCCACAAATACGTGGAAGCTGTCCGTGAGGCCATTGATGATGGAGGCTGTGGAAAACAGCGTGATGGCAATGAGAAAGGTTTTGCGCCGCCCGATGATATCCGAGATAAATCCGCCGACAAATCCGCCGAGGGTCATGGAGGCAAAATACCAGAAGGTCACGGTTCCGATGTCCTTCATGGTCAGCCCCCAGTTGTGCATCAGCGCCGGGGCAATAAAGCCGAAATTCCAGTTATCCATCTGTTCGCAAAAGTATGCGACCATAATGATAAAGAACACAGCCTTGTGGCGTCCTGTAACAGCAAGGCCGTCAAAGTAGTTATTGCTGATGCGCGGCGAATCCTGCATTGCGCCTCTCCTTTTCATTGTCTGCCATTTTGCATTTTTTGTGAAAAAAATCATCCACTGCCGTGTTGGTTCAAAAACCTAGGCTAGCAGTGGTACTGGTGACGTTGTTGCGGCAACCTTTTCTGAATATTTTTTTCACATTTATAAAAATACTCTTTTAAAATAGTATGTTGACTTATTTTTGAGAGGTGATGTCTATTGATTGTGAAAAAATAAACTTTTTTCAAAAAACGTTGTTGCGGCAACGGTGCAGGCCTTCGGAAAGCGCCATTACAGAGCATTACTGGAAGAGGTTTCTGTATGGTTGCACCAACTTGCACAGGAGGAATGATGAAAGCTGTTCGCAACAACGTACTGGGAGTGTTGCTTGCCGGGGGCTTGCTGTTTGCGCCGGAAGCGGCCGAGGCGGTTGATTTCAAGGTCAAGGGGGCATTTGATGTGAGCTTTGAAGCATCCAATGTCATGCCGCGCGGGATTAAAGGGAGCGACACCTTCGGCGCGATCGAGCGCCTGCGCACCCAGATAGACGCCATTGCCAGCGAAAACGTGTCCGGCAGTCTGATGTTCACTGTAGGCACGGGCACCATGAACTGGGGAAAATCCGGCGACGGCGCATCTCTTGGAGCGGACAGTTCAAAAAATATTGGCGTCCGGCATGCGTACATTGACTGGCTCGTGCCCAAGACCGATATAAAGGTGCGCATGGGTATGCAGCCGCAGCTTCTGCCCGGTTATGTGACCGGCTGGAGCGCGGTGTACGGCCAGTATTCCACGGGGGTGACCGTCAGCTCTCCCCTGGTGAGCAACGGTGATTACAAGATGGGGCTGACTGGCTTCTGGGCGCGGCCATATAACGATAATTCGGAAATTACGCAAAACGGACAGACGCAGAAAAACTACCTTGATAACCTTGATCTGTTGGCGCTGACCTTGCCGATCACCGGCAACGGCCTGAAAATAACCCCCTGGGGCATGTACGGCCTCATTGGCGAGAACAGCCTGCGCGGCATCAACAACAATACCGATCAGCGCGAACCTGCCATTTACGCCCCGCGCGGCGGGCTTATGCCTGTGCTTGGCAGCGGCGGCAACTATGTCAGCACGTTTGAAAAAAAGTATCGCAACGCAAACAATACCTGGGGCAATGGCTTCTGGGGCGGCCTGACCTCTGACATCACGGCTTTCGAGCCTTTTGATATCGCGGCGGAGTTTACCTATGGCCGCGTGGATATGGGCGAGCTGAAAGATTACACTCAGTTCAGCTCCACCCGCGAGGCCAAGACCTTTGATCTCGTGCGCCAGGGCTGGTATGCCGCCCTGCGTGTGGACTACAAGTGTACCTGGGGTACCCCCGGCGTAACCGCCTGGTACGGCAGCGGCGACGACAGCAACCCCTATAACGGTTCGGAACGTCTGCCTGTGTTCAACTCCCCCTGGCCGGTCACGCCTCTGGGTTTTGGCGGCGGCTTTTTTGATCTCAATACATGGAAGGTTCTCGGGCACAACCCCGGCGGTCTGGCTGGCGTTGTGGGCACCATCAAGGATGTCAGCTTTATTGACGACCTGACCCACACTTTCAAACTCGCGTATTTTCATGGCACCAATAGTGCGGAAATGCCCCGTAAGGCCAATATGACGAGCTATCCCAGCAGGGCCGACGGCCCCATGGCCTACCTCACCACCACCGACCATGCCTGGGAAGGCAGCGTGTCCAATACCTACAAGATTTACGACAATCTGCTTATGAATGTTGAAGCCGCCTACGTGAACCTGCATCTCGACGGCAGCACGTGGCGTGGAGTGGAAGACTCGCAGTATCGGGATAACTGGCGGGTTTCGCTGACCTTCCGTTATCAGTTCTGATTTTTTGCAGCCCTTGGGCTGATGTGGCGGGGGAGCTTGCTCTCCCGCCTTTTTTATGGCGAAAAATCGTGAGGGTAAAATTTGTTGTGGGGGCTCCCTCAATTTTAGCCTTGATCTATGCAATTGCAGGCTGTCTTCTGATGCCAATGAGGCGGCAGAGCAGGAAAGTCATTAACAAAGCTCCGACTTGGATGGGCAATCATCTGCCGCCAGAGGCCTTTTTTCCTGCATTGCAGGGGCAAAAAAAATTATGCGAGGTAAGGGCGGCCCACAAAAAAACAGAGGCCCCGTCCGAAGACGGAGCCCCTGCAAGGAAGGTATGGCGAACAGGTTTCTATTCCGTTGCTGCTACGCAGTGCCCTGCGCCGCTGTAGTAACCGATGGTGCCTTCAACCTTGACTTCAGACATGGGGCCAAACGGGGCCGCGCCGGGTATGCGGAAGGTTTTGACTTCCAGAGGTTCAATGGCTTTTTCCTCCGGCACATCTGCCTGCGGCACCCAGGAGTAGGGCAGACGGTAGGCGCGGTACACCCAGTTCATGGGCAGGCTGATGTGCCCCTTGTAGGGGCAGATGTATTCCCACACGATTTCGTGTTCTGCCGTCACTTCAAAAACGCGGCCGTCGGAACCTTCGCAAATAAGCGTGTTGCCGTTGGGCAGGCGCTGGGCAGAGCTGATGAAAGGGCTGTAAAAACGGCTGGCATCCAGTGGCACGAGGAAGCCTGCTTCATGCGGCGTATACTGCCACACAATCTTGCGGGCCACGGGATCTATTTCCAGCACGCGGGAGTAGTCGCGCTGGGCCGCCTTGACGCCCTTGGGCGCGCCGGGATTGGGGTTGCCGTAGCCGCCCCAGCCGCCGTTGTCGTATACCAGAATATTGCCTTCGCCGGGCAAACCACGGGGGATCATGTGCGCGTGGTGCTGACCAATGATCCAGCCGATGGCCTTGTCTTCGGGGCTGCGGTCATAGTCCGGGCCAAGCTGCCAGACAATCTTGCCGGTTTTTTTGTCCAGGATGAGAATAATATTGGTTTCCCGTCCATCAATGATGATGTTGTCGGGGTGGAAGCGGGCGTCGCCAGCCTCAAACCACTTGTTGGGGCCGAGGGTGGACATGGAGTTGACGTGCATCCAGTCGCCCACGCCGGGGGCGTCTTCCATGAGGGTGCCGCCCCGGTAGTTGGGGTCGCGGCACATGGCATTGAGCGCGGCCTCGGTGAAGCCCATTTCTTCCGCATGGTCAGAGCAGTTCCATTCCCACACGATGTCGCCGTCCCAGGTGACTTCGTAGATAACATCGTCAACCAGCGGTTTGTCGCTGATGTAGGGCTGCACAGTGTTTTTGTGGCAAAGCACCAGAGTGTTGCCGGAGTCGATCTTGGGTTCCTGGCCGGGAGCATAGTAGCCTGTGGAGCTGCCTTCGCGCTGAAAATCGTGGTGCTGGCGCGCCATCCACTGAGCCTTCTGGCCGGGATCTTCTACAAATTCGGCGCGGTCGAACTTCCACACGATTTTTCCGTCCCAGTCGATCTGCACAAGATCAAGCTGATCCTGAAGCCCGTGCTTGGGGTGGCGTGTGCCGGTGCTGCCCATGAGCATGCCCCCGGGGAACATCTTGTTGGGAAAGCCGTGAACGTCCTTCCACATGCGGATTTCATGACCGTTCATGCCAAGAAGCAGAGCGCCGTTATCCGGCGCCTGAATGATGGTGAATCCACTCCAGGCTTTTTCCGGGTTATAAACCGTTACGCCTGTGGGATAGATAGTCGGGTGTCCCATGACAACCTCCTCGAGTGGGCTGAATGTGCTTACATTGAACCGTTGAAGGCTTTCCGGCAAGCAGTGCAACAACACGCAGTGCCGAAGTGAAAGTCTCACGATGGCTGGTCACTTGCCTGAGGCCTTTGACCGTGTACGCTGGAATGCTGCCACAAGATAAATGGTCAAAACGTTGTCCTTGCAACATAATTCACAAAAAGGGTACGGTAGGTTCCAAAACAGCATGTGGAACGCTGGCATGATAGAGGCCGGAATTCCGCATAGCGCCTTGAGTTCATCACTTTCCCAGGGGGCTGACGTGTCATTTACTGAATTGCTCAGACAAAATGAGTGTTGGCGAAGCGTGGCGCTGACAAAGCCGCGTCTGTTTCGTAAGGGGCATAAATTTTATGACAATCAGCCAGAAATGTACTTTCTGGTGAGTGGCAGGGTTCGCCTTATGGCTTTGGCCCCTGATGGAAGTGAAAAAACGCTCTGGTACCTTGGCGATGGCTCATGCTTTAATGAAACACCAATGTTTATGGACGGGGATAAGAGTATAGCCACAGGGCAAGGGGAGGTGCGTTTTTTTCACGATTGCGCAGAAGACTGCTATATCTGCACATTTACCAGAGAAGATGTACATCGTTTGGGTGTGGAAAATCCTGAACTTTTTTTTAATCTTTGCAAAAGCTACAGTGTAAAAGTTACACTATTGTCAAAAAATGCTGTTTCATTGTGTATGGAATCGCACCTTACACGTATTTGTAAATTTTTGGCTTCACGGATTGTACCGAGCTCAGAACCGCTGCGGGCCAAACGCGATATATCTTACCGTGATATGGCTGATCTGCTCGGCATGCACCGCATCACCCTATACAAGGTGATGCGGCAGGCGCAGGAACGGGGCCTGTTTTCTTTTGACAAGAACAGCGATGAAATTTTTATTCTCAAGCCGGACGAATTTTACAAAGAAGCGCATCTGTAGCTGGAATGGCCAGCTGCCTTTTGCGGTGTATTTTAGTATTGTTTGTATGCTGCTATTTTTTGTGTAGCGCAACGCGAAATAATAAAAAATAGCAACATGTGTAGGTGTATTGCAGGTCTTTGAATATCTGCAACACTTGAAGTATGCATGGCTATTGAAAGAATAAACAAATTAACATATTATAATATCAGGATAAACAGTTTCTTCACACGGATTGCGCAACCTGTAGTAGCTGGACTTCGCCTCTGGATGCATTTACTGTCAAATAAAAGATGTAATCAGTAGCCACGAGGTGCGCAGCGCGCACGGCAGGCACCCTTACGCAGATTCCTCGTTTTATAAATGGGCTTGCGACGCAGGGGTGAATAGATGCAATCACTGCTACCCATTGTGGAACTGCCGAAGAGCAGTTTTCATCGTCCATCTATCCTGCGCATTGCTGCAATGTGTCTGGTTATCATGGGCTGCGCCCTGTTACTGGCTTCTGATACCGTTTTTTCCACCCTCGCGGCAAGCGCCGCCACGGCCAATGCGCAAGGCATGCAGTCGGAAGGGCGATCGGGCAAGCCGCAAACCGCAGAGCACAAGTCCGTGCTCATTCTTTCCGGGTCGCAATATGGCCTGCCTGTTACAGACAACATGGCTGCCGGAACAGTTGAAGTCCTCAGGGAAAAAGGTCTGAGTTTCAACGATATTTACGTTGAAATGCTCGACCTTGTACGCAACGACAGCACCTATTGGCGCTCCAGGCTTGCATCCGTATTGCAGGAAAAGATTGCCCGGGCAGACATTGGGCTGGTGGTAGTGCAAAATCAGGCTGCGCTGGAATTTTTTGCATATGAGTGCGCGGGCATGGTGCCGCTTGAAGTGCCAGTTCTGGCAACCCAGATATCGAATCCTGCGGTATTGTGGCGCGGTCGCCCGCACTCAGTTTTGTATGTGGGCAGCCGCTGGGATATTGCCGGAACGCTCCGCTATGGGCTCGATCTTTTTCCGCAAACGCGTCAGCTGGTTGTAGTTGCCGGAGCATACAACAAACAGTCTTTGTTCCATACTCAGGTGGTTTCGGCCCTGGCCGCATTGCCAGAAAATATTGAGATGGAGGATACTGCGGCACTGCCTTATGCGGAAATGCTGAAGCGGATTTCGTCATTGCCCCCCAATACCCTTGTCTTGCTTGGAACTTATTACAAAGACAGCACCGGACACAGTTTTGTTCCCGCAGAAGTGGCCGCCGATGTTGCCAGGCTGGCAAACGCGCCAGTGCTGGCCCTCTATGATGCGCATGTCCTCCAGGGCGCACTGGGAGGTTCTGTCGTAATGACCACAGAGGTTGGGCGGCGAGTAGGCAAAGTCGGTTTTGAGTTTCTGACCGGAATCCGCAAAATTGATGCCGACA
Source organism: Desulfovibrio intestinivivus (assembly GCF_053570665.1). Classification (NCBI taxonomy): domain Bacteria; kingdom Pseudomonadati; phylum Thermodesulfobacteriota; class Desulfovibrionia; order Desulfovibrionales; family Desulfovibrionaceae; genus Desulfovibrio; species Desulfovibrio intestinivivus. Next base: position 3,294,543 of record NZ_JBRBQT010000001.1, on the reverse strand, counting down.
ACACAGATGCCGCAGTGCTGCCGCAGCCCATGTTTGACTGGGTTCAGTTGCTGCGTTGGGGTGCCGACACCACCAAGTTACCCCCAGATTCCATAGTATTGAACCGCCCGCGAACCATTTGGAGCGAATACCGCAATTCGGTAATTGCCGCTGCGGTAGCCATTGCCATTTTGTCTGCATTGTCCATTGCTCTGGCAATACAGAATCAAAAACGCAAAAGGGCGGAGCAGGCCACTGCCGCGCTTAACGATCAACTGGAGGAGCAGGTTGCCAGTCGCTCTGCCGAGCTTGCCGCGCGCACGGCTGTGCTGCAGACCATATACGACTGCGCCAGCTCAGGCATAGCGCTGATCGCCGACCGCACAATCATTCGCGGCAACCGCAGAATGCACGAAATGTTTGGCTGGCCTGAGGGCGGGATGATCGATAAGTCCGTGAGAATATGGTATGTAGACAACGAGGCGTACCTTGATGCGGGCAAAATCTCTTACGAGCGGATATGGAATGGTGAAACCTATTGCAGGGAAGAAGAACTGGTGCGCCGCGATGGAACCCTTTTTTGGGCGCGCATGACAGGCACGGCGGTTGATCCGGCTGACCACTCCAAGGGGATAGTGTCTGTTATTGACGACATCACAAATGAACGCCTGGCAATGGCCCAGATGACGTTGTCCCGTGAGCAGGCCGAAGCTGCCAATGCCGCCAAGAGCGTCTTTCTGGCAAGCATGAGCCACGAAATCCGCACACCGTTGAACGCCATAATCGGGCTTGCCCACCTTTTGCGGAAAAAAACGCAGGATAAGGATACAACGGAAAAGCTGGAGCGCGTTCAGGCATCAGGCAGGCATCTTCTCCGCATTATCAATGATATCCTTGATTTTTCAAAGATTGAAGTCGGCAAGCTGGTTATTGTTGCCGAACCGATGGATATAAGGGCTATCTCCGACAATGTGGTGTCAATCATGGCAGAAAGCGCTTCTGCCAAGGGCATACAACTGCACGTGGAATCTGATCCTGTGCCCTGCGCGCTCAAGGGCGATGCCCTGCGCGTTACGCAGGCCCTGCTCAATCTGGTGAGCAATGCCATCAAGTTTACCCCCTCGGGCAGTGTTGCCATCCGTACCCTGATGGACGCGGAAATGGAATCGCACGTGAGACTCCGCTTTGAGGTGACAGATACCGGCATAGGCTTTGCCGAGGTGCAACTGCCAAACCTGTTTGCTCCCTTTGAGCAGGCTGATTCTTCCATGTCCAAGCGTTTTGGCGGCACGGGCCTTGGCTTGGCCATTACCAGAAAACTTGCAGAACTCATGGGCGGACAGGCCGGGGCCCATAGTACATTGGGGCAGGGCAGCACGTTCTGGTTTACGGCGGTTTTTGACAAAGTTGAAGACGCCAGCCTTGTTAAGGCCAGGGAGCAGATCAAGGATGCCTGCAAGGAAATTTCAGTAAATTTTGCAAGCAGCCGTATTTTGCTTGTGGAAGATAATGAAATAAATATGATTGTTGCAACAGAAACACTGGCAGAGGCCCTGCTTGAAGTAGAGGTTGCGCGTGACGGGCTGGAAGCCCTCGCCAAGGTGCGCCAAACCAGCCCCAGCCACTATGCCCTGGTGTTGATGGATATGCAGATGCCCAATATGGACGGTCTGGAGGCGACACGCGAGCTTAGAAAGATGCCGTCCGCTCAGCACCTGCCCATCATTGCCATGACGGCCAATGCATTTAATGAAGACCGCGACCGCTGCTTTGCAGCAGGAATGAATGATTTTATTGCCAAGCCGGTGGAACCGGATCAAATGTTTGCAACCATTTTGCGCTGGCTGCGGCGGGGGCAAAATACAGGTTGATGTCGGCACGTAAGTGACTGTATAAGCTAAAATATATGGATTGTTTCCCTGTTTTTATGAAACGGCACCATGCAGGAGAAGTACATGTTTAAAAAGAATTACGCCCTCGCGATGGCCGCAGGCATTACCATTTTTGCTGCGGGTTTCTGGGCGGGCGGCAGAGACGAGGTGCTGTTTGAGGCGGGCCAGGCTGTTGCCGCTGTGGCCCCTGCCACCGGCGTGACCAAGACGGTGCTGTTTGAAGCCGAACACTCCTGGGATGGAACGCCCTATGGCTCATACCCGGCAGGGAATGCGGACATCAAGATTGTAAAAATTGTGATTCCCCCCAATTCGCGTCTGGGCAGCCACACTCACCCAATGCCGAATATTGCCTATGTGCATACGGGCGCGCTGACAGTAAAAAGCGAGGTGGACGGTCAGGAGCGGCAGTTGAAGCAGGGAGACTTTCTGGCGGAGATGGTCAATAAGCCGCACTATGGCTATACGGGCGATGAGGGCGTGGAACTCTTACTTGTCTACTGCGGGGTGACTGGGCAGGAGTTGTCCGTCAGCACAAAATAGTCCACTCTTTGGGAGCAAACGATTGGGGCGAGCCGGGGGTTTTCCGGCTCGCCTTTTTTTATGGCGTACCCGCCACCGCAATTTTCTACTGGTTTCCAGCCCCAGACTGATGTTGAGCCGCCTCATGGGTGAGTCGCTCCATCAATTTCTGTATTTTTTGCGCAACGTCCGCGTTTTTGACAATTCCGTGGCGGCGCGCAATCCAAGCTGGGTCATTCCAGAGCAGGCAAACCCCTTGGGGCGTTTCCACCGCTAAAATGCGCAAGGGCAGATCAAGGGCTGCCTCCGGGGCTTCAAGCATGAGGGCTGTGCCCACAGCCGGATTGCCAAAGGTAATCACGCGTGCGCCAGTCATATCAAGGCCTGCTTCAAATGCATTCTTTTTGTGATCTACGACAGAAAAAACAGGAATTTTCGTGCTCTCGATGGCGTTGAGCAACCGCTTCCAGACAGTTTCAAGGTCATCTTGAGGCGCTGCCAATACGCGTTGCAAGCCATTGTCAGGGCTGTCCATAACTACTCCTGCTGCGGGGCGACAGGTTTATTTTTTTGCGCACAGGGTTCGCCAGCATGTGCATCCGGTCAATGTGTCTCTTGGGGGGAACCGGATATGTCGCACTGTGGGGGCGGATCATCACTGTGCATGCCGCAGGGTGCGGTCAACAAGAAAAGACGGAGGGTAGAGCAGGCATGCTCAGGATGCTACGTAGGAATTCCAGAGCCGAATGGCGGCAGATTCGCTGACTGACCACTGCAAGGGACAGTTCCCGCAGTCGCAATAGAGGCGGAAGATGTCGTGGGTTCTGCCTTCAGGTCTGGATGTTTGGAGCTTGGGGTAGTTGCCGCATTTTATACAGGGCCGAATCACGGGAAGGTTGTCTTTATTCATTGGTAAAACATAGCCCTTGGCAGAGAGGCCGTCAAAGATTTGTTGTAATCAGATAAATTAAGCTATGTATATTAATTAGTCTATTGATTTGTAATATTAAAATTATTCGTGCCCCTCTCCACAATATGCGACGGGTGCAATTGCACCATCCCCAGTGCAGAAAAGCTGCAGCATCAATCCTCATTTTACGCGGTTGGCGGAACATTTCTCCTTTTTTTCTCATCCAGAATTTATTGAAGCCAGCAGCTCCTGCGAAAAGCTAAGGAGTCCTGCTGTCTTTTTATTTTTTTAACAGCAAGGTTAGTTAATTACCTCTTCCCTCCTGAAATTTAAGGAGATCGCTTCCCAAAGCTTCACCAATAATCACGGTTCCCAATATATCGTGCCACCGTTGCCCCCCTTCAATCGGTTGTTTACACAATAAAATATTAATTATCAGAAGCATTTTTAAATAATTGGCAGGAAGAGGGCAGGGAAGACGATTCAAATCTGGAGGCACAATGAAACAGTGGCAAAGGCATGCGGCGGTAATGGCTTTATTGGGGATCATAGGCAGCCCATGTGCTGCATCCGCCGGTAATGAAGGTAATGGCGAAGTTCAACTTTCTCCTCTGGAAATGGCAGCTTCCAAGGATACCATCGACCACATCACCCAGGTGGACATAGAGCGGAAAACCGCCAGAAACCTCTGGGAAGCCCTGCGCGGCGTGGAAGGTGTGAACCTGCAAACTTCCGCAGGCCGCAATGAGGGAACCATCAGCATTCGTGGCTCCAACCGTTATCAGGTGGGCCTGTATATTGACGATATCCCAGTTGCAACCGCGTATCGCAACGAATGGGATGCCAACAACATCCTGACCTATGGCCTTGAATCCATCGAAGTCTCCAAGGGCTACAGCTCGCCCCTGCTGATCAGCAACAACAACCTTGCGGGTGCAGTGAACCTGCGTACGGCAAAACCCAAAAAAGAGTTTGAAGCCACCGCCAAGTATATGAACTTTTTTGACCGCAACGTGCAGAATCAGGGTCAAATGGCTGCGGCAAGCGTCGGAACCAAGCAGGATCTCTACTACCTCAAGGGAACGTTTATATTCAACAACCAGAATTTCTTCACCTATCCTGCCAGTTTTGACTCCGCACCCTATCAGCCGGGCAGCCGCGCGCGCAACTCGGACAATCAGACCCTCTCTGGCAACATCATTGGCGGCTGGACGCCCAACGATGATGTGGATGTTATGGTGGGCTACACGCGGCAGCATTTTCAGAAGGGCCAGCCCTTTGATGCCGCCCAGACCCGCACTGGCGACTCAACCACCTATCCTTACAAGCGCTTTTGGGAATGGCCGGAGTATGAAACCAGCCGCGTGTATGCCAATGGCAATTTTAACCTCAGCAGCAAGGCGCACCTGAAGGCTGTTGCCTATTACGACTGGCATCAGGACACCTCAAAAAGTTACACCGATGTGTCCATGACCAAACGGGATTCTGCGGACAAGACGTATGACCAGTTCACCACCGGCGGTCAGTTGACGTTTGACTATACCTTCAACCCCGCCAACAAAATCGCCCTTTCCGCTGGTTATCGCCTTCTTTCTCACAAAGAATACAATGACTACAGCGTGTTTGACGACACAGGCGTGAAGCCGAAGCTCAAGAAAAAGGCCGCTGATGTGGGTTCGCAGCTGGATGAGCACATCACGGAAACCTACACGGATCTGGGCGCGGAATACACCCTCAAGCCCGTGGACAAGCTCACTCTTGTTTTCGGCAGCAGCCTCAGCACCATGGTTCCGCAAACCCTTGAAAGCCGCGATCACACCACGGGCGACATGAACTCCTACAAGGACGGGTTGAGCGACCCCAAGACCCTGTTCAACTATCAGGTCGGGGCCTTCTATGACCTGACGGAACACCATGAGGTGTTCGCCACCTTTGCCAAAAAATCACGTTTTGCCACCATGCGCGAGCGCTATATGCGCACGAACGGCACTCCGGCCAACCCAGATCTTAATCCGGAACAGGCCTATCATTATGAACTGGGCTACAAGGGTATTTTTGGCGACTGGCTCAAGCTCAACAGCAGCGTGTACTACAGCGATGTGACAGACCTGATCACCTCGCAGGGCAATCCCGGTAATGTTACGTTCACCAACCTGAACCGGGCCACCTTCTACGGTTACGAACTTGGCGCGGAAGCTGTGTTTAATCAGTATGTGAGCGTGGGGGCGGTGTTCAACTACATGCACTGGAACAACTGCACCAACGACGACAAGCTTACCCAGTTGCCCGAGCTTACAAGCACCCTGTACAGCGTCATCACGCCTGTGGAAGGCTTCTCAATTATTCCGCAGGTCAACATGAGCAGCGGCTTCTACTGGAACAGTGCACCTTACGATACGTATTACCGCAAGGCCCCTGGCTTCACCACCGTGGACCTCAAGGCCGTTTACGATATCAACAAGAACTTTTCCGTGGAAGCTGGCGTGAAGAACATGTTTGATCAGGAATATGCGTACAGCGCCTATTATCCGGAGCCTGGCCGCAGCTTCTTTATGGGTGTTACCGCGACCTTCTAATACCTCAATCTTAATCGGGTGGGGCCGCCCGCAGGCGGCCCCACTTGGGGCAACATCATGCAGATCCGCCGTACATTTCTGATTTGGGCAGCACTTACGCTTGTGGCTTTTTTGCCCTGCTCCGGCGGCGCACGCGCGGCAGAGTCCGCCGCCAGCGGCGATGCCAGAAGTGTCTATTGCCCCACGCCGCCATCAGCCTTCACGCTTTACGCCTTTGCGCCGGAGCTGCTTGCAGCATGGAACACCCCCCTGCGGGATTATGAAAAAAAATTTATTCCGCCACAGTATCACGACCTGCCCATTCTGGGCGGCTGGTATGGGCAGGGATTTATTCCTGACAGGGAAATGCTGCTGGCAAGCGGCATCAAAAAGGCCTTTTACCTTTCCATGAGCATGCACGACCATTTGCCCATAGAGCAGACCCTGACCAGCCTTGGCATGCAGGTATCCACCGCCCAAGGCGGCAGCATGAAGGATATGGCGGCCTGCTTTCTGACAATGGGACGGCTGTATAATCGCGAACAGCGCGGGCAGAGCCTCGCAGCGTATGCTGATGCAACGCTTAACCGGGTGGCTGCGGCCATGAAAAATCTGCCGTCAGAACGGCGCACACGCGTGTATGTAGCGCTGGAAGCCAACGGGCTTGCCTCGGTCTGTAAGGATTCCGTGCGTTCAGAGGTGCTTGAAGCCGCAGGCGCGGACAGTGTGCACATGTGCCCGCCCGGCACGGAAAACGCTCAGCTCAAGGTCACCTTTGAACAGGTCATGGCCTACAATCCGGATGTGGTGCTGGTATTCCACCCCAATCTTATGCGCCGCATACGCACTGACCCCCAGTGGTCGGCCTTGCCTGCGGTGCAGGCGGGCAGGGTCTATTTTATCCCGCGCGGCCCCTTCAGCTGGATAGAGCGCCCTGCGACCTATATGCGGCTTATGGGCGTGCAATGGCTGGCAAATTTGCTGCACCCCGACCTGTACGCTGCGGATATCAAGGCTGAGAGCCGCCGATTCATGAAACTGTTTTTTAATCTGGATCTGAGCGATGCGCAGATAAACGAGCTTTTTGAACCTTATGGCACGTTCTGAAAAAATTTTGCTCTGGCTGGGGGTGATGCTGGTTGCCGCAGTGCTGCTCTCGCTGCACATGGGGCGCTACCCTCTGGACATGGGCGCGCTCTGCCGCGCGCTTGCCGATGCATGGTCTGGCAACACGCTCAGCCCGGATCAAAAGCAGGTGCTGTTTCTGTTTTTTAATCTGCGGCTGCCGCGCATTGTCACGGCTCTGCTGGTGGGCGCAAGCCTTGCGGTATCTGGCAGCGTGTACCAGGCCATGTTTCAGAATCCGCTTGTGTCGCCCGGTATTCTGGGTGTGCAGCACGGGGCGGCCTTTGGCGGGGCCGTGGGCATTCTGGCTTTTTCATCCATGGCGGCCACACAGGTACTTGCCTTTATTGGCGGCGCGCTGGGCGTGGGCCTTGCCCTGTTTTTTTCCATGCTCTACCCAAAGGCGCGTTTTCTTGCCCTGCTCATTGGCGGCATGGTCAGCAGCTCCTTTTTTGTGGCCCTGACCTCGCTTGTGCAGTACGTGGCAGACCCCAACAGGCAATTGCCCGAAATTGTGTTCTGGCTCATGGGCTCGCTTTCGCGCACAGAGCCGCGCCACCTTGTATGGGGCGGGCCGCTCATGCTCTGCGCTCTGGCCTTCATCTGCCTTAACGGCAAGGTCGTGAACGCGCTTTCCATGGGCGACGACGAGGCCATGGCCCTAGGCGTGAACAGCATGCGCATGAAGATGCAACTGATTGCGGCGGCAACGCTGGCGTGCTCGCTGACTGTTGTCATGGCGGGCGTCATCAACTGGGTTGGCCTTGTCATTCCGCACGTGATGCGCTTTATCTGCGGGCCGGACAATCGCCTTGGCCTGCTGAATTCAGCCTTGGGCGGCGCGCTTTTTATTCTGCTGACGGATTCGTTCATCCGCACGATCTGGACTGTGGAACTGCCTCTGGGCATCGCCACCTCGATCATCCTGCTGCCGTTGTTTGCCTTTAGCCTGTGGTACGACTGGAAGAGACGCTATGATTGAAGTGCGTGATCTCACCCTTGGCTATTTTGATGCCCCGCCAGTGCTACAGCAGGTTTCTCTGCGCGTGGCCCGGGGAGAAGTGGTGAACGTGCTTGGCCCCAACGGTTGCGGCAAAACAACACTGCTCCGGGCCATTCTGGGATTTTTGCCTGTGCCGCGCCGCAGTGTTTTTCTGGAAGGCCGCCCGCAGGAAGAAATATCGCGCGGAGAGCTAGCGCGCACACTGGCCTATGTGCCCCAGATGCATACGGGCGTTTTTGCCTATCAGGTTCTTGATGTGGTGCTTATGGGGCGCACAGCCCGCAGCCCCTGGCTTAGGTTTTCCGCCGATGATGTGGGCAGGGCCATGACCGCTTTGGAGCAGGTGCGCATGGCAAGCTGCGCGCGCAAATCCTATCTTGAGCTATCCGGCGGGCAAAGGCAGCTTGTGCTTATTGCGCGGGCGCTGTGTCAGGAGTGCTCGGCTCTTGTTATGGATGAACCTGTTACCGGGCTGGATTACGGCAACCAGTTTCATCTGCTGGAGCTGATTGGCGAACTTTCCGGCTCCGGGCCAGCGATCATGCTGACCACGCACCATCCCGAACAGGCAGTGTATCTGGGCGGGCGGGCCGTACTGCTCAAGGCGGGGCATGTGGTTGCAGATGGCCCGGTTTCCACTACTGTTACCGCGCCTCAGATCAAGGAGCTGTACAACCTGCCCTCCAGGGCCCAGCGCTGGATGCACCTTACAGAACCGGATGCGCCATGAGTATGGAACCCGCAGCCGACAGGCAACTTTCTGCGGCTCCCTATCTTGAGGAACCGCCCGCAAAGCCGCATACCAGAGGTCCGTGGTTTTTTGCGGCCTCATTTGCGGCGCATCTTGCCGTGCTGGGGATGATATGGTTTTTGGGCAGCCTGTTGCCGCCAGCGGGCAATGGCGATTTTGACGGGGTGGTGATTACCCTGACTTACGGCAAGCCCGGTTCAGGCACCGCCGGAGAACCAGCTGGAGCTGGCGGCGGCAGCGCCCAGACGGAACAGAATGCAGAGCCGCAGGCGGATGCGGCGGCACCTACCGCAGAGGCGGCAGCCGCTCAAAAAGAAACAAGCCCAACACCCCAACAGCAGGAAAAATCTGTCGAACCCACCGTGGCGGATTCTCAATCTCCCCTTGCCATACCCCGGCTTGCCGAAAAAGCGGCGGCAAAAAAAACAGCCGATGCGTCACCCAAGGAAAAACCGCACCCCGCCAAGGTCGAAAAAATTACAAAAGCCACGCCCCGCAAGGAACAGAATGTTCAGCACCGGGAACAGGCAGACAACAATATGACAGCCAAAGCCGCCGACATGAAGCCGTCTGCCACTGCTGCTGGCGCAAGTTCTGTCGCAGAGTTGGGCGCTGGCAGCGGCGCAAGCCAGAGCAAACTGCAAGGGCAGGGCATGTCGCTGGCAGAGGGAGCAGGGCAGGGGCGCGGAAGCGGCAGCAGCGGTCTGGGCAACGGGGCCGCCAGCGAAGGGCAGGGGGATGCCGGGGGTTATCTTAAGGGCAATTACGAATACATCAAAAAGCGCATCCGCAAATATCTGGAATACAGCCCGCAAGCCAAACGCATGGGCATTCAGGGGCTTGTGTATGTGGCCTTTACCATCACCAGGGACGGCTCGGCGCAAAATGTGGAGCTGCGCACCAGCAGCGGTTTTGATTCGCTGGACGAATCAGCGCTGGAAGCCGTGCATCGGGCCTCGCCCTTTGCGCCGCCGCCGCAGGCCGCCCGCGTGGTTGTTCCCATCCAGTTCAGCCTCAAATAGCAAAAGGTCCAGCCAGTGGCCGGGCGCTGTGAGCTATATTTTCCAGAACATGACGGCCAGCTTTGATTCCACCTTTTCCTGAATAATCCCGTCGCGGCAGAGGCTTGCCAGCTTTTTGCGCATTTCGGCTTTCAGACTGTCAGAAATTGTCATCATGCTGCTGAAATAATTGAGGTGCATCAGCTCCGCATCCTCAAAGGTCGTTTCGCTTTCCCACGCCCGGTCAAAGTATTCCACCTCAGGATAAAAACCCATCAGAAACAGCATATTGAAAGCGCAGAAGAAACTGCGGGCAATGCGGGCCTTCTGTTCATCCCAGTCGAGCATGCTTTTGAGCTGATCCCTGACAGAATGGCGCATTTCCACATGTGTGATCATGCAGCAGGCGCGGCTGGAGGCGGCAATCATCTTTTCCAGCGTTGCGCGGTTGTTGATGGCTGGCGTGCGCGATGCCAGAACCAGATCAAATTGTTTGCGCCAGCCCATGCTGTCGATGTCTGCCGCCTGCCAGTCCAGAACGCGAAAGCTGGCGTTGGGGCAGTTGTCTTCAACGGCATTGGCCTTTGCCAGATCAATCATGCTGGGCGCAAGGTCAAAGCCTTCCACCCGGCCCACCAGCGGGGCCATTTCAAGGCTTTGCGCGCCGGGGCCGCAGCCGATATCCAGCACCGCGCTGTTGCGGTCAAGGCCAGCCTTGCGCGCAAGGTGCTCCATCAGGCGCTGGCGGTGTTCGTCCGCAGTTTTGCGGCGGATGCGCTTGTTGAACGAGGGGGCGCGCTTGTTCCAGAAATCCAGCGCATCCTTGCGGTCTGGCTGATAATCGACCCAAAGCTTCTCAAAAGATTCAATATTCACTGGGCACCGCCGGGCAGCAGATTTACCTTGAGGCCCCCGCTGGCAAAAATGGCCTCGCAGTTGTTATCTTTAAGGGCGCGGGCCACGCCAGCGGCATTTTCCACCACCAGGCCGGAAAGCGAAGCAAAACCGTGCCGGAACAGCAGGGGATGCATGGGGGTACTTGGCCCGACCATGAAAACCTTGGCCTTCTGGGTCAGTTCCAGCAGGCGGGTGATGGTTTTATTGATGAATGTTGTGCCTGTGACAAAAACGATATCCTGTTCCGGCAGAATATATTCCGCTGCTGCATCGGGCAGGTCGCCGGGCTGTGGATTGCGCTCAAGAATGCACATGTCGCAGTGCTGGCACAGCATGCGCAAACCGGGAAAATGCCCGATCACCGCAACCTTTTTGTCTGTAGCCTCTGCAAGAAAAAATTTGAAGGCATCTCCGGGCATGCGATTTATGCCGGGCTGGATGGGGCTTTCGGGCCGCAGGGCCAGGGTGTTGTTGGCGGCATTCAGGGCCGCAAGACCGATGGAAGCCTGATTGAAATCCCACGATTTGAGGCGTTCGGCCACCGTGCGCAAGGGCTGGCCGACAATTTCATATGGTGAGAGCGCGGAATCCTGCGCGCCCGGCATGGTCGGGAAATGCTGGGCCATGCCCACGCCCCCGGCGTCCGATTCCACCATCAGCCAGTGATCGCCGTAAACAAAGGATTTAACCAGCTCCTTTGACGGAACGGAATCAATAAGTTCGTCATACAAATGCCAACGGTTATGCATGGCTGCCCCCAAGTGGGCTGTAATATGCGCCATTGAGGCATGCCCGGCAGTATGTTTTGCCATCCTGCACAATTTCCTTGCAATCCAGCACATCTTCGCCACAGACGCAACAGGTCGCAATGCGCGCGGGCGGGCCGGGCAGTTCGCCCTCCGGCATGGCGATACTCACAGGCTGGCAGGAAAAAATGTCGTTGTCGGCGTAGCCTTCCCAAAAGGTGAGCTGGGCGGCTTTGTCCGCATGGTGGGGCGGCCTGTCGGAGGTGATGACGCTGACCCGCACGGCCTTGCCGGTTTTCAAATCCAGAAAGGACATGGCTGTTTTGCCGTAGCTGTACATTTTGACCCGCCTGCGGCCCACGGTCACGCCGGTGACCACGTAGGAAGCATCTGCAACGCAGCGGTCAGTCTCCAGAAAGATAACCAGATCGCGCATGTCATCTTGCGGCGACATGCCAAGGGCTTTGAGCGCCATCAGGGTCATGCGGATGCCCAGAATCTGCCCGCTGCAAATGTGCCCGTGATACTGTTCGGCCTTTTCAAGATAGGGTTTTATATCTTCCATGGTTTTTATGTGTAAGAGTGTTTGTATGGTTAACTGCGTACATTTTATTATATGCCCCCACGTTGGTTGTCATGCTGGTATCTGTTTCACTAAAAGCGTGAACATTGTGCAGTAGCAAAAATCCAGGCTGAGGCAGGAGGCGGGTGTGGGAAAGCCTGTGGGCAGGGCGAATTGGGAGGATGGGGAACTGGCGGCGCTGGGAGGGTATCCGTGCGTTCGCTGACGAGCGCGCTAAAGCTGGCGCCGCATGCTGCCGCAGCGGATATCCGGGGATGGAACTGTCGCTTGTGCCCTTGACACCGGAGTGCTAGTAATAATGTATAGCATAACTCCAGAAAGGGGGACTCATTATGGCCCAGAATACGAGAGTTGATGACTACACCACCTGCCCGGCTTGTCAGGGCAAGGGAAAAGACGATGCTGGAACAAAGTGTTTTGAGTGCAACGGAACAGGCAAAAAGCAACATGCCTGCACTGTTCCCGAAGGCCCCGAACATGAAGGCGTTTGCGACTAGCACCGAGCGGCCCCATTAATGAACATAACTTGCCTCCTGATCAACCTGCATGGTAGGCAGAAATCAGGATGATACAAATGCTCGGCTTTCTCCTTTGCGGGGAAAGCCGAGCATGTTTTTTGGGGTGAGGTGCAAATTATGTCTGGCTGGTAAATGTGAGCCGTATCAACGTATGAAGGGTAGCGTCCAGAGTGAGCTTAATCGCCAATGCGGCAAAGCTGCTTGATGATCTGCTATCAGAGATGGTGAGGAAAGCGGCCTAAAATCAAAGGCTAACGGCCTTAAGCAAATATCTCAACTCAATAATGGGCCGAGTTTTATTGTGGTCATATTTCGCATGACGGAAGTTTTTTCTGCCGGGCAACACCCGCAAGATAGAATTATATGAATTGGTCAATGGCACGCAACGACCGAGAGGGAAACCCCATTACTTCCTTGTTACAAGCTGGAAGTGGTGGCATTGTATCAATAACTTCTGCAACAGATGAAAGCCAAGAAGAATTTTTCCCAATGTGCTCAACGAGAAACCACATTACTGAGATAAGCCCAAATAGTCGAGATTTTCCTTTAGCTCCCCAAGTGACATTGCTCAAAGCTCCAGTTTGAGGCATTTTCAGATCGTGGTTTGTCGATTGATTCCAAATTCTAGTGTGATGTGCGCATCGATTGCGCAGAGTGTTTATTTCGCGTAACCAATTCCCAAGTGTGTTAGGTAAAAGTGCTTTATCAATCCTTGCACAAATTTTATTTTGATATTTACCGTTCAGATATGAAAAATAATGTGACATTAAACCAAAGTCCCATGCTTCTATAACAACCCAGAAGGGCATTGTCCTATTTGTTGTCCTATGCCATAGAATGCATTCTTGAGTGCTATTTGCTATGGCATCATTGTGTTTCTGCTGCCATCTGAGCCAGTTGTTATTGTTAATATGCTTCGGATTTATAAAATTATTCTCTTTGTATGCTGTAGGAGAATGAAAGCCCATTTCATGCGCGATAATAGAGCGCATGTAAACCTCAATTCTTTCAATCGCATCCAGCATCAGCAGGCGCAAGTGTTTATCCATGAGATACAGGCGAAAGACATCGTTGAAGGTTGTCCCCGTAACGAACTGCTCACTCCTCTTGATAAAATTTGAATTGGGTGGATTGAAGACAATTTTGTTAGCGGTATCCTTCACGTAGACTCGGCAAGGAAATGAGAAACCCGTAAAGCGGTAATATCCAATCTGTGCCAGCTTTCTTTCAGCTCTAACACGATCTTCAATTTCCATTCCACGGGACTCAAGAAGGGTGACTAAATCCGCATATGTTTTGAAAGGCTTGGCATTTAATGGCATATCAATCCTCAAAAACAAGAGGGCCCGCACTTGTTGGCATACTGGACACCAACAGAGGTACGGGCACTGTTGAATGCAATATATGTATCAATGCGTCTTGAGTCAAGCCTAATTTGAAATGTGGCATTTTCATGCTGTGAACCTCTGGCCCCACCATGCCGAAATGGGGCAAAAGGCGAAGGGGTATGGGGCAGGGCGTGGCAAGTTTTTTCACTCAATTGCACTCAGTTTTATTTATGGTGGTAGCCCCTTGTTACCCCAACAAAAAAAGCCCTCGCGGTTTTCACCGTGAGGGCTAAATTCTGTGGAGCCAGCTAAGAGACTTGAACTCTTGACCTGCTGATTACGAATCAGCTGCTCTACCAACTGAGCTAAGCTGGCAACCGACATGAAGTGCCAAAAAACAGGGCCTTTGTCAAGCGGATAGGTCTGTTCGGCTTACGCGCATTCCACCACGAGGGGGATGACGTGCAGCTCGCGGTTCACTTCTTCCGTGTGGCCCAGCTTCCACTTGGTGGATTCCGCAGGCCAGCCAAGGTGGGAGGCAACATCGCGCGCAACGCCAGCCACATTCAGGATGGGGTGCCGCTGAAAAACCTGGGGCAGCCCATAGGTCAGGTTACAGGCAAGGCACTTGCCGGGGCGCTGGCGCAGTTCAAAGGCCAGCTTGGCCTTTTGCGGCTCAACACTGCGGCAAACAAGGCCGATGTCGTAAGCGCCTTCCTCTGCGCCGCCAAAGAGCGCGTCAAAAAATTCATCTGCACGGCCAGCGGGAAAAATCTTGTCCAAAAAGGTCTGATCCAGGTTCTGCATGGTCATAAACATCCTCTGTCATTACATGAGCGGTGTTTGTATTCAAGTGGCCGTCAGGCCACAAGAGCGCGTAGCAGCTCGCGCCCAAGGCGGATATCATCGCCATCAAGGCGCGAAAGCGAAAAATACGGTATCAGTTCCGCAGGGCTGGCGGCATTGCCGCCGGGATTGCATCCGGCAAGTGCGCCGAGCAATCCGGTTATTCTGCGCGGGTCTACGCCCATTTGCCGCAGGTTGCGCAGCGCGAGGCTCTGGTGCCTTTTGGCAAGGCGCTCGCCCTCGTCATCCAGAAGCAGCGGCACATGCGCATAAGCGGGAGCACCATAGCCCAGGAGCTTGAGAAGAGCAATCTGCCTCGGCGTTGAAATGAGGATGTCGCGCCCGCGCACCACCTGATTTATGCCCATGAGCGCATCGTCCACGGCCACGGCAAGCTGATAGGCCACAACGCCGTCAGAGCGGCGCAGGGCGAAATCGCCCCCGCAGTCGGCAAGCGTGAATGATTGCGGCCCAAACACAGTATCGGTGAAATTCACAGGCCCGTCCGGGCATTGCAAACGCAGGCAGGGGCGGCGGCCTGACTCCAGCAAGGCTTGCCGCTGCGCCTGATTCAGGCTGCGGCATGTGCCAGGGTAGGGCGCTCCAGCATCATCAACATGCGGCGCACCTGCCATGCTGCGCAATTCCTTGCGTGTGCAAAAACAGGGATAGGTCAGGCCAGCGCTTTCAAGCTGCGCAATGGCCGCCGCATAGTGCTTTGCCCGGTGGCTTTGCTCAAACGGCCCCATGCACCCGCCAGCCGGTTCCGGCTTGTCCGGGCCATAATCCCAATCCAGGCCAAGCCAGGTCAGGTCTTCAATGAGGGCTGCGGTGTATTCGGAGCGTGAGCGCTGTGGATCAATATCTTCAATGCGCAGCACCACCTCGCCAGAGCTGGCCCGGGCGGCAAGCCATGCAAGCAAAAAGGCCCAGGCGTTGCCAAGGTGGATATAGCCGGTAGGGCTGGGAGCCAGCCTGCCGCGAATAACAGGCGCGGCGTGCATAAAACTATTTTTTGTTCCAGGGCATGGCCGAAAGCAGTATGCCCAGACCGCAAAAGCCTGTCACGCCTGCAAACACAAGCCCCGCGCCCACAAAGGCCGAAAGCCACAGCATTGAGGGCCACGCCAGGGAGCCGAGCACGCCAGCCAGCACCAGCCCGCCAGCGCCAATCTGAATCTGGCGAAAAATGGGCAGTGTCTGTTTGGACGTTTCCACAGGCAGCCCCTGTTTGGCCCAGGCGCTGACGCCGCCTTCCATCTGCCATGCGGGGCCAGCCGCAAGCTTTTGCAGCAGGTCGCTGTTCTTGGTGGTGCGGTTGCCGGAATTGCAGGTAAATATGATGGGGAGTTCAGCGGTGGCGGGGCGCAGATCCATCCACGAAATAACCGAAAGGGGGGCCGCTTCGGCACCGGGAACACGCAAGGCGGCGAGTTCGTCCGCTTCACGCACGTCCACAAGGCGAGCCTTGTTGTCCTGCAGCATTTTCAGTGTTTCTGCAGGAGAAATATTAGGAAGCATCGACTATGTCCTATGAATTCTTATCCCGGTTTTTGGCGGGAGTTTTTTTGCTTTTGGCATCGTCAGACTTGGAAGAAGCCACCTTGCCGTCACTCTTGTCCTTCTTGCCGGATTCAGACTTGGCAGACTCGTGCTTGGTCGATTCGCCCTTGGAGGCGCTGGCCTTGGAAGAGCCAGACTTGCTGTCGCTCTTGGCGGCTTCCGTCTTGTGACTTTCGGTCTTGCGCGTTTCAGCCTTGGGGGCGTCAGATTTGCGGGCTTCGCTCTTGCGCTCGGACTTTTCAGCTTCAGCCCTGGAAGAGCCGGATTTGGACGAGGAGGCGCTGCTCTTTTTGTCCGACTTGTCTTCCTTGACGGATGCCTTGCTTGAAGACCTGGAGGACGACTTATCAGCCTTCTCCACCTCAATTTTGCGGGTGGAGTGCTTTTTGTCCAGACTGGCCACTTCCACAAACTGCTCGCGCGATTTGGAAGGATTTTTATCCCTGGAGCGGTCTTTGTCTTTTTCCTTGCTACCCTTTCTGTGGTCGTCGTTGCTGGCAACGCTGGAGCGGGAGGAGGGCTTGTGGCTGCGATAGATATCGCGCACGGCCTTTTCTTCCGCATAGTCGGTCAGGCGGGTCTGGGCTTCGGCCACGAGATTTTCAGTGCCGTCCATTTTGACGCGCCGGGCGCCGAGGAATGTGCCTTTGAAATAGGGGTCGTCCAGAGAATTGACGCGCACGGTGGTGCGGCGGTGGGGGCTGTGGATGAACTTGCCGTCGCCCACATAGATGCCGGTGTGATAGCCCCGGCGGGGGTGGCGGAAGGCGACAATATCGCCAACCTGCATATCTTCCACATTATTGATGCGCTTACCCACAACGGACTGTTCACGGGCGGTGCGCGGCAGGCTCACGCCAACGCTTTTGTATGCCCAGCAGACAAATCCCGAGCAGTCAAATCCACCCGGCGACATGCCGCCGGGAACATATGGGGTGCCAATGGCAGACCGTGCCTTGCGCAAAAGCTGCTGGCTGCCCTGCTGCTCATTGTTGTCAAAAGCAGCTTCATAAGAACGGCGAAAACGCTGTTCCGCTTGTGTGCTGTAGTCATCACGCTGGTTGTTTTTTACTGCGCAGCCAAAGCTCATGGCGCAAGCCAGAGTCAGCGCACACAGTTTCAGGCATCTACCCATCGGCACTCCGTGTGGGTTGCGCCGCAGCACAAGGCAACGGCGGGTCACGCAAAAAAACGGGGATAACTCCGCTTGTCTGTAGTTGGTCAAGCCTTGATGTCTAAAAGCGTACCCAGCATGGTATCACTGGTGCGCACTACTTGCGCGTTTGCCTCATAGGCGTGCTGGGTGGAGATCATCTGAGTGAATTCCCGCGCAAGATCCGTACCGCTGGGGGCGGATGCTTCCAGGGGAATACCGGAAGTGACATCAAGAACGGCGTTGGCGGCATTCCAGTCCGAGCTGGGGCCGACTTTTGATCCCGCGTCTTTCATCGCGGCTTCAAAGCTGACGCCCTGATCGTTGGCATTGCTGGAGTAGACGGCACGGCGCGGCTCAAAACCAGCCGTACTGACGTTGGCTACATTATGCGCTGTAACAGCCGTGCCCCACGAAAAGGCATTCAAGGCTGATGCGCCGATCTGTAGGCTACTGCTACTCATCATTCACACCTTACGGCTTAATTAGCACAAGTATTACCCGAATACAAAAACTTTTTTTTGGCCCGGTTGGCGGGTGATTGCGGTTTTTTGCAATCAAGGGTCGGGGCAGGTTTTCAGAGTATTATCACATACTCAGAAAAAACGGCTGCTAGGCTTCTGTGCAGTCGCCGCCAGCGCGGCATGTCACCGAACAGAGAGATCGCGTTCAATGCGGGCAAAGGCATTGTGATTGTGGATGGATTCCATGCTCTCCACCTCAACGCTGAACCACTCCACCTGCCCGTGGGCCGTGAGCTTTTGCGCCACATTGCGCACCACGTCTTCCACAAAGGTGGGGCGGGCAAAGGCGCTCTCTGTGACGAATTTTTCATCCTCGCGCTTGAGCAGGGTGTAGACGGCGGACGAGCCGGATTGTTCGGCAATGTCGATGAAATCTTCAAGCCATGAAAAAGCCCGCATGCGCAAACGCATACGCACCATGGCCCGCTGGCTGTGCGCGCCCTCGCGGCTGATGGCCTTGGAGCAGGGGCAGACAGTCATGACCGGAACATCGGTTTCAAGAACGAACGACTGGCCTTTGTCATCCAGTTCGCCAGTGAGGCGGCATTCGTAGGCTACCGTGGCCGGGCTGCCCGAGGCAGGGGCCTTTTTGACAATAAAATAGGGAAAGCAAAACCGGGCATAGGCCCGCCGCGCGCCAAGCCGTTCCTTGATATTGACCAGCAGACGCCGCACGGACTGATAGCTGATCTCATCGTTCCATTGCTCCAGAGCCTCAACAAAGCGGCTCATGTGGGTACCTTTGAAGGATGAAGGCAAGTCCACCCCAAGGTCTACGGTAGCCACGGTCTGTTGCGTCCCCTGGCAGCGGTCGCGCACCAGCAGGGGCAGCTTCAGCTCGCGAACGCCCACGCGGTCAATATTCAGGGCAACCTGTGGGGCGTGGCTCTGTACGTCTTCCATTATGCCAGATCCTGTCCTGTAGTAGTAGCGGTAAAAGTGCCGTGCTTGACGCCGCGGCAGGAGATCAGTTTGTCGGCTAGGGCGCGCAAACGCTTGGGTTCGCCCTTGAGCACCAGCACCTCAAGGCAGTTGTAGTGATCCAGATGCACGTGAAGCGTGGTGACAATAAGATCGTGGTCATCGTGCTGGATAGTCATGAGCCGACGGGCCAGATCGTTTTTGTGGTGGTCATACACCAGGGTGAGCGTACCCGCGCCGGAAGCGTCGTTGCTCCAGCGTTCTTCCACCAGCGCCTTGCGGATAAGATCGCGTATGGCTTCTGAACGGTTGGGATAGCTTTTGCGTTTGCACAGCTGGTCAAAAGGTTCCAGCAGATCTTCATCCAAAGAAACGCCGAAGCGCGCCAGGTTTCCCATGGTATTTCCCGTATGGCCCGTGAGGGCTGATTGCTGTGGTTGAAGAACGCCCCGAACTCAGGCCCGGCGGCTGATTTCCCAAACGTGTACGGTGACGGGCACGGGCTGGGCGTAAAGGGGATCCACTGTTTCGTGATACACCCTCCTGCCTTGCCAGCCGCCGTTTTGCAGCGCGTGCAGAAAAGCATCGTACACTGTGCGGCCCGGCTCCGCCACCCATGCCGCGCCATCCGGGGCAAGGGCATGGTCAAGAAAGCGCAGCACCGGAGCCACAAAACGCTTTTCATACATGATATCGCCGCCCCAGATGCGGTGCATGCTCTGCGCCCTCACGGCGGGCCGCCGCCAGTCCATGACTGTCCACAGCGGCTGCGGCACTTCGTTGATATCGGCGTTACGGGCCGCAAAGTGCAGGGCGGCTTCCTCATAGTCCATGGCAGTCATTTTTGCGCCAAGCCACTGGCCCACCATGGCGGTGAGGCCCAGGCCGCAGCCGATATCCAGACAGGGCTGCCCGGCGATGCATTGCCGTTGCTGCGCAAGCCAGCCTGCCAGGGCAACGCTTGAAGGCCAGAGCTCCGTCCAGTAGGGCAGGCGTTCATCGTCAAAATCATCGGGCGAGGCCGTCATGGCGTCCCAAAGCTGCTCAAGGTCGGCGGCCCGGGTGAGCCGCCACAGGCGACCTGCGGCGCGCACTGAAATGTGCGGCGTGTATTCGGTCAGGCCATGCGTTTCAGACTGGGAAAATTCGGAAGTCAGTTCGGTCATTCGGCAAGCATAGCGCAATGGCCTGTAGCTGTACAGATACGCAACAGTGGGGCAAGCTTGGGCCGATGTGCCCCGTGGCGGGGAAAAAACGCGTCAAAAACAGAATGTAAGCCCGTAGAAGCAGCGCGAATTTTAAAAAGTAAGCACTTGAGAAGCATTTCTTGCGGGTATATAAAGATTGGCCTTACAAAAATGCGTTTTTCGACCGCAAGGGCGGCCATGCGCGAAGCCCCGCAAGGACATTTTCATGGACAAGCACAGCGAATACCTGAACCGTATCCTTTTGAGCCGCGTGTACGATGTGGCGGTAGAAACCCCCCTGGACGAGGCGGTCAGTCTTTCGCGCCGCACCGGCAATAATATTTTGCTCAAGCGCGAAGACCTCCAGCCTGTTTTTTCCTTCAAGATCAGAGGCGCCTACAACAAGATGGCGCACCTTACCAAGGAAGAACTGCGCAGGGGCATTATTACCGCCTCGGCTGGCAATCACGCGCAGGGCGTTGCCCTTGGCGCGCGCAAGCTGGGGTGCGAAGCTACCATTGTCATGCCCGTGACCACGCCCGCCATCAAGGTCGAGGCTGTGAAGCGGCTGGGTGGTCAGGTTGTGCTTTCCGGGGAGTCTTTCAGCGATGCCTGGAAGCATACGCTTGACCTGATTCAGGAAACCGGCTGCGTGTATATTCCGCCTTTTGACGACCCGGATGTCATCGCAGGGCAGGGCACCATCGGCATGGAAATCCTGCGCCAGCACCCCGGCGATATACACGCCGTTTTTGTCCCCATCGGCGGGGGCGGCATGGCGGCGGGCGTTGCCGCCTACATCAAGAACCTGCGGCCTGAAATCCGCGTCATCGGCGTGGAACCTGTGGATTCCGACGCCATGCGGCGTTCCGTCATGGCCGGGCAGCGGGTGGAACTGCATGATGTGGGTCTGTTTGCCGACGGCGTGGCCGTCAAGCTGGTGGGTGAAGAAACCTTTGTTCTGTGCCGCGACCTGCTTGACGACATCATCACCGTGGAAACGGACGCCATCTGCGGTGCCATCAAGGATATTTTTGAAGACACCCGCGTGGTTGCCGAGCCTGCGGGCGCGCTCGCTCTGGCTGGCCTGCGGGCCTATGCCAAGGCGGGGGATCTGCATGATGCCACCCTGGTAGCCATTGTGAGCGGCGCAAATATGAACTTTGACCGTCTGAGCCACGTGGTTGACCGCGCGGAAATAGGCGCTCAGCGCGAGGCTCTGCTGGCAGTGACCATCCCCGAAACCGTGGGCAGCTTCCGGCAGTTGTGCGCCTCTTTTGGCAGCCGCAACATCACGGAACTCTGCACCCGGTATTCAGACCCGGTAAAGGCCAGGGTGCTGGTGGGCATCAAGATCAACGGGCGCGATGATGTGCCCCAGGTGCTGAAAGAATTGCGCGGCAAGGGCTTTGAGGCCATTGACCTCACGGATAACGAACTGGCCAAGGTGCATGTGCGGCATCTGGTAGGCGGCAACGCGCCACAGATTCTGCACGAGCGTTTGCTGCGCTTCACCTTCCCCGAACGCCCCGGCGCGCTGCTGGACTTTATGGACGCCATGCGCGTGGATTTCAGCATTTCGCTGTTCCAGTACCGTTATCACGGCGCGGATTTTGGCCGCGTGCTTGTGGGATTTGAGGCACCCGATGAAAAGAAGGAAGCTTTTGAGGATTTTCTCAAGCGAGTTGAAGCCATGGGCTATCCTCATGTGGAAGAATCCACCAACGATGCCTACAAGATGTTTCTGGGCTGGCACGAATAGCCCCGTCTGAAGCTGAATAAATGTAAAACACCGGCTGTCCTTTGCAGGGCAGCCGGTGTTTTACATTACGGCCTGTTGAGAAAAAGCCGCGTCAACTATGTGCAGAGTCTGTTTACTGGCCGAGCAGCTTGCGCGTTTCGGGGGTGAGGCCCTTGAGGCTGGCAAAAATAGCTTCGGCTCCACGCTGGTCAGGATCCTGAACAATGGCAATAAGGACCTTGTCTGCCGTGGCGTTGACCTTGGTCACGCCGGGGGCGGGAAAGGCCTGGCTGCGCAGTTCGCCGTTAAACGTCCAGAACGGCCCCTGCGGGCGGGGCTGGGAAGCGTTGGCCTGAAGAGGGGCAAGCTTGTTGGCAATGGAAGCGCTGTCGTCATTTTGCGTATTGGGCAGAACAAAAATGCTGATGAGTGCGGCGTAGTCGTCTTTCTTTTCGTTGGAAAGGCCCAGAATCAGCATGCATTCATCGGGATTGCCCGATTTGAAGCCCATCTTTTCCTCGCCGTCCCAGCCTTGGGGCAGGTCGGCACTGAAAAGCGTAAACGAGCGCGGTTCAGCCTGGGCTGTGACCGTCAGGCAGAGCATGAGAAGGGACAGAAAAAACAAAGTCCGCATGGGAACCTCCGGGTTGCGGAAAAATCGAATCCGTATGTGCAGTTGGGTATACGCGCTGCCCGTGTGCGGGGCAAGCATCAGCGCCCAAGCGCCAAAAGGAACGGAAAACTCGCGCCAAGCACAAGCATCAGAAGCCCAAGAACGTTGAGCCAGTAGAATTTGCGGGGGGCGCGCAGAACAAACAGGGCCACCCAGCAGGCAATGGCGAGGGTCATGGGCACGAGGCCCATTGCCTGCTCCGCCAGCCCCTGCGGCAAGGGCCCCTGCCGCAGGGAAAAGCCGATCACAAGCCCCCAGCGGTCAATGCAGCGGGGGATAAAGCCCACCATGGCCCACAGGGCGCACCAGCGGGCAGCGCGCTGCTCGTCCGCCAGCGTGAATGCGGCTCCACTGTTGCGGGCCACAAGGGAAAGGATGATCAGTGCAACACTGCCCGCTGGGGCCAATGCGGTAAAGTAGTCGTGAAGGGTTTTGGGAAGCACGGCCAGAGCCACATCCCCTATGCTCAGGCCTTGCGGCAGGCCGGAAAAGGGCCAGTTGGGCAAAACCTGCGCGGCAAAAAAGCAGAGGGCCGCCAGCAGCGCAAGGCCAAC
The DNA here is from genome assembly GCF_053570665.1 of Desulfovibrio intestinivivus. Lineage (NCBI taxonomy): Bacteria > Pseudomonadati > Thermodesulfobacteriota > Desulfovibrionia > Desulfovibrionales > Desulfovibrionaceae > Desulfovibrio > Desulfovibrio intestinivivus. The sequence continues at coordinate 3,271,571 of NZ_JBRBQT010000001.1, read as the reverse complement.
ACGCAGGCCGATCTGCCCCGGCTGCCAGTAATCCTGCGCAGCTTGCGGCACGGGGGCAGCGCGGTCAGCCGCAAGATACAGCAGCAGGCAGATTATGCCAGCCAGCCATGCGGCAACAGCCGTTGTGTAAGGCAGCATGGCGGGCATCCACAATGATACGCCTTCAAACATATGTTCCGTGCTGCGCACGCTTGCCAGCAGGGCAAGAACACTGCCTGCGGCCAGCAGCGGGCCCAGAACAGCCAGCCCCGCAGCGCAGCGGGCGAGGGTGCGCGCGCTATAGGCGCTGAGTCTGGCCTGCCCCCGTCTGCCGGTGGCCAGGGTGAGAGCGATAATAACGGGCATGGCCGAAGCGGCGCTTGCGCCCAGGGTCAGAACAGCGGCAATCCATTGCCAGCAGAAAAGCCAAGAAGGAATAGTTTGCATACCCAGCCTTGTATCCCGAGGCCGTGTCAGCCGCAAGCGAAAGACCTCTCTTGCTCCTGAGCGGCCCTTGCCCTATAGTTCACGCCACTCTGCAATCAATTTGGGCGGTCATTGCGCACCGCAGCATGGGGTTTTTATGTCGTTTTTTGCTGTTCTGCTCCTGGCCGTTGCCCTTTCCATGGATGCATTTGCCGTTGCCCTGGCTTCTGGCTGCGCCCTGCGCGTGCCGCAGGCACGTCATTACTTCCGGCTTTCTGCGGCATTCGGCTTTTTTCAGTTCGCCATGCCGGTGGTGGGGTGGTATCTGGGCATTACCGTGCGTTCTTATATGGAAGCTTGGGATCACTGGATCGCCTTTGCCCTGCTGGCCTGGATAGGCGGCAAGATGGTGTTTTCGGGATTTTCTGCCCTACGGGCGCGCTCCTCCTGTCCGCGTCCTTCGGTGGATCCCACCGCAGGGCGCAACCTGCTGGTGCTGAGCGTTGCCACAAGCATCGATGCCCTGGCCGTGGGCCTTTCTTTTGCAATTCTGGGAACTTCTGTCTGGAGCCCGGCCCTGATGATCGGTCTGGTCTGCGCGGTTATTACCGCTGTGGGCGTGTATCTGGGCAAGGCGCTGGCCAATCTCTGCGCGGTCAACGGATGGGCTGAACTGCTGGGCGGGCTGACCCTGCTGGCTATTGCCTGCAACACGTTGCGCGAGCATAATGTTTTTGGTTAATCACCAGTAACTGCCGTTTGACCGGCAAAACCGCAGGAGTTGCCATGGCTACCGTCAGCGCAAAATATCTTGGGGATCTGCGCGTGGAGTGCGTCCACAACCAGAGCGGCACAAGGATCATCACAGACGCTCCTTCTGACAATCAGGGGCTGGGTGCGGCTTTTTCGCCCACCGACCTGTGCGCCACAGCCCTTGGGGCCTGCGCCATGACCATTATTGGCATTTATGCAAAGACGCATGGCGTGGACGTGACCGGCACAGAAATGGAGATCAACAAAACCATGAGCGCCGACCCGCGCCGCATCGGCAAGATTGAAGTGACCTTTAAAATGCCCGACCGCGAATATTCCGCCAAGGAAAAGACGGTAATCGAGCGCTGCACACAAAGCTGCCCCGTGCACCACACCCTGCACCCCGATGTGGAGCAGGTGTTTACCTTTATTTGGAAGAACTGAAATTGGCGTGCGGGGGTGCTGAAGGGCGCGCCTTGAATCTGCTTGGTGCGCGTTATCAGCACTCCTGCATGGTGCTTACCCGGCATAACAGGATATCGCATGACTCCTCCTCCATTGGTTTCAGTAATAATCCCCAGCTATAATTACGCCGGTTTTCTTCCTCACTCTGTTTCCAGTTTGCTGCAACAGCGTTGCCCGCAGGTGGAAGTGGAGGTGATTGTGGTGGATGATGGCTCAACGGACAACACCGCTGAGGTTGCCCGTTTGTTTGGGCCGGACGTGCACTATATTTATCAGGAAAATCAGGGTCTTTCCGCAGCGAGAAACGCTGGATTGCGTGCGGCGCGCGGTGATTTCATCGCCTTTCTTGACGCGGACGATCTTCACACAAAGGGATTGCTGGCGAGCCAGCTGAAAGTTTTTACCGCTCAGCCTGAACTTGATATTGTCATTTGTCGCTGTCTGGATTTTTCAGAAGGCGCAAATGGGCAGATCGATGGGTTGTGGTCGCTGGTCAACAGCCATTGGGATGTGCATGCATGCAACGCCAACCTTGCTCCCGTGCATTGCTATATGGTGCGAACAGATATTGTGCGGCGTATTGGCTATTTTGATCAAAGTCTAAAATCCTGCGAAGATCAGGATTACTGGTTGCGCGGCTACGGTCTGGGGGCCAAAGTGGGCATAAATACAGATGGGTTGGTGCTTTACCGCAAGCACGGGGGTGGTATGACGGAAAACCGCTCCCGTATGTACCACCATGACTCACTTATGCACGAAAAGGTTGGCCGCATGCTGGCCGAGCTGCCGGAGTTTCCCTTGCAGGCCAAGTGCGCGGGCTGGCTGGCCCATGCAGCCGGCTGCCTTGTTTCTGCCGGGTATCTCTGCGAGCTTGATCCTGAGCGCTCACGGGTCATGCAGGATTTTTTTACAAAGGCAGTGCTCGCAGCCGCGCCGCTGTTCGGCCACAGCGTGCCGCGCAATGATACGGGCAACCTGCGCTATGTTCAGGATTATTACGGGGGGCGGTGCCTGCGCCTCGCCAATTGGTCTGGCCTGCGACTGACGCCCGCAGCCGCCAAGGCCGTGATGGTGCTCAAGCGCATGTTTCCCCGCATGGCCGATCTTTCTTCAGATGCGCTGAATGCGCGCCTGCACAGCACCTATGCCAGACTTTGCGTGATTGTCCTGCCGTCGCACGAGCACGGGGTAAACGCCTAAACAGCGCCGCACAACGCAGATTAACTCTGCGGTCTTGCTGTTTGGCCCGCAAGAGGCTATTGGTCTGCCTGCACAGATTCCCGCCATATGTGGCGAACGAAGGAGATATCCATGCCGAAGAACGCGGCTTTGATTCTTGCAGCGGGCAAGGGAACCCGCATGCACTCGGACAGGCCCAAGGTGCTGCAAACGCTGCTGGGCGAGCCAATGCTTGCCTGCGTCATTGAGGCTCTGCGCCCTGTTTTTGCGGAAGACGTCTGGATTGTGGCCGGGCATCGCGCCGAAATGGTGCAGGCCGCCTTTCCTGATGCCCGCTTTGTGCTGCAGGAGCAGCAGCTTGGCACAGGCCACGCCCTGATTCAGGCTCTGCCCGCACTGACCGAAGCCGGTTGCACCCATTTGCTGGTGGTCAACGGCGACGCGCCCCTGCTTTCGGAATCTCTGGTTCGTTCTTTTCTTGCCGAGGCCGTTGGTGCTGACCTGGCCTTTGCCACCATTGAGCTGGACAACCCCGGCGCGTATGGCCGGGTGGTGCGCCAGCAGGGCAAGGTCAAGGCCATTGTGGAAGCCAAGGATTATGATTCCTCGCTCTACGGGCCGCCCTCCAACGAGGTCAACGCGGGCATGTACTATTGCAGCCTTGGTGCGGTGCAAAGCCTTTTGCCGCACCTGAACAACAGCAACAAGAGCGGCGAATATTACATTACAGACCTCATCGGCCTCGCCGTTGCGGAAAAATACGAAGTTCTCGGCATCCAGTGCGGCCGCGATGATTCGCTCATGGGCGTGAATTCGCCGCTTGAGCTTTCCCGCATGGAAGAAACCCTGCGCGCCCGTATTGTTGATGGTCTGCTTGCTTCCGGCGTTATCGTACATGCGCCGGGATCGGTGCGTGTGGGGCCTCTGGCGCAGATTGAACCCGGCGTGGAATTGACGGGTCCGTGCGAAATTTATGGACGCACCAGCATCAGCCGTGGGGCCAGCGTTGCCTCGCACTGCGTGGTGCGAGACTGCGTGATCTCCAATAATGCAGAGATCCGCTCCTTCTCCCATCTGGAAAAAGCCCGTGTGGGCGCAACCGCATTGGTGGGGCCCTTTGCCCGCCTGCGGCCCGGCGCGGTGCTTGAAGAACAGTCGCATGTGGGCAATTTTGTGGAGCTTAAAAAGACCCACCTTGGCAAAGGCGCCAAGGCTAACCACCTTACCTATCTTGGCGATGCCGAAATAGGAGAGGGCACCAACATCGGCGCGGGCACAATCACCTGCAATTACGATGGAAAACACAAGTTCCAGACCAAAATCGGGCGCTATGCCTTTATTGGCAGCAATACCGCCCTGGTTGCCCCTGTGACCGTGGGCGACGACGCCCTTGTGGGCGCAGGCTCGGTCATTACCCGCGACGTGCCCAACGGCGAGCTTGCCATTGCCCGCGAAAAGCAGAAGAATCTGCCCCGCAGGAATAAATAAACGGCCCAGGCGGCCTGTGCCGCAAGGGGTTTGGCTTTTTTGCAGCCCGCGTCGGCACGGCCCGGCGCGGGTATTTTTTCACCCGAGCGTATCCATTCTTGCCAAGGTCATGCCGCGGTGTTATCTACAAATCATGGAACTTTTGGAGCAGCTTGAATCGCAGGTTGAGGCGCTTTTGGCCCGACTTGACCGCCTCAAGGCGGAAAACGCGAAAATCAGTGCGGAGTCTGCCGCAGTGGCAGCCAGAAATGACGCACTTGATGAAGAAAACCAAAAGCTGCGCGAAGCTCTTGAAAACGAAGAAACGATGCGTACTGAGGCGCTGAATCGCATTGACGCCTTGCTGCGCAGGATTCAGGAGCACGACAGCGTCGAGTAGGTTTTTGTGAACCAGGATACTATCAACCTCACCGTTCTTGGGCTGAGCATTGCATTCAAGCCTGGAGCCGACATGCGGCGCGTACAGGAAGCCGTGCGGCTGGTGGAGGAACGGTTCGCAGACCAGAAGCTGAAGTTCCACGGAGGGCAGACCAAGGACATTCTGCTGACTTTTATGGCCCTTGGACTGGCGGATGATTTGTTGCAATCGCAGAAAGAGCAGGCGGACGTGCAGAATCGCGTCTCAACCTTGCTTTCAAAAATAGAGGAGTCCTCTTAGGCTCCTTTGGGCGCTTCCCTGGGACGCGCGTGATTTATGCCTCGGTGCTAACCTGACAAGAATATAATAGGGAGCCGTCACTGTCTTTGTGTGTGCACGCCCGGCAAGTCCGGGAAGCCCGGAAAGGACATACAGGCGCCCGACCTGGTTATCCAGGTTCTGCACCGCAAGCATGACACGGCGCTCCGGGGAACGCGCCTTCTTTTGACGTATCTGGCTGCCGTCCGTGGTAGCCGATGCTTTTGCGCAGTTCACTCCAGACCGTTAATCGGTATCCAGCCAGGGTTTCAGCAGCCCCTTCGGGCTAATTTTGCTACGGTGTGCGGCGGTTTTGCCGCTTGCCGGTGTTCGTCGGCCCGCGCCTGTTGGCGCAGGGTCCGTATTGATAAAAGAGAGAGGCTGGATTCATGGATCCATTGTTCATTGCAGCGCTTGTAGCTGCGGCGCTGCTGGGGGTTGCGCTGGGGGTGTTCGCGCACAAGCGTTCTGCCGCAAAACGTGTGGGCGACGCCGAAGATCTGGCGAAGCGCATAGTGGCGGAAGCGCGCAAAGAGGCGCAGGCCCAGAAAAAAGAGATATTGCTTCAGGGCCAGGACGATCTGTTCAATCAGAAGCGGGAACTCGAAAACGAATTCAAGGAACGTGAGCGCGAGGTCAAGGCCCGCGAACGTAAACTTGAAGAAATGGGCGGTCGCCTTGAGGAAAAGCTTGAAAAAGCAACCACAAGGGAGCACGAACTGCTAACTTCAGAGAAGGATCTGGCCCGCAAGGAACGCCAGCTTGCTGAATCTGAAACGTTTTTGCAGACCCGTATTGAAGAGCAGGAGCAGCGGCTTTCTGAAATTGCAGGCCTCACTGCCGATGAGGCAAAGGCCCGGCTTTTCAGCGAAATTGAAGCCAAAACCCGGCACGAATCGGCGCGTATGATCCGCCAGATTGAAATGGAAGCGCGCGAAACTGCCGACCGCAAAGCCAAAGAAATTCTCTGTAATGTCATCCAGCGCTACGCGGGCGACTACGTCAACGAGCAGACCGTTACGGCTGTGACCCTTCCGAGCGAAGACATGAAGGGCCGCATCATCGGGCGCGAAGGCCGCAACATCCGCGCGCTTGAGGCTGCCACCGGTGTGGATCTTATTATAGATGATACGCCTGAAACCGTTATCCTCTCAGCTTACAGCCCTCTGCGCCGTCAGGTTGCCAAAATGGCGCTTGAGCGCTTGATCCAGGATGGCCGCATTCATCCTGCACGCATTGAAGACATTGTGCAGAAGTGTGAGCAAGAGCTGGACACTCAGGTGCGCGAAGTGGGCGAGCAGGCCACCTTTGACGCGGGCGTTCATGGTATTCATCCGGAAATTGTCCGTTTGCTCGGGCAGTTGCGCTACCGCACCTCGTTTACCCAAAACGTGCTCCAGCATTCTCTTGAAGTCTCGGCCCTTTGCGGCATGATGGCCGCCGAGCTCGGCATGGACGTCAAAAAAGCCAAACGGGCTGGCCTGTTGCACGACATTGGTAAGGCCGTTGACCACGAGGTGGAAGGCCCGCACGCCCTTATCGGCGCGGACCTCGCCAAAAAGTACAACGAAAGCCAGGAGATCATCCACGCCATTGCAGCCCACC
>NZ_JBRBQT010000001.1:622500-3260000 GCF_053570665.1 Desulfovibrio intestinivivus | reverse complement strand
GCTGAAGGTGTGTTGTAAAGCATGCTGGACTGTGGAGAAGTGATTATGCTGACATGAGTAACGATAAAACGGGTGAAAAACCCGTTCGCCGTAAACCCAAGGTTTCCTGGGTAAAGGTAATCTTCCCAGGGTTAGTCGGTCCCTAAGGTGAGGCTGAAAGGCGTAGCTGATGGGAAACGAGTTAATATTCTCGTACTTGTACATCTGTGCGATGGAGGGACGCAGAAAGGTAGACAGGCCGGGTGTTGGTTGTCCCGGTGCAAGCAGGTAGACGTGTGGTACAGGCAAATCCGTACCGCTCTACGTCGAGACGCGAGTCCGTGACCGTAAGGTCTGAAGCTGTTGAGCCTATACTGCCTAGAAAATCTTCTAAGTTTAGGATGTGCAAACCGTACCGCAAACCAACTCAGGTGGGTGGGATGAATAATCCAAGGCGCTCGAGAGAACTCTGGCCAAGGAACTCGGCAAAATAACCCCGTACCTTCGGAAGAAGGGGTGCTCCTCCGGGTGAAGTTAATTCACTTAACGAGCCTGAGGGAGCCGCAGAGAAATGGTGGTGGCGACTGTTTACTAAAAACATAGGTCTGTGCGAAGTCCTAAAGACGACGTATACGGACTGACGCCTGCCCGGTGCCGGAAGGTTAAAAGGAGAGGTCAGCGCAAGCGAAGCTTCGAATTGAAGCCCCGGTAAACGGCGGCCGTAACTATAACGGTCCTAAGGTAGCGAAATTCCTTGTCGGGTAAGTTCCGACCTGCACGAATGGCGTAACGATCTCCACACTGTCTCGGCCAGAGACTCGGTGAAATTGAAGTCGCGGTGAAAATGCCGTGTACCCGCAGAAAGACGGAAAGACCCTGTGCACCTTTACTATAGCTTGACATTGGGATTTGGAACTGCATGTGTAGGATAGGTGGGAGACTGTGAACTCTGTACGCTAGTATGGGGGGAGTCATTGTTGAAATACCACCCTTGTTTTTTCAGGTCCCTAACCCTCGACCGTTATCCGGTGAGGGAACAGTGTCTGGTGGGTAGTTTGACTGGGGCGGTCGCCTCCTAAAGAGTAACGGAGGCATGCAAAGGTTCCCTCAGGCTGATTGGAAACCAGCCGTCGAGTGCAAACGCATAAGGGAGCTTGACTGCAAGAGAGACATCTCGAGCAGGTACGAAAGTAGGTGTTAGTGATCCGGTGATCCCGAATGGAAGGGTCATCGCTCATTGGATAAAAGGTACGCCGGGGATAACAGGCTGATCGCATCCAAGAGTTCACATCGACGATGCGGTTTGGCACCTCGATGTCGGCTCATCACATCCTGGGGCTGAAGCAGGTCCCAAGGGTACGGCTGTTCGCCGTTTAAAGTGGTACGCGAGCTGGGTTTAAAACGTCGTGAGACAGTTTGGTCCCTATCTTCTGTGGGCGCTGGAGAATTGAAAGGGCCTGTCCCTAGTACGAGAGGACCGGGATGGACGCACCCCTGGTGGACCTGTTGTCGTGCCAACGGCACAGCAGGGTAGCTATGTGCGGAAGGGATAACCGCTGAAAGCATCTAAGCGGGAAGCCTGCCTTAAGATAAGTTCTCCCTGGAGCAATCCCTAAAGGGCCGAGGTAGACTACCTCGTTGATAGGCTGGAGGTGGAAGCGCCGCGAGGTGTGGAGCTGACCAGTACTAATAGCCCGTGAGGCTTGTGTTTGAAAAAAATCCTTCCGTCCCTGTCAATTAATATTTTGACAAATTTCGTTGATAGCCATGGAGGAGAGGGTACACCCGATCCCATTCCGAACTCGGAAGTTAAGCTCTCCATCGCCGATGATACTGCATAACGTCATGTGGGAAAGTAGGCCGCTGTCAACGATTGCTCCAAAGCCCCTTGCTGCTACTAGCGCAAGGGGCTTTGTCTTTTCCTTACTCTTTCCCTCCGCCCACCCCATTCCTCGCTGTCTCCTTGACTGCATCAACATCCCTCCCCTTTACCTCCTCACCGCCACCTTGGGCGCGGCCTTCTTCTTCTTCTTCTTCTTCTTCTTCTTCTTCTTCTTTCCCTTGCTTCACAGCCTCCCTCTGCTCGAAACCCTTGAACCTCCTTGCTTGCAGTTCTGCCAGAGCCCGTCAGCCGCATTTACGCAAACCCGTCTTTTTGGGCCTGACTACGTCAAAATTAGTTTTTTAATGCTCACGTACTTGAGTACGCTGCGCTTAAAAAACTAATTTTTCCTTGTCAGTCCACAAAAATGCGTATTTTGCAAACTCGCCCAACACCAGCCATCGCCTCCGCTTACGCTGCGGCGAGTCTAAGGAAGGCGACGCGACAACCCTCTCCTAATCACGACCTGCGAAAGCCAAGATGGAAGGCGGCACCACAACCATTTCACATCATTTCCGTTGAAAGGCAGGGCACCCTTGCGCCAAGTGCTTTGTAATTTCATTGCAACTTTGCGCATTCAAAAGGTGATGCAACATGACTCCGCAATCTTTCTTTTACTGCCTGCAAAAGGCAGGGTGGAAGGTGGCGCTACTGCTATCTCCCAACCATGACCGTTGAAAGACCGGTGAATGTTAGAACTAGAGGAAAGCTACTCTCGGCTTGCTTCAGGGCTTGTCCGCAAACAATCTAGGGACTCAGGCTGCATAAGGTTACACTAGTTTATCGCAAAAGTTCGCCCGAATGTGTTGGACGTGACTCTGTAGTAACCTTTCTTTAATTACTGCCTGCAAAAGGCATATGAGGTTAACGATTCGCCATTGGCTTCTAGCTGTTGGCTTTCGCTTCGAGGTGACTAGGGGGAGTAATCAACACGTCTTGCCCGTGATGATGCCCACAGCGAAACCAGATTTTTTGCGATGCAACAATTTTTATGGCGAGGCAGCTTGAGCCAACGACCAGCTTTCAAAGCAGAATAGTTTTCTGGATCGTTGGCTGAAACGGACTTTATCCAACGCAAATGCGCCATCTGGCATTTACGCGGCGCGGAGGGAGATCGCCTGACCGCGTGCAGCGAGGGAAGGAAGCTCCCGGAGCAACAGCCGCGTTGCCCTCGCCAGATAGGGGTTATTGAATATCCCTCTTTGGGGGGGGCTTCGGGGGGGATGCAAGGGGGGCCGGAGTGCTGACGAAGTCAACACGACCGGAAATCAGGAGCAGGTCGCGGCTTTGCCGCGCCGTCAGCGACGGATATCCGTGACTTTCCGCCCGGCGGTTATACCGCCGATGGCGGCCCAAACCCGCAACGCGGTGTTTGGCAGCAGATTGCCGGGCGTAGCCCATAACCGGCCCCGCCTTGCTGCGCGCCGCACTGGCGTCCCAGACTCCACCGGACGGCGGAATCTCGTGCCCGAAGGGCAGCAAAAGACTTAGGCTCTACGATGAGCAGAAATTGCGCCCCACTCAGGCGACCCAACCTTGCCGTATGCCGAAATCTTTGACGAATTTGCGCATGGACTATATGTTTAAATCAGCAGCGCCGGGTTGCAGTGGAATGGCCGAGAAAATTTCGGCATACTGTGTACCCCTCGAGAATCCTTGAGCATCCCGGAAGCAGGAGAACCCTCATGAAGTTTACCTCAGTCAATTTGCTGGACGAGCTTGCAAAGCCAGAGTTCTCTTCGCTGCTTTCTGCTTTTAATGAGCGTTGCTTCCCCAAAAACAGCATGATTTTTACGCCCAGCTATGATGAAGAGCCGGAAAACTCTCCCACAGCGGTTTCTCCAGCAGGGGAGCGGCTGATAGCCGGTAACTACGTGTTCATTGTGAGCAAGGGGCTTGTGCGTGTATATCTGGCCTATGGCGAAAAAGAATTTACCATCGCCTTTCTCAAACCGGGCGATGTGTACGTCAGCCATTCCAGCGCGCAGGTGCAGGCTGTGGAAGATACCACCATTCTACTGGTGGACACTCCCACGTTTAATCAGCGCATGATGTCTGTGCCGCAGTTTACAGTAACTGTTGTGCGAGTGCTTGGCGGTATTCTCAAAAATACGTTCAGTATTGTTGATGGCCTTGCGCTACGTGATGTTTCTGCCCGCCTGGCTCGTCATCTTGTTTCTGCCGCGCAAGAAAGCGCCCCCGGCCCGGATGGCCGCCGCCGCGCCCGCTTGCAGCTTTCGGGCGAGATGTTGGCCCAGACCCTCGGGGCGTCCCGCCAGACCATTTCCACCCTGCTGACCGACCTGACCCGCTCGGGCATTCTGCTCAAGGAGCAGCGCGGCGTGTATTGCATTCTTGACGAGGGTCGTCTTCGCGAACTTCTGGATTAACCCGCCAAAATTTTCTTCCGCTCTGGCCTTTTAAATTCTCAATTTCAGACTTCTTTACTATTATTTCTTACAAGGTATTTGAAAATAATATAATTATTTCATATTGTTAACTTGTTATAAAAATCATCACCGTTCCTTTGTCGCACATCTGACAGACGCCTTTTCCTGACTGTGATACCAGTATGACAAAGATAGCGGCGCAGACTTGGCGCGCCGTGTAACCTCAAGTTTTGTGGGGCAGCTATGGAAAGCAAGAAGCGCGACATCAATGACATGTCCATATGGGATGATGCCAAAAGTATGCTGGCAAAGGCCAGAGCAGATGGCGTAGAAACTGCCTGGGACAGGCTGGATCAGCAAACGCCGCATTGCCGTTTTTGCGAGCTTGGCACCACCTGTCGCAACTGCGTTATGGGGCCGTGCCGTATCAGTGCCAAGGCCGAACCCGGCGGAAAACTTTCTCGCGGCGTGTGTGGCGCAGACGCCGATGTGATTGTGGCCCGCAACTTTGGGCGCTTTATAGCAGGCGGTTCAGCCGGGCATTCGGATCACGGGCGTGATGTGATCGAAGCCTTGGAGGCAGTGGTGGAAGGCCGCGCCCCAGGCTATCAGATTCGGGACGAGGCCAAACTGCGGCGCATTGCCGCCGAATTGGGCGTTGCGACAGAAGGGCGCGAGGCGCTTGATGTGGCCGCTGATGTGGTGGATGCCTGCTACAGCGATTTTGGCAGCAGGCGCAAGGCGGTCAATTTTGTCTCCCGCGTTCCGGCCAAGCGCCGTGAGCTGTGGGAAAAGCTCGATATCACTCCGCGCGGCGTTGACCGCGAAATTGCCGAAATGATGCACCGCACCCACATGGGCTGCGATAACGATGCGCCCAATACCATGCTGCATGCTGCGCGATGCGCCCTGGCCGATGGCTGGGCAGGTTCCATGATCGCCACGGAATTGTGCGACGTGCTTTTCGGTACTCCCAAACCCAAGATGTCCACCGCAAATCTTGGCGTTATCAAAAAAGATACAGTCAATATCCTGGTGCACGGTCACAATCCGGTGGTGTCCGAGATGATTCTGGACGCAGCCCGTGACCCTGAAATGATCGAGCTTGCTAAAAAGAACGGAGCTACCGGCATCACTGTGGCAGGTTTGTGCTGCACCGGTAACGAACTGCTCATGCGCCAGGGCATCCCCATGGCGGGCAACCACCTGATGACGGAGCTGGCAATCGTGACTGGCGCTGTGGAAGTTGTGGTGGTGGACTATCAGTGCATCATGCCGAGCCTGGTGCAGGTGGCTGGCTGCTACCACACCCGCTTTATCGACACTGCCGCCAAGGCGCGCTTTACTGGTGCCATCCATTTTAATTTCCATCCCGAAAATGCGCGGGAAGAAGCCCGCAAGATCGTACGCATGGCGGTGGATGCATTCTTGGAGCGTGACCCCAAGCGTGTGGAAATCCCCGGCGAACCTGTCAGCATCATGACCGGTTTTTCCAACGAGGCCATTCTTGAGGCTCTGGGCGGCTCGCTTGATCCCTTGCTGGATGCCGTCAAGGCTGGCACTGTGCGCGGGTTTGTGGGCGTAGTTGGGTGCAACAACCCCAAGATCAAGCACGACTCGGCCAACGTGGGCCTCATGAAGGCGCTTATCAAAAAAGATATTATGGTTCTGGCCACAGGCTGCGTCACCACTGCGGCGGGCAAGGCCGGGCTGCTGGTGCCCGAGGGCGCCTCCATGGCCGGGCCGGGGCTGCAAAGCCTGTGCGGCGCGCTGGGTATTCCGCCGGTACTGCACCTCGGCAGCTGCGTGGATAACGCCCGTATTTTGCAGTTGTGCGCGCTGATCGCCAATGCTCTGGGCGTGGATATCTCCGATCTGCCCGTGGGCGCGTCCTCGCCTGAATGGTATTCTGAAAAAGCGGCGGCCATCGGCCTGTATGCCGTTGCCAGCGGCATTTACACGCATCTTGGTCTGCCGCCCAACATTCTTGGCTCGGAAAAGGTGACAGATATAGCTCTGAACGGTCTGGAACAGATTGTGGGCGCATCCTTTGTGGTAAATGACGATCCCGAAAAGGCGGCTGATCTGCTGGATGCGCGCATCCGGCAGAAGCGGCAGGGCCTTGGCCTGCAGCCTTAGGACAGTGTGTTTTGCAGAGTGGGTGGGCAGGGCCTGCCCGCTCTGTGCAAAGCTCAAGGACTAATACATAAACCACAGGGGGATTGCATGAAGATTGCCGTTTCTGGCAAGGGCGGCGTGGGCAAAACCTCCATCACCGCCTGGCTTGGCGATTATCTGGCGCGGCGCGGAGAAAAGGTCTGGCTTGTGGATGCCGACACGGCGCTTTCGCTTGGGCAGGCCTCTGGTCTGGCGCGGGCTGATCTGCCAGAGGCCCTCACCCAGCGCGCCGCATTGATTGAAGAGCGTATTCGCCCCGCTGGCAAGGGCGGCATGATGGATCTTGATCCGCATGTCAGCGATCTGCCCGAGGCTCTGTCAGCGCCCCTGCCTGTTGCAGGAGATGGGGGGAAAACCGCTGGAGACAAACGCCTCCTGGTCATGGGTCCCTTGACCAGCGCCGGGGGCGGCTGCGCTTGTGAAAGCAACGCCCTGCTCAAGGCCCTGCTGGCGCATCTGGTGCTCGACAGGCGTGAGTGGGTGCTGGTGGATATGGAGGCCGGGGTGGAGCACCTGGGCCGGGGAACCGTGGCACATGTGGACGCCTTGCTGGTGGTATCCGAGCCGAGCATGCGCTCGCTGGAAACAGCGGCGGAGGTTGCCCGCATGGCTGGCGACCTGGGACTGCACCGTCAGGTGCTGGTGCTGAACAAGGCTACTCCTGATCAGGCAGCAGACCTGCCGCCTGTTGCCGATCTGCCGCAACAACGCGTCAGCATGCCTGATCTTGAGGCGCTACGGGCGCGTCAGTTGCGCTCTGGTTCTGTTCTGGGGCTGGGCGACGAAACAGAACAGATGTTGGATAGCTTTTGCGCCAGCCTGTTGCAAAAAATCGAAGGCGAATCCGTCTAAAGAAGGTAGCGCAGGCTTTGCCCGTCACGCTGCCTTGGCCCTGTCTGACAGGGTCTGATTGAGGCAGATTGGTGAGCGTTCAAGCTATAAAGTTCAGGCCCCGGTTATGCCGGGGCTTTTTGCGTGATGGGGCATGCGGAAAAAACGTCTGCTGCTGCATTAGGCTTCCTGATCCTTCTGCCCGTTGTAGCGCAGCACAAAGTCCAGGCAGTCCGCACCAGAAAGCGGGCGGCTGAAATAATAGCCCTGAAACGTATGGTAGCCTATGCCCGTAAAAACGCGCAGCTGCTGCTCGTCCTCCACGCCCTCCACCACGGTGGTTATGCGCAGGCTGCGGCTCAAATCCAGAATGCTGCGCACGATCTGTTCCTGCACGTTGCTGTTGAGGCTTTCTGTGAGGGATCGGTCAACCTTGACCGTTGTCACGGGGAAGGCGCGGATGTAGCGCAACGATGTGTGACCCATGCCGAAATCATCAATGGCAAGGCGTACTCCAAGCACACGAAGGCGGGTAAGCAGGTCGAGAGTTCGGGCGTCCGGCTCCAGAATGGAAGATTCCGTGATCTCCAGTTCAAGCTGGGTGGGGGTAAGGCCCAGACCGTGCAGCGTACCAAGCACCATCTGGGCAAAGTTGGCATTGCGCAACTGGCTGGGAGTGATATTGACGGCGATCACAAGGTCATGCGGAACCGTGGGCTGCCATGCAGCGCGCAGTTTGCAGGCCTCAAGCAGAACAAATTTGCCCAGCCGGTCAATGAGGTTTGTGTCTTCGGCAAGCGCAACAATAATGGGCGGTGCCACAGGACCATATATGGGGTGATTCCACCGCAGCAGGGCTTCCACGCCTGCCACGCGTTTTGCTGCATGGTCGCACTGTGGCTGGAATACAAGATAAAGCTGACCGTCATTGGCGTTTAGCGACCGTTCAAGGTCTGAGGCAAGCGTGTGGGCAAGGCGGCCCACTTCGCCGGGAATGTTCAGGCACTTGCGATTGTCGGGAGACCCAGAATCGCAGCGATTGGCAACTTGCAGCAGGCTGTGCATAACCTGCTTGCCGTGCTTTTCGCGCACTGCGTCAGAGAGAGCCACAAAGGGCAGGTAGATGAGGAAGCCCAGCCCAAGGTTTATCATCTGCAAAATGGAACCGTTGATGCTGCCGGTCGCGACATAGCCGCTGATCAGCGGGGGGGTGGTCCAGGCAACTCCCACCGTGGTATGCGGCACAAAGCCAATAATTGTTGCAAGGTAGGCCACTACGGTTTGTACCGCTGGCACCAGAAGAAAGGGAATGGCAAAGGCGGGGTTGAGCATCAGGGGGATGCCGAAAATAAGCGGCTCATTGACGTTGCACAGGGCCGGAACCAGCGCAAACAGGCAGAGTTTTTTCATGCCCCAGTCGCGGCAGCGCATCAGAACTGCAAAGCACAGGGCCAGGGTGGAGCCAGAGCCGCCCATGCGCGTAAAAGTATCAAAGAATATTTTTGTGAACACAAAAGGCGGCTGGTTGCCATACATTATGGCTTTGGCATTAACGAGGCCCGCAGGGCTGAGGATGTTCACATCCACAGAATTGAGCACGTTGGGGCCATGAGCGCCGAAAAACCAGAGCACCTGCGAGGTGAAGCTGTAGAGCAGGCCAAAGCCGAGGCCATTGCCGCTATGCTGAAAGGGCAGGGTAAGCAGCTTGCTTGTTGCGGCATGCAGGTCTGTTGCTCCCCATAGCGTCAGCAGAAAGCGGATAAACCCGAAAAGCAAGATTGTCGCCATGGCCGCTGGCATAACCGTGACCACATCGCGTACAACCGGATCATGCCCGGCCATTTCTTCCGACAGATGAAAAATCCGGTACCGCGCCAGGCGCACAAATACGGCGCTGCCCGCCATGGCCACGCACATGGCAAGCAGAAGGCCTCTGTCCATGGAAAAGCTGATGGTCCAGGAACTTGTTTCTTCCGGCGCAACAATGACAAAAAAGCAGGAGAGAACCACCAGCGAACTCAGCATGGGGCTGACTGCTGGCGCAGAGGGATTGGTGAGGTTGGCCCGCATGGCGCTGGCACCGCCCAGTGCGCAGGCCAGCGCCAGGGCGGATATGCCGAATGTGCCTGCCACAAGGGTGTCGCATGCGCGCATTCCCACGGGGCCAAGCAGGGCGTCAACGGCGTTTTGCGCACTTTCAAACGGCAGATTGCGCAGCAGCAGGGTGAATGAGCCGATCATTATGAGCGGCAAAACAATGAACAGCCCTCGCCGTATGGCAAGAAAAAATGGCCTTCCGCTCAAATTATCAAGCAGGCACAAGAGGGATTGGGCTAGCGGTTTGCTGTTCATATGCAGAGTGTCGCTTGCAAGTCCACCTTCTACGGCTCAGCGTGTTCGGTCAGGCTGTGAGCCGTTTATTCAAATTCGTGTCAAAGACCCATAAAGGCACCGGCATCAGAGTTTGCCGCGCCAGCCTGCAAGCTGTCTGCAATTGCACCCGGCAGGAAGGACCATTTGAGCGATCCAGCCATGCACGTTGGATGACTTATTATCAACCTGTGTAATATCAGGCTAAAAAACAATCAAGAGGTCAGGGATGTTAGCGGCAAAGATCGTACAATTTTCAGAAGAAAGGGAGGAGGGGCAGACCGGCATGCGGTTCAGACGGTGATTGCACTTGTAAGCTTGAGCCCAAGAACGAGTATGACCACATCACGGGTTCACTATCTTCAACCGCATGCGCAAGAAAAACGGCGGCCTACCTTGAACCGTAAGCCGCCGTTTATGCATTTCAAAAGGCTGAATTTTGAGTATGTGAAAAACAGAGGCTACTTGCCCGGATGTATTTCAGTTATTTTGCTACCCTGAATACCCAAGCCAGCCATCAGCCCCTTCTGGTTGAAGAAAAATGCGTACACTCCAGAGCGAGCCGTGGTAGTGGTAAACGATCTGGCCATACCCTCATCCACAACAACCACGCTGGGGCCGACACCTATCTCCCATCCTTCACTGCTTTTCAGATACTTCAGGTCATCATCCGAAAGAAAAAACAGAGCATAGCCAAACTTCTGTATACCGGCCTGCAGCCCGTAGGATGCTGCAACGCTACGATAGAAGCCCTTGGTTTTGCCTCCAACCCGCAGGGCGCCTTCGCCGAATTGACCGCCAATGATAAGGCCGCCCTTGACTATGTTGGGAAAGACAAGGATTCCCTTGGCTGCGCTTCCCATTTTTTTTGCCGCCGGGCTTGAAGCGTATAACTGGTTTAACGCAGCAGTAACATCATAATTGATGGATGCCGCGCTGTCGGCCACGGAGGGCGCTGGAAGAGCAACGACCATGAGTGCAAGCAGGGATAAGAAGATCATCAAACGCCGAAGAATTTTCCCGTTCATTGACCATTCCCTCATTAATATGCCCCTTGAATACACCAGGCTTATAGAATCAACGCTTGGAACCTTGCTTGGAGCTCTGCTTAGAGCTCTTCCGTACGGCGATATCAACAACCTCAAGATAACTTATGCCCAGCGTATCCCCGGCCTTAAGTTTTTTGAGGTTCTCTGGATTTTGCACCTTGACCACCACCACAGAACCGTTGGCGAGTTCAAGCTTGGCCAGCTCGTTGACTTTATCCATGGCAAGTATCTTGGCGGTAAAGTTCGATTCTCTTACTCCCATGCCTTGCGGTTGGGATCCGGGTTTGGCCCTGACAACAGCAGTAGCCTGTTCGTCAGCCACAGAACCAGGCTCCGCCAACCACACTGTCAGTTCACGCCCGTAGGAAATATCGACCATATCTCCTTTCTTTACGCGCCGCAGATTAACGGCTTCCTTGCTCACATGAATAATAAACAAATCACCTTGAAGGCTGCTCAAGGTTACCTTGCGCGCTTTCAGATCAACAGCTTCAACCTTTGCCACCGTGCTCTCAATCTCAGAGCTCATCACCAGCGTTTCATTTGGCTGGGCAGAAGGTTGAGGGGCGTTTTTGCTGCAAGCCACCAAACATATAGTCATAAGTCCTAGCACCAATCCAGAAAATACAATCTTCATGCCTTTCCCTCCCATGGTTGACTTTTTCATTTGATTACAAACATTCTTTGACAAGAATAAAGTACCTCTTGCCTACTAAGCCGTCAATTATATCTGATTTGCGTCAATGTTAAAACAATGCGTATACCTAAATAAACTGCATATAAAAACTGCATGCTAGTGATGAAAATGGTGAGTACGCCGTTAATTATGCTTACAAAAGTCGTTCATATCAGATAGACAAATACGCGATGCTGCAACAATGAAGATAGAAGTGTGTTATAAAAAATGGATAACATCATCGTATGGACTGTTATTTCTATCAGTATATTTTATTTATATGGTGGTATTTATAAAAAATTAAACGTAATATGTATGTATATGCGTTAACTAGTGCTTAAATGCAGATTTTTTTACAAGATTACTAAGGGTATCAGTGGAAAATATTTCAAGATTATATCTGATTTGATTTGTATTATGGCGTTTTATCAAGAACAAAAATAATGCTGATCAAAAAGACAGTGCCAAAAATCATGAACTGCGCGCCAAAAATCCAGAAAACCAGCGGCACGGTGAAATAGAAGGCGCGCATTCCCAAATAAAAATGGTTTGCACCCATATTCAGGTATTTTTCTGCCATGCTGCCAGGCTGGTCGGAATTCTGTTGCCCGGCTTCCGCGCCCAGCATAAAGGCCACATGCGTGTAGAGCCTGAGAGATGAGGCAAAGCAAAAAAAAGCCAGAAAAAAATTCAGCAAAAGGGCGAGAATCTTGAAGGCAAACATGCCCGGCTCCACCGAACCAAAAAAGTTCAGCGAGTGCCAAGTATGCCGGACATTTTCCCCATTGCCTGTAAGGGAGAGCACGCCCACAGCCAGCAAAACGCTTGTTGAGGCCATGAAGGTTGAGGCCATGGTGGCGTTGCGCAGGGTTTGCACGGCAAGAATGCCATTCTTTTTTTCAAGAATGGACTCCACCCACTGAACCCTTGCCGTCCGCGATATGCCGTGGATTGTGTAGCCGGGATTGGATGATTCCCTGAAACGGATATAGAGATTGTATGCGGCGTACAGAGCCACAGAAATACAGAAACACAGCAGGTCAAAAGTATACATCTGAACCCCCCGAAGGCGTAAAAGTCACTGCGCCTTTGCCCGCAAGCTCTGTATACCCCCGCATGCCGATCCGAAGCAACCGATGTACTGATAGGGCAGGGCATGACTATTGCCGGGAGGCCGCACCTTCAGCCTCGCATGTCACGCAAAGCTACTCTCCAGTGGCTGGCATGCTGGGCTGAAGGTGCGGTTTATCGTTCTAGAAGCTGAAAGACTGAGGCGGGTTGCCGCTGAAATCAAACATGAAGGCCGTGCCGTGATCAACGCTGAAAACCGTAAAATCGGGGTTTTCTGCCGAGCCGTAGATGGAGCGCACAAGGGCGTTGTTTTCAATGATGCGCCGCTTGATTGCCATGTCATCGTCCAGATTGGCCTGACCTTTTACGCGCAGGGTTTCCATCTTGGGCGACATGCAGGCAAACTCCAGCCGGGGGTCGCTCTGCAACTGGGCAAAGGTTTCTTTTGAGCGCGCGGTGCAGAACCACAGGCGGCCATTTTCCGCAAACTGAAACTGAAAGGGCCGCACGCGGGCCGCGCCGGAATCAGAAGTGGCAAGAAAAACCGTGGTGTTGGCTGCAAGAAAATCGATTACTTTTTGCATGATGAACTCCTTTTTATTCTATATCGAACTATTGTTTCACAAAAAAAACATCCATAGCACTGTGCGTTGGATGCTTTTGCGGGTATCAGAATATGGTTTTCAGGCTGATGTTGCGCAGCACTCTTTCCAGCCCGGCAACAAGGGTTTCCCTGTCGGTTTGAGGCATGTCGCCCCACACGGCATCAAGCAGCGTCTGGGAAATGGCGTCAAAATCAGCTTTGGCAGCAAGCGCTTTGGCGGAAAGTGAAACCAGCGTAACCCGCGAATCCTCCTGCGAGGGAGCTTTGGTTACGTAGCCCGCCTGCTCCAGTTTGCCGACCAGCGTGGTCACGGTGTTTTTTTGCTTGCCTATGGCTTCGGCAAGCGCGCTCATATGCATGGGGCCGCGCGTAAACAGGGCCTGCAAAATGGCGCCGTGAGAGGGGGCCATGCCGCCGTGCCCGCGTTTTTCAAGTTCGGCAACTATAAGGTTGTTGGCTTGCTCGCGCACCCGGCCTATGAGGGCAACAATATGATCGGTCTTCATGGGGGAAATTTATTTCGATATAGAACTAATGTCAAGCCTATCATGAGCAGCGCAGCGCAGAAAAAACAAAAATCCCCGGCACCGCCTGATGGCACTGCCGGGGATGGCTGGTATGGTACGGCGCAATTATCTGCGCTTCGGGCAACCCGCCTGAGTGGGCTGCTTACTTGGATTGCAGCTTGAGTCCCGCTTCAAAATGGTTCAGCTTCATGGCCCGGCGAACCTTTTCAAGGGTTTTGGCGGCCTTGCCATAAGCCTTTTCCGTACCTTTTTTGAGCACGTCAATGACGAAAGGAATGTCCTGTTCGTATTGCTGCCTGCGGGTGCGGATGGGGCTGAGGATCTGCTGCATTACCTCGTTGAGGAACTTTTTTACCGCCACGTCGCCAAGACCGCCGCGTTGGTAGTGGGCCTTCATTTCGTCCAGGTTGGGGTAGGGCGAATTGAACTTGGCAAAGTCTTCCGGCACGGCAAATGCGTCCAGATAGGTGAACACGGTATTGCCCTCAATCTTGCCGGGGTCGGAAGCCTTGAGGTGGCCTGGGTCGGTGAACATGCTGAAAATCTTGTCGTGAACTTCCTTTTCGGAGTCGCTCAGATAGATGCAGTTGCCGATGGATTTGCTCATCTTGGCCTTGCCGTCAATGCCGGGCAGGCGCAAGCAGGCGGCGTTCTGTTCCAACAGTATCTGCGGTTCCACCAGGGTTTCGCCGTAGGTGCTGTTGAACTTGCGCACGATTTCCACAGTCTGTTCAAGCATGGGCTTCTGGTCTTCACCTACCGGCACGGCGGTGGCTTCAAAAGCCGTGATGTCTGCCGCCTGGCTGATGGGGTAGGTGAAGAATCCCACGGGAATGCTCTGCTCAAAATTTTTCTGGGCAATCTCTGCCTTGACCGTTGGGTTGCGCTGCAAGCGCGACACGGTGACAAGGTTCATGTAGTGGAAGCTCAGCTCATAGAGCTGCGGCAACTGGGACTGAATGAAGATGGAGGATTTTTCCGGGTCAATGCCGCAGGCAAGGTAGTCCAGCGCCACTTCAAGTATGTTGTTGCGCACTTTTTCAGGATTGTCGGCATTGTCGGTCAGAGCCTGGGCATCGGCCAGCATGATGTAGATTTCATCAAATTTGCCAGAATTTTGCAGCAAAACGCGCTGCTTGAGCGATCCGGCGAAGTGTCCGATGTGCAACTTACCCGTGGGGCGATCCCCGGTCAGAATGATATTGCTCATAATGTTCTGCGTATGCCCAGGGCAAGGGCATCAGGAACGCAGCCTCCATGCGTGAATTTTTTGTAGTAAGGAGCGGGCTTGCTCCATAAATATGCAACCGTGCCGCAATGTTTGCACATTCGGCAGGCGTAGGCTTTTGCCTATACACCAAGCATGCGCAGGCCACAAGGGGCAAGGCCGGTTGAGACGAGACTTTGGCGTTTTGATTGGGAAATAATTCACTTGCGAGGGGTGGGGCATGGGCGTATGTTCAGGCCGTCAGCCACAGATTGCCACCTGTGTGTCGGCGTTCATTGTTCCAATGTGATTTCAGGGTATTATATTGTATTATGGCGAGTGTTCATGTAACGGGAGTGTGATCATGAAAAAGATGCTTTTTGCCGCAGCGCTGTGTTCTCTGGTGTTTGCCGGAACGGCTCTTGCGGGCGAACCGCAGCTCTACCCAAAGGATTCTTTGAAAACCTGGAACCGCGATAAGGTGGCGGGCGGCCAGGGGACCCTGTTCGGTCAGTTCGGCTTTACCCGCAATGATGCCTCCAAGGACATGGTCATCAAGGAAATCGGCTGGATGACCCTGCAACCGGGCGCTTCCATTGGCATGCACAAACATGAAAACAATGAAGACGCCTACATCATCGTTTCCGGCGAGGGCGTGTTCACCGACAGCGCGGGCAAGGAAACCCCTGTGAAAGGCGGCGACATCACCATCGCCCGTCCTGGCGATACCCATGCGCTCAAATGCAGCGGCAACGTACCGCTGGTATTTCTGGATGTGATCGGCCAGCGCTAACGCTTCGGACGGTCAGGGCAATATCAGCCCGATAAATATACCCCATCAGGCAAACAAAGCACGGCAGTCCGTACGCTGCATCTTTGAAAGTCTGATGGGGTTTGTCTTTGGTGGAGCAGGTTTTATTCGGGATGCACTTTGGGCTTTAGGGCAATATCATCCAGCTATCTGCACTATTCGCTGGTTTTATCCGTGGTCAGCAGAAATACTGCACTGAGAACCAGCGCGCCGCCCAACCAGCCGGAAGCGCTGAAACTTTCGTTCCAGAACAACCAGACCCAAAGAGTGCCGAGTACTGGCTCCAGATGGCAGGTAACGGCGGCCCTTACAAGGCTGATGCGTTTCAGCCCCTGCCCGTAGCAGATGTAGGCCATGTAGCAGGTGAGCAGCCCCAGGGCAAACAGCCAGCCCCATGTGTCGGGGGCGTGATCCACATGTATCGGGCCGCTGATGCCAAGAGCCACCACGCCGCCCAGCAGCATGAAGCCATAAATACTGGCTGTGGAATAGCGGCGTTGCCACCAGCGGTAAAAGGGATAGTGCGTGGCGTAGCACAGGCCGGAGAGCAGGCCAAAACCAATGCCCTCAAGGGATGTTTCGCCCGGCAGGCTGCCGCCGGAAAAGCAGACCAGCGCCGTGCCGGAAAGGGCAATAAGCACGGCCAGCGCCTTACGCCGTGTTATGTGCTCGCCAAATAGAAAGCGCGAAAAAACAGCAACCCACACTGGGGCCGTATACAGCAGCACCACGGCGGTCGCGCCGCCGCTGAGCTTGATGGCCATTTGCATGGCCCCGAAAAATACCCCAACGCCCCATGCGCCAAAGAGCATAAATGTCAGGGCATGGCGCAAGGGAATGCGCAGGCCCCCGGTCAGAGCTGCATGCGCCAGGAAAAAGGCGCAGCCAATGGCCGCTCGCCAAAAGGCCGTTTCAAGCGGCAATACGCCCGCATGCTGGCAAAACTTGGAAACAACGCCCAGCAGCGACCACAGCAGGGCCGCCAGCAAAATCCATACATAGCCGTTAAACATGTTCTGCCGCATGATATTGGGGAGGTGCAGGGGGTTATTCAATGCAGAGCGCACGGCATACAAGCCCTGCAATCTGCGTCTGATCTGTGGGCAGCGGGGTGTTTTTAAACCCTTCGCCCACCAGCCACATGGGAACCCGGCGGGTGGCTTCGGTGTTGTCGTTATGGCTGCCGTCGTCGTCCATGCCGTGATCGCTGGTGACCAGCACCGCATAGCCTGCCGACGTCCATTCCGGCAGCCAGCGGGCCAGCAGGCCATCGGCCCTGCGGGCGGCATCCCTGTATTCCTTGCTGTTTGCGCCGTGCAGATGGCCCGCGTTGTCGATGCCCATGCTGTGCGCCAGCAGCAGATGCGGCTCATGGCGTCGCCGGAGGCAGGCCGCATCGTGAAAAAGCTCATCGTCCGGGTAGGCATCCGTGCAGTAAAACAGGCCGTGGGCAATGGGCAGGGCCACATCGTCTGTAATACGGTCACGCCCCGGCTCAAAGGGGGCTATGTTGCACAGTTCACTCATCCAGTGGTAGGCAGCGGCGGCGGTGGTCAGGCCTGCGGCCTGCGCGCGGCTGAAAATGGTGGGCGCGGGGCAGAGCCGGGCATCATCATTATGCATAATGCCGCTTTGCGCCGGGCGTAAGCCTGTGAGCAGGGTGGCGTAAATGGGGCGGGAGAGCGGCGGCAGTTCGCCTTGCAACTCCGTATGGCGCGCCAGCCCCGCATCGGTGAGCGACTGCATGTAGCTCATGCAGCGGCGGGCCGTGGCGGCGGCAAGGCCATCCAGCAGCACAAAGACCACGCGCTGCATCACCAGTCTCCCTTGCCTGCCGGGCGGGGGCCGAAATCAAGGCCGGGGGCCTGCTCTCGCAGTTGGGCGGCGGTGAGTCCGCGCACTGCGTAATTGCGCGCCAGCCACGCCAGAAAATCATAAATTTTTTTGTACAGGGCATCGGCTGCTTTTTGATCGGGGATATTGGGCGAGCCGCCGGGCAGCATTTCTGACGAATGCCAAAACAGGCTCAAAATCCGCCCGCCGCGCGCCATGTGCTGGCGCGTAGCCGCCCGCATCACGGCGGCGCTGTGCCATACCGGGTTAGGGCTCAACGCGCCCCAAAAATGAAAGGAATCGGCCCAGGCCGCGCCTCTGGCGCACCCATGCCACAGCCGCGCCAGCGTGCGCGAAAGCGGAATCTGCGTAACCGGCGACTCAAGCAGGCCGGGGGCGTCCTCAAGCCAGTAGGGGTCGGAAGGCGCAAGAAAGTGATCCGGCCCGTCATGGAAGACGCGCAAGGGGCATACCGAACTGTCAAAAGTGATGCCTTCCTCCGCCAGCAGGGGGCGCACAACGGATTTAAGATCCCAGCGTCCCATGCGGAAGCTGGTCAGATCCGCGCCCTGAAATTCGCGTCCGGCATCCAGCAGGGTGCGCAGGCGCTGGCGCAGCAGTTCGCGCGGCAGGCGGTCTGTGCGGGTGGGCGGCCCCTGTTTTTGCGTGGCGGGCTGCGCCGTGTCGTCCCCAAGAGGCGGTGTGCTCCAGTGGTGCAGGTGCGCGGCGATTTCCGCATTGCAGTGGTCGCGCATCCAGGCCAGATGGGAACAGGCTTCGGCATTGGCAAAAACCGTGTGCGCGCAAAACAGCGTGAGCGGAAAGCCCAGTTCGCTGGTGAGGGGGGCAAGCCTGCGCAGCAGGGCCACATTGCGCACGCCGCAGCCTCGCGCCGCATAATTGCCGGAAAACAGCCCCTCTTCTTCCACATCAAGGCTCACAATCACGCGCAGGGCGGGTTTGTCTGCCTGATTATTGAAGGATGTATCGTTGGTGCAATCAGTCATTCCTCAACTGTAAGCCCAAGCAGGGCGCATGGCAATGCGGCCGCTCACCTGGAGGGGGTTGCCTAGGGCGGCATAAAATAATTGCGTGTACTTTAAGTGTATTATGATGTGGTGGCTTGGGCGGCCTTGCAAAACCGGGCGGAATGCATACAATAATGCATACGGCTGTTCGGCTTTTGCGCCGCAACTTTCAGCCGTCCGGTTATCTGAAGGAGAAGCATGACCATCCCACAGCGCATCCTCTTTTTTATGGAGGATCTTTGTTATGGCGGTACGCAACGCCAGACCCTTGAACTGGCCCGCCGCCTGGATCGAACTCGTTTTACGCCGGTCATGCTTACGCTCACTGGCCCCACTGATCTGGATGAAGCCGCACGGGATGCGGGCATAGAGCTGCACCACATGGGGCATGACCGCAAGGTGCCGCCCCTGTTTTTTGCTGCACTGTATTCAAAGCTGCGCAGGTTGCAGCCAGATGTCATCGTGCCTTGCACGGCCCTGCCCAATATCTGGGGGCGCATCTGGGGGCGGCTGGGCTGGCTTGGCGAAAAAACAGCCCCGCGTATTGTGGGAACCTGCCGTGGCGGCGGCGGCCCCAAGCGGCAACATGAACGCTGGCTTTGGCGGCTTACGGATCACATGATCTGCAATTCCGAAGCACTGCATGAAATTTTGCTGTATTTTGGTCTGCCGCAATCCCGCTTGAGCTACATCCCCAACGGGGTGGACACGGAATTTTTTGCGCCGTCCGGGGCAGCGCCCTCGGCCCGTGCACCCGAAATTGTCTGCGTGGCGCGCCTTGCGGGTGACAAGGATCACCTGACCCTCCTGCGCGCCTTTGAGATTGTGCTGCAACGCCACCCCTCGGCGCGTTTGCGCATTGTGGGTGACGGCCCGGAAGAAGCCAATCTGCATCAGTGGGCCGCGCAGCACGCCGCCGGAAGCAATGTGGACTTTATCCCCGGTGGGCTTGATATGCGCGGGCATTATGCCGCTGGGCGCATCTTCGCACTTTCATCCGTGCGCGAGGGGCAGCCCAATGTGATTCTTGAAGCCATGGCCTGCGGCCTGCCCGTGTGCGCCACATCGGTTGGCGGCATTCCACGGCTGGTGGAGAACGGGCAGAACGGTCTGCTTTCGCATGCTGGGGATGTGGCGGCCCTTGCGGAAAACTGCTGCCGTCTGCTTGAGGACGGCGCGTTGTGCGATGTCATGGGGCAGGCCGGGCGTTTGCGCGTGGAGCGGGATTTTTCCTTCACTGCCATGGTGGAGGCGCATCAGGCCGTTTTTGCCAGCTTGCGCCGCAACTGACGGCTGAACTTGTCAATCAGTCTTCTGCCCAAGTGCGGAAGGCGCAGGGATATATGGAATTAGATCAAAATTCACTGCGTGCATGCTCCAGGGCTGCACAGGCAACGCGGGCAATACGGCTCAGGCGCGCGCGGCTGAAATATGCAGTTTTGTGTCTTGCGGCGCTTTGCGTCTGCTTTTGTCTGATGACCGTGGGTGTTTTTGCGGCCCGCGCTGCCGAAGTTCAAGTCCAGCAGGAACAATCCTCCGGCACTACGGCGGAACAGCGCGGCGAACAGAAAAATACGCCCCTTCCCGCCGGGGATACAGCAACGGCAACGCCGTCCGCTGCCAACACCCCTGTGGAAGTGCGCGAACTCTGGACAGGCTCGCTCTATTCATCAACATACCGTGTGGGCGTGTGCGTTTCCGCTCAGGGCTCGGTGCGCGGCGTGGTGCACCTGCGTCTGTACAACGGCAAGGTTGACGTGTACCACATAGATGGAACGGTGCGTAACAATGATATTGAGGCGCACCATTCATCCGGGCATTCATTCAAGGGGCGTCTTGTTTCTGCCGATAAAGTCGAGGGCGTCATCAGCCTGAAGAACGGCATGAACGTGCGGCTGGAGGGCAAGCGTACTCACGATGCGCCGCTTGCGCCAGAAGACTGCGCCCCCTTGCCCCAATAAAATTGCGCTGCGGGCAGGGCGTTATTGCGCCCTGCTCGGGCATGGCTTGCCTGACATGCGTTTATAGCAAGCGCTGCAAAGGATCCATGTCCTTGCTGCCGATTGCTGATCCATCCAACAATAACATGAAGGAGTGCCTATGTTCTGGATATGGTTTTTGCTGGCCACCTCCCAATGCGCTCTGTTGTATATTCTGGCCCGCAGGGGCGAAAGCATGCCCCGCCGTATTGAGGAAGAAGCCGAGGCCAACCGCGCCATACCTGAAGACAAATGGCCCTCGGTGGGCATGATAGTGCCCGTGGCCGGGCGCGATCCGCGTATGGAAGGTGCGTTGCGCAGCCTTTTGACCCAGGATTATCCCCGTTTTGTCCCTGTGCTTGTAACAGCGGAAGAAAATGAACCCGCCGCCGAGCTTGTGGGCAGACTCAAGCAGGAGTTTCCCGCTCTGCGCCATGTGGTGGCAGGCACCGCCACGGGTTGCGGGCAAAAAAACCATAACAGCCTGCAGGGTATTGCCGCTCTGGGCGATGAAGTGGACGTCTATGTGTTCTGCGACAGCACCCACATGGCGGAACCAGATTTTCTGCGGCATCTGGCAGCGCCCATGGCCAGGGGCGAGGCTTCGTTCAGCACCGGCTACCATGTGGTGGAACCGCGCGATGACCAGCCCGTAACCCTTGCCTATACACTGTGTGTTATGCTTATGCGCTATCTGCAAGCCATGTCTGCCTTTACCCAGTTGTGGGGCGGCGCTATGGCCATGACCCGCGCGGCCTACGTAAAATACGGCGTTGCGCAGTTGTGGCTTGAAAACGTGGTGGACGACTGCTCGCTCACGGCCCTGCTTCAGGTGCGCGGCGCCAAGGTGCGGCTTTGTCCTGGCGCTTTGCTGCACACCGATGCCGTTAACCACTCCACGCCTGTCTGGCGGGCCTGGATGGACAGGCAGGTGCTCTTTCTCAAGTTTTGCATGCCCGGCCAGTGGAAGCTGCTGGGCCTGATGTGTGTTATGATGGCCCTGCCCATGGTCTGCGCGGCCCTGGCCTTTCTGGGCTGGATTGTGAACGTGGGCAGCGGCGCTGGCGTGTTGCTTGGCTTGTTCTGGCTGGCGGCGATGGTGAGCGCGCTGCATCTGTGGCGTGGCCTGCTTGCCAAGCCCGTGCCGCTGTGGCGCTGGTGCATGGCCTTTGCGGACGCCGTTCGCATGTTCACCTCTGTTTACTGGCAGAGCATAAAGTCGTGGGATATTGTCTGGCACGGCATGCGGTATGAAGTCGGCAAGGGCGGGGTAGTGTTGCGCTCTGAACACAGTCAGGGAACAAAATAGCAATGTTGAAACCACTCCTGATGGAGGCGTGGTTTGACAGTGTCTTTTTCTTTTGCGCATGCGGCCCGTGACAGGGTATGAAAATAGAGGCTTTGACATACACCCATGGTGGCGTGTACTGTCTTTTGCCCTTTTGTCACGGGCTGAATGCAATATATCTGTATGCAGCCCGACAGCAGGATGCGGCAATGGCGTTGCGCATGTGCGCGGCATAAGCCACGGCTTTTTTTATCGTTTTTTGTCAGAGTAGTGATTGCGCCATGATTGCAATGTCAGACCTTATTCGCGTCAGCCTCAGGCAGGTTGTGCGCCAGCGCGGCTTCGGGGTGATGCTTTCCATCGCCCTTGGCATCACGGCGTTTATCGTCCTGGCGGTACTTGGCCGCGAAATCCGGTACAAGGTGGGGCAGGACATGGTGCTCATGGGTGGCGTCAACGTCATCCAGGTATACATGGATGATGCCCAGTATCCCGGTCAGCCCGACCGCGAGTTTTATCCTGAAACTGTGGAAGCCCTTTCCCAGTTGCCCGGCGTCAGCCTGGTGAGCAGAAACCTGCGCGATAATAAAGCTTTCCCAATACGCGGCACCGGCGAACGCACGCTGAATGTGGATTTTATCGGCATCGACCAGTATTTTGCCGAGGTCTACTCCATTGATCTGGTGGCCGGGCGGCTGCTCAATCAGGAAGATGTGGACTCTCACAGGCGCGTATGCCTGCTTGGCAGGGATGCGGCCAGAAATTTGTTTGGCGGTTCGGAAGAAGCCATAGGCAAGCTGCTCTTTCTGGAGCAGGATGTTTTTGAAGTGGTGGGCGTTGTCAGCGGCGTTATGCTCGGCAGCTGGAGCCAGGGCGGCTTTTTGCCCTATACCACCATGGCCGACCGCAACTGGGGCCGGGGCAAGGTGCGCAGGCTCTTTATCCGCGCCATCGGGTGGGAAGACGTGCCGCCGCTTGTCAAGATTATTCCTCAGATGGTGCGCGAGCATCAGTCCGCTCCCTATATTGTGGTACAGACGCAGGAAGATCAGCTCAAACGCATCAAAACCACCTTCATGTGGGTTGAGGCTCTGCTGTGGCTTGGTATTGCCGCATCGCTCATGCTGGGTGGTTTCGGCATCTGGTACGGCACATTTGCCGCAGTTCGGGCCAGAACCCGCGAAGTGGGCCTTAAAAAGGCCATGGGCGGCTCGGATATAGACATCCTGGCGCAATTCCTGGCCGAGGCTCTTTGTAAATCTGTTGCTGGCGGCATGCTTGGCATTTTTATTGGCTGCGCGCTGGTCGAGATCGGTTCCTTATCGCTTGGAACGGGCGTTTCGTATTCACTGTTGTTTTTCAGCAGTGTGGGAAGCATCGTTTTTTCTGCCGTTATTGGCATAGCTGGCGGTTTGTTCCCTGCCATGCAGGCAAGCCGTATGGACGTGGTAACCGCTCTGCGATTCGAATAGCACACAATGCGCGGGTTGGCCCGCGTTGTTGCGGCTCTGCCGCACATGCACAAGGTGGATCATGGCACCCGTTATAGTCGCCAAAGATTTATATAAATGCTACGCTGGTTTTACACCGGTGCTGCGCGGCGTGAATTTTGAGGTTGTTCCTGGCGAGATGGTGGCCATCATGGGGCCTTCGGGCTGCGGCAAATCCACCATGTTGCACGTGCTGGGCATGCTGCACGCGCCCGATTCCGGCTCTTTGCAAATTCTTGGCAAGGATGTGCTGACGCTTGACCGTGAGCAGACTGCCAGTTTCCGCCGTGGCACCATGGGTTTTGTCATGCAGTCGAGCAACCTTTTTGACCACTCGACTGTGTTTGAAAATGTTGAATTCCCCCTGATATTTGAGAAAATTCCGCCAGAAGAACGCTGGGAGCGGGTTATCCGCGCCCTTGAACTTGTGCGCCTTTCTGCGCGTGTGCACTACCGCAGCAATCGCCTTTCGGGGGGCGAGCAGCAGCGTGTGGCCATTGCCCGCGCCATGGTCAACAATCCGCGCATCCTGCTGGCTGACGAACCCACGGGCGCGCTGGACGCCAAAACCAGCCGCCTTATCATGGATAATTTCCGTTCGCTCTGCCATACGGGCGGCGTTTCCATGGTTATGGTTACGCATGACCCCAAGATGGCCGAATTTTGCGACAGCATCTACACCCTTGAAGACGGCATTCTGCACTGCCGCCAGCGCAACCTGCCGCAGATGCCCGACACCATTTCGCACAATCTGCTCCAGGGGGTTGCCCCTGTGGTGCGCGGCGCCATGGTTGCCGAGAGCTTTCCCGAGGCTTCCGGTCAGTGCCTGATGGATGAGGCCCACCGTATGCACGCGGCGGGCCTGCTTACCCGTATTTACGCCATCCGCGATAATGGATTTCTGGGAAATCCCGAGGGCTATGCCCTGCCGCTGGCTGTGCGGCGCATTGGCGCGCTGCGTGTGCTTGCGGCCTGCCTGGGTATGCTCAGGCTCATGCGCGGTTCTTCCTCTCAGTTGTGGACGCTTTGGCGCAAACTGCCGGGGCGTGGCCGCTGGGGCAGCCGCTGGTGGGATCACCTGCGCGCATTTTGCGCCGGGGCCATGCTGGCGCGTTGGGGCCAGGAAGAAAAAATCGAATTTTTCTACGCAGTAGGAGCCCACGGCCCGGCTACGGCCAGCTGGGTTGCCTCGCGTCTTCTGCATGTGCCGTATGCCTTTGCCGTGCGCGCTCAGGATATGACTGAGCCCGGCCTCAACTGGGCCGCCAAGGGTGCGGATGCCGATTTTGTGCGCTGCGATACAGAAGCCACGCGCGATGCCATGCTGCAATTGCTGCCCGAGCTGAAAGATAAACTGCTCGTGTTGCGCGATCCCCTTACGCTCACGCCGCCGGAGGATCAGGAAGAGCAGATGCCCGCACCCGCCGGAGCCGATGCCGCCGATGATGCGGATAAAGCTGCGGATTTCAACCTGCTGGCTGTGGGCACCATTGCGCGCCGCAAGGGATACGATCTGCTGCTTCGGGCATGCCGCCTGCTGGCCGACAGAAATGTGAATTTTTCGCTGACCATTGTGGGCCAGGGGCCGGAAAAGCTGCGTTTGCGCTGGCTTGTCTGGCGGCTTGGGCTTCGTGGTTCGGTGCAGTTTGCCGGGCAGATTCCCCATGAAAACATGGCGGATATGTATACCCACGCGGATGTTTTTGTGGCTCCTGGCCGCAAGACCGCCGGCGGGGAGGCCGATGGTGTGCCTTCGGCGTTGGTGGAAGCCCTGGCCTTTGGCCTTGCGGTGGTTGCCAGCGATCTGCCGGGCCAGGCGGAAGCCATTACGGACGGCGGCAATGGACGCCTTGTGCCGCAAGACAACGTGGGCGCGCTGGCGGACGTTCTGGAAGCACTTGCCTCCCGACCCGAGGAGCGCAAACGCCTTGGCGATGCCGCCCGCAAGTCGGTAGTTACCCTTGTGGATACAGACCGCACCGAAGCCCGCCTGACCGAGCTGATCAAAAAAGCCTGCGGCAAGGCCTGAACCACGCCGGGAGAGCGTCATGAATTTTGACGGAGTACGCATACTGGTTGTGGGCGATGTGATGCTTGACCATTACATTGCAGGGCAGGTCAAGAGGATTTCTCCCGAGGCCCCGGTGCCCGTGGTGTCTGCGGCAAAACGCTGGTCTGTGCCGGGCGGTGCTGCCAACGTGGCGCGCAACCTTGTGCGCCTTGGCGTTGATGTGGCAGTGGCTGGCGTAGTGGGGCAGGATGCCGCAGCCAGCGACCTGCGCGCGGCGCTCGCGGCTGAGGGAATTGCAGACGGGCTGTCCGTTTCGCCCAGCCGCCGCACGACCTGCAAGACGCGCGTTCTTGCGCAGGGGCAGCAATTGCTGCGCCTTGACGAGGAAGTAAGCGCCCCTCTTGGCGCCGAGGAAGCCGAGGCTCTGAAGAATCAGGTTCTTTCCCTGTTGCCGGGGCGGCATGCGGTTATTCTGTCCGACTACGCCAAGGGCGTGTTGCTTGAATCGGCCAGCGGCTGCAATTTGTGCCAGATAATCATTGAAGAAGCCCGCCGCCTTGGCATCGCCGTGCTGGTTGATCCCAAGGGCAGCGACTGGCGGCGCTATGCCGGAGCGCACTGCGTTACCCCTAATGCCGGAGAATTTGACGCAGCCTGCGGGCTGGACGCTGGCGTAACACTCAGCAGACCCCGGCGCGAAACCCTTGCCGGGGAGCTGTGCTCCCGCTACGGCATTGAACGCCTGCTCATTACGCGGGGGCCAAAGGGTATGGCCCTGTTCACTCCTGACGAAGCACCTGTTTACTGCCGCGCCGCCGTGCGCGAAGTGGCCGATGTTTCCGGCGCAGGCGATACCGCCATTGCCACTCTGGCAGCATGCGTGGGCAAAGGCCTGCCCTGGGCCGAAAGCATGCACCTTGCCAATGCGGCGGCAGGGGTCGCCGTGGGCAAAATGGGCACTGCGCCCGTGTCTATTGCAGAGCTTAACGAGGCGCTGCGTGAGCAGGCCGACAATCCCAAGCTTTTTAGCGTTCAGAATCTTGTTGAAAAAATTGAAGAATGGCGCAGAAAAAACGAAACTGTGGTTTTTACCAACGGTTGCTTTGACCTGTTGCACCCTGGTCACATTTCCCTTATCCGGCAGAGCGCCGCTCAGGGCGACCACCTGATTGTGGGACTCAACAGCGATGCCTCTGTGCGCCGTCTTAAGGGGCCGACCCGTCCTATTCAGAACGAAAACAGCCGCGCCTTGCTGTTGGCTGCTCTGTCAGATGTGGACGCCATTGTGCTTTTTGACGAAGATACCCCATTTGAACTCATCTCGGCCTTGCGGCCCGATGTGCTCGTAAAAGGCAGCGACTATACCATTGACAATGTGGTCGGGGCCGATGTCGTGCAGCAGGGGGGCGGCAGGGTCTATCTTGCCCGCCTGGTAGACGGTTGCAGCACCACGGGCATCGTGCGCAAAATTGATAATCAGAGGGATGTCAGCTAGCCTCGCAGCCGGAGCTAGGGCCTACATGCAACGCATTTTCGCAGCAGATATAGGTGGAACCAACGCAAGATTCGCCCTGTTTACTGCGCATGAGGGTAACCTCACGCTCACGTCTGCGGTGTGGGCAAAATCGGCTGATCTGGGCAATACCCAGGATGTGCTGCAAGTCATGCAGCAGCTTTTACAATCTCCATTTTCTGCGGGTGATTCTCTCGTTATTGCCCTTGCCGGGCCTGTGAAGGGCCTGCGCGGCAAACTCACCAACGGGCAGTTGCGTGTAGACCTTGATGGGGTAGCGCAGCGGTACAATCTGGCTTGCTGCCTGCTGCTCAACGATTTCAGCGCGCAAGCCTTTGCCACGTTGACGCCCTGCGGCACAACGGCCGCAGTTGTGCGCAACAGCACACGATCCATTGACGAATCCAGAGATACTAGGGCTGTGCTTGGCGCTGGCACTGGCCTTGGCGCTGCCATGCTGGTGCGCTCGGGCCAGCCTGACTCTGCCGGAAGCTGGCTGGCCGTGCCCTCGGAGGCCGGTCATGCGGCCTTTGCATTTGTGGGGCCGGAAGAGCAGGCCTATCAGGCCTTTTTGGCGCGCGAGCTGGGACGCGATTATCCCACGGCGGAAAATGTGCTTTCCGGCGAGGGCATCTCCGTGCTGCACTACTATCTTTCCGGCCAGTTTTTTTATCCCCCTGCCGTGGGCGCCGAGGCCCTGTCGCACGAAACGCCCACGTTATTGTGGTATGCCAGATTTTGGGGCCGTTTTTGCCGCCAGTGGATATTGACCACCCTCTGCCGTGGCGGATTGTGGATTGCTGGCGGCATTGCCGCCAAAAATTCCCTGTGCGTGACGCATCCGGCCTTTCTGCAAGAGCTTGGTCTGGTGCCCGATATCGGCGGCATTGCGGCCTCTGTTCCCATTTATCTCATCACCGATGGCAACAGTGGCCTGTGGGGTGCGGCCTGCGCGGCTGCGGAGCATTTGTCCAGCCGTGTTCCCTGTGCTGAAAAAACGGCTAGGTAATCACACCCCTGCGGACTGATGCAATTTGGGGTTACGCCTTGACGCTTTTCTGAAAGTTATTTATTTACCCGCACTGCGATGGTATGTTTTTTATGCGCCTTGTGGGCGCACGCGCTCTAGCTGAACTGGAGCCGCCGCAAGGCCTTTTTTTTCAGCATGGGAACCATATTTCCGATAAACAGCCATTGCGCACTGTTTTTCGCCAGGCAGAAGTCTTAGTCTTTTGGTTGAGTTTGGGCTTGACAGTATTCCGCGATAACAGTAATTTTTAGCAACACTGGAGGCTGGCATGGCTCAAACACAAACACGAATGACCCGGCAGCGGGCAGTTATTTTGGAAGAACTGCGCAAGCTCAAGAGCCATCCTACTGCGGATGAGCTGTACAGCATTGTGCGCGAGCGTTTGCCCCGAATAAGCCTGGGTACTGTGTACCGGAATCTGGATTTTCTGGCAGACAGCGGCGAGATCCGCCGTCTTGAAGCTGCTGGATCAACCAAACGTTTTGACGGTGACATATCAAACCATCAGCATGTTCGCTGCATTTATTGCGGCCGGGTTGGCGATGTTGAAGACGTCAAGCAGGCCCCCACAGTTGAAGGCATGCGGGCAATGGGGTTTGCGAGTATCTTGAGTTCGCGGGTGGAATACGACGGCGTGTGCGAAACCTGCGCGAGATCGCTTGAAATAACCCAGTAACTATTGCCCGAATGTTTTTCCCTGTACGCGGCTGCTTGTGAGATTTTGCTATTCGTATTATACAAATAGCATCTTGAACCTGTTATAACCAAGGAGCTTGCGTCATGGCTGAAAACAGGGAAAGCCGGAAGGCTAAAGTCATAGAAGTACTGAACAAGGCGCGCGCCATGGAGCTGTTCGCCATCCATCAGTATATGAACCAGCACTACAATCTGGATGATATGGATTATGGCGAGCTTGCTGCCAACATGAAGCTTATCGCCATTGACGAAATGAGACATGCCGAAAATTTTGCCGAACGCATCAAGGAACTGGGCGGCGAGCCCACTACCCAGAAAGAAGGCAAAATTGTAAGCGGGCAGGAAGTGACCGCTATCTATGAGGCTGACACCAATCAGGAAGAAGCCACCATCGAAGCTTACAGCAGTTTTCTTGCCATCTGTAAGGATGCGGGCGACATTGTTTCTGCACGTCTTTTTGAACGGATCATTGACGAGGAACAGGCCCACCTGACCTATTACGATAATATTGACGGGCATATCAAAAAACTTGGCGACACCTACCTTGCCAAGATTGCCGGTACGCCTTCCACAACTGGCCCTGCCAGCAAGGGCTTTGTGACCGCAACGCCCGCAGCGGGCTAACAGGCGGGGCAGATTATGGCTGAATCCAAGGATATGTGGCGGTGCCAGATGGTCAATTGCGGCTACGTTTACGACCCCGACCGGGGCGACAAACGCCACAAAATACCGGCTGGAACCCGTTTTGAAGACCTGCCTGAAGATTGGAAATGCCCTGTATGCGGGGCAACAAAAAAGAGCTTTCGCCCTTTGAGTGACGAAGGTTAAGACAAGAATCCAACACCCTCGCGGTGAGTTTTGAAAAGACCCGTTCCCTCGTCCTGCCAATGGCAGACAAGGAGACGGGTCTTTGTTTTTTTGCGCTGTTTTTTGAGAATTTTTGAGCGGGATGGGATTTTACATGCCCTGAAGACATTCCCCGCGCACGAGCAGCCGAACCTGACCGTTCACCAGCATGTTGCCGCTGGCTTTGTCCCTGCGGATGCTGATTTCTGAGTCACGCCCCGCAAAGCGCCCCTGCCGGAGAAGTATTTCCTGCGAGGGAGAAAATCTGCTGTGCTTGTACAGGTAGGCCCCTACCGGCCCAGCGGCACTGCCAGTGGCAATGTCCTCCACCATGCCCGCATTGTCCCAGGTTCTGCCTTCCACCGCGTTGACGTCAAAAACATACGCGAATTTTGCGCCGATCCGCGCAAGCCGCGATTCGTAATCTGCCACGACAATGCGGGCCTGCTCCAGGCCTGAGGCAAGGGGCACCAACAGATAGGGCAGCCCAGTGGAAACTACTTCCAGGGGAAACCCGGCGGCAATATGGTGGGGCGCCAGATTCAGCGGCTGCAAATACGTTGTGTACTCTTCAGGCTCCGGGGTGCAGATGAATTCCGCTGGCCCCTGATCCATACAGCAGTCATATAAATCTCCCTGCGCTGCGCAGAAAACAGAAACCTGCTTGCTGTTCAGGTTGAACAGAACCGTGTTGGAGGCCTCCTGAAAAAATTCGTGCTGCACAACCGCAGCAGCGCCCAGAACGGGATGCCCGGCGAAATCCAGTTCTTCCTCAACCGTAAAGATGCGCGCGTCAAAAACGGCATCACTGCGTTGGACAAGGAATATTGTTTCAAACTGTCTGAACTCCCGGGCAATCTGCTGCATGACGGTTCGTTCCGGAAAGGCCTTGGCAATAAAAACAGTCAGACTGTTGCCGGTCATGGGCTCATTGCAAAACACATCTGCGTGGTAATACTGCATGGATGATCTCCTTGTCGGATGGGCAGATGGCTGAGCATGCGCTCCGTAAAGTATTGATGATACCTGCGCGGCAGCTTGTGAGTGTCTGCCCCGGCGGGCGGGTTTTATGCGGGAAATAACGGGCGGGGCTACTAAATGCGCGCCACTGGGGCGTATTGCCCTTCAACGGCGCGCAGCAGGTCATCCGGCTTGAGGCGCAGCTGAACGCCGCGCTGGCCTGCGCTCACAAAGATGGTTTCAAGCAGGATGGCGTTTTCGTCCACAAAAACCGGATAGGCCTTCTTGGCTCCAAGGGGGGAGCATCCGCCGCGCATATATCCGGTGAGGGGACGAACATCCTTGAGCGGAACCATTTCCACATGCTTGTTGCCAGATGCGGCGGCCAGCGCCTTGAGGTCCAGCTCCGCCGCAGCAGGGATGCAGGCCATGAGCACGCCTGTTTTGTCGCCTCTGGCTACCAGAGTTTTAAAAACGCAGGCAGGGTCAACGCCCAGATTGTGCGCCATGGTCACGGCTGACAGGTCATTTTCGTCCACGTCAGCAGTGTGCAGTTCGTAGGGAATGCCCAGGCCTTCAAGAATTCTGGCGGCATTGGTTTTGGAAACTTTTGCGGCAGACATGATTTGTCAGGATGCTCAGTGGAGCTTGAGCCACTTGGCGAGTTTATTGCGCAGGGTAGCCATGCTGAAGGGTTTGCCTATGTGATCGTTCATACCCGCGTTGATGATTTCAGCGATATTGTCAGGCAGGGTCGCGGCGGTGAGGGCAATGATGGGCAGGGCTTTTTGCTCGTCATTTTCCGGCAGCATGTTCCGCAGTTCGCGCGTGGCGGTCAGGCCGTCCATGACGGGCATGTTAACGTCCATCAGCACAATATCATATGGGGTTTCCATGGCCATGCGCAGGGCTTCCTTGCCGTTGGGCGCAACATCGCATTCAAAGCCCAGCTGGCGCAGCATGGCGCGCAATACTTCCACGTTGATTTCGTTGTCTTCCGCCACCAGAATGCTGCATTCTGCCGCTCCGTCCAGCGGCTCTGCCGTGGCGGCGGCCTGCTCCTGGGGGCAATAGATATTGCGGGCAGCTGTGCAGGGAATGCTCAGGTGGAAGGTGGAACCCTTGCCCAGTTCGCTCTCGCACCACAGTGCGCCGTGCATGAGCTCCGCAATGCGCTTGCAGATGCTCAGCCCAAGGCCGGTGCCGCCAAAGCGGCGGCTGATGCTCGCATTGGCCTGGGTATAGGGATCAAAAAGGTGCTGCTGGTATTCGCGGCTGATGCCCATGCCCGTATCGGCAATCCTGAAGTGCAGGCTGTCTTTGTCGCCAGAAAGCTCGCGGTCAATTCGCAGTGTTATGCGCCCTTCGGCGGTGAATTTGACGGCATTGTTCATGAGGTTGAGCAAAACCTGCTTGAGGCGCAGGCTGT
Organism: Desulfovibrio intestinivivus; assembly: GCF_053570665.1. Classification (NCBI taxonomy): domain Bacteria; kingdom Pseudomonadati; phylum Thermodesulfobacteriota; class Desulfovibrionia; order Desulfovibrionales; family Desulfovibrionaceae; genus Desulfovibrio; species Desulfovibrio intestinivivus. The sequence goes on along the minus strand of NZ_JBRBQT010000001.1, from coordinate 3,228,322 downwards.
CGCCCCAGAGCTTCAGCGGCACATCGTCGCCAAGTTTGCATTCATACTCAAGCCCCTTCTGTTCAATGGGAAAGCGCAGCGAGGTGTGTACGAATTCAAGCACGTCTTCCAGCGGATAGTTGGCGTCTTCCAGCACCATCTTGTTGGCTTCGATTTTGGAAAGATCCAGAATATCATTGATGATAGCCAGCAGGTTTGTGGCGGAAGTGCGGATTTTTTGCAGATAGTTTTTCTGCTCGTCGCTGGGATCGGATTGCAGGGCCAGATGGGTGAGGCCGATGATGCCGTTCATGGGCGTGCGGATTTCATGGCTCATGTGCGCCAGAAATTCGCTTTTGGCCTGCGAGGCCACCACGGCATTCTGTTTTTCGTGCTGGGTTTGCAGCAGGTCAGTCACATCGCGTGAAATGCTGAGGCGAACCGTTTTGTCGTTGTCCCACTTGATGGCCTTATCCACCACCGTATAGGTGCGCCTGGTGGTCTTGTTTTCATACGTCCACTGATATGGCTCGCTGGAGGCGGCAATAATGGCATTGGTGCAAAAGGGGCAGGGCGTATCCCGCCCCATGAGTCTTTTATAGCAGATATTGGACAACGTGCCGTCTTTGCGCGGATATGTTTCTTCAACACTGTTGTTGACGAAAAGAATCTTGTACGTCTCCATATCCACAATGCAGACAGGATCAGTGAAGGCATCAAGAATGTCGTGCAGTTGCTTGTGCTTGCGCTGCAACTGCCCGTAAAGACGAAAATGCGTTAGCGTGATGGCAAGGATGCTGCCCAAAAGATGGCAAAGGCTGGAGTCCTCGATAGACCATTGCCCGCGATAACGGTGCCGCAAAAGGCAGATGCCGCCAAAAAGCTGGCCATCGTGGGCGATGGGCACGCAGATTGCCGATTTGATTCCACGGGAGAGAAACAGGGCTTTTTGCGGGCCTTCGGGCATGGCCGAGGTATCGGCAACGCACAGGCTTTTGCCCTCTTCAAACAGGCTCAGCACCGGCGACATGTCGTTGAGCGTTGCCGCCGGCATATCTGCCGTTGCACTGCGAATGCCCGACCGCCAGACTACAGGGGCAGACCACTGATCATCGTCAAATTCCACAAGAGACACCTGCTCACAGTGCAAGGATTCGCCAATGCTGGCCATGGCTGCTCTGAGAAAAGGCTCTTTGCTGACGTGCAGAAGGGCTGAACTTGATATTTCCAGGGCCAGCACCAGGGGATTGGCTAGATTACCCTGATGCGGCTGTTGTGCGTCTGACATGTTTTGCTTCAACTGATGCTTTTGGTCTGAAAATTTAAAGATAGCCTATACGCGAATACTGCGAATTGTGTCAAGAAATGGCAAATTAGGTGAAAAACTCAGGGAACTTGAGTGGATAGACAGTATCTGACTGTAGTAGTTACTGCCACAACCTCGCGAGGTGCAGCGCAAGGGCCTGTTCATCCTTCTGATCCTGAGTGCGCATGCTTGTCAAAAAATCCTGGGCTTGGGCGCATAAAGATTCCAGCGAACCTTCGTTATCCACAACGGTGTTGCAGGCGGCCATTTTGCGGTCTTGTGTCCATTGCCAGCCTTCAATAGCTTCCAGTTTGTCTTGCGTCCAGCCACGGTTCGCTTCTATGCGCTGTGCGCGCAGGGGCATGGCGCAACGCACCCCGACAACGTGCGGTTCAGGTGAAAAGCTGTTTTGCCAGCCTGTTTCAAAATACAGGGGCACCTCGGCCACGGCCAGCGGCACGCCCAGAGATTCCTGCTGTATCCAGAATGCTTCCAGCGCCTTGTGCGTCAGGCTGTGCACCATGTTTTCCACCTCGCGGCGCAGCACGGGGTTGGCGCGCATGGCCTCAAGCAGTGCGGTTTTATCCACGGCACCTGCTGGAGTAAGCAGGGCGCTGCCGCCGATCTGCCCGATCCATTGCGCAGCCTCCCCTCGGGGGGCGTACAGGGCGGCAACCGTTGCATCGGCGCTGAACACAGGCACGGCCATATCGGCCAGGCATTGGGAAAAGGCAGATTTGCCGCTGCCGGGATTGCCCGTTACCACCACGCGGCGCATGCGGCGGCAGCCCTGAAGCGCTGCCATGAGCATGTCGTCCGGAGGCGGGCAGGCAAAATTCATAAGATTACCCGTGGCCGGGTGGATAAAGCTGATGCGCCATGCGTGCAGCATCTGGCGCGGGGCGAGGGCCTGCACGGCTTTGGGCGCATAGAGCCTGTCGCCAAGCAGGGGATGCCCAAGGTGGGTCATGTGTACGCGTATCTGATGCGTGCGCCCGGTATGGATGCGCACGGCAAGCAAGGAGAAACGCTTGTCCGGAGCTGTCCACAGGGTTTTCCATTCCGTATGGGCTGTGCGCCCGCCGCGCGATTCCGGCACAACGGCCATCTTGACCTTGGCTGTGGGGTGGCGGCCAATGGGTTCGCGGCATTCACCCGCTGCGGGCGGCCTGCCGCTCACAATGGCCAGATATTCCTTGTGTACTTCCCTCTGGGCAAAGGCCTCGCTGAGTACAAGGCGATCCTGTTCTGTCAGGGCCACCAGCAGGATGCCGCTCGTGTCCTTGTCCAGCCGGTGCACTATGCCGGGACGCTGGCCTTCGATTCTGCCCAGTTGAGGAAAGCGACCCAGCAGCCGCTGCACCAGGGTTTGCTCCGGGCAGGAAGGGCAGGGGTGCACCGTGAGGCCCGCAGGCTTGTTGCACACAACCATATGCTCGTCCTGCCAGAGCAGCTCGAGGTGTCCTTCCTCCGCCTGCAAGGTCGTGGAGGTCTCCGGCAGGCGCAACGTGATTGTCTGCCCGGCCCGCATTTTAGCATTTACGCGGGTTTCCGGCAGACCGTCCACCTGACAGTGCCCGGCCTGAACAGCTTTTTGCAACGCTGCCCGCGACATCTCGGGGGCAACCTGATGCAGTACGCGATCCAGTCGCTGGCCCGCATCCTCGGCTGTTGTTGTATGGCGCAGTTCTGTCACTGAAGGGTATCCGCCGGGGTGCTCAACGTGCGGAGCCTGTCGGCAAACGTCGTTGTGCGGTAAAGGTTTTTCAGCTCAGCGCCGGGGGTGATGGAGGTGACAACGGCCCTGCCGATAACAAAGCGGCCATCAGTGTCGCTGCCCTCAACTGTACGCACGCCCCATACATTGTGGAAAATGGCGGGGCGGCCATTATACTTGCCCACATACAACATGATATGCCCGCGCATGCCCACAAGGCTGAGGAAGGGAACGCCGTTGCGCAGAATCTGTTCTTCTTTTTCCGCCGTCGTCATGCCTTCAAGCATGTTGACCGCGCCTGTGCGCGCTTGCGCCACAGAGTTGCGCGGCAGCCAGATGCCAAAGGGCGTGAACAGTTCGCGCATGAGGGCAGAGCAATCCCTGTCGCCAAACATGCCGCCCCAGCCGTAGGGCTGGCCGATCATGAAATTGCCCACCTTGGCCACATTGCCAGGGGTCATGCGCAGGGGCCACGGAACGGCGTCTGCTGTGGTAAGCGACACCGGGGCCAGTTGGGCCATGCCGTCCGCACCGCGTATGGGCACAAGCAGTTCAATTGCGGCCTGCCCGCCGGAACCGGCGTCTGTGGGCGAAGAGTATCCGCCGCGCATGGGCAGCAATGCACCGATGTTGGCAAGTATGGAACCTGTAGGCGTGACAAGGTTCACCCGATCGCGCACCAGGGCCGCAAATGTGCTGTTGCGGTACATGTATCTGAATTCTGCGCTGACAGGGGCCAGATCTTCGTCCGCCACCCAGCCGCCCGCCACGGGGCATTCCACATAGTGCCAGCGGCCATCGCGGCTTGTGTGCGCGATAAGTACTGGTGTGCCCACGGGTAGCAGGGAATACTGAAAATAATCAAAGGGATTGGCCTTGGGATTTGGCGTGGGCTCAGAAAAACGCGCCTCATTGGTGGGCAGTTCGCGTAGGTTCGCGTTGCGCACGGTTATGGCTGCCTGGCTGCGCGAAGGGTAGGAACCCAGAGCCGCGTTGGCGCTCATGGCATCCCATTCCGGCTGCGTCCAGCGCACATCGCCAATTTTGTAGCCGCGCGCCTTGTTGAACAGCACGGCCACATCACGCTTGCGGATTGAGGTCTTGGTCATTTCCCACGGGCCAAAAGTTATGCGCATAAACCTGGCCGCCTGATTGGCCTGCTCGGCAGGAGAAACAAGCAGTTTGTCTTCTCCGGCAGCCTTGGCGTACACATCCAGATTCTGCGGATAGCGCCGGAGGTCTTCCAGGGTTCCCATCCACGTGGGCATGTCGCCATCGCGCGTGGGAATAACCTTGCCGCCGCATGCGGTCAACAAGGCAAAACAGGCGATAAGCAGGGGAAGGTGAAGACGAGATTTCATGAGGGCTGCTCCTTCCATCAAATTTGGGCCGCCGCCAGCGGCAACTCCATACCTAGCACCTTAAACGCAGGTACGGCAACGGCTGATTTTATGCCCTGTGTATGAACTGCTTGACAAATAAGGCTTGAGAGCTTTATTTAACTCCTCGTTGTCACCATCGTCTATCCGGTTAGGACGGCGGCCTCTCAAGCCGTTAAGACGGGTTCAAATCCCGTTGGTGACGCCAAATTCAGAGGCGCTTGCAGTTTATGGCTGTAAGCGCCTTTTTTTGTTGTATGTAGAAAATCCCCCGGACCTGCGAGTGGTATGAGGGCTCTACACCAAAGACGGGGGCAAGCCCCTTCAGGTAGACAAAGCAAAAAAGCCCCACTAGGCTTAAACTTTGAAACCATGATGGGGGGCTTTTATGGCCGACGGTAAGAAGACTACATATTTACCTGCATTTAAAGTAGAAGCCGTAATGCTTTTTCTTAAGGGTGGGCGTAGCTATCGGCAACTTTGTGAAGAATTGGGGATCAAGGATAAAAAGAGTCTTCGAGAATGGGTTGCTAAGATTAACTCTGGTGAATCGTTGGAAGATGGCCGTGGTAAAAGTAGCCATACGGAAAATCGTGGGCGACCCAAGATGAAGTTCTCATCTGTAGAAGAAGAACTCACCTATGTAAAAGCAGAGCGAGACTATTTAAAAAAGTTGTATCGTTCCCGATTCTGGCACGAATGGGGAGCGCACCCAAAAGAGTTATTTTCAAAATAATTGATGAGATGCGCAATTATTCATCTTTGAAAACGCTACGTCACTTTTCTGGCCTGCCCAAATCAGGTTATTATAAATGGAGGGTTGCAAGCCAAAGAGCTGATAGTGAAGCCAAAATTACAACCCATATTAAAGCTATCCATTCCATGCGGCCATTTTATGGATATCGCCGCAGCCGGTGGCCTTACGCCGTTGAAGGCTTTACTGTGAACCACAAACGTGTTTATAGGCTTATGCACAAGCTCGGTATCCAGTCTGTCATTCGCAAAAAGCGTCGTTACTTTGGTAAATCTGGCAGCATAGTATTTCCGAATCTGCTTGGGCGTAACTTCAAAGTTCAACTCCCCAACAAGAAACTGGTGACAGATATAACCTATCTGCCCACAACTAGCGGCTTTATTTATCTGTCTGTGGTGCAAGACTTGTGCAACAACGAAGTCGTGGCTCACGCCATCTCACCCAGAAATGACCTTGCTCTTGTACTCGCCACATTAGACAAACTTACGGCAATGCCAGGTGCGGTTGTGAATTCAGATCAAGGATTTCAATACACGCACAAGTTGTATCATAACCAGCTTGAAAAATTACAACTTCAGGGAAGTCATTCGCGCAAAGGCAATTGCTTGGACAATACATGCGTTGAGTCATTTTTCTCACATTTGAAGGCTGAAGTATTTCTCGGGAAGTCAGTGCAGAGCAAAGACGAAACCAGCACTCAGGTTGAAGAATATATACGTTTCTACAACACCGAACGATTTCAAAAAAGGCTCGGGCAGCTTTCCCCAGTAGAATGCCGGGAAAAACTGGCCGCTTAATCATTGCCACTGGGGCATTATTAACTGTCTACTTGACGGGGGGCAGACCACCTTCTGGGGCTTGTTGAAAAATGAGTTGGTCCATCGCAAAGGCTAAAGCTCACAGGCAGAAGCCATTTCAGATGTAACAAAGTATATTGAAGTTTTTTATAATCGACAAAGACGCTAGGCAGCCCTTGCCTATCTCTCACCAACGGTGTTTGTCAGAAATGGGAGGATGAACCCAAAGCTGCTGATTACAGCTTAACATGGCGTCCTAATTTGACGACCTACCTAGGTAGAGCCAATTTTTTACATAGCGAAAACTCAATTTATCCAGCACAATAAACGTACAGATTACCGGGGGTGATCTGTTTGGCTTTATCGCAAAGATTACTGAGCTGGCACAGAAGAAGTCTGGCTGCATATATCTGTGGATTTTGCAAACAGATCCCGAAAATAAGTGGGTCACGGGAAAGGTCGCTTTGATCGAATATTCTTGTAGTAAAAGTCGTATTTTTCTTGCTATAAACTTATTGTGTTCAAAAAATGAAATCTTTTCTTGCTCAATTTTCAACGCTTGTTGACAGTTAGAGGCACAATTGCTTAAAAAATACAAGCACTATCAGTGAGCGGTGTATTTTCGTTAGAGCTTCTGGTGCCCTTTGGGTGATGTTGTTTTTCAATTAGGAAAGCAGATAATCATGGACAATCCAGTTTTTGTAACCAGATCAAAGATGCCAGAATTTTCAGAGTATGTTCAATATATGAGCCAACTCTTTTCTACCCGTTTTCTAACGAATAATGGTCCCTTTTGCCAGTGTTTGGAGAAAAATCTTGCAAAATGGCTGAATATTGAGCACCTCGCTGTTTGTTCCAACGGTACTCTGGCTTTGCAATTGGCATTACACGTTGCTGGATTGTCAGGGAAAAAAGTAATTACAACTCCTTTTTCTTATGTTGCAACGGTTTCTGCTCCACTTTGGGTTGGATGTGAAGTTGTTTTTGCTGATATTGACGAAGAAACTCTCTGTCTTTCACCTGCTAGCGTTGCAGAGCATATGTCTACTGACGTCGCTGGTATTGTGCCTGTTCATGTCTATGGGGCAATTTGTGATGTGGACGCTATGGCAAAAGTTGCAGAGAATATTCCGATAATTTATGATGCCGCACAGTGTTTTGGTAGTGCATTTCGAGGAAAAAGCGTGCTGGATTATGGAGATTATTCTACATGCAGTTTTCACGCTACTAAAGTTTTTCATACTGTGGAAGGTGGTTGCATAGTTGCACACTCAGAAAAAGCTTTGGAGTCTCTCAAACTCATGAGAGCCTGTGGTCACAGCGGAGATACTCATATTCATTTAGGAGTTAATGCCAAGCTTTCTGAAGTGCACGCAGCCATGGGCTTGTGTCTTTTGGAGAAAACTAAAAGTAGCATTGCAGCTCGTAGGCAACTTAGTCAGATGTATGATGCCTTGTTGCCATCCCATTTAGTTGGGCGTCCTAAACTACAAGACGGCCTTGAATACAATTATGCTTACTATCCAGTAATATTTGATGATGAAAAAACTCTTCTGAAGGTGCAAGAGCGCTTGAATGCTCAAAATATTTTCCCACGCCGATACTTTTATCCCGTGCTAACCTCATTGCCGTATTTGAAGACACGGCAAAGTTGCCCTGTTGCGGAAAGTGTCTCTCGAAGAGTTCTAAGCCTACCACTTTATGAGGGGCTGGAAGAATCAATTGTGGATAGTATTTCGCAAGATATTCGTTTCTGCTGTAGCAGAACAGTCGCTTAGATTATTGGTTTGGTGCAAGCAGGAAACGATTTTTTGGGGTTGCTGAAACAATAATTAAATAGGATTTGTTGCTGTGAATAATCGTTCACAATCGTCCTCTCTTGTTAGTATATTTATGCCTACTTACAATCATGCTTCTTTTATTGAAGAAGCTATGAGCGGATGTTTATCACAAAAAACCACGTTTCCTTTTGAACTAATCATTTGCGATGATTTTTCTACAGATGGAACACGAGAGATTGTTAGCAAGTGGGCAAAAAAATACAGTAATATAACCCTTTCTCTACAAGATCATAATACCCGAGGCGTTCGGAACATGCTAGATGGGCTCGCATTGGCACGTAGCAAGTATTTGGCTATCTGCGAAGGTGATGATCTGTGGAGTTCTGATGATAAATTGCAGCGACAAGTTACTTTTTTAGAAGAGCATTCAGATTTTACAGTTTGTTGTCACAAAGTTGAGTTGTTGTATATGGACAAGCCTTTGCCATCGTCACCGCAGTATATTTACAAAGACTGCTCCGCCGATGATGAGCGTATAAGGCAAGGCATTTTTTTTGCGGATGAAGTTGTTGACAACTATTATCTTCATACAAGTTCTATGCTTTTTCGTTGGCAGTATTCAAAGGGATTGCCTACGTGGTTTAGGCCACGGATGTTGCTTGATCATTTTCTTTTTTTACTCATCGCCTCAAATGGAAAGATTAAGTATTTTGATGAATCAATGAGTAAGTGGCGGCGGCATGACGGCGGTTATTCCTTCAGTCAAATGCTTGATAAAGGGGTATTTTTTCAAAAGGAGGGTGGTGATTGGATAACGTGTTACCGCTTAATGGATAAATTTTTTCATGGTCGTTTTCATTTACAAATTAGAGAAAGAATTTTACTTGCTTTGCGTGCTATAACAGATAATTGCATAAAGACAGGACAACTAGATCAGCTGCGAGAGTTGCTCCACAAAAACTGGGATTATATAAAAAAACCAGTTCTCGAAAATGCTTCATTATTAGATGCAATTCGGCTTCTTTATCCTGAAAATAGGGATTTTTTCCCGCCTTGGACATGCACGAGTAGCAACCAACGCACGCTTGATAACCAGAACAAAGAACAAGAGCATAGACCAATTTTAGGGGGGGGGCACGGCCTAGATTTTGAAGTTGTGCCGCAAATTGCAGACAGTATTTGGAACTATTGGACACAGGGGCAAGAATACGCAACATTTGGTAATGCGCGAGCTGCATTAGCCGCTTTTTGTTATGCTCATGGAGTTCGTTGCGTTTGGGTGCCCTCCTGTTGTCCGTCTGATGTGGTAGCTGCACTTACAGAATTACAGTTGACTTGCAGATACTACGCCTTGCAAAGTGATTTGGAACCTTCCTTAGAATTTTTGTCTTCGGCTAGTCCTGGTGACATGATTTTAACGATATGTTGGTTTGGAAAGCCGCTGTCGGCAGTGGCTTCTGCCGAAATAACTAGCTACCCAAATCTATTGTGGGTCGAAGATCGCGCGCAGTGTCTGTCCTGCCCACCCAGCAAGGCCAGTGCAGTTATATATAGTCCTCGTAAGGTGGTGGGGGTTCCTGATGGTGGTATTATGGTGGGGCCAGGCGTTGCAAGGATGCAGCCTGTTCATGCGGAAAACTCTGAGGGACTGCATATTCAGGCACTTGTGGCCAAATGTAAGGAGTTTGAAAAAGTTGCGATAAGCCCGTCTACACAGCGATGCGCCCTTGCTGAAGAATTTCAGAGTGTACTGCCTCAAGGCGCTGCAAGTCGCCTGACACAAAATTTGTTGCGCCGTTTACCGTGGAAATATGTCGTTTCGGCCAGGCGGACAAACTGGGAAACTCTTTATAACACACTGCACCCACTTGCTCTTTGGCCGTTGCCTAGTCCGGACTTTGCACCCAATGGATTCCCTTTAATTTTGCCAACGACTTTTCTGGCCGCAGCCGTTGTTACAACTCTTGCCAATAATGGTGTACGCGTTAGCCGTATGTGGCTTTCAAAGTTTCCTTCAGAGCTGGATCCGAATGCGCGAAAAATGAGAGACAGCCTCATTGTATTGCCTTGCGATCATCGCTATTCTGCTCAGGACATGGAGTATATTGCTGGGCTTGTGTCGGCAATTATTTCTGGGAATGGTGCACAATTTAATCGATCACAACGGAGTGAGTTATGAGATTTTGTGATTTTCCCTTTAAATATTTCTACCTCGATTATTTTGATGGCCGCGCAATGTTATGTCCTTGGATGCGTAATCCACAAGGATGTATTGGCAATATTTTTGAAAAAAGTGTGGATGAACTTTGGACAAATGATCAGGCAACTATGTTGCGTGAGTCTATTCTGAACAATTCTTTTGAGCATTGTCGCATAGAAGGCTGCCCTTTTTTGCAGAATGATAATCTTCCAGATGTTGACGATTCAGAGAGAACAATCGAAACTCAACTCAAGCCCTATCCGACGCACATAAATCTTGCTTATGATTTTGTATGCAATCAGTACTGTGAAACATGCCGGCCTGACAAATTTCGGCCGCCTAAGAATTATCATGTCCTTATGCGCGCTATTCGAGACCGAATTGCCCCATATTTAAATACTGCAAAGTCGATTTCAACAAGTGGGCACGGTGACCCCTTTGCGAGCGCCTATATGATGGATATCTTGAGCAATATCCATCCCGTTGACCCAGAGTTATGCATCCTGTTGGAAACCAACGGTGTCTATTTTGATGAGGCCCACTGGGCAAGGATAGAACATTTAAAAAGTGTTGATCTTAGGGTTATTGTTACCATAAACAGTTTTCATGAATGGACTTATAATCACATATCAAGGGGTGGTGACTATAAAAAACTCATGCATAATCTCATGTTTTTGCGCAGCTTGCGCAAAGATGGATATATAAAACACTTTACCAATACCTTAGTGATACAAGATAGAAATTTCAGAGAGATACCAGAATTTATTGATCGAAGTTTTGAAGAATTGGAATGCGATCAAGTGATCCTTAGGCCTTGCTATCAGTGGGGGACAATGCCTGCCGATGTGTTTTGGTTTAAAGATGTTTTGAATCCTTGTCATCCTTACCACGCGGAGTATCTTGAAATTATGGCTCATCCTCAGCTGCAGGATAAGCGCGTTTTTAATTTTGCAGGTGGTACTCTACATCCTGCTACTCGATTTCCATCAGCAGATGCTGGAGCATAGGGTATGAAGCATTCTGTGAACATTCTAATTTTTCCAGCGGGTGCAGAAAATGCGCTTGAGCTCTATCGTTCTTTACGATACGCGCCGCGGTTTAAAGTCTTTGGTGCATCTAGTGTTGAAGATCACAGTGCGTTTGTGTATGAGCCTGAAAACTGTATATATGGTTTGCCATACATTCAATCACCAGACTTTTTAGAGGCGTTCAACACAGTCCTGCATGAGCATAATATTCATATGGTTTTTCCAACCCATGATGACGTTTCATTATTTTTATTGGAGAACAAAGAGTCGATAGACGCGCTTGTGGTTGGTTCTTCTGTCTCTACTGCTCTTATCTGCAGAGATAAAAGGTTGCTTTACAATAGGTTCAAGAATTTCTCTTTTTGTCCTATTTGTTTTGAACAAAAAGAAGAGTCAATTTTCCCACTCTTCGCTAAGCCCGCTAGAGGGCAGGGGGGGCAAGGCTGTTCAATAGTTAATTCTGATCAAGAAGTCAGTGCTGTTTTGCAAGATCCAGCCATGCTCCTTTGTGAATACCTGCCAGGTAATGAATACACAGTTGATTGTTTTACAAGTAAAAATGGAGCCTTGCTTTTTGCTGGTATGCGCAGTCGAGATGTTGTGAAGATGGGGATATCATTTGTTTCTCGATCTGTGCCAATGACTGAGGAATGCCGGTTAATAGCTGAAACTCTCAATACTGAGTTGGATTTTCGCGGGCTCTGGTTTTTTCAGGTGAAGCAGGATACACATGGAAGGCTGAAGCTGCTTGAAGTTTCTACCCGAATAGCGGGAACTATGGGGCTCTACAGGCAACTAGGTGTAAATTTTGCACAATTATCTGCATATGATGCGTTGAATATGGATGTTTCTGTCTTAGTTCAACCTTTGAACGTTACTTTGAGTCGCTGTCTTCAAAGTATTTATAAACTTCAGATTCATTACGACGTCGTATATATGGATTACGATGATACTTTAGTTTGCAATGATAAAATAAATATTCTCGCTATACAATTTTTATATCAATGCAAAAATTCCTCGAAAAAAATCATTTTGCTCACAAAGCATGAAGGCGATCTTAATGAAAGCCTTAAAAATCTTAACTTGTGCAGTGGGCTTTTTGATGAAATTATCCATCTTACGCCCCGTGAAACTAAAGTTGATAAAATCATTTATAAAAATGCAATTCTTGTCGATAATCTTTTTTCCGAGCGCAAAGATGCCTATGAGAAAAAAGGTATTTATGTTTTTGATGTTGACGCTCTCGAATGCTTACTGGATTATTGATAGTCATGAAAATAGGAATAATGCAGCCATATTTTTTCCCGTATATTGGTTACTGGCAGCTTGTTGATGCTGTTGATATTTTTGTAGTGTATGATGATGTTAATTATATAAAAAATGGATGGATTAATAGGAATAAAATATTAGTAAACGGGAGTGAACACTATGTAACTCTGCCGCTACAAAATATGTCTCCTTTTAAAAAAATTAATGAAATTTATGTGACGGATAACATTTTTGCAAAAAATAAATTATTAAAAACGATCAAACAGAATTATAGAAAAGCTAAATATTTTGAACAAATAATGCCTATGATCGAGTCAACTGTTTGTAAACAAGGGAATAATTTATCAAACATTGTCGTTAATTCGATAAATGAAGTTTGTTCCTATCTTGGTATTACGACCAAAATTGTTTTATCATCTTTTTTTGACAAGAAAAAAGAAACAACGGCACAAGAGACAATAATTAGCCTTGTCAAATCACTTGGTGGGGATTTTTATTATAATGCCATTGGTGGTAAATCCCTCTACGACAAAGAGGCGTTTTTGAAAAAAGGAATTTCACTTTCTTTTATAAAGACGATGCCAATATACTATAAACAATTTAACAATTTTTTTGTTCCGAATCTATCAATAATGGACGTTTTGATGTTTAATAGTCCTCTTGAAATTTCAAACATGCTAAAGTGCTATGAACTTGAATAGTGGGATAGGGGGATTTCTTGAATTAGAAGGAAATCCTTATTCTTTTTATCCTGATGCCGTTGAGTTAAACTCTGGCCGCAATGCACTTCGCTATATCATTCGCGTTAACTCCTATTCGTCTTTGGCCATACCCCGCTATATATGCCCAGCCGTTCCACAAGCATTGAAAAATGAAGGTTGTCGAATAGTATATTATTCGATAGATGAAAATCTTTGTCCATTAGATGTGCCACAGGAGCCTATACCACTTCTTTATGTCAATTACTTTGGCCTAAAGAGCAAAGTTGCACGCCATTTGTCACTTACTCGTTCTCGGCTGATCTTAGACAATTCCCAATCTTTCTTTTTCAACTCTGCGGGAATTGATGCGCTGTACTCCCCGCGAAAATTTTTTGGAGTTCCGGATGGGGGGTATGCAATTGTTAACGATAAAAGTTTGTCAGTCACTCTTGAGCAAGATTGTTCCAATGGGCGCTGTTGTCACTTGCTGCAACGCGCAGAGGGCGACTTGGAGCAAGGTTATTCCAACTTTCTGCTAAATGAGGTTCTTATCGAGTCTCTGCCGTTACAGACGATGTCAGTTGTGACTAAACGATTGTTAAGCATGATAAATTATATGCAGTGCGCACAGAAAAGGCGTGAAAATTTTGCTGTTTTACATGATTTATTAGGGTCGTTGAATATGCTTTCTCTCAAATTGGAAGTTGACGATGTCCCTTTGGTCTACCCTTTACTCTTACCATGTGATAGTAGCAGGGCCAAAGAAAAGCTATTACACATGAAAATATTCATTCCGACGTTTTGGTCCGGTATGCTTGAAACTGAAAATATGCAAGCTTTTGAGCGATCTCTGGAATCTAATCTTCTGCCGCTTCCCCTAGACCACCGCTATTCACGAGAGGATGTTGCGAATGTTGCGAAATGTGTGATTGCAAGTTTGTAAACATAAAATTTGAAGTACTCTGAAATCTGTAGACATTGAGTGTGCAAAGACACTCTGGGGTATATTCTCAATGTCTATATATTTAGGTATGTTACATAAATTGGAGTGGCTATGTCTACTTATTCGCAACGGCTCATGAGTCTTGCTCATTATCAGCGCTTTGAAGAAAAGCAGCTTGTGAACATATTTGCTGAACGGTTTTCATCTGCATCCGTGTTGGACGTTGGTTGCGGGTTGGGAAAATATTTGTCGATATTGGGCCGTATGGGCTGCAAAGTTACTGGTGTTGACAGTAACCCCCGGCAAGTTTCACAACTCGTGGAACAGGGGTACAATGTTTTTACGCCAGATAAATTCCCCCGGACAGAATTGTATGATGTGATCCTTATGTCTCATCTTATTGAACATATGGATTTGGCATCACTTACCGCATGTATAAATAGCTACCTTGAATTATTAAATCCTGATGGTAAGTTGATAATTATAAGCCCTGTCCTTGGTGAGCGGTTTTATTATGATCCAACTCATGTTCGTCCATACTATCCGCAAAGTTTACGGATGCTTATGGGGAACTTGCTTGCGCCTGCCCAGCAGCGCTCCAAATGGGTTATGTACCTAGAAGATATTTGGTTTTTTAATGATTGTTGGCGTCTTCGTGGCTCTCGCCATTTCTATCCGCAAAAGCGACAAAATGTTATTGCCCAATTGCTTGTGGCTAGTATTAATTTATTCTTTGTTGGTTTGTACTTGGGAACTGGAGGAAGATTAGGGACAAAAGCGAGCTGGATGGGCATTTACGGTAAACGCCATGAATTTGCTTCTGATGTTTAGGCAATACCTTTTATATCGAGCCTAACAAAACATCATGCAACTCCTCAACTTTGATGCGGCTTTGATGCCTTGGGATACATTCTATGGTCAAATTTATTAATTTATTTGTTGGAGGGTATGCTGTTGCGCAATCCATGAGTAATTTTTTTCTTCAGAATGTTCGGTTGTTAAATGAGAACGGCATTGTTGGCTGTTCAGCGCCTTATTTTGATCTGCCATTAAGTTTGACATATGAAAATCATATTAATTTCTTAAGAGATCATAGAGTTGCGAGTCCTGCTCGACAAGCAATAGAAGACGTTTTGGCGATTTGCAATGCAAATACAACAATCCATACTGTTGGGATTAATCTGTCATATTGCTCTCATGATCTGCTGAAAATCGCAGTTTGGGTTGAACTTTTCAAAGAATACTTCATTGATTCAGAGTATCGTATCTTTGTATATCCTCCCTTGCCTGATGTCGAAATTGAAAGCGCCTGCTATTTAAGTTTAAGTCGTTCGTGGAATATTTCAATTAGGAATTATATTAAAGAGCAGGTATCAAAAGTTATAACTCTGAATGAATTTTTTAAAAAATTGAGTGTGATAGAAGGGTGTTCATTGCATTTTCATAATGCTAAGGGCATGAGTTATAATAGTGATGTGCATTCTGACTTGCTTCAAATATTTAATATTTTATCTATCGATAGTGTCGGCTTAATCTCTAATAATAATCCGATCTTACCTTTTGTTTCAAAAGAAGTGCTTAAGTTTATTGAAAGTATTAATCTCACTCAATGCAAGGAGGTTTCTGAGACAGGACTATTTTGGCATGATCAAAGTGCTTTTTTAGAAAGAGGGGCGAACACAAGTCCGTTATTATCTCCGCAGTTAAGAAGTGATTTGTGGCAAACGTACTTAAAAAAAGATAAAAGTTTGTACGAACATATAGATCCAAATGCTTTTTTCAAGGAAGCTTTGGAACAAAGAGATATTGCCTACAAAAATTGGCAGCCTTTTGAACTGTTAGATGAAGCTATGGCCATGGAATTGGCTAAATCTTTATCTTCAGATTTTGCTCAGCGTATTTTGAAAGGCGCGAGCACGTCTGCCCATCACCTTCCTAAAGTGGCGCGGCGCTGTTTACAGGCAGTTGAGCATGTACACGGGTATCATAAGATCTGTGTTGTTGATATGCCAAAA
Source organism: Desulfovibrio intestinivivus (assembly GCF_053570665.1). Classification (NCBI taxonomy): domain Bacteria; kingdom Pseudomonadati; phylum Thermodesulfobacteriota; class Desulfovibrionia; order Desulfovibrionales; family Desulfovibrionaceae; genus Desulfovibrio; species Desulfovibrio intestinivivus. The sequence goes on along the minus strand of NZ_JBRBQT010000001.1, from coordinate 3,212,453 downwards.
GTTTCTGTGCTTACGGCAACTTATAATCATAAAGCTTTTATTGCTGACGCTATAGAGAGCGTGCTTTTACAGCAAGCTAGTTTTCCTGTGGAGCATATTATTGCCGACGATGGTTCTACAGATGGCACTCAAGAAATTATCCGTGAATACGCCAACAGGTATAAATCTATCACTCCAATTCTACATGCACATCATGTTGGTGGAGGGGAGAATTATGCAGCACTTTATGAAAGTGCTGAAAGTAAGTATGTAGCCTTGTGTGATGGTGACGATTATTTTACTGATCCTTATAAATTGCAACAGCAGTATGACTTTTTGGAAAAAAATAAAACTGCATCACTATGTTTTCATGTAGTTCGTGTTTTGTATGAGGATGAGCCAGAACGTGAACGCTTATATCCTCCAGTAGGTGAACTTCCTCGAGGAGTTTGTCAATTCTATTATTTGAGTGATTTACTCAAATGTAATCTTATTCAAACCAATTCTGTTATGTATCGGTGGCGTTTTCGTGGAGGATTGCCGGATTGGTTTCGATCCGATTTATGTCCTGGTGATTGGTATTTGCACCTGTTACATGCGGAGATTGGGAAAATTGGCTTCATAAATAAAGTAATGAGTGTATATCGACGACACAAGCAAGGGATATATTTTGTTGCCGAGGTAGATCGCCTTAAACATAGATCTCTTTTCGGTATGAAAGAAATCGAAGCCTATGATGTTATAAACAAACATTTTGAAGGAAGATACGAACACATCCTTAAAGATTTAAGCAATGGGGTATTTGCGGATTGTCTTTTATACGATTCACTGAGGAGTGAAGAGGAAAAAGTCGAGCCCGTATTGCCTAAACTTGTAGATTTATATCCTGATTTTGCTCGCTATTTTTTAAATTCATTGAAGATGGTTAGTAAAAATAAATAACTATATTTTTTAAATCTAGCTGAATTAAAATGACTCTGACCTGTTGTCGTTACAGCTTGTTAATTCGCTTCAATCGGGTCTACCTGTGCCACTTGAAAGTATAGGTCGTGTCCAGAATTTTTCGCACATTTTGCAGCAGCCAGTCGGTGAGGCATGGTTTCGTATTGGAGTTGCCCCGCTAAACCGGACACTCCAAATTTTGCAATGAACGGATAAACTTATGAGGCGAGAGCATCCGCAGGGCCTTGTGTGGGGTATTTTCATTATAGTCTTCAAATCAGCCAGAAAGCTGCGCCATCACGGTTTCGGCATTTGGTCGATCATTGCAGAAGACGTAATCTCGTTTGAATGTTTTGACGAGAGCTTCAGCCATGCCATAGCTTTGGGGGCTGCGAGCCAGAGTAAAGTTGCTGACGATTCCCAGCACAGCGGCAAAAGTTATTGTGTCTCTTGCTGTGTAGCAGGAGCCGTTGTCGGAGAGCCATTCAACTGGCTGCAATGTTTTGACATCCACAAACCGTTTTTCAACGCATGCCAGCATGGCGCTTTGTGCCATGTCAGCACTGTACCCGCCAGTAGTGGCGGAATAGGCCATCACTTCCCGGTCGCAGGTATCCAAGGCAAAAATATCGCGCACCCGCTGACCGTTGTCGCAGGCAATTTCAAACCCGTCAGAGCACCAACGCTGATTTCTTTGTAGTGTGGAAACCTTGCCGTGTGGCGTCAGGTCGGCTGCCAGTAAACCGTGCCAGCAACAGGTTGTTCTGCCTCATTATCCTGTATACACGTTTATGGTTGAGCGGAGTGCGCCCACTGGCAATCAGTTGCCGATTATCTGCCTCCATTGAAAACGGAGAGCGGGATTATTGTTTTTAAAATTTTTTCACGGGCGGCACGCCCGTGAAATCTTTGCCTGCGGCGCGCTGAGAGCAATCTTGGGGCGCCTTTTGTTTGGTTTAGTTGGAATGTTTTATGCGACATTTAAGCGTGTTATCGCATGGAAGAGGCTTTTTGTGGGTAGTTGTATATTCTGTGCATTAGCCGCATGTATTGAATTTTTGGTTATGCAAAATTGATCCTTTTGGTGGTGAACTGAAGATTGATAGCTAGCTATTCTTTATAATGTAACATATGTATTTAATATGGTGGTTGTTATCTGGATATATTATGTTAAGATGTTGTTGTAAAATATTGTTATTGCATAATAAAAAAATTCATTTAACTTCTAATGTTATCATGGCTTATGCCGATATGCTTCATATTATGTAGTTTATATTGACTTCAAGAGTAGTTTGTTGTTTGTATTTATATAAATTTTTACCTTGATCGATAGTAAAAGTGCTGGTTCTAGCAATATGTTTGATCCTGTGTCTGTTTTTCAATTATTTTGAGGCGCATCTTTAGTGATGCAGGTTTGATGCCCTAATGTTTTGTGATCCGCAATTGTGGGGGACTTATGAGTATCAAGCTGAAAGTTTTACTTCTATCAATACTCGGGCCAACGCTTCTTGCCATCCTGGTATTTGCATACGCAATGCAGAGCATATGGAAGTCTGAAGAAGAGGCTGTCCTTCAATCAGCACGCGGCATTGTCAGCATGGCGGAATCGGCACGCCAGGAAATGGCCCTTAAGTTCAATGGTGTTATCAAGCCGCTTGATGAAATTTCGCGCGATAAACTGATTGATGCTGTGCCGATCATCACGGCCATAAAAATGGCGCGGCAAAATGCGAGCAAGCTTGGTTACCGGTTTCGTGTGCCCAAATATTCCCCGCGCAATCCGGAAAATACGCCCAACGAGCTTGAAAAAGCCGCCCTGGACAAAATCAAGTCGCAGGGTCTTACTGAACTTGTGGTGCGACAGCCCGACGCCATCCATTATTTTAAACCAATAGCTCTGACGGCAGAGTGCATGTACTGTCATGGCGACCCAAAGGGTGCGCCAGACCCCATTGGCGGCATCAAGGAGGGCTGGAAGGAAGGCGAAATCCATGGGGCGTTTGAAATAATCTATTCTCTGGATGATGCCGTTAAAAGAACCCAAGGCGCTGCCGTTGCTATTGGAGCAGCAACTATTATCATATTGGTTTTAATTGTGTGTGCTGTATGGGTTATCATGCGCAATAGCCTTGTGAATCCTCTTTTGCGGCTTCAGATATTCGCCCACCAGATTTCTGAAGGGGAACTGGATACGCAGCCCAAGGGTTCCTTTAAGGCGGAATTGCAGGCTCTGGAGCGCTCTCTGACTGCCATGGTGTCCCGCCTGAAAGAAAAGATACTCTTTTCCGAGCAAAAAACGGCAGAGGCCGAAGAGTCTGAAGCCCGCGCGCAGCAGCATGCCCAGGAAGCGTCTGATGCCAGGGACGATGTCCTTAAATCGCGTGCTGCGGGCATGGTTGAAGCTGCCAACATGCTTGATGGTGTTGTCGGTTCCGTTACCTCGGCATCTCAGGAAATTTCAGCCCAGGTTGAGCAATCCAGCAATTTCGCCTTGAGCCTCTCAAACAGCATGAATTCTGTTGCCGCTGCCATGGAGCAGATGAATACCTCTGTGCAGGAGGTATCAACCAATGCGGCGCAAGCTTCATCTTCTTCTGAACTGGTAAAAGCCAATGCGAATAAGGAGCTTGGCGAAGTTCGTAATATGGTTGAAGCCATCAAGTCCGTGCAAACCATTGCAGACGGATTGAAAACAGGAATGAGTGAGTTGGGGCAAAAGGCCGAAGACATCGGCAAAATTATGAATGTCATTAACGATATTGCAGACCAGACCAACCTGCTTGCCCTTAATGCAGCCATTGAAGCCGCCAGGGCCGGAGATGCCGGCAGAGGCTTTGCCGTTGTTGCGGACGAGGTGCGCAAACTTGCAGAAAAAACCATGTTGGCCGTAACGGAAGTGGGCGATGCCATCAAGGCCGTGCAGCAGGGCACACGAAACAACGTCAGCGGTGTGGATGTTGCGGTTGAAGCTATTTCCAAGGTTAATGACATGGCCGAGGGAACAGGGGAAGCCATCAGCCAGATCACACTCCATGTGAACGAAATGGCCGATCAGATTCAGGCCATTGCCCGCGCTGTGGATGAGCAGACGCACGCCTCTGCTGAAATAACGCAATCCATCTCCGCGGCAGACCAGAATACGTCTGAGACTTCGGCGGCGCTTCAGGAGATATCAACGGCACTGATTGATCTTTCGCAGCAGAGTCAGATTCTTGAGTCTCTTATTACCAAGCTGCGGAATGGTGCAAAGCAGATTACGGCAAAGCTTGATTAGCGGTGTGCAAACAGCGCGGAAAGGCCGCGTTGGCAACTGTTTTTTTATTTGCATGGATAAGCTTGGGCGGGCAAAGCATATTCGCCTCCAGAACGCCAATCGTTTGTAAACAACGATTGAGCGCGTTCCTGGGGACGGTGCCTTGCCCGCCTTTACTTTGCCTCAGGCATGCGGAATTGCGGAGTACAGGCCTGTGCTATATACTCCCGCTCTATGATTATTCTTGGCGACAGAGACATCAAAACGCTCCTTCTGGATCTGGCGCAGCAGCGCGCAGTGGAAGACGTGCTTTCGCTGGCTGTTAAAAGCCTCGGAACCGCGCGCGATTCGGCGCTGGTGCGCATATGGCTTGTGGAACCGGACACTGCCTGCCCCGCATGCGCGGACAAGTCAATCTGCGCGGGCCGGGGGCGATGCCTGCACCTCAAGGCCAGCTACGGCAAATCCCGCATCAATGGCAGGCTGTGGACAGAAACGGAGCTGTCTGGATTTTATCGTTTTCCCCTAGGCAGCAGAAAGGTCGGGGCCATAGCCCTGACCAACAAACCGCTTGAGGTTGCCCGCATTGACGGCACGGAACCCTGGATTGCCGATCGCCAATGGATCGAGCAGGAGGGCATTGTCAGTTTTGCCGGGCAGCCCCTTGTGTGCCGGGGGGAAACCCTTGGTGTCATAGCAGTTTTTTCGCGCGGCATGCTTGAAGCGGGCACCCTTGAACTCTTGCGCATGGTTGCCGATCATATCGCCTACGCCATTGCCAATGCGCGTCTTTTTGAAATAGCCGATGCCAGCAACCAGAAAAAAGAGCTGGAAAACGCTCACCTGCGCGAAGAACTCTGCGAAGCGCGCAAGTTTACAGGCATCATCGGCGAAAGCGCCGCAATCAAGGAAATCCGCGAACAGATTCAGATTGTCGGCGATACGGAAGCAACTGTACTCATTCAAGGCGATTCCGGCACGGGCAAAGAACTAGTCGCCCATGAACTGCACAAGCACAGCAAAAGAAAAAACAGCCCGTTTATCAAGATAAACTGCGCCGCAATCCCGCAGCATCTTTTTGAAAGCGAATTCTTTGGCCATGCCAAGGGGGCTTTCACTGGCGCGATCAATGACCATATGGGATTTTTTCAGCTCGCTGACGGTGGAACCCTTTTTCTTGATGAAATTGCCGAGATCCCGCTGGAGCTTCAAGGCAAGCTGTTGCGGGTCATACAGGACGGAGAATTTCGGAGAGTCGGCGAAGGTAAAAGCCGCCACACTGATGTGCGGATCATCGCCGCCACCAATAAAAATCTGAAACAGGCCATCCAGAACAAAACGTTCAGGGACGATCTTTATTACCGCCTGCAAGTCTTCCCCATCATCATGCCAAATCTTAATGAGCGGGAAGAAGACATCCCCCTGCTGGTGCGGCATTTCATCGGCGTTTTTTGTAAAAAAAATGGTCGCTGCGCTTTTGACCTGACGGAAGAACAGATGCTCAGGTTGCGGCACTATAGCTGGCCGGGCAACATCCGGGAATTACAGAATTTCGTTGAACGAATGGTCATCACCGGGCGGCCTGAGCAGGCCCTGGCCTATCTTGCCCTTTGCGGGCCAGCGGATCAGGCGGAGAAAGCCTGCGGCGAACCTGCTGGCGGCCCGCAAAAGATTTTGACGGAAAAGCAGATGCGGCACATGGAAAAAGCCAATCTGAAAGCCGCGCTGGAGCGCACAAACTGGCTCATATACGGCAACCGGGGCGCTGCGGCCTTGTTAGGGATAAAACCAACAACCCTTATTTCCCGGCTCAAACGGTTTGATCTGTATAAACTCCGCCCGGCATCCATATCTTTTGACGAGCCAGAGGATTTTTCCGGGGCCGAGTAATTTACGCAGTTCCCTATAAAAAAGGCGAAGTTCCGGCGGCAATGGCGTGCTCCGAAACTTCGCCTTTCATGTCATCTGCCTGCAGTGCAGATCAGCTCAGCGAGGTGCGGGATTGTGGAGGAACGGCATTTCCTATCCCTCGCCCTCGGCCTGGCTTTGCTTTCCAGCCCCCTTGAGGCCGTACATGGTTGTACTGCCTGAGGACCAAAATTCCATCACTTCGCATTGCACCATTGAAGTCAGTATTTTTTTTACTTCTCTGGGGCCTTTTTCAGGAAAAATATCCAGAAAATCTTTGAAGTAAAATTTGGTCTTATTTTTCTCGCTGATGAAATCAACGATTTTTTGTTGATCCGGCGTCATGGTAACCTCATTGTCCTGGCCACCCCGCAGAGGGACGCGGGGTGGCCAAAGGCTGTTAGAACTTGAACTGCGTGCTCTGCCGCCAGGTGTAGTAGGCGGGGTCGCGGAAGTCGTCGATAAGGTGGTGGGTGAATTCAAGGCCGGTCATCTTGAAGAAGGTTTCCCAGCCGATGCGTTCAGCCCAGTCGCCCAGACGTTCATACTTGTTGGCGTTGGCCGCGTACACATCCACAATATGTTTGATGGTCTTGGTCAGTGTGGGCCAGCGGGGCGGCTCGTTGGGGATGTAGCCCACAACGACCTTGGAGAACTTGGGCATGCTGATGCGGTTGGAAACCTTGCCGCCAACCATGATGGCAACGCCGTCGCCCTCGGCATCCGAAATGGGCAGGGCGGGGCACATGGTGTAGCAGTTGCCGCAGTACATGCAGCGGTCTTCCTTGATGGCGATGGAGTTCACCTTTTTGCCGTTATGTTCCACCTTGGTGGGGCGCACAGCGGCGGTGGGGCAAGCAGACACGGCCAAGGGAATTTCGCAGAGCTGATCAGCCCATTCGTGGTCGACCATGGGGGGCTTGCGGTGAATACCCACAAGGCCGATGTCCGAGCAGTGCACAGCGCCGCACATATTGATGCAGCAGGCCAGCGCGATGCGCACCGGGGCGGGCATGCGCATGTCTTTAAACTCTTCAAACAGGGCGTCCATCACGGCCTTGACCGGGCCGGAGGCGTCGGTGGCGGGGGTGTGGCAGTGCAGCCAGCCCTGGGTGTGCACCATGTTGCTGATGCCAGCGCCGGTGCCGCCCACGGGGAACTTGAACGAGCCACCGTCAAACTTGCGGCTGTTCAGGTCGTCGCGCAGAGCCTCCATGGTGGCTTTGTCTTCCACCATGAATTCGATGTTGCTGCGCGTTGTCCAGCGCAAATGGCCGCCGCAATACTTGTCGGCAATATCGCACAGCTCGCGGATGTGGGTGATGGACATGGTACGGGTGCCGCCAATGCGCACCGTGTAGCATGTTTCGCCGCTTTCGGCCACGTGTACGAGCACGCCGGGCTCCAGAATCTCGTGATAGAGCCATTTGCCAAAGTTTCTGGCAATTACCGGCGGAAAGAATTCATTATATTTGCGGGGGCCAATATCGCTGATACGGCCTTCCATCGGTTTTGCGGGATTGTACCCGGAAGAAATAAAAGCCATGTTCTTTTCCCCCTTTGACTAGCGTTGATGGCGTTTGCGGTATGCAGCGAGGTCACGGTTCCAGCCGCCGGGCACTTCTTCTTCCTTGAAGAAGATGTACGGGTTGGAACGCGGTTCCTTCACATGGTAGGCAGCGGCGGGAGTGTCGGTGACTTCCAGCAGCTTCTGGAACGACAGGCGCTTCATGGTTTCACCCACGCGCTCGCGGTTCTTGCCTTCTTCCATCCACCAGTCCCAAATCTTTTCGATGACTTCTTTCACGTCATCGTAAGGGGCTTCACAGGAAACGAAAGGCACGAGCAGCGAACCCATCTGGGCGCCGTCCACCACGGGGGCCTTGGCGCCCACGAGGATGCTCGCACCGCGTTCGTCACCGATGTGCAGAGCGCGGGGCATGGTGTTGATGCAGTGCATGCAGCGCACGCAGTCGGCGGTCTTGATGGAAAGCTTGGAGCCGTCCCACTTCATGCACTTGGAGGGGCACAGGTCCACGACTTCCTTCTGGATGTCGAACTTGCCCCAGTCGCGACCGGAGTGAGCGCCGGCGTTGGGGGCGAATTCGCCGCCCACGTAGCCCTTCACGGCGTCCTGGTCGATCTTGATGTCGTCCTTCCAGGTACCGACAACGGCAAAGTCGGAACGCGCCATGGCGCACACGCAGCCGTTGGGGCAACCGTCGAACTTGAACTTGAACTTGTAGGGGAAGGCGGGACGGTGCAGTTCGTCCTGATAGTCCATGGTCAGCTGGTAGCACATGTCCTGCGTGTTGTAGCAGGCATATTCGCAGCGCGACTGGCCAAGGCAGGCTTCAGGCGTACGCAGGTTGGAACCGGAACCACCCAGGTCGACGTTCATCTTGTGGGTCAGTTCGTGGAAGATTTCTTCCAGCTGGGCAGTCTGGGTACCGAGCAGCACGATGTCGCCGGTGGAGCCGTGCATGTTGGTCAGGCCAGAGCCGCGCATGTCCCAGATATCGCACAGGTCGCGCAGGAACTTGCTGTGATAGTACTTGCCGGAAGGCTGGGCCACACGCATGGTGTGGAAGTGCGCCACGCCGGGGAACATTTCGGGCTGGTCGCAGTAACGGCCGATAACGCCGCCGCCGTAACCAAACACACCCACGATGCCGCCGTGCTTCCAGTGCGTTTCCATTTCGTTGTAGGAAAGCTCAAGCACACCCAGAAGGTCTTCAGGGCAGTCCACAGGGATCTGATACTCGACATTGTTGGCATTGGCCGCGCGATGCGCAGCTTCCTGCTTGATATCGGATACAAAGCTCGGCCATGGACCGGATTCAAGCTGATCCAACTGCGGCGTTGCGAATTTTGACATCATCACACCTCAAAAGTTCATTGTTCTGTCCAGCCCAGAGCACAAAGCCAGACATTGATCGAGCAAAATCATATGCCACCGGAAGCTGTGCAAAGCACGGCAAGTTGCCCGCTCAGTCTCCGTGGTTTCCTTTTGCCAGCTTCAGCCCAATATGCTTTCCCCATTGTGTGGGGGAGCAGCATCATTGGGTCGTAGTATTCAAGAACCAAGCCGTTATATATTATTCCTTTAATTACGGTGTATTGTGGAATTTTGTGCGTCATTCGATACTTGCAGCGAAATGATATTTCATAAATTAAAACGAAATTTCGTTGTTTTTACGCAAATAATGCTGTGCTTGAGTGGTGTCGCTCTATGTGGGCTAAGGCATTTGCTTGATCTGCCTTGGGATATGGTGAAGAGGCAGGCGGGCTAAAAAATATTTTTTCTAGAGGAGGGTGGGCGGCGATATTTTTTCTGTCAGGGCCAGAAGGGCAGATCTGCGCATGCCACGTATCAGATTAATATTGCAGATTAAAAAATTTCAAGGCAGGGTGTCCCACGTAGATGAATGTGGAGGAAATGTTATTTTTTGTTGACTGGTATCTCATGTTGACAGGAATACCAATTATGGCATGATTCAGCCACCTCAACTGTTTTTTCGTGCAATTCCCCGGCTTCCGTCGGGGTTTTGCATTTGTTTGGGTTGCCTGCCAAAGGAGTTCCCTCAACTGGTTGTGCACCGGGCGAGAGCAGCAAAAGTTAGGCCGCACACATGAAAACCGCGCATACCGCCCTGATAAAGGACGGTTGCGCGGTTTTTCTGCATTTCAGCTCCGAAGCGCGGTGAACAGAGATTGCCCCCACGCTGCGGCGCAGCAGCTAAATGTCAGCTCTTGCGGATGCGCACCTTGTACTTGCGCAGAAAGTCGGCAGGCAGGTAGGTCATCTTGGCCTGGCGCAGACCTTCTTCGTCCAGATCCTGCGCCCGGTTGATGTAGGTAAATCCTGCGCCAGCGTTGCGCGAGAACAGGCAGTTGATGGTCTGGTACACGCCCTTGAAGCCATTCAGGCCTTTTTCGTAATGCACGCCAAGGTTTGCGCCGTCCAGGTTTTCGCCAACGCTGAAGGCCACCATCTTGCCGTCCACATAGAGCGAACCGCCCACGAGCCCGGTAAAACAGTTCCAGTGGCTGAGCACACGGTTGATGGCCTCGTTCTCGGCCCTGAGCGAAGGCGATTCCTCGCATTCGTGCCACTGGCACCAGTCGTCCTGCACTGCCAGCACGTCTTCAACCATGGCGTCGTCCAGCGTGTGGTAGTCCGGCTGGCCGTATGTCTTCACATAGCTGTTGAGATGATTTTTCTTTTTATGAAAGCGGTTGCCCGGCAGTTCCGCCAGTTCTTCCTGTTTGTACAGGTATTCCCACTGGCCGCGGTCTTCATCCGCATCCACAAGTCCGGGCAGTTCGCGCTGCCAGATTTCCAGCAGTTTTTCCGGCACGCGGGCGATGTTGTGGGCTTCGGGGTTGAAGCCGCAGGGCAGCAGATCCTTCCACGAAACCGCGTTCCAGTCGCCCACAGGGGCCCAGCACACGGCATAGGGCCGGGTTTGGCGGATCCAGCAAAGGTTGTCCTCAAAGCACCATTCAAGCCCGTAGTAATCCTGCCAGCCCCACAGGTTTGCCAGGGTATAGTCCAGTGAACGCTGAGGGGTGCGGCCCCACAGTTCGTAATACTGCTGGCGTCCGTCCAGACTGACAGGGGTAAAGGTCTTGTTCACAATCGTCTCCTCGCGTCTCAATGCGCAGATGCATAAACAGTGCGCGGGCGCATGCCGAGGTGCCGCAATTGCGGCCTCCGGGGCGGTATTTACGGGGTTTGCGGCTGACGGCAGCGGCTCATGGCAAAGCGCGTCCAGTCGCTGAAGAGCACCACATAAAGCATGATGCTGGTTTGCAGAATCTGGGATACGAGCATGGCCACAAATACGCCCGAGGCCGTGCCCCAGAGCATGTGACCAAGCAGCCAGCCCAAGGGCAGGCGCACCAGCCAGAAACTGCCGCCAAAAATCATGAGGTTGTACTTGGTGGCACCGGCTCCCGTCATCACGCCGCCCATGACAGTGCTTGCGATGGAAAAGGGTGTGGAGAGCAGGTTGTAGGTAAGGTAGCTTACAATCTGAGCTTGCGTGCCCGGCTCCTGCGAGAGCAGGTGGGCCACCTCCTGCCGGAAGGGCCAGAGCAGGGCGGCCATAAAGCTCATGGCCACAGCCGCAAGCGTCACCATATTGAGGGCCACGCGCCGGGCTTCGGCGGATTTGCCCGCACCAAGGCTGTTGCCCACCAGCACGGCCACGCTCATGTTGAAGGCCATGCCCGGCAGAAACAGCAGGGCTTCCACCCGCAGACCGGCATTGAGACCAGCCAGCGCGTTGACGCTGTCGGCGGGCAATGACGCCACCAGAACAAACAGCATCATGTAGCCGGACTGCCATACGATCTGCGCCGCGCCTGCGGGCAGGGCCACCTTGAGCAGGTAGGGCAGGCCAGCGCGGAGCCAGCGCAGGGAGGGCAGGGATTTGCGGTTCAGATAGCCGGAATGGGCCAAAAGTACGCAGTTGCATACAGCGCCAAGATACTGCGCGCCCACGTTTGCCCAGATCAGGCCCATATAACCCATGTTGGGCATGCCAAACCAGCCAAGCCCAAGGCCAAGGCAGGCCAGCAGGTTGCACAGGCACACGCCGGAAGCAACCCACAGGGGCGGCAAAACCTGGCGCGTGGCGCGGAACATGACCCCGGTTGAGGCGTACAGATACTGCGCGGGCAGGCCAAGCATGCTGGCGGCCCACATTTCGCGGGCTTGCGGCATGATGCTGTCAGGCACCATGAGCATGCGCAGTATGCCATCGCTGAAAAGGGCGGCACCCAGGGCCACAAGAAGACCAAGCCCCATGCAGCCGATAACAGTTGTGCCAATATAGCGTTGGGCGCGCATGACTTTAAGCGCGCCCAACGACTGGCTCACAGCCGCCGTAGCGCCGCTTGAAACAGCCATGGCGACCACCATCAGCAGGATGCTGCACTGGTTCACCATGCCCAGCGCCGCCTGAACATCCGCGCTGATCTGTCCGGCAACCCACACAGCCACAAAGCCCATGAAGAACATAAGGTACATCATGAGCATCTGGGGCCAGGTCAACCGCCAGACCGCGCGGGGGGAAGTGCTCAGGTCGGGCGCGGGCCGGGCCTGCTGCGCGGATGCGCCGCGTAATTGTGTCACATTAATCCATCAGGCAGCGCGCTAGATCCTCAAGGGTTTCGCGGCGGCGGATAAGTTTGGCAGTGCCGTCGCTTTGAATGAGAACTTCAGCAGGGCGACGACGCTGGTTGTAGTTGGAACCCATAGTAAATCCATAAGCTCCGGCGTCAAGTACCCCAAGCACATCTCCCTCGCACATAACGGGCAGTTCGCGTTCCTTGGCAAGGATATCGCCGCTTTCACAAATATTGCCCACAATGGTCTGCACCATGTTTTTGCGGGCCTGAGTGTCGGCCCCGTAGATTTCCACATCGTGGAAGGAGTCGTACATGGCGGGGCGCACAAGCACGTTGAAGCCCAGGTTGGTGCCCACGTAGCGCTTGTCGCCATTGTTTTTGACGGCAAACACGGTGCCCAGCAGAACGCAGCATTCGGCGGCCACATAGCGGCCCGGTTCCACAAGAAAACGGCCCTTGTAGCCGGATTTTTCAGACCATCCCGCAATGAGGGCGTGCAGGCGCTCGCCAAGGTCGGTCATGCTCAGGCGGGCCTGACCTTCGTACTTGTGGTAGGGAATGCCAAAGCCGCCGCCAAAGTCGATGACTTCGAGTTTTGCCAGCATGCTGGCGGGCAGGCGGTCGGCAAGGTGCAGCAGCACCTCGGCGGCATCAAGGTAGCCGTCGGGTTCCATAAAGAGCGAACCGATGTGCTGGTTGATGCCAGCCAGCGTGAGGTCGTGCTTTTCAAGCAGGGCAAAAACTTCGTCCAGCTTGTCGGGGGTGACGCCGAACTTGGTGTCCTTGCCCGCGGTGATGACCTTGGCATGGTGGCCCGCGCCAATGCCGGGGTTAAACCGCACCATGACCTTGCCACCCTTGTTGATGCGGCCAAGGGTATCAAGCTGCGAGAGGGAATCCACGCTGATAAGCAAGCCACGCGAAACGGCGTTTTTCAGCTCGGCTTCAGAATTGTTGTTGGAAATGTACAGGATTTCGTCAGGTGTAAAACCGGCCAGCTCGTCCATGTACAGTTCGCCGGGGCTCATGGCGTCTACCACCAGCCCTTCCTCGCGCACTATGCGCAGCAGGGCGGGGGTTGCATTGGCCTTAACAGAATAGTTCACACCGAAACCGGGGTGTTTGGAAAGCCCCATAAGGTCGCGGCAACGCTGCCGCAGCACATTCTCATTGTATACATAGAGAGGGGTGCCGAAGGTTTCAGCCAGCTCGCGGGGGGTGTGGCGGCCATAAAAATTGCATTCGTCGGTGTACGTGGAGCGAATATCGGACATAAAAATACCTCTGAGATACCTCTGAAAGATTGCGTGTGCCGCCCGAACAAGAGCGGGATTTTCCCGTTGAGAGCAATTGCTGATTATTAGTGTCGTATGGCACTCTGTCAAGCCTGCAAGCTGCTGTAGTGGCGGTGTGGCAGCAGTGTCGCGTCAGGGCGGAATGCAACTACGGCAGTTGTATTTTTACCGTAATGACGCGCAAAAGATCAAAGTCCGCAAACCCGCGCGGGCAGGGAGATTGGAGGCATTTGTAACAACGTTACAGATTGACAGAAGCCCCCCGGCGTGTTTTGCTTGCACTTTATTATCGGGCGTTATTCTTTTCGCGGGCGGGTTTCTGCCCTGGCAGCTTCTGCCGACGATGCGGCACACTGCCGCAGACCGCCCACACACACTGCAATGGAGTAGTTATGCCTATTAAAAAAGGCGATACGGTGCGCGCGCATTACACGGGTACCCTTGACGATGGCACGGTGTTCGACTCTTCGCGTGAGCGCGAACCCCTGGAATTCGTGATGGGCAAGGGTATGCTGATCCCGGGTTTTGAATCCGCCGTTGACGGTCGCGAAGCGGGCGAAACCGTTACCGTGACCGTTGCGCCTGATGATGCCTACGGCGAGGCTGATCCCGAACTGGTGTTCACCGTTCCCCGCGCCCAGGTGCCCGACCACATTCCCCTGAACGTGGGCGTGCCCTTGCAGCTCTCCAACGAGCAGGGCCAGATGGACGTGACCATCACCGAAGTTGGCTCGGACGAGATCACCCTTGACGCCAACCACCCCCTCGCTGGCAAGACGCTGACGTTTGAAATCGAAATCGTGAGCGTGAACTAAAGCGGTTTCTGGTTCGCGCTTCTGGTTTTGCCGCTGCCTTTGCCTATCGGCCGTGTTGATTGATTCTGCATGGCTGGCTTTGTGTAGTGGCGGGCAGCTCCAGGGCGCGTTCCGGTAGAGTATACTGTTCCGGGCCTGGCCTTCACGGTCAGGCCCGGAGATCATGGCTTTGGTGCGGGCGTCTGCAGGGCGTCCGCAAGGCCTCTGCAACAGCCCCCCTTGTCCGCGTGCGCCAGGGCAGCACGGGCGCGGGCGTTTTGTGGTTTGCATGCAGCGGCATAAATCCAACCGCCATAAGCGGGAATATCGGCACCCCCAACACTGCGTCAGCCCTGAGCGCGAGGTTCGTCCATGAGCAGCAAATCCGCCAGACAAAGCGCCATTGAGGCCATCACTACTTACAAACCCGAAGCGGCCCCCCTGAATTTTGTGGACACCAAACCCACCGATATTTTCGGGTGCAACGTGTTCAATGACCGCATCATGCGTGAACGCCTGCCCAAGAGCGTGTACAAGGCGCTGCGTAAAACCATTGAATTCGGCGAACGCATGGACCCCGCCATCGCCGATACCGTTGCCGCAGTCATGAAAGACTGGGCCATTGAAAAGGGTGCCACCCACTTTACCCACATTTTTTATCCCCTCACCGGGCAGACTGCCGAAAAGCACGACAGCTTCCTGATGCCCGACGGATCTGGCGGCGTGATCGCCGAATTTTCCGGCTCCATGCTTATTCGCGGCGAACCTGACGCTTCGTCCTTCCCCTCCGGCGGCCTGCGCTCCACCTTTGAGGCGCGCGGCTACACCGCATGGGATGTGACCAGCCCCGCCTACATCATGGAGAACCCCAACGGCACCTTCCTGTGCATCCCCACCATGTTCCTTTCGTGGACGGGTGTTGCCCTGGACAAAAAAACGCCCATGCTGCGTTCCGGCCAGGCCCTGAACCGCGAGGCGCATCGCGTGCTGGCGCTCTTTGGCGAAGATACGCCGCTGCCCATTGTTTCCTACGCCGGGCTTGAGCAGGAATATTTCTGCATTGACCACAACTTCAATTTTGCCCGCCCCGACCTCCAGATCGCCGGGCGTTCCCTGTTTGGCGCGCGTCCGGCCAAGGGGCAGGAATTCAGCGACCAGTATTTTGGCGTTATCCCGCAGCGTGTGCTTTCGTACATGATGGAAGTGGAGCGCGAACTGTACAAGCTGGGCGTGCCCGTGCGTACCCGCCACAACGAAGTGGCCCCCAGCCAGTACGAAATCGCGCCCCTCTTTGAGGTGAGCAACCTCGCGGTTGACCACAACCACATCATCATGGCCAAGCTGCGCAACGTGGCAAAGCGCTACGGCCTCAAGTGCCTGCTGCACGAAAAACCCTTTGCGGGCGTGAACGGCTCGGGCAAGCATCTGAACTATTCCATCGGCAATGCGGAGCTGGGCACCCTGTTTGATCCCGGCGAAACCCCGCATGCCAACGCCAAGTTCCTGGTGTTCTGCGCCGCCATGATCCGTGCCGTGCACAAGTTTGGCGGTCTGCTGCGCGCAACCGTCGCCAGCGCCAGCAACGACCACCGTCTGGGCGCCAACGAGGCCCCGCCGGCCATCATGTCCATCTTCCTTGGCGATCAGCTGACGGAAGTGTTTGAAGCCTTCCGCGCCGGACGCGTTGAAAACGCCGCCGGTGGCCGCACGGGCCGTGCCCTTAATCTGGGCGTGGATACGCTGCCGCCGCTGCCCGCCGATCCCGGCGACCGCAACCGCACAAGCCCCGTGGCCTTTACCGGCAACAGGTTCGAGTTCCGCGCGCTTGGCTCCAGCCAGTCTGCGGCGGGTTCCATCACCGCTCTCAACACCATGATGGCCGATTCGCTGGGCTTTGCAGCCGACTGGCTTGAAAAGGAACTGGCCCAGGGCAAGACCTTCAATCAGGCCCTGGAATCCTTTATCAGCCATGTCATTGACGAGCACAGCGCCGTTATCTTCAACGGCGACGGCTATTCCGAAGTATGGCACAAGGAAGCCGAGCGCCGTGGCCTGCCCAACCTGCGCACCACCCCCGAGGCTCTGGCCGAACTGACCAAGCCCGAAGTGGTCAGCCTTTATGAAAAGGCTGGCGTGCTTAACAAGGCCGAACTCAAGGCGCGGCAGGAAATCTACCTTGAGCAGTACTGCAAGACCGTGCGTACCGAGGCCAATCTGGTTATCCGCATGGCCCACACCATCATTTACCCTGCGGGCATGCGCTATCAGGGTGAACTGGCCGCTGCCGCGGCCAACATGCGCGCCATCGGCAAGGATCCCAAAACTGTGACCCTGGCCGAAATCACTTCAAATCTGCGCCTCATGCAGGATGCCTGCGGCCAGCTTGAAGAAGTGCTGGCCAAGGCGGACAGCCTGGGCTACGGCTTTGAGGCCGCCCTGAGCTATCGCGAATATGTGCTGCCCCGTATGCTTGAAGTGCGCCGCTACGCGGACATGCTTGAAGTGCGCGTGGCTGACGACCTGTGGGCGCTGCCCAATTATCAGGAAATTCTGTTCGGCAAGTAGGCCGAGGAGGCAGGGAGGGCAAAGCCGCTTCGGGCGTGCCCTCCCGCTTGCCATAGCTGAGGCTGTAACGGAAATTTACTGAAAAACCGCCCTGCGTTGTTGACAGCCTGCGGCTGGATGCGTAGGGTGACTTGAAACATAAGGAACTAGGCATTTATATGAACGTTTTCTCCAACACCATTTTTAACAGCTTCAAAGGCTGGTGGTGGCGCATCCAACTGCGTGGGGGAGACGTGCGGGCTTAATAGTTCCGGTACGTTGGCATTGTCGTAAGTAGACGCCGTCTCCCCAAGGGAGACGGCGTTTTTTGTTTTTCAGGCACAAAAACCCAAAGGATGCGCCAGATGAAAGATAACGGTGATGCGCAGCATATGCTGACGCTGCAACAAACCGCCCGCTGGTTGCCAGCGGATATGGACACGCCCATCAGCCTATTCATGGGTATGGTCGGGGCCGGTAACGGCATCTTGCTTGAAAGCGCCGAAGTGGACGGTCGCTGGGGCCGTTACAGCATCCTGGCCTGCGATGCGGCTTTGTTCATCTCCTGCCGCGATGGCAAGCTTGCACTGGACATCCGCAACGACAGCTTAACCCCCCTGGCGCGCTTTGAGGGCAAACCCTTTGTGGACGGCCTGCGGGCGCTCATGGCTGCGCTGACCATAGATGGCCCGGTCAACATCACAAATCTGCCGCCCATTACCCGCGCTCTTTACGGGTATCTAGGCTTTGGCATGGCGGGTCTGTTCAACCCCAAGCTGGCCCCTGTCATGCCGCAGAGCGAGGCCGACTGCCTGCTCATGCTGCCGTCGACCGTGCTTGTGTTCGACCATTTGTACAACCGGCTCTGTCAGGTGAGCCTGGGCGAACACCGTGCGCTGCAAAGCTCGCGTGAATCACTTGAAGCCCGCGCCACGGGGCAGGCCGGGGCCGTGCGCATCAATCCCGACAATGTCTGCGCCGAACCCGGCGAGGAAGGCTACAAGGATTACGTGCGCCGCATCAAGGAAATGCTGCGCCAGGGCGAGGCCATTCAGGTTGTGCCTTCCGTGCGGTTTTCCACGCCTTTTGAGGGCAATCCCTTTGAACTGTACCGCCGCATGCGCCGGTTCAACGCCTCTCCCTACATGTTCTACATGCGCTTTCCCGAGCTGACGCTTTTCGGTTCTTCGCCCGAGGTCATGGTGCGTTGCACGGCGGGGCATTTGCAGCTTTCGCCCATTGCAGGCACGCGCAAACGCGGCGCGGACGACCTTGAAGACGCCGCCCTTGCCGCCGAACTGCGGGACGACCCCAAGGAACGCGCCGAGCATGTCATGCTGGTCGACCTTGGCCGCAACGATCTTGGCCGCGTGGCCCAGCCCGGCTCAGTGAATCTGGAGCGCTACATGGAAGTTGAGCGCTACTCCCACGTCATGCACCTCACCAGTCGGGTCAGCGCCCGGCTTGAGGAAGGCCTGGACGCCCTGGACGTGCTGGCGGCCACCTTCCCGGCGGGTACGGTTTCGGGCGCGCCCAAGGTGCGGGCCATGGAAATCATCCGCGAGGTGGAAGGCCGCGCGCGTGGCCCTTACGCTGGCTGCATCGGTTGGCTTGGTCTGGACAAGGACAGCGTGAACCTTGATACAGGCATCACCATCCGCAGCATGTGGATGCGTGACGGCAAGCTCTTCTGGCAGGCGGGCGGAGGCATCGTGCATGACTCCGATCCCGATCTGGAATGGAAGGAAGTGTGCAACAAATCAGCCATCATGCGCCTGGCCCTGCGTGCGGAGGACGAAGAATATGTTTCTGCTCATCGATAATTACGACTCCTTTACCTACAATCTTGTGCAGGCTTTTTACGCCTTGGGCCACAAGCCCGTGGTGCTGCGCAACGATGACCCCGCCGTGCTGGACATGGCGGTGAATCCCGAGCTTTCCATGGTCTGCATTTCGCCAGGGCCGGGGCATCCCGCCGATGCGGGGCTTTGCCCGGAGTTCCTCAAACGCCTCAGCCCGCGCATTCCCGTGCTGGGCGTGTGCCTTGGGCATCAGCTTTTGGGGCTGCATGCCGGGGCCAAGGTTGAGGTCGGCCCGTGCATCATGCACGGCAAACAGTCTGAAATCGTGCACGACGGCACTGGCATGTTTTTGGGCCTGCCCAACCCCATGCGCGTGGGCCGCTACCACTCCCTTGTGGTGCGCGCCGATGAAGACGCGGAAAATCCCCGTTTTACGGTCACTGCCCGCGCTCCCGAAGGCGAAGTTATGGCCCTGCGCTACAATGACCGCCCGTGGGTTGGCGTGCAGTTCCACCCCGAGTCCGTGCTTACGCCGGACGGCCTGCGTCTGCTAGGCAACTTCCCGCAGAGCATCCTTGGCACAGGTGCGGAAACCTCCGACTTCTCCGGTATTCTTGAGCGTCTGGCCCGCCGGGAAGACCTCTCCGCCGAAATGGCGGCGGCGGGTTTTGCGGCCCTCATGGACGGCAAGATGACCCCGGCGCAGGCGGGCGGCTTCCTCATGGGGCTGCGCATGAAGGGCGAGAGCGCCCTTGAACTTGCTCACGCCACGCGCGCCGCTCTGGCCCGCGCCGTGCGCGTGGACGGCATTTCGGGAACAACCATTGATGTGGTGGGCACCGGCGGGGATGGACGTCATTCCTTCAACTGTTCCACGGCTTCATCTCTGACGCTGGCAGGTATGGGCTACAGGGTGGTCAAGCACGGCAACCGCGCGGTTTCGTCCAAGTGCGGCAGCGCGGATGCTTTGGAAGCCCTCGGCATCACGCTGGAAAAAGATCCCGCCTCCGTGGCGGAGATGGTCAAAAAGCGTAATTTCGCCTTTATATTTGCCCCGTACTTTCATCCTTCCTTTGCCAATATCGGCCCTGTGCGCAAGGAGATGGGCGTGCGGACCCTGTTCAACATTCTTGGCCCCATGATTAACCCGGCGCGGCCCAGCCATCTGCTCATGGGCGTGGCGCGGCCCGAACTGGTGGAGCTGGTGGCCGAAACACTCATGCAGTCACCCCTGCACCGCGCCGCCGTGGTCTGCGGTTCGGGCAACTATGACGAGGTAACGCCCATCGGCCCCACCAAGATGGCCCTGCTGCACAATGGCAAGGTGACGCCCATGATGCTTGACCCGCAGGAATTCGGCATTGCATCCTGCACTGTGGAAGACCTGGCCGTGAGCGGCAAGGAAGAAGCCGTGGCCGTGCTCAAGGATATTCTCAACGGGCAGGGGCCGCGCGCCATGATGGACATGGTGGTGCTCAATGTGGGGCTTGCCATCTACCTGCTGGAAGAAAAGATGGATATGGCCCTGTGCATGGCCCGCGCCCGTGAGGCCGTGAGCGCCGGTGTGGGCAGGAAGGTGCTCAATGCTGCTTGAGCGCTTTCGCAAGGCCAAGGAGGCTGAGGTAGAGGCTCTGCGTGCTTTGGAAGCACAGGGCGCTCTGCCCGCAGTATACGAAGGCCAGCGCCCAGACTTTGCTGCGGCCCTGACCCTCCGCGTACCCGGCTGCCCTCTGGCGGTGGTGGCGGAATACAAGCGGGCCTCGCCCTCGCGCGGCGTGATCTGCGAGAGTCTGGCTGTGGAAGATGTGGCGCGCCAGTATACCGCCGCAGGGGCCAGCGCAGTATCGGTGCTGACGGAAGAAACCTTTTTTCGCGGGCGCCTGGAATATTTGGCCCGCGCCGCTGACCCGGCGCTCTACAGTGGGCCGCGTGTGCCTCTGCTGCGCAAGGATTTTATTTTTGATCCTTTGCAGGTGCGGGCCACGGCAGCCACGCCAGCCTCGGCATTGTTGCTCATTGTGCGCCTGACGCCGGACGCCGCGACCTTGCGCGCCCTGCGCGAACAGGCGGAGGGCTACGGCATTCAGGCAGTGGTGGAGATATTTGATGCCGAAGACCTGCGCCTTGCCCGCGAGAGCGGGGCGCGCATCATACAGGTCAACGCCCGCGATCTGGAAAGCCTTGCGGTGGATCGCGATGCCTGCCTGCAACTGATACAGTCCTGCCCGCCAGCCAATGGCGAACTGTGGATTGCAGCCAGCGGCATGAGTAGCGCAGAGCATCTGCGGGCAGCGGCAGCTGCGGGGTATCACGCCGCCCTTGTGGGCAGCGCCCTGATGGAAGGCGGCGCTCCGGGCGAGGCCTTGGCGGCCCTGCTGGGAGCTGCGGCCAAAACTGAGGGAGATTGCACATGCTGATCAAGTTCTGCGGCCTCACACGGCAAGAGGATGTTGACCATGCGGCCAGCCTAGGGGCTGCCATGTGCGGTTTTATTTTTCACCCCCGCAGCCCGCGCGGCGTGACGGTTGCGCAGGCGGCAGCCTTGGGCAGTGGATCCATGCTGCGGGTGGGCGTTTTTGTAAATCAGGGTTCGGATGAAATCCGGCGCATCATGGACGAAGCCCGGCTTGATTATGCGCAACTGCACGGTCACCAGAGTGTGGAATGCGCCCGCGCCATCGGCGCGGAGCGCGTCATTCGGGTGCTCTGGCCCGATCGTTACACCCACCGCGCTTTGTTGTACAATGATTTACAACGCAATGCCGAAGCCTGCGCCTATTACCTGCTTGACGCGGGGCTGAAAGGCGGCGGCAGCGGGCACAAGCTGGACTGGTCGGATCTGGCCAGCCTGCGCCCGGCGCATCCCTGGCTGCTTGCCGGGGGATTGAGCGCAGCCAATGTGGCAAAGGCCGTAGGCATGTGCGCGCCTGCCGGGGTGGATTTCAATTCCGGCGTGGAAGACGCGCCGGGGTGTAAAAACAGGGAAAAAATGGCGGCTGCATTCATGGCCGCAAACTCCAAAGGCAATGGGTATTCGCTATGAAAGACAGTTACTTTGGTGAGTTCGGCGGCTGCTTTGTTCCCGAACTGCTTATGCCGCCCCTTATGGAAGTGGAAGCGGCCATGCGCGACATTTATCCCACCGATAAGTTTCAGGCAGAGCTGAAAGACCTGCTGTTCAATTATGCCGGGCGTGAAACACCGCTGACCTATTGCCCCACGCTTTCGGGCGAGGTGGGTTTTGACCTGTGGCTCAAGCGCGAGGATCTGCTGCATACGGGCGCGCACAAGGTCAACAACACCCTTGGGCAGGCCCTGCTTGCCAAGTACATGGGCAAAACAGCCCTGGTGGCGGAAACCGGCGCTGGCCAGCACGGCGTTGCCACCGCTGCCGCTGCCGCCCGCCTGGGTCTGGAATGCACCATATATATGGGAGCGGAAGACGTGGTGCGCCAGGCCCCCAACGTCATGCGCATGAAGCTGCTGGGCGCTACCGTACATGCGGTGGAAAGCGGCACCCGCACCCTCAAGGACGCCATCAACGAGGCCTTGCGCGCCTGGATCGGCAGCCAGAAAACAACCCATTACTGCTTTGGCACCGCTGCCGGGCCGCACCCCTTCCCCAAGCTGGTGCGCATGCTGCAAAGCGTCATTGGCCGTGAAACCCGCGCCCAGATGCTGGAAAGAACCGGACGGCTGCCTGATGCCGTGGTTGCCTGCGTGGGCGGCGGTTCCAACGCCATCGGCATGTTCCATCCCTTTGTGGATGACGCCAGCGTGCGCATCATCGGCGTGGAGGCGGCAGGCACGGGCGAGACTGGCTGCTTCAATTCCGCCCCGCTGAATCTTGGCACCCCCGGTGTTCTGCACGGTTCGTACAGCATGCTGCTGCAAAACGAAGACGGTCAGGTTGAACCCTCGCACTCCATTTCCGCCGGGCTGGATTATCCCGGCGTGGGGCCAGAACATTCATGGCTGCAAAAAATCGGGCGCGTCCATTACGGCATGGTCAAGGACGCCAACGCGCTCAACGCCTTCCAGCGCCTGTGCCGTGCAGAGGGCATCCTGCCCGCGCTTGAATCTTCGCACGCTCTTGCCTGGGTGCTCGACCACCCGCAGGAATTCAAAAAAGGCGATCAGGTGGTGGTGAACCTGTCTGGCCGCGGCGACAAGGATCTGGGCATTGTCAACAAGGCGCTGGGCTTTGCGGCGCAGGGCCAGGAAGAGGTGTAGTCATGAATATTCTTGAACAGAAAATCCGCGATGCCAAGGCAGCCGGTCGCCCGGCACTGATTCCCTTTTTGACGGCGGGCTTTCCCGATCAGTCCACGTTTTGGCCCACGCTGATGGAACTGGACGAAGGCGGCGCGGATATCATCGAAATCGGCGTGCCCTTTTCCGACCCTGTGGCAGATGGCCCGGTGGTGGAAGACGCCTCGCGCCGCGCCCTGAGCGATGGCGTAAGCCTGCGCGGCATTCTGGAAGAACTCATTGAACGCAAGGGGCTAATTCAGGCTGGTGTGGTACTCATGGGCTACCTGAATCCTTTTCTGCAATATGGCTACGAAAAGCTGGCGCGGGACGCCGCGCGCGGCGGCGTGCACGGTTTTATCGTGCCTGACCTGCCCTATGAAGAGGCCGGGCCACTGCGTGACGCCCTGAAAAAAGAAGGCATTGCCCTCATTCCTCTGGTTGGCCCCAATACCAGCGCGGAGCGCATGGCCCTCTATGACAGCGTGGGCGAAGGCTATGTGTACGTGGTTTCGGTCATGGGCATCACTGGCGAACGCAACGACCTTGCGCCCCAGGTGGCAGTGACCATGCGGCGTGCGCGTTCTGCCTTCAAGCTGCCGCTGGCTCTTGGCTTTGGGCTGCGCGAGCCTTCGCAGCTTGAGGCTCTTTCGCCCGATGCGCGGCCCGACGCCGTTGTTTTTGGCAGCGCCCTGCTCAAACATATTGACGCAGGCAACAGCGCCGCCGAATTTCTGGCCCTCTGGAAGTAGCTGGGAATAGAAGCTTTTTTATCGTCCTTTGCACAAAATCAGGGCGCTTTTCCGCAGGGGAGAGCGCCCTTGTTATTTATATTGAAATTTATTTTCAAAAATATGATCCAGACCTCTTGACTTTGAAATTCGTTTTCAATTAAAAGAAAGACACACAGCAACACCACCCGCGCAAAATTGAGCAGTGCGGCAAAAGACGGAGGATCATATGTGCGTAACCCTGATAGGCGGTATGGACCGACTGAAACAAGACTACATGGCGGCGGCGGAGCAGGACGGACATTCCCTGAAGTTCATTACCCGCAATGAGCGCAATTTTGTGGACAAAATCGGCAACCCTGACGCCATGATCGTGTTCACCAACAAAATTTCGCACGAAGCCAAACGCAAGGCCGTGCAGGTGGCGCGCTCGCGCAACATCCCTCTGCAGATGGTTCATTCGTGCGGCGTATCTTCCCTGCGTGAATGCCTCAAGGGCGCATAGGCTGCTGAAGGAGCGTTCTCTAATGCAGAACTGCCAACCCGGTGACGGGATGGGAGGCCGTTGACCAAGGTCGGCGGCCTCCCGTTTTTTGCAGGTCACTGCTTGGGGCAATATTTGAGGCGGGGGGAATCTGGCTGGGCGCGGGTGTATTGGGCATGAGCTCAATTGGCTGAGTAAAGTTGCGGAAAATTAGTATCCATCGCTTGACATTTGGGGGGCAGGTAGCTAAATCAATCAGGACTTTGGAATTGAATTTCAATTTTTTGAGCAGCGCCTTTCCTGAGACACTTCGGCAGGATCGAAAACAGGTCGGAAAAGGCAAGCCGTATGACGGCAAGGCTGCTGGCAGGAAGGCTGGTATGAACAAATTTTTGTTCGCGGTAATGGCTGGGATGTCGCAAGTGCGGCGTCAGTCTGTTTATAGCATGGGGGAGGTGCGTGCATGAGCGCGGTTCGGCAGTTTAATAATCCCGATGATGCCAATTTCAACGCTGATGGAAAGCTGCGGATAGCTCTTGCTGGCAATCCCAACTGCGGCAAGACAACGGTTTTCAACGGCTACACTGGTGCCCGACAGCATGTGGGCAACTATCCCGGTGTTACGGTTGACAGAAAAGAAGGGCACATCACCGTGGGCGGCAAGCAGGTTACCGTGGTTGACCTGCCCGGCACGTATTCGCTGACCGCCTATTCCATGGAAGAACTGGTGGCGCGCCGCGAGCTGGCGGCTGGCAATGTGCAGGCCGTTATTGACGTTGTGGACTCCTCGGCCCTTGAGCGCAACATGCTGCTTACCGTGCAGATGCTCGAAATGGGCATCCCCGTAGTGCTGGGCTGCAACATGATGGACGAAGCCCGCGCCGCAGGCATCCATATAGATATGGAGCGCCTTAGTGAACTGCTGGGCATTCCCGTGCTGCCCATGGTGGCACGCTCTGGCGAGGGGCTTGATGAAGCCATGGCTGTCGCCATCAGGTTGGCGCAGGAGGGCAAGGCCAATGCCCTGCGTATTTCTTATGGCAGCGATATTGACCCTGTGCTGCTGGATATGGAAAAGCGTATCGAAGACAGTGGGCTGTTTGCCAAAAAGTATATGCCACACTGGGTTGCCCTCAAAATGCTTGAAGGCGACAGCGAGATCATGAGCGAGGTTCGCTCCGCCAATGCCGCCCTGGCCGAAGAGCTTGAGGGCATGCGCAAAAAGGCTGCAGCTCATGTGCGCAGCACGCTCAACGCCAATCTTGAATCCATCATCACAGATTACCGTTACGGCTTTATCCGCAGCCTCCTGCGCGACGGCATCGTGACCCAGGACGCCGGCAAGGACCGACTGGCCCTTTCAGACAAGCTGGACAAGGTACTCACCAACGCCTTTCTTGGGCCGCTGATCATGATCGGCGTGCTCTACCTCATGTTTCAGGTGACCTTTACTGTGGGCGATTACCCCAAAGGCTGGGTTGAAGACGGCTTTAAATGGCTGGGAGATACCTGCACAATGCTGCTGCCCGAGGGTTTTGCCCAGTCGCTTATTGTTGACGGCATCATCGCGGGTGTTGGTGGCGTGGTCAGCTTTGTGCCGCTCATCCTCATCATGTTTGCGCTTATCTCCTTTATGGAAGACAGCGGCTACATGGCCCGCGTGGCCTACATGATGGACCGCATCTTCCGCTTTTTCGGCCTGCACGGCGCATCGGTCATGCCCTATATTATCGCTGGCGGTATTGCGGGCGGTTGCGCCATCCCCGGCGTTATGGCGACCCGTACCCTGCGCAGCCCAAAGGAAAAACTGGCAACCCTGCTGACGCTGCCTTACATGACCTGCGGAGCAAAGCTGCCTGTGTTCTTGCTGCTGGCCGGGGCATTCTTTCCTGACAGCGCCCCCACCGTCATGTTCCTTATCATGATAACCGGTTGGGTCATGGCTCTGTTGGTGGCGCGCCTGCTGCGCTCTTCCATCGTCAAGGGCGAGGCCACTCCCTTTGTTATGGAGCTGCCCCCGTACCGCATGCCTACTCTCATGAGCCTTTTGCTGCACTGCTGGGAACGCGCCTGGATGTACCTCAAGAAGGCCGGTACCGTGCTGGTGGCCATTTCTATCCTGATCTGGGCCGCCATGACCTTCCCCGGTCTGCCGGAAGACAAGTCCGCCCCCTTTGACGCACAGATCGCCCAGCTTGAGGAAAAGATCGCGGCTATCCCTGAGGGTGACGAAGCCCGCGCCCCCATCGAAGAAGAACTTGGCAACGTGCGCAACGAACTTAAGGAAGAAGCCTTGGCCTTCTCCGTGGCTGGCCGTCTTGGCAAGGCCGTGGAACCTGCCACCCGCCCCATGGGCTTTGACTGGCGCACCGACATAGCCCTGCTGGCCGGTGTGGCCGCCAAGGAAGCAGTTGTTGCCACAATGGGCACTGCCTACGCCATGGGCGACCAGGATCCCGAAGACGCTGCCCCCCTGGCGGAGCGCCTCAAGGGTGATGAAGCATGGTCAAAGGCCACCGCGCTTTCCCTGATGCTCTTCGTACTGCTGTATTCCCCCTGCTTTGTGGCCCTTGTGGTCATTCGGCAAGAGGCTGGCAGTTGGGGCTGGGTGGCGTTCAGCATTGTGTTCAACACTGCTCTGGCCTTTGCTGTAGCCACGGCCGCCTACCAGATAGGACGCACTGTCTGGGGGTAGCAATACTGTTTGATTTCTGATTCCCCTCCTTGATGCCTGTGCCGCCTGCCTTGACAAAGGTCTGGCGGCACAGGCATTATCTGCTGGCGCACATTTGCAGGCCTTTACCGAGGGGTTCAGCAATGCTCAACCGGCTTTTTGCAAATATAATCCTTATGGTTCTGGCTGTGTCTCCAGCTGCTGCGGCTACAACGTGGAATGCGTATGTGGTAAGTGTGGAAGACGGAAATACCATTTCAGTCAGCACCAAGAAAGACAGTGAAGAACCTGAGAAGGTGCTGGTTTTTTACGGCATTGAAGCTCCCAGTCTCAGGCAGCCTTACGGGCCTCAGGCGCTGGCCTATTTGCAGCGCATGATGCCCAAGGGAGCCAAAGTGGACGTTGAAGACGTGGGGCAGCTCGAAGCAGGCCCCATTACCGCGCTTGTGCAGGTGGGCGGTGATTCCGTCAACTACAAGCTGGTGATGGAAGGTCTGGCCTGGGTGGACAGGCAGAAGTGCAGGGCCATTTTTTGCCGCCGCTGGCTTATTCAGGAACATCAGGCGGTATTGGACAGGCGTGGCATTTGGGGGCTGAACATTGGCACCCCCCCTTGGCAATGGACCCGCTGACACGCCGCCGTAACCCATAAAAGGAGCGCGTATGGAAGTTACAGGTTCCGAAGAACTGCGTAAATTTCTTGATTCCTGGCAGGATGACCCGCTTAACATCAAGAAATCATTTACGGAATACATGAATTTTCTGGCCGCGCACAGCAATATTTCCTTTACCTTCAAGGCCCGGCCCGGCGTAAGTTATTCCCTGCGGGCGCGCCACAGCGTACAGACCGAACGTGTACTCTTTGTGCTGCTGGATGTGGTGGATGATGAACCGGCAAGCCGCTGGCTTTCCATTTGTTTTTATGACGAAATGGTCTCTGACCCCGGCGAAAAGGGCGACTTTGTGCCCGGCGGCCTCATGGGCGAAGACGCCCGTTGCTTTAACCTCGAGGACGACGATGCCGTCATGCGCGACTATATCAAGGCGCGTTTGGCCGAAGCCGCCCACAAAGCTGCAAAAGAGTAAGTGTGGTTTCTACAGATTTGAGCCGTAGTGTAGCTATTGATTTTGAAACTTCCGGCTACTCGGCCCACAGCGCTTGCGCCGTGGGCCTTGCTCGTATTGAGCAGGGCAGCGTGACCGATATTTTTTACAGCCTCATCAGGCCGCCGTCATCTCGCGTGATGTTTACCGAGATCCACGGTTTGACCTGGCCCATGCTGAAGGATGCGCCCACTTTTGCCGAACTGTGGCCGCAAATAGATGCCTTTCTTGAAGGGGCGGGCAGCCTGCTTGCGCACAATGCCTCCTTTGACAAGCGTGTGCTTGCCGCAAGCTGCCATGCAGTGGGAGTGCAGGAACCCTGTGCGCCTTTTTTGTGTACGCTCAAAGGCTCCCGCCGCAGTTTGCCGCTTGCCTCCAAAAAGCTCAGCAGCGTGAGTGCCTACTTTGGCATAGCGCTGAACCACCACCATGCAGGGTCGGATGCGGAAGCCTGCGCCCGCATCTATTTGCAGTTGCACGCTCTGGGCGTTACCGATGCCCAGATGAAACTGTAAGCCGCAGTTCGTCCATTCCTGCCAGATTGACCCCGCCCGGATTTTCGGGCGGGTTTTTTGTTTTTTGCGCTTGCGTTCTGGCCTGCCGGAACTCCCTGCGTCTGTCAAAATACCGACCTCTGCCCGTTCTTTGTTTTTTAACATATCTTAATTACATGCTTTTTATATTGTGGAACGCTTGTTGCTAAAGGCTTGGCAAGCAGATTTCCGTGAACCACGGGGGTACGTAGTATGAAATCAATGTTCAATATGCAGATAGGCCTTGTGGGCAAGGTCATGGATATGCAGTTGCAGCGGCAAAACGTCATCTCGGGCAATATCGCCAACGTGGAGACGCCCAACTACAAGCCGCGCGAACTGTCTTTTGAAAAAGAACTGCAATCGGCCCTTGGGCTTGATTCCAGCGGGGAGATGACCCGCACGGAATCTTCTCATATGCCCACGGCTTTCAGGCCTGATTCTTTTGGGCCGGAATGGGATATGGCGGTCAAACCGCGTGTTGTTCACGGCGAAGACCGCGTGAATATTGATAAAGAAATGGCCAAGCACGCCAAGAACCAGTTGCAGTACACAGCGCTTACCCAGGTGATGAGCAAGTCTTTTGAAGGACTGAACAACATCATTCAGGATGGCAAGCAGTCCTGATTTTTGCCCGCCGCCGCGCCGCTTCCATACGCGGCATAAGAACCCCGGCAGCGGACAGTGTAGGAGGAAGCCATGGACTTCATGACGGCATTTGATATCAGCGCGTCCGGCCTTGCAGCCGACCGCACCCGCATCAACACCATTTCGATGAACCTTGCCAACGCCAAGACAACGCGCACGCCCCAGGGCGGGCCGTACCGTCGGCGTAGCGTGGTGCAGCAAACGGCTGATGTGGATGATCCTTTTTCCATCCACATGCGTTCGGCCCTCGACAGGGCGGTGCAGGGCGTGCGTGTTTCTGCCGTGACCATGGACAACCGGCCCTTCAAGCGTGTGTACGAGCCAGGCAATCCTGACGCCAATGCGGAAGGCTACGTCATGTACCCCGATATCAACGTGGTTGAGGAAATGGCCAACCTCATGACTGCCCAGCGCAACTACGAGGCCAACGTCACCACAGTGGATGCCGTCAAGGGCATGTTCATCAAGGCTTTGGATATTGGCCGCTAGGGTCTGTTACTAAATAATTCTTTTGGCCGATCACTGCGTCATCCAGCATTTTTTACTCCAGTCATGGACAGAAAGCGTCCACTCCTGTCGTAAAAAAACACTGTTTTCCTTGTCCTCGGCGCAAAATTTTTTATTTAGAAGCAGCCCCTAAGCCATGACCACGATGACAGCATAAAAAAGATTTTTTTGGAGCGCGGAGGTTGTTATGAGCATTCAGGCAGTTGGCATGCGGGCGTACAGCGAGGCAGTGCAGAATTTCAGCAAGGTGCAGAGCGGCCTGCAGCAGGGCGGCTCCATCGGCGGCCAGACCCAGTTTGCCAAAACCCTTGACCAGAGCCTTTTGCGCGACAGCGTTGACCGTGGCGAAAATTTTGGCGCCCAAGCGGATTTTATCAAATATCCCACACAGGCGCACACGCCGGTGACGCCGCAGAACAGCTTTTCCGGCACCATCAAAAGTTCGCTCAACAAGGTTAACGAACTGGACAGCGCCAAAAATGCGGCTATCGAAGATTTCGCCGCAGGCCGCACCCAGAATGTGCACGAACTCATGATCACCATGCAGAAATCCAGCATGGCCATGAAGCTGACCTCTGCCGTGCGCGGCAAGGTGCTTGAGGCCTACAAGGAAATTTCCCGCATGCAGTTCTAGGAAACTGCCTGAGCAGCTGTTCCAGCCTGGGCGCGGAGCGTTTATTTACGTTGCGATACGCTCGGGCAGGTGTATTTTACAACTTCCAGATTTTCCTTTCCGCGCGTGATACTCCTGAACGCCTAATCCCCCACGGGCTGTGCCCTGGGGGATTAGGCGTTTCTGGCGCAGCGTCACAAATTTGAATGGATCAGAGGACTGTTTTAAAAAATTATATAATTCAGTATGTTGTAATGTGGCATGGCAATTGCTTTGGCAGGGCATATGCCCGGCCAAAGTGCCGGAATTACGCCACGTCTTCGCAGGAGCAACCATATGCCGGCTTTTCTTATGCAACTTGTCAATTCCATCAAGGCAGTCTGGGCCAGAATGAGCGTTGCGCAACGCGTGATGGTTCTGGGTGGATTTGTCTTCATCAGCTCTGCGGCCATTGGCCTTTCTGTCTGGGCCTCGCGGCCCGACATGAAAGTGCTGTATTCCAACCTCAGCGCCGAAGACGCCAGCGTTGTCATCAAGTCGCTCCAGGCCGACAAGGTCATGTACCAGCTTACGGACAACGGAAAGACCATTCTTGTTCCCAAGGAAGTTGTGTACGATGAACGCATCAAGATCGCGGGCGAAGGCGGTCTTGTGGGGCAGGGCATTGGTTTTGAAATTTTTGACAAGGTCAAGGTCGGGCAAACCGACTTTGTGCAGAAAATAAACTACACCCGTGCCTTGCAGGGTGAACTTTCGCGCACCATCAGCGAGTTCCCCAATGTGGAAAGCGCGCGCGTGCATCTGGTCATTCCGCACCGCAGCCTGTTTGTGGAAGAACGCCAGTCCCCCTCTGCTTCAGTTGTGCTCAAGCTCAAGCGCCCCAACCTCAAGCCCGACCAGAAAGAGATCAACGCCATCCTCAACATGATGCTCATGGCTGTTGAAGGGTTGGACAAAACGCATGTTTCCATTTCAGACAATGGCGGTAAGGTGCTGTATCAGCCGGAATCAGACAGCCTCGCTGGTGCAAGCTCCACCCAGATGGAACACCGCCAGCAGGTGCAGCGCAACCTTGAACGCCGCATTGAAGAAATGTTGCAGCCCATGTTTGGCCCTGGCCGAGTTATCGCCAAGGTCAATGTGGATATGGATTTCAGCCAGCGCACCATCCGCCGCGAACTGTTTGACCCCGAAAAAACCGCAGTACGCAGCGAGCAGCGCAGTGAAGAAACCCAGCAGGGCCGCTCGAATCTTGAGGGTGGCTCGCCGGATGCCAACTTCCGTGGTGATGGCATAGCCGGATCTGTTTCACAGCAGAACGGCAGCCGCGAAACCCGTACCACCAACTACGAAATTAACAAGGAAGAGCAGCAAATCGTATCCAATGTGGGCGATTTAAAGCGTATGACGGTTGCAGTCCTTATCGATGGGACGTATGAAAAGACCAGCGGAGCGTGGACATTTGTGCCGCGCAAGGCCGATGACCTTGAGCGGGTGCGCCAGCTTGTTACCAATGCCGTGGGTCTGGACAAGGCCCGTGGCGATGCTCTGGAAGTAAGCTCCGCTCCGTTTACGGATTCCGAGCCGCCCAAGGATCCCAATTTTGCCGAAATACTGGCCGATTATGCCGAACGGCTGGGTAAGCCCCTGCTCAACGCGTTGCTGGCCTTTTTGTTCCTCATGCTTGTGGTGCGGCCCGTGGTTTTGGCCCTCATCCGGCCCAAGGTTGAAGCCGGTGAAATGATTGAGGGGCTTGAAGGCCTGCCCGCAGCCGAAGAACAGCTGGCTCTGTATGAGGCTCTTGAAGAGGCCTCCAAGGCAGAGGACGAGCCGGAAGCTGATGGAGACGATGAACTTGTTTTCAAAGATATTGAAGCCTTGAAGTCGCACATTTTCACCCTTTCTGATAATCATATGGAGCAGGTGGTGATGCTGGTGCGCGGCTGGATGAAAAATGATGAAACAGCTACCGCCTAAAGCACCGAACCGTCAATTGACGGAAAGCAACTCGACGCTCTCGCAGCTCAAGGCCTTGCGCCTTGCGCAAAAAGAAAGCAATCAGCGCGTTGAAGAATTGAAAATGCGGCTCTTCCACATTACCGAGCAGCATATGGATCAGGCCGTGCGGCTTATCAAGCGCTGGCTTGCAGACAAGGAATAAGCAACCCCGAGCAGCCTAGTGCGGATCTCGGTGAAGGAGTAAGGAGATGGAGTTGACCGGCAAACAGCGTACTGCAGTGCTGCTGCTCGCCATGGGCGACAAATTCACGGCTGACGTGTTCAAACGCATGGACCGGCAGGAAATAGCCGACATCTCCAGAGCTATCGTGGAATTGGAGCCTGTGCCGCGCGAAATAGTCGAAGAAGTGCTGCGCGAATTTCACGAATCGCTGGTTGAAGGCGTGGATATGATCACGGGCGGCAGTGAAACGCTGAAACGCCTGCTGGTCAAGAATCTTGATCCTGAAACCGCCAAGTACGTTATGGACTCCCTGAGCCTTGAAACCGGCCCCGCGCCCTTCCGCGAGCTGGAATCGGTCAGCCCCAAGCTGCTTTCGCAGATCCTGCGCAACGAGCATCCGCAAACCTTGGCCCTCATTATTGGGCATTTGCATCCGGATCAGGCCGCCAATTTATTGACAAACCTTCCCGCAGGCGTGCGCGCCGAGGTGCTTATGCGCCTTGCGCGGCTTGAAGCCGTGCCGGAAGAAATGCTTATGGAAGTGGACAAGGTGCTCACAAGCCAGCTTATCGCCATGGGCGGCAAGGAAGGCAAAAAAGTGGGCGGCGTACAGTCTGTGGCAGAAATTCTCAACGCTGTGGACCGCGCCACCGAAGAGGAAGTGCTCTCCGAAATTGAGGAAGATTCCGCGCAGATGGCCGAAGATATCCGCAACCTCATGTTTGTCTTTGAGGACTGCAAGAATATTGATGACCGAGGCGTACGCGAAATGCTGAAGGAAATTTCCAACGAAGATCTCACCCTGGCCCTGCGCGGCGCCAGCGACGACCTCAAGGAAAAGTTCTTCAAGAATATGTCGGAACGCGCGGGCAACATGATTCGCGAAGAACTGGAATTCATGGGCCCGGCCAAGCTTTCGGATGTGGAGTCGGCCCAGCAGAACGTCGTCAAGATCGTGCGGCGGCTTGAAGGCGAAAACAAGCTTGTCATCAGCCGTGGCGCTGGCGACGTGTTTGTGTAGCGGCCTGCCGCAGAATCTGTAACCATCGGAACCCGGCATGGCGTCAGACCAGTTGCGCAAAAAATGGGGCACCATCTTCATGGGCGAGCGCGAGGCAACACCTCAGCAGCTTGATGCCATGCAGGAACCCTTGCTCCGTGAACGCGTCCAGCACCTGCAGCAGGAGGACTATCTTGCTCGGGTGCGCGCCAGGGCCGAGGAACGCGCGCGTGAGATTCTTGGCGCAGCCTACGCCGAAAGGCAAAAGGTGCTGGAAGAGGCCGGGGCCGAGGCTCAGGCCCGCGTGGAGCAGTTCACGCGCGAAGCGAAAGAACTCAAGGCTCAGGCGCAGACAGAACTGGCCGAGGCCGAGGCCGAGCACGGCAAGGCCCGCGATTTGCGCGAAGAAGCCGAGTTTATCCACAGCAATGCGCATAACGAGGGCTTTCAGGCGGGCATGGAGCAGGCCGGGGCCGAGCTTAAGGAGTTCCGCGTTGATGTGGGGCAGATGCTCGGCAACATGCTGCGCGCTCTTGAGGTGCAGCGGCACAGCCTTGGCGAAGCCTGGCGCGACGAACTGGCCGAGCTGGCCCGCGTGGCCGTTGAGGCCGGAACCGGCTGGATTTTGCAGGCCGAGCATCAGCGCATTTTGCAGAATCTGGTCTTTGGTTCCCTGCAATTGCTGGAAGACCGCGCCACCGTGAGCATCCGCGTGCACCCCGATGACGAGGATACCGTGAGCGACCTGTTTCGGGCCGCCCGCGAGCGTGTGCCCGAGCTGAGTCAATGGATCGTGAACGGCGATCCTTCTGTTGAGGCTGGCGGCCTTGTGGCCGAGAGCGTCAGCGGTTCGGTGGAGAATCTGCGCGAACATTACCGTGAAATGGTCAATGGCATTTTGGAGCATCTGACCTTGCCGCCGCGCCCAGAGGAAGAAAGGGCGCGTGAAGAGGTGAGCGCCACAGCTGCGCGTGAATCTGCACGGCTGACGCAAGTCGTGCCCGAGGCTGCCCCTGTTGCGGAACCCGCGCCTGTGGATGCGGCTGAACTGGCGGCAGCGCCAGAGGGTGCGGCGGGTCAGCCGGAACTGTTGCCGGAACATCCGGCAGAAACTCAGGCTGAATCCTTGCTGGAACCTGGGCCGGAATCTGGGCCGGAATTTGCGCACGAATCTGCACCAGATATGGCCCAAGATGCGCAGCCGGAGCAGGCCTCCTTTGCCGGACAGGATGGCGCTGGCCTCGCGCCCGGTGAAGTTATGCCCGCGTCTGGGGCTGTTGATACGGTTGCTGCCGCTGAATCTTTTGAGCATGGTCAGGAGCCTGCGCCAGCTGATGTTGCCGCGCAGCCCGATGCCGCTGCTCCTTCTGCCAATGCCTCTCCCGAAATGATGCAGGATTCCATGCCAGAACCCAGAGTTCAGGCAGACGGGCAGGTTGCAGAATCATCCCCGGCCCCGGTGGCGCAGCCTGATGATGGTGTTGAAGGGCAGCCTGCTCAGGCGCATGCTCCGCAACCTGCCCATGCTCAGACAGCGGAACACAATGCCAATCCCAGCCTTGCCGAGCTTGAGGACGAGCTCTTTCCCCTGCCGGAAGAGGAAAAGGAACACGTCTCGCAATCTTCTTCCAGCGTCTTTGTCAGCGGGGGCTTTCTGCCCGGCTCGGGCAACGGCCAGCCGGGATAGCCAGCCATGAAGCTTGACCCAGATTCCTGCATAAAGCTGCTCAAAACAAGCACTCCCGTGCGCCTCTACGGCAAGGTCAACAAGGTCGTGGGCCTAGTGGCCGAGGGCAGCGGTTTGCGCGCGCCCCTCGGGGCCGTGTGCCACATGCTGCCCGATGAAGGCGACAACGGCATCGCCGCCGAAGTAGTGGGCTTTCGCGAAGGCAATCTTCTGTTCATGCCCTATGGCGACATGCGGGGCATCCGCCCCGGCAGCCGTATCCGCAACACAAGTCTGCCCCCGGTGTTCCCCGTAGGGCCGGATTTGCTGGGCCGCGCCTTTGACGCCTTTGGTACCCCACTGGATGCCGGTGCGCCCATAAGCGCGGAACTCTACGTTTCGCCCCTGCCCTCTGGGGAAAGCTCCAGAGAGGATTTTATCCGCCAACAGGAAGAGCAGCGCCCCTTTGTGCCCCACTGGCTTGAGGAGGCCCGCAAACACTGGAATCCCGAGCTGGTGCCCATCTATGCCGATCCGCCAAGCCCCCTGCAACGCCCGCGCATTACCGATATTCTTGATGTGGGCGTGCGCTCGGTAAACAGCCTGCTGACCCTTGGCAAGGGGCAGCGCGTGGGCATCATGGCCGGTTCGGGCGTGGGTAAATCCACGCTCATGGGCATGATGGCCCGCTATACCCGTGCGGATGTCAACGTCATTGCCCTCATTGGCGAACGCGGGCGCGAAGTTGTGGAATTTATGGAGCGCGACCTCGGCCCCGAGGGCATGGCCCGCTCCGTGCTGGTTATCGCCACGTCAGACCAGTCTCCTCTTGTACGCATGCGCGCGGCCTACGCAGCCACGGCTGTTTCGGAATATTTCCGCGACAAGGGCATGGACGTGCTGCTGATGATGGACTCCGTAACCCGTTTTGCCATGGCTGCCCGCGAAGTGGGGCTGGCCGTGGGTGAGCCGCCCACCACCAAGGGCTACACGCCTTCGGTTTTTGCCCAGTTGCCCAAGCTGCTGGAGCGGGCGGGGCGTTCCGCCAAGGGAACCATCACGGGAATTTATACCGTACTTGTGGACGGCGACGACTTTAACGAACCCATCGCCGACTCCGTGCGTTCCATCCTTGACGGGCATATTGTGCTTACGCGCGATCTGGCCGACCAGGGGCATTTTCCCGCCATTGACGTGCTGCGTTCCATCAGCCGTCTGCGTTCCGATATCTGCGACCGACAGGATGTTCTCGCAGGCCGCGTTGTCAC
The DNA here is from genome assembly GCF_053570665.1 of Desulfovibrio intestinivivus. NCBI lineage: Bacteria > Pseudomonadati > Thermodesulfobacteriota > Desulfovibrionia > Desulfovibrionales > Desulfovibrionaceae > Desulfovibrio > Desulfovibrio intestinivivus. Next base: position 3,176,137 of record NZ_JBRBQT010000001.1, on the reverse strand, counting down.
CCGCTGCATGAGCACCTTCCGCCGCGTGGAAGACATGATCAACATCGGTGCCTACGCCAAGGGCTCCAATGCGGAAATTGACGCAGCAATTACCAAGATGCCGGACATCAACGCCTTTTTGCGGCAGGATGTGGGCGAACCCCAGTTTGTGGAGCAGTGCATGGCCCAGTTACGCCTTCTGGCCGATATGGACGATGGTCAGCAGGGCGATCCCCAAGGCAATCCGCAGGGTGGCATGCCTGTGCCGCAACAGCCCAACGGCGTTGCGCCTCTTTAGTTTTATCCATAATTTTCTTTTCCACATTTGTTTTTTTGAGAATGGGAATTCTGTCACATGCGGCTTGAAGGCGGCTTAGTGCTGTGCTAGGTTCAATGTGTAACTGTTGGCGCGGCGTGGTTTTTCGCGTTGTCGCAGGTTTACAGCCTTATCTTGTGGAGCCGCCATGTCCCTGAGCCGTCTGTTGGGCTTTTTAACGCGAGGCGCCCGCCGGGGCGACGAAGCCGTTTCCTCTTCTTCCGTCAGTGCGGCGGAGGAAGCCCAACGCTTTTTTGCCTTGCGGCACCACTCCTTCCGCCTGTTTCTTACGGCATGGAACGCCTTTCAGGAAACCATGACCGATCTGGAATACACGCTTTGCTGCGATCATCCCTTTGGCCTGTATCGTGTGCGGGCGCTCTGCACCTCTATGGCCACCCAGGTTTTTCAGTGCATCAAGCAGCTTGAGCGGCTTGATCCCGCGCCTTGCCCGGCCCTTTACGCCCGCTTTGGTGAACTGCAAAAGCTGGTGGCGGAAGAAGTATACGAGCCGGAAGCCTGCCTGCTCGGGCCGCTGGTTGTTCCCCTGTGTCAGGACGATGCCGGATGTCTGGCAACCCTGCACAGCGAGGGGCGGGTGCTGGTGGACCCGGCAACCGCCCGGCTTGAAAAACTGCGCCCCATTTTTCCCGGTGCCGTGCCGCAGGGCTTTGTGGTCACGGCGGCGGGGTGTCAGCACTATTTTCAGAGCGGCGACCTGCAAAGCGAGATCAACCGCTGCATTCAGGCTGCTGGCGGCCTGGCCCCAAACCATCTGGCGCGGCTTTCCAAAAAGCTGGGCGCGCTGGTGGAGGGAACCCCCCTGCCGGAAGACCTTGCCGCAGCTATCCTTGAGCAGGTACAGCGTTTACGCGGCCTTTGCAGCAAGCCCATGCAGCTTTTGCTGCGCGGGCGCGTATGGCCGCCTGCCGCGGGCGAGGGCGAAGGCTGCGGCGTTGTACTTTGGGGGCCGCCTGTTTCGTTGCAGGCGCATGACGATGATATTTTGCGTGCGGTGCGCGTAACCCTGTCCAGCAAGCAGCGCGCTCAGGCTCTGGTTTACCGCCGTGCTCGCGGGCTGACGGAAGGAGGGGCTGGCGTCTGCCTCACCTGTATGGCGGTGGATGAGGGCTGTTTTGGCGGCATTGCCCAGTCATCCGCGCCATTGACCCCGCACAGCGAGAACGTGCACGTCTTTGGGTGCGCGGGGCTGCCGCAGGAGGTGGAGTATTCCACCTTGCCGGTGGACGCCATAAGTGTTTCGCGCGCGGCGCCGCACACGGTGACAGACCGCCGTCCTTATAAAGCCAAGCGTCCGGTGCTGGACGATGCCACCGCCATACGCGCCGCAGAGCTTGCCCTCGCAGTGGAAGAAGCCGCCGGAAGGCCCGAGGTGCTCACCTGGGTGTGCAACCCGGAGGGTCGGGTTTTTATGCTTATGGCGCGCCCCATGTCCTTGCCGCAGGAGGAAGAACCCGCCTTGCCGGAACCAGCCAGGGCGCTGGATGATGCCCTGCTGCTGGAAGGGGGATTTACGGTCAATCCGGGCCGCGTATCCGGCCCTGCCTGGGTGGCCCGCCGCTGGGAAGACGCGCGCAGGTTCCCCACCGGCGGTATCCTTGTGGTGTCAGATGACAATTACATTTGGGGTTCGCTCATTGACCGCGCTGCCGGGATTGTGGCGGAGCGCGGTTTTCAGGGATCACGGCTGGCTTCGCTGGCGCGGGAGTTCGGCAAGCCCGCCGTCTTTGGCCTCAAATGGGCCACGGAAGTGGTAGAAAGTGATCAGCGCATCACCCTTTGCGCAGACCTGTGCACCGTGTACGAAAACCGGCAGGATTCCCTGTTGCCCAAGGTACCCCCGGGCAAGGACTACATGCCCGGCAGCCCCGTATACCAGATTTTGCAAACCGCCTCCCGCCGCATTCTGCCCCTGACGCTCGAGGTGGACAGCGTGGACTTCAAGGCGGCCAACTGCGCCACCTATCACGACATTGTGCGCTATTGCCACGAAAAGGCCGTGAGCGCCATGTTCAGCCTTGGCTCAGAAAAAAAGTACGCGCCGCAGCGCATCAAGCAACTGCGCGACAAAGTGGTCAAGCAGTTCTGGGTGGTCAACCTCAGTGATGGCTTTGTGCGTACCCCCAACGGGCCTGTCATTGACGTGGAAGACATTGCCTCGCTGCCCATGCTGGCCTTGTGGCAGGGCATGAACGCCCACCCCTGGCAGGGGCCGCCACCTGTGGATGGCAAGGGTTTTCTTTCTGTGCTTTTTGAGGCCACAGCCAACCCCAATCTGGATCCTGCGGCGCAGACGGCGTATTTCACTGAAAAAAATTATTTTCTTATCTCCAGCGATTATTGCAGCCTGCATTCCCGCTTTGGCTTCCATTTTGTTTCGGTTGAGGCGCGACTTTCGGAGCGCACCAGCGAGAACTATCTGAATTTCCAGTTGCGCGGCGGTGCTGCAGACATTGAGCGCCGTATTCTTCGGGTGCGCTTTGTGGCTGATATCCTTTGGGAATTCGGTTTTTCACCAGTGGTGCGCAACGATGCCGTGAGCGCCACGCTCAAGGATATGGACAAGGAAGAAGGCGAACGCCTGCTGGCAGTGGCAGGGTATATGACCATCCACACCCGCCAGCTTGACATGATCATGCAGGACCCTGGGCAGGTTGCGGCCCGCCGCAAGGAAATGCTGGCCCACTGCCGGGCGCTTTTCAGGGGAGAATCCCTGGCTGGCGTTGTTGATTCTCCATCCCAGGAGGCCCGTTAATGTCGTCCACCGTGCCTGCATCCCACAGAGGCTACAGGGCCATATATCGCCGTTTGCTGATAACGCTGCTGCTCATGGCGCTCACGCCGCTGGTCGCTTTGGGGATATTTTGTCTGGACAGGCTCAGCGCCATCTATGACGAAAAAATCACTGCGGGCATCGAGGCTGTCATCAGCAGCAAGCACCGCGCCCTTGATACCTTCATGGTAGAGCGCATCGCGCAGGTCAAAAATCTGGCCTTCACCCATCCGTATTCTGATCTCAGCAATTCCGCGCGCCTGAGCGAGATTTTCAGCGTGATGCAGAGCAACAGCCGTTCGTTTGTTGATCTGGGCATTATCGGTATGGATGGCCGCCATGTATCCTATGTGGGGCCGTTTGACCTGCGGGACGCCAATTATTCCGAGGCCCCCTGGTTCTCGGAGGTGTTGCGCAAGGGCGTGTACGTCAGCAATGTATTCATGGGCTATCGCCATGTGCCGCACTTTATCATTGCCGTGCTGCGGCACGAGGGCGGGCGCACCTATATCATGCGCGCCACCATCGACATGGACGCCATTGACGCACTGCTGCGGCGCATATACTCCGGCCCGCACAGTGACGCATTTATCGTTAGCAATACCGGAGTATTGCAAACTAGTTCACGATTCTATGGCCCTATCATGGGGAACTTTACCCCGCCGCAGGAGGATCTGACCCGCAACAATGTGGTGACCATGCGCACGGTCATTCCCAGCGGGGAAGAAATGGTGGTGGCCATGATGCGGCTGGATTCCATGCCGTGGGTGCTGGTGGTCATGGATGATGTGCGCGACAGCCTCAAGCCCCTGCGGCAGCTCAAGGCGCTGATACTCTTCTTTACCCTGCTTGGCGGCGCGCTGACCTGCATGGGCGCGGAGCTGTGCACCCGGCGGCTTGTGGCTTCGCTTGAAGCCTCGGATCAGAAGCAGGCCCACATTGACGCGCGTATGTTGCAGTCAAGCAAGATGGCCGCTCTGGGCAAGATGGCGGCTGGCGTGGCGCACGAGGTCAACAATCCCCTGATGCTCATTCAGGAAAACGCGGGCTGGATACGCGACCTGCTGGATGATGAAGACCCGTCAACCATGAAGAATTACAAAGAAATTTTTGATAGTACAGAAAAAATCGAGCAGCACGTCAAGCGCGCCAAGGGCATAACCCAGCGCATGCTGGGCTTTGGGCGGCGCATGAATCCGGGCCGTACGGAAATTCTTATCAGTTCCCTGGCCGATCAGGCCGTGGAAATGCTTAAAACCGAAGCCGCCAACCGCAATATCGCCATCGTGCGGCAGTACGATGCGCATGTTCCCGTAATTTTGTCCGACCCGGCCCAGCTTGAACAGATATTCATCAATGTGATAGACAATGCTATTGATGCCATGGGCAAGAATGGCACCCTGACCGTCAGCACGCAGCCCTGGCGTACTGGAGTGCGCGTTTCCTTTACCGATACCGGGCCGGGCATGGATCAGGAAACCCTGCGGCAGATTTTTGACCCCTTCTTTACCACCAAGAAGGTGGGCGAGGGCACGGGGCTTGGCCTTGCCATCTGCTACACAATTCTTGAAAAGCTCGGTGGGCGCATAGACGTGCAGAGCGAACTTGGGCACGGCACCACATTCAATATTTTTCTGCCTGCGGAACCGCCGCAGCTCGCGCCTGAAGAAAGCGCAGAAGCATAATACCACTAGGCGGCCCCAACGGGGCATGCTGCCATATGAAGGAGGCCTCCATGCGCGCATTGTTTGTGGACGACGAAGTGGAATTTCTGGAGCTGATGGAAAAACGCCTTACCCGGCGAGGTATGGAAGTTGTAACCGCGCCCGATGGTCAGTCGGCCCTTGATCTGCTGGATCAGGCCCTGCAATCGGGCGAGATGTTCCAGATTGTGGTGATGGATGTGCGCATGCCCGGCATGGATGGTCTGGAAACCCTGCGCCACATGAAGGAAAAAGCCCCCAATCTGCCCGTTATTCTGCTTACGGGGCATGCCTGCATGGGCGTGGCCGTGCAGGGGCTTGATCTTGGCGCGTATGACTACATGCTCAAGCCCGTGGCCATCAGCGAGCTGATCATTAAGATGGAGGAAGCGGCCCGGTCCGCTATGTGACATGACGCTGCTCGACTGCCTGCGAAAGTGGCTGGTGCGCGATGGCTCGGATGAGCCGGACGCGGAACAGCTTGCGCGTGAGGAGGCTTTCAAGGCCCACCTGAGGGAGCGCTGCGCGCGCTTCCGCCGCTTGTTGTCGTCCAACAAGACAGCCCTTGAGGCCATGAGTGATGTGGAGGAGCACCTCTCCGGCGCGCGGCCCTTTGGCATGGATTACGTGCATGCCGTAAGCACTCGCGCCGTAACGGCGGTTTTTCAGATGGTGCGCGACCTCAACGCGCTTTCAGATGAAGGCTACGAGCCTTTGCAGCAGGCCTTTGACCGCATTCGTGGGCAGATGCAGAATCTGCTCGAAGATCAGCCGCATCAGGATGGCCCCAATATCATGCCGCTTGGCGATATCCGCCTGCACCACATCACCCTTGTGGGCGGCAAGATGGCCAATCTGGGTGAAGTGGCGGCCCATGCAGGGTTGGACGTGCCTGATGGCTTTGCCGTGACGGTCAGCGCCTACTATCGTTTTATGGAATACACTGGCCTGCACAGCGAACTGAACCGCCGCATTCAGGCTACGGATATGCACAGCCTGGATGAAGTTTTCAGTCTTTCTGCGGCATTGCAGCAGGCCGTACTCAGCGCGCCGCTGCCGCCGGAGCTGGAGCAGGAAATTACCGAGGCCGTGGCCGCCATGCAGCGCCGGGCTGGGCCGGGTCTTGCCCTTGCACTGCGCAGCAGCGCCGTGGGCGAAGATTCGCTTGGTGTCTCCTTTGCCGGGCAGTACCGCTCCGAACTTAACGTGCCGCCGGAAGAAGCCTGCGAGGTCTGGAAAGAAATTATCGCCAGCAAGTATGCCGTAACAGCCATGAGCTATCGGTATCAGCACGGCATCCCTGATGATGCTGCGCCCATGTGCGTGGGTGTGCTTGCCATGGTGCCAGCTGCCGCTGGCGGCGTGGCCTACAGCCGAGATCCTGTTGCTGCCGCGCGCGGGCAGGAGCAGGTGCTGCTCAATGCCGTGCCGGGCCTGCCCCAGGCCGTGGTGGACGGCGCGGTTACACCTGATGTTTTTATTTTTACCCGCACCAATCCGCCGCAGCCCATAAGCAAGACTCTTGCTGGGCTTGCTGGCGTGCCAGCCAGCCTCACCGATGCGAAGGCCGCAGACCTTGCCCAGGTCGCGCTGGCGCTGGAAGAATACTACGCCGAGCCGCAGGATGTGGAGTGGGCGCTTGATTCCCGCAACGGGCGTATTGTGGTGCTGCAAAGCCGCCCCCTGCACGCGGCAGATGCCGCCACGGAAAACCGCGCCGATGTTGCTGACGGCGCAGCTGTCGGACCGGGCGAATGTAAAATTTTGGCGGAAAATCTGCCCGAAGGCCTTTCCATGCTGGCTTGCGGCGGCGTTGCCGTAAGCCCCGGCGTGGGCATGGGGCCTGTGTTTGTGGCCCGTAAGGAAGCGGACATGCTTTCCTTCCCCAAGGGCGGCATTCTGGTGGTTGAGCGGGCCTTGCCGCGCTGGGCACCTCTGCTTTCCCGCGCGTCTGGCATGGTCAGCGAAACGGGCGGCATGGCGGGGCATCTGGCCTCTGTAGCGCGCGAGTACCGCCTGCCAGCCGTGTTCAGCCTGCCTAATGCCTGTAGCCTGTTGGACAATGCCGGGGACGCCACCCTGGATGCCGTGCGCTGCGCCGTGTTTGCGGGGCTGAATCCCGAGCTTGCCGCCCAGGTGTCGGAGCCGCCAAATCTTATGGAAGGCAGCCCGGTGCATCAGCGGCTTGAGGCCTTGGCGACCCTGATGGTTCCCCTGCATCTGCTGGACCCGGAATCACCGGAGTTTGCGCCGGAACATTGCCAGACCCTGCACGACATCACCCGCTTTTGCCACGAAAAATCCGTACAGCTCATGTTTGAGGACGGCTCAGACGTCAACCAGCGCATGGGCAAGCAGCTCAAGGCCGGGGTCAAGCTTCAGTACTGGATTGTGGACATGGGCGACGGTTTCAGGCGGTATGTGGGCGGCGCGGTGGTGGATATCGCCGATATCGCCAGTACGCCCATGCTGGCGCTGTGGGACGGCATGGTGGCTGTGCCATGGGCCGGGCCGCCTGCGGCAAGCGCCTCTGGCTTCATGACCGTGATGCTTGAAAGCACCATGAATCCGGATCTGGAAAGTACAGCGCCCAATGCCATGTCCAACAAAAACTTTTTTATCATTTCTGATAATTACATGATTTTGCAGGCCCGCTACGGCTACCACTTCTGCACGGTGGAAAGTCTGGCTGGCGCAAATAACCATGAAAATTTTGTGAGCTTCCAGTTCAAGGGAGGTGCCGCCGACCGACAGCGCCGCCGCCTGCGCGCCCGCATGGTGGCCGACCTGCTGGAGGCGCACGGCTTCCGCGCTGATGTGAAGGATGATTCGCTCTTTGCGGTGGCGGAAAACTTCCCCGCTGCCGATATTCTGCAAAAAACCCGTATGATCGGCTATCTGCTCATCCATACCAGGCAGGTGGACATGATTATGCTGGAGCAGGAGCGCGCCGCAGCCTTAAGGGAAAAACTGGGCGGCGACATGGCCTCGTTGCTCGACAGACCTTTGCCGCCGGGCTGTTAGAGGTTTTTTCAGCACACGTTCACGGTGCTGTTCTTCAGGCTGTCCTGCTGCGCTGGCTCTGTTTTTGTACTGAGTGCGGCCGTGGGCATCCCTTCATCTTCCTTGCCAACGTACTCCTAGCTGTTTACTACAAAACAGGCGACTGCGCTGGATTATCCGGCGGGTTGCGCCTCTGTTTGTCTGAAGTTTTTTGTATTCTGGAGTAGAGTTCATGAGCAGACCAAGAATTTTTGTTCCGCGCACGGTGGTGCCCGAGGCCCTTGAATTGCTGCAAACCCGTTGTGATGTGGAGATGGGCCCCGGAGGCGGATTGCCGCATGAAAAACTGGTTGAAGCGGTGCGCGGCTGCGATGGCGTTCTTTCTCCGGTGGTGGCCTTGCCCGCAGATGTTATTGATGCCATGGCCCTGACCTGCAAGATCATTTCCTGCTTTGGCGTCGGCTTTGATCATGTGGATATTGCCGCCGCCACCCGCAACGGCATATGGGTGACGCACAATCCCGGCTTTGTCACTGATGACACTGCCGATATGGCCTTTGCGCTTATGCTCGGCGTGGCGCGCAAATTGCGCGACTGCGATGCTTTTGTGCGCAGCGGGGAAAAGCCATGGCCCATGACTGTCAATCTGGGCTTGCGGGTATCGGGCAAAACGCTGGGCCTCGTGGGCAGCGGGCGCATTGCGCAGGCCGTGGCCGCACGGGCTGCAGGCTTTGGCATGTCGCTGCTCTACACCGCGCGGCACCGCAACGAGAACTTTGAGGCGAGTACGGGCGCACGCTATGTCAGCAAGGATGATCTGCTGCGAAAGTCCGACTTTGTCAGCCTGCACATGCCGCTGACGCCGGAAACGGAAAAATATATAGGCAGCAGGGAGCTTGAACTCATGCAGCCCCATGCCATCCTCATCAATACCGCACGTGGCAAGGTGGTCGACGAGGCCGCGCTTGCCAGTGCCCTAACAAACGGCGTGATAGCCGGGGCAGGGCTGGACGTGTTTGAAAACGAACCGCTGGTGCTTCCTGCTCTCTGTGAGCTGCCCAACGTGCTGATGACGCCGCACAAGGGTGCGGCGACTATGGACGGATTCAGAAATATGGGACGCAGCAGCGCAGAAAAGATTTTTGCAGCCCTGGACGGCAAGCTGCCAGCCAACTGCCTCAACCCCGAAGCACGGCAGGTATAGAACAGATTTGTTTTGAGTTTTTTTGCGGGGGGAGCGGCTGAAACCAGTCGCTTACCGGCGCGGTCAAGCCGCAGCCTGCTCCTGTTTTCTGGTTGCGCCGACCTCGTCAGCGCAACAAAAAGGCTCCCGCTTTCGCGGGAGGCCTTACTCAGAGCAAAGCCGCGTTTGCGGACTTTGTAAGCACAGAAACCAGTCGCTTATCGGCGCGGTCAAGCCGCAGCCTGCTCCTGCTTTCTGGTTGCGCCGACTTCGTCAGCGCAACAAAAAGGCTCCCGCTTTCGCGGGAGGCCTTACTCAGAGCAAAGCCGCGTTTGCGGACTTTGTAAGCACAGAAACCAGTCGCTTACCGGCGCGGTCAAGCCGCAGCCTGCTCCTGCTTTCTGGTTGCGCCGACCTCGTCAGCGCAACAAAAAGGCTCCCGCTTTCGCAGGAGCCTTTTTCATTCTTCAAACGTATGAGCTGTTGGGCTGGCTTAGTACATGCCGCCCATGCCACCCATGCCGCCCATGCCACCCATGTCGGGCATGGCAGGCGCCGCACCCTTGGGTTCGGGCTTTTCAGCAATGGCGCATTCGGTGGTCAGCAGCAGGGCGGCCACGGAAGCGGCGTTCTGCAGGGCTGTACGGGTAACCTTTTTGGGGTCGATAACGCCAGCCTTGATGAGGTCTTCGTATTCGCCGGTGGCGGCGTTGAAGCCGAAGCCGTCCTTGCCCAGGCGAACCTTTTCGACCACGATGGAGCCTTCAAAGCCGGCATTGTGGGCGATCTGGCGCAGGGGTTCTTCAATGGAGCGGCGAATGATGTTTACGCCAGCAAGTTCGTCGTCATCGGCGGGCTTGATGTCGTTCAGCACCTTGGAAACGCGGATCAGCGCAGTGCCGCCGCCAGGCACGATGCCTTCTTCAACGGCAGCGCGGGTGGCGTTCAGAGCGTCTTCAACGCGGTCTTTCTTTTCTTTCATTTCCACTTCGGTGGCAGCGCCCACATGCACAACGGCCACGCCGCCCACGAGCTTGGCCAGGCGTTCCTGGAGCTTTTCGCGGTCGTAGTCAGAGGTGCTGTCTTCGATCTGGGCGCGAATCTGCTTCACGCGGGCTTTGATGTCGTCGCCCTTGCCAGCGCCGTCAACGATGGTGGTGTTTTCCTTGTCGATGACAATGCGCTTGGCGGTGCCAAGTTCGGCAAGGGTCATGCTTTCAAGCTTGGAGCCGGTGTCGTCAGAAGCCACCTGGCCGCCGGTCAGCACGGCGATGTCCTGAAGCATGGCCTTGCGGCGGTCGCCGAAGCCGGGGGCCTTCACGGCCACAACCTGCAGGGCGCCGCGCAGCTTGTTGACCACCAGGGTGGCAAGGGCTTCGCCTTCCACGTCTTCAGCGATGATCATGAGCGGACGGTTCACCTTGGCAACCTGCTCGAGCACGGGCAGCATGTCTTTCATGCTGGAGATTTTTTTCTCGGTGTAGAGGATGTAAGGATTGTCCATTTCGCAGACCATCTTTTCGGTGTTGGTCACGAAATAGGGGGAGAGGTAGCCGCGGTCAAAGCGCATGCCTTCCACCACGTCCATGGTGGTTTCCAGACCCTTGGCTTCCTCAACGGTGATCACGCCTTCCTTGCCCACTTTGGACATGGCTTCGGCGATGATGTTGCCGATGGTGGCATCAGAGTTGGCGGAAATGGTGCCGATCTGGGCAATTTCCTTCTGGTCGCGGGTGGGCTTGGCCAGGTTGGCAAGTTCGGCGATCAGGGCTTCAACAGCTTTGTCCACGCCGCGCTTGATGGCCATGGGGTTGCGGCCAGCGGCCACAAGCTTGGTGCCTTCGCGGTAGATGGCCTGGGCCAGAATGGTGGCGGTGGTGGTACCGTCGCCAGCGGCGTCAGAGGTCTTGGAGGCCACTTCCTTGACGAGCTGGGCGCCCATGTTTTCGAACTTGTCGGTCAGTTCGATTTCCTTGGCCACGGTCACGCCGTCCTTGGTGATGACGGGAGCGCCGAAGGACTTTTCAATGGCAACATTGCGGCCCTTGGGGCCAAGGGTCACTTTAACGGCATTGGCGAGCTTGTCGACGCCACGGGCAAGTTTTTCACGGGCTTTAACGTCAAAAAGAATTTCTTTAGCGGACATTGGAAATTTTCCTCCTGAAATATAATTCGGCAGCAGTGGGAGTTAGTCAATAATGGCGAGAATGTCTTCTTCGCGCATCACAAGGTGATCAACGCCGTCCAGCTTGACTTCGGTGCCGGCATACTTGTTGAACAGCACCATGTCGCCCGCTTTCACAGCCAGAGCGACGCGTTCGCCATTTTCCCCAGCTTTGCCAGGACCGGCAGCAACAACCTGACCCTTGGAAGGCTTTTCTTTGGCCGTATCAGGGATAAACAGGCCACCGGCGGTCTTTTCTTCGGATTCAAGGCGTTTGACCAGCACACGGTCGTTAAGGGGCTTCAGCTTCATGACGTCAAATCCTCCCGGAAATGATATTATTATTGTCCATTTAGGACGCAGCAGCGGCCGCATCGCTGTGGCCGCGCTGGAAATATTGCGCGTTATGAACCGAAGCCAGTTCCACTTCGCTTCAGTTCCGCACCTGCATAGAAATAAGACGCGCTCGGAGCTTGAAAAGGGGTTTGGACTGATTTTTTTACTTTTTTTTGCAAAAAAATAAAAAATCAAACAAATCAAGCATGTTGAGTTTGACCCCGCTCCGAATGCTTTTTTCTCTGCGGTGTAACCGCGCTCAATACTTTGGGCAAGGAGCACTACCGGAGGCAGGGCGCGCAGTCAAGCTCGACTTGTCCGGATGCCGGTTCCTTATTCTTGCCATGGCCCATGCAGGGTCAGCACAAGCAGGGGCATGTGCCCAGTTTTGACTGCGCCTCGCGGCGAAGTTCCTTCACATACGTCCTGTTGTTTTGCAGATAAAAGGCCAGCGCGCGGGCAAAATCTTTTTTCAGCAGGCCCTCAAGAATGAGGGTGCTGATTTCCCGTTCAAGCGAGAGCAGGGCGTGCATGCCAATGACAATGCGCCGTTCCTCCTGCGGCAGAGCGCACAGCTTGGGCCAGAATACCTCCCGGGCGCGGGGCTGATAATACCACATGTACATCATGTCCAGAAGGTGCGTTACTATTTGCCGTGCTGCTGCGCGGTCTTTGCCGTACAGCATGCGCCAGTATTCCGCAGGATCTTGCAGCATTGTTTCAAGGTCTTTGCTGGGGAACAGCAGTTCCTGCCGGGCCAGGCTTTTGTATATCTGCGTAAATTTGCTGTCGTAATCACATTGTCGCATGCGCAGATACATGTTGCGGTCGGCAAAACCTTCGATGATGGATGCCACCATGTCGGACGAACACTTGGAAACAATGGCCGCGCAGTTCTGCATAAGGCTTATGGGGTCAGGCAAGTGCATTGCGGTAAAGCAGAGCAGCAAGCCCTGGCCCATGAGCATGGACAGCGGAATGGAAAGCGCGCTACGAAAGAGGTTGCCGACTATGGCTTCCTTGGGCAGGCCACGGTAAATGTTGTGCCCTGAAATATAGGCGCTGTTGATCATGGCTATGACCGTATAGACCGCAAGCGCGTTGTCCTGCACCGTCAGACCCATGAAGTCCTGCAAGAGCCACAGGCGCACCACAACCTCAAGCAGCGGAACGGATATGCCCGTGTAAAACAGCGAGTCGGCCATGCGGCTCCAGCTCACATAGCGTTTCCACGGCACAAGCACAGAGCGGGTAAAGGCCCCGCCACCCACAACAGCCTGCCCCACGTTGCGCACCGCAGTAATGGCAAACCATATGAGCGCGCCAAACCATGTGAGCACCCACCAGCCGTCCACATAGCTGAAGGCCCACTGCGCGGGCAAAAAACCCGCCAGGATTTTGAGAACATTGACAATGTCGCTGTTCATGTATTCGGGCGACCAGAAGGGGATTTCCCCTTTTTCCGGGCCGGGCGTCTGCTGCATTTCGCGGTTCACGCCTTTGGCGTCAACACCGCCCAGGGTCACAAGGTTGCCGTCATGGCCCACACTGGTGGTGTTTTTTTCAAGGCCCCAGCCCCGTATCCTGTGGCAGCCCAGATTGCCAAGGCCGGGAATGCGCCTGAGCAGGCGCTGCCACCATGGTTGCGGCTGTGCTGGCTCATGGTAGTGCGTGAAGCGGTAAATATCCGTATGCACGGGCAGGGTGAGCCGCAGGGCGTTATCTTCATTGCGCAGGGCTGCACGAGCCTTGGGGGGCAGCGTTTCCACAAACACAAGCCCCATGCCGTGGGTGTGGTGCGAGCGGCTGGTGGAATCCGTGCCGATGCGCGAACCCAGCGGCGAAAGCGCATAAAACTCCTGCAACTGCGGAATATGACCCAGAATCTCCTGAAACAGGGGCATGCGCGGAGAATCCTTGGGTTCCTTGCTGATAATGCTGCGGATGACCTGCTTGAGCCTCGGGGTGCTGCCCTCGTTGACGGCCCTTTGCAGGGTGTTGATTTCTTCCACATGAGCAAGCTGACCGGCTGTCCATTCGCGCAGGTTAAAAAGCTCGAGGTGGGTAATGCGCCCACGGCCCAGCCACAGCAACTCCAGCACGTCCTGTTCCGTCAGGCCTGCCAGATTGAGCACGATCTGGCAGGGGTGCAGGGGGTAGATGTTTTCCAGCAGGAATTCCGGCGACTGCTGCAAAATAGCGGGCAAATCCTTGTGCGGCTTGTAAGGGAACACGATCTCCGGGTTGGCCTCCGGGCCGAGCCAGTCATCGCGCAGCATGTCGGGCACCATGTCGGTCAGTTCCGTCAGGCTTTCGCGCAGTTTGGCCGCCCGTGCGGGGTTTGTTTCCGCAGTTAGGGCCTCGCGCAGGCGTTCGCCGCGCAACTGTCGCATGGGCTCAAGCTGATGATAAATAAATTCGGCAAGATGTAGCGAGGACGGCTGCTTTTGCCCCACATAGGCAAGAAAAGCCTCCTCCTTGATGGGTTCCGGTGCGGGCATATCCCATCGAGCAGCCAGCGAGGCGGCGTGCCTCTCGTTCCAGGCCCGCAAGAGCTTGAGCACGTAGGCGCGCATCCAGTCGTTGACGGGCGCGTACTTGCGCAGCGCGTCTGTGATGTCCTTGCGGTGCAGCAGGTTGTCAAAAGCCCTCGATGTTTCGGTATTGAGCGGCGACCATGTAAATTCCACCAGTTTGTCGCGGAACGTGGCCTTGAACTCAATGCCGATGCGCACCGTAATGTCCATGATGCGCGCGGCGCGCAGCAGTTCCTGAGCAGCTTCGGGGTCAACGGTATTATAGTAGATTACCGTCAAAAAGCGGATGCCCTTGATCCACGCATCCATGACCAAATGGGTTGGATTTTTGCGCCCCTTGGTGTTGGCGTCGTGCACGTGGTGGTCAAAGGCGTGCTGGTTCCATTCCTCCGGCATTTCAAGCAGGTGGTATTTACGCAGCAATGCCCGCACAATGCGCGGCGTACCGCGCACGGCCTGATGAAATTCGTGCGCGAGGGGTAATTGGTGGCTGGCATCGTTGTGCGAGCGCACGAGGTCTTTCATGATCTGCACCAGCACGCGCGCTGTATTGTTTTGCAGCGAAGAGTGCGTGGAGTACAGGACCTCGTCGTGCAAGCGGCGCAGAGCCTGCAATCTCTCGCTGGGGCCGCCAGCCTCCAGGCTTTCCAGCAGCACGATGACGGCGCTGGCAAGGCGCAGGCCGTGCGAAGAGGTCATTTCAATGATGCCGTGGGGGTGCAGGCCCGGTTCTGGCTGGCGCAGGGCGTGATCCTGTGCGCGGGCGTCCACAAAGGCGTTCACCATCTGGATGAGCTTGTGGTCCTGCCTGTCGAACAGCAATGAAGAAAACTTCCGGTGCGCGTGGGCGCGGCCATCGGTTGAGGAACCGTTGGTAGTGGTACTTTTAGAACTGAGCATGAATAATGTCGGGAAAAAGTGCTTAAAGATATTTGCAGCGGCTGCATGCCCTGCAAGCTGACCATATATGCTTATGATGCAGTGCAAGTGCGCGAAAGTCCAGCGGCATGTTTCTGCCGTCGGGCATGCGCTTAGGCGCATTGATAAAAAAGCCATACTGCCGTTAAATGGCAAAAAGCAGTCTTCTGCACGGATGGCCGCTCTAACCAGTTACCCCGGAGGATGTATGTATCAGCAAGCCAATGATCTGGCCGGAGGGCATGTGTTCGCTACAGCCCAGGAAATGATGGACTGGCTTGAAAAGGCCATGACTGACAATATTCGGAATAACAAGGATCAATACCGGTTTGAGGCTGATCCCTACGCCTATGTGGTCAACTATGCCGCTGCCGCCGGGCTTGAACTTGACGATGCGCAACTGGGCGACATGCAGCGGCGTGTGGCGCAGTGGGCAGAGCAGCACTTTGCCGAGAATATGACGGAAGAATAGCTCTCTTTTCTTTTACTGCTGGCTGCTGCGGTAATTATAATGCAGAGCGTGGGGAATGACAAAAAATTTCACGTGCTTTGCACTGATAGTTGCTGACAGCAGTCAGCAATGTTTTGTTGATTACATATTGCAAGACGTTACTGAAAACTGATGGTGCAGGCTGTATCGATATGGCAGATTTCAGTATTTCAGAATGTTACGTAAAACCGTACATAGTAAATGTAATTGTTTTATTGTGGTCATGAAAATTTTTATGTACAATTGTTGCATTTTTTAGTTGCCAAGAGCGCATAAATTGATGAAGGTGCTGGGGGTAATTTTCTTTACGACAAACGCAAGGGAATATGGCTTGTGAATATGGTTTTTTGTATATGAAGTCACTGTTCGGACTGCTTAGAACGCAAATTGAAGAACGTCCAACTCGAGCAATATTTTTGCTTTGGTCTTTATCACTTCCTGTTGCTGCATTGTTTTCACTGCTTGTAGCGTTGCACTGGCGTTCAGAAAGTTTGACAGTTGCAATTGATGAAGCAGAATATTCTCTGTCGCAGCGTGTTCAGCGTGTTGCTGAAATGGCTGACCTTAAATTTGATACGATAAAAAAACTTACCGTACTTCTGGCTACAGACTCGCGCATTATTGCCGCTCTGAAGGGAGACGGGGATTTTGCGGAATGCACCCGCTACCTTCAGAGTGTGGGGGACACGCTCCGGCTGCACCGTGCGTTCCTGCTTGATAAAAACGGCGTATGCGTTGCCTCCAACGATGCCGGAATGCCCAAAAATCTCCTTGGCGTTAACCTTGCCGACCGTGATTATTTTATCCGCGCCATGGCCGGGGAAAGCACGGTGCAGTTTGTTGTAGGGCGGGTTTCGACCATTCCCGGTTTCCACTTTGCTGCACCTGTCAGCGGGCCTGACGGCTATCTTGGCGTGGCCGTGCTCAAGGTTGATACGGAGACACTTGCGCAGCAGCTTTACCTGCCCACGGGTTTTGTTACGGACAAGGCGGGCGTGGTGGTGCTCTCCGATTCACCGGGGAACATGCTGCGCGCAGTGCCTGGCGAGAGTGCCGCCTTGCTTGCCCCGGCCAAGAGCCTGCTCCGCTATCAGCGCGAAAGTCTTGAACCCGTGTATCTGCGCAAAGTGGATGTGGACGGCTACGATGCCTGGGAGCTTAGCCCCGGTGGCCCGCCCTACCTGTGCAAGACTGTCCGCATAAGCAAGGAGGGGCTGAGCATTTACGGCTTTGAGGGCCTTGGCCCTCTGCTGGCCGACCTTGCGGAAAGCTTCCGCATGCATCTTGCCACCACGTTTATTTTTTTTGTGCTTGGTTTTGCGGTCATAATCGGTACCACAGTGAATCTGCTGCGCGACAGATATTTGCGCAAAACATTACAAAAGCTTAATGATACCTTGCGGGTTCAGGCGCAGCACGATTCCCTGACCGGGCTGCTCAACCGCAGGATGTTTGATGAAATGGCCGAAGCCTGGTTTGCCCAGACATTACGGCTTGGCGTGCCCTTTTCGCTGGTGCTGTTTGACATCGACCATTTCAAGCGGCTGAATGATGCCTTTGGGCATCAGGCCGGCGACCATGTTCTGCGCGAAATCGCCAGATGTGTGAGCATCCGTCTGTCCCGCCGGGGCGACAGGGTTTTTCGCATCGGTGGGGAGGAATTTGCCGTGCTGGCCAGCGCGTCAGAGGAGCGGCAGATTGTTTGCCTCATGGAAAAGATCCGAAAGACTGTGGAGGATATGCGCCTCCAGCATCCCGATGGGGCAGACAAGGTTGTAACCATCTCTTTGGGCGGCTTACTGGTGCGTGATTGCTGCGATATGTCGTTTGATGAAGCGTTCAAAAGAGCGGACGAAGCGTTGTACAGCGCCAAGGCTCAGGGGCGCAACCGCAGCGTATTGGCAGGCAGTTGCGGCGCTGATGGTGCTGCTGACTGTTTGGTACGTCCTCACTCCTGACATCACGCGTTTATGCGCTCTCCATTACGCATTTTTTCGTGCTCATAGTTTCAGTTTTGCGCTGATAATCCATGCAGTTGCAACCATACGAGACGCAACGTCATAATATTTTTCTTTTTTGTGTTGACTTTGAATTTCTTTTTCGTATAATGGAACCTGTTGCCCTCAACCGGGCCGCACTGTTTACCGCCGCAAAGGCATACAGGAGAACAGGTAACATGTATAACCGTTTTGGAACAACGCCGGAAATGATGATCCAGACCGTTCAGGAAAATGGAACGGAGGCTGTACTGGCCATCGACAGCAGGGGCCTGTATCTGACCACCGCCCAATTTGTGGGACGCCCCATTGCCGACCGCAACCGCTATAGCGGTGTGCGCAAGGAAATGCCTCAAAGGCTTGCCGCCCTCGGGCTGGATGTGGATGCCCTGGTGGCCGCAAACCAGCACCGCATTCAGGTGGAGACCGCTTCCACCAAGAAGGTCAACCCCCTCAAGGCCTCCAAGCGTGGTTCCAAGGGCTAGGCTGGGGCAACTGCCAAGTTTGCAACTATCCATACTCCAGAGCAAGATGTGGCTGAAAATGCCCACCTGCTCCGGTTGACGCCACAGGCCGCAATTTTACGGCTGTATACCATCGCCCGTTGTTGACACGGTTGCCCGCACAAGGCTCCGTTCAACAGCGGGCGCTGCTGCTTCAATCTCGCCGGAATTTTTTTATTGCGCCAGCCTTGCAGGGCAGTGGCAGAGGGGATATGCGGCATTGCCCGAGCGCCCACGCCTTGCGCCCTGTGTACTTTTTCCGTAGGCTTTATTCATGTCGAAAACACGTGAAATTTATATATGCTCTTCTTGTGGGTCACAAACCATGCAGTGGCGTGGGCAATGCCCCAACTGTCATGAGTGGAATACGCTTCAGGCGGCTGTGCAGTCCAAATCCGCTCCAGGCGGCAACAGGCCCCGCGCTGCCACGAATTCTTCCAGCCGCCCCATTGCTTTGCGGGATGTGGAAGATGCCGGGCATGCGCCCTACGGCAGCGGCCTGAAAGCCCTTGACCGTGTGCTGGGAAAGGGCCTTGTGCCCGGTGCGGCCATTCTGGTGGGCGGCGAGCCGGGCATCGGCAAATCAACCCTGCTGCTTCAGGTGGCGGGGCTTGTGGCAGCGCAGGGCAGGCGCGTGCTCTACGCCAGCGGTGAGGAATCCCTGCCGCAGATCAAGGGGCGGGCCGAGCGCCTCGGCATGCTGGATCATAACCTGATGGCCATTGCCACCTCCAGTGTGGAGGATGTGCTTGGGGCGGCCAATGCCGCGCCACCAGCCCTGTTGGTGGTGGATTCAGTGCAGACCCTCACAAGCCTTGAGGCCGATGGCCTGCCGGGCAATGTCAGTCAGGTGCGGGCCGTGGCAACAACCTTGCTCGAAGCCTGCCGCCGTCTGTCCTGCACCCTGATTCTGGTGGGACATGTGACCAAGGATGGCGTGCTGGCTGGCCCCCGTCTGCTGGAACACATGGTGGACACCGTTATTTCGCTCGAGGGCGACCGCCGCCAGATGTTTCGCCTGTTGCGCGTGTTCAAAAACCGCTTTGGCCCCAATGAGGAACTGCTGGTCTTCCGTATGGAGGCCACGGGCATGCAGATCGTGGACGATCCCTCCACGTTTTTTCTGGGCCAGCGCGATCCTTCGCTATCCGGCACTGCCGTGGTCATGGCCGTGGACGGGCAGCGCCCGCTGGCAGTGGAGGTGCAGGCCCTTGTTTCCCGCACATTTTTGAGCATCCCGCGCCGGGCGGCCCTTGGCTTTGACGTGGCCCGCCTGCATTTGCTGCTGGCCGTGCTGGAAAAAAGGCTCAAGCTCAATTTTGCTCAGGTGGATATTTACGCCAAGGTGGGCGGCGGCATGAAGCTGAGCGAGCCGGGGCTTGATCTGGCGCTGGTGGCTGCGGTGCTTTCGTCGTATTATGATGTTCCGCTGCCGGAAAAGAGCGTACTGTGGGGCGAGGTGGATCTCAACGGGCAGGTGCGGCCCGTATCCGCGCAGAATTTGCGCCTCACGCAGGCGCGGCGGCTGGGCTTTGACCCCATTGTGCACCCGGCTGCGGAGCAGGGCGGCATCAGCACCATAGCAGCCTTGCAGCAAAAACTGTTTCATCGCAAGTAAAGGCGGCAGTCATGGGCCTTGAGATTGAACGCAAATATCTGCATGTGAATCTGCAAACCCTGCGTCAGGCGCTGGTGGACAACGGGGCGCACTGTCTTGGCGCGCATTTTGAATGTAACTGGGTGTTTGACACTGCCCATGGAGCGCTGGTCACAGGCGGCAAACTGCTGCGTTTGCGCAGTCAGGAATGGCAGGACAAAACGCGCCACCTGATCACGCTCAAGCTGCCCGCCACGGAAGACGGCGGCTTTAAGGTGCGGGAGGAGCGCGAAACGGAAATTGCCGATGGCGCGGCCTTGCGGGGTATTCTGGAAGGTCTGGGCTATACGGTGGCGGCCCGGTACGAAAAAGTTCGCGAGCCCTGGCGCATGGACACCGTGGAAGTGGAGCTGGACGCGCTGCCCTTTGCCCAGGTGGTTGAGCTGGAAGGCCGGGCGCAGGATATTGCCATGGTCGAGAAGCGTCTGAACCTTGACAATGCCGAAATAAGCATCAAAAGTTATCATGAGCTGCATCAGGAATGGTTGCGGCAAAACAACAAGCCGAAACAGCTTTCCTTTGTGTTTGACGAAGCGCAGAGGGCGCACTGGCGCACAGTGCTGGGCCTGACCGAAAAGGCCGATGTCGGCGCGGATTCATCGCGGCAGAGCTGAAACGTCTTGGGAGCCATGCATGTCTTTTATCCCCGACAATCAAACCAGCGGCGACAGCCGCGTAATCGTGGAAAAAAAACTCAAGGAACCGGATCGCTACCGGGTACTCCTGCACAATGACGACTATACAAGCATGGAGTTTGTGGTGTCGGTGCTGTGCGGTATTTTCCACAAAACCGCCGAAGAAGCCACGGCCATCATGCTGGCGGTACACCAGCGCGGGGTAGGCCAATGCGGCATATACACCCTTGAAGTAGCCGAGGCCAAGGTTCGGCGTGTGCACAACACGGCGCGGGCGGCAGGGTATCCCCTTAAATGCACCATGGAAAAAATCCATTGAGATAAGCCTATGTTGAGTAAAAATGTTCAGTTGGTCATTCGGGACGCCCTCATGGAAGCCCACCGGCGACGGCATGATCTGTTGACTGTGGAGCATGTGCTCTTTGCGCTGACCAACAGCATGAAGGGGCGCATCATTCTTGAGGGCAGCGGGGCAAGCGTGCCCGTGCTGCGCGAGCAGCTTGAGGAATTTTTCAACAAGGAACTGGAAACCGTTTCCCTGGCGGAAAAGCACGAAGTCTCGCAGACGGACAGTGTGCAGCGTGTGCTTGAACGCGCGCTGGAGCATATCCGCTCCTCCGGGCGCGATGCTGTGGAGCTTGGCGACCTGCTCATTTCCATCATGGATGAGGAAGAAAGCTACGCACACTTCTATCTGCGCAAACAGGGCGTTGAGCGGCTGGACGTGCTGACCTTTATTTCGCACGGGCTTGACGAAGGCGCTGGCTCGCGCGGTGTGGAAGCCGGGGCCGAAGCCGGGGACGGCGAAGCCAAGGCCGACCCTCTGGCCCAGTACACTGTTGAGCTTACGGCCCGCGCCAAGGAAGGCAAGATTGACCCCCTCGTGGGCCGCACTGCGGAGCTTGACCGCGCGGTTGAGGTTCTGTGCCGCCGCCGCAAGAATAATCCCCTGTTTGTGGGCGACCCAGGCGTTGGCAAAACCGCTTTGGCCGAGGGCCTTGCCTTGCGCATTGTGGAAGGCAACGTGCCTGAAATGTTTGCCAAAACAAAGCTTTACGCCCTTGATATGGGGCTTCTGCTGGCGGGCACGCGCTACCGGGGCGACTTTGAAGGCCGCCTCAAGGCAGTGGTGCAAAAGCTTAAGGAGCAGCCCGACTGCATCCTGTTTATTGACGAAATCCACACCATCGTGGGGGCTGGTTCCACCTCTGGCGGCTCGCTTGACGCGTCCAACCTGCTCAAGCCCGTGCTCGCCAATGGCGAAATCCGCTGCATTGGTTCCACCACATACGAGGAATACCGCAACCATTTTGAAAAAGACCGCGCGCTGGCCCGCCGGTTTCAGCGCATTGACCTTACCGAGCCGACCACGGAAGAATGCCTTGGCATTCTTGAAGGGCTTGAGCCGCGCTATGCGCAGTATCACCACGTGCGTTACAGCCCTGCGGCCCTCAAGGCCATGGTGGATCTTACCTCGCGGCATGTGCGCGACCGTCTGCTGCCCGACAAGGCCATTGACGTGCTGGATGAAACTGGCGCGGCCGTGCGGCTTGGCCGTGGCGTAACGCCTACCGGAAAGCCTGCCAAAAAGAGCGGCAAGGATGCCCCGCTGGTCAGCGTGGCCGATGTGGAGCGCATTGTGGCCCGCATGGCGGGCATACCCGTGCGCACAGTTTCCGGCAAGGAACGCAACAAGCTGGCAACGCTTGAAAAAGACCTCAAGAGCCTTGTGTTCGGGCAGGAAAAAGCCATTGAGCTGACCGTGCGCGCCATCCTACGCGCCCGCGCCGGGCTTGGGCAGGAGCAGCGCCCTGCTGGGGCCTTCCTGTTCTACGGCCCTACGGGCGTGGGCAAAACGGAAGTGGCCCGCAGCCTTGCCAAACTCATGGGCGTGGAATTTTTGCGCTACGACATGAGCGAATACATGGAAAAGCATTCTGTTTCGCGGCTCATCGGCGCGCCTCCAGGCTATGTGGGCTTTGATCAGGGCGGGCTCATGACAGAGGCCGTGCGCAAGGCCCCGTATTCCGTGGTGCTGCTGGACGAAGTGGAAAAAGCCCACCCGGATATCTTCAACGTGCTGCTCCAGGTGATGGATTACGCCACACTGACGGACAACACCGGGCGCAAGACAGACTTTTCGCATGTTATCCTTATCATGACCTCCAATGCCGGGGCCTTTGAAATGTCGCGGCCCGCCATGGGCTTTGGCGGCACAGCCCCGCAGGATGCGGCGCACAAGGGCCTCAAGGCTGTGGAAAACACCTTCAGCCCTGAATTCCGCAACCGGCTGGACGCGCTGGTGCCCTTTGGCAGTCTCACCGAACCCATGATGTTGCGCATTGTGGACAAGTTTGTGGGCGAAATCCGCACCAGCCTCGAGCAGCGCGGCGTAACGCTTACACTCACGGAGACCGCCCGCAAATGGCTGGCCCGCAAGGGCTTTGATCCCTCCATGGGGGCGCGGCCCCTGCGTCGTCTGCTGCGCACGGAGCTGGAAGACCGTCTGGCGCACGAGCTGCTGTTCGGTTCGCTCAAAAAGGGCGGCAGCGCAAAGCTGACAGTCAAGGGCGAGGAACTGGCCCTTGAACATGAGGGCAGCGCGGCCAAAAGCCGCAAGCCGGTGCCTGTAGACGCCTGATTATATGCAGAAAGGCGGGCCGGGGCTGTTGCCGAATGCGGCAGTTCCGGCCCGTTTGCGTTTGGCTGTTTTCAATGGCATCCGCTCCTTCCCCGAAAATATTCAAATGATACTCTGTCGGCAAAGGACGCTATGATCGGGGCATTTACAGCACTGGCCTCTCAATTTCCGCCGCCGGAAACAGCCCGTGAAGACGGATTGCTGTGTCTGGGCGGCGATCTGCGGCCAGAACGTCTGGTCGCAGCCTATAGCTGTGGAATTTTCCCCTGGTATTCCAAGGGAATGCCCATCCTCTGGTGGTCGCCGGATCCCCGCTGCGTCATGCCTCTTGAGGCCTTTCGCCTGCCTGCGCGCAGCGCCCGCAAGCTGCGCCTGCATCCTTTTGAACTGACCCACAACGCCGCCTTCAAGCAGGTTATCCGCGCTTGCGCAGCGCCAAGGGACAAGGAGGGCGGCACCTGGATTATTGACGACATGATGCGCGCCTACGAAGACCTGCACGCCCTTGGCTATGCCCATTCCATTGAGGCCTGGCGTGATGGCGAGCTGGTGGGCGGTCTGTACGGCGTGGCGCTGGGGCGGGCTTTTTTTGGCGAATCCATGTTCCACACCCAGCCGGAGGCCTCACGTGCCGCCCTGGCAGGGCTTGTGGGCCTGCTGCGTCAGCGAGGCGCTACCTTGCTTGACTGCCAGCAGGAAACGCCGCACATCATGCGAATGGGCGGCGTGATGTTGCCGCGCGCGATTTTTCAGGCCGAACTTGAGCGCGCCCTTGCCATGCAAACGCAAACAGGCGCTGCGCAAAGTTGCGCAACGCCTGAAATGGTTGAAAGCGGCCTGCCGTTTCCGTGGCTGCCCTGGGGAGTCGTGTACAGCTATTCCCCGGACGGCTTCTGGGCGGCCAGATCGTAAAAACCATAGGCCGGGAAGGGCAGCGGGTAGTCGCGCACCGCGTCAAAGCGGATGAAGCCCGTGGTCTTGCCTTCGCCAATGCCTGCCAGCGGCGCAACGCCAAAGGGCACGGGCAGATCAAGCGGGCAGACCGTGATTTTTTCGATCTGGTCGGCATAGCGCTTTTCAAGGTATTCAACCAGCGCGTGGCTTTCTTCTGCGGTGAAGGATTCAAGCACGCAGCGCAGGGCGGCTTCTTCCGTAGCGCCTTGCAGCACTTCTGCCGGAACGGAAGGGTCAACCGGGGCCACAAGGCCAAGACCCTTGATGGCTTCCACTTCGGCATCAGTCGCGCCGGGGCGGAAAATCTGCACGTCCAGATGGCGGCAGCCCTTGAAGGTGCTGAGAGTTGCGGCCACAATGAAAACCCGGTCGATGGGCAGATCTATCTGTGAAGGTACGAAGATTTTTTCCATGGCAATTCCCGTTCGTTATTGATGTAATCCTGTCCTCTTACTCCAAAACATAATATTATGGAAGATAATCCGGTCATCCCATTCAGCCTTGAAACGGCATACACGCCCACGGGCGACCAGCCCACGGCCATTAACGCTCTTGTGGACAATCTTCAGGCCGGGGTTCCCTCCCAGGTTTTGCTGGGCGTTACCGGCTCCGGCAAAACCTTTACCATGGCCAACGTCATTGCCCGCTGCAACCGCCCAGCGCTGGTTCTCGCCCCCAACAAAACGCTGGCAGCCCAGCTTTACGGCGAGTTCCGGGGGCTGTTTCCGCGCAATGCCGTGGAATATTTTGTCAGCTATTACGACTATTACCAGCCGGAGGCCTATGTTCCGGCCTCGGACACCTATATTGAAAAAGATTCGTCCATCAACGACAACATCGACAAGCTGCGCCATGCCGCCACTCACGCCCTGTTGACCCGGCGCGATGTGATCATTGTGGCTTCGGTTTCGTGCATTTACGGCCTTGGCTCGCCGGAATATTACGCCAAGATGGTCATTCCCGTTGAGGTGGGCCAGCACTTCCCCATGGACAAGCTCATCACCCGGCTGGTGGAAGTGCACTACGAGCGCAACGATTACGACTTCCACCGAGGCACCTTCCGCGTGCGCGGCGATGCCCTTGAAATCATTCCCGCCTACCATCACGAGCGGGCGCTGCGGCTGGAATTTTTTGGCGACGACATTGACCTCATGCGCGAGATTGACCCCCTCACGGGAGAAGTGCTGGCCGAGGTGAGCAAAACAGTGCTGTATCCTGCCAGCCACTTTGTTTCCGCGCAGGACAACCTCAAGCGGGCTGCCAGCGACATACGCGATGAACTGGCGGTGCGGCTTACGTATTTCAAGGAGCACGGGCAGCTTGTGGAGGCCCAGCGCATTGAGCAACGCACCCAGCTTGACCTCGAAATGATTGAAGAGCTCGGCTACTGCAACGGCATTGAAAACTATACCCGCCACCTCGACGGCCGCAAGCCGGGCGAGCCGCCGTCCTGTCTGCTCAACTATTTTCCCGAAGACTTTTTGCTCTTTGTGGACGAATCGCACATCACCATTCCGCAGGTGGGCGGCATGTACAAGGGCGACCGTTCGCGCAAGCAGACCCTTGTGGATTACGGCTTTCGCCTGCCTTCGGCTCTGGATAACCGCCCCCTCCAGTTCAACGAGTTCACCAACCTGCTCAATCAGGTGGTTTACGTGTCGGCCACGCCCAGCAAGTACGAGCTGGATCAGGCGCAGGGCATTGTGGCGGAGCAGATCATCCGCCCCACGGGCCTTGTGGATCCTGTTGTGGAAGTACGCCCCACCAAGGGCCAGATGGAAAATCTGCTTGGCGAATGCCGGGGCAAGGTGACGCTGGGCGAGAGGGTGCTTGTCACCACACTTACCAAGCGCATGGCGGAAGATCTCACCGAATACTGCTGCAACATGGGCGTGCGGGCGCGCTACCTGCATTCGGACATTGATACGCTCGAGCGCATGCAGATTATCCGCGCGTTGCGGCTTGGGGAATTTGACGTACTGGTAGGCATCAACCTGCTGCGCGAGGGGCTGGACATCCCCGAAGTGTCGCTTGTGTGCATTCTGGATGCGGACAAGGAGGGCTTTTTGCGCTCCATGGGTTCGCTTATCCAGACCTTTGGCCGCGCCGCGCGCAACGCGCAGGGCAAGGTGATACTGTATGCGGACAAGATCACCGATTCCATGCGCGCCGCCATGGGCGAAACCGAGCGCCGTCGCGCCAGACAGACGGCCTACAATGAAGAGCATGGCATCACGCCCACCAGCACCCGCAAATCGCTTGAATCCCCACTGGATAGCCTGTATGTGGAAGATGGCGGCGGACGCGGGCGCGGCAAGGGTAAGGGCAAACAGCGCGAGGCAGATGCCGTGCCGTTGACAGCCGAGGACGTTGCCGTTCTTGTTGCCAAGCTTGAAAAGGAAATGCGTCAGGCAGCCCGCGATCTGGAATTTGAACAGGCCGCAGAGTTGCGCGACCGTATCCGCATTTTGCGGGCCAGGCTTATCGCCATGCCCGAATAGACGGGGCGCTTGCCCCTGTGAGCAGTGCCGCCGCATGCCCGGAAGCCAAACAAGGGCACGGCGGCTGACCATCAGAAAGGTTTTTTCATGTCGCAGAATTCACGCAATGGCAGGCAGGAGCAGAACAGCCTCTTTGCCACTGGCCCCGCTGGCGGCCCCAGCAGCGAGGAGCGCAATCGCGCCCGCTGGCTGGCCGACGAACTGGAGCGCCACAATTATCTGTATCACACGCAGGATGCTCCGGAAATTTCGGACGACCAGTTTGACGCGCTGTTTCATGAGCTGGCCGCGCTGGAAGACCGCTGGCCGGAGCTGCGCTCTGCCCATTCACCCACCTTGCGCGTGGGCGGCAAGCTGCTGGACGGTCTTGCCAAAAAAAGCCACAGCCGCCAGATGTACGGTCTGGACAACGTCTTTTCTGTCGAAGAGTGGCGCGATTTTGTGGAGCGTATGCGCCGCGCATGGGATACGGAAGTCAACGGCCCTCTGCCGCAAGCCTTCTGGTGTGATCCCAAGCTTGACGGCCTCGCGCTGGAAATCATCTATGCGAATGGCGTGTTGCAGGAGGCTCTGACGCGCGGCGATGGCGAAGTGGGCGAAGTCGTCACAGAGGCCGTGCGCACCATCCGCACAGTGCCGCTACGTCTCAGGGGCGAAGGGCCGTTTCCCGCGCGGCTTGAAGTGCGCGGC
Organism: Desulfovibrio intestinivivus; assembly: GCF_053570665.1. Classification (NCBI taxonomy): domain Bacteria; kingdom Pseudomonadati; phylum Thermodesulfobacteriota; class Desulfovibrionia; order Desulfovibrionales; family Desulfovibrionaceae; genus Desulfovibrio; species Desulfovibrio intestinivivus. The sequence goes on along the minus strand of NZ_JBRBQT010000001.1, from coordinate 3,149,136 downwards.
GAAGTGGTGATGTATAAAAAGGATTTTGACGCTCTCAACGCCCGGCAGGAATCGCTGGGGCAAAAGACCTTTGCCAATCCGCGCAATGCCGCCGCCGGGACCCTGCGCCAGCTCGACATTTCTGTGACTGAATCCCGCCCCCTGCGTTTTCTGGCTTACAGCCTCGGTGACGCGCAGTGGGCCCCGGCGCAGCCCTGCCTCCTGCATTCGGAACTGATGGCCCGTCTTAGGGCATACGGCTTTCTTACCCCGCCAAACGGCAAGCTCTGCGCGAACCCGCAGGATGTTGAAGAATATGTGAACTGGGTGCGCGAAAACAGGCCGGAATTTGCCATGGAAATTGACGGTGCCGTGGCCAAGCAGAATGACCTTGAAGCGCAGGAAGCACTCGGCTTTACGGCGCGCGCGCCGCGTTTTGCCGTGGCCTTCAAGTTTCCGGCCATGCAGGCTCAGACCCTGCTTGAGGGCATAGAAATTCAGGTGGGCCGCACAGGGGCGCTTACGCCTGTGGCCACGCTTGCGCCTGTGGCTGTGGGCGGGGTAATGGTTTCGCGCGCAACCCTGCATAATGAGGATGAAATCCGCGCGCGCGACGTGCGCGTGGGCGATACCGTTATTGTGCAGCGCGCGGGCGATGTTATCCCCGAGGTGGTCGGCCCGGTGCTGGATAAAAGGCCTGCGGGCGCTGAACCCTATCAGTTCCCCCGCACGTGCCCGGCCTGTGGGCAGCCCGTGTACCGCGAAGAAGGCGAAGCTGCCTGGCGGTGCGAAAATCTGGCTTGCCCCGCCATTCGCCTGCGCTCAATAACTCATTTTGTTTCCAAGGCCGGGCTTGATATTCAGGGCGTGGGGCAAAAGTGGATTGAGCAGCTTGTGACCAGCGGGCGTGTGCAGTCGCCAGCCGATCTGTTCAGCCTCACCGTGCAGGAGCTGCTGGGTTTTGAGCGCATGGGCGAGGTGCTGGCGCAGAAGTTTGTGGATTCGCTGGAAAACGCCTGCCACACCGCCACCCTGCAAAGGCTCATCAGCGCCCTTGGCATCCGCCATGTGGGCGAGCAGACGGCCCGCACTTTGGCAGGACGCTTTCATGATTTGGACGAGCTGGAAAACGCCACGGTGGAGAGCCTGCTGGCCCTGCCCGATGTGGGGCCAGAAGTGGCTTCGTCCATACGCAACTTTTTTGACAGCCCCGCCAACCGCGAGCAGCTTGCACGTCTCAAGGAGAAGGGGCCGTGGCCCAAGGGCGCGGATTCGGCTCAGGGCACGCAAACCCTTGTCGAAGGGCCGCTGGCGGGTAAAACCATTCTCTTTACGGGCACCATCAGCGTGCCGCGCGGTACGGCGCAAAAGTGGGCCGAGGCCGCCGGGGCTGTTCCCCTTGGTGCTGTCAGCAAAAAGCTGGACTATCTTGTGGCGGGCGAAAAGGCGGGCAGCAAGCTGGACAAGGCGCGCTCCCTTGGCGTAACCGTGCTGGATGAAACGGAATTCAGAAACCTGTTGCGTGAATCCGGCATTGAGCCGGAATAACGGAAACGGAGAAGCTATGAGCACTTCTATTATTGTGGTCGGGGCCAGCGGGCGCATGGGCAAAACCATCAGCGGGCTTGTGGAAGCCGACCCGCAGTTCACCCTTGCGGGGCTGGTGGACAGCCCGGAGCGCATAGCCGCTCTTGCGGGCGCTGCCTGCCCGGTTTCCGACAGTCTGACGGCCCTGTTGTCCAAGCTTCCTGGTGCAGTGGTCATTGACTTCACCGCCCCTTCGGTGAGCCTGCAATCGGCCAAGGCCGTGGCGCAGACGGGCAACGCCCTCGTGATCGGCACCACTGGCTTTACCGATGAAGAAAAGGATGAACTGCGCGCCCTTGCCGCCAAGGCTCCCATCTTCTGGGCCTCGAACATGAGCATCGGCGTGAATGTGCTGCTCAACATTCTACCCCAACTCACCAAGGCCCTTGGCGAAGATTATGATATTGAAATGGTGGAGCTGCACCACAACCGCAAAAAGGACAGCCCCAGCGGCACGGCCCTGACCCTTGGCGAGTGCCTTGCCGAGGCCCGCGACTGGAAGCTCAACGATGTGCGCTGCTCCAGCCGTGACGGCATCATCGGCGCTCGCCCCAAGGAGCAGATCGGCATTCAGGCCATACGCGGCGGTGATGTGGTGGGCGTACACACCGTGTACTTTATGGGGCCTGGGGAGCGCATTGAAGTGACCCATCAGGCCCACTCGCGCGAGAATTTTGCGCGCGGCGCTATCCGCGCCGCTGGCTGGATGGCAGGGCAGAAGCCCGGCAAGCTCTACAGCATGCAGGATGTGATTAAGGATATCTAGCCGATATAGCTTGCACAGGCTGTTTCTGCCTGTGCAAGCTTTCAGTTTTGTGCAATATCCGTTTGTCTTTCTTCTTTTGGGCAGACCAATGCAGGGTATTTAAAACAGGCCCGCTTTCGTTCAGTGGCAAACCGCAAGGTCTGCATTGAACGCAGGCGGGCCTGATCAGTTCCTATTGCCGTGCAGCACCTGCATTGCGGACAGACCGAACGTTAAAAACCCCTTGAACGGCGAGGCCGTTCAAGGGGTTTGAGTCTGTCATGATTGGGCAGGTACTCGCGCCTGCCCCAGCGTCCGCGCCAGCTAGGAAACCATCTGCGCAATGAGCTTTTTAAGTTCCTGCGCCTGCTTTGCCAGTTCCGTCACCGCGTTGGCAGATTGCGACATGGCGGAGGAGGTCTCGGCGCTGATGGTGTTGATCTGTTCCACTGCCCGGTTGATCTCGTCGCTGGTGGCCGACTGTTCTTCTGCGGCGGCGGCAATGGAATGTGCCTGATCCGCAGCCTGATCAACCAGCACCACAATTTCTGAGAGCGCCTCGCCGGAGGTTCCGGCAAGCTCGGTGGTCTGCTCAATGGTGTCTACAGTCTGGTTGACCTGATTAATGTTCTGCGTGGTGCCGTTCTGGATGCCCTGAATGGCGGAACCAACCTCGCGGGTTGCCTGCATGGTCTTTTCCGCCAGTTTGCGCACCTCGTCGGCCACAACGGCAAATCCGCGTCCGGCTTCGCCCGCGCGCGCCGCTTCGATGGCCGCGTTAAGGGCCAGCAGGTTGGTCTGGTCTGCAATGTCTGAAATCACTGTCATGATCTGGCCGATACTCTGGGCTTGATCGCCCAACGAGGCCATGCCGGTTTTGAGGCCCAGAGCCTGCGTGTGCAACTGGTTGATGCCCTGCACCACCTTGTTGACCACTTCTGCGCCGTGCTCTGCCTTGCGCTTGGCATTGATGGTAGTGTCTGAAGCGCCGCCCGCATTGCGCGCAACCTCAAGCACAGAGGCATTCATCTGCTCCATGGCGGTGGCGGTTTCAGAAACGCGCTGTGTTTGCTGATCCGCGCCTCGGCTGGCCTGTTCCACCTGGGTGGAAAGTTCCTCGGTAGCGGTGGAAAGCCTGTCGGCAATGGCATTGGCGTTCTGCGCCACCTGGGCAACGGCATCACGCTGCTGCTCAATGGTGGCCTGCTGTTTTTTGATTTCCGTCAGGTCAAACACAAGTGTTACTGCACCAACAATGTTGCCGTCCAGATCGCGGATCAGCGAGGCATCAATGCGCAGATTTTTGTGCTGGCCGTCTGCAAAGGTCATTGCTGCTTCAATGCCATGTGCGTTCACTCCCTCGCTCAGACATTTATGGCAGATGGTGCGCTTGCTGGCATCCCCGTAGAAAAATTCAGCCGCTGTCATACCCTTATAATCTGCGGGCTTGCCGCTCTTGCCCACAAGTTTGACCATGGCGTCATTTACATAGGTAATATGCACGTCTGTATCTGCAACAAGGGTGGGGAAGGTGATGCCCTGCAATACGCCGTCAGCAAAACCCAGACGGTTTTTGAGCACAGCGGTCGTTTCTTTGAAATTTCCTGCAAGTTCAGCCAGTTCAAAGCGATAGTTGCCCGTGAGCGAGGCCTTGAAGTCGCCGTGCGCAATCTGCGCGCTATAGTCCATAATGTTCTTCAGCGGGGCAGTAATGATCCGGCGAACCATAAACACAATGCTGCCCAGCAATACAACAAAAATTCCGATGGCAACGAGAATAAGAATGTTGCGTTGCTCAATGGCGTCTTTTGCAAGATCGTCTGTAAATGCGGAGGTGCAGACAAGCCAGCCTGTTCTTTCAATGGTTTGAAAAACAATCACCTTTTCCTTACCCTGAAACTCATAATCAAAAGAGCCGTTCTTGATTTTGAGCGCCTTGACTACAAATTCCAGCTTGCTGACATCGCTCATGTGAGTATCAGCATTGGGGTGGGCGATAACGCGACCGTTGGCATCAATAATAAATGCATAACCATGGTCTGCAACTGTTATGTTAAAAACATGGCTTTTAATATATTCAAGCCAGTTCATGGTCACGCATACTGCGCCAATGGGATTGCCTGTGCCGCTAAAAACCGGGGTGGCAATAGCAAAGATTTCTTTTTTTGTGGTTTTTGCAATAACGATGTTGGGGTCAATGGCATCCTTGCCCTGCATGGCAGTTTTGAAATATGCCCTCTCACTGTAGTTATTGCCAATAAAATTCTCTCCACTGGAGGATGCGCCGGAAACAGCAACGCCCTGCGCATTTAGAACAAAGATGGAATTGATTCCCTTGTATTCTTTGATAAGGGCTTTGATCAGGGTGTCCATTTCGGCGCTGTTGCCTTCGATGGCTTTTTTAGCCTGACCGCTCTGCGCCGGAACCTTGATCATGCTCATGTTGGCGTCAATCATGTCATTGACGTTGGCAATGAGGCTGTTGTTTATGATCTTCATGCCGCCAACAGATGTATTGTTGACAATGTGGTATGAAGATTTGCCAACGTAAACAACAAAAATGGAAACGCCGATAAGCAGAATGACGCTTATCAGTGCAGCTATAACAGTATTTACGCTCTTGAATGACAGGCGCAGCATGGTACCCTCCAGTGAACTCGTGATGCCATTGTTATTATAATGTGATGATAACGTATGTTAAAAAAATTAGCATTCCGTTAACACTTCACATCTCTCCCAAATATTTTCACTTTTACTAGTCAAAAAAATCGTCAAATCCAATATAAACTTTATATCATTTGTAATAATATTTTATGGAAAATGCAGTATTGCAGTATGTATTCATGCGATTATTTGAGTTGAATATTTTATACAAGGCAAAATGCCGCTTATATCATCACCTGCTGAGTCTGAATACAGCGCCAAGTATGAGCGCGCCGCCTGCAAAAATGCCCAAACCGGGAGCATCGTTAAAGAGCAGCCACGCAGCAATTATGGCGTAAACAGGCTCAAGCGTGATGATAACAGCTGCCTGGCGGGCCTTGAGGGCTGTGAGGCTGCTGACGTAAAGGCTGTAGGCGAGGGCGGTGCACAAAAGGCCCAGGCAGATTATCCACAGCCAGTCCAGCGCGGCAATGCCCGGCACATCCGCTGCTGCAAAGGGCAGAAGGCAAATGATGATTACCGTATTTTGCCACCAGCAGGTATGCATGCCAGATATGCCCCCGGCAAAGTGCCGGTTTGCTATGGCCACCAGGCCGTAGACCGCAGCGGAAACCATGCCCCACAGCAGGCCGTGGGTTGCAGTATCAGCCAGCGAAAACGAAGGCGTCAGGCACACAAGCCCAATGCTCACCATGCCAATGCATTGCAATTCCCTGGCACTTGGGCGTTCGCGGTAGGCTATGGCTTCAAACAGGGCCGTAAAGGCGGGAAAACACGCAAAGCCGAGCGTGCCCACCGCAATGCCGCCCAGTTTTATCCCCATAAAAAATGTGACAAAATGGAGGGTCAGCAGAATGCCGCTTACGGCAAGGCCTGTCAGGTCGCGTGCCGCAATTCCATGCCAGGGCGGATCACGCCGGATAAGGCAGATGCAGCCAAGGGCGACCACTGCAACCACGGCCCTGCCCCAGACAAGATCAACGGCGGAACACTGGCACAATTTACCAAAAATGCCAGAGATACCAAACAGAACCGTGGCTGCGTGCATGCGGATCAAGGCTGCGCGCACGGCGCTTTGCTGCATTGCGTCCTTGTTGGGTGCTGTGGTAGATTGTAATTGTGGGGGCGCAGCCTGTCTGGCATTCTGCATGCAAGCTCCTTTATTCTGTCTGTGCGCTATGGATACATTCATGGGCAGCGCGCGGCAAGCAGGGCGAGGCAAGGGGGCATGCACCTGGCATATTTGCCATGCCCGCATCCTGATCTGTGGTAAGACCGAATAATGTTTCTGGAAAAAAGTCTAGATTTTATCTTGAAATTCACGAGCAGGTAGTGTAGCGCAAAAAGAAAACATAGCGTAACACGATGCTTGGCGAACTTGCGCCAAGCCGCACGCAACATCGGGGGCATCATGCCGCAGGTCGCAGCACGTATTAACGACGATCAGGAACGCTGGCTCAAAGACTACTTCCGCACAAAGAGCGCGGGGGCGGAGTTTATCCTTCCCTGGGCGGTGGACACGTTTTTTCGGGCAATCACGGGCATCAAGCATATCTTTAGTGCTGCGGAGCTGAAAACCATTGTGGAAGCCCACAAGGATATGAAGCTCATGCCCGACCATACGCGGCTTTCGTATCTTTTGCTGCGCGTTACGGATGCCTGCGACATCAACGGTGTACATCTGCGGCATGGGGCCAGCAAATCCAGCCTTGAGGCCAAGATCAAAAGCCTTGACGACACGCAGGCCACAGCCCTGATGGTATGGGCCTCTGCTTTTTGGGTCAGCCGCAACTGCTCTGCGGAAAATATGGACGAGTACATCAAGGCGTATTGATTTTTTTGCGCCGTCTGCTTAGGTTCACACCGCTTTTGCGGCCCGGAGCGTAGCGACCAAACCGGAGCCGCGCCCGGTGAGGCTTGCGGTGCGCTTCATAGTTGTTGCATGCCGTGCTCATGCGTCCGCCGCTACCGGGCGGCGCAAGGGGTTGCCCTGTGCTGGCAACTCCTGCGGTGCGGGCAACTGCCGGATTCGGCATCATTCATGGTCGCTTGTGCGACCTTTTTTTAGGCGCGATCAATCGCGCAAGAGAGTTTGTCATGCTGCAAATACTGCGGGCAAAACTGCATTGCATTCGTGTTACCGGGTGCGAACTGAACTACCACGGCTCGGTGACGCTTGACCCGGAGCAGTGCCGCGAGGCGGGCATCTACCCGCTGGAATTTGTGTATATCTGGAACAAGAGCAACGGACAGCGCATTTCCACCTACGTCATCTACGGCGAGCCGGGTTCGCGCTGCTGCATACTTAATGGCGCGGCGGCCCGGGCCTGCCAGCGTGGGGATGAAGTCATCATCAGCGCTTACGAATACGTGAACGGCCCTCAGGATCTTTACAGCCGCAAACCCGTGGTGCTGACCTTTAACGAGGACAACAGCATTCATGAGCGCCTGCGCTATGTGGTGGACGGGGAAGAAGAAGGCGACTTTGGCTTTCATGTGGAAACCGAATAGCCGCAGGCTCCGGCAGAACGTATGAGACGCTCTTGCGCCGAACAGTGTACTATAAACGAAAAGAGGCCCCGCGGGGCCTCTTTTCGTTTATAGTACGGCGCGCATAAAAACCGCGCGGATCATTCGTTGGTGATAATCAGGTACAAATCGCCTTGCCACGGCCCCACGCGCTTGCCCAGCCCGCGCAGTCGAATGGGTTTGCCCACGGCAAAATCCGGGGGCAGGGTGATCTCGACAGTTTTCAGCTCGCCTGAAAGGGCCTGGCGTATTTGCAGGCGAATGCGTTTGCCGGGCGCAAGGTTGGCCGAGGGCAGCGCAAGAGTTTGTTCTTCATCGATCTGACGGCGCAGCCAGCCCTTGACCATGCCGGTAACGCCCTTGCTGTGGTCTTTGTTCCACTTGGGCGTGCCCCAGGCCAGATTGCTTTTGTGCAGCTTTACATTGCGCTTTTCCGCCGTGGGTTTTTCCTTGGGCTGGCCAAAAGCAGGCCCTTCCTTTTGGTAAGGCGCTTCCTGCTGGGGGGGCGCTTCTTCCTGATGCTGGCGGTTCAGTTCGCTGTAAATATCTTCAAAAACGCGGCGGGCAAAGGGATCTGTCAGCAGGTCGCGCAGCACGTCATGCTCAGAATAGCCGTTCTGCGCGTTTTTTGGGTCTGCAGTTTTGTTTTTTTGCTGCTCTTGATTCTGCTCTTTTTGGGCTTTCCCGGTCTCGTCTGCGGCCCGTGCCCCGGCAGCGGCGTCAGCCGGGCCAGAGCTGTCTTCTTTTGCGTCAGAGCCCGCTTGCTGTCCGTTGCTGCCTTGAGAGCCATTTTCAGCCTGGGTCTTCTGTTCGGCCCTGTCGTCAGTGGGTTCTTCCTTTGCGGCCCGCGCCTTGCTCTCTGCCTGCGCAGCCCTGCTGGCCTCTGTTGAAGCCCGCACGCCGTCCTCATGCTTGAGTATGGCGGAAAGGGCCACATAGGCCTCGTTGAGCAGCTGAAATTCCCGGCTGGCGTCCGGGTTGCCGGGGTTGAGATCGGGGTGCAGCTCAAAAGCGCGACGCCGATAGGCCCGCTTGAGGTCAGCCGTATCGGCGTTTTTTTTAAGCTTGAGAATGTCGTAGCATTCTTTCAGCGATATCTGGCGGGGGCGGCGTCGCATGATTACTTCAGGATAAGCGCATTGGCTTCACAGGTGGCATCGGAAGCAAGCAGGCCGTTTTCGTGCAGATAGCCGCGGCCTTCGCGCGCAAAATCCGCATGCTGCGCGTCAGTTTCGATGCCGGGGCAGAATTCCTTGGCCATGGCGAGGCTGGTCGGGTCTTCAATGTTGCCACGAAAAAAGGGCCATGCGCGGCAGATTGAAGGCTTGCCCTCGTGCACGCCGCAGCCGCTGCCCTGGCGAAAAAATACGCAGTAGCCGTCTTCGCCGCAGCGAATTTTGAGCTTGCCGCCAATGCGTTCGCAATAGCTGTCTGCCACTGCTTCCGGTGCTTGCTGCATGTGCGCTGCCAGCCGGATCAGGTCTGTGGGGCTTACGACAATGCCGCCTCTTCCTTCGCAGCAGTGGCCGCACATGCGGCAATTGAAAACCGATTCTCCGTGAGCGGCAGACATGGGCTATAATCCTTGGCCTTAAAAAGTGAGCGAGGGGCGCATGAGGCGCTCGTGTTCCACCATGATGCAGGAATCTTCAATCACTGTCATGCCTGTACGGGCTAACAGCTGACGTGCCTCGATCGAGCGTATGCCAAGCTGCATCCAGAAAACTTTTGGTTTCCAGGGCAGATCCAGTACTTCCTGCGCGTGGGCGGGGCAGTATTCCGGAGCGCGAAACAGATTGACGATATCCACCGGCCCGGGCAGTTCCGCAAGACAGGTTACCGCAGGCAGCCCCCAAACGGTTTTGCGCACGGGATGGACAGGAAAAATCGTGTATCCCTGTTCCAGCAGATAGCGCCCGACCCTGTCCACGGCCTGTCCGGCTTTGTCCTTGGCGCCGATAATGGCGACGCTGCGTGATTCGCCAAACATGGCGCGCATCAGTCTGTCGTCAAGCATAGTACATCCATGCCGCAAGAGGGCGGATTATCAGCGGGCAGCCCTTTGGGTTGCTCCCGTTAGTATATCTGTAATCTGTTTTAATAGACGGCAATGGCAAAATGCGCAAGTTCCCAGCCCCGGTCTGGCAGAATCTTTTACCGAGGCAGCGTTAACATCTTGCCGAGTTTGACAATTAAAAGGAGGCAGGGCAAGCCCCGCCTCCTTTGCCGCAACAATTGCGAAATGCGCTATGCAGCCTTGGGCGGAGGGCTGGTTTCCTTGCCGGATTCGCGCAAGGGGCCGGAAAAGAGCGGGGCTATTGCCAGAAGTTTATCTGTTTTGCCAAATAGATATACAACATCGTCGGCTTCAAACAGGTCATTGGCTTCGGGCGATGCCTGGGTCACGCCGTTACGAAGAATGGCAATGACCGTTACGCCGTATTTGCGGCGCATCTGGCTTTGGGCAAGGCTGATGCCGCAAAGGGGCGAGGCATCGGCAAGGCGCATGGCCTGAACGCCCATGTCTGGCAGACGGCTGACCATGGAATCAAGCGAGTTTACCGAGGCGCTCATGCGCCGGATCATGCGGTAATTCTCTTGCCGGATACGCGCGGCAAAGGTGTCTATATCCTGCCGGGGAACCAGATAGCGCGTCAGCACACGGCTGAAGACTTCAATGGAGGTTTCAAATTCTTCCGCGATCACCTCGTCCGCGCCAAGGCCGCGCAGGGGGGCCACCTCGCTCACAAAGCGGGTGCGGGCAATGATGTGCAGGTGAGGGTTGAAGCGGCGGGCTTCAATAACAATGGAGCGCACCGCAGCCGGGTCGGAAATGACGATAGCAAGCACACGTGCCTTGGTGACGCCCAGATGCTCCAGCACAATGGGCTGCGAGGCGTCGCCGTGCGAAATGGGTTCCTTGTGGCGATAGCGGGTAACTGTTTCAGGGTTCATTTCAAGGATGGTATAGCACACGCCGGACTCGCGGGCCACATGGGCCAGATGTTTGCCGCTGATGCCAAAGCCCACAATAATCAGGTGGTCTTCCATAGCGCAGGCACCTTCGTGGTCTTCGCCCTTGGCGAGCATCCTTTCGTTGCGCTTGCCCGCCACCTTGTCTGCAAGACGCGGGGCCACAGCCATAAGGCCGGGGGTCAGCATCATGGTGAGCACGCTGACATCAAGGAATGTCTGGTAGGCGTTCATGTCGAACAGCCCGGCCGCCAGACCCGATGCCGCAAGAACAAAGGCAAATTCGCCCACCTGCGCGAGAGAAAGAGACGTGATGATGGCCGCGCGCAAGGGATAGCCCTGCACCAGCACCGAAGGCAGGGTGAGCAGGGATTTTATGACGATGAACAGCACCGTCAGAACAATAATGGCGACAAAATGCTGTAAAAAAAACTCCAGATTCAGCATCATGCCCACCGAGATGAAAAACAGGCTCATGAAAACATCGCGGTAGGGCAGAATACCCGAAATAACGCTCATGCTGTATTCCGAGCGGGCGAGCATCAAACCGGCCAGGAAGGCCCCGAGCGAGAGCGAAAGCCCCAGATGGTTGGTAAGCATGGCCATGCCAAGGCACAGGCCAAGAGTGGAGAGCAGCAGTATTTCCCTCGTGCGGGTGCGTACCACGGCTTCCATAAGCCTGTTGAGGCCAAAGCGGGCAAACAGCAGCACGCAGCCCAGCACCGCCACCACGCGCAGGGTGGAGAACACTGCTCCCTGGAGCGAAAGCTCAAGCGTGCCCGCTAGCAGGGGCACCGCCAGCAGCATGGGCGCAACCATAATGTCTTGAAAAACAAGGATGGCGAGGGAAAGGCGGCCTGTAGGCGTGTTGGTGGCCCCGCGCTCCTGCAAAATGCGCAGCACGATGGCTGAGGACGAGAGCGCCACCAGACAGCCCCAGAAAAGGCCTTTCTGGAATGTGGCATCGCGCAGCAGCATGGCTATGCCCGCCACGGCAAGAACCGTCAGGCCGATTTGCAGGCTGCCGCCCAGAAAAACGGGCCGTTTCAGCCGGTTGAGGGCCTCGCCGGAAAGTTCCATGCCTATTGTGAACAGCAGCATGGCAACGCCGAGTTCTGCAATATGGTCAATGGCCTGCATATCCTTGACGATACCCAGCAGGGACGGGCCGCACAAAACACCTGTAAGCAGAAAGCCCACGGTGGCGGGCAGTTTTATTTTGTTACAGACGATTGTGACGAAAATTGAAAGAAGAAAAATAATGACGATTTCATAGAGCAAAGGAACTTCCATGGAGCCTCCTGCGGCAATCTAACACTGCGACCATATACAGCGCAAGACGCGCTGCCGCAACAATGTTTGCGGCAGCGCGATGCTCGTCCAACTGGTTGCAATGTAAGGCAGGGTTGTCGTTGCAGCGCAAAAACTCAGCGGCTTTCGCGCATGTCGGGCAGAGCCACAAAAGGCCCGACAGTTATGCCCTGCGCCGGGGCCTGCATGACCTGTTTGCCATCGTCCATGTGTACCAGACCATTGGGCAGAAATTCTACCCGCAGGGGAACAATTACTGTGCGCAGCATGGTGAGCTGATCTTTTTCCATGCGCGGCGACATGCATTTCTGCTCCTTGCCCTGCTGCCAGCGCAGGGAGCAGGCGGCGGTGACAAGGCTGGAAACCGTGCCGTCTTCACCAAAGCACAGGGAATTGGTGTCCCCGCAGATGGCCGAGGCGGCGGGGTCGTAGGCCGCAATCTGCCCAATGGAGGTCGGCACATGCGCAGGGCGCGCCGGTTCGCAGCTTCGCAGCGCGCCGCTCTCGTAAAAGGCGCAGCCGTACCTCACGGGCATGGGGCCAAGTGGGGTAACGAGCCTGATTGTTTCGCCGGGCCAGAAGGTGACGCTTTCCAGCACGCCTGAAGGATAGAAACGCAGGCCCTGAATCTTGGCGCTTATTTCCTGTCCGTGCAGGGAGAGGGATATCTGGCTTGCCAGCTTGCGCTCGTCCTGCTCTGTCCAGTAGCCGCTGAGTTTGCCCTTGCGCAGGAGTATGCGCTTGAGCGCGCCGTTTCCGTGCCATGCCAGCCATTCGGCGGGCATGTCGCCAAGAGGTGTGTTTACAGTTGTTTGATTTTGCAGTTCCAGACTGCGCCACATGCCGTTGGGGTAGAGGCAAAAGCTCTTGCCGCTGCTGCGGCGCACGTCTTCGGCTTCGTAAAGGGGCGTGAGCCAGCCGTGGGGCGTGGGCACAGTATCTTCTGCCAGCAGGCGGCAATCCTGCGGCGCGCCGCCGGGCCAGCGGGAGAGCACATGCACGTTGGTGATGGTGCCGTAGGGCGTAGCCACAGTATCAAATTGCAGGGCGGTACCCATATCATAGACTCCTTGGAGCATGTAACACTTGAAATGCTCGTTTGCGTCAGGCAAAGCCTCTCAGCTCGCATTTCGTGGCAAGCATTTTCAGGAAAATCCTTACAGAGCAGTTAACCCATTTCATCCGTGAACTGCTCTAACGTCCATTTGGCGCGGATTCGCCGCAAAGCGCATGCGAAATACGGGCCCGGACAGTTCCATCTTCCTGTCGGGTGAGGGCGCATGTCAGGCGCTGCTGGCGCATGTGCTCCTCAAGCCAGGGGGGCATGTGCCCGCAGATGAGTTCCAGTTCCACAAAGGGCGTTGACGCAAAAAAGGGGCGCAGGGCTTTTTTTGACGTAATTTCCGGGTGTGCTGCCTGCACTTCCATAAGATTTATGCTGTACACGCCGGGCGTATCTGTGGGCGTGGGTGCGGTGGGAACCTGCGCCTCCCCCTGGGCGGACGCCAGAATTTCGCTGGCCAGGGCATCCAGAATATCGGGCGAGAATGCGTCCAGCTCGCACAGGCAAAAGCCCATGCGGCTCAGTTCATTGTAGGCAAGGCCGGAAATGCTGGCCCCGGCTATGGCAGCCTCTGCGGGCAGCAGAAGGGCCAGCTGACGCAGCTGGTCGCGTATCTGGGGCAGGGTGCCGCAGCCTTCAAGAGAAAAAGGCACAGGATCACAGGCATGCCAGCCCTTGCCCGTGCTCCAGTCGCGCTGCCAGACGGAAAGGTGGGTGCAGTTTTCCATGGCCGTGATTGAATTATCTGTATTTTGCAACACTGCAATGCAGTCGCATTTCATGGCGATCTCCGTAGGCTGGGAGCAGGTATCTGCGAATATACTGGCACAAGATGAATTTTGTTCCCTGCCAAGGAATACAAGCCTGCTTTGAGGGAGTGTACTCTTATAGTACTCGACCGAAAAAGCTGGCGAAGTCAGCGCTAGTTGTCGCTCGTTTGTCTGGCTTGCCAACAGCGACAGCAATGGACTTGCTCCGATTTTTTCTATCCAGTTGCTGTCGTTATCCGTAGCTTTCTGCGTCGCAACGGCTAACGCAACGCTGGCAGAGGACAAAAGACACTTGTGCCGCTAAAGGCCAAATGGGCGAGTGCCGTAGCTATACCCCAAATGCTTGCCCCAGCCGTTCATGGATTTTTGCGGTAAAAGTGTGGCCGCAAGGCGCTCCAGTTCAAGAGCTTTGCGCGCATCCACCGCGCACGAGGTATTGCCAAGCCGTGCAGCCGCCGCCGTAAAGGTGGCAAGCCCGCAGTTGCCAGCCCTCTCGCCAATGCCCCACAACGTGGTATTGACGTAGCGCGCCCCGGCGTTCACAGCCATGAGCGAATTGGCAACAGCCATGCCAAAGTCGTTGTGCGCGTGGATTTCCACATCCACGCCTGCTTCGCGCAGCATGCGCACGGCCCGCCAGACCTTGTCTGGCGTGTAACAGCCCACGGTATCGCTGAGCCTCACCCGCACCACGCCGCACTGACGCGCGGCCCTCGCCGCATCGCGCAATTGGTCGGGCGATGCGTGGGAGGAATCTTCAAAACCAACTGTCACTTCCGCACCACGGCTTGCGGCGAGTGCCGCGCACTTGGCAAGGGAGGCCATTACCTCTGCGCGGGTGGTTTTGAGTTTGTCCTTGATCTGCCGGTCAGAAACCGGGCAGCATAGATGAATGATATGCGGAGAGCAGTCAAAGGAGTGGCGCACGTCGCTTTCGCGCAGGCGGTTCCAGGTGGAAACGCGGGCGTTGGAACAGGCCTCGCGGATGGAGCGGATGGTGGCCTTTTCATTTTCGCCCATGGCGGGAACGCCCGCCTCGATCTGGTCCACGCCAGCTTCGTCCATCATGGCGGCAAGGCGGATTTTCAGGGCAGGGGGGAATGCAAAGCCAGGAGCCTGCTCGCCGTCGCGCAGGGTGGTATCGACAATAATGATCTCAGGCATGGCCCACCTCCACAGAAACCGTTGCGCCCGAAAGACCGCAACAGTCCGTTCGGGCAGGAGACAAGGATTCGGGGGGATGGCATGCGTGACACAGGTCGAGAAACTGGGCATCGGTCAGGCTGCATTGCTGGCGCTCGGCAAGCTGCTGAACCAGTTCCAGCATATGTTCTTCCGCCGTGCGCGGCAAGTTCAAACCAAGCTGGCGGGCCTTGATGCGCAACGAAACGTGCCCTGAGTGCTTGCCCACCACTATCTGGCGTTCAAGCCCCACAGTAGCTGGAGCATATGGTTCGTAAAGAAAGGGCTTTTTGACAATGCCATCCACATGGATGCCGGATTCAACAGCAAAAATATCCGTGCCCAGCACGGCCTTGTGGTGGGAAACTTCCAGGCCCGCCTCCCTGAGCAGGGCGGTTGCTTCGGGCAGTTTGTCCAGATGCGTCAGGCCGGTTTCCAGACCCTGGGCGTACAGGCTCATGGCCACTTCTTCCAGGGCAGGCCCGGCATCTGGGCCGTGCAGGGCAGAGCCGCCAATGCAGCCCGCCACACGGGGGCCGCCCTTGAGCAGCCACAGCACGGCAAGAGCCGTGGCGCAGCCCGCGTGATCGCCGGGGCAGAACTCCACCGTATCCTTGATGGCGGCAAAGCGCGGCCAGAATTCCGTTTCAAAGGTATAGAGAGCGTCACAGCAACCGCTCAGGCGCGCCCACGGGCCGTTAAGGATCGGGCGTTTGCCCGTGCGGCGGGCCTTGACGCTGGCTGCTGTAAATTGCAGATCTGGGGGAATTTCGACCACAAAACCCATGTGGTGCATGAGGTCGATCCATTCCCCGGCCCAGAGCGCAAATGCGTCTGCGGTCTGCCTTTCCTCTTGCGAGTGCGCGGCTGGCAGCACCCGGTAGAGCAGGCAGAGCGTTCTGTCCACCAGTTGCGGCATGGAAATAACCTCTTGGCAAAGATGGCGTGTGCCCCGGCCTGACCGGTTTGCCTCCGGTCAGGCCGATGGGTTGGGCCGATGGATTGGGCCGGAATTATCCGCAGAGCGCCCTGGCGGCGTCATTCACGGCCTTGTCCACATTTTCATAGAGGGTGAACACGCGTATTCCCTTGGTCTCAAGCTTTTTCAGCGGGCTTTCGCCTATGCGCAGGGCCAGCACGCCCTTGCAGTCGTCCACGGCGGCCAGAATGCCCGCCATGCGCCCGGTCTTTTCGCCGCAGTCGTCCATGCCGTTGCAGTATTTGGAGACACTGCGGGTTTCCACGTAGCTGGCGGCGTCGCCGTCGCTTTCGTAGATGTAGAACTGCTCGGCCTGACCAAAGTGCTGATCAACGGTCATGCCTGTCTTGGAAGCCACGGCAATGCGTATCTTGCGGGCCACGGCGGGCTTGGCTTCCACAGCGGCAGCGGGGGCCTTTTCGGCCACGGGCGGGCGGTAATCAATGGACTTGTCGTCGCCCAGCAGGCCCACGGCGTCGGCGCGGCACTGCTTGCAGTGGTACATCTGCTTGAGCGTGGGCTCGCAGCTGCGGCGCATGTCCATGAGCTCCTTGTTGCTCACAAGGGGCATGTTTTCAAAAACGCTGCCCTTGACCGGGATGAGCTGCATGATGTTGGTCATCACAGCGCCCAGTTCGCGCGCGGTTTCCACCACCTGCGGGATGTGCCCGTCGTTGATGCCCTTGAGCAGCACCGTGTTGACCTTGCTCACTATGCCCGCCTGGGAGAGGGCGCGCAGGCCAGCCATCTGGTTTGCCAGCAGGAGGGCTGCTGCGGTTTCGCCCGTGTAGCGCTTGCCTCTGTACATGGCGAATTTGTAAATCTGCGCGCCAATGGCGGGGTCAACGGCGTTGATGGTCACTGTGGCGTGGCTTACGCCCACGCGCTTCAAGTCTTCCACGTATTCCGGCAGGGCCAGGCCGTTGGTGGACATGCAGAATGTGATATTGGGGTCTTCCCTGCGGATCATCTCCAGCGTGCGGAAGGTTTCCTCGGGATTTGCCAGCGTGTCGCCGGGGCCGGCGATGCCCACAACAGTAAGATTGGGCATGTCGCGCTTTACTTTCATAAAGTGGTCAAAAGCCTGTGCGGGCGTGAGCACGGCGGTGGTGACGCCGGGGCGGCTTTCGTTAACGCAGTCGTACTTGCGCAGGCAGTAGTTGCAGCTCAGGTTGCACTTGGGCGCGATGGGCAGATGCAGACGCGCCGAGGTGGCACAGGCCCCACAGGAAAAACAGGGGTGGGACTTGGTGCGCTCCGCATTGACGGCGGCGGCGCTGCCAGCGGCATGGGCGGCTGTAGGGGCAGTTACAGGCACAAGCGGCTCGCTGGCGGGGGCCACAACTTCTATGCGGGAGGCATCAGCTTCCATGGCGGCTTCTTCCTTGAAGTATTTGTTGAGAAGCTCCTCGCGGAAGCTGTTCTCGGTAAACTGCAGCATGGCGTTGGCCGTTGCTTCCATAAGGCTGAGCGAACCGTCATAAAATAGCAGACGCGTGCGCTGGCCGCCAACCCTGTCATGGATGGGAAAGCCGTAGCGCAGCAGCGGAACGTGGTGGCGTTCTTCAATGCGGCGGCCATCGGAATTGCCCAGCATGAGATTGGCCTTGCGCGCAAGCAGGGCGTTTTCAATGCCGGCAAAGTCTGCAAAGTTGAGGATGTCAAAATCGCCGCTGAACTGCGTTTCCGTAGCCTGAGCCATATCGGGCGCAAGCGTTTTTTCAAAGGCGGCGCAACGGCTGCCGGTGGCGGCCACCACAGGGAC
The DNA here is from genome assembly GCF_053570665.1 of Desulfovibrio intestinivivus. Classification (NCBI taxonomy): domain Bacteria; kingdom Pseudomonadati; phylum Thermodesulfobacteriota; class Desulfovibrionia; order Desulfovibrionales; family Desulfovibrionaceae; genus Desulfovibrio; species Desulfovibrio intestinivivus. The sequence continues at coordinate 3,131,589 of NZ_JBRBQT010000001.1, read as the reverse complement.
GGCTCCGTTTTCGCATGAGGCGCGCACAAGGGCCAGCACCATGTCCGGCTCGCCAAATACGGCAACGCGGCTCTGGGCGTTATACTTGTGCGCATCAATCATGGCGTCAAGGTAGCGGGCGCGTTCTTCGCGCACAGTGGCGGGGATGGTCCCGCCAAGGGCTTCAAGCGTGGCTATAAAGGCGTCGGTATCGCGCAGGCCCACAGGCAGGTTCATGCGCAGGAGCGGCACGCCGTAGGTATCGCGCAGGTACACGCCAGGGGAATAGCCCTCGGGGCAGAAGGGCGCAAGTTCGAGGGTCATGCGCGCGCCAGCCATGAGGCCGATGCGGGGAAGCGTTGTGCCGTACTGCGGCAAACGATTGTAGTCGTCTTCGTGCCCGCCATCAAGATTCTGCGAAAGGTCGGGCAGCAGCACGTATTCAAGGCCGCTGGCGTCAAGCAGCTGCTTGAGCGCTCTGGTATCCGCCGCAGAGAGGTGCCCGGTGATGATGTTGACCACGTTGTTGGGCGCGGAATCCATGGGCACGTGGCGCACAATGGCATGCAGCGCACGGAAAAATCCTTCGTACTGCGAGCCGCCGTAGCCGGGCGAAGACACGGGAATGATGGTGGCCGTCACTTCCGGGTGCTCGTCCTTGAATTGCTTGATGATGGCGGGCACATCCTCGCCGATGGTTTCGGCCAGGCAAGTGGTGGAAACGCCGATCACCTCGGGGTTGTACAGTTTGATGAGGTTTTCAAGCCCCTTGAGCAGATTCTTGGTTCCGCCGAAGACCGTACCTTCTTCCGTAAGCGAAGAGGAGGCGATATCCACCGGCTCATTGTAGTGGGTTGCCATGTGCCGCCGAATATAGGTGCTGCATCCCTGCGAACCGTGCAAAATGCTCATGCTCTTGCTGATGCCGTAAAAGGCGCTTACCGAACCCATGGGCATGCACATCTTGCAGGGATTTGTATTCAGGTTGACAAGATTGGCGCTCATTGTCTTCTCCTTTGTTCCAGGCGGCCTGTGGCCGCGGCGGCGGGCAAACTGTGTGCAAGCCGATTACGCTGTGCTAAAAATGTGCTGCTCTTGCGGCCAGTGCCTGGCGTACCAAACTGGCCTGCGCCTGCGTTGCCTCGGCAAATGAGGCAGAGCTGCGCGTAAACTGCCACACAGGGCTGTTGATCGAAAGGTTCACCTCGCGGGTGAAGTTTTCAACGCCTTCAAAACCGCCCAGGGCGTGCTTGCGCTCGTGGTTGTGGTCGCAAAAGGCTATGCCCAGCTTGTAGGCCAGGGGGCGTTCCTTGACGCCGCCCACCAGAATATCCGCGCCTTTCTGCTTCATGAAGGTTTCAAGCTCTGCGGGGTTGGCATCGTCAAGAATGACTGTGCCGGGGTTCACCAGGCTCGAAATGATTTCATAATCTTCAGGCTTGCCGGTCTGGGTTCCTACAACCACGGTTTCGATGCCCATCTCGTTAAACTGCCGGATGAGCGATATGGCCTTGAAACCGCCGCCCACAAAGATGGCGGCCTTTTTGCCCACAAAGTGCGGCTTGTACTGTTCAAGAAAAGCTTCAGCCTTTGCGCCGCGCTCGGCAATAAGGGCTTCAGCCTTGCGCTTGGCGTAGTCGTCGTTGAGGCGCTCGGCCACCTGCCGCAGGGCGGTGGAGGTGTCCGCCACCCCAAAGAAGCTGGCGCGCATCCAGGGAACGCCCATTTCGTCTTCCATGCGCTGGGCCAGATACATCATGGAGCCAGCGCACTGCACAATATTGAGCTGTGCAGCCGGGGCCTTGATGAGCGTTTCGTACGCGGCGTCGCCCGTAAGGGTGGCAACAATGGGAATGCCCATTTCGCGCAGGTAATTGCGTATAATCCACATTTCGCCCGCAAGGTTGTAGTCGCCCAGAATGTTGACGCCCTTGACCTTGGGCTGTTCCTTGTGTGGCTCCATGAGCTGCACCAGAGCATTACAGGCCATGCGGTAGCCCGTGGACTTTGTGCCCGAAAAACCCGGAGCCTTGATAGCGATAACGCGGATGCCGTACTTTTTTTCCGCATTGCGGCACACGGCTTCCACATCGTCGCCGATCACGCCCACAATGCAGGTGGCGTACACAAAGATGAGCTTGGGCGAATAGTTGGCCACGGCCTCATCAATGGCGCGGGTGAGCTTTTCTGCACCGCCAAAGACAATGTCTTTTTCCTGCAAGTCGGTAGAAAAACTGTTGCGGAACAGTTCAGAGCCGCTGGTAAGGCTACCGCGAATATCCCAGGTGTAGCTGGCGCAGCCGATGGGGCCGTGAACGATATGAAAGGCATCGGTAATGGGGTTTAACACCACGCGCGCACCGCAGTACACGCAGGCCCGCTGGCTCACGGAACCGGCCACGCTGGCCGTATCGCAACGCAGGCCGTTGCCGCTACAGCAGCCTCCGCCCTTGTTTCCCTTTTCCTTGATGGACGTGCGGCGTTCTTCAAGTATTTCCATCGCCATGGTAACCCCCTTGGAAGGGCGGGGGGCATACCCCCCCGGCCCTTGTCGCGGCTTTGAGCCGTCTTACATGATCAGATCCATGTCTTCGTCAGCGCAGTTGCGGTCAAACTCTTCCATGAGCGTATCAGCGATCCGGGTGGCGAGCTGGAAGGCTCCACGGTAGCCGACCATGGGCAGCGAGGCGTGTCCGTAGCGGTCAAGCACCGGGAAACCGGCGCGAACCAGCGGGATGCCCTCGGCCTTGGCGATCTGCTTGCCGTGCGAGTTGCCAAGCAGCAGATCCACGGGTTCTTCCTTGATGAACTGGTGCAGGTCAAATAGATCCTTGGCCGCATAGGCCTTGCATTCTTCTTCCTTGCCGTATTCCTTGAACATGGCTGTGGCCAGCTTGACGAATGTTTCGCCGGGCGTACCAGTGAGCACGTACTTGGGGATCATGCCCAGTTCAAGGCAGAAGCGGGTCATGCCAAGCACTGTGTCGGGGTCGCCGTACACGGCAACCTTTTTGCCGTAGAAGTACGGGTTGGCGTCCAGCATGAGGTCGAGCAGGCGGCCCCGTTCTTCGTCAATAAGCGGGTCAACTTCGCCGCCGTTGAGGTTTGCCATGGCCATGATAAAGGCATCGGTATCGGCCAGGCCGATGGGCAGGGGCAGCAGGTCAAAATTCACGCCGCACTTGCGCTTGAGCTGGGCGGCGGGTTCCTCGCTGGTAAGACGGCCAAGAGCCAGAACCTTGCGGCACGAGCCGAGCGCGCGGATTTCGTCAATGGTGGTGCCGCCCTCGGGGTACATCTTGTATTCGCCGGTCATGGGCGCATCCATGACGTTGCTGCAATCGGGGAACATGATGGACTTGAGCTTCATCAGGTTCACAAGGTGCTTGTACTCGCGGATGTCGCCGGGGTTTACGAAGCCGGGGAACACCGCCACGGTTTCCGTGGTCTTGCCCTTGCTGGCAAGGTATTTGATGAACCCGGCCATCATGTTGCCAAAGCCCGTCACGTGCGAGCCAACGTAGCTCGGCGTGTTGCAGTGCACCACGACCTTGTCGTCCGGAATTTCCATTTCGTCGATGTAGGTCTTGAGGTCATCGCCGATGGTTTCAGAAAGACATGTGGTATGCACGGCAATAATATCAGGGTTGTAGACCTCAAGCGTGGTCTTGACGCCCTGACGGATGTTGGGGCCGCCGCCGAACACGCACGCGCCTTCGGTAAAGGAACTGGTGACCGCAATGGCGGGTTCCTTGAAGTGACGCGTAAGGTAGGTGCGGTGGTAAGAAGCACAACCCTGCGATCCGTGGCTGTAAGGCATGCAGTTGTGCACGCCCAGGGCGGCAAACAGCGCACCCACCGGCTGACAGGTCTTGCACGGGTTGATAAGAACGCCCGATCTGTTCACATGTGTCTTTGGGGTGAGGTCAAGCATACTATTCTCCCACAGTTCCTTGCAGGGTGGCGCGGTTCTTCCAGGGCGGGGTTACCATGTGCCACGCGGGGGTGAAGTACCCCATGCAGAGGTCGTAACCGAACTGCGTTGCGCCCTTGAAACCCGCGTAAGGCCCGCTGTAATCGTAGCTGTGCAGCTGGCGCGAGAGGGTCCCGGCCTTTTGCAGCGCGTACTTGTCCTTGATGCCGGAGAAGAACATGTCGGGCTTGAGGATTTCCATAAATTTTTCAGCTTCGTACATGTTGAGGTCGTCAACCACGTAGGTTCCCTCGTCCATGTCGCGTATCATGCCATCGTACTTTTCAAGCGGGATTTCGGCGGCCAGCTTGTCGTACTGTTCCTGCGTAAGGTAGGCGTGATACTTCTTCTCGTCCTTTTCTACAGTGATGTGTTCGATGTTCTTGCTGTCCGCGTCGTCCTTGATGTTGGGGATGATTTCCCGGCCTTCGTAGTCGTCGCGGTGGCCGAATTCGTACCCGGCAAGCACGGTCTTGATGCCCAGATCCTGCAACAGGCCCTGGTAGTGGTGCGAGCGGCTGCCGCCCACAAAGAGGGCTGCGGTCTTGCCGTTGAGGCGGGCCTTGTAGGCCGCCATCTGATCCTGCACTTCGGCCAGTTCTTCGGCGATAACCTGTTCAGTACGCTGCGCAAGCTCGGGGTCGCCAAAGTAGGCAGCCATGTCGCGCAGGCTCTGAACCGTTCCTTCCAGGCCGATAAAGTTGACCTTGAGCCAGTCCACGCCGTACTTGGTCTTCATCATTTCGGCGATGTAGTTGATGGAGCGGTGGCACTGCACAAGGTTCAGGTTGGCCTTGTGCGAGCTGGCGATGCGTTCCACTTCGCCATCGCCGGTGAACACCGAAACCACTTCGTAACCGATCTTTTTAAGGATGCGTTCCTGTTCCCAGCCATCGCCGCCGATGTTGTATTCGCCAAGAATATTGATCGAATACTTGCTGGCCGGTTCGTAACTGCCTGTGCCGATAACGCGCTTCATGATGCCGTTGTTGGCGATGTGGTGGCCCGCCGACTGGCTTACGCCCTTGTAACCCTCGCAGCTGTATGCCACGCAGCGGATGCCGTATTCTTGTTCAGCTTCTGCGGCCACGGCCTGAATGTCGTCACCGATCAGGCCCACAGGGCAGGTGGCGGCGATCATGATGGTCTTGGGGTGCATAAGCTCCATGATTTCATCAATGGCCTTCTTGAGCTTCTTGGTGCCGCCAAAGACGATATCAGGCTCCTGCATGTCTGTGGTAAAGCAGTACTGGATGTAATTGGGGGTATCCCCTTCTGCCTTGGCCTTGTTGCGGCGCGTACCCCAGCTATAGAAGCCGCAGCCCACAGGGCCGTGGGTAATCAGGACCATATCCTTGATTGGGCCGAGCACAACGCCCTTGCAGCCAGCGTAACAGCAGCCCCGGTTGGTCATGATGCCGGGAATGGCACGCGTGTTGGCGATAATAATCTGGTCTTCCGCAGGATTGACCTTGAGCATGTGCTCCTTGCGGTTCTTGAAGACCTTGGCGTTGTAGCGCTCAAGCACTACTGCGTTGGCGTCAATACTCATACATACCTACCTTATGCGTCAGCGCGCTCGCCCGTGCGAACCACATAGGATTCTTCCACCGGCATCACAAAGATCTTTCCATCGCCGGGGTGGCCGGTGCTGTTGGCTTCTATAATGGCCTTGACCACAGCTTCGACCTTTTCATCGGGAACGCAGATATTGAACAACCGCTTGGGGATCAGCCTGCCCACTTCGGTCAGGGACTCGCCCGCCGGAGTGCGCGGCAGCTCGCCGCTTTCCATAACCATGCGCAGCGTGGCGGGATCCATGCCTTTTTTGCCGCGTCCCAGGCACTTGGTGCATGAGAATGAGGGGCATCCGGCCTTGGACAGGGCATTTTTAGTAGCCGCCACCATGTTGGCCCGAACCATTGCAACTATTTCCTGCATGGGAGCCTCCTACAGGCCGGACTTGCCGCTGCTGATGGTCCAGGCCTCGCTGACGCTTGAAACAAAGATTCTGCCATCGCCAAAGTGACCGTCGCCCGTTTTTGCCACGCGCAGGATAACGCGGATGGCATCGTCCTTGTCTTCATCGCTGACCACAAGCACGAGCATCTGCTTGGGAATTTCATCGTACTGAATGTCGCCCACCATGATGCCTTTCTGCTTGCCGCGCCCCACCACATCAAGCTTGGTAACGGCGGGAAAGCCCGCTGCCAGCAGCTCGGAGAGAACCTCGGTGGTCTTCTCAGGCCGAATAATCGTGCGAATCATCTGCATTGTTGTTCTCCGTTTCGTGCTGTTGGTTTAGGCGTCCATCAAACCGTGTTCCATGAGCAGCTCTTCGAGCCTTTCCTGGGAAAGGGGCTTGGGAATGATAAACATGTCGTTACCGTCGATCTTCTGCGCCAGGGTGCGGTATTCGTCGGCCTGTCCGCAGGTGGGGTCAAATTCGATAACGGTCTGCTTGTTGATTTCGGCGCGCTGCACCATGTTGTCGCGCGGCACAAAGTGGATCATCTGGGTGCCGATTTCCTTGGCAACGGCAGAGACAAGCTCGGCTTCGCCATCAACCTTGCGGCTGTTGCAGATGATGCCGCCAAGGCGCACGCCGCCGGTGTTGGCGTACTTTTTGACACCCTTGCAGATGTTGTTGGCGGCGTAGAGGGCCATCATTTCGCCCGAGGCCACGATGTAGATTTCCTGAGCCTTGCCTTCACGGATGGGCATGGCGAAACCGCCGCACACAACGTCGCCCAGAACGTCATAGAACACGTAGTCGAGGTCTTCAGTGTAGGCGCCAAGGCGTTCCAGCAGACCGATGGAGGTGATGATGCCGCGCCCGGCACAGCCAACGCCCGGTTCGGGGCCGCCGGATTCCACGCAGCGGATGCCCTTGAATCCGTTTTTGAGCACCAGATCCAGCTCGATGTCTTCACCCTCTTCACGCAGGGTATCGAGCACGCTCTGCTGGGCAAGGCCGCCCAGAATAAGGCGCGTGGAGTCGGCCTTGGGGTCGCAACCCACGATCATGATGTTCTTGCCCATTTCGCCAAGGCCGGCGTTAAGGTTCTGTGTGGTGGTGGACTTGCCGATACCGCCCTTGCCGTAAATAGCTACCTGACGCATGAGATTCCCTCTGGGTTTGATGTTCCCGCGCTCGTTGCGCTTGTCCCTCTTTGTGCAGAAACCGTGCCGTTAGTTTAACTATATAATATTATTGATTAATTTTATAATCTGTATGCACAATCAATACAAAATTGTTAATATGGCCCACGGTGCATAAAAAACTCGGTTCTCTGTAACTCGGTTTAATGATAGGTTTTTATTTGACGAAAAATTTTGGCTGTAAATCGACGATACAAATTTGTTTGAAATTGGGAACGTGTTGCAGAGAAATCACCATGCGTGAATGTGCGGGGACAGAATGGGCTGTATTTGGGGCCTACGGTGATGGACGCGCAGTGGAAAACAGGCAGGGCAGTGATGGCTGCTCATGAACGCAGAAAGCCCGGCCCATCAGGCAAATGGGGCAAGGGCGGGGATTGAATAGCAAAAAGGCGGCGAATTGAGGGCAGTGTGAGGGGAGGAAGGTGGCGGTTCAGGCAAGAACGTATACGTTCGGACTGATTTGTCAGTGAGGAATGCAAAAGGGCTTATTCATCGAGTATGCTCAGCCCTGCATGCCGCAAAGATATGTATGGTCGGAGTCGGGAGCATTTGATTCAAAATTGTATCAAAATAGGAATGGAGGCGTAAAAGCTGCAAAGCGTGAACAATCCAACCCGCGTAAGAATACAGCGAGCAAGACAATGCGCATGGCTTATGCGCAGCATATGCGGCAGAAATGCAGGCAGTGGTTCGGCGGCGGGGATGGTAGTTTTACGCGCAGCCAGAAGTTTTTGAAGTATCTGCGCGGATCAGCGCCGTGGTCAGGATGTACGCCAGATGAGCATTTCAAGGGAATATTCCGTGCGTTCCACGTATTCCCCGTTCTGGTTGCGAAATCCCTCAAGATGCGCGGCCAGATGGGCCATATCCGGCTCAGAGCCACGGGCGCGCAAGTTGGCGGCGCAGGCTCCCAGCAGCTTATCGCGGGTGTGCGGCACAACCCACTGGCCGTCAACGGGCAGCGCGGTATACTGAATGCGCTGGCCCTCAAGCCATGCACGCATGTCGGGGGCATCGGCGAACTGCGGCGGCGTGATGCCGTAGTGCGTGTACAGCCCGGCCATGACATCCGAAGTCTTGCGCTCGGTGAATCCCATAAAGACCACCTGCTCCAGAGCGTAGTGCTGCAGCTTCGCGCGGGCGGCGTCATCGCTCAGGGCCGGGGTCATGGAAGCAAATACAATCTGGAAGCGTTCCTCAAGGGCAAAGTGTTCCCAGTCTGAAAGCACGGGCCGTATGTTGGCAAGGCCCTGCGCGGCGGCATCCTGCATGAGGATGCGGAGCATTTCGTCAGATATATCCACGGCAATGACCGATGCGGCCTCCTGCGCAAGGCGGATGGTGTACATGCCGCTGCCGCAGCCCACATCCAGAACCGTTTTGCCGCGAAAATCCACGCCGTTGTCACGCGCCAGCTGGAGCATGCGGCCTTCGTAGGTGTCGGCCCCGGATTCATAGCGGGGAAAGGACTCGGCTCTGCTGTTCCAGAATGCTCTGGTGCTGTTTTGGGCTGTCATGGCGTATCCTTTGGGTTGGTCAAACCGTCTGGACAACTGGAGCAATGCACAGAAAATATGCGTCAGACGGCGCGGCAATGTTGCAGCCTGTTTCTGATTTCCTGAGGTGTTGACCTTGCAAACACCCGCTTGGCAGTCGGTGAACCGTCTGCCAAGCGGGTGTTGTAAGCGCTTAACTGCGTGGCATAGTTGCCGCAATCCAAAGCCTAGCGGGCTTCGAGCCGCTGCCGCAGAATGGTGACAGGGTGCAGGCTGAATTTGCCGGAACCGTGCGTGATCTGCACGCGGCAGGTGCCGCACTCGGAAACCGCCGCCTGGGCGCCGCTTTCACGTACCTTGGCGAACAGTTCCGAGCCCACGGTCTGGGCAATGTCGTATTTTTCCTTTTTAAAGCCATAGCTGCCGGAAATGCCGCAGCAGCCTGCATCAGCATTTTCCACGGTTACGCCGTCAAGGCGGCGCAGCAGTTCCAGCCCCGGCAGGCCGTTGCCCTGTGCCCGCAGATGGCAGGGCGCGTGGTAGATCAGCTTGAGGTCGGGCAGGGTTTGCTGTTTGCCATCGGCCTTCAGCGAGAGGTCGCCGCTGTCCACAGCATCCAGCAGAAATTCCTGCGCGTCCGCAAGGCTGCATGCGCCGTACTTTTCCGCCACATCGGGGAAGTACTCCGGCAGATCTACCCGGAACATGAGGGCGCAACTGGGGCAGCCCGTCACCACGGGTAGCCCTGCATCGCGCCACTGGCCCAGAGCTTTCAGGTTATGTTCCGCATTGGAGCGGGCATGCTGCCAGAAGCCGTTGGCAACCATTGGCAGGCCGCAGCACACAAGTTCTTCGGGCACAATGACCTTGTAGCCCGCGCGGTTCATGGCCCATACCATATCAAGGCCGGTGCGTGGGTCGTACACGTCCACGTAGCAGCCGGGGTAGAAAACCACGCTGCGTTTGTGGTCGGGCTGGTGCACATGGCGCATGAGCTGGCGGAAGGTCTGGGGCGCAAAGGCGGGCAGGGGCGCGCGTTTGTCGATGCCCAGCGCATCCAGCACCATGCGGGTAACGGGATTGAGCATGCCGAAGTTCTTGAGCGCCGCCGGAATGAGCCGTAACCACTTGGCCATGAGCTCGCCGTGACCAAGCACCCAGTCGCGCAGGCCGGGGGAGTGCTTCTTGAACTGGTCGGCTCTTGCCATCATGTTGAGGCTGGAAACCGGCACGCCGTGCGGGCACGAGATATCGCAGTTTTTGCAGTTGGCGCAGTAGTGCAGCGAGGGGTCTTCCGTCAGCCCGAGCAGGCGAAAGCGCTCATAGGCAGGGCCTATCATGCGCGGCCCCAGAAACTTGGGGGTCGCATCCGCCACGGGGCAGTGCACCACGCAGGTGGTGCAGGCTATGCATTTGTCTGGATTGATGTGCACGCTCATTGGTTTTCCCCGGCAGCGGCGGCTGCGGCGGCCATAAGGCCCGCCTGCCAGCCCGTGGCGATGGCAACGCCGTGACCGCTTTTTTCTGTTGCGTAATCATATCCGCCAAGGCTGCGCCCGGCGAAAAAGACGTTTTGCCAGCGCACTACGGCGGCATCGTCAACAGGGCGCATGGTGCGGTCAACGCGCACACCCATGCGCGAGAACAGGTGGTTGCCAAAAATCTTCGGCTCTGACCACTGCGAAACATCCTGCGGCACGGTGATGTCGATGCCGAACACGGAATCCCAGCATTGGCCGGGTTCAAGCGTCATGCCGCCGCCAAGGATGCCGCCGGTGGCGGTTACAAAGGCGCGGGCGGCGTGGTGGCGTTCCTGCCCGGAGGCCTCGACCACCAGCGCTGTGCATGTTTTGCCGCTTGTTTCGGCGCGCAGCGCAGTGCAGTTTTCCACCAGTTCAAAGTTGTGCTTGTGCAGGGCCTGCAACAGGGCATCACGCAGACGCAGGCCGCCAACCCCCGGAGGGATGGACAGCATTTCCACCACCGGGCAGCCCGCAGCGGCATTGACCGCCTGCCAGATTTCCGGATTGGCCTTGCTGCCGCAGAGCGGCGGGATAAGGATGAGGTCGTACTTTCCGGCATGCGGGGCTAGTGCATCCAGCAGCCAGCGGCGGCTGTGCGGCTTGTCCGCCATGCGGGCCAGATCAAGCGCCGATATGGCGCGGTGGGTTTCGCCAAAGGGCGAGGGCAAAAGCCCCTGGGTGAATTCCTTGTCGGCCCAGCTTTTGTAGCGCCGCAACTGGCTGACCACCAGGGAGGGGCGGCAGTCGCGCAGGCCCTGCACGCTCAGCACCAGTACCTTTTTGGCGCTGGCGAGCGCCTCGGTATGCAGGCTGGCTGGCAGCAGATAGGTGGGCTTGAGGGTTCCCATGATGGTGGGCAGCTGGGTGTTGCACGGCGTGCCGTCCTGCGAGAGGGCGGGGCGCATGGGCCAGTGCTGGCCTTCCATCACATTTGCAAAGAACTGAAAGGCCGAGCGGACGCTTTCTGCCCCAAGCAGGCTGTAGGGATGGTCTTCAGGCAGCATTGCCAGTGCCTGCCACGGGTCGGCGGCAAATCTGCCGTCCGCATAGCCAAGAAAATCCACCGAGCCGCCGCTGATAGCCAGCGAACCCATGCCCGTGGTGAGCAGCCGTACGCTGCGGCCCTGATCCGCTGCGGCAAGGGCGGCCACAAGGCCCGCCATGCCGGAGCCGACCACCAGTACGTCAACAATCCTGCTCATGGGCGGCTCCATCAAGATTGAGTGTTCCCGCGTATACGGCGCGGCCAAGTTCCATTTCACGCGCCTGCATGCCCCACAGGGCAGGGCGCAGACCGCCCCAGCGCTCCTGAAGGAAGCGTCGCACGTTGTCGGTAGCTGAAAATTCGAGGGGAATATCGTGTTCTGAAAGCGCGGCAACTGCCCGTAAGGAGCAGAACGTTCCCTGGCAGGTGCCCATGCCCAGGCGTGTGCGCAGGCGGATATCCGTAAGCGAATGGGTGGAGGCATCGCGCGCCACGCATTCAATTTCCGCCATGCTGACCATTTCGCATTCGCAGAGCAGGGGGTTGGAATCGGCCTTTTCCGCGCGCTCGATCACAGGGGTCAGGTCATCGCCCATGCGGTCGGCCATAAGCTGGATGCCCTGCACGGGAAAGTACTTGGCAGCGCGGGAAAGCGTGGCTTCGTCCGGATCCGGCACAATGGCTTCTTCAGCGGTGCGGCAGGGGGCGGTAACGCCAAGCTTGGCGCAAACCTTGTCTGCGGTGCGTTCTCCCATGAGGCGGTAGGTGGTCAGCTTGCCGCCGAAAATGGAAACCATGCCGTCAAGGCCCTGCTCGGCGTGGTCCATAACATGGAAGTTGCGGCTGGCCTTGCGCCCGGCGGTATTGCCCGGCGTGTAGAGGGGGCGTGTGCCCGCAAATGCGCGCAAAATTCGGTAGCTGCGCACATCGGGAAACAGCGGCTCACCGATTTTGAGCAGGCGCAACACTTCCTCGCTGGTGGGGGTCGTGTCGTCCGGCCTGTCGGTGGGTATGGACGTGGTGCCAAGAATGGTGATGGAGCCGTGCGGCACAAAGATGTCGCCGTCCGAGCCGGGGTGCAGGCGGTTGACCACGCGCGAAGTGAAGCGGTGGTTAAAGACCACAAGCGTACCGCGATCGGGCGAAACCGCCACATCAAGCCCGGCCAGGGCCGCAATGCGACCAGACCACGAGCCAGCGGCGTTGACAACGACAGAACAGGCAATTTCAATGGTTTCGCCCGTATTTTTGTTGATGGCCGTGACGCCGCAGACCTTGCCGTTCTTCTGGCAGATGCCGGTCACTTCATGATAGGTGAGCATCTGCCCGCCGTGGCGCCTGGCCGACATGGCGTTGTGCAGCACCAGCCGGAAGCCATCCACGCAGGAGTCAGGCACGCGGAAAACGCGTTTGACCTCGGGCGACATGTTGGGTTCAAGGCGCAGGGCTTCCTTGACGTCAATTTCAGGGGCATCAATGCCCGCTCGGGCACAGGCCTCAACCCAGCGATCCACGTAGGCGGGGTCGTCCTCGGGCGTGAGCGCAAAAAAACCTTCGGTTTGTTCCACGCACTGCCTGCCAATGCGCCGCACGATCGTGTTTTCTTCAATACATTCACGCGCGGATTCATTATCCCCCACAGCGTAACGGCCGCCGCTGTGCAGCAGGCCATGAAAGCGCGAGCTTGTGCCGTGGGCCAGGCCGCCCTGTTCGAGCAATATGGCAGGAACGCCGCGCATGCAAAGATCGCGCAGGGTTCCTATGCCTGTTGCGCCGCCGCCGATGACGACAACAGTAGTTTCAAGCATGGTTTCTCCAGTGGAGCAAATTGTCGGAATCGTCCTGAAGCATGCAGACGCTGTCAGATGCCGCGCCTGCGGGGCCGAAAAACAACGGCGCATCTACGCAACAAGATTGAAGGGCCGGATCGGTTGGATAATTGCTGCGGTTATGCTCAGGATGATTGTTGATACCGTATGGTTATCAATTTGTGTAGTTGCGTCAAGATTGAATACAAGAGAATGTTGCGGTAGCGCTTGCCAGAGTGGGCAATGCCGCATAATGAAAGCAAAAAACTTGAGGATTGCATATATGGATTGGTCAAAAAAGCGTTGCGTTGTGCTTGATATGGACGGCACCGTCTACCTCGGTCATATCCCCATTGATGGGGCCGTGGGCTTTATTCAGCGGCACTGGAACAGTCTGGATTTTTATTTTCTGAGCAATAATACTTCCAAATCGCCCCTCACCTATGTGGATAAGCTCAACGGTATGGGGATTGCTGCGCGCGAAGACCTGCTGCTCTCGCCCGTGACGCCTCTGGTGGATTTTTTGCGCGCCAATGGCATTTTGCGCGTTTTTCCCGTGGGCAATGCCGATTTTCAGCATGATCTGCTCAAGCGCATGCCTGAGTTGCAACTGGTGGAAGAAGGCGCGCAGGCCGTGGTGCTGGCCTACGATACGGAGCTCACCTACCACAAGCTTGCCCGTTCTGCCGTGCTTTTGCAGGACAGTTCGGTGCTCTTTCTCGCCACGCACCCCGATCTGGTATGCCCCTCGCCCGAAGGCCCGCTGCCGGATGTGGGCAGTTTCATCAGCCTGTACGCCACGGCCACGGGCAGAAAGCCGCAGCACATTTTTGGCAAGCCCGCCCCAGCCGTGCTCGCGCCATTGCTGGCGCGCTACCGCAAGGAAGAAATGGTCATGGTGGGCGACCGCCTGAGTACGGACATGCAGCTTGCGCGCAATGCGGGCATTGATTCCATTCTGGTGCTCAGCGGCGAAGCCACGCGCGCCGATCTTGCCAGGGAGGAGCATCAGCCAACCCTGGTGCTTGAAGACCTGGGCCACGCCGATAAAGACTGGGCATAAAGCCCAGCTTGGCCGTTATCGACAATAAAAAACACCCGCTGTGGCCGAAAGACCAGAGCGGGTGTTTTTGTGTCAGAGCTTGCGGCCCCACATGCTGCTGGGTCCGAAACTTGTTTTTACGTCAGTCTAGTAGGCCACGGCAGCGCCGTCGCCGCGCGGATCCGTACCGCCCTGACGCACACCGGTGGCCTGATCCACAAGGATCGCACCCGCATGGCCCATGGTGTCGGTGTAGTTTTCAATCAGGCGCACAGGATGCCCGCGCCGCTTGAGTTCGTCCGCCACCTTTTGGGGAATGCGGCCTTCAAGCTTGAGGTCGTTGGAAGAAGCGCCCCAGGTGCGGCCATAAAGCCAGCGGGGAGCGGCAATGGCCTCTTGCGGGGTCATGCCAAAGTCCACCACGCGGGTAACGATGGCGGCCTGGGTCTGGGGCTGGCCTTCGCCGCCCATGGTGCCGTACACAAGGTAGGGCTTGCCGTCCTTGAGCAGCATGGCCGGGTTCAGCGTGTGGAAGGTGCGCTTGCGCGGCTCAAGATGGTTCACGTGCTTGGGATCAAGGGAGAAGAAGCTGCCCCGGTTTTGCAGCAGTACGCCGGTGCCGCCCGCCACGATGCCGGAACCAAAGTCGTGATAAATGCTCTGGATAAGCGAAACCGCGTTGCCCTGCGCATCCACAACGCCAAGCCAGATGGTGTCGCCCTTGGGATCAAGGGGCGTAAGGTTTGTGGCAGCCTTGCTCATGCTGATGCGCGCGGCCTGATCCTTGCCATGCTTGGCAGAAAGCAGGTAGTCGAGCGGAATTTTTACAAAATCAGGGTCAGAGAGGTACTTGTCGCGGTCGACAAAGGCTTCCTTGGTGGCTTCGATCAGCGCGTGGTAGTAATCCGCCGTGCCTTCGCCCATGGCCTTGATGTTGAAGTTGTTGAGGATGTTCAGAATTTCAAGGGAGGCCATGCCCTGCGTGTTGGGCGGGAAGTTCACGGCCTTGTAGCCACGGTAATTGACCGAAATGGGGTCAACCCAATCGGCCTTGTGGTTGGCAAAGTCGTTGAGGGTCAGCAGACCGCCGTTGGCTTGCAGGTCGGCCACAATACGCTTGGCGATGTCGCCCTTGTAGAAGACCTGCGCGCCTTTGTCCGCAAGCTGGTTCAACGTGGCTGCCAGATCGGGCAGGCGCATGACTTGGCCCACGGTGTAGGGGCTGCCGTCCGCATGCAGATAGGCTTTGCGGAAGGCGTCAAAGCGTTGCAGGTTGCGGAATTCTGAATCATTGGGATTGGTATTGATCTTGCTCCAGTAAGCCAGCGAGGTGCTCACGGGAAAGCCGTTGGCGGCATAATCGGTGGCGGAAGCGAGCAGCTCCTTCCACTTCATCTTGCTGCCCATGCTCTGCTTGCTGTAGGCATAGGCCGCATCCCAGCCGGAAACTACGCCGGGCACGGTATTGGCCGCAATGTAGCCTCGGGAGGGAATTTTTTTCAGCCCTTTGGAGGCATAAAAGTCAATGGTAGCCATTTCGCCCGAGCGGCCACTGGCGTTAAGCGCCTTCAGCTCGCCGGTTTTGGCATTGTAAATGAGCCAGAAGTTGTCTCCGCCCAGGGTGCACATCTGCGGATACACAACCGCAAGGGTGGAGGCGGTGGCAATGGCCGCGTCTACGGCCGTGCCGCCGCGCCGCAGCACGTCCAGCCCGGCCTGCGAAGCCAGGTAATTGGGGCTGGTAACAACGCCCCTGGTGCTCAGGGGGTTGGTGGCGGCGGAAATGGTCGCAGTGTACTGGGGCTCATCCTGCGCCTTGACTGTCGCAGCAGGCAGTAAGAGGCCGCATGCCATGAGAACAGGCAGGGTTTTGCGGCTGACCAGAGAGATAAAATTCATGGACATCAGATTCTCCTTTCAGAAATGCTAAAGGCAATGAAACCGGCCATGTATATGCACCATCTGTTCCAAAGAGAAAGATAAACTATTTAAATATATTGAATTTTTTAACAGGCGCAATCTGGAACATTTTTGTTTGCTTCTTGGCTTGCTGGGCCAATTTTGTAACAAGTTGCAGACTGCGCGGCAAAACCATAGACCCGCCCCCGACAATTGCGGGCGGCAACGTACTCACACAACAGCGTTACGGAAATTTCCACGCTGCCGCTGTGTATTTGTTTATCAAACTCTGGAGGAATGATGGCGCTGTGCAGCAGGGCGCTTCACCAAGGTGAAGCGCCCTGAACTTGCCGCATTATTTGGTGTTTTTCAGTTCAGTGACCATGTTGTTGAGCTTTTTGGCCTCATCGGCAAGGGCGGCAACCGCTCGGGCCGATGTGTGCATGATGGTGGCGGTTTCTGCCGCGATGGAGCTGACCTGGGTCACTGTTTGCGTGATGGATTCGGTTGCGGCGGACTGTTCTTCTGACGAAGTGGCGATGCCGCGCACCTGATCAACGGTCTGATCCACCATACCCACGATTTCGCGCAGTGCTTCGCCGGATTTTTGCGAAAGTGTGGTGGCGCTTTCCACGTTGCCAGCAGTCACGTCAACCTGACGGATGCTGGAATCCACGCTCTTCTGGATTGCGCCAATGGCATTGCCCACATCACTGGTGGAGCTCATGGTTTTTTCCGCCAGTTTGCGCACTTCATCGGCAACAACGGCAAAGCCGCGTCCGGCTTCTCCGGCGCGCGCCGCTTCAATGGCGGCGTTGAGGGCCAGCAGGTTGGTCTGGTCTGCAATGTCGGAAATAACGCCCATAATTTGCGAAATAGCCCCAGCATGCTCGGCAAGCTTGGTCATTTCGTCTTTCAGCACAAGGGCATCCTTTTGCACATTGCCAATGGCCTGCACGGACTGGAACACAACTTCCGCGCCTTCCGCAGCGCGCTGGCGCATGCTGGTGGAAAGATCCGCTGTGGCCGAGGCGTTTTTGGCAACCTCTATGACCGTGCAGTTCATCTGTTCAACCGCAGTGGCGGCTTCTGTGGTGCGCGCGGCCTGCGTGGTGGCCCCTTGCTCGGCCTGTTCGATATTGCCGGAAATTTCTGTCGAAATACTGGTTATGGCCGTCACCACCTGTTCCAGATGCTTGGCGGCGCTCAACATGCCTTCGCTGCGGGCGCGGTGCGCTTCCTCAGTCAGGCGTTCGGCCTCGGCAACGGCTTCGAGGGCCTTTGCCGCGCTCTGTTCAGCCTCGCGGGTTTTTTCTTCAGAGATTGCCAGTGATTTTTTTACGTTGGCGGTCATTTCGGACATGCAGCGTTCAAGAACCGTAATTTCGTCCTTGCCAGTCGCTGTGATGTTAACGTCCATGTCGCCGTTGGATATGCGCTGTGCAGCCTCACGCGCGTCCTTGATGGGCAGCAGGATGGAGCGGGTAATCAGCAGCATGAACGGAATGTATAAAAGCACAACGCAGCAGGCCACCGCGATGAGGATTTTTTTGAGATTGGCAAAAATGGCATCGCTGATCTGGCCCGCGATTTCATTTTTGACCTGTTCCACATTGTCGATGTAGACGCCAGCGCCGACCCACAGGCTCGTGCCGGGCACCTGTGCGCCATAGGCGATTTTTGACTGGGTGCCGCCGCCGGGCTTGTTGAAGACAAAGGTCACAAAACCGCCGCCTTCCGCCGCCTTTTTGGCAAGCTCCGCGTTGAAGCGGACGCCGTTTTTGTCAACGGAATTGCCAAGATCCTTGCCCACAAGATCAGGGAAAACGTGAGCAACAACAATGCCGCCGTCATATACAAAGAAGTAGCCGGAGCTGTCTTTTTCGTAACGGGCTTTTTTTATGGCGCTGGCAATAATGGCATTGCGCTTGGTTATGTCGGTAATGCCGCTGATCTGCTCGCCAATGCTGTTTGCCATGGTGGTTGAGAGATCTCGGATGCGTTGCTTCTGACCTTCATAAAACATTTCGCCCACTTTCTGGGCGGAAAGTTCGGTGGCGGAGTTGGAGATGTGGATCAGGGAGTACACCAGCCCGCCAACAATAATCAGAGTAAAAATCAAGATCATGAACATACGATACGAGATCGTGAACATCCTGAACATGCATACCTCCAGTACCATTTACTGTTGAAGCAAATCAGCTGCGCCAACCTTTGGATCGGCCTAATGGTTCAGTCTGTAGATAAAATTTCCTGCTGCATTTTCGCATTGATACTAATTAGCGTATCGTTCGTTGTATATATAACTTTATGCTTTGAATAAAAATCCTTTGTTACAAGAAAACGACAATTTTTTATCGCCAGGTAGTATTTTAATGCATCCAGCTTGAATTGTTCAAAAAAATGATGACAGAGCATTAAAGATAATAACCATGCGTTAATTTTCGCAGAAGGCTGGGTTTGTTGGGTGGCTTCTCCAGATGACGGCAATATCGGCGCTGTCGGTCTGAAAGTATGGGCGATGGCAGGCCGCATTGTGGAGTTAATAAACTATATTTGTATAATATTATTTTGTGAAAAAAATCACTTTACTCCTGCTTCGGTACATTCTAGGGTGAATGCACAACCAGTTGTGCTGGCTGTCGCAGTTACCCAAAAGACAGGAGAAGAAAAATGAAAGGTTTTGCAATGCTTGGCCTGAACAAGATCGGCTGGATAGAAAAAGAAAAGCCCCAGTGCGGCCCGCTGGATGCCCTTGTTCAACCCGTGGCGGTAGCTCCTTGCACTTCAGATGTCCACACGGTTTGGGAGGGCGCGCTGGGTGACCGGCACGACATGATTCTGGGACACGAGGCGGTTGGCAAAGTTGTGGAAGTCGGTTCCCTGGTGCGTTGTTTCAAACCCGGGGACAAGGTCATCGTGCCCGCAATTACGCCAGACTGGAATTCGCTTGAGGCGCAGGCCGGGTATTCCATGCATTCTGGTGGCATGCTCGCGGGCTGGAAGTTTTCCAATTTCAAGGACGGCGTGTTCGGCGAGCTTTTTCACGTTAACGATGCGGACGGCAACCTGGCTTTGCTGCCGCCCTCCATTGATCCTGCCGAGGCCGTGATGCTGAGCGATATGGTTCCCACGGGCTTTCATGGCGCGGAACTCGCAGACGTGCAATACGGTGATTCCGTGCTGGTGGTAGGCATTGGCCCTGTGGGCCTGATGGCGGTTGCGGGTGCTGCCCTGCGCGGCGCTGGCGAAATTTTAGCTGTTGGCTCCCGGCCCCTGTGCGCACAGGTTGCCCGTGAATACGGCGCAACAGCCATCATCAATTACCGCGATGGCGACATTGTCAGCCAGGTAATGGACCGCACCAAGGGCAAGGGAGTGGACAAGGCCATCATTGCCGGGGGCGATGTGGACACCTTTGCGGAGGTCATACGTGTGCTCAAGCCCGGCGGGCGCATCGGCAACGTGAACTATCTGGGATCCGGCGATTTCATCAAAATCCCGCGCATCGAGTGGGGCTGCGGCATGGGCCACAAGGTCGTGGCGGGGGGGCTGATGCCCGGCGGCAGGCTGCGCATGGAAAAGCTGGCAAGTTTGCTGGTTCACGGGCGGTTGAGCGTTGCGCCCCTGCTGACCCACAGATTCAAGGGATTTGAGAATATTGAAAGCGCCTTGCTCTTGATGAAGGACAAGCCGCGCGACCTGATCAAGCCCGTTGTGGTGGTCTAGCACTCAACTGCGATGCAACTTGCCGGCTAAGCAGTAAGCCCCGGCAGGCGTCAAACAAAACCTCCCGGCATGCCACAGGTATGCCGGGAGGTTTTTATTTATGCGCAATGAGTTGCTAATTGCCGCCCATCAGCCAGTTCATGGGAACAATCGAAAGGCTGGGGAAGAACAGCAGCAGGAAGAGCATGACCACTTCCACAAGCACAAAAGGCACAAGTTTGACGATGAGGTCGGCAAACTTGATGTGCCCGATGCCGCACACCACGTACAGCACCGTGCCCACCGGGGGCGTAATAACGCCGATGCCCAGGTTGAGCACAAAGAGCAGGCCGAAGTAGTACGGGTCGATGCCAGCCTGCTGGATCAGCGGGTAGAACACTGGCGCAAAGATCAGGATGTTGGGCGTGAGGTCCATGACCATGCCGATAAGGAACAGGAAGATATTGATGCTGATGAGCAGCAATATTGGGCTGTCAATAAGCGGCGAGAAGAGCGCGGTCATCTGGTTGGGAATCTGCGCGATGGTAATGAACCAGCCAACAGCCGTAGCCGTGGCCACGATCAGCATGACCACCGAGGTGGTGCGGGCCGCACGGGCGCTCACCCGCAGCAGATCGCGGAAGGAAAGCTCGCGGTAGTACAGCACGCACACCAAAATGGCGTAGATGGCTGCAAACGCGCCGCCTTCAGTAGGTGTGAAAACACCAAAGCGAATGCCGCCAAGCAGCAGCACCGGCATCATGAAGGCAGGCGTGGAGTCGATAAGAATCTTGATGGCTTCTTTCTTGGTGAAGCGGATGGTTTCGTTATAGCCATCCTTGCGCACCACAAAGAACCACACCACCATGAGGGCCAGACCGATCATGATACCGGGCACCAGGCCGATCATGAACAGCTTGGTGATGGAAAGTCCGCTGACCGTAGCGCCAAGCAGAATGAAGTTGGTGCTGGGCGGGATGATGGGGCCAAGGATGGCGCCGGAGGCGATAACAGCGCCCGCGCGGCCAGGGTGGTAACCCACCTGCTTCATCATGGGCAGCAGCAGGCCGCCAAGAGCGGCGGCTTCACCCACTGAGCTGCCCATCAGGCCAGCAAAGATGATACTGGCGATAATGGCCGCATAGCCAAGGCCGCCGCGCACCCGGCCAATCATGAGCTGGGCAAGCTGCACCACGCGTTTGGAAAGGCCGCCCTCCGCCATGATTTCACCGGCGAACACAAAGAAGGGAATGGCCATCAAGGGGTAGTTGTTGGCGCCGTCCAGCATGCTGCCGGGAATAATCATGGCATCCCACATGCCCGAGTGCCACATGAGCACAATGGAGCACAACACAAGCACAATGGCCAGAGGAACGCCAATGAGCATGAAGAAGAAGAGGGAGCCGAGGAAAATAAAGAGTTCCATTCTTCTCTCCTAGCCCTTTTGGAAGGTGGATGCGGGTCTGCGAACCAGGCTCGCGAGAGAGCGCAGTTCTACAACAAAACCAACAAGGGCCATGACGGGCAGGGTGCCGTTGATAAAGGCCATGTTGACGTTGGTCGCCACAGAGTAGGTATCAAGCGTTTGCAGCACGTTGACCACGCCGCCGTAAAACAGCAGACCCAGGGCAAAAAGGCTGCATACTGAAGCCAGTACATCCACAGACTTACGCTTGGTGCCTTCCAGTGTGGTCACAAGCAGGTCGACTGCAATGTGCTTCTTGCAGATAAAGGCTTCAATAGCGCCGAAAAAGGTGATGTACATAAAGAGAAAGCGTGCCCATTCTTCGCTCGGCGGGTAGCTCGAAGAAAAGATGTAGCGCAGCAGGGCATTGTAAAACACAAGACCGATCATGCCCAGAAAGATGACGGCGCAAAATACTTCAAACAGCAATTGCCCCATGGTTTCGTGCTTGGGTTCCTGTTCCGGCTCAAGCAGGGCATGGACGCCCGGCGCATGGTCAGGCGGAAAATTTTTGGAAATGTCGTCGCTCATAACGAACCTCTGGAAAACGCTGCCCCAATCGCTGGCTACGCAGTGCCATGCTGATGTCAGCAAGCCTGTTTGTGCCGCCGCAGATGGCTGCGTGAAGAATTGTTGCAACCCCCGCGGCCCAAAAAGGATGCGGGGGTTTTGTCCATGAACTGCACAGGCCGGAAAAGCCTATACTTTTCCGGCCTGTAAAGCGGGGAACAATTATTTGGATTCGCGGTAGCTGGCGGCGCTGTCCAGAATGGCCTGGCAGTTGGGCACCGTGTCGTAAAAGAGCTTCCAGCTGCGCTTGCCGGCTTCAGCCATGTAATCGTGGAATTCCTTGCTGGGGGTATTGATGCTGCCCTTGTTGGCAAGGATGGTTTCCTTGGCTTTTTCGTCGCCTTCCTTAACCATGACCCACACGTCATCGGCGGAGCGCTTGGCAGCTTCGTCAAACCACTTTTTGTCCTCGGCGGGCAGCGACTGATAGAACTTGTCGTTGATATAGAGGGAGTGGATCACGAGGATGTGGCCGGTAAGGGTGATCTGGGGCGTGATCTCATACATCTTGAGGCTGACGATGTCGGCCAGGGGGCTGTCGCCGCCGTCGATAACGCCCTGGTCAAGCGCGCCGGGCACTTCGGCAAAGGGCATGGGCTGGCCGCTGATGCCGCATTCCTTGGCAAAGTTGGTGTACAGGGGAATGTTGGGCACGCGCATGCGCAGGCCCTTTATGTCTTCCACCGTGACGATGGGCTTCTTGGTGTAGAAGTGGCGGAAGCCCAAGGGAAAGGCGTTCATGGTGCGCAGGCCGGACTTTTCGGTGAAGCCTTCGTTGATGAGGTCAAAAGTCTTGCCTTCCATGGCGCGGCGGGCGTGATCCAGATCGTCGAAGAGCATGGGCGTTTCAAGCATGGCCATGGCGGGGTGCAGGGCAGAGGTCTGCGTACCGGTGGCGCACATCTGGATGATGCCCTTGCGGGTGGCGGCAATGTAGGCGTCTTCCTTGCCAAGCTGGCTGTTGGGGAAGACCTGCACCTCATATTTGCCATTGGAAAGTTCGGCAAGATACTTGCCGAAAAGGTGCATGCCGATGGTTTCCGGCTCGCCCTCGGGCTTCATGCCCGCCATCTTGATGATGGTTTTGGCTTCAGCAGCCTGGGCAAAGCCAAGGGTCATGCCGCAAACAAGGCCCAGAGCAACAAGCAATGCTACGATACGTTTCATCCTGTAAACCTCCTCGCTAGTAAAACTTAGATGCCGTTTGACAATGAAAACTTATCCCTGTCCACAGCAGGGGGGCAATTATGACCAGCCGACGCGCCCACGTTTCCCAATACGCTCGGGTGCGTCAGACTCTGACGGGTCAAAAGCTGAGGCAAACTTAAGTGACGATCTACCTAAAATTCAACTGTTATTTGCAAAAAAAAGTTGAAGAAGCTCTTATATCCTGAATCCACGCCGAAATGATTGTTTTCAACAAAAATGTAGAAAGCTGAAATTTCGCCGCTTTTGCTGAAAACATGCCGACTACTACAGTTAATTTGTTAGAATGAATTTTTTTTTAAAATAAAAGTAAAATAAAATATTAAAATACTATTTGAAATTTATTAAATATTAAAGTTTTAAATAGTAAAAATAATAATATTATGAATTTTTTTAGAAAAATGGTTGCCCAAAATTTTTTTTGCAATAAAAAATTATTTTTTTGTTTGAAAATAAATTGTAAATTGATTTATAGATACTGATAGTATGAAAAATATTTAATCATAACACACGTAATTCTCATTATTATGACAAAAATATTACAATTTTGTGACAATTTTGTGACGCAGTCTTCTGGAGGCTCCCCGCCATCTGCTCATGCCCATAACTCACGGCAGGGCAGGCAGTGAGAATGCTGGTCAGCAACTACGCATCGCAACACCAAGGCACCTGACCGGGGAGCAATGTGCCCTGATGTTGTAATGCGCAGAGTGCTAGATTTTTTTGAGCTTGTATTCGCGGTTTCCCAGACCCAGCGATTCGCCATAGCTGAGTTGTACCTGCCCGCAGGTGTGCGGCCAGCGGGCAGCGAACTTGTCTGCAACGGGTTGGGCCGAAGCCTCCTGCCCGATGGAGGGGGCTTTTGAAACAAGGTCAAAACAGGCCTGATCCAAGGCGACCGGGTCGGTAGAGGCCAGAATGCCCACATCCGGCACCAGCGGCATATCGCTCCAGGGTGTGCAGTCGCAGTCAGGAGTTACGTTGAGTACAAAGTTGATGTAGCAAACGCTCTTTTTGCGGCCTTTTACAGCGCCATAAGCGTATTCTGTCATGCGCTCTATAAATGGCTGCATTTCTGTTTCCCAATCAATGCTGATGGCTTTTTCTGGGCAAACAGTAATGCATTCAAAGCAGCCGATGCATTTTTCAATGTCAACAACGCTCTTTTTGTTTTTCATACTGAGCGCATGCTGCGGGCACACCTTGACGCACTTGGCGCAGCCAACGCATTTTTTTTCACTGACAGATACGTGGGTGGCGTGTTGCTCTTTTTTGCCGCGTACGGCAGCGCCGCCCATGGCAAGATTCTTGATCGCGCCGCCAAATCCAGCCATTTCATGCCCTTTAAAGTGCGACAGCACCACCATTGCCGGAGCGCGCCGTATCTCGGTAGCGATATGCACGTCTTTGAAATGCTTGGCGTTGATGCGCACGGGTACGTCATTTTCCCCATACAAGCCATCGGCTAGAATGATGGGGGCGTGCACCACCGAAGGCGCGAAGCCATGGGCGTATGCTGTTTGCATGTGGTCAACGGCATTGTGGCGGCTGCCGGAATACAGGGTTGTTGTATCCGTCAGAAATGGTTTGCCGCCTGCTTCCATGATCTTGTTTACTACCTGGCGCACCAGAGTTGGGTTGAGGTGCGTGTCGTTGCCATATTCGCCAAAGTGCAGCTTGATGGCGGTAAGTTCTTTTTTCTTGATGATTTTTTTCAGATTGAGCGCATCGCAGAGGCGCGCTACCTTGGCGATTTTGCTGTCCTCGTGCGACCTGCAGTGCATATCTGCATAATAAACTGTGGCGGGCATGGCGTGGCCTCCATGTGAGGATGTTTAAGGTGCGGCAGGGCAGGGAATCCGGCACGGTTTTGCCCTGTGCAAAGCTTCAAAACACTAGCGCATGCCGCGCAGTCAGGGCAATAAGGCTGTCCGCAAGTATCATTGACACGAGTCGTCATTAAGAATAGCGTAGTCCGGTTTTAATTTTTTCCACTCAGTCAGTTATGCATAGCTAAGGAGGCTTTATGGCCGTTTATGTCGTTGATCATCCTCTTGTGCGCCACAAGTTGGGCATTTTGCGCATGGGGGCCACCTCCACGCGCGAATTTCGTTCTGTTTCCAACGAGATTGCGCGTCTGCTCATTTACGAAGCCACCAAGGGCTTTCGTACAGAAAAGCACACGGTTGAAGGCTGGGCCGGGCCGGTGGAAATTGAAGCCATTTCCGGCAAGATGGTGACGGTTGTTCCCATTCTTCGCGCTGGCCTTGGCCTCATGGACGGCGTGCTGGACATGATCCCCGGCGCCAAGATCAGCGTCGTGGGCCTGTACCGCAACGAGGAAACCCTTGAACCTGTTGAATATTACGTGAAGCTTGCTACCGATATGGATCAGCGGCTTGCCATCATCCTCGACCCCATGCTGGCAACCGGCGGCTCCCTTATTGCCGCCATCAGCCTGCTGAAGCGCCACGGTTGCAAACAGATTTGCAGTCTCAACCTTGTGTGCGCGCCCGAAGGGATTGCCAAGGTCAAGGCCGCCCATCCGGATGTGGATATCTACACCGCCGCCATTGACGATCATCTGAACGAAAACGGCTATATCATTCCTGGTCTCGGCGATGCCGGCGACCGTATCTTCGGAACCAAGTAGCGAGGGGCCCCATGAGCACAGCCAGTACGCGGCGCGAGATTGCACCCACTGACTATAATTTTCGCTTCAGGGATTGTCTTATAGGCGCGCAGATGCTCTTTGTGGCCTTTGGCGCTCTGGTTCTTGTTCCCCTGTTGACCGGGCTTGACAGCAACGTGGCTCTTTTCACCGCTGGTGTGGGCACCTTGCTGTTTCAGGTCTGCACACGAGGCAAGGTACCCATTTTTCTTGCTTCGTCCTTTGCCTTTATTGCGCCCATCATTTACGGCGTTCAGACCTGGGGCATGGCGCAAACCCTTGGCGGGCTTGTTTGCTCCGGTCTGGTATATTTTCTTTTGAGCGGGCTTATCCGCTGGCGCGGCACGGATGTGGTGCTGCGTGTGCTGCCGCCCATTGTGACCGGCCCGGTTATTATGGTTATCGGCCTTATCCTGGCCCCGGTGGCGGTGCACATGGCCCTGGGCAGAACAGGCGATGGCGCGGTTGTGCTGGTGCCTGAAAACACGGCCCTGTGGATTTCCATGACGTCGCTGGCCGTTACCGTGCTGGTGTCGCTCATGGGCAAGGGCTTTTTGCGGCTTATGCCCATTTTGTGCGGCATTGCGGCGGGCTTTATTGTTTCGATGTTTTTCGGCGTGGGCGATTGGACAAAGGTTGCCGCAACCCCGTGGTTGCAGATGCCCTCGTTTACCTTCCCCGAGTTCGCCTGGGAACCCATACTGTTTATCATGCCTATTACACTTGCTCCGGCCATTGAGCACTTTGGCGATGTTGTCGCCATCAGCTCCATTACCGGGCGCGATTACCTGAAAGACCCCGGCGTCCACGCCACCATGTTTGGCGATGGCGTTGCCACCATGGCTGCCGGTTTTGTGGGCGGCCCGCCCTGCACCACCTATGCCGAGGTTATCGGTGCGGTGAGCCTTACGCGGGTGTTCAACCCCGCCGTGATGACCTGGGCTGCCATGTGTTCAATTTTGCTGTCGTTTGTGGCCAAAATCGGCGCGTTCCTTGGCTCCATTCCCGTGCCTGTCATGGGCGGCATCATGATTCTGCTGTTCGGCGCGATCATGGTTGTGGGCCTGAACACTCTGGTGCGGGCTGGCAAGGATCTGATGGAGCCGCGCAACATGATCATTGTCGCGCTTATCATCATCTTTGGCGTGGGTGGCATGCAGTTCAGCATCGGTTCGTTCAAGCTTGGCGGCATCGGCCTTGCGGCGGTTACGGGCGTTCTGCTCAATCTGCTGTTGCCCAGAAGCCGCACCTAGATAAAGAGTTTTTGCGACGCGGTTTTGTAACGTTCGCGCTGATCAGGCGCAGCATATGGCTGATCTGGCCTGATCCCTTTTCTATGCGATTCAGCTGATGGGTTTTGTCTGTCTGCGGGCGGCATGGCGTACTTCGCTGTGCCGCCCTGTTTTTTTGCGAAGTCATTGGGCAGGATGGGGCGAAGGCCGGAGGCAATGAGGCATGTGGGCCGCACAGTGCATTCAGGGCTATGAAATTTTTGGGGATTGCCGCACGTTGGTATCAATACGACACGGGGTTGATAGATATGCCATGCATTATATTTTTACCGCTTGGGCAAGTGCTGTAGATAATATACTGCAATAATAATTTATCATCACACGTAATTATAATAATTGTGTGTAGCTAATAAATGAAATAGAATATTTTTAAATAAATATTGCGTATAAAGTTCTTGATTTGTTAGTATATATCTGTATTAATGCTCAAAATACAGTAATTTTTCGCATAAATATTATTTTTTTAATAAAAACATATTGAATATATATGAAATCGTATAAATAAAGTGTGGCCTAAAACATCTGTACCTGAGCGGAAAAAATCGGTATAGAGATATCCCCCAAGTTTGGATGGGCCTGCCAGCCAGCAGACCATTGTCAAAATCTCTTTTCTTTTTTGGGTAAATCCCGAGTCGCCAATGCAGCGTAGTAGTAATCATCAGTCCTGGGAATGGGTAGCCGGGCCAGATTTGTGTTATTGCGACGATGTCCCCTTCAAGTCCGCAATTCTTGGCATTCCAACGGTAAAAGGGCAGTCCTTGTTTTTCGGCATGGACCCCGCTGACCAGCAGATGGCCCTGGAAACCCTCATGGATGAATATGGCGAGCCTCGCGCCTTTTCAAACGTGATCGGCCATTATGTGCGGAAAAGCGATGGGGTGCTGTTTCTGCTGGAAATGAGTGGAGAGCCTCTGTTTGATGATGGTTACGGCCTGATGGGATTTAAAGGCGTAGAGCGGGTTATTGCCAACATTGCCCTGTATTCTGCGGGAATTTCCACATCCATTGATCTGGATACCATCTACGCCACCGCTCCCATTGCCATGTGCGTTGTTGACCGCAACGGTGTGCTTATTTCTGCCAACGAGCACCATGTGCAGCTCTCCGGGCGGTCATTGTTTGACACAAGCGGCGCGCATATTTCTTTGTTGCACCCGGAGCTGGAAGCAAACATCCAGAGTGATTTTTGCAATCTTGATACGGGTGGGCGGGTTTCTGACCATGAAGTAAGCATCGACAACAGGGATTACGCTGTTTCCGTCACGCCTGTTCGCAATGCCTCAGGTACCATAACCGCGCTTTCGCTGGCGTATTTTGATATTACAGAGCGCAAAACGCTGGAACGCAAACTCAAGGAAGCCAACGAGCGCCTGCGCCATATGTCCATTCACGACCACCTCACGGGCGCGTATAACAGAAGATTTTTTGACGCCATCCTGCGCAGGGAGGCTGCCGTGTGCAACCGCCGCGCGGGCAACCTTTCAGTGATCCTCATAGATATCGACTTTTTCAAGTTTTATAACGACAAGTATGGGCATCTGGCGGGCGACGAATGTCTGGCACAGGTCGCCAGAACCATGAAGGATTCGTTGGAAGATATGGGGGGCGAGCTGTTTCGCTATGGCGGCGAGGAGTTTGCCGTGGTGCTGCCTGAATGCGATGACCGCAATGCCCATGAGGTATGCGAAACTTTGCGGACAGCGGTGTGTGATCTCAAAACGCCCCACGCGGGCAGCGATCGCAACTATGTGACCATAAGTGCGGGGGTGGCCACAGTGCAGAGCCAGTTTGAAAAGGTGTCGCCTTCCCAGCTTGCGGCTAAAATCCTTGAAGCCGCCGATAAGGCGCTTTACGAGGCCAAAAATTCCGGGCGCAACAGAGTGAAAACCAGCACCGTGTAAGACATTTTTTCTCGTGACGATTCTTGTAACGCTTTCCTGCCGCATCCCGCTTGGGGAGGGCAGGATTTTTTTGTGGGTTTGTTGTGTTAGGTCACCTTTCCCTTCCAATCCCCTCCATCTGGAACCGTTTTAACGCTTCTGGGCTGTCGGCACACCATTTGCCGCGGCCTAGCCCTTGCTTTGCTTATTGTTGCCTGTGCATGGGCACACGCAAGGCCGCGCCAGCAGCTCCTTTACGTTTTCTGTCATAAAATCCACCAAGGCTCGCACACGCAGGGGCAAACCTTTTTGTACCGGGTAAACCACATGGGCGGGCAGTTCACGCGCGCGCCATTGAGGCAACAGGCGCACCAGCCGCCCCGCAGCGAGGTCTTCCGTCACCAGCCAGCCCGGCAGGGGGGACACCCCAAGTCCCAGCAGGGCCGCTTCGCGCAAGGCGGTAACGCCCTCTGCCGTCAGCACGGGGTTTACATGCAGGGTTTGCTCCTCGCCTGATTCAGTAAAAAGGGTGATGTTGCGCGCGCCGCCAAAAACTTCTGTGCCCAGCGTGAGCCAGGGCCAGGCTGCAATGTCGCCCGGTGTTTCAGGCAGTTGCCTGCCCTCAAGAAATACGGGCGCTGCAACTGGATACCTGCGTATCATGCCCAATGGTCTGGCGATAACCGTTTCATCGGCAACGCTGCCGGCTACCACGCCGGCGTCGCAGCCTTCTTCAAGCATGTGCAAGGGCCTGTTTGAGTACACCAGATCAACGGTGATGGCAGGATTTTGCAGCATGAATCGGGCCAGAAACTTGCTGACCACGCTCTGCCCGAAGTCGATGGTGGAGAAAAAGCGGATATGCCCCATGAGGGCGGTCTGATCCACACGCAGGCGGCGTTCGCATTCTTCAGCCATGTTCAGCATGGCGCGGGCATCGGTGAGCACCTTTGCGCCCATGTCTGTGAGGTGCATGCGGTGTGTATCGCGCCGCAGCAACACGGTGCCGCATTCGGCCTCAATCTGCGCAAGCTGGCGGCTGAGGGTTGGCTGGGTAAGGCCCATGTTGCGGGCCGCCGCCGAGATGCTGCCGCTTTCGGCAATGCTTACAAAACTACGCAACAGGGCCAGATTTGAAAATATTGTCATACGTAATCCGTATAACCAATATGAATGCCATGCGTCTACCAATTATCCGCCTCAAGCAGCATTGTGCTTTCAACAAAGCAAACCAAGTGGAGGCACACATGACCATGCAGACTTCATCACCCAATGCGGCCATTGTTACCGGCGCGGCGCGCGGCATTGGCGCGGCCATTGCCCGGCGGCTGGCTGGGGACGGCCTGGCAGTTGTCGTCAACTACGCCAGCAGTGCGGGCAAGGCCGAGGCCCTGGCGGCTGATATATGCGCCCAGGGAGGCCGCGCCCTTGCCGTCAAGGCCGATGTGACGGTTCCCGAGCAGGCGGCAGACTTGTTCTCTGCCTGCGAAGGCGCGTTCGGCACTGTGAGGGTGCTTGTAAACAACGCAGGGCTGATGCAGCCCGGCATGGTGCCGCTGGCGCAGACGGACGATACGCTGTTTGACCGCATCGTGAGCACCAATATCAAGGGCGTGTTCAATATGCTGCGGCTGGCTGCGGCCCGCATGCAGGAAGGCGGGCGCATTATCAATCTTTCCACCAGCGTCAACCGTCTTGCCCTGCCGGGATACGCCGTCTATGCGGCTACAAAGTCCGCTGTGGAAACCATGACCGGCATCTTTTCCAAAGAGCTGCGGGGCCGCGACATCACGGTCAACGCTGTGGCCCCCGGCCCCACAGCCACGGACCTGTTTTTTGAGGGCAAAACTGAAGGGCAGGTCGAGGCAATGGCAAAGTTGCCGCCGCTGGAACGCCTTGCCCAGCCGGAAGATATCGCCTTTGTGGCGGCCTTTCTGGCAGG
Organism: Desulfovibrio intestinivivus; assembly: GCF_053570665.1. Classification (NCBI taxonomy): domain Bacteria; kingdom Pseudomonadati; phylum Thermodesulfobacteriota; class Desulfovibrionia; order Desulfovibrionales; family Desulfovibrionaceae; genus Desulfovibrio; species Desulfovibrio intestinivivus. The sequence goes on along the minus strand of NZ_JBRBQT010000001.1, from coordinate 3,100,985 downwards.
CAGGGACGGCGGCTGGATCAACGGGCAGACCATCCGGGCCAATGGCGGCATGGTGTAGGTTCGCGACAAATTTTTCATATCGGGTACATGCCGCGCATATCGCGCGCAACTCTCGCAAGCAGATATAAAGGAACATGCTATGAAGACGGAAACCACAGCCCCGCAGCAGAACGGGTCGCTTATATACCTGCTGGCTCTGGCCGCAGGATTGGCCGTAGCCAACATCTATTACAACCAGCCAGTGCTGGGGCTGATCGCCGGGGAACTCAAGGGCGGCGACCATGTGGGCCTTGTGGCCACCATCACCCAGATGGGCTACACCCTTGGGCTTCTGTTTCTTGTGCCCCTGTGCGACACGCTGAACAGAAAAAAACTGGTTCTGACGCTCTGCGCGCTGCTGGTGGTTTCCGCAGCTCTTGCGGCTCTGGCGCCGGGGATGGCGGTGCTCATGGCGGCCTCGGCTGGTATGGGGGTGGCAGCCACCATTACGCAGATGGTGGTTCCCATGGCCGCTGACCTTGCCAGGGAAGGCGAGCGCGGCAAGGCCGTTGGCATTGCCTTCAGCGGTGTTTTGTGCGGCATATTGCTGGCACGTGTGGTGTCTGGCGCGGTGGGCCAGTGGCTGGGCTGGCGCGAGGCTTTCTGGCTGGCTTGCGCCTTTGCCGTGCTGCTGAGCGCGCTGCTTGCATGGCGCTTGCCTGATCTGCCGCGCAAGTCGAGCTTGCCCTACGGGCGGTTACTGGTCTCCATGCTGCAACTTTTGCGGGATTACCGTGCGCTGCGCTATGCCTCCATTATTCAGGCTTGTGTGTTCGGGGCTTTCAGCGCCTTCTGGTCAGTGCTTGCGCTGTATCTGCAAGGCCCGGCTTATGGGCTTGGCGCAAGCGTGGCGGGTTCGTTCGGGATTGTGGGGCTGGTGGGCGTGCTGGCAGCGCAGGCCGGGGGCAGGCTGACAGACCGCTTTGGCGTCAGGTGCGGCGTGTTGATCGGCGCGCTCACAAGCATCGCGGCTTTCGGCATCATGAGCTTCAGCGGCATGACCGCCCTTGTGCTGGGGGTTATTGTGCTTGACTTCGGCGTGTCCATTGCGCAGGTGTCCAATCAGTCGCTCATTCTGGGCTTGTCTGAATCGGCGCGCGGCAGAGTGAACACCATTTACATGACGGTATTTTTTCTGGGTGGGTCGCTGGGTTCGGCTGCGGCCAGCCAGGCCTGGGCGGCATATCGCTGGCCCGGCGTCATGCTCACGGGCGGCGCTTTTGCCTTGGCAGGCCTGTTTTTTCATCTGCTGGAAAGACGCTGTAACTGCCCCTCGGCGCGTACTCCCGCTCAGGAGTGTTGTTAAGCCCGCGCCCTTGCGCCTTGCAGTTCAGCCCCGCTGGTCTTTTTTACCTGGAATCATAACTGGGCTGGCGCAAAAAGGAAGGCTTTCGCCTTCCTTTTTGCGTTTGCAAGGACTTGTGGACTGAGGTCAGCCGCAAAGCGCCGTCGTTTAAGCGCTGATTGTTACAGTTAAATGGTACGTGTCGGTTTAAGGATTTGATTTCAGCCTGTTAGCAACGTTAAGGCATCGCACAAAAGCCCGATAACCTTCACGCTGCCAGCACACAAGCCCTCTGGATTTTTTCTATAGTGCAGGGCATGCAATACCCAGTACGCATCCGCATCATTTCAGGCAACGCTGTAAACGGCGGATGTGTCGCGCCGTTACGGCAACGTAGTTGCTGACGGCGTGATGATGGCGGAATCGCGAATGGCCACAGCACATTCAGGAGGAAGCCGCATGTTCCCAAGCCCAGACGGAAAGCAGAGTGATTCCAGCCCGTTCAATGCCTCGTTCTGCGTAGATCTGCACGTCCATTCCCGCCATTCAACCTGCCCCTCGCAGTGGATTCTGCAAAAGATCGGCTGCGGCGAAAGTTACACACCTCCCCGCAAGATTTACGACATCGCCAGAGCCAGGGGCATGGACTACGTTACGATTACAGATCACGACACCATTGCTGGCGCGCTGGAAATCGCCCATTTGTCGCAGACCTTCATCAGCGAAGAAATTTCGGCCTACTTTCCTGAGGACAAGTGCGAGATTCACGTGCTCGCCTGGGATATCACGGAATCGCAGCACCGGGAGATAACCCAGCTCAGGGGCAACATCTTTGAGCTTGTTCCCTACCTGATGGGGCAGGGCATTGCCCATGCCTGCGCGCATCCCCTGTGCGCGGCCAATAACCGGTTGACCCTGGGCCATGTGGAGCAGCTCATACTGCTGTTTTCAGTTTTTGAACTTAACGGTGCGCGCAATAATGTGCAGAATGACGCGCTGCGCCAGATTGTGGCCGACCTGACCCCGGAATCCACAGCCAGAATGGAAGAAAAGCACGGTCTTGACGCGCTTGTTGCTCAGCCCTGGCGCAAGAGCTTTGTGGCCGGGTCTGACGACCATTCCTCCTGCAATATCGCCAGAAGTTCCACCGTGATAGAAGTCCCCCGCGCGGAACTGGGCTGCTCGGGCCACGCTCCGGCTTCGGCCTTGCTACGGGCTGTCATGGCGGGGGGCACCACGCCCCGGGTCATACCTGCAACGCCGCTGGGCTTTGCCCATAATCTGTATGCCATCGGCTACCAGTTCTATAAAAATTCCACGGGGCTCGCGCAGGATATCAACAACAGCACAGTGCTGCGCTTTGCTGAAAACATGCTTACGGGCAAGCCAGACACGCGCACCCGCAACATCAAGACGCGCGTCATGTCCATTGGCGGATTTTTGCTCAACTGCGGCAGATGGGTGTCCCGCTCTGAGAAAAGCATGCAGGAAAACATGCTTGAGGCGGCTGGCAGGGCCATTGCCCAATCTCCGGAGCTTGCCGTGGCGGCGGACAGCGTCAACGTCATTGTGCCGCAGGAGCGCATGCCCCGGCGTGAGGCGTTGCTGGCCCGTTTTGTGGGCGATGTGGCGGAAAATGTGCAGCTTGCCTGCGCCAATTCTGTTTTGTCCGATGTGCTCAAGGGAAATTTTTTCAATGTGTTCAAGCTGGTGGGAGCTATGGGATCGCTCTACGCCATGCTTGCCCCTTATGGCATTGGCTATTCGCTTTTTGCGCAGGATAAAATGTTTACGCGCGAATGCCTGCGCCGTTTTCGGCCTAGGGACGCCAGATCCGACACGGCGGACAGGGCCGCCATTGCCCACTTTACAGATACCTATCTTGAGGTGAACGGCGTTGCCAAAACCCTGCAATCCATGCTGCCCCTGGCGCGGGAGCAGGGCAAGAAAATGGATATCCTCACCTGCGTTCGGGCAGAAAATGTGACAAGCAGTCACTCCGATGGGCTTGGCCCCATAAATTTCAACCCCACGGGCAGTTTTTCCATCCCTGAATATCCCGAGCTGACGTTGCACTATCCGCCCGCACTTAAAATTGTGCAGCACTGCTATGAGAGTGGTTACACCCTGCTGCACTCCGCAACGCCCGGCCCCATGGGGCTCGCGGCCCTGCTGACGGCAAAAATGCTCAAGCTGCCCATCCACGCCACCTATCACACGGCATTTCCGCAGTACATTTTGGAGCTGACGGGCGACACATCGCTGGAGGAAGCCACATGGCGGTATGTGTACTGGTACTATAACCAGATGGATGTGGTCTTTGCGCCTTCGGCTGCTACCATGAAGGAACTGATCTCCCACGGTCTGCCAGAGGAAAAAATCCGCCTCTATCCCCGTGGGGTGGACGCCTCGCGCTACACGCCCGCCTGGTGCAACAGCGGGCGGGAAAGTGCTCAGGGTACACGTTTTTTGTATGTGGGGCGGCTCTCAAGAGAAAAAAGCGTCAACCGTCTTGTGGATGCCTTCAGGATGGTGCTGGAGCATATCCCCGGCGCGCAGATGACCATTGTGGGCGACGGCCCGCAGGCGGGGGAACTGCAGGCGCAGGCTGCGGACATGCCCGTGACCTTTACGGGTTATCTGAGCGGTGCTGCGCTTGTACAGGCCTATGAAGAAGCCGACATCTTTGTTTTCCCTTCAACCACAGATACGTATGGCAAGGTTGTGCTGGAGGCGCAGGCTGCGGGGTTGGCAGTGGTGGTGAGCGGGCAGGGCGGCCCCAGAGAAAACGTGGTGCCGGATAAAAGCGGCATAGTTGTGCGGCAGGAAACGGCAGAGGCCTATGCCTCGGCCATGGTGGCTCTGGCAAGCGATGAGGCCATGCTGTTTGCCATGAAGCGCGAGGCCCGCTGCTATGCAGAATCGCGCAGTTCGCAAAAGGCCTTTGCCGCCCAGTGGAAGCTCATTGAAACCCTGACGCCGCAAGCCTGCTGGTAGCTTTTGCGGCATGACGCAAGGCCAGCCTGGCAAGTTTGCACTGCACTGGCGCTGTATCTGACAGCTCCGGCAGCAAAATGCCGCAAGACTGGATTTGATATCAACCTGACCGCCCTTGGCAGAATGCCCGGGGCGGTTTTTAGTCGCTGATTCTGCTCACAAGGCGGGCCAGTACATCGGGGCCATCCTTGAGGAGCCTTTCGCGCATGACAGAAGCCTCGCTGAAGGTAATTTCCTCAAGCAGGTCTTTGCCTTTCTCCGGATTGCTGGAAATGATGGCTTCAAAGGTCTGGGCCACAGCTCCCTCATCACGGCCAGTCAGCTGGCTGAGGGCACCAATCAAAACATCAACTCTGCGCATGAAAATTATCCTTAAGCCTGATGCGTTTTGACATTGCAAATTCCGGGGCAGGGCGTTGCCGCATCCCAGGTGGTGAACATGCTGAAATAGCAGGTTTATCCCGTAGCCGATGTATAGCGTTTACAGCACCTGCGGGCAAGCCCGGATGTGTATAAGAAATGTCATTGCGTATTTGTGGCAGAAAATGTCGTAGCTTGCTGGCTGAGCGGCTAAAAAGTGTTTGTCTGCACGACCAGTAACCTGACCTACGCAGGGCCGCCCAGTAACAATGGTATGTCAAAATGCGCAGATTCGGCAGCAGAAAGAGACCGCGTGATGCGCAGGCCAATATAGCGCGTGAGGTCAACAAACTGCGGCTGAATGGTGCGTCCATCCGGGTCTCGCGCCACAAGAACGCAGGGTTGGGCGGGGAAATTGGGGTTGGAGCGGCACACAATGCCCTGGTGTTCGTTTGAGAGTTCCACAGCAGTACCCACGGGGAAAATGCCCACCATCTTGATGAAGCGTTCCACATAGCCGGGTGCCCAGGCCTGGCCGCGCATTTTGTACATCATGCCCAGCGCCTTGTTGGGGGCCAATGCTCCTTTGTAAACACGCTTGGACGAAAGCGCGTCATACACGTCGCTGAGCGAAAGAATACGTCCAAAAACGCCAATCTGCTTGCCAGAAAGCCGATTGGGATAGCCCGTACCATTGTGTTTTTCGTGGTGCTGCGCGATGCCTTCAATGGCTTCATGCTCAACACTTGAAAACTGTTTGATTTTTTCAACACCAAGCAGCACATGCGACCGCATGACCTCAAATTCCTGAAACGTCAGGGAGCGGGGCGCGGTGAGAATTTCGTTGGGAATCAGCGCCTTGCCGTAATCGTGCAGCAGCCCGGCCAGCCCCACGTTGTGCAGGCGGTCATCGGGCATACCCAGAAAATTGGCAAAGGCCACAGCAAAAATGGTTACGTTGACGCTGTGGGCGTAGGTGTATTCGTCTGTTTTTTTGAGCAGCGAAAGCGTCACCAGCGCGTCAACGTTGCGCGAAAGGCTTTTGATGATGTCGCCTACCAGCGGGCGCGCAAAGGTAAGATCAAGCGCGCCGCCTCTGGCGGATTCGAGAAAGTTTTTCACATTCTCGTAGGCGTCTTCATAAATTCTGTTGGCGGCCTGTAGTTCTATGGCAAGCGGGGTATTTGGCTGGGGAGCAGCGGAATTTTCATCGCGTGAGCGTTCCGGGTCGTAGTATGCTTCGGCAAATCCCTGAAGGATTATGCCGCTGATCTCATCGTCCGAAGCCAAAATTCCCTCCTGCATATACAGCAGGGGGGCTTTCAGCCATGATATCCCAGGATCAACAATATACATCCCCGGGCGTAGGGTTGAAACGGGTATTTTGATGTGGGACATGTGGTCTTGATCGCCTGGATATAAGTTTTTGCCTTGATCTTCGCAGATAGCAAACCCCGCAGTAATGCCCACGCAAGGCCAACACGCCGCCGCAAATACATTTTGAAATTATGCGATATTTGAAAAATAAATTCAACACGCAATTTGCTGAGAATTAATTCTTATGATTACAGGTGAGTATAGATGCCGCTCGTCACGCTTGTGGGCTGATTGTGTAAAGGATATAGACCTGCTTGGCAGAAAAAGGCTTCACCATGTGTGCAGCGCACTAATCTGTAAGCTATAGTTCCCAAAAGTTGCTGTTTGACGCCGTAGTGCGGCGCAGGAGTTTCCCTCTATGTTCAGCTCAGTCAGCTTGGTTTTGCGGTTGCGGCATACCGTTGCTCTTTCGGCAGGCGTGTTTTGCATTTTAGCGGGCATATGCGCTGCCCTGGTGGGGCAACCCGCAGTTGCTGCTCCTGTTGCTGCAGATGCTGCGTCTACTGCCCCGGCTATTGCTTCGTCTGCTCCGGCCCCCTCATGGGCGCCCGATGCGCAGGATGCCCGCAAGGCTTTGCGCAACGATGCAACCCCGCCCGTCAAACGCGAACCTTCAGTGATGCTTCCTCCGCTCGGGCCTGACGCGGTGGGTACCATCCGGCGGGTAGCGCTGGCAGATGGGGCCAAGGTGGTTGCTCTTACCTTTGATCTTTGCGAGCTGGATACAGTCACCACCGGCTGCGATATGGATATTCTCGGTTTTTTGCGGGCCGAGCATATCCCGGCCACGCTCTTTATGGGCGGCAAGTGGATGCGCACCCATTCCCGCCGGGTGCTGCAAATCATGACCGAGCCGCAGTTTGAAATAGCCAACCATGCGTGGTCGCACGGCAATTTTGCCCTGCTTTCGCCAGCTGGCCTGCGCGCCCAGGTTTTGTGGACGCAGGCCCAGTATGAGCTGCTGCGCGAGGAGGCCTTGCGCGAAGCCAGGGCGCAGGGCCGCCCGGAACCGGTCATGCAGCCTGTGCCCACACTGTTTCGTTTGCCCTACGGGCGTTGCAGCGACCAGTCTTTGCAGGCGCTGGCAAAGCTGGGCATGCAAGTGGTGCAGTGGGATGTGGTGGCGGAATCCGGCGCGGACAATACCAATATCGAGCATGCGCGGCGCGAGGCCCATCTGGTTGCCTCGCAGGTCAAACCGGGTTCCATACTGCTGTTCCACGCCAATCTGGTGCCCAAGGGCTCTGCGCAACTGTTGCGCGAGACTGTGGCGGAACTGCGCCGCAGAGGCTACAATTTCGTTTCTGTGAGTACCCTGCTGGGCATGGGGGTTCCGCAACGCACCATGAACGGCTATTTTACATCGCCGGGCGACAACAAGGCGCTGGACAGCAAATTCGGTGTTGACGGCACCGGGCGGCATACGCCCTTTAGCGGCGAGTAGCCATTCGCCTGAAACCGGAAGCAAGGAATCCCCTTCGTGAAGCAATACCTTTTTTTTGATCTTGACGGCACGGTGACAGACTCCAAGACCGGCATCATCCGCTCTGTGCAGCATGCCCTGCAGTATTTTGGCGTTTCCCGCGCTGACGATGACCTGCTGTACTTTATCGGCCCCCCGCTGAAGGATTCGTTCGGCAAGCTGTTTGGGGGCGACACTGCCAAGGCTGAACTGGCCGTGCAGAAATACCGTGAATATTATTCAGTCACGGGTATATTTGAAAATGCGCTTTATGACGGCGTGGCAGACATGCTGGCCGATCTGCGGCGCGAAGGCCGGGTGTTGTCGCTGGCTACATCCAAGCCGGAACCCTTTGCCCAGCGCATTCTGGAGCATTTTGGCATTGCCGGCCTGTTTGACCATGTGGCGGGAGCGGAGCTGACCGGCCCGCGCAACAGCAAAACGTCCGTGCTGCGGCATGCCTGCGGCCTGTGCGGCGTTGCGGATATGGCGCAATGCCTGATGGTGGGCGACAGAAAATATGACATTCTTGGCGCGCATGCCGTGGGTATGGACGGCGTGGGTGTACTCTATGGCTACGGTTCGCGCGGCGAGCTTGAAGAAGCCGGGGCGGACAAATTGTGCGAAGACGTTCCCGCCCTGCGGAAACTGCTCCTTGCCTGATTGTTGCCACGATCCGGAATCGGGCCTCAGATAACAAAAGATAACAAAAAAACTCCCCGCAAGCGGGGAGTTTTTTTTGTTCAATATGCCGGTAAACTGTATGGCAGGCGTCTAGCCAAGATCCCAGTCCAGCCCGAAGGTGTCGTGCAGAATGCGCACGGCAAGCTCAACGTATTTTTCCTGAATCAGAATGGTAATTTTGATTTCAGAGGTGCTGATCATAAGGATATTGATGCCTTCCTGAGTCAGCGCGGCAAAGGCCCGCGCGGCAACTCCGGAATGGTTGCGCATGCCCACGCCGATGGCGGAAACCTTGGACACGCTCACGTCGTGCAGCACTTCGCGCGCGCCGGTCTTTTGGGCGACTTCTTCCATCATCTGCAAGGTCTGCTTGAGATCCTTGCGCGAGATGGTGAAGGTCATGTCGGTGTGGCCGTCCTGGCTGGTGTTCTGCACGATCATGTCGACCAGAATGCCCTTTTCGGAAAGAGGGCCAAACACCGCCGCAGCCGTACCGGGCACGTCGGGAAGGTCGCGCAGGGTCACGCGGGCCTGATCTTTGTCATATGCAATGCCGGAAACGAGTACGGCTTCCATGGTGGAGTCCTCCTGAGTGACAAGCGTGCCTGGATCATCGCTGAACGTAGAGCGCACGCGCACGGGAACCTTATATTTTTTGGCAAATTCTACCGAGCGGATGTGCAGCACCTTGGCCCCCATGCTTGCCATTTCAAGCATTTCCTCATAGGCAACGCGGTCCATTTTGCGGGCCGTGGAGCAGATGTTGGGGTCGGTGGTGTAAACGCCGTCAACGTCGGTGTAAATGTCGCATTCCACAGAGCCGAGGGAGGCGGCAAGCGCCACCGCCGAGGTGTCCGAACCGCCGCGCCCGAGCGTGGTGATGCGGCCATCTTCTGTGCAACCCTGAAACCCGGCGACCACAAGCACATCGTAGTCGTCGAGGTATTTGCGCAGGGAGTTGCTGTCGATGGAGCGAATGCGCGCACGGCCAAAATCGTTGTCCGTGGTGATGGGAATCTGCCAGCCGAGCAGCGAGCGGGCGCGGATGCCCGCATCTTTGAGCAGCATGGTGAACAGGCTGATGGAAACCTGTTCGCCAGTGGAAACGAGCGAATCAATTTCCGCGCGGTCAGGCGTGGAAGACCATTCATCAGCAAGGGCAAGCAGCTTGTTGGTGTCGCCAGCCCGCGCCGAAAGCACTGCAATGACCTTATACCCCTTGGCAAGGCCTCCCAGCACTTTCTCGCGTACCTGCTTCATGCACTCCAGCTTGGCAACGGAAGTGCCGCCAAATTTCTGGACCAGAATTTTCATGCCTGTATCCATTGTCCTCAATCCTTGATGGGTACAACAGGTCAGCCCACCCCGGAACTGGTTACCCGTGGTCAGGACTGTCCACAGGCCAATTTCGGCGCAGGTGGCGCAAAAGCTCAGCAGCAATAGGGCCGTGAGCTTGCAGCGTCAGTAGGCGACCTTCTTCGCACGGTTGCAACGAGATGTCCAGATAATCTTGCGGCATTTCCGCCTCAGGCAGGTATTCCGACCATTCCAGCACAGACAGGATTTGCGGATTGTCCAGACCTTCTGCAATTTCATCAGGCAGGCTGCCGGGGCTGCGGTATAGATCGCTGTGTATGACAGGCGGCTGGGTAGGGTAGTAGTTGCAGAGCGTGAACGAAGGGCTGCCCACCTCGGCCTGATCACCGCCGGGCATGGCCTCCACAAGGGAGCGGGTGAGCGTCGTTTTGCCGCTGCCAAGCGGGCCACGCAGCAACAATGCCGCAATGCCGCAGGTGGCGACAGCCTCGGCAAGCATATGCCCAAGGCGGTTGGTATCAGAAAGATTGCGCAGGATTATCTGGGCCATGGCAGAATGTCGTCCTTTGATTCACTGGCTGCCATGCAGGCAGAGAGGGCTTGCGGCAATGCATCCGCCACTGTCGAGGGCGTATTGCCCCTGAGGGGCCATTGTGCGGCAAGGCTTTTGCCCGCAAGGGCATGCAGGGCCGCTGCCTGCCCGGCCAGCATGTGGGATGAGGTCAAAGTGTGGTTTGCGGTATTGTTGTGCACTTGCTCTTGCCCTTTTGCGGCCTGCATGCCGGGCAGCATTCTGGCAAGCAGCCCGCCAGCGCAGCCCGCCAGCACATCGCCCGAGCCGCCAACCGCAAGCTGCGGCACATCGTAGGGGCAGAGCAGTGTTGGCGCGTCAGCCTGCCCTATGAGGCTTGCCGCTCCTTTAAGAATAATTACGCCGCGGCAGAGGCCGCGCAGGCGCTCAAGCGCGCATTGCCGGTCGGCCTGAACATCCGCTGCGGAACAGCCCAGCAGGGTTGCCGCTTCGCCGGGGTGGGGCGTCAGGATATCATCTGCGGTTATGCGGTCGAGCAGGTCTTGCCGCCCGGCCAGCAGCACCAGGGCATCGGCGTCAAATACCGTGGGCGGTCTGTGCGGCAGCGCCAGAAGAGCTTCAATAAAGGCCGCAGCGTCCTGCCCCCGGCCCATGCCGGGGCCGACCACAAGGGCGGCGCAGCGCTGTGCCAGTTCTACAAAATTTTGCGGCAGGCTGGCGGGCCACAGGCGCTCGCTCTCGCCCAGAGGCAGGGTCATTATTTCGGGCCAGCCGTTCTTGATATCCGCAATACCCGCACCTGGCGCGGCCGCGGTTACAAGGCCAGCGCCTGCGCGCAGGGCCGCGCGGGCGGCAAGGTGCGCTGCTCCGCCAAGACCGGGCGCGCCCCCAACCACCAGCACATGACCGTAGGAGTTTTTGAAGCCGCCGGGCTGAATCGCCGCAAGTGGGGCGAGGCAATGCCCGTCAGCGACGTAAAAAGAGCAGGGAGCCTTGCGCCGTGCGGCAAGGGGAATGCCAATGCTGCGCACGTGCAGCGCGCCTGTCCAGGGGCGTGCTTCGGGCAGGGCCAGCCCCGGCTTGGCGGCCGCAAGGCTGACTGTGGCCGTGGCGCGCACTGCTTCCGGCATGGGCAGGCCGGTGCGTCCGTCCAGCCCCGAGGGAATGTCGAGCGCCAGCACAAAGGGGCGGCTTTGCAAGGTATTGACCGCGCGCACAAGTTCCAGCGCATCCGGTCGCAGTTGACCGTTGAAACCTGTACCCAGCAGACCATCCACAAGAATATTGGGTAGTTCCGTCCGCTGGAAGACCGCCGGGCGGCAGCGTTCAAAGGCAACGCCTGCGGCTCTGGCAATACGTACATGTTTGCCGCAGGCCCCCTTGCAGGCGGCAAGAGGCCGCGTGTGCAGCACCAGCGGTTCCGCGCCCGCGTCCAGCAAATGCCGCGCAAGGCATGCGGCATCGCCGCCGTTGTTGCCGCTGCCCATAAGAAGCCAGACGCGCAAACCCGTCATCCGTGGCTGGTATTCACGCAGAACGTCAAAGGCCGCTCTGGCGGCATTTTCCATCAGCAGTTCTTCAGGCAGGCCAAGGGCCATGGCTTCCGCATCCCACTGGCGCATTTCAGCAGGCAGGGGAAGGGGAGGGAACAGATCGTCAAATGAGGTGGGCATGATTATGCCTCCAGCACCACAACTGCCACGGCGGCATTGCGGTCATGACTTATGGAAATGTGGGCGGCGCGCATGCCCAAAGCTTCAGCCCGCGCAAGTGCAGGGCCGTGCCAATGCAGTTTTGGCTGCCCCGCAGGGCCGCGTAGCACTTCAATATGGAGAGGGCCAATCCCCTCGCTAAAGCCAGTACCGAGCGCTTTGACCGCAGCCTCTTTGGCAGCAAACCGACCGGAAATGTAGGCAATGGGGCTTTCCGGCACGAGTTTCAGTTCATCCGGGGTAAGGATCTTTTGCAAAAAGCGCTCCCCAAACCTGTCGTAACTTGCCTTGATACGCGCCAGTTCAGTAATGTCAGTCCCAATGCCTATGATCATCAGTTATCCACCATATGCAGTACGGGCGGAATGTACTGCAAACAGGGCTGTTGCCCATTAAAAAAAATTAGCGTATTGGTTCGCTTTGAACCTAAACTATTCTGACCCGTTCCCCGCTGTAACGTCAAGCGCGCTGGCTGTGGGAACGTACGGAGAAATTTTGTATGAAGTTGTGCATTATCGGGACCGGCTATGTTGGCTTGGTCAGCGCCGCGTGCTTTGCTGAAATGGGCAATACCGTGACCTGCGTGGATGTTAACCCGGCTGTGGTGGAAAAGCTCAATGCCGGTTCCGTGCATATTTTTGAACCCGGTCTTGAACCCATGGTTCGCCACAGCCGCACGGATGGCCGCCTCAAGTTTACTACCCGTCTTGAAGATGGCATTGCGGATGCCGACTGCGCCTTTATCTGCGTTGGCACCCCGCCCCAGCCCGATGGCTCGTGCGATCTGAGCTACGTGCGTCAGGTGGCTGGCGAAATTGGCCGCCACATGCAGAACGACCTCGTGGTTGTGGACAAGTCCACGGTTCCCGTGGGTACCGCTGACGAAGTGCGCGCGCTTGTGGAAAAAGAGCTTGCAGCGCGTGGCGTGTCCTACAAGGTGGACGTGGTTTCCAACCCTGAGTTCCTCAAGGAAGGCGACGCCATCTCCGACTTCATGAAGCCCGACCGCGTTGTGCTTGGTACGGATTCCGAACGCGCCGCTTCGCTGATGCGCGAACTGTATTCGCCCTTTGCCCGCACCCGCGACAAGATCATCGTCATGGGCGTGCGCAGCGCAGAAATGACCAAGTACGCGGCCAACTGCATGCTTGCCACCAAGATTTCCTTTATCAACGAAATCGCCACCATTTGCGAAAAAGTGGGCGCGGACGTGCGCGACGTGCGCACCGGCATCGGCTCCGACACCCGCATTGGCTACCAGTTCATCTACCCCGGCGTGGGTTACGGCGGTTCGTGCTTCCCCAAGGACGTGAAGGCGCTCATCCACACTGCTGAAAAGGCGGGCGTGGAACCCAAGCTGCTCAACGCTGTGGAAGACGTCAACGCCCGGCAGAAAAAGCACATGGCTGGCCGCATCATGGAATATTTTGCTCCCCAGGGCGGCGTGAAGGGCAAAACCCTTGCGTTGTGGGGGCTGGCTTTCAAGGCCAATACCGACGACATGCGCGAAGCCGCTGCCATCAGTATTGTCAACGAGCTTACCGCCGCCGGCATGAAGGTTCGCGCCTTTGACCCGGTTGCCGCCGACAACGCCCGCGAGATATTCAAGGGCAATGATCTGGTTGAAATTGTGGACAGCCAATATGGCGCATGCGAAGGCGCTCAGGGCCTGCTGGTGGTTACGGAATGGAACCAGTTCCGCAACCCCGACTTTGACAAGATCAAGAGCCTGCTGACCGCCCCTCTGCTGTTTGATGGCCGCAACCTGTATTCGCCCAACTTCATGGCGCAGCGCGGGTTTGCGTACTTTTGCATTGGCCGCCGCGCCGATTAGAGCCTGTTGACACTGTGGTTCTTTTGCCCCCTGCCTGCGTCAGGAAGTCTTTTTATTCCGGTCGAGTACCGGGCAAGTACACTCCCTTCATAAAAAGGCTTCCTTCCTTGGCAGGGAACAAAATTACTCCTAGTGTTAACAGCCCCTTGTAAAAATGCTCAGTAGATGATTTGAAATGGTTGAAGCCGCCCGGAACTGACGCTCCGGGCGGTTTTTGTCATAAAAAAGGCTCTGTTCCTGTGGAACAGAGCCTTTAAGCTTTTTATACGCGGCAAAAACTATACGTTGAACAGGAAGTGCATGACATCGCCGTCGTTGACCACGTATTCCTTGCCTTCCACGCGCAGGACGCCGTCAGCGCGGCAAGCCGCTTCGCTTTCGTGGCTCATGTAGTCGGCGTAGGAGATAACTTCAGCCCGGATAAAGCCGCGCTCAAAATCGGTATGGATGACGCCAGCAGCCTGCGGGGCCTTCCAGCCCTTCTGGATGGTCCAGGCGCGGACTTCGTCCGGCCCGGCGGTAAAGTAGCTGTACAGGCCAAGGGTGGCGTAGCCGGTGTGGATGATGCGTACAAGTCCGCTTTCATCAATGCCGTAGGAGGAGAGCAGTTCAGCCTGTTCCTCATCGGGCAGGCCTTGCAGTTCTTCCTCAAGCTTGGCGCAAATGCGCGCAAAGCCCGACTGACGTTCCTTGGCAAAAGCCTCAAGCTTTGCGGAAAATTCATTGCCCTCGGCAACGGCGGCTTCATCCACATTGGCGCAGTAAATAACTGGCTTGGCCGTGAGCAGGCCAAGTTCGCGCCATGTGGTCAGGAAGCTGTCGTTTTCCGGCAGGGCAAATTCCCGCGCGGGCTTGCCGTCGTTGAGCTGGGCCAGCAGGGTCTGCATGATTTCTGCGGAGGCCTTGGCGTTTTTATCAAACTTGGCAAGCTTTTGCAGTTTGTCGAGGCGCTTTTCAACGCTTTGCAGGTCGGCCAGCAGCAGTTCGGTTTCAATGGTGTCCACATCGCGCAGGGGATCAACGCCGCCGTCCACGTGGGTGATATTTTCATCCTCAAAGCAGCGCACCACATGCACAATGGCCGCGCATTCGCGAATGTTGCCCAAAAACTGGTTGCCCAGCCCTTCACCCTTGCTTGCGCCGCGCACCAGACCTGCAATGTCGATAAAATCCACACTGGCGTAGATGGTCTTCTTGGGCTTGGCCTTGGCGGTCAGGGCGTCCACCCGCTTGTCCGGCACCGCCACCGTGGCCTTGTTGGGTTCGATGGTGCAGAAGGGGTAGTTGGCGGCCTGAGCGTTCTGGGCCTTGGTCAGGGCGTTGAAAAGGGTGGATTTGCCAACGTTGGGCAGGCCCACAATACCAATACTGAGCGACATGTTGTCTCCTTGCTGCGCGCAAAAAGGCGTATAGCCCGCAGTGGGCGGCGTGCCCGCGCGGGATTGGCCGCCAGCAAAATCAGCGGCCCAGGTTCACGGATCGTTTACGCTATTGCCCCTGTGGGCACGGTGGAATTTTTGAAAACAGCGGCTGCCGCAAAGGCAACCCGCGCCGTCAAGCAGACAGGCGCGGGCATGTTATAGACGCAAAGCGCGTATGAGGCAAGGACGCTACTGAAGGCGTGTGCTCACGGAGGGCGCAAGCCCGTCGCCGGGCCGGGCTTCGCGAACCAGGGGCCGCAGGTCGTCCGTAATGGGCACAGTGGCCGTGCCCATGGCCAGCACCTCATTGCTTGAGGTGTGGATAAGCCGGATGCTGAAGCGCACCTGTTCGCTGGTCGTCACATAGGTGCCCGCCAGAATGGCCTGACTGGTGCCGCTGGGGCTGGCAAGCTGGCGCACATCGCGCGTCAGGATAAATTCGCCCTTGAGCTTGTCAAAACGGATGTCGCGCCCTTTGCGCAGTTCCTGAAAGCGGTAGCCCGCATTGATGAGCCAGCGGGAGATTTCTTCCGTCATCTGGCGCGCCAAGGGCGAGGCTTCGTCCAGATTGTTGATGTTGACCGGGGTGGTGCCCATGATCATGATGCGGGCGCGGGCCAGAGCTTCGCGGTCTTTGCGGCTCATGTCCTGGCTGTCGCCCGAAAAGCGCATCATGATCTGTTCGTCAAGCTGCTTGGCAATGCTTACGGCAGCATTGGGCACGTTTCCGGCTGCCGCCGCAGTGAGCGGAAAGAGCAGGGCCGCAAGCACAAGAATGGTAATGAAAAAGCGGTTCATGGTGATCCTCAGCGCATGGTGCGCAAAAGCAGTTCAACGCCGTTCAGTTCTCTTTTTATGATACCAAGGGTCTGGTCGTCGGCACAGATGGAAAGGGCCTGAAGATAACGCTGCCGCGCAAGCTCATAGCGCCCCTGTTCGCGGAACTGGCGGGCCTGACCAAGATAGGCCAGGCTGTGCTCGTTGGCATCAGAAAGATAGTTGGCCCGTTCCTTTGCCTCGCGCTTTGCCTGGGCATCATTGGCCTGCCCGTTGTATGACGACATGCTGTCGGCCAGCGCAATGGCTGGCAGCGCCGCTAGGGGCAGGGCGCATGAGGCCACAAGGCAAAGTGTGCAGATGTTGTTCAACGTTTTTTTCATGGCAATTCCGGCATTACCGCCCTTGTTTGATTACAAGCGTGCCGCTGCTGATGCTGCTGGCAGGCGTATAGAGCGAAGTTGGGGCCGGTTTGGCTGGGGCGCTGCTGGCCGTGGTCTTTACCGGCGGTGGCGCATCGGCCTCGGCCATGCGCGTCACAATGGGGGTATTCACCAGCACAAGCTGGCCCGTGCGCATCACAAGGCCATCGCTGGCGCGCACCAGCCGGGCGTTGATAAAGGTTGCGTCCTTATCCACATAATAGGTGCCCACAACAAGGGCGGCCCATTTTTGCCCGGTGGTTGAAACCATCTGGTTGGCGGCAAGGGCGAGGTCATCGCGCCCGCCCTGAACGTTGATGGCCCCGTTCAGCCTGTATTCGCGCGTGGGAAAGCCACGCTGGTTGAATTCATAAAACAGCGATTCAGCCATCAGCCTGCCCATGGGCGAGCTTTGCGAGGTGTTGTTCTGGTTCACAAAGGCCGTGGGCATGGCCACAAAGCCCTGAATGGCGTCGTTGGGCATGGTGGCAAGCATCTGCTCGGCCAGTTCGCGACTTTTGAGCTTCAGCTCCACGGCGTCCGTATAGCCGGGCGAAAGCGCGGAAGGCCCACTCTTGGCGCAGCCGGAAAAGAGCGGCAGCAAAAGTGCGCAAAGCATAAGAAGACGCGGCATTATATGCATACAAACCCCGAGTGAAGTTGCTCTGATGCAGTCCCTCGCGCCTTGATCCCGATGGATCCCCGGCGGGATAATTCCTCGTTTGCCGGGGCTATTGCCCACGGCCCAGCGGAACTGCTCTTACCATAGTCTTATCGTCACAATGGCCGCCAACTTGAGTGCTGACGGAAAAAACGTCAGCCTGAGGCCTTTTCTTAAAACTTTGCAAGACACGTTCCAGATATCGCATTTGCCCCACGGTCGCTTGGAATCACGCTGTCCAAAAGGGATTTTATGCGGCACTGAAATACAGGGCATGCGGCAAGGCTTGCCGCAAAGCCCGCAGCGCGGCCCGTGCTGCGCGCACTTGGCTTGCAGGGGGAAATAGCATAGAAGACTCGTTTACGGAGTGCCGTGGCTTTGCGCCGTGGCTCCACTTGTTTTTGTGAGGGAAGCATGCACAAGCACACAACCCGCGCCATCCGTCTGGGCGGGCTTTCCATTGGCGGCGGTGCGCCTGTTATGGTGCAGAGCATGACCAATACAGACACCCGCGATGCCGAGGCAACGCTTGCGCAGATTGCGCGGCTTGAGGCGCGCGGCTGCGAGGCCGTGCGCGTGGCAGTGCCGGACGAGGCTGCCGTTGCGGCCTTGCCCGCCATCCGTGCGGGTACGCGCCTGCCGCTCATAGCGGACATACATTTTGATTACCGCCTTGCCGTGGCCTCTCTGGAGGCCGGGCTTGAAGGCCTGCGCATCAACCCCGGCAATATCGGCCCCAAGGAACACGTGGACCGCGTGGTGGATGCCGCCAAGGCCCACGGGGCGGTCATTCGCGTGGGGGTCAACTCCGGCTCGGTGGAAAAGCGCCTCCTCCAGCAGTACGGCGGCCCCTGCCCCGAGGCGCTGGTGGAAAGCGCTCTCACCCATGTGCGCATGCTTGAGGCGCGCGGTTTTTACGATACCAAAATTTCGCTCAAGTCTTCCTCTGTGCTTGATACCATTGCCTCCTACCGCAAGCTTGCAGAGGCTTGCGACTACCCCCTGCACATCGGCGTTACCGAGGCCGGGGGCCTCATGCGCGGCACGGTAAAATCTGCCGTGGGGCTTGGTATCCTGCTGCACGAGGGCATTGGCGACACCCTGCGCGTTTCGCTCACCGCCGACCCGGTGGAAGAAGTGACCGTGGCGTGGGAAATACTGCGCGCCCTTGGCCTGCGTTCGCGCGGGCCGGAAATCATCTCGTGCCCCACCTGCGGGCGCACGGAGATTGACCTGTTTTCGCTGGCCCGCGCGGTGGAAGACCGCTTAGCCACCTCCAAGGCCGACATCAAGGTGGCGGTCATGGGTTGCGTGGTCAACGGGCCGGGCGAGGCCCGCGAGGCCGATCTGGGCGTTGCGGGCGGGCGCGACAAGGGCATCATATTTCGCAAGGGCGAGGTCATCCGCTCGGTCAAAGGGCAGGAGGCCCTGCTGGCGGCTTTTATGGAAGAACTGCAACAACTGCTCAACGAAAAGGAATCACAGTAATGCGTTTCAGCAACTGCTATATTCCCACCCTCAAGGAATCTCCGGCGGATGCCGAGGTAATCAGCCACAAGCTTTTGCTGCGCGCCGGTATGGTGCGCAGGCTTACTTCGGGCATGTACACCTATCTGCCGCTTGGCCTGAAGGTGATTGAAAAAATAAGCCGCGTAGTGCGCGAAGAAATGGCCGTCGCCTACTTTGAAGAACTGCTCATGCCCATGGTGCAGCCCGCCGACCTGTGGAAAGAATCGGGCCGCTGGGAGCATTACGGCAAGGAACTGCTGCGCTTCAAGGATCGCAACGAGCGCGAATACTGCCTTGGCCCCACGCACGAAGAAGTCATCACCGACCTCGTGCGCGGCGAAGTGCGCTCCTACCGTCAGCTTCCTGTGCGTCTGTACCAGATTCAGACCAAGTTCCGCGATGAAATCCGCCCCCGTTTCGGCCTTATGCGCGGGCGCGAATTTATCATGAAAGACGGCTATTCCTTTGACGCCACGGAAGAAGGCGCGCAGCAGAACTACTGGGCCTGCCATGCGGCCTACAAGCGTATTTTTCAGCGCCTTGGCCTCAAGTTCCGCCCTGTGGAAGCCGACTCCGGCTCCATTGGCGGCAACTTCTCGCACGAATTCATGGTGCTGGCTGAAACGGGCGAAGACACCATCGCCTTTTGCCATCACTGCGACTACGCGGCCAACGTGGAGCGCGCCGAAGTGGCCTGGAACGGCAAGCCCTGCACGGAGACCTGCGCTCCGGCGGAGAAGGTAGCCACCCCCAATGCCCACACGGTGGAAGAAGTGGCGGCCCTGCTGGGCGTGCCCGCCTCCTCCGTGGTCAAGACCATGCTCTTCAAGGTGGACGGCAAGCCCGTGGCCGTGCTGGTGCGCGGCGACCGCGAAGTGAACGACATCAAGCTCAAGAACCTGCTCAACGCGCAGGATGTGGTCATGGCTGACGCCGCCACCGTGCAGCAGATCACCAAGGCCCCTGTGGGCTTTGCCGGGCCTGTGGGGCTGGAAATTCCGGTCTACGCCGATGCCGAACTGCAAGGCGCTACGGATTATGTGGTGGGCGCCAACGCTGGCGATGCCCACCTTGTGCACGTTGACCTCAAGCGCGACGCCACGGTGACCGCCTGGGCCGACCTGCGCACCATCACGCCAGGAGACACATGCCCCCGCTGCGGTGGCCGCATTGAGCTGACGCGCGGCATCGAAGTGGGCCACGTGTTCATGCTTGGCCGCAAATACAGTGATGCCATGCATGCCGCCTTCCTTGACGAGAACGGCAAGGAACAGATCATGATCATGGGCTGCTACGGTATCGGCGTTTCCCGCGTGGCCGCCGCCGCCATCGAGCAGAACAACGACGAGCACGGCATTGTGTTCCCGCCGCCGCTGGCTCCTTACGACTGCATCCTGCTGAACCTTGACCCGCGCAACGAAGAGGTCAACGCCAAGGTCGAGCAGATCTACGCAATGCTCAAGGATATGGGCGTGGACGTGCTCATGGACGACCGCGACGAACGCCCCGGCGTCAAGTTCAAGGATGCGGACTTGCTGGGTATTCCCATGCAGCTCGTTGTGGGCGGCAAGGGCCTGGCCAAGGGCATTGTGGAATGCAAGGATCGCCGCAGCGGTGAAAAGGGTGAACTGCCCGCCGATGCCATGGCTGAAGCCTTTTCCGCCTGGGCCGCCAAGGTTCGCGAGGGCTGGGCGCAGCAGCAGGCCTAGGGGCTGTCTCTAACTAATTCTTTTGGCCGAGCCCTGCGTCATCCAGTATTTTTTACTCAAGTCATGGACAAAAAGAGTCCACTCCTGTCGTAAAAAAACACTGTTTTCCTTGTCCTCGGCGCAAAATCTTTTAGCCAGAAACAGCCCCTAATCCGCACAGCAATCTGGTTGTGCCTTTAAAAAACCTGGGGCATGTCGCGATGTGAGGTAATACCTCTCGCCCCACGGTCTGAGGGTTTGTTATAGGTTGAGGTAATGTAAAAGGGGCACTGTCAGTGCCCCTTTTACGACAAAAAAGCTTTTTTCAGATAGATAGTCTGACGCGGAGCACCATGCAGGAAGCCATACTGTCTGTCCGTGAACTCACGGAGCAGCTGCGCAAAACCCTTGAGGGACGTTTCCCCTTTGTCTGGGTGCGGGGCGAGGTGACCAACCTTACCCGTCCCGGCTCGGGGCACGTCTATTTTACCCTCAAGGATGCCGATGCGCAGTTGCAGTGCGTGTGGTTCAGGCACATGCAGCGGCAGAACAGTCAGGGTTTTGATCCGCTGACGGGCGAGGTTTTTGACGCGCCGCGTCCTTCGCCGCTGGAGCTTTTGCGCAACGGGCTGGATGTGCTGTGTGCAGGGCGCATCACCCTGTACGCGCCGCGCGGGCAGTATCAGCTTGCCGTGGAGCTGGTGCAGCCAGCAGGCGAGGGCTTGCTTGCGCAGGCCTTTGAGGCCAGCAAGCGCAAGCTGGCGGCTCTGGGCTATTTCAGCCATGAGCGCAAACGGCCCTTGCCGTATGATCCGCAGCGCGTGGCCCTTATCACCTCCCCAACGGGCGCGGCTATCCATGATTTTATGGAGCTTGCAGCCAGCCGGGGCAGCGGGGCGCGCATTCGTCTGTTCCCGGCTCTGGTGCAGGGGGCTGAGGCTGCTCCCTCCATTGTGCGTGCCTTGCACGAGGCTAACGCGCAGGGGTGGGCACAGGCCGTTGTGCTGGTGCGCGGCGGCGGTTCGCTGGAAGATTTGTGGGCCTTTAATGAAGAAGCCGTTGCCGAGGCCGTATTTGAGTCTCGCTTGCCGGTGCTGGCGGGCGTCGGGCATGAGGTGGATGTTACCCTTGCCGACATGACAGCAGACCTGCGCGCGGCAACGCCTTCGCATGCGGCCCAGTTGCTCTGGCCCGCGCGGGCCGAGCTGATGCAAAAGGTTGACGAGGCGGAGGCGGCCCTTGTGCGGGCGGCGCGGCGGCGGCTGGAAACAGCGGGGCAAAGTCTTGCCCAGTTTGAAAACGCCCTGCGCTGGTTTTCGCCCATGCGGCATCAGGCCCGCCTGGCGGAGCAGCTTGACGGCTTGCACCGCTCCTTGCACAGGGCCGCGCGTCAGTGGCTCGACACCACAGAGGCCCGGCGCGACAGGCTTGAGCGTGCCCTGCAAAACGCCTTCAGCCCTTCGCGGCTGGATGTGCTGGGCAGCAGGGTAGAGGCGCTTTCCGCCAGTCTGGCTGCGGCTATGCCGCGCATGCTGACCGCGCAGGAGCAGCGGTATGATGCCGTGCGGCAGCGCTTGCAGTCGGCAGGGCAGGAAATGCTTGCCCGCCACGGGCGCGAACTGGAAAAATGCGAATTTGCTCTGGCAGCAGCCAACCCCCTTGCGCCCCTCAGGCGCGGCTATGCCCTTGTGCATGGTGCGGATGGCGGCCTGCTGCGCACGGTGACGGCGGCCCCTGCGGGCAGCGCCATCACGGTGCGACTGGCGGATGGCAGCCTTGCCGCCGTGGTCAACAAGGTGCTGCCAGACGTTGCGCCAGATGTTGCGCCAGACGCTGCGCCTGGCTCTGATACAGGTGCGGTGCCGGTTGCCAAAAAACAAGGACGGAATAGCTGATGTCTGTGCTCACCCGCATGCTCATGGTCCTGTTGGCGGGGATTTCTCTTTTTGTTCCTACAGCCGTTCAGGCTGCTCCATCCCCCGCACCAGCCCTTGCGCTTGACGCGCCCGAATCCGTAGCCAGAGGGGATGCTTTTCCCGCCCTGGCGGTAAGCGACGCGCCCATAAAATCCTTTACGTTCCGCTGGCTGGGCAAGACCTACGAGGCCAGGGCGGAGCAGGTGAGCGCCACTACCGCTGCGGGCGCTGCAACGCGCTGGCAGGCCGTCATGTTGCTGCCCGTGCCGCTGGAAGAAAAGGAATCCGCCCGTGACCTTGCCGTCTCCACGGGCAACGGCAAGGATGCCCCCGCCGTAGCGCGCAAGATCGCTTTTTTTGACAAAGACCGCCCGGTGCAGAAGCTGAACGTGGATAAAAAATATGTTGATCCCCCGGCGGCGGAGATGGCGCGCATCAAGGCCGACAGGGAGCTTGTGCGCCAGGCCCTGGCCCAGCGCCTGCCCGAACGCTTCTGGGTGCTGCCCTTTGTGCGGCCTGTGCCCGGCGATGTTTCAAGCCTGTACGGCCTCAAACGCGTGTTCAACGGGCAACCGCGCGGAGTGCATAAGGGCCTTGATCTGCGCGGTCCGCAGGGGCAGCCTGTGCTTGCCTGCGCCGATGGTCAGGTGGGCCTTACGGGGAATTTGTACTTCTCCGGTAATGTAGTGTACATCAATCACGGCGAAGGGGTGTTCACCGCGTATCTGCACCTCTCTGAAATACTGGTGCAAAATGGCGATCGGGTGCGCAAGGGGCAGGTTATCGGGCTGGTAGGGGCCACGGGCCGCGTTACCGGGCCGCATCTGCATCTTTCGCTTCTGGTTCAGGGCGAGTCGGTTGACCCGCAGCCCTTTTTGACAACCGGGAACGCCAAGGGAAACAATCCATGAGCGCCAAGACAGACAATACTTTTGAAAAAAAGATGGCCCGGCTTCAGGAGATCGTGGCGGCGCTTGAAAGCGGCGACCTGCCTCTGGAAAAGGGCATGGCACTGTATAAGGAAGGAGCGGCGTGCTCGCGCTATTGCCGCGAGCAGCTCGACAAAGCCCGGCATGAGCTTGAAATCTGGCAGGATGGTCAGGCTCGTCCCCTTGAGTCACGCCCTGTGGCGTCAAGCGGGCTGAACGCAGAAGAGGAGGCGGAATAGGCGATGATGAGCGTTGCTGACATGAAGGCCCTGCTGCACGCGCGGGGCAAGGATGTGGAAGCCTATCTGGCCACCTGTCTTGACGGCCGTGATGTGCCGCAGAGGCTCAAGGATTCCATGCTGTACAGCCTGCAAGCCGGGGGCAAGCGTTTGCGCCCTGTTTTGTGCCTGAGCACTGCCGCCCTGTGCGGTTTGTCGCCACAGCGCAGCATGCCCTTTGCTGCCGCTATCGAGATGATCCACACCTATTCGCTCATCCATGACGACCTCCCCGCCATGGATAACGATGATCTGCGCCGGGGCAAGCCCTCGAACCACAAGGCATTTGACGAAGCCACGGCCATACTGGCGGGCGATGGCCTGCTGACGGACGCCTTCATGGTCATGTGCCGCACCGCGGAAGCCCCGGACCGTGTGCTGGACGCCGTGGCCGAGCTTTCGTTTGCGGCGGGGTCTTCCGGCATGGTGGGCGGGCAGGAATGGGACATGATTTACACGGGCGCGTCTTCCATCACACTTGAGCAGATGCGCGCTGTGCACGCCATG
Organism: Desulfovibrio intestinivivus; assembly: GCF_053570665.1. Taxonomy (NCBI): domain Bacteria; kingdom Pseudomonadati; phylum Thermodesulfobacteriota; class Desulfovibrionia; order Desulfovibrionales; family Desulfovibrionaceae; genus Desulfovibrio; species Desulfovibrio intestinivivus. The sequence goes on along the minus strand of NZ_JBRBQT010000001.1, from coordinate 3,077,278 downwards.
AAAACAGGGGCGCTGCTGCGGGCATCGTGCGTATGCGGGGCCATCCTTGCCGGGGCGGAAACGCCCGAGCGAGAGGCCATTGCCGCCTACGGCGCTGCGCTCGGCGTGGCCTTTCAGATTGCGGACGACATCCTTGATGTGGTTTCCGACACTGAAACTCTGGGCAAACCTGCGGGCAGCGACGAGGAGCAGGGCAAGAGCACCTATCCCGCCCTGCTGGGGCTTGAAAAAAGCCGTGAACTGGCGCGCGCGCAGGCTCAGGCCGCGCAGGACGCGCTGGCCCCGTTTGACGGACAGGAAGCGGATTTTCTGCGCGCATTGGCCGACTACACGGTAACGAGGGCGGCCTAAATGGACACCACAGAGAGCCCATTGCTGGATGCTGTGAGCAGCCCGGCGCAACTGAACAAATTTTCTGACGCCCAGCTTGCCCAACTGGCTGGCGAGGTGCGCAGCCGCATCATTGAAACCGTCTCCCGCAACGGCGGGCACCTTGCGCCCTCGCTGGGCGTGGTTGAGTTGACGCTGGCCCTGCTGGCGACCTTTAATGTGGAGCACGACAAGCTCATCTGGGACGTTGGGCATCAGGCCTACGCCTACAAGCTGCTGACCGGACGCGCCAAGGATTTTCACACCCTGCGGTCATTTGGCGGCATTTCTGGCTTCCCGCGCATGGCAGAAAGCCCGTACGACCATTTTGGCGTGGGGCATTCCTCCACCTCCATTTCTGCGGCCCTGGGCATGGCTCTGGCCCGCGATCTTTCCTGTCTCAAGCACCACGTGCTGGCCGTTATCGGCGATGGCTCGCTGACGGCGGGCGAGGCCTTTGAGGGCCTGAACCTTGCCGGGCACATGGGGCGGCGGCTCATTGTGGTGCTCAACGACAATGAAATGTCCATTTCGCCCAATGTGGGCGCGCTTTCTCTGTTTTTGAGCCGCACGCTTTCACAGCGATGGGTGCGGCAAACCCGCAAGGAAGTGCTCAATTTCCTGCGTTCCATTCCGCGCATCGGCCAAAAGCTGGCCGTATACGCCATGCGCGGCGAATGGAGCTTCAAGTCGTTCTTTACGCCGGGCATGCTGTTTGAGGCTTTTCGCTTCAACTATATCGGCCCGGTGGACGGGCACGACATCACAAGCCTGCGCCGCCATCTGGAAATGGCTGCCGCCATCGAGGACGGCCCGGTGCTGCTGCATGTCCGTACCCAGAAGGGCAAGGGTTACGGCCCGGCGGAAAAAAACCCCACCCTGTACCACGGCATCGGCCTGTTCACGCCCGAAACCGGACAGCCTGTGGCTTCCACAGCCAAGCTGCCCTCGTTCACCACGGTGTTCAGCAATACGCTGACCGAACTTGCCGAGCATAACGACAAGATAATCGCCATCACGGCGGCCATGCCCGAAGGCACCGGCACGGACAAGTTCCGCGCGCGCTTCCCCGACCGTTTTGTGGATGTGGGTATTTGCGAGCAGCACGCCGTGACCTTTGCGGCGGGCCTTGCCAGCCAGGGCTATCGGCCCGCGCTGGCCGTGTATTCCACCTTTTTGCAGCGTTCGTACGATCAGGTTGTGCACGATGTGTGCCTGCAAAACCTGCCCGTGACCTTCTGCGTAGACCGTGCAGGCCTTGTGGGCGAGGATGGGGCGACCCACCACGGCGCTTTTGATATCGCCTACCTGCGGCATATTCCTAACATTACCATGCTGGCCCCGCGCGATGAAAATCTGTTGCGGCACTGCCTGCATACGGCCCTGTGCCATCCCGGCCCGTGCTCCCTGCGGTATCCGCGCGGCAGCGCCTTTGGCGTTGCCCCCGACGGCGCGCCCCGTCTGCTGACCCCCGGCAGGGGCGAAGTGCTGCAACAGGGCGAAGGCCTTGCGGTGATAGCCCTGGGCAACCGCGCGCACCCGGCGCTGGAAGCTGCGGCAATGGTGGAGCGGCAGACCGGCGTGAAACCCCTTGTGTTTGATCCGGTCTGGATCAAACCCTTGCCGGAAGAACAACTGGCCGAAATCGCTCAAAATTTTGACCGTATTCTTATGGTGGAAGAAGGCGTGCTGGCTGGCGGTTTTTCCTCCGCAGTGCTGGAATTCTGGAATGACCGTGGCCTCATGCGCGGTCAGCGCATCAAACGCCTTGGCCTGCCCGACCATTTTGTGGAGCACGGTAGCCAGTTGCGTCTGCGCGAGCTTGTGGGCCTGCGCACCAACAATATCGCCGAGGCCATGCTGGAGCTTCTGGGAAAAAAATAGGCTGATAGAAATCTTGAAAGTAAGACCGCCGGGATTTTGATGCATCAAAATCCCGGCGGTCTTGTATTCTGGGCGAAAAATTATTTTGCGGCACTGTGCCCGATGATTTCTGGATCAGAATAAAAGTATTCTGCCATACGCGCTTTAGTCTGGCTGAATGTCGTACTGTTCCAGTTTGTCCCACACGGCGCTGATAATCAGGGCCATGACGGCAGCGAGGCGGGCCTTGGCGTGGTCGTCCGGCGGGGTGGCCTGACCGCGCAGGCTGGCGGCCTGCACCGCAAGGCGCTGGCAGAACAGTTCCGGGCAGCGAACCTGCTGTTCCTGCGCTAGCAGAGGCATGTATTCGGCAAAAGGGCCGTCCACAAAGGCATTGAGGGCTGCGTTGACCGCTTTTTCGTCCGCGCTGTCAAAGTCATTGCTGGCGGCGGCCAGCAGATTGCCCGTCTGGCGCAGATAGGCCAAAAATACGGTATTGGGCGCGTGGTGCATGATGGCTGCAGTAACCACCGCATGTACAAAGGCCCGCCATTCTGCGCAGAACATATCCGCACCGGGGCCTGACAGATATTCATCGGGCATCTGCGCGCCGCTGGCCATATTGATGATGTCGGCGGTCTTGCTGTTGAGCTGAAATAGAATACAGGCCGCTTCCACACCCTTAGCGGCGCTGAGCAGTTTTTTGGACATCAGGCCTCTTCCTCTAGCGGGTTTTGCGCGCAGGCTGCCTGCGCCTCGGCATAGGCGGCGTAACCCGCGGCGCGCAGGCGACAGGCAGGGCAGTTGCCGCATCCATAGCCCCAGGGGTAGCGCTGCCCGCGCTGGCCCATGTAGCAGGTGTGGCTTTCTTCCACAATCAGGTTCACCAGTGCATCGCCGCCAAGGCTGCGGGCCAGCATCCAGGCGTCTTTTTTGCTGCGCCACATGAGCGGCGTGTGCAGCGTAAAATTGGCGTCCATGCCGCTGTTTATGGCAACCTGCATGGCCTTGATGCTGTCGTCCCGGCAGTCGGGATAGCCGGAATAATCGCTCTGGCAGACGCCCAGCACCATGTGGCGGATTTCCTTGGCGTAAGCCCAGGCAGCGGCGTGCAGAATAAATATGAGGTTGCGACCAGGCACAAAGGTGTTGGGCAGGCCGTTGGCGCCGTGTTCTTCAATGGGCGCGTCAGAGGTCAGGGCAGTGTCTGCCAGCTGGCGGAAAATATCGAGATTAAGCAGGGCATCCGGCCCCATGCGTTGCGCCCACTGCGGATTGAGAGCGGCAATGCCCTCCCGCACGCGCTTGCGGCAGGCAAGCTCCACAGAGTGACGCTGACCGTAGTCAAAGCCCAGCGTCAGCACCTGTTTGAAGCGGCTGAGCGCCCAAGCGAGGCAAGTGGCGGAATCCTGCCCGCCGGAAAATATGACCAGAGCCTGTTGTTCAAGCAGGGGAGAAGTGGTGTTCATTTTACTTGCGGCCAGAAGTTGCAGGGACGCGCCGGGGCGTAGCCAGCCATAAAGGCATCCATGAGCGTACCGAAAAACACGCGGTTGCGGGGCTTTATGTGTTGTACTTCAGCGCAGTCAGTGGGGAAAAAGCGCATGGATTCGCGGTTGCCCAGATAGGTTTTTTTGGCGGCGGGCAGGGTGAGCACATGCGCCCACATGCCGCGCCGGGCGGCAATGGCCTCGTGCTGAAGCTTGCGCAGCCTTTCCTGAAAATGGGGATTAAGGTCGTTGTGCGGATACACAAAGGCCGCGCCGTTGCGAACCATGGTGTCGGACAGGGAGTGCCCGTCAGGCAGGATGACATCGGCCACCACGCGCCCGTAATGATCCTTGCCCTTGGCATCCACGGCCACAAGGCGCACATCCTTGCCCTGAGCCAGCTTGGTGAGCTGGTCAAAGGCTTCGCGGGCGTAGTATTGGGGCTTTTGCTTGCCGCGATCCATTTCAGGGGCGTCAATGCCCGCAAGGCGCACTGTGCGCCGATCCGTGAGCTTTAAGGTATCGCCGTCAAAACATTTGGCGACCTTGCCCTGCGGATTGGGCAGGGATTCTGCTGCAGGCGCAGCGCCAGCAACACTTGTCAGTGCCAGCAGGCACAGAAAAATCAGCGCAAAGGCATGCGCTGTAGTATGATTTTTGCCGCCCGAAAAATTGGGCCAGCGGAAAAGCTGTTGCATGTGGCTCAGCATATAGGTGCGGTGCTCGTCCGTTGCTGTCAGTGTGGCGGAAGGGTCAATGGGATAATGACCGCGCAAGCCCGGCAGGTCAACCCGCCGGGCTTGCACAATGAATCAGTTTTCGTAGTAGGAGCGCAGGGGCTGGCTGCGAACGGGGTGGCGAAGCTTGCGCAGTGCCTTGGCCTCGATCTGCCGGATGCGTTCGCGCGTGACGTTGAAGAGCTTGCCCACTTCTTCAAGGGTGTGGTCGCTTTTTTCTGCAATGCCAAAGCGCTTGCGCAGCACCTGTTCTTCGCGCGGGGTAAGGTCGGCCAGCACGGCGGCAAGCTGCTCGGACAGCTTGGTATTGATGACTTCTTCAGCCGGTGCAACGGCCTTTTTGTCTTCAATAAAGTCGCCGAGGCTCGAATCTTCTTCGTCGCCAATGGGCGTCTCAAGCGAGATGGGCTCCTTGGCGATCTTGAGCACTTTTTTGACCTTTTCCACCGGGTATTCCATACGCTCGGCGATTTCCTCGGGCGTGGGGTCGCGCCCCAGCTCCTGCACAAGGTAACGGGAGGTGCGGATAAGCTTGTTGATGGTTTCGATCATGTGCACGGGAATGCGGATGGTGCGGGCCTGATCTGCAATGGCGCGGGTAATGGCCTGACGGATCCACCACGTGGCATAGGTCGAAAACTTGTAACCGCGCTGATATTCAAACTTGTCCACGGCCTTCATCAGGCCGATGTTGCCTTCCTGAATAAGGTCAAGGAACTGGAGGCCACGGTTGGTGTACTTTTTGGCAATGGAAACAACCAGGCGCAGGTTGGAGCGGATCAGCTCCTGCTTGGCGCGCATGGCGGCGGTGTTGCCGCGCTTGATGCGCCACAGCACTTCTTCAAGATCAGTGACGTTATGGCAGCACTTTTCCTGGAGGCGGCTGAGAATTTCGATCTTGCCGATGATCATTTCCTTGAACGAAAACAGCTCGTCCACGCTCAGCTTGAGGTCGCGGGCCGCATCGTTGGGGTTGACCTCGCGCTTTTCAAGGCCGTCAAACATGGCCTGAATTTCCGCCTGAGTGCGCCCGGTGGAAAGGATGTAGGCCGACAGGTCGCGCTGGCAGTTGTGCATCTGGCGCACATAGTCCTCGACCGTTTCAATGATGCGGTCGATGAGCGTTTTTTCCAGCTTTATGTCGCGCAGGCGGGTGACGATTTCATCCTTGAAGCTGATGATTTCTTTCTGCACTGCGGTAACGCGGCGATCCATGCAGGCGCAGGCGTCCAGCTTTTTGTAAATCTTGCGTTTTTTCTTGAAGGTCTGCTTGATTTCGTCCAGCAGCAGAATAACGCGGGTGCGCTGGTTCATTTCGTCTTCGCTGGGGTCGTCTTCTTCAATGGTTTTGACCACGTCCTTCAGTTTGACGCGGTTCTGGCGCAGGTCTTCGCCCACATTGATGAGTTCTTCAACGGCCACAGGTACTTCAACCAGAGCGTAAAGCACGTCCTGTTCGCCCATTTCGATCTTTTTGGCGATAACAACTTCGCCATCACGGTCGAGCAGGGGCACGGCGCCCATTTCGCGCAGGTACATGCGCACAGGGTCGGTGCTGCGCGAGGAATAGTCCGCTGTGTCCTCGTCTTCAGTCAGATCCAGCGAACCTTCGGTAATATCTTCGTCAGTCTCGGTGGCGGCGGCGGAAATCTTTTTTCCGTCCTTTTCCGAATCCACAATGACAATTTCGAGCTGTTCAAAGATGCCGATGATTTCCTCAAATTGCTCCGGCGTGCTCATTTCAACAGGCAGAGCCTTGTTGACCTCTTCAAAGGTCAGAAAGCCCGCGCCCTTGCCTTTGGCAATAAGGGACTGTATCTGCTGGATATCTTTAAGATTGCTCATGCCCTTTCTCCAAGGTTTCCTTAAGTGCGCGAAGATAATCCAAATCAGCTTCAAAGTCACCTATGCCTGTATTGGCCCGCATGGCAGCGGACAGGGAGGAGGCCTGAGCTGAGGCATAGTATTGATCTAACGACTGTCGCAAGAATTCCAATTCTTTTTCGCCATTGTCGCACGGTGCGGCAGTTGGCCCGCGACACTCACACCAGAAGCTTTTTTCTCGTTCGTCTAAGTGATGAAAAACATCCTCGGGGCCGTGGGTTTCTATCTTGTCCCAGAGCCGCCTGGCGATTTCAGACCTCAAGGCAAGGTCTGCCCCTATTTCCTGCATATCGCGCAGACGGTGGGGATACCGCACGGCAAACATCATTATTTGTCGGTCGCGTATGTTCTGGCGCGTCCGCGAGGCGGAGCCCCCCTGTCGCTGGCTGTCTTTGCGTTGCCCCCGCGCCCCGGCAATGCCCTCGCGCAGGTCGGCTTCCGAAAGCTGCAAATGTGCCGCCAGCCGCGAAATGTAGGGGCTGATCAGCTCTGGAATATCCAGCTGGCGCAAAAAATTGCGCGCCCATTCCACTGTTTCGCGCGGGGCCAGGGCCTTGAGCACATCCACGCAAAAGCGCAGACCGTCCGGGGCCTGTGCCTGCAATGCCTCAAAAGCCTCGGGGCCAGCGCCGCGCAGCAAACTGTCTATGTCTTCACCTTCGGGCATGATCACCACGCTGCACGAAAGGCCGCGTGTGAGCAGCATTTCGCACGAGCGCAAGGCTGCCTTGCGTCCGGCGCGGTCGCCGTCAAACAGCAGGGTCATTTGCGATGCAAAGCCCGAAAGGCGTTTTATCTGTTCAGGCGTCAGGGCCGTACCCAGCACGCCAACGGCATTGTCGTAGCCGAACTGGTGCAGGGTGAGCACGTCCATGTAGCCTTCTGTCAACATGGCGCGGCCCTTGGTCACGATGCCGCGCCGCGCCTGCGCCAGCCCGTAAAGGTGCTCGCCCTTCTTGTAGAGGGGCGTGTCGGCGCTGTTGATGTACTTGGCTTCTTCCTCATCGGCGATAATGCGCCCGCCAAAGGCGATTATCTGGTTGGAAAGGCTCTTGATAGGGAAAATAAGCCGCCCGCGAAACCTGTCGTAGGGTCGCCCGCTGTTCGCCTGCCCTACAAGGCCAGCCTCTGCGGCCATGCGCATGTCAAAACCCGCACGGCGCAGGGCATCAGCCAGCGACTGCCATTCGCGTCTGGCCCAACCAAGGCCAAAGCGCTGCACTATCTCATCGCTCAAATCGCGTTTTTCTATATACCGCCTGCACTCTTCTGCCTCGGGGCTTTGCAGGGCCGAGGCAAAATGGCCTGCCGCAAGCTCGTACATGCGCAGCATCTGCTGCCGCGCCGAGCGCTGCTTGCGTTCCTGCCCATCCCGCTGGGGATCGCGCGGGCCGCGGTCAATGGTAATGCCAGCTTCCGCCGCCAGCTGTTCAAGCGTTTCCTTAAACTCCAGCCCGTTGATGCGGCTGTAAAAATCAAAAACATCGCCCGATGCGTGGCAGCCGAAACAGTAAAAAAGCCCCTGATCTTCGTTGACGGAAAAAGACGGCTTGGTTTCCTGGTGGAATGGGCAGGGTGCCACCCAGCGCGGCCCGTTGCGCTTGAGCTCAACATAACGGCGCACCACGTCAACGATATTCAGGCGCTCTTTAATGGCGCGGATTGCGTCCTTGGACTGCATGGGTCACACGCCCGTAATTAGCGAAAGGTTACTATGGTCATGCCGTCGCCGCCCCGGTCTTCCGGCGCAAGGACAAACTGCCCCACAGCCGGGAAACTCCGCAAAAAATCATGCACCTGACGGCGCAGCGCGCCCGTACCCCTGCCGTGTACCACTTCCACCTCTGAAAATCCTGCCAGCAATGCCTTGTCCATAAAGCGCTCCAGCTCGGCCAGCGCCACATCCGCTCGCATGCCGCGCATATCAAGGCGCAGGGATGCGGCCTCGTCACTGGCGGATGTGCGGCCCACAACGCCCCTGAGGGCGCTTTTAGCCGGGCTTTGCGCTGTCTGACCCGGTACGCGCAGGGCCTTCATTTCTGCCCAGAGGTTCACGCCGTTCATTTCCAGCCGCACCCGCCCGCGCCGTTCGTCCACATCTGTGATGACGCCGCGCTTGTTGAACACGGTGTGCAGCACCTCCTGCCCGGTTGCAAAGCTCTGGGGCTGGGGCAGCACTGACGCGCCTTCCGCAGTTTCATCCTGCGCGGGAGCAAGCGAGGCCCGCAGACGCGACATTTCCTTGAGCGCCTGCTTGTGGGTGGCGCGGCCTTCTTTCCAGGCGCGCATGAGGTCGCCAGCCTGGGCGCGAACCTCGTCGTGCAGGCGCACTCGCTCCTTCTCAAGCTTTTCGCGCAGATCCTGCGTCTGACGGCGGGTTTTATCCTGCTCGCGCTTGAGTTCCGCAAGTTCTTCCTCCCGCATTGCGGCCAGATCATTGAGCCTGCCAAGCAGGGCCGTGGCGTCCTGCCCGTCCTGCAAAAGGTAATGCTCCGCCCGGCGCACAATGCTTTCGGCAAGGCCGTGCTCGCGCGCCACATCCAGCGCCTGACTGGCCCCGACCTGGTCGTAAGCAAGCCGGAACAAAGGTTTTTTGCTTTGGGGATCAAAGAGCATGGAGGCCGCCCGTGCTCCTTCGCGCGTGAGGGCGTAGCTTTTGAGCGCGGGGAAATGCGTTGCCGACAGAACAAAGGTATGTTTGTCCAGCAATTCGTCAAGTACTGCCTGCGCAAGGGCAGCGCCCTGGGCGGGATCTGTGCCTGCGCCAAATTCGTCAAGCAGCACAAGGCTGCAGGCGTCAAGGTGCTTCCAGGCCTTGGCAAGGTGCTCGATTTGGGCGGTGAATGTGGAAACATTATCCGCAAGGCTCTGTTCGTCGCCGATAAAGGCATCCAGCCTGCTGAACCAGGGCAGGTGCGAACCCGCGCCCACTGGCACGGGCAGGCCGCTCAGAGTCATGGCAGCAATGAGGCCAAGCGTTTTGAGGCATACGGTTTTGCCGCCCGCATTGCCGCCGGTGATGACCAGAGCGCGCTCGCCGGGGCGCAGCACGATATCCAGAGGCCGCACCTTGCTGTGGGCAGCGGCGGCAGCCTTGGAGCCGTCCTTGCCGGATTCTGCCACGCGGTTGAGCATGAGCAGGGGATGGCGGGCATCAAGAAGCTGAATGCCCTCCGCCACGGGGGTGAGGGGTAGCGGGCGGCCGTCAAAAAGGGCGGCAAGCCTGCGCTTGGCCTGCAAAACGTCAAGGTGGGCCAGCAGCTCAAGGGCCGCGCGCGCGCCGGGAAGTTCCGCTTCAAGCAGGCTGCGCAGATAGACCAGAACCTTGCGTTCTTCTTCGCGTTCTTCGCGCTTCAATTCTTGCAGGCGGTTGTTGATCTCCACCAGAAACATGGGCTCAAAATAGCAGGTCTCGCCCGTTTGCGACCAGTCGTGGATGATGCCCTGCATGCGGCCCTTGAAGTTGGCCTTGAGGGGCAGCACGTAACGGTCGGACGAGAGGGTCATGAACTCGTCTTGCAGGTATGCCAGCATGTTGTATTGCTGGGCAAAGTCCTTGACCTTGCGCATGCAGCTCTGGTGCAGGCGGCGCAGTTCGCCGCGCAGGCGGTACAGCTCCGGCGAGCTTTCATCGCGCAGCAGGCCGTCGTCAGAAATGCAGCGCAAAAGCGCGGCAGTGAGCTGAACCGGCAGAGGAGAGCCGTCGGCCATGGCCAGCAGGTGCGGCCAGCGGGTGGCGGCTTCTGGCTGGGCAATGGAAGCGTGGGCGTCTCTGGCAAGGCGTAGCACCTCGCGCAAGGCCCAGAAGGCATCCACATCGGGCTGAAAAGTTTGGGCGCGGTTGGTAGCCGCAGCGCGCAGCATGCTACTGACATCGGGGAAGGAGCAGACGCAGAAAACCGCGCCGCCCGCGGCAGGACGGCTGGCCCAGTCGGCGGCTTCCTCATAGATGCGCGCCGCCAGCGTTACAGCCTCTGCATCGTCAAGGGGGGCAATGGCCCTGGCGCGTTCCCGGCCAACGCCGGAAAGGCACAATTCCGAAAGGTGGTCTGCAATGCGGTGAAATTCAAGGGCGTTGAGCGTGCGGGCGTGAATCATGCGTGAACTGCCTTAAAGCATTGGGTTTGCGCGCAAATAACGGCGCTTGCCCGTGGTGCGGAAAAAACATCGTGAGCCGTCGTGCAGCATGCCCTTGCGCAGCAGCAAAGTTACCCGGCAAACGCAGCTGTAGCTGCGGCGCTTTCGGGCAGCCGCCCAAGGGGCGAAAGTGAGCTGCTCAAGGCTGTTTGCTCCAAAACGAGGCGACTCCCGCGAGATTGCATGCCAACTCAAAACGGGACACTGAAACGGGGGTTTTCCCCAGGTGGAAATGCGCCTGAAGCTACGGCTGGAGGCGTTTTTTGACGGCTTCCGAAAGAGCCTTGCCGTCTACACGGCCTTTGTGGCCCGCCATGATGGCAGAAATGACCTTGCCCATATCCTTGGGGGAAGTTGCGCCCACTTCGGCCACGGTGGCGTCAATAAGGGCTGCAAGTTCTTCTGCCGAGAGGGGTTTGGGCAGGTATTCCTTGAGAATGACAAGCTCCGCCGCTTCCTTGTCGGCCAGATCAGTGCGGTTTGCTGCCGTGAACTGGTCGATGGAATCCTGCCGCTGCTTGCCTTCCTTGATGATGATATCAAGCATTTCTTCGTCGGCAAGGCTGCCGCCGGGGCGCTTGAGTTCCACCATGCGATTTTTTACCGCCGTCTTGAGAAGGCGCAGCACGGTAAGGCGCACACTGTCCTTGGCTTTGTAGGCTTTGATGTAGTCAATGTCGATCTGCTCAAAAAGCGTGGTGGTGACAGTCATGGCGGTGGTGGGGTGGAGGGTGGAGAAAAGCAGAAAACGCGGGAAGCCCGAGGGGCCTCCCGCATAACTGGCCGAATGAACGGAGCGATGGCTTTGCATCGCCCGGCCTGCCGTTTGCCGGGCAATGCCCTGCAAAGCGGCGCAAGGCATTGCTGCCTAGGCCATGTTCATCTTCCTAATTTTTTTCAACAGCCGCTTCCGGGCGGCGGCCTTCTTCTTTTTACGCATAACGCTGGGCTTTTCGTAGTGCTGGCGTTTCTTCATTTCAGAAAGAACGCCCGCCTTTTCTACCTGCTTCTTAAAGCGGCGCAGTGCGATGTCGAAGTTATAGTCGTCGTCGTTAAGAAAAACTCCGGGCAAGAAAATCACCCCCTTCGGCGGTGGGGCACAGCTCTAGACCGTGGCCCGCAAAATATGAACTGCTCTTGTAGCCCGCACTTTAGAAAAAGGCAAGCCTCAAGTGCGGGAAAATGAATATTTTCCGCAAAAGGTAGGCAGCTTTTCAAATTGCTGATTCCCGGCGGCAAGGCAAAGAAGTATCTTGCACGGTGCACCGGGTGCATCGCTGGCGAGGTCGTTCTTTGCCTTGCCGCTGGGCAACAGCATTCGGCAACAGCCTTGCGGCTGCTGGCGTAAATCAAAAAGCCGCTATGCCAGGGCATAACGGCTCAAGCTTAATTCAGGGAGTCCTTGAGCATTTTGCCGGGACGGAATTTGAGAATTTTGCAGGCGGGAATGGTCAGCGTATCGCCGGTGCGCGGGTTGCGCCCCTGGCGAGCCTTGCGGGTTTCTACCGCAAAGGTGCCAAAACCCGTGAGGGTCAGTTTGGACTCTTTTACAAGAGCGTCTTCCACAGAAGCAAGAAAAGCATTGAGGGCACGCTCGGCGGCAGCCTTGGTCAGGTTTGCCTTGGCGGCGATTTTTTCAACCAGATCAGCTTTAGTCATCAGCACATCCTCCTGAAAATTCCCCGGCTTGAGTTGTTCTGCCAGCAAGCTTAGGCGGCAAATGCCGCCAAGCGTTACGTTTTAAAAGACAGTGCGTAAACTCAAAACTTTTTATGCATTATTGTCAAGCTGCTCGGCCCAAAAAGCGGCAAGAGCCTGGAAATCTTTGTTGGCAAGGGCTTCTGGGCGCAAGCTTGGGTCGATGCCTGTCTTTTCCAGCGCAGCCTCAAGCCCCGGCTGACCGCTGCGTCTGAAAACGCCGCCAAGCTGTTTGCGGCGCTGCTGAAAACATACGCGCAAGAGTCGAGCCAGAATCTCGGGGTGGGCTGGTCTGCGTTCCGGCGGCAGCGGGTCAAAAGAGAGCACGGCAGAATCCACCTTGGGCGGCGGGCTGAAAGCCCCCGGCCCTACAATAAATTCCATGCGCGGGCGGGCGTAGCTTTGCACCCAGACCGAAAGCGCGCCATAGTGATTGGTGTTGGGCTGGGCCGCCAGCCGCTGGCCCACCTCTTTTTGTACCATGAAGGCCGCGCGCTGCCAGCCCGTTGCGCGCGAAACAATGTCCCATATGAGGGGGGAGGCCACGTTGTAGGGCAGATTGCCTATGACCTTCCACGGTCTCTCGGGCGTGATGCGCCGCCAGTCAAAGCGCAGGGCATCGGTCAGCACCGCCTGGGTGCGGGCCTCGCCAAGACGCTGGCGCTCAGCCGCCCAGTGGCGGTCTTTTTCAAGCAGCAGCAGGCGGGCGTGGGGCTGCTCCTCAATGGCGCGGGTGAGCGCGCCGGGGCCGGGGCCGATCTCAAGCACCATGTCTTCGGGCTTGGGCAGCAGCAGCATGGCAATGCGGCGGCAGATGTCCTCGCGCTTCAAAAAGTGCTGGCCGAGGCTTTTTTTTGCGCGGGGCTGGCCGTGTGTGGATTCTTGGTGCTGCATGGTTCCTCAGGGCAGATCAAAGCGGTCAAAGGTCATTACCAGCCCGGCGCGGCCCTGTGTGGCCGAGCGCAGGGAGGTGGAAAAGCCGAACAGGCGGCGCAGGGGGGCTGTGCCGCGCAGGGTTTTGCGCCCGCCGTGGTCTTCCATATCCTCAACCTTGCCGCCGCAGGTGGTGAACATGGTAATGGACGCACCAAGGAAGTCTTCCGGCACGGTAATTTCCACGCGCATCACAGGCTCCAGAACCACGGGAGTTGCCGCCGCCAGTGCCTCGCGCAGGGCTTGCCCGGCGGCCATGCGGCTACCGGGAACAGTTGTCAGGCCTTCCTGCCTGTCCACCGCAGTGAGGGTCACGGCCACATCTTCAATGGGGTAGCCTGTCAGATCGCCGCATTGCAGTGCATCGCGCACGCCTTCAAGGGCGGCGTCCAGATAGACCCTGGGCAGAATTTTTCGGGCTTCGGCGGCATCCTGCGGCAAAAAGTCGCCCACTTCAACCACATTGCCCGTGCCCCGGGCGCGTGGCGCAACACGCAGGGCCGCAGAGCCATGATGGCGCTCCTTGCCCATTTCGCGGTCAAAGACAGAGGCCACCTCGGCCTCCTTGCGCACGGTTTCGCGCAGCACAACCTGCGGATTGCCCGCGCGGGGGCTGATGCCGTATTCGCGCTGCATGCGCTCCAGCAGAACGTCCAGATGCAGCTCGCCCATGCCGGAAACCATGCGAGAGCCAGTGTCGTCATCCAGCCGCGCCAGCAGGGTGGGGTCTTCTTCCGTATAGCGCACCAGCGCTTCGTCCAGAATCTTGCCTTCGTCCGCATTGCGGGGCTCCAGCGCAAGGGTGATGACGGGCGCGTAAGCATCTATGCTTTCCAGCGCAAGCTGCCGATCGCGGGCGGTATAGGTTTCGCCCGTATGCCCGCGCAGGCCCACCACGACCACGATTTCGCCCGCCTCGGCGCATTCCACCTGCTCCCGCCTGTCGGCATGCGGACGGTAGATGCGGCCCAGGCGGTCATCCTTGCCGCTGGCGGTATTGCGCAGGCTTTCACCCTCGTGGATGCGGCCCGCGTACATGCGCACAAAGGCCAGCTTGCGGCCGTTTTCCATGAGCACTTTAAAAACCAGCGCCGCAACGGGGGCATCGGGAGTTGCCTCCACAATGATTTCGCGACCATCGGCATCGCGCCCCACCGGGGCCGGAACATCGGCGGGCGAGGGCAGCAGGGCGCACACGGCATCGAGCACGGGTTGCACACCCATGTTGCGCAGGGCCGAGCCGCAGAAAACGGGCGTGAGCGTGCGGGCCAGAGTCTCGCGCCGCAGGGCCGCGTTGATGTCGGCCAGGGTGAAGGTGCCTTCCAGGTAGGGTTCCACAAAGGCGTCATCTGCCTCGCCAAGCTTTTCCAGCAGAATTTCACGCCAGGGGGCGGCGATGGCGGCTTCTTCTTCCGTAAAGGGCGCGCGGTGTAGGGTCTGGCCCTGATCCGCCGGGTCAAAGGTCAGGCTTTGTTCGTTCACAAGATCAAGCACTGCGCGGAAATCTTCGCCCTGCCCAAGGGGGATGGTCACGGCAACGGCATTGGTTTGCAGGCGCTGGCGCATGGCCTCGAGCACTGCTTCAAAATCCGCGCCCAGGCGGTCTATCTTATTGATAAAGGCGATCTTGGGAACGTTGAAATCTTCCGACTGCCGCCACACGGTTTCCGACTGCGGTTCAACCCCGCCCACGGCGCAGAACACGCCCACGGCCCCGTCCAGCACGCGCAGGGCGCGTTCCACCTCAATGGTAAAGTCCACATGGCCGGGCGTGTCGATGAGGTTGATGGTATTTTCGCCCCACTGGCAGGTGGTGCAGGCCGACATGATGGTGATGCCGCGCTCCTGCTCCTCCGGCATGTAGTCCATGGTGGCCGAGCCGTTGTGCACCTCGCCCATACGGTGGATCTTGCGGCTGTAGAACAGCATGCGCTCGGAAAGCGTGGTCTTGCCCGCGTCGATATGGGCAATAATGCCTATGTTGCGGATATGCTTGATGCTGGGCATGGCTTTGCTCCCAAGGCGAGGTGTTTCTGAATGATTACGGCTTTTTCAGGCGCAGGGCAAGGCTGGCCGCCGCAGCTTCCCCATTCTGCGAGGGGAGGCTGGGCAGTCAGCTTGCAAAGAAGCCTTGGCGAAGATTCAATTAAGAACGCCCGATGATCTGGCGCGGTGCGTGGCGCGAATTTGCACCGGATTACAGCAGCCCGAATGCCTGCCGTTGCACGCAGAAGAAGTCGGGCGTGAGGCCGGGGTGCAGCCAGAAGCCCTCGCAGCCCGGCGTAAGCGCGGGCGCGCCGCTATAGGGGAATGGCCCTGTGCGGCGTTCGCGGCAATGCCCAAGGGCAGCCACGGGCGCAAGGTAGGTGGCGTCAGGGGTGAGGCGCAAGGAGGTGTCGAGCGCTGTTTCCAGAGCCTCGGCCTGCGCAAAGGCCAGCGCCTCAAGGTCAAAGGCTTCGGGCTTGGGCAGGCACAGGATGGGAGAGCGCCGCTCCTCGTAACAGGGCAGTTCCAGCGCCCGCGCCGCCGCGCCCACGCCGTCCAGCTCTCCCCTGTGCAGCAGCACGAGACGCCCCGGCCCTGGCTGGGTTTCTTCCAGCAGGGTGCAGAGGCCAGCGCTGTCCAGAACAAAGATGTCTTCCACGCCCGTCAGCTCCAGCGTGACCAGAGCATTCCTGCTGGGTGCGCCGCCCACGCACACGGTCCCCACCAGAGGCACGCCGCCAAGCAGGGCGGGCATGCAGGCTGCGGCAAGGCGGGCCGCAGCGGCGTATGCGGGCGTAAAGGCAATGACCGCCCAGGGCGCGGGGTGCGCGATGGAACGCCGCCAGAAGCCCAGATGCGCGTTGCGTACCTCGTTGCGCTGGCTGGTGGTGGACTCGCCAAAGTGCATGTGGGCCAGAGCCAGCCCCGTTTTGATTGCGGCGCGCAGTGCGGCAGGCGTGGCCTCGTAGGCCTCTGCGGCGAGGTCGTCGTCCAGCCGCGCTTCTTCGGCCCACTGAGGCCAGCTCACGGCGGCGGGGGCTTCCGCCCCCATATCCTGCCGGTTTTCGATATCAAAAATGGACATGGCGTTCGACTCCGTGCTCAGTTTTCCTCGCCCAGATTCTGCCCAAGCCACTGGTGGATCTGTTCAAGCTGTGTTTCCACAGAGTGGGGGCCGGTGCCACCGGGGGTTTCGCGGCGGCTCACGGCTGCGGCGTATTCCAGAATGGCAAAAACCGAGTCGTCAATGCGCGTCTCGAGGCTCTGGAGTTCGCCAAGAGTGAGGTCTTCAAGGCCTTTGCCAGCCTTTTCGGCCATAGCCACGGCCTGACCTGTGATGTGGTGCGCTTCGCGGAAGGGAATACCCTTGCCCACGAGGTAGTCCGCCAGTTCTGTGGCGTTGAGGAAGCCAGCCTTGCAGGCCTCGCGCATGCGGTCGGTGCGGAAGGTCAGTTCTTCCAGCATGCCCGCCATGAGGCGCAGCGATGCTTCAACGGTGCGGTCGGCATCAAGAAAACCTTCCTTGTCTTCCTGCATGTCGCGGTTGTAGGCCAGGGGCAGACCCTTCATGACCGTAAGCAGGCCCGTCAGCGCGCCATAGACGCGCCCGGTCTTGCCGCGCATGAGTTCGGCCACGTCGGGGTTTTTCTTTTGCGGCATGATGGACGAGCCTGTGGAATAGCCGTCAGAAAGGCGCACAAAACCAAAGGCGGGGTTGGCCCAGAGGATGATTTCTTCGCACAGGCGCGAGAGGTGCATCATGATGGTTGAGCCGTCAAAAAGTGCCTCAAGCACAAAATCGCGGTCAGAAACGGCGTCCATGGAGTTGCCGTAAATCTCTGCAAAACCCACTTCGTCCGCCACGCTCTGCGGGTCAAGCGGGTAGGTGGTCCCGGCGAGGGCCGCTGCGCCAAGGGGCGAAATGCGCACGCGCTCAAGGGTGTCTTCCAGGCGCATTGCATCGCGGCGGAACATCCAGGCATAGGCCAGCAGGTGGTGGGCAAGGCTTACGGGCTGGGCCGGTTGCAGATGGGTGCAGCCGGGCAGGATGTCCGTCTTGTGCTCCGCGGCCTTGTCGGCCAGCACGGAGCACAGCAAGGCCGCGCGCTGACGCCAGGTTTCGAGGCGGTCGGCCACAAAGAGGCGGAAGGTCAGGCCCACCTGATCGTTACGGCTGCGGCCCGTGTGCAGTTTTTTGCCCACATCACCCACAAGCTCGGTCAGGCGCGCTTCAATATTCATGTGCACGTCTTCAAGTTCTGGCTTCCACACAAAATTGCCAGCTTCGATTTCTTCGCGCACACGGTCCAGACCGTTGACCAGAATCCGTGCCTCGTTCTGGCTGATGACGCCCTGACGGCCCAGCATGCGGGCATGCGCCTGTGACGCGCGGATATCCTGGGCGTAGAGCGCTCTGTCGTAGGATTGCGAATCCGTATACTGGGCCACGGCTTCCTTGGGGCCTTCGGCAAAGCGGCCGCCCCAGCTCTGGTTGGTCTTCATGGTCTGTCCGTTTTCTGTAAAAAATGAATTGGGGGAAGCCGCGTTGCTCGTGGCGAACGTCGCTTCCCCCGGAACCTGTCCCGTCAAATCTCTGCAAAACATGCGGCAATGCCGCCAATGACCGAGCCCGGGATGGCGCAGGCTCCGGGGAAAGCGCCCGATATTGTGCACCCCCGCATGCAGCCTTGCGAATACGGCGGCATGCGGGGCGTTTCAGTCTACTTGCCGAGCTTGCTCTGCACAGCGGCGTGCAGGCGCAGGCGCAGGCTGTTGAGGCGGATAAAGCCAGCGGCATCCTTGTGATCGTAGTTGCCGCCTTCAAAGGTGGCCAGATCTTCGGAGAAGAGCGAGTTGGGGGAGGTGCGGGCCAGGGGCCACACGCCGCCCTTGTAGAGCTTGGCGCGCACGGTGCCGGTGACGCACTCCTGCGACTTGTCCATAAAAGCCTGCATTGTTTCGCGTTCGGGCGAATACCAGAAGCCATTGTACACGCACTGCGAGTAACGCACGGCCAGCATGTCGCGGATGCCGAGCAGTTCGCGGTCCATGCAGATGCCTTCAAGGTCGCGGTGCAGGGCGTACAGCAGGGTGCCGGCGGGGTTTTCGTACACGCCGCGGCACTTCATGCCCACAAAGCGGTTTTCGACCATGTCGTCGCGGCCAATGCCGTTACGTCCGGCCATTTCGCTGAGGGTCTTGATGATGGCGGCGGGGGAGAGGCGCTGACCGTTGACGGCCACAGGGTTGCCCTGCTCGAAATCCACGCTGATGATTTCGGGGGTGTCGGGCGCTTCTTCCACTGGCACGCAGCGCTGATGGCACGAGGCATCGGGCGCGCTGCCGGGATTTTCCAGCTCGCTGCCTTCAAAGCTCGTGTGCATCATGTTGGCGTCCATGCTGTAGCGCTTGGCTTCGCTGGAGATATGGATGCCGTGCTTTTCGGCAAAGGCCGTGAGGGCCGTGCGCGACATGAGATCCCATTCGCGCCAGGGGGCGATGACCTTGAGGTCGGGCGCAAGGGCGCTGACGGCAAATTCAAAACGCACCTGATCGTTGCCCTTGCCGGTAGCGCCGTGGGCCACGGCGTCCGCGCCTTCCTTGCGGGCGATGTCCACAAGGGCCTTGGCGATGAGCGGGCGGGCGATGGAGGTGCCGAGCAGATAGCGGTTTTCGTAGCGGGCAGCGCCGCGCATCATGGGGAATACAAAGTCCTTGGCCATTTCTTCGCGCAGATCGAGCACGTATGCCTTGGAAGCGCCGGTCTTGAGCGCTTTTTCTTCCACGCCCGTGAGGTCTTCGGGCTGGCCCAGATCGGCGGTAACGGCAATGACCTCACACTTGTAGGTCTCAATGAGCCATTTAAGGATAACGGAAGTATCAAGCCCGCCCGAATAGGCGAGGACGACTTTTTTTACATTCTGCATGTGGTGCTCCCCTTGTGGATTCAAGGGAAAAATTATTGCGCAAAAAAAAGTGCGAGGCAAGGGCTTTGTGTCCCCGGCATGCCGCACGGGCAGGGTAAAACCCTCTGATTTAGGCTTGGCGGGCGCGCGGCGGCAACCCTGCAAGGGTGTGTATTCATTTGGCCGAAGGAAAAACTTGACTTTTATACCAGCTGTGGAATAAAAACAATCGTTTTATGCAAATCGGCGCGCCTGTGCCGCGTCATTACCTCTGATCTCAAAATCCGCAGGAAAGTTCAATGCCCAAGCGTTCGGATTTACACAAAATTCTTGTCATCGGCGCGGGCCCCATCATCATCGGCCAGGGCTGCGAGTTTGACTACTCCGGTTCCCAGGCCGTGAAGGCCCTCAAGGAAGAAGGGTACGAGGTGGTGCTGGTCAATTCCAATCCGGCTACCATCATGACCGATCCGCATATGGCTGACGCCACCTATGTGGAACCCATCGAGCAGGAGACCCTTGCCGCAATCATCCGAAAAGAACGCCCCGATGCGCTCTTGCCCACGCTTGGCGGTCAGACGGCTTTGAACGCCGCTCTTGGGCTTGCCAAGAGCGGCGTTTTGGCGGAATGCGGCGTTGAGCTCATCGGCGCGCGCGCCGACGTGATTGAAAAGGCTGAAAGCCGCGAGCTTTTCCGCGAAGCCATGGAAAAGATCGGCCTTAAAATGCCCGCCAGCGGCATTGCCCGCACCATTGAAGAGGCCTGCCAGCTCGGCAACGTGCTGCCCTTCCCGCTGATCATCCGTCCGGCCTTTACGCTTGGCGGCACTGGCGGCGGCGTGGCCTATAATATGGAAGATCTTGAAGCCATTGCATCCAGCGGTCTTTCGGCGAGCCCCACCTCTGAAGTCATGATCGAGCAGAGCGTGCTTGGCTGGAAAGAAATCGAAATGGAAGTGATGCGCGACGCCAAGGACAACTGCGTCATCATCTGCGCCATTGAAAACTTTGATCCCATGGGTGTGCACACGGGCGACTCCATCACCGTGGCCCCGGTGCAGACCCTCTCTGACGCCGAATACCAGAACCTGCGCGACGCCTCCATTGCCATCATGCGCGAAATCGGCGTGGAAACGGGCGGCAGTAACGTGCAGTTCGGCCTCAATCCGGCCAACGGCGAGATTGTGGTTATCGAAATGAACCCCCGCGTGTCGCGTTCGTCGGCGCTGGCCTCCAAGGCCACGGGCTTTCCCATTGCCAAAATCGCCGCCAAGCTGGCCGTGGGCTACACCCTTGACGAACTGCGCAACGACATCACCCGCGAGACCGTGGCGAGCTTTGAGCCAGCCATCGACTACTGCGTGGTGAAAATTCCGCGCTTCACCTTTGAAAAGTTCCCCGGCGCCAAGGACGAGCTCACCACCTCCATGAAGAGCGTGGGCGAAGCCATGAGCATTGGGCGCACCTTTAAGGAAGCCTTGCAGAAGGGCCTGCGCTCCATGGAAATCGGCGCAACGGGCCTTGGCTACAGCTTCCGCTCCGAGCTGCCAGACCGCGAAACCATTCTGGAATCCCTGCACCGCCCCAACTCCAAGCGCATTTTTTCGCTGCGGCAGGCCATTGTGGCCGGTATCAGCGAAGAAGAAATCTTTGCGGTTTCCGCCATTGATCCCTGGTTCATCCGCCAGGTGCGCGACATTGTGGAGATGGAAAAGCGCATCAGCAATTTTGGCCTTGCCAACGACATGACCACGGCCAACGCCGCTCTTGCCGACATGCTGCGCGAAGCCAAGGAATACGGCTTCTCCGACCGCCAGCTGGCGGAAATGTGGAAGACGCCAGAGGCCGACATACGCCGCATGCGCAAGGAAATGCACGTGGAACCCACCTACTATCTGGTGGACACCTGCGCTGCGGAATTTGAGGCCTACACCCCCTATTTTTACTCCACCTACGAACGGGGCGAGGAAATCAAGGTGGAAGACCGCCGCAAGGTGCTCATTCTTGGCGGCGGCCCCAATCGCATCGGCCAGGGCATCGAGTTTGACTACTGCTGCTGCCACGCTTCCTTCGCCCTGCGCGATGCGGGCGTGATGGCCATCATGGCGAACTCCAACCCCGAAACCGTTTCCACAGACTACGACACCTCGGACAGGCTCTATTTTGAGCCGCTGACCTTCGAGGACGTGATGAACATCGTGGAAAAGGAAAAGCCCGAGGGCGTCATCGTGCAGTTTGGCGGCCAGACCCCGCTGAACCTTGCCGTGCCGCTCATGCGCGCTGGCGTACCCATTCTTGGTACCAGCCCAGATGCCATTGACCGCGCCGAAGACCGCGAACGCTTCCAGGCGCTCATTGAAAAGCTTGAACTGCTCCAGCCGCCGAACGGCACGGCCATGAGCCTTGAAGACGCGCTTGAAGTGGCCGAACGCATCACCTATCCCGTGGTTGTGCGGCCCAGCTACGTGCTCGGCGGCCGCGCCATGGCCGTGGTGTATGACGCCGCAGAACTGAAAGATTACTTCCATGTCCAGGTGCCGCAAAAGCCGGAACACCCCATCCTCATCGACAAGTTCCTTGAACATGCGGTGGAAGTGGACGTGGACGCTCTTTCGGACGGCAAGGAAGTGTACGTGGCGGGCATCATGGAACACATCGAGGAAGCCGGCATCCACTCCGGCGACTCTGCCTGCGTACTGCCCTCGTACTCGCTTTCTTACGACCACGTGGCCCGCATTGCGGTGCAGGCCGAAGCCCTTGCCCGCGAACTCAAGGTCGTGGGCCTGATGAACATCCAGTTTGCCATCAAGGGCGATGATATCTATATACTGGAAGTAAACCCGCGCGCCTCGCGCACCGCGCCCTTTGTGTCCAAGGCCACGGGAGTTCCCCTGCCGTACCTGGCAACCCAGGTCATGCTGGGCAAAACGCTTGAGGAACTGGATCCCTGGAGCATGCGCAAGGGCGGATTCACCTGCGTCAAGGAAGCTGTGCTGCCTTTCCAGCGCTTCCCCGGCGTGGACGTGATTCTCGGACCCGAAATGCACTCCACCGGCGAAGTCATGGGCATGGGCTCCAACTTCGGCGAGGCCTTCCTCAAGAGCCAGCTGGGCGCTGGTCAGGTTCTGCCGCAGGGGGGCAAGCTCTTCCTCTCGGTCAACGACCGCGACAAGCCCTATCTGCCCGAAGTGGCGGATATGTTTGCCAAGCTTGGCTTCCACCTGCTGGCTACGCGCGGCACGGCTGCCGTGCTGCGTGAGCACGGGCTTGAAGTGGAAGAAGTGCTCAAGGTTTACGAAGGGCGGCCCAACATTGTGGATCTGCTCATCAATCATGAGGTGGCTCTGGTCATCAACACGGCTTCGGGCAAGCATACGGCCAGGGATTCCAAGGCCATTCGCCACGCGGCCCTGACATACAAGGTTCCTTACTGCACCACCATCGCCGCAGCGCGCGCCACGGCCACGGCCATCGGTTCGCGGCGGGCAGAGACCCATGTGGAAAGTTTGCAGGAATACTACGCGCGGGAAGCGCGGGGGTAAGTTATGAAAGCATTGCTGGTGCTGGAAGACGGATTCACGTTGGAAGGCAAATCCTTTACCGGAGACTTTGAAACCGGCGGTGAAGTGATTTTCACCACGGGCATGACTGGCTATCAGGAAGTGCTCACCGACCCCTCCTACTACGGGCAGATGGTCTGCATGACCTATCCGCTGGTGGGCAACTACGGCATTTCCGAGGCTGATATGGAATCGGCCCGCGTGCATTGCAGCGCCTTTCTGGTAAAGGAATGCTGCAAGCAGCCCTCCAACTGGCAGTCTGTCATGGCATTGCCCGCCTTTTTGCAGAAGTTCGATACGCCTGGCATGGAAGGGCTGGATACCCGCGCCCTGACGCGCCACCTGCGCATCAACGGGGCCATGCGCGGCATGATTTCCACCAGGGAGCTGAACCCCGCTGCCCTCAAGGAAAAAGTGCTTGCCCAGCCCACCATGAAGGGCCGTAACCTCGTGCCCTTTGTGGCAGCGCAGGAACCCTACGCGTGGTTTGACAACCAGCCGCAAAAGGTCGCTCTCGGCGCCGACGGCGCCTACGCATGGCGCGGCACGGGCCTGCCCCTGCTGGTGTATGATTATGGCATCAAGTGGAATATTCTGCGCCGCCTGTGCGAGGCCGGTTTTGAGCCTCTGGCGGTGCCGCCGAACTTCAGCGCCGCGCAGGCCAAGGCCAGCGGAGCCAAGGGCGTGTTCCTTTCCAACGGCCCCGGCGACCCGGCCACCCTGACTGCGGAAATTGCTCTGGTGCGCGAACTTGTGGGCTTGTTCCCGGTCACGGGCATCTGCCTTGGGCATCAGCTTATCGGTCACGCCCTTGGCGGCACCACCGACAAGCTCAAGTTCGGCCACCACGGCTGCAATCACCCGGTCAAGGATCTGACCACAGGACGCATCGAGATTTCGTCCCAGAACCACGGTTTCCATGTGGTGCTGGACGGCGTGAACGATGTGGAAGCCACGCATATCAACCTGAACGACAACACGCTTGAAGGCCTGCGTCACAAGACCCTGCCTGTCATGAGCGTGCAGTACCACCCCGAAGCGGCGGCTGGCCCCCGCGATGGGCAGTACCTCTTTGGCCGCTTCCGCCAGCTTATAGGCGAGGCCGCAGGAGCGTAGGGCAGATTGCCCTGCCACCAAGGCATATAAAGTACAAAGGCGCACCGTGCGCCACTGTGAATGAAAACCCGGCTGTTTATGTAAGGCAGCCGGGTTTTTCGTACTTGATATCTCGGTGGTGTTTTGGGTAAACTACAATACAAGCTAAGGGCCATGCCCCGATAATTTTTGCCGCTGGTGTATTCTGCCCATGCGGCTGGCTGCCGCACAAGCGGTATTGCAGAGGGTTCTTCAACTCAAGGAGCATATCGTGAAAAAGTCGGTTTTGTGTCTGGCCTTGAGCCTTGCACTTGTTCTGGCATTCGCTCCGGTTCGCGCTGCCGAAAATACGCCCGAGGCCGAAAATTCCAAGGCGAACCCTGTGGATCAGTTTACGGGTGCCGCGTGGCAAAAAACTCCCGAAGCTGAAAAGCTCGCCTTTCTTTTCGGTGTGGAAACAGCGATCACCGTTGAGTATTTTGTAAACGGAAAAATCGCGGAAAAAGCGACCAAGGAAGGCAAGCGTCCGGTGTACACGCTTTCACCCTTTGAAAAGGGCTGGATGAAGGCCTTCAAAGGTGTAAACCGCGCGGAAGTCGCCAAGATGGTGGACGCGTGGTATACGGCAAATCCACAGCAGCTTGACCGCCCCGTTATGAGCGTGATCTGGCGCGAAATCATTGAACCCCGCCTGAACGCCAAGTAACAGCAAAATCCGCTACGCGGTTTCTTCAGGAGAGAAAATATGAAAAACTTGTTGATAATCACGTTGCTGGCCGCCTTGTTTGTCAGCGGCATCGGTTGCACCAATATGAGCAAGACCCAGCAGGGTGTTGCCAGCGGCGCGGCCCTTGGCGCGCTTGGCGGTGCTGGCATTGCCGCCATTGCCGGTGGATCCGCTGCCTGGGGCGCTCTGGCTGGCGCGGGCGTGGGCGCTCTGGCTGGCGGCATAGTCGGGCACGAGCAGAGCAAGAAAGCCTGGTAAGGCCTCTTTGCTTAACTGCATTTGCGGCCTCGGCCGTATGAGAATGCACTCTTCAGGCGGGCTGTACCAACGGCCCGCTTTTTCATGAACAAAGGATGATGTCATGCCCCCAAGCCTTCATACTGTCTTTTTCAGCCCAACTGGCAGCAGCCGCAGCATGGCGCAAGAGGTTGCCCGTGTTCTGGAGCAGGAACTGGCGCAGAATATGGCGCTGTCGCGCGGCGATGACTGGGATTGGACGTTTCCTGAAGGGCGGGCAGCAGCCCACACGCTTGGCGCGGAGGATGTGCTGGTTTTTGCCTTTCCGGTCTATGCCGGGCGTATTCCCCAGTTGCTGATGGAGCCGCTGGCAAGGTTGGCAGGGCATGGAGCACGAGCGGTTCCGCTTGCCGTGTATGGCAACAGGCACTATGACGATGCCCTGCTTGAAGCGGTTGATCTGTTTGTAGCCCACGGTTTTTCCGTACCAGCGGCAGGGGCCTTTGTGGCAGAGCACAGCATGACGGCAAAGGTCGGGACAGGCAGGCCTGATGCAAAAGATATGGCAGCTATCGCGAATTTTGCCCGCAACGCTGCCAGCGTCATCTGCAGTGGAAGAAGCGCAACGGTGGCTGTGTCCGGCAACCGCCCTTACAAGGCGCTGCCGCCAGCACCGGATATTCGGCCTCAAACCCTTGATTCATGTACGCAGTGCGGCTTGTGCGCCAGCGTGTGCCCCATGCGCGTGATTGATGCCAACAATGCCGCACTGGTGGCGCAGGGCTGTTTGCGCTGTTGCGCCTGCGTAAAAATCTGCCCGGAACAGGCAAAGTATTTTGACAATCCGCAGGTGGACAAAATCGTTGCCATGCTTGAAAGCAACTGCCGTGAGCGGCGTGAGCCGGAGGTGTTTTTTGCCGCAGCGGGCAAAAGGTAAACAGGCCTGCCCGCCGGGCCAGGTGATTGACCGCCGCGCAAGCGGGCCATGAGGCTTACATAAAAAGCCGGTTCTGAACGCATGGTTCAGAACCGGCTTTTTATATATCTGCTGGCAGCAGGACAAACTCCCTTGGGGCGTTTGATCTGCGACCAAATGAATTTTTGTTGCTCTCTTGCTGGCCTGCGCCTGGATGTCTATTCCGGCTGCGGCGTATCTACCACCGCGTCCATGTCGACCATTTGCCCGATGGTGCCTGCGGCAAAACCACCGAACAGCGCGTTGGCCATTTCCTGATCATAGCGCGGGTCGCTGGCAAGTTCCTTGGCAGACTGCACAACATCCTTGCCCTTTCTGAAAGGCCGTTCGCAAATCATGGCGGCAAAAGAGTCGGCCACGGCTGCAAGGCGTCCAACCTTGGTGGTCTGGCTGCCCTTGGTGTGCTGGGGATAGCCCGAACCGTCAAGACGTTCGTGATGCTCAAAGCAGGCGCGCAGCAGTTCGTCAAAAGACACTTCCATCTTTTGCATCAACCGAACGCCCACAATGGGGTGGGGAATGATTTTTTCCCTTTCTTCCTGCTTCAGAGGGCCAGCCTTGCTGAGCAGGAAAGGGGGAACCTTGCACATGCCCACATCGTGCAGCAGCATGGCAACAGCAATGCGATCCATGTCTTTGCGGCGGTATTCGCCAGAGCCCTGCAACCATATCCACAGGCCCACAATCATGCTGTTGATGGAATGCCGTGCAAGGTTGTTTTTGCGAAACAGACGGCGCATGAATGTGTTGATGTGGTGTTTGTCGCTCCACAGGTATTCAGTAACAACCATAACATCGCGGTACAGCGGTTCAAAGAGCGCCTTGACGGGCTGCTCAAAAAAATCGCTGCAACGCATAAGCAGGGCGCGGATGCAGATATCTGCGATTTCCGCTTCCTTGAGGTTGTTGTCCTGCAACACAAGGTCAAGCTGCTTGACGATGTGGCGCGAGTAAATGGGGTGGTCGGAGCGGGAAACAAAAAGGTCGCCCTCCGCGCACAACTGCGCAACTTCGTCCACCTGGTCGCTGGTCAGGCGGCTTCCCTTGACGCAGTAGGGAGCCAGCACCGCGATGTCTTCACGAAACCTGAACAGATCTACCGGAGGCCGGAACTTGGGAAAGCTCGACAGGATTTCGCCGCTGATCTGATAATATTCCTCGTTGATGTTCATGGGAACATCAAGAACTTTCCTTTGCTCTGCGGCCATGAGCTACTTCCAGTAAATTTTGACAAGGTTTGTACCACGGGGCGTGGCGGAAGACCCCTTGACCTGACCAGCGGTAATAACCGCGCAGTCGTCAGGTTCAAAATCAGGGCTGTTATGGATAAAGCTTTCGGCCCGGATAAGGTGGCTTGGTTCTTCCTGCGGGTTTTCCACAAAAACCGGCCTCACGCCCCAAACAAAGTTGAGCGCCTTGATGGAAACCGGGTCAGGCGTAAGCGCATAGATGCTTTGCGGGGGGCGGCGGGCAGAGACCTGCCGGGCCGAACTGCCCGAAAGACTGTGCGACACAATGGCCTTGGCCGAAGCCTTGTCTGCCAGCAGGCAGGCGGAGTAGGCCAGAAATTCAGGTATGCCCTTGTCGCTGTCCGGCTCTTCAAGCTTGCGGTTGAGCAGCAGCAGGCGTTCGGCTTCGTCCGTAATGCGGCGCATGTAACGCACCGTTTCAACGGGGAAGTTGCCCATGGCGGTTTCTTCCGAAAGCATCACGCAGTCCGCGCCGTCAAGCACGGCATTGGCCACGTCTGTGGTCTCCGCGCGGGTAGGGGCAGGGCTGTTGACCATGGAGAGCAGCATCTGCGTGGCAACAATAACCGGCTTGGAGGCCTTGTTGCATGCGCTGATGATGTGCTTTTGCAGCGCGGGCAGAAGGGGCAGGGGACATTCCACGCCAAGGTCGCCTCGAGCCACCATGACGACGTCTGTCTCGTGCAGAATTTCTGCAAGGTTGTCCACGGCGCTCTGCCGTTCAAGTTTGACGACCACGGGCAGGCTTTTGCCGGCAGCGGCGATAAGCTCCTTGGCTTCGCGCACGTCGTCCGCAGTCTGCACGTAGGAGATTGCCACTGCGTCCACGCCAAGCTTGAGGCCGTCCGCAAGGTCTTTTTTGTCCTTTTCCGTCAGGGCGCGCACCTTGGTGGCCTTGCCAGGCAGGGCCAGACCCTTGCGCGAGGTGACGATGCCGGAGTTGTCCGCCTTAAGCATCACGAGGCCGTCCGAGCGGCACTCAGTAACCACAAACTGAAGCCCGCCGTCAGCCAGCACCATGCGATCGCCGGGCTCGAGGCTTTCGAGGATCACATCGTGGTCAAAGGGCAGATAGGGGAAATCGTCCACATGGCGGTCACTGGGGCCGAGCAGCAGTTCCATGCCCTTGGTGACGGTTATGCTGGTTTCGGGCAGCACGCCAAGGCGAATTTTGGGGCCGGAAAGATCCTGCATGATGGTGATGGGCCGCCCGATGGCCGCTTCCACCTCACGGATGCTCTGGATAATGGTAACAAAGTCCGCTGCGCCGCCATGCGAAAAATTGAGGCGAAATACACTGACCCCGGCCTCGGCCAGTTCGTGCAATTTTTCTTTGCTGTTGGAAGCGGGACCGATAGTAGCGACAATTTTCGTTCTCATATCTGTTCCTTTTGGCTGAAACCGGTGGCGCAAGGGCGCAAAAATACAAAATTTACAGTTCCGGCTTGATCCAAATAGTCTTGGTTTTCCCGCATATTGTCAAGGCATTCGGCGCAAAAGCATTGAAACCGCGCCCATGTTGTCCGCCGGGTGGCTTTTTGCTTCTGGCGGCAATGATGGGCGTTATTTTTTGTCGTGCATTACCTGAGGGGGGGCAGTGGTAATTTGCCACTTTTTACCACTGCAAAAACGGGCGGAAACTGGATGGCTGATAGCCAGATAATTCGCAAATAAAGCCAATTTTGCGGCATTACTTGACACGGGGTGGGGCATGGGGCATAAGTGGGAAAAAGTGGTAACAAGTAGTAAGAAGTGGGAAAAAGTGAAAAAACTGTTCACAAAAAGCCTTTCCCGCAGCCTGGACCCCAAGGGGCGCCTCATGCTGCCGCCGGAATACCGCGAAGGACTCTGCGCGGACGGCGGCTCTGGGGTGTTTTGGCTTACTGCTTTTTACGGACGCCTGGTGGCCTATCTGCCCGCCGACTGGGACATGGTTACAGAACAGCTTGGCAGCATCCCCATGCCTTCACCCAGGCTTTCGCACTTCAAAACAAAGGTTATGGGCCTTGCCCAGGAACTTGAACCTGACGCCCAGGGGCGAGTGCGCATTCCGCAGGTGCTGATGCGCGAGGCGGGCTTGCATAAGGATGCAATGCTTGTGGGCATGCTGAACAAATTTGAAATCTGGGATCAGGAACGCTTCAACGCCCTCCAGCTTGAGGATGTGTCCGACGAGCTTTCCGGGCTTGGCATAACTCTCAGTCTATAGGCCGCACCATGACGGAAATTTTGGATAACATTGCTGAACCCGTGCGGCACGTGCCGGTGCTCCCGGCAGAAACGCTGGAGGCTCTTTCGCCCCGCGCCGGGGGCCGTTATCTGGACGGCACCCTGGGAATGGGCGGTCATGCCTCGGCAGTGCTCGGCACCGCCAGCGACATCGAACTGTGCGGCCTTGACCGGGATGAAGACGCCATGGCTCTTGCGCGTCAGCGCCTGGCCCCTTTTGGCAGCCGAGCCCATATTTTTCATTGCAATTACAGTAATTTCCCCGATGCGCTGGCGGAGCTGGGTTGGGACAAGGTGGACGGCGCGCTGCTGGATATCGGCGTGTCTTCGCTCCAGCTTGATGAGGCCGAACGCGGTTTCAGCTTTCACGGTGATGGCCCGCTCGATATGCGGATGGATCAGAATTCCGGCCAACCTTCTGCATGGCACTGGGTAAATCGCGAAAGTTTTGCCAGACTCAAGGAATGCATAGCCATGCTGGGCGAAGAACCACAGGCCGGGCGCATTGCCCGCGTTATTGTGGAATCGCGGCAGAAGGCCAGCATAGACACCACCGCAGAACTGGCGGCCCTGGTGGAAAAGGCCTACCCCGCGGCATGGCGGGCCAAGGCCCGTCGGCATCCGGCCACGCGCACCTTTCAGGCCTTGCGCATGGCCGTCAACGACGAACTGGGCGAATTGCGGCGTTTTCTTGATAACATACTAGCATATCTGCCCATTGGCGGCAGACTCGCCATTATTGCGTTTCATTCGCTTGAAGACCGCATGGTCAAACAGGCCATGCGCCATTGGGCAGAGGGCTGCCGCTGCCCGCGTCATGTGCCGGTATGCGTGTGCAATCATCAGCCTGAAGTGCGCATCCTGTTCAAAAAGCCCGTGACAGCCTCACCCGAAGAACTGGCCGTCAACCCTCGCTCCAGCAGCGCCAAGCTGCGCGCTGTGGAAAAAATAGCCGAGGGCACCGGATCATGAAGCGCAATACAGCCATGAACCAGCAACATGGGGGCAGGGGATGGCTGCTGGCGCTGGTTCTGGGGCTTCTGAGCTGCATGGTCATGGGCCTTGTGCTGGTGTGGAGCAACATTGAGCGCATGGACACAACCTATTTCATCAATATTCAGCAAAATACTGTTCGCGAACGGCGCGCCCTGAGGGCCAAGCTTGAAGTTGAGCGCGAACGGCTGCTTTCTCCCTATGAACTGCGGCGCAAGGCAGATGAGTTCGGTATGCGCGAACCCAAGCCCGGCCAAATTCGACGTATGGAACTACAGTAAAAACTCCGGAATGCTCCAATGCCTGACCAGTTAATGCTCAGGCCCGGAAAAAGCCCGGCGTCATCACGGCGACGCCCAGTTTGGAAACGCCATGTTCAAACTCAGCTCTCGCAAACGCAATGTCTCCAGCTCTGGCCCTGTCCGTGCCACCAAGCCGCAGACCACCCGCAACCTTGTCTCTTCGGGCAAGGGTGCGACTTCTCCGGCCTGGATGGGTAATGTGGACTGGGGCCGCGCCCGCATCAAGATAGTTGTCAGCATCTTCTGCATGCTGTGGGTCGGGCTGTGGGCGCGCGCATGGTATCTCCAGATGATGGAGGGGCCGCGCCTTGCAGAGCGCGCGCGTCGGCAGCATACGGCAACGGAGCTGGTTACCGGGCGTCGCGGCATGATCTTTGACCGCAACGGTCAGGTGCTGGCCCGCAGTGTGGAAGCAAAATCCATTTACGCCCGCCCGCAGGACATCACCGATTTTCAGGCCATGGCCAACACCCTTGGCCCCATTCTGGGCATGGAGCCGCAGAAGCTTTATGACGACCTGGCGCAGACCAAGCGCCGTTTTGTCTGGCTGAAGCGCAAGGTGGACGACTATACCGCCGAGGCCGTGCGCAAGGCCAACATTACCGGCATAGGCCTGAGCAAGGAATATGACCGCGTTTATCCCTTCAAGCACATGGCGGGGCAGCTTTTGGGCTTTGTGGGCCTTGACGACAAGGGGCTTGAAGGCATCGAGCGCTCGCTCGATGCGCGCCTTGGCTGCATTCCCACGCGCCAGATTGTGCAGCGCGATGCCATGGGCCGCCGTTTTTATCTGCACGAAGAAGGGCAGAGCGAACCGGTGGGGCAGGATCTGACCCTCACCATCGACATGCAGATCCAGTTTTTTGTTGAAGAAGCCGTGGCGCGTACCGTGCGGGAATACGATGCCCGCTGGGGCGGGGCGCTGGTGGTGGATGTGGCCTCGGGCGAAATTATGGCCTGGGCGCAGTATCCTTTCTTCAATCCTAACAACTACAAGGATTTTTCGCCGCTTGTTTACCGCAACAGGCTGGCTGCCGATGCCCTGGAACCGGGTTCC
This sequence comes from Desulfovibrio intestinivivus, assembly GCF_053570665.1. Taxonomy (NCBI): domain Bacteria; kingdom Pseudomonadati; phylum Thermodesulfobacteriota; class Desulfovibrionia; order Desulfovibrionales; family Desulfovibrionaceae; genus Desulfovibrio; species Desulfovibrio intestinivivus. Next base: position 3,045,850 of record NZ_JBRBQT010000001.1, on the reverse strand, counting down.
ACATTCAAGCCCTTTGTGATGGCTGCCGCCATTCAGGAACGCAAGGTCACGCCCAACACACTCATCGACTGCGAAGGCGGCAAGTGGGTGACCAAAAACTTCACCATCCGCGATACTTCGCGTCAGGGAACATTGCCTGCGGCCAAGGTGCTGCGCTATTCGTCCAACATCGGCATGGCCAAGATCGGCCTGTCCATGGGCGCTCCTACCTTCTACAAATATATGCATGCGCTGGGCTTTGGACAGCGCACGGGCGTACCTGTGTCTGAAAGTCGTGGCATCCTGCGCGCCCCGCGCGACTGGAGCGAAGTGGACATCATGTCCACCTCGTTTGGCCAGAGTATTTCGGTGACGGGCCTCCAGATGGCGCAGGGCTACCTGACCCTGCTCAACAATGGCGTGTACAAGCCCCTGCGCCTCACGCGCGAAGACGGCGTGGTGGATGAGGTGCGCCCCCGCATTTATTCTGAAACCGCTGTGCGCGAAGTCATGCACATGATGCGCGATGTTGTTGAAGAACATGATGGTACAGGCAAGCGCGCACGTGTGGACGGCATTGACGTGGGCGGCAAGACCGGTACAGCCCAGAAGGCCGACCACAGGTCGGGCACTTACGGCAGCAAGCGTCTTGCTTCGTTTGTTGGCTTTTTCCCGGCAGACAAGCCCAAGTATTTTGTTATGGTCATGGTTGATGAACCTTCGCGCAACCAGTACGGCGGTGTTGTTGCCGCGCCCGTGTTCAAGGAAGTTGCTTCCCGCATGGTGTCGTATACGGGCATGTTTAACGAAACCAAGGTGGCGGAAGCGGATACAAAGGCAGCAACTGGCGAAGGCCCGTCCACCAAGACCCGTCAGCGCGGTCTCAAACTTGCCGCGCTGGAGGTTCCCTATGCAACCGACACCAGAAAGCTGGCCCCGCCGCAACAGGCCGAAGGCATGCGTTTGCCGGGGCATCTGGCCAAGGCCAGCAGCCGGGTGCCGGACGTGATGGGCAAATCTGTGCGCAATGCCGTTGAACTGTTTGCTCGTGCGGGCGTTGTGCCTGAACTCAAAGGCTCCGGCAGCAGAGTGGTCAAACAGACCCCTGCCCCCGGAGTGGCCTGGCCTGAAGAAGGCAAGGACATCGAATATATTCTCTGGCTTTCCGAACGGTAAGAACGGCAGGTTGCTTCCGGCTGGCGCACGCATGGCGCGCGGGGTTGCGGGTTGAATTGCGCGCGCCGCCGGGACTAAATTGGGGCATTTGCCCCGGTTATGCAGTGAGGTTGATATGGAACGGGAATTTGCAACCCTTCTTGAACAGTGCAGACGCGGCGGTATTGAAGTGCGCGTCGATTCTCGTCAGGTCAATTCCGGCGATATCTTTGTTGCCGTGCCTGGCGTTAACGAAGACGGGGCGCGTTTTATTCCCGCCGCAGTAGCCGCAGGGGCTTCCATTGTCGTTTGCCGCCCTGGCGGAGCGGAAGAAGCCGCTGCACTTGCTGGCGGCTGTCGCGTTGTGCATCATTCCGACCCGCGTGAGGCGCTCTGGCGTCTGGCAGAGGCCCGCTGGCGCACCAGCGAACTGCCGCTCAAGATCGTGGGCGTTACAGGCACCAACGGCAAGACCACCTGCTCCTATCTGCTCGAACAGCTCTTTGCGCAGGCTGGGCACAAGCTTGGCGTCATGGGCACGGTCAGCTACCGCTGGCCCGGTCATGCGGAAGCCGCGCCCCTCACTACGCCCGATGCCCTGAGCGTGCACGCCATGCTGGCCGCCATGGCCAAGGCGGGCGTGGATGTGGCGGTGATGGAAGTGTCCTCCCACGCCATTGATCAGCAGCGTGTCTGCGGCGTGCCGTTTTCCGGCGCAGCCTTTACCAATCTGACGCAGGATCATCTGGATTATCACAAGAGCATGGAAAGCTACTTCCAGGTCAAGGCCCGCCTGTTCCTGGAGCTGCCCCGGCCCGACAAGGCCATGGCTGTCAACGCCGATGACCCCTGGGGCCGCCGCCTGCTGGAGCTGTGCCCCACGGCGCTTTCCTTTGGCTTGCAGAAAGGCGCGCTGAACAAGCGTCACCTCTGGGGTGAGCTGCTTTCTGCCGGAACGGAGGGCTGCCACATGCGCATGCATCTTGAGGGCAGCAAGTGGGAACTTCGCTCGCCGTTGGTGGGCGCGTTCAACGCCTCCAATCTACTGGCCGTGCAGGCTGTTGCCCTTGAAATGGGCATAGAGCCAGATGCTTTCAAATCTCTTGAAAGTTTTACGGGCGTGAGCGGGCGGCTTGAACGTGTGGAAAATCCCCAAGGATTAAATGTATTTGTCGACTATGCCCACACGCCGGACGCGCTGGAAAACGTTTTGCAGGCCCTGCGGGGGGCTGGATTCAAACGCGTTGTTACTGTATTTGGCTGCGGCGGCAATCGTGACCGCACCAAGCGCCCCCTCATGGGCGAGGCTGTTGCCCGCTGGTCTGACGTGGCAGTGCTGACCTCTGACAACCCGCGTTTCGAAGAGCCGGAAGCCATTTTGCAGGATGTTCTGCCTGGTTTGAAATCCGCCCGCGAAGTTGTGGTTGAGGTTGACCGCCGCGCAGCTACCATCAAGGCGCTGAAAATGCTCGGCAAGGACGATGCATTGCTTATTGCAGGCAAAGGCCATGAGGATTATCAGATCATCCAGGGTGTCAAACACCACTATAGCGACCAGGAAGTAGTTAGGGAGTTTCTTCATTGCGACTGACCTACAATGAAATAGCGGCCCGTCTGGGCCTGAGCGCCCTTGAGAGCGACATTGCGCTGACCGCCACAGTGACGGACAGCCGCGAGGCCGCGCCCGGGGCTCTCTTTGTCTGCATCCCCGGCAGCAGGGTGGACGGGCATGACTATGTGCCTGCCGCCGTAGAGCTTGGGGCTTCTGCCGTGCTGGCCTCCCGGGCGCTGCCCGATGCGGGTGTGCCCGTGCTGGTTGTGGAAGATACGGTCAAGGCCCTTGGCAGCATAGCCGCCATGTGGCGCGACAAAACAACTGCCAGGGTTGTGGGCGTTACCGGCACTGCGGGCAAGACAACGCTCAAGGAAGTGCTGGCTCAGGTGCTTTCCGTGCGCGGCAAAACCGCCAAAAACGCCCTGAACAACAACAACCAGATCGGCATGCCCCGCGCCATGCTCGCCACCGACGGCGATGAAAATTTTTGGGTCATGGAGGCTGGCATCAGCCATGAGGGCGACATGGAAGAACTGTCGTCCGTCATGCGCCCTGACATTGGCCTTATACTTAACGTCGGCGCCGGGCATACAGAGGGACTTGGCAGCAAGGGCGTGGCCTGGCACAAATCGCGCCTGCTCACAAATCTTGCCCCCAAGGGCATCGGCCTTGTGTGCGCCGATTATCCCGAACTTGTGCGCGAGGCCAGAGCCACCGGCGCGGAACTGCATTTTTTCAGCGCCGCAGGCAGGGCTGTGGAGTACCGCGCCTCTTACGCAGGGCCAGCGCCCGCACAGGCCGACAGCCGCGATGATGCCGCAACGGGCGTTGACGCGCCGGACGACAGGCGCGGTCTGTACCATCTCTGGCTTGACGGCGCGCGTTGCGACGTTACCGCTCCTTTCAGGGGAGAGTACGGCGCGGAAAATGTTATAGCCGTTGCCGCCGCCGCCCATCTGCTGGGCTTGAGCACTGCGGAAATTGCTCAGGGGCTGGCTCAGAGCGAGCTGCCCGTGCAGCGGTTCAACCAGGCGCGCGTGGGCAAATGGCTGCTTATTGACGATACCTATAATGCCAATCCGCTTTCCATGCGTCGCATGCTTGATGCTGCGGCAGAGCGCGCCGCTGGCAGGCTTTTTGTGCCTGTGCTCGGCGAAATGCTCGAGCTTGGGCCGCAGGCCGAGGCAGAGCACGAGGCCCTTGGCAAACACCTGGCTGAACTTAAACCTGCGGCAGTATTCTGGAAAGGCGGCCATGGCGAAAATATCCGCGCCGGGCTGACCTGTGGGGGCTATACAGGGCCGTGGTTCGAGGTGTATGACGCTGCGGCCTTTGCTGCTGCATGGGGCGAATTGACGAGCAATGGGTTTGCCGAAAACAAAACCGGCGGCGTGGCCCTGTTCAAGGGATCACGCGGCAACAGGCTGGAATGCCTGCTCCAGACTCTCACAGAGCCGGAGGCCGTGCGGGGCTGAGGGCCAAGATCAAAAACGCCGCCTGCTGGAGCGTTGCATACTTGAAACGGGCGTTGGCGGATTATTCCGCTCAAGCTCCGATTTCATGGTTTAACTGCTTTAAAGAACGGGCATAACGGTCTGAACACGACCAAAAGAACGGATTACGCTGCATGTTCTATAATCTTTTTGTCCCCCTTGCGTCCGAATGGACGGTATTCAACGTTTTTCGGTACATTAGCTTCCGCTCGTTGGCTGCGCTCATCACTGCTCTTGTGCTTTCTATTCTCATTGGTCCCCGTTTTATCGGCTGGCTCCGCAGCCTCAAATGCGGCCAGTATATTCATGAAGACGTTGCCGCCCACGCCTGCAAGGCCGGTACCCCCACCATGGGCGGTCTGCTCATGCTGTTTGCGCTCAGCATCAGCCTGCTGTTGTGGTCTGATTTGACAAATCCCTATATCTGGCAGGCTTTTCTTGTTTTTGCAGGTTTCGGAGCCGTTGGCTTCTGGGACGACATCACCAAGTTGCGTCACCACAAAAACAAGGGGATTTCCGGCAGGTCCAAAATGGCGGGGCAACTTGTCGTTGCCTGCGCGGCAATGGTGCTGCTCTATATCAATCCCGATTACAGCAGCAAGCTGACCATTCCTTTTCTGAAAGAAGTTACCTTTGATCTGGGCTGGTTTTATCTGCCCTTTGGCGTGTTTGTCATGGTGGCCTCTTCCAACGCCGTCAATCTGACGGATGGACTGGACGGTCTTGCCATCGGGCCTTCCATTGTGGCTTGCCTTGTTTTTTCCATCTTCATCTATATCACGGGCAACGCCCGCTTTGCCGGATATCTGCTGCTGCCCTACATGCCCGGCGTGGGCGAGGTCACAGTGTTCTGCGCGGCGCTTGTGGGCGCGGGCCTTGGTTTTTTGTGGTTCAACGCCTATCCGGCCCAGGTATTCATGGGCGATGTGGGTTCGCTTTCGCTTGGCGGCGTGCTGGGCTATCTGGCCCTGCTGTGCAAGCAGGAACTTGTTCTTTCAGTGGTGGGCGGCCTTTTTGTGGCCGAAACGCTTTCGGTCATTCTACAGGTCGGCTACTTCCGCTGGACTGGCGGCAAACGTATTTTCCGCATGGCACCCTTGCACCATCATTTTGAGCTCAAGGGCGTGCCTGAATCCAAGATCATCATCCGGTTCTGGATAACTTCCATCCTGTTGGGCCTTGTGGCGCTTTCTGTTCTGAAGCTGCGCTGAGGAGAGGGGATATGGCACTGGAGAAAAATCGCGGCAGACGTATTGAACCCGGCGAACTGGCAGTTGTTGTGGGCGCGGGCCGTTCAGGCCTTGCCGCCGCCCGGCTGCTGCGGCGCGCCGGGGCGAGGGTTCGGCTACTGGACAGCAACCTCAAGGCGCTGGCCGGAAGGGAAGTGCTCTCCGCTGAACTTGCGGCCCTTGGCATTGACGTGCAGCTTGGCGAGCATTCTGCGGCGCAGTTTGCAGGCGCGGCCTTTGTGGTGCCCAGCCCTGGCATGCCTGTAGCCAGGCTTGCAGGGCTGGTGGACACGCAGGTTTCTGAAATTCTGGCCGAAATGGAACTGGCCTGGCGTTACCTTGATGACGAGCCAGTGCTGGCCATAACCGGCACCAGCGGCAAAACCACCACGGCCTCTCTGGCTGCCGCCATGCTGCACGAGCAGGGCTATTCCGTGTTTTTGGGCGGCAACATCGGGACACCGCTTTCGGAATATGTTCTCGGCGGCAAAAAAGCCGATGTGCTTGTGCTTGAGATCTCCAGCTTCCAGTTGCAGGCCTGCACCACTTTTTGTCCGCGCGCGGGTATCCTGCTCAACATCACGCCCAACCATCTTGATTACCATAAGGACATGGCGGAATACACCGAGGCCAAGTTCCGCCTCTTCCGCTGTCAGGACGAAGGCGATCTGGCTGTACTGGGCGAAGACCTGCAAGCGCTGGCTGACGCTCATCGCCTCAAGGCACGCAAGGTTTTTGTAAAGGCCACTGACCGTTTTCCCACAAGCTGCCTCATGGGCGCGCACAACCGTATTAATGAAGAAGCCGCGTGGCAGGCCTGCCGCCTTTTTGGCGTGACGGAAGCCAGCGCGACCAAGGCCGTTGAGCGCTTTCAGCCTTTGCCGCACCGTCTTGAGCGTGTGCGCGAGCTTGTCGGCGTGCTGTACGTCAATGATTCCAAATGCACCACGGTTTCCGCCCTTCAGGTGGCGCTGGAGGCTTTTGACCGCCCTGTGCGGCTGCTCTGCGGCGGCAAGTTCAAGGGCGGCGATCTGGCCGGGCTTGTAGATCTGCTGCGCGCCAAAGTGCAGGAAGTTGTGCTTTTTGGGGCCAGCCGTGAGCATTTTGAAAAGGCCTGGCAGGGAATCGTGCCCATAAGCTGGCACGAAACAATGGAACCGGCAGTGCGTTTTGCCTCGGCAAATGCCAAAAGCGGCGACGTTGTGCTGCTTGCGCCCGCCACCTCCAGCTATGACCTGTACAAAAATTATGAACAGCGCGGTGAAGACTTCAAACAGATTGTGGGTAAGCTGTCATGAAGAACATCTTCAGCGGTAAGGAAAAAGCGCCCAAGGTAAACAGCGCCATGGCGAGGGCCACGGAAGAAGGGCCGTTCGCGCCCTTTGACTGGTGGCTTTTCACCATCATGCTGATTATCCTTTCCATTGGTCTTGTGATGGTGCTTTCGGCCAGCGGCATCGTGGCGGAGCAGGTCAACGGCGACAAATACTTTTTCTTCAAGCGTCAGGTCATTTTTGCCCTTTGCGGCGGCGTTGCACTGTGGAGCGCGGCCCTCCTGCCAAGGCACTGGCTGTACCGCCTGCAGTATCCGGCGCTCTTTCTTGCGCTGCTCCTGCTGCTGGTGACGCTCTCGCCCCTTACCCCTGCCATCAACGGTGCAAAACGCTGGATCCCGCTGGGTTTTATCTCCATTCAGCCCATGGAGTTCGTCAAAATTGCGCTGGCGCTGTACCTTGCGTATTTCATGAGTTCCAAGCAGGAGCTTATCAAGACGTTCAGCCGGGGCGTCATTCCTCCCTTTGCCGTCACGGGGCTATTCTGCTTTTTACTGCTTTTGCAGCCTGACTTCGGCAGCGCCGTCGTTCTGGCAAGTATTCTGTTTTTCATGTGCGTGGCGGGCGGCACCCGCTTTGTCTATCTGTTCTTTTCGGTGGCGCTCGCATGCGGCGGCGCTATGGCGCTGGCCATTTCTTCGCCCTATCGTCTGCGCCGTCTGCTGGCCTTTCTTGATCCTTTTCAGGATGCGCACAACACGGGCTACCAGCTTGTGCAGTCATTGCTGGCCATTGGTTCGGGCAGCTTCTTTGGCGTAGGCGTTGGCGCAAGCAAGCAGAAGATGTTTTATCTGCCTGAAGCGCACAACGACTTTATTATGGCCGTGCTTGCCGAAGAAATGGGCTTTGTGGGCGTAAGCGCGGTGATGATTCTGTTTGCGCTGCTTTTTTGGCGCTGCTACAAAATCATCATGGGGCAGCGCAATCTGCGCGACCGCTTTACCGCATTCGGCATTACCACCATTCTTGCAATGGGTTCGGTCATGAATCTGGCCGTGGTCATGGGGGTTGCGCCGCCCAAGGGCGTGCCCATGCCCCTCATGAGTTACGGCGGCAGTAACCTTTTGGCCACCATGCTGTGCGTGGGCCTGCTCATGAACTTTTCAAGGACGGCGGACACATGGACAACATCATCCTGACGACCGGCGGCACGGGCGGGCATATCTTTCCGGCATTGTCTGTGGCAGAGGAATTGCGGCGTCGCAATCCCAATGCCAACTTGCTGTTTGTGGGCTCGCTCTACGGGCCGGAAGAACGGTTGATGCGTCAGGCGGGCATTCCCTTTGAGGGGCTGCCTGTGCGCGGCCTTTTGGGGCGCGGCTTCAAGGCTGTGGGCGCAGGCGCGCAGATGGCTCTTGCCGTGGGCAAGGCCGTGGGCATTCTGCGCCGGTTCAAGCCCGATGTTGTGGCTGGATTCGGCGGGTATGCCGCATTTGCGCCCATGCTGGCCGCACGTATTCTTGGCGTGCCCGGCGTGCTGCACGAGCAGAACGCCATAGCCGGGGCCAGCAACCGTTTTCTGGCACGGCTTGCGCGGCGCGTGTGCATTTCGCTGCCCAATACAAGCGGCTTTGATATGAAAAAATGCGTGTTTACGGGCAACCCTGTGCGGGCGGCTGTAAGCGCGGTGGGGCAGGTGGATCGCCACCGGCAGACGCGCCGTCTGCTGGTCATGGGCGGTTCGCAGGGCGCGCATGCGCTCAATGCCTTTATGCTTGAGAATCTGGCGGAATTTCGCGGTGCCGGGGTGGAAATTCGCCACCAAACCGGCATAACCGATGAGGGCAGTGTGCGCGCGGCCTATATGGCGGCGGGGTATGCCCCCGAATGTGTTTCCGCTTTTATTGACGACATGGCCGGGGCCTATGCCTGGGCCGACGTGGCCCTGTGCCGCGCCGGGGCCAGCACTGTGGCGGAGCTTTGCGCCGCAGGCCTGCCCTCGGTTCTTGTGCCTTTTCCCTATGCCATTCACGATCACCAGACCCGCAACGCCGAGGTGCTGACTCGCAGCGGCGCTGCCGTACTGGTGCCTGAAGGACGCATGGCCGTGCAGGGAATGTCTGACATTCTGCTGCGGCTCCTGACCATGCCCGGCGAACGCGAACCCATGGCCGCAGCCGCGCTTGCCGCTGCCCGGCCTGACGCGGCAGCGCGCGTGGTCGCCGTTCTGGAACAAACAGCGTAAACAGGGCTCCAGCATCCAACTATCCCAGGGTGAATTCAACCCTTTAAATTATCTAGACTTTCTTTAAAGGTAGAGCATGAACAGCAAGATTCGGCGTATTCATATGGTGGGCATTGGCGGCGCGGGTATGAGCGGCATTGCCGAGGTTCTTCTCAATCAGGGCTACGAAGTTTCCGGCTCTGACATGAGTGATTCTGCCGTTGTGCGTCATTTGCGCGACCTTGGCGCACTCGTTGCCGTGGGCCATGCAGCGGAAAACGTGGGCGATGTTCAGGTACTGGTTAAGTCCACCGCCATCAACGATGAAAATCCAGAGCTTATTGAAGCCCGCCGCCGCAATATTGCCATAATCCCCCGTGCCGAAATGCTGGCTGAGCTGATGCGTTTGCGACAGGGCATTGCCATTGCCGGTACGCATGGCAAGACTACTACAACATCACTTACTGCATCTATCTTTGATACTGCGGAGCTTGATCCTACAGTTATTATTGGCGGCAGGCTCAACGCTTATGGCACCAACGCGCATCTTGGCCACGGAGAATATCTGATAGCCGAAGCCGACGAGTCTGACGGCTCCTTCCTGTGTCTTCTGCCCATCATCAATGTTGTGACCAACGTGGACGAAGACCATCTGGATCACTACAAAACCCGGCAGGGCATTGATGACGCCTTTGTGCAGTTCATGAACAATGTACCCTTTTATGGCCTGAACATTGTCTGCGGCGACGACCCCGGCGTGCGCGCCCTGCTTGCCCGTGTGAAACGCCCTGTGCTTACCTACGGCTTTGCGGAGGACAACGTGCTGCGCGCCGTACCGCTTGAATGCGGCGTGCGCAACAACTTTGAAGTGTGGCGCAATGGCGTCAAGCTCGGTCAGGTCAGCCTGCCGCAGCCGGGCCGCCACAATATGCTTAACGCTCTGGCCGCCATTGGCGCGGCTATGGAAGTGGACATCAGCTTTGAAAAATGCGCCGAGGGCCTGAACGGTTTTGGCGGCGTGGGGCGGCGCTTTGAATTCAAAGGCGAGAAGGGCGGTGTAACCGTGGTTGACGATTACGGTCATCACCCGGCGGAAATTGCGGCTACTCTTGCAACGGCGCGGCAGGTCTTTCCTGGTCGGCGCATAGTGGCGGCTTTTCAGCCGCACCGATTCAGCCGCACGCAGGCCCATTTTGGCGAGTTCTGCAAGGTTTTTGACAATGTGGATCAGCTGCTTCTCACCGAAATTTACGCCGCGTCTGAAAAGCCCATCCCTGGCGTTTCGGGCCAGAGTCTCGCTCAGGGCATCCGTCAGGTTTCCACCACGCCGGTGGAATACTATCAGACCCTGAATGACCTTGCCGCAGCCCTGCCCAATGTGCTGCGCGAGGGCGATGTGCTGTTGACCCTCGGCGCTGGCAGCATCACCCGCCTTGGCCCTGCGTGGCTGGAGGGACAAGACCATGCGTGAGATGCCCGCTCCTTTTCTTGCCCCCCGCACCACGCTGAGAGTGGGGGGCACCGCCATTGCGGAAATAATACTCGAGCGGAGTGAAGACCTTTATCTGTTGCCAGATAAACTCAAGGCCCTTGGCGGCACACCTTTGGTACTGGGTGCGGGCAGCAATATTCTTGCGCAGGACGGCGAATTGCCGCTGGTTCTGATTCGCCCGTTTTTCAATGATGGCCCGGTCATTGTGGGCGAGCACAAGGGCAAGGTTCTTGTGCGTGCGGGAGCGGGCGTTCCTATGGCCCGGCTGCTGCGTTTTTGCGCTGTAAACGGGCTTTCCGGCCTTGAGGGGCTGGTGGGGATACCCGGCAGCGTGGGCGGGGCTGTTGCCATGAATGCAGGCTCCCATGGTGCGGAAACATGTAAAAATATTTATAACATTCAGTTGTTTGCAGATAACACCATTGAGTGCATCAACGGAAATGCACTGCAATACGGCTATCGTACTCTCAAAATTAACGGGAAAAAGAATGATTTTATCGTCTTGGAAGCCACATTTGGCTTGACCGTTGCGGAAAGGGATGGCATCTGTAATTGCATGCGTCACAACTTTTTTAAGAAAAAGTCTAAACAACCTGTGACGGCCTGGAGCGCGGGGTGCGTATTCAAAAACCCCACGCCGGAAATGTCTGCCGGGAGGCTTCTTGACGAGGCTGGTTTCAAGGGCAGACAGCTTGGGGGAATGGCCTTTTCAACCCTGCATGCAAATTTTTTGATTAATGAAGGCAAGGGCAGCGCCACGGCGGCCTTGGCCTTGTTGCAAGAGGCCCGGCAAGCTGTGCGGCAACGGTTTGGCATTGAGCTTGAACCGGAGGTCAGGATAGTGCCATGCCCCTTGCCCTGAAAAAAAGCGGACGTAAAGCCCGTAACTCCTACACACGAGCATCTGCCCCGGTAAAGAAAAGCGGCGGCGGATCAAAAGTGCGTGCGGGTGGGGTTATCGCGGGGATTTTCAAGAAGCTCAAGGGCTTCAGCGGGCTGAAAAGCCTTGCCGCGCTGACTCTGCTGCTGGCCTGCCTGGGGCTGATTCTTGCGGGTGTGTGTTATTCATCGCTCTGGCTCTACAACAAGGCCATAACCAGCGACTTTTTCACCACCCGTCATGTTGACGTGACCGGTAATGTGCGTCTCTCGCACGACATGGTGCTGCAATACGGCGGCATACGCGAGGGAGACAACAGCCTTGCGGTCAGCATTGCAAAGGTTGAAAGAAACCTGCGCAAGACACCCTGGGTTGAAGAAGTCTCTGTTAAGCGCCTTCTGCCGGACAGGTTTGTTATACGCCTGAAAGAACGGTTGCCTTCTTTTTGGGTGCATAAAGACGGGGTGCTGTATTACGCCAACGAGCTTGGCGAAATTATAGCGCCGGTTGAGAGCAAGAATTTTCTTTCGCTGCCCACCTTGCGTGTTGATCAGGGGGCAGAAGACGCCATGCCATACCTGACGCGCCTGATGAAGGGTATGCAAAGCGGTTTGCTGCCTATAGAGGCGGGGGCGGTTTCGTCCGTCAGCGTGAGCCCCGGCAAGGGCATTGAAATTTATCTTGAAGACAGGGAGATGCGGCTTTCCATCGCAACTGACGATTGGGAGGGCAATCTTTCCCGGTTGAGTCTGACCCTGGGCGATCTGGCCCGCAGACACGAACTGCGCAATGTTCGCGAGATTCGATCTGTTAACGGCAATGTTTGGGTTTTACTTAACCAGCCAGCGTAAGAAACTTGCGGCATGCGCCAGAGTGGCATGCCGTAGCGACCCGGAGACAGGCGTTTTGAGGAGAATGGCATGAATAAGTCCGAGCTCATCGTTGGCCTCGACATCGGCACCACAAAGATATGCGCTGTGGTGGGCGAGCTGTCGGAGTCGGGTCTTGTAGATGTGGTGGGCATCGGCACCAGTGTTTCCACTGGTTTGCGTAAGGGCGTGGTGGTCAACATTGAGCAGACCGTCCAGTCCATCCGCAAGGCCGTGGAAGATGCGGAACTCATGGCGGGCTGCGAAATCCACTCGGTGTACGTGGGGATTGCAGGCAGCCACATCATGGGCATCAACAGTCACGGCGTGATTGCCGTCAAGGGCGGCGAGGTTGCGCAGCGCGACATTGAGCGCGCACTTGACGCCGCCAGGGCGGTGGCCATTCCTGCCGACCGAGAGGTCATCCATATTCTGCCTCAGGAATACATTGTTGATAACCAGCGCGGCATTGCCGACCCGCTTGGCATGGCTGGCGTACGCCTTGAAGTGAAGGTGCACATTGTTACGGGCGCTGTTTCTTCAGCCCAGAACATTGTGCGCTCGTGCCACCGTAGCCAGCTTGAAGTTGCCGATATTGCCCTTGAGTCGCTGGCATCGGCCAAAGCTGTGCTGACAGAAGAAGAACGCGAAATTGGCGTGGCTCTTGTTGATTTGGGCGGCGGCACCACTGATATCGCCGTTTTTGCCAATGATGCCATCAAGCACACGGCTGTTCTGGCGCTCGGCGGGCAGAACCTTTCCAACGACATTGCCTTTGGTCTGCGTACTCCCATCGCCTCTGCCGAAAAAATCAAGCTCAAGTATGGTTGCGCCCTTGCCGACCTTGTGCGCAACGATGAGTTTATTGAAGTTCCCAGTGTGGGGGGGCGCGAGCCACGCAGGCTTTCGCGTCAGGTGCTGGCCGAAATATGCGAACCCCGCATGGAAGAAATTCTTTACCTTGTGGATCAGACCCTCGTGCGCTCCGGCTACAAGGACATGATCGGCGCAGGTGTTGTGCTCACGGGCGGCACGGCGCTGATTGAAGGCTGCCAGGAACTGGGCGAACAGATTTTCAATCTGCCCACGCGCATTGGCTACCCGCGCAACATCGGGGGCCTGAAAGACGTGGTCAACAGCCCCAAGTTTTCCACAGCGGTCGGACTGTTGCGTTACGGCGCGGAAAAAGAACTTTCCGGCCAGAAAAAATTTACCACACGTAGTGAAAGCGGCGTTTTTGACGGAGTGCTTTCGCGAATGAAAAAGTGGTTTGCGGACATTTCATAACAACCTCAAGCGGGCATTTTGAGGATAGCACAGAGGAGAGGTGTAATGGCTCAGTCTATCGTTGATGATATCGATACCTCGTTGGCCAGCAATGCCAAGATCAAAGTTATTGGCGTAGGTGGCGGCGGCGGTAACGCAGTGCAGAACATGATTGCCTCTGGCCTGCGCGGAGTGCAGTTTGTTTGCGCCAACACCGATGTGCAGGCGCTGAACAAGAACGGCGCCTCCGTTAAGGTGCAGCTTGGCGAAAAGCTCACCAAGGGCCTTGGCGCTGGCGCCAACCCCGCCATTGGCCGCGAGGCGGCGGTGGAAAGCGTTGGCAGTATTCGTGAAGCCATCGGCGATGCCGATATGGTTTTTGTTACCGCTGGCATGGGCGGCGGCACCGGTACCGGCGCTGCTCCTGTGGTTGCTCAGGCTGCCAAGGAAATGGGCGTCCTCACCGTGGGTGTTGTGACCAAGCCCTTCAGTTTTGAAGGTGCCAAGCGCAAACGTGCGGCGGAAGCCGGACTTGAAGAGTTCAAGCAGCATGTGGACTGCCTGATCACCATCCCCAATGACCGTCTGCTTGCCTTTGCCCCCAAGAAGGCTCCTTTCTCCGAAATGCTTCAGAAGGCCAATGATGTGCTGTACTACGCCGTCAAGGGTATTTCTGACGTCATTGTGGGTGAAGGCCTCATCAATCTCGACTTTGCAGACGTGCGTACCACCATGGCCGAAGCCGGTATGGCCCTGATGGGCACGGGCATCGCCTCTGGTGAAAACCGCGCCCGCGAGGCCGCCCAACGCGCCATCATGAGCCCGCTGCTTGAAGATGTTTCGCTTGAGGGCGCCAAGGCGGTTCTGTACAACATCACCGCCCCCACAGACATCACTGCCGAGGAAATTGCCGAAATCGGCGACATCATCGGCGATGCCACGCCTGAAGAAGCCAACATCATCTTTGGTGTTGTGTTTGACGACAATATCGGCGACGAAATCCGTCTTACTGTTATTGCCACCGGCATTGACTCCCCTCAGGCTATTCAGCCCGTGCAGGCTCCTGCGGCCACTGTCACCAACTTCCGCAAGCCCGGCCCTGACGCCGTGGTTGCCGAACCGCGCCGCATGAATTCCCGCGCAGCCCAGCAGAGCATGATGGACGAGCAGGAACGCGCCGAGTCGCGTTTGCCGCAGTCTCCTCGCCGCACCGAGGTGGAGCGCTGGTACGATGAAAACAGTAATCGTCCTCCCTATCTGCTCAAGCGTGAAGTTGTAGGCCAGCCGCGCCGCCGTGCGCATAACCCCGGCCACGAAGACTTCACCTATGATGAGGATGATTTTGAAATTCCTACCTTCATTCGCACTCAGGCCGACTAATACGGTTGTTGCCTGAGCGCACTGGCAGAATGCCTTTCTGCCATGAAGGCCCATGATTTTCAGGGCTTGCCTCTTCGGCCCTGAAATGCCCGCCGGGAGGCCCATTGGGGGCCTCCCAGAGCTGGGCGTAAATGTCCGCTATAGTCCGTGAGACCTAGGTTTCACGGACTTTTTTGTTGGGAAACTGTCCACGGGATTCCGTTCACCTTCAAAATAGACTGGACTAGTGCTGCATTCCAACAGTATTTGATAAAGAAGTCTGAGAATTGGTGATAACAGCAGCGCCCTTGCACTGCGTGATCGGCATTGGTATGCCCATGAACAAGACATCTGGATGTTATCTAAAGCGTAGTTTTGCGCATGGCCGCTAGTCAGAGCGGTGCGTGGAAACGCTGCGAACATGCATCAACTTTTGCAGTCCATGTCGCTGGCACAGAATTTCTTTTCATATCTGGAAAAATATTGGGCTATTTTGTGCGTTACGAAGATATGCTTGTGTGCATCTGTGCGCTTGCCATGGCTAAGAGGGCACTGACAGGTATCTGTTTATCCTTGTAAGGGCTCTACTACACGGCTTGCCTAACTCTTTGACCGATGAGGTATATCCATGAGCAAAAAATGTCTACATATCTTGTGGGTTAACGATAACCCCGTCACCGCTGAGAATATGGTCTTTATGTATGCCACAAATTCCCTCCTGAAAGGCTGGTGGGAAGAAGTGCATCTGATTCTTTGGGGGGCAACGGTCAAATTGATTTGTGAAGACGTGAAGTTGCAGGGTCTCCTTAAAAAATTTCATGATGCTGGCGGGCATGTTTCAGCATGCAGAAAGTGCGCTGAAAATCTCGGTCTCTTTGAGCAACTAGAAAAGCTGGAAGGTGTTGATGAAGTCTTTTACATTGGGGAGGCGTTTACGAAAATCCTCAAGGATGACGAAAAGCTTATTACCATCTAGCTCCAGCCGAATAATTAGGGCCTGTCCACGGCAAGTGTTCCACTGATCAGGCTGGCAGCTCTACGTTTGTTTTTTGCGGCGCGGCTGGCCTGTGGAGTCAAAACCTCGTGATGCCAGGGTACGGATTTTCGCAGCGTATGGATTAACCCGAGCAGCTTTCACGACAAAAGGATGCTCTTGGTGGGTGCATGGCGATCAAGCATATTTTGACAATTTTGCGGTGCATGTTTTTGCCGCAGCGGCGCAATGCTTGTCCGCACTGCGGCGGCATCCGTTGCATTGGCGCATGCCAGTTCAACGCTTCTGAGTCTGGCGCTGTGGTTGGGCAAGAGAGCAAAAAGCAGAAAACGTCGGGCGCGAGTGAGGGCAAGAAAGATTAAAACAGTTTATGGTTACAAAAAAAGGCCGCTGCGTGAGCAGCGGCCTTTTTTCAAGGAAATTTGTGGTCTACCAGCGGCGGGGCGCGGGGCGACGTTCTTCGGCCTGATTGATGCGCAGGGTGCGGCCGCCAAAGTCAACGCCGTTCAGGGCTTCAATGGCCTTGTGGGCGTCGGCTTCGTCCATTTCAACAAAACCGAAACCACGGGGGCGGCCAGTTTCGCGATCCATGATGAGCTTGACGGAAAGGGCTTCGCCGTAGGGGGCGAACAGGGCTTCAATGCCTTCCTGGGTGGCGGAAAAAGGCAGATTGCCGACATAAATGGAAACAGCCATAACGACTCCGTTGTTGAGGTGGGTAAACTTTCCGCTTGAAGCCTTACCCACGCAAAGTCTCTGGCAAAAAGAAATACTGCACCCTATGAATAAGGGCGAACAGTACTGTTAAGCAAAAAAATCGTCAAGTATTATCTGCATTGGCTTCAAAAATGATTGCCAAACGATAAAAACTGACTGAACTGCTCCGCATTAGGTGGTATTTTTACATTCCTGTTCGTGCATTATTCTGCTGTTAGCTGATTACGCACTCAATAGCGCATTAATCTAAACTGTAAAAGGCCGGTTTAACCGGCCTTTTTGACAGCAAGAATTAGATTGCCTGCGTCTTTTTCTTTGCAGGAGATTTCTTTGCCTTGGCGGGAGCCTTGGCAGAAACTTTTTTTGCTTTGGCTGGAGCCTTCACCTTGCTGGCCTTGCTGGCTTTGGGTGCCTTGGTTCCACTTGCAACAGTTGCCGGAGCGGTGTTAGCAGCGTTGGCTTCAGTGCTGAAGAGGCAGGGAGCGGTCATCAGCGAAAGGGCCACGGCAGCCATAAGGAGCTTTTTCATGTTCGTATCCGTTTCTTCTGGTTATGCCACATCTACAACAATATGGCTGTACGTCTATGGCATGAGCGGACGGCGGACGCAATAACAAATTTGATCCTACGGAACCGGGCATTTGCGGGCATTTTTTATGGCCTGTCCATCATGGCGGCTGGGGGTTTGCTGCATCTGGCCCATGTTGACAAAAATATGGGGCAAATGCTCTAAGGATAAGCTACGCTACGCCACCGGATTTTGCGGGCGTCTGCGGCTTGCCCAAGTTTCATGACCAATGGCCCGCTGGGGGATAAAAGCAGTCTTACAGCACCAGCCGCAGCCCGGCCAGCACTTCAAACAATACTTCTAACACAAAGAATCGCCATGGCTTTTTTTGCACCCCGTGATGTCAAGACTACGCTTGTATGCCCGACCTGCGGCGCGCCCCTG
The DNA here is from genome assembly GCF_053570665.1 of Desulfovibrio intestinivivus. Lineage (NCBI taxonomy): Bacteria > Pseudomonadati > Thermodesulfobacteriota > Desulfovibrionia > Desulfovibrionales > Desulfovibrionaceae > Desulfovibrio > Desulfovibrio intestinivivus. Next base: position 3,028,412 of record NZ_JBRBQT010000001.1, on the reverse strand, counting down.
CATATCGCCCGCACCTGCCACGAAGTCTATATGCACTGCCCGGCCTGCAAGGCCCAGTTTCCGCTCCAGGACTACATCCGCCAGGCGGATGAAGCCATGGAGCATTTTCTGGAAAACGTCTACTGCAACCGCATCTAGCGTTATCCCCATCATGCATGCCAACGGGCTGCCAGCCGTTTAATCCGTGACGGGCGCAACTGCCTGAGCGGCAGTGCTGCGGGTCAGTTCTCTGGCAGCCGCCATACCGCTGGCCCACGCCCAATGCAGATTGTAGCCGCCCAGCAGGCCTGTAACGTCCAGCAGTTCGCCCACCACAAACAGATTTTTTTGCAGCAGGCTGCGCATGGTCTTGGGGTCTACTTCGTCGGTATTTACACCGCCGGAGCAGGCCTCTGCCTTTTTGAGTCCCGCTGTGGCTTGCGGCGTTATCGCGTGCCGTTGCACAGCTTCCACAATCGCCACGCGGGCCGCGCGCGGAAGTTCCGCCACCTTGCGTCTTGCGGTTTCCTCCGGCAACAGGGCGTCCACAAGCCTTTGGGGCAGAAGCCGTGCCAGTAGCGCGCGCGGGGTCTGTTTGCCAGCCTGCGACGCATTCATAAGCGCGGCAACATCCTGCTCCGGCAAAAAATTCAGCGTGATTGCAGCACATTCAGCCCAATAGAGGGATGCTTTGAGGGCTGCTGGCCCGCTGAGTCCCTCGTGGGTAAAGAGCAGATCGTCCTCCCAGTGGTGTTGCGCAAGCGTAACGCCCACAGGCAGGCTGATGCCCGTCAGGCCGAGCAGGGGCGAACCCGAATTAAGGCGCAGGGGCGTGAGCACTGCGCGTGGCGCAACAATGCTGTGCCCGAGTTCTTCCGCCAGCCGATAGCCAGCACCGCTGCTACCAGCCTGCGGCCATGCCGGGCTGCCCAGCGCCAGCACCAGAGCCTTGCCGCGCCACAAGCCGCCCTCGGTCTGCACAGAAAAGCCATCCCCCTGCGCCTCTACCGCTGTTACTGTGGTGCCGCAGGCAATAATGCAGCCGTGTTTGCGGCAGTCGTCCGCCAATGCCCTGACCAGCCGCTGCGCGGAAACAGTCAGAAAAAGCTGTCCGTGGGTGCGCTCCTCAAAGGGCAGGTTCCATTCCTGCACAAGGCGCAGCATGTGCTCCGGCGTAAAGCCCTTGAGGGCTGGGGCGCAAAATGCATTGCCTCTGCTTCCGTCACAGCGGTAGTCTTTGGGGCTGACTGCACGGTTGGTAAAGTTTGCCTTGCCGCCGCCGCTCACGGCCAGTTTGCGCCCGGGCACAGACCCACGCTCAAGCAATACAACGCTCAGGCCTTTTGACGCCGCCTCGCGGGCGCACATAAGCCCCGCAGCCCCAGCGCCCAGAATCAGCACATCGGCCACATCCGGGCAGCGTGTCCCGCCGCCTTGCACTGACTGTGTGTTCCTTCTTTTTAGTGGCGAGGGTTGCGCAGAATTCCTGCCCGTGGGGGTGCCTGGCAACGCATTTTCAACAGGTGCCGCAAGCGCAGCGGGTTCGGCCTTGGGGCCGGGTGTTTGCTGGGTAAAGGCCTGACGTGCCGGATTTGACAGAATTTTGCGCGTGGCGCTATTTTGGGGAGCTTTGTTGTGCATGCGGCGAAGGTATACGAGGCTTTGGCGGCTGCCAAGCCCTTGTGTGCCGTCAAACCGCCATTGTCTGAATCTACCAGCGCGGCTTCGCCGCCATCTTTTACCGGGATTGTCATGCCAGTTCTTGCTTCATCCTACGTTGCGCCGTGGTTTGTGCGCAACGGTCACGCCAACACCATGTGGCCCGTGCTCTTTCGTGAAAAGCCGCAAATGTCGCCCTCTGTGCGCCGGGTGCGCCTAGAAACGCCCGATGGCGACTTTCTTGATGTGGATCAGCATCCCTCGCTCGGAAAAGACAGGGCGGAGCGCCCTTTTGGGCAGGGCAGGGGCATAGCTGTTATTTCGCACGGGCTGGAGGGCAACAGTCGCCGCAAGTATGTGCTGGGCATGTCCAATGCCCTGCGTGCCGAAGGCTTTGACGTGCTGGCCTGGAACATGCGCTCCTGCTCGGGCGAGAGTAACCGCACTGCGCGCCTGTATCACATGGGCGAGATTGAAGATCTGGGAACTGTATCGCGCTTTGCCGAGCAGTTTGACCGCCCCCTGCTGTTGGCTGGCTTCAGCATGGGTGGCAACCAGATTTGCCGTTATCTGGGCCGGGGGCCGGTTTCGCCGCTGGTGCGGGCAGCTGTAGTCGTGTCTGTGCCGTGCGATCTTTCCGCCGCTGCACCGATCATGGATGGCCCTGCCTGCCGCATTTACATGAGCTATTTTTTGCGAACCCTACGTAGAAAAGTGCGCGAAAAGGCCGAGCGCTTTCCTTCCTATCCTTCCGTTGAAGGCGTGGAAAAAATCCACACTTTTGCTGAGTTTGACGAGCGTTTTACCGCACCTGCCTTTGGTTTTGCATCAGCCAAAGATTATTGGGAAAAGAACACGGTTTTGCCCGACCTGCCCTGCATAGACGTGCCGACCCTACTGCTCATGGCAGCGGACGACCCTTTTTGTGCGCCTTCGTGCTATCCGTGGCAGACGGCGGAGCAGAGCGCGCACCTGCATCTGGAGGTTGCCCCGCACGGCGGGCATGTAGGTTTTGTGCAACAGAAGCAGGAATACTACAGCGAGCAACGCGCGCGCGAATTTGTGCGGCAGTTGACAGGGCGCGGTGTTTTTTAGGCGCTTGGTATTGCGACCGGGCGCACCTACAGAGGGCTTGTTGCGATGGTAGTTTTGCGGGCGCGTCAGCTTTTTTGCCGCTCGGCAAGCCGCTTCTTGGTCAGAACCGTGGGCACGGCGTTAACCGGGTCTTCCGGCCAGGGATGCTTGGGGTAGCGGCCACGCATTTCTGCGCGCACTGCGGGGTAGCCGTTGCGCCAAAAATGGGCCAGATCGCGCGTGACCTGCAAGGGGCGGCCTGCGGGCGAATTGAGGCGCAGCACCAGAGCTACGCGCCCATCAGCTATGCGCGGCGTGTCCACGCAGCCGAATAATTCCTGCAACTTGGCGGCCAGCCATGGGCCTCCGTCTTCACCATACACAATGGGGCGCATGGCCCCTGACGGCACCTGCCATTCCGTGGGGGCCTGCCGTTCAAGTATCCGGTGAAGATTCCCCGGCAGCAGACGGCGCAGGGCCTCCAGCAATTGCTCCGGTCCGAGCGCCGCCAGCGAATTGGCGCGCCCCTGTTTGCCTTGCCCGGCTGACCTTTCGAGCGCCTGCTGCAAGGCTGGCGCAAGCCAGTCATTGAGAGTCGCCAGCAGCGCGGCATCAGAAACATCGGGCCACGCCTCGCCCTCCAGCTCGCGCAGCAGGCTTACCCGCGCGCACCACTGCTTTGCGGCATCATCCCACGGCAGACATTCCAGCCCCTTGTTCTGCACATGGGCGCACAGGGCAGCCGCGCATTGATCGGGTAGAGGCCGGGGCAAGGGGGCATCTTCCAGAACAAGAGATCCCAGCACTCGCTGCCGCCGGGCGCTGACCAGCCCGGCATCCGAAACAGTGAGCTTGTCTTCGTTGCAAATGTCTGCGCTGAAAAGCGCTGCAAGATCATCGGGCGAAAGGGCGGCGGCAAGGCGGATGCGCCCGCGCGGCGCTGCGCCGTCAACTTCTGCAATGGCCAGAAAGGGCAGGCGCGCCAGAGGGTCGTCGCTGTCTATCTGGGCGGCCCTTCCGCTGTGCAGGAGATAGGGCGTCATGGGGGTCACCCCTCCCGCAAAATTTCCCTTGCCGCTGTTTTGTGGCTGACCGTCTGTCTGCCGCATGGCGACCTGTTCCGGCCACGCCACCGCCAGCAGTTGCCCAAGGCTTGCGGCCTGAACGAGAGCTGCGGAAAAAATGTTGCCCGTTTTGTTGGATTGCCCCTGTGCCGCAAGCTGGGAACCTTTCTCCTCATGCCGATCAATCTGATGCATGAGCCGTTGCGCCAGGCGGCGCACACGCTCACGGGCGGCATCCGTATTCTTGCCCGCAACGCCATCGCGGCACAGCCAGTCGAGGCGGCGCAGCACATCGCATCCCGCGCCCGTGGCAGGCATGCCGCCCTTGCTTTTGCCAGCGGTAAAGGCCAGAGGGTCGCGTTCTTCCAGCAGGGCGGCGATACAGGCTGCCAATGCGGCAAGGGATTTGTCGCGCCCCCACAGCAGCAGGCGCGCCGTGCGCGGCGCAAGGGGCAATGCGGCCATGCTGCGGCCCAAAGCGGTTGGCCGCATCTGGGCATCCACCGCGCCCAGGGCCAGAAGGTTCTGTCTGGCGACAGTCAGATGGGTCGGGGGCGGCGTGTCGAGCCATGCGAGCGAGGTCGGATCGGTCACGCCCCAAACCGCCAGTTGCAAGGCGAGCCCGGTGAGGTCTGCATCAAGAATTTCAGCGCGGATGTGCGGGCGCATGCCGTTTTCCTGCTCTTTTGCCCAAAGGCGGCAACAGATACCAGGTTCAATGCGTCCGGCGCGTCCGGCCCGTTGGGCAGCGCCAGCCAGCGACACGCGCTCAGTCACAAGGCGAGTGAGGCCGCAGGCCGGATCAAAGCGCGTCAAGCGCGCAAGGCCGCTGTCCACCACGAGCCTCACGCCCTCAATGGTCAGCGACGTTTCGGCAATGGACGTGGCAAGCACCACCTTGCGTTGCCCCTGCGGAGCTGGCGCAATGGCCGCATCCTGTTCTCTGGCGGTAAGATTACCATAGAGCGGGCACAGGGCCACATCCGCAGGCAAAGCGCCCTCAAGCATGGCTGCAAGATGGCGGATTTCGCCCGCGCCGGGCAAAAAAGCCAGCAGACTGCCCTGTTCCGTACGCAGCAGATGCAAAATGACATCAGCCATGTGCCGCCACAGCAGCGGCCCTGCCCCGGCAGCAGACAGAGGGCCGCCGCCCACAATCTGCCCCGCGCGGATTTTGGGCGGCAGGTGCCGCATCTGTACGGGAAAGACCTTGCCTTCGCACACAACAAAAGGGCAGCCTCCCATGAGTGTTGCAACGGCCTGCACATCCAGCGTGGCGGACATGACGATCAGCCGCAGGTCGGGGCGCAATGCAGCCTGACTCTCAAGGCAGAGGGCAAGCCCGGTATCGGCCGTGAGCGAGCGTTCATGAAATTCGTCAAAAATCACACAGGCTATATCCGGCAGCTCGGGATCATCCTGCAACATGCGCGTGAGCACGCCCTCGGTGACAACCTCCACGCAGGTGCGGCTGCTGACGCGGCTTTCGTCACGCATGCGGTAGCCCACCGTGCCGCCCGGTTCCTCACCCAGCAGGGCCGCCATGTAGCGTGCCAGCGCGCGGGCCGCCACGCGCCGTGGTTCAAGCAGAAGAATACGGCGGCCCTCAAGCCAGGGCTGCCCCATAAGCCAGAGGGGAACACGACTGCTCTTGCCCGCTCCGGGCAGGGCGCTGAGCACCAGATTGCGGCCCTGAGCCAGAGATTCCAGAACTTCTGCGCGCGAAGCGTCGAGTGGGCACTGTGGCAGGGCCGGGCAGCGGGCAAGGGTACTTGAGGGGGCGGCAATGCGTATCGGCGAATCGGTCATGGCTAAATGCGGCATGGCTGAGGGTAAATGCGGTAGAATAGGCGCATTTTTACTGGTAATCCAATGCGTGTCAGTGTATTGACACAGGAAAGGATATGCACGCGGAGAATGCACACATGGAGTTGAATACCAGCGGCATTATCGGCCAGAGCACCAGCCTCGCCGAAGTCTTCAAGGTTCTCGGCAAGGTTGCGCCCACGGACAGCACTGTGCTTGTAACTGGTGAATCGGGAACTGGCAAGGAATTGCTGGTTCGCGCGCTTCACGCCAACAGCCGCAGGGCTGACAAGCCCTTTGTACCAATCAACTGCGGGGCCATCCCTAAAGAGTTGCTTGAAAGCGAACTTTTCGGTCACGAAAAGGGCGCCTTTACGCACGCCATCCGTTCGCGGCAAGGCCGTTTTGAAATGGCTGACGGCGGCACCATCTTTCTGGATGAAATCGGCGAAATGGAGTTAAGCCTTCAGGTCAAGATTCTGCGTGTGCTGCAAGAAAAGGAAATCGAGCGCGTGGGCGGCACGGGCTGCAAAAAGGTGGATGTGCGCATTGTGGCCGCCACCAACCGCGATCTTGAGGTGGAAGTTGCCGCCGGGCGCTTCCGCGAGGATCTGTACTATCGCCTGAACGTCATTCCCCTGCATTTGCCGCCGCTGCGCCAGCGCGGCAACGATGTGCTGCTGCTTGCGCGCTATTTTCTCAACCATTTCTGCACCAAAAAAGCGCGCGATCCCATGCTGCTTGATGAAACAACGCAGCGTATCCTGGCGGCCTACAATTGGCCCGGCAACGTGCGCGAGCTTGAAAACTTCATGGAGCGCCTGAGCATCCTTGTGGATGCCAATACGGTGTGCATGGATGACCTGCCGCGCAAGATTCTGGCTCAGGTGGGTGATGTGTCGCTGCTGCCCCCGGTGGTGGAGGATGCCCCTGCGTGCGAGCCCGAGGCGGAGCTTCTCGCCGAACCCATCGCTGATAGCGGCGTGGAGCAGGCACCCGCCCCAGTGCCGCAGGCTGAAGCCGCAATGCCCGTTGCAGCCAATGGAGCTTTCGTGTGGCCCAACTTGGGCGTTTTGACGGCTCAGGGGCAGAACCTTAAAGATTTTCTTGATGCTGTGGAAAGCCGCCTTATTGATGAAGCCCTGACCAAGGCAGAGGGCGTGAAAAATCAGGCCGCCGAGCTTTTGGGCATCAAGCGGACAACGCTTATTGAAAAGCTCAAGAAACGCAGCATGTAGCGGCATAAAATTTGCATGAAATTTGCGTTGGATTTTGCGGCTCAGATGCCACGACACATCCTGCGAAGTGCAAGTGAACACACAACTTTTCGCCGCCGCGACACGGCCTCATAGTTCTGCCCGCAAGGGTGCGATTCCCCAACGCTGCTCACGTGTTGGGGCTTTGCTGCTGATTGCGAGCCTTTTGCTGCCCGCGCAACCTTCGCACGGCATGAGCTGGAACTGGGCCCCCATTGCAGATACTGCCGCAGCCACGGCTGCCGGGCAACAGTCAAAAAGTTCACAGCCAGCCGGGGAAAGGTTGCGCCTCACGCTCGACAGCCCTGGTCAGGTGCACAGGCTTCTGCGCACCGGCAATACCTTGCTTCTCTATCTTGACGATCCTTCCGCAACGCTTGAACGCAGCGGCGCAGCACCTTCTGCGGGGGCGTTGCTCGACAGTATCGGGCTTTCCAACGGCCAGTTGCGCATTACGCTTTCTCCCAAGGCCGTGAACCACGTCATGCGCCGGTCTTCTCCTTCTGAACTGGATATAGAAATTTTTGCCGCCGGAACCCAGAAAGGGGAAAATTCCTCTCGTCTGGATGCGGCGGGCGTGCCTGTGGGCAACGCGCCTGCTGATTCAGAAGGGCAGGGCGCTTCTTTTGCCGTTAATCTGCCCGCTGATGCCGCAGTGGGTTTTTTGCAAAAGACCCAAATGCTGCTGGCCGATGTGCAGCAGGGTGTAAAGGCCTTGCCCATCGCTGGCCTGTTTACTACGGATCTGTTTGACGCGGGCAAGGCAAAGCTGGCGGATTTGAGCCAGAAATTCTCCGCCCTTGGCGCGACCAAAACTGCGGAAGCCGCCGAAGTGCCGCAAGCCGCAGGCGGTGCGGGCAGCCTCGCCGTGACGCTGGACGCCCAGAGCCTCATGAGCCGGGTGAACCCCGGCGGGCCGGAAAACTGGCCGGACAGTAAGGGGCTTTCTACATCAATCCCCAGTAATGTTCCTGCTGCGGCTCCGGCCACAGCGGCAGCACCAGCGGCTTCGGCTGCGCCTGCAAGCCAGCCAGTAACTCAGCCTGCAACCCAGCCCGTAACAAGACCAGCGGCTCAGCCTGCGCCTGCCCCGCAAAATGAGGTCCAGCGTACAGTACCGCCCGCGACACCACCCGTTGCGCAGCCGCAAGCTCAGCCCGCTCCGCAGCCTGTCCAGCAGGTTGTGCCCAAGGCCATACCGCAACCTGCACTCCAAGCAGCGCCGCAGCCTGCGCCGCAGGCAAAAACAGCACCGGCTCAGCAGCCCGCGCCAGCCGCAGCTTCTGCGCCTGCTTCCCAGGCCGGTCAGGTAAAGCCGAACGGCGCGGGCGGTAACGTATCCGGCAAGGTTTCGGACAATGTGGTGGGGCTGCCGCATGCCGAAGAAAAAGGCGGTCACGGGGCAGCTGCTCCCAAGGAAGAACCTCGGCCCGTGGTTTATGTGGACGAACAGGGCAATCCTGTTGCCAAGCCTGCTGACCCGGAAAAAATGATGGAAGAGGCGGAGCGTCTCATCAAGGAGCGCAAGTTCGTTGAGGCTTTGCCGCAGTTGGAAAAACTGAAGGAAATGCCCACCATCAGCGCCGATATGCGTCTCAAAACGCTGTATTACATCAGCGACTGCGTATGGGCCAGATATGCCGATAATCCGCTGGCTGGCTTTGAGCCTATTGTTTCTGCCACCAGCGAGGCCATGAATTTTGACTTGCGTTCTTCCCGTGTGCCGGAGGCCCTCCTGCGCCTGGGGCTCGTTAACGTCAACGTGGGCAATCTGGTAGATGCCGGGGGCTACATTGTGGCCATGTATCGGCGCTATCCGGATTATCCCGGCGTGGCGCAGGGCTTTACGGCCTTGGGCAAGGCGCAGCTCAAGCGGCACATGGATGCCCAGGCGGAGCAGGCCTTTGCCATTGTGCTCGACAAGTACCCTGAATCCTCCTTTTTGCAGGAGGCGTCCGTGGGGCTTGCCCAGGCGCTGAACAACCAGCGCAAGTACACCAATGCGCAGGTTATTCTCGACTTTATAAGCAAGCGCTGGCCCCGCTATTATATTGAAGACCCCACATTCCTGTTTTTGCAGGGCGCCAATGATGAGGCTCTGGACAAACCCGTTGCGGCCCTGACCCTGTACTGGCTGTATTATAACCTTGTGCCCGGGCAGAAGGGCAACGACGACCTGCTCCTTAAAATGGGCGACATGTATACCCGCCTTGGCAACAAGAGCGGGGCCGAGTTTCTGTATTCCTACCTGACGCGGCATTTTGCGGGAACCCATGCGGCAAATATGGCAAATCTGCGGTTGGCCGAGGGCGGCATTTACGATTCGCCCATCAATTATGAGGCCATGACACAGGTTTTTGCTAGGGCCGCCAGTGGCAACCTGCCCAAGGTTTACGCCAGCCTTGCGGCGGCCTCGCGCACTGCGCCGGAGTCTGTGCTTGCGCGGCTCAAGGAGGCCATGTGGCTCTATTGGAGCAAGCGTTATACCGAGGCCATGGGCAAGGCCGCAGATTTTATTGATGGTTATCCCGAGAACGCCAACGTGGCGCAGGCTCGCGATATTATCTGGCTTGCTTTTCAAAAAGAGCTTGCCAATTCCATGGCTGAAAAAAACTATGGACGCATTCTCATTTTATGGAATGGCTTTCCCCTGGTGCGCGAACGCTACGGGGCGATAGATCCGCGTATGCGTTATGCCTTGGCGCAGGGCTTGCTTGAACGGGGCGATACTGAACAAGCCCTTGGCATGCTTGCGGAGTTTTTGAAGTCGCCCATGGACCCCCAGTATGGGGAAGCTACCTTTACGGAATTTTTCAACCGGTATCTTCAGGTCGGTGCCTGGGCAAAGATTCTTGATCTTGGCAAACTGGTGGCCACCTGGCCTTTGAACCCCCAGTTGCGCAACCAGCTTGATTACGCCATGGCGCTCTCGGCCCAGAATCTCAATCTGGCCGGGGCTGCTCTCGCCATGTGGCAAAAGCTTGCCGAGCGGCAGGATATCCCGCTCTATCAGCGGGCCTACGCCACGTACTTTCTTGCCCGTGATGCCGAACAGCGCAAGGATATTCGCAATTCCTACACGCTGAACCGCAAGGTGATTGATCTCTTTACCCAGTTGCAGAACGAACGTTCCGACAAGGCCGACCCGCAGCGCATCAAGGATGCCATACTTTCACTCATGGATATCTGCGAAGTAGGCAACCGTGTGCCGGAAGCCCTGGAATGGCTTGCGCGTTACAATGCCTTTGTGCCCAAGGAGTCGCCGGAATATCCTGGCTTGCGATTCCGCGAGGCCCGGCTGTATCGCAAGCTGGGCGATGCCACGCGGGCTCAGGCTTTGCTTGAGGATATTGTGCGCAACTATGCCGATTCGCCTTTTGCCAAGGCAGCCACAGCGGAACTGCACACCTTTGAGGTTTCGCGCGACCTGCAAAACTACCTGCCCGGCGGGGCGGGCAGTCAGGCTGCGCCTGCGGCCAAGCCTGCCGCTCCCTAGCTTCCCCGGTTTTTATCCTTTGGGCCTGTCGCCCTTGCTTGTCGTCCAGGCTGGTTGCTGGTGTCTCCGGCGCATCTTGCATCAGAGCGCCGAACCCCTCCCATATGCCGATCTGGCATGTGAGGGCGCATTGCATGCGTTCACTCCTTGGAATATAACCAGACGCAACAGCAGTTCTGCCGTGGGGTGGAATTAGCTGCCTGATGCAATTTTAATGGATAAGTGCGATGGAACGTCCCGCAAGATTCATACGATGATGCAGGACGTGATGTGCGCCGTCAGCCTTGGAGGGCATATGAACAGAGTGCTTCTTTGCGTTACACTCGGCCTGCTTGCCTTGATGGCCGGATGCACCGGCGCATTGCAAAGGGGAATGCAGAACACGGCCTATGTTTCCACAGCCCGCCCGGCCATCAGCATCAAGGCCGTGAACATGCCCCTGCTTACCGGCGGCGAAACAAGCGTCAGCCTTGATGGTGCAGGCGTTATCGGCGGCTTGCCGCTGCACGCGTGGGTTGCTGCTTACGGCAAGGGCGATCCCCAAAGCCCCCTGGCCATTGTGGGGCTGGCTGAGGTGCCGCGCGGCTGGTACTGGGACAGCGATGGCCAGCGTCCCTTTAGCGTTGATAAAGGGGTGGAGATTTTCAACAATGACGGCTTTGCGGCCAGCACCTATATTGTGGACAGCAAAAGGGATGCATTTTCAGCCCTTGCAGGGCTGACGGACGAAGCAAAGCCCATGCGCTGGCTGACGCGCGGTTTTGCCGCCAGATACAATTTTAATGACACCAAGGTCATACTGGAATACAGAGAACTCCTGCCTGAAAATCTTGCCGGGCAGGAAAGCCTTACAGAAAGCCAGACTGACCAGCTTCGTGCCTTTGAGCAGCGCGCCAGCGCAGCCTTTGCCGTTGCTTCTGTATCTGAATATATGACTGGAATTACAGAAGGATATGCAAAGAACATTCGTGGGCAATACCTGGATCACCGCTTCTGGGGGACTGCATCAAAGTATGACACATTTGTCTTAAAGTAGCATGTTCTTGCAGTAATCTGACATTACACCGGGATTCCGCCTGGGAGGCCGCTTGGGAAAGTTTTTCCAAGCGGCCTCCCTGTTTTTTACGTTTGTTGCGCCTGCACCGACACTAAGTAACTGCAACAAGTTAATACATTCTGGAATAATGGTTATGTAAAATTTGCAACACAATTTTATATTATAGGGTATAGTACATTGACGAAACAATAGCTGCTGTGTATGTTCTCCCCATCAGGATGGGAGGGGGACCGACTGTTCTGTCAATGAGCCGATCAGGCGGGTACGCAGCGCGTCAGATTGAGTATATTGAAGACAATAAAGGGGTAGTTATGGACGATTATCTGAAAGAGGCGCTGGAAATTACCAGAGCACAAGCTGGCGTTCGCGTTATGAGCGAAGAAGAAATAGCCGCCTTTATACAGAAAGTGGCGCAGGGCATCAAAGCAGTTGCTGAAGGCGAAACGCCTGTGGAACTGGACAGCGGCGAAATGGCCGTTGAAGCACGCAAGTCGGTCAAAGAAAAGTCCGTCACCTGCCTTGAGTGCGGAAAGAGCTTTAAGATCCTTACCAAGCGTCATCTGGCCAGCCACGGCATGACCTCGGCTGAATACCGCGAAAAGTGGGGCTTCAAGAAAGACGCACCTCTGGTGTGTAAGGCCCTGCAGCGCGAACGCCGCAAAAAGATGAAAGACATGAAGCTGTGGGAAAAGCGCCGCAAGGTTCAAGTATCCCCGGCATAAGACCCGCAATGGTGGGCTTTGTCATCGGTCTGAAAGCCCGCCCCTGAGGCGGGCTTTTTTTTTAGGCCAAAAAATGGCATGGTGCCTGTCTGTATGACGGCATGGCTGTCATTCAGAGTGGCTCCGGTCAGCAAATGATTTTTGCTCTGCACCATTGTTCTCTTTCAGGGTTATATCATGACTCAATCACAGGCGGTTGCAACGCCCGCCGAAGCCCTCGCGCTTTTGTCCCTGCCGCAGGAACAGTTGTTTGCCAGGGCCACTGCGCTGCGCGAGGCGACCTTTGGGCGCGGTATTGTTTTGTGCGCCATCATTAATGCAAAAAGCGGCAACTGCTCCATGGACTGCCGTTTTTGCTCCCAGAGCAGGCACAATCACACCCCCATTGAGGTTTTTCCTCTCTTGCCGGACGATGAACTGCGCGAGCGCATTCTGCGTCTTGCAGCCCTGCCTGTGGCCCGCATTGGCGTTGTTACCAGCGGTTCGGCCCTGAGCGGCAGCGAATTGCAGCGCCTGCGCACTGTAATTTCCGGCCTGCCGGATGCCGTGCGCCCGCGCGTCTGCGTTTCGCTGGGCAAACTAACGGCTGAAGATTTTGCCCTTTTGTCCGGGGCCGGGCTTACCCGGTTCCACCATAATATGGAAACCTCGCAGGGCTATTACTCCAGCGTGTGCACTACGCAAACCTGGGAGCAGCGGCGCGACACAGTGCTGCGAGCCAGTGAGGCGGGCCTGAGCGTGTGCACCGGCGGCCTGTTCGGCCTGGGTGAGAGCTGGCAAGACCGCGTGGACTTTGCCTTCAGTCTCAAAAAGATGGGCGTGAGCCATGTGCCCATGAATTTTCTGCATCCGCACCCGGAAACACCTTTGGCAGGGCAGAAGCCCCTCACCGCTGATGAAGCGCTGACGCTCATTGCCGTGTTCCGGCACATTTTGCCCAAGGCGACCTTGCGCATCTGCGGGGGCAGGCCTCTTGTGCTGGGCAGCCGCCAGAATGAAATTTTCATCGCCGGGGCCAATGCCCTCATGACGGGTGATTATCTTACAACCCATGGGCAGAGCATTGCGCATGATCTTGAAATGATCGCCGCGCAAGGGCTTGAGGTTCGCTGTGATGCAAGCTGCTGAGGAAAAGACTGACCCACCGCTAAGGGGCCTTTTTGTAGCCGGTTCCGGCACAGATGTGGGCAAGACCGTAGTGACGGCGGCCCTGCTGCGGGCCTTGCTGCTGGGCGGAGTCAAGGCGCAGGCTGTAAAACCTGTGCAGACTGGCGTTGCGCCGGATCGGGCCAATACGGCCCCTCTGGCCGATGCCCGAGTGTATGCCGCTGCCGTTGCGGGCATGCCGCAAAGCGCCGCCATGCTGCCTGCCACGGCCCTGCATTGCTTCAGCCTGCCTGCTTCGCCCCATCTGGCCGCGGCCCGCGAAGGCGCGCGCCTGACCTGCGCAGGGCTGCGCAACGACATTGTTTGCCACAGCCGCGCCAGCACCGCTGAAATGCTGCTGCTTGAGGGCGCTGGCGGCTTGCGGGTGCCGCTCAACGAGCGTGAAGACATGCTCGACCTCATGGCCTCGGTGGGTCTGCCCGTGCTGCTTGTGGGCGGCAATTATCTGGGTGGGCTAAACCACATTCTGCTTTCGCTGGATGCATTGCGTCATAACGGCCTGCAACTGGCCGGAGTGGTGCTTGTCCCATCTGCCGATCCGGCAGCGGGTTGCCCCGGCGTGGATGTGGACGCCATGCTGGCCGACAACGCCACCATGCTCCGTGAGCGGCTTGCGCAACATGGCCAGACTGCTCCCCTTGTGGAATTGCCGCGTGTGGCGCAACTGGATGCGGCGGCATGGCAGACCCTGGCTCAGGGGCTTGAGCCGCTGGTGCGGCATCTGCAAGCCTCACAGGATTCTGCTTGCGACTGTGGTGCAGATATTGTGCGCCGCGATCATCAGACCATCTGGCACCCCTATGCCTCGGCCATGCAGCCGCCCTTGCTCAGCACTGTGGCGCGCACCAGAGCCAACCGTATTGTGCTGGCTGACGGCAGGGAACTTGTGGACGGCATGTCATCTTGGTGGGCAGCCGTGCACGGATACAATCATCCGCGCCTTATGGAGGCCCTGCATTCACAGGCCGGGCGCATGCCCCACGTGATGTTTGGCGGCCTGACGCACGAACCGGCGGTCAATCTGGCCGAAAAACTGCTGCGCCTCATGCCTGCGGGGCTTGAGCGCGTGTTTTTTGCCGATTCCGGCTCGGTGGCGGTGGAGGTGGCGCTGAAAATGGCCCTGCAATACCAGCAGGGCAGGGGGCAGACCGGGCGCACAAAGTTTCTAACGCCGCGCGGCGGTTATCATGGGGATACCTTTGGTGCCATGTCGGTGTGCGACCCGGTTACGGGCATGCACAGCCTGTTTACGGCCATGCTGCCCCAACAGATATTTATGGCGCGGCCAAGTTGCCGCTTTGACCAGCCCTTTGACCCCGCGAGCCTTGACGATGCCCGGCGTGTTTTTGCCGAGCGCGGGCACGAGATCGCGGCGGTGATTCTTGAACCAGTGGTGCAGGGCGCGGGCGGCATGTGGTTTTACCACCCGGACTACCTGCGAGGCCTTGCGCAACTATGCCGCGAGGCTGGCGCGCTGCTGATATTTGATGAAATCGCCACGGGCTTTGGCCGCACGGGCAAGATGTTTGCTGCGGAATGGGCCGGTGTTTCACCAGATATTCTGTGTTGCGGCAAGGCGCTCACGGGCGGGGTGCTCACCCTGGCTGCCACGGCCTGCACCGCCAGCGTGGCGCAGGGCATTTGCGCCGGGGGCAATGTATTTATGCACGGCCCCACCTTTATGGCCAATGCGCTGGCCTGTGCCGTGGCCTGCGCCAGCCTTGACCTGCTGCAAGAGGAAGACTGGCGGCAGAAGGTGGCAAATCTTGAAAGCGGGCTGTGCTCCGGGCTTGCCCACTGTGCGGAGCTGCAAGGCGTGGCTGACGTGCGCGTACTGGGCGGCATCGGCGTTGTGGAAACGTGCGAACCCGTCAATACATCCGCATTACAGGAATATTTTGTGCGGCACGGCATCTGGGTGCGGCCATTTAATCGTCTTGTTTACCTCATGCCGCCGTATGTTACTCCGGCTGAGGATGTGGCGCGGCTCTGCGCTGTGGTGGCAGGCGCATTGGAATCAGGAGCGCATCTGCAAGGATAAAGGCTGCCGTCCTAGCCTCAGGCTGGCTGCTTCTAAAGTCCATCTTGCCGGTTATTTTTCTGTGGGCGGCGGAGGAACGGGCAGCCCTTTAAATATGAGCCGTGTGGCGGCGGCGTCTGCCAGTTCGGAAACGTCCATGAGCTTTTCCAGCAGTTCCAGCAGGTAGAAGCGGTCGTTTTCGCAGCCGTCCTTGAAATCGGCTTCAAGCTCGCCGCTGCGGATGTAGTTTTCCAGTTCCGTAAGATCGTTTACCGTGAGCATGGAGAATCCTTTTGCAGCGCGGAGATGCAACGTTCCGTCAGGTCGTGAACCATCTGCTCGACCTGCCGGATTTCTTCGCGGGTGATGTTGTCGTAGTGGATGCCCGCGCTGACGCACACGGCGCAGTTCAGGGCATGAGCCATGCGCTCGGCCATGCGCTGGGCGAGGGCGTCTTCCTTGTGGCCGGGCAGGCCCGCCAGATGGCTTTGGGCCTCTACCTGGCCATGCGCAGGCGCGGCCAGAGCCACAGCGCCGATATGGGTCGCGCCGCCGCCGCAGAGCACCTGCAGGTCGCGCCCCTGGCGATAAACGCGCAGATGTATGCTCAGGCGGCCCTGTTGGGTGGTGAATCGCATGGCTGCTCCTGTGCTTTGGCGGCGGGTAGGGTGCCACGCCGTTGCGGGCCTTACGGCTTTTTGCCATGTGCCCGATGAAATTTCCAGCCTGCCTGTTGCGGTGGGCAAATCCGCCCATGAACATGGCGGAATTGTTGTGGTATATATATGATGCGGTCTACAGCCGCAAGGCCGCCACGATGCCTGATGCCCCGGGCTTGACGCCCCAGCTGGCGGCCCTTACCATTTTGCCAATTCTTTGTTGTATGGAGACAGCATGACTCTTGATCCCACCAAGCACCCGGACTGGCAGATAGCCCTGGATGCCGAACAGAATATGAAAACTTTTGAAGCCCTGACCGCCGAGATGGGGCTGGAACCTTCAGAAGTGCTGCCATACGGGCGATACATGGGCAAGATTGAGCAGCAGGAAGTGCTGCAAAGGCTTGAGAGCCGCCCCAACGGCAAATACGTTGACGTTACGGCCATCACGCCCACGCCCCTTGGCGAAGGCAAGTCCACCACCACCATCGGTCTGGTGCAGGGGCTTGCACGGCGCGGTTTGCGGTCGTCTGCCGCCATCCGTCAGCCTTCGGGCGGCCCCACCATGGGCATGAAGGGTTCCGCCGCTGGCGGCGGTCTTTCGCAGTGCATCCCGCTCACGCCGTATTCCCTCAACTTTACGGGCGATATCCATGCCGTGGGCGCGGCCCACAACCTTGCCATGACGGCCCTCACATCCCGCATGCAGCACGAGCGCAACTATGACGACGCCACCCTTGAGCGGCTTTCGGGCATGCGCCGTCTGGATATTGACCCCACGCGCGTCAGCACCGGCTGGGTGATGGATTTCTGCGCTCAGGCCCTGCGTAACGTGATTATCGGTATGGAAGGCGACGGCAGGCGCAACGACGGTTTTATGATGCGCTCGCACTTTGACATCACCGTTGCTTCCGAGGTCATGTCCATTCTTTCCGTGGCGCGGGATCTGGCCGATCTGCGGCAGCGCATGGGCCGCATGGTGCTTGCCCTTGACCGCAACGGCAGGCCCGTGACCACCGCCGACCTTGAAGTGGACGGCGCCATGACCGCCTGGCTGGTGGAGGCCATCAAGCCCAACCTTATCCAGACCATCGAGGGCCAGCCCGTGCTGGTGCACACTGGCCCCTTCGGCAACATCGCTTTGGGACAGAGTTCGGTTATTGCCGACAGGGTGGGGCTGAAGCTTGGCGACATCCATGTGACAGAATCCGGTTTTGCCGCAGAAATGGGCTACGAAAAATTCTGGAACCTCAAGTGCCGTTACAGTGGCCTTGCGCCTGACGCGGCAGTGATTGTGGCGACAGTGCGGGCGCTCAAGCACCACGGCGGCGCGCCGCAGCCCCGCCCCGGCCAGCCCCTGCCCGAAGAATATCTGCGGGAAGATGTGGGCCTGGTGGAAGCCGGTTGCGTCAACCTGCTGCACCACATCGGCATTGTGCGCCGTTCCGGTGTGCCCTCTGTAGTGTGCATCAACAAGTTTTATACCGACAAGCCCGCAGAAATCGCCGCTATCCGCCGTATTTGCGAAAAGGCGGGGGCTAGCGTGGCTGTTTCGGAACACTGGGAAAAAGGCGGCGAGGGGGCGCTTGAACTGGCAGATGCCGTCATGGACGCCTGCAATTCGCCCAAGCGGAACTTCCGCCCGCTCTATGACTGGAAGCTGCCCATTGCCGAGCGCATTGTCTGCATCGCTCGCGAAGTGTACGGCGCGGACGGCGTGGATTTTGAACCCATGGCTGCCCAGCGGCTCAAGACGCTCCAGGAACGCCCTGATGCGGACGAACTTGGCGTGTGCATGGTCAAAACCCAGTATTCGCTTTCGGACGACGCCAAGCGCAAGGGCGTGCCTTCATCCTGGCGGCTGCATGTGCGCGATGTGCTGCTTTTTGGCGGCGCTGGCCTTGTGGCTCCGGTGGCGGGCGACATCAGCCTTATGCCCGGTACTGGCTCCAGGCCCTCCTTCCGCAACATAGATGTGGATGTGGCAACCGGGCGTGTAACCGGCGTGTTCTAGGAAAGCATACAATAAAAGCGTTATCCGGTCTGTTGATTGGCCGGATAACGCTTTTATTGCCTTTCATAAGCAAAAAAAAATTTTTCAGAAATATTTTTCCAACCTACTCTATTCATGGTTAATAATATTACCGAATATCAGATATGTCTGTTTTTGCCGCTTGAAAAAAATCACAAAAGACATAGGGTTAGCGCTATAAAAACACCGTATTGATCCATCAGGAGGATCGCATGGAAGTAGTGCTCAGAGGCGTGCGCGGCAGCATTGCCGTGCCAGCTCCGGCCATGTCGTTTTACGGTGGCAACACCTCATGCGTTGAACTGCGCTCCGACAACGGGGCGCTGATTTTTTTTGACGCAGGCACTGGTCTGCGGCAGGCAGGCGAAAACCTGCCGGAAAGCGGCACCTGCCATCTTTTTATTTCGCACGGGCATACGGATCACATTCAGGGGCTGGGGTTCTTTCCGCCCCTGCATTCCCCCCGCTGGACAACCCACATCTATATTCCCGCCTGGCTTGAAGACGTGCTGGACAATCACTTTGCCCACGGCATGTTTCCCATACCATTCAGCGACTTTGCCGGAAACGTGGTGCGGCACAGCCTTGAACCCGGTGACGAGGTGCATCCCGCCGATGGTGTCGCGGTTGCGGCCATAGCGGCCAACCATCCCGGCGGTGCGCTTGCCTACAGGGTTTGCGCCGACAACGCCGTTTTTGTGTACTCCGGCGATTATGAAATCACCCGCGCCCCTGAAGTGCAGCAGGCGGCGCGCGAACTGCTTGAAGGCGCGGATCTGGCTGTTGTGGACAGCATGTACAGCAAGGCCAGCTATATTGAAGGCTGGGGGCATTCCCGCTGGGAAGACTGGCGCGATCTGGGCCATGCTGCCGGGTCGGGCTGCATCGTACTTTCACACCATGCGCCGGATATGACCGACGCGCAGATAGACGCGCTACAGCGCGAGGCCTTGCAGAGTTGCCAGACGAGCGGGCAGCGCCTGTGCTTTGCGCGTGAGGGCATGCGGTTCAGCCTGCCCATGCCCAGGCAACAGGCCTGCGGGGAATGTGGTCTGGTTCAGTTCAGCGACTGGCTCGACAGATTTCTGGACGACCTTTCGCAGTATCAGGACGAGAACACGCTGCTCGACCGCATACTCGCCAAATCCCGCGAGATCACGCGGGCTGATGCAGGAACCATTTTTCTTGTTGATGGGGAAGACCTGCTCTTTGCCTATACGCACAACGACAGTCTGTTTTCTGTAAACACTGCCTCAAAGTTCGCCTATTCCTCGGCGCGCCTGCCCATCAATCCCCATTCCATTGCGGGCTATGCGGCCTGCACGGGCGAAATGCTCAATATTGTGAATGTGCGCGCCTTGCCGAAGGATTTACCGTTTTCGTTCCGCGATGATTTTGACAAGGCCACGGGATACCACACGGAATCCATGCTTGTGGTGCCTTTTCACGACCACGCGGGGCGCATCTCGGGTGTGATGCAGCTCATCAACAGCCTTGATCCGCGCACGGGCAAGCCCCGCAAGTTCACCCACGACATGGAGCGGCACATACGGGTGCTGGCCCGCGAAATCGCCAATATCCTTGAGCGCAGCCATCTGGTGCGGGCAAGCATCAACCGGCTTGTGCGGCTGGCCTCGGTGCATGATCCGCTGGAAACTGGCCCCCATGCCGAGCGGGTGGGTGCCATTGCCGCAGAAATGTATCAGGTGCGGGCCAACCGCCTGTGCCTTGACCCGGACGTGACCCTGCATGTCAAAAGCCAGATACGTCTTGCTGCCATGTTGCACGACATAGGCAAGGTGGGCGTGAGCGATCTGCTGCTGAAAAAGCCGGGCAAACTCTCTGATGAAGAAATGGCCGTCATGCGGTCGCATACGATTATTGGCGCGGGCATTCTGGAGGCAGAGGCACAGAGCGGCGGGTTCATGTCCTTCGCCCGCGAGATAGCCCACCATCACCACCAGAAATGGAATGGCAAGGGCTATGCAGGCCCCAGCGATGCGGGCAGGCTGGAAGGGGAGGCTATCCCCCTTGCGGCGCGCATAACCGCCATTGCCGATGTGTTTGACGCGCTGGTTTCTCCCCGTTCGTACAAGGCCGCATGGCCGCACGAAAAGGCTCTTGTACTCCTGCGCGAGGAGGCAGGCAGTCATTTCGACCCGCAGCTTGTGGAATGCCTTGAAGAAATCATGGACGTTGTCGCCAAGATTTATGAGCGCTTTCCTGATGCGGAGCCGGAACAGCCAAGCCGTGACATTGCTTCATGAACTTTGCAGATGCCCTGAAACGACTGCTGCGGCAGCCGTGGCTTTTCACCGCCCTTGTGGGGCTGTGCGGCGGCCTTGCCATGCTGGCGCTGTATGTGGTGCAGCCTGTGGCGCTGCAACGCCTTGATCTGAGAATTTACGATGCGCTGCTGCCCCTGCGGCGGCAAAGCGAGCCTTCTCCGGTACCTCTTGTTGTCGATATAGACGAGGAATCCCTGGCCCGTTACGGACAGTGGCCCTGGCCCCGGTATCTGGTGGCCGACCTGGTGGACAGACTGGCGCAGAATGGCGCTGCTTCCATCGGGCTGGATATCATGTTTGCAGAGCCGGACAGAACCTCGCCCGCGAGCATGCGCGAGGGGCTTTACCGCGACAGGGGCGTGACGCTAGAAATTGTGGGCCTGCCTTCATATCTGGGGGATTTTGATACCCTGTTCGCCGCTTCCGTGCGCGCCGCGCCTGTGGTGCTTGGCGCGTTTGCCCGCTATGCGGGCGAGCCGTATTCCGGCCCCATGCCGCAGCCTCCGGCCATGATAGCGCGGGGCGGCAAGGATGCCCCCCCATTTGATGCCTATTTACCGACAGCCCTTGGCGCAGTTTTGCCTCTGCCGCAGTTTTTTGCAGAGGCCCCCGTGGGTTTTGTGAATGTATCGCCCGATGCGGATGGCCTTGTGCGGCAGGTTCCGCTGCTCCTCAGGCTTGGCGATGCTGTTTACCCCTCGCTGGCCTTGCAGGCCCTCATGCGCGCGCTGGGAACTGATGCCCTGCGGCTGTATACCGGGCCGGACGGGCTTTTCAGCGTGGCGGCGGGGGAGTTCAAGATTCCGGTTTCGCGCGAAGGCTATATGCTGGTTCCCTTTCAGGGGGGGCGGCATACCTATCGGTATGTCAGCGCCGCCAAGGTGCTGGATGGCAGCGCAAAGCGGGCGGATATTGACGGTTGCATTGTTTTTGTGGGCACGTCTGCACCCGGTCTGGCCGACATCCGCGCAACGCCCTTTGACAGGGTGATGCCGGGGGTGGAGGTACATGCGGCGGTCATAGACGCCATGATCAGCGGCAATTTTGTGCAGGCGCCATCCTGGGGGCCGGGTGCGCAGGCGCTGATAATAGCCTTTGTGACCTGCGCGGCAACGCTGGCCTTTGGTTTTGCCGGGCCGCGCGTATATGTGCCGTCATCCCTGGCGCTGATGGGCGCTACGGTTGTGGCCTCACGACAGCTGTTTATGGGCGGCCTCTTTCTCTCGCCCCTGTATGGTCTGCTCTCCACTTTGCTGTGCGGCGGCTTGCTGCTGAGCGTGCGCTTCTGGCAGGAGGAAAAACAGAAGATCGTTTTGCGCCGTGCGTTTTCGCGCTACGTATCGCCGGAGGTGGTCAAGCGGATCAGCAAGCGGCAGGGCGATCTGCTGGCGGGCGAAAATCGTGAGCTTTCCATTCTGTTCACGGATATTCGGGGTTTTACGAGCCTTTCTGAATCGCTTTCACCACAGGATGTGGTGCAACTGCTGAACCGTTATTTTACGCCCATGACGGCCATTGTGCGCAGTCGGCAGGGCACCCTGGACAAGTTTATCGGTGATGCGCTCATGGCCTTCTGGAACGCGCCCCTTGACGTGCCGGGCCATCCTGCGCTGGCGGTGGATGCCGCACTGAGCATGCAGGAGCAACTTGAGGCGCTGAACGGCGAAATTGAGGCGAGCTTTGGCATACGCCTTGCGATGGGCGCGGGCATTCACACCGGGCAGGCCTATGTGGGCAACATGGGGTCGGACGATCTCATCAACTACACCCTCATAGGCGACAATGTGAATCTTGCCTCGCGCCTTGAGGGCCTGTGCAAACGTTACGGCGCACCTGTGGTGGTGAGCGGGGATACCAGGGAAGGCTGCGGGGATGCCTTTGCCTTTGTTCATCTTGACGTGCTGCGCGTGAAGGGCAAGACGAAGCCTGTCAGCATCTACTGGCCCATGAGGCCGGGTAGGGATGCAATTTTTCAGGCAGCCATGCCGCAATGGAGCGCGGCGCGCGCACTGTATGAAAAGGGGGATTTTGCCGAGGCTGCGGCTGGCTTTGCCGCGCTGACCAAAAGTTATCCCGCCGTGCGTCTGTTTGGTCTGTATCATGAACGCACGCTTATGCTTGCGCAGAATCCGCCTGCCCAGTGGGACGGCATCTGGACAATGGAAGGTAAGTAGAAACATCCTGTTGCTGTGGGGGGAACCATGATTCGTTCAATGCTGGGGCGCGGGGCTTTGGCCCTGTGCCTGACTTTGCTGGCTGGGGGCGTATGCACGGCCAAGGATGTGGGACAAGTTATTTCCTTCAAGGCTGGCGTTACAGCCCAAAGGGATGGACAGGCCGTGGCGCTGGACATGAAAAGCCCGGTCGGGGATCGGGATACGCTGACTACGGACGCCACGGGCCGGGCGCAGATTCTTTTTGACGACGACACTACCGTGGCGCTTGGTTCCAACACGTCCCTGAGCCTTGAAACTGTGGTTGCGGAGGGCGCGAATCCAGCCTTCAAGGCCAGAATGGGGCAGGGCGTGGCCCGGTTTATCACGGGCAAGATTGTGGAAAAAAATCCTGACGGTTTTTCAGTTGTTACGCCAGATGCTACCGTAGGTATCCGCGGCACCATCTTTGCCGTTCAGGTGGGCAACGGCACCACAACCGTATTTGTAACCAACACCACCAAGCAGGTTTTTGTTAACGGCGTGCTGGTGCAGACAGGTTTCAAAATCACCCTGCCGCAGGGCGCGCCTACCCCCATGACACCAGCAGACCATAACATGGTCTCTGGCAGCGTGGCGGCAAACAGCCCAGCCTCTGGCGCAACAGCGCAGCTGGCACCACCGTCACCCGCTGTGGGGAATCCTATTACGCCCACAACGCTGGCGCAGACGCCCATTGTATCGCAAGCACTGGGCGAGGGCTTCCGGCAGACGGGCAACGCCAATGTGTCTGGTTCGCTGACCAATGAAGTGTACACAGGATCGTTCAGTTTTCTGGTCAATCTGACAAGCGGCGCCGTAAGCAACGGCGTCATGCAGTCTGGCAATTCGGACACGCCTATGGCAATGACGGGCGGAAGGGGAAGCATCAGCGGCTCAAGCCTGAATGTTAGCGGATTCACGGCGGATGATTATTCCGGTTCCATGAATGGCACCGCCGCCCGCAACGCATCAGGGCTGTCTGTTTCAGGCGGCTACAAGATCACTAATAACAGTGATGGCCAATTGAGGGAATCTGGTTCATTTTCCGGCAAACAAAGATAGGTGGAGCCAGCAATGATACGTAATCCATTCCGCCTGCTGCAGCTCTGCTGTCGGTTCGCGCTTGTGCCCCTGTGCATGCTTTTGCTGGTCAGTGCCGCCATCGCCGCGGATGATTCACCCGCTCTGCGCACGGCGGTGGGATCAGCCAAGGCGGACGCCGCAGCCCTCATGCAACAGGGCAAGTATGCTTCCGCATACGATATGTACATGCGCCTGCTGCGTGAAGCGCCGGACGATGATGAAATCAACCTTAATCTGGCGCGCAGTTCCATGCGCAGCGGGCGGTACAATCAGGCTGTGATGGCCTATGAACGCCTTACGGAAAAATACCCCTCGGAGCCTGTACTCTACAGCGAACTGGCGCAGGCCTACATGGCGCTTGAAGACCGCGACAGCGCGGAACGGGCCATGGCAACCATGCGGTCGCTGAATCCCAATATCAGCAAGGCTGATAATGACCGACTGCTAGATTCGCTTGAAAAACGCTACGATCACTGGCAGGTGCACGGAAAACTTCGCACTGGCCTGCTGTATGACTCCAACGCCACCTTTGGCCCTTCAAGCACAACCATGGATTTGGGTACGTGGCGCGTCAGCCTGCCGGATTCTGAAGCCAAAGGCACCTTTGGCGCGTATCTTGGGGCAAACCTTGATGTGGGCTGGAAGGCCGAGCGGGATACGCCCTGGTGGATCGTGGGCGATGCGCAGGGCATGGCGCGCGGTAATGGAGATTCCTCGCTGGATGATGTGCACAGCCGCACTACAGAATGGGGCAGGGCGGCGGTGGGCCTTCGCCATCTCACGCCTACAACCATGTTTGATCTGCGTCTTAAGAGCGAAGTTTTCGATTACCAGTGGTACCAGAATGTCACGGCATCCGGCCCGGAAGCTACATGGCTTTGGGCGGTCACGCCGTCATGGCACCTCATTACGCGCGGGACTCTGGATTCGCGGGCATACTCACGGGACGGCGACCGCAACGGCGCGTACTGGACACTGGGCCAGTATGTGCGGCGGTTTTTTGGCGAGAGCAACCATGAAATCATGGTCGGCTTAAGCTATGTGGGCGGTAATACGCCGGAGAGGGCCGATTACTGCTACTCCGGATGGGAAGCCAGCGCCCGGCTTTCACTCAAACTGCCCAAGGGCTTTGAGCTTGCCCCCTTTGTTTCCTTTGAAAACGACTGGTATAACGGCCCGGCAACTGCCCTTGAAACGTCCAACAGGCTTGATCAGAAATGGCGCACCGGCGCGGCCCTTACGTGGCATATTACCGATGCCTGGTCTGTTGAAACATCGTACCAGTATACCCACAACAATTCAGAAAGCCCGCTGTACAGATACGACCAGTCCCTTGTTTCGCTGGGAGTTGCCTGGTCGTTCTAGGGTCTGCCTAAAATGCCTGGTATTGATGCCCACGGGGCACTTCACACGCAACAAAAAATGGCTTGTGGGAAACCACAAGCCATTTTGCGTAAAATCTTGCCAAGAGCTTGGACAAAAAGAGCCGCAGGTTACTGCGGCTCTTTCAGCTTGAAAATCCTGTGGCTTGCGTCAACGCCCTAGCGAGCGCAAAGGCGCTCTGCCGGGATAATGACAAAGTCGTGGGCCTTGAGTACTTCAATGGCCTGATCGACCTTGTCAAAGCGGAAGATCATGACGGCGCTTTCAGCTTCGCGCTGCACAAAGGCGTACATGTATTCCACGTTGATGCCGTTCTTGGAAACCGTCTGAAGGACGGAATCAAGGCCGCCGGGGACATCGGGAACTTCCACGGCCACAACGCTTGTGCGGCCAAGGGTGAACCCCTTTTCCTTCAAAACAACCTTGGCTTTATCATGGTCGCATACAATCATGCGCAGAATGCCGAAATCAGAAGTATCGGCCAGCGAGAGCGCGCGAATATTAATGCCAGCCTCTGCCAGAGTATGCGTAACCTCGGCCAGACGACCGGCCCGGTTTTCCAGAAAAACTGAAAGCTGTTCCGTTTTCATGACAAATCCTTATGTTTCAACGGGCGGTTCTATGCCTTGTGATTGGGATCGTCAGTAGACGTGGGCTGCTTTTTATCCTTGGGGGTTATGTCAATTTCATCCGGCTCTGTTGAAGAGCGGCGAAAGTTACGGATTGCCCGACCCAGCCCGCCGCCGATTTCCGGCAGTTTGTTCGACCCGAAAACAAGCAGAACCACAACAAGTAAGAGCAATAATTCAGGCATGCTTACGCCGAACATGCGGGGAGCCTCCGTTGAGAGTTGGGCAATAATGCAAATTACACCCTAAAAGATAAGCCTTGCTAACCCCAAGGTCAAGGTGAAACCTGGAGCCGACCGGGTGCACGGCCCCATGCTCGCGCCGCAGAGCGGCAATTTGCCTTGGTTGGTTGCCGGGGGCTTACTTGCCCATGGCGTTCATGAAATCCTTGTTGGATTTGGTCGCGCGCATTTTGTCCAGCAAAAATTCCATACTGTCGATGGAAGACATGGGCGCAAGAATCTTGCGCAGAATCCATACGCGGTTGAGTACATCGTCGGCCAACAGCAGGTCTTCCTTGCGAGTGCCCGTGCGGTTGATGTCGATGGCGGGGAAGACGCGTTTTTCCGAAAGGTGGCGGTCGAGGTAGATTTCCATGTTGCCGGTACCTTTGAATTCTTCAAAGATAACTTCATCCATGCGGGAACCCGTGTCGATAAGCGCCGTAGCGATGATGGTGAGGCTGCCGCCTTCTTCAATATTGCGGGCCGCGCCAAAAAAGCGTTTGGGCCGTTGCAGGGCGTTGGCGTCAAGACCGCCGGAGAGCACCCGGCCAGAAGAAGGGGTAACCGCGTTATACGCGCGCCCCAGGCGGGTGATGGAGTCGAGCAGGATGACAACGTCGCGCTTGCGTTCCACAAGGCGCTTGGCTTTTTCAAGCACCATCTCGCACACCTGCACGTGGCGCTGCGGCGGTTCGTCAAAGGTGGAGCTGATAACCTCGGCCTTTTTGACTGTGCGCTCCATGTCGGTAACTTCTTCCGGGCGCTCGTCAATCAAAAGCACAATGAGGTACACATCGGGGTTATTGGCATTAATGGCATTGGCCAGCGCCTGCAGCAGGATTGTTTTACCCGTGCGCGGCGGGGCCACGATAAGGCCGCGCTGTCCGCAGCCAATGGGCGCCATGATGTCGATAACGCGATTGGAAAGATTTTTCTCGCCGTTTTCCATGACGAGCTGGAGGTCAGGATAGATGGGCGTGAGGTTGTCAAAAAGAACAAGGTTCTTGGCGTGTTCCGGCGGTTCAAAGCCGATCTCGGTGACCTTGAGCAGGGCAAAGTAGCGTTCGCCCTCCTTGGGGGGGCGGATCTGACCGGAAACTATATCGCCCTTGCGCAAGGAAAACCGCCTGATCTGCGAGGGCGACACGTAGATGTCATCCGGGCCGGGCATGTAGCTGCACAGCGGCGACCTCAAAAAGCCAAAGCCATCGGGCAGAATTTCAAGCACGCCATCACCGTAAATGGTGCCGTTTTGTGAAGCACAGGTGGAAAGCAGAGCGAAAATGAGCTCCTGCTTACGCATGGAACTGGCATTTTCAATTTCATACTGCTCAGCCAGCTCCATGAGTTCCTGCATGCTACGCGTCTTCAGCTCCGTGAGGCTCAAGGCGCTGTCGGTCAACAGTGTGGAAGTAGCTTTCTTTTTGCGCATAACAGTCCGATATTTTGATAAGACACAGGGTAACGCTTACAATATTTGCATATTGTAGCGTGGTAGGCGGATGATATTGGGAACAAAAAAGATGTGTGAAAATGCGATTAGCCCATCTTTTCTGTAATGGCAAGGAAAAAATACGTCGTTGTTCACAAAAAATTTGGTCAGGGGGTGAGCGGGCTAGCTGGCGGTTCCTTCAGGTGCTGGCGGGGGGGCATAGATTTCAAGCAGTTCGTTGCGCACCTTGTCTTCTGCGATTTCCAGAACTTCTGACAATTCGCCGGTCACAAGGCCCATGGCCTGCTCCTGAAGCCGCCGTTCGCCAAAAGAAAGTTCCTTGCTGCGGCCAATAAGCAGCAGCTCGCGCAGCACTTCGGCCACAATTGCAAGGCTCGGGCTTTTGAGCCGCTCGGAATATTCGCGGAAGCGGCGGTTCCAGTTCTGGCCCGTATACACAACCTTGCCCGAATCATTGTGGAGCGATTCAAGAATCGTGGCCGCTTCATCCTTGGGCGTAAGGGTGCGCAGGCCCACATGCGCGGCATTGTTTACCGGAACCATCAGCGTGACGTTGTTTGCCCGAATGCGCACAATATAGAGCTCACAGACAAGCCCCCCAACGGTTTTGCTGTCTATGCGTTCTATTTGGCCCACACCTTGGGCAGGATATACAACGAGATCGTCCGGAGTGAACATGATGCCACCAAAACGCCCCCAAAGGCGCAAATAAACGAGACCTGGAGCGATAGCTGGAAGTCGCGAATTAAATGAAGTATTGAAGAGTCGGAAACCGACTCTTCAAATATCCTAGTCCAAGAATGAGCAGGAGTCCAGTTGAAAAAGTATTTTGCTCATATTTGAGGCAATAGGCATTTGACCGGGCGCGCAAGGCAGTGCGCAGATACTGTTGCAGAGGGTTTACAGCATTGGCCCGATGCAAATTGATTGCAAAACCGGCGGTTACAGAAAGCCATTATCAAAAGGCAGCACTGCACGGCACTGCTTAGGATGCCTTTCGCGCAGCACGAACAGCGCTGTCGAGCCCTTTATCGGCAAAGGCAAACAATGTATCGGCGGCAAGTTCCATCGAATTCTCAATGTGTTTTGCATCTTCGCCTTCAGGTCGCCCCAGTACCCAGTTGGTCACGTCACCCTTGTGAGGGGGACGGCCAATGCCCATGCGCAGGCGGTAAAAATCTGGCGTTCCCAAAAGTTCTGTGATGGATTTCAGCCCATTGTGCCCGGCATTGCCCCCGCCAAGCTTGAATCGAAGCTCTCCGGCGGGGATGTCCAGTTCGTCATGCACAACAACAAGGTCATGCGGCTTGAGTTTGTGCCATGCGAGCAGCGGCTGCACGCACTGGCCGCTCAGGTTCATGAATGTCTGCGGCTTGGCCGCAAGCCATAAGCCCCCAAGCTTTGGCAGGCGCAAGCGCCACAATTCGCAAGAAAATTTGCCGCCGTTTTGTTGGCTTGCTTCGCCGTCTCTGGCGGCAAGTTCCACAAGATAGCTCACAAAATCAAAGCCGCAATTATGACGTGTATGGTCGTATTTGGCGCCGGGATTGCCCAAGCCTACGATAACGCCTTTATAGTCCATCAGTACGCCTCCGGGGGCGATTTTAGAGCAATATCATTTTGAAATTGCTCTGGTGACTGCGAGGGCAGGCACTCGCCGTGAAGGTATAAGCGCAATTTACTTGCGCGGTTAAATGCCGGAACAGGCGTGTCTTAAACTTTGAAAATGTATTTTTCAAAGTTTATCTGCTCTAGTCTGCTCAAGATGCAGTGGCAGGCCAAGCCCCGCGCACGCCGCTGCTGCGGTGCGGGCCATAAAGTGGCACAGCGGGGGATTCATGGCGGCCAGATGTCCGCCGCCGGGCAGCCAGACCAGCTTTTTGGCCGGTGCCTTGAGGCAGTCAAAGGTGGCCTGAATGATGGCTGGCGTAAACAGAGCATCGTTTTGAGCGCTAAAAAAATACAGGGGGCAACGTAGCCCCTCGGGCAGACGCGTGTTGAACAGGCTGGCCAGAAAACTCAGGGGGTATGTCAGCCGTGTTTTGCGGCGGTTGCTCACAGTTCGTCGCGCGCCGGAAATGATCCGCCAGGAATCAAGGTAGGCCTGCAAGGGCATGGGCAGCCACGGCAGCCAGCGTGCCAGTCTACAGAAAATACGTTCAATATCCGCTCTGCGGTCAGCCAGTCCGGCAAAGCGCGTCAGATAGACAGCCTCGCGCATCTGGGGCAGCACACCGGTAATGGGAAATGCCGCCGTAAGGTCGGGGGATGCCGCAGCATGCGCCAGTGCGAGTATGCCGCCCTGGCTGTGCCCGCATACCGCAATGTGGGCATGACCTGCAGCGCGCAGCCAGGCCTCGGCGTCCAGGCAGTCTTGCCGCAGGTCGTCAAAGCTGAAATCCGCGCTGTGGCGGTTCAGGCCGTGCCCGGTGAAATGCACTGCGGCAACGGCAAAGCCAGCTTGCTGCAAGGCGGCAATCATGGGCCGATACTGAATGGGCGACAGCATGGTTCCAGGATAAAACAGCATGACCCCGGCCCCATGATTGGGCCAGAGTTCGAGCCGCAGTTCCCGGTTATGGGCAGGCAGCTTGTGCGTGACAAAGGCTGGTTTGTTCATGGCGCCATGCGTACATAAAATGAGGCCGGTCCCGCGAGGAACCGGCCAATACAGTCGCACAAAGGCCCGATGACCGGGCTTTGCGTCAAACAGTCTTATTCGGCGGCTTCAGCGGCTTCCTTGGCCTTGGAAAGGACGCTGACGATGGCGAAGTTCTGGTCGTAAACAGCCTTGACGTTTTCGGGCAGGGGCAGGTCGCCCACGCAGATGGTGGTGTTGATGTCCATGGGGGTCACATCAACAACGATCTTTTTGGGCATGTCCAGGGGCTTGCTGCACAGGCGTACGACTTCGCGGTAGGTTTCAAGCTGGCCGCCGAGCTTCACGCCGCGCGACACACCCACGAATTCCACGGGCACGTCAACGGTCACGGGCTTGTCCAGATCCACGCCGTAGTAGTCGATATGGCAGAATTCCTTCTTGTAGGGATGGTACTGCACGTCCCATATGATCACAGGATGCATGGACTTCTGGCCGTTGTCGTCAATCTCGAGGTTGAACACCGAGGTGCGACCGACTTCGGAAAAAAGCTTTTCCAGCGGCAGGGTAGGAGCCTGCACAGAAATGTTGTCACCCTTGGCGGTGTAGAACACGCCGGGGATCAGATCCTGGGTACGCAGACGGCCACTGGCGCCTTTGCCGCTACCTTCGCGCTTCTGCACGCTCAAAGTCTTTTCAATATTCATGTCCTGCTCCTTGGCTTACCGCAGCCGAAGCGTGCGGAAAAAGTTCTGTTATTATGGAACCGGCCCTTGCGGGCAGGCTTGGGGCTATACGCAAACCGCATAAAGCGGGTTACACAAACAACACGCTCACCGATGAACCGGTATGGATGTTGTGGATAGTCTTGCCCAGAAGGGCAGCCACAGAAACAACCTCCAGCTTTGGGCAACGCTCAAGCTTGTCGCCCATGGGGATGGTGTCTGTGACAAATAACTTTGAAAGCGCCTCGGTGCTGTTGATGCGCTCAATGGCCGGGCCAGACAAAACACCGTGGGTGGCGCAGGCCACAATCTTGGTAGCGCCGTTTTTGAGCAGCACGTCAGCACCAGCGCACAGTGTGCCAGCGGTGTCGATCATGTCGTCCACCACAATGGCAATACGGCCTTTCACATCGCCGATAACATGCATGGCCTGCGCCTGATTGGGCTTGTCGCGGCGCTTGTCCACAATGGCCAGCGGCGCATTGAGCCTTTTGGCATAGGCGCGGGCGCGCTCAACACCGCCAGCATCGGGCGACACGATCACAATGTTGTCATCATGCAGCCGCCGCAGCGATTCAAGCATGACAGGCACGGCAAACAGGTTGTCCACCGGGCAGTCAAAGTAGCCCTGAATCTGTCCCGCGTGCAGGTCAATGGTGACCACGCGTTCCGCACCGGCAACGCTGATAAAATCGGCCACCATTTTGGCGCTGATGGGCGCACGGGGGCTGACCTTGCGATCCTGACGCGCATAGCCGTAGTAAGGAATAACGGCGGTAATCCTGCCTGCGCTGGCCCTTTTGAGGGCATCAAGCATGAGGCAAAGCTGCACCAGATTGCGGTTGATGGTCGGGGGGCAGGTGGGCTGCACCACAAAAACGTCATCACCGCGAACATTGTCGCCTATTTCGATCCGCAACTCGCCGTCGCTGAACGTGGTAGCCAGCGTGGGCGTGAGTTGACACCCCAGATGGTTGCAGATGGCCTTGGCCAAATCCGGATTGGAGGACCCGGTGACGATCTTAAGATCGCTGTACATGAACCGCCCTGCCTTGCGCGCCAAAGAGCACTTACGGTTATACATCCTTGCTGCCGTCGCCGGAAGAAAGGCGGCGCTTTATTGCCAGGCCGCCGACAAATCGACGGAAGGCGCGGTCAGACGCCCCAGACGCGATACAGCAGCGTGTGGCTGGGATGGAAGGGTTCGAACCTTCGAATGACGGAGCCAAAACCCGTTGCCTTACCACTTGGCTACATCCCAGTATTTCACAGCACGTGCGCGTATACGCGCCTGTTCTCTCCTTGCAGCATGGCGGCAGCCGCTTGCGATTCCACATGGGATTCGTGTGCGAAAAGCGCCACAATGCTTGAGCCGCTGCCACTCATGGCTACGGCTCCAGCCCCAAGGCGCAGCAAGTTCGCCTTGATTTCTGCAAGCTGTGGATGGCGAGAAAATACAACGTCCTCAAGGTCGTTGTGAATGCTCAACTCTGTCCGCACCCCGGAGAGAAAAGTTCCATTAGCCTTGCTTTCTGTCTTTGTCAAGCAATTTTGCCCAGAAACCGTGTTTGAAGCCTTGAGCGCGGCGTCATAATCGGCGTAAGCCTGGGGGGTGGATGCATGAATTTGGGAGCATATCAGAACAAGGTGTATGCCTGCAAGCGCATCATCCCTGCAAGGCTCGATGATCTCGCCAATGCCACGCACCCGGCAGGGTTTGTTTATGAGAAAAAACGGCGTGTCCGCGCCTACTGTGAGGGCAACCTCAGCCAGCGCCTGATCGTCAAGCGGGCTGGATAGCCTGCTGTTGAGCCAGCGCAGCAGGGCCGCCGCATCGCTGCTGCCGCCGCCAAGACCTGCGCCAGTAGGAATGCCCTTGTTCAGGCGCACTTCAAGCCCGGGCAGGTTGGGCACACGTTTGGCGAGGGCTGCGTAGGCCTTGGTGAGGGTGTTGTTCTCAAGGTCAATGCCCGGCGCATCACACTGCACAACCAGCCCGGCAGCGTCGGTTTCGCGAATGTGCAGGCGATCGCAGGGACGAGGCAGGGGCCAGAAAAGAGAATCCAGTTCATGATACCCGTTTTCCCGCACACCCGTGATGCGCAAACCAAGATTAACCTTGCACCCGGCAACAACTACGCTCATGGATTTTTTCGCTCCTGTGGCGATTGATGGCTACAGCGTTTCAACCGTGAGATTGCCGTTGGTGTACACGCAGATTTCCGAGGCGATGCGCATGGCCTCACGGGCAATGGCCTCCGCATCCATGTCGCTGTGCCGGGCAAGCGCCCGCGCTGCGGCAAGGGCATAGGGGCCGCCGCTGCCAATGGCCGCAACCTCGTCGTCCGGTTCAATGACGTCGCCCGTGCCCGACAGCACGAGGATGTGTTCGCTGTCCGCCAGCAGGAGCATGGCTTCGAGCTTGCGCAGGTATTTGTCCTTGCGCCACTCCTTGGTCATTTCAACGGCGGCGCGAACCATGTTGCCGCGCAATTCCTTGAGCTTGGCTTCAAAAAGTTCAAACAGGGTAAAGGCATCGGCTGTGGCCCCGGCAAAACCCGCCAGGATTTTGCCGTCATACAGACGCCGTACCTTCTGCGCGCTGTGCTTCATGATCATATTCTGGCCGAGGGTCACCTGACCATCGCCAGCAATGGCCACGCGGCCATTCTTTCTTACTGCCAGTATGGTTGTGGCATGCGTATCCATCATCAGTTCTTTTCCCATATTTCCTTGCGCTCTTTGTAGGCGGCCTCAAGCTTCTGAAAATCGCGCGGATTTGCAGATTTGCCCGACAAGGCCTTGGCCTGGTTAAAGTAGCGCTCGGTCTGTTTTTTGTTGTTGGAATACAGCGCGCTGTACGCCATGTGGATATAGGCCCCGGCAGTGTCGCCCGTTTTACCGAGCGAGCGGGCGTAGGCCTCGTGAACTTCGGCGTCTTCCGGCACGTATCGCAGCACATCTTTATAATACTGCGCGGCCTGCGCCGGCCTGCCCGTTTCGTCAAGCATGCGGGCATAGAAAAAAGAGGCCATGTAGTCGCGCGGGTCAAGGCGCATGGCCTGACGCAGCAAGCCATCAGCACGGCTCATGTCGCCCTTGCGGTAGTGGAATGCCCCAGCCTCGCGCAGCACCAGAGGATCGTTGGGCGAAGCGGCGAGGGCTTCGTCAAAGGCCTTGCTGGCCTCGGCAACCCGGTTGGTACGGGCCAGCACAATGCCGCGCCCCATGCATGAAAGACCGTCCTTGCCCGAAAAACGCTGCTGCGCAGCCTGCGCATCGCCATAGCGCGCCCAGAGGAGCGTTTTGACGCGGATAAATTTGGTGTTGTCCTGCGTACGGCCCTGCACAGACTTGCCCATGCCCTCAATGCGGGCCTGAAGCCCGTTGATGCGGTCGCCGATGGCAGGGTGGGTAGAAAGGTAGGTCGGCACACTGGTGCCGCTCATCCAGCTTTTCTGACGCAGCACCTTGAAGCCGCCCACCATGCCCTGCGGGGGATAGCCCGCAGCCACAAGGTATTGCAGGCCAATCTGGTCGGCTTCGGTTTCGTCCATGCGGCTATAGTTGAGCATGGCCGACTGCCCGGCCCCCAGCGCGCCCACAGCAATCGCGCCGCCGCTGGAGCCGCCCACCGCCACGCCCGCAATGGCCAACAGCAGGGAGCCAAGGGTCACAAACTGCGCGCGTTCAAGGCGTGAGGCCACGTGGTGCTGGGTTACGTGCGCCAGTTCATGGGCAAGAACGCCTGCGAGTTCTTCTTCCTTTTCCATGTTCATGATGAGGCCGGTGAACACGTAGACGTAGCCGCCGGGAATGGCAAAGGCGTTGAGCGAATTGTGCAGGATAACGGCGGCTTTGAAATTAAAGGGCTGCGGCGGAATCTTTTTGACCAGACGGTCTACGATCTGGTTGACGTACTGGCTCACCTCTGGGTCTTCCACAATGGGCATGTTTGCGCGGATCATCACGTCAAACTTGTGGCCCATCTCTTTTTCGTCCTTGATGGTGACGCCGCCGAAAAAGAAGGCCTGGGCCGGTACGGCCACAAGCTGGGCTGACAGAAATGCCAGCAGAACAAACAGCGCCATAACTCGGCGCAGGGCAACACGATGCAACATGGCGTCCTCATGATGCCGCAGTAAAAGCGCCCGCGTCGGAGACCGACGCGGGCAGCGGCTTATTCCAGATCCCAAACCTGACCTTCGGGGGTGTCGCGTACGCTGACGCCCAGATCAAGAATTTCCTGCCGCAGCGAATCCGAGCGGGCAAAATCCTTGCTGGCGCGGGCTTCCTGCCGGGCGAGCATCAGCTCTTCCA
This sequence comes from Desulfovibrio intestinivivus, assembly GCF_053570665.1. Taxonomy (NCBI): domain Bacteria; kingdom Pseudomonadati; phylum Thermodesulfobacteriota; class Desulfovibrionia; order Desulfovibrionales; family Desulfovibrionaceae; genus Desulfovibrio; species Desulfovibrio intestinivivus. The sequence goes on along the minus strand of NZ_JBRBQT010000001.1, from coordinate 2,993,522 downwards.
CTCGGGGCACGTCAATCTTGCCGCGTGTGGCGCGCTGGCTGCGCAAATCAGCCAGAAAAGCTTGCGGGGCCTGCCCAAAGAGGCCAAGGCGTTTGTCCCATTCCTGCGCGCGGGCAAGAAATTCCTGCAAGAGGTCGCGTCCGGCTTCGGCTGCGCGCAGGGCCTTGTCTTCCAGCAGGCGGTTCACAAGGCGTACCTGGGCAAAAACCTGCCCAAGGGCCTGCGCCGTATTGATGTCATCCTCAAGGGCGGCATCAAAAGCCTTGGGCAGCGCGGCCCATTCCTCGGCCATTTCCTGCGGCAGGGGCGTTTTTTTCCACTTGTCGCGGGCAAGGGCCTTGCCCGCTTCGTGCAGGGCTGTGTACACGCGGTGTTGGGCTTTTTCCGCTTCATCCATGCTGTCGGCGGTAAAGTCGATGGGGCTGCGGTAGTGCTTGCCCAGCAGGAAAAAGCGCAGGGTTTCAGGCAGATAGTTTTCAAGAATATCGCGGATGGTCTTGAAGTTGCCCAGGGATTTGGACATCTTTTCCGCATTTACCTGCACAAAGCCGTTATGAACCCAGTAGCGGGCCAGCGAGCAGGCGCAGGCAGCTTCGGACTGGGCGATCTCGTTCTCGTGGTGCGGGAAGATAAGATCCTGCCCGCCGCCGTGAATATCCAGCGGCAGATAGGGCTGGCTCATGGCCGAGCACTCGATATGCCAGCCGGGACGGCCCTTGCCCCAGGGGCTTTCCCAGAAAGGTTCGCCGGGCTTGGCGGCCTTCCACAAGGCGAAATCCAGGGGGTCTTCCTTTTCTTCGCCGGGTGCTACGCGCGCGCCGGAGAGCAGATCGTCCAGGCTGCGGCCAGAGAGTTTGCCGTAGGGTTCGTAGGCCCGCACACGAAAATACACGTCCCCGGAGGGCGTGGAGTAGGCCTTGCCCGAATCAATAAGCGTGGAGCAGATGGCCTGAATCTGCGGGATAAAGTCGGTGGCGCGGGGTTCTTCATCGGCCCGCAGCACGCCCAGGCGATCCATGTCTTCATGGAAGGCGGTTATGTAGGTCTGGGCAACCTCGCGCCAGTCGCGGCCTTCCTTGTTGGCGCGGTTGATGATCTTGTCGTCCACGTCCGTAAAATTGCGCACAAAGCGGACCTCAAGCCCTGTATGGCGCAACTGCCGCACGAGCACGTCAAAAACAAGGGCGGAACGCGCATGCCCGATATGGCAAAGATCATAGGCCGTTATGCCGCAAACATACATGTTTGCCTTGCCCGGATGAACGGGAACAAACTCTTCCTTCTTACGGCCCAGGGTATTGTAGAGCAGCATGTATATCCCTTACCCGGCCTGACCGGGAAGATTGATCATGTCGATGCGGCGCTGGTGCCTGCCGCCTTCAAAGGAAGCGCCCAGAAATGCCTCCACAATGGCCTGTGCCAGTTCCACGCCGATGATGCGCGCGCCAAGGCAGAGCACATTGGCGTTGTTGTGCTGGCGCGAAAGGCGCGCCTGAAGCTCAGTGGCGCACAGGGCCGCGCGGATGCCGGAGTGGCGGTTGGCGGCAATGGAAATGCCAATGCCTGTACCGCAAATGAGAATGCCTGTTCCCTGCTCTTTTTCCACAGCGGCGCAAAGCTTGTGCGCCAGCACGGGGTAGTCGCAGCTTTCGGTGGAATGGGTACCGTCGTCCACCACGTTTATGCCCTTCTGGGCAAGAAACTGGACAAGGTGTTCTTTCAGCGCATAGCCAGCGTGGTCTGAGGCAATATGAATGGTCTGCATGTATACTCCTGCAAAGGTACGCACGGTGCGCCCGGACTGGCCGGACGCACCGCTAGAGCATTTAACACTTCTGTATTGGCGGTTAAAGCGCGTTGCCCCGATACCGGGCCGCAGCTGTAAGGCGCGGCCCGTCAGGCCCAAACTATTGCTGCTGCTTGAACTTGGCGAGCGGCAGCAGGGGAGCGTCATCAGGAAGGGGTAAGGCCATCTGCTCTTTTGTAAAGGGCTGGGAAACCTTTTCTCTTTCCTTGATAAGCACAATGGCGCGTTTGCCGTTGCTGTGGGCAAGGTTCAGACGGCGGGGCAGCGGCTTGGGATCATCCGAATACAGGATTTCCATGCTCCAGCCCTTGCCGTTGGCCTGTTCCTGCCATTCCACGGGCAGGCCCTGCTCGTTGATGATCAGGCGGCCACCGGGCTGACCCTGAAGGTCGTACAGGGCCTTGCCGTCGGCAGAAAAGGCGGTTTTGTCAAACTGGTTGCCAAATACCGCCGTGTACCGACCATTGAGCAGGTCGGCCAGATGCACAAGGTTGAAGGGAACCGGTACGCCAACCTGAAGCAGGGGCTTGGTAGCGCCCTGATAGAAGTAGGCCTTGTTTTCGCTGGGGCTGTACACAAGAAAATGCTGTCCGTCTTCAAGTATCTTGGCAACAGTGGTGCCCACGCCCGCCATAACATCCAGTCGCAACTGGCGCTGGCTGTTGCCCCAGAACAGGGCCGTGACGCGTCGCGTGTCGCCCTCTGTGCCAAAGCGCAGGCTCAGTTGCAGGCGATAGGGTTCAGACTTGTCGGCAGAGCTGACAGCCGCAAACTTTTGCCAGCGCTGTTCAAGCACGGCGCGGTTTTCGGGCGAGGTTTCCAGCACGGGCTGACGGGCGCAGGCGCACAGCAGCGCCAGACAACAAAAAATAACTAGTTTTTTCATAGATGTGAAAGCCGCTGCCGCAATGCTTCCGCATTGTCGGGTTTGAGTTCCATGGCCTTTTGATAGGCGGTGCGGGCTTCATCCTTAAGGCCAGCCCGCGCGGCGATATCACCATAGTGCTCCCATATGGAGGCATCCGTATGCTCGTCCAGCGTAACGGCGCGGCGGATTTCCTTCAGGGCGTCATCGAGTTTTCCAGCCTTGAAATAAGCCCAGGCCAGAGAATCTATAATATAGGACTGGTTGGGGGCCAGATCGTTGGCCCGCACAAGAAGCGTCATGGCGCGGTCAAGGTCGCGGTCTTCCTCGGCCAGGGTGTAGCCCACGTAGTTGAGGGCCTGATAATTGTCAGGATGCAGGGCCAGGAGTTTTTCCATGGTTTTGAAAGCGGCTTTTTTGTCGCCGGTTTCATCCTGAAGAGAGCCGAGCAGAAAGAACATTTCCGCATTGTTGGGCCAGCGCTTTATGGCATTCTGGGCAACGTCCAGGGCCTGCTTCATCTGCTTTTGCCGCGCAAGCAGGCGCACCTCGACCTCCACAAGCTCGGAGGAGTCGGGGTTGGCGCTTGTGGCCTTGCGCACGGCGTCAAGGGCCTCGGCATCACGGCCAGCCTCTGCCAGCAACTGGATGCGCAGCAACACGCCCCGCACGGCAGACTTGCTGGAAGCCGGGATTTTATCCAGCCAGGAGAAAGCCATTTCCAGATCGCGGCGCTGGTCATATGCCAGCTCGGCCAGCAGCAGATACACATCGTGGGGCGCATCGCCCTGCGCAACTATCTGCTTGAGCAGGCTCTCCGCCTGCAAAAAGTGGCGCGAATCCATAAACATGCTGGCGACAGTCAGCTTGAAAGGCGTACTGTCCGGCCCCTGCTGCATGTACTTGAGCGCCCGTTCGGGCTGGCCCATGCGCAGCGAGATATTGATGAGCCTCAGCAGCACATCCTGCGACGAAAAATTGAGTTTGAGCAGTTTTTCGTAAACGCCGCGCGCAGCCTTGAGGTCGGGCTTCTGCTCGTAGATGAAGGCAAGTTCTGCCAGCGCCTCCACAAAATCGGGCGTATCCTTGATGGCGCGCTGCAGGTAGGCCGCGGCTTCGCTGGGCCTGTCCATGCCAATGAGCGCCCTCGCATGGTAATAATCCACTAGCGGGGTGCGCTGCTTGCCCGTAACGCTGTTGAGCAGCTTTTCGGCCTCGGGATACTGCTTGGTTTTGACCAGCAGCAGGGCCAGCTCCATGCGGGCATCTACGGAATCGGGGTGCTTTTTAAGGTATTCGCGCATGAGCTTGACGCCAAGCTCGGGCGAACCTTTTTCCATGAGGGCTTCGGCGTAAAGCAGATTGAGCGAAATATCATCGGGCCAGACGCTCAAGGCCTGCTCCATGACCATCGCGGTATGGGGAGACTTGCGACTGAGCAGCCACACGCCGCCTTCAAGCCAGATGTTGACGGGCATGTGCGCCTTGGCCAGCAGCGGCGACGCGGCGGCAAGGGCGTTGTCGTCCTCATTGTTCATGGCCTGCGCAAAAACAAGAAAGGCGTAGGTGTTGAGCGCATTGGGCGAAAGCTCTGCTTCAACCGGGCGCAGCGATACGCCCTTGAGGTCGTGCTGCTGGGCCTTTGCTGTGGCAGACGGCGCGGCAGATTCTGCAGCGGACGTGTCCGATTTTTCAGCAGTCTGGTGCCTGGCGCCGGAACAGCCGCCGCATCCCAGCAAGGAAAAGGAGGTGGCGGCAGTCAGGGCCAGAGCGCATAGCAGCGCAACGTGGTTACGTTTCATATCAGGATTGTATCCATGTGTCTGAAAAGTCTTTGATATCCACAGCCAGATGCTGCCGGATCTTTTCCAGCAACCGTGCCTCAAGCTGGCGGACTCGTTCCCGCGTGACGTTATACCGTTCGCCTATCTCGCGCAAGGTTACAGGTTCATCCGTGAGCAGGCGATTTTGCAGAATATACAGCTCTTTTTCGTTCAGCCTGGGCAGTATGGTTTTGAGCTTGCTGCGCACCAGGCTGGCGATTTCGTCGCGCGCGAGGCTGTCTTCGATGCCGGGGCCGAGCGCGGGCAAAAAGTCCATGCGTGTTGCGCCGCCGGCATCCTCGCCCACGGGCACGTTCAGCGACATATCGGTGGACGCAAGGCGCTGATCCATCTCGTTGATCTGGTCTTCCGTAACGCCAAGGCGTTCGGAAAGCATGGCCGCATCTGGGTCAAAGCCCTGCATGATCAGCTTTTGGCGCTCACGGTTCAGGTTGTAGAACAGCTTACGCTGCACCTGGGTGGTGCCGATCTTGACCATGCGCCAGTTGTCCATAATGAACTTGAGTATGTAAGCCTTGATCCAGAACGAAGCATAGTACGAAAATTTGATGCCCTTGTCGGGGTCAAATTTGTTGACCGCGCGCATGAGGCCCACGTTGCCCTCCTGCACAAGGTCAAGCACGTTCTGCATCCATCTGCGCTGAAAGTCCATGGCAATGCGCACCACAAGCCGCAGATGCGATGAAACCAGCCGAAATGCCGCATCCGCATCGTTGTGGTCGCGCACACGCAGGGCAAGCTCGTGCTCTTCATCCGGCTTAAGCAGGGGGAAGCGGCTTACTTCGCGCAGGTAAAGGTGCAGACTGTCGCGTGGCCCCACAGCAGGCAGGCGCGGTGTGGACGGCGCAGGCAGGCCCTCGTGGTCGGCATCAAGAACAAAGGGATCGATATCGTGATCGCTGGTGTCCAGCTCAACGTCCACATCTTCTGGGGAATCAGCGAGCGCGTCGTCATCGTCCTGATCGTCAGATACGGAATCTGCTGGAACCTCGCGCACGGCGGAGCCATCCACGTCAAGAATGCTCTGCTTGGCGGCCTTGCCTTCGGTCGTGCGGGAGCGCGCCTTGGCGGCAGCGCCACGTGTGCCGCCCCCGGCAGAGGCTGCCCGCTTGCGCGAAGGGGGAGCATCCAGAATTTCCACCTCAGGCGAGGAAATTTCGGTTTCTTCCGCTTTTTGCGCGCTGCGCGGTTTTTTTGGAGCTATCGGACTATCTTTTTTCATGATATTTATGTTTGGGCATCGCTGCCTGTAACGGGCCGCAATGTTTAATGCTATAGTTTTGGTTTGTTCTTTTCAGTGTTTTTCAGTAGTAAAAGGCCTGCCGGGTTTAATGCGCGGCGCGGTTTTGCGGCCCCGGCGGCGTTCAGCCCCGGGTCGGCCCGCATGTTCCGGTTCGCAAAATCCTTACGGAATCAGCGGCCTCAAACAACGGAAGCCCCAGCATACAGGTAATGCAGGCGGAAGGCAAAGGTGCACTTTGGCTTGCGGCGACTGTGCTGGGAACAGAGCGAGACGACGATGACATTTCGACAAGCCCTCGGCCTTGGCAGGCCTCTTTTGCTCGACGGTGCCATGGGTACCATGCTTCAGGCCTCGGGCATGCCCGCTGGCGCGACTCCCGAAGAATTTTGCATGGCAAACCCCGACACCCTGCGCGGCATCCACAAGGCCTATCTGGACGCGGGCGTTGATCTGCTGACGTCGTGCACCTTTGGCGGCAATATTTACAAGCTGCCCAAGAGCCTGGACGTTTTTTCGTTCAACCGGCGCATGGTCGAAATTGCCAGGGAAGCCGCCGCACAGGCTGGCCGCCCTGTTTTTGTGGCGGGCAATGTGGGCCCCACGGGGCATTTTGCCAAGCCCCTCGGCCCGGTGGAACCGCGCGATCTTATCGCGGCCTTTGCCAATCAGATTCGCGGGCTTGTGGCGGGCGGGGCCGACCTCATATTTATTGAAACGCAATTTGATCTGGCCGAAGCCAGAGCCGCCGTGGCGGCTGCCCGGCAGGAATGCGACCTGCCCGTCATGGTTTCCATGACTTTTGAACAGGGCGTGAGCCTTACCGGCTCCACCCCCGCAATTTTTGCCGAAACCATGCAGAACATGGGCGTGGATGTGGTGGGCACCAACTGTAGCCTCGGCCCGGATCAGATGATGCCCGTGGTGCAGGAACTGCTCGGCGTGTGCGAATGCCCGGTCATGGCCGAACCCAATGCCGGTTTGCCCGAGCTGCGCGGTAATGAAACCGTGTTCCCTCTGGGGCCGGAAGATTTTGCGCAAAAAACCGCCCCCTTCGCCCACCTTGGCGCGCGCGTACTTGGCGGCTGCTGCGGCACCACGCCCGCTCATCTGGCGGCGCTTGCGCAGGCCCTGCGCGGCATGGACAGCGTCACGCCGCCCCCGGTATCGCGCAAGGGCATCTGCCTGACCAACCGCTCCCAGATGGTGCGCATCGCTGTGGGCCAGCCCCTGACCATCATTGGCGAGCGTATCAACCCCACGGGCAAAAAGGCTCTTACGCAGGAGCTTCAGGCCGGAGTTTTTGACGTCGCCATGCAACTGGCCGACGCCCAGGTGGACGCCGGAGCCACCGTGCTTGATGTGAACGTGGGCGCGCCCCTGGTGGACGAAACCCAGCTTTTGCCCGAACTCGTGCAGCGCCTTGTGGGGCGGCTGCCCCTGCCGCTCTCCATAGATTCCTCCAATGCCAATGCCATTGCCAACGCCTTGCCGTACTGTCCCGGTTCGTTTCTGGTGAATTCCATCAGCGGCGAGACTGGGCGCATGGAAGCGCTCGGCCCCCTGTGCCGCGACTTTGGCGCGCCATTTATTCTGCTGCCCCTCCAGGGGGCGCATCTGCCGGAAAAAGCCGCAGAGCGCATCAGCACGGTGGAGAGCCTGATCGAAAAGGCCGAGGGCATGGGTATTTCGCGGCGGCTGATGATGGTGGACATTCTGGCGCTGGCTGTATCCTCCAGCGCGGACAGCGCGCTCCAGTGCCTCGAAATGACGCGCTGGTGCGCTGCCAACGGCCTGCCCACAACGCTTGGCCTTTCAAATCTTTCTTTTGGCCTGCCAGCGCGCGAACTGCTTAATTCCACGTTTCTTTCCCTGGCGGCTGGCGCGGGGCTTACATCGTGCATCGCCAACCCCTCGGCCCAGCGGCTGCGCGAGGCGTCAGACGCGCTCAAGGTGCTGTGCAACCACGATGCCCACGCATCCTCGTTTATAGCCTCCTATTCCGGCTGGAAGCCCGGCGAAGGCTCCGTGCAGGTGCGTCAGGGCGGCGGGGCGGCGGCCAAAACCCTTGCCGAGGCCGTGCTCAACGGCGACAAGGAAAATGTGCTGTCCCTGCTCACGGCAGAGCTTGACGCGGGCGCTGACCCCTTTACCCTTGTGCAGGAAACGCTCATTCCGGCTATTACGGAAGTGGGCGCGCGCTATGAACGGCGGGAGTATTTTTTGCCCCAGCTCATTCGCGCGGCAGAAACCATGCAGACCGCCTTTGCGCATCTCAAGCCTTTGCTGGAGGCCGGGCGAGGCCCGGAAACGCGCCCTGTTGTGGTGATGGCCACGGTCGAAGGCGATATTCACGATATTGGCAAAAATATTGTTTCGCTGCTGCTCGGCAACCACGGTTTTGACGTCGTGGACGCGGGCAAGGACGTTCCGGCAGAAGCCATTGTTGCTTGCGCACTCAAGCACAACGCGCGTATCATCGGCTTGTCGGCATTGATGACCACCACCATGGTTCGCATGGAAGACACCATCAAAATCGTCAGGGAGCGCGCTTTGCCCATCAAGGTATTGGTGGGCGGGGCTGCCGTTACGCAGGCTTTTGCCGATGTCATTGGCGCAGATGCGTATTGCGCTGACGCCGTAGGTGCGGTAAAGGCCGCCAAGCAGTTTGTTTAGCCGCGCCCCGGCGCGGCCTTTGCTCCTCATTCAAAACTTCGGGTAAACTATGAAGAAACTCATCCTGGCCTTATTGCTGTGTCTGGCTTTGCCGTGCTCGGCGCTGGCGGCCTCGTCATCGGTTCCTACCCTGAATTTGGCCGGGCTGACGGATATGCTTGCCAAAAACAAGGGCAAGGTCATCATGCTCAATTTCTTCGCCACATGGTGCCCTCCGTGCCGCGTTGAAATCCCCGAGCTTGTGAACGTTCGCAAAAAGTACGCGGAAAAAGACGTGCTTATCGTGAGCATCTCCCTTGATGAAGACGCCAAGGTTGTGCCCCCCTTTGTGGAAAAGATGAAGATGACATACCCCGTCTTTGTCGCTGACCGCGAAGTGGCGCGGGCGTTCAAGATTTCGCAGATTCCTCACAATGCCTTCTACAGCAAGGATGGTCAGCTCATTCTTTCTGAACCTGGCATGGCGGACGCCGAAATGGTCGAAATGGTCTTTAAAAAGCTGCTGGAACAGAAATAATGGAAAATACCCTTGTGGTGCGCAAAGCCCACATGGACGATGTAAAGTCCATGCATGGGCTTTTGCTGCAATGCGCCCAGAAAGGGCTTTTGCTGCCCCGCGCGCTGATCCATCTTTATGGGCATGTGCGCAACTTTATGGTTGCGGAGAATACGGCTGGCGAGATAGTGGGCTGCTGCGCCCTTGCCCCGGTGTGGGAAGACCTGGCCGAAATATGCTCGCTTGTGGTGCGTGAAGAAGCCCGCCGCCTGGGAACGGGCCGGGAGCTTGTCAACGCCTGCCTCAGCGAATGCCGCGACCTGCATATTCAGAAAGTGTTTGCGCTTACATACCAGGAGGCGTTTTTTGCCCGCCTGGGTTTCAGGGTTGTGGACAAGGATGTTTTGCCGCAAAAAATATGGGCCGACTGCGTGCACTGCGCCAAGTACCCCAACTGCGACGAAACGGCCGTCTATTTTGAACTGGATTCCGCTGCAAAGGACGTAGGAGAGGTGCATGTCCAAGGCTAACGACATCAAGGTAAAAGAACTGAAACCGGTATTCACGCCGGAGCAGATTGCAGCCCGGATCCAGGAACTGGCCGCAGAGATCAACGCCGAATACGGTGATGAGCCCATGGTGGCAGTGTGTGTGCTCAAGGGTGGCTTTATGTTTTTTAGTGATCTGGTTCGATTTTTGCATAATAAAAATCTGGAACTGGATTTTGTCCGTTTGTCCAGCTATGGCAAAGGGTCTGCCAGTTCCAAGCATGTGATCTTCAGTAAAGATGTGGAGATTGACATTTGCGGCAAGCATGTGCTGATTGTTGAAGATATCGTGGACAGCGGGCACAGCATGCGTTTTCTGCTCGGGCAGTTTGCGGCGCGCAAGGCGCGCAGTCTGCGTCTGGCTGCACTGGTGGACAAGGATGAACGCCGGGAAGTAGACGTTAAGGTCGATTTTGCGGGCTTCAAGCTGAACCAGGGGTTCATTGTGGGCTATGGCCTGGACTACGCCGAGCATTACCGTATGTTGCCCGGCGTGTTTGAAGTGATTCCCGAATAGGCTTTTCCCGGCTCCGGCAGCCGGTAGGTTTTGGAGTAATGGCATGGAAATAAAGTGTCCCAATTGCGGTAGCCGCTTCAGTTTGCCGGATCAGCTTGCCAAGCCGGGCGTCAAGCTGCGTTGCTCGGTCTGCAAGACGGTTTTCACCTACGAGCCGGAAGTTCCCTTGGCCGAACAGGGGCCGCTGCCGGAAATGCCCATCAAAAAGAAGCTGCCACTGGTCAAACTGGCGCTGATTTTTGTGCTGGTGCTGGCCTGTGCAGGCGGCGGCTGGTATTATTACTCGCTCAAGAATGCTGCCAAGCAGCCCAATGAGCAGGAAATTGCCAAGCAGGTTGAACTGCTGACCATGCGCAACGTGCGGCAGTATTATGTTGATAATGAAAAGGTGGGCAAGGTTTTTGTGATAGAGGGCAGGGTGGTTAACGAGTTTCCGCAGCCAAAGGAACTCATTACCATTGAAGCCGCCATCTACGATAAAGACAAGAAAGCCCTGGCTGTCAAAAAACAGCTCGGCGGCGTGCAGCTTTCACTTTTTCAGCTCCAGGTGCTGAGTGAAAAGGAAATGGAATCCTTCCTCAACAACAAGGTTGAAATTCTCACCAACAATACCAATGTACCGCATGGCGGCGAAGTGCCGTTTATGGTGCTGTTTTACGCGCCGCCCGATGGCGTGGCCGAGTTTGGCGTGAGGATCATTGACGCCAGGGATGTGTCTGAGCAGGGCGGCTCCGGTACGGGCGCCACTGCCGAACAGCCCAAATAGTTGGTCTGACGCAAAACGCCGCTTGTTTTCGAGCGGCGTTTTGTTATTGTGCCAGGCGCAGGGCCGCATATGCGGTTTGCCCACCGCGGTGCCAATAGCTGCGGCGGGCTGTATTGCGGCCTGCGGAATGTTGGGTCAGCCGTCTGCTGCTGGCCGGGCAAAAGGCGAATGTGCGCGAAAGGCCGGTTTTGTTGTGGAAGCCGCCTTTCGTTTTTGACGACAAGAGGATTGGCCGGCCGCATACCGGATTTTGTGCAACAGGGCGACTCTGGCGGGGAGTGGCCGCATAGCCAAATAGCTGCAAATGAAAAACGAAACACCAGAATTGAAAAGAGCCTTGAAAAACAGGCACGTACAGCTCATTGCCCTGGGCGGAGCCATTGGCACAGGGTTGTTCCTTGGTTCGGCCGGCACCATCCAGATGGCTGGCCCCGCTGTTCTGATCAGCTACTCGCTTGGCGGCTTCATTGCCTTTATGATCATGCGCCAGCTTGGCGAGATGATGGCGCAAGAGCCCGTTGCCGGATCTTTCAGCAACCTTGCCCATAAGTACTGGGGTGATTTTCCCGGTCTGCTCTCTGGCTGGAACTACTGGATTCTGTATGTTCTGGTGGGCATGTCCGAGCTGTCGGCAGTTGCCGTATACGTGCAATACTGGTTCCCCAGCATCCAGCCATGGCAGACCACGGCCTTTTTCTTTTTGCTGATCACTGGCGTAAACCTTTGCCATGTGAGCCTTTTTGGCGAAATGGAATTCTGGTTTGCCTCCATCAAGATTGTGGCCATCGTATCCATGATTCTGTTGGGGTCTTTTTTGTTGTTCAGCGGCCATGCTGGCCCTGACGCGGCAGTGAGCAACCTGTGGACCCACGGCGGCTTTTTGCCGCATGGCTGGGAAGGCGTGTTTACCGCACTGGCGGTTGTGGCCTTTTCGTTCGGCGGGCTGGAACTTGTGGGCATTGCCGCTGCGGAAACCGACAATCCGCGTGTGACCATCCCCAAGGCTGTGAACCAGATCATCTACCGCATTCTTATTTTTTACATCGGCGCGCTGCTTGTGCTGCTGACCCTGCACCCCTGGAGCCAGCTTGGCGCGCCCGTGGACAAAAGCCACTGGGCCCAGGCTATGGTAGCCAGCCCCTTTGTGCAGATTTTTGACCTCATCGGTATTCCTTTTGCCGCGCATGTGCTGAACTTTGTGGTGCTCACGGCGGCCCTTTCCGTCTACAATGGCTGCGTTTACTGCAACAGCCGCATGCTGTTTGGTCTGGCGCTTCAGGGCAACGCCCCCAAGGCCTTCGGTACGGTCAGCGCTCGCGGCGTGCCGGTGTACGCCCTGCTGATTTCGTCTCTTGCCACGCTGATCTGCGTCATCATCAACTACGCCATGCCCGGCAAGGCCCTTGGCCTGCTCATGTCGCTTGTTGTGGCCGCTCTGGTCATCAACTGGGCCATGATCAGCCTGACGCACCTCAAGTTCCGCGCTGCCATGGTTCGGGCTGGCGAAGTCATTTATTTCAAGTCCCTTTGGCATCCTTTCACCAACTATCTGTGCCTGCTGGTCATGGCCATGGTGCTCGCAGTGCTTGTGATTATTGGTGAAAGCCTTGCGGTAATGCTTGCCCCCATCTGGATTGCCTTTGTGTGGCTGGGCTACAAGCTGAAAAAGCAGAGCAAACATCTGCCGCCCAGCATGAGCAAATAACGCTGTAGCCGCCCTTTCTGGCTGTAAAGGCCCGCTTGGCGTGCGCGTTCCTCCGGGGACGGCATGACCAAGCGGGCCTTGTTTTTTGTGGTGCGATACATTGTTTGGGGCAGGGGATTCCTGCCGCTGCCAGCCGAGCAAATTGGACAGCGCACAGCAAGGTATAGAAAATTTTTTTTGGCACAAGCAGAAAGATGAAAGAGCGGCTAGTCGCGTGTTGCGGCAAAAAATCCGTAGCTGTGACGTAGCGTCTGTGCCAGCCTGTCTGGTTTCAAGCCCGGTGTGCGGTTAGAATATTTATGTCTGCAAGACTGTTAGGAAAATTCGATAGCGGAATGGGCAGAATCAGTCTGTGATGGGCTGGCAAAGGGCTGGAGTGGGGTAAATGCGAACAGAAAAGCGTAAGCTGCGGTTTTCACAAGTGGCGTGGCCGGAAAGCGCTTGTCTAGACTTGCCTTCGAGGAGCGGCTATTGTCTTGCAACAGGTGAACGCCATGAAAAAACATAAAGCAACAACAAAAAAAGGTTCGCGGTTGAACCGCGAACCTGAATTTTCTGGTGGGCCATCAGGGACTCGAACCCCGAACCAACTGATTAAGAGTCAGCTGCTCTACCAATTGAGCTAATGACCCGCATTGCGTGAAAAGGTGTTTACGCTTATGCGGCCCTGCCTGTCAAGCAATTTGAAAAAAATCAGCTAAAAAGAGATAATGCATTGAAATATGACAAACTGGCCGTAGCTTCCACCATGCCGCTTGCCCCGGCCTGGCGAGCGCTGTGCGCAGGCCTCGTAGTGCTGTGCGCCGCTGTTTTTATGAGTTTTGGAGCGCGGGCCGAGGATCTGCAACCAAGGCTTGAAACTGCCCGCGACGGGCAAAACCTGATTGCTGCGCTGCATATTGTTATCCCTGCGGAATTTCACGCCTACGGGCACGAACCGGGCGAGGCGGGCAGACCCACCACTGTGGCTTTTTCTGTAGCAGGGGGCCGGGCCTTGCCCGTGTATTACCCCGATGGAGCAGTTCAGCGGGATTATTACGATCCTGCGGCCACTGTGAACGTGTACGAAGGCAACGTGACCTTCTACATCCCCTTGCCGTCCGATGCCGCAGGAAAGCCCTTTGTGGCTGATTTGAGCATGCTGTTATGCTCCAGCCGCAAGTGCATGCCCGTCAATGAACAAGTGACGGGCATGGTTGCGCGCGAATCAGCGCCCCTCAGCGGCATGTCCTGGCGCATACAGTGGCAGCAATTGCAGCATCGCACGCCTGCGGCGTCGCCAGCAACCCCGGCGGAGGAGGACGGCAACGATGATGTGGCGGGCGATACGTGGGCCAGAGAGCCAGCGCAGGCCACCAACGGAGCATTGGCTGATGAAAGCATTGAAAAGCTGCCGCCGCCGGATGGTTTTGACGTGCGCCTTTCTCCGCGTTTTCTTGATGATTCCATGGAAATCTCCGGCCTGGGCAAGGCCCTGCTGTTTGGCATACTCGCGGGCCTGCTGCTCAACGCCATGCCCTGCGTGCTGCCAGTGCTTACCTTCAAGGTCAGCGGGCTGCTCATGGTTGGCGGGCGTGATGCCGCAGGACTCAAGCGTTTTCGGCAGCACAACCTCTGCTTTGCAGCTGGGGTCATGACGCTGTTCAGCGCGCTGGCCCTTGTGCTGGGGCTTGCAGACCTCATGTGGGGGCAGCTTTATCAAAATCAGGCTGTGCTCATGGTCATGCTGCTGGTGGTCTTTCTGATGGGGCTGTCCACCCTTGGCGTGTTCAGCCTGCCGGTTATTGACCTCAAGACCGGGGCCAACAGCAAAAATCCCTGCTTGCAGGCATATTTTACAGGCCTTGTTTCGACATTTCTGGCTACGCCTTGCAGCGGCCCACTGCTGGGCGGCGTGCTGGGCTGGGCTTTTACCCAGCCGCTCATCATTGTTGTTGTGGTCTTTTGGGCTGTGGGGCTGGGCATGGCCCTGCCGTACATCATGTTTTGTCTCTGGCCCGATCTGGCGCGTATTTTGCCAAAACCCGGAGCATGGATGCACGTATTTGAGCGCATAGTGGGCTTTATGCTCATGGGCACAGCCCTTTACCTGCTTTCTGTGCTGCCTGTTGAGCGGCACATGCAGGTGCTCACCGTGTTGCTGGTGCTTTCGCTCTGCGCCTGGCTGTGGGGGCAGTATTGCGGCATAACCGCGCCGCCCCTGAGACGCAAGATCATGGGCGTGCTGGGCGTGGGGCTGCTGGTGGCGTCTGTTTTCTGGGTGCTGCGCCCTGTTGCGCCCCTGCCGCACTGGCGGCAATTCACGCCGGAGGCTTTTGAGGCCAATCTTGGCAAAAAGCCCATGCTGCTTGAATTTACCGCCAACTGGTGCCCCAACTGCAAATTTATGGAAGCCACAGTGCTGACGGACGAGCGCATGCGCAAGCTTCAGGCCCGGTACGGCATGGAACTCGTACGTGTTGATCTGACCAACGCCAATGCCTATGCGGTGCGCCTGCTGGACGCTCTGGGCAGCAAGAGTATTCCGCTCACAGCCATTTTCCCCGCCGGGGACGAGGCCGGGCAGCCGCTTGTGTTGCGCGATGTGTATAGCGCCCGGACACTTGAGCAAGCCCTGAACGAAACTTATGAAAAATAATGGCCTTTTTCGTAGATTGCCCTATGGTTCTTTACTGCCCTGCCGATATTGTCTAATGTGTGACCATACAGCAGTGCTTGAAATGGAAAAGAGGTTTACGGCCCAAGGGTTGTCCCTCATGTAATTTTTCTGCACACGACTGCGGCCTACTTGCGACAAGGGAGCAGACATGGATCTGAGTCAAAAAAAACAGGAAGACGAACTTCTGCAACTGGTGACGTTCAGCATCGGTGAAGAAGAGTTCGGGGTGAACATCCTGAAAGTTCAGGAGATCATCCGCACCATGGAAATCACCAAGGTGCCCCGTGCTCCGGAATTTGTGGAAGGCGTCATCAATCTGCGCGGCAAGGTGATCCCCATCATTGACCTGCGTCGGCGTTTTGGTCTTGCACCCAAGGGGCATGACAAAAATACGCGGATTATCGTCATTGAAATCAACAACATCATCGTGGGCTTTGTTGTCGATGCCGTCTCCGAGGTATTGCGCATACCCGCGAGCACGGTGGAACCGCCGCCACCGGTTGTTGCCGGGGTGGACTCGGACTACATCAGCGGCGTGGGCAAGTTGCAGGATCGCCTGCTTATCATGCTTGACCTTGATAAGCTGCTTTCTGGCGACGACCTGGAGATGTTGACGTCCGTGTAGCCCGTAGCCCGGCATCCGGTGTTGCCGTTGCCAGCAGATTTGAGCGAAGACGGTATGCCGGCATCGGATTTCTCTGGTTGCGCCCGCCGCGCGGGGTATGACCGCCTTGCAGCCGCTCGCTTGCGGTGTGCTGGCAGCATGCCGGAGTTCACACCACGCATGCCGAAAGGGTATTTAAGACAGGCCGGGCTATGCCCGGCCTGTCTTAACTGTTGACCACTGCCAAGCACTCATTTGATCTCGTAGTGAACTGGGAAAAGAGGGGAGATGATGGGTCGCACCAGCGCCTGCCGCTGAAAGTGCGCGAGCCTTTTGTCTTGCGATGGACTGACTGGTGGGGCGTTTTGCCGCCGCAGGGATCCTGCGCTGCAAGGCAAAAGCTGCAATGAGAAAAACGGCCCCGGCATTTGTGTGCAGGAGCCGTATCGATAGAAAAAAGAGAATTATTTGCCCAGCGGCTGCTGCCGTACCCGGCGGCTCGACCGCAGAAACAGCTCTTCCACAATGACCTTTTCATAATCAGGGGCCAAGGCAAGATCTGTGTGCAGGGCATTGGACAACATGTTTTCAAGTTGCTGGGTTTCTTCCCAGATTTCGAGCAGTTCGTCATCCGCCATTGTTTTGACACGTTCTGCAAAAGGCTGTTCGTCAATAAAGGGAATACATGAACCCATTGTTTTCTCCTACTGCGCGGCGCGCATGAATTCACTTACGCATTGCTGCGCCAGCAGCGTTTGCGCCATCTGGGCGCAACCCTGTGATCCGGGGTGCAGCCCATCGCTCAGATCGTCCATATAGACGGAATTGGTTATCAAAAGCTCATGCACCTGCGCAAACGGAATGCCGCGCTGGTTGCACAGCCTTTGTTGCAGCTTGCACAGTTGCGCGATGCGGGCGTTCGCTTCCGCTGCCGCAACGGGCGGCGGGCTGATCACCAGTGTGGGGGCGGTTGCTGCCGCTTCTTCCAGCACGGGGTGCAGCAGCGCTGCCGTCAATGCCGGGTCTGCGGGCTGACCGCCGCCTGGGGCAGCCATATCCACCACGCCCACACAAAAAACAAGGTGCGGCTTCATGCCGGGTATCAGCCTGTTTTCCAGCTCCTGCCGCCAGCGGGCGGCAATGTCAGCCGTGCCGTGCCGCCTCGCGCCAAGATTATAAAAGGTGGCGCGTGGTATGGGGCAAAGGCCTGTTTTGTGCGCAAGCACCGCCAGCCTGCTTACCCACCCGCCCGGCATGAGGCAATCGTTAACGCCTTGCGTCAGCGAATCGCCAAAAAAGAACCAGGCAGGTGTCGTATGCGGCATATGGTTACTCTGGATAGGATTGACCGTCCGCAAATATCTGCGCTGTTTTAAGCAAGCCTATGCGCTGGCGCAGAGTTTCGGGTGTTCCCAGGGTGTCTAGCACTGCCATGCAGAAAACCAGAGGAGACAAATAACCGTTACTCCAGTCTGCCACAAATGTCACGGCCTCCACCCGGCCCGTTGCATTGGTCTCTGTGGACCAGTCGCGCAACATCAGTCGGATATCTGCTGTGCGCGGGCCCTTCTTGGTATCACGCGTGAACATGCGCTCGGGCAGCTCTGCAAATTCGGCAAAACAGCGAGCCGCAGACGCGGTTTCTTCCTGAGTGGGCATGCGCAGGGTAAAGGCCTCGGCAACGGCCTGTTCTGTGCGGCGGCTTTTCTCCACAGGCTCCACCCGCAGTACGTTCATGCCGGGGGGCAGCAGGGGGGCCAGGCGCGCGGCGACTTCTTCCGGCGGCAAATTTTTGTGCAGGGTAAGGGCAAACCACTCAGCCTGGCTTTCCACGCCCACAGGCAGCGCACGGCCAAAGGAGAGCAAGGGCATGGGGTGGAAACCCTGCGAAAATGCCAGGGGCATGGCAGCCCTGCGCAGAGCGCGGTCAAGCACGGCCTGCAATTCAAGCTGGCTCAAATATGCGCTGCCCCCAGCCTTGCTGTGCCACAGGCGGTACTGGGCCGCCTTGACGGTCAGCTCCGCCGTGATCTTGGGCGGGCGGCTGGTTTGCGGGCGGCATACAAGGCGGCCTTCCTCGTCCAGAGTGGGCGCGTGGGCCATCTGGTCGCGCTGCGGCAAAATAAGCCTGTTGCGGTGCAGGGGCTGGTCGGGTTCGTCCGAGTCTGCCGGGGCGGATGCGTGTTGCATGCGCGAAGGGCCAGCCTTGGTGTCGCATGCGCCGCACTGGCGGCAAGCGCCGTAGCGGCAATCATCGGTAATTTTTTCCGTCAGGGCGCGTTCGCGTTCACGCAGCAGAAATTCCTCGGAGATGCCAGCTTCAAGGTGGCTCCAGGGCAGGGCCGCGCCGGGTTCGCGCGGGCCGGTGCATTCCTGCGCGCTGATGCCGCACTCTTCAAGGGCTTCAAGCCAGGGCGGCAGAGAAAAATGTTCCATCCAGCTCGTAAACACCGCTCCCTTGCGGTAGGCCTTTTCCACCACATCGGCCATGCGGCGGTCTGCGCGCGACAAGACACCCTCAAGGTGGCTCATGGCGGGTTCGTGCCAGCGCAGCTTGAGGAACTTTTGCCCCTTGAACTGCGTCCGCACCAGATTGACGCGGCGCTGGATTTCATCCTGCCCGATCTGCGGCACCCACTGGAAGGGCGTGAAGGGCTTGGGCACAAAGGGCGAAAGGGCGGCTGTCACCTGTAAGCGGGGGTTGCCGCGACCTGCGGCATCGCGCACCTTGCGGCAGATATCCGCAATGGCCGACAGGTCTTCATCCGTTTCTGTGGGCAGACCGATCATGAAATAGAGCTTTACAAGCCGCCAGCCGTGTTCGACCAGCTTCTGCGCGTGCAGCAGCAGGCCTTCTTCGGTAACGCCCTTGTTGATAACATCGCGCAGACGCTGGCTGCCAGCCTCGGGGGCGAGCGTCACGCCCGTGCGGCGCAGATCGGCCATGCGCTCAATGATTTCGTCATCAATGGAGCCAACGCGCAGCGAGGGCAGGGAGAGGCTGATCTGTTCGCGAGCGCAGCGGTCAAGCACGCCGAAGCTCAGGGTTTTCAAGGCGGAAAAGTCGCCCGTGCTCAGAGAAAGGAAGGAAATTTCGTCAAAGCCCGTTTCGTTCAGGCATTTGGTCAGGAGTTCATTGATATTGTCGAGCGAGCGTTCGCGCACAGGGCGGTAAACCATGCCCGCATGGCAAAAACGGCAGCCGCGTGTGCAGCCGCGCGCAATTTCGAGCGAGAGGCGATTATGCACCGCGCCCACAGGCACAACCTGCCGCGTGGGGTAGGCCGCATTGTTGAGGTCGGCCACAATACGCCGGGTGGGACGCTGGTAGTCGTCACGCAGGGGCTTGAGCGGGAATACGGGCGCGCCTGCGGCGTCAAATTCCTGCTGGAAAAGGGACGGCACGTATACGCCGGGAATGGTGCGCGATTGCAGCAGCATTTCATCGCGCGTCCAGCCCAGATCCAGAGCTTTTTCGAGCATGCGCAGCACGTCCGGCAGGCTTTCCTCGCCATCGCCGAGCACCATGATGTCCACAAAGGGGGTCAGCGGTTCCGCGCTCAGCAGCGCGCCGCCGCCAGCAATAACCAGGGGGCATTGGGTGAGGCTCTGCGGCCTGTCTGCCGTGCGCAGCGGAATGCCCGCCAGATCGAGCATGTAGAGCACATTTGTGTAGCAGAGCTCGTGCGTGATGGAAAAGCTCAGGCAGTGCATGCTGCCCAGGGGCGTGTCTGATTCCAGCGTGGCCAGAGGCGTGTTGTGTGCGCGCAGGATATCTGCGGCTTCCTTTTCAGGAGCCATGACGCGTTCTGCCCACCAGCGCGGTTCGCTGTTGACGATATTGTAAAGAATTTTTTGCCCAAGGTAGGACATGCCCACATCATAGGTATCGGGAAAGGCCAAGGCCACGCGCAGGCGTACGTCTTCGGGGTTCTTACGGCAGGCGTTGTCCTCAATGCCCGCATAGCGGCTGGGTTTGGGCAATAGGGGCAGCAGTGGGCGCATGTCTATCCTTGTGTGGGTTGGAGAAAAGGCGAAGGGTGCAAAAAGGGCGGCGTTTTGCGCCGCCCCAAGAGTGATGGCAAACCCCGTTTCTCGGGTATTGCGCCGTCAAAGTCGGCAAAGCCGCCGGGCGCAAAGGGGTTTGCTGCAAGAGTTTTATTTGTAATTACTTGATAAGGCCGCTGCCGGAACCGCCAAAGGGTTCGGAGCTGAACTGCATCTTGCCGAGGCCGCCGGCCACGGTCAGATTGGTGCAGGCTTCGATGTACTTGTCCTGCAGTTCCTTGGGGGTGTTGGCATAGCGGTAGAGGAAATTTTTTCCCTCAATGCTGCCCGTAAAATCAGGTTCAAAGGGATAGCCGTAGGGCAACAGCATCATCTGCACACCCTGCTGGGTGGGGACAGTCTGAAGGGTGGCCACCTCGTTAAGGCAGTCCTTGTCGGCGTCATACTTGCCGATGACCAGTTCGCCCGTCACCAGCTTCATCAAACGGATATCATAAGCCATGCTCAACTCCTCGGTAGTCGTTGGTTTTACCTAGGCATTGGCGCAACGCATGTCAAGGTATTTTATGTTGCCAACAGTTTTGAAATGACTACAGTACGGGCATGCAGAATTTTGACGCACCCATCAATACAGACCCCGCAGCAGCGGCCAAAGTGCTGGAACCCGTGCTCGGGTATGTCTTTACAAAGCCCGCGCTGCTGGATCTTGCCCTGACGCACAGCTCGTGGGCCAATGAATGCGGCACAGGGCAAAACCATAATGAACGTCTTGAATTTTTAGGCGATGCCGTGCTTGAACTGTGCGTCTCTGCCCAGTTATTCAGGCGGTTTCCCGATGCGCGCGAAGGCGAGCTGACCAAGATGCGGGCGCATCTGGTGAGCACCGTAAGCCTTGCGGAGCGGGCACGGAAGATCGGGCTTGTTGCCTTGCTGAAACTGGGACGGGGAGAAGAAAGCCAGGGAGGGCGCAATCGTGATGGCGTGTTGAGCGATGCGCTGGAGGCAGTGCTCGCTGCCGTATATGAGGACGGCGGTTTTGCTGCCGCCCAGAGCGTGGTAGCGCGGCTTTTTGCCGACCGCTGGCCCACGGCTGCAAGCAAGGCCATGCCCAAGGACTATAAGACCCGGCTTCAGGAAGCTTCGCAACAGCGCTTTGGCGAAGCGCCGCTCTACACCCGCATGGGCAGCCAAGGGCCGGAGCATGCCAAAATTTTTGAGATAGCCTTGCGGCTGCCGGATGGAACCGAATTTGCCGCCACTGGCAGCAGCTGCAAAAAGGCGGAACAAAATGCCGCCCAGCAGGCGCTTGACGTTCTTGAATCTACTGCAATACCAAAAAAGAACTGACAAATCCCCCAATATGCCGCTGCAAAGCATGCGTGCATAATCGGGATTGTCCCGGCCCGGGGGCACAGTCCCCGGGCCTCCATCTTTGGTCCACCACAGCCTAGTTTATGATGACCTAACCGCCGATAAGCTTCATGGCCATCTGCGGCAAGGAGTTGGCCTGCGACAACATGGCCACCGCAGACTGGGTGAGAATCTGGTTGCGGACAAAGGACGTCATTTCTGTTGCCACGTCCACGTCGGAAATACGGGATTCAGCAGCCTGGAGATTTTCAGCCTGAGTATTCAGGTTGGTAATCGTATTTTCCAGACGGTTCTGCACCGCGCCAAGGTGCGCGCGGATTTTATCCTTGGACACAATGGCCTTCGTGATGGCCTCAAGCGACTGCTGCGCGGCCTGCTGCGTGGAAACCGTGCCGCCCGCGCGCAATGTGTTGGTGGCGGTATCATAGGCCTGATTGCCAACACCAAGGGCAGATGCAGTGGTGCTACCGATGGTGATATAGTAGTAGTCTTCGGCAGAATCGTTGCCGGTGCCAAAGTGAACCTTCAGCTTGCCGGAAGCCGTCATGCCGCTGCCATCGTGCGAGTCAGAGGACAATGTGCCGTTCAACAGGTGGATACCATTGAAATCGGTGGCGTTGGCGATACGGGTAATTTCCGAAGCCATTGCCTGGTACTCGGACTCGATCATCAGGCGCTGCGTGGAATCATAGGTGCCGGTGGCCGCCTGTTCCGCCAGTTCCTTCATGCGCGTGAGCTTTTCATCGATGATGCCAAGCGCGCCGTCGGCGGTCTGGATCATGGAAATAGCGTCGTTCGCGTTACGCGCGCCCTGATGCAGGGTGGTTATGTCGGCGCGTTGCAGTTCTCGAATTGCCAGACCTGCGGCATCATCAGCGGCGCTGTTGACGCGAAGACCAGACGACAAGCGCTGCATGGATTTTCCCAGTGCCGAGTAATGCGCATTTAAATTTCTGGCCGTGTTGTCGGCCATCATATTATGGTTAATGACCAAAGACATGGGACACCTCCTGGTGGTTACTAAGCTGTACTCGCCAAGATGCAATCCATGTGCCAATAAAAAAAGTTATTATAATTTACATAGTTATAAAATTTAAATTGTAACCGGAAAAAATTTCCCTCCCCGGAGAGGAATTTTTGACAGTATATCAAGACATTCACGCAAACCACTTTGCCTGCTTGCTTCGGCCATGGAGGCTGGTCTGCCCGAAGGCTTATGATGTGGCAACCTCATGCGCTCGATGCGCAGGCAGCCATTGAGCGCAGGCATTGCGCACAGGCATACGCCTGAGGAAAAGGTATTCGTTAAGGTCGTGGGCCGTGCGCACCATACAGAAAACCCCGGCCTGTTCCCCCCATGTATCGGGGAGCTGGCCGGGGTTCGCTGTTTTCAGCGCCCTGAGGCGGCGATTAGTGCGGAATAATGTTGGCCAAAAAGTCCTTGGCGCGCTGGGTTGCCGGATTGTCGAAGAACTTGTCCTTGGGGGAGTCTTCAAGAATCTGGCCGTTTTCCATAAAGAGAACTCGGTTGGCGACCTTGCGGGCAAAGCCCATTTCGTGGGTAACGACCATCATGGTCATGCCTTCGTAGGCCAGTTCAACCATGACATCCAGCACTTCGTTAATCATTTCCGGGTCAAGTGCGGAGGTCGGCTCGTCAAAAAGCATGGCCACGGGATCCATGCACAGGGCACGGGCAATGGCAACGCGTTGCTGCTGCCCGCCAGAAAGCTGTGAAGGATACTTTTCCGTCTGCTGTTCAAGGCCGACCCGCTTGAGCAGCATGTGGGCCTTTTCCATAGATTCTTCGCGGTTGCGCTTGAGCACTTTTTCCTGAGCCAGAACAAGGTTATGGATGATGTTCAGGTGCGGAAAAAGCTCAAAATGCTGAAAAACCATGCCAACGTGGCTGCGGAGCTGGGCCAGGTTGGTCTTTTTGCTGGTTACTTCTGTGTTGTTTACAAAAATTTTGCCAGACTGCACGGGTTCAAGGCCGTTCACGGTTTTGATCAGCGTGGATTTTCCCGAACCGGAAGGCCCGCATACCACAACAACCTCGCCCTTGTGTATGCGCGTGCTACAGTGGCTCAGCACATTGAAGTCACCGTACCACTTGGATACGTTTTCCAGAATGATCATGGCTTCATCGGTGGGATTAATCATTGATTGAGTCTCTTTTTTACCATGGTTACGGTGGCTGAAACACAGAGGCAGACCACAAAGTAGCCGGATCCTGCAATCAGTACCATATCAATTTCATAGCCTGTTGTTTTGCCAATGTTGGAAGCGGTGCGGAAAAAGTCGGCAAGGCCGATGATGTACACCAGGGCGGTATCCTGAAAAAGAATCATGCCCTGGGTCAGCAGCAGGGGCGTCATAACGCGGAATGCCTGCGGCAGGATGACATAGGTGATGGTTTGCGACTTGGTCATGCCAAGGGCAAGGGATGCCGCATACTGGCCGCTCGAAACACTGCGCATGCCTGCGCGGATAATTTCTGCATAGTAGGCCGCCTCAAATGCGGTAAAGGCCACTATGGCGGAAACAAGCCGGATGTCTGTTTGCGGCGAAAGATTGAAGAATGAAGTCAAAAACTGCGGCACAATGAGGTAGAACCATAACAGCACCATCACAAGGGGGATGGAGCGGAAGCAGTTCACGTAGGCGGCGGAGAGCCAGCGCATGGGCGCGTAAACAGAAATGCGCGCCACAGCAAGCAACGTGCCTATCACCATGCCAAAGGCAATGGCCGTAATGGTGATCTTGAGCGTTACCAATGCCCCCTGCGCAAGCAGGGGCAGGCTCTGCTGGATGATGCTCCAGTCTATGCTAAACATTTTTGCCTCCTGTGCTCATGGAGGGCAAACGCATTTTGTTCTCCAGCAGTTTCATGGAACGCATGACCACAAAATTCAGGAAGGCGTAGGCAAGCGTAACCGCAATAAACGATTCATACGCGTAGCCAGAAAATTCCAGAAGGCGGTTGGCCTGCGCGGTCAGTTCTATAAGTCCCACAGTTGAAGCGACTGCGGTGTTTTTGACCATATTGAGCATTTCTGAGGTCAACGGCGGAATAATGATGCGGTAGGCATTGGGCAACAGAACATGCCGATAGGTCTGCGGCAGCGTAAGGCCAAGGGCCAGGGCGGCGTAGCGTTGTCCGCGCGAGAGCGCCTGAATGCCAGACCTGACCTGCTCACAGACGCGCGCCCCGGTAAAGAAACCCAGCGCGCAGGTGGCAATGACAAAAAATTGGATGTTGGGGTTCAGTTCTGCCTTAAACCATACGCTAGCTTTGTAGGGCAGCAGGTCGGGTGCTGCGAGGTACCATATGAAAAACTGAACGATAAGAGGTATGTTACGAAAAATGGTCACATAGGCTGTGCCAATGGTACTCAGAATCTTGTTGGGCAGAGTGCGGAGAATACCGAAAAAAGAGCCCAGAAGAAAAGCCAGAATCCAGGCACAGACAGACAGGGCCACTGTCGTCAAAAAGCCGTCCACCAGCCAGCTAAAGTAGGTGACGTTTCCGAACGGCGCCTGCTCAAAAAAAATGCCCCAGTTCCAGTTAGCCTGCATTCGTTGGTTCCATCCCTGTGTAAAAAACGTATCTCATGGTGCAGCGGGCTTAAACGCATGCCCGGGAGCGCCCGCTTGCGCCTGAAGCTCCCGGGCATGCCTAAAATCAGTTCAGGGCCTTGTCGTTGGGGGCCTTGAAAAGAGCCTTCATTTCGTCAGACATTTCAAAATTCATGTTCATGTTCTTGGGCGGAATCGGCTGCATGAACCAGCGGTTAAAGGACTTTTCGGCGTTGCCGTTGCCCTGTTCCGCGGCAATCACGTCGTCAAGCAGCTTCTTGAACTGGGCGTCACCCTTGCGCACCATGCAGCCGTAAGCTTCAAAGCTCTGCGGGGTACCCACGATGATCCAGTCAGCGGGCTTTTTGGCCTTGGCGCGTTCACCGGCAAGCAGGGCGTCATCCATAAAGAAGGCCACAGCGCGGCCAGATTCTACAGTGCGGAACGCATCGCCGTGGTCTTTTACGCTGATGATGTTGATGGCGAGGCCCTTCTCGTCATTCATCTTGTTCAGCAGCTTTTCAGATGTGGTGCCGGAGGTCACGGCAACGTTCTTGCCCTTCAGGCCGTCAAAGTCCGTGATGCCGGAGTCTTTGTTGACCAGCAAGCGGGTGCCGATGATAAAAAAGGTGTTGGAGAAGTCAACCTGCTGCTGACGTTCCAGGTTGTTGGTGGTCGAGCCACACTCGAAATCAAAGGTGCCGTTTTGCAGCAGGGGAATGCGGTTCTGCGAGGTGATGGGCACAAAGCGCACCTGGAGGTTGGGCATGTTCAGCTGTTTTTTAACGGCTTCCACAACCTTGTTGGAATAGTCCTGTGCGTAGCCGATAACGTTCTGCTGAAGATCGTAGTAGGAAAAAGGCACGGAAGATTCACGGTGACCCACAACAATCACGCCTGTATCCTTGATTTTTTTCAAGGTCCCGGTGAGTTCCTCTGCCTGCGCCTGACCGCCCTGAACAGAGGTCAGCAGAAGCAGAGCCGCAAGAGCGGACAAAATGGATTTCTTCAGCGCCATGGTTTCCTCCTGGAATGGCATTTACGGAAGACGGCGCCCCGTTGCCAAATAGCAGCGCCGCCCAAGAAAACTATCCGGAAAATGGTGTTTGCCAGACCCATGAAAGCCAAGCCCCGCATTCAGTATCTACGGTGCTCTGGTTTTGATGGGGTGCCGGTGTGCAAGGGCACGTCCACGGCAAACAGTTTCCCTGAGTTCCTGCCAGAGTGCAGTGTCTGCGCTCATCGGGCGCGCCGATGCTGGCAGGCAAGAAAGCCGGGTGCGCTATCATGGTTCAGCGCACGCCGCTTCACGCTTCTGTGAACGATACGCGGCAACCGGCAAAGAAAAATACATCAAACCATGCGGCGCTTAGCGGTGCATGATCCATCGCTGACTGGTGCCTTGGGGGGGAGGCGTCGCTGCGCTCTTGAGCAAGTAAATGATGCGAAAATGCATTCGCAAAATTTTACGTCACATGTTCAGGCGTTTACCCCGTGCGGGTAAAAAGCTCACACAGCCTTAAGAGCGATTACAAGGTGAAATCGCTCCCGAGAGTGCAGGAACCACAAGCGGTTATGCTTGCGGCAGAACACCTGCGTCAAAATTTTCATTAAAATACCTCGGCATCATTATAAATATTAGCCCTGGTGTCAATATGACATCCGCTTGCGCTGACCTCGCGCGTGCTGCCCTCCAGATTTTTGGTAGACGCTTAAATGTAACATTTTTTTCAAACTTTGCGCTATTGGTGCCGCTTGTTTTGTCCGATAAACGATAATATGATCATTCTGCTTGGTTTACTGGGAGGCTGTTTTTCTCAGCCTCGGGCACAATTATCCGTTTTCCGACAAGGATGGGTTTATGGTTTTTATTTCCCATGCGTTTGCTCTGGCCATGCTGGTTATTTTTGCGGTTGTTGGAAAAATTGACGGATTGTTGTGGTTTGCCTTGGGTGGTGTGGCTGCCTGCCTGGCGGTGGATGCAATTATGTGGTTGCGCGCCCTGGCGGAGGCCAGGCAACTGCGCGAGCAGATGGATGAAGTCGCCGGCCGCGCTGGCGAATCCGGGGGCGCCAATAATAAGGAACGCCTTGCCTATTGCCTTGGGCGGCTGCGTTCTGCAGAAGATAATCTGGCTGCCGAGCGGCAACGCACTGTCGGGCTTGAAGCCGCCAATGCGGCGCTTCAGGCAAAGCTGCAAGCGGCGCAGGCCGAAAATACAGCCTTGAGTGAGAAATTTGAAAAGGGCGACACCGTGCTGCGCAAGGCGCATACTGTTTGCGCCAAACTCTCTGCCGAAGCCCAGAACCTTGCAACCCTGGTTACGGAAGTGAACCAGGGGGTTGCCGTGCAGCGCGACCGCCTGAACGAAACCGGCGGCGCTATGGACGCAGTCTCTCAGGGTGCGCACGAATCATCCATGCGCGTGCGCGAGCTTTCGGAAAACGCGCAAACGGCCAGCGGCAGCGCATCCGCCAGCAAGGAGCAGGTTGACGGCGCTGTTAGTTCCATTGAGCAACTCAAAAATACCATTGTGCAGCTCAAGGAAGCCATGGCAGGTCTTGGAGAAAAAGCCAGCAATATTGGCAAGGTGATGGCTGTCATCAATGAAGTTGCCGACCAGACCAACCTGCTGGCCCTTAACGCCGCTATTGAGGCGGCGCGGGCTGGTGAAGCCGGGCGCGGTTTTGCCGTTGTGGCTGACGAAGTGCGCAAGCTGGCAGAAAAAACCATGGGCGCCACGCGGGAAGTTGAAGACGCTGTGAAGGCAATTCAGCATGAGGCCCACCGTAATGCCGAAACTGTGGATGCCGCCGCGCGTCTCAGCCTTGAAGGCGCCAGTTCCGCCTCTGTGGCTGGCGAGCGCATGCGCGAAATTTTGGAGACCATGTCCGGCACAGCCCAGCATTTGCAGGCTGTGGCCGCCACCGCCGGAGTGCAGTCGGAAAATATTGAAGACGCCAATAATGCCCTGGACGAAATCCGCATAGTGGCGGAGCAGACCTCTGGCAATATGAAGGTCTTTACTGCTGCGCTTCTGACATTTCAGGGCGGCATGGAAGAGCTGGACATGATTGTAAGCGCCCTGGCAAGCGGCGACTATGATCGTGCATCTTCAAGCAAGTTTGTGCAGTGGACGCGTAATATGGATCTTGGCATAAATGATATAGACAGCCAGCATCGCCTGCTTGTTGACTATATTAACGATCTGCACAGCGCCATGACCAATAATAGCAGCGCGCAGGAAATGCTCGGCATTCTGCGCAAGCTCCGCGACTACACCAGTACACACTTCAGGGATGAAGAAAAGCACTTTGTCCACTCCGATTACCCCTCCACCAAGGAACATCTTCAGATCCACCGTGACTTTGAGGCCAAGGTCAATGAAGTGGAGCAGGGCCTCAAGCAGGGAACAATAACCCTGAGCATGGATCTGCTTTCCTTCCTTAAAGACTGGCTTGTGGAGCACATTATGGGCATGGATGCGCAGTACGCGCCCTATGTCAAAAAAGCTGCCAGGCTTGGCACGACCCGCAAGGTGCGGGCTGCCTGATTCCACTATTCCGGCTGTTTGTTAAAAGCCCGTTCCGGTTCAGGAAAGCGCAGTAGCCTGCGGTTTCAGGCCAGAGCGGGCTTTTATCATGCGGTAGTGGCAGGTTCTCTTGCTCTCCCACCTCTCGTTTCCAAGTTTGTGAAAATAGCGTAGATCCCCTTTCCACCATTGCAGGACTGGCGAAAATCATTCATATGCAGGTTATGGAATGATTGTTTCACCGCCGGGGGCAGGTCGTAAGCGGATTTTTTGGTTCGCACGGTTTTATGGCTGTACAAGCAAGTGATCTCGCTGCTGTAAAAAGCGGTCTGTGTTCAAGCCTGGGAGAGTGGATGCCAATTCAACTCGTTGCTGCAATCAACCGCGTCTCCAAAATATTGTGCTGTGGGCTTGTCTGGCTCATTTTGCAGGCATTGCCAGGTGGGGCATGCGCGTTCGATACGGCTATCGCGCATATTGGTGATGTGAGCCTCACCCCCACCGAGCAGACCTACCTGCGCGAACATAGAAAAGTTACCCTGTGCGTTGACCCTGATTGGGTTCCTTATGAGCAGATAGACGCATCGGGCAAACACGTGGGCATTGCAGCCGATCTTCTGGCCCTGGTCGCAGACAGAACCGGCCTTGAGTTTGAGCTGGTGCGCACCGCCGACTGGAATGAAAGCCTGGCTTTTTCCAAAAGCGGACAGTGCAAGGTGCTGAGTTTTCTCAATCAGACCACTGAACGCAGTGAATGGCTTATCTTTACCTCGCCCCTGTTCAGTGACCCCAACGTGTTCATAACCCGCGAAGAACATCATTATATTTCTGACCCGGCAGCGCTTGAGCACGAATCCATCGTCTTTCCCGAAGGCACGGCAATGGAAGGTTTGATCAGGGAGCGGTATCCCAATCTTGAGATCAAGCTTGTGCGGTCAGAGGATGAGGCCATGAAAATGGTCTCAAGCCGCCGCAGCTCCATGACCATGCGTTCCCTGATGGTGGCCGCCTACACCATACGCACAAACGGGCTGTTCAATCTGAAAATTGCCGGGCAATTGCCCATGTACATGAACCACCTGCGCATTGGCGTAAGCAAGGGTGATGTCACCCTGCGCAATATTCTGGACAAGGGCGTGATGTCCATAACACCGCAGGAACGGGGAAGGGTGGTAAATCAGCACATTTCCATCAATGTGCAGTCAGCCATCAACCCCATGTGGTTTCTTTTTGGCGGCGGGATAGGCGCTGTCATTGCCTTGCTCTGGGGCTACTGGACGTATCGGCTACGGCGGCTGAATGCAGTGCTGCTGCATATTTCAAATACCGACAAGCTCACAGGCCTTGCCAACCGGCAAAAACTTTCTGGCGATATGGCCGAGGCCATGCTGCGTGCGCACCAGCGAGAAGTTCCTCTTTCCGTGCTGTTGCTGGATGTGGACAATTTCAAAAATGTCAACGATACCTTTGGGCATCTTGCTGGTGACGCTGTGTTGCAGGCCCTGAGCGCCCTGGCTGTCGATGTGCTGCGCCCGCAGGATATTGCCGGGCGTTGGGGTGGGGAGGAGTTTCTTGTGCTTTTGCCTGAAACAGATGCCAATGCAGCCGGAGAAATTGCAGAAAAGCTTCGCCGCCGGGTTGAAGAGTTCAGCTTTGCAGACGGCCTGCACTGTACAGTGAGCATCGGCCTTGCAGAAATGCGCCCCTATGATACTCAGGACAGCCTGATCCACAGGGCGGATACTGCGCTTTACCATGCAAAAAGAATGGGAAAAAATCGAGTTTCAGTGGGCTGATTCCTTGTGCATTTGAGGTTTTAAATTGCGTAATTATGCCATACCAGTTTATAATATCGGGTCATGAACTTGCTTGGAACAAATATTTGGAGTAGGTTTATTGCTATAGGTTTTTAATTTTCATATTTCCGTAACAGCCTTTTGACGTTCACTTTTTGTTGAATGCTGCATGGCCTCCTTTGCCTCCATTCGCTGCCAGATGTTCTGTTTCTTGGGAGTTGACGCATTCTGCCGATGCGGGGTTCATATGACGGATTCCCAGCCAAACCTTCGTTCAGAGTCTGAACGCAACAAATCATCCCGGCTGCATTCCCACAAGCAGCTATGGGTCATTGCCACAATCAATTTGCTTGTTCTGGGCATTATTATTTTTGCGCTGGTGGGCAGCAGGCAGCAGGAACTCGCCAAGGCCGCCAACACGCTTGAAAGCGTTTCCCGATCCATTGATGATGTTCTTTCCTGGCGTTTTGAGAAAATCAATCTTGCCCTGCTGGGCGCGGTTGATGAAGCGCAACAGCAGGCACTGCGCGGCGATGTTTCCTGGGAACGCTTTGAAGCCTATGGGAAAAACCTTGATGATCGCCTGCCGGACACTCTTGGCTTTTTGCTGACAAATACGCAGGGGCGGGTAGTGTACGCTTCTCCCCGCGCGCTTTCTGGCGAGATGTCCATCACCAACGCCGACCACTTTGTTCAGCTGCGCAATAATCCCTCCCCTGGGCTTGTTATTTCCCATCCTTTTTACAGCCAGTTGTGGACGCGCCCCATCATTGTGCTTTCCATGCGCTATTTGTTGCCCGATGGTTCGTTTGGCGGCGTTGTGGCCTGCGCGGTCTCCATAGATATGTTTTCGGACATCATGGCTTCAGCCGTCATTGTGGGCTCAAGCGCCGTGGCCACCCTGTGGGACAAAAAGCTGGGCCTTGTCACGCAGTACCCGCGCGGGCGTTTCTGGCTTGACGCCAAACCGTCGCCCCCGTTGCGAAAACTCATTGAACACGATGCCGCCCCAAGCATCTACCAGCACAGGCGTGCAGATTTTGGTGATAAAAAAAGGATCGCGTTTTATCGCAAGCTTCGCCAATGGCCCCTGTATCTTTCTATTGGCCTGTATGAGCACGCCGTACTCGCCAAATGGCGGCAGGACATTTTTTCACTGGGTTTTTTATGGATAGTCTGCGTGTTTATTTCATTCTGGAGCGGCATGAGCTACACCCGGCAGCTCAAGGCACTTGAATTGGGCGAAAAGCGCTATAAAGGCCTTTTTGACAATATGCAGGCAGGCATGGCCCTGTGCGAGCCGGTCTTTGCGCCAGATGGAAAAATTTGCGATTTCAGACTGGTTGAGATCAACCAGGCCTACTGCGATGTATTCAAGGCGGGGCGGGAAGACGTTATCGGCAAAACGCTGCTGGAAAGAATCAGCCCCAAAACCAGCGAAACAGCCCGCTGGGTGAATCCGCTCATAGCCACTGCGGATACCGGTGAACCGTCTCATTTTGAATTTTACCTTGCTGGCAATAACCTGTGGGCAGATATTGTTGCCTATCGCTCAGAAGCTGGAATCATAGCATTTTTGTGTACGGATATAAGTGAAAGAAAATTTGCGCAGGGGCGGGCAAGCCGTATTTCACAAATGTACGCGGCGCTCAGCAGATGCAATCAGGCCATTGTGCGCTGTTCTGGCAGAAACGACCTTTTTGCAGAGGTCTGCCGGGCTGCTGTGGAAGCTGGCGGCATGAAGGGAGCCTGGATTGGTCTTGTTGAAAAGCAGACAGGCAACGTGCAGCCCGTTGCGTCATTTGGCCTGAGCAATGCCGATCTGCAAAAGCTCGACATATCTGTATGGGCGTCTGACCCCAAAGGGTCCGGGCCAACTGGCTGTGCAATCCGAAACAACGAACCTGTCTGGTCAGACGACACCACAACTGACCCCAGGCTTGCGCCCTGGTGGCAGCTTGTGCGCAAAACGGGTTTTCTTACTGTTGGGGCGCTCCCCTTGCGCCAACGGGGAGAAGTTGTTGGAAATTTGACGCTCTACGCCGACGATGCCGGAACCTTTGATGCAGAGGTGCGCGAGCTCTTGGGGGAAATGGCCCTGAACGTCAGTTTTGCGCTGGATAATTTTACCTGGGAAGAAGAGCGTCGCCGCAACGAAGCCCGCATCAATGAGCTGGCCTACTACGATCAGCTGACCGGTCTTGCCAACCGCCCCCTGCTTACTGACCGCATCCGGCAGGCAGTTGCGGTGGGCATGCGCACGGACAAGCTCAGCGCGATGCTGTTTATTGACCTCGACCGGTTCAAGACGATCAACGATACGCTTGGTCACGCACACGGCGACAATCTGCTCAAGCAGGTTGGGCAGCGCCTGCTTGCCATTGTTCCAGCAGACGACACTGTGGCGCGCTTTGGCGGCGACGAATTTGTTTTGTTATTGCACGGTCTGTCGGGCAACAGCGAGGAGGCTGCTGAGGCCGTGGCGCTTGTCTGCCGCAAAATTCTCACTGCCGTACGCGAGCCAATTCTTCTGGAGGGCATTACCTGCAACTGCACAGCCAGTATCGGCGTTGCCCTGTTCGGCAAGCAGAGCATCACTCCCGATGAACTGCTCAAGCAGGCGGATCTTGCCATGTATCAGGCTAAAGATGCCGGAAGAAATACCGTGCGTTTTTTTGATCCGGCCATGCAGCAAACCGTCATGGAGCGCATAGAGCTTGAGCGGGATCTTGAGGAAGCCATACGCCTTGAGCAGTTTGTGCTGTATTATCAGCCGCTGATCAGCGTGGATGACACTGTGTTTGGCGCAGAAGCGTTGATTCGCTGGCAACACCCCAAGCGTGGTATTGTGCCGCCTGCTGATTTTATTCCCCTTGCGGAAGAAAACGGCATGATTGCCCGCATCGGCGCATGGGTGGTGCGGGAGGCGTGCAGCCAGCTTGGGCGCTGGGCTGAGATACCCGAGTTTTCAAATCTGACAATTGCCATCAACGTAAGCGCCCGCCAGTTCCGTGAAAGTGATTTTGTACGAGATGTTACGGCAGCGGTGCGGCAAACTGGCATTGACCCAGGTCTGCTGAAGCTGGAACTGACCGAAAGTCAGCTGGCCGTGAACATGCAGGAAATCATAGCGTCCATGGTCAAGTTGAGCAATCTGGGCATCCGGTTTTCGCTGGATGACTTTGGCACCGGCTATTCATCCATGGCGTATCTCAAACTACTCCCGCTGGATCAGCTCAAGATTGACCGTTCTTTCATTCGCGATCTGCTCACAGATCCCAACGATGCCGCCATCGCCAGCATTATCATCGCACTTTCGCAAAGCCTTGGTTTAACCACCGTGGCCGAGGGCGTGGAAACACGCGAGCAGAAAAGGGCCCTGCTGAACATGGGTTGCACGTTGTTTCAGGGGTTCCTGTTCAGCGTACCGCTGGCGGTGAAGGACTTTGAGCGTTATCTGGCGCGCAGGAATGCAGCGGCAGCCGCTGAGGGACATGGTAACCAGACCGAGAGCGCTGAAAAGACCAAAAGCACCGAACAGGCAACGGCGGGCGAGGGCTGGGAATAGCCTGAGCAGGGTGAAAAACTTGGGCAGGGCAAAGTGCAGGCCTACTGAGCGCCTAGCCATGCCTGAAAAAAACTGAGTGCTTCCCAAATAACAAGGGCGGGGTAAACCCCGCCCCTGAACGTCATATCCGCAAAATATCCACAAAAATTCAGTTATTCGTTGATGCCGTCCAGTTGCTGCCATTTGCCGAGGTGGCTTTCAATATGCTGGCAGATTGCCGCCTGTTCTTCCTTGCCTTGCCCGGCAACGGTGAGGGGGCTTGCAAAGGTGTAGCGTATGGTCAGGCCGGGTTTTACCGGGCCCAGCTCTTTAATCTTTTTGCCCTGTCCCCAGGCATCGGTCTTGAGGGCCAGCGGCACAATGGGTACTCCGGCTTTTTTAGCCAGCTTGACGCCGATGGAATTGAACTGCTGCGGGTTGAACTGGCGCGAGCGGGTATGCTGCGGAAACACAATGATGGAGATGCCCTTTTTCAGGCGTTCCAGCCCGCCGTTCAGCACTGCTGTGAGGTCTTCACGCGGATTGGCGCGCCCAACAACGATGGGGTCGCGCGAGCACATCACCGGGCCAAAAAACGGCATGGTTGTCAGGCTTTTTTTGACCACAAAGGTCACCTGGCGGCGGGGCCGGATCATGGCCGGAAGCATGAATGTTTCCAGCGTGCTCATGTGGTTGGCCACAAACAGGCAGGGGCCGTCCACGGCTTCAATGGCGTCCATGCCTTCAATCTCGATGGGGCAGCCCATGCGCTCCATAAGGTCTGCCACCCACGCGCTGGCATATACCCAGGCGGCATCGTCGCACTGCCCTTTGGACGCTCTGGAGCACAGCCAGCGCACCGGGCCGAGAAACAGGCGGCTGTAAAAGCTGAGCGAGGGCAGCATACGGCTGAAAAAGCCCGCACTTGCAGGCTGACTGCTGTATGTGTCGCCCGTGAGAAACTTGGCTTCAAATGCGCCGTCAACAAAGGGGTTCATGCCTATTCATCCGTTTTTTTGATTTTATGCAGTTTGCGCCACCACTGGCTGAGGCGGGGTTCTTCGCCATTGTCGCGCGGCTGGTAGAACCTGCGGCCTTCCAGTTCTGTCGGCAGGTATGACTGCTCGATCCACGATTCCGGGTAGTTGTGGGGATACTTGTATTCCTTGCCGTAGCCCCATTCCTTGTGCAACTGGGTGGAAGGATTGCGCAGGTGCAGCGGCACCGGGCGCGCTCCGTTGAGTTTGACCTCGCGAGCGGCGTTGAGATAGGCCGCGTAGGAAGTGTTGCTCTTTTTGGCAAGGGCCAGATAGGTGACGGTTTCCGCCAGCGGAATGAATCCTTCCGGCATGCCCACAAATTCCACGGCCTGCTGGCAGGCCACAGCCAGCCCCAGAGCGTCCGGGTCGGCCAGCCCCACATCCTCGGAGGCGGAAAGTATCAGGCGGCGGCACACAAAGCGCGGGTCTTCGCCGCCTTCAAGCAGGCAGGCCAGATAGTACAGGGCCGCATCCACATCACTGCCGCGAATGGACTTGATGAGCGCCGAGGCCAGTTCATAGTGGTTGTCGCCGTCCTTGTCGTGCCGGATGAGCACCTCGGGCAGCGCCGCCTTGATATGCTCCAGATCGCGCCTGTCTTCCGGCAGGGCGCCAACGTACTCCACAAGATTCAGCAGGGTGCGGGCATCGCCGTGCGAAACCCCGGCCAGCAGGTCGGCCACCTCATCGGTCATTTCAAGCTGCATGTCTTTTGCGCCGCGCCGGGCAAGCTCCATAAGTTCAGGGCGGCCAAGGGGGCGCAGCCGCAGTACATGCAGGCGTGAAAGTAACTGACGCGTGACGCTGAACGAGGGGTTTTCCGTGGTTGTGGCCAGCAGGGTCAGGTCGCCCGATTCCACCAGCGGCAAAAAGAAGTCCTGTTGCGCCTTGGAAAACCGGTGCAGTTCGTCCAGCACAAGAATTTCCACGCCCGTCAGCGAGCGCCGCAGATGCTGCAATCCGGCCTCGGGCGCGCTTAAGCGCAGATAGGGCTTGCCGGATGATTTGGCCAGCAGCAGGGCGAGGGTTGATTTGCCGCAGCCGGGCGGGCCAAAAAACAGCAGGCTGGGCAAACGCCCGGACTTCATAAGTGAGCGCAGGCGGTCGCCAAGGTGGGTCTGACCAAGAAAAAGCGCCAGATCATCGGGCCGCATGCGCTCCGGCAGCGGCTTGCTTACGGTCACTTTCCGCTCCCTTGGGTGGCATCGGCCTTGCCGCTAAGCTGCGAACCCCACCAGTGCAGGCCAAGGCAGAGCGTTGCGGCTGTTTCACAGCGCAATACGCGCGCACCAAGGCTCACGGCGGCAAAGTGGGCGGCTTTCAGGGCTGTCAGTTCACGTTGCGAAAAGCCGCCTTCCGGGCCGATAACATAGACGGTAAGGCCGGGCTGGCCCGCCATTTCCGGGGTGAGCATATGCACGCCGTCCTGGAGTTCCCAGGGCAGAATGCGGTGGTCGGCACTGTGCGAAAGATGGATGAGCTGATCCACGCCGCCCGAGAGGGCGCGCACTTCAGGCAGCCAGGGGTTGCCGCTCTGCTTTGCCCCGGCAATCATCTGTCCAAGGCAGGCTTCTTCTGCGGCGGCAGAAAGTTTTCCCTGACTGTGGTCGCCCTGCCACAGCCATACGCCATGCGCGCCAAGTTCCACGGCCTTTTCCATAAAAAAGCCGCGCCGCACGGCCTTGCTGTAGGCCAGCGCCACAATGGCCCGCGAATGCGGAGCAGGGGTGACAGTTTCAGAAACGCGCTGGAGCTGCACGTTCTTTTTGCCCACCTTGCACACCACAAATATGCCCGAGCGGCCCCGGCCATCCAGGAGGCCCACTTCGGTGCCGGGTTCCGCGCGCAGAACCTGCCCCAGATGCCGGGCTTCCTGCCCTTCAAGAAGAGGTGTATCGCCCCAGTGTTCAGGGGCCAGATAAAAAAACGGTACGCTCATGCCACCACGTTTTCCTTGCCGCTGCGCGCCTTGCGCACAGCCTTGAACCCGTCCTGCAATGAAACAAGACGTCTGTAATTTTTACGAATTTCCTGACCTGCCGGGGTCAGGGTATCTTCCGGCGGTTCTACGTATTTGCGTTGCAGATAACTGTCGCGCAGGATTCTTTCCACACAGTCGATGACGGCGTCAACCAGCCCTGGGAAAAAGCTGACGATTTCAAACTTCAGCTCGTTGAGCAGGTTCAGGGCCTCGCGGAACATCTGCTGGTAGGTGATGCGCGCACCCTTGAAGGTGCGCAGGCACAGGTCTTCCAGTATGCGCACACGCCGGGCC
Organism: Desulfovibrio intestinivivus; assembly: GCF_053570665.1. Taxonomy (NCBI): domain Bacteria; kingdom Pseudomonadati; phylum Thermodesulfobacteriota; class Desulfovibrionia; order Desulfovibrionales; family Desulfovibrionaceae; genus Desulfovibrio; species Desulfovibrio intestinivivus. Next base: position 2,956,647 of record NZ_JBRBQT010000001.1, on the reverse strand, counting down.
TGCTGGATGTAGCTGAACCGGGTGCAGACTTCCTGATACAGTTCGCGCAGGTTTTCAAAGGCCTCGTCATTGTCTGGCGAAAAGAGGTAGTTGGTCAATACCTTGCTTACATTGGAGAAAAATTCGTCACTGTAGCTGATCATGCGCCGCTGATGCTTGGTCAGCCAGCTGTAGAGGAACTTGAGCCGCTTTTCGTGCGTGCCCGTGTTTTCCACCACTTCAGTGCGCTTGTAAATGATGCGCCCCGTGTATTCGCCGCGCACAATGTCGTTGAGGCGCAGGAACATGTTGGAGGTGTCCTTGATGATATTAAGCCCGGTGAGCGCTTCGCCCGTGATGGGGTGCAGCACCTCCTGCGCCACCACGGAGAGGGCGCGGTCCTGCCGCACGTTGCTGGCGTCAAAGGTGTGCTGGCGGTATTTGATGCGCAGAATGACCACCCGGCGCGGCTTGTCCAGAAAAAATCCATCGCGGTCAATGGCGCTCAATGCTTCGTCCTGATCGGCGTCCACAGCCACAAGGGCCACTTTTTCCAGCAGGGGATAGCGCGTGTTCTCGCCATTGGCCATGTAGGTGGTGATGGTTCTGTCCGTCTGCCCCAGCACGCGCAGCAAAAAGCGCTCGCCCATCTTGTGCAGCTTGCGGGCAAAAAGCGCGCTCGAGGTGCGGCGCTCTGAAACAATGGGGAAGCCGTAAAGTTCCATGAGGTACTGGTACACAAACATGCGGTTGCGTTCGTAAATATCGCTGTCGCCGTATACGAACTTGCCGATGCGGATACCAAAGCGCTTCAGTTCGCTGTCGATATCCGAAGGAAAGGAGGCGAATATTCCGGCCAGATGAAACTGCTTGTCAGCGCCCCAGGCCAGCACGTGCGCCCTGTCCATGCTGAGCAGGTAGGGCATGAGGGCCGGGTATGTTTCAAGCACAACCGTGTCTGACGAGCGGAACTGCTGGCGAAAAATATCCTGATGCACGCGCGGCAGCCGCGAGGCCAGTGTCTGCAGGTTCTGCACCATGACCTGATTTTCCAGCGGGCAGCAGGCGCCGTCGCCTTCGGTAATTACGGGGTGAAGGCGGTCGAACTGAAAAATTTCTGAAAAATAGTCGAGCTGGCGGGCAAAGGCCACCATGGCAAAGCCGGGCAGCTCTTTGTATTCAAACATGTCGTTGTCAAAAGAGGGCAGGAGCTCGCGTGCTTCCACAAGGGGGTAGTTCTTGTTTTCCTGATATGGTTTGACCAGGCACAGGCGGATATGCACGGCATCGAGCATTTTCTTGAGCTGTGTCAGGTCGCTTAGGGCAAGCGAAGAGGACAACTGGGTAGCGTCCTGCCAGGGCAGACCGTCCTTGCTGAATACCTCTTGCCATTTAATCATCCGCACATCCCTTATAGAAATTTGTTATTTACTACCTGCTTTTTAGAATATTTTCCAGTAGGAATGATGCAGGTTCCCCGAAAAACGGCATCAACCGGGGCTGCCAAGCCCGATGTTAGGGGCGCAGCGCTGCCAGCCTCGGCCCGCAGCATCGGATCAACGAGCAGGAACAGCGCAAAAGAAGTTGCGGCGGCGCATGCCCTTTGCTACAAGAAATGCGTTACCCGAGAGCCGTCACGCCTGTGGGCGGCATCACCATCAACCCCATGTGCCCATGACCGCCAACTCTGTTGAAAAGCATATTCTGAGCATCGTTTGCAGCGTTTTTGACGCTTATTCCGTAGTCCTTTTTCTGCCTGACGAAGAAGGCGAAGCGCACCACCTTGCGGCTGCCTTCAGCCTGGGTGAAAGGATTGCGTCCAACGCATCGGTGCTGCCCGGCAAGGGCCTTGTCGGCTGGATTGTTCGTAACCGGCAACCTCTGCTTGTGCCAAATTTTGACCAGCGCCAGAGCAACCTTGGCTACTACACCGGCGGCGAAGAGGCCAACATCAAGGCCTTTATGGGCTGCCCCGTGCCCACCGGCGGCGCGCTCTGCGTTGACAGCAAGCGACAGTACTCTTTTTCTGACAAAGACCACAAGATCCTGCAAATGTTCGCAGAGCTTATCTCGCGCCAGCAGGGTTCCACCGGACGGCAGGAGCTTGCAGGGGATATTCCGCGTTATTTTGCGGAATTGTCCGTTATTCAGGATCTGCGCTTTCGCTACAAGCGCTGGCCCCAGTTTTTGCAAAACTATCTGCGCATCATGGTTGAAGCCACGGGCTTTGACTACTGCGCCTTTGCCTCGGTGGACGAACCGGGCGAAACATATTGCGTTGAGAGCGAATCGGCCCGCCTGCTGTTGACCGGTGAAGAACCGCTTATCCTGCCCATGGGCAGCGGCATAACAGGCTGGGTTTTTCGTAACGACCAGCCGGTGATAGCCGAAGGCGTCGAAGGCGCGCCCGCCACTGTGCTGTTTGGCAAACTGCCGGATATGCCTGATTTTCAGGCTGCCATATGCATGCCTGTCATGGTCAACAAAAGTACGCGCGGCGTACTTTGCCTTGCGCACACCAATCCTCGGCAAATAGACGAATCCCTGCGCAGTTTTGTGCGTCAGTCTGTGGATCATCTGGCCCTGTTTCTGGAAAATCTGTATCTCAAAATGCGACTCAGAACCATGTTGCCCAGAGCGCGGGTGCACAACGACGGCCCCCAGGCCTATGACCCCGACACTGCGCCCATTCCGCCAACAAAAGAATACTAAATATGATTCTACGGCGTTTCTTCAGATTCTTGTCCAAAGACATTGCCATGGATCTTGGCACTGCCAACACCCTGCTTTACACTAGGGCTGATGGCATTGTGATCAATGAACCATCGGTGGTGGCCATAGACACGCACAAGAATTCTGTTCTCGCCGTGGGCGCTTCAGCCAAGGAATATCTGGGCCGCACACCCCAGCGCATCAAGGCCGTGCGTCCCATGAAGGACGGCGTCATCGCCGACTTCGACATCACCCGCGAAATGATCTCCTACTTTGTGCGCAAGGCCATTACCGGGCTGCGGCTGGTTAAGCCCTCCATGGTCATCTGCATTCCAACGGGCATCACCCAGGTGGAAAAACGCGCGGTCATCGACTCGGCCATTCTGGCAGGTGCTGCCGATGTGGCCATGGTCGAGGAACCCATGGCGGCGGCAATCGGCGCTGACCTGCCCATTCATGAGCCTCTGGGCAATCTGGTGCTCGACATTGGCGGCGGCACAAGCGAGGTGGCTGTTATCACCATGGCGGGCATTGCCAATGCGCAGTCTGTGCGCGTGGCTGGCGATGCCATGAATATGGCCGTGCAACGCTACATGCGCGATGTTTTTCGCATGGAAGTTGGCGACAATACAGCGGAAAACGTGAAGAAGATTCTTGGTTCCGCCATGCCCATGCCCAATGCGCCGGTGCTCGAAGTTTCGGGCAAGGATCTGGTGCGCGGCGCGCCTCGCGTGGTCAAGGTTACGGAAGGGCATGTGCGCGAAGCCTTGCGCGAGCCTGTGCTGGCAATCCTTGGCGCAGTGATGCGCGCGCTGGAAAAAACGCCGCCTGAACTGGCAGCGGATATTTACCGTAACGGCATGCTCATGGCGGGCGGCGGTTCTCTGCTCAAGGGGCTGGATCAGTTTATCGCCAGAGAAACGCGCCTCAAGGTTTTTGTGGACAAAGACCCCCTGACCACCGTGCTGCGCGGCACGGCCCGCGCCATGCTTGACCGCCAGCTCTATCACTCGGTTTTCATTAACTAGCTGCGTCCACGTTGCTTGCCGAGAGGCCGCGACAATCCATCTTTTGAAAACTGTCTGCTGCGGGGTGACCACCCTGCGGCATTTTGCGTTGCAGAACCCGCACGCGTAAAGGAAGCCCCATGTTTGCATCACAGGATATTTTGCAGAGATGTCTGGAAATTGTGCGCCAGAGCGGCGACATCGTGCGCGAGCACTGGGCAAAGCCCAGCAACGTGCGCCACAAGGGCCGCATTGATCTGGTCACGCAGACCGACCTGGCGGTGGAAGCCTTTTTGAAGGAGAAACTGGCAAACCTTGTGCCCGGCGCCGCCTTTATGGCGGAAGAAAGCAGCGAGAGCGAGAAGGAACCGGACGGCCTGTGCTGGATTATCGACCCAGTGGACGGCACAACCAACTTTGTGCACCGCATCCCGCAGGTGGCGACCTCAGTGGCGCTCTGGAACAAGGATCATGTGGAGCTTGGCGTGGTCAACATTCCCATGATGACCGAATGCTTCAGCGCGCAGCGCGGGCAGGGCGCGTACCTCAATGGCGCGCCCATAAGCGTGAGCAAGGCTGAAACTCTGGGTGATGCGCTGGTGGCCACGGGCTTTCCTTATGACTTTGGCGGACGGCTCGACAGAATACTGGAACGCCTCTCCCTTGTGCTGCCCAAAAGCCAGGGCCTGCGCCGCATAGGCGCGGCGGCGGTGGATATGGCCTATGTGGCCTGCGGCAGGCTGGATATGTTTTATGAAGAAGGGCTGAAACCCTGGGATTTTGCCGCTGGCCTGCTGCTGGTGGAAGAAGCCGGGGGCAAGGTTACCAATTTGCGCGGCGAGGCCCTGCATTTTGGTGATGTGCTCATGGCCTCCAACGGGCTGGTGCACCAGGAGGCTGTTGATCTGCTCGGCCCTACAGCCGTATAAGAACACAGCGTTGCACGACCTGCGCCCTTGGCAGCAGTTTTTTGCAACTGGCAGGCTTGCGCGCGGGTAAATTGAGGGAGTGTGGGCAGGTCAGCGCGGGCGCACAAGGCCAGACTGCACCGCCTGCCGCAAAAAAGGCGATAGCAGTTCGCCAAAGTGTACGCCAAGGCCCCGCAGCTCGTCATAATCGACCAGCATGTGCTGATCCGGGTCGCGCACGGCGGCAGTAGCCAGCGAGGCGGGCATGCGGCCTTCATACAGTGCCACAAAGGCGTTGAAGTTGTCCGGCCCAGGCGGGGAAACGCCGAGCGGCAGTATGCGCCCCTCGTGGTTCCAGTCGTTTTTAAACAGCTCCTGCGCCTTGTGCTCGCTTGATTGCCCAGCGGGCAGCCTCCCGAAGGACGAAAATCCCCACCCAAGGCCAGGGCGGTTCGTCAGCAGGGCGCGCCCAAGCCGGTCGCGCACAAGCAGGCCCACTGCCCGATGCCGCAGGTTCTGCCGCAGTATGTCCTCGCCGCGCATGATGCACAGCGGTATATTGTTGTGGTCTACAACCTCCTGCAAGTCAGGAGTGTTGCCTAATGAAGGATAAAGGCTGATTTTCATGAATGCTTCCACAGTGCGGGACGAACGCCTTCAGATGCTTGGGCCGCAGCATGCCGCCGCCATGTACGAGATTGAGCGCCAGTGCTTTCCTCTGCCCTGGTCAGAAGAGCAGTGCGCTGCCGCCTTTGGACAAAAGGCTTTTTCGGCATTGGGAATGTTTCGGCATGAGGCGCTGATTGGCTATATATCAGTGTATCACACGCTGGATGAACTGGAAATACTCAATCTTGCAGTTTTGCCGGATGAACGTCGCAGAGGCCACGGGCGGCGTATATTGGGCGTGGTCTTGCGCCTTGCGCGTAAAATGGCTATAAACAAAATCTTGCTTGAAGTCAGAGTGGGCAACAGGCCCGCTATTTGTCTGTATGAGAGTTGCGGCTTCAAGCGTGAGGGCGTGCGCAAAAAGTATTATACCGATACTGGCGAAGACGCGCTCATTTATCTTTGTTCCATCTGATCCTTGAGGACGTCATGCAAAAAATATTTGCCGCCAACTGGAAGATGTATAAAACCCGCGCTCAGGCTGCCCAAAGCGCCAGCGATCTGGCTAAAGGCCTCGGGCATATGCCTGCGGGGCAGGATGTGGTTGTTTTTGCACCCTTTACGTCCATAAACTGCGTGGCGGACGCCTTTAAGGGCGTTGCGGCGCTTTCGGCGGGCGCACAGAATTGCTATCCTGCTGAGGAAGGGGCCTTTACGGGCGAAACTTCGCCCGCCATGCTGCTTGACGCTGGTGCAAGCTGGGTGCTGACCGGGCATTCCGAGCGGCGGCACATCATGGGCGAGGACGATGCCCTTGTGGCCCGCAAAACAATTTTTGCCCTTGAGCACGGCCTCAAGGTGCTGTTCTGCATTGGCGAAACCCTTGACGAGCGCGAAGCTGGCAAGCTGAACGCCGTGCTTGAGCGCCAGCTTGCCGCCGTTTTCTCGGCCATGCCCGAGAGCCTGCGCGGCGCTGCCCTTGTGGGCAAGCTCGCCATTGGCTACGAGCCTGTGTGGGCCATTGGCACGGGCAAGGTTGCCGGGCCGGAAGAAGTGCTCGATGCCCACGCCGTCACGCGGGCCTTGTTGCAAAAAATTGTGGGTGAAACCGCAGACAAGCTGCCCATTCTTTATGGCGGCAGCGTTAAGCCAAACAATGCCGCAGGGCTCATGGCCCTTGACAATGTGGATGGCCTTCTGGTAGGTGGAGCGTCTTTAGAAGCGCAAAGCTTCTTACAAATTATCGGGGCCTAACCCCACTTCGGGCGCGCCATCGGGCAGTGGCCGGACGGCGAGGAGGAATTCGTGCAGACTCTCATTCTTACGCTGCATATCATTGTGTGCGTGTTGCTGGTTATTCTTGTGCTGCTTCAGGCGGGCAAGGAAGGCATGGGCGTGATTTTTGGCGGTGGCAACAGCTCTGTGTTCGGCAGCGGCGGCGCAGGCGGCATTCTTGCCAAACTTACAGCCCTGATGGCCGTGATTTTTGTTATCACGTCGCTCAGCTACACCCTCGTGACCAGCTCGCGTCCTTCCAGTCAGTCTACGATTCTTGACGTGAAGATTGAAGAGCCTGCTGCTCCCAGGCCCGCCGCCCCGGCTGTTAAGCCCGGTGCGGAAGCGACCCCGGCTCCTGTGGTTCCCGCTGCTCCTGCCGAGCAGAAGGCCCCGGCGCCTGCGGCTCAATAAGCGCAGCACCTGTTTTACTGTTAAAGCCGCGGCCTGTGCTGCGGCTTTTTTTATTCGCATAACCCATGAGTGGAGCCGTTATGTCTGACGCAGACGCCTTTGGGGCAAATCCGTTCCGCGCGCTCAATGCAAAAAAATTTCCCGAAAAGCAAAAAAACGGCGGCAATGAGCGCAAGCCTGCGCACCACGGGCAGGGCAAGGGCAAGCGCGTTATCGCGTCTGCTGGCACTGCGCAGGCTGCTGAAATTTCGGATGAAGATTGCGATCTGTTTTTGAACGCCGTGAGCAGCGTGACACCCGCCAAAAACAGCCGCAAGGCTGCAAATCCGGGGTTTTCACTGGAAGAACGAGGCACCATGACCAGTATGGCAGATGCCCTGGCCGAGGAACGCAGCAAGGGCAAAAAAAATGCGACTAAGGCCGCAACGCAGGATGTTGGCAAATCCAAGGGCGTGGCTCTGGGAACGGCCCAAATATCGAGCGGTCATGCATCGCCTACCCAGGCGTCATCTGGCAAGGTGCCATCTGGCAGCTTTGCCGCAGCCACACCCGTTCAAGATGATGAGGATGACGAGGCCTCGGCCTTTCTTGCCGCCATGGGCACAGTAAGCCCCCTTACTGGCGGCGGGCGGGATGTTGTTCCGGCTCCTGCCCCGGTAACTCCACCGCCGCATGGTGAGCTGAGCCTTCAGGATTTCATGGACGGCAAACTGGAATTTGCGCTGACGTTCTCCGATGAATACCTCGAGGGTCATGTGGTCGGCCTTGACCAGATGATTCTGAACAAGCTCCGCGGTGGCGGCCTCAGCCCGGAGGCTCACCTTGATCTGCACGGCCTCAATGCTTTGCAGGCTTTTGAAGCCCTGCGCGGCTTTTTTAAAGGAAGCTGGTACAAGGGCCTGCGCACAGTGCTGGTGGTGCCGGGCCGTGGCCGCAATTCGCCTGACGGCATGGGCGTCCTGCGCGAAAAGCTGCAAAGCTGGCTGACGCAGGATCCTTTCAAGCGGGTGGTGCTGGCCTTCTGCACCGCCCAGCCTCACGACGGTGGGCCGGGCAGCGTTTATGTGCTGCTACGCAAGTATCGCAAAAAAGGCCGTATTTACTGGGAAAGAATGCCTGCGGATTCTGATCTGTACTAGAACTTCTTGCTATTGAAAATGTACACTTGCAAGTGTTTGACAAGTCAACTCGACATGGAGCTGCCTTTGGCTTCACTTGCAGCAAGTGTCTGAGAGGTTATACCTCCACCAAAAGATATGTGCTGTACGTATTCGTTTCTGATATGACTTATCAGTGTGCTGAAATCATTGATTAGTGTGTAGTACAGTGCCACACAGTGATGGATATTTGTCCAAAGCTGCAAATACTGGGGCAAGATTGTTGCGCAAACTGTATTGCCAAAGTGGTTTGCTAAATATCTCCAATATTTTCCCATTACTATTGTCTTTCATAAATTTATAATATCAGACATTGATTACGCTGAGTGGACAGAAAGAAAAATCAAGTGATATCGTTCGCTCAATTTATCACAACTTTGAAGGGTTTTATTCTTGTGCGCTCCATATTCATGTCAGAAGCGGAAGAGATATAACCTTTTTGAGCAATTATTTCAGTCGTTACTACAGAGACGAGTTCTTCTTCAATAGACGCAAAATTAGTTTTTTGGCAACTTCCAGATATAGGTGTTTTTCTTCTGCGTCCCTCATCAATAGATTCACCTCGCGAATATTCTCCTACTCAGCTGCATGTCGAGAGGCGTTTTATTCTATTGTCTATTTTCTGGGTTAAGCCCAAAAGCAGGAGCTTTGGGGTTGGTAACTGAAATAATTCCCCGTTGAGGCGAACAGACCGCCACTTGTGCGACGCCCGAACTTGCATCGAAAGCCAAAATAGCTATCAGTGGAACTCTGTGAATTTGGCCTTTTTTATTTGCAAATGTATTTATTTTAAATTATAAACAATAAGACAACATGTATTGTATCGTTTTGTATTATTGCAACGTTACTTTTTGAGTCATATAGGCAATAACTATTCAAGCGATGATAACATCCGTCCTACCTTTGGTTATCCCAAAAGTCAGACTCAAATGAGCTGCAAAGAGAGTTCTCATGTCAGAAATTTTTCTTGCACATTCTGAAAACTCATTTGGTAAATCCCATGCACTCAAGGACCATCTTCGAGGAGTAGAAGAAAGGGTAACTAACTGGGCCTGCACGGATAAATTTAAAAAAAGTCTTGTTCTCGCGGCACTGCTTCATGATTTTGGTAAATATCTTGATAAGTTTCAGCACTATTTGCGTGGCAAGGGATCATCAGTGCCGCATGCTCGATGGGGAGCATTGCTTGCAAAACTCTTGCGTTCAACGGATGTCTCTTTTGCTGTTGATGGTCATCACGCAGGATTGCCAGATTTTAATAAATGGGAATATGAGCATACTTTTCATGATGATGCCATAAATAGACAGGTAGAAGAACTTTTTAAACGATTCATTGTTGACACTGGATTGACAGATAAAAATATTCTGGATCTCACTAATAGTGGTGTCGAAGCCGGTCGTGAATGGGATATCAACACAAGATATATATTTTCATGCCTGACAGATGCTGATTGGCTTGACACTGAAAAGCACTTTTCTCTTGAAAAATCGCAGAGACGCGAACACAGAATCCTTGATGCAACAACAGCAATCTGTCTTGTAGATTCAGAATTGAATAGACTTTTTGATGATTCAAAATCCATCAACGAATTACGAGCCAAAGCTCTACAGCAAGCCCTGAAAAAGGCGACATTGCCAACCGGATTTTTTTCATTGAATTTGCCAACGGGGCTTGGCAAAACACTTACATCTTTTCGATGGGCTCTGGAGCATGCAAAAGCCAACAAGCTTGAACGAATAATTATTGTTTTACCATATACAAATATTATAGATCAAACGGCACAGAGGTTAAAGGCTATTCTTGGTCAGGATTCCGTTCTGGAACATCACTCCAGCTATATATTCAAGAGCGATGATAAAGACCAAGACGAGCAGCAAAAGTTTGCCTGCGAAAATTGGGATTTTCCCATAATTCTTACAACTTCCGTGCAATTTTTTGAAACGCTTTTCAGTAATCATCCTGGCAAGTGCCGAAAATTGCACAATATAGCCAAGTCAGTAGTAATACTCGATGAAGTTCAAACCTTGCCCAAGAGTATAGTTCTCCCGACTCTAGATATGTTGCAAGATATGCAAGACTTCATGGATACAAGTTTTGTGTTTTGCACTGCGACAATGCCAGCATTTGAGAAGAGGGATTCATTCTCTGGAATTGAAAATATCGTCGAACTTGCAGATAATCCTGCTGATTTGTTCGGCAGGACGCAGCGTGTGCGTTATTCGTTTTTGAACGGCTTGCGGCAGGCCAATAAGGCTCTCCTGCTTGAAAATCTTCAGGTACAGCCTTCATCGACCCTTGTAATAGCCAACACAAAACGCCTTGTGCTTGAGTTGTATAAAGAGGCAGCTTCATGGCAAGGTTGGGATGCAGTATACCATCTTTCAACTGGCATGTGTCCACACCACCGCAAAAAGATTATTTCTAAGATAAATACGATTGTAAAAGATAAGTCAAAAAAAATTCTGGTCTTTTCTACTCAACTGGTTGAAGCTGGCGTTGACCTTGATTTCCCTTGTGTGTTTCGAGAACTCGCACCTCTGGAGTCAATTATTCAGGCCGCAGGCCGCTGCAACAGAGAAGGGCTTTTGTCAGAAGGAATTGTGACGCTGTTTTGTCTGGACGAAGCTAAATTCCCTGACAATTTCTACAAAACCCAGTCTGGAGTAGTGGCGACGCTGCTGGCCGCGGCACCTGATTGTCTGTATACCTACGAGACGTTTCAGCGCTATTATGCTCAGATAATGGGGTTATATGTAGACCCCCAGCCCGTCACTCAACAGCGTGAAAAGCAGGATTTTGCCACAACATCTGCGATGTACAGAATTATCAGCAACAACACACAGCCCGTATTTGTGTGGAATTATGATGAAGACAGCCGCAAGCTGTATGAAACATTGCGAGCCAAAGAGCGTAAAAAACTTCCCCTTTCGCGTGATGAATTTAGGGCCATGCAACAGTATTCTGTACAAGTGTATGATACTGATCTTTTTAAAAGTGAAGGTAGTTGGGAACAGGCATATTCCGGCTTGTTAATTTGGAACGGCGAATACAGTGCACACACAGGCCTGCACGTTTTACCGCAAAATGCAGACGGAATAATCATGTGAGCAAGTTCAGGCCTATACCCCCGGAGAGCCTATGGCAGCAAACTTGGATGAAAACATCCTTGCCGTAAAGGTGACAGGCGACTTTGCCTGCTTTACCCGTCCGGATCTCAAGGTAGAAAGAATGACCTATCCTTGCATGACCCAGTCAGCAGCAAGGGGGATTCTTGACTGCATTTTGTGGAAACCGGAATTCAAGTGGTACGTGCGCCGCATCAAGGTGTTGCGCTCAATCGCTTTTGCATCAATTAAACGTAACGAAATTAATGCAAAGCAAGGGCTTTTTCCAATATATGTTGAGGAACACCGCGCACAGCGTTCCAGTATCGTTTTGCGTGATGTTGCTTATATTATTGAAGCCTCAATATGGCAGGACAGTTATGATGCCAAAAATCCTCTAAAAAAATATGCTGAAATGTTTCGCAGACGTGTACGACAGGGGCAATGCTTCCGCCAGCCTTTTCTTGGCATGCGCGAGTTCTCCTGCCAGTTCATGGAGCCGACAGAAAGCGACCGACCCATAGAGGATACAATACCAATTGGCAGCATGTTTTTTGATATGTACTACGGGGCCGATGGCAAGCCTCAGCCTTTGTTTGCTCAGGATGTCGCAGTGCGAGCGGGCATTCTGGATTGTGAACACGCCTGCAATGCGAATGGCTCGTTGATTGAAAAAATTATGACCTCATCCCACCTACGCCCCCCCCTCAGTGATGGCGTACGGGAACTGCTGGCGTTTTATGCCGCGCAGGAAGAGGAGATAGCCCATGCTCAATGAACTTGTTGAACTGGGCAAGCGCATTCGTAAGCCGGGCGACCATGATGCTCTAAAACAAGAAGTGGTCACCGCGGATATTGTGATTGATGCCCAAGGCAATTTTTTTGAGATCACAATTGTAGACAAGCAACCAACCAAGGCTGAAGCTCTTTTGTCAAAAAAGGGCAAAGCCCGACTGCTTCTTGATAAGGCAGAAGAAGTTTTTGGATTGGAAGCGAAAAAACACCAGCTGTTCATGCAAAAGCTTGAACAGTTTCATCATGTGCCTTCAGTAAATCCTGTGCTGCTTTTCTACGGTGCCAATAAAGCCAATGGCATAGATAAGGCCGCTGCAAGGTTTGCCAGCATGCCGGATAAAGAAAAGCCCAAAGGGAACTTTGCCTTTTGTCTTGTGGGGGAAGGGCAGCGCATTCATGAAAAAAAGGATGTGCAAGAAGCTGTTATCGAATGCTTTGAAGCACAGCAGAAACAGAACACCCGGTCAGATGGGCAGTTGTGTTCTCTGTGCGGTACGGCAGATTACCCGATTCTAGATCAACCCCACGGTATGATAAAAAATGTTCCAGCGGGGCAAACTTCTGGTTGCGCTCTGGTTTCGTATAACACTCCCGCTTTTGAATCTTATGGCCTTACAGGCAATGAAAATTCCTCCATCTGCACAGCTTGTGCTCGCAAGTATGTTGAAGGATTGAATTACCTTTTGAATAACGGCGTCATCTGCACGCCAGAAAAAGGCAAGCCCTACAAGCAGTATTCTAATCGCAAAAATTTGTCTGCTGATACGGCCATGATTTTTTGGACGCGCAATCTTACTGCTGTTCCAGAGTTGACCTTTGTGGAGAACTCCCAGGATCATGTTCCTGACATTCTTTCTTTGCTCCGGTCAACGTCAGCTACGGCAAAAGTCCACCGCGATGATGCATTGCACACCTTGCTCAACACCCCCTTCACTGCCCAGCAAGAAAGCCTCAAAAGCGTGGATCCTGACCTTTTTTATTCCTGCATGCTTTCTGGTGCTGCCGCGCGTATTGCCATACGTAACTGGATTGAAACCACCACTCCAAAAGTGCGTGCCAATCTGGCCACATGGTTTCATGACATCGCCATTATAGAACGGGATTTTGAAAGTAAGCAAAATCAAGTTCAGTTTTTTTCTCTCAACAGGCTAGCTGGGGCGTGCGGCGTTCACCGTAAAAAGGAAATGAGCGGGCAAACCATGTTTGTGCTCGATAGGGAAGATCCATTTCTTGGCCGCGCTGCAACAATGCTCTGGAATTGCGCCCTGCTTGGAGCAGCGCCGCCGTATACTTTGCTGGATCGCGTTCTGCGCCGCATCCGCCTTGAAGAAGGCAGGGTGACAGCCGCGCGCGTTGCCGTGCTGAGGCTTATACTCAACAGAAATTCCGCCATGAAAATTGCAGGAGGGCAAAGGATGCAACCGCAACTGGATACTGAAAATACGAATGTGGCCTACATTGCTGGTCGCATTTTTGCCGTACTGGAGAATATTCAAACGGCTGCCTTGGGCAAAGATCTTAATGCGCCACTGCGTGACCGTTTTTATTCATCGGCGTCCACCAGTCCGGCGCCAGCATTTGGCAGGCTGATGAAGCTATCTCAAGCGCATCTTGGTAAGTTGCGTAATGAAAATAGAGGATTGTATGTGACCCTTGATAGTCAACTTGGTGAACTGTTTACTCGTATCCAGAGCTTTCCAGCAACGTTTTCTCTGGAAGAGCAGGGTCAATTTGCAATTGGCTACTATCACCAGCGCCAGGCATACTTTTCCGGCAAGGGTACTGCCGATAGCGACAAGCAGAACAAAGACACCATTGAAACCAGCAGCACGGGAGTCTAAGCATGTCTGAACCCATTAAAAACAGGTATGACTTTGTTTTTATTTTTGACGTCAAGGACGGCAACCCTAACGGTGATCCTGACCAAGCCAATTTGCCCCGTGCAGATGCAGAAAATCAGGAAGGGCTGGTTACGGATGTGTGCATCAAACGCAAAGTGCGCAATTATGTGCAATTGAAGCATGCCTATGCAAAGCCATATAACATTTTTATTCGTCAAGAATCAGTGCTGAATACAATTATTGAAGCCGCAGAGGGTGAAACACCAAAACAGCGGCAGGAAAATCTTTGCGAAAATTATTTTGATATTCGCACATTTGGCGCAGTGCTCAGTACGGGTAAAAAGCCTGCCGGAACGGTTAGAGGCCCGGTGCAGCTGACGTTTGCCCGTTCACAAGATCGTATCTATCAGGCCGAACATACAGTTTCGCGTTGTGCCGTCACTACGGAAGATGACGCAAAAAAACAGGAAGACAAGAACAGGGAATTTGCTTCGACATTTGGCAGAAAAAACACTGTTCCATACGCATTGTACCGTATGCACGGCTTTATTTCTGCCACCGATGCCGCAAAAACAAAGTTTTGTCAGGACGATCTGGAACTTTTGTGGGAATCGCTCCTTAATGCTTTTGAGCACGACAGGGCAGCTGCGCGTGGCGAAATGAACCCACGCGGACTGATTGTGTTCAAACACGATAGCCACCTTGGTAATGCCCGTTCTGGCGAACTTTTTGAACGAGTGGCGATAAGCCATGCACCCAACGCGGCCAATCCCCCTCGTGCATTCAGCGACTATGTGATCTCTGTCGAGGAAAAAGGTTTGCCCAACGGCATAACGTTGATGCGCCTTCTGTAAGGGCAGCCATGCATCCCCCAGCCGATTCCATCCCCATATCGGCTTTGCAGCATTATCTGTTCTGCCCCCGGCAGTGTGCGCTCATCCATCTGGAACAGCTCTGGACGGAAAACGTGCACACTGCCGAGGGCCGTCAGCTGCACGAAAAAGCCCACAGCTAACGGGGTTATAAGCATTTTTTCCTTTTAGAATGATTTTATTTTAATAACTTCAAACACGAATGTTGACTTTAGTTTTTAAAAAAATTATTTTTCCCGTTAGAGGCTACCCGTAAGGTTAGCTATTTGTTTTCGGGAGGACAGAATGAGAGTCTTATTAGTCGAAGGCGGCTGTTCTATGGGGACGTGGCGGTCGCCGTTAAAGGGGAGAGCCTTCCAGTAAGGTTTTGGGGATCGAACGGAAGGCTCTCCAAGTTCCCGTTTTCAATACGGTGTGCTTTCTTGGTCTGTCAATAGTTAGATATGCATACCTTGAATCATGTTGTGCCATCTCTTTGGAATTTGGCAGTCGCTCAAGTATTGAGTGTGGATTGAAACGTGTTTGAAGTGATTAGTTGTGGCATACAGGCCCCCTCCCGATGGGAGGGGGCACTCATCCTTTATCAAGGAAGCCACCATGCATCACCATCCCCCAGCCGATTCCATTCCCATATCGGCTTTGCAGCATTATCTGTTCTGCCCCCGGCAGTGTGCGCTCATCCATCTGGAACAGCTCTGGACGGAAAACGTGTACACTGCCGAGGGCCGTCAGCTGCACGAAAAAGCCCACAGCAACGCATCTGAAAGTCGCGGCGACTGCAAAACTGTTTCAGGGCTGCTGCTCTGCTCGCGCGCTCTTGGCCTGACAGGGCAGGCAGACATTGTGGAGTTTCATCGGCACGGCAATGTCTGGCAGCCGTACCCTGTCGAATACAAGCGGGGCCGCCCCAAAAGCATGGCGGCAGACCGTATCCAGCTCTGCGCTCAAGCCCTCTGTCTCGAAGAAATGCTGCGAGTCTCCATTCCTGAAGGGGCGTTGTTTTACGGCAAAACCCGGCGGCGGCAAGTAGTCGCTCTTGACGACGCCCTGCGGGATGAAACCCGCGCCACTATTCTTGCCGTGCAGGATTTGTTGAATAAAGGGCTTACCCCTGCGCCTCCGCCTTTGGAAATATCCAACAACATCTGCCCGGCGTGCTCGCTGAGCGACGCCTGCCTGCCCCTTGCTCCGCAGACCTCGGCTGCGAGCTATCTGCAATCCGTGCTGGAGAGCATATGAAACCGCTGCTCAATACACTGTTTGTTACAACTCAAGAAAGTTATTTGGCTAAAGACGGCGAATGCGTGGCCGTGTACCAGGGAGATGCGCTTAAAGGAAAAATCCCCATCCACACGCTTGGCGGGCTTGTGCTGTTTGGGCAGATTTCGTGCAGTCCTTTTTTGTTGGGTCACTGCGCGGAAAACGGTGTAACAGTGTCGTGGTTGACCCAATATGGGCGGTTTCTGGCATCCATGCACGGGCCAGTGAGCGGCAATGTGCTGTTGCGGCGTGAGCAATACCGCCGTGCGGATGATGATGCGGCGTCTGCCGCCATTGCCTCCGCTATGGTAATCGGCAAAATCGCCAATTGTCGCACGGTGCTGATGCGCGCAGCGCGCGAGAGGCCGACTGCAAGTCTTGACGCAGCAGTGGCCCGGCTGGCCCAATGCCTTGCCCGCCTGCGCGAGCCTTTGCCGCTCAATATGGTGCGCGGCGTTGAAGGTGAGGCGGCGCAAGTGTATTTTGGCGTATTTGCCAACCTTATTCAGGCAAAAGACACCGCCTTCCGCTTTGATGGCCGCAACCGCCGTCCACCTCTCGATGCTGTTAACTGCCTTCTTTCCTTTCTATATACACTTCTGGCGCACGATGTTCGCGGGGCGCTGGAAAGCTGCGGGCTTGATCCTGCTGTGGGCTTTTTGCACCGCGACAGGCCCGGACGCCCCAGTCTGGCTCTGGACATAATGGAAGAATTTCGCCCGTATTTGGCAGATCGCCTGGCTTGCACGCTTATCAACCGCGGGCAAGTGAAGGCCAAAGGCTTTCGTAAAACAGAATCTGGCGCGGTGATTATGGACGATGCCACGCGCAAAGATGTGATCTCTGCATGGCAGGAGCGAAAACAGGAGACTGTGGAGCATCCTTTTTTGCAGGAAAAAATGGCGGCAGGCCTGTTATATCATTGTCAGGCGCGTTTGCTCGCCCGATACCTGCGTGGCGATCTGGATGCTTACCCACCCTTTGTGATTCGGTGACGTCATGCTTGTGCTGGTAAGCTACGATGTAAATACACAGGATGCGGCTGGAAAGCGCCGTCTGCGCAAAATTGCCCGTCATTGTGAAAATTGGGGGCAGCGCGTGCAGTTTTCTGTTTTTGAGTGCGTGGTTGATCCTGCCCAATGGGTTGCCTTACGCAATAATTTGCTGGACTGCATGGATGAGGAAAAAGATAGCCTGCGCTTTTACTTTTTGGGCGCGAACTGGAAAAATCGCGTGGAGCATGTTGGGGCAAAACCATCATATGATCCTCAGGGAACGCTGATTCTGTAGAAAACGAATATAATACGAAGTGGCAGGCTGAGAGTGTCAGCAGAGACCAGAGTGGCAGAGGAGGAGATATGTGTACTTCTGGTAGACAACCCGCGAGAACCTGAAGCGCACAGCATTTTTCTGGGAGGTACTCGATTTTTTAACAATATGATTTTATTGTAGTAAATTTTTTGAGTAGTTTTGCTTAGTGCAAATTTTATTCGAGGTTCGTGGCCCTCTCGAAAAATGCCCTGCATATCATTGCAGGGCAAAGGCGAAAAATGGTCACAGTCGCTCCCCGTGCGGGAGCGTGGATTGAAGCTTTCTTAAAAAATAATTATATTAAAAATAAAGAGTCGCTCCCCGTGCGGGAGCGTGGATTGAAGCCTCATTTCTAATGTAAATAATACAACATTTTTTCGTCGCTCCCCGTGCGGGAGCGTGGATTGAAGCAGATTCATTGATAATATTTAATAAATAAGCTTCAGTCGCTCCCCGTGCGGGAGCGTGGATTGAAGCTCAACATACATTGACCAGTTTTTAGCAACATAATGTCGCTCCCCGTGCGGGAGCGTGGATTGAAGCAGACGCAGTTTTCAACGTGGCACCATGCCAGAGTGTCGCTCCCCGTGCGGGAGCGTGGATTGAAGCTCCACCAGCGCCAGCGCCGTTGGCGTAAGCCCCTGGTCGCTCCCCGTGCGGGAGCGTGGATTGAAGCCTGCACAATTGCTTTTTCCGGCGTTGTGGCGCGCAGTCGCTCCCCGTGCGGGAGCGTGGATTGAAGCCCCGTAACCGCCGCCGCCCCCAGCCGCGCAAGCAGTCGCTCCCCGTGCGGGAGCGTGGATTGAAGCCACCACATCACGACCAACGCGGCCACTGCAAAAAGTCGCTCCCCGTGCGGGAGCGTGGATTGAAGCTCGCCTTTGAGCAGTATTGCGGCCTCCTCATCGGCGTCGCTCCCCGTGCGGGAGCGTGGATTGAAGCCCCTGCTCCGGCACCGCGCAGCATGTACAGCCGTGTCGCTCCCCGTGCGGGAGCGTGGATTGAAGCATCGCGTACACAAGCTTGCAATATGGCGTAAATTGTCGCTCCCCGTGCGGGAGCGTGGATTGAAGCTGATGCCCCCGCGCCTGCCCCTTCCCCTGCTCCGGTCGCTCCCCGTGCGGGAGCGTGGATTGAAGCATGTCACGCCCTTGTGGCATGCTCACCATGCTCAGTCGCTCCCCGTGCGGGAGCGTGGATTGAAGCTTGTGGCGCCAGTTGATTTCGTGCTACGCCTGGGTCGCTCCCCGTGCGGGAGCGTGGATTGAAGCTTTGTAAAATAATATTTGCGCTAAAAACGAGGCAGTCGCTCCCCGTGCGGGAGCGTGGATTGAAGCTCCCATCCCCTGCCCAATTTGCGGCGGAAGCGGTGTCGCTCCCCGTGCGGGAGCGTGGATTGAAGCAACACGGCCCAATCGGAGAGAGCATTGCCGTAAGTCGCTCCCCGTGCGGGAGCGTGGATTGAAGCCTATGCACTCGCCGCCAAGCCGATATGCTGCACGGTCGCTCCCCGTGCGGGAGCGTGGATTGAAGCGCGCGCGGTGCCGCTGTTTGCCGGGTGCAATTTGGTCGCTCCCCGTGCGGGAGCGTGGATTGAAGCCGCAGCGATACCACGCAACACCGGGGACGCCTTGGTCGCTCCCCGTGCGGGAGCGTGGATTGAAGCAGCGGAAACAAGCCCCATGCGGTCATGGGCTGTGTCGCTCCCCGTGCGGGAGCGTGGATTGAAGCTGGTCGACCTTGGAAAACTCAATGACCCATACCCAGTCGCTCCCCGTGCGGGAGCGTGGATTGAAGCATTGATGGCGACCATCGCGGGAGCCACGACACGCGTCGCTCCCCGTGCGGGAGCGTGGATTGAAGCCCGGATAATGTGTATACAAGTCTGGAAGTTAGCGGTCGCTCCCCGTGCGGGAGCGTGGATTGAAGCACGCGTACAGGGAAGGAAAGTCCCGTGAGGGAAGGTCGCTCCCCGTGCGGGAGCGTGGATTGAAGCTGAAGATCATAACCTATTGGAAAGCACACTGAGCGTCGCTCCCCGTGCGGGAGCGTGGATTGAAGCGACGTGGACGCCCTGAACGCCGCCGTTGATGCGGTCGCTCCCCGTGCGGGAGCGTGGATTGAAGCAAGCGCCCAGGTCGCGCCACCATCGTTATATGGTGTCGCTCCCCGTGCGGGAGCGTGGATTGAAGCCCCGGAAAACCTGAGCCTGACGTGATCGCCAAGGTCGCTCCCCGTGCGGGAGCGTGGATTGAAGCTGGCGCAGGTTGCGCGCCGTTTTGGCTTTGACGGGTCGCTCCCCGTGCGGGAGCGTGGATTGAAGCGCTGCGCATGGACGCAACAAGCGGACGGCCTGCGTCGCTCCCCGTGCGGGAGCGTGGATTGAAGCACGTCAGCAAAGCTGCGGAACATGGTCAAAAGTGTCGCTCCCCGTGCGGGAGCGTGGATTGAAGCCCACTCAAGCGACTTGGCGTCGTCGTCGCATGTGTCGCTCCCCGTGCGGGAGCGTGGATTGAAGCTTATACGGGCGCTCGGCGTGGCGAGATTTTCCGGGGTCGCTCCCCGTGCGGGAGCGTGGATTGAAGCAACGAGGTGGCCGTGCGCGGCTTCAAGGCCTCTGTCGCTCCCCGTGCGGGAGCGTGGATTGAAGCATTTTGCACACCCCAAGATGCAGCCGTGGCGTCTGTCGCTCCCCGTGCGGGAGCGTGGATTGAAGCACCGTAGGCGGTAAGTTCACCGCCAAAGGGGATGGTCGCTCCCCGTGCGGGAGCGTGGATTGAAGCCCTGTGCGCGGTCATATTGCGCATTTCCTGCACAGTCGCTCCCCGTGCGGGAGCGTGGATTGAAGCGCACCAAATTCCGCGTTTACTTATCCGTTTACTTGTCGCTCCCCGTGCGGGAGCGTGGATTGAAGCCCTGACGACTACACAGCAATTCCATATCGCGGCAGTCGCTCCCCGTGCGGGAGCGTGGATTGAAGCCTGAACCTGCCGTTCAAACATCTGCGCCTTAAGGTCGCTCCCCGTGCGGGAGCGTGGATTGAAGCAAGAGCAAAACGCCCTTGCGGGAAGCCTCTAACGGTCGCTCCCCGTGCGGGAGCGTGGATTGAAGCCACCACATGACGACCAGTGCTGCCACGGCAAAAAGTCGCTCCCCGTGCGGGAGCGTGGATTGAAGCTGTGCACAGTGCAGGGCAAGCAGGCCGTCTGTACTGTCGCTCCCCGTGCGGGAGCGTGGATTGAAGCGCCAGCGTTGAGAGCATGCACACCGCCAGCCGTGGGTCGCTCCCCGTGCGGGAGCGTGGATTGAAGCTCAACTAATTCAGATTCTGGCCTGTCCATATAGCGTCGCTCCCCGTGCGGGAGCGTGGATTGAAGCCACGAGGTGGTCGAGCAGCTTTCCGGCCTCGCGCACGTCGCTCCCCGTGCGGGAGCGTGGATTGAAGCTGCCCCACTACGGCGTATGTCCTGCGTGGAATGGGTCGCTCCCCGTGCGGGAGCGTGGATTGAAGCAAACATCCACGCAAAGGCTCCACGCGCCTGCTCGTCGCTCCCCGTGCGGGAGCGTGGATTGAAGCACGCTGACGCGCAGGGCAGCGCGGTTGCTGCATAGTCGCTCCCCGTGCGGGAGCGTGGATTGAAGCGCCCCCGTAGACCAGACACAAGGCAGCAATCGCCGCGTCGCTCCCCGTGCGGGAGCGTGGATTGAAGCAACGTTGGGAAGATGGCAGCCGTTGCGCATGTGCGTCGCTCCCCGTGCGGGAGCGTGGATTGAAGCCTCGGCCTCGCCGCTCGTGGTCAAAATAATCTCAGGTCGCTCCCCGTGCGGGAGCGTGGATTGAAGCAAGATCAGCCCTGGTAAGGTCTTCGGCGTATTTGGTCGCTCCCCGTGCGGGAGCGTGGATTGAAGCTTTGCCACACGCACCGCAATGAAGGATATCTGAGTCGCTCCCCGTGCGGGAGCGTGGATTGAAGCAGCCCGGCAACCGAGTGTGGGGCCTGTGATGCTACGTCGCTCCCCGTGCGGGAGCGTGGATTGAAGCCAGGCCTGGCCGCACATACCGCGCAGGCGCTGTGTCGCTCCCCGTGCGGGAGCGTGGATTGAAGCACATCGTGTGCATAAGCGCCGATAAAATAGGCACCAGTCGCTCCCCGTGCGGGAGCGTGGATTGAAGCACTTGCACATCCCCGCGCCCGCCCATGTCGTTTGGTCGCTCCCCGTGCGGGAGCGTGGATTGAAGCAGACATGGGAAAGCATGTCCGAATACGGGGCTACGTCGCTCCCCGTGCGGGAGCGTGGATTGAAGCACCATTACTTTGGGCAAGCATATCGGGCATATTGTCGCTCCCCGTGCGGGAGCGTGGATTGAAGCAGTTAAAGGAATCTCATTTTCAACAATCACTGCGTCGCTCCCCGTGCGGGAGCGTGGATTGAAGCAACGGAGATGGTAAAGCTTCTGCACGAATATGCAGTCGCTCCCCGTGCGGGAGCGTGGATTGAAGCATCGACCTGCGCAGTCGCCTTGTCGGTTTCCCACGTCGCTCCCCGTGCGGGAGCGTGGATTGAAGCCTGTGCCTGTCGACACATTCAGGGCGGTCACAAACGTCGCTCCCCGTGCGGGAGCGTGGATTGAAGCATTCAGCGGCAGGAGATAAGATTTGTCCGCCAGTGTCGCTCCCCGTGCGGGAGCGTGGATTGAAGCGCCCGCGCTCATGGGCCGCTGGATGGTCAGGGGGGTCGCTCCCCGTGCGGGAGCGTGGATTGAAGCGCCTGTCAGATGCTGCTTAACCCTGTGGCCGAAGGTCGCTCCCCGTGCGGGAGCGTGGATTGAAGCTCAAGCGACCCGGTAAAAACATCGTGGAGCGAGGGTCGCTCCCCGTGCGGGAGCGTGGATTGAAGCAGCGCCACACAGGGGCGTGTGCTGGAGTTCGGCGGTCGCTCCCCGTGCGGGAGCGTGGATTGAAGCGCTGGTTACAGCAAATACAACACGCTCATGAATGGTCGCTCCCCGTGCGGGAGCGTGGATTGAAGCACGTTGCAAGCGTTTGTCGTCGGCATTGACTACAGTCGCTCCCCGTGCGGGAGCGTGGATTGAAGCGTTGTGGATCTGCGCGCTTCTTCAAATTCTTTTGGTCGCTCCCCGTGCGGGAGCGTGGATTGAAGCTGGTGGGTAGGCGCAATAATCTGCGCGTGTGGTGTCGCTCCCCGTGCGGGAGCGTGGATTGAAGCAGATTACAACATCGGCTCTTACGGAAGATATGCGGTCGCTCCCCGTGCGGGAGCGTGGATTGAAGCATCAAGAAGAACTTCTACACGCAGCAGGTCAGCGTCGCTCCCCGTGCGGGAGCGACTCATGTGGATTTATATTGTCATAAGCACAACCCAGACATACCGCAGCAACTGGAACCTGCTGTTCTGATTTATCAATTGTTTTGTTTTAAAGATGTCTTGTGTAAAATATATAACCTATTTTGCAGGTTTGTTATAAATATTGTGCTGGTATTAATCGCCTTCGTTTCCTTTATTTTTATTCCTGACACCATAATCCTTTCCCGCCGTCTTCCGATTAATACAGAAGCGGCATCTCTGCATTTTGCCCCCCTCAATATTCTCCATTGAAGGGGCTGATCTTGCAGACAAAAATTTTATATGAGCAAAAGTGTCCCAGAACTGTATGATGGCTGCAACAATAGCAACGTATCTTGTGGATACTGTAAGCAGAATTCTACACTTGCAAAAGGGCTTGTTATGAACAGATCCATATCGCTCAAGCTGATGCTTGGTATTGCGGCAATCATCATCATACCCATGGGCATACTGTTTGCCCTTACGTCGCGGGGCATTGCAACGCTTTCAGAAGAAAGCTTCGCCAAGTCCGCCATTGGCGAACTGCGGCAGGTCAGCAATGTTGTCACAGCCATGTTTGATGAATACAAGCTCAACGTTGGCATGCTGGCTGCTGATCCCCTGATGGCGCAATTGCCCCAGATGACCACAAGTCACGTAACAGCAACTGAACCCACGCCATCAAGTGCTGCGGCGGACGATACTGCTGGCAAGGCGCTGGATGCCCTGTTCCGTCTGTATCGGGAATCGCACCCCTCATATACCAATGTTTATGCGGGCAATATGGAAGGCGCATTTGTGCTCAACAGTCCCGTAGTCGGTAAAACCCAGCCCGGTGGTTACGACCCGCGCAAGCGCCCCTGGTGGGGCATGGCAGTGTCTGATCCTGCCAAAAGCTATATTACCAGCGCCTACAGAAGCACCGATGGGCAACCCATGGTCAGCGCCTGCCGCGCCGTGCGCGACAGCAGCGGCAAAGTTACCGGCGTTGCGGCCATAGATATTACGCTGGGCACCCTCACAGACCTTATTAAAAACGTGCATATTGGCCGCACGGGCTTTGTTGTTCTGGTGCAGGATGACGGGGTGGTTATTTCCGACCCCAAAACTCCGCAGCACAATTTTCAGAAAATAGACGGCATCGGCAACGATGCTCTGGCTACGCTGTTCAAATCCGGCGGGGCAACGGGCGAGGCTGTCATCAGCGGCAAGCAGTATGAAGCTGTGGTGTACAACTCGCCGGAGCTCAAGTGGAAGTTTATCGGCCTCATTGAAAAAAGTGAACTCATGGAGCCTGTCAACGCCGCCTTGTGGCAGTTTGCCACCGGCATGCTGGCAAGCCTCTTAGGCATTTGCATAGGTATCTGGGTGCTGGCCGGGCGGCTTATCATTACACCTTTGAAGACCGTGGGCGTGTTTCTCAAGGATATTTCCGCTGGTGTGTATGGCAGCCTCGTCAACCGCCGCGTTGACGAAATGGGCGTGATTTTTGAGTCCCTTAATTCCATGAGCGCCACCCTTAAATCCAATATTTCTGAAATTGAAGCCAAAACTGTTGAAGCGCAGCAACAGGCCGCAGCAGCAAATGACGCCACGCGCGAGGCCGAGGCCGCCCGCCTGCACGCCGAGCGCGCCAAGGCCGAAGGCATGCTTGAAGCAGCGCGCCAGCTCGAACATATGGTGCAGATGCTCCACCAGGAAGTGAGCACCCTTTCAAGCAGTTCAGAAGACATCCGCGAGGCCACGCTCGTGCAGCGGCAGCGCATCCACGAAACCGCCACGGCCATGGAAGAAATGAACTCCACCGTGCTTGAGGTCGCCAAAAACGCCTCGCATGCCGCGGCCCAGGGCACGGATGCGAGGGACAAGGCCAATCAGGGCGCCGAGGTAGTGGGGCGGTCGCTTGAGGCCATGCGCGCCTCGGAGCAGAAGGCTCTTGAACTGCGCGAAGCCATGGGTGATCTGGATAAACAGGCCCACGGCATCGGCGCAATCATGACCACCATTGAAGACATAGCCGATCAAACAAACCTGCTGGCCCTGAATGCGGCCATTGAGGCCGCCCGCGCGGGCGAGGCGGGCAGAGGCTTTGCAGTTGTGGCCGATGAAGTGCGCAAACTGGCGGAAAAGACCATGCATGCCACCAAGGAAGTGAGCGACTCCATCCTCTCCATCCAGCGGGTAGCCGGAATCAACGTGCAGTCTGTGGAAGAAGCCGTGCAGGGGCTTGACCACGCCTCATCGCTGGCGGGCGAATCCGGCGCGGCGCTGGGCGACATTGTCACCAGCACAAACCAGTCGGCAGGGCAGATTCAGTCCATCGCCACTGCGGCAGAGCAGCAGGCCGCCACATCTGAAGAAATCAACAAGTCCATTGACGAAATCAACGCCATTGCCGGGCAGACGGACGAGCGCGCCGAGGCCTCGCTCCAGGCCACCCGGCGGCTGGAAGATCTGGCTCTGTCGCTTTCCGGTCTTATCAAGGAGCTGAAAGACCAGTCGGCATAGACTGACAAAGCTCGATCGCCAGAAAAGGACAACGGCAACCGTTCTGCGGTTGCCGTTTTTCGTGCGGGAGTGACATCATTTTCGTCCTGCGCTATGTTGTCGCAACTGGTCAGCGTCTGATAATTTGCCGCCAATGGCCCGTAATCAGAGGCTTTTCTGCTGCCCGTTGGCTCATCCTCCACAGTGGCGCTGCATGGCAGATTGCGCCCTGTGCGGCAGGCGGGGGCATGCAGAGCAGGTTTTTTGTGTATCCCTTTCGGCAGCCCGCCGAATGAATATTACTGCGCAGCAATAACCGCACTGGAGTATGCCATGACAGGGGAATTTCTGACCTCGCTCACCCCTGAGCACAAGAAGTTTCTTGTGGATTTGTTCAAGGGCGGCGTGTCCTTTGACCCCAAGGTGCTGCGCGTTTACGCATCCGATGCCAGCCTGCTTACAGGTACGGTGCTGGCCATGGTTCGGCCCGAGAGTGCCGGGCAACTGTGCGAATTTATGCGATGGGCAGATGCGGAGCATGTGGCTGTGCATCCGCGAGGGCGCGGCACCAGCCTTTCCGGCGGGTGCGTGCCCACGGTTCCCGGCATTGTGGTTTCCATGCTGGGCATGGATAAAATTATCGAGATCAATAAGGAAGATTTTGTTGCCGTGGTGGAACCGGGCGTTAATACGGCTCTGCTTCAGGCCGAGTGCGAAAAGCTGGGCATGTTTTACCCGCCGGATCCGGCTAGCGGCAAGGCAACCAGCGTTGGCGGCAATGTCATCACCTGCGCCGGGGGCCTGCGCGCCGTAAAATACGGCGTCACCCGCGATTACGTGCTTGGCCTGGAGGCCGTGTTGCCCGGCGGCGAACTGGTGAAGTTCGGGGGCCGCTCCCACAAGGATGTCATAGGCCTTGACCTCGGGCGGCTCTTTGTGGGCAGCGAGGGCACCCTTGGCATTGTGACCAGGCTTATTCTCAAGCTTTTGCCCAGGCCCGAGGCCTCGGCATCGGTGCTTGTGGGTTATCCTTCGCTGGATACCGCCCTGGCCTCCATGAGCAAGGTTTTTGCCGCAGGTATTCTGCCCTGCGCGGTGGAATTCATGAATGAAACCGTGCTGGAAATCCTTGCCAGAACCGGCGAGGTGCCGTGGCCGGACAGCGTCAAATCGCTGCTGCTGTTTCAGGTGGACGGCAGCAAGGAGACTGTGCCGCTAGAAAATATCCGCCTTGCCAACCAGCTTGATGACGCCCTGTGGCGCATGGAGGGCGTAGGCAAGCAAGAGGAAGACAAACTGTGGGCCTACAGACGCAGGGTTTCGGCGGCCTCCTACGTGCTCGGCCCAGACCGCATCGGCGGCGACATGGCCGTGCCGCGCGGCTCCATTCTCAAGGCCGTGCGCAGATTTGAAGAAATTGCCGCCAGCAACGGCAAGCGCCTTATCGCCTTTGGGCATGCGGGCGACGGCAACATCCACGCCAATCTGCATTACGATGCCTCTGACGCTGACGATGCCCGCCGCACGCTGAAAACCCACCACGAACTGGATGCGGCAGCGCTTGAATGTGGCGGCAGTCTTTCTGGCGAGCACGGCGGCGGATGCCTGAAAGAAGTTGGCAAGCAGCTCGGGCAGAAGGAACATGCCCTCATGCTCCGTCTACGCGGTGTCTTTGATCCCAACGGCATTCTCAATCCCGGCAAGGGGTACTGAAATGAAACGCGGCTGTACGCAATGCGGCGAATGCCTGAACGTCTGCCCTGTGTACGCGCTCTTCAAGCGTGAGGAATACGCGCCAAAGGGCAAGCGCCTGCTTCTGGAGCAGATTGATCCCGAGTTCGGCGGCAGCCCGGATTCGTCCCTGCCCTGGGAGGATATCCGCGAACTGGCGCGTCTCTGCGCCGGGTGCGAGCGATGCCAGCAGGCCTGCGCGCGCAAGCTTTCCACCTGTGATTTGCTGGCCGAGGCGCGGGCACGTAATCCTCACTGGACGCAAACTCTCTGGGATATGTGGATTCGCCGCGCAGGCCCACTGTGGCCCATGGCGGGCAAAATCGCCATGCTTGCGCCGGATTCCGTTATTCCCGGCGTGTTGCGGTCTTCTGTAGAAACCGCCCGCGCGCTGGTTGATCTGGAGCCTTGCGAACCATGGATGACCCTGCGGCCCAGCCAGAAGGTCAGCGGCGTCAGGGTGGCCCTGTTCAGCGGCTGCACGGCTAAAAATGCCCGTCCCCACTGGATATCCACTGCCCGGCAACTGCTGGCAGGCTGGGGATACGACCTTGTGGACATAGCGGATTTTGCCTGCTGCGGCGGCACGTTGCACCATGCCGGGCAGTTGGGGGCCCTGGCAGAAGTGCGCGAGCGCAACCTTGAGCTTTGGCGCAAGGCTGGCAAGCCTGTAATGGCGAGCTTTTGCGCCTCGTGCAAGCACAGCCTGGATGGCTACACCGCCGTTATGTCGGCGGAGGAGGGCAAGGAGTGGAAGCAGAAGTGCGTTGGGCTTTCCTCCCTGCTTGTGGGGTCGCAAATCAGCCCCACAGGAAAGGCCCCGGCAGCGGTGGGTTATCATCAACCTTGCCACTGGGGTTCTGATGATCCTGATTTGCCCCTGCTCACGGCGGGGCTGCCGGGCTTGAAAAAAGGCACTGGCCTGTGCTGCGGTATGGGCGGCATACTGAAAATGTCCAACCCCGACCTTTCAGCAGACATGGCGCGCAAATGCCTTGAAGGCTTTGCCCCTGAAATCCGGCACATTGTCACCGGGTGCAGCGGTTGCGTCATGCAGCTTTCAGCTGCGGCGGGCAAGGATGTACAGGTGCGGCACTGGCTTGATGTGACAGCGCTGGCAGAAGCTCGCACTTAGGCGCATCCGCCCCCCCATACTGGCTCTTGCGGCAGTATTGTGAAATTTTGCAGCTTCCGGGCGGGTATGGTTGCCTCTGGCAGATGTGCGCCGCAATATTCTGCAATGCTTTATTGAGGAATGGTGCATGGGCACGGCACTAGGTGGCGCTGGGGCCTAGCCTGCCGAAAAATAAGCCGAAACGCCGCTGGCACACTGGACGCCCCATAGGCGGCAGTATAGTATGCCGCAACATGCATACCTGTAATCGGTTAGCCTATGCCCAAACTTCGATATTCCAAATTTGCTTTGGTCGCGGCCCTTTCTGGGGGTATGGCGGCCCTTTTGGCGTGTCTGCTGTTTTGGGCCTATGGCTGGAACCCCGCTCTGGCAGGTTCGCTCAATCTGCAACCCCGCGCAGCCATTGGCAATGCCGAAGTTTCCGAGCCGCCTGCCGTATCTTCCGCTGCTGCGGAAAATAATGCAGCGCCGCCTGTTGTCGCCACTGAGCAGGCGAGCACGGGAGCTGAACAGAACGTCAATACTGGGGTAAACGCTGTTTTGCCCCCTGCTGACCAGCAAAGAGGCCTCCAACCAGATAGGCAGCCAGTCCCCCAGACAATCCAGCAGGCAGGCGCTGATTCCAGCGCTCAGATGCAGCCGGATGCTGATAACGCAGATCAGCTCCCATCCCCGGATCCATCGCAATCAACTGGAAAGTCAGATTCTTCCGCCGCAGTCAACGCCCCCGCCAAGGTCGCGGCACCGGATGCCGCAAAAGGCGCGGCGCAATCCGCAGCACAGCCAGCAGCAGCGCACGATTCCAAGGTGCAGCTTTTCGGCACTGTGGAGTTCAAACGCCCCTTATCCACTCTGCCGGGCTGGCTTGATCTGCTCAAGCGCAACCAGATGGATCCCATATTCATACCCGGCAAAGTGTTCAAAAAAGGCGTTACCTGGGACACCTTCAAGTCAAAAGCCCCGCTTAACAACAAGATGGAACTGCTGCGCTACGTAAATTCTTTCTGGAATACGTGGCCCTATGTGGAAGACATCGTCAACTGGCGGCAGGAAGATTATTGGGAAATTCCGGCGGAGTTTCTTAAAAAGTCTGGCGACTGCGAAGACTATTCCATTATCAAGTATTTTACTCTTAAGGAATTGGGCATTCCGCCCGAAAGCATGCGTGTTGTGGTTGTGCGTGACACAATCAGAAATTTTGCCCATGCTGTTCTGGTCGTGTACCTGAACGACGATGCCTTTATTCTGGATAATCTCAGTAATTCAGTGCTTTCGCACACCAAGGTGCGGCAGTACAGCCCGCAGTATTCGGTCAATGAATTCGGTCGCTGGGCCCATCTGAAGGGCCGCAAGATAAACTAGAGCCGTTGCAGGCATGCAGCGCGCAGCCCGCACCCTTTGTGTGGGCGGTGTTTCACCGCAAAAGGTACGTTAATGCGCAATGTACTATAGGATAAGCCTATGAAAACGCAGGAACTTAATGAGCAGTCCGTTGCTGGTCGCTACCGTCTGAAAAAAGCCGCCGTAGCTGCTGTCAGCCTGTCGCTTTTTGCTGTGGCGGCGGCTGTGGCCTACGGCCTCTGCACCTTGCAGCTCAAGAACGTTACGCAGGATATTCTGAATAACCAGCGTGAAATGCAGCAATCGTGGGTGGATAAATCGCTGGAATCCATCCGCGCGTGGCATGCAACCGTTGTTGAGCAGGCGCGGCTTGTGAGCAGCGCGGAGATGTTCCGCCTGTTTGCCGTGGATGTGCGCAACCTTGGCTCCGATGGCGAGGCGCGCCTTTCCGCGCCTGATGCCATGGAAAACGGCGATGAATCGTTGCGCAATCTTGCCGAGCAGATGGGCTATATGCAGGATTTGCTGCGCGACTTTGCGCGCGGCAAAAACTGGGTTTCTGCACGGATTGTTTCGCCCAAGGGCAACCCCTTTGTGGCGAGCAAAGGGGACGCGCCCCTTGGCGAGGCCCAGGTGGGCCTTGTGACTCGCGCCGTGGACAGAAAAACTGTTGTTTTTGGCCCTGTGCGCGCCCTTGGCGATGTAATGGTTATTGATCTGGCCGATCCCATGTACGAAGTGCTGGGGCGGGGAGAAAGTCTTCCCGTTGCCGTGCTTTTTGCCACTCTTCCTGTGGACAGGGTGCTGACTGCATTTCTTGCCCAGCGGCAGGATCAGTACGGCGGACTGCTGCCGCGCATTTTGCAGGCTGGCGGCAGCGGCACAGAGGCCGTGCTGCTGCGCGATGGCAAACCTGCGCTTGAGCCAGTGCAGCAGGTGGCTCTGGCTGACGGTCTTGGTTTCAAGCGTAGGCAGGGGCTTGTGGGCGGCGGCGAGGCCTATTCCCTCGGCAGTTACATGAACAGTCTGGGCTGGCTTGTGACCATTGAGGCCCCGGCAGACATGGTTGATGCGCTGGTGGAAAGCCAGGCAAAGCAGATATACGGTCTGGGCATTCTTGGCAGTCTTGGCACGGCGCTTTTGCTGGCCTTTATCTGGGCTTCGCTTGTAAGTCGCTCGCACAGGGCCACTGCCCAGCATTTCAAGCATCTGTACACGCTTATCCGCCAGCAGAAGATCATGCTCGACAGCGTCAATGCCTCATTGCAGGCTGGGCTTATGCTCATGGACAAAAACGGTCGCTTGCAGATGTGCAACCCGGCCTTTTGCCAGATGGCGGGCAAGGATGAGGATTCCCTCAAGGGAATCCCCGTGGGCGAGGCCCTGCCGGAAGATGCCGCCCTTCGGCTCATGGAGGGCATGGCTCAGGTGAGCGCCAGCGACAAGGAAGGCAGCATCGAGATTTCTGTTCCTCAACCCGGGGATGTGCGCCTTTTCCGCGTGACCCTGTTTCCCTTTGAAGATCACGATAATCCAGGGGAAGAAGGCAAGGGCGGCTGCGTGGGCATTTTTCAGGATATTACGGAATTCCGCCGCCGTGCCGAGGCCGCGCGTGAACGTCAGGCCAACAGCATTGCCGCCCTTGTGCGGGCCATTGAAAGTGTGGACGTGAACCTCATTGGGCACTCCATGAAGATGGAGCATGTGGCAGACCTGCTCTCCGGCGCCATGAGCCTGCCCGACAAGGACAGGGAAACCCTGCGGCTTGCGGCCCGCCTTTCGCAGGTGGGCAAAATCTTTGTGCCGCGCGAGCTGCTCACCAAGAAGGGCAAGCTCACCCCCGAGGAACAGGCGGAAGTTATGCGCGCGCCGGAGTATGCCTATGGCATCCTGCGCGACATGCAGTTCAACCTGCCAGTGCCGGACGCCGTCTTCCAGATGGGCGAGCGCATGGACGGCACGGGCCTGCCCCAGCATCTTGCCGGGGAGACCATCAATCACAATGCGCGCATTCTGGCAGTGGTCAACGCTTTCTGCGCCATGGTCAGCCCACGTTCCTACCGAGCGGGCATGCAGCCCGAAGAAGCCGTTGCCCTGCTCATGAAGGACAAGGGCTTTGACAGCCTGGTTGTCAGCGCTCTTGCCAATGTTGCTGCGGCAGATTTGCAGCAGGCCATTGCCACAGCCGATGCGGCCAGCAAAAAATCTGCTCCTGCCGCAGAATCTGCCGCTGTGGAAGGGCAGGGCGGGCAAAATAAGCAGGAAAATTCCGCAGGTGCAGCGCCTGCAAATCCTGCCGCAGCCGAATAGAGAGCAGGGCGGTATGACGGGCGCAGTGCAACAGCTGACGATGCAACCGGACAGCTCTGAAAAGATAGACGTGGCGATAAACATTTTCGCCAAGCCGTATCAGACAGCGCTCTCTGTTCTGTCGCTGATCAAGCACAGCGGCAGGCATATTGGCACTATCTGGTTGCAGTTTGAGCCTTATGGCTCGCAGTATGATATCGTCAGCCCCTATGCGCTGGTGCAGTACCTGAGCAGCCAGATAGGGGAGAGATTGCGGGTTTTTCAGCCAGACTACTGGCTTGATCTCAATGCCGCTGACCCGGCGCGCTTTGCCGATAATGCCTACCGCTACAGCATCCGCTACCAGTATGCCTTTGAGCACAGCACGAGCCGCAGGCTGTTTCTCATGCACAACGATATAGTTGTGCTCAAGGATGTGCTTGGCTATTTGGGCGACCTCATGGGGGACGCCGTGGCTGTGGGCCACCTTGGCCAATGCTGGAATTGCCCGGCTCGTGTGGCGGAGCTGACACGCGAGGTTATGGGCTGTGAACCGTGTGGGCCTGAGGGGTATCTGGATTTTCGGCCCACTTACAGTCAATTGCAGCAGCTTTATGCTCTGGCGCACCAGAGGGGCATTTTTGCAAGGCCGTATGACCGTGCCTTTGCAGGCATTTTTGATGCCCAACCCTGGCCCCTTCCGGAATGCCGCGTCAATGAATGGGCCTGCCTGCTTGATCTGGAAAAAACGCGGCCCCTGTGCGTGCCGCATGGCCCGATATTGCCGCCAGGCGCGTTCAGGCAGTGTGGGCCTGTCTGCCTTGATACTGGCGTGGAGTGGTTCCGGGGGGTACATGCGCGCGGCATGACTGCCCGGCATGCCGATCTTTCCCGCCACCTCAAGCATTGGGTAGGCACGGGCAAGGTAACCGCCCGGTTATATGCTCTGGCAGAGGAAAATGCCCTCAAGATATTGCTGACCACCTTTCCCGATTACTGCGATTGGCTGCGCGGCACCATCGGCAACAAGCCGCTCGGCGTGAGCGACAGAGGCCGATAGTTTTTCCGCATTTGTGAAATTCCTTCCCTTTCTGTTTTTTTAAAGCTGAAGCGCAGGTTTGTCTGGAACGCGAAAAGGCGTCGACCAAATGGCCGACGCCCGACACGGGAAAGAAAGGTTTGCAGCGCTATCCCCAACGCTGGGAGGGCCTTGCGGCCCCCCGGCCCTCTTTCTACTGCAATCTCTGTTTTACCGCTTCATACCGATAACGGTTTCCAGCATGTTGTCCACCGTGGTGATGGTCTTTGAGTTGGCCTGGAAGCCGCGCTGTGTAGAAATCATCTGCACAAATTCGCGCGACATGTCCACGTTGGACTGTTCAATATTGTAGGCCTTTGTGCTGCCAAAGCCGTTATCGCCCGCAACGCCAAGGTTGGCTTCGCCAGATTCATTTGTCTGCGAATAAAGGTTGCTGCCTTCGCGATATAAGCCCTGCGTACATTTGAAATCGTACAGCGCAATCTGGTACAGCGGCAGGGTCTTGCTGTTGGAATACACGCCGTAGACAACACCATTGTTGTCGATTTTTACGTTGCTCAGTGTGCCGGAGGCGTAACCGTCCTGTGTTCTGTTCTGCACGGTGTAGGTTGTGGTATTGCTCACGCTGGCCGAGTCTTCACGCTGAACAGAGGTCATGGTGGGCACCATGTTGCCGTAGTTGATCACGTTTTTGTAGACCGGCACGCCAGTGCTGGGCGAAACGCTGGTTTGCTTGGACTCGGTGGTCAAGCTTCCCAGAGTGTTGTTGCCGGTTACCATGGTCGGGACGGGCCGGGTACCTGCATCGGGCAGGGTGTACGTATCGGGCGTGATGGCCTTGGCCACGTTGACCACAAAGGCATTGGTGCCTGCAAGCGTGTGCTTCGTGCCGCCACCATCATCGTAGGCGTAATTGGTGCCATCGTGGTATACCCGCCGCTTTGTACCGCCGTCATCAAAGTAGCCGTAGTACTTGGGATTGCCGGCCGCTGGCGGCCAGGCTGTGGCCTGGTAATAGTTGCCGTAGCTGTCGGAGCCGCTAGCGTATGTATTGCCCGTAGTTTCGTCTTTGGTGAGGTTGGTGTAAGTAACAGCACTTGCGCCAGTTCCCGCGCCAACATAGTACACACCGTTGTTATTGCCAACGGGAATGGTGCCAAGTCCAGTTGTGAGGGTACCGTAAACATCTGCAGGAACAGCTCCCGTGGCCGTGCTGTCATGCCAGTAGTAGCCCTTGCTGTCTGCGTAGACAGCATTGGCGCCCTTGGTGCCGTATCGCGGAGGCGTCGTAAGAGTGTGGTAGCCGTACGCATCCATTCCCAGTGCTACAGGAGTATTGGGGGCAGGCCAGCCAACGGTGCCCATGGGTTGACCAGCGCTGTTCTTTTGAACAGTGGTGACAATGGGGTTGCTCCACGCTGGGTTGCCGATATCTTTCAGGCCAAAGTCCAGTTCTGTGATCTGCTTTTCAACCTGACTGACAGTGGTAGTGCCCTGCGTCATGGTTTCGCTGACGCTGTTGGCAAGCGGTTGCCCGGTGAAGTTGGCCGAAAACACGGGCAGACCGTTGCTGGAGGTCTTGGTGGGCTGCCAGGAACTCTTGAGCGAAGGGTCAACCGCCACCTGACTGTTGGCGGCGGGCGTTTCCGTAGCGCCGTAGGAGTACGCGGTCTGGTTTACGAGCTTGCCGCTGGCGTCAAAAATCATGACGCCGCTCATGAGTACGCCGGCCTGCTTGTTGGTGCCCATGACGGGGTCGTTATAAAATTTGGTAGGCTCCGTTCCCCATGTGTTGGTAGTGGCGTTGTAGCCCTGGCCGCCGTAGCCGCGCTGGTCTTCAGCCGGGGGAATGGTCACCATGTATTCATACATGGTGTAGCCAGCGGGCAGACCTTCAATGCTGTAGACGGTCTTGCCGTTGGTGTCCGTCTTGGAGGCGTCAACCTGGTCATAGTAGACCGTGAGGTTGTGGGTGGAGCCGCCCTCGTCATACACCTTGATGCTTGACTGCGTGGCATAGGCAGAATCTGCCATGGGCGGCGTGCTTCTGGCGTCCCACAGGTCAAAGAGTGCGGTCATGGGGCTGGTGCTGCTGGTGGTTTTGTCGCCCGTGCCGTTGTTGGTCAGACCCATGGTAAAGCTGACGTTGGTCGTCTGCTGGGGCGGAATGTTCCAGCTGTCCAGAACGATGTCCACAGGCGTGCCTGTGCCCTTGTACGCAGAGTTGGTCGTTGCTGTGGAACCTGTGCTCGTGGCGCCGCCGTAAAAACTCAGGGATTTGCTGTTGTCGACTTTCCAGCCTTGCAGCAGATAGCCTTCGGGGTTTTGCAGTTCGCGACTGTTGTTGAAATAAAAGTCCCCGGCGCGGCTGTAGTACATCTGGTCGCTGTTCTGTTTGCGCACCTGGAAAAATCCGTTGCCGTCAATGGCAAGGTCTGTCACCGAGTTGGTGGATTCAAAAGAACCCTGCGAGTAGTCGCCAAGCACCGCGTAGGTGCTGACGCCCTGACCAATCTGGGTGGTGCCGCTGACGCTGCCGCCGTCGGTGTAGAGATAGTCGCTGAAGTCCGCGCGCTGACCCTTGTAAGCCAGGGTACTGACGTTGGCGATGTTGTTGCCGACGATGTTCATTTTGTTCCCGTGCGCCATAAGGCCGGAAACGCTTGCCCACATGCTGGATGAGAGACTCATATCTTCCTCCGTGTCTTGGGATAGGGGGATATTTTTTCCGGGTAGTGCAGTTTGGCTGCCTGCCCGCAATGTTAACTATTCTGTTTAACCGCCAGATGATCAGGAAGAACCCGAAGAACCCGAGGTACCAGACGTCTTTGTGCTGCTGGTGGTCGGCTCTGTAACCTGCCGCACCTTTGAAAGCTCCATCAACTGGCCGCCATCAAGCCCCAGATACACAACACCCTTGTTGTTGACCACGCCCGTAACCTTTGCGTCCACCACCTGGTCGGCAATAACAGCCTCTCCAGCGGTGTTGAGCAGGGCCAGATTGACAGTGTACACGCCATCCGGGGCAACGGTTCCGTTGCCGTTTTTGCCGTTCCAGTTGAAGTCGTAGGTGGTTCCGGCAGCCTTGGGATCCACAGTTTCAGTGTAGATGACGTTGTTGTCGGCATCGCGCACCGTGATGGTGCCGCTGGCTACGGCATCGTTGGGCGCGTAGCGGAACTTGGTGATGGACGTCGTCTTTGTGGTCGCGTCCGTAGTCTTGCCGATACTGTTGCCGGTAACGGTCACTTCCTTGCCGATGTAGGATGTGGCGTTGATCATCTGCTGGTTGTTGGACGCGTCAGTCAGCGAACCCATGCTGGTATTCAGGTTGATGAGCTGTTCAAGGCTGGAGAACTGCGCCATCTGGGAGACAAATTCCTTGTCGTCCATAGGGTTCAGCGGATCCTGATACTTGAACTGCGTCACCAGAAGCAGCATAAAGGCGTTCTTGTCGAGGTTCGCGCCACCTTTCTGCTTGCCAACAACGGCATTGAACTCGTTGTTAGCCTGGGTGATTGCTGATGATACGCTGCTGGCCATACTTCATTCTCCTCACGGCCCGGTTCAGGCAACCACGTTGAGGTTGCTGGTGGTATATCTTGCCGTGTTGCCAAGAGAATGCACAGGCTGTTCCAAAGTTGAAATGTCCATATTTAAGCTGGAATTTCGGACTGTTGCAAGATTCTTCAGCCGGGAAAGTTCTTCCCTGCGGGCATCTTCTTCCTGCCGGGAATTGTGCTGGCTGAAGTCCTGCCAGGAGGCGCTGCTCTGCTCTTGCCGCGTTTCCTGCCGTACTTCCAGCTTATCGACCTTGAGGCCCTGCTGCTCAAGATTCATGCGGATTGCATCGACCTGACGGCTGATCATGTCGTTGGTTTCCGACTTTTCAGAGCGGATTACCGCGCTGACTTCGCCATTGCGAACCGAAAGGGAAACCGTGATGGATCCCAGCTCCTGCGGGTTAAGTTGCAGGTCAAGCCGGGTGCCGCCGCCCTTGACGGTTGAAAGCATGCCCTGTTCAACCTGCTGCGCCACCTGCCGCCCGATGGGGGCAACGGCTGAGGGAACCTGCACGTCAGTTGTGTTTTGGGCTGTATGGGCAGCTTGCATGGCCTGCGCTGCCGCGTAGGCGGGTGTGGAGCCGCGCGCTGCAACAGCAGCGGATTGCGTGTCTACCTTGCCCAGCAGATCGCCCCACGCAGACTTGCCCTTTTGATCCTTGTCAGATTCGCTCTGTCCGGAATTGCTGTCAGCATTCTTCTGACCCTTGTCGTCCAGAACGGCGGCCTGCTGAGTGGCAGACTGCGCGTGAATCTGGTTGGCTGCGGGAGTTTTGTCCGATTGCGAAGATGGCAGCACATTGTTTTGCGCAGCTGTTTTACCCGTTTGCACGTCTGCCTGCGAATTTGCGCGGGAAGCTGCCTGCGACCCAGACTGCTGCGCCGCCTGCGTGTTTGGCTGCTTCGCGGCTGTGTTGTCGGCAGTTCTTTCTGCGGGCATGCGCTGGGTCACTGTGGCCTTGTTTTCGGCTGTGG
Organism: Desulfovibrio intestinivivus; assembly: GCF_053570665.1. NCBI lineage: Bacteria > Pseudomonadati > Thermodesulfobacteriota > Desulfovibrionia > Desulfovibrionales > Desulfovibrionaceae > Desulfovibrio > Desulfovibrio intestinivivus. The sequence goes on along the minus strand of NZ_JBRBQT010000001.1, from coordinate 2,919,496 downwards.
TGCGATCCCCCTCATGCTTTGTGGCGGTCGCATCCTTGCCGATGGCTTCGCTCTGCGCAGCGACCTTGATATCGCCCGGCTCGGCCTTCTGGCCTGCTTCAAGGGTTTCACCAAGAATATTGCTGCTTTTTTTCTGAACGGTCTTGTCTATGAGAGCCTTGCTCTGTTGCACCGTGCGGTCGCGCAGCGAACTGGCCTGCTTCTCTTTTTCCGTGCGGGCCCGCGCCTTGCTGATAATGGGCTGCAACGTGGTTTTGAGGGCAGTATCAAGCGTTTTTTGCGCAGCGGCCTGCGTGGTGAAAAAGTCTGTCACCGGGGCCATGAGCGTGCCGAACTGTTCGTTCAGGCAGGTGACGGAGGCGCTGTTACCAAAGCTGTTGGCCAGGGTTTGCAGGTTGGCAGTGCCAAGCCCAAGGCCGCGCCCGAGCGAAATGGCCTCACCCTGGCTCACTTCAAGGCTGCCCGCCGGGTCAAGCTTGCTCACAAAGGCCGATATGGTGTTGAATGCCTGCTGCGTGTTGCCCTGCAACATCATGGCCTGAACATTGGTATCCAGAACGCCGGTTGGGTCGATCTTTTTAAGCAGCGAGGTGATGTTGGCCTTGTCCTCATCAGTGAGAACAGGGATGTCTCCGCCGCCCTTAACGCTGGCCGTTATCTGCGCGAGGGTTGCGCCGTCGGGCATTTCCGCCAGAGCCGCAAGCTTGGCAAGGCTTTCAGGCGTAGCGCCAGCCTTGATAAGCTTGCTGTGCATGTCCTGCACTTCCTGCTTGGTAAAACAGACTTCGTTCAGCGTGTAGGTGACGCCGTTGCTGGTGTTGCGCGAATAAGGGCTTTGCACCTGCGCGGCAGCTCTGGCGGTGGGCGTAAAAGGAGTGCTGGGCTTGGATTCTGACTTGCCCTCAAAAACATCGGCAGATACGTCAGCCTCTTCAACGGCCTTCAGACTGGAGTTGAGGGCGTCCATAAAGGAAGACGTCCGCTCGTCATTGGGGCGGTTGTTAGTGGCAACGTTCCAAAGCGTTTCGTTAGTGCTTACGCTTGTGGGAATAATCTGCATGGTTCACTCCTTGCGTGCTGAGCTATACAAGGAGTGTTCCAAAATTATTAGTGTAATTAATTCAATGCTTTAAATAAATGAGAATTGCGGGAAAAGGGCAATACTTGCCGAATCGGGAGTGCGCTAGGAGGATGGGTTGGCAAAAAGCGGAGCCAGAGCGGCAAGCCTGTGCACTGCTGTGCGCCAGCCCTGCTCGTTGAAACCTTCATTTTGCAAAAACATGTGCAGATGTCCGGTGAACAGCCGTATCATGCCGGGCTGAGCACGCCAGAAATCATCGGGCAGGGGAGTGCGCTGTTTCAGATGATCGCTGCACAGAGCGCAAAGGTGGGCAAGACGGGCCGCAAGACGCTCAGCAAGCGCGGGATGTTCCGCGTGGAGGCGTGTCAGCCGTTGGCGCAGCATGGTTTGTTGGCCTGGATCATACAGAAAAAGAAAGGCAGCCTGCCATACGTCTTCGAGCTGGGGGCGACAGGAATTGCCGCATGGCTCAGGGTAAGGTTTCAAGGTGTGCAGCCCAAGAGCGTCACGCCCGGTTCGGTAAAGCGTAAGGCCATTGCCTGGGGCCTTGCAGAAGGGCTTGCCGGTAGCAAGCTCCTGATGAATCTGCAGCGCAAGCTGGGCTACAGAAGCGGGTATGAACGCCTGCTTGCAAAAAAGACGGCTGCGCCTGCATTGCCAGCAGCCCACGCAGCTCATGGCGGCGCGCAGGACCCACTGACCAGGTGCGGATGGGCCTGTTTCGCGGGCGTGTACCGGCCCCATAGAGAGATTGAGCACAGGTACGCCAATGTAATCGGCAAGGTGCATGGGGCCGGTATCTGGCGTTATACACAAATCAAGCGTGCCCATGAGGGCCGCAACTTCGCGCAGGTCAAGCTTGCCGCACAGGTTTGCCTGCGCAAGGCCGGAACGGCGCGCCACTTCGTCGCCCAGTTCCTGCTCGGCCTTGCCGCCCAGAAAAACCGGGGCCAGATCTGCTGCCGCGAGGCGCATGGCAAGTCGCGCCCAGAAGGCCGCATCCGGCCTTTTGGCTGCCTCGCTGGCCCCAAGCACCAAACCAACGCGGCGCGTTCCCGCTGGTTTGGGGCGCGAATGCCCCACAACGGCAAGGTTGGGAGTGGGGGAAATATCCAGCAGGTGCAGGTCGGCCCAGTGAAAGGCATTGGCGTGGTTATTCTGCGTCAGGGCCGCGCGGTACAATTGCCAGAAGCCCTGAACGCGTAATCCATCGCTGTCGGCCACAGGCCCAAGCTTGAGGGGAGACTCAAGCCGCGCCATAAGCTGGGCCGCGACCGGACTGCTGCTCAGATTAATTGCCGCCGCATATGTTTGGCGGGCAAGCTCCTGGCAGTGCGAAGGGGGAAAAAACACGGCATCCGGCGCCAGGGGCATGAGCTGCTGAAAAAAAGCCGGTTCTGCCACAACCCACAGGGGATTGTGGGGCCAAAGCTGGCGCAGGCGGATAAGCAGGGGAAAGGTGAGGATCAGGTCACCCATGCGGTGCAGTTGCAGCACCAGAATTGGATCAGCAGCCATTATCAGCCCCGGACGGCCTGACGGGCGCAGGTGTGCCGTAAACCTCGCGCATGCGTTCCAGCATGGTCTGCAGCCTGTGTTGCCATGTGTGGCAGGCAAGCACACGCTGCCGGGCCGCCTGCGTAATGCGGCGGCGCTCTGTTGGACGGGCGAGGTAGTGGCGCGCCAGTTCAGGGGCTTCATCCGGCTCATGGTAGCAGACGATTTCGTGCGGCTCAAAAAGCTGCTCCATCTGCTCGCGCCAGTCGGTAAGCACAAAACTGCCTGCGGCGGGCACGTCAAATACCCTCTGGTTGACCGCGCCCTTCATCTGCTTGCTGGTGCAGTTGAAGTTAATGGCCGAGTGCCCGTAAAAGAGGGGCAGTTCCGTATAATAGCTCAGGGCGTCCAGATAGCGGGGCTGCAAGGGCTCGTGGCGAAATTCCACCTTCTGCCAGCCTGCATCGCCCACAATAAGCGGGCGCAGTGGCAGCAGACGCCGCACGCAACCGTTGCGGTACAGACGGGTGGCCTGCCAGGTGACGGCGGTTTCATAGGCCAGCTTGGCTTCGTTGTCCGGCAGGGCCTGATAGTGAGCATAGGCTTCTGGCTGGCAGTCGCGCAGAAAATCAGCAACCGAGCGGTGGTGGCTGTCCATGAACTCCTGGGCCACGGCGTAAAAGGAGAGCAGCAGCGGGCGGGGAAAATGCCCGTTTTTCAGCCTGCCGCCAACCTTGTAGACCATGGAATTGCCCACGAAGGAGATGTCTGCCTTCCATGCGGCTGGTGCGGATGCTCCCTTGGAGGGGTGAAATCGATCCGGGTCTGTGCCCAGAGGCAGGTAGAACACATGCTCAAAACCCGCCGCGCGCAGGGATGAAATATTGTCAGAATCCCAGGTGAACAAGGTCGTCCAGGGGCTGACGCAACGAGAGTACAGATGGATGATGAGGTGGGGATTATCCACAAACCACGAGGCCAGAGGCAACTGCAAACGGGCCAGCAGGTCCATAAGCACGCCCTCTACGTCCACGCCCATATGGTTGAGCGTAATGCAGCAGTCTGGCCTGAAAGCAATCACGGCTTCCAGCAGCTGCTGCACAAAATCCGCGCGGGCCACGGCTTCATCGCCGATGACAACCAGCTTGTATTCAATGCCAAGCTTGCGGCATGCGCCCTCGATTTCACCCATGAGGAAATATTTGCTGGTCAGCAGCAGTACGCGGGGGCTTGCATCGGCAAAGCGCGGCCCTGCTGCGCGGCTCCAGAAGTCAAACCTGGCGCTGGCGAGCAGATCTTTTTGCAGGGAACCATAATAATCGCGGTCAAGGCGCAGATAAAAGGGCAGGGCCAGAGGCAGCAGACGCAGGCCGCCGTGGAGCATCTGCCAGTGGGTCAGCTCTGTAAGGGCATCCTGAGGGCGCGGGCTGGTGATAAGCGTAATGCGCTCACGTTGATCAGGCGGCAGGCTTTGCAGCACTCCTGTGATGGCCTGAAGCCCGGTTTCCTTTTCCACCACGGCCACAGGCCCGTCAAGGCGCTTCAACACCTGGCGCAGTGCGTGCCCAAGGCCACAGCCAAGCAGAACCGGCAGGCAATCGCGCTGTAATTCCTGCATCTGCCCGGATACAACTGCGGTTTCACGCTCAGCTCCGCCGGGGCGCAGCATGTGAAAAACACGCTCGCCCAGCCTGACTTCAATATCGTCTGGTATCCCGGATTGTTGTGCGTTCTGGCCCTGATGTGCGGAATGCTCGGAATACACCGCCAAAAAATGCGGCGTTTCAGTCTGCTTCATCATTTGGGACTCATCTGCGAGGGCTGCATGGGTTCCGCAATGATTTCGTTGTCCACCAGGCGGAACAGCGTGCACTTGTATACCTGTTCAACAACCATAAACGCGCGTCCGATGGAGATTTCCACACCGGGGTATACGGTGCCCTGGCAGAGCAGACGGCAGTTCTGCATGTAGTTTTCGTCCTGAGCCAGTCTGCCCCACAGTTCGTCGCGCCTGTTGATGAGTTGCCTGCGTTGTAGCCGCAGGGCTTGCAGCTTGCGGGACGCATCGTTGGTTTCCGGCGGCAGATGCCCGGCGATGGCATTGAGGTGGGTAATTGTTTGCGACAACTGTGCGATAATCTTATCGATTTTTTCAAGTTGGCGGATGCTCAAGGGGTCGTACCCCAGATAAACCTTGGTGCTCAGAGCCGCCTTGTTGCCTAGCTGGCCGCCAACATAAACGCTGCCGTAGGCATTGGTTGTGCCGCCGTAGAGCTTGTCGCGCACAACCATGTTGCTGCCGGCGTATACTGTGCTGTACAGGCAGGTTTTTTCAATAACCATGTTGCCGCGCGCGCGGGCGTCCACGCTTTCCAGAAAGGGAGTCATGAGCTTGTCGCCGGCATCAACCTTGCTGTGTTTGCCAGCGCCGCCCCGCACCCCGCCATCAATCATGAGATCACGGCGGGCTCGCACAACGCCGCCTTCAACCATGCCCATGATGCGTACGTTGTTGCCCTGAACGGAAAATCCGGCGCGCACGGAACCGTGCACGGCCATATCGCCCACAAAAAAGATGTTGCCGGTCTGAAAGCTCACGTCCTGACGCACGTTGAGCAGGGTCTTTACGGTAATTTTGCCGTTAAGGTAAAAAACATAGCCCTTGGCGGCGGCAAGCAGATAGTTGGGATAGCGCGGATCTACGCGGGTGTTGCCACCCATGGGGAAGGCTTCATTTTCAAGTATGAAGCGCTGGTCAACCTTGGGCCCGGCGGCGTCCAGAGGTACAAGCTCAGCAAGCACCTGCCCGGCGATGACATTCTGGACGTAGCCCAGACTGTATACATCGGACTTTCCATTATCTCCACCCGGCTTGAGATTGAGATAATCGAAATCGGGATTGAAGTAATGCCTCAGATAGTATTGCACCATGCACCATCCGTCGGGCTGAAGGGCAAAACCCCGTGATATTGTTACTCAGCAGTATCGGGAATATAGCCTTTCAGTTCATCTTCGCTCTCGAATGTGGGGAAAAATCCCTCGATCTCGGCTTTGCGCAGCAATTCGGCCACATGTGGCGCGGGCATCAGCAGTACAAGCCTGCGCCCCCGCCCCCGGCCCTTTGTGCTGGCGCTTACCAGCACTCCCAGCCCGGAAGTATCCACTTTTTCAACGTGGCTCAGATCAAGCACCACCTGGCGAATATTAGGCGCCAGCAGATGCGCTTCAAGCTGTTTGCTGAACTCGGCCACATCGGGCAGCAGAAGATTGCCAGAAAAACGCAATACCGTGACGTTGGTGTGCGATTCCGCCTTCAGCTCAAACATGGCTGTATTTCCTCCGTAAGGCAACAGGTCGCTTCAACGGGAAAACAGGTTGGCAGAGTCCAGAGATATGGTTACAGGCCCCCAGTTGCACAGGCGCACATCCATGTCCGCTCCGAAGATGCCTGACGATACGCTGACGGCGCAAGTTTCGTCAACCATTTGAACGAAATCCGTAAACATGTCTTTGGCCCAGGCGGGGTCGCCTGCATCAGTAAAGGAAGGCCTGCGGCCCTTGTGGCAATCGGCGTACAGGGTGAACTGCGGCACCAATAATATCTGACCACCGATTTCATCCAATGAAAGGTGGAACTTATGGGCATACTCTCCTGTGCCGGGAAAGATGCGCAGCCCCACAAGCTTGCGGGCCATGCCCGTAAAAGCCGGTGAGGAGCGAAATTCTGGCCCATCCTCCTGCCCAAAGGCAACAAGGGCCATGATGCCAGTGTTGATGGCCGCCACAAGACGGCCATCAACACTAACAGAAGCTTCTTTAACCCTTTGCGCGACAATCCGCATCAGGCATGGCCCACTTGGTCATCCTCGCCGTTGGCGGCAGGAGCACTGGCAGCGGCTGCGGCGCGCCGGTTCTTTCTTTTGGCCATTTTTTGCTCTTCTTCTTCGCGCAGAGCACGTCGCAGAACCTTGCCCACAATGGTTTTGGGCAGTTCCTCGCGAAATTCCACAAGGCGCGGCACCTTGTAGCCAGCCAGCTTCTGGCGGCACCAGGCGATGACGTCAGCCTTGGTCAGTTCTTCGTCAGGGCGGCGCACCACAAAGGCCTTGAGTATCTCGCCGCGCATCTCGTCGGTAATGCCGACAGTGACGGCTTCAAGCACCTTGGGGTGTTCCAGCAACACTTCGTCCACTTCGCGGGGGTACACGTTGTATCCGCCCACAATGACCATGTCTTTTTTACGGTCAACAATATAAAAATAACCGTCTTCATCCATGGTGGCAAGGTCGCCCGTATACAGCCAGCCGTTGCGCAGGGCGCTGGCGCTTTCGTCAGGCTTGCGCCAGTAGCCGTGCATAACCTGCGGCCCCTGCACGATCAGCTCGCCCATTTTGCCGGGGGGCAGGGTGAGGGAGCCGCCTTCCATATCCACAATGCGGGCATCAGTGCCAGGTACAGGCATGCCGATGGAATTGGGGCGTTGCCCTTCCTGACCAAGCGGATTGCAATGGGTAATGGGCGAGGCTTCTGTAAGGCCGTAGCCCTCCAGAATGGCGGCGCCGGTGGTTTCCTGAAATTTGCGGAATATTTCGCGCGGCAGCGGCGCGGAGCCTGAAACGCAGATTTTGATGCTGCGCAGGTCAAACTCCGCCAGATTCTTCTGTTGCAGCAGCGAAATATAGACCGAGGGCGCACCGGGAAAGACCGTGGGTTTGTACTTGGCAATAAGGCGCAGCACATCCTGCGGCACATAGCGCGGCAGGGGCAGGGTGGTGGCCGCGAGGGCGATGGGAATAATCAGGCCTGTGGTGAGGCCGTACACGTGGAAGAAGGGCAGCAGGGAAATGAAGGTGTGCTTGTCCTCCGCCTTGACGTGGATGATGTCCAGCACCTGACGGCAGTTGGTGCCCACGTTGCTGTGCGTCAGGGTAACGCCCTTGGGCAGGCCCGTTGTGCCGCCGGTATATTGCAACATGATGGGGTCGCGCAGCGGGTCGGCAATGGGAGCGGAATAACGCTCCGCGCCCTTGCAGAAGTGTTTCCACTCATGAACGTTTTTGCCGTCGTAGGGCACGGGTTCCTTGACGCTGCGGCTCTTTTTGAGGCGATAGAGCCAGTTGAGCGGGAAAGAAAGCGCATCCGCAGCGCCGGTAACAATGAAGTTTTTCAGGGGCAGGCGGTCGCGCAGGGCGGAAACGCGGGGCCAGAGCAGATCGAGCAGCACCATGTGTTCTGCGCCCGAATCCTGCATGTTGGCCATGATTTCCTTTTCCATATACAGGGGGTTGGTCATGACCACCACGCCCCCGGCCTTGATGATGCCCCAGAAGGCCACCACGGTCTGCGGCATGTTGGGCATCATCAGGGCAACGCGGTGCCCTGTCTTAACGCCGATGCGGCGCAGCGCGCCTGCAAAACGCTCCGCCTGCTCGCGCAACTGCTTGTAGGTGATGCGCGTATTCTGGAAAATGACGGCCAGTCGATTGGGATATTTGTCTGCGGCCTCATCCAGCAAGGCATAGAGCGGCTTGTTCCACACCTCGGAAGTGCGCGGAACGAAGGAGTCATAGTGGGCAAACCAGGGCCTGCTGAGTTCTGTGTTCATGTCCTTCCTTATGGTGTCGAATCGTTATGGCAGGGGAGGCGGAGCTAATCAGCGCCCCCGCGCGGTCACAACTGCATATGCCTTGATACCTTCGGAACGCCCGGTAAAGCCCAGATGTTCCTCTGTGGTAGCCTTGAGGTTCACGCATGATGCGGGCAACCCCATGAGCCGAGCGACGTTCTTTCTGATTTCTTCCCGGTAGGGCGCGAGTTTGGGAACCTGCGCCACTATGGTCATATCCACGTGACAGGGCGTACAGCCCGCCTCGCGCACCATGTCCAAGACCTGATGCAGCAGAATGGCGGATGAAATGCCGTCAAAACGGGGATCCTTGTCTGAAAAGTGCTGACCAATGTCGCCAAGGCAGGCGCAGCCGAGCAGAGCGTCGGACAGGGCATGCAGAAGCACATCGCCGTCAGAGTGGGCCAGTACTTCGGGCGCGTTGGGAATGCTCACGCCGCCAAGGCGCATGGGGCGGCCCTGACCGTAACGGTGAACATCGTAGCCCATGCCCGTGCGGATGGAAGGAAGGGGATTTTCGTCTTGCAGCAGGTCAAGATCTTCAGGACGGGTAATCTTCACGTTGGCAGCCTCGCCTTGTATGACACGCACTTCAAGGCCGAGGGCCTCCAGAAGCGACGCATCGTCGGTTACGGCAAGCCCCGCCTCAACCGCGTGGGCGTGGGCCGAGAGCAGCGCTTCAAGCTGAAAGCCCTGCGGGGTCTGCACAGCCGCAAGCCCGTCACGCGGCAGGGTGGCCGTTACGCGGCCATTTTCCACCGTCTTGATGGTGTCGGTAACTGATATGGCGGGGATAACGCCAGCAGCGCCCTCAGCAAGCGCCTCACACACGCGGCGTACAAGCGCCGGGGAAAGAAAGGGACGGGCTGCATCGTGCACAAGCACGCTGGCGGGGCGCAGGGGCAGGGCGGCCAGGCCAAGGCGTACGGAATCCTGTCGCAAAGGCCCGCCGCAGGCCGTAACCCAGGGCAGCCCAAGATCATCGTGTCTGTGCAGGTCTGCCAAAAGTTCGCTGGCTTCCGTAAGCTGGCTGGGAGGAAAAACAAAGACAATTCCGGCCACACAGGCGCTGCGGCTCATGGCGCGGGCGGCATGCCAGAAAAGCGGCACGCCCTGCCAGGGCAAAAACTGTTTTGCCGTGCCGCCAGCGGCATCGGCCATGCGCGTACCCTGCCCGGCAGCCAGTATGAGCGCCCAGGGCTTTGCCGCAACAGATGATGTGCCGGAACTTTCTGACATTACATACCTTGTTAACAAGTGGGAGTCGGACGATAAGCCGGGTTCTGTCATGCGGTTGCCCGCACCAGACCGTCATTCCTCTAGGAGCGCAGTTACCTGCGCCCTCAAGCAACCTACCCGGAAGGCAATGGTCGGGCCGACCACCTTCCCTATTTGGTCTTGCTCCAAACGGGGTATGCCGAGCATGCCGCGTCACCGCGGCATCTGGTGGGCTCTTACCCCACCGTTTCACCCTTACCCCGCCGCGAGGCGGGGCGGTTTGCTTTCTGTGGCGCTGTCCGAGGGTCGCCCCTCCTGGGTGTTACCCAGCGTTCTGCCCTGTGGAGCCCGGACTTTCCTCCCCGGGCCTTGCGGCCCGCAGCGACGGTCTGTCCGACTCCCACTTGTTGATCTTGTTTCCGGCGCGGCTTGCGGAACAGGCCGCGCCGGAAGGTGATTTTTAGTCGGTAAGGGTCACCGGCTTCTGGGCGCACTGCGGGGCTTCTTCAATAGAGAAGTGCTCGCACCAGAAAATGAGGCGCTGGCAGTTGGGGCAGCTCAGAATCTGCTGACCGCGCTGCAATTCAATGAAAGACTGCGGCGGCACGGCAATGTGGCAACCGGAGCAGATGCCTTCTTTCACGGCAACGATGACGGGATGCTCAAGACGCCTGCGGATGAATTCATAGCGCATGAACACGGGCTGGGGAATATTCTTACTGGCTGAAGTGCGCTTTCCGTTCAGGCCTTCAAGGGCGGCGTTGCCCTTTTGCAGCTTTTCTTCAAGGCCATCGCGCTTTACTTCAAGCTCGGCCTTGATGGCGGTGTAGGTCAGGTCGATTTCGGCCAGCGCGTCGTTCTGGTATTGCAGTTCCTCAAGAAGGGTCATTTTTTCTTCTTCACGGGAACGGTTGACCTTTTCCATGCTGTCCATTTCGCGCATCATGGCGTGGTATTCACGCTGATTGCCAACTGCCATGAGCTTGTTCTTGCTCTTTTTGATGCGCGCGGAGTCGTCATCAATCTCGAGCGAGAGGCGCTTTTGCTGATCCTGAAGGTGCGAAAGCTTGTCCAGAATGTAGTTGCGCTGGGTTTCGATGGCGGCAAAACGCTGCTCAAGGGAAACAAGCTCGCTCGGGGCGCTGCTCAGGTCCTGCTTGACGGCGTGGATGGCGTCATCGACCTTCTGCAACTCAACAAGCTGCTTGATCTGGTCAAAATATACGGCATTGCTCATGAGAGTCCTCCTGATAAAATCATGACAGGGCAACAGGGCGGAAGGGCGAGGCGGAAGGAACAAAAAACACTTCCGTCTCTGGCAGGCGCTGTTGCAGCAACCGGCTCATGCGCAGCATCATTTCTTCCTCAAGGCTGTGGTGGCCCACATCCAGAAGGCAGATTTCCGCGGCAAGCGCCGTGTGGTATTTGACATCACCGGTTATGAAAAGCTGCGCATCGGCAGCTTGCGCCGCGCCGAGCAGCGATGAACCCGAACCCGTGCAGTAGGCCACGCGGGTAATTGTTTGCGGCTCCGGCCCACTCACTGTGGCTGTGGCAAGGGGGGCGTTGCGGGCAATGATGCCTGCAATCTGCGCCACGGTCATGGGCATTGGCAGATCGCCCGCAAGGCCGAAGCCCAGCGGCAGATCCTCGCCCACAGCCGGGGCCACAGGCTCCAGTACCGCAAGATTGCGCAGCTCAAGCGCACGGGCCAGCCAGCCTGCCGGGCCGTAAGCGTTGACATCCAGCGAGGTATGGGCCGCGTACAGCGGCACATCAGCCTGAAAAAGCAGGCGCAGCACCTCGTGGTAGTCGTCAAGCCTGTTGGGCAGCACGGCTTTGAGCAGCAGCGGGTGATGGCTGAGCACAAATTGCGCACCCTTTTCCAGCGCTGTACGCACGGATGCGGGCGTTGGGTCGAGGCAGACGGCAAGCCTGGCAACATCCTGCCTGTGCGCCGCCACCTGTTGGCCCGAAACGTCCCATCCAGCGGCAGCAGCCAGAGGTGCAATTTCTTCTATCGCCTTAATAATTTCAATAGGTTGCATGGATATCACCCACCATAAAAAAAGGCACTTTCTTGCTGGTGCAGAGAAAGCGCCTCGTTGAATACGGCGTAAAAAAATGTGCAACGTGTTGTGGCAATGTTGTTTCGCACCTTGTCTGACGCGTGCGCGCAGGAAAATCCAAAGGGGGTTCAGCTCTTCGGAATCAAAGAATCTATCGAAGCCCGTGTGCTTTGTCAATAAACATTGCGCACGAGCTGCCTGCCGCAAGGCCGCGCCGTGTCGCAAAATGTATACAGAAAGGGGAGGCTTAGTAAAGCCTCCCCAAATAATCATGGCGACAAAGTGAGCCGGACTGTGCAGAGCATTATATAATGTTTGTCGGCATCAGGCTCAGCTGTATCTCTCTATTGACCGCGCAGGTAGCGCACGGCATTCACAAAAATGAGCGTACCGGGGGCATCCAGCTCGCCGCGCGTCCAGCCGGGGTGGTTGGTCACGTGGTGGAATGCCTCGGGGTGGGGCATAAGGCCGAGCACCCGGCCCGTGGGATCTGTCAGGCCCGCAATGGCAAGAGTGGAGCCGTTGGGGTTGAGCGGATATTCCTGCGTAGGCTTGCCCGTTGCGGGGTCAGCATATTGCAGGGCGATGAGGTTTTCTTCCTCCAGGCGGCGTAGGCAATCCGCATCGCGGGCAACGAGCTTGCCTTCGCCGTGGCGCACGGGCATGGAGAGCAGGGGCAGGTTTTTAGTGAACACGCAGGGGCTTGCCGCATTGGGGAGCAGGTGCACCCAGCGGTCTTCAAACCGGGCGGAATCGTTGTTGCCCAGCGAAACCTGGCGCTCAAAGCGCTGGCCGCCAAGGGCAGGCAGCACACCTAGTTTGACCAGCAACTGGAAACCGTTGCAGATGCCCAAAATCAGCTTGCCCTCATCCAAAAACTCGCGCAAGCTCTGCAACAGGGCCGCGCCCGCGTCGTCCTTGAGGTAACGCCAGCGCATGGCCGCAGCCTGGGCCGCGCCGAGATCGTCGCCATCCAGAAACCCGCCGGGGAAAATCAAAAAGTGATAGTCGGCAAGGCGAACCTTGGCCGCCACCAGATCGGAAAAATGCACCACATCGGCCTTGTCGGCACCGGCCAGACGGGCCGTGTGGGCTGTTTCCATGTGCGAATTTGTACCGTAGCCGGTGATGACCAGTGTGTTGACCGTACCCATGCGGGGGAAGCCTCCTTGGCTTTGCAACGCGGATAATCCCGGCCATGCCTTGCGGTGTGCGCCGGACGTGCTTTTGCCTTGGAAACCTTGGCTGACCCGCGCCGGGCACAACAGATGACCGGCGCACGGGCCGCTTGTGGTGGGCACGCACGCTGAAAAGGGAATAACACATTACTTAGCTTGTTTTACTTAGTCAATGCTAGCCAAAAAATTCAATTTGGGTTAAGACTGTTTGGTTGAACTATTCAACATACCCAAGTACAGGTGGAAGTGCATGAAAACTAAATACATTTTTGTGACGGGCGGCGTTCTGTCGTCGTTAGGCAAGGGCCTCGCGGCTGCGTCTTTGGGCGCGCTGCTGCAAACGCGCGGGCTTACGGTAACCATCCAGAAGCTTGATCCTTACATCAATGTTGACCCCGGCACCATGAACCCGTTCCAGCACGGCGAAGTATTTGTTACCGATGACGGCGCGGAAACGGATCTGGATCTCGGGCACTACGAACGTTACCTCAACGTGCCCATGTCGCGGAAGAACAACACCACTTCCGGCGCCATTTACAACCACGTTATCGCCAAGGAACGTCACGGCGATTACCTGGGTGCCACGGTGCAGGTGATCCCGCACATTACTGATGAAATCAAGAGCGTGGTGCTCTCCCTTTCAGAAGGCGAAGACGCGCCCGATGTCGCCATTATCGAAATCGGCGGCACCGTGGGCGACATCGAAGGTCTGCCCTTTCTTGAGGCCATCCGCCAGTTGCGTTCCGACCTTGGACGCGACAACTGCCTGAACATTCACCTTACCCTGGTGCCCTACCTGCGCAGCGCTGGCGAGCACAAAACCAAGCCCACCCAGCACAGCGTCAAGGAACTGCTCTCCATCGGCATTCAGCCCGACATTATTCTGTGCCGCTGCGAGCAGAGCATCCCCGAAGAACTGCGCCGCAAGATCGCCCTGTTCTGCAATGTGGATCAGGACGCCGTGTTCTCTTCGGTGGACGTGAACAATATTTATGAAGTGCCGCTCAAGTTCTATGAGGAAGGCTTTGACCAGAAGGTGGCCATCATGCTGCGCCTGCCCGCGCGCAATGCCCACCTTGAAGCCTGGGAAAAGCTCGTAAGCGACTGCGCCAACCCCAAGGGCAAGGTCACCATTGCCATTGTGGGCAAGTACGTTGACCTCAAGGAAGCTTACAAGAGCCTGCACGAAGCCCTCATTCACGGCGGCGTTGCCAACCGTGTTGAGGTGGAACTGCGCTACGTCAATTCCGAGAATGTGGACGAAAGCAACTGCGTGGAATCCTTCAAGGGCTGTCATGGCATTCTTGTGCCCGGCGGCTTTGGCTATCGCGGCGTGGAAGGCAAGATTGCCGCCATCCGCTATGCGCGTGAAAACAACATTCCCTTCTTCGGCATCTGCCTTGGCATGCAGTGCGCGGTTATCGAATTTGCCCGCCACGTGGCAAGCCTTGACGATGCCAACTCGGAAGAATTCAACCCGCTTTCTGATCACAAGGTTATCTACCTTATGACCGAGTGGTTCGACTTCCGCACCAAGAACGTTGAAAAACGTGACGCGGGCAGCGACAAGGGCGGCACCATGCGCCTTGGCTCCTACCCCTGCAAGGTGCAGCCCGATACCAAGGCCTTTGTGGCCTACAAGAAGGGCATGGTTGATGAACGTCACCGCCACCGCTACGAATTCAACAATGCCTTCAAGGAAATGCTGGGCGAAAAGGGCATGGTTTTCAGCGGCACCGCCCCTGACGATTCGCTTGTGGAAATCATAGAGCTGAAGAACCATCCCTGGTTCCTTGGCTGCCAGTTCCACCCCGAATTCAAGTCCCGGCCCATGAACGCGCATCCGCTGTTCCGCGAATTTATCGGAGCGGCGAAAAAGTTCGCCAAGGTGTAATTTCGCAGCGTTAATGCAGCGAGGCTTGTTGGTTTTCACCAAGCTTGGGTATCGCAAAATCGCGCAAAAAGGGGAGGGCATTGCCTTCCTCTTTTTTTGTGCGCAGATTATTTCAACGGCGCAAAAACTGCGCCAAATCAGGTTTTTTGCGCTGGCAGCCCCTGCCGCAGGCTGGGGATGCCGTGAACCTGATCTTGCAACTGTTAGCTATTGCATAATTTTTGCAGATGTGGCACAGTACTTGTAAACAGATAATTCTATAGTCCTATGGCTAGTTAAGGCAAAAGAGCACACATGGCACTGGAACTACGGCAGCAACTCAAGCTGTCACAGCAACTGGTAATGACCCCGCAATTGCAGCAGGCAATCAAGCTGTTGCAACTCTCACGCGTGGAACTTCTGGAAACTGTGCAGCAGGAACTGCTTGAAAACCCCTTTCTCGAAGAATCTTCACTTACTGACGATGCCTCCCAGGAGCAGCACGAGGAAAGCCGCGAAGCGCCCAAGGAGGAAGTATACGACAGGGAACTGGCCAAGGACGCCGACTGGGAAGATTACCTCGGTGAGTTTGCCAGCACCCCCCGCCTTTCGCAGTCGCGCGAATATGAACTTGCCGAAGAAATTTCGCCTCTTGAAGCCCGCTATGCGGCCAAGCCCACCCTTGAGGGACATCTGTTCTGGCAGTTGCGCCTTTCTTCGCTGACAGAAGAGCAGAAGGCCATTGGCGAGGTCATTATCGGCAATCTCTCCTCAGCCGGGTATCTGCAAGCCACCATTGAAGAAGTGGCCGAAATGGCTGAGGTTGCGCCCGAGGCCGTGCTGCCCGTGCTTGAAAGGGTGCAGCTTTTTGACCCCATCGGCGTTGCCGCGCGTGATGCGCGCGAATGCCTGATGGTGCAGATCAAGAACCTTAATTACGCCCGCGATCCCATCCTTGTGGAGCTGGTGGAATCCCACCTTGAAGACCTTGAGGCCAAGCGCTACAAGCCCCTGCTGCGAAAGTTCAAGCTCGATATGGAAGAGCTCAAGGAATATCTGGATATCATCCAGAGCCTTGACCCATTGCCCGGCGCAAGTTTTGGCGGCGGTGAGCCAACTTATGTAAGCCCCGATGTATTTGTGTACAAGATGGGCAGCGAATTTGTGATTTTGCTCAACGATGACGGCCTGCCCCAGTTGCAGCTTTCGGCCATGAGCCAGATGAACATAGGCGGCTCGGAGAAGGAAAAGGACTACTGTTCCGAAAAGATCCGCTCCGCCTCATGGCTTATCAAGAGCCTGTATCAGCGCCAGCGCACGCTTTACAAGGTTATGGAAAGCATTGTGCGCCATCAGCAGCCGTTTTTTGAAGACGGCGTGACCAAGCTCGCGCCGCTCATTCTCAAAGACATTGCAGACGACATCAGCATGCACGAATCAACGGTGAGCCGCATTACCACCAACAAGTATGTGGCAACGCCCCACGGCATCTTTGAATTGAAGTTTTTCTTTAACAGCGGCCTTGAACTCGATGACGGAAGTCAGGTAGGCTCAGAAAGCGTCAAGGCTCTGATCAAGAAATTCATCTCTGAGGAAGATACCCGATCCCCCCTCAGCGATGAGCGTATCGGCGAAATGCTCAAGGAGCGTCTCAAGGTCAATATTGCGCGGCGCACGGTGGCAAAATACCGCACGGCGCTTGATATTCCATCTTCGTCAAGGCGCAAGGAGCATTTCTGATTCCCCGTCGAGTGGCTCAATACTTAGGAGGAACTTATGAACATCTCATTTGCTTTCAAGAATTTTGAAGCCTCCGAACATCTGAAGAAGTATGCCCGTCGCCGCATGGAAAAGCTGGGACGGTTTTTTGGCAAGGCCTCTGGCCTTGACGTTGCCGTTGTGCTGACAGTCGACAAGTTCCGTCATCGCTGCGAAGTGACCGTTACGGGCGAGGGCCTGCATATCAACGCCACGGAGCAGACTTCGGACATGTACGCCGCCATTGACCTTGTGACAGACAAGGTTGAATCGCAGATCAAGCGCCAGGTGGCCCGCGTAAAGGCCCAGCGGCGGCACGCCCGCAATACGGATGTGGACGTGTTTACTTACAACCTCGATGCCGAAGCCGACGTGCAGCAGCCCGTTGACGGCACCGACCGCCTCGCCACCAAGCCCCTGCATCTGGATGAAGCGCTCATGCAGCTTGATTCCATCGGCAGCGAGTTTCTGGTGTTCTTTAATGCAGAAAACAACCGCATCAATGTGGTATACCGCACCAAGGTGAACGGCTATGCCCTCATTGACCCCGTGTTGTAAATGTTCATAATGGGGGGCGGGCTGGCAACGGCTCGCCCCCGTTCAGGCGCACCCCCCTGCCGGTTGCCGCGCAATGGCCTTCACACGGGCTTGAGCGCGGCGCGGATTTGGCAACGTCCGTCAGAAGCCTGTGGCGCATAACCCCGGCTGCAAACGGCGATCTGACCCCGAAGAGGCGAATGTCATGAAGGATTCCGCGCAGATACCCCCCACAGATTCCACCCCTGACGCAAAGCCTGATGCGGACGCGCCCGTTCCCGGCGTGGACGTGCAGGTGTGCATTGTCACGGGCCTTTCCGGCGCGGGCAAAAGCACGGCGCTCAAGGTTTTTGAAGACATGGGCCACTTTGTGGTCGATGGGCTGCCCGTGAGCCTTGTCATGGAAATGGTGGACATGATGTCCCGCCCCTCCATGAGCCACTTCAAGGGCATTGCCTTGGGCATGGATCTGCGCCAGAGCAATTTTGTGGAAGACATCAACGACTGCCTGAGCATGCTCGCGGGCAAAAACATCCGCCCCATGCTGCTTTTTCTTGAGGCCAACAATCAGGAACTCATTCGCCGCTATGCCTCGACCCGCCGCCCGCATCCGCTGGAGCGCGAGGGCATGGGCCTTGAAGCGGCGCTGCTGGCAGAGCGCAGCAGCCTGCGCCCTCTGCGTGAAATGGCTGATCTGGTCATCGACACCTCGCGTTTTTCCATCCACGACCTGCGGCGCGCCATCCAGAAGCGCTGGAGCGGCAACAAAGGCAAGCTGCGGGCCATCAGGGTCAACGTGATTTCTTTCGGCTTCAAATATGGTGTGCCGCGCGAGGCTGATCTGGTTTTTGACCTGCGTTTTTTGGCAAACCCCTATTTTGTGGACGAGCTGCGGCCCATGAGCGGCAAGGACAAACCCGTTGCCGACTATGTGTTCAACTCTCCCCATGCCCGAGAATACCGCGACAAGCTGGTTGACCTGCTGTTTTTTATGCTGCCGCTCATGGAGGCCGAAGGCCGCTATCGCATAACAGTGGCCGTGGGCTGTACCGGCGGCCGCCACCGCTCGGTGGCAATGGCCGAAGAAATTTTACAGGCGCTGCGGCAGGCTGATTATCCGGCTTTTCTGGAGCATCGGCACCTTGAACTTGGCTAAAAAAGCTGGCACGTTCTGTTGCGTGAGGTTGTCATGACGGACGAAAACAAGAAGACTCAGGTTGGAATCATTCTGGTTTCGCATGCCGACTATGGTTCGGCCATGCTGCGCACCGCCGAATTCATACTCGGGCAGCAGAGCGATTGCAGCTCCATCAGTGTTGACGTGGCGCACGAGGTTTCCGAAACCGTTCGCCGTCTTACGGACGCAACCCAGCGGCTCGACAAGGGCGCGGGCGTCATTATTCTTACGGATATGTTTGGCGGCACGCCCACCAATCTTGCGCTTTCGCTGCTGGCAACCCACAAGGTCGAGGTTGTTACTGGCGTGAACCTGCCCATGCTGCTCAAGGTCTTTACCTCGCGCGACAAGGAGCTTGAAGAAGTTGCCCGCATCGCTGGCGAGGCAGGGGCAAAAGGTATTGTGGTTGCGGGCAGCATGCTGCGCAACAAAGCCCGTGACAAAGCCGATAGCTAGTATGTGGTTTCGCGTGGACAATCGCCTGGTTCACGGCCAGGTCATCGAAGCCTGGTTACCCTACACAGGGGCGCGGCATCTGGTGGTAGCCAACGACGAACTTGCGGACGACATAATGCGGCAGCAGATAATTGAACTGGCAGTGCCGCAGCGCGTGATGACCCACTTCATCAGCGTAAAGGAACTGGCGGCCACGCTCAATTCATGCGGAGATGACTGTTTTGTGCTGTTTGCCAATTGTCAGGATGCGCGGCGCGCCTGTGACGCGGGCATCCTCATGCTGGTGCTGAACATGGGCAACCTGCACTACGCGCCGGACAAGCTACAGGTGCTGCCCCATGTGGCCCTTTCTGCACAGGACAGGGAAGACCTGCACGTTATACAGGATCATCTTGTGCAGCTTGATTTTCGCTGCGTTCCCACAGAGACAGTTCGAGGCCCCAATGATCAACTTTTCTGATTTATTCGCTGCTGGGGCTCCCTACGCTTTTTTTTTGCCCTGGCTGGCGCTGCGCGTTCAACCTGCATCGTTGGCCTTGTAGACCGCCCCATCTGTCTGGCCCTGTTCGCGGGCTTTTTTACCGGCGACTGGTCGCTGGCTCTCCCCCTTGGCATAATCATCGAACTGCTCTGGCTTGACGCGCTGGAACTTGGCAGCGTGGTGCCGCCGTATGGCAGCCTGAGCTTTCTGCTGGTGTTTCCCCTGTGCAGACAGTTTGGGCTGGATCAGCCCGGTATGGCGCTTTTACCGCTCATACTTGCCATGATGGCGGCCTACACGGCGAGCTGGTGTGAACAGCGCCAGCGCATCAGCCTGAACCCGATGGTGGACGCCGTGGTGGCGTGGGGGAGCGGCAGCGGGGAAGCATCGCCGGGGCGCGTCATTCTGCGGGCCGGGTTGTGCCGCGCCTTGTGGCAGGCGGCACTGTATATTGCGTGCTTTGGGCTGATTTATATGCTGCTGGCGGTGCTTTCTGCGCATCATGCCATACCGGCCCTGCGGGCGGTGACGTGGTCGGCCCTGTATGTGGCGGCTCTGCTTGGGGCGGTGCTGTCGCTGCGCACACGGCAGGCCTATGCCGTGCTTGTGGGCACGCTGGGCGCGCTGGCCCTGCTCATTTGGGGCGGCAACTAGCGGGGGAGTTGGGCTGTAAGAGCCGCTGCGCCATGCTCAGCTTGACATGACCCTAAAGAATCACTACAAAATCCGGATTGCGCTCGTAGCTCAGTTGGATAGAGCGACAACCTCCTAAGTTGTAGGCCACAGGTTCGATTCCTGTCGGGCGCACCAATGAAATCAAGGGTTTGCGGAAACACTCCGTAAGCCCTTTTTCTTTTGCCCCACACTAGCCCCACACCTAGTGAAAACGTGCTTCAAATCAATCATATATTACAGGCTTTTTTGTTGAAAAATAAGGTAAATTCGCAGATACTTTCTAAAAAATCTCACTTGGCATCGGATATCTTCACTACGGTGTAGAGTGCTGCTTAGCTATATAGCATATGCTTGTGAAGTAGGAGCCACCCTTCGATGAAAAACGCCTCACCGGAAAGACCACGCCATATTGATCGGCTGCGGGAAGGTAGCTGCTCAATTACAATTACCCCGCCGGATGACGACTCGCCTATCCGAGACATGATTTCGATAGAGGAAAGGCTTTTTGTAGTGAAGGACAGGGGGATTTATGAAATTTTTCTTGCCGACCAAACAGATCCCAAACGAACAAATCCGTCAGTGCCAAATACACTTCAAAGATTATTACCTTTTGGCGCTCAGGATGCCTGGGTAGGTGCGGTTGTTTTGACTGCTCGTGTTTTTTTCTTAAGTTCATGCTTCGATCAGGAAATTGGTCGCAATGCCTTCAATTTTTTACTGGGAGTGGCTCAGGACATCGCTGGAGCTAAGGCAATACTTCAGAGGTATTTACAGCAAGAGGCGGAGGCTCAGCAGTCAGTTAACCCAAAAATCGGTCTTGATCATTCGTTTGTGCTGCCATCTATCAGCAACGTTGAAGCAACTTGTAACGAATTTCTTCAGCGTATGGATCATGCGCAGCGTGAGTTATTCAAGATTGCGCAGCTCTTCTTTTCAGATGTAAAAACGGGTTTTTGGGATGGATTGAAGGCCAAAGTTGACGCTGGCCCGCAAGATTTTGATAACTTTGCTCAGTTCCTTGCTGAGGCAACCGATTTTTTTAAACATATCAGAAACGCCAGAAACTGTGCCGAACATCCCCGCCTAGAGCAAAGATTAGTTGTCTTGGATTTTAAACTAGACACAAACAACGTTCTAGTTCCACCGACGATCGAGGTAGTGCATCCCAAAACACCGATGGAGGCGTGTCCAGTTGGTCGTTTTTTTATTGATACAATTGAAATATTGGTCAGCGTTGTAGAGTATATGATTGTGTTCTTGTGTGCCCGAAATGTAAAACAAGTTGGTGGACTTCAGGTTTATGCAATTGAGTTGCCACCTGAGCGGCGCAAATTTCCACACGTCAGGTTTAGCTACGGAACATTTTTGAATGGCAACCTTGTCCCTTTTGGATGACACATGACAAAATGTTCAAAGGGTAATCCTATTGATTTTTGAAACGAGCAGTGAAGCTGCGGGCAATCCCGTTCATATTGATTTCGGCAAATTGTGTAAGACAATCGGGGTAACTAGGAAACGAAATGTCCGGCAATGGTCTCGATTAGATCAAATTGTGTAAGACAATCTGGGTAACTGTTACCATTCAATTCGGCAAAACGTATGCAGAAGAATCTACACGAACGGGGCTTTGTGGGAGAAGAAGCGGTAATGGGAAAGACTTTCATGATGAAAACGCGCGCCTACCCTTACGGGCTTTGCCCGCCGGGTACCCAGGCGCGTAGTGGGTGTGTAGACGCACTAGGGGTGGAGGGAAGGAAGGCTGGGGCCGGGAGAATGCACACGAAAAACGGCCCATATTTTGAATGTAAGCGTTTAGAATTTAAAAGTCGGACCATTAGGGGCTAGAAAAACATACGCTTAGAATCGAAATTTAAGTGGTAGGTAAGAAAAACTGTTTGCGGAAAAGGTTTTTCTGCGGGTGGCGTTTTTGTCTTTTTTGGGGCTTCGTGGCGAACCCTGTCTTTGTCTTTGGCTCCAGCCTTCCTCATTCTGCCCCAGTGCTTCCCCCCTCACCTCTTCTGCAACCACGCGCAGAGCTTCTGGTAGAGCAGCGACACTGAAACGGGCTTGGCGATAAAGTCGTTCATGCCAGCCTCGATGCACAGTTCGCGGTCTTCGGCAAAGGCGTTGGCAGTCATGGCGATAATGGGGATGGTAGCCCCCACCGGCAGCAGCCGTATCTGCCGGGTGGCTTCCAGGCCGTTGATGTGCGGCATCTGCATATCCATAAGAATCAGATCATAGGTAGCGGCCTGCACCCGCTCAATAGCCTTGCCTCCATCCTCTGCCAGATCGACGATAAAGCCCACGTCTTCCAGCAGGGCTTGTGCGATCTCGCGGTTGATAGGCTCGTCTTCCACCAGCAGAATGCGCTTGCTGCCAAGCTTTTGCCGGATGGTGCGTTCTGCTTCCTCAGCGCTGACTCTGGTCGGCTCGTTGTGTGTGGGCGCGTCCTTACGCAGCACGGCAGTGAACCAGAACGTGCTGCCCTTGCCCTCCACGCTGGTCATCCCCGCCTTGCCGCCCATGAGTTCCGCAATTTTTTTGGTGATGGCAAGGCCAAGGCCCGTGCCGCCGTATTTGCGGCTCATGGAGTTATCCGCCTGTTCAAATGCGCTGAAAAGGCGCGGTTGCATCTCCGGGCTGATGCCGATGCCTGTATCTTCCACCTCAAAGCGGTATGTCACGGTGCTGTCTGTCTGCGATTCCGGCCGCACGGATACCTTAACATAGCCGTGATCCGTAAACTTGAGCGCATTGGTGGCGAGGTTGAGCAGGGCCTGCTGCAACCGGCTGTCGTCGCCATAAACGGGGCAGGTCTCTGGCGCGGCATCCATAAGCAGCTCAATGCCTTTTTCCTGCGCTTTCTGGCCCAGAATGGAAGTGATGTTCTCAAGCAGGGTTGGAATATGCACGGGAACATGTTGCAGCACGAATTTTCCGGCTTCAATTTTTGATAATTCCAGTACATTGTTGATGATTTCCAGCAAGTGACTGCTGGCGATCTCGATCTTGGTGAGCTTTTCCACCTGATTGGGCGTGAGGCCCGATTTGCGCAAAATATGGATCATGCCCGTGATGGCGTTCAGGGGCGTGCGAATTTCGTGGCTCATGTTGGCGAGGAAGGCGCTCTTGGCAACACTGCCAGCCTCTGCGGCGTTTTTGGCAATAATCAGATCCTGGGTGCGCGATTCCACCAGCCCCTCCAGCCGTTCACGGTGGGCCGCAAGCTCGGCCTCAACCTGCTTGCGCTCCGTAATATCCTTAACCAACCCGATAGCCACCCACTTGCCCTGCATGTTCATGGTAGACAGCGCAAGCTCAATGGCAAATTCCTGCCCATTCTTGCGCAGGGCAGTCAGCTCCATGCCAGAACCCAAAAATAATCCCTGACCACTGCGGCAAAATTCTTTCAGGCCCTCGGCCATATTATCTCGGTAGCGGGGCGGCACCAAAAATTCGTGTAAAACCCGCCCCATAACCTCCTCTGCCGTGTAGCCAAAAATAGTCTCTGCCGCCCTGTTCCAAAAGATGATGCGCCCAGAGCAACCCAGCAGAATCAGCGCGTCCTTGATGCTGTTTGTGGTCAGGCGGAAGCGCTCCTCATTCTCGCGCAGGGTTTGCTCGCGCTTCTGGATTTCAGCGCCCATCCTGTTGATGCATTCGGCCAGATCGTCAATTTCATCCTTGCCCATTGTGTCGGCCCGCGCGCTGTAATCGCCTGCGGCGAGCTTTTGGGTGCTTTCTTCCAACCGCGCCAAACGGGCAACAACGTATTTGTTGAGCAGGCAGCCAAGTGCAAGCAAAAGTACAAGATATCCCAGAATGTGCATCACAATCTGGAATATCCATTCAGAATAATACTGGCGACGTAGTTCTTCTGACGGCAAGAAAATGCTCAAAATCCCACGGAGATCGCCAACATTGTAGTCGTATGAATCAGCATAGGCCGCAGCAATGGGCTGCGGCGCGTCTTCTCGTTTGCCATGACATCGCAGGCAGTATTCTTCAACCTTGATGGGGCTGGTATAGTGATAGAAGGAAAGGCCGTTCTCTTTCACTTCAACCATCCGGCTTTTGGCGGAAGGGTTGGCCCGGAACCATGCCAGGGCGTCAAGCTCAAGAGGATTTGCCATATTGGCGGGATTGCGCGGCCTGTCAGACACATTGCTGAACCTGAGCCCGCTGGTACTCCAGTTATGGAATTCTATTGAAATCCTGGCGAGCCCATGCGCAGGCAAAAAGCCGATGGTGGCATCGGTTACGGGCAGGCCGCTATCAATGAACTGTTTTTGATAAACACTGCGGGTGGACATGATAATGGCGCGAAAGTCCTCTGCATCACGCAGCAATTCTGTGCGGATGGAAGACTCAATTTCGCGATAACCAAAATAGATATCAGCACAAACGATTATGCTGATAATTGCAGCGGTAAGGCACCAAACCTTGTACTTGATGCGCATCGCAGCCTCTCAGTGAGTCTATGGCACGTTATCAGTCTCAGGCCTGTGGTCTTGGGATATCATCGTATCTAATGATGCATGAAGATGAGTCATGAAAAACAGACAAGCAACAAATTATGATGTGGAAGATAACTTGTAATGTCTGTATGAATCAGAATTTTTATGAACATACAGTTGTATGATGATTATGTCAAAATAATACTCATATGTTATGAGTTTATTTCAATATTTAAAAAATCATATATTTTATGCTGATAGATGCGTGATGAATTTTGTGTGCGAGATATAAGCCATTTTTTATTGTTAGGCTGCTAATTAAAAGCATGTCCATGTTCACATATCTGCCGCAACACATCATTATATTTATTGGCCGGAGGCTTGGGCCCCGGCGGCAAGGCGCAAAAAGCGCTCGGCAAGCAGGTTGGGGGCAAGCATTACCTTGGCGGCGGCAGAAGTTTGCACACTGCCGCTCACGCTCATGGGCTGGCTGTTGTCTGCCTTTTCAATTTCTGCTTCCAGGGCGGCGCGCAGGTGTTGAAACGATTCATCCACTTCCGGGTATTCGTTGGTTTCGCGCCAGGGCAGGGTGAGGCTGCGCGTCCACGAGTGCCCCTTGTGCGATGGGGCCTCAAGAGTGTGAAAACGGGTGGGGGTGTAACCCTGCGCCCGCTCGAACAGGCCGGGATAGCAGTAATCCTGCCGTTCTTCTTCCGGCTGCGGAATGGTTGAAACTATGCTTACTATGGGCAGGGCCAGAGCTTTTTCGTGTTCTTCAAGATGCACAGAATATTGCAGAATGGGCCGCAGGTAGCCGCGTTTTTTGGTGATTTTCCATTCAATATGCATGGCGACCTCGTGTGGGGCTGGGGTGTTGCTTGGGGGCTGGCATCAATTAAGGCACCTGATTCAGGCGGTCTGTTCAGGCCGTGACCTGCGCGGCTGCGGGTTCCGTCAGGCATATCACCTGGCCGAATGGCGGCTGCTGCTCGTGCGGCGCGCTGCAAATCCACAGCACAGGATATTCCGGCTCGGCGGGGTAGCGGTCGCACTCCAGATCGGTAAACCAGATCAGGCAGGTAGGGGCCAGCCGCTCGTCTTCAATATGCGCGCACACAGGGCGGTAATCCGTACCGCCGCCGCCCACGGGCGCTAGGCTGGCGGGCATGTCCATGCGCGTAAGCGTGAGGGTTTTCTGCACCTTGGTGTCGTGAAACAGCACCGTGAGCGTGGTGTCGTAGGCCTCAAGCACGGTTGCAAGCTCTGCGCAGAACATGGCCAGCGCCTGCTCGTCCACAGAACCGGAGCAGTCCACAGCCAGCGCCACATGGGGCAGGCGGGCCTCCCGCCGGGCAGGCAGGTAGATGTTCTGGTACAGATAGCGGCGGTTGGGCGTTGTCCACGAATAGTCGTTTTGCGCGCACTGCTCCAAAAAGCGCTGTAAAAGCGTGCGCCAGTCCAGCTTGGGCCGCCACGCCCGGTCAAGCTGCCGGGCCAGACCTGCGGGCATGCTGCCCATGTTGCGGGCGCGCTGCATGGCCTGCATCATGGCTATATCCGCCTCCTGCTCGGCGGCCTTGAGGGCCTGATCGTTCTGCATGCCCTGCGCATCGGGGTGATCCTGCACCTCGCCGGTGAAGCTGGTTGTGCCCTCTGATTGCTCCGGGCGACCTTTTTCGCGCTTGGCTGCGGCCTTGTTGCCAGCGGCGGATTGCGGGTCGGCGTCTGCGTCCTTTTGCTGCTTGTTGTTTTGCGCGCCTTGCGGCGGGGTGGGCTGCTCTGGTTGCTCTGTCTGCTTGCCGCCATCAAAGGCGGTTGCGCCAGCGCCTTCTGTCTGTTCCGCGCCCTGCGCAACCTGCGCGTTTTGCGCGCCCTTGTTGGTGGGGGCGTCTTGCAGGCTTGCCAATGCGTCAAAGATTTCATCCGCATTCATGCCCGCATAGGCCGGATTGTGCGCAAAGCCCTGGGGCAGGGTAAAGCCGGACTCCACCAAGATGTGGTTGATTGCCAGATCGCAAGCGCGGTTCCACAGTTTTGCATCGCGGCCTTTGCGGCGCAGATGATGCCCGAAGGCCAGATGCAGAACCTCGTGCGCCATTGCCCCCACCAGCGATTTTTGCGAAAGGGCGGTGGAAAATGCCGGGTTGTAGCCAAGGGTTTTGCCGTCTGTCCACATATCCGCGCAGGAGGGGTCTGCCTTGTAGCGCAAGCGCAGGGCCAGAGAGCCGAAGAAGGGATGCTCCATGACCAGAGCGGCCCTTGCGCGCGTGATGCAGTGCTGGGCTGCCAGGGTTGCATCTGTGATGGCAGGGGCTGCCTTTTGCTGGTCTGGATGCTGGTTCTCGAATGTGTGCATGGCTTAAAGCAGAACTTCCGCGTTTTTTTCTGCCCAGCGGTTGAAGGCCGGGGTGTTCACCACATCCGTATTCTGGCAGACGGCGTCGCGCATCAGCAGTACGCTGAATTCAGCGGGCAAGCGCTCGGCATAGGCGGTGAGGGCATCCATGGTGTCTTCTGCCGCGCGCAGGCTCAGCGCCTCACATGTGGCGTACAGGGCGGCTGGCTCTTCCGGCACGGTTGCGGCATCCGGTTGCGCCAGGATGGAATCCACCGTGGGCAGCTCGCGCCATACAGAGAGAAAACCCATGAACTCCGCTGCGGCTGCGGGGCCGACCGTGCCCTGAAACAACTCGTACTCCACCTCGCGGGCGGGTGCGGCCTCCAGTATGCGCGAAACAAATTCCCACGAACGGGGCGAGGCAAAGGCTTTTTCCATGCGCTGCGGGTCAAAATCGTGCAGCAGCCGGGGGCGAAAACGCAAAAACGCGCAGACCTCGCGGCGAATGCCCGCTCCCTGCGCCCAGGCGAGCCAGTCGTCAAGGCTGGCGTCAAACTCCAGATGCACCATGCGGTTAGCCAGAGCAGAAGGCATGCGGTACGAGACGGCCTTGTCCTTTTCCCGATTGCCTGCGGCTATGATGGACCAGCCATCTGGCAGGCGGTATTCGCCAATGGCTCTGTCGAGTATGAGCTGGTAGCAGGCCGCCTGTACCAGCGGCGGGGCGGCGTTGAGTTCGTCAAGAAAGAGTATGCCTTGCGGCGGGTCGCCCGGCCCGGGCAGAAAGGCTGGCGGGCACCATACGGCGGTTCCAGCATCTGTAAGGCGCGGCAAGCCTCGCAGATCAACGGGATCAAGCAGCACGGCGCGGATATCGCGCAGGGCCATGCCCCGCATGGCGGCGACCTGGGACACTATCTGGCTTTTGCCCACGCCCGGCGCGCCCCACAAAAATACGGGCTGATGAATGCTGGTGAGGGTCTGCAAAGCGGAAATAACCTGTGAAGGCGTCATGTTTCTTCCTGAAATAGCTGTGATTGGAGGAGGGCAGCCTACCTTTGTTTGCGTCTGAGGCACCCGATGAACTAGAAAGATGAAGAAAAAGAATTTGAAAGTCAATATCAATCAGAGCGCGGGAGAGAAGCACGAAGAAATAGAGGCATGGCGGGGGAGGTAGCCCCGCAACCGCGCGAGCCTTGCCACCGCACAGCATCGCAAACTCAAAGTGCCCTTAGTGTGCGGATGGCTTCACATTGTCTTGTGGCTGCTGGAAGCGCAGTCGCTTTGGGTGCTGATCAGCCCCTTAATGTCGCGCAAGGGCGGCGTGCCGAACTGGCGGCGGTATTCGCGGCTGAATTGCGAGGGGCTTTCGTACCCCACCTGAAAGGCGGCGCTGGTGGCGTCCAGGTGCTCCATGAACATGAGGCGTCTGGCCTCGTGCAGGCGCATCCACTTTTGGTATTGCAGCGGGCTCATGCTGGTCATGGCGCGAAAATGCAAATGGAAGGTCGAGGTGCTCATGCCTATCTGTCTGGCTAGGCTGTCTATCTTCAAGGGCTGCACGTAGTTTTTCTTGAGCCAGTCAATAGCCTGCGCAATCTGGAAGCCGTGGCTGCCGGCAGCCACAATTTGGCGCAGATAATGCCCCTGTTCGCCCAGCAGCAGGCGGTAAAGTATCTCTTTGTGAATCAGCGGGGAGAGCACGGCAATGTCTTGCGGGTTGTTGTGCAGGTCAAGCAGCCGCTGAAAGGCGTTGAGCAAGGGCATGCATACCTCGCTGACCCGCATGCCGCGCCCAGATTTTGCCGCGCGTGAAACCGGCAGATTGCTGTCCACCATCATTTGGGCCAGCATGCGCATATCAAGCTTGAGCACCATGCCCAGAAGCGGAACTTCCGGGCTGGCCTCCACCACATTTGCCACTACGGGCAGGCCGACAGATGAAATCAGGTAGTGGTTGGCATCGTACAGATATTCTTCACCCCCCAGCATAACGCGCTTGGCACCCTGAGCAACAAGGCAGATAGTTGGCTCGTACATGCAGCTTGCGGGCTGGGTCGGCGCTTCGTACCGCACAAGCACAAGCCCCGGCACTGCCGTTTCCAGACGGTGGTTTTGCTCGGTCTGGCGGGCAATGTTGCGGGCCAGCGCCTGCCGCTGAATATTCAGCATGTCGCATTTATCTTTGTCTTGCTGAGGCATGGTCGTTCTCCCTTTCTGGTTTTTTACCAGAAGAGGACGGATAAAAACAACACAATAGTTTGAATCATCGGACAATCAGGCAATAATTTGAGAGAATCGGACTATACGCTTTTAGTCAGGACTCTTAAAAGAATAAAGCAGCGGCTAGGGCAATATGAGCAAGTTTGCGTGCCTGACGCAAAGGCATTTTGCCCGGTGAAATGCCTGTCAAAAAAGTTAAAGTAATGGTTTAAATATTCAGGTTGAAGTTTGCAGGGATGCGCTTGAATGGCTGAAAATCGGCGTCTGAACAGCAACTGGCAAGGGATTAAATACTTACAAAGCAGAGCATATGGAGCGAGTAATGAAAAACATCCTGATTTTTTGCGGCAGCCCACGCAAGGGCGGCAATTCTGATCTGCTGTGCGAGCAGTTCATGGCTGGAGCGCAGGAGGCAGGTCATAGGGTGGAAAAGATTTTTGTGCAGGAGCATAAAATTGCTCCATGTCTTGGCTGTGGATATTGCCAGAGCCATGAGGGTGTTTGCGTGCAAAAGGACGGCATGGAAACCATGCTGGAAAAAATGATCAAGGCTGATGTTCTTGTGCTGGCCTCGCCAGTGTATTTCTATTCTGTGAGCGCGCAGATAAAAGCCCTCATGGACAGGACGGTTGCTCGTTACACTGAAATCAAGAACAAGATCATGTATTACATTATTGCCGCTGCGGATACTGACTTGTCGCACATGGAGCGAACCATCGAGTGCTTCAGGGGTTTTGCCTACTGCCTTGAAGGATCGGTGGAAAAGGGCGTGGTGTACGGCGTTGGCGCGTGGAATAAGGGTGATATAAAAGGCTCTCCCAGTATGGAGCAGGCTTTTGAGCTGGGCAAAAACGTGTAGAGGCAGCACATGCGGTGTGCCGGATCGCCGCCATCATGCAGGAATAGGCAAAAATCAAACCGTATTGTCTATTCCCTGTTGCGGGCAAAATACCTATATTGCGCACGGGCGGCGGCTGCCTGTCCCTATTTTTCCAGATGCATACCTCTTGCCGGGGCTTTATGAAGATACTGTATTATGATTGTTTTGCCGGAATCAGCGGCGATATGAATCTGGCCGCCCTGATTGATCTTGGGGTCAGCCCCGATTACCTCAAGGCCGAACTGGCAAAGCTCTCCATTGATGACGAGTTTGCGCTCCAGTGTCAGCCAGAAAAATGCAACGGGATTCAGGGGATGCAGGTTCATGTGTGTTTGAACGGCCAACAGCTCGGGCACACACATAGGCATGAACACATCCACGGGCACGGGCATGAACACGGACATACGCATACTGGTGCGCCTGACCGCGTGCATGACCACAGCCTCGTGGAAGCCGGGCACCTGCCGCACAGAAATCTGGCCGACATCGCGGCAATTATCACGCAAAGCGCGCTGGCAGACCCGGTTAAGCAGACGAGCCTGAGTATTTTTCGCCGCATTGCCGAGGCAGAAGCCAAGGTGCATGGCAAGGCTCTGGAAGACGTGCATTTTCATGAGGTTGGCGCTACGGATTCCATTGTGGACATCGTGGGCGCGGCCATCTGTTTTCATGCTCTTGATGTTGATGCCGTGTGGTCTTCGCCTTTGGAGCTTGGCGGCGGTTTTGTGCGCTGCGCGCACGGCATGATGCCAGTTCCTGCCCCGGCGACAGTCGAGATACTTCATGGCATCCCCACCACTCGCGGCGGGGTGGAGCATGAGGCCACAACCCCAACCGGGGCGGCCATCATTGCCGCTCTGGCTGACGCCTTCACGGCAGCCCCGGCCATGATCACCTTGAGCACGGGATACGGCATTGGGCATCGCCGTACCGAGCGGCCCAATATGCTGCGGGTGCATCTTGCGGAAGCGGACGAAGCCGCAGTCGATGGCCCTGCCAGATGATTCTGCCTGCTCTGGCGTAATCTTGACGCTAGGGATTGTACGGGGCAAATAAAGATCGCGGGCAATGAAGCCCGACCATGTCGGAGTAGAGAAATGTCAGGTGGTTCACTGGAAAAGCTGCTCACAGATATCAGGGACGGAAGCCTCTCTGTTGCCGATGGCATGAATCTGCTGCGCGAGAGTTCTGTGCTTGACCTTGGGCACACCAAGTTTGATTTGCAGCGCCCGGCGCGCAATGGCTTTCCTGAGGTCATTTACGGCGAGGGCAAAACCCCTGAGCAGGTGGGCGAAATATTCCTCCGCGTGGGCGACCGCAGCAATGTGCTGGCCACAAGGGTTTCGGCAGAAATGGCCGCCCATGTGCAGTCCGTATGCCCCAATGCTGAATATAATTCTCTTGGGCGAACCCTCACGCTGGTCGTTAAACCCATTGCCTGGAAGCAGGGCGAGGTTGCCATTGTCACCGCGGGCACCTCTGACTTGCCTGTGGCGGAAGAAGCCCGTGAAACCTGCCGCATGCTTGGCGTGCGCGCCAAAATCCTTGCTGATGTGGGCGTGGCTGGCATCCACCGCCTGATCAACAACTTGCCAGAGATGCTTGCCGCCCGTGCCGTTATTGTGATTGCGGGCATGGAGGGAGCACTGGCGAGCGTGGTCGGCGGTCTGGTGCCCCAACCTGTTGTGGCGGTTCCCACCTCTGTGGGCTATGGGGCATCGTTTGCGGGGTTGTCCGCCTTGCTTGGCATGCTCACCTCCTGCGCCAGCGGCGTCACTGTAACCAATATCGACAACGGGTTCGGCGCTGCCTGCGCCGCCTGCCGTATTATCAATGCCTGCGAGGGCAACAGCAAAACCTAAACTGTCCGGCAGCGGGCAATTGCCTTTATATTCCCCCCCCCCACAAAATCTGGTCAGCGTGATTGCGCTGTGCTGTCAGGCCATGCGTCTTTGTTTCCGGCAATATGCCGCGCAGGCGCAGGGCTTGGCGTGCATATATGCCGGGGCGTCTGCACGGCAGTCGTACGATTGCACAGAGCGGGCTGCCAGCCTGCTGATATCCTGAACATATTTCCACTGCGGAGCTGTTATGGACAAGAATGATAAGTCTTCCGGGGTATCGCGCCGCCGTCTTTTGCAGGCGGCAGGGGCAGGCGTTGCAGGGGGCGCGGTGCTCTACGGGCTGGACAAGCTGCGCCTTTTGCCCAGCTTTGAGCAGCCAAAGCCTGTGCCACCTGCGGAAAAGATGACCTGCCGCGTCAATCCCAAAAATGGCGACAAGGTATCGCTGCTGGGTTTTGGCTGCATGCGCTTTCCCATGCTGCCGGGTGCAGACAGCCCCACCGGGCCGGATGTGAACGAGCAGGGGGCCTTTGCCCTGGTGGACTATGCCATTGCCCACGGGGTGAACTATTTTGATACGGCATGGCCCTACCATCGCGGCGTTTCAGAAAGCGTCATCGGCAAGGCCTTGCAGCGCTACCCCCGCAAGAGCTTTTATCTGGCCGACAAAATGCCCACCTTCCTCATGCCCACAAGGGAGCAGGCCAGGGAAATTTTTGAAAAGCAGCTTGAAAAATGCAAGGTAGACTACTTTGATTACTATTTGTTGCACGCAATACAGTCTGTAGAAGCCTATCAGACCGTTTACGAAAAGAACGGCGTACTCGAATATCTGCTTGAAGAGAAAAAGAACGGCCGCATCCGCAACATTGGCTGGTCATTCCACGGCAATGCGCCCACGCTTGAATATCTGCTCTCGCGTGATGTCGCGTGGGATTTTGCCATGGTGCAGCTCAATTATCACGACATGCTGCACGAATACAAAATAGCGCCCAATCAGGCAAAGTTCATTCCCAAAGACCCTGCGCCCACGCAGTGGATGTTTGAAAAAATGCAGCAAAGCGGCCTGCCGCTGATTGTCATGGAGCCTCTACTGGGTGGTCGGCTTGCCCGGCTGAACAAAAAGGCGCTAGCCATCCTTCAGGCCGAAAGACCCGAGGCCTCGGGCGCATCATGGGCTTTCAGGTATGTGGCGGGCTTGCCCAACGTGATCACCATGCTGAGCGGCATGACCTATATGGAACACCTTCAGGACAACCTGCGGGCGTTGGCCCCTTACGAGCCGCTTTCCGAACGCGAAATGGAAGTTCTTAAGGCGGCGCTGAATGTTTTTCTGACCCAGTCAAACATCCGCTGCACCACATGCGGCTATTGCATGCCATGCCCCTATGGCGTGGATATCCCGTCTGTATTTGCCCATTTTAACCGCTGCCTTGATGATGAGCTGATCCCCAAGGGAACGCGCGACCCTGACTATGAAAAGGCCCGCCGCGCCTACCTTGTGGAATATGAACGTTCTGTTCCCGAATTGCGGCAGGCGGCGCGCTGCACAGGGTGCGGCAAATGCCTCACGCATTGCCCGCAGATGATCGCCATCCCGGATGAAATGGCCCGGCTGGGCAAGTTTGTTGAAAATCTGAGAACAAGGCAGGGATAGCCAATGTTACGGATCGTTCGCATCATACTGGCCGCGCTCTGTTTTGCTGCAATCTGCCTGCTGTTTGTGGATGTGAGCGGGTTGTTTGCGCCATCGCTTGCCTTTATGGCAAAGGTGCAGCTTGTGCCTGCGGTGCTGGCTGGCAGCCTTGGCGTTGTGGCGGGCATAACCCTCCTGACACTGGTTTTCGGCAGGATTTATTGCTCCGCCTTGTGCCCGCTTGGTGTGGTGCAGGACATTATCGGCGCAAGGGCGGGCAAGTACCGCTTCCGCTATTCCTCCCCGCGTAGCCTGCTGCGGCTGGCGCTTCTTGGCATTTTTGTATTTTCCCTGCTGGCGGGCGTGCCGCTGGTTTTTTCGCTGCTTGAACCTTACAGCGCCTTTGGCCGTATGGCGGCTGATCTGCTGGCCCCCCTTTGGGCAATGGGCAGCAACGCGTTTGCCTGGGCCTCGGAACGGGCGGGAAACTATGATGTCGCCCCCACACTGGTGTGGCAGAAAGGTTTGGCAGCACTGGCAGCAGCGGCTGTCACTCTTGCCGTGGTTGGGGTCTTGTCATGGCGCTCCGGGCGGCTGTGGTGCAATACCATCTGCCCTGTGGGAACTGTTCTGGGATTTTTGAGCCGGTTTTCGCTGTTCCAGCCCCGCATAAACGAAGGCGCATGTAAAAAATGCGGCCTGTGCGAAAAGGCCTGCAAGGCATCCTGTATTGACGCAGAAGCCGGAAGCGTTGACGCAAGCCGTTGCGTGGCCTGTTTCAATTGCGTGGGAGTGTGCCGTCACGGGGCCGTCAGCTATGCCCCCAGATTGTCAAAAGGACATGCTGAGGAGCACACACAGGCGCAGGCTACAGCTCCTGCGGGAACAGCGGCACAGGGCAAGCACAACGGTGCACGTCGCAGCGTGCTTGCGGCACTGGTTGGCATTGCCGTACCCGGGCTTGCCTTTGGCAGAAGCGCTACGGCCATTCCGGCGCTTACCCGCAGGCAGAGCCCTGAGCGGCAAACGGCCATTGTGCCGCCGGGCGCGCAGTCCGCGCAGGAGCTTGGCGCGCGTTGCACCGGGTGTCAGCTCTGTGTTTCTGCCTGTCCCAATCAGGTGTTGCGGGCATCGGATATGGGCAGCGGCATGCTGCGCCCAGCGCTTTCTTTTGAGCGGGGCTACTGCCGCGTCAACTGCGTGACCTGTTCGGAAGTCTGCCCCGCAGGGGCCATACGGCCCATTACCCCGGCAGTAAAAAGCTCCATGCAGATCGGACGGGCCGTTATTGCCCTTGAGAGCTGCATAACCGTGACGGACAAGGTAGCCTGCACTGCCTGCGCCAAGATATGCCCGCCACGGGTGATAAATCTGGTGGGGCCGGATGATGCCCCCAAAAAGCCGGTTGTAGATGCGGAGCGCTGCACTGGCTGCGGCGCATGCGAATATGTTTGCCCGGCGCGTCCTTTTGCCGCAATCCATGTGGAGGGTGTTGCGGAGCAGAGACGCATCTGACCTGGCTGGAACCATACCTGCCACGGGCAGGCCTCCAGGCTTTGTAACTAACAATGGCTGCTTGCGGTTTCGGCCCAGGTAGCCATTTGCAATTTTGCCTGATTTCACAGAAAAACAGTTTAACAACGGCCAGAGTGACAACTTCAACCAGCGCAGCCTCCATGCGTCATGATTGACTTGCCGCCCTTTGGGGATAACGATATCCAGTTAGGGCAGCGGCGGCCTTGTTTAGAGCGCCGTTGTGTTGGATGGCGCCCGAGCCGCTTTTTACAAAATTTCTGCATGCCTTGATATGCGGCTGGCCCCTTGCTGCCAGCCGAAATATGCCTAATGGACAGAGAATGATGCAATACACACAGTGGCTTGATGAAAAGAAGCAGAACGGCAGCCTGCGCGCCCTGCGCAATATTGATGCAGTGCAGCGCGAGAGGGAGCGGGCCGGAGCGCCCTTTATCAACCTCAGCTCCAACGATTATCTTTCTCTTGGCGACGATGCCGACCTGAGGCAGGAGTTCTGGGCGCAGCAGGATGTTTCCTCCCTGCGCATGGGGGCGTGTTCCTCACGTCTGCTCACGGGCACCTGCGATCAGCAGGAGGCCTTTGAGCGGGAACTGGCAACGGCCTATGGCGCGGAGGCCGCCCTGGTGTTCGGCAGTGGCTACCACGCCAATCAGGGCATTCTGCCAGCCGTGTGCACGAGCCGCACGCTTATTTTAGCGGACAAGCTGGTGCATGCCAGCCTTATTGACGGCATTCGTATGAGCGAGGGCAAGTGCATCCGTTTCAGGCACAATGACTACGCTCAGCTCGAAATGCTGGTGGAAAAGCACGCTGCGGACTACGAAAACATAATCATCGTCACCGAATCCATTTTCAGCATGGATGGCGATGCCTGCGATCTGCCCCGGCTGGTGGCGCTGAAAAAGGCCAATCCCACTGTGCAGCTTTATGTGGATGAGGCCCACGCCGTGGGTGTGCGCGGCGCAAAGGGGCTTGGCTGCTGCGAGGAGCAAGGCTGCGCGGCGGACATTGATTTTCTGGTGGGCACCATGGGCAAGGCCTGGGCCTCGCTGGGCGCGTATGTGATTTGCTCGTCAGCCCTGCGGGAATACCTAGTTAATACCGTGCGCCCGTTTATTTTTACTACGGCCCTGCCCCCGGTCAACATTGCCTGGAGCCGCTTTGTGCTTGCAAAGTTTGCCAGCGCAGAGGTGGCGGCCCGCAGGGAGCATCTTGCCGCGCTCGCAGGCATGATGCATGCTTTTACTGATGGCCTTGGGCAGTCGGTGCGCAGCACCTCGCAGATCGTGCCCGTCATTACGGGCGAAAACCAGCGCACCCTTGCCATTGCCGGGCATTTACAGCGCGAGGGTTTTTACATTATGGGCATACGCCCGCCCACGGTGCCTGCGGGCAGCTCGCGCCTGCGCATTTCGCTCACAGCGGGAACCGCGCGTGAGGAGGTTGAATCCCTCATAGCCCTGCTGAGCAGGTTGCTGCATGAATATTGATTTTCTGCGGCGCGCCGGTTGTCCGACCCTGGAACTGTTTTTTGCCGGGTGGGGCATGGACAGCCGCCCCTTTGCCTGGGCTGCGGATTCGCCGCATACGGCGCACTGCGATTTTGCCGTGTGCTACGACTATACCGATATGACGCTGGATGCGGAGGCCCTGCGTCCTTACAGCAGGGTACGGGTGCGGGCATGGTCGCTTGGCGTGTACGCGGCATCCTTGGTCTTGCCGGGCTTGCAGTGCGCTGTGAGCCGCGCCATAGCCATTAACGGAACGCTCACGCCTGTTGATGATAGCCTTGGCATACCGATGACGGTCTATGATGCCACGCTTGAAAACCTTTCCGCCGAAAGCGTGGAACGGTTCAACAGGCGTATGTGCGGCGCGCACCGGGCAGTGTTTGAAGCGCGCAGATCACCGCACAGTTTGGCACGCGGTGTGGATTCTCTGCTGGCGGAGCTGAAGCATATCAAGGAATGCGCTGCCTACAAAGACAGAGCGCAGTTTACTGATTGGGACATGGCAATTCTGAGCAAAAAAGACAGGATATTCCCCATTGCAAACATGCGTAAAGCCTGGTCTGCAATCCCGGTGCTGGAGCTGGACGAGCCGCACTATCTGCCGGATATTCCTTTTGTATCTGTAGAACTGCCATGAGTGCTTCATTTGTCAGGCGGCGTTTCAGCGCTGCTTCCGCAAGTTATGATGCTGAGGCTCAGGCCCAGCGGCAGATTGCTTCGCACCTCTGGGCGCTTGCTGCGCCGCACATTCCAAGTGGTGCAGCCATACTGGAAATAGGCGCGGGTACGGGCATGCTGACGCAGCATATCCTGAGCGCGCAGCCCAAAAGCCTCACTGTCAATGATCTTTATACCAGCCCGCAAGTGCAGGCCCTTACGCAGCAACGGCCAGACGTGCTTTTCTGCCGCGAGGGGGATGCGGAAACGCTGGACTTCTGCGGCCAGTTTGACGCCATTTGCAGTGCCTCAACCGTGCAGTGGTTTGCGGATATCAAAGGATTTTTACATCGTTGCTCCCGGTATCTGCCCAAGGGCGGGCTACTGGCCTTCAGCAGTTTTTTGCCTGGCAACCTGTACGAAGTTGCGGAGCTTACGGGTGTTGGGCTGGACTATCCCGATGCTGCCGTCCTGCAAAGCTATCTTGAGCAGGATTTTAATCTGGTTGCAATGGAGCAGGGCGAAATCACGCTGCAATTTGCCAGCCCGCATGACGTGCTGCTGCACCTCAGGCATACTGGCGTAACAGGCATCAGGTCTGTAGGCTGGAACAAACGCAGATACCTTGAGTTTGTTGACGGTTACATTTCCCGCTACGGCACCGGGCAGGGCGTCAGGCTGACATATCGGCCTGTGTATGTTCTTGCTGCAAGCAAGGGGAATCTTTGCCGCAACCTGTAGGTACGCAACAATTTGTGCTGCCTGATGCGTTGTTTTTGGTCGCTTTCTTACTATTTCCGTTGTATTCTACCAACCCAGCACGGGAAGGAGAGTTGCATGAAGCCATCAGCAAGACTTCTGCAATGGTTTGCCTGTCTTTTGCTCGCATGTCTCTGTCAGGCGGCTTGTGCCGCCTTTGCCGAAGCATCTGACGAAGCCTATGGTTTTGAATCTGCCAAGGCCTATCTTGAAATGCAGGGGCGTGATCTGGCAGACGCGCAAGGCAAATTTGAAAACAACCTTTTTCAAAACCTTGATGAAGCAAACGCCATTAATATCAAGTATAGGGCCTTGCCTCCCAACTATGTGCTGTACAGACTGAAACTGGCGGAAAACATCGAAAAGACCGCCAGCAAACCAGACAAACTGACCGCATATTGCAAGGATTTTTTGTATATTGACAATGCAGAAAGGGAAAATGCGGATAAATTTTTGACATATAACGAAGCAATGACGGAAAAGTTCATTCCGCGCGATACGTATCAGGTCATGGATGAAGATATATTACGTAACGTACTTGTGCGGTATCTTGAAACATACAGCATGGTGTATGGCTTTAAAAATCCTGATTTCATCAGGATTCGGATAGAAAAGGCCATCCCCTACAAAAATGCCGAGGGCGACTTTGGCATTTTGTATTCCATAGCCCTGACGGAAAAGGACGATGCTGACGATTCTGCGCCGGAAAAAATGTTTCAGGTTTCATACTGCAATGGGGAAATTGTCAGTTTTGAGCCTTCAGCAAATGACGCGGCGGACGCCGCAGTGTTGAAGATTTGCAAGGCACTTCAGTAGCGGCAAGGCTGGCGGGGGCATGCGGACAGATAGCGTTTTTTTGACGAGGTATGGAATTTGCTTTAAGTATTCATTATCAAAAACGTGACTATTTGTGCTGACATTTTTCGCCACCGCACCAGAACCGGGTTAAACGAATGCTTTTGTCCACCAAACCTTCTTCCAAGCTCACTCCCCAGTTGCCCTTGGACGTTGAAATTTACCCCAAGGCCAAGAGTGATCGCCGTCTCGCCCCTAACATTCCCGGTCGGGGCGGGTCGAGGCGTGGAGCTCATCAGCGCTATGAAGCCCAGCTTCAGGTGTCGGTATATGATGCTTCGGAAGAATCCGCCCCGGTGCGCTGCCTGAGCGAAGACCTCTCGTCATCGGGCATGCTGCTGCATTGGGCTGAGGATGCACCGCTTCCAGCCGAGGGGCAAAAGCTTGTGCTGCGCTTTACCATGCCGCCGGGCACCCTGCCAGAAGGGTATGAATCGCGCGTGCGTATTCCCGCAGACGTTGTGCGTATTGTGGAAGGCGAGGATGGTGAAAAAAAGGTTGCCGTCAACTTTGTGCGCAATCTGGATAACTATCTGCGCCTGAAAAAGTGGCTGCGTCTGATTGCAACCTCTGTAATTCTGCTTGCCATTTCTGTATATGCCGTTGCCTACATGCGGCAGGAAAGCCTGTTTTACTTCATGTTTGACGTGCCAGTATTTACATACGGGATTGTTGCGTCCGTTTTTCTGGTAAGCCGGTTTGTCTTTTCCTTCTTTTACCGCAACGTTCCTGTTGATCCTGACTTTACGCCTGGGGTCACTATTGTCATTCCCTGCTTTAACGAAGAAGAATGGATTGAAAAAACCATCCAGTGCGCCATCAATCAGGATTACCCTCAGGAAAAACTCGAAGTTATCCTTGTGGACGATGGCAGCACGGATAAATCCATGGAGCGTGTGCGGCGCATCGAAAAGCAGATTCGCAAGGAAATAACCGGCGACCGCTTTGTGGTTATTGAGCAGCCCTACAATATGGGCAAGCGCCACGCCCTTGCGGCTGGGGCCCAACACGCCAAATTTGAGTTGCTGGTCTTTGTGGATTCGGACAGTTTTCTGGAGCCGGACGCCGTGCGGGAAGTGGTGCAGCCCTTCCGCGACCCCAAGATGGGGGCTGTCTCTGGCAGAACAGAAGTGCAGAACAAATGGACAAATGCCCTCACCAAGATGCAGGCCGTGCGCTACTATGTGGCCTTTCGGTTCATCAAGGCGGCGGAATCCGTTTTTGACGGTGTGACCTGTCTTTCCGGCCCCCTTGCCTGTTATCGCAAGGATCTTGTGCTGCACTACCTCGATGAATGGCTCAACCAGAAATTCTTTGGCTATCCGGCCACGTTTGGCGACGACAGAAGTCTGACAAACTACATCCTTGCCCACCACCGCACTGGTTATCAGGATGCGGCGGTGTGTTCCACCATTGTGCCCTCAAGCATGCGTACCTTTATCCGGCAGCAAATGCGCTGGAAGCGTTCATGGCTGCGTGAAACTCTGCGCGCCAGCTCCTTTATGTGGAGAAAAGAGCCTTTCATGGCGCTTTCGTTCTACATCGGTTTTTTGCTGCCTGTGCTGGCCCCGCTGGTGGTAGTGCGCACCATGGTCGTCATTCCGCTTGAGCTTGGCCTGTTTCCCTACAAATACCTTGCGGGCATTCTTGTCACCAGTATGCTCATGAGCGCCTCCTATCTGTTGTTCAAGCGTAGCAATCTGTGGCCGTACGGCATTGTTTTTTGCGTGTTTTATCTGGCGGTGCTGCTGTGGCAGCTCCCTGTGGCAGTGCTTACGTTCTGGAAGTCGGAATGGGGCACACGCAATACCTCCGCCGACGTGGCCGCGCAGGAAAAGCTGCGCTACGAGCAGAAAATGTTCGTCATGCCCTCTGAAAGCGCCGTTGCAGCAGGAGCGGGGCAGCCAGCCGATCACGGCAAGCACGGTGAGGGCTAGGGCATGCGCGCGCTTTCTAAAGATACCTGGAAGATCCTGCGGTCATGCCTGCAATGGGCATTTTTGATCGGCCTGTGCGTATTTATTGTTCAGCTCTTTATTGAGAGGGGCAGGCCGCCGCAGTTTGACCGTGAATCGTGGACGCAACGGGATGGTTTTACGGCCATTTCTTACGGTTCGCTCACACGCGATGAAAAGCCGGGGCTGAACTCGCGCCAGCAGTTTGCGGAGCACGTGGCAGCCATTGAAAAGGCTGGCTATCAGTGGATAACTACTGACGATGTCATCAGTTTTTATCGCGATGGCGAACCGCTGCCAGAGAAAGCCCTGTACCTCATGATGGAAGGGGGCCGCAAGGACTCCGTCATCTTTGGGCAGGAGATCATGGGTAAAACAGGGGTGCATGCCACCCTGTTTACGACAACCGCCACACTTAAAAGCTGGAACAACTTTTTTATCACCAAGTCCAATGTGGCGGCACTGGCAAAAAGCCCGTTTTGGGATGTGGGCAGCCAGGGGCTTGGGCTGTTGCCCATCAACGAGAACATGCCAAAGGTGACCCCCGGCTACTTTTTGACAGATTTTATGCGTGATCCCACTGGGTTGCCAGCGGAAACAGAAGAGCAGATGCGTGACCGGCTGGCGGCGTATTATAAAGAATCGTTCGAGCCGTTGGCAAAGCTCATGTCCGAACCGCCCAAGGCTTTTGTGATGATGCCCGCCAACTCCTTCAACGCGGCCATGCCGTTTGCGGTGAAGGAGGCCAATCGCAGTTTGGCCCAGCAGTATTTTGAGCTGACCTTTTCCAGGGAAGGGGCGGCGTTCAATTCAGCAGTGGATGACCGTTTTGCGCTCACGCGCGTGCAGGTCAAGCCAGAGTGGACGAAGCAACACCTCATGGAAGTGCTCTCGCTCAAAACTGCCAAGCGCACGCGGTTTTCTCTGGCCGAGGGCGATACCGCCGAAAGCTGGGTATCATTTCGCACCAGGGTAGAAGCCTTGGGGCAGGATATTGTGCTGACCCCGCAGGAGGGCAGGGCTGACCCTGTCATGCTGCGCGGCAGCAACCTGTGGGATAATGTTTCGCTGTCCATGACCATTGCGCAGAAGGAAAACGTGGATCGCTACGTCTACCTGCGCTATGCCACGCCCAGCGCCTTTTTGCGCGTGACCCTGCACGGGGCGCGTCTGCTGGTGCAGGAGCGCGTTCCCGGTCAGGGGCTGTATACTATTGCGGATGAAACCCTTTCCACCCAACCGCCCTGGCGCTTTGATATCCTGCTCAAGGGCAACAGACTTAAAGTGTTGCTTGATGGAAAGGCGCTCGGCCCAGGATTTTTGCCAGTTTCGCCCACACTGCGGCTTGGGGCAGTTGCTCTGGGCACTGACGATGTGGAAGGGTACGAAGGGCATTTCGGCTCGCTGAATATTGTGCGTATTCCTTCGCTCTGGCGCATCGAGTCCACAGGCAGCACCAGTTCTGGCAGTGCGGCTCAGGCCAGGGCGCAGGAGGTCACTGCATGCGTGGTGCCGTTGGCAGCCGGGGGCAGTGCTGGCAGCGCAGATGCCGAAAGGGTTTCGCGTCAGGTGTTGCGTGCACGGGCAGAGGGCAGCATGACCATTGCCGCTCTTGCCCCCGGCAATCTTGTTCTGGCCGACAGCATGCTGCTGATAGCGCCCTTCAGCATGGCGCAGAGCCGCAGGCTGTGGGACGGCATCATGGTGCAGCCCCTTGCCCAAAGCTCGTGGGAGGATGTGGCGGCGACCCTCAAGGCCATTGCCGCCGCAGGCTATCGCCCCGTGGTGCGCCTTACGCGTGATGCGGCGGCAGCGCTTGCGGCCTCGGGCGTTACCTTGCCCGCAGAGCATTACCTGCTTGATTTTACGCGGGCGGAAATCCCCGACTCTCTCTGGACGCCCCTTGCCCATAGGCATAACCGAAACAATTTCCTTTATGCTACCGCAGAAAAGGGCGTTTTGTACGCCGCGGGGGGCAACTGATGCGCGTTAGTATCCTTTCTTCCAGTCTGCTGTTGGCCCTGTGCTGCGGCTTTGCCGCAGGCGCTGTGTGCGCGCAGGAGTTTCCAGCTGGGGATAGCCGGGCGCGCCTCGATCAGCCTAGAGGTCTGGAACCTGCCAAAAGCGCCAACTCCGCAAAGGGGCAGGAGCAGACAAGTGGCGCGGAACCGGAAAAGCTCTCGGCAGCCTACTATTACAATCGCGCCAACTATGCCATCAGCCGCGAAATGTACGCGGAGGCTCTGGGTGAAATAGATAAGGGCATGGATCTGGACCCTGGCTTTCTGCCCTTCATCACGCAAAAGGCCCTTGTGCTTTCGCGCCTGTCGCGGCACGAGGATGCCGCGCGTTTCTATTCGCTGGCGCTTGAAGCCAGACCGGACGATGCGCGGCTTGCGGCCCTTGCGGCAGAAAATATCCAGAGCAGCCGGGCCAGTGATTCCGCAGGGCTTTCCACTGATCTGGCAAGGTTTTTCAGCGGCCTTTCCGTGCAGGTGACGCCGGAGCTTCTCAAACTGCTGGCGGAACGTCAGGATCAGAACAACGCGGTCTTTTTGCCCGCCCTGCGCGCTGCAGGGGCCGTTGGCAAACTCACGGACGAGGAACAGGCGGTGCTCAAGGCTTGCCTTGCCAATAACGGCACCGTGGCAGCCGCCTTGCTGCGCCGTCAGAATGACTGGCCGCAAGGCTCTGAACCGCTGCGGGCCCTATTTGAGGCTATGACTGCCCGCGCCTTGCAACTGGCTGGCAAGCAGGACGAAGCCGAAACTTTTTATCGGCAGGCGGCAGCGCGGGGCTTCAGTCAGGAAACATTGAACGCCATCAAGGCGCAGGCCTACCTGAACCTCAACGAGCAGAAAAAGGCCGCCACTGTTTACGAGCAGGGCTGGCGCATGGCTTCAAGCCCGCAGGTCTGGGCGGTGCGCGCGGCAGATGCCTACGCCGCCTCTGGCGGCATCAAGGATGCCTGCGATATACTTGAAAAAGCTGCAAAAATAGCCCCGCACGACCTGTATTTGCAGGGGCAGCTCTATTACCGCCTTGCCCAGGCCGGAAAAACCGTCGAACTCAAGGCTCTTGAGCAGAGGCT
The DNA here is from genome assembly GCF_053570665.1 of Desulfovibrio intestinivivus. NCBI lineage: Bacteria > Pseudomonadati > Thermodesulfobacteriota > Desulfovibrionia > Desulfovibrionales > Desulfovibrionaceae > Desulfovibrio > Desulfovibrio intestinivivus. Next base: position 2,876,125 of record NZ_JBRBQT010000001.1, on the reverse strand, counting down.
TGAGGCCGGGGGCAGCAACATTGCCGTAAACTTTGGCAAATTCCTCTTCGCCCGACAGAGCAAAAATCGGGATGCCATGCAAAAAGCCCGTCAGGCCGTTGTGGAGCATGTTGACGATGTCAGCGCTGTTCACGCACAGGACGACATCCGGCTGATTGTTGCCAGTCTTGGATTCAGCGGTGCGCAGGCCCCGCAGGAGCAGCAGGCCGAACTCATGCGCAACAACGGCTGGGAGCTGTGGGACAGCGGAAAAATAGACGACGCCTATGTTTCGTGGCGCGATTCCATTGCTCTTGATCCCCAGCATGGGCAGAAGGTTGGCCCCTCCATGTGCGCGGTCTTGTTGCAGCAGGGCAGAACTGCGGACGCCATGGAACTTTTCCGCATGCAGTACCCTGAAATGCCCGTGTTCTCCCTTGCCTTGTATCTGATAAAGGACAAGCAGTGGTCTGCGGCTTACCCGCTGTTGCGGTCTATGGCTGCCCCCTCGGGCGCCAATGCACCATGGTATGCGCTGGCCCTTGCCGCAGGCGCGCTTGAAGGCGGCGACATCCGCGCAGTGGAAACCAGCGCCAAGGCCTTGCTCGCCCTTGATCCGCCGCAGGAAAGCCACACGGTCAGTATTCCCGCCGCTGACGCGGGGGCAGGGCAGTTGCAGTTGAGCAGGTCGCTCTATCTCTCCATGCTTTCGGAATATTTGGGTAAGCTGCTGGATCAGCAGAATGTCGCATTGATCCCTGAGCTTTTGGCCAGCAGACAGCTTCAGGGCATACCCGCGCCACAGGCCGCTAAAATGCTGAGCGAAGCTGGTTTCAGCCTTGCAGTGGGCGACAGCGCGCAGGCTGCGGTGCCTTTGTGGCAGCGTGCGCTTACGCTCAGCCCTGATCTGCCAGAAGCTCACTTGGGTATGGCCCTTGCCGCCGCCATGCAGGGAAATATGACAGCTGCGGAGATTCATCTGAACGCGGCACCTGTCAATGCTTCGCCCCGGCATGAATTCATTCTTGGCCGCATCAGGATGCTTGAGGGGCAGACGGATGTGGCTATGCGCCATTTTGACAGCTTTTTGCGCGCGGAACCCGGCAATCTTGCCGCGCGGTACGCAGTTTTCAATATTTTTATGTCGCTGGCAGACTACACCCGCGCCCGTGCGCTTTACGGCGAATTTAAAAATGCCGCAGGGCCTACCGCCCGGCTGTATGAAGGGCAGTGCGCCCTTGCCTTGGGCGATGCCGGTCGGGCAGAGGCGATTTTCCGTTCTCTCATGGCCAAGGGGGCAACCACAAGGCCTGTGGCGCCGCTGCTGGTGGCGGCTTTGCGCGCCCAGAACCGTTGGGCGGAGGCGGCCTCCATTTTGCAGCAAAGCGGCCTGCCAGATCCGGAAAAACTCACGGCTCTGCGCCGTCAGGCCGAAGACGCACTGGCTGAAGCCCGCTACCCTGCGGCGCGGGGTTACGCTCAGACCTATCTGGCCGATGATCCGGATTCCGCCTATGTGCAGTCGCTGTACAACAGCTCCCTACGCGATGAGTACAGGATGCAGGCTGACCGCCTTGAAAAGCTCAAGCGCGAGCAGATACGAATTGCCCGAGGCACGCTTGATCCTGAACGCCTTGCACCGCAGGAAAGGGAAAAACTTGCAGAGCTGCGCTCCGGCGGTCAAGCTGCGCTTGAACCCGACAGGTCGCTCCTTGATGATGCGCAGACGCATGCCGAAGGCCTGCTTGCCCGCAACACCATACAGCGCGACGCGCTGGAAAGCGTGTTGGATATCTCCCTGCAACGGCACAACTATAACGAAGCGGCCAAAATCTCCCGCCATATGGCGCAGGAATATCCCTACGACATGCACTATCAGTTGCAGTCTGCCGTGCATTCCGGCGCGGTGTCGCGTTTTGACCGTGCCCTGCCTGTGGTGCAGTCCCTTTCGGCCCGTGGGCCAAATGGGGCGGGCATGGCCCTGTGCTTTGCCAACATTACCTCGCAGTCGGACGGTAAAAGCTATACTCCGCAGGATGTTGCTGCATATCTGGATCAGCTTGGCGCAAACTATCGCCCTGTTTCCCTGCCGGAATTTCTGTCTCCTGCACCCACAGACGCGGCCACTGCTGCGCCGGGTAAAATACCTCTGCTGCTCGTTATCGGGCAGACGCGGCCTGAAGAACTGCAAGCCATAGACGCCGCTCTGGCTCAACGTGGCGGCAGGGCCGTGCTGTTGGTGAGCAGGCAGTCGTTTATTCCCGGCACGCCGGACGACCTGCCCAATGCTGCGCTCTTGCGCAGGCTTGTGGCCACAGGCCGCTGGGAACTGGCGCTCACGGATACCTCGGGCCGTACTATTGTGGACGTAACAGGCCGCAGGGGCGGTTTCTGGGCACGGCGCGCAATGGTGGACGGACGGCCTGAAACTGTCGAAGAAATGAAAAACCGCTGGGCTTCGGCAATGGCCGAGGCGCGCCAGCTCGCGCAGTCTCAGGGCTTTGCGGTGACTGCGTGGATGTACCCCGGCGGCGATTACGGGCAGATCAGCCTCGACGGCGATGCGGAAATCCGGCAGGCCTATACAGAAGCTGCCCGCGAGGTCTTCACTGTGGCCTTTGTGCCCACGGCCAACGGCTATCACACCAACAGCCTTGATCCGCTGTTTGTGCCCGTGCGCAACGTGTATGCGCAGCTGGACGCCAAGGCCATGGCCTCCATGCCGCAGAGCCATCCCACGCGCCTTGCGGTGCAGACAGAGGGTTTGCTGGCAAGCTGGCACGGGCAGTTGCCGCGTGCGGAAATGCTCTTTGCCAGGGCGGCCTCGCTTGGTCTTTCGCCTGCGGATAACACCTATTACCGCGCCAGCAACGCCCTGTTTGACGAAGATGCCCCCTATGCCAACGAGCTTGCGCGCGAAGCAAAACGGCTTGACCCGGATAATCCGCGCACGGACGAACTGCTCGATCGCGCGCAGCGGCTTTTGCGGCCCAGGGCTACGTTCAGCCCCCATGGATGGACAGACAATGCCGGACGTAGTTTTGCGGAATACGAACTTAAGGCTTCCACCTTTTTGCAGGAGAATCTTTCTGCCCAGGCTTCGGTTTCCGATCTGTGGTGGAAGAGCGACCACAATTCGCTGCACGGCCATGCCATCGGCATTGGGCTGCGCTACTTCCCCTTCAAGCAGCACTGGCTTGATCTGATGGTGCGCGATGTGCAGCCGGACAGCGGTTCTTCCTTTATGGAAGCGCGGGCCGCTTGGCGCGGCGTGTATTCGGTCGATCCCCTGCGCATCAACGGGCCGTACACCCTCAGCTACAGCCGGCAGTCAATCGAGACGGCGGAAAGCGTCAAAAAGGGTGTGTACGCCGACAGGCTTGGCCTGAATACCGAGGCCCGCATACTGGACTGGGGTGTGCTTCAGGCCGAAATTTTCGGCACACAGCGCACGGATGGCAACCGCACTGTGGGCGGCACCGTCAGCCCCCGCTATATTGTGTGGGACAAGCCGCAACTCCAGATAGGCTATCTGTTCAGCGCCGCCGACAGTGACAGAAATCCTGCCGACTACTATGCGCCGCAGGAATACGTCAATCATATGGCTGTGGCCTCGTTTGATGTGGCGCTTTTTGACCAGATGCACGTGCGCGGCTTTGCCGGATATGGCACAGCCATATCCAAGGACAAAAACTGGGAGCAGGTCTTGCGTTACAGCCTTGATCTGAACTGGGTTCCTGCCGATAACTGGAGCCTTGCCCTTGGCTACAGGCGTATGGAACTGCCCGATTACAACATGGATGAATATTCGCTGAACCTGCAATACGTTTTTTAAAAAGCATTCAGCGTGCTGCGCCGGGCCGTCTGGCCCATGCGCCAAATCCGTCCGGGCCATAGTGCCGGGGAGGTTGCTATGAAATGTCTGCGTTCTGCCGCTTCTGCGGGACTGCTTGTGCTGTGTTGCGCGTTTCCGGCGGTGGCAGCCGATGCTTGGGTGGCGGATTGGGACATGCCCAACGGGCTTGCAGAACTGCGCCAGGGCAACTTTAAAAACGCGCTCATGTTTGCCGCGTATTTTGACAGGCAGGGCAGACCCTTCCTCACCGATGACATGAAAAAGGCCCTGCGCGGCGGGCTTGGTGCCTCACTGGGCCAAAGCTCCAACAAGGCGCAGGGCGTGTTTCTTTCAGTCGTTAATGACGTGGTTGAAGCCCCCGGCAAATCTGTGCAAAAGGATCCCGCCCTCGTGAGCAGGCTCATGGCTACGGACGCCAGCCGCGCCGCGCACCGCAGCGATCTGCTGGCCCTGCTGACGGCCTATCCCTTTACCGGGCTGGAGCTTGATTACGAAAGAGTGAGCATGGATGACTGGCCCCGGTTGCTCACGTTTGCGCAGGAGCTTTCCACCACGCTGGCTGCTCAGGGCAAAAAACTGCGGCTGGTCATGGAGCCAAAGCAAAAGTACCTGCAAGGCAATCTGCCCGCAGGCCCGCAGTATGTGGTGATGGCCTATAACCTGCACGGCGGGCATAACGGGCCGGGGGCCAAGGCTGACGACGCCTTTTTGCGTCAGTTGGCCCAGTGGTGCGCCCACTGGTCTGTAAAGCCGGGGTTGGCGCTTTCTGCGGGCGGTTTTGCCTGGACGGGCCGGGGCGTTGTGGATCTTACCGAGCGCAAGGCCGCCGCATGGGCGCAGGGCGCGGGCGTACAGCCCAAGCGCGACCCAGCCAGCCATGCCCTGTATTTCAAGGCGGCAGACAACACGCCCGGCAGCCCCCTGCTTGCAAAGGGGGGCATCGACGGCAGCGTATGCGAAATCTGGTATGCGGATGGTGAAACCCTTGCGCATTGGGCCGATGTGGGGCGCAGCCTTGGCTTCGGCGATGTGAGCCTGTGGCGGCTTGGCGGCAATACGCCGGAATCTCTGGCTAAAATTTCAGGGAAGTAAGTGATGACACCGCAAAGCAGTGATATGCAGGTGCGTTTGCACACCTTTGGAACCATTGTGTGCTTGGCGCTATTGCTGCTGTGCGCCAGTTCTTGCGCGGTTTTTGCGGCAGTTGTTCAACCCTCGCGGAGCCTCTATGTGGGCGCGGGATTCAGCGGTGGTGATGGCCTTAGTGCTGACAGGCCGCTTGGCAGCATCAACGCCGCGCTGCAAAAAGCCCGCAAAGGTGATGTCATCGTTGTTGCGCCGGGGGAATACAGGGAATCCATTCGGGTTTCCACAGCGGGGCTTACCATTCTGGGCAGCGCGCCAGGCCAAGACGCACCTCAGGTTGTTATCGCAGCTCCGTCAGGAAAGCCAGGGCCTGTGCTTGCCGACAGCGCTGATAGCGTATGGCGCGGCATTACCTTTCGTATTGGCGACAGCGCCGCTGTAAATCTGCGTGGTTTTACCGGGCGGTTTGAGTTCTGCCATTTTACCTCTGAAAATCCGGTGCCGGGCATTGAGGTATACGGCGGCAATCCCTTATTTCTGGGCTGCACCTTTACGGGCGGCACCGGGCCTACGGACATGCTGGCGCTCAATGGGCTGGCAGGGCGCAAGAGCAGGGTGACCCTGGCTTACTGCCTGTTCCGCGATAACCCCGGCGGCGCTGTGCTGCTGCGGGGCGAGCAGGATGTGCGTTTTGTGAACTGCCTTTTTGCCGCCTGCCGTTTTGTCGCCATGCGTCAGGCCGGGGTAGGAGCGCAGATTTCTGCTGTCAACAGCGTGTTTTTTCTCAGCCCGGAACCGAGCCTGTTTTTGCAGTCTGCCTCCGCTCCCAAAGCGCGCCTTGAAAATTGCCTGTACGCGCCAGCGCCCGGCGATTTTATGAAATGGCAGGCCAGGCCTCTCGACCAGCAACCGGAAGTTAGCGCCGTTAACAGCATTACGGCCTCTCCCCGGTTTGTGGGTGGGCGCAATACCTTGATAAACCTCTGCGTGGACGACACCGTAAATGCCCCGGTATGGCGTTCGCTCACGCCAGCTGCGGCAAAGCTGGGGCTGAAAATCACCCTTGCCCTGAATACGGATGCGCTCTCGCCGCAATACTGGCAGATGATTATTCCTGAGGTGAACGCGGGATTTGAAGTGGCCTCCCACGGCGCCGTGCATGCCAGCATTACCTCTGCCGAGGTATTGCGTGTGGGCTGGTTTGATCCGGCGGGAACATCAGCCACCCTGTCCATAGATCAGGCAGAGCAATTGCGGGTGGTTGTGGACGGCAAGGAGCTGTGCGTTATCGATCTTGCAGCCCAGCCCTATCTTTCCATGGGGGCGGTGGTGCGCCAGTTGCAGGAAAAAGGCCTTAGGGCGGAACTTGTAAGCCTGAGCCACGAGAAAATTCCCGCCTATCTGCTGGCCCCGGTGCAGGAACAGGATATCTTTTTTGCGCGGCACAATGCGGAACTGGTCATGGATACCAAGGCATACATGCACTACATGCTGTCAGAATCGCGCCGCAAGATAGAGCAGGGCCTACGCGAATATCGTGCCGCACAAATGATCTGCGCGGCCTTTGTGTGCCCTTACAGCGAGACCAATGCAAACATCCGGCAGGCCATGCAGGCTACGGGCTTCCAGGTTGCGCGCAGCCATATGGCGCAGCGCTTCCTATCCGCCGCAGAACGCGTCGATCTCTCTGCCCTGCAAAGCATTTCTCTGAAAGATATCGTGCCCGGCGCGCCAACGCCCAATCTCAAGGAAATGCTGCGCATGTATCTGGATTATCTGAAGTACCACGGTTCCATCATGGGGCTCTACAGCCACGGAGCCAACGAATGGACAGCCAATCAGTGGATAGAACTCTTTGAGGTGTTGCGCGAAAACCGTTCTGTAAAAACAGCCGGGCTTGCGGAAATAGCCGCCATAGTCAAGGAGCAGTGCCAATCAACAGGGCCGTGGACATACCGCTGCCCCTCGCAATCTGGCCCTGTGGGCGGCGAGACATCGTTCAGGCCGGGGCAGGATTCCCCCCTGATTGGCGCTGGCGTGCCGACAGAATTCAACACTGATTATGCGGGCAGGCCTTTGCAGGCAGGGCAGAGGCCTAATATTGGCCTGTATTGACGGCAAACAAGGCTATCGCTGCCATCACGCGCACAGGCGCAAAAAAGGAGTCACCTTTTGGGTAACTCCTTTTTTTGTGGGCGTTTGCAGAAAATACAGCAGACCTGCTATGAGGTCTGTACTACCAAGCCTGTTCGAGCAGGGTGACGATGTCGTCGTGCGAGGGCATGCGCGGGTTGCTGCTGGTGCAGATGTCTTCCAGGGCGTTAACGGCCATGGAATCCAGGCTTTGACGGTAGACCTGTTCGTCCACTTTAAGCTCGCGCACCCGTGCGGGGATCTTCATGGACGTGTTGAGGTCGCGTACGGCGTTTATCAGGTTGCGCGTGCCTTCCTCCACCGTGGTGGTTTCAAGGCCGATAAAGGCCGCGATTTCTGTGTATTTGACGCCCGCGTCAAAGCTGTTGAAGCCTATGACAAAGGGCAGCAGCACGGCATTGGCAAGGCCATGCGGAATGTGGAACAGGCCGCCAAGGCTGTGGGCCATGCTGTGGGTAACGCCAAGGCCGCTGTTGGTAAATGCCAGCCCAGCCATGCACGAGCCGATGAGCATGTTGTCGCGCGCGGTCATGTCGTCGCCGTGGTCATAGGCGCGCTTGAGGTAGGTAAAAACATTGCGGATGGCCTGCTCCGCGTAGATAGCTGTAAACACGTTGCTGTAGCGCGAAGTATAGGCTTCCACCGCATGGGTCAGCACGTCCATGCCGGTTGCAGCAGTCACGTGCGGGGGCACGGTGCGCGTAAAGCGGGCATCAAGAATGGCGGCGTCAGGAATGAGCATTTCGTCATTCAGCGGAATTTTCACCGAATTGACCTTGTCGGTGATAACCGCAATGGAGGTCACTTCCGAACCTGTGCCGCTGGTGGTGGGAATGGCGACAAGCGTTGTCTTTCTGGTGCTGTCTGCCTTGTGCCCGAAGTAGGAGATGGCCTTTGCCATATCAATGGCCGAGCCGCCGCCAAGGGCGATAATCATGTCTGCCTGGCTGCTCAAAAAAAGGCGCGTGGCTTCAACCACTGCCTGAAGGGATGGGTCAGGCTCCACGCCAGAAAAGAGCGTGTGCCCAATGCCCTTGCGTTTCAGATGGCTCACTGCCTGATCGGCAAATCCGCTTTTGACCATAAAGGGGTCTGTCACCACAAAGGCATGGCTGGCTGGAAAGGTCTCAAGGGTTTCCAGAGCGTAAGGGCCGTAACAGATCTTTGTTTTTCCGTAAAACTGGGTCACGTCATCCTCCACAGGCGGCGCAAAGAAAGAAAGGATATCTTGGCGTCGGCGTATTCTTTTATCGTCAGCGGTTCACGCTTGCTTGCGCTTGGGCAGCCATTTTCACGCATTCTGGGCGTGGATATTTTTACTACAGATACCAGTCTGTTAGCTCAGTGATAACCCGCCATTGCACGGCCTTTTTGCAAAAGGGCAGTACGGGCATGATGCTAAGTCAACCTTTACCCCTAGGGGGAAGGTCAAGGGTTTTTGCAAACTTTTTTACTATCCAATGCCAATTTGTGTGAAAAAATGAACCAGCAGGCCTGACTATGAATTTCAAATTAAAACAGATTATTAAGGTGATTATTGTTGCAGTAATTATATCTACTAAATATAATTACTATTTTTAATTATCGACATCCGGGACAAATTTTATGTAAAAAGATGCCCATCAAGGGGCATTTTTTTGTAAAAGGCCTTGATCTTCCAGTGCGGAGAATGCTTACGGTGAATCAAAGTGGGCCGAGCCTCCCGTTGAGGGCTGGGTCAGCCCGCAGCCGACACCAATTCCCGAGGGAAGGAGAATGCCATGGAGCAATCAGCACAATTTGGGTCAACAGGTATGGAAACCTCGGCGCAGGCAGCCAAAAAGCAGCTTGCCACAAGTTTCAGAAGACGTGGCATGGTTACTGCCACCATGTCTGGGGTAGCATACGGAACATACACCGCGTTCATGACGCTCGCCATGACCTTGGGCGTGTGGGGCGTATGGTACGGCGGCGATTCCACTCTTTCTGAATTTTCCAAGCTCTTTTTGCTTGGCGCGCTCGGCGCGGCCACCACTGACGCATGCAGCGCCGTGTGGGCTGTGTTGATTGCCATTGGCAAGGGCAAGTTTGGCGATGTTTTTCGCAGCATGGCCTCCAAGCCCGGCGCCATCCTCATGGCAGCCGCAGTTATCGGCGGCCCCCTTGCCAGCACCTGCTACGTGCTTGGCTTGCAGAGCGCGGGTTCCATCATTGTGCCCATCAGCGCGCTTTGCCCGGCCATCGGTTCCATTCTGAGCCGCATTCTCTTCAAGCAGCCCCTGACCCCGCGCACCTTGCTGGGGATTTTCATCTGCTTCATGGCCAGCGCCATGATCGGCAGCACAGGCCTTGCCGACAACGCGCCGCCGAACCTCTTTGTGGGTATTGCCTTTGGCTTTCTGGCCGCTTTTGGCTGGGGGCTTGAAGGTTGCGTGGGCGGTTACGCCACTTCCATGATTGACCCTGAAATCGGCATCACCATCCGCCAGCTTACCTCGGCCCTGACCAACCTGCTGATCCTTGTGCCCCTGTTTGCCTTTATTGGCGGCGATTCGGCCTTTGGGATGATCCGCACTGTCTTTACCGATGTTGACGCCATGCCCTGGTTTATCGTGGCTGGTTTCGGCGCGTATTTCGCCTTTATGCTCTGGTACAAGGGCAACGCCATGTGCGGCACGGCGCTTGGCATGTCGTGCAACGGCGCGTTCTCTTTCTGGGGACCTTTCTTCTGTTGGCTGGTGCTTGGTCTGTGGTTCGGCATTGAAGGCTACGCCCTTGCCCCCATTGCCTGGCTGGCCGCAGTCGTGATGATCGCCGGCATCTTTATCATTGCCGTCAATCCGCTGGATTTTTTCAGAAAGAAGGGATAATTTGCCATGAAAAAGCCGCTTAACTTCGCCATTCTCAAGTATATGACAACGGTTAACGAGGCCTGCACAGAAGATGTGCTGTGCGCGCTCAAAGACGGGTACAGTTCGTTTCGGGCTTTCAACAAGGCTGACGTGCTCAACGCCCTCCTGACCGCGGAAGCCAACGGCCTGCTGGAAGAATCGCGCTATGACCTGGATGATGAAGGCCAGGTGCGCATGTTCTTTCGTGCCCATGCCGAAGGTGCAGCGACCATAAACCGCTACATTTCCAACTAAGTATCCACTGCCGGGGAGGGGTGCGCCTCTCCCCGGCGCAAGGGATGTGCCCGGCCTCGTTTTTGCTTCTGGCTGGTGGCGCAAATGCTCGATATAGGATGTTGTGAGGTTCGGGCAGGCGCATAATCATCCCTTTTTGCCCACCCTTCAAAAATCCGGGCAACGCCATGACAAAACAAGGGTACACCATCAGCCAGATGAGCGAGATCTCAAAGATCTCCAAAAAGGCTCTGCGCTTTTATGACGACCTCGGCCTTATTTCTTGCAAAAGGCACGGGGGCAACAACTACCGCTACTACACGCAGGACGAACTGCTCGCCATCCCGCCGCTGAAATACTACAAGCAGATGGGGTTCAACCTCAGCGAGATCCGCGCCGCTTTTGAAGTGGGCAGCAATACCTCGCTTTCCGCGCTGCGAAAAATATTCATGAGCAAGATTGAATTGTTGCAGCAGGATGAAAAGCTGTTGTTTCTGCGGCTTACATCTGTGCGCGACTGGCTTGAACTGCTGCACGAAGCAGAAATTGTGCTGGAAAATTGCCAGCAGAGTGTTTCGGTGAAGTATATTCCGCCGGAGCGCATGCTTTTTATGGACCAGACCTTTGTTTCTGATATCAAGTCTGCCATTATCAACATGGATTTTACCAATTATGTTGAAGAGGTCGGCAACAATATCACCGGGCCGGTCATCATCAATTTTTCTTCCATAGAAAACAGGGTGCAAAACGAGGAACAGCCCGTCAAACTGCTGCAAAAAACCGTGTTCCCCTGCGGGGAAGATAACATGGCGGATTATGGCGGGTATCTGGCGGCAAGCTGCTACCACATAGGTTCGCACGAAACCATCGGCAGCACCTACCGCAAATTGCAGCGCTGGTGCGCCTCAAACAACTATGTTTGCGACAATGGCTCGCACGAGCGCTATATTACCGACTTCTGGACCACCAACAACGATTCGCTCTTTGTTACAGAAGTACTGGTCAAGGTAAGCCGCCGAGGGAGTGTCGTGCACACCCCCAAATTCCATTTTGATTCAGTCGACGATCTGTAATTAGCCAAGTATGCGGGCCGCCTGCTGCGCCATCAGCTCGTGGCCCGCTTCGCTTGGATGCAGGCCGTCTGTGTAGAGTGCGGAGAGCCAGTCAGAGGCATTGCCATCCGGTGAGCCTGCCTGACCGGGCAAACCCGCAAAAGTCTGCGAAAAATCCACGCATTGCAGAGAGAAATCCTCGGCAAGCACGCGTAACCACTGGTGCAGGGCGGCGTAGTCCGCGCAGGCGCGCGGCAGGTCAACGCTGCCCAGCAGGGGGAAGGTTATGGGCGCATGCACAGGAATGGGCACCCCCAGCACCGGGCGCACCCGTTCGCTGAAGCTGTGCTGCACCAGCGCAAAAATATTGGCCTTGACTGTCCCTAGCCCTGTTCCCAACGCCAGATCGTTGAACCCGCCCATGATCAGAACCGCGTCAGCGCCCGCCTGCACCACCTGGGGGTGAAAGCGGGCCAGCATGCCGCCCGTGGTATCGCCATTGATGCCGCAGTTGCGCACGTCTATGCCCGTTCGCCGCGCCAGTAGGGTTGTCCATACCTTGGGGCGTGGAATGCCGTAGCCGTATGTGAGGCTGTCGCCCAGACAAGCAATAATCATGTTTGCAGCGTATTCCCTTGTGGATGATCGGGCAATATTTGCGACAGGCGGCCCGCGCCAGCAGGGGCGTACTGGCAAGGGCCGCCTGCGCCCGCATCAGGCGGGCAAGCCCATTTGCAGGCGGATGTGGCGTACATCCGCCTCTTCAGGTTTGAAAGGATAGTTGCGGATTCCCGGCCCTGGGCGCGAGTTGGCGTAGGGGCGGTTGCAGGCCACCTCGCCGTCGCGTCCGGTGCAGCCGCAGGTGCGGAACGGCTCGCCCGTGTCAATAACTGCATCCAGATCGGCCTTGGGCAGGCCATACCCCGTGAGAGCGCGGCGGTCGTTATAGGTGAAGAACCGTTCGTGGGCGTGGTCGTTGTCGATGAGCCAGCGCGCCAGTTGAATGCGGCGGTACTGGTCAATGGGTGGTGGCAGGCGGTGCGCCAGCGGCGACCCCCCTTCGGGAAAAAACGAAAATAGATGCGTATTGCCGCCCATGTCGTGCACTCGCTGCATGGCGCGGCACATGTCCTGCTCGGTTTCGCCCATGCCCACCATAAAGTGCGCCCCGGCCATACCCTGGCCAAAAATATCCAGGCTCTCGCCCAGGCACTGCCAGTATCTTTTCCATGAGTGCGGGCCGCCAACTCCTGAACCCCGGTAGTGGTCAAACAGTTCCGGCGTGGCAAGGTCGATGGCTACGCCGATCTTGTCCGCTCCGGCCTCGCGCAGTTCCTCAAGGTTTCTGCGGGTAAGGATGGTGGGCGAAACCAGCATGGAAACGGGAATATCAATGGCCTGACGCAAACGGCGGCAGATCTCTGCGGCGTCGCGCGGTGCGCGGCTATTGGTGAGCATGGAAATGCAGACGCGCTTGACGCGCTCCTGACGCCGCACAATGCCCGCCACAATTTCATCAACGGTAAATGCGGGCCAGGTCACGCGGATAAAGCTTTTGCTTGAGCTTTCCTTTTTTTCTTTTGCGCCAGAGAGGCCGCAGTAGGCGCACTTTGCCGCGCAGCCAGAGCGGTAGGTCAGCAGCAGATTGATGCACGAAAGGCAGGCGTTGCGGTAGAAGGAACCGGGGGCGAAGTCGAGCGTCATGGCGGCAGCAAGGCTCATGCGCGCAACCTCGGGGCTTTGGGGCTGTGTTTGTTGCCAGCAGGGCGGGCATTGGTTCTCAAGTTGGGTGGCTTGGCTCATATGTTGTCTCCAGCAAAAGTTATTGCGGCAAGTGTTGTATGGTACCCGTCAGGCCTGCCTAACGGCGGTGGCTACCAGCCCTTTGTTCCTTCGCCCAGCAGCACCGAGCAGCATGTTTTGCGAAATTCCGCCTGTAAGCCCATGCGGGCCGCCAGTGCGGCGGCCTCGTGCGAGGGCAGGGCCATCCGGTTGATGCCTGCCCGTAGCGACAGAATTTCCAGCGCGCTGGCATCCCGCCGCGGGCGGGCACAGCCGAGGCTTATCTGGCTGTGGGGCATAAGCTCGCGCGCGCGGATCACAAGGCCGCACACGCCGCGCGGGTCTGGCTGGCGCACGTTTTCCATGGCTGTGCCAGCAAGGTTCATGTAGGCCACGATCACCAGCAGCTCTGGCGGGTGACGCGCCAGAATTTCCAGCGCGTGGTTTTCGCCCGCAAACCGCCCAAAATGCAGCCCTGCCACAATATGCGGAACCACAGGCAACTCTGCCGTAGCCAGGGCATCAAGGCTTTGCTCCAGCAGTCTGGGGCCGTCCGGCAGATGGTAAACGCTGGCATAGGTCTTTTCGCTGCCAATAACGTCAAGCAGGGCCTGATCCACGCCAGCCCTGCGCAGGGCCAGAGCCGCGCGGTCGTCCACCATGCCGCAGTGCACGGAAACGTAGAGCCCGGTTTCCTGCTTTATGGCCGCAATGGTGTCGGTAAAATTCTGCCACGGCACCTGCCCGCGCCCGTTGCAGCCGCCGGAAAGCAACACCCCCTGCGCACCCTGGGCCACCAGATCGCGGCATTTTTGCAACAAGCGTTGGGGGGAGCTGACGTCAGGCATATTGAGCAGCAGCTTGCCGCCGCAGTGGGCGCATTGCTGGCTGCAGTTGGCCCCGGTGATGGAAAGCGCCGGGTACTGGCCCTGAACGCCGTCACGCACATACATGCCGGGCAGATAGAACAGTATTTTTTTGCCGTGGATTTTCCACGAAAGTTCACTCGCTTCATTAAGCCGCGCACTATCCCACCGCAGTTCAGGGGGGATATCCGCCGACCACGATGAATAGTAGCCGCCGTAAGTGCCAGAGGTGGAAACACCGCAGGATTCTTCAGCTTGCAGCATAGTATTCCCTGAATCCTATCCAGAATTTGTTGATGGCTTTGTCGAGCGCGCCTGTATGCGCCTCCCATAAAAGGCGGCGCTGGTGCGCGTGCGACAGAGCGTCGCCGTAAAAATCGGCCCATTCTTCCTCATAGCCCAACAGAAGAGTCAGATCGCCCTCCAGCACTGCCTTGGCGGCCCAGCGGCCAGCCATTTCGCCCCCCACCACAGCCTGAAAAATACCAGCCCCTGTGATGGGATGGGTGTGTCCTGCGGCATCGCCTGCAAGCACCGTGTCGCCATACACGCAAGGGCGGGGTGATCCTGCTGGTATCCAGCCGCCTGTGAGGCCCAGCGGCCTGTCGGCCACAAGGCCAAGACCGGCCATGCCACGCACAAAGCGCCGCAACGCCCAGCGCAGGCCCGGCGTGCCGGGGGTGGAGAGCATGCCAAGGCCCACGTTTGCCACATTGCCCTTGGGGAAAACCCAGGCGTAGCCAGCGCGGATGCTTTCATCAAAATAGATGTGGGTGTGTTCCAGAGGTTCCAGCAGGGGCAGGCGTACCTGAATCGACGGCAGGCAGTGCGGGCGGGGCAGCCCCAGCCAGCGCGCCACGCGCGAAACAGGGCCGTCAGCCCCAATAACAACCTTGGCCGACACGCCTACAGTGGCGCTGTTAGGCGCGGACAGCAGCACTCTGCCGCCCGCGCCGCCTTCACGGCCAACAGCGGCGTGACCGGGAAGAATCCTCGCGCCGCTGCTGACGGCGGCGCGGGCAAGAGCCTGATCGAACATCTCCCTGTCGATCACGCAGCCGGGGGCGCTCATATCCTGTATACAGCGGCCGTGCAGAAAGCTGCGCATGCCCGTTGTGCGCTGCACGATATATTCGTCCCCCACGTTGGCCTGACCAACCAGCATGGCTGGAATGTATTCCGCGCAGCGCACGGGCCTGCCCACAATGCGCCGCCGCTCGGCAACAATTACGGAAGCCCCGGCCAGAGCAGCCGCCCGTGCGGCGCTTGACCCGGCTGGGCCGCCGCCCACCACAAGAACATCGCAGTTGAGTACGCGCATGGGGCTACCTCCCGGCATGGCATTGCGCCTGCTGCGCCACACGCAAAATGGAGTGCAGCAGGGGCATGTTCAGGCTTGTCTGGCTGCGGAACTGCCCCAGATGGGCGGCCTCGCTCTGATCCAGCTCGTAGCAGGTGGTGTTTTCTATATCTATGAGAATGCCGGGCAGGCCCATGCGGTCAAAATCTTCCGCATGCTTGATGTAGAAGGGCTGGCAGCAGCAGCCGATGAAGGCGGAGACGCCTTGCCCCTTGAGCTTGCCCAGTTCTTCCATGAGATCTTCAAAATTGGTTATGCAGACCGTGCGCAGTTTGCGCTCATGCCCCAGAGCCCAGGCTTCGCCCACGGAACACTCTCCGCAGGCGCGGCAGGCCTTGGTAAAGCGGAGGTCGCAGTCCTTGAGTTTGGCGCAGTAGGGCAGCAGCAGGGCTTGCGGCCCGGCGGCCAGCACCTGATCAAAGTTGCCGTTGGTGGTGAAGATGCGGTTGCAGTGTTCAATGGGGATGCCGTGGCGGGCAATGGCGGCTTTTTCCATGGCCATGCGCAGGGGAATGCAGATGTCTTCCGCGTTCATGTCGGGTATGGCGATATGCCCTTCGTTGAAAAAGTCGTGGATGATGCCGCAGAGATGCTCCGTATTCAGGGGCTGACCGCGCAGGGCAGCCTCAAGGTCAAAGAGGGCGCGTGCGGGAAAAGACAGAAAGTCTCCGGTAATAAAGACGTTTTTAAGCACACGGCGCGGCATGTTCAGTTGCATGGTCACGCGTACAAGGCCATAGGGCGATTTGCGCGCGCCTTGCACCACCTCTGTTTTTTCATAGGTGGGGCGCACCATGTCTATCCATTCCTGCGACTGAAAATAGGGCAGCCGCTCTGCCAGCAGGTCTTCTTCCTCGGCGGTCAGGCCGCCGGGCACAAGGCTTATGCCCATGTGCCGCTCAAAGGCATCGGCAAGGGCAGCCTTGATATCGGCGCTGGCGGGTACATGCCCAAGCTCCCACGCCAGACATGTGACCCGCTTTTTGACGGAATCAATCTCCTTGGCTTTCAGCTTTTCCACAGGCACGCGCAGGCATTTGAGCATGGTTTCCACGTCAAAATCCACCAGCAGCGTACCCTGAAACAGAAAGGCCGCGTCGCAGTCCGTGCCGCCGGTGCCGGAAATCTTGCGGCCCGCCACTTCTATGTCGTTACGGGGGCGGAAGGCCGCGTCAATGCCCATGCCGCGCAGGGCGGTGACGGTTGGCTCGCACAGGCGGCGGAAGAGATTGGCGTTGGGAATGCCCACGCCAAAAAAAGCTTTGTCGCAAATAAGCTCCCAGCCGATCTGGTTTTCATCAAACAGCAGGCCGCCACCGCCCGTGATGCGGCGGTTGATGTCGATTCCCTGCTCGCGGCAGTAGGAAAGGCGTATTTCTTCCTGAATGGACTGGTGAAAACCCACCAGAACCGTTGCAGGTTTGAACTGCAAAAAACGTAGTGTGTCCTGCGAGCGGCCACTGCCGCGAATTTCAAGCAGCACCTCGTCAAGAGCCATGTTTTCCGCCGCTGTAAGCGGCGGCAGATCAAGCAATCGCCACTGCATATGCGCCTCCTGATCAGGTGTACGCGCCTCTGCGGTCAGGGTTGCCCTAACCGCGTCTACACCCTGTTTGTGCTGCGTTTTTGTCGCGGCTGCGGTTCATGCTGCACAGTTCTGCCCGCCAGGAATTATGGTTTGCCCTTGCCGTCAAGCCGGGGCATTTACCGCTTGAGTCGCTTCCGCCGCACTGGCGGCCCTGGCTTTTGCTTCACTGGCGTGCGCCTGAAGCGCGCGGGCCACAAGCTGGCTCATGTCCAGCACTTCGATGTTCACCTTGTTACGCTTGGCATAGGTGGTCATGGTGCGTACGCACTGCTGGCAGTTGGTCACAATGGCTTGCGCCCCGGTGCGCACGGCCTCTTCCACCTTTCGCTTGGACATGGCCGCTGAAAGATCGGGGTCGATCATTTCCAGATTTCCGCCGCCGCCGCAGCACAGGCAGTGCCGCCGGTTATGCTCCATTTCCACAAGCTTCAGGCCGGGAATGCGCGCCATGACCTCGCGCGGCTCGTCAAACACGCGCCCGCCGCGCCCCAGATCGCAGGGGTCGTGGTAGGTCACTGTCATGGGCAGCTCACCAAGGGGCAGCCTGTTTTCAAGCACAAGCTGCATGACCATTTCAGAGGCATGCGCCAGCTCGAATTCCGGCGGGTAGGATTCGCGCCAGATCTGGTAGCAGGAGGGGCAGGTAAACACGACCTTGCGCGCGCCCCGCGCCTTCACGGCCTCCACATTATGCTTGATGATGGCGGGCAGATCGGCGCTTTGGCCGGAACCCACAAGGGGGAAGCCGCAGCACCATTCATCGCCGGCCATGATGGTAAAATCCACGCCTGCTGCTTCCAGAATTTCCACAAAGGCCATGGGGATTTTTTGCGCCAGAGGAAAGTACGCGCCCACGCAGCCTGTAAAATAGACCACTTCAGCCCTGGCTTTCTGACCGCCGCCCTTGGGAGGGGTACGCATGTCGTCCACCCAGTCGCCGCGCTCGTCGTTGTCTTCGGCAAAGACGTTGTGGCTGTCTTCAAGGTTGGTGCGGATCATGCGGATCTTTTCCGGGGCGTCGCCCGTGCGCGAAAGTTCTTCGCGCAGGGCGAGCCACAGATCTTTGAGGGGCAGGCCAGCGGGGCATACTTCCTCGCAATCGCCGCAGAGCGAACAGCGGAACACCGAAGTGCCGTATTCCTTGAGGCGCTCCGGCGTGGCCACAGGTTCGCGCCCCAGCACTTCGCCCAAGGCCCGCCAGAAGAAATTGCGGTCGCGCAGGAGCTTTTTCAGGTTGTCCATGCGCACCTGAGCCGAAAGATCCGCATCGCCCGATGCCGCCACCGCCGGACATACTGTCAGGCACTGCCCGCATTCGGTGCAGGCGTCGAGCGCCATGCGCTGTCGTATGCTGAATGCTGTGTGACGCATGATTTAATCCTTTTTGAACTTCTTGATGTCCTCTTGCAGCCATGCTTCAAGAACGTCCTTGCCGCCGTGAATGAGGGTATTGATCTGGCTCTTGTCGGCGGGCTTGATCCTGTACATCCAGCCCTTGCCGTAGCAGTCGGCGTTGATAAGGGTTGGGTTGGCCTCCAGCTCCTCGTTGACTGCGGTGATTTCGCCATCGGCGGGGCTGTAGACGGTGCCAAGCCATTTGCCCGATTCCACCTTGGCAAACTTTTTACCGGCGGTGACGGCCTTGCCCACAAAGGGCAGCTGCACAAACACGATCTGGCCCGCCAGCTTTTCGGCAAAGTCGTCCATGCCGATGACGAGCTCGTCGCCGTCAACGCGGGTCCAGAAGTGGTACTGGTCGTAGTACAGTTCCTCGGGCATGTTGTATCCGGCAATTTCCATGATTTACTCCTTAATGTGGTGGTTTAAGGCCTTAGTGGCGGCCTCGAATGGTCTGAACAAGCAGGAACAGGGGAGCCGTGAACATGTGCCGCAACTGGCTGAAGGGTATGTAAGCCACTGTCAGCGCGGTCAGCACCGCATGGACGTACCAGCCCCAGCCGTAGATGCGCGCCAGCGTTGCCTGCCCAAGGGGAGCAAGGCCCAGCGCCAGCACATGCCCGGCAAAGGCATAGCCGCTGCCTTCGGGCATGCCTGTGAGGGCAATACGCATGCCTTCAAGCACAAAGCCCGTAAGCGTGATGCCCAGCAGCAGATACAGCGCAGGCCAGTCGTGGCGCGGCGCGTTTGCAGCCGCGCTCTTTTCGCGCCGCCACAGCACGGCGGCCAGCAACAGGCCCAACAACAGGGCAAGCCCGCTCAGATCAAAGAGGAAGGCTCCAGCACCCCAGTTTTTGTCCAGCAGCAGCCAGGGCCATTCCTGCGCGGGCGACAGGAGCGAACCCGTCAGGCCAAGCAGGCCCCAGACAAAGCGGAACAGGAAGGGGAAGAATATGAGCGCATGCACGGCCCAGCGCAGGGGTGACTCCCGGTAGAGCCGCCGTTGCAGGAAGACATCGCAGCACAGGGCAGCCCAGCGGTTTTCCGCAGTTGCGTGCTGGTGCGGCGCGGGGCAGCCGTGGCTCTGGCCCGTTGCGGCATCAGCAGCCTGCGGCTTTTGCGGCGAACCCTTGCCCAGATTGGCGCAGGAGAGCCAGAACAATCCCAGCCCAGCAAATACCAGCACAAATACGCCAAGACCGATCTGACCGGGGGTATCCTGCACACTGAACGTAGCCGCGTGGCAACCCATGCACAGCACGCTCTTGGGCGGCAGAATGGCGTTGGCAGCGCCAACCTTGCCGTTGCCCGCAAATCCGTTTGTGGAGCCGCCAGCAGCAGCGGGGCCGGCGCTGTGGCAGCGCACGCAGGAGGCTGTGCCGCTGGCAAGCGTCATGGAGTGCACGCTGAGCGGCCCGGAATTGATGACATAATCAACCTTGCCGTCTTTGAGCACCGGCGTAACGCCGGAAAGATGGCACGCGCCGCAGCTCACATTGCTGTGGACATCGTGGATTTTCTTTTCGTCATGTCGTGAGTGGCAGGTGAGGCAGTTGACGCGCTCCTGCCTGTTGTGAGGATACCGTGCCGCATCCTTGTGGCAGGTGAGGCAGTTCATGTCACCGTGGGTCATGGATTTCATGCCCTCGGCGGAGATTCTGGGCATGCTCCCGGCAGGCGCGGCAGCGCTTGATTCCGGCCCGTGGCAAGAGAGGCACATCACCGGCCCCTGCGGCTCCTTGTCCTTTTTGAACGCCACAGGCGCTGCTGTGCCGCCCTGAGGATTTGCGGCAGAGACACCAGCGGCTATGCCCTTGCCGGTTTTGAGACCGTGGCAGGAAAGGCAATCGGCCACATCGGGCGCTGGTTTGGGCAGGTCTGTCTGCGCCTTGTGGCACACGCCGCAGGATTGGCTCATGTCGCCCGTAGGGCGCAGACCCTTGGCTCTGGCCTCGGGCGCGAGAACATAGTGCGGGTTGTGACAGGTAACGCAGTTGTTATAGTCCTGCGTTTTCATTACCGGTTTGCCGCCGTGCATCCCCTTTGCCAGATTTTCTTCAATTTCGCCGTGGCATTGCAGGCAGGTCTCCCGGTCAAATGCCGTACTGGCGGGCTTGTTGAGTTTGTCTGCACATGGGTGCTGGTGGTCGGCCTGCTCGGCGTGGCAGTCTGCGCACGACATGTTGGCGTGGGCAGAGGCATGGAAGCCCGTTTCATCTATAAACCACGTTCTGCCCGGTCTGACGGCGGTGTTTTGCTGGCCGTCAGCCGCCTGGGCGGGCAGCGCAGCCGCCAACAGCACGATACAGGCCGCTATCATGCAGGCCGCAACCGCATGGGTCGTCAGCGTACGGGCCGCCGGAAACATCGGGGCGGCCATGGTTGGGCCGCGTTTGCGCATCCTCAGCTTCATACCATTCTCCTCAGCACGCTTCGCAAGTATGGGCAGCCAGCTGGGCCGCGTCTGTCAGACTGGTCAGCATGGCCTCCGCGCGGTACGAACTGCGCACCAGCGGGGCGGAAGCCACGCCCGTAAAGCCCATGGCAAGGGCTATTGCCTTCCAGTGGTCAAATTCGTCAGGGGCCAGATGCCGCGCCACAGGCACGTGCGCGCCAGAGGGCGCAAGATATTGCCCAAGGGTCAGGGAACGGCAGCCATGCGCCAGCAGATCGGCCAGGGCGAGGCGAATTTCGCCCCATGTTTCGCCAAGGCCCAGCATGATGCCGGATTTTACGCGCAAGCCTTGATCGGCGGCGTAGCGCAGCACTTCCAGTGAAGTTTGATAACTGGCCCCAGGGCGCACCTGAGCAAAAAGCCGCCGCACGGTTTCAAGATTATGATTGAACATATCGGGGCGGGCATCGCACACCGCATCAAGAGCGTTGCGGTCGCCCTGAAAATCCGGCACCAGCACTTCAACGCTGGTCTGCGGGCTTTTGTGGCGTATGGCCTTGATGGTGCGCACAAAATGATCCGCGCCGCCGTCCGGCAGGTCGTCCCGCGTAACAGACGTTATGACCGCATGGTGCAGGCCCAGTCTGTGCACGGCCTGCGCAACGTTGTCCGGCTCGTTGGTATCGAGAGGCGCGGGATGTCCCTTGGCAACGGCGCAATAGCGGCAGCCTCGGGTGCATCTGTCGCCCATGATGATGAAAGTTGAAGTGCCGCGCGAATAGCATTCACCCTTGTTGGGGCACTGGGCTTCCTGACACACTGTGTGCAGATTGAGGTCGGCCAGCATGTTCTCCACCGGGCGTATCCCGGCATCAGGCCGCAGGGAGACGGTCAGCCAGGCCGGTCGGCTTGCAGCCAGCCCGGTGCGGGGCGCAAAATCAAATTCATGGGCAAATGCCTGCACAAAGCGGCGTGAAACCTCAGCAAAATCAACCGGACTTCCCAGCTCGGCAGCTATGGAGGTAATGCGCTCCGCAGGGTTGCCGCAGGGGGTGATGAGGCGGAACCAGTCCACATCGGTATTCACATTCAGGGCCATGCCGTGAAAAGTCACCCACTTGCGCACTGCCACGCCCACGCTGGCGACTTTGCCGCCGTTTACCCACACGCCGGGGCCGTGAACGCCCAGCTGTGGCTCAAGCCCGAAGGAGCGCACCACCGAGGCAATGGCGGCCAGCAGTTTTTCCATATACAGGTGCAGGTCTTTTTGCCGCAGGCGGATAACGGGATAGGCCACAAGCTGGCCGGGGCCGTGAAAGGTCGCCATACCGCCGCGTTCCACCCAGTAGAGGCCCACGCCCTGACGCTGCAACTGTTCCTCGGTCACGTGCAGATGGGCCGTTGTGCCGCCGCGCCCCATGGTGATGACGGGGTCGTGCTCAAGCAGCAGAAGGGTATCGTCCACGGCGTCGCTGATGCGCGACTCCACGCGGCGCTTCTGAAAGTTCAGGGCTTCGCCGTATTCGATGCGCCCAAGATCCAGCACCTCCAGCGGAACATGCTGGCCGGGCGCGGAACTGGCATCGGTATCTTGCTGGCAAAGGGATAAGGCGGACATGGCTGCTTCCTTGTAATGCAGAACAGATTCGGCTTGTTTACGGCGGGGGGCCGGGGAGGCCTGTACCCCGGGCCCAACGGCGCCCCCGCCGGTTCCTTCAATGGCGTCAGCCCCGCTTGGGCAGGTACAAGGCCCACCCGGCGGCATCGCGCGCGGCATCGACAACGGTTTCGCAAAAGGCCGGATGCACGCGGAAGCCCTTGGCGAATTCGCGCACCGTGCATTCAAGCTGCATGGCAAGCACCGCCTCGCCGATCAGCTCGGAAGCATTGCTGCCCACAATGTGCACGCCCAGGATTTCACCCGTGTCGGCATCGGCAACCATCTTTACAGCGCCGTCCACTTCGCCGCGCAACATGGCATAGCCGTTGATGGAATATGGAAAACCACCCACCTCGACCTCGTAGCCCTTGCGCTCGGCCTGTTCTTCAGAAAGGCCCACGGAGCCCATTTCCGGGCTGCCCCAGATGGCGCGCGAAACAAGGTGGCAGGGGAACTTTGCGGATACGCCCATGCTGTTTTCCGCCGCGCAGATGCCCATGGCAGAGGCCGCATGGCTGAGCATCCAGCCGCCTGTGCAGTCGCCAATGGCAAAAATGCTCGGGCAGGCGGTGCGGCACTGCTGGTCAACGGTTATGCCGCCGTCTTCATTGAATTTAACCCCCAGAGCTTCCAGACCCAGATTGGAGGCAACGGGTTTGCGGCCAGAGACCAGCACCCTGTCGGCTTCAACGGTCTGTTCCTTGTCGCCGCTTTTGAGGGTGCAGGTTTTGCCGGCAACCTTGACGAGGGTGTGACGGGCAATGATCTGCACGCCGCGCTCGCGCAGGGACTGGGACATGCGCTGGCTGGAATCCTGATCTTCGTCAGGCAGAATGCGCGGGCCGGGCACGGCATAGATGACCTTGCTGCCAAGGATGCTTAGCAGGGTAGCCATTTCAACGCCGATATAGGTGGGATCGGTAATAAGCACCGAGGCCGGGGCTTCCGTCATGTCCAGCAGTTGGTCGCTGGTAAAGGCGGCCTGATCCAGGCCGGGAACCTCGGGCTTTGCAAGGGTGCTGCCCGTGGCGATGATGATGCTCTTGGCCTCAACCTTTTTGCCCGCCACATCCACGCAGGTGGGCGAGGTCACAACAGCCATGCCGGGGATCACGTCCACGCCGTTGTTGGCGAGCAGCGCTTCCATACCCATGCGGATATCGTTGGAAACACCCTGCTTGCGAGCAAGAACAGCGGTAAAATCCAGTTTGCCCACGGTGAGCTCCAGACCGAATTCGCCAGCCTTGCGCGACTGTTCCAGCAGGGTAGCGGCGCGCAGCCATATCTTGCTGGGAATGCAGCCGCGCATAACGCAGGTGCCGCCCATGTTGCCGCCTTCCACCAAGGCAACCTTGCCCTTGAGCTGCGAAGCGCGAATGGCCGCGGCATAGCCGCCGGGGCCGCCACCTATGACAACTACATCGTACATTGTGTTCTCCTGATCTGTGCTGGTTGCTGTATGGGCGCGGCATTGCCGCAGCCCTGCCGGGAATGCCCTAAAAAAGCAGCAGGGCCGGTTCCGCCAGATATTCCACAAGTGTCTTCAAAAACTCTGCGGCGGGCGCGCCGTCTTCAACGCGGTGGTCAAAGGTGAGGCTCAAGCCCATCATGGAGCGGGCAACTACGGCCCCCTCGCGGATAACGGGCTTTTCCACCACGCGGCCCACGCCCAGGATTCCCGTTTCACCGGGCTTGAGAATGGGCGTGAAGAAATCCACCACGGAATGCGCCATGTTGGTGATGGTAAAGGTGCCGCCGCTCATGTCGTCGGGCGTCAGCTCGCCCTTGCGGGCGCGGCCAGCAAGCAGGCGGGCTTCCTTGGCTATTTCAAGCAGGGGCAGCCTGTCCGCATGGTGCAGCACGGGCACCATCAGGCCCTCGGGCAGGGCCACGGCCACGCCCATATGCACCTCGCCGTGACGGGTGATGGTTTGCCCGTCAAAGGTGGCGTTCATGCGCGGGTGCTTTTTCAAGGCCTTTGAAACGGCCAGAATGAGCATGTCGTTCATGGAAAGGCGGAAGTCTTTGTTCTTTTTGTTGCGGGCCTTGAAGTCGTTGATGATGTGCACGCTGGCGGTTACATCCGCTTCGCTCACAAGGGTGAGCTGGGCGGAGTTTTGCAGGCTGCCCAGCATGTTGTCGGCAATGATCTTGCGCATGCCTTCCATGGGCACGGAGCCTAACTCGCTGGCGCAAACGGCGCTGGCGCAGGTGGACTGAGACGCTCCTTGGCCCGCATCCTGCGTCGCAGCGAACTTTTCGGGGTGCAGAACGCGGTCAACATCTTCGCGCACGATCTTGCCGCCTTCGCCAGTGCCTGTGAGGGTGGAGATATCCAGCCCTGCCTTGGCAGCAATGGCAGCGGCAAGGGGCGTGATCCTGATTTTGCCGATAACTTTGTGGCGGGCCTGCACATCGCGTTCAACAATGCGGCCTCCGGGGCCGGAGCCTGCGACGCAGGCAAGGTCAATGCCAAGTTCACGCGCCAGCCGCCGAGCGGCGGGAGACGCTATCCCGCCAGTGCTAGAGGGTTGCACGGCGGCTGACGCGTTGGTTTTTGCTGGCTTGGGCGCGCCCGCTTCCGCTGTGGCGGAAGCGGGGGAGTCAGACGCGCCTTCAACCCGGGCGATTGTTTCACCAGGTTCGGCCAGAATGCCAAGCACGGCACCCACGGCCACTTCCTGTTTGGGCTGCACCATAATCTGGAAGAGCACGCCATCGGCGGGGCTTTCCACCTTGTTGGTGATCTTGTCGGTTTCCACTTCAAACAGATCATCGCCCTGCTTGACTGCGGCGCCTTCGGCCACAAACCATTTGGAAACCTTACCGGTCTTCATGGTCAGACCAAGTTTCGGCATGGCAAGTTCTATGCTCACTGCTGTTCTCCTGCGATGTTGTGTGTTGGGGCGGAAGGCTGCCTTTTTGCCGTCAGCCGGGCCGATGCCGTCAGCGGTAAACCATGCCGCCGTCAATAAGCACGGCCTGTCCGGTCATGTAGTCGGAATCCGGCCCTGCCATATAGGAAACAAAGGCGGCCACGTCTTCCGGAGTTTCGGGGCGGCCAAGGGCTATGCCTTCGCAGTATTTCTTGTAGGTTTCACCCTTGGGGGCGCCTGTGATCTTTGAAAAGCCTTCGTCAATGGCCACCCACATGTCGGTGCCGACCACGCCGGGGCAGTAGGCGTTTACGGTGATGCCGCTGGAGGCAAGTTCCCGCGCCGCCGCCTGGGTGAGGCCGCGCACGGCGAACTTGGTGGCGCTGTATGCGCCGATAAGGGCAAAACCGTCATGCCCGGCAATGGAAGAAGCGCTGATGATCTTGCCCTTCTGCTTGCGGGCCATGAATTTTGTGGCTGCTGCCTGAATGCCCCAGAGCACGCCGTTGACGTTGATTCTGAAGATGCGTTCTAGCTCCTCGGGGGTGACGTCCAGCAGGGCCTTGACCTGAGCGATGCCCGCGTTGTTGATCATGACGTCAAAGCCGCCCAGTTCTTTTTCCGCATGGTCCACGGCGGCAAAAACCTGCGCGCGGTCGCTTACATCGGCAATAAAGGTGGTGGCCTTGCGGCCAAGGGCGCGCACTTCATCCGCAGTGGCGGCCAGTTTGTCCGCGTTCATATCCACAAGGCAGATATCCGCGCCGTCCTTTGCCAGACGCAGGGCTATGCCGCGTCCTATCCCCTGAGCGGAGCCGGTAACCAGAACAACTTTGCCGTTAATAGTCATGATAGTATCCTCCGTGTTGCCGCATGCCCGGCGCAAATCGGCGCAAACCGGCGCAAACTGGGCATGTCGTGGATGGCAGCACCCTGTGGGCCGCAAACTGCATGTTGCATCAGGCAAAAATTCCGTCGCCGCTGGCATTGCCAAGGCCGGGATGGATGTCGAAGCGCACAACGCCCACAGGCACCTTGACCGCCCGTGCGACCATCGCTGCGCCCTCGTAGCCAAAGCCGCCGCACAGCTCGATGGCAACGCAACCGTCTTCATCAACGGCCTTTTGCGCCGCTTCAACGGCCTCCCTGTAGGATGTCACGCCAATGGTCAGCAGTTCCACGCCGGGGGTGCGCGTCCAGCTGCGGTGCTCGGCCTTGACGCCGTTGCCTTCGCCACGGGGGCTCAGAAAAATGAATGCAGCCTTGAGTTTCATAACCATGCTCCTGGTGTTGGGGTGATCAGGCTTGTTGCCGGTCTGGGCCTAGTTGGCGTAACAGACCTGCGCGCCGCGCAAAAACAGCCCTCGCTGCCGGGCGTATTCCATGACGCGGGCCACATCCACCACGCGCATGGTGTCTTCTGACAATCGTATGCTCGCGCGCTGCCCGCGCCGAACCTCCACCTCGCGTTCGCCGTCCAGCGCCAGCACGCAGGGCGTGAGGGCCACAGGCACATCATCGCCGGGTAGCAGCTGGCGCACACGGGAGACGCCCACGTCGGCAAAGAGGCCCGGGCCGATGGCGGCGCGCACGCGGCAGGCAAAATCGGGATCAAGATCAAGGGCCAGACCGCGTGGTTCTTCGGGCGAGATGCTCATGAGCTGCCCGGCTACAGTGGAGAGGCCGATGCTGTCTGGCCGACAGCGGGAAACAACAATCTGGCTGACTCTGGTGATGTCCCAGATAGCGCGGGAGCCGAGAAAAAGGTCGTCGTACACGGCCACATCCACCAGAGCGATATCTCGGAACTGACCGTCCACATGCACTTCAAGCAGGCTGGCCTCGCGGCAGCCTTCGTCAATGGTTACGCCGCCGCAGGCAAGCACGCCCGCAGCAAGGCCAGCCACCGTGGCTTCGGCCATGACAGGAAAAACGTTGTTGGTGCCTGTGGAGAGCGGCAGAATGGGCGTTTTGCGCGCGCCCTTGCAGGCGGCGCGGCTTGTGCCGTCGCCCCCCATGACGATGATGACCGCAACCTCCTCCTGCTGCATGAGGGCGGCGGCGTTGATGGTGTCCTCCTGCGTGTTGTGCAGGTAAATATCCACCGGGGCCACGTTCACAGGCGTTTCCAGAGCTTCCAGATCGCTCAGGGCGCGCGGCACGATGCCGTAGCCCTCGGGCATATACAGAACATCACGTACCCCGGCGGCTGCCAGGCCAACCAGAATACGGCGCACCATGCGCACCTTCTCCTGATTGTCAAAAACACTGCCGTGCGCGACTATGCGGCGTATGTCCTTGCCTGATGCCGGGTTGGCGATAATGGCTGCTTTCACGTTGGCTCCGGTGGATGTAGGTTGCAGGCAGTGCCTGCTGCATTGCTTGCAATAGCTGTTGCAATCATATGCTGCCGCGATGGGGCAGGCCTTGTGCCTGTGCCTGCCCCTTGAACGCGGCTTAATTATCGCAGCGACTTGACCGCAGCGACGATCTGATCCGCGCCGGGAATGTAGGCCTTTTCCAGCGGCGGGCTGAAGGGGACAGGGCAGTAAGGAGCGCCCACGCGCACGATGGGCGCGTCCAGATAGTCCAGGGCTTCCTCGGCTACCATGGCGGCGATTTCCGCACCGGCTCCGGCGGTTTTGACGGCTTCGTGAGCAACCACAAGGGCGTGGGTTTTCTTGACGGAATTGAGGATGATGTCCTTGTCGAGCGGCACCAGACAGCGGGGGTCTACCACTTCGGCGCTGATGCCCTGAGCGGCCAGGGTTTCTGCGGCCTGAAGGGCGGAGTGAACCATGAGCGAGGTGGCTACAATGGTTACGTCCGTGCCTTCGCGCTTTACGTCGCCCTTGCCAAGCTCAATGGGCATCGCCTCGTCGCCAACTTCGCCTTCCACGCCGTACAGAATCTTGTGTTCAAGAAAGACCACGGGGTTGTCGTCGCGGATGGCGCTGATGAGCAGGCCTTTTGCGTCTGCCGGGGTGGAGGGAATGCACACCTTGATGCCGGGAATGTGCATGAACCATGCTTCAAGGCTCTGGGAGTGCTGGGCCGCAGCGCCCACGCCAGCGCCCTGCGGCATGCGCAGCACCATGGGCACCTTGGCCTTGCCGCCAAACATGTAGTGCATTTTGGCGGCCTGATTGAAGAGCTGGTCAAAGGCAACGCCGATAAAGTCCACAAACATCAGCTCTGCCACAGGGCGCAGACCAGCTGCTGCGGCACCGGCGGCAGCGCCCACAATGGCGCTTTCCGTGATAGGGGTATCGCGCACGCGGCGTTCGCCGAATTTGTCAAAAAGGCCTTGGGTCACGCCAAAGCAGCCGCCAAACTTGCCCACGTCTTCACCGATGATGAACACGTTTTCGTCCCGCTCCATCTCCTGGCGCATGGCATCGTTAAGCGCTTGCAGGTAGGTTTTGATCGCCATATTTTTCTCCATTCTGAAAAATCTGAAGGTGGTTTCCGCAGTTTCAGGCAAACGCTTTAGGCGTACACGTCTTCCAGCAGGTCTTCCGGCTTGGGGAAGGGGCTGTCTTCCGCAAACTTGACGGCGGCTTCAATTTCGGCGGCCACAGACGCGGAGATGCCGTCCAGCTCCGCCTGAGTGGCGGTGCCGGTTTCCACCAGTTTTTTGGCAAAACGCGGAATGGGATCCTTGGCCTTCCATTCTTCCAGTTCTTTTTCGCTGCGGTATACGCAGGCATCGCCCTCAAAGTGGCCGCGCCAGCGGTAGGTCTTGCATTCGATGAGCGAGGGCCCCTGCCCCTTGCGCGCGCGTTCCACGGCCATGGTCACGGCTTCGTACACGGCAAGCACATCGTTGCCGTCAATGACGACGCCTGGCATGTCGTATCCGGCGGCGCGGTCGGCAATGTCGGTGATGGCCATGGATTTGCTCTGCGGGCAGGAGATGCCGTAGCCGTTGTTTTCATTGATAAAGATAACGGGGAGCTTCCAGGCGCTGGCCATGTTCAGCGATTCCTGCGTGGTGCCCTGGTTGGACGCGCCATCGCCGAAAAAGCAGGCGCACACGCCCTTGGTGTCTTTGTACTGGCAGCTGAAGGCCGCGCCCACGGCCAGGGGGCCGCCGCCGCCCACAATGCCGTTGGCGCCAAGAATGCCGATGTTGAAATCGGCAATATGCATGGAGCCGCCCTTGCCCTTGCAGTAACCGGTGGAGCGGCCATAGATTTCGGCCATCATGAGCTTGAGGTCGCCGCCCTTGGCAATACAATGCCCGTGGCCACGGTGGGTGCTGGTGATCATGTCCGTCTGCTTCAGCGCGGCGCACGCGCCTGTGGCAACGGCTTCTTCACCAAGGTAGAGGTGAACGAATCCAGGTATTTTGCCAGCTGCAAAAAACTTTTGCAGCTCGCTTTCAAAAAGGCGGATCTTGGTCATGGTGCTGAACATTTCCAGCAGAACCTTTTTGTCGGGATGTTTCATGGTACTCTCCTCAGATTGCTGATTGTGGTGCCGACTCAGTCAATATCTACCGACACGGTCAGGGCCGCGCAGGCCAACACGATGTCGCTGCAACCGGGGCTGAAGCAGGCAACTTCAAGGCCCGGAGTGCGCAAGCCGCCCGTAACGACCTCAATGCTCTTTTCCCCGATGGGGATGGCGGCAAGCACTGCCTCCTTGTCCACCAGATCAGGCTCGGGCACGGCAATGCGCGCATGCACATGCACACCCTGAAAAGATCCGCGCCCGAGTATCTCCACCATGCCGCACAAACAACTGCGCGAAATGGCGTCCTTGACCGCGCGGTATGCGGCCTTGGTCATGTTTGCGCCGTGCAGATCTGCCCCGGTGCCCAGTTCAACCACGTAACGTTGCAGCATTGGATTCCTCCGCGGGTCAGCCCAGCATGCGCACGGGCTGTTCGAGCATGTCCGCAAGGGTGCGCAGGAAACTCATGGCCGGGCCGCCATCGGTGACCATGTGGTTGAAGGTGAGGGAAAGAGTCATCATCTTGCGCACGCACACCTGGCATTCAAAAACGCCCGGCTTTTCCACCACGCGACCAACGCCGAGGATGCCTGTCTCCGGCGGGTTGAGAATGGGGGTGAAGCCGTCCACGCCAAGCATGCTCACATTGGAAATGGTAAACGTGCCGCCGGAAATTTCGTCCATGGAAAGGCCGCCCTTGCGGGCGCGGCTGGCTGCGTCGCGCACCTTGGCCTTGAGTTCTTCAAGGCTGTAGGTGTCCGCATTCTTGACGTTGGGAACAATGAGGCCCGTATCGAGCGAAACGGCGATGCCAAGGTTCACATGTTTGTGCATGTGGACGCCGTCTGCCTGCAGGGTGGTGTTCATGACGGGGTGCTGCCTGAGTGCGCGGCACACGGCAAAAGCGATGATGTCGTTGAACGAGAGGCGGTATTCCGGGTCTTTTTTGTTGCGGGCCAGCATGGTATCGCGCAACGCAACCATTTCGGTAACGTCGGCTTCCACAAAAACGGTCAGTTGCGCCGCGTTTTGCAGGCTGGCCTGCATGTTGTCCGCTATAAGCTTGCGCAGGCCGTCCATGGGGATGACTTCGTCCGCATCAGCATCAGGGGCGGAGCATGGCTGCGCCGGGGCTACGCTGGCCGGAGCAGGGGCTTTTGCCGCAGCTTCGTGGGCGGCGCGAACATCCTTTTCCGTAACAATGCCATCGCGTCCTGTGCCCGTTACCGTTGCCAGATCAACGCCCAGCTCTTTGGCGGCCTTGCGGGCTGCGGGCATGGCGCGAACCTCTCCTTGCGCCGTGCTGGCCTGTGTTGCCGATCCCTGGCTTTTGGCCCCGGAAGGGGCATGAGCGGCAGGGCTGGCCGCCGCATCAGCGCTTTGCGAGGCAGGGGCGGCCACAGCCTCACCCGATTCGCCGATGATGCCGATAACCTGCATGACCGGAACAACCTCGCCCTGCGGGCTGACAATCTGCAAAAGAACGCCGCCTGCCGGAGACTCGACCACGTTGGTGATCTTGTCTGTTTCCACTTCCAGCAGGGGTTGCCCCACTGCCACCGCACCGCCTTCGGCCACAAGCCAGCGCGCAATCTTGCCTGTTTTCATGGTGAGGCCCCATTTGGGCATCTGCACTTCGTAGGCCATCCGCTACCTCCTTGCGCCGATGTGGCGCACGCGTTTATGCCTACTTGATTGCAACTCTGATACCACTTTATAACAGGTAATAATCAATGGATAATTTATAAAATACTTTATGTGTGTATTTGATAGTGTTCCAAAATCGAACAGAACGCTGTTCTGTAAGACCAGTTATGATACACTACAATATATAAAAAATTCATGGAGTTGTTTTTTGGGACACAATATGAATGTAGCCATGCGCAAAGAGCTATTCCATTTTTTCACGGACGATGCTATTGCTTAAAACAAAGCTGCGGGGTCGCATTATTCAGAAGTGGGGCAGATGGTCTTTTTGAAGTGGAAAGACCAGCGAACCGGCATGCTTGTTGAAAGGGCGTGCGCGTCCGGGAGATAAGTCATGTATGTTCTGCAAAGAAATGGCGATGTCTTTGAAATGCGGCAGGAACCTCTGATGGCGGAAGGCGTCAACCGCTCGGGGTTTTTGTTCAACAGCTATAGCGGCGCACCAAGAGCGAACCGGCGGGAAACCTGGGAATCCTTTATAAGAACCGGTAAAATTGTTGACGACAGCCTGCCGCGGCCCATAGCGGCTTCGTGGATGCGCTGCCGTGATCTGGGGGTGGACCCCCTGCTGCCCAAGTGCGCGGAATTTACGCCCATGAGCCAGATCAGCGCCCAGGCCGAAATATACGCGGAACTGGCGGCTGGCGTGGAACGTCAGGTGTATGAGCAGATCAAGGAAAAAGGCCTGCTCATGACGGTTTCCGAGGCCAATGGCCGGTTGCTGCGCACCTGCGGCAACAAGGAAGTGCTGCTTCAGGCCGATCAGCTCTATTTTGGCCCTGGCGCGGTGTGGTCTGAAAAAAGCGTGGGCACCAACGCCATAAGTCTGGCCCTTTCTGACGGCATGCCAGCCCAGGTTATGGGCGAGGAACATTTTTGCAGCAGCCATCAGGCCTGGGGCTGTTCTGCCGCGCCCATTTTTACTCCGTTCGGGCAGTTGTGGGGCTGTTTTGACATTTCCGGGCCAACCAGGGCTGATCACCGGCAAGCATTGTGGCTGGCAGTTGGCGCGGCCCGCGAGATAGAGCGACTGTTGCTCAACGCCTCGCTGAGCAACATGGAGAACAAATCCCGCACACTGCTCAGCACGCTCTTCAGTTCCATGCCCATTGGCGTGCTGATGGTGGATGAGAGCGGCATCATTACCTATGCCAATGCCCAGGCAGAGCGCCTGCTAGGTTTTAGCGGCGATGTGCGCGGCGGGCGCGCCGAGGCTTTTTTTGACTATACCCTGTACGCTCGTCAGCAGGCGGAAAACAGTTGCCAGCCCGAAGGAGTCCCCCTGCGCTGCCTGACCAATCCCGCCCTCACAGCCTGCGTCATGCCCTTTATGGCGGGCAGGTCAGAAGCGCGCTATGCCCTTGTGACCCTTCAGGCCGGAGTGGAAGCCCGTCCCGCGCCTATTGCCCCTGTGCCGCATATACCGCGCCGCGAAGGCACGCGTCCCTTTGGCGATATTGTTTACCGCAGCGAAAAAATGTCCCGCACTGTGGAACAGGCGCGGCATATGGCCAAAAGCCCTGCGGCGGTTTTGTTGCTGGGCGAAACGGGCACAGGCAAGGAACTTTTTGCGCGGGCCATCCACAAGGCCAGCCGATGTTCCGAAGGGCCCTTTGTGGCCGTAAACTGCGGGGCTTTACCGCGCGAGCTTATTCAGAGCGAGCTTTTTGGCTACGAGCGGGGGGCGTTCACCGGAGCAGTGGAAAAGGGACGCCCCGGCAAGTTTGAACTGGCCGACAAGGGAACCCTGTTTCTGGATGAAATTTCTGAAATGCCGCTGGAAATGCAGGTCAATCTGCTGCGCCCTCTGGAAGACCGCTGCGTCACGCGGGTGGGCGGCAAGCAGACCAGAATGGTCGATTTCCGGCTAGTCACTGCCACCAATCGCAATCTGGATGAACTGATGGCTTCGGGCGCGTTTCGTGAAGATCTGTTTTACCGCATCCATGTGCTTGCGCTGGAAATCCCGCCTCTGCGCGAACGCAGGGAAGATATCGCTGTTATTGCGGAATATCATTGCAAACGCCTGTGCCGTACCTACGGGCATCCTTTTGGCGGGTTTTCTGCCGAGGCCTTGCGCGTGATGGAAGATTACGACTGGCCCGGCAATGTGCGACAGCTTGTGCACAGCGTGGAATTTGCCGTCAACATGGCGCAGGGCGGCTGTATTTTGCCTGTACATCTGCCAGCGCATTTGCAGCCCTGTGCTGGTGGGACCAATACAGCCAGCGGGCAACCATGTGGGCAAACCGTGGCGGCCCTGCCCGGAATGACCGACTTTAACCTGGACAATCAGGAGGCCAATGTCATCCGCTGCGCATTGAAGCATTATAACGGCAACATGCTCCAGGCCGCCAAGGCGCTGGGCATCGGCCGCAATACTCTGTACGCCAAACTGCGCAAGATTGTTCCCCAAGACTAGTCTTGCTGTGTAATTTTTCAGAACGCAAACAACCCGGCCTGCTCTGAACCGAAAGCCCACCTGTGGCGCGCGGTTTGGAGCAGGCCTTTTTTGCGGCAGCCACTTGCGTTTTACCGCCTCGCGACCTGTTGATCTCTCTGTTCCACTTCCGTCCACCATAGTCTTTCTTTGTTCCACTTCAGAACACTGTCAGTGGCTCCGGTATACCTGTCTGCATGTGCAATTTTTCTCGATTGAGCCAGGGCAAGGTCTGCCGGGTATGTCCGCTCATCCGCTGCTGGCGCGGATTTTACGGCATGACCTGTGCAATGATGGGTGTATTCGGATTCAACATCTAACAAGCGAGGCAGTTATGGCGGAAACCATGCAGGCGGCAGTTTGGCACGGCAAAAAAGACATCCGCGTTGAGACTGTACCCGTTCCCCCCGCTCCGGCTCCCGGTTGGGTTCAGGTCAAGGTTGATTGGTGCGGCATCTGCGGCTCGGATCTGCACGAATACCTGGCTGGCCCCATATTCATTCCCACAGAGGCCCCGCATCCGCTTACGGGCAAGCAGGGGAGCGTCATTCTCGGGCACGAATTCAGCGGCAAGGTTGTGGCGGTGGGCAGCGGCGTTACCAATGTCAAGATTGGTGATATGGTTGCGCCAGATGCCTGCCAGCACTGCGGAGAGTGTCAGCCTTGCCGCGAAGGGCGTTACAATGTTTGTGAAAAGCTTGCCTTTACGGGCCTGCACAATGACGGCGCATTCGCCCCCTATGTGAACGTGCCTGCGGAATTGTGCTTTATCATGCCCGAGGGTGTTTCGCCCGAGGCCGGAGCAGTTATGGAACCCCTTGCCACGGGCTTTAAGGCCGTGCGTATGGCTGGCAGCATTCTGGGCCTCAATGTTGTGGTGCTCGGCGCGGGAACCATCGGCCTCGGCACCATTATGGCTGCCAAAGCCGCTGGCGCGGGCAAGATCATTGTGCTTGAAATGTCCCGTGCGCGCATTGCCAAGGCCAAGGAATGCGGCGCTGACATTGTGGTGAACCCCAAGGAATGCGACCCGGTTGCAAGGGTGAAAGAACTGACAGGTGGCTCCGGGGCCGATGTTTCCTTTGAGTGCATCGGCAACAAGCACACAGGGCCGCTGGCCATAGATGTGCTGCGCAACACGGGAACGGCCATTATTGTGGGTATTTTTGAAGAACCCAGTTCCTTCAACTTTTTCAGCCTCAGCGGTACGGACAAAAAAGTCATGGGCACGCTGGCCTACACCATTGAGGATTTCAAGGGCCTTGCCGCGCTTATGGCCAAGGGCGTCATCAAGGCGGAAAACCTGATTACCGGCAAGATCGAGCTAAAGGACATTATGGAAAAGGGCTTTCTTGAACTGATCAACAACAAGGACGAAAACATCAAGATACTTGTGCGTCCCTGACGCGCTTGAAGGCGTGTTTGAGGGATAATCCTGTCAGCTTGACACTGTCCCTGTGTATGAGCGGCAGGATATGAAAGAGGGGTTGCGGAATGGTCCGGAACCCCTCGGTTAGTTTGCAGACAGTGCAAAAATGGAACAGAGCAGCTTTTTGAGCAAGAGTGATCAGCCGCAAAAAGTTGTCTCGTTTCAATCTTGTGACAGGAAAAATTTTTAAAAAATAATCTATTTAAATAAAAAGATATTTTTGATAGTAAGCGTTATCGACGATGGGGAAGTATTCTGCCGCCCGGTCAGAAGATCAATCAGTTAAAGTTATGAATCTGAAGTAAGGTGCTGTTTCCCGCAACAACAAAAAGGACAGGAAGTTCCACTTAATCCTGTCGGAGCATTCATGGTTCTTTATTCGTGCGGATATTGGGTACGTTTTTATCCTGCTTTGTTTCAGATTCTCCTTCTGTTTCTGTTTACGTTAAGTATACCTGTTCATAGCAATGCAGCGAGCGCTGACAGTTTTAAAACCAATGAATACTGGAACAGCACAGGGTTGAATTTTATTCACGCCGCCGATGCATACGCTCTGGGATATACCGGGGCAGGCATCACGCTGGGCATGATTGACACTTCCGTACGCGGCGACCACCCGGAGCTGGCTGGCAAAGTCCTAATGATGGCCTTGCCGCTCGATAAGACCACGGGTCAGACATACGTGCCAAACTGGGCATATGATACGCATGGCAGCCATGTGGCGGGCATCATGGCTGCCATACGCAATGGTGTTGGCATGCACGGTGTGGCTTTTGACGCCAACCTCGTTTCGGCGGTCACACTTGGAACAGCGTCGGGGAGCAACGAAAATCTTGTTCCGCCTGATTTGTTGAGTCTCTTTGCTGCGTATCCGGATATTCGCGTCATCAACAACAGTTGGGGCACGGATTTTTTCCCATCGCTTGACCCTGCCAAAGACATTCCCGCAGATGTCATATCTGGCCAGGATGGTGAGATCAAAGCACTCCGCAAGCTCAGTGACGATTACGGCAAGGTCATTGTGTTTGCCGCTGGCAACAACAGCATGATAGCTCCCAGTGTTGAGGGCATGATGCCGCGTTATGCGCCGGACCTCACAGGCTGGATCAGCGTGGTTTCCCTCAATATAGCCGGATCACTACAGCGACGGACGGAACACGCACCATTGGCCCGTCTGGGGTCAGTTATTTCAGTAACCTGGGGAGCAAAGCCTATCTTTGGACAGTTGCGGCTCCCGGCAGCGATATCAATTCGCTCAATGCCACCACCAACGGCTATATGCTGGACAGCGGCACCAGCATGGCTGCGCCCTATGTGAGCGGCACTGTGGGCCTGGTGGCGCAGGCTTTTCCCTGGATGACCGGCAAACAGCTGGCTGATGCTGTGTTGACCACTGCGGATAATACTTTTGTAGCGCCAACGCACCTTGTTCAATATACTGTTGATAAAGATGGTAATCTCAATAAGGTTATTATTGCTGTTATAGATCACAGTGTTCCTGCTCCGAATGATGTGACAATCAAACAGTGGATTGAACAAGTTTATCAAGGCGCAACGGCAGATGCTTTGAAAGCGCTGGTTGATCAGGGCAAGAAAGCTGTGAACGACCTGACAAAGGAAGACGTGTTTGGTCAGGGGCTGCTGGATGCGGGCAAGGCCGTGCGCGGCATCGCCCGGCTGGATGCCAACCGCATGTCAGCTTCGGATGTGGTGACATTGTCTGAACTGGGCCCTGGCAATTATGCGCTTGAAACGTTTAACACCAAGGGCTACTTCGCAGAATTCAGCAATGACATCACCCAACGCCAGTGGAATGATGCCTACCATCATGCCAGTTTTCTGGCCGGGGCGGACGCCACGGCCCTGCGCGGCAAGAATGTGGGCTTGCGTAAAACGGGTGCTGGCCTATTGGTTCTCAGCGGCGTCAATAGCTATTCAGGGGCGACCGTGGTTGATGGCGGGGGCCTGGCCGTGAGCAAAAGGGCAGACGGTACTGGCGGCGTGCTGCAAAACAGCGATGTGCTCGTGCGCCAGGGCGGTGTATTGCTGGGTGATGGAGTAATACAGAAGAAAGTCGTCAATTACGGCACTGTTGCTCCGGGCTATCGCGGCCTGACGCTCACAGTAAATGACTACACCCAGACAAGCCACGGTACGCTGCAAATCGGTTTCAATTCCAGAAACCAATATTCTGTACTCAGTGCAAATTCTGCAAATATTGACGGAGCCTTGCGGTTTTCTCCCTCGCCGGGATTTTATGCAGAGAACTATTCAATAAATATGAACAGTGTGCAGGCAACAAGCTCCACGGGCGTATTTAACAGCGTTGGGGTTAGTTCTTCTTCACCAACATTGAATTTCAGCGTCGCGTCAAGCAATGGCCTCGGGTCGGCCTTGGTGGGCCAGCAACGTGCATCAAGCACGTACAGCCGCTATGCCGACAGCACCACCACAAGCCGTGTTGGACGTGCTCTTTACCAGATATCTGGGCAGGCAACAGGCGATATGCAAAATCTGTTTCAGGCCCTGGACTGGAGCGATGCATCCGGCAGCGGCATTGCTCCGGCAATGGAGCAGTTGAGCCCCAACAGCTATGATGCTGTGGCGCGGGCCGGGCTTGAAGCACAGCGGCAGCTCAATCTGCTTATGGTGCGGCGCTTCTTGGGGGCCAGCGGCCAACAAGGCGTGAGCGGTACTGGCGTGTCCAGCGGTGATGATGTCGCTGGCTGGCAGGCATGGGCGCTGCCCTTTGGCAGCTACAGCAACATGAACGCCAATGGCGGCTCAGCGGGCTTTACGGCGTCAGGTGCAGGGTCGGCCTTTGGTGTTGACCGCCTGTGGGAGAGCGGACTGACTGCAGGATTTGATGTGGCGCTCGCAGGCCGCCGCACAGATATTCATAGTGCGGGCGAGGCAAGGGCGGAAACGCTGGCCGCATCTGTTGGCGGCCACGCGCGCTTCAAGCCACGCTGGTGGGATGGTGCCTATGTAATGGGCATGGCCCGCGTGGGCTTTGAGGATGTGCAAATGCAGCGGACCGTCAACTTTAATGGTTTCGCGCGCAATCACAGCAGCGACTGGACGGGCCTAACCGCAGATACGCTCGCGGGCGGCGGCAAGGACTGGAACTGCGCAACCGCCTGGGGCGGCGTGGAAGTTGGCCCTCTGACATGGCTGGAATATAGCCTGAGTTCCAGACCTGGATTTACCGAGGACGGC
The DNA here is from genome assembly GCF_053570665.1 of Desulfovibrio intestinivivus. NCBI lineage: Bacteria > Pseudomonadati > Thermodesulfobacteriota > Desulfovibrionia > Desulfovibrionales > Desulfovibrionaceae > Desulfovibrio > Desulfovibrio intestinivivus. Next base: position 2,837,716 of record NZ_JBRBQT010000001.1, on the reverse strand, counting down.
TCCGGGGCCTCAGCACTCAGGGTTGATGCCGCCACTTACAACAATCTCTCGTCAGTCTTGGGCGCGCATGCAAATCTTGCCCGCACCCTGGATAATGGCACAACGCTCGCATGGGATACTCTGGCAGGCTGGCGGCATGACTGGCTTGACGGAACGTTCAGCAGCAGCGCCAGATTCAAGGGATACAGCCCAGGTTTTGAAAGCCGGTCAGATATGTCGGGCCGGGACGCCATGCTGGTTCACAGCAGTGTGCGGGCGAACCATACCAGTGGTTTTTTTGCGCAGGTTGAGCTTGGAGCGGAGCTATTTCGTTCTCAGAGTTCTTCCTGCTTCGGCGGTTTCAGTTGTGGCCTGGAATTTTAGCGGCTGTTTGCATGATTCATCCATGCCATTGGACTTGTCGTTCTCCTCTACCGATCTACGTTATATGCGCTTTTGATTATCCGCTCCACGAACTAATCCATTGAAAAAATACTGTTCCTGTCTTAGAGAAAAAAAGGAATAAAGTCGGTTGTCGCCCCGGATCAACTGGGGTGGCGCTGCTTTGCTTTGTGCACAAAGAAGACAGCGCAACCATGCTGCGTTTTAACCACAATCTCCCCCCCCGAAAGTGGCTTTTGCGACGGCGCAGGACTATCTGACATATCAGATAAGCTTTCTGGAAGGTATTGAGGAAAACGCACAATGAAGATTGCCGACATCACCTTTGGGATGCCCAGAAGCAAGGCTGCGGCTCAGAATCCGGCGGAAGCTGCTGCCGAAGGACAACCAGCCACGTTGCCTTCAAGCCTCTCCGCTGCTGGCAATGCCATGCCGTGTTCATCCAGTATGTCTGGCTTGTCTGGCAGGTGGCCCAGCTTTGAAGCCCTGTTCTGTTCCATTGCAGATGAGAACCCGGACAACATTGCCCTTTCTGGTGGCGGAAAAAGCCTGGACTTCAGGGAACTGAAGGATTTTTCCGCGCGCATAGCCGCCTTTGTGCAGGCCAAAAACTATGGGCCGGAAGCGGCAGTGGGGGTGCTCTGCAAGCGCGGAGCCATGTATCTTGCCGCCGCCATTGGCATCATGCGGGCCGGTGCCGTGTATGTGCCCGTGGAGCGCGAACTGCCGCGCCTCCGTCAGGAAGCCATGCTCAGGCCCGTACGGTTGCTGGTGACGGACAGCGCTTCTCTGCCCCAGGCGGAATATCATCGTTACCGCAACCCCAACATTGCCCACGTGCTTTGTCTGGACGCCCTCAATTTTACGGATGTGCTGGAAAGTGGCGGCCTGAGCAGCACGGAATACTGGGAGCACCTTGCAGAGCAGGGCAGCGACCACGGTTGGCTGGACGATGTGGATGCGCACCCCCTTGATCTGTCGCAGCTTGAGCGCATGGCTGGCAGCGTGCTGCAAAAAACAGGTCTGGCCCCCAACCGTGCCCCCGGCAGCATCCCCAAAAGTGCACAGTCCAGCGGCAAAAGCGTGCTTGATGTCGGCAGCGGCTCCGGAGTGGTGGCGCAGGCTCTTGCCTCTGCCGCCAGTTGGTACGCGGCGGTGGACATTGCCAGAAATGAACTGGACAGGGTGCAGGCCGTGCCCTGTGGAGCTTCCGTAAGCATCCACCGCATGGAAGCCATAGACATCTGCTTTTTCGATGAGCGCTTTGACCTTGTGGTGCTCAACGGCGTTGTGGATTGCTTTCCCGGTTACAATTATCTGCGCAGGGTGCTTGACCACGCTGTAGAACGCCTCACGGCGGGCGGCAGCATTTTTGTGGGCGCTGTGCGCGATATGGACCGCAAGGACGACCTGCGGGCAACCATCAGGGAACATGCTCTTGCCACGGGCGATCAGTCGGCTTTGCTGCGTTTTGAGGGCTCGGCAGAGCTATTTGTGCCACGGCGTTTCTTTAGTGCCTGGTCGGCAGAATGCCCATATCCGGTTGAGGTGAAATTTTCACCCGCTGCAGCTCCCGCGCCCTCTGACAATGGTCAGGCGGATGTCTTTCGCTATGACGTACAGATTTTCAGGAGCGCCCACGATACCAGAACCCACGGAACCAGAGCCATGCGAGAGAGTTTTGGCCTGAGGGATCTGGATGACTGCCCCGTAGCCCCTCTTGCGGCGGTCAGGCCGGACGCTGCCGCCTATATTGTCTACACCAGCGGCTCCACCGGGCAGCCCAAGGGCGTTGTGGTTGAGCACCGCCACCTCCTGCACATCATCCATGCCCTGCGGGAGTTTTCAGAAGGGTGCGGCACTGTGGGGCTGGTTGCGCCGCTCTCGTTTGATGCGTCCATCCAGCAACTGGCGGTTTCACTGTTTTGCGGCAAGCCCTTGTATGTCATGGCAGACGAGGAGCGCAAAAATCCTGCGGCATTTTGCGCCTGCGCCCGCAAAAAGGGCATTGATCTGTGCGACATGACCCCGGCCTTTTTTAATGTGCTGGTGGACTATTTGCAGGAGCACCGCCAGCCCCTGCCGCTCAAACGTGTGCTGCTGGCTGGCGAGGTGCTGCGGCCAGATGTCATTCAAAAATTTTATGCCATACCCGGCAATGAAGATGTTGTACTGTTCAATGTGTACGGCCCAACAGAATGCACGGTAGACAGCAGCGCCTTTCGCATTGACCGCGCCAATCATGCGGATTTTACGGCCTTTCCCATTGGCAGGCCGCTTGAAGGCGTGAACATTTTTGTGCTGGATAAACATCAGCGCCCGGTGCCGGACTCTGTTACCGGAGAACTGTGGATCGCGGGCGCGGGTGTTTCGCGCGGGTATCTGAATGGCGAGAGCGCCGATGCTTTTACCGAATATGCCGGGCGGCGCTGCTATCGCACTGGCGACAATGGCTTTATTCAGAACGGCCTTGTCTATTACCGGGGGCGGGAGGACCAGCAGGTCAAGATCAGGGGCAACCGGGTCGAGATCGGCGAGGTCGAAAAGGCCGTTGGGAGCTTTCCCGGTGTGCGGCAGCTGGCCGTGGTGGCGGACTTTTATCAGGCTGGCAACGACAAAAGCCTCGCCGCCTATGTAGTGGGTGCTGTGAATCCGGCTGATTTGCGCAGCTATCTTGAGCAGCAGTTGCCGCCCTTTTGCGTGCCAGACTATATTGTGCCGATGGCGGAGCTGCCCCTCTCGCCCAACCGCAAGGTGGATAAAAGGGCGCTGCCGTCTCCGCTGGGCAGGGCAGAGGCCGTTGCAGGGCGCTGCCCGCAAGGGGCTGTGGAGCATACGCTTGCCGCAATCTGGAAGCGGCTGCTGGGCATGGATGTAATCGATGCGGAGGCCAGCTTTTTCAGCATGGGCGGGCACAGCATCATGGCCGTGCGCCTTGTTGCCATGATTGAAAAAGAGTTGCGCGTTCATATTGCCGTCAACGAACTGATGGCACATTCCAGCATTGCACGGCTGGCAGAGCTTGTAGAGGGTAAGGCAGGCGTGCGCAATAGCCCCATCATCAAGCTTTGCCATTGTGAAGGCGGAAAAAATCTTTTTCTGTTTCATCCTGTGGGGGGCAGCGTGTTTTGCTACAGCGATCTGGCCCGGCTGCTGGATGGGCGCTACACCCTCTATGCCGTGGAGCCTGCAGGCTTTCAGGCTGAAAAAACTGTTCTGAATACGGAGCTGCACAGTGTTCAGGATTTGGCCGCGATTTATCTGGATGAAATCCTCAAGGTAGCCACGGAGAACATCGTTTTTGGCGGCTGGAGTTTCGGTGGCCTTCTGGCCTATGAGGCGGCCTGCCAGTATGCCGCGCTCGGGGGCGACTCTGGCCCGGTTCTGATTCTCGACACAGTGCTGGACAATACCAGGGACAAGCAGCTTGCCGCCAAGGGCGATGTGGAACTGCTGAAAAACCATCTCCATGAAGCCTTGGCCTTTGATGTGGACAAACTGCGGGCCATGAACAGGGCTGAGAGAATGACGTATCTGCTGGAATGCGGCGAAAAAGCCGGGCTGCTGCCGCCCAATTTCAGCCCTGCGCAGATGGAAAACCTGTTGCAGACATACAGGCTCAATACCATTGCCGCAGCACGTTATGACAACCCAACGCCGTCTGACCTGCGTATTCTGTATATCCGCGCACTGGATTTTGCCAGTAATCCTTACATTGATTTTAACGACCAGTATCAGGGCTGGAGCCGCTTTTTGCCTGAGAAAAACATCACCCTCCGCTGGACTGCGGGCACGCATCAAAGCATGCTTTCACCCGGCCTTGCTGATGGCGTGGCAGAGCATATCTGCGATTTTTTAGGGCAGCAGGGTGAAGATGCGCAGGAGGAGGAAGATGAGTGCGGGATGTCGATGGGGTGAGGCCGACATCAGCATCTCGCAGCGTAGGCACACGCATAGCAGCGCTATGCTAGATATGACTAGAAGGGAGTTTTTACATACAAAAAAGGGCTATCCATTTAGGATAACCCCTTTCATATTTGGTGGGCAGTACAGGACTTGAACCTGTGGCCCCCGCCTTGTAAGGGCGGTGCTCAACCAACTGAGCTAACTGCCCGAAACAGCGTAGCACAGGCAGCTATATGCCCTGTTATTCAGCACATTGCAAGCGCAATTTTGCCGTTCCATTAGAGCCGCCCCGGTCGCTATACCGGGGCTGTCAGAATACCAGCCTGATACTTTGCTTCGATTACAGTTATTTCATCTGGTTAAGATACGTCGCAATATCCTTCATCTGCGCGGGGGTCAGGCTCTGCACGGTCTGCTGCATTCGGGCCGCGGCACCTGTGGCATTGCTCAGGTTTTTGACCCTTTCCATGCCAGCCACCAGCGAATCTACAGGTTTGCCCTTCATTGCCGCAGGGCTGGCCGAATGACAGCCCGAGCACAGCTTGTTGTACATCTCCTGCCCTGTCCCCGCGCTCTCCTGAGCCGCAACAGCAGTACCAGCCAGCAGCAGCCCGGCCGCCAAAAGAATTTTCAGTGAGTTAGCAGAAAAGGTCATGGAACCCTCCTGTGGGTTGCTCTGTTTGAAAAGCCAGCCTGACCACAAAGCAGTCAGACTTTTTGGTCTTTTTCAGCATATGCTCCAAGGCCCGCACACCACAAGGGGTATTCTGCGGCAGTATCACCGCTGTTTCCCAACCACTTTATCACTAAAGGCCCGCACTGTCGCGTTGGAACGCCTGTCATTGTTAATTGTATGGCAGGCATTCCGCCTGGCGCCATTAAGAGGCGCACAGGTGATGAGTAGGTAATGCCCACAAACGTAAAGCCCCAGCGGCTGCGAGTCGGCAACCGTTGGGGCTTGGGTGTTGTGTTTTGCGCGTGTTGGCGTGTGCGGCCTACTTGATGCCCGCCCGCATGAACGACTGCACAAACTGCCGCTGGAACAGCAGAAAGGCCACCAGCAGCGGGCCGGAGGTCATAAGCGTGGCAGCGGTGATGATTGTCCAGTCCACGCCCTGTTCCGTAGCCGAGAATATCTGCAAGCCAACGGTCAGCGGGCGCGAATTGACGGAGTTGCTCACAATGAGCGGCCAGAGAAAGTTGTTCCAGTGCGTACTGATGGAGACCAGCGCGTAGGCCGCGTAGGTGGGCTTGGCCAACGGCACGTACACATGCCAGAGCACTTGCAGGGTGTTGGCCCCTTCCACCGCGGCGGCTTCCTCCAGTTCTTTCGGCACGCTCTTGAAGGTCTGGCGCAGCAGAAAAATACCAAAGGCCGAGGCCATGTAGGGCAGGCTGATGGCAAGGGTGGAATCAAGCACACCGATCTTGGACATGGTGGAGTAGTTTTCCACCACCAGCACATCTGGCATGATCATGAGCTGCATGAGGATAAGCGCAAAGGCAATGCCCTTGCCCTTGAAGTCGTAGCGGGCAAAGGCGTAGGCCGCCAGAGTGCAGAGCACAAGCTGCATGCCTGTGGTCAGCGTAACCAGCATGATGGTGTTGACGAAATAGCGGGCAAAGGGCGCGGCCTTCCAGGCATTGGCAAAGTTTTCAAGCGTCAGCGGGGCAGTCAGGCTGAAACGGGTAGAAAACTCCGCCGGGTGAAAGGCAGTCCAGATGGCGTAAAAAAGCGGCAAAGCCCACAGAATGGCAAGCATCCATGCGGCGGTGGTGTCCAGCACGCGCGAAAATCCACGGCTGTCGTACATATTGCGCTGTTCGTTCATCTGTAATGCACCCTTTTTTCAATGATGCCAAACTGCACAAAGGCGGCAAAACCAAGAAAGCCCAGCAGCACCATGGTCAGCGTTGCGCCGTAGCCCGTATCCCAGAATTTGAAGCTGGTTTCATAAATATAGTAGAGCAGCAGCGAGGTGGCGTTGTTGGGGCCGCCCTGCGTGAGCACAAAGAGGTGATCCACCATGCGGAAAGCGTTGATGGTAGCATTGATGAGCACAAAAAGCGTAGTAGGCATGAGCAGGGGAATGACCACGCGGCGGTAATAATAGGCACGCGAAGCCCCTTCAAGCATGGCCGCCTCCCCAAGGCTGGGCGGGATTTGCTGCAAGGCCGCGAGGTAAAAAATCATAAAAAATCCAGCGTCCTTCCATACTGCAACGCTGATTACGCAGAACAGGGCGGTCTGCTCGCTGCCAAGCCAGTTAATGCCCGTGGTCGCGCCCAAAAAAAAGCGCAACTGCTCAAGTAGGCCGTAATCGGGCGTGTAAAAAAACAGCCAGATGTTGGCCACGGCGATCATGGGCAGCACCGTGGGCACAAAGTAGCACAGCCGCAAAAATGTCTGCCCCTTCAGCCGCGCATTGACCAGAAAGGCCATGAGCATGGCCAGCGACATGGAGCAGGGGATGGTGCAGCAGGCAAAGATGATGTTGTTGCGCAGCGATTTGAGAAAGACCTCGTCGTCCAGCAGATAGCGGTACTGCTCAAGCCCTACGAACTGGGCAGGCGCTCCCCCCCGGCCATCCATAAAAAAGCTGTGGATAAACGTACTCACCGCAGGATAGTGCGTAAACGTCACCACCAGGGCAAAGCCGGGGAGCAAAAGCAGCCATGCGTTGATTTGCCGCATGGTTTCCGGTTTGAACATAGGGCGGCTCTCTTGCGTCTGATTGAATCGAAAAAGCTGCCAGAGGGGCAACCCCCCTGGCAGCACAATACTTGTTTACTTCTGGTAGCGGCGCAGAATGCGGTCAGCTTCGCGCTGGGCATCCTTGAGGGCGGCGTCAGGCTTTTTGGAGCCGTTAACAGCGGCCTGAATGGCATCGTCCAGAGCCTTGGTCACGCGCTGGTTCTCGTGGGTGGAAAGCTCGGGCACGGCGTGGGCCAGCTGATCGCGGGCCACGGCGGCATAGGGAAAGCCCTTCACGTAGGTTTCCATGCGTTCGGTCTTCCAGGCATCGGGGCGCACAGCCACATAACCGGTATCAATGCCCCACTGGGCGGCGCGCTCGGCAGTGGTCATCCACTGCACAAACTTGACGGCAGCCTTGCGTTCTTCAGGCGTTGAATTTTTGAAAATGTAGAAGTTGCCGCCGCCGGTGGGCGAGCCAAGGCGGGCATTGGCGGGCAGCATGCCCACGCCGAAGAGGAACTTGGCGTTGGTGCGCACGTTGGTGAGGTTGCCGGTGGTGGTCCACATGATGGCGGTTTTGCGCTCAAAGAAGTCGCGGGGCGTGGTGGACCAGTCAATGGTGCCCTTGGGCGACACTTCGTACTTGTAGGCCAGATCGGTGAGGAACTGGAGGGCTTCGATATTTTTAGGATTGTCAAAGAAGACCTTGTTGCCCGCATCGTTCATCAGCTCAACGCCGTTGGTGATGGCAAGGGCCTGAAGCATCCAGTAGGCATAGCCGGTGCTGGGAATGGCAACGCCCCACTGGCTGACCTTGCCGGATTCGTCCTTCTTGGTGAGTTTTTTGCCCATTTCGACCAGTTCCTGCCAGGTGGCGGGACCTTTTTCAGGGTCGAGGCCAGCTTCCTTGAACATTTCCTTGTTCCAGTACATCACGATGGTAGAGCGCTGGAAGGGAATGCCCCAGGTTTTGCCTTCGGTCTGACTGTTGCGCATGAAGCCGGGAAAGTAATCCTTGGTAAAGGCCATGTTGTCCTTGCCGACAATTTCATCGTAGGAAACGATGGCGTTTTCATCAATGAGAGTGAACATATCGGTAGAGAGCAGCACAGCCACATGCGGCGGCTCGCCCCCGCGCTGGGCGGTAAGGGCCTTGGTGATCGTATCGCGATAATTGCCCGAATACACAGGCGTAATCTTGATGTCGGGGTTTTCTTTCATGAATTCCTGGGTCATGCCCTCCACGATTTTGGTGATGGGCCCGCCCACGGACACGGGAAAGTAAAATGTAAGGTTGGTCTGAGCCGCCAGCGCGCTGCCAGCGTACAGGCAGATACAGAAAATTGCCAAAAACAACGAGCGAATACGTTTCATGGATTTCTCCTCAAAGGGTTTGGGGGCTGTATCCGTACTATCGCCTGAATGTTACCGATAAGGGGCAAATGTGTATCAAAATTAAATGATTATGACAGTAGCGCGACAAAAGACAGCCAAATCGGCACGCCATGGCGCGTGAAGGTGCAATCGGCTATGCCGCGCCCATGCGCTTGCCCGATTCTGTCTCAAAAAAGTGCAGGGCATCGGCGGCAAAGTTCAGGCGCAGCTTGTGGCCGGGTTTGAAGCCGGGGTTGCCCGCTATTTGCACAGCCACCTGCTGCTGGCCCAGGCTGCAAGCCAGCACGGAATCCGCACCAAGGTATTCCATGCTCAACACTTCGGCCTCCCACAGGCCGTCAGGCGTTACCTGGATATGCTCGGGGCGGATGCCAAGCGTGCATTCGGCCGCAACAGCGTCTGGCACCGGGCAGCATTCATTGCCCTTGATGACCGCCTGTCCCTTGCACATGACAACACTCAGAAGGTTCATGGGCGGCGTGCCGATAAAGCTGGCCGCAAAGGTGGTGGCGGGCTGGGAATACATGGCGACAGGGGCGTCGTTCTGCACGATACGCCCGTGTTGCATCAGAATGATGGTGTCGGCCATGCTCATGGCTTCTGTCTGGTCGTGGGTAACGTAGACCATTGTCATGCCCAGGCGCTGTTGCAGATCGCGGATTTCGCGCCGCATTTCGAGCCGCAGTTTGGCATCAAGGTTGGAGAGCGGCTCGTCCATGAGGCACACCGCCGCTTCGGCCACAAGTGCACGGCCAAGAGCCACGCGCTGCTGCTGCCCGCCTGAAAGAGCGGAGGGCTTTCTTTCCAGCAGGCCGGAAAGGCCAAGCACGTCAACGGCATTGTCCAGCCGCCTCATCTGGTCGGCCTCCGGCACTTTGCGCACCTTGAGGCCAAAGAGGATATTTTCCCGTACTGTGAGGTGAGGAAAAAGCGCGTAGGACTGGAACACCATGGCCAGATGGCGCTCCGCCGGGGGCAGGTCGGTAACGTCGCGGTCGCCAATGTAGATGCGTCCGCCGGAAACGCTCTCAAGCCCGGCAATGAGCCGTAGCGTGGTGGATTTGCCGCAGCCGGAAGGCCCGAGCAGCACAAGCAACGAACCTTCGTTGATTTCAAAGGAAACATTTTGCACAGCGTGGGTTGCACCCCACTTTTTACATACGTTTTCAAGACGTATTGCGGACAAGTTCAGCTCCTTTCGTGGATGGCGCGCTGTGGGCGGGGCGGTCAGACTCCAGAGGCGTAACACAAGGCCGTGCTGCCTGCATGGAGAAAATTTGATTTTAATTACCACTAATTGCGCCTTGTGGCAAGAACGATAGCTTTCGTATTCGTTACATTACAGGCAGCAGTATTACAGTTTTGTGACAAAGGCTGACTTGACCGCAACATGCTGCCGTGATTAAAAATAGTGGAAAATATCGAGGGGAGGTGCTGGCATGTTTGTAGCACACATATCTGATCCGCATGTGGGAGCCGGGCGCAGCCTGGCATTCAACGTGTCTGACGGTGCGCTGCTGCTGGAAAAAACCGTGGCCCACATTGCGGCCATGCCGCAACTGCCCGATTGTCTTGTGCTGAGCGGGGATATTTCGGTGAACGGCCAGCCCGGCGGCTACGCCATTGCGGCAGAGGCGCTGTCTGCGCTACCCATGCCCGTGTATGTGCTACCCGGCAACCATGATAAGCGTGAAAATCTTGTGGCCGGGCTTGGGCAGTATTGCCCTGCGGATGCGGCGGTTGCCCCCTACCTGTGCTATACTGTTGAAGATTTTCCCTTGCGGCTCGTGTTTTTTGACGGCACCCGCCCCGGCTCTCATTCCGGCCATTTTGACGCGCCCGTCGCGGCGTGGCTGGAAAAGACGCTGGCAGCCCAGCCCGGCAGGCCCACGCTGGTCTTTACCCACCATCCGCCCTTTATCACAGCCCTTGGCGTGATGGACGAGCCATATGAAAATGCCGAGGGCCTTGGCCGCCTGCTGGAGAAATTTCCCAATGTGCGCCTCTGCTGCGGGCATCTGCACAGACATGTGTTCACCATGTGGCACGGAGTGGCGGCCGTGACGGCTCCCCCGGTGTGCATGCACATAGTGCCGGATTTCTGCGCCACTGGCGGGGATGCCTTTACCGATGAGGCCCCGGCATTTTTGCTCCACCACTTTGTTGATGGCCGGGTGAACACCCACTACTGCCGTGTGCCGGGCGAGTTTGCCGAGCGCGGGCCGTTCAGCTTCTCCTACCCGCCGGAATAGGGCTGAGCCGCCATGCATGAAGTTGATATTTCACAGGCCCATCCCCCAAAATAACCGGGGGAATGGGCCTGTGAAACTCTTTTACTCGCCGTGTGGGCAACGCCCTGTCTGATCGTAAGGAGGCGGAAGTCTGAGTTGATGGGGCGTTGAGAATGCAGGAAATAATGTGGAAGTTTGTAGGTATATTCTTAAAAAAAATTGTTGAATATAAGTATCGCTGCTTGTTCCGGTGTAATACTAGATACATCTATTTTATATGTATTGAGCTTTGTATAGCATGAAATGCGATCAATGCTCATATTGATTGTATCATTAGTTCTTAATCCATTGTCTATATCCCTTGTTATTCTTTTTTTTAGCTCATCTTTTTCGCAAATTAAAGATATAAGATGTATATTGCATTGTTTAATATCCAAGTGCGAAAGGATATTGTCGATGATTTTTTGTTCATGCATAACCCAGCAAAATACAATATTTTTATAACTAGAGCATTTAATATAATTATTTAAAACAAAGCAGATGTTCTCCATAACCATGTTTTTTGTTTCTTCAGTAACTTTAAATGGATGCATATCCCAACACCAATCTCCATCAAGAAAAACGCTATTGTTCAATTTTTTCATCAAAATTTTACAAGTAGTCGTTTTTCCGACGCCCATAGTGCCACCAATCAAAAAAATATTTTTCATTATCCCCTCCTCACAATATTCCAATTTATTTTTAACAACCGAGTAAATTGTATTGCATTTTGCGCGAGCTGAATTCCGCTCCTATCCTATGTCACGTTCTTTTAATCGGATACTCCAGCTAGGCGGGGCTGCATAACATGAAAGGCCGCTTACGCGGCCTTTCATGTTTACTTCAACTTTCAGTTTTCCAGCAAAATCAGCGACTAGAACAGAAAATCCGTGGACAGGAAGTTGGATTTTCTGTTGCGCACGATGTCCGAAATCAGTTCCTTGTTGGGTGCGGAACCCTTGGCTGCCACAAGTGTGCGGATGGAGAAGGCGCGCAACGCATCGCTGACAGAAAGCGTGCCTTCCGCAGAGTCCTTGCGGCCTGTGAAGGGGAAGGTATCCGGCCCGCGCTGGCACTGGCTGTTGATGTTGACGCGGCACACCTGATTGACCATGGGGTCGATGAGCGCAGCCACGGCATCGGGGTCAGTGCCGAATATGCTGACCTGCTGCCCGAAGGGCGAGGCTATCACTGCCTCAGCGGCTTCCGACACTTCATTATACGAAACCACAGGCACCACAGGGGCAAACTGTTCTTCCGTGTGCAGGCGCATGTCTGCGGTAACGCCCGCAACCAGCGTGGGGTAATACAGAGTGCGGTCAAAGGAGCCGCCGCGCGGGTTGGCAATGCGCGCGCCCTTGGCAACAGCTTCGTCCACCAGTTCACGCAGGTCGTCTATCTTGCCGGGCACGGGCAGAGGGGTGATTTTGACCCCCGGCTTCCAGGGCAGGCCCATGGGCAGGGCGGCAATGGCCTCGCTGAATTTTGCCAGAAATTCCTCGGTGCGCGAGGCGTGGACGTAAAAGATCTTCAGGGCCGTGCAGCGCTGCCCGTTAAAGCTCAGCGCCCCGGTCACGGCCTCTGACACGGTCAAATCCATATCGGCGCAGGGCAGCACGATGGCTGCGTTTTTGGCGTCCAGCCCCAGCACGCAGCGCAGCCTGTGGGGCGAGGGATGGTGACGGCGCAGGGCATCGGCAGCGCGGCTTGAGCCGATAAAGGCCAGCACGCTGATGCGGCCAGATTCCAGCGCGGGAATGGCCACGCGCCTGTCGCCAAAGAGGATGTTCACCACCCCGGCGGGGAAGCAGTCGGCAAAGGCCTCAAGCAGGGGCGCATAAAGCAGCTTGCCGATGCGAGGCGTTTTGACGATAACCGGGTTGCCCATGATCAGGGCCGGAATAAGCGTGGTGAAGGTTTCGTTGAGTGGATAGTTGAACGGCCCCATGCACAGCACAGGCCCAAGCGGCGCGCGGCGGATCTGGGCGTAAATGCCGCTCTCGATCACAAAGCGCGAGGAGGCGCGGTCAAGGTCTTTAAGGGCGTCCACAGTGGCGCGGATATAGTCGATGGTGCGGTCAAATTCCGCCCGGCAATCGTTGAGCGGCTTGCAGATTTCCCACACCATCAGGCGCACCACTTGATCGCGTACAGCTATCATGCGGCGGGCAAATTCTTCCACACGGGCAATGCGGTCTTCCACTCGCATGGTGGGCCATGCGCCGCGTCCATTGTCCCAGGCCTTGGTTACGGCTTCCACTGCCGCCAGAGATTCCGCCTCGGTCAGTTCCGGGCAGGAGCCGATGACGCGCTGCTCACCGTTCACATACAGGGGCGAATGCACGGTGTGCATGGGGCCATTCCACTCAAGCAAGCGCCCGCCCACAAGATAGCGGCGCTCGTGAAGCGGCTCAAGAACGCAATCTTCAGGTATATTGTCCACATCCGGCGAAAAATCAGCGCCGGGCTGGGTATTGTCTTCGGTCATGTGTGCCTCCTGAACTTTCAGCAGATGAAAGCAGTGAAAAAGTTGTTGTCGTGTGGAGGGTAAGAAGCCGAGCGCTCCATGTCAATGAAGCCGATCCGCAACTTACTGGTACAGTTGAATATCTTTCCACACCTCATAGACTGCGCCGTGGGGATTCGATTCCACGGTGTTAGCCTGGTCAAAAATGTAGGTGAGCCGCCGCCCTGCCTCGTATTGAGGCCACAGGGGCGCAACGCCGGGGCCGTTGGGATTGCCCGTTTTTACAAAGTTCAGCCAGGCCCCGTGCATGGATTGCGTAAGCTCCTTGCGGCGAGATGCGGGCGTGAGCAGCCAGAAGGGGTGATCATTGGTGGCAAGCGCGGTGGAAATCTCCGTTGAGTGTGCCGCGCCCAGCATGAACAGCTCCGGCAGAAAGGGGGCGTAGTCAAAGCGGTACACGTAGGTGCTGTTAAATGCGCTCTGGGCATCCGCACTTTTGAGCATGTCCACCACAAATGCCCGGTCGCCCGCTAGGGTCGTCAGTTTTTTCATGCCTTTTTCATTGGCGTACAGCTCCGATACCGCAGGGATACTGGCAGCCGCGCCGTTATCGTGCAGCATCTTTTCCACCTGTTGCCAGTCCTTGGGCAGCAGGCCCAGCAGGGCAAACAGCGTGCCTTCATTACGGTTGGTGCCAAGAATGACCTTAACGTCGCGGGCATTGCCCTGGGCCATTGCCTCCCACGGATGCAGGGGCAGCAGATCGTCCTTGACCGGGCCGGGCATGAAGATGCCGGGGTGGCGGCGCGGGCCTTCCTTGAGCGTGAACGTGGCCGCCGCAAGCATGTCCTGCGCGGGCATTTCCAGTAATTTGGCAATGTCTGTGCGCGGATTGATGCCGAGCTTTTCAAAAAAGATGGAGTTGTTCATCTCGACCATGCGGCGGGATTCGGTATTTCCTGTGACGCCGCTTTCCGCAATGGCCTTCTGGAACAACCCCTTTGCGGCGGGCGATGCCAGCATGTTGTACACGCCCGTGCCGCCTGCGGATTCGCCCGCTATGGTCACGTTGTTCGGGTCGCCGCCAAATGCGGCGATGTTGTCGCGCACCCAGCGCAGGGCGGCAATCTGGTCTGAAACGCCGCAGTTGGATTCAAACCTCTTGTCGTACATGGAAAAGTCATAAAAGCCCAAGGGACCGACGCGGTAGTTGAAATTGACAAATACCACGCCGTCTCTGGCAAAGGATGCGCCGTCATACATGGGGTCGCTGCCTTCGCCCATGTGGTACGCGCCGCCGTATATCCATACGAATACAGGCAGCTTGGCGTCTTTGGCGGCGGTCAGCGGCGCCCACACGTTGAGGTACAGGCAATCCTCGCTGGCGGGAACCCGCGAACGCTCAAGCCCGAACATGTTCATGTACTGGATGGGCTTGTTGCCAAAGGCCACGCACTTTTTAACGCCCTGCCAGGGGGTAGGCGGCTGGTTGCGCCGAAAGCGCAGTTCGCCTACTGGCGGCGCGGCATATGGAATGCCAAGCCATGTTTTGACGCCAGCCGCCGCAAAACCTTGCACTTCGCCGTACTGTGTGGCTGCAAGAGTGTCAGCGGACGTTTCATGCCGGGATACTGGGCGGGCACAGGCACACAAGAGCAACACCACCAGGATGAGGATGCGGTTTTTCATGAATGTTCCTGAAAAGGGACAATGGGACGCTTCACAGGGTCACGGGCCTGGACTGGGCTTGCCTCGCACAGGCGCACTGCAACAGGCCGCCTGCTGCCGGACGTTTTGCAAATGTGGCGTGTTGCGGACAAAAACGCAAGAAGCGTTTGCCTTTGAGCGAACTTGCATGCCGCCTCGTGCCGTTCCACCTGCAAAACAAAGGCTCCCGGTCTGCGCCGTGCAAGCGCAAACCGGGAACCTGGATGGCGGGGGAGAACAGCCTAGCCCTGCTTCATCTCCTGAATCAGGGCGGCGAGCTTTTTGGCCTGCTCGGTGAGGTCGGCAACGGCGGTGGAAGCCTGATTCATGGCCTCTGCCGTCAGGCGCGAAACCTCGTTGACCTCAACAATGCTGCGGTTGATTTCTTCGCTTGCTGCCGACTGTTCTTCACTGGCGGCGGCGATGGCGTTCACCTGATCAGCCGTGGCGGTCACAACCTCCACAATGCCTTGCAGGGCCTCGCCGGATTGCCCGGCCAGATCCGTGGCCACGCCGATGGAACCAACAGCGTTTTCAACGCCCTTCATGCTCTTGGCGGTGCTGTCCTGAATGGCCTGAATGGCCTTGGCCACGTCGCTTGTGGAAACCATGGTCTTTTCCGCCAGCTTGCGCACTTCGTCCGCCACAACGGCAAAACCCCGGCCCGCATCGCCAGCACGGGCGGCCTCGATGGCCGCGTTCAGCGCCAGCAGATTGGTCTGGTCCGCAATGTCGGAAATAACGCCCATGATCTGGTTAATGGCCTGCGCGTGCTCGTTCAGGCGGTTCATGTCTTCCTTGAGCGAAAGCGAGTGGGTCTGCACTTCGGTGATGCTTTCCACGGCGTTTTGCACGATCTTTGCGCCAGCAAGAGCCTTGTCGCGGGTTTCGAGCGATGCGCCCGATGCCAGCCCGGCGTTTCTGGCAACGTCCTGAACCGTGGCGTTCATTTCATTCATGGCGGTGGCTGCGCCAGAAAGCATCTTGGAAGACTCTTCCGCGCCTTCATCAGAGCGTTTGATCTGGTGTGAGAGATCAGATGAAGCGGAGGAGAGCGCCTCGGCAATGGATTCAAGCTGATGGGCGGCGGCAAGCATGCCTTCCCTGCGGGCCGATTCTGCGCGCAGCTTGGCTTCTTCGGCCGCGGCCTGCGCTATCTTGGCGTGATCCAGAGCTTCGGCGGCCTGACGGGTTTTGTCTGCTGCTTCCTCAATACGGCCATGCAGGTTTTCGATCATCATGCTCAACGAACTGTTAAGCCGACGGATTTCGAGCGGACAGGATGCCTTGAGAGTGGGCAGGGCAGCTTCCTGACCCTGGGCCACTTTTTCTGCTTCGCCGGTGATTTGCCGCAGAGGCAGGCAGATAATGCGCGTAATCAGCCAAGCAAAGCCAAGAATGACAACAAGGATGCCACCGCAAATGAGCAGCTCAAGATTATCGTAATGGTCGTTTCTCTCGGCAACCAGGTTGGCAACGCGGGTGCGCTCGGCCTCAACGCTGTCAATATACACGCCAGTGCCGATAACAACGTCTGTTCCCGGTATCATACGGGCATAGGCCAGCTTGGGTTGCACACCTGCGCCGGGTTTGTCGAAGCGGTAGGCCACAAATGCGCCGCCCTTTTTGGCGGCTTCAATCAGCTCCCGCACCATGTAGACGCCATCGCTGTCTTTGAGATCGATAAGGTTTTTACCGTTCTGCGCCTTGTTGGTCGGCACATTTATTCGGGTGCCGTCTGTCTTGTACGTAAACAGGTACCCTTCGTCGTTGGGAAAGAACCGCTGATAGTCAGTATATTTTTCAATCAGCGCGTACTGCTCCGTGAGGTCGGTGACGCCCTTGAGCCTGTCGGCAAGGTCTTGCGCAGCAACATCGATAACGCTTTTCAGGCCGTACTCATACTTTGACTGTAATGCCGATGAAAGCTGGGGAATGGTTACTTCCGTAAAAACCAGTGTGGACATGTGGGTGTTGGTGTAAAAAAGGGTCGCCATGCCTACGACAAACCCACAGCAAAGGGTAACAAGCCACATTCTCACATTCATCTTTTACCTCGCAGGGGAATAACCATATTTTATGAAATGCGTTATCAAATTCTTTTTAAAAGGGCTTAAATTATGCCCATCTGAGTCTGATTCTAAGAAAAATATCGGACAATGCCAACATTATGTTATGGCAATATGTCAAATTTGCAAAAATAATTGCACATCCAGAGATATTTGCAGAACTTTACTAGATTTTTCACATATAAACACCAGTTTTTGTGCATGGTATCAAAACTTAAACACTGCAACTTTTTTTTGATGCAGGGCCTCAATTTATTCTTGCCCATCGAAAAGGTTTGTAGCAAACTCAATTTCCCCCCTGCGCCAGAGGCCGAACGCAACCGCCAGTGTGGATCCGCCGGTTGGAGCGCAGAGGCTGTCTTTTGACAGTCCCATGCTTCAACTCGTGGTGCGTTTTGGTCATGTCTTCAGACTATACCAAAAGGTCAGTCAACTTTGCACCCTACGAGAGGGTTCATTCGCGTCCCTGTAGCCCAGTTTTGCGGGCTGGTCTTCAAGTGACGCATTTTCCCGAGGTTAACAGCTATGTGCAGAATTGGTTCCATCAAGAGCAAGACGCCTGTACCCCCCTCAATGGCGCTCAATCTAATGCTGCCGCAGCAGGAAGGGCATGACAACTCCGGTTTTGCTATGGTTATGCAAGACCTGGAGGGCGTGTTCAGCCACTACAAAGACAAGCCCCTGCTTTCATTGGCCTGCACCCCCGAGGGTGTGCAACTGGTCAACGACTACATGGAAGAAAAGGGTTTTGTGCAGGTTGCCCAGTGGGTGCCTGAAGTGGACAAACGCCCCGGCCTCAAGATTGAGGCCATGCCCCGTTACGTCTTCCGCAACTATGACTACCCCGAGGAATACCGTTCCCGTAGTCAGGAAGAACGCGAAAACCTGCTGCTGGACACACGCCTTGAGCTGCGGGGTTTGTTGGCCGAGAAAAAGAATGGCTTTGTCTATTCGTTCTGGCCCGATGTACTGACCCTTAAAGAAATCGGTGATCCTGCCGACATAGCTGTATATTTTCGACTATGGAAAGACGATGGCCGCCTGACCGCGCGCAACATCGTGACCCAGTGCCGCCAGAATACCAACTACGCCATCGTGCGTTACGCTGCGCATCCCTTCTTTTTGCAGGGCTACACTGTGTGCGCCAACGGCGAGAACACGTTTTTCACCAAGAACAAAGAGTTCCAGAAGTCGCTGCACAGGGGTTATGTGGGTTTTGAATCCGACTCGCAGAACTTTCTGTACACCTTGCACTATGTCTTGCATGAGCTGCGTTGGCCCATCAAGTATTACAAGCACGTGATCACGCCCCTGCCTTTTGTGGAGGCGGAACAGCGCGCTGACCGCAAGGTGCTGAACCTTATTCGCGAATCCCTCGCGCATCTGGAGATCAACGGCCCCAACACCATCATCGGCCTTCTGCCTGACGGCAAGATGATTACCTGCTGCGACTCCAAAAAGCTGCGGCCCGTTGTTGTGGGCGTAAACTCGGACATGGTGGCCATCGCCTCCGAGGTCTGCGGTCTGAACGCCATCATGCCTGACCGCGACATCTCCAACGACATCTATCCCAATGAACGGGAAATGGTGGTTATTGACAACGATCTGGCGGTGCAGCGATGGAATCAGTAAGAACTCAGGACGTAAGTGTTAACGACCTGCGCTGGAAGATAGAATACCGCCCCGATTTGTGCACCATGTGCGGCTCGTGCGTGGCGGCGTGTACTTTCAACGCCATTGAAGTGGGCATGATGCGCCGCAGCATCACGCTTTCGCGCAAGGCCTTTCCCGACCCGACACAGGAACATTCCGCGCGCCCGGTCATCATGCAAAAGGCCAGCATCCCCAACGCCTGCGTGGGTTGCGGCATGTGCGAAAAAATCTGTCCCAATGCGGCGATCAAACCCGTGCGCAACCAGGATACGCGGTTTCCCCTGTTGGCGCGTCACCACGGCCCCGTCAAACGGGGCGGGCGCACCAACCTGAACCCGCCGCGCACGCTCGATTCCATCTTTGTGGGCCGCATCAGTCAGATGACCGACCCCGCGCTGGATTCCGAGCGTCATACCTTCGATATCCGCTCGCCCCTTGGCCGCGTCATGCTTGCCAAGGAACTGCCCCTGCGCGTTGACGGCGACAGCCTTGTGCTGACCGAGCGCACCCCCCCCGTGCACTGGATTTACCCCGCCATCTTCAGCGACATGAGCATCGGCGCGCTCTCCACCCGCGCGTGGGAAGCCATTGCCCTTGCCGCAGCCTATCTTAATGAACACTGCGGCATGCCTGTGCGCATGTGCTCGGGCGAGGGCGGCATGCCCATCAAGCTGCTGGAATCCGACCAGCTCAAGTACATGATCTTGCAGATCGCCTCCGGTCACTTTGGCTGGAACCGCATCATCAAGGCCATGCCCCGTATGAAGACCGACCCGGCGGGTGTGCTCATCAAAATCGGTCAGGGTGCAAAACCCGGCGACGGCGGCCTCTTGCCCGCAGCCAAGGTGGCTCCGCACATTCAGGCCATCCGTGGCGTACCCAAGGCGACCCTGCATTCGCCGCCGAACCATCAGGGCCTGTATTCCATTGAAGAATCCGTGCAGAAAATGCACCTTTCGCTCAATGCGGCCTTTGGCTTCCGCGTGCCGGTGGCCATCAAGTGCGCGGCATCGGCCACGTCTGTTTCCGTCTACAACAACCTGTTGCGCGATCCCTACAAGATCTGCGGCGGGTTCTTCATCGACGGCATTCAGGGCGGCACCGGCGCTGCCAACGAGGTTTCGCTGGAGCATACCGGGCATCCGATTGTTTCCAAGCTGCGCGACTGCTACATGGCTGCCGTTGCCCAGGGTCTTCAGGGGCAGATTCCCCTGTGGGCTGGGGGCGGCATAGGCCTGACAGGCAACGCTGCTGCGGATGCCTTCAAGGTGATCTGCCTTGGCGCCAACGGCGTTATCATCGGCAAGATCCTCATTCAGTTGCTGGGCTGCATCGGCAATGAGCATGGCCGCTGCAATGCCTGCAATACCGGCAAATGTCCCACGGGCATATGCACCCAGGATCCGCGTCTGGTCAAAAGGCTGGATGTGGACAGGGGTGCGCAGAACATTGTGGACTACATGCTGGCCTTTGACTCCGAACTGCGCAAGCTGCTGGCCCCTGTGGGCAACAGTTCGCTGCCGGTTGGGCGTTCCGACGCCCTGGTTACCACGGACAAGGCTGTGGCCGACAAGCTGGATATCCAGTACGCCTGTTAGACTTTGGCGAGGAGCAGAACATGCTGCGCGTTAGCACGGTAGACGAACACAAGCGCATGTCCACCCAGGATTTGCTGCTGGCCATTGAGGCGGCGGTAGAGAAGGGTGAGACTGACTTTTATATTGAGGCCTCGGGCCAGCACGATATCGGCGGCCCCCTGTGGAACAAGGAAGGAAAAAAGCTGACCTTCAAGGTCAGCAACCCCGGTCAGCGGGTAGGCTCCATGTGCCTGCCCAACACCGAAATCCTGGTTGAAGGCTCCGCCTCGGCGGACGTAGGCTGGTTGAACGCGGGCGGGCGCATTGTGGTGCGCGGCGATGCGGGCGACACTGCGGCCCATTGCGCGGCAGCCGGTACTGTTTACATTGGTGGTCGTGCGGGTACCCGCTCAGGCTCCCTCATGAAGCACGACCCTCTTTATGAAGCCCCGGAACTCTGGGTGCTCAAGAGCGTGGGCAGCTTCTCTTTTGAATTCATGGGCGGCGGCAAGGCCGTTGTGTGCGGCCATGACAGCCAGAACATTGCCTCGGTTATGGGCGAACGCTCCTGCGTCGGCATGGTTGGCGGTGCTGTTTACTTCCGTGGGCCTGTTGGACAGCTGCCCAAGGACGTGCGCCTTAATCACTTGGACGATGAAGATATCGCCTGGCTTGACGCTGGTCTTGACGACTTTCTGATGGCCATTGATCAGCCCAGCCTGCGCAGCGAACTGTGCGACTGGAGCCAGTGGCAGAAGATCACGCCGCTGCCGTTTGAGGAGCGCGGTCAGAAGGAAGTCATGAGCCTTGGGCAGTTCCGCAGCAAGGAATGGATACCCAGCGGTATTTTCAGCGATGTGGCCCCCGATGACTTTATGGTCAACGGCCTGGTGGCGCGCGGCGATTACCGCCTGCGTGTGCCCATGTGGCAGAACGCCGAGTATGCCGCCCCTTGCGAATTCAACTGCCCGGCGTCCATCCCCACCCAGCGCAGACTTAACCTTCTGCGTGAAGGTAATGTGGAAGAAGCCTACCGCATGGTGCTGGATTACACGCCGTTCCCCGGTTCCGTCTGCGGCAGCGTGTGCCCCAACCCCTGCATGCAGAGCTGCACGCGCACTGATCTGGACAGCCCCGTGCAGATTGGCAAGCTCGGTTCCTATTCTGCGGATATCACGGTCGAAAAGCCCAAAACCCGCACCGGCAAGCACATTGGCGTGATCGGCGGCGGTGTTGGCGGCCTCACGGCTGCCTGGCAGCTCGCCCGGCTGGGCCACGACGTCACCGTGTACGAAGCCGACTCCGTCATGGGCGGCAAGCTTGAGCAGGTGATTCCCCGTGCCCGGCTGAACCATGACCTGCTGCGCAAGGAACTCAAGCGCATTGAGGACATGGGCGTGACCTTTGTGAACAATTGCCCTGTCGACGCCAAAAAGTTCGAGGAACTGCGCAAAAAGCACTCTGCCCTGGTGGTCGCCACCGGCGGGCATGTGCCGCGCATCTTCCCCTGGCCCGGTCACGAAAAGATCGTGGCTGGCATAGACTTTCTGAAGGCCATCAACAAGGGCGAAAAGCCCGCCGTGCCCGACAGCGTGATTGTTATCGGTTGCGGCAACGCTGGTATGGACGCCGCTGTGGGCGCATACGCCATGGGCGCCAAACAGGTGACCTGCATCGACGTGCAGAAGCCCGCCGCCTTTGCTCACGAAATTGAGCATGTTGAAGGACTGGGCGGCAAACTTGTGTGGCCCGTGCAGACCAAGGAAGTCACCGATAACGGCATCATCAGCCAGGAAGGGACGCTCATTCCCGGCAAGATGGTCATTATCACCATTGGCGAATCGCCCGACCTCTCCTTCCTGCCGGAAGGTCTGGAAAAGTTCCGCGAATGGATCGTGCCCAAGCCCGACCTCAGCATCATGGACGGCGTTTTTGCAGTGGGCGACGTTATCAAGCCCGGCCTGCTGGTGCATGCCATTGGCACGGGCCGCGATGCCGCCTTTGCCGCTGATGCCTTTGTGCGCGGCGAAACCTACACGCCGGAAAAGAAAAAGCTCGTGCCTTCCTCGCGTCTGCACACGGCCTATTTTGCCAAGTGTCATGACCGTGATCTGCCTACGCCGCAGGATGAATTCTCCCGTTGCGTGAGCTGCGGCACCTGCCGCGACTGCAAGATGTGCCTCAAATCCTGCCCGGAAAAGGCCATTGACCGCAAAGAAACCGCTGGCGGCGGATTTGAATACGTTTCTGATCCTGCCCGCTGCATCGGCTGCGGCATCTGCGCAGGCATCTGCCCCTGCGGCATCTGGACCATGTATCCTAACTGGGACATGAGCTAGACCTCTGGCGGGCTTTTGCCTGCCCTGAATGAACGCAAAGCCCCCTTTCTCCCGCCACACGGGTAAGAGAGGGGGCTTTTTGCGCCGCCAGTGTCGGGCATCCTGCACTTTTGTTTGGGGCAAAATTATTGCATACTGGCGGAAGGCACAGTTTATCTGTATTCAGTCCGCGCTGCATTTCGCCCTGCTTTGCGCGCAATCGCAGTTTGCGGTTTCACTGCCAGCATTTTCAGGAGAATTTCAATGGATGTTTTTGAAGCGCTGTTTACCCGCCGCAGCATACGTAAATTCACGGCTGAGCCTGTGAGCGATGAAGACTTGCAGCTCGTACTCAAGGCCGCCATGTGCGCGCCCAGCGCACACAACAAACAGCCCTGGCACTTTGTGGTTGTGCGCGACAAAGCTTTGCTGGCTTCCATTGCCGAGCGGCACCCTTATGCCAAAATGGCCGCCGAAGCGCCTGTGGTGATTGTGGTTTGCGCCAATCCGGATGAAGCCAAAGCTCCAGGCTACTGGCAGCAGGACTGCACGGCTGCTCTGGAAAACATGCTGATTGCCGCGCGCGGCCTGAACCTTGGCACGGTGTGGTGCGGTATGTACCCCTTTGAAGACCGCGTTGAACCCATCCGCGAACTGCTCAATGTTCCGGCCCAGATCAACATGCTCGGTCTTGTGGTTATGGGGCACCCTGCGCAGCCTTTTGCCGAGGCGGACAGATTCAACGAAAGCAAGGTCCATCTGAACGGCTGGTAAACAGCTTTACTCCGCAACCTCGAGGCCTGTACTCATGGATTCGCAACCTTTGCGCTCCGGCGCGGGCTGTGCGCCGCGCATTGTTGTGGATGACGCACAACCGGATGATATGGCGGCAGTGCAGGGCATTTACGCCTGGCACGTGCTGCACGGGCTGGCAACGTTTGAAGAGCTGCCGCCCAGTGTGGAAGAAATGGAGCGCCGCCGTCAGGCAGTGCTTGCATCTGGTTTGCCCTATCTGGTGGCCCGGCAGGACAATACCGTTGTGGGCTATTGCTACGCTGGTCTGTACGGTACGCGGTCGGCTTACAGATTTTGCCTGGAAGATTCCATCTATGTTGCCCAACAGGCCATGGGGCAGGGTGTGGGACATGTGCTGCTGCAAACGCTCATTGCGCGGTGCGAGCGCGGCCCTTGGCGGCAGATGGTGGCTGTCATAGGGCACAGCGGCAACGCTGGCTCCATTGCCCTGCATGCGGCGCATGGCTTCAGGCACACGGGTGTGCTCCAGTCTGCTGGCTACAAGCTCGGCCAATGGGTTGATGTTGTGCTGATGCAGCGGGCGCTTGGCCCTGGCGACACCACCAGGGCACTGTAATCGCGAGGCAGCTGCGCCAAAAATTGTGGCAGTATTGAGCGTAATCATAAAAAAAGCCTGTTGCGGTACGGGATGTGTCCTTCTCAGGAATATTCCGCAACGCAGCAGGCTTTTTGTTATTCTTGCGGGCAGGCACGCTTAGGCATGACTGCCAACAGTAGTGTTACACGCCCAGGGCGATCATGGCGTCAGCCACCTTGCGGAAGCCCGCAATGTTCGCGCCCATCACAAGGTTGCCCTTGTGGCCGAATTCTGCGGCAGTGGCGGCGGCGCGCTGGTGAATGTCATACATGATGTGTTTGAGCTGGTTGTCCACCGCTTCAAACGTCCAGCGCTGCATGCTGGCATTCTGCGCCATTTCAAGCTGGCTGACAGACACGCCGCCCGCGTTGGCGGCCTTGGCGGGACCGTAGGCGATGCCGGAGGAGATAAAGGCATGCACTGCGTCAAGCGTAGAGGGCATGTTTGCACCTTCCGCCACGCAACCGCAGCCGTTGGCCAGCAGGGTTTCCGCGTCCGCAAGGTTCAGTTCGTTCTGCGTCGCGCAGGGAAAAGCCGCGAAGCAGGGCACGTTCCACACGGCATTGCGACCCGCGGGATAAGACGCCACAGGCGTGTACTTGGCGGAAGAAACCAGCTCCGCATAGCGGGTGAGGGGGCCGCGCTCAATTTCTTTCACCTGCTTGAGCACGTCCAGCCTGATGCCTTCAGGGTCATAGATCATGCCGCGCGAGTCGGAAACGGTCACAGGCTTTGCGCCCACCTGAATAAGCTTCTGGCAGCAATGGATAGCCACGTTGCCCGCGCCGGAAACCGTGCAGACCTTGCCTTCAAGGCTCTGGCCGCGCGCATCAAGCATGGCCTGGGCAAAATACACAGCGCCGTAGCCTGTGGCTTCAGGCCGCGCCAGCGAGCCGCCAAAGAGCAGATTTTTGCCGGTGAGTACGCCTTCGTAGCGCCGGGTCAGGCGCTTGTACTGCCCAAAAAGAAAGCTGATTTCCTGACTGCCCACGCCAATATCGCCAGCTGGCACGTCAACTGTTGCGCCAATATGCGTCCAGAGTTCCGTCATGAATGCCTGGCAGAAGCGCATGATCTCCGTCTTGGATTTACCCTTGGGGTTAAAATCAGAGCCGCCCTTGGCACCGCCGATGGCAAGGCCCGAGAGCGAGTTCTTGAAAATCTGCTCAAAACCAAGAAATTTCAGCACGCCCTGATTCACGCTGGGGTGAAAGCGCAGACCGCCCTTGAACGGGCCAAGAGCCGAGTTGTACTGAACCCTATAACCCCGGTTAACCTGAACCTGTCCTGCATCGTCCATCCATTGTACGCGGAAGGAGACGCAGCGTTCCGGCTCCACAATCCGCTCAAGGATTTTCATTTTTGCGTATTCAGTTTGCTTGTCCAGGATGGGCTGCAGACTTTGCAACACCTCTTGTACAGCCTGCAAAAAAACAGGTTCATGGGGATAGGTTTCTTTAAGGTTATTTAACACTCGTTCAACATAAGGCATGTTGCTCTCCTGATAGGGGGGGTAAGGATTGCACGAAAAAATTTCCGCATAACATTGATTCAAGCAGGTTTTTTTTAGACAAGATGATGTAGTTTGACAAGAATTTAAAAAAAATACGTAATCCGATATGAGAGATGCGACGTTTGCGACAAAAAGCCCCGGTCGGCTTGAGGGGCTGACCGGGGCTGAATGGCGGGAATGGGGAAATTTATGGCAATCAGCCAGCAAAAAGTTCCCCGCAAGGTTCTGGTGTCGCTTCCAGCGCAGAGTGCAACGCTTCGTCCAGTGTCGGGTGCGCAAACATGAAGGCATTGAGCGCAGAGCCGTGGTATTGGCCTATGAGCAGCAACTGCGCCGCTGTGACAAGGTGCGAAACCCCGTGCCCCAGAGCTGCAATGCCGACAATGCTGTCGTTCTGCCACACAATCTTGATAAAGCCGGACGCATCGCCCCCGGCCTGGGCAATGGCGTTGCCCATGAGTTGCGCCTTGGAAACAGCCACCGGGCCGCTCTGGGCCTGGGCCTGCCTGGCGGTAATGCCCACACGCATGATTTCCAGGCTGCCGTAAACGCAGGAAGGCACCGGCCCGGAAGCGTAAGGGCCGCTTTGCGCCCCAATAATGCGCCGCGCCACATACGCGCCCTGATGCTCCGCAGCATGCGCCAACAGGGTTTGCCCGTTAATATCGCCAATGGCGTAAACGTTTGGGGCAGCCATAAGGTGCTCGTCAACAGTGATGAACCCGCGCGCCTGAAGCGTGCATCCGGCTTTTTCCGCTTCAAGATTATCCGTGTTGGGCGTTCTGCCTACAGCCACAAGGGCCTTGGCTGCGGTCAGTTCCCTGCCGTCCTCAAGCACGAGCACAGCCGCGCCCTCGCGCGTTGTCAGCGATGCAGCCTTAACGCCTGTGATGCAGGTTATGCCGGTTTTGCCAAGGAGCTTTGCCATTTCCTGACCAAGATCGGCATCTTCTGTTGGGGCAAGATGGGGTGCGGCTTCTACAATGGTGACCTTGCTGCCCATTGCGTTGAAAAAGTCGGCCATTTCAAGGCCGATGGCCCCCGCGCCCACAACGATCAGGCTTTCCGGCACAGCGGGCACGCGCAGCATGTCCGTGCTGTCCAGAACGGCATCATGGTCGGGCGTCATGCCGGGGAATGCAGCGGATCGGGAACCGCCAGCAAGGATTATATGTTCTGCCCGCAGATTCTGCACGGTGCCGTCTGCGGCTGTCACCAAAACCTCCGAGGGGCCGGCGCAAGCGGCGCGGCCTTCAATAAGTGTTACGCCAAGCTGCTCCAATCCCTTGCTCAAGGTCTGGGACGAGGCTTTGACAAAACGCTGAATGCGTTTTTGCAGAGCATCGTAATCCACCTCAATGCTGCCCTTGGCCACGCGTTGGCGCTCAAGACCACGCAGCAATCCTTTTGGAGCGGTTGCGCCCAGCAGCAGCTTGGTGGGGATGCAGCCGCAGTTAAGGCACACGCCGCCCATATGGGTGTTTTCCACCAGCGCAACGGATTTTCCGCCACGGGCAAGTATGCCTGCGGCCTTGGCTCCGCCAGGCCCGCCGCCGATAATGACAACATCAAACGTATTCATGCGCTTCTCCGGATATTGGCAGTTGGGCATGTGCTCACACGCACGGTTAATCACGGCGTGGCTGTCATGGCCCCACTGAAGGCTGCTGTTGTAGGGAAAGGCCGCTGGCTCCGCGCTAGGCGCAGTAGAACTCGGCTTGTGGCTGAGCATAGTACGGTGTCTTGAACACATTGTCACCATGCGCGCTCTGGCGGCGGCGATAGACTGCATATTCTGTGTATCGAGGTGGCGCTGTGCTTTTACCGGGGCATCAAAAAAATATTTTTTATAATCACGCATTTAATTAAAATCGTGATAATTTAATCGCATGAAATAACAGAATATTAATATTTATCAATGTAACGTTGCGAGTGGTTGGCTATTTTACTGCAAAGCCTGTAGTCTTGCCCCATACAAAGCGGAGGTTGTCCTCCCCCCGATTATTGCAGTCACTCCGCAAACTGAAGGAGAATCATATGGAAACCAGCGCAAGAAATGTTTTTTCCGGCAAAGTTGTTGCCGTTAACTCCGGCGCAGTCAATGATGAAGTGGAATTGTCCGTTGAAGGCGGTATCAACATTGTTGCTTCCATTACCAAGGTGAGCACCAAGAATCTTGGCCTTAAGCCCGGCGCCAGCGCAATGGCCCTCATCAAGGCCAGCTTTGTACTGCTGATGAATGATGCAGAAAACTATCTGCTCTCTACCCGCAACCAGTTTGCCGGTACTGTGAGCAAGGTTACCCCCGGCGCGGTCAATGCCGAGGTTATCGTTGAACTGCCCGGCGGCGCTTCCATCGCCTCCATTGTGACCATGGGCAGCATCAAGAACCTTGGCCTGGAACCCGGCAAAAAGGTTACCGCCATTGTTAAGGCCTCGCAGGTTATTCTTGCTGTAGCCAAATAGATCGATTCATCGAGTTTAGGTTAGGGTCATTCTCATTGGCCTTGACCGGTAGCGGCTCTGCTGTTTGCAATAAACGGCAGAGCCGAATTTTTTGCTCTGGCCTGCGTATATAATGTGTATATAACATGCTGAAAGGTTATTATTTTTGAACGCCTGCCGCGCCTGACCCAAAAAAATATGACCTGACCATATAGCCTGCGGCCTCGCCTTCTGATATTTGAGGCGGCGCGGGTGGCTTGCGCCGTGCCATGGCAAAGGGCAGACCCCCTGTAATACTCGTACTACTGGAATTTTATGAACAAAAAACTCGTGCGCGATTCATTTGTGGTTGGGGCGGCCTTGTTCGCCATGCTTTTTGGCGCGGGGAATGTGGTTTTCCCCCCCTACATTGGCCTGACGGCGGGATCGCAGTGGTTCACGGGTTTTTTGTGCTATTATGCGGCAGATGTGGGCCTTGCCCTGCTGACCATTTACGCCATGCTGGCTTCTTCTTGCATTGACAGAAAGGAAGGGCTTTTTTACAGGCTTGGCGGAACCCCGGCTATGCTCATGATGTTGGCAATCATTATGTGCATTGGGCCGTTGCTGGCCATTCCACGTACCGGGGCTACCGCCTTTGCCATTTCTTTTGCGCCGCTTGGCTACTCGTCAAAGGGGTTCAGCCTTGCCAAGGTTCTCTATTCAGCGGCTTTTTTTGGCATTTCTACCCTACTGGCGTATCGTGAATCAAATATGGTGGACGCCATTGCCCGCTACCTTTCACCCATCAAGATCGGCGGTTTTATCCTGATTGTATGCGCCGCCGTAGCCTGGCCGCTGGGAGAAATCGACGCCAACGTGCATGACGCCAAGGTTGCATGGAACAGCATTCTCGCCGGATATCAGACTCTGGATGTCATGGCCGCGTTGGTTTACGGTTTTATTATCGTGAATACGCTCAAGGCCAAGGGCTATACCTCAGGCAGTCAGAAAGCGCTTTC
The DNA here is from genome assembly GCF_053570665.1 of Desulfovibrio intestinivivus. Taxonomy (NCBI): domain Bacteria; kingdom Pseudomonadati; phylum Thermodesulfobacteriota; class Desulfovibrionia; order Desulfovibrionales; family Desulfovibrionaceae; genus Desulfovibrio; species Desulfovibrio intestinivivus. The sequence continues at coordinate 2,808,923 of NZ_JBRBQT010000001.1, read as the reverse complement.
CGTTGGCTTGTCCAGCCTTGTGGCAGGGGTGCTGTTGTTCATAATCTACGGCGGGCTGTGCTATCTTGGTGCGGCAGGCTCTGGGCTGTATCCGGCTGATACGGAAAAAGGCGCGCTGGTATCCGGCCTTGTGGGCGGGCTTTTTGGGCGTGCCAGCAATTGGCTGCTGGCTGTAGTGATAAGTGTTTCCTGCATGGCAACGGCTGTGGGGCTGATAGGCACCACGGGCACCTTTATTTCGCAGTTCAGCAAGGGGCGCTTCAGTTACAGGGTTGTGGTCATCACCACTGGCTTGTTCAGCATGGTGGCCTCAAACGTGGGGCTGGACAGCATCATTTCGCTTGCGGCGCCAGTGCTGATTTTTCTGTACCCAGGCACTCTGACTGTTATCGTGCTTTCACTGTTTGACAAGTTCATCAAGAACGACAACATCTTTCGTTTTGCCACCGTTGGCGCTTTGCTGAGCAGCGGCCTGAACGTGCTTGAAGATTTTGGGCTGCCCATCAAGCTGACAGCCCTGCTGCCTTTTGAATCTGTGGGGCTGGGCTGGATATTGCCCGCCCTGATTTTTGGCATTGCAGGTTTTTTTGTGCGCCAAGGCAAAGGCAGGGCGTAGTATCCAGGCAGTTATTGCTGCTGGCGCTTTGCGCCTCGCATCTCTTTTGCGGAAGTCAAGATCAGCGCTGATTAGCCATGATCAGCAGAATGCGACGGGGCGGGGGTTCCAAGCGCTGCAGCGTCAATTTTGCCAAAGCACCTGTCGTCAATCATGATATGCTGGGCTGTGAGTTCGTAAATCATAAAACGGAGCAAGGCCGCAAGGCCTGCGCCATCGCGCTGAAACTGGGCCAGAAGGATGTTGGCTCTGTCCAGCAGGCGCTGATGCGCCTGCAAGTGCGAGGGCGCATCCGGGTATCCGATCTGGTTCAGGATGTGCTCCTCAAACTGAAAATGCTCCACCGTGTCCGCCAACAGGCCTTCAACGGCGGCGGTAATTGCTTTTTTGTCAGTGCCGGAGCTGTCCAGTTGCAGCAGGTTGTTGACTGTTGTAAATAGATTGCGGTGCTGCCTGTCAATCTCCTCATGCCCGCATTCGTATGTTTCGCTCCACTGAAGGCGCAATGCGCTTGAAGGGCTGCAAATAAAATTGCTGATACTGCCGTCCAGATCCTCCACCCTGACCTGATTGCGGCCACTAACTTTAGCTCTGTACAGAGCCATATCTGCCCGTTGCATCCATTCTTCCATAGTATCAGTTGCCCGACAGGCTGCCACGCCAATGCTTACTGTAACTCTTGCATTAAAAGAAAAATGCAGTTTTTCAAGATGATCGCGTATGTGCTCCGCGAGGGTTACGGCATCAAAAAAAGTGGAGGAGGGTAAAACCACAACAAATTCTTCTCCGCCCCAGCGTCCCGGCACGTCAGTTGCGCGTATGTCTGTACACAGCAATCTGCCAACCCCCCGCAGCACCTCATCGCCAGCAAGGTGCCCGAACTGGTCGTTGATACGCTTGAAGTTGTCCAGATCCAGCATCAACAGCGTAACCGGATGCCCATAGCGGTGCATGCGCGCCATCTCTTGCTGCAAAATCTCTTCAATGCGTACACGGTTCCAGCAGCCGGTCAGTCTGTCGAGCAGGGCAGCCTTACGCAAGGCCGCATCTGAGCGCTCCTTTGCCATGAGCGCAAAGCCGTTTGATACCATGATCAAAGAAATAAATGTGACAATGTAAAGTGTTACCTGAGCCGGTGTGGTCAGAAAAATGCTCATTACCTCATTGGGGGCAATAATGGCTACACAGAATTTCCACGCAAGCGAGAGGATTGATAGCCCAATGCCAAATACCATCAGGTTGCGCCCACGCACAGAGAATTCAAACTTGTAGCTCAGCAGTGCCTTTTGCACCAGAAAACCCTGAACAGCCAGCATTGCATTGACCAACAGAACGCGAAAGACCACAGAATTAAAGAAAATCAGAACACCAACCGTTGTGACCAGGGGAGGCCCCCAAAATAGAAATCTGTTTCGCGGATGTATGCCAAGAAAAATATGAACAGCATAGTAAAAAATTGCATAGGAAATAGAAAAAAAAGTGTTTGCGCACACAACAGATAAAAAATCTGGAATATTTCCACGCAGGGTAAAGAGAATATAACTTGTAGCATGAATGCAAAGGGCCAGACCCCATTCGCGTAGCCCATCGCCTGCATGGCGTTCAGAAGCCGCAAGCGTAGATACTGCAAGTGTAATGCAACCTGCAACCAACATTACAAATATTGTTGGAATGTGTAATTCCACACTAGCTCCAAATTTACCAGGTCACATGCATGTGATGCATCTTGTGTATAAGGTGTTATAGAAATTAAAATAGATCTGCTGTCAAATTATATAATATTTTTGAGAACGGCAATAAGATTACTTTATTGTATAAACAATTATCAATAGCTTTTTCATTTTGTGATAACTACGTCATGCCCATTTGGGCAGCGCGTTGTTTACACGTGTAAAGCAAGAGCGGAACACCCGTTCAGGAGTTCCGCTCTTGTTTTATGGTATTTTTATAATGCAGCTATACGTCAGTCGAGTGTGAAAATGGACTTGAAGTCTACATTTTCCTGCCACTCCGGCTGGTTGCGCTTGTCAAAAACCATGTCGCCAAGCACAAGAAAGTCCATTTCTGTGCGCATAAAGCAGGTATAGGCATCCATGGGAGTGCAGACAATGGGTTCGCCACGCACGTTAAAGCTGGTGTTGACGACCATGGGGCAGCCCTGCTCACGCCGGAACGTGTCTATCAGCCCCCAGTAACGGGGATTGGTGCTGCGCGAAACGCTCTGAATGCGGGCAGACCAGTCCACATGCGTGATGGCCGGGACAGAGGAGCGTTGCAGATACAGCCTGTCGTAGAGCGGCAGCTCGCGCACATTTTCCGGTAGCGCCGTGCGGTGCTTCTGCGCTACAGGGGCGCACACCAGCATGTAGGGCGACTTGGCGTCAAGATCAAACCATTCGGCGCAGTATTCTTCAAGCACAGAGGGCGCAAAGGGACGGAACCCCTCGCGAAACTTGATCTTGAGGTTCAGCTTTTTTTGCATTTCAGGCCTTCTGGGGTCGCCCAGAATTGACCTGTCGCCCAGGGCGCGGGGGCCATATTCCATGCGGCCCTGAAACCAGCCAACCACAGAGCCGTCTGCCAGGTGCTGGGCCACCGTGGAGTACAGTTCTTCGAGGTTTGTGTATTCGGTATAGGGCGCGTCAAAACGGCGCGCAACCCGCAGAATGTCGTTGCGCGAAAACTCCGGCCCAAGATAGGAGCCTTGCATGGCATCAATGCCGTTGGGGGATGGACGCCCGTTGTCGCCCCAAATATGCCAGGCAGTCTGCGCAGCGCCCAGTGCCCCGCCAGAGTCGCCGGAGGCGGGCTGAATCCATACATTCTTGAAGATGCCGCTGCGTATCAGCAGGCCATTGGCAACGCAATTCAGGGCCACGCCGCCCGCCATGACCAGATTGTCGCAGCCGGTCAGCTCGCGGGCTGTGTGGGCCAGCTTGAGCACGATGTCTTCCGTCACCTGCTGGATAGCCAGCGCCAGGGCCATATATTCCTGACCGATTTCGCTCTCCGCATCGCGAGGGGGAATACCCAGCAGCTTTTCCCACTTGTCGCGCTTGTACATGCGCAGGCCAGTGGCATAGTCAAAGTATTCCATATTCAGCAGTAGGGAGCCGTCTTCGCGAATGTCCACAAGGCTGTCGCAGATAGCTTTTTTGAGCCTGCCCACTAGCTCCATGTCGCCATCGCCGTATGGGGCAAGCCCCATAAGCTTGTATTCGCCCGAATTGACCTTGAAGCCGCAGTACGCGGTAAAAGCCGTGTAGAGCAGGCCCAGCGAGTGGGGGAACTGCTGCTCTTTAAGGATGCGGATGCTGGCGTTCTCGCCAAGGCCAATGGTGGTGGTTGCCCATTCGCCAACGCCATCAATGGTCAGGATGGCGGCCCTGTCAAAGGGCGAAGGATAAAAGGCGCTGGCAGCGTGCGAAAGATGATGCTCTGGAAAAAGCATTTTGGGCGAGCCAGGGCCGAGCTTGGCGATGGCCTCGCGCAGCATGGAGCGCATGAACAGCTTTTCCTTGATCCAGACGGGAATGGCGGAAAGAAAGCTGCGCAGGCCAGCCGGGGCAAAGCCGTTGTAGGTTTCAAGCAGACGTTCGAACTTGAGGTAGGGCTTGTCGTAAAAAGCCACAGCCTCAAGATCGGCAATATTCAGCCCGCCCTCGCGCAGCACGTAGGCAGCTGCGTGGCTGGGAAATCCGGAATCGTGTTTGATGCGTGAAAAGCGCTCTTCGTGAGCGGCTGCCACAATTTTGCCGTCCACCAGCAGCACGGCTGCGGAGTCGTGGTAATAGGCAGAAATGCCAAGAATGGCTCTGGGCATGAAGGCTCCCATGTGTCGTTGGCGCTGGGTGCGCCTGACCAGATGCTGTTAAAAAACAGAGTAAATAAAGGGCGCTATGGCCGAGCCGCTGGTCATCACCACAAGCACGCCAAACAGCAGCAGAACGAGCACAAGGGGAAGCAGCCAGAATTTTTTGCGCTGCATAAAAAATTGCAGCAGGTCTTTAAGAAAATCCATTGGTATCTCCTGAAAGAACAAATCCTAAAAAGGATGTTCCAGATCTTTTGCTTCAAAGGTATGGTCGCGCGAAACAAAGGTGGAATCCGTGCTCTTTTTCCAGCCTTTGCGGCGCATGGGGTCATGCCCGAAAAGGCGCATGACAAGCGCCAGCGGGGTCACCACAACAAAAAATATGACGCTCAGCAGCAGACGCGACATGACGGAGCCAAGCAGCAGGGAAAGGCCCAGCCAGAGCTTTGCCAGGGGAGAGTACAAGCGGGGCCAGACCATGCCCGCCAGCAGCAGCCCCAGAGCAAGGGGCAACAGGGTGAGCGACTGGGTGAACATGACGGCCAACAGACATATCAATGTCATGGCCATAGCGGTATCGGCGCATTCCTTGTTGCTCACGGCAGCAGGCAAAAAGCCGAAATGTAGTTTGCGGTGTTGCATCAGTTTCCTCTTGCAGCGGGGGATGATTGCAGGGCGGCGCGCACGTACGGCTCAAGAATGTCTGCGGCAACAGCGTTGCCAAAGGCATTCCAGTGCTTGTCGCAACTGAAATACAGGTCGGGGTATTTGACGCCGCGTGCAAGCATGGCAGGCATCAAGTCCACATAAGTTGCGCCGGTGCGCCCGGCCAGTTCGCGCAGCTTGCGGGCAAGGGGCGGCTCCTTGCCGTCATAGTGTTCAAAATCTTGATAGGCGGGGATAGTGAACAGAATAACCTTGCGGTTCCCCGCTTCGGCCACAAGCTGCTCGAGTGAATAGCGCATGATGTTCCATTCGTTCTCGGGCACAGAATAGTACATGGAGCCGCCCGAAGGATCATCGGTATTTTCAGGTGTCCAGCGGGGGACAAGCTTCATGTTTTCGATCTTGAAATCATTCAGATAAATTGCAACCCGGTACAGGCAGCTCCATTCCAGCAGGGAGAGCTTGAAGCTCTTGACCAAGGCCTGAACCTTAGTCGGCTGGGGCAGCTTTTTAACCGGGTAAAAAAGCTTGTAATCAGGATAATCGCCAACCAGATATGGGCGGTAATCGTCCGTGTCCTGAGTGTAGTAGAAATCCAGGCTGTTATCTTCAAAATCATTGCGGGGCAGAATACCCAGCAGAACAACATCGTGCCTGAACTGTTTAACCATATGCTTGTATTGCAGCCATTCCTGAATGGTGCCAAAACCGCCGGAAGTGCCAAAATTGAGCACTTCCATGCCGGTCGAAGCCTCAAGCAGGTTGGAGAGCCTGTCTTCCGATCTGTTGCCCCATCCTTCAACAAAAGAATCGCCTAGAATAACAACGCGCGGCTGGTCTGCATCCCTGGTGCGCTCCTTGTCGCGCATGCCAAGGGCATTGGAAGCGTACTGGGCTGTGAAGCAGGCCTTTTTGTGCAAATATGTGGATGAAGGGTGGTGCCATACGCCAAAATGCTCGTCGCTGAACGTCCAGAACTTGCTGTTAACGTTCACCAGACTGTAAGACGGCATCTGAATGTTTGTGTTTATATACTTGATGTAGAAATAGGATGCCACCTCAAGCATGGCTATCAGCATAAACAGAAAAATCAGGAATCTTTTTAGCATAAAGGAGTGGTTGAAAGAAAGTTTCGGGGTTCAGGCGTGTGGGCTTCCTCACCGAGGGAGCACCTGAACGGGAAGGCCAAAGCGTAAGCATAATCAAGTAGACCATATATGCCTGCTTTGCCAATTTTTCAAGCATGGTTTTGTGAGGGCAGAAACTCTATATCCCCATAAGGCGCGGCCTGCGGCACCTCACTATGTAATCAGAATTGAAAATAACCGCACAAAAAACCGTTTTTGCAGGATTTTGTGCGGTTATTCAATTTTATGCAGGTGTGAACAGATGAAGTTTTTGTCCGGCTATCTGATTTCACGTGTGGCGTGGAATGTTATCTGCGGCCATTCTTCAATAATCCGCGAGAGCCGCCATTCGTTACTGGAAAGGATGGCAAGGCAGTCGTCGCCGTCGTAGGCGAGGTTCGACTGCTGGTCGGATTTAAAGGACTCCAGCGCCGCCCTGTCATTGGAGGTTATCCAGCGCGCGGCAGAAATGGGACAGGGCTCGTACAGGGCAATAACGCCGTATTCGGCTTTGAGCCGGGCAATGATAACGTCAAACTGCAACACGCCCACTGCGCCAAGAATATGCGAGCTGTCAGTGATTGGGCGAAAAACCTGGATGGCCCCTTCTTCCGCAAGCTGTTTCAGCCCTTTGGCAAGCTGCTTGGAGCGCATGGGGTCAGCCAGCTGCACACGGCGAAAATGCTCGGGCGAAAAGTTGGGAATACCCGTGAACTTGAGCGGCTCCGAGGTTGTGAGCGTGTCGCCGATTTTCAGGGTACCGTGGTTATGCAAACCGATAATGTCGCCGGGCCATGCATCTTCAACGCCTTCACGGTCTTGCGCCATAAAGGTGATTGCCCGCGAAAGCTGCACCTCTTTGCCGATGCGATGGTGCTTGACCTTCATGCCGCGCTCGAACCTGCCGGAACAGATGCGCATAAAGGCAATTCTGTCACGGTGGGCGGGGTCCATGTTTGCCTGAATTTTGAAAACAACGCCGGAAAAATCTTCTTCAAGCGGATTGACCACACGCTCGCCCGTGGCGCATTCCGCCACGCGGGGGATGGGGCCGGGCGCAAGACGCACAAGGGTGTCGAGCAGTTCCTGAACGCCGAAATTGTTGACCGCGCTGCCAAAAAATACCGGGGTCTGCTTGCCCTTGAGGTACAGTTCCTTGTCAAAAGGAAAGCCCGCGCCTTCCAGCAGATCAATTTCCGTTCGCAGTTGCTCGGCGGCGTCTTCACCAATCAGTTCCGCAAGTTGCGGATCGTTCAATCCGTTGATGACCAGAGCTTCCTTGGGCCGGGAGGTCTTTTTGCCGTCCTCCGCAAAAAAGCGGATGGCCTGCCGCTCAATGTCGTACACGCCCTGAAAGCTCTTGCCCATGCCAATGGGCCAGGTCATGGGCGCGGCCTGAATGCCCAGAGTCTGCTCAATATCGCTCAAGAGGTCAAAGGCATCGCGGCCTTCGCGGTCAAGCTTGTTGATAAAGGTCAGAATGGGCGTGTCGCGCATGCGGCACACTTCCATGAGCTTGCGGGTCTGCGTTTCAACGCCTTTGACCGAGTCAATGACCATGAGGGCGGAGTCCACAGCCGTGAGCACGCGGTAGGTGTCTTCTGAAAAGTCCTGGTGACCGGGCGTATCAAGCAGATTTATGATATGGTCGGCGTAGGTGAACTTCATCACTGAGGATGAAACAGAAATACCGCGCTCGCGTTCAACTTCCATCCAGTCAGATGTGGCATGGCGCTGGGCCTTCTTGGCTTTGACCGCGCCCGCCATCTGGATGGCCCCGCCGAACAGCAGCAGCTTTTCCGTGAGGGTTGTCTTGCCTGCGTCAGGGTGGGAAATAATGCCGAAAGTGCGGCGTCTGAGCGCTTCGCGACTCATGGCCGAAGATATGTTTGTTTGCATAAATCTGCCTGGAATTCAGAGGTCAGGAGTGTGCCGGTGGGTCAGAATCCGGCTACATAGCGGCGCAAAGGTCTGCCGCATAATAAGCGCTGGCTGGTTGCGCGGGCTTGGGCAAAAAAGCAGCACGGCGAATGCCGTGCGTTTGCGCTGCGCTGCAACCATCCGCATCCACACCGCGAGGACAAAACCTCACGAAACACAGCGTGGGCCGTTCATTTGCCAAAACGACAATTTAACCACTTACTTTAAGGCAGTCAAACAGTTTACATTGGGTGACTGCTTGAATTGCAGATGTCCGGCTGCAGTATGAGCCGCAGGTTCAGCAGGTTACAACCTTGTGAAGGATGTTGCGCCAGCACCGTATGCTGGACTTTCTGGCACTTATTGATGGATGTTCAGTCCACACGCAACATGGCAACAAGGTCGCGCAGCCTGTCCCTGATGCTCATAAAGGCTTTGACCACATCCGGATCAAACTGGCTGCCAGTACCTTTTATTATTTCACGGCAGGCCTCGTCGAAGCTCTTGGCCTGGCGGTATGGGCGTGATTGCAGCATGGCAGAAAGACTATCCGCAACAGTGATGATGCGTGCGCCCAGGGGAATATGCCCGCCTTTAAGCCCCTGCGGGTAACCGTTGCCGTCAAAACGTTCGTGGTGGGCGCGTACCATATCCACAATGCCGCAATCCCGCAGGCAGGCTATGGGAGCAAGAATGTCGGCCCCCATGTCTGGATGCTTGCGGATCGCCAGCCATTCCTTGGGTGTAAGAGCGGATGTTTTGGCCAGGATGTCGTCAGGAACGCCAATTTTGCCAAGGTCATGAAGGTGCCCGGCCACATGGATTATGTCGGCAGCCTGGTGCCCCAGCCCCATTGCAAGGGCCAAAGACTGCGAGATGATGGCAACTTCTTCTGAATGAGCGAGGGTATAGGTATCCTTGGCGTCTATGGCTTTGCCGAGTGATTCCGCAAGCTGGTGGATGATTTCTGTCACAGCAGAGCTGCAAGGAACGAGTTTTTCGTGGCGGGTGGCGCATTCGGCAAGGTTAAGGCGGGAATGGCACAACATTACGTATCCTTATGGTCGGCGAAACGCGCCGTTCACGTTCAGACGTGCGGGCAGGATTGAGAACACTGCTCAAGTGAGGTCACGGATTAGCAGGTTTGAAATTTAATTTCAATGTCAAATTAGCCACATTCGTAAAAATTTGCAAGGTAGATAATACACATAATAATTTTAAAATAATGTTCAATAACATGATGTTATAAACATATAACAACTCATAACCTACGCAGCTTATTAGCACGCAAAACAGGGCCGCCCCAATGGAGCAGCCCTGTTGTTTATGTATTGTGCGTCCGGTTCTAGCCGGGGAGAAACTTATTCTTCAATCCAGCTTCTGGCCCGCTCCACAGCGCGGTGCCACTGGTGCAGCAGTTCCTGCCGACGGTCTTCGGGCATGTTGGGTTCAAAGCGGCGGTCAAGTTTCCACTGGGCGCAGAGCTGTTCTTCGCTTTCCCAGAAACCCACAGCCAGACCGGCAAGGTAGGCGGCACCAAGGGCGGTTGTTTCCGTAACCATGGGGCGCTCAACAACCACGCCTGTGAGGTTGGCCTGGCACTGCATGAGCATGTTGTTGCGGCTTGCGCCGCCGTCCACGCGCAGGGTGGTCAGGGGAACGCCCGCGTCTTTCTGCATGGCCTCCATGATGTCGAGGGTTTGCAGGGCAATGGATTCAATCGCCGCCCTGGCAATATGCCCGCGGTTGGTGCCGCGGGTGATGCCCACCATGGTGCCTCGGGCGTACTGATCCCAGTAGGGAGCGCCCATGCCCACAAAGGCGGGTACAAGATACACGCCGCCGTTGTCCGGCACGGTGATGGCAAGGCTTTCCATTTCAGAAGAATCGCGGATAAAGCCGAGGCCGTCACGCAGCCACTGCACCACTGCTCCGCCCACAAAAACGCTCCCTTCTAGGGCGTAATAACGGCCCTTGGGCGTTTCCCACGCCACGGTGGTCAGCATGTTGTTCTTGCTTTCGCGGGCCTTGGTGCCTGTGTTGAGCAGCAGGAAGCAGCCCGTGCCATAGGTGTTTTTGGCCATGCCTTCGGTCATGCAGGCATTGCCGTAGGTAGCGGCCTGCTGGTCGCCAGCCACGCCCGCGATGGGCACAGCCTGACCGAAAAATTCGGGGTGGGTCTGAGCCATAACGCTGGAGGAGGGGGCCACCTCGGGCAGCATGGCGCGTGGCACGCCGATGATTTCAAGCAGTTCATCATCCCACTGGCCGGTGTGGATGTTGAAGAGCAGGGTGCGGCTGGCGTTGGAAGGGTCGGTCACATGCGCGCCGCGCTTGCTGAAGTTCCAGATAAGCCAGGTATCAATGGTGCCGAAAAGCAGTTCGCCCGCTTCGGCCTTGGCGCGCGCCCCGGGCACGTTGTCGAGTATCCAGCGCACCTTGGTGCCGGAAAAATAGGCATCGAGCACAAGGCCGGTTTTCTGACGAATAACATCAGCCTTGCCCGCAGCGCGCAGCTGGTCGCAAAAGCCAGCCGTACGGCGGTCTTGCCACACAATGGCATTGTATACGGGTGCGCCGGTGGCTTTGTCCCACACAACCGTGGTTTCGCGCTGGTTGGTGATGCCCACGGCGGCCAGTTCGTTGCTCTGCACGTTGGCGTGTTTCAGGCATTCCTTGGCAACATGCGACTGCGTGTCAAAGATTTCATTGGGGTTATGTTCAACCCAGCCCGGCTGGGGGAATATCTGTGTGAATTCCCGCTGCGCAACCTGAACAATATTGGCGTCGCGGTCAAAAAGAATGGCGCGCGAGCTGGTTGTTCCCTGGTCAAGCGACAGAATGTATTTATGAGCCATATAATCCTCCGAAAGCATGGTTGGTGTTTGTTGCCGCAAAGCGCAGGCGTCTGGAAACCTGCACGCTGCATGGCAGCACGGAGTTGCTCAAAACGGTCTAGATCAGGCCTACGGCCTTGCCCACAACATAGGCAAGCACAGCGCCGACCATGGGAGCGCAAACCGGAATCCAGGCATAGGCCCAGTCAGAAGAGCCCTTGCCGGCAATGGGCAGCACCGCATGCGCAATGCGGGGGCCAAGGTCACGGGCGGGGTTGATGGCGTAACCGGTGGGGCCGCCAAGGCTGAGGCCCAGAGCCCACACAAGGATGCCCACCATGTAGGGGCCGTAACCAGAAGGCAGGGTGCCATTGTTGGTGTGGAAAATAGCAAAGATGCCAAAAAGCAGCATGAATGTGCCAATAACTTCGCACAGAAAGTTCTGGCCGTAGCTGCGGATGGCAGGCGCGGTGCTGAAGACAGCCAGTTTGAGGCCGGGATCTTCAGTGGGCGCCCAGTGGGGCAGGTAGGCAAGCCACACGATGGCAGCGCCGGTGAAACCGCCAGCGATTTGCGCCAGCATGGTTGCGAACGCCTGGCCTGCGCCGTAGACGCCCAGCATGGTTTTGGCCAGGGTCACGGCCGGGTTGAGGTCAGCCTGGGGCGCGCCAAGCGCCACCGAGGTAAATACGCCGAGCATGACGCCAAAAGCCCAGCCCGCCGTTATAACAATCCAGCCGCCTCCGTTGCCCTTGGAGTCTTTAAGCAAAACGCAGGCAACAACGCCAGCACCAAAGGTAATCAGAATCATCGTTCCAAAAAATTCACCAAGAAGGTTGGTCATGGGCATATCCTTCACAAGTTGTTGATATCGCAGCAAGTCCTGAGGCTTGCCATCTCCTGTTCCAATAGCTTGCTGGTAAAAATGGGGGACTGCTTGGCGCAATTTTCCTTTCTGCTTGGATGCCGAAGGCTCTTTGGTATTTGGGTGCGTTTTACAAAACGTGCGTGTCTGATGCAGGTTGAGCCGGAGCATCGCAATTGGTTATATGTTTGTAAGGAATACTAATCCTATATTTGATATATAATGGGATGAAAAAAAGATTGCAAGTGTATTGCAATTGTTACAAACGGTAAGGGTTATTATTACTGTAATGTGGTTTTATTCAGATTTCCGTATCATAAATCCGTCCGAAAAGTAAAAAGGCCGCCCGAAGGCGGCCATGAACAGCAGGAAGAAAAGGTGCGTCATCCGTGAGTTTTCATGTCGCGTATTAGTCCTTGCAGTGCAGCCGTCTGTTGGGAGAGGGCATCCACTGCCTTGCTTGCGTGATCCATAGCCTGCGCAGTTTCGGCAGAAATGGTTGCGACTTGCTCGACTGATCTGTTGATTTCTTCGCTGGTTGCCGACTGCTGCTCACTTGCAGCGGCAATTGCCTGGATTTGATCGTTAACGTGCTCTACATACTCAAGTATTTGCCGTAAAGCATCGCCAGAGCGGGCAGAGAGCGTGGTTGCTTCTTCAATGGCTGCACCCACGTCTTCCACATTATCAATATTTTTTCTTGTGCCTTGCTGAATACCTGTGATGGCGTCCCCAACTTCACGGGTGGCTGTCATGGTCTTTTCTGCAAGTTTGCGCACTTCATCAGCCACCACGGCAAAGCCCCGGCCTGCATCGCCAGCACGAGCAGCCTCAATGGCGGCGTTAAGCGCAAGCAGGTTTGTCTGGTCGGCAATATCCGCAATGACGTTCATGATCTGGCCAATGGCTTCGGCCTGTTTGCCCAATGCCCCCATATCTTGCTTGATTGCCAATGACTTAGCATGAATGGACTTAATATTCTCAACCTCGGTGCTAACAATCTGTACGCCTTCAATGGTCTGTTTTTGAGCGTTGCCAGAAACCCCTGCTGCGAGTTGGGCATTTTTGGCAACCTCAAGCACCGTCGCATTCATTTCTTCCATGGCGGTGGCAGTTTCGTGCACGCGGTTTGACTGTTCGTCCGCCCCGCGGCTGGATTGGGTTATCTGCGTAGAAAGCTGCTCCGCAGCGCCAGAGATTACTTCAACCACTTCTTCAAGTTGCTGGGCTGCCTGCAACATGCCTTCCGCCTTGGCCCTTTCAGCCATCAGCTTTGATTGCTGGGCTTCGGCAGTTGCCTTGCGGGCGGCTTCGGCTTGCAGTTCCGCCTCAGCCTGCCGCGTGGATGCCTGGGTGAAACTTTCGCTGAGTTTGTCGCGCATTTCACGCATTGCTGCAAACAGACCGCAGTTTTTACGGCTGCCGTGCAGGCTCATATCCACTTCAAGGTCGCCGTGGGCAATTTTGCGCGCCACTTCTGCCACATCGGCAGGTTCCGCTCCAAGCTGCGCCATGAACGACCGGATTGTAAAAAATGCCCCAAGCGAGCCAGTAATAATTGAAATCCCGGTCAGAATCCATTGCAGAATCAGGCTTGTTGCGAGCTCGTCCTTTAACGTGCCGAGGTTGTGGCTTGCCACGCCGGTCTGCTCTTCAATAAATGGTTCCAAAGCAGTTGTGAGAGCTTCTGTGGCATTGTCAAAATCTTCCATGAGTTCGTTGCCAGCCTCTATGCCCTGGTTGATGTAAGTGTCGGCCATCTTGCGGCCCAGCGCGTACATGGCGTCAAACGACGCGACCAACGCGGCAAGCCGTTCCTGCGATTTTTTGTTGTTCGCAAGAGCGAATTTGTTTTTGAATTTCTCCGCATGCTCATGAAAGGTATCTGCGGCTTCCTGCGCCTCCTTGTAGCCATCAGGGCTGTGCGTTGCCGAAACGTCAGACAGGAATTGCTGCACCTGCACGGTTTGCAGCTTCATATCCGCAGCCAGCATGGCCAGCGGCATGCTTTCATTGGCTGTTGTGTCGGCAAGGAGGTCGGCCTGGCTCAGGTTATGGCGCATAATCAAGGCGCTGAGCAGTATCAGAAAAAAAATGGAGCCAAAACCCAGCCAAAGCCGGGTTGCTACTTTTAACTGCATGGTGCACCTCCCCAAAAAGCATGAGGTTGAATGGCCGCAGCAAGTGCGGACAAAAGTCTTACACAACTATAACAAATTGAAATTTTTATGTTAAACGTGGAAATGATTCTAGCATCTACTACGAACCATAGAGTATGTGATACCCAGAAAATCGGCTTGGGATGCTGATGCAGCCATTCCAAGCATTTTGGTTATATCAGCCTAATGCGCCTTGCGAACTGTGTCCATACACTGTGGCGCAAAAATATTACTTGTCGATTGCAGATACTGCGGAATGCGCATGCGCAAAAATTGCTGCGGCAATGAAAAAGGCCGCCCGGTGATGGACGGCCTTTCACAAAGGACGATTGCACTCAGGAGCTTCAGCCCTGATTTTTCATGTCGCGGATAAGCCCTTGCAGCACCTGCGCCTGCTGCGCAAGGCCATCAACGGCATGCGCGGCATTTTCCATTGTCTGAGCCGTTTCGGCAGAAATGGTTGCAACCTGCTCAACGGATTTGTTGATCTCCTCGCTGGCGGCAGACTGTTGCTCGCTTGCAGCGGCAATAGCCTGAACCTGATCATTCACCAGGTGAACAAGCTCAAGAATCTGTTTGAGCGAATCACCGGAGCGGATGGAAAGTTTGGTCGCCTCTTCAATGGCGCTGGCGCTCTGTTCCACATTCACAATATTTTTTCGTGTCCCGGCCTGAATATCACCAATGGCCCGACCCACCTCCTGGGTGGCAGACATGGTTTTTTCCGCCAGTTTGCGCACCTCATCAGCAACAACGGCAAAGCCGCGCCCGGCATCGCCCGCCCGGGCAGCTTCTATGGCGGCGTTAAGCGCAAGCAGGTTGGTCTGGTCGGCAATGTCGGCAATAACACTCATAACTTGCCCGATGCTTTCGGCCTGTTTGCCCAGCACGTCCATATCCTGCCGGATGGCAAGGGATTGCGTGTGCACCGACTCAATGCCCTTGACCGCATCGTTAACAATCTGCGCGCCTTCCAGTGCCTGTTGCCGGGTCTGGTCTGCAATGCCGGCGGCCTGCTGCGCGTTTTGGGCAACTTCGCGCACGGTGGCGTTCATTTGCTCCATGGCCGTGGCTGTTTCACGCACACGGCCAGACTGATCGTCAGCCCCGCTGCGGGATTGGTCTATCTTGACCGCAAGATCCTGCGAAGCGCTGGAGACAATTTCAACCACATGTTCCAGTTGGCTGGCTGCATGGAGCATCCCTTCGCTTTTGGCGCTCTCTGCAAGAGATTGCGCCTTTTGGGCTTCCGCAAGGGCTTTTCTGGCTTCTTCGCGGTCATGCTCTGCTTCAGCCTGTGCGGTGGAAGAAGCCTTGCGGTAGTTTGCCAGATTGTCTGCCGTGCTGTTCAGCGCCAGAGCCAGAGTGCTCAGGCTGGCAAAACTTCCGGCAGCGAGGCGTTCATCTGACTGCTGGGTTCCAAGGGTTGAGGCAAAAGACACACACTGGCGCATGGCGCGCAGATCCCTGTTGGTCAGGAAATATCCTGCGCAATACACCAGGCATATGGCAAAAATAAACTCAATCCACATCAGGGTGCGCCGCGATGCGATGTCATCATTCATTTCGGCCATGGCTGTTTCAGCAAGGGCGGTAATATTTGCGTCAAATTTTTCAAAATGTTCGCGAAATGCCACGGCATAGGGCGTGGCTTCCTTTTCATAGGTCTTGTAGGTGCGGTAGCGCTGGTCTGCGGGGATATCCTTTAAGGGAGCAACAAGGCTCTGGCCGTTGTTCATGAATGCAATGGCCGCCTCGTGAGCTTTATCCGTCAAAGCTTTGGAGTCTGCGGGCAGCTTGAGGGAGGAGAGCGTGGCAAAGTGCTTTTTAACGGCGGCAAGGGCTGTGTCTATTTGCTTGAGGTCTTTGTCAATATTGCTGCCAAGCATGATATTTCTTGTTAAACGACTAAAATAATTTATATTTTTAGTTACTTCAAGGGCAATAATTCTGCCTGCGATGGCGGTATCGCGGGTGTTGGCATATTTGATTTCAATATTGTTAATTGCCTGCAACGAAAAACAAAATAGCCCGGCCATGGCAATGGCCCCAACAGAAATAGTGAGGATGAATTTTCCGCGTAACGTATGCAGTATCTGGCTGATCAAAACAGTTCCTCCGCAGGCAATTTAATATCATAATGGACGATTTACAGCGCAATATTGCTAACAAGGCGCATCGGCAGAAACTGTTTGCTGTTTATAAAGCCGTGGCATGCGTTGGTATCAATAGTAGTGATGCTGCAATTTGGTTTACGGAATTTATGTTATAATGTTTATGTTTCATAAATATAAATATTTTTTTCACATGCTGGAGTTTGTGCGAAATAACAGATGTCTAAAAATATAACATTCGATAATAATTGCTTTATAAATAGTGTCGTGATTTGTCGTAATTATGTTGATATTACTTTTTTGGACAGGACTGTGTGCAATTATTGCAATCAAGATATCTAATTTTTGAACTGATTACTGCTGTATTGGTGGTGTATGTATGTTTTGATGCGCTAAAAATTGCTCACAAAATTGAGGTTCATATTTTTATAGTATTTTGAGGAGCAGATGCGCTCAATAATCTTTTTGAACTCACTATTTTCTTGAAATGTATGATCCGGCATAAACATGAAAAAAATTTATCCGATAAGTGAATACCCTTGGAACGGTCTCAAGTAATTGCCATGTACCATGTTTCAAGACATTTTCTATAGTTTTATCCAGCATAAATATAATGATTTACCACACTGCTTGTATTCTGAAAAACTATCTCCTTTTCATTATTATTTATCGTATGCACAAGATATGTGGTTTGTTACCAATATTTTGACAGGAAACAAAAATGTACTGGAACAGATATTGCTTATGATTTCAGACAGGCAAAAAAGTAAAATATAGCAGTTAGTGAGATGGTCATGAACAGACATAAGCTTATGAATATTTTTCGGTTTGATACGATCAGGGGGCGTATCCGCGCTTATACTATTGCCATTGTCTGCATTCCAATTATCATTGCGGCTCTTTTTTTTATTTTCTTTCAGCAAGAACGCCTTATCGAGCATGAAAAAAAGCAACTTGCTGAAACTCTGGGCCAAAATAAAAATACAATTGAAGCTTATGTGGACGTGTGCTTTCAGGATGTTTCATTTTTGACAAAAATTATTAAAGCGCACAGATCAGATATGAAGAGTGCTGCAAAAGAATTTAGCGATTACGATGAAAGCCACACAGGCATTGCAGCAGCGGTATTTGTTAATGCGCAGGGCATTTCAGAAATTGACTCTATGGGCAAACCTGGTTTGTACGGGGGCGACAGGTATTACTTTAAACAAGCAATGATGGGCCGCCGTGCAATTACTACAGGAATCAAAGGGCGTGTTTCTGGCAAGCCCGTGTGCATGTTTTCAATGCCAGTGACTAATCAGGCTGGGGAATTTGACGGAGTCGTATTTTTGTCCATTCTCGTGGGCGAGCTTGACGCATGGCTGCGCGGATCTTTTGTGCCGGACAAGCAGGGGCTGATACTGTGCGATGCGCAGGGAAACATACTCGCCCCCCACAGGGTGGTTGCAAGCAACGCAGACGATGCAGCAAAGCAAATTCCCTTGCAGCTTATGCAACTTGATGAATATGGTCAGGTATTTGTGAACGATCAGGGCGTGCGCATGCTCGGCGCTTCCGTTGCTGTTGGGAGTGGTGGTTGGCGGCTGGTGTATTTTCGGTCAGTAGACGAAATTCTGACAGGGTACCGCTGGCTTACAATTTTTGTCGGCCTTGGATCGCTGTGCGCCATATTGTTCATGATGCCACTCATGCGGCGCTTTTGTCGCAGCATTGAAGCTCCGCTTGAGGAGCTGACGGCCTATGCGCTTGAGCTGCGTAAAAATAATTATGAGGCAACAGGGCAATTGTGTGACCAGAAAGATATGCCCAGCGAACTCAAAATTCTGTTTGATGCGTTTACCGTAATGAGTTTCAGGGTCGCCAGGCAGATTAAAAAGGCCGAGGCCGTGAGCCTGAAAGACGCGCTGACAGGCCTGCATAACCGTCGTTTTTTGCAGGTTATGGGTACGGAATTTCTTAAAAAAACGCATTCATCAGGCCAGCAGTGCGCTTGCCTGATGCTTGATATCGACCACTTTAAAACTATCAACGACACCTTTGGGCACAATGCGGGCGATATGGTGTTGCAGCACACTGCGCGGATAATCAATGCCAGCGTGCGCAGTGCGGACCTTCTAGTGCGCTATGGAGGCGAGGAGTTTGTGGTTCTTGTTGCCTGTACGGATGCCCGGCAAGGCGAAGAGCTTGCCCACCGCATACGGCAAGCGGTGGGAGCGAACCCCTCGTTCCACGAAGGCAGCAAGCTCACGGTAACAATAAGCATTGGCGTGGCGGTATGCGCAGATATGACAGACATGGTGGAATCGCCAGAATCCGCCGAGGCGGCGCTGGCCGTCATGCTGATCCGCGCAGATAAAGCCCTGTATGCTGCCAAGGAAGCGGGGCGTGATGCCGTGGTAGTTGCAGCCTGAAGCGGCGACCGCATCATGCCATGTTACATATAAATCAGTAACAGCCCGCAAAAGCGGTTATCTGTTAGCCTTGAGCGATAGATGGTGGCAGGGAGCCTTTGTGCAGAATCGTGCGCAAGGCCTGCCATCTTTCTTTTCTTTGTGCCGTACGCGCCAGATGGCTGGCAATTTTTGCCGCTGATTTTCCGAATAAGTTTGTTGAGGGCTTCAACATGGCATGCAATCCTTCCTAATGCCATTACTGGTCGTTCCACGCAGCCTGCGCTGTTTCATTGGTACACCGGGCATTATTCCGTTCCTTCCATATGAACCGTAAACTCTAGTGCAGAAATTCCACCATCATCGTCATAGTCACCAATGTATTCTCTGTCAGGCACATCTGGTGGAACATCACGGCCAAAAGAGCTGTCCCCCTCTGGCATCACCCCTATCTTTGACAATATGGATTGCTTTTCGGCTTTGCCAGACACAAAAAAGGTATTGCTGCCAGCACTGCGTGCTCTGGAAGCATCCCGTGATGCTCTACTCATAAATTTAGAGTAATGCAGACCAATACAGCTTGTTAGGTCCTTAATGACCATATTCCAACCAGTTTCAGCATGGTGCACTTCCGTGCTGTACGGTTTACCAGAGTTTCCAAGAATGAAATCAAGCAACTCGCGGGCAAAACAGTAATAATGTGAAAGCTGAGGTGCAGATGGATGTGCTGTCAAAATTGGCTGAAGACAACTGCAAATTATTGCCGGTTCACAGCCATAATAGTTACAGCAAATGCGGTAATTTTCTGCGTCTTCATTGCCGATCAGTAAATATTTTGTTGCGTTGTATAAATCAGGCCCCCGCAAGTGGCGTAGTTGTCCGTTCAAGTGCCTGGATGAGCGTACGTATTCAAATATGGGCCAATTCGCATAAAGATGGTGCTGATTTATGTTGTCTGGAAGTGCCGGAATGCCGCCAATCTTCTTGGCTTGTAAAAGGATTGCACGGCGATCACATAGCTGCCCATTACGATATGCTGTTCGCAATAGTAAAAGATCGCCTAGTTCAACATAGTTTTGAGTTTTATCCGGGAAATGATCGATCTTAACAAATGGATGCGCGTGTATAAATACGCCACCAGTTTTGATGAAATTGCCATGGGAAAGAAGTGTGCTGTTCAGATAGTGAGGAAGATGCCAAACTAGGTTTGCCACCAGTTGTGGTTCATGAAGATTAGTATTGTTGAATATTTCATGTAATGCAGAAGTTATACTTTTTAATAGTTTTTCTTGATCTTCTGTATTCATAATGTAAACCATCCTTTTACGGTAATAATATGGAAAAATCAGTAATTTTTAATATTATTATAGCTTCATTATATTGCGTATCACATGAAAAATATCTTCAATATATTCTTTCAACGCCACGGCATTATTCATTTCTGTAGCTTTTGCGGCGTAGAGCAGTATCACTGTCGGATTCTGGCGAAGGATGGTTTGCAGTTGCGCAACAGCAGCCGGGGCGGCTTTTCTAAAATTGCGCAGCGTGAGGGACAATGCAAGTCAAAATAGCCGAGTGACTTACCCGGCAGATTTCTTCGCCCGCAATCAGATGGATGGAAAGAGGTTTAAGCACGGCGGCCCGCATTGGGAGATATGGTAGGGAGATTATCTCGTGTGCCGCGGATTTGCGCCGTGTAGCGCCCGCTTAAAGGAAAAATCTTGGAATGATTATATAAGTTGACAGGCTCGGCAGTTCCGCGTAGATACACCTTTCGCGTCGGGATGTAGCGCAGCCTGGGAGCGCACTTGAATGGGGTTCAAGGGGTCGAAGGTTCAAATCCTTTCATCCCGACCAGAGATTTAAAGGGAATTCATGGAAACATGAATTCCCTTTTCTCGTTTCTAACGGCTGTTTTTCCGCTTTCTATCGACAAAAAACCAGATTCCCCTGCCTGTAAGTTTAAAAAATCTGTCTTTTTTATCTCACCAAGCATAATTTGTGCCAAAAACAGTTGCCTGACTGTTGTCGTCAAGAAAAAAAAGGAATATGCAGAAAACAAACCTGTTTTTTTTGGCAAAACCAAGGAGGGTCATCATGTTTAAGCGTCTTATGCTTGCATTGGTTCTGTCCCTGGCACTCGCGGCTCCTGCGGCTGCGGAAAACACCGGCGTTTATGGCGGTCTAAAATTTATTGATTCCATTCAGAGCACTGGCCCGTTCTCTTTGAGCGGGGATGTGAAGGGGCTTGGCGTAGGTCAGTATTCGCAAAACACCGTTGGGGGCGGCATTTTTGTGGGGTACGACTTTTACCCGCAGTTTCAGGTGCCCATGCGTACAGAACTGGAATACGCGATACGAAGCAATATGACCAAGACCTGGGATCAGAAGGTAAATGGCGGAACGGCCTCGTTTAAGGGCGAGTGGGGCGTGCAGACGCTGTTTGCCAACGCATATTGGGACTTCCACAACTCCACGGCTTTTACTCCTTACCTCGGCGGCGGCCTTGGCATGGGATTCATCAAGACCAAGTACACTGCAGATGTTGACGGCGATGGGGATTCCGGCAGCCTGACGCAGTATGATACCGTTTTTGCATGGAATCTCGGCGCGGGCTGTTCCTATGCCTTTACGGAAAACATCTCGGCAGATCTGGCCTACCGCTTTGTGGGGCTGGGCTATACCGACATCAGCAAGCGCGTTGACGACAACAAGGTCTCCATCGGCAATACTCCGTATGCCAATGAATTCAGCCTTGGCCTGCGCTTTACGTTCTAGGTATAGGAAACGACAAGCTGTCAGCTCGATTAGTGGGCCGGGGATTTCTCCGGCCCTTTTTATGGCCGGGGCATCATCGCTCTTGAGGTAAAAATCTGAATTGTGATTTACAATTTTTTTTATCAATTAGCTCTAATCGTTGCCATAAAAAGTGCAGCCTGGGAATGTCGTAGAGTGGATTAGGGGATGACGAATATTCAAACTCTTCAATTGCCGAACATTCCATTTTACTTAGAAGTCACTTGGCGCTATCCAGCGCCATTGTGCTGCAATTACAAAAAATTTATTCATTTACTGAAAAACATTATGTAAAAAATTCTCCATGTGAATCATGAGTATGTTTATATATTCTCTGTATGTAATTATATTTTGTCCTCCGAAATTATTATAATGAGCATAGTAAACATTTATAATTGGATAATCACTAATCATCTGTTGTCCACTTTCACAGTTTAAAAAAGAATGTTTTAATCCATTACTAATATTATTAATTCTTTCTAAAAAAACTAAGTCAGAATCGTTTTTTATTATATGGTCTTTTATATTTTTTTCTTTATCACTCCTTGCATTTAAAATTTTTCCAATGCAATCCGTCGAAAATTTTTTATCCTTCCAAATGTCATTTTTATATAATTCAAGCGAAATTGACATTACCAGCAAGTCACAAATTGATCTCATTATATATATTGAATTGTGTACAGAATTTTTATATTCAATATAATTTAACGGAAAGTTAAAATTTGCAACTTTAATATATGACGAAGATATATCTTTTAACGTAGATGATAAATTTTCATATGCTTTTACACATGCAGTGTTTAGCATGGCAACATGTTCAAAAAGAGAAATAGTAAAAAGTGACCCATTTAATAAGCAGCTAATAGATTTAGTTGAAGTCTTCATAAAAGCCGACATTGGCATTACTATCTCATAGGGTGTGCTAATATCGCAGGCTTCAGACTGAAGACTAGGCTGCATTTCAAATGTTGGACGCCAAAAAGTATCCTCAACTATTTTCCATAACTGATTTTCAGTGTCAAAAACAGGGATTTGCCCCTCCAAAAACTGAGGTGGCTCTATTAAAGTGGAGTGTGCTGGTATTGGCACACCGTCTTGGCGCTGCTCATTCGTGTAGCCTAACAAAAAATGAAATTCTGAATCATAATGATATATAATATCCATCACTTTACCTTATGCTGATTTTGTACCTAGTTAAATATCATTTCTTCAAAATGGCAACCCCCTGATAATTTCTAAAATCATTTCGTGCCATACTAGGGTTTGTAAAAAAAGCCACAAACGAGAAAAGGGAATCCATGTTTCCATGAATTCCCTTCAAATCTCTGGTCGGGATGAAAGGATTTGAACCTTCGACCCCTTGAACCCCATTCAAGTGCGCTCCCAGGCTGCGCTACATCCCGACGCGAAAAGAGTAACTACGCGGAACAGCCCTGCCTGTCAACATTTTTGCAACATTATTTTGCGTTTTTTAAGACTAATCCCACAAGCGGCGGAAGATACAGGGTGATATCCCCCTCATACCGACCCGGCAGGGGAGCAGTAAAATGCTCTGTTGGCGGGCTTTTTACTGCCAGATTACCATGCCCGGCAAAGCGGATTTCGTCAGACGAAAGCAGCTCCGCATACTTGCCGGGGCTTACAGCAAAACGCAGGCCCTTTTGTGCCTCAAGCTCGTGAAAGTTGAAGGCAAAGAGCAGTTGCCCGCGTTCAAAGGCCAGCAGGCGTTTTTCTTCATGTATAAAGCGGAACATGGGCGGCTGTGCAAAGTCCTCAAGGTGGCTTTGCACAAGGGCGAGCATCTGCCTGTCCCATGAGGCCAGGGAGTGATATTTCAGCCCCGGGTCGTCCGCCAGCCGCCATTGACGGTGCGCTTTTTTTCCCGCATCCAGCCATTCGGGATGCCCGAATTCGCAACCCATAAAGTTCAGGTAGCCCGCATCTGCCGTTGCCAGCGTTATAAGCCGCATGAGCCGATAAAAGGCCAGCCCGCGCGATATGTTCCAGCTCTCGGCCTTGTTGCCCATATGGCCATACATGGCATCGCCCAGCAACCGCCAGATCATGGCATCGCTGCCGTTGATGTGCTGGTCGTGGCATTCCACATAGCTGATTGTGCGGTCGTAGGGCCGATGGTTGGTCATTTCATACCACAGGCTGCCCATGTCGCGCGGCTCTTCAATGCACTTGGCCCAGTAATCGGGAATACCCATGGCAAAGCGGTAATCAAAGCCAAGGCCGCCTTGCTCCGGCGGGCAGGTCAGCCCCGGCATGCCGGAAAATTCTTCGGCAATGGTCATGGCTGATGGGGCAAGCTCATGCGTGAGGGCATTGGCAAGGTTGAGATACAGCTCCCCGTTCACATCTGCGCGGGGCAGGCCGTTTTTGCCGTAAAAGCAGCGCCCCACATGAGAAAAGTCGTCATCCTCGCCAAAATCCGCATAGAGCATGTTGCCCACGGCATCAAAGCGGAAACCGTCCACGTGGAATTTTTCCAGCCAGTAGCGGCAGTTGGAGAGCAGAAAACGCCGCGTTGCCTCCTGACTGAAGTCAAAGGATGGCGTTCCCCACTGGTTTTGCTGCTCGGTAAAAAAATACCTGCTGCCATCGTACTGCGCCAGCCCTTGCTCCGTGTTGGCGCTGGCGTGGCCGTGGGGCACATCAAGTATCACCGCAAGCCCCAGGCCGTGCGCGGTGTCCACAAGCTCCTTAAAGCCGTCCGGGGTGCCGTAGCGCGAGGACGGCGCAAAATAGCTGCCCACCTGATAGCCAAAGGATTTGTACAGCGGGTGCTCCAGTATGCCCATGAGCTGTACCGCCGTGTAGCCGCAAGCCTTGATGTGGGGCAGGATGTCGCGGCAAAAATCCGCATAGCTGCCCACGCTGTCGCCCTTGTGCGCCTGCGCTGATTGCGCCATGCCCACATGAGCCTCGTAAATACGTGGAAAGGCCTGCCGGGCAGGGCGGTGATGCTTGAAGCGGTAGGGTTCATTCGGCAGCCACAGGCGGGCGCACCATTGCTCCGGCACAGCCGCGTTCTGTTCCACCCAGTTGGCAAAGGCTGGCACGCGCTTGAGGGCCTTGCCGGGGTGCTGCGCGTCCTGCGCATGCGCGGGAACCAGCCGCAACTCCACGTAGGTGCCGTGTTGCAGGGCATCGCCGGGCAGTTCCAGTTCAAAAATGCCGTCTGCACAGCGCTCAAAGCGGTATTTGGCGTGGCGCTGAAAGTTCAGTTTGTCGGTGGTGAGCCACAGGCTTTCGGCATTGGGCATGTATTCGCGCCAGCGCCAGATGTTGCCTGCGGGCGTTGTGAGGCGGTGAGCGCCAAAGGTGAGGTGCTGACCAGCGTAGGCGCTCAGCGAACCGTAGAGGGTGCGTATGCGCTCAATTTCTGCCATACAGGCTTGGGTGCGGCGTTGAATGAAGGGGCGGTACTGCTCCAGGGCCGGGTCATCCAACGGACTGCCGGGAGAAGCGGAAGGCATGGCGGATCTCCTGTTTATGGTTGCCCGAAAGTGGCGGGCGCAGGCTCGTCATGCATTGCCCGTCCGGCCCGGAAGCCGGACGGGCACAAGGGCCATTGCTGGCCCGGAAGCGTCAGTTATTTGCAGCAGGCGCGCCAATCCTTGGCCGAAAGTTCGGCAAGGCATTCCACCAGAGCCTGAGTGCCCTTGCTGCCCTGGCCCTTGGCCTGCAGGATGCGGTAAAGCTGGTCAGCCAGGGTGATGCCGGGCAGCACAAGTTTCATGCGGCGGCATTCGTCAAGGCAGAGGCCCAGATCCTTGATGAAGTGGTCGATGAAGAAGCCGGGGGCAAAGTCGCCCTTGAGCATGCGGCGGCCAAGGGTGTTCATGGCAAAGCTGCCGCCGGAACCGGCAACCACAAGTTCCATCCACTTGGCGACGTCAAGGCCTGCTTCCTGCGCAAAGAGGAAGGATTCGCAGGTGCTGATCATCACGCCAGCGATGGCGGCCTGATTGGCAAGCTTGCCCTTCTGACCAAAGCCAGCGCCGCCGCAGTGCAAAATGTTGGTGCCCATCTTGTTGAAGCAGGGCAGTACGCGCTCGTAAGCCGCGTTGTCGCCGCCCACAAAGATGGAGAGCTTGGCATCGCGCGCGCCCACATCGCCGCCGGTAACAGGGGCGTCCAGTGATTCGCAGCCCTGCTTTTTGGCGGCAGCGGCAATGCGCTCGGCCAGCACGGGGCTGGAGGTGCTCATGTCGCACACAATGCCGCCAGCGGCCAGGCCGCGCAGCACGCCGTTTTCGCCCAGCGTCACTTCTTCCACATCATGGGGGTAGCCCACAATGGTAAAGACCACGTCAGAGGCTTCGGCCACGGCGCGGGGGGTGTCGGCCCACTTGGCGCCCTTGGCGAGTAGGGGTTCGGTTTTGGCCTTGGTGCGGTTATATACGGTCAGCGGCCAGCCGGCTGCCTGAAGGTGTCCAGCCATCGAAAGGCCCATAACACCCGTGCCAATCCAGCCAATACGCATTTTGTCAGCCATTGATTCTCTCCTTTTGTCTACTGAAAACGGCGTTCAAGAATTGCTTTCTGCATGGCCTCGCGCGAAACGGTTTTGTTTTTGCGCACCGCGTCCACGTGGAGCCGATACAGTTCAAGGTTTCGATGCATGTTCTCATTGAAGGGGTCATTGCCGCTGAAATCTTTTGCAAGGGATGCATCTGCGGCGGCAAGAACTTCGGGAGCAAGCAACGCGCTTTCTTCTACCTTGCTGCGGTAGAAGGTGAGGGACTTTTCAATGCTCGTATCAAGCATCACAAGGCCCCGGTTGGCAGTATCCAATATCTGCTTGAGCTTTTCAAGGGCCGCACCCTTGGCGGAAGCCTTTTCACGCTCCATACTTTCGATTTGCGTTTTCAAACTGTTACGTCTGCTGGAGTAATTTCTTATGGTTTCGATCATATATACGCCGGTACGCAGCAGCGATTGCGCTTCAAGCTGCTTCTGGCGTTCCAGCATGATATTGTTTTCCTTGATGGTATTGCGCAGATCCTGAAGATTCTTGCGGGATGCCTCATCCGGCGCTGCCGCCAGCAGGCGGTCGAGTTCATCAAGAGGATTACGGGCGGTCTGGCCGTCCTGCGCCAGCGGGGCCAGTTTTTCACCAGCCTTGTTCCATTCTGCGGTCAGTTCCTGCGGACGCCCGCCGCCGGGAGTGTTGATACCCGATATCACAGGGCGAAAGCCCAGATCGCGGGCGTGTGCGGGGCCGTCTGTGAGAAAAAAGGGCATTTCTTCCCTGCGGCCAGGCAGAATCTCCGCATCGCCAGAGAGGAAGGAGCCGCCCTTGCGCACAAAACCGCCAGCAGAGCCGTGCAAACGCCCAGCCATTGAAAAGCGAAAGGCATCCAGCACCATTTCCGCCGCATTGCCAGCGGTGTCGTAAATGCCAAGCGGATTGGGCTTGCGCGAACCTATGTTTGCCATGCCCTCGGCCCTTGCGCCTTGCTCCGGCCTGTAAACGGCGTAGTCGGCCTTGCTCTCCCCGGTGGGCAGGGCAAAAAAATCCTCCTGCAACAGCAGCTGGCTGCCAGCAGTCTGCCCGCCGCGCGCGGCGTATTCCCATTCCGTTTCTGTGGGCAGGCGCACAAAGCCTACGTTGCGCTGGTCGCCAGCAAAGCGCGGCAGCGAATCGGGCGCGTTCTGCAAAAGCCATGTGGTGTAACGGCGGGTAAAGTCCACGGCATCGTACCAGCTCATATCTGTAGCGGGGCGGGCCGCTTCTGCGCCAGGGTTTGCCGTATCCGGGCAGGCATTGTCCATCACGGCATGCCATTGCAGGTTGCTGACTTCGTACTTAGCCACAAGGTAAAAGTAGTTCTGCCCCTGCGGAGCCTGTTTGCGCCAGGCGGCGGGCAGGTCTTCAAGCGTAAAAGCCCCGGAAAGCGCGGTATTGTAGCGCCGGTCGTAGAAGGCTCGATCCTGATGGGCGCTGTCGTCCACACCGGGGCGCATGGGCATATCCCACAGCAAGCCTTTGGCGGGCACTGCCACCAGCTTGAAAACCATGCTCAGGCCGCAGGGCATGGGCAGGATGATGTCGTTATCCGCCGGTTTGGGATTATAGGCGTCAGCCGTACTCACATCGGCCTTGCGGGCCAGGGCCGCAAGCACGGATTGCGAGGCGCAGGGGGCAAGGAGCAGGGCGCAGCACACAGCGGCGGCAAAACTCCACTGCAAGGGCGCGAAATTGCGGATGCGCAGATCAGATTTCACGGATAACCTCCGAGGGTTCAACGCGGGCAGCCCGCAAAGCAGGGGCAAGGGCGGCCAGCAGGGCAAGCCCCGAAACTGCGGCAAAGGCCAGCGCAAAATGCTCTGGCAGCAGGAGGCATACCTGCTCCATGCCGATAACGCTGGCGCTGAAGAGTCTGTTGATGGCAAAGGCCGCCACCCCGTACACGCCGGAGGCCAGGGCCGTACCCGCAAGGGCTGTGAGCAACGATTGCGCCAGCGGAAACAGCATGAGCTTGCCCGTGGTGAAGCCGTGGAGCCGCAGCAGGCCGAGGATGCGCTCCTTGCGTTTGATGCCAGCCAGTACGTTGCTGGCGGTGGACGCCAGAAAACCAATGCCTGTTGCTGCGCATATGAGGGCAAATATCAGGTTGAGGGCGCGCGCAAGCGCCGTAACCTGCTCGATTTCTTCCGCATGGGTGTACACATCAAGTTTTTGGGCGGCAAAGGCCTCCCGCAGTGGCATGACATGGTCAAGGCCGCGGGCATACAGGCGGAATCCGGGATAGACGCGCTCGCCCTGAGGGCGGGGTTCGCCAGTCCAGCCATTCTGCGCGCCCAGCTCCGGCACGGCGCGACCATCGCGGTAGTCTTCCGTAGCTTCCATGAGAGGCAGCGGCACGTAGGCCACATCCTTTTGCTGAGCGGCAAGGGGCAGCACTGCCGCCACGCGCAGGGCCACGCGGGCAGTCTGCACCTTGCCCTGAAAGCGCCGTTCAACCTTTCCATTAAGGGTGTCGCCCTGTTTAAGATGCAGCTTTTCCGCCGCAGATGCCGACAGGGTTACGCCAATGGCTTCCGTGTCGGGCGATTGCGGCATGGTCGGCACCGCAGCGTCAAAGCGCAGCAACAGGGGGTCGCCCTCGGCTGTTGGCTCCAGCGAGGCCACCAGCACAGAGCGGGCATCGCCATTGCCCACGCTCAGATCCATGGTGGCGGCAATGGAGCGCGTACGCGGCAGCACAAAGGCCACATCCGGATGGGCTGCCAGTTTGGCAAGATATTCTGGCGTGTATCTGCCGCTTATGACGGGTGAAATTTCAAGATTGCGGGGATCGTTGCGCAACCGTTCGGTGAGGGTTTGCACCACGCCGAATTTTACGCCGTAGAGCACCAGCAGGGGAGTGAGCACAGCTGCCAGCCCCAGCACGGCGCAGGCCGAGAGCAGAAATTCGTGCCAGTAGTCCTTGCAGGCCAGCCGCAGCATGGTTGTCCAGGTATTCGCCGCCATGATCAGGCCGCCCTCCCTGTCCAGTGGAGGATGGACGCGCTGCCGCCCTTGTCCTGTTCCACACGTACCGGCGCGAGCACAAATCCGGCCTGACGCGCCTGCTCAAGGTTGTGCGTGACCATGACCACTGTGATGCTTAACTGGCGCGCCAACTCCGCAAAAAGCCGCAGCACGTTGGCCGCATGACCAGGATCAAGCGCAGCAGTTGGTTCGTCCGCCAGTACCACCGATGGCCCGTGCGCCAGCGCCGAAGCTATGGCGACCCGCTGGCGTTCGCCCACGGAGAGCGTTGCCGGGTAATGCCCCAGCAAGTGCCCGATGCCAAGCCGGTCAACCACGGTTGTGATGGCCTCCTGCCGCGCGGCAAGGGTGCCAAGGCTCTTGCAGCGAAGCACGATATTTTCGCGCGCGCTTAAAAAAGGCAGCAGCCCGCCTGTTTGCAGCACATAGCCAAGATAGTGCAGACGCAGCAGGGCCAGAGCATCGGTGCCGCCACTGCGCCACGCGGCCAGAATATCCGTGGTGGCACCGGCCTGCGGGCTGAACATAAAACTGGCGGCGGCACTGGCGGGATGGGGCAGGTCGTCTTGCCGTGACCCGGCGGGAGTGTGCGGCAGGGCAAAGCCCTCGGGCGTCATATCCGGGCTGAGGGCGCATGCCAGCATATCCAGTGCCGTGCTTTTGCCGCAACCGCTGGGGCCAACCAGAGCCAGCAGACTGCCACGCGGCACGTCAAGCTGCTCGATGCGCAGGCGAAAGCCTTCGTCACCGGGACGGGTTTTGCCAATATTGCGCAGGCTGAAAACCATGTCGGACATTAAAACTCCCAGCATTACGGCGTGCCGCAGGCTTTTGCTGTTGCCGGTCTGCTGACCCATTGCCGTGCCCGTTGGGGCAAAAACTATGAGAAATTGTGTTCCCTGCCAAGGAAGGGAGCCTTTTATCAAGGGCGTGTACGCTGTTGCTACTCGACCTAAATAAAAAGGCCACCTGACGCGGGCAGGGGACAAAAAGCCTTAGGGCAGCATGCTCAGCGGCACACGGTAAACCCAGTCGCCGGGGTTTGGCTGACCGAAGCTTTCCCAGTTGGCGCGGTCGCGGTCATATTCCTCATACCGGGCAAGCCGGGATTTGAGGCGGTTGATAAAGGCCGTCTGTTCGCCCACGCTCATGCGGTACCAGTCTTCCTCGCGCAGCAGCATGACGTCGCTCTTGTAGGGCAGGCCGTCCAGAAATTCTGAAAGCACGCCAAGCTCGGCCAGATTCTTGCCCTGTGTGGGCATGTTGGGGTCGCGGGCCATGCGGGTGGAAGCAGAAAGCACACCCTGGAAAAAGTCGCGCGCGTCAGTCTTTTTGGTGCGCTCGGCATTGTCGATAATGGCCTTGAGCTGGGCGCTCAGATCGTTGAGCTGGTTCTTGGTCAGCAGCACGGCCACGTCAACACTGGGAGTCTGCCTGCTTTTGGCAAGCTGGCTCAGATCCATGTCTGCAATCCAGGAGTTAACCACGGAAGGCGCGGCGTTTTCACGCGTCTTGCCAAGGTATTCAAGCTGCATGGCATAGCCGAGGGTCGCTGCCAGATTGGCGGCCTGATCCTCCGCCGAGGCAGTCTGCGGCTTTTCGTCCTTGGGCTTGGTCATGATCTTGCCTTCGGCGGTGTTCTTGACCATATCGAGCATGCCAGTTGCCAGAGTCTTGGTGATGGCGGCAAACTGCTCCGCACCCTTGGCAGGCGTGGGCGCAGACACCACCAGATAGTTGGAACGGTTGCCCGAAAGCTTGCTCAGCGCGCGGTAGCTCTGCTCCGCATAGGCGTGGTTGGCGTTGCCGCCGGGACTTTTGAGGTGCAGGGCGGTAATCCAGATGCCCTTCTGGCGGGCAAAATCGTTGACTTCGTTTGGGCCCATTGCCACCGAGGCAAACTTGTCGCCGCTTTTGAGCGGGCCTGCATCGGTGATCAGCAGGATAAGGCGCGAGGAATAGTCGCCCCAGTTCAGACCCTCAACGGCCTTGTACACGCCAGCCAGCGAATCCTCGTTGAAATCGTGGCTGGAAACCTTGGCTTCCTGCACTTTTGAAAGCTTTTCTTCAAGGCTTTTGCGGTCTTTTGCCGTGGCAAAATCGCTCACAACTTCGGTGGTGTATTCCAGACCGGGCGTAGCCTTGGTGCTGCTGCGAAAGGCCACAACGGCAAAGCCCACGTTGTCGGTCATGTGGTCTTTTTCAATCTTGTCGTATATCTGCCGAACCACATTCAGGCTCTGGTCGATATAGGGTTTCATGGAAATGGTGGTGTCGATGACAAGGGCAATGCCGGTCTTGGGCGGGCCGCTCTTGCCGTCCTTGTTCTTGCCGTTGCCTGGGTCGATGGAAGCTACCCGCAGAAACTTGACGCCGTCAAAGGGGTCTTTCATGTCCAGTATGGGCATGAGATAAAAGCGCTTTTCAGACACTGCGCCCTGCGTGTCCGTCGGTTCGCTGGCAAGGACGGGCATGGTTTCCGGCGCGGGCTGGTTGCTCTGGCGCAGGCTTGCGGCCTGTGCTTCAAGGGCATCAAGCCTTTTTTCCATGTCTGGTGCGGCGCAAAGTTCGTTCAAGCCAGTTTCCGTCTTGAAAAACAGCACAGGATCGCGCCCGGTGCGGGGCGTGAACAGCAGGGTGAGCGACTGGTTCCAGTCCGTAGCCTTGGCGGCTTCCATCCAGCCCTCGGGCTGCGCGGTGGAAGCGCCAACCTGAAGGTACGCGTCCTTGCGGTCATAGACGTACATAACCGTAAAGGGCACCACGCTTTTGCGCACCACCGCGCCATCGGCTTTTGGCTCGGCCAGCAGGGCCGCGCCGGGATGGCTGACCACCCGCTGGAACAGCGTTTTTTTACCCTGCTGCAACAGGGGCGCGGCAGAAGAGGTGGAAACAGTGCCAGCAAGGCAGACGCCAAGGCCCAGCACCAGCAGGGCTACAAGGCAGCAACGGCGAAACATGGGCATGCAATGCATAGTGAACTCCTCGCGGAATACAGCAATTCTAGGTCAAACTGCTCGGGGCCGCGTTTATTGCCAGTTTTGCAGCAGGGAGCGCGCCTCGGCATCACCCTTGGCCTCAAGGGCGCGGGCGTGTTCTTTCAGCGTGTCCAGTGCCGCCTTGGCCTGAGGCTGGCCCTTTTGCAGGGCCTGATCATACCAGCGCTTGGCCTGCGTGAGGTCGGCGGGGATGCTGCCGCGCGGCAGGGTGCTGGCCGGGTCGTAAAACTGACCCACAAGAAACATGGCTTCGGCATCGCCTTTCTGCGCTGCATCTTCCAGCAGCAAGAATGCGGCATCGCTTTCCTCGGGCTTGGCGTCGGCCTTGCGCAATGGCTTTGCCATGGCAAGGCTCACGTCGGGCAATGCCTGCCCGCGCAACTGCTCACGCGCCGAGGCAAGCGGAGAAAGCGGCTGTTTGGCGGCATCCGCACCTTGTTGACCGGCATCTGCGGGCTTGGGCTGCGCCTGATCCGGGCTTTGGGGCTTGTCCGCATTCTGCGTCTGCTCAGGAGGCGTGGGCAGGGGGGCCTTTTCCGGCTCGCGCAGCAAGAACCACCACGCGGCTACGCCTGCGGCAATGGCTGCGAGCACCAGCAGGATCACAAGCCCGGCCTTGCCGCCGGATTTGCCTTCCTCCTTGCTTGCCATTTCAAGCGGGGCTTCCTGCTGCTGGGGCGCTTGCGGCTCCTCAAAAGCCAGAGGCGGCTCCGGCGATTCCAGCACTGGTTCCGGCTCCGGCTCGGGGGCGGGCGGTGCAACAGGCGGGGGAGTTTGCGGAGTGCCAGCGCCCATGCCATGCCCGCCCGCAATGTTGGAATATATGAGCGATTTTACGGCAAGGGCGCAGCTGCCCACGCCGCGCAGGCTGATGCGGTAGGCATCGAGGTTGTCTACTTCGTCCACCACCGCAGGGCCGACCGCCAGCCGCAGGCTGCCTCCGTCATTGTCCCAGGCCTCGGGGGTGAGCAGGGTTTCGCTCTCCTGCCAGCCACGGGGGCCAAGACATTTGCCGTCAGATGCCCGCAGCAGGGTAAAGCCGGGTTCACTCACATCGCCTGCGTCAAAAATCTCGATGATTCCGTTGCCGGGGCCGCGCCCGGTATCGGCTGAAATGCTGGCGCGCATGGGTTATCCTTTGAACGCCTGCAAAAGTTCGCGCAGGCGGTTGTTCTGTTCGGGGTTGACGCTCTGCTGGCCGTCAAAATCCACATTGGCCATAACGCTGTAGGCCATGGCGCGCAGCCAGTCGGTATACCACAGGCGGTCATAGGGCGATTCTTCCTCGCCGATGCGGGGTTCGCCCTTGATTTCCTGCGGTGGGTTAAACAGGGGCACGCTTTTGCCGCCAACAACAACGGTGCGCCGCGTCTGATCCTTGAAGCGTGGGTCAAAGCCCCACCAGTCCACAAAGGCGTTGATGGCGTCCGCAGCAAGGCTCACCTGCTTCCACATGAGGCGCTCGCGGGCCATGTTGCTGAATGCCGATGAGCGGCGCAGCTCAGCCTCCAGATTTTCGCGCAGCTTGCAGCGCGCTGCGGCCTGCACCAGCTCGTGGCAGAACTGGTCAAGTTCCTTGGCTGGCAGGCCAAGCTGGCCCCTGACTTCCACATCGTTGCAGAGGTCGTGCAGCCGCCCTGTCCAGTGATCCATGACCATTCCGGCAAAGACCTGGGCGCTGTCCTTTACTTCTGCATCAACGGCGTCTGCCGCTGGCGCGGCCACGGGGGCGTCGTCGCCAAAGATATCGCCCAGAATGTCGTTGGCGGAAACGCGCGCGCCCACAACCTGCGCAGGCGCTGAGGTCTGACCTTCATCCGGGCTTTGGCGGGCGTTGAGACAGATTTCGTACAGGTCAAAATCGCGCACCTGAAGGCGGCGCAAAAATTCGCCGAACAGCTGCTTTTCCGCAACCTTGGCCATCTGCGAAACCAGCAGGCGCGTGAGTTGCTCCTTTTGCCTGCGCAGTTCTTCCCTGTCGTCCGTGCGGTAGAAGGGTGCAAGCCCGGTGCGCAGGCGCTCGCATTTTTCAACAAGGCTGCCGCTGATCTGCTGCCGCTTGAGTTCGGGGTTGCACAGGGGCCGCAGGCTCTGACGCAGCAGGCCAACGCCGCCGTCGTTGAGCGTCATGGCCGCCTGCCAGGCCCGTTCCGGGTCAGCCACATGTTTCTGCACCAGTGGCGATTGCATGAAGGACTGACGCACTTCTTCAACAAAGGCCTGCTGTTCCTGCCGGATGCCGGTTTCACGCCTGTCGGCGTAATCAAAAATGGCCTCGCACAAAAAGTTGGGATTGCGCAGCAAAAAGACGTTGTTGAAGGGGTGCGTGCCGTCCCAGTTTTGCGGCCAGTCGTGCACCTGACCGAAAAAGTTCACCAGCGAGGATTCCAGCCGGGTTGTCCAGCGGGTTTCCACAGAGGGCGATCCGGCCTTTTTTTCAAACTCCATGTCCATCTTGGTGAGCACAAAAAAGAGCGCTGGCGCTTTGCTGGCGCGCATTTCCGGCGTTTCGCCGTGGGTGGAGCATATCCATTCATACACGGCCTGCGGCAGATCCTGCACCTCCTGGGTGCTGGGTCCGATGCAGAGCAGCATGCTGGTGAGTTCTTTTTCTTCGCGATAGCGCTCAAAGAGGTAAGCCACCTTGCCGCGCAGAAAGAGTTCCTTAAGCATGTCCTTGCGGCTGTCCAGCGCGGCGCGCAGATCGCTGAACTTATAGCGCGCGCGGTAGCCGGGGAAGTCCAGCAGGTCGGTGTGGTCAAAGAAATCATCCGGCTTTTCACGCATGTAGATGGTGATTTCGGCCGTAAGGGCCGTCACCAGCGCACGCGGCAGGTCAGCCTTGCGGCCCTCCGCGCCCACAAGGGTCAGCATGTCTGCGAGCGGCTCGTTGAGGCCCTGCAACCGCGCCACGTCAATAATACTGTTGCTGCGGGGTATGAGCGCGTCAATGGCGCAACATGCCTCGGCAGCGTTGCCAAGCTGGCGCAGAGCCGCGCCAAGCTGTATATACACTGCCTGGAATTCCGGCACGCTGTCCCAGATCAGGCCCACAAGGCGGGCGCGGTCTTCCAGCTCCAGACGGGGGGCCAGTTCCATGGCCCGCACCCAGTAACCGTTCTGGAGCATCTGCACTCTGGGGCGCGAAATGAAGTTTTTATTCACATAATCGCGCAGCTCTTCCACATCGTCCAAACTCATGCCGCCGGGCACGGGAGCAGACTGGGCGCGGCCCTGAAGGCTCTCCAGCTCCTTGGCGAGGGCCTCGGCATTGGGTGCGTCCTTGTGGTCGCAGTCCGCATAGTACGTATTGGCGAGCACCCGGGCCACGTCAGTTTCTGAAAGCAGACGCAGACGGATGGGGTAGGCCTCGGTAATACCCTCAGGCGGCGTGGTGGTAAAACGCGTGACCAGCCCCGTGGATTCCTTGCCGCCTTCTGGGTTGATATCCTTGATAAAATTGAAGGTCTGACCGCAAAAATCGGCCAGAAGCACCTTGTCTGCATCACTGGCAAGGGCCGAGATAAGGTAGGACTTGCCCGACTGGCTGGGGCCAAACACGCCTACGCACATCTTGCGGCGGGCCGCCTGCTCGCACTTGCCGAAAAAGCGGGCCGCATGGCGCAGATCCTTTTGCAGGGCCGCGCGTTCGTTGCCCACAAGCTCGGCATTGTCCTGAAGCCATGCCCCTGCGGAACGGGAAGTTTCCGCCAGTTCGCGGCAGTGCCGCGCTAAATCCATATCCTGCTGCTGCATAACCATCCTCAATTATCCGGCGTCGGTGACAATGCCCGTATCCAGCCAGTAGCCTTCGTCCAGTTTCAGGGTTTGCAGGCGGATTTCAAGATCGCGGCGGTCAACGCTGCGCTCCTGGCAATCCACGATGGAATCAATGCGGAACTCGCCTTCGCTGCGGCGATCCTTGTCCGTCTCGCTGCGGATATCTTCCTCATCCAGGGCATCGGCAACGCTCAGGCTGACCTCAACCCGGTAGGGAAGACGGCCCGAAGCGCGGGAGCGGGCTTCCTCCGTGGCAAAGGTCAGCAGATGGTAGCGGGTAGTGGGCCAGCGCTCTGCATCCAGCTGCCTGTAGCCGATGGAAAGCGGCCCACTGAAGGCCACGGCCCGGGTTTTGTCCGTGCCGTCCTTGCTGTCCACATCCACGGTAAACCAGACCTTGGGGCGCTTGAGCTGGCTGTTAATATCCATCTCGCCGATATAACGCGCGGTGGACGTAAGCTTGAGCGCGCCGGAATCAAAGGAGAAGCCTTCAAGGTGCCCGTCGGCCAGCGCACAGAGGATGGCCCCCACCACAACCGTGGTTTTGGGGTCGGTAATGCGGCCCTGCGCATCGGCAAAGGGATACCACGAGCCAGCGTGATAGCGCCGCATGGGAATGATCCTGTCGGGCGGCACGGGCAGCTTGGCAAGCACTGTGGCGATAACGCCGTTCCACGAACTGGGCCGCCCGGTGAGCAGCAGCACGTCGCAATCGTACATGTGCACCACTTCGCACAGGGCGGAAAGCGTTGAGCCAAGCGTGCTGCGGATGGTTTCTTCCACAGCGGCCTGATTGACGCTGATGGGCACATCAAGAATGTTGAAGTTCTGGATGAAGGATGCGGAACGCCGCACCATTGCTTTTACATCCCGCAGTGTTGCAGGCTGAGGACGTGGCGCGAGGACTGCCGGGCTGATCCGGGGCGAGTCCGCTGCGGGCTTTGCCGCAGCTGGTGCGGCGTCCGCCGCCGTGTCTGCCGCAGCATCAGCCGTTTCTCCGCTGCCCACAGGGTCAGGCTCAAAAAAGTCGCCCAGCGTGCAGTTAAAGACACTGCCGCGCAGGTCGGGATTTTCGCAGGTTGCCAGCAGCCCGAGGGCAACGGGCACGGCAATCTGCCGTACCAGACGCAGGCGGGTGTTACGGTCTTCCTGCGACATGCCGATGGAATCGCGCCCAAAAAGCTGCCCCAGAAGCGAGCGCGGCTCTGCAAGCCCCTCGCGGGCCAGAGCCTGGCCAATGGCCGGAATCACATGGTTGGCCACCACTTCGCGCAGCACTTCATCGCCCGCAATGTTGAAGCCATCCCTGAATTCAGTATGCGGCTTGATGCGTGCGGTGTCGCCCTCGCCGCTGGCAAGCTCGAAGGTGGTGATGGAAAGGTCGGTTGTGCCGCCGCCAATATCAATGGAAGCCATGCGGATGCACGGATGGTTGCCGCAGGCCTCGCGCGGCTTGCCCATGAGGCGGAAGAGATGGTGCGCGTCGCCATGCTGTTTGACGGCAAGCTCGTTGTAGAGCAGCACAAGCTGCGAACAACTGGCTTCGTCCCAGTCGCAGCGCACCTGCGGGCTTTGGCGGTAATCGCCCGTAAGGCTGCGGGTTTGCAGGCGGGGCGTATACCACTGGCTCCAGCCCAGTGCATCCCACACCACACGCACGGCCCACGTGACCCAGCGGCGGAAAATACGTTTTTCCGCAACGGGCATAGCCGTAGGCACCGTAAAAATGAGCCTTCTGAGCCTGCGGGGCAAGTTGGGCAGTTCACGGCGCGCGCGCGTGGCAGGCGAATTGATGGTCACAAGGGCCTGAGTCAGGATTTCGCCCAGCATGAAGAGCATGAGCGACGAGCGCGTAAACAGCGATTCAAAAATCGGCTCAGGCTGTTGCTTTTGCAGGGCGGGACTTTTTTTGAACATGGGGTCGTCAAAGCACGAAAGCGGCGTGCCCTGCGGGTTCAATTGGCGCGGAAACAGCCCCCGGCTGACCATGGGTTCTGACTTGCCGCCAGTGTTGTAGCGCCAGCTCTGCTGCCATGGGCGCTCGTCCCACAGGTAGCGCTTGGGGCTGGACATGCCTGTCGTGCCCTCGGCGCACACGGCCTGCGTGGCGAGGCGGGCGGCTTCCGGCCCGATGCGAACGGCAGAAGGCCAGGCAAAGGCCGGAGTCTGGCGGCCCGAGCGGCGCGAAAGCGCATCATTGCCAAAGGCCGCGTCCGCAAATTCCACACGCGTTTCAAAGGGGTCGGAATAGATGTGCTCCGGCTGGCTCAGATCGCGCAGCTCAAGCAGGTAACTGTCGTTGAGGTTGGTAATGCGTTGGGGCAGGGTTTCCACCAAGATGCCCGTGGTACGCGAATTGCCGATATCCAGCACGAGATCCACATCCACCGGGGTATCGCGGTCAGGATTGATGACCTGTGCAGCCAGATCGTTGAGCGCAAGGCGCACCACGTCAAGCCAGGTGAGGTAGGAGGCCAGATGCTCCAGCACGTAGGGGTAGCCATCGTACCATGCGCCGCGCCCACGGTGCTGCGACTGCTTCCACGCATCGTAGAGGCCGTGGAGCCATTCATCCACCCAGGCCGCGTTGAGAAACCACGAATTGTCGCGCACGAGGTGGGCCAGCATGAAATGCCCGTGGGCCGTCACATCCTGCGGCGAAAGCGCATGGTATTGTTCGCCCTGAGCGGGTCGGTCTTCCACATTGGTGTCAAACATGAGCACAACGCGAAGCAGACTGTCATCCCTGTCGGAGCGCATAACCCGCGCCCGCGCCCAGTTGGAAGGGCCGCATTCAAAGCGCTTGCCGCCGTCCGGCCAGGGCTGGTCGAGCGTGCGCAAAAAAGGAATGGGCAGCCAGTGGCCTTCCCAGGCATCCAGCGCGCGGCGGGCTTCAATGCTGTAGTCCTCATCGCAGGGCAGGCCGCTCAACTGGTCGATAAAACCGTTTTCCGTTTCTGTCAGGCAGCGCAGATAGTGGGTGTAGCGCGTCTGCTCGTCAGATTCTTTCTTTTTTTCTTCGCGAAAATACCGCCGCAGTCGCTTAACGGCATCTTCGGGCATGGAGAAATCAAGAAACTGCGGGCAGCCGCCGGGAATAATGCTGACCGGCGAAAGGTAACGGGGTATGACATCCATCATTATTTCCTTTTGAAACGGGCATCCCACTTGAGATTGGCCCCGCCAAGCTCTCTGCCCTTGCACTGGGTGGTGTTTTCCTGTCCGGTACATTCAACCTTTTGCGGAACATAGGTGCCGCCACGCGGGCAACGGGCCTGACTGGAATCAAACTGCAACTGGTTGCCCTGAAACCGCGCCGAGGCCGAACCGCTGCACACCTGGCCATTGCGTTCGCGCACAAGGCGACGGCCCTTGCCGCTTTTGTCAAAGCAGTATTCTGCAATGATCGGCTCGTTGGAGGGGTGCGAATACAGGCCGGTTTCGCTTGTCCAGCAGCCCTCAAGAAAAGTCAGATCGTTCTTTTTGGCCGCGTCTTCAGGAATGGCAAGGTTGTCATTCTTCTTGGGCGCGGGTTTGGGCGGCTCCTGCGGCTTTGGTTCTTCCTTGGGCAGGGGCTTGGGTTCCTGTTTGGGTTCAGGCTTTGGCTTGGGCTTGGGAGCTTCCGCCACTTTGGGCGGCTCCACAGGCGTTTCACCAAGGAAGGGTTCCACCACTTCAGGGTCGGGCTTGGGCTCTTCCTTCTTTTCCTCAACCTTGGGGGGCGTTGGCGTTACCGGAGGCGCAACAGGCTTGCACAGGGCCGCACGCTCCTGCAACTGACGCCACAGGAGGGCAAGCTGATCTTCGTTGGCGGCGGCTTTCTGTTTTTCGGCCTCCAGAACGCTGCGGTCAACGGGCAAGCAGCCCGAAGGCAGAGGAGAAGGCAAAAGCCCCAGCGCCGCGCCCAAAAGCCAGAGCAGGAGCAGCAAGAGCAGGAGTGGCAACAGCCACGGCAGGCACCCGCTGCGCGGCGGCACAGCCACGGGAACAGCAGCTACAGGCGCGGGCGGCGGGGGAGGCGGCAGCACTCCGCCAAGCCGGGTGAGGTCCTGCGGTTGCGCGCCCACGCTGCCAGGGGCAAAACCCCAGTTAATAAGAACGGGGCGGCCATCCACAGACCAGATGTCTTCGTCCGCCGGGTGTTGCAGGGCAAGCCGCAGCAACTGGCCCGAAAGGGCCTGCCGCGCCTGAGCGTCTGCTGTGAGGTCGCTGGACAACCCGGCAATATCGGAAGCCAGCGTGCCCGCACGGGCGCGCAGAGCCTGAGCATCCTGCTCCGAAAGTTCCGCAAGAGGAACCGCCGGGCCATTGCCTTCGGCATACCAGTCAACGCTGTTGCCCTCGGCATTGTGCTGCGGTTCGGCGAGCAGGGCGGCATGATCCGGCCCGAGCTTTTGCAGCAGGATGGATTTCAGCTGTTCATAGCAGTCGGTGGCAAAGATGCCCTGGCTGGCAAGCGCGCGCATCTGACCGCGCAGACTGACCGCAATGCGGGTACTCATGGCTTGCCTCCGGCGGATTCACTGCTCTGGGCCATAGTGACGGGAACGCCCGCCGAGCGCAAAAACGCTGCCAGGCTCGTGCTGACAATGGCGAGGCTGGATTGTCTGTAGGAGGCATCGTCCAGCTTGATAAAGGTGTTGATGCCCACCACATCGCCCTTGTCGTTGACAAGCGGCCCGCCGCTGTTGCCTTGCGAGACTGTGGCCGTGTGCACAATAAGCGGCGGCTTGCGCTCAAGAATGACGCTCACAACGCCCTCGGTGTACACCACTTCGGGGGCGGCGGCTTCATCGCCCTTGAGCAGGGCCGCAAATTTTGGATCGTCAGTGGTGACGGCGCCGGGGAAGCCCCAGGCGCTCACGCGTTCGGTGCGGCTCACGCTCGGCGCAAACTTGAGCGGCACAACACCAGATGCGCCGTTAACGCCAAGCACGGCAAAATCCTGCCCGTTGTCGTGAGTTACCTGACGCACAGTTGCCTCATAAGGTCTGCCCAGGGCCTTGTTCACAACGACCGCCTGTGGGGCGTTACCAACCACATGGGCATTGGTAACCACGTAGCCCGGGGCCACAAAAAAGCCGGAACCCATGGAAAGGCCTTCTTCCCGCATGGCCAGCACAAGCACTGTGCCCTGTTCCATCAGCTCGGAAACATTTTTGGGCGTCTGCTGTTGCATGGGCGTGGGCGGCACTTGCGTTTTGGCGTCTGCCGTGGGCGGCAGCGTGGCTGCATCCGCACGTCCAGAGTTTTGATGCGCAGCGCCAGACCCTGACCCCAAAGGAGGCCACATGACACCCGCAGGCGGGGTGACAAGCCCAAGCCCCTGCTTTACTTCGCAAGGGTCCTTGGCAAGCAGGGCGCGCAATTGCTGCATAAACGTTTCAAGCGCCGCGTTGTGCTCGCGCCACTGTTCTGTCTGAGCGGCAACAGCAGCCTTGGAGGCCTCGGCCTGCTGCCATTCTTTCCAGAACAGCCATGCGGTCAGCAGCAAAAGCCCCAGAAACAGCAGCACACCCCAGAAAAAAGGGCGGCGATACCAGGGCAGGACAACCGCAGCAGGTGCGACACCTTCGGCAGGAGCGGCGCTTGGCGGTGTTTCAGGTGGTACAGGGTGTTGGCTTTCGTTCATCTATGGCTCCGCGCGGTATATGCGGCGCAGTAAAAAGCCGCGCAACCGCCATAGAAATAGCGGCTGCGCGGCAGCAGTGTTATCCCAGCAGGTTATTGACAGTTTCTTCGTAACTGGACATGCGCGCGTTCACATCGCGGCGCGTGGTTTCAAGATCCTCGCGCGAAGATTTCCACTCCGAGGCCTGCGCGGCAACGTTGTTCTGCTCCGGCGTGCGCGAGGCGCTGGCCGCAGGAGTGCTCTTGGGCTGCGCGGTTGCGCCCTTTTTGAACTTGGTAGCGCCAGAACTGGAAGACGAAGCCGTAGGAGAGCTCTTGGGCTGCGCAGAAGTGTAAGGTTCGGCTAGAGACTGCTGATACTCGCTGTCCTTCTTGGCCATGGTGGTGGCGGTATCATTCAGGATAAACGAGGTTTCCTCAAGGCCGCTACGGATTTCATTATACCTGTCCTGAAATTCCATGCGGGTGATCTGCCCGGCCTTGAACTGCCCGGCGGCAAGCTTGAACTGTTCGTCATAGCACTTGGCCGCAACCTTGGCTGCGGCGGTGGAGCGATTCATGCTGGCAGCCTCGCTGCCAAGCTGCTGGCTGTACTGGTGCAGATATGCGGCATCGCGATCCTGAGCTTTGGACTTGCCGTAGACGTTGCCCGCCACAGCGCCCGCAGCGCCGCCTGCAACCGCGCCCGCCACAGCGCCGCTGGCCTTGCCCGTGGCAAGACCGCCAATAAGCGCGCCAAGCAGAGCGCCGCCAACCGCGCCAGCGGCAGTGCTTTTACCCGTGCTGTTTTCGTCCTGTCGCAACTGGTTAACAGGCTGATAGCACTGCGGATAATAATTGACCTTGGTTTTCTGGTCGCCATATTTGCTGGAGCAGCCCGAGATCAACAATCCTGCAGCAAGAAAAAGGCACAAGGGTATGCTGGCAAGCCTTTGCATAAAAACCGTCTCCTCAATAAGGGTTGAGTCTACGAGCGCCACGGCATGTCTGCCCAGAGCTCCCGGCAATCCGCACAGAATAATGAAGCGAATAGAACTGTTCACTCGCGATAATGTACCCTGAACATTTTGAATTTACTTCAAAGCGCTGTGGCTCGGCAAGCCTTATTGCCCTGCTGGAGCATCAAGCATGCACAAGATTGTCACGCAAATGCAGGGCAGGGCGCAAAACGTTTATGTTTTCCATTGCTGCACACACCAGCTGGGCAACAAAAGATGCAAAAAAGCCGCCGATCTTTACGACCGACGGCCCAACTATGTGTTGCTAACAAGCTCTATGCCTTGATGGAGCGGGAAATGAAATCAAGGACATCTTCGTACAGGGTGGGCATCGCATAAGGGGTCAGCACTCGAGTACGGTTGGAACCGACCATGAGGGAAATGATCACCTGAGCGGTGCTTTTGCTGTCAACCTTCACAAGGCTGCCGTCTTCCACGCCCTTGGCGATAACTCGCTCAAGCTCGTTGTGTACCTGCGAAAACATGGAATCCATAATATCGCGGTCGGTCTTGGTTTTCATGTCGCTGTAGGGCGAGCAGCGCACAAGTACCAGCCAGTTGGAATCCTTGTCGATTGAAAAATCAAGGTATGCCTTGCAAAAACGCATGACGCCGTCGTAACCACAGGTGGCTTCGGCGGTGGCTGCGCGCAGCCTTACGAGAAAGCGTTCCAGAACATCAAGCCCAGAGGCAAGAAACAGCTTTTCCTTGTTGCCATAGTGGTGGGTCAGCAACCCGAGGGCAACGCCAGCTTTGTCGGATATTTTTTTAAATGTGGTTTCCACATACCCGCATTCGCCAAAAAGTTCTTTGGCGGCCTGAAGCAACGCTTCTTTCTTGTTTTTGTTCATCACGGCTTTTGCTGGGTTAGAGTGAGGCATAAGGTTTTTCCTTGCGTTGACCCCATTACACATAAAACCCGTAAAGTCAAGGTATGCGTGAGGTTATTGCTTGTTCTCGTGAGCAGGCCGACAGTAAACTGATTGCCTGACCAACGCGGATTTTTGTAAAAAACCGCACCACACAGTGCCATCACGGCAAGCGTGCGCCGCCCTAAGGCAAACATTTCAATGTGAAAATACCCAGAGGGTTATCTTGCAGCTGCCACGGGCAGCGCAGAATTATCCCTCTTTGGATTTTCTGGTGCGGCGAAAGGCATTCTGCGCGTAATCGCCCAGACGCTCCAACCTGCGGTCAACCATGTCGTACAGGCTGTTTTTCGTAAAGCCGCCT
This sequence comes from Desulfovibrio intestinivivus, assembly GCF_053570665.1. Classification (NCBI taxonomy): domain Bacteria; kingdom Pseudomonadati; phylum Thermodesulfobacteriota; class Desulfovibrionia; order Desulfovibrionales; family Desulfovibrionaceae; genus Desulfovibrio; species Desulfovibrio intestinivivus. Next base: position 2,765,465 of record NZ_JBRBQT010000001.1, on the reverse strand, counting down.
TGTTTCAGTCTGCGACCGATTGAAAGACCAGTCAAGAGTGCAAGGGCTTCTTCAATGCGCCGCACAGGATAAACGGCAAACTGACCTTTCTCAACCGCTTCAATAACATTGGGCGCAAGCATGAGGTGATCCACGTTGTCAAAGGGCATGATAACCCCTTGCGTACCCGTGAGTCCCTGGCTGGCGCAAACATTATAAAAGCCCTCAATCTTGCGGGTAACGCCGCCCACAGCCATGATCTGTCCCGTCTGGCTCACAGCCCCGGTAAAGGCCAGATCAAGGCGCACCGGCACATCGGCAAGGGCCGAGAGCAGGGCGGCCAGTTCCGCGCCAGAGGCGCTGTCGCCCTCAATGCCAGCGTAGCTTTGCTCAAAATAGAGCGAACCGGAGAGCACCAGGGGCTTTTTGCGCGCAAAAAGATCAGTGAGGTAACTTTTCAGGATCATCATGGCCTTGGTGTGGATGGGGCCACCCAGTTCGGCCTCGCGCTCAAGGTCGATGATGCCCTCGTGCCCCACGCCCACAGTACATGAAATCCGGTGCGGCAGGCCAAATTCAAAGTCGCCGTGCCATGTGACGGAAAGACCGTTAACCTGACCAATGGCCTGACCCGAGGTCTGCACCTTGATCATGTTGCGGTCGTATTCCTCCATATAAATCTCTTCCACCAGGTTGGCCCGGTAGATGCGCGCCGCGTGGGCTTCTTCCAGCACTGGCGCGGTGACCACATCCTGCTTGCGCATGCGTGTCAGGGCCGAAGCCTCGATCATGAGCTCGCGCAGTTCGGGGAATCGCAGCGAAAGACGGCGCTGGTCTTCGCAGATGTGCGACCCGAGGTCGATGAGCCACGCCAGAGCCGTGCGGTCAAAACAGGGGAGCTCTGTTTCCTTGATAATGGTGGCAATGTGCCCAAGGTAGGCGCGCACATTGGCGGCATTACGCTCGGTAGTGTCGGCCATGTGGGCCTTGATGCGGAAGAGCTTTGAGAATCTGTCGTCATTGACAAGCAGACCTTCATACAGTTCTTCGTCGCCGATCAGCACCACCTTGAGGTTCAGGGGCAGCGGCTCGGGATTGATGCCCTTGGTGCGGATGGGCGTATCCGGGCCTTCGCCGGAATCTTCAATGCGGGCCATATTGGAACGCAGTGCGCGCAGCAGCCCTTCCCAGGCATTGGGATGTTGCAGAAGATCCTCAATATGCAGCACCAGAAACCCACCGTTGGCCTTGTGGATGCTGCCCGCGCGGATAAGGGTGAAATCCGTGACCAGCGCGCCCATTTCAGATTCGCGCTCCACACAGCCAAGCAGGTTCACGGCGGTGGGGTGGTCTTCCACAATGATGGGTGCGCCATCAAGGCCGCTGTTGTCCACCAGCAGGTTGACCTCGTAGCGGTAGAGCACAGCCTCCACCGGCGCGCCGTGCGGGTCGCCCATAGGGCCGCCGTCCCTTTGCAAAAAGGCATCGGTATTTTTAAGGATGTCTTCGCGCAAGGCCGTAAAGTAGGCATCCAGCCCCTTGACCGGGCAGGTCTTGAGTATGCGCTGTTCAATGGGGTTGAAGAAGGTGGTCAGCACCTGGGTCATGGCTTCGCGTTCCAGGCCGCGCTCGTCGTCCTGAAAGCTTTCTTCCGCCTTGTTCAGCTGCCGCATGTAGCCAGACATGGCCTGCACGAGGTTGTCGCCCCGGCTTTTGAGGCTGAGGCGAAGGGTTGTGTCCAGCCTGTCGAACTCTTCCTCGCTCAGGCGCTTGCCTTCCACCAGAGGATACAGGGTCAGACCGCCGCTCTCGTCCATATCAAGATTAAATCCCTTGTCTACGGCAACGGAATTCATCTTGCGCAGCAGGCCCATGCGGGCGTTCTGGAAGTTGTCCACAATCTTGGCGCGGCGCTTTACGTAGGTACTGGCCTCAAAACGGCGTGGCAGCTCCTCACGTATATGCTCAATCAATTCCTTAAGGTGCTGCTTTAACTTTTTACCCATGCCTGTGGGCAGGGCAAAAAGGCAGGGACGGTCAGGATCGGCAAAATTATGCACGTATACGAGATCGTCAGGCGTCTGGGCCTTTTTGGCCTGAGGGCCAAGGTAATTCAGCAGCATGTGGCTGCGGCCAAGATCGGCCTCGCCAGACAGGTAGATGTTGTAGCCCTGATTCTTGATTTGCAGGGCAAGGTCCAGCGCCTGCATGGCACGGGGCTGGAATGGATTCTGGCGTCCGTTGCGCGGCAGCGGGATATCCTTGCTCGTTTCCCATGGAATACGGACAGGGTCTAACGTGGCGTGCAGTCGTGACGCGGGCAGGGGAGCGATAGTTGGCATAGGAAATCGTTATTGTTGATAAAGTTTTTCCAGAATGGCGCGGCCGCCTCTGGCAAGAAGTGTTTCTGCAAGCTCAAGCCCCACCTGACGGGCCTTGGAGGTGTGACCCCGCTGCGCCTCGCGCAGAATGAGGCTGCCATCAACCTCTGCCACCAACCCTTCGAGCACGAAGGTTTCGTCATTTTCAAGGCGGGCATGCCCGGCAATGGGCACCTGACACCCGCCCTCAAGCCCGGCAAGAAAGCCTCGTTCGGCCTCTACGCATACGCGGGTGGGGGTGTCTTCAATCTCTGCAAGCAGGGCAAAAAGATCGTAATCGTCCTCGCGGCATTCAATGCCAATGGCGCCCTGGCCCACTGCGGGCAAAAAGGTCTGCGGATCAAGAGCATGCATGTAGGGCGCGCTCAAGCCAAGGCGGTTCATGCCTGCGGATGCTAGAATAATGGCATCGTACACGCCTTCACGCAGCTTGCGCAGGCGCGTGTCCACATTGCCGCGCAGGCTTTCAATGCGCAGGTCAGGGCGCAGAGCCAGCAACTGGGCCTGACGCCGCAGGCTGCTGGTGCCAACGCATGCGCCCTGGGGCAGGGCCGCAAGGTCGGCATACTTGCACGAAAGCATACAGTCTGTAGGCGCTTCACGCTTGGGAATGCAACCCAGTATGAGCCCATCGGGCAATTCCATGGGCACGTCCTTGATGCTGTGCACGGCAAGGTCGGCCCGGTTATCGAGCAGGGCTTCTTCAATTTCTTTTACAAAAAGGCCCTTGCCGCCCACCTGAGCCAGGGGAACATCCTGAATGATGTCGCCCTTGGTCTTGATGATGACAAGGTCAACGGCCAGTTCCGGGTCAAGCGACTGCAAACGGCTTTTGACGTGTTCTGCCTGCCAGAGGGCCAACTGACTGCCACGGGTAGCGATAACTAAGGATTTACGCATGCCTGCCGCCTAATGCCCGCAGCTCGCGCAGTTGCCGCCAGAACATCCGGCGCAGCCGCCGCCACCGCCTGTTGAAGCCGCGTACTCGCCGCCTTCTGCGCCGTTTCTGCGACGCGCGCAGCAGGACATGAGCTTCTGGGTATCATTGGAGCCGCAATACGGGCAAGTGGGCGGGGTTTCGTCAAACACCAGTTCTTCAAAATCCCGACCGCATTTCTGGCAAGAATACTCGTAGATGGGCATGGTCAAACCTCGGTTGTGTGTCGCCCTTGCAAATAGGGGGTCAGTGCGACAGCATTTTCAAAAAGATAATAATCCGTCAGCCGGCAAAATAGGTGCCCGGCTGCAAGGTGCAGTTCCTGAACCAGCGCGGGTTCAGCCTGCGGCGCTTCAAGAACCATGTCGCTGTACAGGGCCATTTCGCTGCCGTGCCCGCACAGGCACACGGCAAACTGCCCGCCGCGACGTGCCGCCTCAAGGGCGGCGATAATATTGGCGCTGCTGCCGGTGGAAAAAATTGCCACCAGCATGTCGCCTGGCCGCCCCAGAGCTTCAATCTGGCGCGAAAATACCTGGCTGAAATCAAGGTCGCTGCCAATGGCCGTAAGCGAAGTCGCATCGGCAGACAACGCCAGAGCGGGCAGGGCGGGCCTGTCCATAAAAAATCTGTTCACAAATTCGGCAGCCATGTGCTGGGCCAGTGCCGCACTGCCGCCATTGCCGCAGAGCAGTATTTTACCACCGCCCGCAAGGCACGTGGCCGCGCGCAAGGCCGCCTGGCGAAGAAAATCTGCCTGCGAGCGAAAAAAATCTTCGCGCAGGCGCGCGCCTTCGCTGGCGTGCTGTTCAATAATATCAAGGGCTGTATCGTGCATGGCGCTCACAATTGCCGAAACGTGACATGGAAGCCTTCTTATTTAAGGCAAAGCCCTGCAACTGACAAGCGCCCACAGGCTTGCGGTAACAGACTTGATAACGTAACTTGCGCAGGTATGCAAAACGCAACAAGCCGACACATACTTCTGGTTTACAAGGCCCGGCACGAAAAGGCTGCGGCTCTTGCCCAAGAAGCCGCCCAGTGGCTGCGCCAAAAAGGGCACGAAGTTGCGGGTGTGATCTGCGCTGGCACGGAGACCCTCGCCTACGCAACGACTCCCCTTGACTTTGTGGTTGTTTTTGGCGGCGACGGCACCATGCTCGGAGTGGCCCGCCGCCTTGTGGGGCACAACGTGCCTGTGCTGGGCATCAATTTTGGCCGGATCGGTTTTTTAACCGATGCCCAGCCGGAGCAGTGGCGCGAAAAACTCGAAGAATCCCTCACCGGCATGGAGCCTGTGCGCTCCTGTATGGCCTTGCAGTGGACGCTCACCCGCAAGGACCAGCAGATTGCCAGCGGCTGCGCGGTCAACGATGTTGTCCTGAGCCGGGGGTCTTTGTCGCGGCTTGTTCTGTTTGATGTCTATATTGCCGGTGAGCGCCTTGGCTCATTGCGCGGCGATGGAATGATCATTGCCACGCCTGTGGGCAGCTCCGGCTACAGTGTTTCGGCTGGCGGCTCGCTGTTGCATCCTTCTATGGAAGCCGTGGCCGTCACGCCCATTTGCCCTTTCCTCAATACTATTTCGCCCATGGTGTTCCCCGGCGATACCGAGTGCCGGTTCCAGATTTTGCAGGGCTCCACAGATTGCTACCTTACTGTCGATGGGCAGGAAGGGCAACAGCTGGAACTGGGCGATACCGTGACCGTCAACGGTTTGCCCGATGCCGTGCATTTTCTTGGCAAAGGAACAACCTTTTTCGAGCGTTTGCGTTCGCGCGGCTTTGCCCTGCAAGGCACTGAATGCGTCAGGTGCGGGGAAAATGCATGAGCAACGCGATTTCTGTTAATTCGGTTCGCGAGTTTCATTTTGGGGAGAGTGTCCGCTTTGACGCATGGCTTTACAGCATGCTGATGGACAACAACATCGCCTATGGCATGAACCCCGACATTGTGGCCAGCCAGGAACAGATGGCCTTTATGGTCAGCCTTGCGCGCGATCAGGTGTATTTGCCCTGTTCTGACGACACGTTCAAACTGTTGTGCCAGCAGACCGCACCCGAAGAACTTCGCCGCCAGTACAACCGCTCCTGGCGCATCATCATGCGCCTCGTGCGCTCCTTCACGCCCGAAGGGCAGAAACGCAGGCGCATTTTGCAGTTCTGTCGTTTCCGCTTCAAGCAGTATGTTGCCCAGCATACCCTGATACCTTCGCGGCTGGTCAAGCGCATGACTGATCTTGTGCTTGCCCAGGGCAACCAGCTGGACGACCCCTGGAGGCAGCTGCGCAGAGTTTCCACCAAACGCCAGCTTGAAATGCTGGATGAAGCATCTGTGCGTGACAATCTCGCCGCAGTGCCTGCGGATGCCGTGGCGGCCAATTCCATCGCCTCTGTCAGACGCATGCTCAACTATGTGGAGCTTTCGCGCCTGCTGTGCCTTTCGGCCATGTCCCGCCCTTGGGTGGAGACGCCGCCGGATGCCGAAACAGTGCGCCAGGCTATGGATACCGCGCGCGAAACCTGCGCCCACTTGCGGCATTATTTTGAGGCCAGCGCGGTCAGATCGGGCACGGTGCTCTTTTTGTGCGACGCCGATGGCGGCGTTGTGTTTGATCTGGCTGTTGCCAACAGCCTTATTCGCATGGGGCACAAGGTTATTTTTGCGGTCAAATCAGGCTTTTTCTTTTATTCGCCCACATTGGAAGACATGGAGATTGACCCCTCCATCCGGCAGATGATCGGCGGCGGCACAGTGCAGCACGAGTCGCGCATGAGCAAGAACGAACTGCTGCGCCACTTGCGCGAGTACCGCCTCATGGTTATTGGCGATGGCACGCGGGAACGGCTCAATCTGTACAGGGTCTCGGTGACATTCTCCCGCGCATGGAAGGAAGCCGACCTTATTCTGGGCAAGGGCTGGCGCGTGACCGATGTGCTCATGGGCAGCAGCCACCAGTATACGCGCGATGTGATCTGCTACTGGCAGGATGATCAGGGCTTTCACATCAAGCTGCGCCAGCATGCCGAGAGCGCCCATAAATTCAGCGAGAGCGACATTGCCGCCCAATCGGCAAACATCATCGCAGGCATGCGCGAGGCCCGCATGCAGGGCCGCACGGTCATGTTTTACAGCTGCGTGATCGGCAGCATCCCCGGCGAGACTGGTACCGCTACCGAGATCGTGCGCGCCTTTGTAGACAATCTGCGTAAAAAAATGGATAATATCCTGATAATTAATCCTGCCGAGCATTTTATTGAAGGCATGGACGGCGACGACCTCATGTATATGTGGGAGCAGGTGCAGCGCAGCGGCTTTATTGATGTGTGGCGGTTTCAGACCGTTGAGGACATTGAGGAAAGCTTTGCCCTGCTTGGTCGCAAGGTGCCGCCGCAATGGTCGGGCAAGGATTCCACCTTTTCCACCGGCTGCACCAAGGAAATGCGTATCGCGCTGGACGTGCAGGCCAAAAACAGGGAAATGCAGATCATCGGCCCCGACCCACAGCGGTTTTTCCGCAGGGGAGAGTACGGTGTGGGCAAATATTTCGATGCCAGCATCCCCCATTGATGCTTTTGCGTCAAAATGGGCGGCGCAAGCCGCCGGATGCCAGGTTAGCGGGCGCTTTGTGCGCAAAGCGGCGCTTTTGCCGCGCAACTACGGGGTGAACCCCGTTGAGGGAGTAATTTGATCTATGGCCGCCTATGAAGCCGTGATTGGCCTTGAAGTGCATGTGCAACTTGCCACGGCCTCCAAACTGTTCTGTTGCTGCCCCACGACCTTTGGGCAGCCCGCCAACGCCAATGTTTGCGAAGTGTGCTCCGGCATGCCCGGCGCTTTGCCCGTGCCCAACCGCCAGGCTGTTCACTTTGCGGCTCTGGTCGGCCTTGCCACCAATTGCGCCATCAATACACGGTCCATTTTTGCCCGCAAAAACTATTTTTATCCTGACCTGCCCTCCGGGTATCAGATTTCGCAGTTCGAGCTGCCCATCTGCGAACACGGGCACCTTGAGGTGGACGTGGACGGGCGGCGCAAGCGCGTGGGCATTACGCGCATCCATATGGAAAACGATGCTGGCAAGAATATTCATGCTCAGGGCGAAAACCTGAGCTATGTGGACCTCAACCGCGCGGGCACGCCGCTGGTGGAAATTGTTTCCGAGCCGGACATGCGCTCCGCTGCCGAGGCCGTGGCCTACCTCAAAGCCCTGTACAGCATTGTGACCTATCTTGGCGTGTGCGACGGCAATATGGAAGAGGGCAGTTTCAGGTGCGACGCCAACGTCTCGTTGCGCCCTGTGGGAACCGAGCCCTTCGGCACCCGCACAGAACTGAAAAACCTCAACTCTTTCCGCAACGTACAGCGCGCCATTGAATACGAAATTTCCCGCCAGCAGGACGTGCTGGACGACGGCGACAAGGTTGTGCAGGAAACCCGCCTGTATGATGCCGTCAAGAACACTACTGCCTCCATGCGCAGCAAGGAAGAAGCGCACGATTACCGCTACTTCCCTGACCCGGACATTCTGCCCATAGATATTACGGAAGAAGAAATGACCCGCTGGCGCGCCGAAATGCCGGAGCTGCCCCATGTTCGCGTGGCCCGCTTTGTGGCTATGGCGGGACTGCCCGAAGCCGAGGCAGAAGTGCTGGTGCAGAGCAAGGGGCTGGCCGACTTTTTTGAAACTGCCGCCGCCAAGGCCGACCCCAAGAAGGTTGCCAACTTTGTGCTTGGGCCGCTGCTGCGTGAATGCAATGCCCGTGGGCTTTCTGCCGCTGACCCCTCCGCCTGGGCCATGAAGCCCGAGGCTCTGGCCGAACTGGTGCGGCTGGTTGACGGCGGCACCATCAGCGCCAAGATCGCCAATGATATCTTTGGCGACATCTTTGAGCAGGGCGTCATGCCTGAAGCCTACGTGAAGGAAAAAGGCCTCGTGCAGATTTCCGACACTTCAGCGCTCGAAGCCGCCGTGGACGAAGTCATTGCGGCCAATCCCGCTGAGGTGGAGGCCTATCGCGGCGGCAAAACCAAGCTGATCAGCTTCTTTGTGGGGCAGATCATGCGCGCCACCAAGGGCAAGGCCAATCCTGCTCTGGTGAACGAACTGCTTGCCAAAAAACTGTAAACTCTCGTCAGTAAATAAACGCCCAAGCGGGGATTTCGGTCATGCCGGGATCCCCGCTTTTTTGTGCGCGGAGAAGCTGCCACAACGACATTCTTTTAGACAGGACTGAACCGCTAGCATTGCGATCATAGATTAGCAGTCTTTTTAATTGAAATATAAAATCATTTTCAATAATGTGGAGCAATTGATTTTTAGTCGAGGCTGTTCATGAAGTTTACCGCTATTGTTCCGCCCCTCGCTTCCTTGGTTTTGCCGGGTAGCGGGCAGATACTCTCGGGCCTTTTCATTCCCGGCGTGATCTTTTTTGCTCTGTGGCTTGCTTCTGCTCACACGTTGGTTGCTTTGGGCAGCAGTCTTGATGCGGATGGCAGGCATGCGGCTTACTTTGCGGCCCTTGCCTGTGAAGTCCTGCTTCGACTTGGCTCGGCAATCGATGCAGTTTTTCGCCAACGTTCACAGGCCGGATCACAACGCGCCCGCCAGCGGAGCATGGTCGCCAGGGGGCTTGCCTTCAGCGTCCTTGTGCTGGCATTGATGGCGCTGTCCGCGCCTGAACCTGCCATCAAGGCATATTCCATGAACGGCAACCGCTCTTTGCTTCCCCTGATCACGCCGGAGTCCCGCTTGCTCGTGGACAAACAGGCTTATCATACGGCCAAGCCGGAGAAGGGCGATATCATTGTGATTTCCACCCGGCACATTGCAGAAGGAAAGGGGGGAGGGCCACACATAATAAGCCGCGTTGCAGGCCTTGCTGGCGAACGCGTGCGCGTGCCTGTTCCAGCAGGGCAGCAAAATCCGGGCTGGGAAGGGCAGGGATATCGAGAATGTTTGGTGGGCGAAGGAAATATCTATCTGGCGAGCATCAACCCTGCGAGTCAGATGGCATTTTTTGCCCCCCTCACCAGTGTTGTCGGTCGGGCGGAATATATTTACTGGCCGCTTTCACGTGCAGGAAGGATAGCAGGGGTATCGGGCATTGCTGACTGACAAAGTCTGATTTGCTAACTTCCCAATGTGCATAAAGGGGCCTTGCGGCCCCTAAAGCGCTGACAGCATGAGCACAGCATGCATGTGTAAAAACTAAACGTTCAGGTTCAGTCCCGAAAGCATGGAAAGGCTGCTGTTGGAATAACTGCCAAAAGAATTGGTGGCGTTGCCCGAGCCGGACCACCATGCGGCCATGGATTCCACCTCAATGCGCTTACGCAGGTCAGAGGGCGAAACCTGCAATGACTTGCGCGCATCATCAAGGCCGGAGAGAGCCTGAATCTGGCCGAATTTTTTTGCCAATGCCGGATTGTTGTCAAAAAACTTCTGCACGGCAGCTTTAGTGGCGGCATCGCTGCTTTCAACCACAAGGCTGCCATCGGACTTGGTTTGCAGGGTAAATTTTGCATCACTGCTCACAGCAAGGCTGCTCATGCCGCTGTTCAGCGTCTGACCGAGTTTGGAATTATCCAGCACTGCTTGAATGGCGGCCTTGTTGGCACTGTCCGTGCTGCTGGCAGCGGTCAGCTTGCCGCTGCTGTCAACGGTCATGGCCACTGAAGTGCTGGGGCTGACGCCTGCAGCGGTAAGGGCTGTGCGCAGATCCTTGCCAATGGCAGTATTGCCCTTCAGCCAGGTCTGCACATTTGCCTGATCTGTGGCATTGGCGCTGGCGGCAGTGAGGGAGCCGTCCGCAGCTAAAGTGAAAGTGACACTTGAAGGATCGCTGACCCCAAGCTTGGACAGGCCATCCTTGACGGCAGTGTTGAATTCATTATTCAACTGCTCGCGATACTTGGTAATCTGGCTGAAAGTAACGCGGCTGCCGCTTTCAAGGCCCATGGCGTCCATGGCATACTTTGTCAGATCAACCATGCTGGAAAGCTGGCTGGTTATGCTATTGCCGCTGAGCATCTGACTCAACGAACTTGAAGAACTTTTGGAACCCGAAGACGATGAGCTGCCGGAAGTGGAGGTACTCAGCTTCTGGTTCTGCCACTGGTACAGTCCGCTTGTATAGCTGTTTACGCCCGATACGTTGCTCATGATCACTCCTCGGCAGTTTTTGCCCGATTTTGGGGCTTTGGGGTGCCGTATTATTCACTTATGCATATTCCAGGCCAGCTATATTTTACGGGTGAGGTCAGGCTGGGTCGGCCCGCCCATTAAAAATATACAGGTTCCGAATCCAGTAATGGACAGCCCAACTGAAATAGGCTAGAGAGCGGCTATGGCAGTACATTCCTCCATGCTTGAGACCGTCGAATTCGACGATCCCGCTTTAGCCAATCAGCTATTTGGCCCTCACAATGCGCATCTTGAGCTGTTGGCCGCAGCCAGCGGGGCCTCCATAGGCAGCCGTGGCGCCAGCATTCTTATTGAAAGCCCAGACATGAACACGCGGCAGGTGCTGTGCAATGTTTTTGTGCAGTTGTACGAGCTGCTGCGCGGCGGATTGTCGCTGAGCCAGCAGGATATCGCCCGCAGTTACGAGATGCTGCGCGCGGATCCCGGCCTGAATTTGGAAAAGATTTTCAAGAATGCCGTTTTCGTCAACACCCCGCGCAAAACGGTCACTGCCCGCAATGTTGCCCAGCGCACCTACCTTGACCTGCTGCGGCGCAATGAGCTTGTATTTGCGGTTGGCCCTGCCGGTACGGGCAAAACCTATCTTGCTGTCGCCATGGCGCTGTCCATGTTTCAGCAGCACAGGGTTAAACGCATTGTGCTGACGCGCCCCGCAGTGGAAGCGGGAGAACGCCTTGGCTTTTTGCCCGGCGATCTGGCCGACAAGGTCAACCCCTATCTGCGCCCGCTCTATGACGCCCTGCACGACATGATGCCCCAGCCCAAGGTGGCGTCCATGCTTGAAGTGGGCTCCATTGAAGTTGCGCCCCTGGCCTTCATGCGCGGGCGCACCCTTAACGATGCCTTTATCATTCTTGACGAAGCGCAGAACACCACGCAGGAACAGATGAAGATGTTCCTCACCCGCATGGGCTTTGGCTCGCGCATGGTTGTAACGGGCGACACCACCCAGATCGACCTGCCCATGCAGCCCGGCGGTCAGCGTCCGCGCTCGGGCCTTATCCACGCGCTGAATATCCTTGCCAAAGTTCCAACCATCGCAGTGCATCACTTCACCAAGGCCGACGTAGTGCGTCATCCCTTGGTGGGAGCAATTGTAAACGCCTATGATAATGCAGAAAAAAGCGGCACGTCCAGCTAGCATCCTCGCACTCTTTCGCATGTTGCGGGCCCGCCACCATTGTGGCCTGGGGCTTTCAGTACTTGTGCTCACCCTGCTTTTCATCAGCCTGCTTTCAGGGGCCAATTTTGAGGCTGTGCCTCGCGTGTACGTTGCCGGGCAAGTGGCGGATTCTGACGTCGTTGCCGACCGCGACATCCTTGTAGAAGACGTGCAGGCCACCAAGGCCCGGCGCAAACAGGTGCAGCTTCTGCAACCGCCTGTCTATGATCTGAGTCTTGAACCCTTTACGGCCTTTCAGAACCGTATTGTGGAGATCATGCGCAGCCTGAACAACGGCATCGATTACCATGTCGGGGTCGAAGGCCCGCTGCACAGGCTGGTGGATGAACTGACACCCACCGTTGCTGACGAAATTTTGCCGGAACTCGCCCAGCCCGAGGCGCAGACGTATCTGCTCAAGGTGCTGCTGCCCCAGATTCGCGACCATATGGCAGAAGGCCTTGTGGGCGACATACGCTCGGCCAGGGTTGACCGTTCTGGCGTTATAGTGCGCAATCTGGATACAAATACAGAAATACTGCGTCCGGACGTGGTTAATCTGCCCGACGTGCAATCGTATCTGGCGGAAATTTCTGCCCAGATACGTCAGGTTTCCACGCTAAACCCGCAGTCGCGGCGCGCCATCAATATTCTGCTTTCCGCAACCATGCCTTCCTCGCTGACGCTGAATCGGGAATCTACCCAAAAGCGCAGCTCTGCCGTCATGTCCATGGTTGAGCCCGTCTATTATCAGATACAGAAGGGCGAGATCGTGTTGCGCAAGGGCGAAAGGGTCAGCCGCGAGCAGCAGATCAAGCTGCAAACGCTTTATAAATCCGCTTCTGACCCCATGCACTGGGATATAGCCGCTGGCGCCTTTTTGTGTTCGCTGGTGCTTTCCATCGGCTTTTTTGTTGCCCCCAGCGGCAAACCCGGCACCCCCCTGCGTTGCAAGGACATGCTGCTCATTTCCTTGCTTCTGCTGCTTTTCAGCGCCGGGGCAAAGGCTGTATACGTGCTTGGCATGCGCATCGACAGCCATTCGTTCATCAATACGCTGGCCGTGGGCTACCCTGTGGCAGGGGCAGTGGGGCTGGTCGCCATGGTTTTTGCCGCCCGGCGCTACTGCACAATGGCCCTGTTGATCTCGTTCTTTACCATGCTCATGTTTCAGGCGCAGTTTTCCCTGTTCCTACTCCATTTTCTCGGCGGCATGCTGGCCACATGGCTTGTGACCAATGCCCAGAATCGGCAGGACGTGGTGTGGAGCATAGTGCCGCTGACCATCGGGCAATCCATCATCTGGCTTGGCGCAACCCTGCTGGCCCAAAGCGCTCCCGGCGTCATGCCCACGCAGTTGCTGGCCGTGTTTATCAACAGCGTGCTTTCGCTCATTCTGCTTTTTGCCGTGAGCCCTGTGCTTGAAATCAGCTTTGGGTACAGTACGCGCTTCCGCCTCATGGAACTTATGAGCCTTGAGCAACCCCTCATGCAGGAGCTTATGGTAACTGTGCCCGGCACCTACCATCACTCCCTTGTGGTCGCCAACATGGTTGAAGCCGGGGCCAAGGCCATCGGCGCCAACAGCCTGCTGTGCAAGGTGGCGGCACTGTATCATGACGTGGGCAAGCTCTCGTATCCCGAATATTTCATCGAAAACCAGTTTGGCGGGCCCAACAAGCACGACAAACTGGCCCCGTCCATGAGTGCGCTCATTCTGCTTTCGCATGTCAAAAAAGGCACGGAACTGGCAGAGCGGTACAAGCTCGGGCAGGATATTGCCGACATTATCAGTCAGCACCACGGCACAAGGCTCATACGCTTTTTCTACCAGAAGGCCCTGAACCAGGGCGAAAAGCCGCGTGAATCTGATTTCAGCTATGTGGGGCCGCGCCCGCAAACCAAGGAAGCCGCCATCCTCATGCTGGCCGACTCCGTTGAGGCATCCAGCCGCACGCTCAACGATCCTACGCCCGCGCGCATCAAGTCGCACATTGACACCATCATCAAGGGCATCTTCTCGGAAGGGCAGCTGGACGAATCGGAGCTGACTTTTAAGGATCTGCACTTCCTGAGCGAAAACTTCCAGCGTATTCTGACGGGTATTTTCCATCAGCGCATTGCCTATCCTGACGCCAGAATCAATGATGCCGCCCGGGCTGAAAACAAGCCCAACGGCAAAAATGGATCTGCCCCTGCAACGCATGGCGCAACGGCCCTTACCCCCACGGGGCATGGCAAACCGTGCGGCGACAAGCCTTGTAACGGAGACAAACCCGCTGCAGCGCAATCGCCCGAAGTCAAAGCCCTGACGAACCAGCCGGAGAGCGCCAGACAGGCTGGCATACCAGCCATCCCTGAAGAAAAGGGACAGGCATAGGAATCATGGGCGCAGTCAAGGACAGGCAGAAACAGGCAACCGTGCGCATTTTTTGCCGCTATCCGGCCACAGCATGGATTCTGCCGCTTGACCGCAGGCAGCAACGCGCTGCTCTTGCGGCCATGCTTGCCACCGCAGAGCAGGCCAACGTGCCTGTTGTGCCCCCGGCTGTGGAACTGCATCTGGTCGATGATGCCGCCATGAGCGCAGCCAACAGGCGCAGTATGGGCTGTCAGGGCCCTACCAACGTGCTTTCCTTCCCCGGTGGCTGTGACAGCCCCGGCACTCTTCTGTTTTCACTGGATACGCTGCGCAGGGAGTGCCTGCTGTACGGGCAGGAACCGGGCGAGCACGCGCTACGCCTGCTGGCCCACGGAATGGCCCACCTGTGCGGGCTTGACCACAGCGCGCAGATGGATGCGGTGAGCGATTATTTCATGGTAGTCGCCGCCGAAGCAGTGGCTTGATGCGCCGAAGTCTCGGTCTGATTGCACAAAATCGGCTAGGCGGCCCGCTTTCTGTTCAGTGCCGCCAAGGCCATGCATTGCATTTCGCGCAGCTTGCGGGCTGATTCTTCGCCCCGGTTGTGCCATTCTTCGGGCAGACGCACGGCGTTTATAGCCTTCAGGCTCGGGTAGGCCAAACTGCTGATAGGTGAATTGCTGTCGGCATCCGCCAGCTTCCAGAAAGGGCGCGAAAGCCCGAGTTGGTTAACCCGCCAAAGCAGGTCGCGGCGCGTTCCGGTGCGCAGGCTGGCAAACATGCCCGCCTTCATGTGTTCTTCCGCAGCAAGCGCGCCAGCCCGCGCATAGACTGCCGGCAGCCGCAGCCTTTTGGCAAGGGCCAGTGCAAGCGGCACGCCGCGCGCTTCGTGCCCATAATGATGGGGCAGCAGGGCAGGGTCAGTGCAGATTTTTCCGAGGTCATGGCACAAGGCCATCCACACGGCCATGGCATCGCCCGCGAGTTCGTCCATCAGTCGCAGGCTGTGGCCCAACACGCTGTTGGCATGCCACTTCACGGGGCCTGCCGGAATGTAGCGTGCGCGCTCGTGTTCTTCAAACCAGGGCGATAAACAATCCCCCTGCGCCAAAACGCGAAAAAATCGCGCCGGGCGCGGCAAGGCCAGCGCCTTGAGCATTTCCTTGGCCACACGCTCCGCCGGAATGGCCGCCAGCAAAGCCTTGGGCGTGGCGCGCATCTGCTCAAAAGCCTCGTGGGCGATGCGCCAGTCGGGCCAGCGGGAGGCAAAGCGCGCCAGACGAAAAATTCTGGTGGGGTCATCCGCAAAGGCCGTGGACGAAGCCGGACGCATCATTTTATTGCGCAGGTCGTCAACCGCCTTGGGATGCATGTACAGCCGCCCAGCGCTGTCGAGCGCAAGGGCATTGATGGTGATATCCCGCGCTGCAAGGTCAGACTCCAGGGTGCCGCCCCGGAGGGGCATGCATTCGCGCCCGCGCCACAGGCAGACATTGACGCTTTTGCCCACGCAGACCGCATCGGGATGCGCGGCCAAAAAATCGTCCATGCTTCCTGAAAAGGAAAAATCCAGCTCCGTGGGCATACGCCCAAGCAAAAGGTCGCGCATTGCGCCGCCGACGAGGTAGAGTTCCATGCCCCCAGTATGTCACAGCCAACCGTTTGAGGGAAGCTCCCCCACTGGTGCTGACAAAAATTTTGTTCCGCGTATCTGGCGCTTTGGCGAGGTAGGCTCCTGCCTTGATACCGCTGCAAACCTTGCGGCGCGGGGCTGGCTTGATCCGTGGGACAGTGTTCAGGTTGTCAGCCAGACAGCGGGGCGCGGGCAGTTGCGGCGTCAGTGGCATTCGCCTGCGGGCAATTTGTATGCGGCCCTGCGTTTGCCGCTTGCGCCTCCTTTTGACGGCACGGCGGCGGCCCCGGCAGTGGGTGCCCTGCTGGCCGAAGCCTTGGCAGTGGACGGTTGGCAGGTGCGCCTGAAATGGCCCAATGATCTTGTGCTGTGTACGTCGGAAGACGAACCCAGAAAACTGGCAGGCATACTGCTGGAGGAGCGGGGCGGGGTGCTGCTGGCTGGCATTGGCATAAATGTGTGCTGGTCGCCACCGGCGGAGCAGATGCGGGCGGACGCCGCTCTAGAGGCAACCAGCCTTGCCACCCAGTATAAATCCGCCACTTTTGCACCTCCAATGGCCGAAGCCTTGTGGCAAACCCTTGTAAAGCGCATGTTTTCAGCTTATATTAACTGCCACTCTTTTCCCGAGGGGTGGAGAGCCCGTGCGGAGCCTCTTTTGCTCTGGCGCGGCGAGAACGTGGAGCTGCGTGACGATGACCGCATCGTACGCGGCTGGCTGGCGGGCCTAGGAACGTCAGGCGGCCTGTGTCTTAACATCAACGGACGGCTTGAGGAATTCATTTGCGGTAGTCTCCGGCTGAGCCCTGCGCGGGAATGACGCGGGATTATGGTCATTCCGGCATGGTTGGGCCTGGGGGCATCGCCGCCCAATGCGAAGCACTAAGCGTGTTTTCGCCGTCTAACGCCGGTGCGTGGGCAGAAATGCGCCGGTAGAAAAGGGCTGAAAGGCATGGCCAACAAGACATTCTCGGAAGTTCAGGATTTTTTGAAGGGCAAGGTAATACTGGTAGCTAACCGCGGTATTCCGGCCCGTCGCATTTGTCGTTCCATCCGCGAACGTTTTGACGCGGTAGCGGCAATGACAGCGACTGATGTGGACAAAACGGCCCCTGCGGCCTCAACGGCGCAGGAACTGATGCTGCTCGGGACAGACCCCCGCGCGTATCTGGATATTGACCGCATTATCGACAAAGCCAAACAACGTGGCGTAGTCGGCATTCACCCAGGCTGGGGGTTTGCTTCCGAGGACACGCGCTTTCCGCAGCGCTGCAAAGAGGCGGGCATCACCTTTATCGGCGCGACAGCCGAGGCCATGAACCTGTTGGGCAACAAGGTTCAGGCTCGAGAAGTGGCTCGCAAATTGGGCATTCCTGTTGTGCCCGGCTCTGAAGGAGCCGTGGATATTCCTACCGCCCGCCAGCTTATCAACGAGATCGGGCTGCCCATCATGCTCAAGGCAGAAGGGGGCGGCGGCGGACGCGGTATTTTTGCCATCCATAACGAGGCTGACCTGGAAGATGCCTTTTTCAAGGCTTCCACCATGGCTCAGGCTTCGTTTGGCAATCCGCGCCTGTTTGTGGAAAAGTTCCTTGCCGATGTGCGCCACATTGAAATTCAGGTCATTGCCGATATGTACGGCAACGTGTTCGCCTTTGACGAACGCGATTGCACCGTGCAGCGCAACCACCAGAAACTCATTGAAATCACGCCTTCGCCCTGGCCGGGTATGACCAAGGCCCTGCGCGACAGGCTCAAGGATTATTCCCGCCGCCTGGTTCGCGCCGTGGGCTACCATTCGCTTGCCACGGTCGAATTCCTCGTTACGCCTGACGGTACGCCGTACCTTATTGAAGTTAACACCCGTTTGCAGGTTGAGCACGGCATCACCGAATGCCGCTATGGCATTGACCTTGTGGAAGAGCAGATCGCCGTGGCCTTTGGCGCGGAACTGCGCTACCGCGAAGAAAGCCAGCGTCCTTCGTACTGGGCCATGCAGGTGCGTATCAACTGCGAAAACCCGCAGGACAACTTCGCCCCCAATTCCGGCCTCATTTCGCGCTATGTGTCGCCCGGCGGCCCCGGCGTGCGCCTTGATTCCAACATCAGCGCAGGCTACGAGTTCCCCGCCAACTACGACTCTGCGGGCGCTCTGCTTATTTCGTACGCAACCGACTGGGAAAAGATTCTGGGCATCACTGAACGCGCTTTGAGCGAATATGTGATTGGCGGCATCAAAACCACCATTCCCTTCTTCCGTCAGGTCATCAAGCACCCGCTGTTCAAACAGGGCAACATTAATACCAACTTCATCGCCACGCATCCCGAGCTCATGGTCTACACCGACCTTGCGCCCGAAGGCGAGCGCCTTGCCAAGCTGGTGGCCGAAATTTCGGCCAAGGGCTTCAACCCCTACGTGCAGCTTGGCGAATACCGTTCAAGCTCCACGCCCTGTCTTGGACCTTTTGAGCCAGTGCTGCCTGCCATAAGCACGGCTGCGCGCCGTCAGCCTTCGCCCTATCCGCAGGGCGACCGCATGGCCACGCTGGATTACATCCGTGATTCCGGGCTGGTGCACTTTACCGACACCACTACCCGCGACCTCACGCAGTCCAACTCCGGCAACCGCCTGCGCCTTGCCGAGGACAGACTCATGGGCCCCTACCTTGACAATGCGGGCTTTTTCTCGCTCGAAAACGGCGGCGGGGCGCACTTCCATGTGGCCATGCTGGCCAACATGACCTACCCCTTTACCGAAGCCAAGGAATGGAACCGTTTTGCGCCCAAAACCCTCAAGCAGCTGCTGGTGCGCTCCACCAACGTGCTTGGGTATACGCCGCAGCCGCGCAACCTCATGCTCAAAACGGGCGAAATGATTTGCGACCACTATCAGGTCGTACGTTGCTTCGACTTTTTGAACCATGTGGAAAACATGCGCCCCATTGCCGAAGTGGTCATGGATCGCAAGGACATTATCTTCCAGCCCGCCATTTCCATGTCGTGGGCCAAGGGTTTTGACGTCAAGCACTACCTGGGCGTTACCGAAGCCATGCTGCGCATGGTGGGCGACATCATGGGCGCAAGCCCCAAGGAAGCCTCGCGCCACATCATTCTGGGCCTCAAGGACATGGCCGGCGTTTGCCCGCCGCGCTTCATGGACGAGCTGGTCAAAGCCCTGCGCAAAGCCTGGCCCGAACTTGTGCTGCACTACCACAGGCACTATACAGACGGCTTGTTCGTGCCCTCGTGCGGTGCTGCGGCCAAGGCTGGCGCGCACATCATCGACGTGGGCCTCGGCTCTTCGGTGCGTTCTTATGGTCAGGGCGATGTGCTCGCCACCATGGCCTATATTGAAGACGAACTGGGCCTCAAGTGCAGCCTTGATAAAAACGCCATTCGTGACGCCAACTTCGTCTGCAAGCAGATCATGCCCTATTACGACCGCTACTGTGCGCCGTACTTCCAGGGCATTGACTATGACGTAACGCGCCACGGCATGCCCGGCGGGGCCACTTCCTCCTCGCAGGAAGGCGCCATGAAGCAGGGGTACATTCACCTGCTGCCCTACATGCTCAAGTTCCTTGAAGGCACCCGTCAGATCGTGCGCTATCACGATGTTACGCCCGGCTCGCAGATCACCTGGAACACGGCGTTTCTGGCCGTTACAGGCGCATGGAAGCGGGGCGGCGAAGACGAAGTGCGCTACCTTCTGGAAGTGCTGGGTCAGGTCACCCGCACCCCTGAAAAAGAACTTACGGACGAAATGCGCCGGGCGCGCCTGAACATCTATCAGGACTGCAACGACGCCTTCCGCAACCTGCTTCAGGGCAAGTTCGGCAAACTGCCGCTCGGCTTCCCGGCTGACTGGGTCTATCAGAGCGCCTTCGGCTCTGACTGGAAGAGCGCCATGGCGGCCCGCACCGAGACTTCGCCCCTTGAATCGCTGGCAGAAGTGAACCTTGCAGCCGAAGAAAAGGCCTGCACCGAAATTCTGAAGCGTAAGCCCAACGATGAAGAATTCGTGCTGTACCTTAACCATCCGGCGGACGCGCTCAAGACCATCCAGTTCAAGTCCAAGTTCGGCGACCCCAACAACCTGCCTTTGCACGTATGGTTCGAGGGGCTGAAAGTCGGCCAGGATCTGTACTTCAACGACAGCAGCGGCAAGCCCCACCACCTCTTGCTGCTCAGCATATCCAACCCCAACGAGGCGGGCATCTCCATCTGCCGTTACGTGCTCGACTCCGAATTCATGAGCTGCGAGGTTCAGGTTCGTCAGCCTTCGGGCAACGGTGCAAAGAGCACGCTTATGGCCGATACGGCCAACAAGTATCACGTGGCCGCGCCGAGCAACGGCGACTTGTGGGTCATGTATGTGCATCCCGGTGATGTGGTCAAAGCGGGCGAAGAGCTCTTTAACGTTTCCATCATGAAGCAGGAAAAGGCCGTTCTGGCCCCCATTGACGGCATGGTGAAACGTGTGCTCAAAACCGCCGACTTTAAAGAAAACAAGCAAATGGTTTCGGTCAGAGAAGGTGAGCTTATTGTGGAGCTGGGGCCTGTGCCGCGCATATGCGGCAATGAGGCCTGCGGCCAGCCCATTCCTATGGATAACATCGCATTCTGCCCCTATTGCGGTGTGCGCGTAAGTTAATTACTACGCTCACTACTGGAATTTGTGGACAGTTCCTTAATGGCGATATACAATTTCCAAGGTTGTAAAGCTTCTGTTTCCCAAACCGGAGGAAGACATGGCTAAGATTCCCGCCGCCAAACCTGCGCAGAACAAACCCAAGGGCGCCGCGCCCGAGGCAGTTCAGAAAAAACTGGTGCTTGATGGCGCCGAAATTGTGCAGATTGGTCCCGAAGCGGAGTTGCTTGTTGGTGGTAAGAACTACAACACAGCCCTGATCAGTCAGATCCAGGGCATTCAGGCGCCCCATTTTCGCGCCATCTCATCCATTGCCTTTCATCATCTGCTTGATGAAACAAAGGTTAATGGGCGTGTGGTACGCAGCGTGGTGGACCGTGAATACGGGCGCATTGACTGGAACGACCCCGAAATCAACCAGGATCCGGACTTCTTGCAGAAGTTCGTGCGCCAGCTCGGCAAGCAGATTCATCAGGCCGCGCTGGCGGAAGGCGAGCAAACCAATACCAAGCTGCGCACCTTTATCAATAATATAGTCGAAGGTTTCGCCACCTCCCCCGAGGGCATCGACCAGTTGCGCAAGCGCTCGGTCATGGTGCAGGCAGCCATTTTGTCTGTTGAAGTGCCGCACGATGTTGCGGAAGCCGTGCGCGGCGCATACCGCGACATCTGCCGCGAAAACGAAGACGACATGACCCCCGTGGCCGTGCGTTCTTCCGCTGCAGGCGAAGACTCGCGCAAGAAGGCCTTTGCCGGTCTGCAGGATACCTACCTGAACATGGTGGGTGAAGACAAAGTAGTGGAAGCCTACCATTGGGACTGTTCCTCTGCCTACAATCTGCGCTCCATGACCTACCGCCGCGAGGCCATCCTTGATGCTCTGGCCAAGGCCGAAGAAACCGGCGATGAGAGCATTGCTGAAAACGCCAAGCTTGAGTGGGCCATTGAGCACACCTCGCTTTCTGTCTGCATGATGCAGATGATCAATCCCGTGATTTCCGGTACGGCCTTTTCTGCCGATACCGCCACGGGCTGCCGCGGCACAGACCGCCGCGAACTGGTCAGCATCGACGCCAGCTACGGCCTCGGCGAGGCTGTGGTAGGCGGCAAGGTGACGCCTGACAAGCTTTATGTCTTCCAGCGCGATGACGGCGGCGAAGTTGTGATCCGCCAGATGGGCTGCAAGGACATGAAGATCGTCTATGACGAACGTGGCGGCACCCGTGAAGTGGAAGTTTCTGAGCTTGAGGCTCTGCGCTGGGCGCTTTCGCTCAGCCAGGCCGAACGCGTAGCCCAGGGTGTGCGCTCCGTCAGCAAGGCTTACGGCGGCATCATCATGGATACGGAATTCTGCATTGACGCCAACGACAAGCTCTGGTTCGTCCAGGCGCGGCCCGAAACCCGCTGGAACGATGACCTTGAGCTGCACCCCCATACCATCTTCATGCGCCGCCGCGAGGTAGATGCCAAAGCCGCCGCCGAAGCCGAAGTGCTGGTGGAAGGCAATGGCGCTTCACGCGGGGCTGGTCAGGGTACGGTGCGCTTTTTGCGCTCCGCCCTTGAACTGAACAAGATCGCCAAGGGCGATGTGCTTGCCGCCGAACGCACCGACCCGGACATGGTGCCGGGCATGCGCGTGGCCTCGGCCATTATGGCCGATGTGGGCGGCGACACGAGCCACGCGGCCATTACCTCGCGCGAGCTTGGCATTGCCGCCATTATTGGCATTCAGCGACTTGACATACTGCGTGCGCTCGACGGCGCGGAAGTGACCGTTGACGGCACACGCGGCAAGGTCTATCGCGGCCTTTTGCCCCTGCACCTTGTGGGCGGCGAAATGGATCTCTCCAAGCTGCCCCTTACCAAGACCAAGGTCGGCCTTGTGCTGGCCGATGTGGGTCAGGCGCTGTTCCTCTCCCGTCTGCGCAACTTCCCCCAGTTTGAAGTGGGCCTGCTGCGCGCGGAATTCATGCTTGGCAACATCAGCATCCATCCGCAGGCACTGGAAGCTTTTGACAACGGCGAACTGGAAAATGTGGTGCACAGCAAGCTGAAAGAGCTTGAAAACCGCCTTTCCAAGGTGCTGCGCGAGCAGATGGCTGCCGGGCTGATCGTGTTCAACTTCAACCTGCGCGAATACGTGGGCGAAGTGACCGGCCTTGCCGCAGAGGTTGAAGCCTTTGCCGAAGCGAGCAAGAGCCTGAATGCGGAAGAAGTGCTGATGCAGCACCGCAAAATGCGCGAACTGGATCACAAGGTTGACCAGCACCTCGAAATGGCCTCGCGCCGTATTGAAGTGCTCAAGACCTCCAATGATCTGGCCGACCATGTTCGCATCATCATGGGTTACGATGACGCTCTGGCCCTGCTGAATCCGGCTGACCCCGAATCCGCCAAGCGTGTTGCCGAAATCGAAGCCACTGTTGAAGAACATGTGCGCCGCATCAAGGATCTGCCCGCAGTCACCAAGTTGATGGACAACATCAACCATCTGCGTGAAGAAGTGAGCCTGCGCTCCGGCCTGAAAAAGGAAATGGACGACCTGCGCAACCTGACGGACAAAATTCGCGGCATCATCAAGTCCCGCGGCTTCCGTACCGGCAAGGAGCATTACGTTCAGACCCTGGCCCAAAACCTGGCCCTCTTTGCCATGGCCTTCTACGGCAAGCCCATCACGTACCGCACAACCGACTTCAAGAGCAACGAATACCGCAATCTGCTGGGCGGCAGCCTCTTTGAACATACCGAAGACAACCCCATGCTTGGCTATCGCGGCGTTTCCCGTAATATCCATGATTGGGAAATTGAAGCCTTCAAGCTGGCCCGCGGCGTATACGGCGGCTCCAACCTGCGCATGATGCTGCCCTTTGTGCGCACTCTGGAAGAAGCCCGCTCCATGCGCAGCTACCTTGAGCAGGTTCACAAGCTCAAGAGCGGTCAGGACGGCCTGAAGATCATCCTCATGTCCGAGCTGCCTTCCAACGCCATTCTGGCCAAGCAGTTCATCTCCGAGTTTGACGGCTTCTCCATCGGCTCCAACGACATGACCCAGATGGTGCTGGCGACAGACCGCGACAACTCGCGCCTGTCCCACATCTATGACGAGGAAGATCCCGCTGTTATCTGGGCCATCCTTGTCAGCATATTCACCGGGCAAAAGTACGCCAAGAAGGTGGGCTTCTGCGGTCAGGGCGTGTCCAACAGCATCATCCTGCGCGGCCTGGTCGCCATTGCGGGTATTACCTCCGCCTCGGTGGTGCCCGATACCTACTACCAGACCGTGTTCGACATCGCCTCTGTGGAAGGGGAAAACCATTCTGCAGCCGACCTCGGCAAGTGGCTTGCCGCCCAACACCACAAGCGCCTTGCCGATCTGATGGAAAAGACCGGTTACGGTCATATCCTCAAGAAGTACAAGGAACCGCAGGATATTCAGGAATGGTACGAGGGCGAGTTGCAGCGTCGGCACGAGCAGTTCCGCGAGCACCTCGACACCCCCAAGGAAGCCTTCTACCGCGCTGAATTGCAGAGCTTCCGTTCCACTTTCCACAAGCCCGTGATCTACGCCACCTGGAACTGGAACGAGACGGTTGAGGATGCCCTGCATCACTCCGGCTTCCAGAACTTCGAGGAGCAGGCCAAGGCTCTGGAATACTCCCGCACGGTCAACGACTAGCGCAAGCCGGTCACTGCCGACTGATACACCAAGGCCCGGATCTCAGGATTCGGGCCTTTTCGCATACAGCGGAATGGGTGACGCAATCTCTGGCTTCAAAAAACTTTTTCTGCTTGCAGGAGAATCGTATGCGCATGTGGATGTTACCCCCTGAAGGCATGTGCCGCAAACATTTGCTGGGCGAACACGTGGAACTGCATATGCTTCTTGGCAGCATGCGGCGCGGCAAGAGTATTGAGGGTTTTCTTTCTGGCGGATTGGTTGACCCGCAGCAACTTTTTGCGAGGCATGAGGAACTTGTAACAGAGATGACCCGGCGTGGATTCAAACACACATCATCCATTGATGCGTGTGAATGTGTTTCTCTGGCTGCCCAGTATGCAGGCCGCACCTCCATCAGCATTGCTGCCAATGCCGCTGAATTGCGCCGCAGGTGCCCTGACTGCGCCCACTTAATGCCAGCGAAAAACGCCCCAACACAATCAAAAAACACAATTCCAGTCGGATGATTACGGGACAGATATCGCGCGCCATCAACGCAATATTTTACTGTAGCGCACGAAAAAGCCGGGCCTGGAAATCCAGACCCGGCTTTGCATTTTCAGGCAGGGTAGAGCGTTAGCTCTTGATGCTGAAATTGAGCTTGCTCTGCATGTTCTGCACGCTCTTGCTCAGGGTGCTCATGGCGTCGTCAAATTCCTTTTGCAGGCTGTCCATGAGTTCATGCACCGAGATAATCTTGTTCACGCGCGCCACGTTGGCACCGCAAAAGGCAAAGCCGCGTTCAAGATTGCCCCTCATGGCGTTGATGAGCGCCTGGGCGATGCAATAGGGCGTTTTTTCCTGTTCGCAGGTATGCACACAGTGGAACACGCACTTGAAAGGCTTTTTCTTGCCCTCGCGCGAGGCAGTGATGAATTCATTGCCAAGAGCGCGGCCAGGCATGCCCACCGGGCTTTTGATAATGGTGATGTCTTCATCGCGCGCCGTGAGGTAGCTCTGCTTGAAGCGGTCATCAGCATCGCATTCGTGGGTGGCCACAAAGCGGGTACCCATCTGCACGCCGGAAGCGCCAAGCTCGAGGAACTTCATGATGTCAGCGCCGGAATAGACGCCGCCAGCGGCAATAACAGGCACAGCACGACCACACTTGTCTTCCATGGCCTTGGCGGCCTCAACCACCTGCGGCACCAGAACTTCAAGCGAATGGTTGGGATCTTGCAGTTCCTCAGCCTTGAAACCGAGGTGGCCGCCAGCCTTGGGGCCTTCAACCACAAAGGCGTCAGGCGTGTAACCAAAGCGCGAAGCCCATTTTTTGGCGATTACCGTGGCCGCTCTGGCTGAAGAAACAATGGGAACCAGTTTGGTTTTGAATTCTTCTTTCTTTTCCTCGCACACCTGCAACAGGTGATGCGGCATGTCGAGGGGAAGGCCAGCGCCTGAAAAGATGATGTCCACCTTGTTTTCAACGGCGGTGCGCACCATCTGGCTGAACGTGGTAAGCGCCACCATCAGGTTGACGCCAATAATACCGTTGCTGAGTTCGCGGGCTTTCAATATTTCATTGCGCAGGGCGCGCAGATTGGCTGTAAGGGGATCCTTGGCCACATCGGGTTCTTTCATGCCGATCATGGCCCCGGCGATGACGCCGATACCACCCTGATTGGCAACAGCCGACGCCAGCCCGGAAAGCGAAATGCCCACGCCCATGCCACCCTGAACTACAGGGATTTTAGCCGTGAGATCACCTATCTTGAGTGCGGGAAAAGACATTGCAAGACCTCCGTCCTGTCCGTAAGCAGGGTGTCATTTTGCATCGTTTCGATTTCAAACGACATACCTATGTTTGCCGGGAAGCATAGCTGGTAATTTCACAAGACGCAACAATCATCTTTATAATATGTATTCCGGCCCGTTATCCTGCACACAATGAAGCATAGGGGCACCAGTCGCAATGACGGTCTGGACGCGCCGTAAACGACGGCGCATGGCGCATGTGCAGCAATACAAGAGAAAGCGCCGCATGGCAGTATCCAATGGCCTCCGCCAGGTCTTCATCCACCAGCCCGCCAAAAAGGGGATACTCCCTGCCAGCATCGCGCAATTCAACCAGCGCGGCGTCGCCAACCGGGCCAAGGCCGCTGCCCACAGCCATGCTCACATAGCAGGGCAATTGCAGGCTGGGCAGCCGGGGCCGCAGCTCTTCAAAGAGGGTATCCATATCTTCAAGCATCTGGGCGTCCGGCTCATATTCGCCGCCCACCTGCGTCTGGCGCAAGGCCTCAAAAAGGCTCTCAGTACGCCTGAAATAAAGGATGTCGCCCCACAAGCTTCCATCATGTAATTTAAGGCTGCCTGTCTTGTAGTCAAGGATGTGCAGCAGGTCATCGCGCCGGTCAATGCGATCCATTATGCCCCTGAAGGAATATTCACCGCCAGCCAGCGACAGCGTGGCCTTGAGTTCTTCCTCCAACGCAACAATGATTGTGCTGTCGGGCTGATTGTCCAGAAAACGATTCAAACGCACAGGGGCGGCTTCTTCCAGCATGAGGCAGCTGTCCGGCGGCAAAATGCGGCGCAGGTCGGCCTTTTCAAGCTCCTCATGAAAACGCGCAAGCATGGTGTCGCGGCTGATATCGCCCCGGCGTACCTCTTTATTGAGATACGGTTCATACAGCGCGTGCAGCGTATCGTGAACGCAGGTACCCACGGCTGCGGGGTCGTCGCCTTCGTTGACTTCCTTCGGTGGCTGCAAGCCGCAGAGGTACTGCCAGGCAAAGCGCAGAGGGCACTGTTGGTAAACATCCAGCCGGGTAGGTGAAAGCGGTTTTTGCAGAAGGGCCAGCATGGCCTCGTGCAGGGCCTCTGTGCGGGGCAGGCTTTTGGGCGCGGCAGGGGTGCTGCGCACCACGCAACGAGCCATGCCCAGCGGCTCCTGACCGGGCACAAGCAGCTCGCCACGGCGCTGTTCTTCTTCCCACAGCAGTTGCTCCACAAAGCGGCTGCGGCTTTTTTTGCCGTCAAAGAGCGCAGAGCGGCTGATGCCCTCCTGCCAGAAAAAGCGTACCTCCTTCGCCCCGGCGCAGAGCCGGTACAGCGTGTGGGCTGTGGCGCGTTCGCGCCTGCGAGCATCGGGCAGGCCAAGCACCTGCCGCAGGGAATCGGGCAGCAGGGGATCCTGCGCAGGGTTGCCGGGCAGCTTGTCGTCCGTGGCGTCCACAATAAGTACCCTGTCAAAGTGCAGCAGGCGCGTTTCAAGCATGCCCAGCACCTGCAAGCCCGTGAGCGGCTCCGCCTCAAACGGTACCCGCTCCTGTTGCAGCACCTCGCGCACTATGCCGTGCAACACGCTGGTGGGAAAGGGCGTCTGCGCGAGGCAGTTTTGCCGCAACACAGGGGCCGCATGGCGGGCAAGGCGGTACATGGCCTCCGCATCCAACGGAAAATGCCGCCACATGTCGCCGCCGTTGCGCAGCAGAAAATCGCAGATGTTTTGCAGGCACAGGGCCATGCCCTCGGTGGTGTCAACCAGCCCCGGCTGGCGCACCAGCATATTAAGCGTGGCTTCAAAAAGCTCAAAAAGCGCAGGATGCATGCCCGGGGCGCACTCCCGCGCAACCTCGTCCATATCCACAAACCGGGCCCCGCCGCGAATCATGCCCTCAATGCGGCGCAAGACCTCGCGCAAATAAAGGGGCGTTGCGCTGCCGTCATCCACGCGCAGCAGGTTCAGGTAGGGGTGCCGCAGGCACTGGAGCAGGTTGCGCCAGTAATAGCGGCCATCTTCCGTCCTGTTTTCCTGCAATTGCAGTAAAGCCTCAAGCAGACGGTTGAGGGGCGAACGTTCCAGCGGATAGCCCATGGAAACGTTGACATCCTTGTTGGGCAAATGGTGCAGCACGGGCATGAGCAGGGCGCTGTCTGTGAGCACAACCGCCGTAGAAAGCCCGTCAGACGCGGATATGCCGCTGTCCCCGTTTTCTGCCCCATTGCCGGCCCTGCTGGCATCGCTATGCGGCACGGACAGTTCTTCATGCAATGCTTTAAGTTGTGAATGGCAATCATACCCGGCAAAAAAAGATATGCGCGGCTTATGCGCGGCCTCGGCGTCCGTGGGCTCCACAGCAAGGCGAGCAGTGGCCTTCCAGCGGCGCAGCCACGCAGCCTGCGCGTCACATGCCCAGTGCGGTGCTGTGCCCAGAGCCAGCGCCGGGTCTGCATGCAGGCATATCTGCCCGCCTGCCTGCCACAGCCTGTGCAGCAGGGCTTCCTCACTGCCGGTTAGCAGCGAAAATCCGGCCATCACAACGGGGCGGTCATCTGCGGGCGTAAAAAAGCGGGGCAGGGCAAGTCCGTCTTCGCTGACGGTAAAGGCGTCCAATCCCGGTGTCGTCCAGCGGCGAGCCTCCAGCGCGGCCACATAGGCCTTGCCGATGCGCCCCAGAGCGCCCAGCAGGGCAGCCGCAGGGCCGGAAACCTCCTGCTCCACATGGCTGAGATCCACAGCAGCCACACGCTGGCCCAGCATTTCTTCCAGCAGGTTTGAGAGCCGCAAGCCCCAAGGCAGAAAGTGCGCCATGTCCATGCGGGCAAAACGTGCGGCAAGGCCCTCGTCATCCTGCGCGAGGCCCATAACGCACTGGTGCAGCAGGGCGACCCTGTCCAGCACGTTGGCAGTGTGCAGAGGATCTGCGCTGGTTTGCGAGCGCCAGGCCGAAATCACATCCGCCAGGGTCATGACCTTGGGCAGCAAACCCTGATAGCCTTCTTCCGCATAGAGCTTGGTAAGGTAACGCCAGGGCCGGTTGTGGGGCACGATCAGCAGGGTTGCGCCAGCCCGCCCCTTGCCAATCCTGGTCAGAAAGGCTTTTAGGTCGGGCAGAAAGGGCCGCTGCCAGGGAAAAACAAGAATCGGCGATGCGCTCATGCCTGAGCCTCCGTGGCGGGCAAAAGATCGCTGCAACGCTCGGCAAAGGCCGAAACGCCGTGCGCTTCCACAAGCTGAAACCGCCGTAAATCAAGGTACACCAGCAGGCCGCGCGCACTGCCGGGGGCGCAGTCGTTCCCGGCTTCCAGGCAGGCAAGGTAGGTCTGTAGCTGCGCCACATGGTCGGCTTCGGGCTGGCCGCTTTTATAATCAAGCACCAGCGGCCCCCACGGTTCATGCACCAGCAAATCCATGCGCAGCAAGTGCCCCTCGGCGTCCATGAGCGAATGTTCGGGCCAGCCCGCTTGCAGCCAGCGAGCCGCCTGCGGCTGCGAGGCAAACCATTGCAGCGCCGCAACGGCATTTTCCCGCAACGCGGCCTCGTCCGGCACAGGCAGGGAAAAATGCCCAAGCCCGAAGTTCAGCGCAGCCTGCGCGTCCGCCTGCGGATTGCCCGTTATGTGCAGATGCTCAAGGCACAGATGCAGGAAACTGCCCCTGTCTTCTGCGCGAAAGCTGAATCCTGCCAGAGGATTACGAAAAATTTTGAGGCGCGGCAGCCACTGCATGGGCCGCCAGGCGGGGTCGGCAAAGCCAGCGGAATCCGCAGCATCCGGGGCTTCAGCAATGCTCCGGGCGGCATCCGCAGAAGCAACGTCTTCCTCGCCTTCCGGGCTTTCCGCAACATCCGGCTTGCTGCCCCAGGGGGCCGCGGCAGAAGTCCTCGCAGCGCTTGCAACCGGGGCGGCATCGTGCGCGGCTGGCTCCTCGCCCACGGTGTAGGGGGCTGTGAACCCGGCCTGTTCCATAAGCATATCCAGCACGTCACTGGTAGAGCCGCGCCCGCCCACGGTGCTGGTGCGCAGCACGTAGAGCGCATCGCGCGCACGGGTAAAGGCCACATAGAGCAGGTGGACGTTTTCGCGGCACTGGCGGGCAAGCTCCTGATGATAGGGCGCACCCAGATGCTTTCTGTTGCCCACGGCAAGGCGCAGGCCTTCGCGCTCGACCATCACGGTTTCATTGCCCATGCGGGCGCGCAGGTCTGTCCACGGCACAATGACCACAGGGGCTTCCAGGCCTTTGGATTTGTGGATGGTCATAACGCGCACTGCATCCATGTTTTCGGGCATGGGCACCTTTTCTTCGCCGCTTTTGGCGCGCCAGTGCTCCAGAAATGTGGGCAGGGTGGCAAGGCCCTTTTCTTCCGCGCTGTGCAGCACTTCCATGAAGCGCCGCAAAAAGGTCTCCGCCTCCGGATAGCGCCGCTCCACATCCAGCCGGGCAAACCATTCAAGCGTCATGTCATAGGGCGTCATGAGGCCGGATTGACTGTGGAACGGGGCAAGCAGCCTCTGCCAGATTTCAGGCCAGCGCCTTTTGAACCGCTGGAACAGCGGCCCGCCCTTGGATGCGGCGCACCAGCCCGCGATGTCCTCGTGCGCAAGAGCCGCAGCTTCGGGATGCTCCCTGAAAATGCTGCCGCACACAAGGCTCATAAAGGCGATGTCGTCCTCAGGATTATCAAGAAAGGAGAGCAGGGCCACGGCCTGCACCACCAGCGGATGCGCGGCAAGCCGCAGGCTGTTTTCTGTAATCACAGGGATATTTTCACGGATCAGCCTGTCGGCCACAAGGGTGGCCTTGCCGTTGCTGCGCACGAGAATGAGCACATCGGCCCAGGGATGGTGTGGCTCAATATCTTCATGCAACAGGGTGCAGAGGCGTTCAAGCACATCTTCGCCCAGAGCCTCGGCATCCACGGAAAGGATGGTTTCCACGCGTACAAAGCCGCCCTCGCGGGCGTTTTCAGGGCATTGCTGCTCCGTGCCCTCAAAGGCGCGCACAAGGCCCTGAGCGGCCTGCCCGCAGATTTCCGGCGGGGTGCCCGAGGGCAAAAGGGCGGCCATGACCTTTGCGGCCATGTCCGGCTGCGCCAAGGGGCCGAAAATACCATTGTTATGCTGTACAATTTCGCGGCGGCTGCGCCAGTTGTAGGGCAGATTATCGCGCTGGCCGTCAGGCGCGAGGGCTGTGAGGCCCGCATCGTCAAACACGCCGTCAAACAGCTCCGGTTCGCCCCCACGCCAGCCGTAAATGGACTGCTTGACGTCACCCACCCAGGTGAGGGAGCCGCCGCGCGAGAGCGCTTCTTCTACAAGGGGACGCAACGCGTACCATTGCTCGCGGCTGGTATCCTGAAATTCATCCACCAGAAAATGCGTGAGGCGCGAGCCCATGCGGCACAGGGCCTCGGGCACGCCGTTGTCGCTTTCAAGCACCTGCCGCGCCATGTGCGGAATCAGCAGGCCCGGCAGGCTGCCTTCCTGCCGTTGGTTTTGCACAAAGGCCTGCACAAGGGTGCGCGCCAGCAAGAGCACGGGGGCAAGCCCCACAGCCTGACGCAGTAGAGGAGCGGTATCCGCCAGAACCCCGGCTGCTCGGGCAAAGGCCTCGTAGGCTTTTTGCACCTCATCGCTAACAACGGGCTTTTTCAAAAACAGGTCGGACGCGCTGGCCTTGCTCAGGTATGCCGAAGTCTTGCACTGCCCGGCGGCAATGGCTTCCACAGCCGCGAGGGCGTTTTTGCTGAAATTGAGCCCGCTGGCAGCCGCAGCGGCCAGAAAGATATTGGCATGGGTAACGGCCATGCTCTCCACTTCGCTCAGCCGTTTGTGCAGGGTTTCTGTGGGCGAAATGTCTTCAAAGCGCCCGAGCAGCACGTCATCCAACAGGCCGCGCAACTGGTTGAGCAGCTTTTCGCCCGCAAGAAAGCCCGTGCTGTTCTCCCGCCAGGCCATGGCCCGATAGACCTCGCGCAGCAGGGAGCGCATGGTTTCATCGCCCTGCCATGCGCGTTCAAGCAATACATCAAGGTAGGGAGTGAGCACTTCTTCAGTCGCAAAGACAGGTTGAAAATCCGGGTGCAGATCAAGCTCAAGCGCTGCCGCGCGCACAATGAGGTGCAGCAGGCTGTCGATCGTGCGGATGTTCAGCGCGCCCATATCGCGCATGATCACATCCACCCAGCGGGAGGCCTGCTCGGGCGATAGCGCAAGCCCGCCCATGGGCTGCCCGAGGGCCGCGCTCTTGAGCTGCCGGATAACGCGGTCGCGCATTTCAGTAGCAGCGGCATTGGTAAAGGTAATGGCGAGGATGTCGCCCCAGCCGCAGCGGCCCCCCGGCAAAAGCACGCAGGCCGAGGAGGCAGAAGCGCTCGCGGGCGGCCCGCTCTGCACCAGCCTTTGCAGAAAACAATGCGTCAATTCATAGGTCTTGCCAGAACCGGCAGAGGCCTTGACCTGTCGGAGATGCTTCATGCTGCCGGTTACGCCGGGGGCAGCATGCCCTTCAGCATGCCCTGACCGGTGGATTCAAGCACAGCCCGCCACAGGTCTGAATAGATGTTGAGCTTGCGGCGCTTGCGGGTCACAAGTTCCAGCGGCAGATGCACGTAACGATCCTGAATTTTGCCCACCACCATGTCTGTGCGTCCGGCCATGGCGGCATGCACTGCGTACTGGCCCAAAAATCCGCAATAGACCTTGTCGTTGGCGTTGGCCGGGATGGAGCGGATGATATAGCTCGGGTCAATGTATTTCAACGAATGCTCAATGCCGCGCGCGCCAAGATAGGAACTGATATTCTTGCGCAGCAGGTCGGCCACATCACCAAGCACGGGGTTGCCCGAGACATCCTTGGCGGCGTGATTTTCCATAAGATGCTGGCCTGCGCCCTCGGCTGCCACAATCACGGCATGCCCGCGCGAGCGTAGGCGTTCTTCCAGCGCGGGCAAAAGCCCGCCCTCGCCCTCAAGGGCAAAGGGAGCCTCGGGAATGAGCACAAAGTTCACTTCTTTGAGGGCCAGAGCCGCGCGCGCGGCGATAAAGCCCGATTCCCGCCCCATCAGCTTGACAAGGCCAATGCCGTTGGGCACGCCGCAGGCCTCGGTATGTGCGCATTCAATGGCCTCCGTGGCCTTGAAGGCGGCTGTTTCAAAGCCGAACGACTGGGGAATGAAGTTGATGTCGTTATCAATGGTTTTGGGGATGCCGATGACGGATATCTTGAGCCCGCGCGCCTGCACCTCGCTGCTGATGGCAAGAGCGGCCTTCATGGTGCCGTCGCCGCCAATGACAAAGAGAGCGTTGACGTTGCTGCGTTCAAGGTTATCCACAATTTCCTCGGCAGGCTGCGGCCCGCGTGAGGAACCAAGCATGGTGCCGCCAAAACGGTGAATGTCCGCCACGCTCGAAGGCGTAAGCTCAAAGGGAGCATGCCCGTACTTGGGAATAAAACCCTCAAGCCCGTAGGCGATGCCCAGAATGGAGGGCACGTTGTAGGCGTGGAAGGCCTCCATCACAATGGCGCGGATGACATCGTTGATGCCGGGGCAAAGCCCGCCGCAGGTCACGATGGCGCACTTGGCGCGGGTGGTGTCAAAATAGAGTTTTTTGCGCGGGCCAGCGGCCTCAAGGCATACGCTGAAGGGCGCGTTCACTTCTTCCGACAGTTCTTCATCCACAACAATCTGCACGGTCTTGTTGTCTGCCCATGTGCGGTAGGGCAGCACAGAATCAAGCTTGCAGGGGCCAAGTGTGCGGATTTCCGTTTCGAGCGAACATTCTTGCATGGTGCAGCCTCGGCTGTTTTGGAGCTATTTGCTTAAACCAAGTTCCGCCGCATTGGCGCGCATGGCTTCGATGGACAGAGCCAGAAAAGCATCAAGCTCAAGCCCGGCCTCGGCGCACTGGCGGATGTTGTCGCGGCACACGCTGGCCGCAAAGGCTTTATCCTTCATCTTTTTCTTTATACTTTTAACTTCCATGCCTTCCATGCCCGTGGGGCGCATGAGCGCAGCGGCAGAGATAAGCCCGGTGACGGTTTCGCCGCAGCGTAGGGCGTAATCAAAGCGCGAGGCTGGGCCAGCCGCGCCGTTCATTTCCGCATTATGGGCGCGAATGGCCGTAAGGGCCTCATCCGGCAACTGGCCAGCCAGCATTTCTGCTGTGTCCAGCCCGTGCCGCGCGGCGTTTTCCGCCGTGGCGGGGTAGTCGAGGTCGTGCAAAAGGCCCGTGAGGCCCCAGAGGTCTTCATTTTCGCCAAAATGTTGGGCAAGGGCGCGCATTATGGCCTCGGAGGCCAGGGCATGCTGCAACAGGGAAGGCGGTGTTTTTTGCTCGGCCAGCAGGGTGAGGGCCGATTGACGTTCTATCATGGCAAGTACTCCCTTATGTTTAAAAATGTAAATCAGGCAACCCGGCTTTGCAAGCCGCGCGAGGGTGAACGGCCGATGCGCAGCCGTAGCCCGACCCGCAGCCCAGTTGACAGCAAGGCATTAATGACGGAAAAGAATCTTTTCGGAATACATATTCCACTACCTTTGCCGAAGCGACAATTTATGCCCATATACGGTCTCCGTTTCAGAACGCTTGGACAAACAAGCTATTATACCGGCCCCTCCGGCTTCAAACGGGGGGATCATGTGCTTATTGAGGCAGAACAGGGCCAGACCCTCGCCGAAATAGTATCCGGCCCCGCAGAGCATTTGCCCGGACAGATGGAGCAGGAACTGCCCTCCATTCTGCGTCATGCCGGTTCAGAAGACATCCTCCGTGGTGAAGCCAACGAGCAGATGGCGCGTGAAGCGCAGCAGTTCTGCCGCCAGTGCATCCGCGACCGCAACCTTGATATGAAACTTGTGGATGTGGAGGTCTTTTTTGACCGCAGCAAGCTCATCTTTTACTTCACCGCGCCCTCCCGCATTGATTTTCGCGACCTGGTCAAAGACCTTGTGCGCGAATACCGGGCGCGCATCGAGCTGCGGCAGATAGGCGTGCGCCACGAAACGCAGATGGTGGGCGCTGTGGGCAACTGCGGCATGGTCTGCTGCTGCCGAAGGTATCTGCGCAAGTTTGCGCCCGTGACCATCCGTATGGCAAAAGAGCAGAATCTCTTTCTGAACCCTGCCAAAATTTCGGGTATTTGCGGCCGCCTGCTCTGCTGCCTTTCTTACGAGCAGGACAACTACGACCATTTTCACCGCATGTGCCCGCGGCTCGGCAAGAAATACCAGACGGACAAAGGCCCCATGAAGGTTCTGCGGGCCAATATGTTCCGCAATTCCCTTTCTGTGCTGACGGAAAACAATGAAGAAGTCGAACTGAGCCTGGACGATTGGCAGGCGCTTTCGCCCCACAGGCCGGAGGCCCCCCAGGGCGTACAGCCAAAGCAGCCGCCCAAAAGCCCCATGAACGACAACAGCCTGCTTGTGGTTTCCGCCACGCCGGATACTCTTGACTCTCTTGATTTTATGGATGAATTCCGTCAGGACGAGCGCGATACCCCCGCCGAGGAATCCGCCCCCGCCGAATCCGGCGAACGCGCTCCCGGTGTGGAGGCGCAGGCCGAACCGGGCAAGAATCGCCGCAAACGCCGCCGCAACAAGTCGCAGCGGCCCGACCACGACTAGCAATTAAGCTTACGGAGCCTTGAGTGAACAGCTTTTTCATCACAACGCCCATCTATTACGTCAATGCCAAGCCCCATCTGGGGCATGCCTATACCACTGTGGTTGCGGACGCCATGGCCCGCTACCACAAGCTGATTGGCGAGGACACCATGTTCCTCACCGGTACAGACGAGCACGGCGACAAGATTGTTCAGGCGGCGGAAAAACAAGGCCAGACTCCCAAGGAGTTTGTGGACGACATCAGCGGCCGCTTCCGCGCGCTGTGGCCCAAGCTTGACGTTGCCAACGACCGTTTTGTGCGCACCACCGATCCCGAGCACATCAGCGCCGTGCAGGCCTTTTTGCAAAAGGTCTATGACGCGGGCGACATCTATTTTGGCGAGTTTGGCGGGCATTACTGCTACGGCTGTGAGCGGTTCTATACCGAAAAAGAGCTGGAAAACGGCCTCTGCCCCCAGCACCTGACCAAGCCGGAGTTTATCAGCGAGAAGAACTACTTCTTCCGCATGTCCAAATACCTGCCCTGGCTCAAGGAGCACATCGAGGCCAATCCTTCGTTTATCCGGCCCGAGCGCTACCGCAGCGAAGTGCTGGCCATGCTCGAATCCGGCGCGCTGGAAGACCTGTGCATATCGCGCCCCAAATCGCGCCTGACCTGGGGCATTGAGCTGCCCTTTGACAAGGATTACGTCTGCTACGTGTGGTTTGACGCGCTGCTCAACTACATCAGCGCGCTGAACTGGCCCGATGGCGAAGATTTTAAAAAATTCTGGCCCGGCGAACATCTGGTTGCCAAGGATATTCTCAAGCCCCACGCCGTATTCTGGCCCACCATGCTCAAATCTGCGGGCCTGCCGCTGTATGAGCATCTGAATGTCCACGGCTACTGGCTTGTGCGCGACACCAAGATGTCAAAGTCGCTTGGCAATGTCGTGGAACCGAGCGATATGGCCCAGCGTTTCGGGCCGGACGCCTTCCGCTATTTCCTGCTGCGCGAAATGCACTTTGGTTCTGACGCCAGCTTTAGCGAAGACGCCCTTGTGGGCCGCATCAACGCCGACCTTGCCAATGACCTTGGCAACCTGTTCAGCCGCGTGCTTTCCATGACGGCCAAGTATTTCGGTAGCCGCGTTCCCATGCCCAAGGCGCTTCAGGAGGACGACAAGGCCATTGCCGACCTGTGCGCCAACTCCATGCGCAACTTTGTGCAGCTTTTTGGCAACGTGCAGTTTGCCCAGGGGCTTGAATCCCTGTGGGAACTCGTGCGCGCCCTGAACAAATATGTGGACACCCAGGCCCCCTGGACGCTCTACAAGCAGGGCAACATGGAGCGCCTCGCAACCGTCATGTACGTCATGCTGGCGGCCATGCGCAAAACCGCGCTCTGCCTCTGGCCCGTCATGCCCGTAGCCTCTGGCAAAATGCTGGCCCAGCTCGGGCAGCAGGTGCAGGACGGACAGCCCCCGGTTGCCAATGTGGAAGACGAAATTGCCCATTTTGAAGGCCTTGAACCCGGCATTCAGGTGGCGGAAGGCTCCAACCTGTTCCCGCGCATTGAAGTGAAAAAAGAAGGCGCGGACAGCAAGGAACCCAAGGCTCAAAAGAAGGACAAGCAGGCGGAAAAAGCGCAGGAAAAAGCCGCGCCCAAGCAGGCTGCAGCAGATCAGGGCGGGGCAGAAGCCCCCGCCGTCAAGCCCAATGTGGAATTTGACCAGTTCAAGGCTCTGGATCTGCGTGTAGGCACGGTGAAGGTGGCGGAAAAGCATCCCAATGCAGACCGCATTCTGCGGCTTGAAATTGACTTTGGCGAAGGAGAACTGCGCCAGATTCTTTCCGGCCTGGCAGAGCACTATGCGCCGGAAGATGTAGTAGGTAAACGCGTGTGCGCAGTGCTGAACCTTGCCCCGCGCAAGATACGCGGCCTGGTTTCGCACGGCATGGTGCTTACGGCCGGAACCGACAGCGCGCTCGGTTTGCTTGCTGTAGACCGCGACGTGCCTGACGGCAGCGAAATAGCATAATTCAGGCGTGGTGAGCGGCGTCGCACCCGTGGTTCAAATGGGCGCGACGTCTGCAACCAGCACCAGTTAACTGAATACCGAACGATGGACGGAATGCTCTAGTGGGCCTTGGCCTCTTCTTCACGGAACAGGCGCTCAAGGGCGGCGGCATCAAGCGGCGTAAGGTTGAAACGCATACCCGCTTCGTCCAGAAGGGCAGACAGGCTCTTGCCAGTATGCAGGGCACGCTGTTCCGCCAGATAGGCCGCAGCCTTACGAACAAGTTCACCTTGCGGCATAATGGTTGTCATGGAGATATCCTTTTTTATTCACCCATAGCCGTTGTGCCGCCTTTTGGCAATGCTCTGCCCGCAGGACGACACATCCCACACTAGGCGACAGGATTTCGCGCCAGAGGGTTTTTATGGATAATCTGTTTACTGCGGTAATTTTGAGCATTGTCGAGGGGCTGACGGAATTTCTGCCTGTTTCCTCATCCGGCCACCTCATTCTGGTGGGCGATCTGCTCAACTTCATGGGCGAAAAGGCCGCCACCTTTGAGGTGGTTATTCAGCTTGGCGCCATCATGGCCGTGGTGGTGCTGTACTGGAAGCGCTTCTTGGGCCTCGTGCGTCCCCAGCCCTATGTGCGTTTTGCGGGCATGCGCGGCATCATGCTGCTTATCCTTACATCGCTGCCCGCCAGCGTGCTCGGGCTTTTGCTGCACTCGACCATCAAGACCTATCTGTTCCGTCCCTTGACCGTGCTCATTGCGCTGGTTGTGGGCGCTGTGATGATGATAGTGGTTGAAAAACGCAAGTTCAAACCCTCATATATTACGCTGGACGACATGACGCCCAAGCTGGCCCTTGGCATTGGCTGCTTTCAGTGCCTTGCCCTGTGGCCCGGTTTTTCACGCTCGGCTTCAACAATTATGGGCGGCATGCTGCTTGGCGGCAAGCGCTCGCTGGCGGCGGAGTATTCGTTCATTGCCGCAGTGCCCATCATGGTTGCAGCAACCGGCTACGACATGCTGAAAAGCTGGCATTTGTTCAGTGCTGCGGATATTCCCTTTTTTGCCGTGGGCATGATCGGCTCGTTCCTCTCGGCATTGCTGGCAGTCAAGGTGTTCATCGCCCTCATGGGCCGCGTTACCCTGGTGCCTTTTGCCGTGTACCGCCTGCTGATCGCCCCATTTATTTATTATTTCATGGTGAATTAAAAAAATGCTTGCCAAGGGGCGGCAATTTTTATAAATAGATCGTCGCGCTAACGAGGCGCTGACACGGCAAGGTAGCTCAGTTGGTCAGAGCATGCGGTTCATACCCGCAGTGTCGGGGGTTCAAATCCCTCCCTTGCTACCAGAATTTCATACCCGGAAGTCTTACGAGACTTCCGGTTTTTTTTGTTTTGCGGCAGACTATGCAGATTCATTGGACAGGGCAGACAAACCCAGTAATCCCTGCCCAAGCACGCTTCTGTCATACTATTTTTCACAGCTGCAACAAGATGCTTTCAAAATTGCTATGATGCTGTTACGCTAAAAGTCCTGCTCAGCTTACAGGAAGATCATCCAGATGCCGTTTCCGGGCTCTACACCAAAGACGGGGGCAAGCCCCTTCAGCGGGCATTTTTCCGACAGGTTTCTGAACAATTCTCTAGCCATTTCAGCAGCACAGAACGCGGCTCTACACCAAAGACGGGGGCAAGCCCCTTCAGCGGGCATTTTTCCGACAGGTTTCTGAACAATTCTCTAGCCATTTCAGCAGCACAGAACGCGCACTCTCAACCGATAATTTTCGAAATTACGGAAGCCATACGCACGCCGCTGGATCAACTTCATTTTACGGTGAAAACCTTCTGTGATGCCGTTATTTCGGGTAAACCGGAACATTCGGGCCACTTCTTCCCGCCAATTATGCAACGTCTTACCCAGGGTGCGCAATGGCGCGAAGGGCGTTTTTCGAAGGTGATCAATTTTATCTAATAATTCAGCTATATACCTGCGACAGCAATCGACACTTTGCGCCCGTACACGCAATAAGTCCGCTGTTTCATGTAAAAATTCATACAGTGATTCAATGTCCGGCCTGTCAGCAAAGTATGCTCGTAATCGCTCTTTCTGTGAGTTTGTTAACCGATCACGGCGAGTCAGCAAAAGACGCATCATACCGCCTCGCCCATAAGCAAGTTGTTTTTCATCAATTGCCTTGCACAGCTCTGAAAAGTGCTGATTCACCAGCCTGATAACATGAAATCTGTCCGCAACAATGTGCGCATTGGGAAACCACTCCCTCACAAGTCGCCGATACGCAGAGTTCATATCAATACAGACCATTTTAACTTTGTGGCGGCCTTGCAACGATTGCAAAAAATCGCGCATATCGGCGGCGCTGCGCCCTTTAACCACATCAAAGACCCTGCGGCGGGCCAAGTCGCAAAATGTGGTTGCAAAGCCCTGCCTGCGCGTAAATCTATGCTCATCAATGCCCAGAATGCGCGGGCATGTGCGGTTTGCCCAGTGGCTGCTCTTGTGCTGCATCATCTGGTGGTAATAGCGCTCCACGCTGGCTACGCCTATGCGGTGCTCGTCGGCGATGTCCTTGCAGGAAACACCTTTGTTGTAGGCCTGAAAAATGTTGCGCTTGAGCAGCTCTGTTGTTCTGCTCCACACTTTTATGCCTGCAAGTCTGGTATTAAAATATCTACCGCAT
This sequence comes from Desulfovibrio intestinivivus, assembly GCF_053570665.1. Lineage (NCBI taxonomy): Bacteria > Pseudomonadati > Thermodesulfobacteriota > Desulfovibrionia > Desulfovibrionales > Desulfovibrionaceae > Desulfovibrio > Desulfovibrio intestinivivus. The sequence continues at coordinate 2,725,364 of NZ_JBRBQT010000001.1, read as the reverse complement.
TCTTCGCATCGGTATTTGTGGCAGCGAATCACTAGGCGTGACGCCCTTCCATGAATGGAAATATTACGGATCGTCCGCCAGAATGAGTCCTTGATGCGTAGTTTCTCGCATGCGCAGTGTGGGCACGTATTCTTGCCCGTCCACCTTGCCTCAAAAACCGGGGGCATACGACTCACCACTTTTTCGATTGCAAAATCCCGCAAGCCAATTAAAAATTGTTCCACAGGGCCTTCTCTTCTTTTCTTTGGTCGGAAAACAAAGGTTGCCCTGGTGGGCATGCCAGCTTTGCTTGGTATGCCCATTTTTTCTTGGAGCCGCTATGCCCCCGTCTTTGAGGTAGAGCCCGTTTCCGCTCCTGTGGAACATACACTCGGCACCAATCAAAACAAAGAGAGCACCATGAAGACCATTATAAGAAAAACACCAAAGACCATGTATCAGCCTGTTGGAAAATATTCACATACAACCATTATACCTGCTGGCATGGACACCTATGTGTTTTCAGGGCAAATCGGCATCAGGGGCGATGGCGCTTTTCCTGCGGATTTTAACGATGAAGTGCAGCAACTTTTTAAAAATATTAAAACATTGCTTGATACTGAGGGACTGTCTGGAACAGATATTACCAAGGTTAATATTTGGTCTGTGAAAGAAATCGACTGGGACTATTTCGACAGTGAGTGGGATAAGCTTTTTGATAGCAAACATCCATCGATGACGATTGCGTATGTATCGGCATTGGGTCTGCCGGAAATCAGCATAGAAATTGATATCTGGGCTGCAAAGCAACCCCAGGGATAATTCCGGGCGCCCTTCATGGACAGGAGGGCGCCCAGGCACCGATTGGATAACTGGCACAATGACATGGGGCAGGGTAATTGATAACCCCCATCATCCATGGTAATTCATTGATAGTTATTTATTGGCGACCCTGGGGGCATTATGAAAGAAAAAACTGTCTACCGATGCAAGCGCTGTGGTGATGTGTTTTACTGCCCAACGGGCCTCGTGGATGAATTTATCTTTAAACTTCGGCTATTTTTCAGACTACTGTCCTGCCCACGGTGCGGTAGTACGCTTATACATGAAGAAGCATACGTAGCCGAAAAAAAGAAACAGGACAACGCTGCAACAGACAAATAGTCTGATCCTGCCATGCAGCTGATCAGGCCCGTACAACCAATATAGACGGCGTTTATGCCTTGGTGTGCGCAACAGCGCATGGGGCATAAACGCCTTGCCTTTTACTCCGGTGCCGCCATGCAGTTTATACATTTGCCCCACAACGCCAAACCCGAACAATACGCAACGTGGCATAGCGCAGCGCTGCACAGTGCTCAAGCCGACCCGTTCAGTTGCACGCCAGCATGGCAACTTGCCTTTCATGACGCCTTTGGCCCCAAACGGCGTTTACTTTTTGCAGAAGCCGACGGCAGCGTTATTGCCCTTGCGGAAGGCCTTGTTTCGGAAGAAGAGATCTTTATCACGCCTCTTGAACCTTCGTGGTTTTTCGGCTGCCCGCTTCTGGGCAGCAACGCCCCGCAGCTTTTTGCCGAAGCCATGCGCTTTTTTTCCAGAACTTATGCACCCAGATTTCCTAAAGTTCTTGTGGGCGGGCTTGGCCCTGGCCTGGATTATGTGCAGAACATGCTCAACAAAACAGGCATGCCCCTCCAGGCGCACCTCGTAAAAGCGGGCATTCAGGGTTCGGCTTCGCTTGCTGGCGGGCTTGACGGCTATCTTTCGCGCCGCTCGGCCAATCTGCGCCGCAATCTGAAACGTTCGGCCAAGAAGGCGCATGAGCTGGGCATCTCTTATGAACGCGTGCTGCCTTCAACGGAAGATGAAGCAAAGGCGGTGTTTACCCGCATGATCGCCGTCGAGCGCACAAGCTGGAAGGGGATTGGCCACTGCGGCATGGCGGAGCCGGGCATATGCGATTTTTACGCATTCCTGCTCCAGCGGCTCGCGCCGGAAAAGGGTGCGCGCGTCATTTTTGCCCGCTGTGAAAATGCGGACGTGGGCTTTATTTTTGGCGGATTGGCCGGGGATATCTATCGGGGGCAGCAGTTCAGCTATGCGCAGGATTGCCATGAGCTCTCACTGGGCAACCTTATGCAGATTGAAAAAATCCGCTGGCTTTGCGAGGAAGGTGTGCAACGCTACGACATGGGGCCTCTTGATGGCCCCAAGATGCAATATAAGACGCACTGGACAGAAACGGCCTTTCCCATCAGGACATGGCTGATAGAAAAGGCCTGAACATCGTCAAAAGCAGGGGCCGCAGGTGAGACGGATGTGCGCAGCCCCCCTGCACCCCCGCAGAGCCTCACAGGCTGGGGTTCCAGAAAAGCATGCCCACCCGCGAGCTGCCAGTTTCGTGCACCATGCCGTTTTTGCTCATGGCGCACAGTTTGTCTGCCAGGGCGACCTCTTGCGCTTCTGTGAGCTGTCCTCTGCTGTTAAAATGCCGCGTGTACATCACAATGGCTTCTTCCAGTGGGCATTCAGAATCCCACGAGCGCTCAAGGTATTCCACTTCGGGATAATAACCCTGCAACCACAGGATGTTGAAGGCGCTGTACAGCCCCCGTCGGGTATAGTCATCGTGATTTTCAGCGCCAACAACTGGCGCAAGCTCCCTGCGCACAGAATTATCGCCCGTCACCTGTGTGATGAGGCAGCAGTAGCCCCGCGAGGCCTCTGTCATTTTTTCAAGGGTAGCACGGTCATACACGGCAGGCGTGCGCGAGGCAAAGACAAGCTGAAACCGTTTTTGCCAACCAAGCTGCTTCAGATCCGCAGTATCCCAGTCAAGCACGTGAAACCGGGCGTTCTCCATCCCCACACGCTGTGCATTTTCATTTGCGTATTCGATCATGCCGGGCGCGATATCAAAGCCCTCAACGCTGCCTGCCAGCCCCGCAAAAATCAGGGCATGCCTGCCCGGCCCACAGCCGATGTCCAGCACTGCATCAGCCTTGCCAACCTTGGCGCGTGCTGCAACCTTGGCAACCAGATCTCGACGGTACGCGCTGGAGTCTGCTTCGGCAGAATGGGTGTTGAACGACTGGGCGCGGCGGCTCCAGAACTCCGCCAGATCTGACCGATCCGGCTGCCTGTCTGCCCAGTATGCTTCAAATTCTTTTATGTCCATGTTCAAAACCTTTGTTTGCGCGCAATACTGCGCCGTATTCCAGCGATGTTCTATAACGGTACAAGGAGACGACGTGGGAATAAAGAAAAATCAGCCCGCTGTTTCTGCGGGCTGACAAACATTCAATAGTGGGTTTTGAAAAATCGGTGGAGCAGGGGGATCTGCCCCTGTCCGGTCAATGTTCAGCCGGGCAGAGGCAGACTGTGAAGGTTAAGCTGTAGGGACGGGCTGGCCTACCACTTTTTTGCGGTCAAGCTCTGCATGCAGCTTTTCCACATCCAGGTTGCCTGTAACCCTTGAAACAAAGATGGTTGCAACACCATTGCCCACAAGGTTGGTGAGCGCGCGGGCTTCAGACATGAAACGGTCGATGCCGAAGATAACGGCAATGCTCTCTGGCGGGATGTTGCCAACAGAGCTCAGCGTACCGGCCAGCACAATAAAGCCGCCGCCGGTAACAGCCGCCGCGCCCTTGGAAGAAATCAGCAGAATACCCAAGAGCACAAGCTGATCACCCAGCGGCATGGGCGTATTGGTGGCCTGGGCAAGGAATATGGCCGCCATTGTCAGGTAAATGGCTGTTCCATCAAGGTTAAACGAATATCCAGCGGGGATTACAAGGTCTACCACGCTTTTGTTGCAGCCAGCTTTTTCCATCTTGCGCAACATGTTTGGCAGTACGGATTCGGAAGAAGATGTGCCAAGCACGATAAACAGTTCTTCGCGAATATACCGCACAAACTTGAAGATGCTGAACCCGCAGCTAAAGGAGATGGTCCCCAGAATGAACACGACAAAAAGAATGCTTGTAACATAGAAGCACACAATGAGCTCGCCAAGCACAAGCACAGAGCCGATACCCTCCTTGCCAATGGTAAAAGCCATTGCGCCGAACGCGCCGATGGGGGCCACGTGCATGATAATGCCGATAACCTTGAACAACACTTCAGAAAGGCTCTTGATGAGGTCAAAGCACAGCTTGCCCTTTTCGCCGCTGTAGTTCAGCGCAAAGGCAAACAGCATGGCCACCAGCAGCACCTGAAGGATTTCGCCGCTGGTAAAGGCAGAAACAAAGGTATTGGGGATGATGTTGAGGAAGAAGTTAATGATGTTGTTGTCTTTTGCCTTGCCAGCATACTGGGCGGCAATGTTTTTGTCCGCAGCATTGAAGGTGCTTACGTCAACGTTCATGCCAGCGCCGGGTTGGGCCAGGTTGACCACCACAAGGCCGATGGCAAGGGCCGTAAGCGTGATGACGGTAAAATAGACAAGTGCTATGCCGCCAGTTTTGCCCACCGCCTTGATATCTTTCATGCCGGCTATGCCGGTAACAACGGTTGAAAAAATCAAGGGAGCGATGATCATTTTAATAAGGTTGATGAAGCCCTTGCCCAAGGGCTGCATCTTGACGGCCAGTTCAGGATAAAAGTGACCCAAAAGAATGCCAATAAATATGGCAATGAGAACCTGCACATACAAAATTTTCAAGTATTTCATGGCGGGAATCCTGGCTTATGGCCTGATGTAAGTCTGGTTTCTCAGCTCCTGATACAGCAATAATACGTTATCCACCCAGTTTTTATTCAAGATCACTAGGGCGGCAACATTTTGTCATATAGATATAAAATTGAATTATTCATTTTTGAAACAGAAAAAAAATCATTTTTATTTTTTTCAACAACTAAATAAGAAATACTAAAAACATATATCAAAGGAATGCTCAGTGTATTCAATATTGCCATACACAATCTCGTTTCATTTGCGAAACTGTTTGATCATTCCAACAACACTTTGATGAGCCATGCATAGGTAAAAGATGTCTATCATTAACACTACACACAATAAAAATGCAATCAAAAGATTTTTTTAACTAGTTGCATAACAAAAGTTATTGTTTGATCAAACAATACAGTTTTAATTATTAGTACAAATAAATAAGTATCATTTCCCCAAATTATTATTTCTCGGCCTGTCCTGAATTTTTGTTTTTGCTTGCCGCTTGAGTGGGCAGCATGCTTAAAAAATATCCACCTGTATAAATTTGATTCAGTACCCACCAAAAGGCCCGGAAAAATCAGGACTAAAAAGACAATTGTTTTCCTTGTGCGGATGGCGTAATATGGCGGACTTGAGCAATAAGCCCAGCTTGTAAGGAGCAGGAAAACTATGACCGAGGATAAGTTCGCAACCTCCATGTCGGAGGAAGGCGCTGAGGATTTTGCCGCCATGCTGGCGGCCCACGAAACCGCTTCAAACCGCCTGCAGCCCGGCCAGAAAGTGACCGGGACTGTAATTGCCATCACTGGCGACAGCGTTTTTGTGGACGTGGGCATAAAGGTTGACGGCATCATTGACCGCAAAGACATTCTTGATGCCGAGGGCAATGAAAGCGTTAAGCCCGGCGACAGCCTCGAAGCGTGGGTTACTGGTGTTTCCTCGCAAGAGATTCGCCTTTCCCGCTCCATGAGCGGCAGCGGTGTTGCCGCGCTTGAAGAAGCCCGCGATGCGGCGGTGCCGGTTGACGGCCGTATAACCGCAGTGTGCAAGGGCGGCTACACGGTTGACGTGCTTGGCAAGCAGGCCTTCTGCCCCGGCAGCCAGCTTGGCGTTGCCACGTCTGAAGACGCCGCCGAGGTTGTGGGCCGAAGCATGCCGTTTCTGGTTATCCGCGTTGAAAATCGCGGCAGAAATGTTGTGGTTTCGCACCGCGCCATTGTTGAGCGTGAACGCGCCGAACAGCTCGACACCCTGCTTGAAAGCCTCAAGCCCGGCGACATGGTTGAAGGCAAGATCACGCGTTTCGCCGCTTTTGGCGCATTCATGGAGCTTGCTCCTTCTGTTGAAGGCATGATCCACCTTTCCGAACTTTCCTGGTCGCGCGTGGGCGCTCCTGACGAAGCCGTGTCGCTTGGCGACACCGTGCGCGCCAAGGTTATCTCCATCAGCAAGGACAGCAAGGGCCACGTGCGCATTTCGCTTTCGCGCAAGCAGGCCGAGGGCGATCCCTGGCAGGATGTGACCACCAGGCTTGAGCCCGGCACGGTCGTTTCCGGCAAGGTTGTGCGCCTCGCGCCCTTTGGCGCGTTTGTGGAGCTTCTGCCCGGCATTGAAGGCCTTGTGCATATTTCTGAACTGTCGTGGACAAAGCGCGTGGCCAAGGCCGAAGACGTGCTTGCGGCGGGCGAAGTCGTTTCGGTTAAAATCAAGGAAATCAACCTTGAAAGCCACCGTATTTCCCTGAGCCTGCGCGATGCGGAAGGCGACCCCTGGAAGGAAGCCGCCCAGCAGTTTGCCGTTGGTTCAACGGTAAGCGGCACGGTTGAGAGCCGCACCCCCTATGGCCTCTTTATTACGCTGGCCCCCGGCATCACCGGTTTGCTGCCTGCTGGCGTCATCAAAAACTCCAAGCAGGGCAAACAGTACAGCAAATTGGACAAGGGCGACGCCGTTACCCTTACTGTACAAAATTTGGACACCAGCGCCAGACGCATCAGCCTTGCCCCTGAGGGTGAACAAACTGCCGCACCCGCCGAAGACAAGGCATGGAAGCAGCATGCATCCGCCGCAAGCTCCAACAGCGGGTCTGGAATGAACATCATGGCACAGGCTTTGCAGAAGGCTCTGAAAAATAAGTAACCAGGAGCTATTCCATGATGATAAAAAAATGTCTTGCAGCCATGCTTGCCGTGACCTTTCTTGCGGCATCGCAGCTTGCCCAGGCAGCCAATCTGCCCGACTTCAGCGAACTGGCGGCCAAAAGCGGCCCGGCAGTCGTAAACATCGGTACGGAACGGAAGGCCAGCGGTAACAGCCAGGACGATCTCATGGGGGAAATGTTCCGCAATATGCCGCCAGGATTTGACAAATTCTTTGACCAGTTCGGCGGCAAGCGCGGTGGCAAGCGCCCCCAGATGAAACAGAAGTCTCTGGGATCCGGCTTTATTGTCTCCGCTGACGGCTATATTGTTACCAACAATCATGTGGTCGCCGATGCGGATGTTATCCGTGTGACCCTTGATCAGAGCAATGGCAAAAGCGAAGCCATCACGGCCAAGCTGGTTGGCGCAGATGAAGAAACCGACCTCGCCCTGCTGAAAATTGAAACCAAAAAAACCTTGCCCTACCTTGCGTTCGGCAATTCGGATGAACTGCGGATCGGTGAGTGGCTGCTGGCCATCGGCAACCCCTTTGGGCTCGACCACTCGGTGACGGCGGGTATTCTTTCGGCCAAAAACCGCAACATACACGCTGGCCCCTTTGACAACTTCCTGCAGACGGATGCCTCCATCAACCCCGGCAACAGCGGCGGCCCGCTGCTGAACATGGCCGGGCAGGTGATTGGCATCAACACGGCCATTATTGCGAGCGGGCAGGGCATTGGCTTTGCCATTCCAAGCAACATGGCCGCCAAGATCATCGACCAGATCAAGTCCGGCAAAAAGATCAGCCGTGGCTGGATTGGCGTTGGTATTCAGGATGTTGAAGAAAATACCGCCAAGGCGCTGGGCCTCAAGGACGCCAAGGGCGCGCTTGTGGGCAGCGTTATGGAAGGCGAACCTGCTGCCAAGGCTGGCATGAAAGACGGCGACATCATTGTTTCCGTTGACGGCAAGGCCATTGAAGACGCTGCGGCCCTGCTGCGCGTGATTGCCGACAAAACCCCCGGCAGCAAGGCTGCAATAACGGTGTGGCGCGATGGCAAAACCATTGACCTTTCCGTAACGCTTGGTGAGCGCAAAACCTCGCAGGCTGGCGACCAGAACGGCAAGGATCAGAAGCAGAAGGACGAAGGGTTGCTCGGCATTTCCGTCCGTTCGCTGACGGATGAAGAACGCCGCGACCTCAAGATTGAGAAAAACGAAGGGCTGGTCATCATTGACGTCAATCCTGACAAGCCCGCTGCCGAAGCCGATCTGCGCCCCGGCGACGTGATTCTCAAGGCCAACCTCAAACCCGTTCGCAGCGCTGCGGATCTGTCGAAAATCGTCAACGATGAAGGCGTTGCCCGCGGGGCCGTCATGTTGCAGATTTCACGGCGAGGCGATGTGTACTTCCGAACTGTAAGCCTGAGCAAGTAGCAGGCACAACTACACGGGCTGCCTCTTAACCGGGGCAGCCCTTTTTTATCCATGAGCTTACGCATACTCAACATTGGCGGGCCGTATCTGGCCTCTGCCCTCAAACGCCTTGGGCACCACGTCATCACGGCGCATCCGGCAGTTGACGCCGACATTCCCTCACCGCACCCGTACTCTGTGCGGCAACTCCTGAACCGCCTTGATGCGCTCGGTTTTGCGCCTGACGCACTCTTCTATTGCGATGACGGCAACATGCCAGAACTGCTTGATCCGGAAAATGCCCCCTGGCCTTCGGTGCGTTATTCCATTGATACCTACTGCAACCCCTGGCACATCCCGTATTCCAACGGCTTTGACGCAACCCTTGTGGCGCAGAAAGACTATGTGGAAGTATTTTCGCACGAGGCCATACCGGCGCGCTGGTTTCCGCTGTTCTATCCCCAGATTCTTGAGCCAGTGGGGGATTTTACATTGCGCGATATCCCGGTAGCCTTTGTGGGAACCCTCGGGCACAAAAACAACCCGGATCGCGCGCCATTTCTCAAGGCCTTCCGCGCCAGACAGCCACTGGTGGCAATTTCTGGCGATTACAAGCCCATCTTTACGCGCAGCCGCATTGTTCTTAACCAGACTGCGGCTTCAGAAGTGAATTTCCGCTGTTTTGAGGCCATTGCCTGCGGCGCGGCCCTGTTGATGGAAACCTGCGGCAACGGCCTGAACGAGCTCTTTGCCCCCGGCGAGGAAATTCTGCCCACGTACCAACGCAACGATGCGCAGGCAGCTGCGGCCATTGCCGCAGAATCGCTCGCAAACCCCGAAAAACTCGCGGAAATCGCCCAAGCTGGGGGCAGGGCAGTGGCCCGACGTCATACAGACACCGCGCGCGCGGTCAGCCTGACGCAGATACTGGCAGAGATGTGCGCCACTCAGGCACACCGGGAGCGGCTTGAACAGTCGCTTGAAAAACGCACAGCTCTTGTGCGCGGAGCTTATGGTATGCTTTCCAGCGAGCTTTTTGACCCGCAGCTGGAAGAACACCGCGATTTTTTTGAAAAAATGTGCCTTCGTCAGCCATAGCACCATAAATACCAAATAATATATCAAGAGATGCATCCTGCATTGCAGGCATGCGCGATAGGGCATATAGTTGGCAGAGCACCACTTTTTGGAGGAATATCAATGCCAGTTGTGCATAGCGATGCCGGGCATCTGCCTGGGCTGGAAAAGCTGGAGAACATCCCCGCTCTCATGAGCGCGTATTACACCGAATTTCCCAATCCGGCGCTTGCAGCCCAGCGTGTTGCCTTTGGCACCTCGGGGCATCGCGGCACATCCGTGCTGTGCAGCTTTAACGAGGAGCACATCTACGCCATCACTCAGGCGGTGTGCGACTACCGCGCCGCCAAGGGTATTGACGGGCCGCTGTTTCTTGGCGGCGATACCCATGCGCTGTCTGAAGCCGCTTTTCGCTCCGCGCTGGAAGTGCTGGTAGCCAACAACGTAAATGTGCGCATTTCTGCTGGCGGAGCCTACACCGCCACTCCGGCGATCTCCCATGCCGTGCTCAAATGGAATGCGGGCCGCGTTAACGGTCTGGCCGATGGCATTGTCATCACGCCTTCGCACAATCCCCCGCGCGACGGCGGCTTCAAGTACAATCCCCCCCACGGCGGCCCGGCAGAAGCCGAGGTCACCAGCCAGATTGAAAAATGCGCCAATGTCTACCTCGAAAATGGCAACAAGGGCGTAAAGCTCACCCACCTGCGGGCGGCACGCGCCTCTTCGCTGGTGGAGGAATACGATTTCATCGGCAGTTATGTGCAGGATCTGGCAGGGGTGCTGGACATGAAGGCCATTGCCTCGTCTGGCCTGCGTATCGGCGTTGACCCCCTTGGCGGCGCAAGCCTGCCCATGTGGGAACCCATTGCTGAAGCCTACGGCATTGACCTTGAAGTGGTGAACAGGGCAGTGGATCCGACTTTTCGCTTTGTTCCTTGCGACAAGGACGGCAAAATCCGCATGGATTGCTCCTCGCCCTATGCCATGAGCCGCCTGCTGGATCTGCGCGATCATTTTGACTTGAGCTTCGCCTGCGACCCGGATTCCGACCGCCACGGCATTGTGACGCGCAACGAACTGATGAACCCCAATCATTACCTGAGCGTCGCCGCATGGTATCTGTTCCGCACCCGCAGGGAATGGCCCGCGCAGCGCGGCATAGGCAAAACCCTTGTGACAAGCGCCATGCTCGACAGGGTAGGGAAGGACCTTGGCCGCCCGGTTGTTGAGGTGCCTGTGGGCTTTAAATGGTTTGTGCCCTATTTGCTCAATGGCCGTTGCGGCTTTGGCTGCGAGGAAAGCGCGGGCGCTTCCTTCCTGTGTTTTGACGGCACGCCTTGGAGCACAGACAAGGACGGCCCACTCATGTGCTTGCTGGCGGCTGAAATGATGGCGGTGGAGCAATCATCACCCGACCAGCTCTACACCAGACTGACCGAGCGGCTTGGCGCGCCCGCCTATCAGCGGCTGGATGCCCCGGCGGACGACAACGTGCGCGCAAAGCTTGCGGCGCTGACGCCCGAAAGCGTAAAACTCAAAACTCTGGCTGGCTCGCCTGTTACCAATGTGCTTACCCGCGCGCCCGGCAATGATGCCCCCATCGGCGGGGTGAAGGTTGTCAGCGATGACGGCTGGTTTGCCGTACGCCCCTCCGGCACGGAAGCCATCTGCAAAGTATATACGGAAAGCTTCAAGGGAGAAGACCATCTGCAAGCCGTGCAAAAGGATGCCATCGATTTTCTCGAGCATTTGTTGAAAGGCGATGCCTGATGAAGTAAAGGTAAGCTTTCATTGCTAAGCGCGCGTAGCGCGCGGCAATTTTTTACGGTTCAATATAAAGGTATGATTGCTGTTCAGTCAGCAAAGCGCAGCCTCAGTGCCGGGTATTCGGTCATTGAGGCTGCGCTTTTTATCAGCAATTCTGATTAAATATCCTTTTTCCAACGGGCTTGCACTGGCTGCCGACAGGCAGATTGCCTGCAAGGCCTACCGCGAGGCGGGCAAGCCAGCGTTTTCACGCAGGTTGGCAACCTCGGCATCCGTAAGAGGCCGGGCTTTGCCGCTGGCCAGATCCCCAAGGCGCAATGAGCCTTGGGCGACGCGGCACAGGCGCAGGATGGTCAGCCCCAGATCGCGGCACATACGGCGAATCTGGCGGTTCAGGCCCTGGCGCAGCACCATTTGCAACTGTGTATTGCCGCCAACTTGCTGGGCAATCACGTCCACAGGCATAATATCTTCGCCTTCGTCAAGGTGCATGCCGCGCCGCATGGCCTTGAGCGCCCCTTCAGACGCAGTGCCGCGCACAAGCACCTCATAGGTCTTGGGCTGGTGATGGCGTGGATGGGTGAGGCGCTGGGCCAGCTGACCATCGTTGGTCAGCAGCAGCAATCCCTCAGAAAAATAGTCAAGCCTGCCAACAGGATACAATCTGAGCGTCTTGTGTTCAGGCGCAAGGCAATCCAGCACTGTGGGCCTGCCTTCGGGGTCGCTCACTGTGCAGACCACATGCACGGGCTTGTTGAGCATGAGGTAGGTATAGGACTGCGGGGCCGACAACACGCGGCCATCGACAGCAATGCTCTCAAAGGGCAATACCTGACGCCCGGGGTTGGGCTCCGGCATGCCGTCAACACTGACGCGTCCGGCAAGAATAAGCTCGTCTGCCTTACGGCGCGAGCAAAGACCCGTTGCGGCAATGGCCTTGTTAAGGCGTATGCCTTCATCGGCGTTGGCGTCAGCAGAAGGCTGAGGCTTTGAGGGCATGCCAGGTCGTGCAGAATGATTGGCGTCAGAGTTGACTGCCTGGGGCGGGGCGGGTTTGCGTTGCGAAAAACCGTCTCGGGCATCACGAGCGTTCGGCTGAGTACCTGGCCGGGAATCTGCCCGCGAATCAGAACGGCCATTCGGCCCATTGGCAGACCAGCTATCAGAACGGGGAGCATGATTCTTGCGCGCGCCCGCAGGTTGTTCCTTTTTATGGGAGCTGGTGGACGAACTGTTTTTGCTGCTGTTTCTGGCGGATGATCCGGGATTGCCGGAATGTTTGGGCGGCACGGTGATTTCTCCTTGGGAAGATGCGCTCATGGTGCGTGAAGTGGAGCATGCCGTCAAGGGCAAGCAAGAAGCGCATACAGCACAGAACCGACCTTACGGCTGGTTCCAATATTCAAAAGTTTACATAATTATCATTATGGGACATTTATAAATACTGTATGCTGGGTGGGCCGGGGTTCAAAACCAGCACGAAAGTCTGCTTAGAATGCCATTGGCGGCACCACCGCCAAACCATCCACACGCAGAGGTCTGAACAATGCAAAATGAACAAGCCGCCATGAATTTTCCCGCCGTTCCCTGAATTTTGAGGATTCGAATTTACTCAAACCTGTGAGTTCAGTTTTTACCCATAGCCATTTCATCCTTTCCTTATATAAGAAGCCCCTGATTGCCACTCATGAATCCCGTCCAGATCGACCACCCCAATATGGCCGAACAACGCATCCTACAGATTCATTGCTGCGCCAGCATTGGCTTTTTGAACGGCGCAAAACCAGTGGCAGCCTTGCACTTGCTCCCGAAGCGGCTCTGACGTACAACACTGCCAACACAGGTTTTCAGCAAGGAGTTTCCATGGGCTTTGCCAACAGCTCTTGCAGCTTTACACGGTTCCGCATTCTTGATCCTGTTCCGGCCACGCTCTGGCCGCAGATACTGGACAAACTGAAACAGTTCGCCATGCGCGACATTGACGATATTCCTGAAATGCAGGGCCAGGGATGGACCTGTTTTGAGGACATGCTCGATACCGACTGGGTCACGGCCCCGCCCCAGAAAGGCGCGTACCTCGTGTTTTCTCTGCGGCTGGATATGCGGCGCATACCCGCTGGCGTGGTCAAAAAGCACGTTGCTCTTGCCCTCAAGGAAGAAAAAAAGCGCATGGGCGAACAGGGCAAGAACTACATTGCCCGCGAGCGCAAAAAAGAACTCAAGGAGCAGGTGCTGCTGCGCCTGCGCTCCCGTTTTTTGCCTGTTCCCGGCGAATTCAACGTGCTCTGGGCTACAGACAAGAACGAAGTCTGGTTTGCGTCCACCCAGAACAAGATGATCGATCTCTTCCTGGAAGAGTTTCTCAAAACATTTGAGCTGCATCTGGAGCAACTGACGCCCTACAATCTGGCGGTCTCCATGCTGGACGAAGAAAGCCTGATCCGCCTGGACAAGCTGGAACCCACGCAGTTCGCTCCCCTTTCCTGATGACGGCACGGAGACCCCATGAACATGCCTTATCTTGGCGAATCCACTGACAGCATTCTCGGCAAGGAATTTCTGACCTGGCTCTGGTACCAGAGCGACACCGCCCCCGGCGCGTTCACTGACAAAGACGGCGCGCCCTTTGCCGTTTCCATGGAACAGCGCATTGTGGTAGAAGGCGGCGAAGGCGATGCCCGCGAAACAGCCTCTGTTTCCGGCTCGCTCTCCCCTCTCCGCGAAGCCCGTTTTGGCCTCGGCAACGGCAAACAGGTCAGCCGCGCCCTGCTGCGCCTTGAAAAAGAAGAGCTTGCCTTTCAGGTCAGCCTAAAAGCTGAGGATTTCTGCCTCAACAGCCTCAAGACCCCCAAGCTCGACAAGGGCGACAGTGATGACGACCCGGACGCCCTGCTGCTGGAAAAGTTCTATCTTATGGAAGTGTGCACCGGTCTGCTGGATGCCCTGTACGCCCGCTTTCTGAAGCTGCGCCTCTCATCTGGCTGGCAGAAGGAAGTGGACGACATGCGCCAGTGGATGACCCGCACGGAGTAAGCTTTTTTCATGAGCACCCTGCCCGCATCTGCCGCAAAAGGCCGTTTTTCCGGCCCGCTACTGCACGTTTTACGCAAAACGTTGTGGATGCTGCTTGTGCTGTGGGGCATCACCATCATCAGCTTCTGGGTCATCCATCTGGCCCCAGGCTCTCCCACAGATATGGAAACCACGCTCAATCCGCTGGCTGGCGCTGCGGCGCGTCAGCGGCTTGAGGTGCTTTATGGGCTTGATCGCCCCCTGTATGTGCAGTACTGGGACTGGCTGACCCGCATCGTGCATCTGGATTTCGGCAATTCCATGTCTGCCGATTCCCGCCCGGTGCTGAGCAAAATTCTTGAGCGCCTGCCCCTCACCGTGGGCATGAACGTTATTTCACTGGTGCTCACCCTGCTCATTGCCATCCCGGTGGGCATTGTTTCCGCCTGCCGGCAGAATTCGCTGCTGGACAAGTCCGTTACCGTGCTGGTTTTTCTGGGTTTTGCCATGCCGTCCTTCTGGCTGGCCCTGCTGCTCATGATGTTTTTTGGCATTGAGCTGCAATGGCTGCCCATTTCCGGCCTTACATCCATGAATTACGAGCAGTTGAGCGCCTGGGGCAAGTTTTGCGATCTGGCGCGGCACTTGGCCCTGCCCACACTGGTGTATACCGTGGGCGGGCTGGCTGGCATGTCGCGCTACATGCGCGCCTGCATGCTTGAAGTGCTGCGGCAGGATTACATTCTTACAGCGCGGGCCAAGGGGCTTGGCGCTGGCGCGGTTATCTGGCGGCATGCCCTGCGCAACGCGCTGCTGCCCGTCATTACCCTGCTGGGCCTTTCGGTGCCGGGGCTTATCGGCGGCAGCGTCATTATTGAGTCCATCTTTGCCCTGCCGGGGCTGGGCCAGCTGTTTTACGGCGCAGTTATGGCGCGCGATTACACCATGATCATGGGCAATCTGGTTCTTGGGGCTGTACTCACGCTCGTGGGCAACCTGCTGGCGGATTTCTGCTACGGAATCGCGGATCCGCGCATCCGCAACGCAAAGGACAACGCCTGATGCTGCCCCGCGCCCTCAAAAAGCTGCTTGGCCGCAACCTCATGCTCGCGCTCGGGCTTGTTATTGTGCTTGCCATGTCGCTGGCCGCGCTCCTTGCCCCATGGATTGCGCCCTTTGACCCCAACGCCCTGCATCTGGACAATATTCTGGAGCCGCCCTCCTCCCGCTTTCTGCTCGGCACAGACCGCCTTGGACGCGATGTTTTTTCGCGCCTGCTTTACGGCGGCAGGGTTTCTCTTTGGGTAGGCTTTGTGGCTGTGGGCATATCGGTCAGCATCGGGACTGTTCTTGGCCTTGTGAGCGGCTATTTTCGCCGCTGGGTGGACGAGTGCATCATGCGCGTGGTTGATATCATGCTCTGCTTTCCGTCATTCTTTCTTATCCTGGCGGTGATTGCCTTTCTTGAACCCAATCTTACCAATATCATGGTGGTTATTGGGCTTACCTCGTGGATGGGCGTTACCCGCCTTGTGCGCGCAGAGGCGCTTACCCTGCGCGAGCGTGAATTTGTCGACGCCGCACGGCTGGCTGGCACATCCACAGCGGGCATACTGTTTCGGCACATACTGCCCAATGCCCTTGCGCCCGTGCTGATAACAGCTACACTGGGCGTTGCCGGGGCCATACTGGTAGAATCAAGTCTCAGCTTCCTGGGGCTTGGCGTGCAGCCCCCCGCAGCCAGCTGGGGCAACATGCTCATGGACGGCAAAGCCGTGATTGAAACCGCACCCTGGCTGTCGGTATATCCCGGCTTGGCCATCCTGGTAACGGTATTGGGCTATAACCTTCTGGGTGAAAGCCTGCGGGATATCTTTGATCCGCGCCTTCGCCAATAGTTTGAAATGTAAGGGCATCCAAGATAGTTAAAGTTTTACATTAAGTAAATAAACCGCCATAAAGATACGTTAAAGCCATGCTTGAATACCTGCGCATTCGCAATCTGGCCCTCATTGAGGACATGGAACTGGAATTTTCGCCCGGCATGAACGTGCTGACGGGTGAAACCGGGGCGGGGAAGAGCTTTATCCTTAAAGCGCTGGGCTTTCTGCTTGGCGACAAACTTTCGGCGGATATGGTTCGCGCGGGTGCTGAGCGCGCACAGGTAGAGGCCCTGTTTAGCACAAAAGATGCGGACATGGTTCTGCGGCGCGAAATTGTGGCGGAGACAGGCCGCAGCCGCCTGTACATCAACGATGAGCTGCGCTCGCAAGACAGTCTGCGCGACCTGCGCAACCGCCTTGTGGCCCACACCAGCCAACACGCCCAGCAAAAACTGCTTCAATCCTCATTTCAGGCCAGACTGCTGGAAAGCGGCCTAAGCTGCCCCGAGCTTCTGCACCAGCGGGACGCCCTGCTTGCGCGCCTTCAGGCCAATGCGGCCCAGCGCTCTGCCCTGCTTGAGCGTCAGGCCGGGTTGGGCGAACGGCGCGAGCTGCTTGAAATGCAGCAGCAGGAGATCGACAAGGTTTCTCCCGAAGAAGGCGAAGAAGAAAAGCTGGAAGAAATTCGCGCGCTGGCCCGTTCCATGGAGCACCAGCAGGAGAATTACGAGCAGGCGCTCATTTTGCTGCAAGGCGATGATCAAGAAGGCGTGATCGACCAGCTGGGCCAGTTGGAAAAGCTCTTGCAGCGCATGTGCCGGGAGGACGAATCCCTCCAGGCCGATGCCGACGCCGTGGCCGCCCTGCGCCAGCAGTTGGCCCACCTTGGCGGCAGGCTTCGCCGTCCCCCCGCCCTGCCGGGGCTGGACGAAATGCCCGACATGGATCATCTGGAAGAGCGCCTGTTTGCCCTTGCGCAACTCAAGCGCAAGCTGCACAGAACCCTCCCAGAGATTCTGGCCCTGCGCGAAGAAATTTCTGAGAACCTTTCCTTCCTTGATGTATGCGCGCTGGACATCACCCGGCTGGACAAGGAAGCGGCAGCTCTTGCCGCAGAGCTTGCCGCCGTGACCGCCAGCATCATCCCGGCGCGCCGCGAAGCGGCAGCCGCCATTGCGACCAAACTTGAAAATGAACTGCGCCAGTTGGGCTTTTCAGATCAGGTACGGGTATTGCCCGATTTTGCCGTGCAGGAAATCTGGCCCGGCGTTACAGACGAGCGAGGGCGCATCCTTTGGGCCCCCAACCCCGGCCAGCCCCCGCAACCGCTGGATAAAATCGCCTCGGGCGGCGAGCTTTCGCGCTTTTTGCTGGCGCTGGCCAGCGTGCAGCAGGACGATGAAGGCGCTACATTTATATTTGACGAAGTCGATGCCGGCGTTGGCGGCATGACCCTGAACAAGCTGGCCGAAAAGCTCTACGCACTGGCCGAAACGCGCCAGATGCTGCTCATCACCCACTGGCCGCAACTGGCGGCCCGCGCCCGCAGGCATTTTCAGATTGTTAAGATGGTGCGCGATGGGGAAACCTTTACCCTCTGCTCCCCCCTTAACAAGGAAGACCGCCACGCCGAGCTTGCGCGCATGGCAGGCGGCGGCGAACAGGGCGAGGCGCTGGCCCGCAGCCTGGAAAAATAGCACTCTGCAAAATTTGCCGTGTGGTTTAGACCATGCGGCATTTTTCTTTCATACTTGCCGCGACATTATCGTGCTTCGGCCAGTATCTACGTATCTTTCTGACAATTTTTTGACTTTTTCTAAACTTTTTGCCCTTTTTCAGGCCTGCAATGAGAACTGGCACTTATCTTGCTTATACCTTCTCCAGATAACGGAAAGGCAAATTTGACCATAGCCACAGGGGGAGCATGTGACTAACGAAAATAATAATTGCATAAGCGCCATGCTCCACATGCAAACTGGCGCTCCCGAAGCCGCCTCGCATGCACGGCACGGGCAGATTGCGGGGCAACCGCTTTCGGGCCTGGACGAAGCATCGGCCAGGGCCTTGAGATGCCTGGCAAAGGATGGCGAAGGGCTTGTTACGGCACTTGAAGCGCGGCTTGATTCGCTTCAGGAAGCCTTTATGGACATGCTGAACAGCCAGCTTGAAGAACGCCACCTCCGGCCCGAAGACCGCCTGCATCTGTATGTTTCGCCCGAGGGAACACTGGTGGTTGAAGGCAACGACAACGACGCCAACCTGCTGTGCGATATCATCACGCGCAAGCCGGACTTGCAAAAAAACTTTAAGGAAATGGCCCAGGTGGCCATGCTCTCGCACGGTGTAGAACTGGCAACCCAGATCCATAACGATATTATCGATCAGGTTGAAGATGCCAATCCCCTGCTGGGGCACTACCATATGTGCCTTAAGGGACCGCTCTCGCATTTCTATATCCGTTAGAGCTTGCCAAAGTCGAGCAAGCGACTTATTGTAATGCTTGACCAAATGGGGGCGCACTGGTTTCGACGGGGACGTGGAAGCCTTAGCGGCAGGTCGAGGCGCCGCTGGCCTCGTAAAAAGCGGCAACAAAAGTAATTGCCAACAACGATTACGACTACGCTTACGCTGCCTAAAAACAGCGAGGCAACGACCGCTTAGGCGGTCACGTCATTCTGGGCCATGTCTGATAACCCTGAATGGCGACACTTATCAGGCTGGCGGAAATCGGTGCTCACCGGGGTTTTCCGCGAGGAGTTTACCGGCGAGATTGCCGTGATGCGCCCGGTCAGGGGCTACCACCACGGTGAAATTAATACCTGACATAAACCTGTAGATGCTTCGTGTGGACAGTTCGCGGACGGGGGTTCAACTCCCCCCGCCTCCACCACCCCCACAAATTAAAGTGGCTTATACGATCTGAATAAGACGTATAAGCCACTTTTTGTTTTGCTATTGGAAGAGCTGACTCTAGGCTTTGGTTTTGGCTTTCTTCTCAGTTGACAGGCGAGGACGCAAATCCAGAAGATGAATCATAATAAACACCTTGCTTCCCAAGGCAATTTGTACACGCTCTGCCTCATTGCGCAAAAGTTCAGTGAGTTCAGTAATATTCATCTTTTTGCCTTCATCTGGATGTTCCCATTGACGATTTTTGGAAATTGCCACAAGCAACGCCCCAGCCCTGCTTTTTTCTGCGGCCAGATATTTTTTTACAAGTTGGTTCTTAATCGTATCACGCAGATCTTTAGCAGTACGTTCATTCCCCAACTTAAGCTCAATCACAGCCTCATAACCGCCAACCACGGAACGCAAACGAATGTCTGTCTCTTTTTCATCTGCGGTCACTGCTTCCTGATCCACTGTATAAAGAGAATTGGCGGCGTACTCTAGTTCCCGAGCGATCTCGCGCCTTAACACCGACTCTTTATCAATTCCGGCCCATGCCTCTCGAGGAGACGTGTCGCGCAGCAAAAGGTCATCCAGGTCAGACAACCTGTCTTTTAAGATACCAAACATTGCTTCATTACTGGCAGCAGGGACTTCGCCACTTTTATCGAGCGCAATGGCCTGCTGCTCATCATACGCATGCGCGTCAATCTCTTGAGCCCAGTTTTCTTCAGCTATTGCAATAAATCTATCCTTGAAATGCTCGCAAAAAGGATCCGCAGCCATTTCAAGCTGAACACTAAAACCATCTTCACCTTTTATGCTGAACAATGCGTTAGAAATATTATGACGCGCCATCTGGGCATCATCGCGAGCATCTGGGGAAAAAACGCCTTCGCGGTGTACATCATCTTCAACCCGAACATGCTGGTAGGCGAGACGGAGCAGCCGAAGCAATAACTGTGGCGTAAATAACTTGTTATGCAGACTCACAGCACTATCTCGGTTTCCGAAGAACCTAGAAAAACAGGACACCACTTCTGAGCGAGCAGAAGGCTCCATCGTGCTTGCAAAATTCTCAAATGCCACTACCCCACGTTCTGGGTCAATTTGCAACAATGTGGAGAGCCACATGTCGTGCAATTCTGATGAAAGAGAGCTAGTGAGACGTTCAAGCGCAATCTGTGCAAGTTTTGTCTTTGTCGCAACATCACCGTATTTTATTATTGGACGTGTGGCATGGCGAATTCTTTCTGCCATGACGATATCATTATTCCCGTCATTGCAAGCTACACCAGATTCCAACCAAGTTAACAGGCGAGGGAGAAACACTCTCGCCATATTTTCTGGAGCATCTTTAAGCTGCTGGAGCAACCAAGAATAACTACCCACCACTAACGCTTGGTCAAGTTCCCACGCTACTTCTTTCCAAAGGACTTCCGCAGCAGAGGGATGAGCTTCTACAAGCGGGCCTACCCATGCGGGAGTCCGCTCAACTCAAGTGGCGCGTAACGTACAGCTCTTAGGGCTTCTTCTTCAGTGAGCTTCTTTGCCCACTCTAAATCTTCAGCTTCGGCTCTAATCGCTGCCAAGCCCAGTTCCCAGCGCTTTAAATAAGAATTACGACTTTCATCTGGACGCTCACAAGTCAATGTCGGGCTATCGTTGCGCCATATGGTAGTCAAAACAGATTTAAGTCTATCCGCAGTGGCTCTATCAAAGTAATCTTCAATAGCACTCCGATTCCAGACAGACAAATTATCATCATCTGCCAGCCTGCGCATGAAAATCCATAAATTCCATACTGTGTCGAATGATTTCTCACTTGAAAATGCATAGTCAGATTTATTGGTAACCCTGCGCCAAAATTCTATCCAGGTAGCACGTTTTTTGGCTTCAGCCCGATTTTTATGATCTTCGCGGCCATTTTCCTTTCTACTTAATCGCAAACTGGTTTTTTTATTTTTTATTTGTACTTTTATTCTAGTGTCAAAAATTTTGAGTAGTGATGGGTTGTCTTCAACAAGAGATTCAATTTTTTTACGGCGTTCACCAACAATCTCATGAACTGGAGTAATGTGAAGTATAGCTTCCAAAAGCATTGCACGATCATCTACAGTACGATTTTTATCAGCCAACGAATTATTGATCCATCTATGATCCCTGTCAAAATTGAGCCTCACAAATCCATATACTCCTGATAGCGCCAGAAAACGTCGAATGGGATCACTATTGTAATGAAGAGCTTGTAGGAATGCATCCGCACACCAAAATAAAAAACAATTATCTTTTGCAGATAAGCCAAATAAATATCCACGCAGTTTCAGAATGGATTCACAAATTCCCCCATAATGCCTATCAAATAGACATAAAGCGAGCACACTGGCCTGACACCAGGCCTTGTTCACATCTTGCTTAAGGCCTTGTAAACATATAGCAGCCAAGATGCCACAATACTGAGGAAAATCATTTGTGATATGCGGCCACTCGTGTTGCCAACGAAGCCCCTCGGATAGCAATGCTACAAAACTTTCCCTCAGTACGACCAGAACATCATAATCAATCTCAGACGATGTTATAATGCTGGTGATATACCTGCTACCTTCCCATAGGGTGTTCTCTTTGGATTCTATCCACCTAAGTGTCTTACAAAGCTGGTCCGCAGACATAAATTGAGGAAAAAGAACTGCAACAGCTCGGCTGACAAAGAGTTTTGACCCATAAGTGTCACTCTCTGCGATATGTGCAGAAACCTCGCACAGACTTTTGTCATTAAGGACGGCGAGTGTTCGGAGAGCTATTATTTTATCGCTTGCAGAAGAATTTGTACTATTCAAAAGATCATAAACATCAGCAGCAGAGGAGGTGATGCCACCACCACCAATAAGACCCAGGAGAAATATTCTAACTTCAGGATTTTCTACCCCTTCAAGCCATATCTGACGAATTTCATCTGCAAGATCAGCTGAAGCAAAGCGCTCAACCTGAATGGACGGCACATCCATTCCTCGCCAACCACTAGAACAGTATCTCTTGGCAAAGGCTCGCAGAATCTCCTTTCGCTGCGGCAGGCTGAGTGCTTCCGGGTCGCCTTCATTTAAAAGCACTTCCGGTTCATTATCTCGCAGCGACTCAAATATGCTGGGAATATTCAACGCCAGCCACGCTGCAACAGGGCGTTTTGAGGGTCGAACTATTATTTTGCCTTTTGTTTCAGCAAAAATAAGTCGCCTTAAAGACTTCAGAGGCATTCTTTGTTCGCGAAGGTACGTAAGACGCTCGGCAGCAAGATATTCCATTGCTGAACGATGGTGAAACCGTACCCGGCCATAAGACGCAAAACCAAAGAGCGGCCGCTCAAGCAGCGTTTTCACTTCATTTGGCTGCCAATCAGACAATATACGTAACGGATTCAGTGCTGCATCGTCCCCAGCGATGTCTGAGGCAGCACTGTGCCGAATTGTAAAAAGGCGCATGACTTGCATTGCAAGCGCCAGCCTGCTTGCACCTTCCCACGCTTTATCTGACGACAATTCACAGGCTTCACGTCTATCAGCGCGCGCCTCAAGCTTCACACGGATATTTGTTTTGACTTGATCACGATGTATTCGTATTCGCCTGTTTTCCCGCCAGTCGGCGCATAGTTCAATGAGGTCTTGCGGACGGCGCGCAAAAGATTGCGCGTTGCGGCGCAGCAAGTCTTCTAGCAACTGCTCTGGGTTTTCCACTCGCTGTTGTGAGGCAAACTTTTTAATTTGTTCATCGGAAAGGGGCAGTAAGGCGACCAAACGCCACCCCAGGGGTTCGTTTGCATCATCGGCGTTGTGCTGTTGAAGACGCTCACGCGTCATGATCTCCGCAAACCGTTCTTCTTTCGAACCCTTCGGCTGTCCGGGCGGGATTGGCAGCAATTCTCGAATCAAACTTTCGTCAAAAGGGATTGGACGAGTTGTTATGACAATTTTTGCCCTATGGAGCTGATCTTTTATCCCTTTCTTAAAGCGCGTAAGCGCCAGCTTGAAAGAATGCTGTGTAAGCTTTAGCTCATCAATTGAATCGAGAAAAAAAGTGGCTTCTTCATCTGGTGAAGAAAGCCAACTGTCCAGACGCGCTCCCTCCTCAGAATCAAACAAATCTCTAAGATCAACTGTTGCCAATGATGAGAGTTCAACAAAAAAAGCTGGTGCGCCAGCATTGCTCAGGCGCTGAGACTGGACTTTGCATTCATAAGTTTTACCCGCGCCTGCTTCAGAAACTATAAGTATGCGCTTTGACCGCAACAGATCATTCCAAGAAATTCCTCTCGACCAGCCAAGACTGACCAGAAATTCATGCTGGTCAGCATCTTCAATTTTCCCATCAGGAATATCTTGAAAAGTCCGTTCAATCATGACTGGCTATCTGCTTATTATGATGACTGTGTTTTAGCCCGCTATTGTCACCAATCCATCGGCTTGCCCAGGGGGCCACGGGGGATATCCGGGCCAAAGGTATAGGCACCGGGGCGTTGCACATCGCTCAGTTCACGGCGGGCATGCAGAATCAGCTCCTTGTGCAGTGCTGACACGTCATAGCCCGGTTGCGGCACCACAAAGGCTTTGAGTCTATAGCCCTCGTCCTGCCGCATCAGCCGCACAAGGCACTGTTTTACCCCTTCGTGGCGCTCGATTACCGAAGCCACATACTGGGGAAACACGTTGATGCCGCCCACCTGCACGGCTTTGTCGATGCGCGCGCCCGGTCGCAAGTGCCGCTGGCCAGTCCAGGTTACGTTATCCATCAGCGGGTAGTGCTGCACCACGCCATCCGGCAGGCAGCGCACCAGCGCGTTGCCGTGCTCCCCTTCTCCCCGCGCCACATGCGGCAGCAGTTCATAATCGGCTTCCGGCTCAAAGCGGCAGCAAACCACACCCATCTCGGACGAGCCAAAAAATTCCATTACGCGAAAGCCCTGCCGCTCCAGCGCATGCATCACCTCGGGCGGCGTGGGCGAGGTACCGGTCAGCAGGGTAATCCCCTGCCCCGTCTCCGAGTTGGAACTCTGCCATCCCCGCATATCCACAAGGCGCGACAGCAACAGCGGAATGCTGATAACAAGGTCGCCGGGGCGCATCTGCGCCTCAACCATCGTCGGCAAAGGTGGCACGCTGCGGATAGGCACCCCGAGGCTCAGGGGCAGCAGCAAGCCGAACGTAAAGCCGTACATGTGATGCATGGGGACGGTAATCAGCGCCGAGGTTCTGTCCGCCACAATGGGGGCCAGACTGGTCACTTCCTGCCGGATGTGGCTTTCCTTATGCGTGCAGGGTTTGGGCTTGCCTGTTGAGCCGGAAGTAAAAAACGTGAGTGAACGGTCGCTGTTTTCCCACTGCTGCAAAACCTGTTGCGAAAAATCGCCGCACAGCCCGCCGACTTCGGGCGCTGCCGCAGTGGTGTGAAACATGGCATTGCAGCGCTGCGCCATATTTTCCAGCGCAGTGGCATCAAGCCCAAGCGATTCCCAGCGCATGGATGCAAACCCGTGCGGCGCGCGCGCCTCAAAGCTCAGCGGATTGTGCTGGCTCAACTCTGCCTGCGCCACGGATTGCACAATCGCCGTAACGGCCCTGAAATCAAGAATTGCAATCCGCTCAAGCGGCCAGGACTCCATTACGCACCCCGCACTTCGATTAATACCTGTCTGCCGCTTGCAGCAGCAGCGCAGACGCAGTTAACAGCTTCGGCCCTGTCCGTCTGAGGCATGTTCAGGGCCAGCATCACGTCCAGTGCGTGGGCCAGCGGCCCATGACCGTACAGATGTTCATGGTTTGTCCAGCCGGGCCCGGATGCGGCACCAGAGGCAAAGACCGGGCCGTCCGCCTCCGGTTGTTGCCCCCACCGCGCTTGCAACGAAGGCGCACCCGCAGCTTGCCCGCCCAGACACAGGGCAACGGCCCCTTCCGTCTGGGGGTGCCTGCTGCTTAAATATTCCGGGCAGCAGCGGGAAAAACGGTTGTCGGTTTCGTCCACCGCGCAGAGCAGCACCCTCTCGGCCCGCCCCGCACCCAACAGGGCTGCCGCCGTGCTCACAGCGCCGGCAAAAGAAAGCTCAAACTGCGAGATGGTAAAACACGGCCCCTCAATGCCAAGCAGCAGGCTGAGCAGGCCTGCGCCCATATTGTTGACGGCATGCGAAAAGGCCGTTGGCGAAGAAAGATGCGGCCCGTTGTCCAGAATGGAATCCATAAAATCCATGCTCATTTGCGAGCTGCTGTAGGCCGTACCAAAAACAAGAGCTGTTCGGTGCAGGACTTCTTTTTGTCGCCAGCCCGCTGCATCCAGAGCCTGCACACAGGCCAGAAGCGCCATACGCGCATACCGGGGAATGCGGCGCAGCGACACGCCCGGCAACAATGCCGCGAGTGAAGAAATATCGGGGGCAGATATGGCAGGCGTTTGCCCTGACTGTATGGCAGCAAGGGCATCCTTGCCGCCTATGCTGTGCACAAGCCCGGTTCCCGCCACAGAAAGCGCTGCACTGCTCACGGCTTCACCCTCCCCAGAACCAGAGCGGCATTGCCGCCGCCAAAACCCAGCGAGGTTGAAAGCGCAAATGGCGACGATGCCGCAAGGGCGCTCTGCGTGGGCGCAAAACCTATTTCAGGATCAATATTGAAAAACCCCGGCGAGGCCGGAACCGTGCCGTTGCGCAGGGCCGCGAGCGTCAGCACGGCTTCCAGCGCGCCAGCGGCCCCAAGTGTGTGCCCAGTGCCGCCCTTGCTGGCCCATACGGGCACCCCCGGCAACAGGGTGCACAAAAGCCGCCCTTCAACCTTGTCGTTCTCACGGGTAGACGTGCCATGCGCGTTCACAAATGCCATGTCCGCCGCTGTAAGGCCCGCCTGATCCAGAGCCGAGCCGATGGCGAATGCCAGGCCCCGCCCTTCCGGATGCGGCGCGGTAAAATGGTGCGCGTCAGAGGCGTTGCCGTAGCCCAGCACATGCCCGAGCACGGCGGCATTGCGTTCGCGGGCATGCTCGGCGCTTTCCAGAACGAGAGCGGCTGCGCCTTCGCCAAGGTTCAGGCCTTTGCGGTCACGGTCAAAGGGGCGGCACGGCTGGTCGGAATATATCATCAACCGCGCAAAGCCCGTATGCGGCACGAGGCTCAGGGCATCGGCTCCGCCACAAAGCACGCACTGGCACTGGCCTGTGGTGATGAGATCCATTGCCAGACCAATGGCGTCCGCGCCGGATGTGCAGGCATCGGTGACGGTCAGGCGCGGCCCGTGGGCCTCCACGTCCATCTCCAGCGCAAGATTGGCGCTGAAGTAATCATCGCGGTCGGCCCCCTGCCCGCAGGAGCATGCAGGCGGTGCCGATGCAGCAGCCTGCTCTGACGTGGTTCCACGGCTGGCGGCGTAAGACTCCAGAAAATGTGACGCGCTCCCGGCGGTTGTGCCAAGCACAATGCCCGCCTCGCGCAGCAGATGCTGGGGCAGCGCGGCCTCGGCCAGCGCGCTGCGGCACACGGCCCTTGCGAGCGTGAGGGTATCCTGGGCGGAGTGCTTGCGGCCGCCGGGAAAGTGCTTTCCAGCAAGCCCGAAAAACGGATACGGCAAGGCCCGGCTGTCCAGTACACTAGCCGGAACAAGCCCGCCCCGCCCGCTTTGCAGGCCATCCAGAACCGCAACCGGGCTGTCACCCGCCGCGCACAGGCAGGCCATGCCTGTTACAACAACGCCTGAGCCGTGCTGCATTGCTTTTCTCACGCCTGCGCTTTGCGGGCGCAGATAAAGTCTGCAAGGCCGCTCACTGAGGTAAAGGCCTTGCGGGCTTCCTCGGCATCAGCAATGGCTACGCCAAAATGCTTTTCAACCACGACCACAAGTTCCACCGCGTCCAGCGAGTCCAGCATCAGGCCGGAATCTCCAAACAGCGGGGCCGAGGAATCAATGTCTTCCACGGTAACGTCTTCGAGGCGCAGGCCATCAATAATCGCCACTTTCAGGGCGGATTCCATTTCATTTTTTGTCATCATTGCGACCACATATCGTAAAAATTAAAGAACTGGTACGGGTGCCGTTCCACAACAGTCTCCAGAGCTGCTGCAAACTGCTGCGCATACGGCTGAAAAACAGAAACATCACGGCGTGGCAAACCAGCGGGCACCGCCAGCCGCTCAGCCATAAAAACTCTGGTGACGCCTTTTTCCCGCACGGTAAAGAGCATGAGCAGTTCCGCCCCCGTGATGGAGGCAAGAGCATAGGCGCTGGCTGGGATGTGGATGCTCCCCCCCATGAACATGACCTCAACGCCCTGCCCGGATTGCCGCGTACCGTGCAACCTGTCGCCCATGAGGCAGACCACTTCGCCGCGCCGCAGCGCTGCCGCAGCCTCGACCATGGAACCCACAGGATCCGCCGAATCAATGATCTTGAACGGCCTGCCCCTGCCGTGCTGGAAGTAGTGTTTGCCCTGATCCTCGGGATTGAGCAACTGCACCACGTTCACCGGGCGGTCAAACTGCTCCAGCCCCGCAATGCCCACCTGCCACGCGCCAATGTGCGCCGTCAGCACAATGCAGCCATGTGGGTTGGCCCCTGCCTCGGCAAATCGCTGCCGCACATGCTGGTCAGTTTCGCAAAAAGGAAACCGCCCTGTGACCCCGGCAATCATCCTGTCCAGCAGCACCTGCCCGAAATTCAGATACAGGCGGTAGGCATGCACAAACTTGCTCCAGGCTCCGGCGCGGGGGAAGCGGCGGTCAATATAGGCCGCGCAGCGCTGGCGCACATGGGGCAGCATGGCATAGTACAGAACAACAAAGGCCAGTACAATTCGCGCTGCAAAGAGCACCCGGCAGCGCACCAGAACCTCAAAAAAACCGTACTGAAGCCGGGAGCCAAGTACGGCTGTTATGGGGCGTTTAGTCTGCAAGGTCGCTCCCTTTGCCGCCCCCCTGCCGCATGCGCGTCATGCCGCGCGCCGCAAGATAGGCCAGCGCGCCCACTACGGCCCCTGCAAGCAGGCCCAGCAGCGGTGCAAGAACAAGCGCGCCCACAAACCAGTCGAGTATGCGCTGTGGAGCTTCATAGCCGAGGGTCTGCACAGAAAATTCCGTCAGCCAGCTGCCATTGCGCAGCCTGTAACCAAGCAAAACCCCAAGGCCCGGCACAAATGGGGGCCACGTGAGCGGGATCATTGCCAGAGCGCAGAGCCTGTTCAGCCGCAGCCAGCCAATGCACAGCAGGAGCAGAATACTCTGCAAACCCGGCAAGGGCAGTGTGGAAACAGCTATGGCAACGGCCGCCGAGCGCCCCAATTGCCACGGAGTGGCTCTGTCCGCAAGCAGACGGCGCAGGGAATCCATAGGGCGCAGCAGAGAAATGCGGCCCTGCCCGTCCACGCTGTGCTGGCGAAAGGGCACAGGCACCAGGGCGCGGATAGTCAGCCGCGTGTTCAGCAGAGAAATACGGATATTGTCCTTGAGCGCCTTGAAATGCGAAACGCGCTCTTCCCTCGGCGGATAATACACCCGAATGCCAATTTCGCGCACGTCAAATCCGGCCCATGCGGCGCGCACCAGCACTTCAACCTCAAAGGCGTAGCCCGGTTCCGTGAATTTCAGGCAGTCCAGCACACGCAAGGGATAAGCGCGGAACCCGCTCTGCATGTCGCGCACCCGCTCCCCTGTCTGCACACGCATCCAGAAGGCGGAAAACGCCCTGCCGAAACGGGACGAGCCAGGCACGTGCGGCACGTTGAAATCGCGGCAGCCCACAATAATTGCGCCGGGGTGCTGCGCAATGGCCTGCAAAAAAAAGGGGATGTCTTCCGGGTAGTGCTGCCCATCGGCATCCAGCGTAATCATGTGCGTTGCGCCAAGCCGTGCGGCCTTTGCCGCGCCAGCCAGCAGGGCCGCGCCCTTGCCGCCGTTGCGGGGCAGGCGCACAAGCGTGATGGGCAGGCCCTCCAGGCTATCAGCACTGCCGTCAGTGGAGCCGTCGTCCACCACGATGATCGTGCCGCACTGGTTCAGGGCCCGCTGCACCACATCGCGCAGGCCTTCTCGGTGGTTGTACACCGGAATGACCACGGCAATTACTGGCGGCATATGACCTTGCCCTGACGCCACTGCGCGCAGAATTCGCGGTAAAAGGCTGGCGGCTCCATGAGCAGGTTGCCGTTCAGATCAAGCATGAGCTGGGTTGTGCTGGCTGTGGTGGTCACAAGGCCGTCCGCGTCTTCAATGTGGTATTCAAAATCCAGCACTGCAGCCTCATTCCAGAACAGCTCCGCATGGATGGTGTATGTCTGGCCGTAGAGCAGCGGATGGTGAAAATCCAGATGAAAGAGCTTGAGCGGCACCACAACGCCATTATCACGAAAATCCAGATAACTCAGACCATAGGCACGGCCCATGGCCTCCCGGCCATCCTCAAGCCAGCTGGCATAGCGGCCATGCCACATGAAGCGCACGGCATCCACCTCTTCAAAGCGCACCGTGCGCTGGACGCTGACGCAGAGAGAAGGCACCTCCGGCGCGCTACGGCGGCGGGGACGTGAAGCGCGGTGCAGGCTCATAGGGCTGGCACCTCCACCTGTATGCGGGCTGCCAGCGTTTCGCCGCTGTGCAGGGTGCATTCCCAGCGCCCCTCACGCCGTCCCTTGCTCAGGGTCAGCAAAATATCCACATCCGGCCCAAGCGGCGCAAGAAATTTGGCCTGCGGCACACATGTCAGATCCGCGGATTGCCCCATTGCTTCAAGAGCAACCTGAGCCATGAGCACCTGAACGACAGCGGGCAGCACAGGATGCCCCGGAAAATGTCCGGCAAACACCGCACTGTCCGCCGCAAAACAAAAGCTCTGCCGCCATGCGCCCTGCTCGGGCGAATGTTCCAACTGGCTGGCCGCATGCAGCACGGCACGACGCATCACGCTCATAAATGCGAAATCTCCACAAAATACATATCCATGGTCATTCCGTCCTGCTCACTGTACACGCCATTCAAGCCATCCGCTGTCGGGCTGAACCGAGCCTTCCAGCCTTTGCCCTCAAGGTTCGGCTGCACAGCATCCTGACCGAGAGCAGGCAATATTCTGTATACGGCCACACCCGCGCGAACAAGCAGGCTGGCGGCCTCCCTGCCCATACCTTCCGCCGTGGTGCATTGCATTTTTACAGACTGCGCACTTGTTGCGCCCTTTGGCCCACTGTCTGGCGCAACATCGGCGCTGTACGTGCAGACGCCCAGAGTTCTGCCGTGCGGCAGAATAAGCGCCAGACTCCCGCCGGATTCAGTCATTTGCACTTCGCCCTGCACTGGCGCGCTCTGCCCGGCAAGGGTCAGCCGCGCGCCAAACTGCGCCACCAGCGAACCGCTCTGCTGGCTTGCCTGAAGCGGCGGCAACAGCACGGCGCGCTTTTGCGCGCCGCATGCTGCAAGCAAACCCACAATCAGCAGTAAGCCTATGTAACGTACTGCCTTCATGCCTGTTTTCCTTGCACCCGGCAGAGTCTGGGCAAAAGCCACAAGGCCACAGGAACCTCCACAATCAAACCCCAGAAAATAACTTCACCCATAGCTTTAAGGGCTGGGTGTTGCGCAAGGGCCAACAGCCCCATGCCAGTGAACGTGGTGAGAGAAGACACAACAACGGCCCGCTCCACGCCCATCTTCACCCCGCTGACAAGATCATGCGTGACCACAATGCCGTGGTCCGCCGCAAGGCCCAGCACCAGCGGCATTGCCGCCATGCCCGCCAATGTCAGGGGGTGGCTGGTGATGGACATCCACGCAAGTATACATGCAACGGAACACAACGGTGGCAAAGATGCAAGCAAGGTTCGCCGCGCATCGCGAAAGTATAAAAACAGAAGCGCCAGGCAGGCCATCCAGGCCAGGGGAACAAGCCGTTTTTCCATGGCAAGCTGCTGCAACAGCGTTGTTTCAAGCTCACCGGGGGCCAGCGCAAGGGTTTGCGCGGCGAGGGCAGGTTCCAGACGGCTCACATCCGCCTTTTTGCTGGTAAAGAGCAAAAGCCTTGCCGTGTGATCATCAGCTTGCGGCGCATGCAAAAATACGTCTACCATTTCGCCAAGGCCTGCGGCGCGTAGCACTGCCGGGTCAAAGTCCGCCACCGGGCGTTCAAGCAGCTCCACAAAGGGGGTAAAGGCTTCAGCGGTGAATCCGTAACGCTGCGCTGCGGTTGTCAAAAGGGCCTGAACACGCGGCCCTTCCGCCTTTGAAAAGGCCTCCCACCGCTGCACGTTGGCCTGAGTCTGCTCTGGCGAAGGCCACACATCGGTAAGTGTGCCGATCTTGTTTTCCGGTTCAAGAACGCGCAAGGCCTGCGCTACAGCACGGCCATTGGCAAGGGCCGCGTCCGTTGTCGGCCCTTCAACCACGAGGAGGTTGCTGTCGCGCGATCCCCAAATGGCTTTAAGCTTCTCGCCGTCCTGCTGCAATTGCGCCATGTCCGCCCCCATGGTGCGGGGTGAAACATCCACCCGTACGATGGAAAACAAGGCGTAGCACAACAGCAACAATCCAAAAACACACGCAAAGACACGCAGGGGCACAGGCTGACGCAGCGCTGTATTTTCTTTGCGCACAGGCAGGGGCGGCGTATTGAACCAGGGGCATATGGGGAGCACAACAACGGCCAGCGCAAAGCCCGCACTCAAGGTCAGCAGGGCAAAAAGGGCCAGCTGGCGTACAGCCGGAATGCCCGAAAACAGCAATACGGCAAAGCCGGAAGCATTGACCAGATATCCCTGAAACAGAGGCGGCGTAATATGCTCCAGCACACTCTCTGTTGAGTCGCCGCTACGCAGGGCAAAATGCATATGCACGGCGTAGTCTTCCGCCACGCCGAGTACGGACGCGCCAAAACCCAAGGCCAACCCGGAGAGTGCTGGCGTGAGCAGGGTCATGCCGCCCAGGGCGAAGCTGGCGGCAAACGCGGGCACCAGCATAAGCCACAGGGCACCGCGCGAGCGCACCAGCAAGGCGTACACCAGCACAAACCCCAGCATGGAAAAAAAGACGATATTGGTCACGTCGCGCTGGATAACCTGCGCATTGACGGCGCTGTGCCTGTGCCCGCCCACCACAAGGCCCTGCATATCCGGCGCGAGGTGTTTCTGCATGGAAGCATGGATGGCGTCCATCAACCGAGCGGCGGCGCTGACATCGTGCAGGGAATGGGCTGGTCGCAGCACCAGCAACAGGTGTTTGCCGTCCTCGCTCACAGGGTAGCCCAGCACAGGATCAGGCATGGCCCCAGCATGCTCTGCTGGCAGGCGTGAAAGCACAAGCCGGCGCAAGCTCAGTGGATCAGCCCGCAGCCATTCCTGGGCGGGGCCAGCGGCAAGGAGGCTGTTCAGATTGTTGTGAGCCGAGCGCACTGCGGCATCAATCTGCGGGGCATCGGCTGCCTGTTGCAGCTGGCCCAACGTGGCATCATCCATAAAATACGGCAGCAGAGCCATGAGCGCCTGGGCATCGGGCATGCCCACGGCCCCCACTCTTTCAGCCATATCCTGCGGCAGATCGCCCACGATAGCATCGGCAGCGCCTGCAAGCGCATACTTTCCGCCATGACGCTCTGTGGAAAGATCAATAAACAGCAGGCCAGAAGCCGGGGAAACATCCAGGGCTTTGGCCATGCGGCGCACCTGCGGCACATCGTCGGGAAAAAAGGCCAAGCTACTGGAATCTGGCTGTATCCGGGCAGCCAAGAAGGCAAAAACCGCCCAACACAAGAGAACCAGGCTGAATCCCAGAATCTTGTGTGAGCGTATCCAGCAATGAAGCCTGACAATGAAAGGCTTGCCCATAGGCCTACTGACCACCGCTCCCCGCTGCCTCAAGCACGGCGCAGGGCGCTGGCAAGGCCTCGTTGACCCGAGTTTGGTTAAAGGCAATGCGCACCGTATCGCCGTTACGTTCCGCAAAGGTCAACTGGCGTACGCTCTTGAGATCATCGGCGAAGGTTACTTCAAGCCTTGCAAAAAAAGACTGTCGAAGGGGGTACAGAAGAAGCATGGGTTTGTCGGCCTGCGGGCGCTCGAGCCTGTAGGTGGCGCGCAGAGCCGCCGGATCAATGCTGATCCAGTCCAGAATATTCCGGATTATAGCTGTAATGACAGTGGATTCCCGCTCATTGGCAGGGCGCGTTGCTTCCGGCGAGCCTTCCCACAGTGCGCCTCTTCCATTCTTGTAAATGAAGCCAGAGGCAAGAGGACGGGTATACGCCCAAAGCAGGCTGTCGGCGGTTTCAAAGCCGTTGTCATCCTTGCTGGTTGCACGCGCCTGGGCATTGGCCGCATGGGCAGCACGGCGCAGGCAAAAATAGCCTTGCGAGGTCATGGGGCGGGCCAACACGGCCATGGACTTTTCCTGCACAAAATCAGCGCTCAGGCTGGCAATGCCAGCACTTTGCTTTGCGGCAGCATCAAGCAGAGCCTCGGCGTTTGCAAGCGGCTGCTCCTGCGCAACCGCAAAAGTGGGCAGCACGGTAAAAACCATAATAAGCCCAGCCAAGAGCAGCAGGCCCGCAGATGAACGCATCAGGCCGTTTCCTCCGGCATAAATATCTTGAACTGCGCGGTGGCCAGTAGTTGACCCTCGGCATGCACCTCGCCGTCAACCACCGCAATTTCGCCAAGTCTGGCTGAGACGCGCACAAAGACGTCCAGGCACTGCCCCACGCACGCATCTGCATGCACGGTTACATCGCGCAGGGCGGCAAGGTAGCCCCAGCCCGCGCAGGCACCGCCTGCTGCAAGCAGGCTGGCCCCGGCCCCGGCGGCAAAACACTGCGCCATGATTTCCGCATAGGCCACGCGCTCAAGTTTGCCATCGGGCCGCAGAAAGGGATTATCTTCCCGCACTGCCGCCGTTGCCCGCGCTTCTTCCGAGCTAAAACTTTCAAGCCCGCTCAGAAGAAGCATGGGGGCACGGTGCGGCACAATGGCCGTAAGAGGCTGCTGCAAATCAGTATTCACTGCTCGCCACATTCTTGCGGATAGCCTTGTCAAGAATGCCGACCCACTTGTTGTAATTGGGATGGATCGAGGCACTGCCATCGCTCTTGGCCTTGTACTCCATGTTGGTGCTGGCCTTGTAGTTGATGCTGTAATGCGTGGCCGTATAGGGGATGGACACTACCACCGTGTGCTTGTTGCGCACCATGATTGTAGCTTCAATAGTGTTGGCGGAAGGTTCAGAAACGCGCCAGCCGGTATCAGCGCAGGATTTGACGATAGCATCGTGCATCTTTTTTTCAGAAATATTCTTGCTGGCTTCAGCAGAGGGGAAGTCATAGGCAAAGGTGCCAACAGGCTGGCCAAAACGGCAGCCAATGGCCGCAAGAGTCATCAGCAGCACGGTAAGCAAAAAATATTTTTTCATTACAGTTACTCTCCTGTCGCACACGTTAGATGTTTTACATAAAGATTTCTGACATGCCGCATCATGGCGCGATGCGGTAAAAGTTCTCCGGCAAAGGCTTGAGGCCATACCGGATCAAGAAACTCCATATGGATAGTAGCAGGATGAAAGCCCTTGGCGCCAGGAGGAAACACCTGGAAGCTGTTATGGATAAGCAAGGGGAGCACGGGGCGACCAGCCTTGACAGCAACGTGAAAAGCGCCAGCCCGAAACTTGCCGAGAGCACCAGTGCGGGTACGGCTGCCCTCGGGGAAAATCACCAGAGTAACCCCATCACGCAGACGTTCAAGACACAAAGCCTCGACCTGTTCTGCGGACAGACTCTCCGCATCAATATATTCCGCGCTGCGCATGGTGGGCGCAAAGAAAAAGAGCAACCGGAAGGGCCAACTTTTGGTTATCAGGCACACATTGGCCTGATCCTGCGCCGCAAGCAGGTATATATCCAAAAAAGACTGATGGTTGCACACAACAACCGACCCAGGATATTCCACTGCCATATGTGCGTTGCGAATACGCACCGGCAGCCAAGGCCGCAAAAAAAACAGCGTAGAGCGGCCATAAAGCCAGATGTACCGCCGATTAACCACGCACATGACACCGGGGAAAACCGTGTGCAACGCGGCAATGCACAGAGTTAAAGGCAAAATAACAAGTGTCCAGCAAACAAAGATTGCACTTATGGCAATATTTGACACAATATTACTGTTCCGCCTTGACGGTTCCTTCATCGCGCAAGGCCTCGATGAATGCATAAATGTCCCCAAGTGTCTGAATTTTTACCAGGGACTCTTTGTTTTGCAATTTGAAGTTGAAGGCCTTTTCCAGCACTATGACCATATCTACGATATCAAGGCTATCAAGCCCGAGGTCTTCCTTGATATGCGCTGTAGGAACAAGCTGATCCGGGGACAATTCAAATTCTTCACTCAAGGCCGCGTCAATCGTCTCTCTAATTTTATTATCGTTCATTCTTTCCCAACACTGATTGAATTTTCACTCAACCTATCAAATAAGATAGTGCAATTGCAACCGCCAAGCGCAAAACTATTTTTCAATACCAAACCACTTGGTTTATGCAGCTGCCCGTTCATATGATTCAAATTTCCGCATCTGGCATCAGGATTACGCAAGCCGCGCGTTGGAAAATATGTGGAGGACTGCAACATTTCTATACACAAAATGCTTTCCAGCGCGCCGCTGGCAGCCATGGTATGCCCCAGGTGCCCTTTGAAGCTGCTGACAGGTGTTGTAGAGCCAAAAACAGCCTCAATGGCCTGCCCTTCTGCAATATCACCGAATTCTGTAGCGGTGGCATGGGCGTTAACATAGGCAACATCCTGAGCTTGCGCGCCTGCATCTTCCAATGTTCTGCGCATGCAGTCGGCAATGGCAGCCGCGTCGGGCTGGGCGATGCTGCCGGGCGATGAAGATATGGCAGCGCCGCGTATTTCCGCCAGTATGGGCGCATTGCGGGACTGAGCGCTTTCCAGACTCTCCAGCAGCAGGATGCCCGCACCCTCGCCGCAAACAATGCCTGTGCGCTCCGCATCAAAGGGACGCGAGGCGCAATCCGGGTCTTCTGTGTGCGAGGCAGCGCCAAGACGGTCAAAGGTGGCGGAGGTCAACAGGTGAAATTCATCCGCGCCGCCACAGAGCATCATTTCTTCCCGCCCTGCCGCGATAGCCTCAAACCCGAGACACAGGCTCATGAGGCCAGAGGCGCAGGCGGCGGCAGGCGCAAGCGTGCGGCCTGCGCACCCGCAGGCCAGGGCCACATTGGCGGCAACCGTGTGGCTCATGATCTTGAAAAATACGGTGCTGCGCATGCTCTCCACGCTGTGCTCGCGCAGAAACATCTCAAAAAACTCGTGCAGCATGGTGGGGCTGCCAACCGTTGAGCCTACAGCTACACCCATGCGTTGCTCGGGGCGATTGCCCAGACCGGCATTGGCCAGAGCCTCCCAGGCAGCCAGGCAGGCAAAAATCGACATGGGCGACATGGAACGCCGCAATTCCCTTGGAATGCGCTTTTCCTGCAATGGCGGCACCAGCCCGGCTACTCGGCAAGACAAGCCTTCAAGCTTGTAGGCTGGCAAGGGGGACAATGCGCAGCGGTTATCGCGCACACCTTCGTACATGGCTGCCACGCCTTCGCCGAATGGCGAAACTGCGCCCATGCCCGTTACGACTACTCGCTTTCCGCGCATTCCCTGAACTCCTTGAGAACGTTATCATGACCGAAAGAAAATCCCACGGCCAGAGCAGCACTGACCATGCCGCCCAGCACACCGGGCAGCAGAATGTTCTGCCCGGCCAAAAACAGCCCCGGCAGGCGTGTGACAGGCAGCATGGGCATGGCGTCCAGATGGTGCTGCACGCCATAAAGGCTGCCAGTAGCGCCGTAAACCCAACGCCGCATGGTCAACGGGCTTGCTGCATCCAAAATGCGCCAGCGCCCGGCCAGTTCCGGTAACCGTTTTTCAATGTAGGCCTGCAACCGGGCAGTGGACTCACGCTTCCACTCCACATAGCTTTTGGGGCGCGGGTGCGGATCGCCGCCGGGCAAATCCTTGTCGTCCATAAGCGCCACGGCCATCACGGCCTTTCTGCCATCCGGCTGCGGTCTGTCGCAAAAGAGGTATACGCTGGGGTGCGGGCTTTCCACACCCGGGAACAATTCTTCCGCTGAAGGCTCCGGCAGCAGATAAATGCTTTCGTTTTCATTCAGGCAATCGCGTGTTTCTGCAAACAGCAGCATGGCGGAACGTGTTTCCGGCAGCTCATTTATGCGGTGCAGGTAGGCCGGACGCATGAGGCCCTTGGGAATCAGCCCCTCAAGCTGCGAGGGATGCCCGGTAAAGAAGCAGCGCTCGCAGGCAAGGCGGGAACCATCACCTAATACCACGCCGCGCACGCCTTGCGCCTTGTCCGCCTCTATACCCGCAACGGCAGAGTTGCAGCGCACAGTGACCCCAAGTTCGCCGAGGCCCGTCAGAAGCGCCTCAACCAGAGCCAGCCCACCACCCTGCCACGAGCCGCTGGACTGAAAATACGGCCCTGCCACAAGGGAATATTCTTCAAGTGAGGATTCTTCGGGCCGTACACCATACAAAAGGCACCGGGTGCCGAGCATGGCCCGCAAGTGAGGAGGAAAGCCCGCAGATGCAGCATACTGGGCCACGCTGCCCACGCTGTGGAGCGCAAAAGACGGTTCTGCCCACACAGAAGGATTCAGGTAGGGGGAGTGGCCCAGTTCAGTATCCATATGGTGCAGAAAAGCCTTCATGGCTGGCCCGGCTCCGGGAAATTGCCGCTCAACAGCTTCTGTTACCGCCGCTTGCCCTGCCGGGAGCTGAAACACCTTGCCGTCGGCAAAGTGAAAGACCTCCGTGCGGCTGGTCGTGATCTGCCGCAAATGCTTTTCTAGACCCAGCGCCCGCAGCCAGCGGCGCAAAACGCCCCCGGCATGCAGACCGCCGCCGCAGTGAAATCCCGTATCAAAATACAGGCCTTCGCGCCAAAAACCACGCAGCAGCGGGGCAACGCGCGGGCCAGCCTCCACCACGGCAACATCGTGGCCCTGCCGCGCCAGCAGCAAGGCGGCAGTCAGGCCGGTAATGCCGCTGCCTGCGACCACGCAGCGCATCAGCCGAGCCTCAAGGCGATACTGGCGTTGCTGCCGCCAAAGCCCGCGGCATTATTCAGCACGACGCGCGGGGGTTGCTCCAGCCTGCGGACAAGCACGGGAATGCCAGCGGTATCTTCGTCCGGCTCTTCATAATTTATGGTAGCAGCCGTAAAGCCCGCCTGCGCCATAATGACGGCGTAGGCAACCTGCGACGCGCCAGACATCCACAGTTCATGCCCTGTGAGGCTTTTCAGCGCCATGACATCGGGGCAGTCAGCGCCGAAAACGGCCCGTAGATTGGCGGCCTCCGCCGCATCGCCCTGAGGGGTGGATGTGGCGTGCGCGTTGACAATATCCACATCGGCAGCACTCAGCCCGCCTTCCGCCAGAGCCATACGCATGGCGCGCGCAAGCCCTGTGCGGCTGGGAACGGAAAGAGTTTCACCGTCCGCGCTGCAACCAAAGCCCAGCACTTCTGCCAGAATGCAGGCATTGCGCCTGTGGGCCGTACCGTAATCTTCCAGCAGCAGGGCCGCAGCGCCGCCGCTTGGCACCAGCCCATCCCTGCCCTTGTCAAAGGGGCGGGAGGCCGCCTCCGCAGGGGTACGCGCAGAAAAAGCCCCAAGACCGTCAAAGGAGCAGACAGACGGCCAGTTCACTTCTTGCGCAGCGCCGCAGACCACACGGTCAAGCCGCCCAAGGCGAATCTGGTCTGCCGCCTGACCGATGGCATATGCCCCGCTGGCGCAGGCGGCGCTTACCGTCCAGCTTGGGCCGGTATTGCCAAGCAGCACGTTGAGATTCATGGTGATGGTGGAATTCATGCAACGAAAAACATGGCCGCTGCCCATGCCGGAAGTGCAGCCAGCCTCCTGAAGCGCCGTCTGCTGGTCAACTACAGACTGCACCGTGGAATCATTGCCAAAAACAAGGCCGCACCTGTCTGAGCGCAGGTCTTCGGGTGCCAGCCCGGCCTGATCCAGGGCATCCAGCGTTGCCGCATGCGCCTGAATGGCAAAATCCGGCATGCTTTTGCGCTGCTTTCTGTTAAGATGGCGCGCGCAATCAAAGCCGTCTATGCGCCCTGTAAGCTGGCTGCGAAACCCATGTTCCAGCCGCTGCGGGTCGGCAACTATGCCCGAAATTCCATTATACAACGCATTGGCGATCTGCTCGCGGCTAACGCCCAGAACGGATACAAGCCCCACGCCAGTTATGACAACTCGCCGCATCGGGCCTCACATGTACAGTCCGCCGTTAACAGACAGCACCTGTCCGGTAACGTAGGACGACAAGTTGGAACACAAAAATCGCACGCAGCCCGCCACTTCTTCCGGCAAACCCGGTCTGCCAAGGGGCACGCTTTTCATATATTCATCCACTGGCAGCCCGGCCGTCATTTCGGTGCTGATAAAGCCAGGGGCCACGGCATTAACAAGCACGTTGCGGCGCCCAAGCTCGCGGGCAAGGGCGCGTGTGGCGCCAATAAGACCAGCCTTGGCTGCGGAATAGTTCACCTGCCCGGCCATGCCAGCTTGCCCTGAGGTAGAAGCAATATTTATAACACGCCCTGCGCGCGCACGCTGCATCTGCGGCACAACCTTGCGCGATACATGGAAAAATCCGTTGAGGTGCACACCGATGACGGAATCCCACTGCTCTTCGGACATAAGGCCAAAGACGGTATCGCGGGCAAAGCCCGCGTTGTTGATCAGGGCAAAGGGAGTTTCCGCCGCCAGCAGTGGATCAAGGGCGGCTCCCACCGCATCTTTGTCCGCCACGTCAAAGGGCAGCAGCGCGCATTGACGGCCCAGAGCCTCAATGGCATCGCGCACGGCTTCTGCGGCATCGTGGTCGTTGCGGTAGTTCAGCCAGATATCAAAACCATCGGCGGCCAAGCCAAGGGCAATGGCCTTGCCAATTCCCTTGCTTGCGCCCGTTACCAGAGCTATGGGCGAAGTTTGCATTTGCTCCCCTGCTTGCATGTTTGCATGCCTTTATTTATTAAAAAGGCACCAGATTGGACAGCCGCACAATATACAAGAGACTCTTTTAGGACAACTCTCAATTTAGGATGGAATTTATCATGCGGATTCTTGCAACAGCCTTGATTGCGCTTTTTTTCTTT
This sequence comes from Desulfovibrio intestinivivus, assembly GCF_053570665.1. NCBI lineage: Bacteria > Pseudomonadati > Thermodesulfobacteriota > Desulfovibrionia > Desulfovibrionales > Desulfovibrionaceae > Desulfovibrio > Desulfovibrio intestinivivus. The sequence continues at coordinate 2,685,318 of NZ_JBRBQT010000001.1, read as the reverse complement.
TCCAGCGGATGCAGTTGGGTTGGCAGAACTGCTGGCAAAGCCTCTGCAAAAATTGAAAGAAAGGTTGATGCTGTTCAGCAGGGCTATAATGACGGCTACAAGGGTGAACAAAAAAAAGCAGACTAGTTTGCTATGTTTATTTTGCAACACCGCACAACGTTGAGGAAAATAATTCAGCAAGCATGACGTTCTGCATGCCTGGCAACATCGAAAAAATCAACGTGGCTTATACGTCCTCATCAGACATATGAGCCACATTTTTATTTATTCCTTCAAGCAGGACTTCAATACTCCCCTACTTCCCCGCTGGCGCTCTTGTAAGGCTTATCTCCGCCAATGCGGCATCCAGATCAAGGTTCATGGCAAACCGCAGCCCTTCGCTGCCAAGCACGATACGCACGGGCTTATCCGCATTTTCTGTGCCGCTCACAAACAGGGTTTCAAGAGCCTGCCACATGCCGTCACTGGTTTGGGGGCAGTCCACAGTTTTTCCCTTGGGGGCAAGGGCCGCGCCCTGCGCGCCAAATACGCTTGTCTGGCCTCCGGCTTCCAGAACCAGCGGCAGCCAATCGTTCTTTTTCAGTTCTTCAAACATGGCCCCGATGGTTGTATTGGCAAAGGGCGCAGACAGCGTTACCGTTTCCAGTTCGCCGCCCTTGCCGTCAAACTGCATGCCCTTGCCCGCGAGGCTCCACGACTGATCGGCAAAGCACATGGCATAAGCGCCGGGCTCTTTAAGCCCTTCATAGCCGGGCATGGCAAATTCCTTCCAGCGGGCCACGTCCATTCCCTTGCGCATCATCTGCACCAGCATGAACATGGGCACACCCGCCGGGGCCACATAAGCGTCACCATCGGGCATGGTAATGAGCATGGAGGGATACTTGCGCTTTTCATTACGGCCTGCAGCATCCATTGCAAATTCAATTTCCTTGGCTGAGCCCGGTTCCGGCTCATGATAATACTGCCAGCCCATGCCGTTTTGCATGGTTACGCCAATGCGCGTGCAATCATGCTCAGGAAACTTGGCCGGACTTACCGTTTTGGATGACCTTTTTGCCAACCCGTCAACAACAGGCTTTTTATCCCCATTGTTGCCCACGCAAAAAACGGCCTTGATGTCAGAACTCATGCTGTTTTTCAGCACTATCCCCGCCGCAAACCCCGTTGACGGCAAAAAAACCAACAGGGCCGCCACGCCAGCAACCCATTGTTTCAGCAAGTACATGCAAGACTCCTTGTGATGCATTTAAGAGCTGATGCCTGCCTCACACGCTCAATGCCCTGCTTATCTCAGTGCAGCGCTTCGCGCAGTTCCGCCAGGTTGGCATCGTCTTCGGGGTAGTACAGTTCAACAACCGTGTTGGCGTCATTGGTCAGCACAGTGCCGATGCCGCCTTCGCGGGTAGTAAAATCAACGGTGCCTTCGCCAGTGGTGATATTGATGCCCTTCAGCTTGCGGGCAAGATCAATAAGATCCGTGCCCCACTGCCCGTTTTCTACTTTTTTGAGCGGATACAGGCCAACAGCGTACCACACTTTTTCGTCCGGCTTGTCGTAGATTGTCCACTGGCCGGTGTGCGTAGTACGCCAACCTTCGGGGATGGTTTTTTCCTGCGGTGCAGGGGCGGGGGCAGCAGGATCTGCCAAGGCCGCAAAATCAGGCCTGTCGCCTGTAGGGTCTGCGGGTTCCACGGGCTTTGCATCGTCAGGACGATCGCCGGTCACAAGCCACCTGGTATTTTCAGGACCTTGCGCTACTGCCAGCAGTTTGCTCAGAGGCGCTGCAGTCTTGGCCTTTGGGGAAATTTTCAGGCTTTTTACAATCGGCCCCGCACCTCGGCAGGCATGCCCAACAGAGACTTCCATATATTTGTCGTCCGCAAGGCCAACCCAGTACCGCGCAATCTTGTCCGCAAAAACAACCCCCTTGCCTTCACCCAGAGTGCGCAAGTCGTTGCCGCCGGTTGTGCTGGCGGAAGCTTTTGCAAGCAGATCCAGATCGCCGTTAAAGCAATCCTTTTCAAGCATCGTCACATAGCAGTCTTCTTTGGGAGAGCTGAGCAGTACCTGATTCCCCTCCTCCTGTGTTTTCCAGCCTGCGGGCACCTCGACCACCCAATCCCCCACAGAACGGGGAGCCGCATAAGCCGAAAGCCCGGGCCACAGCAGCAGGCACAGCAACACAAGCGCAGGTTTCGCGGCAGCCTGCAACCATGAAAAAGAAATCGCACTCCGGGGCATTCCCCAGCCGACACAAGCAGAGCCATCATGCGCGCACACGTTGGAAACCCTCAAAAAACCCATGTCGCAATCCCCCGGAATTTTATTGGTGATTTCGGCCTGATTTTCCCTTTCCACTTCCTTCCCTTCGTAACGTACCTGTGCATAAATGTCTTTGGATGTTTTGGCCTGAAGACGGCAAGGCGGCAAAAATTCACCAGAATGCGCAAAATCCTGCAGGCCTGACGGCGCAGGAGCATTGACCGAATATCGCACATATGCCAGTTTTTATGACAGCATTAACTGACCCGTAGCCATGCAAACCGAGGCCGTGCGCAACACGCGGCTTCATGAGCCTGCGCATGTCCCCAACAAATCCAAGGAGTTCGTATGAGCACCGGCATTTTGATCGCCATAGGGGCCGCTGTGGTTGTGTTTGCGGTCATTGTAGCCCTTTACAATGCCCTGGTGCGCGGCAAAAACATGGTGGAGGAAGCCTGGAGCAGCATTGATGTGCAGCTTAAACGGCGGCACGATCTGGTGCCCAATCTGGTCAGCGCCGTCAGACAGTACGCCAGCCACGAAAAGGGCCTGTTTGAAGAAGTGAGCGCTGCGCGCGCCCGCAGCCTTTCCGCGCAGGGTGATGTTGCGGCCCAGGCCAAGGCGGAGAATCTGCTCTCCGGCGCGCTGGGCAAACTCTTTGCCATTGCGGAAGCCTACCCGGAGCTTAAGGCCAGCGAAAACTATCGCCAGTTGCAGCAAAGCCTTGCAACGCTGGAAGACGAAATCCAGATGGCCCGCCGCTACTACAACGGCGCAGCAAGGGAACAGAACGACCGCGTTCGCCAGTTCCCCGGCAATCTGGTTGCCGGATTTTTCCACTTTGCCCCTGTCACTTATTTTGAACTTGATTCACCAGCAGAACGGGCAGTTCCTGATGTTGGTGCACAATAACAGGCAAGACGGGCTGGGCCGCCGCTTGTGGCGGCAGGCCCTGTACTTCATGGCTGCTGCCCTGATGGCGGCCTTGCAGCTTTGGGTCTCTGGCGTGCTTATAATGGCGCGGCGGTCAGATGCCTTGCTTGGCTGCAATCTTGCCGCAGGGCTGATCTGGCTGTGGTATGCGCGGCGGTGCTATATACGCGGCAATTTTGCGCGGATGGCCCTGGCGTTCATGGGCTTGCTCGGCTCTGTGGGTCTGACGGCCTTGAGCCTGCCAGACCTGCTTTTTTAACCACTGTCCGCGTCACGGCAATCCTCACAAACAGCCTGCGCAAGGATGAAGCCAATGCATACGCCCTATGCCAGCAGTTGTTTTACACGCCGCATGGCACTGACCGTATGCGCCCTGCTGCTCTGCATCCATGCCACGTGCCTTGCTGCATACGCGCAGGAACGCATAGAGAGCTTTGCCTCTACCGTCACAATCCATCAGGACGGCAGCATGCACGTGCGAGAAGCAATTGTTGTGCATGCGGAAGGCAATCAGATTAAAAAAGGCATATATCGCGATCTCCCTCTGCTCTATTCCGGCCCGGCAAACTACAGTGGTACGGTTCCTTTCACCGTTACATCCGCAAGCATTGACGGAGTGCCCCTCAACCCGGTCGAAACCGAAATCAGGGGCGATTACATTCGGGTGCTCATGCGCGGCAAGGAGCCGCTCTCCACGGGGCAACACCGCTTTGTGCTGGAATACGACACATCCCTGCACCTGCGCTTTTACGAATCCAACGGAGAGCTCAACTGGAACGCCACTGGCGTGTGGGGCTTCCCCATCCTTAACGCATCCTGCCGCGTCATTCTGCCCAAGGGCGTAGCCGTGCGGCAAACCGCCGCGTGGGCCGGGCCTGCTGGCTCCAGAAATACAGACGGCATCACAATCGGCAGGCCGCAAGCCAATGAAGCGACTTTTACGCTTACCAGCCCCCTTGAGCCTGAGGCGCAGTTTACGGTGGCTGTAGCCTTTGACAAGCAGAGCATTGCCGACCCGGTGTTTCCGCTTGCATTGCAGCAGCAACGGGAAGAAGAGGCCTTGGAGCTGGCCCGACAAGAAGAGGAGCGCGCCATCAGGGAGCGGGGGCTGCTCTTTGAAGTGCTGTACGATAATCCCTTACTGCCTGCGCAGTGCCTGGCTTTTTGCGCTGTGTTTCTTTATTATTTTCTGCTTTGGCAGCGCCTTGGCATTGATCCGCCCAAGGGTGCCATATTCCCCCGCTATTATCCGCCAAAGACGGCTCAGTGGAGCAAAAAATCTGCTGCTGAGGCTAGGCCGCAAGCGCTTTCGCCGCTGGCGGTGGAGTTCTTCTACAAGTCGGCCCGCATCTCTGGCCGGGGGCTTGCCGCCACGTTTCTGGCTCTGGCTTTCAAGGGCTTGTGCCGCATCAGCAAGGCGGACGCTAAAACCTACGCGCTGGAACTGACCGCAGCATCAAACGGGCGCAAAGGGGAACTTACCCCAGAAGAACAGGCCGTGTACCGCGAACTTGCGCGCTGTGCGGGTAAGGGCAAAAAACTCTTGCTTCGCCCCAAAGATGAAGATGTCCGCAGCATTTTCAACGCTGCCAGGACAAACCTGAAGCAGAACTTTAAGGGCGCATGGCGCTTGAACACCTGGGTTGCGGTGCTTGGCTGTTTTTTAGTGCTGCCGCTGGCCTTTGCGGCGAGCTTTTGGGAAGTTGACCCTGCCTTGCTTACCCCTGATGGCTCGCAAATTCCGCTGATTCTGCTGTCGCTCGCGGTTTGCCTGGCCTTTTGCGCAGCACTGGCGCTCCCTCTGCTGCTGGTGCGGCAGCAGGCAAAATCCCTGCTGGTAACTCTGGGGCTTATGGCTTTGCCACTGGCCGGGATAACTGCGGTTGGTCTTCAGTTTTATTTTTACGATCTTGGGTGGTTGCTTCTTCTGCTCATGATCATCACGTCCATTGCGTTCACAGCCGTCATCAAGGCTCCCAGCCCCGCAGCGCGCCAGGTATTGGACGAAATTGATGGCCTTGCCATGTACATGCGCACTGCGGAACTGCCACGCATGGAACAGGTAGGCGCGCAGGACGAAAAGCCCGAAGACACGCCCGAGGTTTTCCGCCGCCTGCTGCCCTATGCACTGGTGCTGGGGCTGGAAAAAACGTGGTGCAACAGGTTTGCCGACCAGCTACAGGCAGCGGCGCTGGAAGACTCCGGCGTTGATGTCGCCCTTGTGCACGGGCATGGCGGCTGGAGCGACTTTTCCAATGGTTTTGGCAGCGCCGTAAGCGCCTCCTCCGCATCTGCCGAATCTTCATCCGCCAGTGGTTTCAGCTCCGGCGGGGGCGGCGCGGGCAGCGGCTCTGGCGGGGGTGGAGGCGGCGGCCTGTAGCGGAGGCGCATCAGCTTTTGTTTCTGGTTGCCGTTGTTTTTCCTATTTCAAGCAACCGCAAGATTGTCTCCTGCCAAAACAGGGACCACTGCGCGGGTATTTCCCCTTGACCATTTTTAATTTATCCATATATTAGTAAAAATAACTAAAAAAATACTATTTATGAGTAAATCATCAGCTTCTACAGCCGCCCTGCCGCCCAAGGTTCTGGCAAAACTTGAAGATCTGGGCCGCAGAATCAAACTGGCGCGAAAGCGCCGGGGTCTGACACTGCACGAAATGGCCAAGCTCATGATGGTTTCTGTTGGCTCCCTGCAAAGGCTAGAGAGCGGCACACCGGGAACAAGCCTTGGCACCCTTGTGACTGCCCTGCTCACCCTCGGGCTTGAAAACGACCTGGACAGCGTGGCCGCCATGGAAACGGACATGATCGGCCTTGCCCACGAACGCAGGCGGCTTGAGGGCAAGGCGACGGGCGGGAAGGACAAAATTTCCTACGACTTTTAAGGGAGACTGGTCATGACAACCCGCGTGGCGTATGTGCATATGCACCTTGGAGGCAGCTTTGTCGTTGCCGGACGCCTGCGCTATGTTCAGGATGGCCGGTTCAGCCAATGCCTCTTTGAGTATTCCAACCGCTATCTGGAGCGGCCCGACGCGGTAGCCGTTGACCCTGTTGCCTTGCCCCTGCAACGGGAACACACCTACGAAGGCCCGCTGGGCGGTGCGCTCTTTAATGGGCTGCGCGATGCCTGCCCTGACGACTGGGGCCGTCACGTTCTTGATATCGCCGCCGAAGCCTCAGGCTCCCACCTTGGCGAATTTGACTACATGCTCTACGCCGGGCCGGACAGAATCGGCGCGCTTGGTTTCAGCAGCGCGCCCGATTCCGTCCCTTTTACAGATGTGCCCCCCTGGGCGCAGAACCTCCCCGGCGTGGAACTTGACCTCCAGGGCATGCTGCTGGCTACGGACAATGTGGAACAGGCAGACGAACTCAATCCACAGTACCGACGCTTTTTTGTGCGCGGTTCTTCCATCGGCGGCGCAAGGCCCAAGGCCTCGTTTGAGCAGGACGGCAAATTCTGGATTGCAAAATTCAGCAAGGAGCGCGAAGCTTGGCCCACCTGTCGCATAGAACATGCAAACATGCTCCTTGCGGGAAAGTGCGGTATCAGTGTGCCGGAAACGAATCGGATTACGGTTCTGGGCAACCGCGATATCCTTCTGGTTGAGCGTTTTGACCGCCAAATTCAAAACGGTGCCCTGCAGCGCCTGCCCTTTGTTTCAGCAATGACCCTCATCGGCGCAGCAGGGCCGGAGGCGCATGCCGCCTATGCAGATATTGTCACGGCCATGCGGCGGGATTTTTACAGCGCCGAGGCCACGCGTAGCGATATCCGCGAGCTGTACCAGCGCATGGTCTTCAATGCCCTGTGCAACAACTCCGATGACCATTTACGCAATCATGGTTTTCTGCATCTGGCTGACCAGAATGGCCGATCCGGCTGGCGGCTCTCTCCGGCGTATGATGTGGTGCCGCAGCCTGTGATGGACGATGCCCCACGGGCCTTGCACCTGAGCGTGGGGCCAAAAGGTCGCAGCACCGCCATGAGCAATGTGCTGGGCGCGGCCCGGCACTTTGGCCTTGCTCCCGATGAAGCGCAGATGATTGTTGAAGAAACAAAGGGGACGATCAGGCAAAACTGGGAAGCCCTGCTCCTGAGCGCCGGGGTGCCGCAGCGCAACCTTGCCGATCTGCGCAACTGTTACGCCCTCGCCCTGCTGCCGGATGCAGCCAACGCCATAACAAAACGTTGAAATAAAGGATGGGCTGGTCAGGTAAAGGATTGCATTAACAATAGATGTTCAGGGCCTTTTTGAAATACTCTTTCATGCTTTCCCTGATGCATTCAGGGGCGAGCACTTCTGCATCGCTGCCAAGGCTGGCAACAAAACTGTGCCCCTGATCATTGTCAGTTAATGGAATACGGGCCAGCCACGTATTTTCATTCTCCTGCTCAAGCGCAGCATCACCAAACAGTTCCACAATTGTCTCTCTGGCCCTTGCGGATATCCGTATTATTCCATCCATGCATTCTGCATCGTCAAAATTTCGAACAATAAAATCTTCTGTAGTAACAGATCGCGGAGAGAACGATTCCTTGCACAGTTTTGTTTCAGCCATACGTGAAACTTTAAAAAGGCGCATGCCCTCACGCATCAGGCAATATCCCCCAAGATACCAGCTTCTTCTTTTAAGAATCAGTTTGTATGGTTCTACGCGGCGGGCGCTCCGCTGGCCTTTACGGTCATTATAATCAAACTCCAATAGCCTGTTATCCTTCAGGGCCTGCTGAATTTTCACGAGCGCTGCCATACCAGCATGATTGTTGCTCCAGGGCGTCAAATCAATTGATACCTGTCCTGCCTGCAATTCAATTGCCTTGCGCTCTGCCTCAGGAACAAGCCCTTTGATTTTTGCAATTGCTCCTGCCACCTCGGCACTTGAATAAGACGTGCGAATACTGCCCAGCCCCATCAGGATCATGGTCACATCCTGCGACGTGAAGAAACGCTTTTCCGCCTTGTAGCTTTCAAGAATGCCGATGCCCCCCTTTGCACCAGGGTACGTGACCACGGGCAAACCCGCCTGATTTATTGTATCAACATCGCGATAAATGGTTCGCACAGATACTTCAAACGTCTGGGCAAGTTCTGAGGCGCTTACTTTTTTCTTTTCCAGCAAAATCATCACAATTGACAAAAGACGGTCAATTTTCACTCTGGCCTCCATTGTGTCCAAAAAACATGACATAATGCTGTCATGTTTACTCTGCTAGACATAAATTTCAACAAAATAATGGAGGTTGATATGAATACCAGCATGCCAAAACCCGTGGAAATATTTATGGAAATAATGAACACTGCCGACACTGAAAAACTGGACAGTTGCCTGGCTAGCACGGCTGTGCTCTTTGACCCGGCCGAAAACAATGAAATCAGCGGAATAAATGCCATTAAAGACTTTGTTACAGATTCAAAAGAAAAATTTGATCTTTGCACAACAGTTATTGATGCAACTTCTACCGCCGAAAGCACAAATGTCATAACGCTGACAAAAGGAAATTTTCCAGGGAGTCCGCAAAAATTTTCTTATGAATTCATTGTCAAACACGGGTTGATACAAAATATCAACATCCTGCCAGCGTAGCCGCATCAAAGGACATAGCCATGAAAGAGATACATTTTACAGTTGATCCACAAAAGTGCGTCCAGTGCAATGCATGCATAACCGACTGTCCTCGCCATATAATTTCCATCTCTGGCGGTTTGCCTTGGGTTTCGCCCATACTGGAGGCAAACTGCCTTGAATGTCAGCATTGCCTGGCCGTATGCCCGACGGGGGCTGTAAGCATCTTTGGCCTCAAGGCAGAAAACAGCATTGAACTGAGCGCAGAAAAAATACCCGCTGCAATCCAGATGCACACACTGTTACGGGGACGGCGCAGTGTACGCCAGTACAGTACGGAAAATGTACCAGCCAGAATGATTGATGATCTTCTCGCCACGCTGGCAAATACACCAACAGGCTGTAATGATCGCACCTTGAGGTTTGCTGTGGTAGATGACCACAGTGTGATGCAAAAACTACGCATCAGGGTGATTGAATCAATTGAGAACAAAATGGAATGCCATGAGTTGATGCCAGATTTTTTATCGGCGGCTGTGGCAGCCTATCGGCAACAGGGAGTAGATGAAATTTTTAGAGGCGCGCCGCACTTGCTTGTTGTCTCTGCGGCAGAGACCGCAAGCACACCTCTGCAAGATATTTCTCTGTCTCTGGCATATTTTGAATTGCTCGCCCAATGCAGCGGATTGGGTACAACATGGTGCGGATTCCTGAAATTTGCAGTTGATGCCGCTCCAGAATTGCGTCCTATTCTCGGTCTGGATACAGAAACACCTTTTTATGCAATGCTTTTTGGGTATCCGGCGGTTCGCTATCACCGCACAGTGCAACGCGACGATGCCGCGAAAATCAGGCACATTTTCTTGTAGGGCAGCAGAAAAACAAAAGTCAGTGCAACCGTTGTGGTCAGCACTGACTTTTGTTTTTCTGCACTGCTACGTGCTTATCTGTCAGCCTACCATGCGGCAAGCACGGCTTCTGTAGCCAGCCGGATCATGCTTTCAGGCGCAATGCCAAGAGCCAGAACCAGCCCCACAAGGCATATGCCCGCCATACGCGCGCCAGCGTGCGGCACAATGGGTTCCGCATCATGCTGCGCGGCCTCGGTATACACGGCGCGCACCACCTGCAAATAGTAGTAGATGCCAATGGCTGTGTTGATGGCGGCAATGATAACCAGGGCCGTATGCCCAGCCCGCCACGCGCCCGTCAGCAGCATGAACTTGCCCATAAAGCCCACAAAGGGCGGAATGCCCGCCAGTGCAAACATGCTCACGCCCAGCACAAAGGCCAGCATGGGCGAGCGCCGCGAAAGGCCGTTCAGATCCTTGACGCTCAGGTTCCGCCCATCGGGCGAAACCACGCACAGCACCAGAAATGCCGCCAGCATCATAAACAGATAGCCTGTGGCATAATAGAGCGCCGTGGCAATGCCCCAGCCTTGCAGGGTCGCCATACCCATGAGGATGTACCCGGCATGCGCAATGCCCGAAAAGCCAAGCATGCGCTTGACGTCTGTCTGCACCAACGCCGTGAGGTTGCCGTAGCACATGGACGCTATGGAAAGCCCGGTCAGCAGCAGCGCCACGTGCCCCTCGCCGGGATATGTCATGGCGCAGAACCGCGCCAGCACGGCCACGGCCACAATCTTGGGTATGGAGGCGATAAAGGCCGTGGTGTCGTTGGATGCGCCCTGGTACACATCCGGCGCCCAGAAGTGGAAGGGAAACACCGCCAGTTTGAAGAACATACCGCAAAAGAGCATCAGCAGCCCCACCAGCGGGGCGGCATGTGATCCGGCTGTCCTCATGGCTGGCAATATCTGGTCAAGATAGGTGCTGCCCGCGATGCCAAAAATCCAGCTCATGCCAAAGAGCATGATGCCCGATGCCGTCACGCCAAAGAGCAGATACTTGATGGCCGCTTCCATGGGCGCTCGCATGCTGTCCGAGGGGGTACGCATGGGCACCAGCAGATAGAGCGAATACGAAGACAGTTCAAGGGCGATGAACAGGGTGATCAGCTCCACACTGCTTGAAAGCAGGGTCAGCCCAAGCAGGCTTGTGAGCAGAAAGAAATAATATTCCGGGCGCATGCGAACAGAAATACCCTTGGTATCCGCCCCAAAAAGCAGCATCAGGGTAAAACCGATGGACATCACGCATTTTACCAGCTGTGAAAACAGGTCTACCCTGTAGGCTCCGTAAAACAGGGTTCCCTTGGCAAAAAGGCAAAGAACAGAAGTGGCGGCAAAGGCTGCCCCAACGCAAAGAACCAGCAGGCGCAGGGTTTGCGTCCGGGCTTCCGTCAGAGTCATGCAAAATGCCAGCAGACACCCTGCAAGAAGAACCAGTTCCGGTGCAAAAAGATGTGCGTTCATGCGTAGGCCTTATGTCTGTGCTTGGGGTTCATCAACGCGCAATAAGTTCAGCAAGGGCCAGTGCGCTCGGGGCATGGTAGCCGGTCTGCGCCAGCAGATGGTCAAGGCTGGGCCTCATGACGCGCAAAAACGGTTCCGGGGCCAAGCCAATCCAGAAAACAAACACCAGCAGCGGGGCCAGGGTCACGGCCTCGCGCCAGCCAAGATCGTACATGCGCGACTGGTCGGGGTTGTTGGTGCCGCCCCAGATTACCCGCTGCAACATGCGCAGCATGTATGCAGCCGCCAGTACGGCACCGGGAATGGCGCAGACAGCCACGATCTTGTTGTTGAAAAAGGCTCCGGCAAGGATAAGAAACTCGCCTACAAAACTGTTTGTGCCGGGAAAGGCCAGCGACGACAGCGAAAAAAACGTCAGGTACGTCACATAGATGGGCATGAACTTGCCAAGCCCCGCCGCATCCGAAAGCTCGCGGCTGTGCGAACGCTCGTACACCATGCCCACGCAAAGAAACAAAGCCCCTGTGGTGACGCCGTGATTGATCATCTGTAACAACGCACCTTCAAGCCCGCGCTGGTTCAGGGCAAAGATGCCCAGAGTCACAAAACCCATGTGCCCAACGCTTGAGTAGGCAATGAGCTTCTTCATGTCCTGCTGCGCAAGGGCGGTCAGGCCGCCGTAAAGGATTCCCGCTACCGAGAGCCACTGCAAGGCAGGCAGCAGGCCGATAGCCGCGCCGGGCGTGATGGGCAGGCAAAAGCGCAAAAAGCCGTATGTGCCCATTTTTAGCAGCACCGAGGCCAGAATCACCGAGCCGGCAGTTGGGGCTTCCACATGGGCCGCAGGCAGCCATGTGTGGAAGGGAAACATGGGCACCTTGATGGCAAAAGCGATGAAAAATGCCAGAAACACCAACAACTGGAAGCGCTCGGAATACTGTTGCCCCATGAGCGCGGGAATGCTGAACGTACCCTGATTGATGTACAGGGCCACAATGGCCACCAGCAGAAATACCGAGCCTGCCAAGGTATACAAAAAGAACTTGATGGAGGCGTAGCTCTTGCGCGGCCCGCCCCACACGGCGATGAGCAAATACATGGGAATAAGCATGGCTTCCCACAGCACATAGAACAGCACCAGATCCAGCGCCATGAACACGCCGAGCATGGATGTTTCCATCACCAGCAGGCAGATCATGAATTCCTTTACGCGTTTCTGAATGTACTTCCACGAGCCGAGCACGCACAGCGGCATGATGAGCGTTGTCATCATCACCAGCAGCAGCGAAATACCGTCCACGCCAAGGGTGTAGTTGACGTTAAAGCTCGCAATCCACTGGTGGTGCTCCGCAAACTGGTACAGGGCGGATGTGGGGTTGAACCGCGTAAACAACGGCAGTGAAATGACGGCGTTTGCCAGAGTGACCAGCAGCGTCCACACCCGCACCCCGTTTTCTCCCGGGAGCAGAGGCACAATGACAGCCCCTGCCAGCGGCAGAAAAACAAGGATGCTGAGGATGGGATACCCCAAGGTGTTCATGCTCAGAAAATCCATTGTGGCGATCTCCTTTCACCCCGGCTCAGACAAGAGCCAGCAGCGTGAGCACCAGGGCCACCACTGCGGCCATGGAAATAATGTTTATTTGCAGGCTGCCGCTCTGCACCTGCCGCAGCACGCCGCCAAGAGCGCGCACGCTGCGGGCCGTGCCGTCAACCACCGTATCAATGCAGTGCCAGTCAAACCATGACCAAAAGCGCGCCGTGCGCATGAGCGGCACTATGCCCTGCCGGTTCCAGGCCTCGCCCACGGTATTGTCCACAGACTGCACGGGCTTGCGCGCAAACCAGTAGAACAGCCTGCCGCCCATGCGGTAAAACCAGTCCAGGTCCAGACTGATGGTGGGTTCGGGCGTGAGCTTTTTGAGCAGCAAAAAGAATCCGAGGGCCGTAAACAACAGTATCTGCAAGGTTTCAGAAATATGCGCCGCGCTGTAGGGGTGGTACTGCGCCGCCACATCGGGGAAGGGAAGCATGTCGTACAGATACGGCGTGTAGCAGCCGATGAAGATGCACAAAAACGCGGCCACGGCCATGGCCGCCTGCATGTTGAGCGGCGGATCGCCCGCGCGCTCCCATGTTTCCTTGGAGCAGTTGTTTTTGCCGAACCAGATGAAGTACGGAACCTTCAGGCCCGTGTGCAGGAAGGTACCCGCAGAGGCCAGGGTGAGCAGAAATCCCGCCCAGTAATTGTGCGCCTCAAATCCGGCGGCAACGATCATGGCCTTGGTCACAAAGCCGCTGAACAGCGGAAAGGCCGAAATGGAAAGTCCGCCCACCAGGGTGAACACAAAGGTCTTGGGCATCTTTTTGTACAGTCCGCCCAACTGGGTGAACTTGCTCACGCCCGTCATGTGCAGCACCGAGCCGCAGCCCATGAACAGCAGTCCCTTGTAAAGAATGTGGGCAAAAGCGTGAGCGCAGGCACCGTTGATGGCCAGCGGCGTACCTATGCCCACTGCTGCCACCATGTACCCCACCTGACTGATGATGTGGTAGGCCAGCAGGCGGCGGGCATCGTTTTCAAGCACTGCGTACACAACGCCGTACAGGGCCATGCAGACGCCAAGCGGCACCAGAATCTCCATGCCCGCAAAGCTGCGCGCCAACACATACACGGCGGTTTTGGTGGTAAAGGCGCACATGAATACCGCGCCTGTCACCGTGGCTTCGCCGTAGGCATCGGGCAGCCACGCATGCAGGGGCGGCACAGCCGCGTTGAGGATAAACCCGGCCATGATCAGATAGGTGTAGAGCTGCGGATCAGCCACGCCGATGGGGCCGAAGGTCAGATCGCCCGTGGCCCGGTAGCGCAGCACAAGCCCTGCCAGCAACAGCAGACCGCCCGCAGTGTGCACCAGCAGATAGCGATAACCAGAGGCCAGAGATTCCTTGCGCCGCCTGAACCACACCAGGAATACGGAGGAGAAGGCCATCAGCTCCCAAAAAAGGAAGAGCGTCAGGTAATCCCCGCAAAAGATGACGCCCAGCGATCCCGCCACATATGTCCAGGCAACGGAATGCTGCGCAGCTTCTTCCACATGCAGGCCGTAGATGGAGCCGATCACGCACATGAGGGTCATGATGTAGGCAAAAACCATACTAAGCGCATCGACCTTGCCGAATATGAGTTGCCATTTCATGAAGGGCAGCACGCCATATACGCCATTGTGCCCCTGCATGAGCAGCACGGCGCAAAAGGCCAGCACCGGCACAAGCACAATACATATCCGGCGCAGGGCCTTGGGCAGCAGCGGCAGAATTACCGCGCCGAGCAACAGAACTGCGGAGGGGTGAATCCATGGCTCAGTCATCGTAATAATCCTCGCGGGTCATAATGCCCAAATGGCCGAACCACTTGGAAACGATGATAATCACAACGCAGGCGACAAAGCCGAACGCGGCCCAGAACCCGGGTATGCGCTCCACATAGGTGTGCACATGCTCTTTTGAAACAAACAGGGCGTCCCACACCACCAGCGCGGCCAGCACTACCAGACACACACGGATGGTGGCCTTGAGCCGGGCGCGGAAAAATTCGATGATGTTCACTATCATCCTGTCACCACCTTCACGAAGGACATGATGGCATCGGGGTAAATGCCGATGAACACGGAAACGCCAGCCGCTATGAGAATGGGCACAACCATGCTCAGCGGAGCTTCACGAATGCCCGTTTCTTCACCTTCCGGCCTTTTGCCGAAAAATGCCTTGTAGGTCACAGGCGCAAAGTAGGCCACGTTCAGGAGCGTACTTGCCAGCAGCACCAGCAATATGCCCATGGAATGCGTGGGCATTTCCATAGCGCCCACCAGCAGCTTCCACTTGGTCACAAACCCTGCCACGGGCGGCGCGCCGATCATGGAAAGCGAGGCCACGGCAAAGGCCGCAAAGGTAAAAGGCATGGAGCGCCCAAGGCCGCTCATTTCAGAAATGCACTTTTTGTGCGTTGCCACATAGATCGCGCCCGCGCAGAAAAAGAGCGTTATCTTTGAGAATGCGTGGTTGGCGATATGCACTATGCCACCCTGTATCCCGTCTACGGTCAGGAGCGCCACGCCAAGCACGATGTAGGAAAGCTGGCTCACGGTTGAATAGGCCAGCCGTGCCTTGAGGTTGTCCTTGGTCAGGGCAATGATGGAGGCCGCAAGAATGGTGAACGAAACAAAGTAGGCCGTGGGCACGCCGAGGTTCAGGCTTTTCATCAAATCAGTGCCAAACACAAAGAGCATGACGCGCGTGGTGCAGAACACGCCCACCTTGACCACCGCCACCGCATGCAGCAGGGCCGAAACAGGCGTGGGAGCCACCATCGCGCCCGGCAGCCAGTGGTGGAACGGCATGATGCCGTTCTTGGCAAAACCCAGAACGCAGCAGACGTACAGCACGGTTGCCAGCGCATCGCTGGCCCCGGCAGACAAAATGCCCGTGTGGCTGTTGTGGGCAAAGTCCAGATTACCCGTGATCACGTAAATGACGATCATGGCTGGCAGCACCAGCCCTTTTGCCGTGGTGGTCAGGTACACAATATACTTGCGCGCGCCGTCATAGCCCTCGGCATCCTGATGGTGGGCCACAAGGGGGTAGGTACACACGCTCACCACTTCATAGAACAGGTAGAGCGTAAACAGGTTGTCGGCAAAGGCCACGCCCATGGCACCAAAAAGCGTCAGGGCAAAACAGGCGCTGAAGCGCGTCTGGGCATGCTCGTTCAAGCCGCGCATGTACCCTGCCGCGTAAAAAACTGTGATAATCCACAAGAATGAGCCCACAAGGGCAAATATCATGGAAAACGCATCTGCCCGAAAGCTCACCGAAAGCCCCGGCAGGATCGGAAAAAGCGTAAGATGCAACGTGTGACCGAGCCCCATAGGCGCGGGTGCAACATCACCTATCATGGAAGCGATGATGCAGAACATGACCACCGCTGTTACAAACGAAACTGTTTCGCGCACGTTGGGCCAACGCCCCGTCAGCATTATCAGGCATGCGCCGATCAACGCTGTAAGTATGGCGGCCAGGGGTCTGACGGATTCAACAATATCCATATGTGTTCCCCTTAACCTTTGAGGTCTGACGGAGCGTCCGTTTCAACAGATCTGTACAGCCGGTACACCGCAATGATGATGGAAAGCACAATTACCGCTTCCGCCGCTGCGATGGCCATGACAAACAGCGCCGCGATCTGCCCGGTTGCCGTGTCTGGCGCGCAAAACCGCCCAAAGGCCATAAAGTTGACCGATGCCCCGCAGAGGATAAGCTCGGACGCAATGAGCATGCCTATGAACGTGCGGCGCATGGCCATGCCGAACAGCCCCAGACCGAACAAAACCGCGCCGATGACCAGATAGGTTTCAAGAGACTGACTCAAGCTTGCGTAGTGCATCACTTGTCCCTCCCGTGGCGGGCCAGTGCGAGCGCCCCCACCATGGCTACCACCAGAACCACGGAAATAAGTTCAAAGCTCATGGAATACGTGCTCAGCAAGGCTTGCCCGATGCGCTCGATGGTTCCCTCAATCTGGGCCGGGGGCGTCTCCGGCCAGGGAGCCACGATGGATTGCACCACAAGCGCCGCTGTGATGGCGCAGCTGGCCGCAGCACCCAGAAAAAGGCTCAGCTTGTTGCGGCGCGGGGCGCGGTTTGCGTCCGATGTTTCGGCCAGCATGATGGCGAATGTAATGGTGACGCACAGCGCGCCCACGTACACAAGCATCTGCATAAAGGCCACAAAGGGGCTGGAAAGGTAGTAATAAATCCCCGCCACGCCAGTGAAGCACAGGGCAAGCCCTGCCACGCGGCGTATGAGAGTGCGCGCCGAGACAGCCAGCACCGCGCCGCTAAACGTCACCAGCACAAAGAACCAGAAAATGCCCTCAGCCAGCGTTTGCATAGTTTCATGACTGGACATCAGGGACGCTCCTTGAGCCGCCGTACAAGGTCAAAGTGATACTCCGCCTCGTCAAACCCGGCCAGATTGTAGTCATGAGAAAACGTCAGCGCGTCTGTGGGGCACGATTCCACGCACATACCGCACAGGCTGCACTTGGTAAAATTCAGTTTGTAGCTCGTGAGGGTCTTCTTTTTGGCCCCATCCAGTTTTTCGCCCGCAAGCTCTATGCAGCCCGAGGGGCAGGCTTTCTGGCACGATCCGCACACAATGCACCTGTCCGTGCCGGTTTCCGGGTCGTATACAAGGTCGATATGGCCTCTGTAGCGCGGTGTTATGGGCAGCACCTCACGCGGGTAGGATGATGTAACCACCGGCTTGAAAAAATAGCGCAGCGTTATGCCCATGCCCACAAAGAGGCTCCACCCGCCTGAAAAGATATTTTTAAAGTATGCGTTCATGCTACAGCACCTTGAGCAACGCGCTGGTAATGATGAGGTTGACGAGCGCAATGGGGATAAGCACCTTCCATGAGAGGTTCAGCAGGCCGTAGAAGGTTGTGCGCGGAAATGTCCAGCGTACCCAGATTACGGTAAAAATGACCGCGTAGAGTTTGATGGCAAACCAGTGCGCCCCCGGCCAAAGCCCCAGCGGGCAATCCCACCCGCCAAGAAACAACAAAGTCAGCAGGCTGGCCCCCACCACAACGTTGGCGTACTCGCCCATAAAATACACGCCAAAACCCATGCCCGAATATTCCGTAAAAGCGCCTGCGATCAGCTCACTTTCGGCCTCGGCCATGTCAAAGGGGGCGCGGTTTGTCTCCGCCAGCATGCAGATGAAAAAGATGATGCACGAAACAGGCATGAGCGGGCTTGCCGAAAGGCGAAACACATTCCAGTGCCAGAATCCGCCCGATTGCGTGCCCACAATTTCGTTGAGGTTGAGCGTGCCCATAACCATAACAAGGCTCACTACAACCAGCAGCATGGGGATTTCGTAGGCCACGTTTTGCGAAACCACACGCGCGGCAGAGATAACGGCGTATTTGTTGCGCGAGCCCCACGCGCCAAGCAGCAGGCCCAGCACGTTTACCGAAGCAAAGGCGTAAATGGCCAGCAGCCCCAGGTTAAGGTTACGCGCTACCAACCCTTCGGTGTAGGGAATGGTCACAAAGCTCATGAAGGCCGGGGTCATGACCAGCACGGGGCCAAGGCAGAACAGTACGCCGTCGGCATCCGTGGGAATAAATACCTGCTTGGTCATGAGCTTGAAGCCGTCCGCCAGCGGCTGCAACAGGCCGTAGGGGCCAACTTCCTTGGGCCCTATGCGCCGCTGTATATGCCCTGCCACCTTGCGCTCAACCCACACCAGATAGGCCGCGTTAAGCGCCACAAAGACAAGGAATCCTACAAGATACCCCAGAAGACGCAGCATTTCGGAATAAAACGTCATAGCTGTGTTCCTTAGCGGTCAATATCCGGAATCACCAGGTCAAGGCTGCCGAGCAGCGCCAGGGCATCGGGCAGCAGCATTCCCTTGCCCGCCTCGCCAAAAACAAGCAGATTTGAAAAACAGGGGGTGCGCCACTTGAGCCGCCAGGGGGTGCCGCTGCCGTCGCTGACGGCGCGGATACCCAGAAGACCGCGCGCCGTTTCAACAGCATGGTAATAGTCGCCCTTGGGCGGTTTGATGGTTTTGGGAACCTTGGCCGCCATAACCGGGCCTTGCGGCAACTGGTCGAGGGCCTGCTCGATGATGCGCAAGCTCTGTTCAATTTCGTCCATGCGCACCTTGTAGCGGGCCATGGAATCGCCCTCGGCATACACAGGCACGTCAAAGGCAAAGCGGTCATAAACGCCGTAGGGCTCGTGCTTGCGCACGTCGTAGGCAATGCCCGCACCACGCGCAACCGGGCCGGTGGCGCCGTATTTGCGGCACATCTCGGCAGACACAACCCCCACATCCACAAGGCGTTGCTGGATAATGAGGTTTTTGGAAACAAGAGAATCATACATGGGCAGACGCTTGCGCATACGCGTAATAAATGCCCGCGTACCTGTTACAAAAGCATCGTCAATATCGTTGTACACGCCGCCAAAGCGAAAGTAACAGTACGTGAGGCGCGACCCGGTAACGGATTCCAGCAGATCCAGAATCTGTTCGCGGTCGTCAAAGGCGTACAAAAGCGGCGAGAACCCGCCAAGATCAAGCACAAAAGCTCCAAACCAGAGCAAATGGCTTGAAACCCGGTTCAGCTCGTTGGTGATGACGCGGATGTACTCGGCGCGTTCCGGCACTTCAATGGAAGCGGCGCGCTCGACCAGGCAGGCATAGCCGTGGTTGTAGGCAAGGGCATGCAGGTAATCCATGCGGCCCGTATTGGGCATAAACTGCGCCCAGGTGCGGTTTTCGGCCATTTTTTCGTGCATGCGGTGGATGTAGCCAAGCACAGGCTCGGCCTCCACTATATACTCGCCGTCCATGACCATCTTGACGCGCAAAACGCCGTGCGTAGCCGGGTGCTGCGGGCCAAGGTTCAGAACAAAGCGCTCGTCTGTGGGACTTTGGGCAAGATAGTTCATGCGCTGTAGTCCTTGAGCAAGGGGTGGTATTCCGCGTCTTCGGGCAACAACAGGGGGATGAGGTAGGGATGCCCAATAAAGACGATGCCAAAGAACTCGTGAATCTCGCGCTCGTGCCAGTGGGCTATGGGATAAATTTCGGCGATGGTGTGGATCTGCGGGTTGGAGCGCGGCGTGCGCACTCGCAAGCATACCCTGTGGCGGGCGGCATAGAGGTTGAAGTCGTACACCACTTCAAGCTCGTCTTCCTGCGGTATGGATTTCTGCACAGGGGCTTCAGGTGGGGCGACCTGGCTGGTATCAGTCGCGTCCGCTGCACTGGCAGCGGCGGTTTCGGCAGCCTTTTTTGCTATGGCTTCGGCCTCCTTGCGCAGGGTCTCGCATTCGCCAAGCCAGTCTACCCCTGTCATTCCTTCAAGAAAGTACCCCGCTCCGTCCATGATGCCCACGGCGGCAAGCAGGGAGCTTTCCGGCAGCGCCACATCAAGATCATAGCCCACAGCGGCATGATCTGCGGCGCGAACCCTGGCTCCGGGCAGGGCCGCCAACTGTGCGTCAAGGGTGTCTGCTTTCATGACGTATGCCCTCCTGCTTCGTTGCCCGCCTTGGCATCCCCGGAGGCTCCCACAGGGACACCCGCAGCATCCTCGGCAGGGGCCGGGGGCGCTTGCGCCTCCGCCTGCATTCTGGCCGCCTGCGCCGCCGCAGGGCCGGGAAGCCCGGGAGGCGTAACCACGGGCCAGCGCCGGGTGCCTGTGAGCTTTTCTTCCAGCTTCAAGATGCCTTCAATCAGGGCTTCCGGCCTTGGCGGGCACCCAGGAATGAACACATCAACAGGAAAAAGCTTGCCCACCCCTTCCACCACGGCGTACTGCCCTTCATACACAAAAGGCCCGCCGGAAATGGCGCAATTGCCCATGGCGATGACCCACTTTGGTTCGGGCATCTGGTCGTAAAGGATCTGCACAGCCGGGGCCATCTTTTTATTGATGGTTCCGGAAACGATCATCACATCGCTCTGCCGGGGCGATGGCCTGAACACCTCGGCCCCAAAGCGCGCCAGATCAAAGCGGGACGCGCCGGTCGCCATCATTTCAATGGCGCAGCAGGCAAGGCCGAATGTCATGGGCCAGAGCGAATTGGCCCGGCACATGTCCAGCAGCGAATCCAGCCGCGAAAAGTGGACTACCGATCCGAATATATTTTCCGTTGCCACTGGAACACTCCCTTTTTCCACGCGTACAGAATGACGAGGGACAAAATGCCCACGAACAGAAAAACTTCCGCGAACGTCAGGAAATCACTGATGGGAGAAGCCTTGTTGTAGATAACCGCAACAGGGAAGAGAAAGAGAATATCAACGGCAAATGCGAGGAACAGCAGCGAATACATATAATATACCGCGCCGAATTTGATCCAGGCATCGCCAATGGGGTCAATGCCGCACTCAACAATCTGGCGGGTTTTGCCCACAGTGTTGCGAGTGATGCGAGGGGCAAGAAAAAAAACTATTACAAAAGGCCCCAGAGCAAAGCTCATACCACCAAGGCAGAATGCCATTATGTAGACAATGTCAACAAGTTCGCTGCTAGACATAAATTTTTCCTTGTAATAGGAATAAAATTTACGAAAAGATATACTTGATCAATCCACAAACAATTAAAACAACAGTTGCTTGTGAATTTATAAATTAATGTAAATACTACTCCGCCAGAAAGTTTGTGTCAATAATTGTTAAAAAAAATACATGCTTCTGTTCAAAAATGTACAATTAAAGGAATTTTTTGTTCAATCATATTAGTGCATTAATCATTTATTTGAAATTGCGTACAATCACAAAAAGTGAAAAA
Source organism: Desulfovibrio intestinivivus (assembly GCF_053570665.1). NCBI lineage: Bacteria > Pseudomonadati > Thermodesulfobacteriota > Desulfovibrionia > Desulfovibrionales > Desulfovibrionaceae > Desulfovibrio > Desulfovibrio intestinivivus. Next base: position 2,663,786 of record NZ_JBRBQT010000001.1, on the reverse strand, counting down.
AACAATTTTATTTTCATTGCTGGCGGTAAGCATATCTAATAACACCCATAAACAAGCTGAAATTATTTACTATTTTTGTTTTGTACTATTTTATTAATAAAAATAGCACAAAAAATCATAAAAATTGCAGCTTGTCGCACACGGCTGAATGGTGGTCAGGGCGTTGCCGCAGCGAAAAAAGAACTCTGTGGGGGCAGTGGTTTGCGACTGCGGGCAACTGAGAGACCAAGGCTCCAGTGCAAATAAAAAATATCCCCCAGCCCTAGCGGGGCCTACATACCAAAAAGGCGCATTGGGGTAACTCCAATGCGCCGCAGTCCGTTTAGCCTCCTGCAAAACCTTCAGAAAAACTTACCTCAAAATCGAAAGTCCCGCTGACCGCTTTCAATGGCGGTAAGGTATTCCACAGCCTTGTTGCGCACCTTGTCGCTGGGAATTTTGTTCAGTTCCTGCTCTATCATGGCAAGGCCCATCTGCCGGGTTTGCGGCGAGGCGTAGTCCTGCAAATATTCCTTGAGGGTCAGCAGGGCGTTGGGGTGACAGCAGTTCAAAATCTGCTGGCTCTTGCACAGGCTCATAAAACGGTCGCCAGTACGGCCCTCGCGGTAACAGGCCGTGCAAAAACTCGGCACATGCCCCTGCTCCATGAGCCAGCGCACCACCTCGTCCAGCGTGCGGCGATCGCTCACATCAAACTGCGCGGAATTGTCTTCTTCCGGCTCCGGCTCATAGTACCCGCCAACGCTGGTGCGTGAACCGCCGCTGATCTGCGAAATGCCCAGAGGCAGCACCTTTTCACGCACGGCCTTGCTCTCACGCGTGGAAACAATCATGCCCGTGTACGGCACAGACACGCGGATACAGGCGCAGATGCGGGCAAACGTATCATCGCTGATGCCGTTATCGAACACGTCAGGGTTGATGTCGTCTGCGCGGCGAATGCGCGGCACGCTGATGGTGTGCGGGCCAACGCCCTGCACGGCTTCGAGGTGCTCGGCGTGCATAAGCAGAGCCGCAAATTCATAGCGGTAGCCCTCAAGACCAAAAAGAACCCCCAGGCCCACATCGTCAATGCCGCCCTGCATGGCGCGGTCCATGGCCTCGGTGTGCCAGGCGTAGTCGTGCTTGGGCCCTGCCGGGTGCAGCTTTTCATAACTCTGCTTGTGGTAGGTTTCCTGAAACAGAATGTACGTGCCAATGCCAGCATCCTTGAGCATTGCGTATTCTTCCACCGTGGTCGCCGCTATGTTCACATTCACCCGGCGGATGGCCCCGTTCTTGTGCTTGATGCCGTAAATGGTCTTGATGCACTCAAGTATATACTCAATGGGGTTCATGGTGGGGTGTTCGCCCGCCTCAAGCGCAAGACGCTTGTGCCCCATATCCTGCAAGGCAACCACCTCGCGGGCCACTTCTTCCTGACTGAGTTTTTTGCGGGCGATGTTTTTATTCTGCGAATGGTAGGGGCAATACACGCAACTGTTGATGCAGTGGTTTGAGAGATACAGCGGCGCAAACATGACAATACGGTTGCCGTAAAAGTCGTGCTTGATCTGGTTGGCAAGCCTGTACACCTGCTCCACTTTCTCCGGCAGCTCGCAGGCAAGCAGCACTGAGGCCTCGCGGTGGGTCAGACCCTTTTTTTGCGCGGCCTTGGCAATGATGGAGTCAATAAGTTCTGCATCGCGCGCGTGCTCGGTTGCATAGCTCAAGGTATCGAGCACTTCACTGTGGTCAATAAATTCATCTGCGCGCAACGACTGGGGATTATACATAAAAAACCTCCGGCAAGACCCATATTCTCAGGCGGTGCGGGCGGGTGACCAGCCATATTGGCATAGAGAACTCGGCAGGCGGACTGTGAAAAAACATCCCTGAGGATTGCTTTTTCGCAAAAAGAGAAAATACAGGCTGCAAACTTAACGTTTCTATGGGCGGCATTTCCAGCCAGGAACTATCTCACCGAAATCAAAAATTTTATGCATAAGGCTGTCCACTGGGCATGTGAACGGCCAAAGTGCGCTGTGTGCGGGCTGCCTGTTGACCTGGATAAATGGCCAGGGACAGCCCAGCATTCAAACTGGCCGACACGGGGGGCAAACCGTGTCGGCCGTGGGTCTGGCCCGAGGGGTCTTGGGGTCCCTCAGGTGGAAAAGGCCGTGGCTTTATTCGTACGGATAGGCGGTACCCTCAAACTCCTTGTGGCGAGGGTTGGGGTATTCGCCTGAAGCCGTAAGAGCCTTGAGGCCTTTTGATTTATCAAACCACTTGGTGTGGAGGTTTTCTTCTGATTTATGGCTCAGGGGCTTGCCGAGCCAGGAATCGTAAAGTGCCTTTACCTGCGTATTGTCCTGGCTGGCGCGCTTGGGAAAGGCTGAGTCGGCACTGTACACGGCGGCAGAGCGGTCGCTCATGTAATCTTTGAAATCCTTGGCGGCGGCGTAGGCCTTGTTGGCCATGCGAACCCCAAGCAGCAACCCGCCGGAAAGAATACACGCGCCTTTCAGAAATCCGCGTCTGGTGGTGGCAATGATAGACATGGGCGGCCTCCTCTAGGCTTTGGGCTGGGTGTTGGCAAGACGCTGCTTCAATCCGGCAAACAGGCTTGTGGCCTTGCGTTCCGCGCTTTGCAGCATGTTGGGCATGATGGGCTGCCCGCCGCCGCACACGCACCCGCCGGGGCAGGCCATAAATTCAATGAAATGATACGGCGATTTGCCCGCCCGCACTTCATCGCACACCTGGGCAAAGCGTTTTGCGCCATGCACAACCGCCAGATGCAGTTCAATGCCGTTGACGGTTACCGTATATTCCTTCAGGCCCTTGAGCCCGCGCACCTGCTTGAAATCCCACGATTCCGGCCGCTTGCCGGTTACAGCCTGATAGGCGTAGCGCAAGGCCGCTTCCATAACGCCGCCGGACACGCCGAATATGGTCGCGCCGCCGGTGGATTCGCCCATGAGGCTGTCGCGCTGGCCGTCGGGCAGCTTGTTAAAGTCAATGCCCGCCTGACGGATCATGTAGGCCAGTTCACGCGTGGTCAGGGTGGCGTCGATGTCGCGCAGGTCATTCTGTGCATATTCCTGACGCAGACCTTCGTACTTTTTGGCTACGCAGGGCATGATGGAAACAGTATACAGGCTCTTGGGGTCGTACTTGGCCTTTTCTGCGCCATAGGTTTTGGCAAGGCGGCCATTCATGGCCACAGGCGATTTACAGGATGAAAAATGCGGCAACAGGTCGGGATAGAAGGTTTCCGCATACTTTTGCCAGCCGGGACAGCAGGAGGTGAATTGGGGCAGATCGCGCTTTGCACCGAGGCGCTCCACAAACTCAGAGGCTTCTTCCCAGATGGTCACGTCAGCGGCAAATTCCGTATCCCAGCAGTTGGAGAAACCAAGCTGCTTGAGGGCTGCCAGCATTTTGCCTGTTGTAACGCTGCCGGGGGCAAGGCCAAAGGCTTCGCCAAGAGCGTAACGCACAGAAGGCGCAGGCATGGCAATGCATTTGACGCTTTTGTCCTGCAATTTCTTTTGCAGCTCCGGCACCCAGGTCTGCACCTCATAGATGGCCATTTCCGGGCAGTGGGTCAGGCACTGGGCGCAGTTGATACATGGTTCTGGGTGGGCAATCTTGTGCGTGAGGCCGGTTTCGCCATAAATGGCGCCGCTGGGGCAGTATTCCTGACAGGAATCGCAGCCGATGCATTTTTCGGGATCAATCTGCACAAAAAACATCTTGTCGCCGTCCGCGCCCTGGGGGGGCACATTGAGCTCGTACGCGATGTGTTCCATTTCAATGCGCGGCATTACAGCCTCCTGGCGGGTAACAGGTTGATTTGTTCACAGCGGCGCGTTTGCGTCCGCCTGGTGATTCTGCAAGTAAATTCGGGCCTAGGCCGATGCGTGAGGCGCGCCAGAAACGGCACAGGACACAAGGCCTGAAACAACATCCTCTGCCGCTGGCTCCTGCCAGCGGGCAAGGGTGTGGCTGCGCCCAGCCCCTTCAATGGCCTTGCGCGCGCCAAGCATGTCCACACGGTTCTTATTGTCGTAAATGCAGTACTGACTGCCGTAAGCTGACGGCGTAAACGAGGGCATGAGCACATTGCCGCCCGCCAGCAGGCCGTTGCGTTGCCCGCCTTGCGCGTCCACCGTTGCCAGGGCCGTAGTGGCGGGAATGTTGGCCCAGGGCATGACAATGCGCATGACGGCCATCACACGCAGGGCGAGCTGCGCGCTGCCCGCAGGATACGCGCCAAGCGGCGTGTCGTGCTGCGGAATGAACGGCCCGGCCCCGCACATGGAAACCCCAAGCCTGCGGGCCAGAATAATGTCGTCTGCCAGCGTGTTCAGGCTCTGACCGGGCAGGCCCACCATAAAACCGGAGCCGATCTCGTAACCAAGCCGCTGCAAAACACGCAGGCTGGCAATGCGCTCCGCCAGCACATGCCCAGGATGCAGGGCCTCGTAGAGCAATGGATCGGCGGTTTCGTGCTTGAGCAAAAAACGCACTGCGCCGGCTTCTTTCCACAAGGCATATGCGGCGCGCGGATGCTCGCCCACGCTCAGGGTCACGGGCACGTTGAGTCCGCCGCGCAGGCAGTCAATCACATCGGCCAGCCACATGGGATCAATGGCGTATTCACCCGATTGCAGCACAATGGTGTCTGCACCCAAGGCAACGGCGCGCGTGGCGGCTGCCATGATCTCCGCCTTGGCAAGCGTGTATCGCCGCAGATTGGCGTTCTCGCAGCGCAAACCGCAGTAGCGGCAGTTGCGCCTGCACGAATTTGAAAATTCTATGAGACCGCGAACATGCACATGCGCGCCTTTTTCTTCTTCCAGCACACGGGCGGCACGTTCGCAAACCGCCTCAAAGGGCTGTGCAAACAGGAGATCAAGTATTTCTTCGCGGCGCATGCTTTACCACCCAATCCTGTGCCATGAACCGCCACTGCCAGCCAAACCAGCACGTGTGCAGCCCGAGATGTCCAACGTACTAAGAAAATGTGTTACAAAATTTAAAAAAGTAACACTAAACAAGCAAGAAACTCCCAAAAAGATCGACCACCACCCGTGTTCGTCCACGCAGGCGTTGTCGCTGTGGGCATGACAGAGCACGGCATGTGCGCACAGTGTTTTGAGCAGATTGCCCCTTGGTAACACTTTTGTCAATTACGTAACAACATTTTATTTAGCAAAAAGGACTCACCTTGCTTTGCCTACAATTTAACATTTGTTAATTAAGATAGTTAGCTTGTTTTGCCCACAACCGGATTTCGGACGCACTGCCCGCTCAGACCTGTGAAACGGCGTCAAAAGCCGTCAGAGCAGCGGGAAAAGGCTCAAGAACCCTGCGCAGCACGCCCTGCACATGCGAGATAGCCAGCCCGTAGTTGGTCATGGGAATCCCCTGCTCATGGGCGCGCCCCAGGCGCGCAAGCATACTTTGCCGATTGAAGGTGCAGGCTCCGCAGTGGATTATGAGCCTGTAGGGGCTGAGATCGTCAGGAAAATCCCGCCCCGCCAGATTATCCACGCGGATGTCGCCCCCGGCGTACTGCCTGAGCCAGCGCGGTATCTTGACCCTCCCGATGTCGTCCGCAGAAGGATGATGCCCGCAGGCCTCGGACACCAGCACGGCATCGCCGGGCTGCAACTGGTCTATGGCAGCCGCGCCCCTGGCAAAAGCCGCCAGATCGCCCTTGAAACGGGCCATGAGGATGGAAAACGTGGTCAGCGGGATATCTGGCGACGTGTCTGCCACAGCCTTGAGCACAATCTGCGAATCGCAGACCACGAGAGCGGGTTTTTTGTTCAGCCGGGCCAGCGCAGGGGCCAGTTCCCGCTCTTTCACCACCATGCAGGAGGCGTCGCTGTCGAGAATATCGCGTATGGCCTGCACCTGCGGCAGTATGAGCCGCCCCTTGGGCGCGCCAAGGTCAATGGGAACCACCAGCACTGCCAGTTCGCCCGCTGGCAGCAGGTCGCCCAGCAGGCGCGGCTCCGCAAACCAGTGTTCCGGCGCAAGGGCCGCCAGAGCTTCACGCACCTGCCCCATGCCCTTGCCTGTCATGGCGGATACGCTCATCCAGCGGATGCCGTCCTTATCCAGCCCGCCAAGCTGCCCGGCAGAAGGGGCTGCCAGATCGCACTTGCCAAAAACCACACCAAAAGGAATTTTGCGCTCACGCAACTGGCCCACAAAAAAATCTTCATACTCGCCCCACTGCCCCGGCTCCACGGCCAGCAGGGCAACATCCGTACGCTCAAGGGCCTTGAGCGTGCGCTCCTTGCGCAGCTCGCCCAGCGCGCCCACATCGTCAATGCCCGCAGTATCAATAAATACCACAGGCCCGAGGGGCGCCAGTTCCAGCGTTTTTTCAACCGGGTCGGTGGTTGTGCCGGGCGTGTCGGAAACAATGGAAACCTGCTGCCCCGCCAGTGCGTTGAGCAGGGACGACTTGCCAACATTGCGCCGACCATAGATGCCTATGTGCAGGCGCAGACTTTTGGGTGTTTCATTCATGCCAGAAGCTCCGGTTGCGTAACTTACCCGCCTGTTGCCCTACCTGTGCCCAAGGGCCGTTGCGGCCTCTGCGCTGAGCAGCTTGTCCACATCCTCCGCCTTAATCAGGCCCCGCTCCAGCACCACCGCGCGCACGCTCTGCCCGTTTTTGTGCGCCTGGGCGGCTATTTCGCCCGCAAGCGCATAGCCAAGCACTGGCACAAGCGCAGTAACCGTGGCAAATGACCTGCCAAGATGCCGGGCGCAGGCGGCTTCGTCAGCCTCAAGGCCCAGCACGCAATTTTCGGCCAGCATGGTATTGGCCTGCGCCAACAGATGCATGCTGCCAAGCAGGCAATCCGCCAGCAGCGGCATGAATGCGTTAAGCTCCAGTTGCCCCATAAATGCGGCCTGGGTCACGGCGCTGTCATCGGCCACGACCCGCAGAGCGGCCTGTGATGCGGCCTCGCAGATTACGGGGTTGACCTTGCCCGGCATGATGCTTGACCCCGCCTGCCTTGCTGGCAGTTTAAGCTCGCCTATTCCCGCCGAGGGGCCGGATGAAAGCAATCGCAAGTCAGCGCAAATTTTGAATAAATTTACTGCATGGGCTTTAAGGATGCCGGAAACTTCAACCAGTGGATCAACATTCTGCGTGGCGTCCACCAGATTTTCTGCCCGCGAGAGGCCCAGCCCCGTGACCTCGCGCAGCTTTTCGATCACCAGAAAAATGTATTTGCGGGGGGCGGTTATGCCCGTGCCCACCGCCGTGCCGCCAAGGTTGACCACGCGCAGCCGCTCCGCGCACTTGAACACGCGCCAGCGGTCGCGCGAGAGGCATTCCGCCCAAGCGGAACACTCCATGCCAAGAGTCACGGGCACGGCATCCTGCAACTGGGTGCGGCCCACCTTGAGAATATGGCGAAAGGCCAGTTCTTTTTCCTGAAAGGCAGATTGCAGGGCTGCAATGGCCAGTTCCAGATCCTTGAGCAGAAACAGGGCGGCAACCCGCACCGCAGTTGGGTACACATCGTTGGTGGACTGGTGAAGGTTCACATGCCGCAGGGGAGCTATGCGGGCGTAAGAGCCAAGGCTGCCCCCAAGCAGTTCTTCGGCCCGGTTGGCAAGTACCTCGTTCATATTCATATTGGTGGAGGTTCCCGCGCCGCCTTGCAGGGCATCCACCACAAAGGCATGAGCCAGACCGCCCTGGGCAACCTCGCGGCAGGCATCGGCAATGGCCTGCGCCTCGGGTTGCGGCAGATAGCCAAGCTCCGCGTTGGCGCGGCAGCAGGCCAGCTTGACGAGCGCCATTGCCCGCACAAGCTCCGGCCTCACGGCTCGGCCCGAAAGTGGGAAATTTGCCAGCGCGCGGGCCGTATGCACGCCCCAGTATGCCGACAATGGAACATCCACTGCGCCCAGAGCGTCCGATTCCTGCCTGTACGGCTGCGTATTTGGCTGCGCAACACCCGGCTGCGCGCCGGAGCCGACAGAGCCTGCCTTGCCGGAACTGCACATCAGTCACCCCTCCCTGCAACGGGCATTTCCCTCCGCCGCAGCTTCAGACAAAACTCCCGCTCCCTATCTGCTACTTGACCGCCCGCAGGGCAAACATGGGCACAGGATTGTACGTTTCATCGCGGTGGGCGTAGATGCGCGCGCTCAGGCCGTGGTCGCACCAGCAGTCTGAAAAACCGGAGTTGCGCAGGGTCTGCACGTCCCATACCGGGCGGGATTCTGAACTGAGCGGCAATTGGCGGCGAATGTTTTCGCATTCAAGCATCATGTCGTCATTTATGCCCACATGCTGATCCGCCAGATCCAGAAAAGAAACCGAGCCGTAGTCAGCGTCAAAATTCAGGAGCACCCCGCCGGGCCGCAGCACGCGGTTCCACTCCCGGTACGCGGCGGCGGCATCCTGAAGCGTCCAGGTGAGGTTGCGCGAAATCACAGCGTCAAAACTTGCGGATTCAAACTCAAGGCAACAGGCATCCATGCGCTGAAAGGCCACATCGCACCCGGCTTGCCGGGCAAGGGCCGAGCCTTCGTCCAGCATGGCCTGGGTCATGTCCACGCCGCAGACGCAATGGCCCTGTTCTGCCAGCAGAATGGCAAAAAATCCGGCCCCGGTGCCCACATCAAGGATGCGCAATGGCCTTGCCTCTGGCAGATGGGGCATTATTTCCGCCAGCCACAGGGATTTTTTCTCACAGGCAAGCTCATGACGCCGTATTTCGCCGTAGCTTTCGGCCCGGCGCGACCAGTAGTTTTCTATGCGGCCCGTGAGCGTCGGGCCGGGGACGGACATGGCATCCGGAATGGCGCAGGCTGTATCTGTAGCGTATTGGCTCATAAAGACTCCTTGAATTTTTGCCGGATCAATACCGCTCAGCCATTCCAGGCCGAACGAAACAGGATTGCCGAACTCACCAGTTTTTGCGCATAGGGGTGCGAAACGCCAGCCAGCCCTGTGCCCGAGGCCTGTTCCACAATGCGGCCCCGATGCATAAAAAGAATATCATCGCACAGATAGGTCACGGCCTGAAGGTCGTGCGCAATAAAAAAATAGGTCATGTTGCCCTTGAGCTCGCGCAGCAGGTCAAGAATGCGGGTCTGCACCGAAACATCCAGCGAGCTGATGGCCTCGTCAAAGACCACAAAGCGGGGATCCGTGGCGATGGCGCGGGCAATGCACACCCGCTGCAACTGACCGCCGCTGACCTCATGGGGCAAGCGGTCTGCAAGGTTAGCGGCAAGGCCAACGCGATCCATCAGCGCAAGCACTGCCTTGTCCGACCCAGCACCTCTGCCGCAGGCCAGCAAAGGCTCGCGGATGATGCCGCGGATGGTGTAGGCCGGATTGACCGAGGTTGTGTAATCCTGAAAAACCACGCTCATGCGGCCAGGATTGCGCCGCAGCCACTGGGCCACACTCTGCCCTTCTAGCAATACCGTGCCGCTGCTTGGGCGCTCCAGCCCGAGAACAAGGCGGCTCAGCGTGCTTTTGCCGCTGCCGCTCTCGCCCACCAGCCCCACGGTCGCGCCCACGGGGATGTGGAAACTCAGGTCATGCAGAACAGGTTTGGGCTGGGGATTCCACAATCCACCCTTGCCATAGCTTTTGCAGATATTTCTTACCTCAAGCATGGGCGCGCTCCAGCATGGCTTCAAAACCCCGCGTCAGCGCAAGCCTCGTGCGGATGAGATACTGCGTATATTCGTGCTGCGGCGCGTTAAACACGGTTTCCGCAGGGCCGTATTCCACGCAGCGGCCATCCTTCATCACAAGTACGGCATCTGCCAGACGCTGCACCACGCCCAGATCGTGCGAAACAAAGATCATGGCGGTATTGCACTGTGCCCGCAGTTCCAGAAACCGTTGCACGACCTCAAACTGCGTTTCCGCATCCAGTGCCGTGGTGGGTTCGTCGGCAACGATGATCTGCGGCTCAAGGGCCAATGCCAGAGCAATCATGCAGCGTTGCAGCATGCCGCCTGAAAGCTCGTGCGGGTAGCTGCGCAAAACTTCCTGCGGCGCGTCAAGGCGCACGCGCCCGAACATGGTTACGGCCAGATCATCTGCCTGCCCGGCGGTGTACGCCCCATGCGCAGTCAGGGTTTCCCTAAACTGCGCCCCCATGGTGTACAGGGGGTCAAAGGCTGTCATGGGCTGTTGCAGCACCATGGCAATCTTGCTGCCCCGGAGCTGGCGCATCCGCTCCGCCGGGGCATGCACAAGATCAATACCGTTAAAAACAGCCGTGCCCTCACCCGCAAGCGTGGGCGGCAAAAGGCCCATGATGCTGCGGCAGGTCAGGGTTTTACCGCTGCCGCTTTCGCCCACGATGCCAAGGCAGGCCCCGGCGGCAAGCGTAAAGTTCACGCCGTGCACAAGCGCCTGCCCGTTTGCGCGCTGCACCACGCGCAGATCGCGCACATCAAGTACATGGGGCACCGCGCCGCAGGACGGCTCCTGCTTTTGGCAATCTGTATTGAACGCGCTCACAGGCTCACCCCCTGCAGGGTGGTGTGGGCTGGGTCAAGGGCATCGCGCAGGCTGTCGCCCAAAAAGTTGAAAGCCGCCACAACCAGCAGGATTGTCATCCCTGCGGGCAGCATCTGCTGCGGATACATGGACATGATGTCCTTGGCGTCGCTGAGCATGGCTCCCCACTCCGCCGTGGGCGGCTGCACGCCGAGGCCCAGAAAGGACAAAGCCGAAACCGACAATATCACCGCCCCGGTATCGAGCGTTGCCAGCACAATGATTTCGCCCAGCGCGCCGGGCAGCAGATGCCTGCGGAAGATGTGCCACATGCCGCAGCCCGCCACGCGGGCAAAGCGCACATAGTTGACGTCCGTATACTGCATGACCACAGAGCGAACCATGCGCGTGTACCAGGGCCACTTGGCAATCACGCTGGCAATGACCACATTGCCAAGCCCCGGCCCAAGCATGCCCACAATGGCCAGAATGAGCACCTCGCTGGGAAAGGACATCATCACATCGCAAAAGCGCATGATGGTTTCGTCAACCTTGCCGCGACAGAAACCGGCCACAATGCCCAATCCGCTGCCGATAACAAGGGTTATGCCCATGGTGAGCAGCGAAAAGCCCAGGGTGGCGCGCCCGCCCCAGATGAGCCGGGACAGCACGTCCCTGCCGAGCTGGTCGGTACCAAGGGGATGCGCCAGCGACCATGCTGCAAATTTGTTTCTCACATCAATGGCCGTGGGATCCCACGGAGCCGCCAGGGGCGCGCACAGCGCAAGCGCCGCCACGGCAAGCAGAAAGCACAGGCAGACCATGCCCACAGGGTCGTTGCGCAGCCGCCGCCATACCCTCATGCCTGCCCCCTGGCGCGCAGGCGCGGATCAATGACTGCGCACAAGATGTCCACCAGCAGGTTGCAGCCCACAAACATCACGGCCATCAGCAGCACATAGGCCTGAATAACGGGGAAATCGCGGTTAAAAATGGCGGTGACGCACAGCCAGCCGAGGCCGGGCCAGGCAAAGATGGTTTCTACCACAAAGGTTCCGGCCATGAGCTTTGGCAGCGACATGCCAAGCCCGGTCAGGGTGGATTGCAGGGAATTGCGAAAGATATGCCGCCAGATCATGCCCCGCGTGAGGCCCCTTGCCCGCGCATAGAGCACGGAATTCTTCTGTTTGTTCTGCACCATGCTGTTGCGGAGAAGCCGCGCATAAGTGGAAATATAGGACAAGGAGAGCGTCACTGCGGGCAGTATGACCGAGCTTGCGCCCTGCATGCCGCTGGTGGGCAACCAGTTGAGCTTGACGGAAAAGAGCCACATGAGCAGCAGCCCGGCCCAGAAACCGGGCGTGGCTGTGCCAAGAAAAATAAAACCGCGCAGCAGGTAATCCACGGTGCGCCCCTCGTACATGGCGCACGCAAAAGCCATAGCCACGCTGCACACAGCCATGAACAGGGTTGCCGTCAGCGCCAGCCACACGGTAGGGGGAAGCGCCTGGGCCAGTTCCTGCGCAACAGGCTTGTTGTCCACATAGCGCCTGCCCAGATCACCATGCGCTACGGCGCACATCCAGTCCGCATAGCGCGTCAGAAAAGGCTTGTTGAGACCAAGCTGCTCACGCGTGAGCGCCAGCACTTCGTCCGTGGGCACTATTTCGTTAACCCGAACAGCCACCTCTGCTGGGTCGCTGGGGCTGAGCTGGATGATGACGAATGAAACAAAAGAAATCCCCAGCAAAAGCGGGATAGTCAGCAAAAGGCGGCGTAGAATGTATGCTTTCATATATGTTGAGCATGGGACGCGGCCTTGCGTTTGTGCAAAACCGCGCCCCTGATCATGCCCGCAGCCTAGCGGGCGGGTGTGTTCTCGAAATACATTTTTTCAAAGGGAACTTCGTACTGCGACACGCCGAATCCAACGCCCTGCAAGGCTTTGGAATGCACTGCCTTGGTGCGAGAGTATGAAATGGGAACATACACGCCCTCGTCATGCACGTAGGTCAGAATTTCCTTATACATGGCTTTGCGGGCGGCTTCATTCGGCTCGATCATGAGTTGGGTGATGGTTTTATCCAGCCATTCCTTGCGCTCCATGCCCACCTGGGCCTGATAATCGCCGTGCGCGGGGATGCGCCAGGACGAAAGGTAGGACTGCGGGTCGTAGGGAGTTCCCCAAGAAAGCGAGTATTGCAGCTCAAAATCGCCTGTACGCTGGCGGTCAAGATAGGCCTGTTTTTCTTCGCCGATGATCTTCATTTCAATGCCGACCTTTTTCAGATCGCTCTGCACATATTCCGCCAGGGTGCGCTCCTGCGCGTTCTGCGAATTGTAATACAGGCGCACTATGGCCTTTTGCCCGTCCTTGGCGCGCAAGCCATCGGAGCCGAGCTTCCAGCCAGCGGCCTCAAGCATGGCTGCGGCTTTGGCCGGATCATAGCCGCACGCGGGCAGGCCAAGGTCGCAATAGGGCACAGTGGACGAAATAAGCGTGTCGGCCACACTTTCCGTGCCGTTCAGCACACCGTCCACAATGGCCTGCTTGTTGACCGCGTATTGCAGGGCCATACGCACGGCGCGGTCTTTGGTCACGGGTTGGTGCGCGTTGAGCAGGATAGCGCGCGAGGCGATGGGCTTGCTGATAAGGGTGGCGTACTTGCCTTCTTTTTGCAGCGCGTTAAAGGCATCCATGTTGAGCATGTCGCCGTCTGCGCCAAAAACCAGATCAATTTCACCCTTTTGCAGGGCAAGCATGATGGTCTGGTGGTCAGGCATGACGCGCCAGCGCACGGCCTGCAGCTTGGGCTGCGCGCCCCAGTAGTTTTTGTTGGCCGTAAACAGCGCGTACTGCTTGTCCTTGTGTTCGGTCAGCACCCAGGGGCCAGTGCCCACATAGCCGGAAACGCCGTCCTTGGTCTGACCATTGATAAAGGAGTTGGGCGAAATCATGCGGAAAGGCCGCACAAGCCCCAGCTCAACCAGAGTGGGATAATACGGATGCTTGAGCACAAGCCTGTAGGTGTGGGTGTCCACAACTTCGTTGCGCTCGATTTCGTTAACCATATCAAGCCATGCGTGGCGCGGCTTGTTGGCAACAATGGCGTCCATGTTCAGCTTAACGGCGGCAGCGTCAAGGGGTGCGCCGTCTGTGAAGGTCACGCCCTTGCGCAAATGGAATGTGTACACGCGTCCATCGGGCGAAATTTCCCAGCTTTCGGCAAGGCAGGGCTTCACTCCCTCGGGGGTATTCACCACCAGCGGTTCAAACACCATATTCTGGGCGGCCATTTCCCCGGAGTAAAGATGGGGATTGATGATGCGGATGTCCTTGGTGCTGGCGTAGACCATTTCGGTACGCTGCGCCTGGGTAGTGGATTTTTCATCATTCTGGCAGGCGGATATGTTCAGGCAGCAGATCAGGGCCGCCAGTACAAAACCGATTTTTCGCATATCGCGCTCCATGCGGCGAGGCAGATTTAGGGGTTGACAGTAGTAGCACTTTTTCTGCAAAGATAACATCGCCGTTGCAAGCAAATTCAGTAGCACGAATTGACAAAACGTGTCCATATGAAATCTTACGTCACTATCGGGGGAACGATGCGGAAAAAAGTTTTATCGCTTCTGGCTGCCGCAGCCTTGCTGCCTGGCATTGCCGCCACTGCGCAGGCTGTGGACTTCAAGACCAAGGGCGTCTGGATAATGAATTTTGAATATGGCGGCGGCGGAAATTTTATGGAACGGGGGCGCTCCACCAATGGGACACAAGGCAACCGCACCACTGGTTGGGGCCGTTATAATGAAGACCAGTTCGAGGCCAAGTCGCGTGTGCGCCTTCAGCTTGACGCCGTGGCATCAGAGGCGCTTTCCGGCACCGTGTATTTTGAGATTGGCCGCCAGTACTGGGGACAGGCCGGCAACAAGTCCGGCGCGGCCCTGGGGGCGGACGGCAACAACGTCATCAAGATCAAGCACAGCTACCTTGACTGGACCATGCCGCAAACCGACGTAAAGGTTCGCATGGGCATTCAGCGCATCTTTCTGCCGGACTACGTGACCGAAGCCTCGCAGGCCTTTGACGCCGACACCGCAGGCATAACGGTTTCCGTTCCCGTGAACGAGCACCTCTCGCTCACAGGATTCTGGGCGCGCGCCTACAACGACAACTGGGCCGGCAATGACAATTCTCCACAGAGCTATCTGGACAACTTTGATCTTTTCGGCCTTACCGCTCCCCTGCGCTTTGAAGGCGTCAACATCACGCCCTGGGGCATTGTGGGCGCGTTCGGCAGCAATACCTTTCGCAAGAACAATGATTTTTACGGCAAAAACAATGATGGTGCGGGCGCGCTGGGTGTCGCCCCTGCCACATATGCCCTCAGCAATGGCAAGGTCGGGCGGCAGATCGCCAATGCCTATTCCACCATTTTCTGGACGGGCCTGACGGGCGAAGCCGTGGCCTGGAATCCCTTTCGCCTGGCGTGGAGCTTTAACTACGGGCAGTCGGACACCGGCGTGGAAACCCTGAACCGCAAAGGCTGGTACGGCTCCCTGCTGGCAGAATACAGCATGGATTGGGGTGTGCCCGGCATCTACGGCTGGTATACGAGCGGCGATGACGGCAACGTGAAAAATGGCTCCGAGCGCATGCCCACCATTGAGGCCAACAACGAAAGCACCAACGGGCTGGACAGCTTCGGCACGCTTGGCACCCTCACCCTTGGGCGAGATACCCTGCTTGGCTCCACCTTTGTGGGAACCTGGGGCGTGGGCGCACGCGTAAAGGACGTGAGCTTTTTGGACAAGCTCAAACACACCTTCCACGCCAACCTGCTTGGCGGCACCAACAGCCCTACCATGGCCAAGTACATCAAGGGGCAGAAGGATGTGGACGGGCAAACCCTGTTCCGCCCCGATGTAACCCCCGGCAGCATGGGCGACTTTAACACGGCCAACTACTACGGCCTGTACCTGACCTCGCGCGACTATGCTGCGGAATTTGGCATCACCTCCACCTACCAGATGTACGACAACTTCAAGATTGTGGTGGAAGCCAACTACATTGCCCTGTGGCTTGACCAGTCCAAGGATGTCTGGGGCGGGTACACCACCACAAGCGGCGCACGCATGGGCGGCGTCACCACCCAGGACGCATGGAACGTCAACATGAGCTTTATCTACAAATTCTAAAGGCCACGCGCCTAGCATATACCCCTGAGTCCGGCAGGGAGGCTGATCCAGCAGCTTCCCTGCCGGGTACAATCCCCCCTCTTTTGCCAGCATACCACGCGGGCATTCTGCAGATATTCATGGTATCACAAGCTTGACTGTACCTTAGACAAACTATAGCTTGTGTTACAATTTTTAAAAAAATAACATGAATCAACAAGCTGGGCGGCATTCTTGCGCCCTTTTGCTGTATTCGTCGCCCGATCGGTAACACTTTTTTATATTACATAACACTTTCAAAAGGTTGTGCAGCAATCCCCTGCGAAAAGCCCACGCGCACCCCGCGCGACAGGTATAAGAAGGAGGAAAACGTGTGATGAACAAGGTTTCAGCAATTGTGGCGGCTGCCGTGCTTGCAGGCCACTGTCTTTGCGTTCAGCCGGGCTGGGCGGCAGAGACTCCACCCGAAACAGGAGGCCAGGAGGCCCCTGCCTCAAAGGCAGACCTCACGCAGGGCAGCCTGACAGCCTACGACCTGCCCGCCGTAACCACCTTCGGCGTGGCCGATCAGGCTCCCACTGTTCCTGTGCAGACGCGGTTCGGCACCCAGTACAACGTGGTGACTGAAGAGCAGATCCGCCTCCAGAACTCCCTTGATTTTTATGACGCCCTGCGCAACGTGCCGGGCGTCATGTATCAGAAAAAGAACATCATCGGCGGGCAAACCAGCGCGAGCCTCTATGTGCGCGGGCGTGGCGCAAGCCATCCCAGCCCTGACATCAATATCTTTTTTGATGACGTGCCGCGTAGCGGCGTGTTGTACGGGCAGGCCCTGGCTGACGGCATCCCGGTCTACGCACTCGGGGGGATGGAAATTTATAAGTATCCCCAGCCTTCGCGCTTTGGCACCGGTTATGCTATGCTGAACTTTATTCCCAAATACATGACCAAGGAAGGTTATGAACTGCGCATCGGCGCAGAGGGCGGCAGCTTTGGCACCGTGGCCGAAAATGTGGGTATGGGCGCAAAAAAAGACAATGTGGACATTTACGCCGCGCAAAGCCTTGTCAGCACACTGGGGCACAAGGATCACACCGCCGCCTACCAGGCGAGTTACTATGGCAACATGGGCATAGGCCTGTCTGACAACTGGTCATTGCGTATGATGGCCAACCGTGTGGATGCCCAGACTCAGGTTCCCAACAATCCCATTACCAATACCCGCACCACAGACCGCTACGATACACAGACAAGCCTTGCCACGCTGAGCCTCATCAATAAGTACAATAATGCCAATGGGTACCTCAAAGGCTATTACAACGACACCCTGTTTTACCTGCGCGGCGAAAATTCCAACAAAACCACATCAGTGCAAACCAACAATCTGTACGGATTGCGAGGCCGCGAAACCTATTCCATTTGGGAAGGCAGCGAGATCGTCAACGGCTTTGATCTTGATATCAGCGACCTGCGCAACGACCAGCGGACGTATTCCACAGATTCCACAACATCGTGGGAATTTCCGCAGCACAGGATGTTTTCGCCCTACGCTGCCGTCAGCCAGATGTTTGGCAGCAAGGAGAGCTTTCATGTTACGCCTTCCGCTGGTCTGCGCCTGTACACAAGCAACCTTTTTGAAGACAATACCGCCCCGCAGGTGGGCCTTGTGCTTGGCTACAACAACACCAATCTTGGCCTCAACTACGCGCGGGGCGTCAACTATCCAAGCCCTGTTATCCTTCAGGGCCTGCTGACCAACAAAACATCACTGCCTTCCGGCCTGAACACCAAGGATATTCGTCCTGAAGTGGTGGATCACTATGAAATGTCGCTCAGCCACACCCAACCGGGGCTGTTCACGGCAAGCGCCACGGTTTTTCACGATGACGGCCGCGACAGGCTACGGGCCTATATGTACGGTAACGCCAACCCCACCAGCGACTTTTTCACTTCGTCCGCGTCTGAATACAAAATTGACGGGCTTGAACTTGCTGGCAGCGTCACGCCCACAGACAACCTTGAACTCTTTGTGGGCGCAACATGGCTGAAAACATGGGCCAAGGGCGATGACGGCGAAACTACAAGCAAAATGCCCTACACGCCTGCCTTTACCTTGCAAACCGGCTTCAAATGGAAGTTCTTTGACCACTTCCAGCTCAGCGGCGATTACCAGTATCTCAAGGATGTATACGCAGCCAACTGGGTGCGGACGACAAATCCGAGAGCGCCTTCCAGCAACGTGACCACTCTGAATGAAAGAAATCGCCTGCCCGACATCAACGTGTTTAACGCAAGGCTGGACTACACCTTCAGCTACGACGACATGCACATTGAAGAAGGCAAGGTATTTGTGGCGGTAAACAACATCTTCAATACGCCCTATGCTTACAGTATGGAGCTTTCCGGCAACAACCGGGGGCTTTACAACATGCCCGGCACAAGCGTCATGGTTGGTTTTGACCTAAAGTTCTAATCAGTAAAGCGCCGCCTTGCGTTCAGGGCGGCGCTTTTTCAGGAGGCAGCATGAGCAAGGACTCTGCACAACACGCTGAAAGAGAGGAGTTTTTCAACGCGCACTCCACCGGATGGGAAGCCCGCAACTATCCGCCGGAAAAACTCAGGCAGGTTGACCAGCTGGTTCAGGGACTGCCCCTGGCGCATGCCCGGGTTATTCTGGATGTGGGCTGCGGCGAAGGGGTACTACAACCGTTTTTGCAAAAACATGCCCAGACCGATGCGTCATTCCTGGCGCTGGACCCTTCCGCCGCAATGCTCAAATGTCTTTCCGCGCGCTTTCCCCATGTGCGTACATATCAGGCCGCGGCAGAATGCATGCCCCTGCCGGATGCCAGCGTGGACATGGTTATCTGCTTTTCGGCCTTTCCGCATGTGGCGGACAAAAAAGCCGCAGCTCGCGAATTTTATCGCGTTCTGCGTCCTGCTGGCCGGGCCTATGTGCTGCACATAGATGGTCGTGAAAAACTCAATCAGCTTCATGACAGCCACCACGCAGTGGAAGGCGATCATCTGCCCTGCCCCACGGGCATGTGCATCATCTTTTCCGAGGCTGGATTTACGAACATTGAAGCCAGTGAAGGGCCAGACAACTTCCATTTTTGCGCTATAAAATAGATGAGATACGCCATGAAAAAATTTTCCGCCCTTCTGTGGCTTGCCCTGATCCTCATTCCCCTTTCCGCAACGGCGGCAGAACCGCTGCGCGTTGTGGCCGGAACTTCGCTTATTTCAGATATTGTTGCCGACCTGACAGAAGGCAAAAGCGAAACGCTCACCCTGATTCAAGGTTCAAGTTGTCCCGGTCATGAGAATGCCAGCACCGGGGATTATATTTTTGCCGCCAAGGCAAAACTGCTGCTCGTTCACCCATTTCAGCGCCATCTGCAGCAGGTCGACGCCATGCTCCAGGCTGTGGGCAACCCTTTGCTTGCTATTGTTGAAGTAAGTCCGCGTGGCAGCTGGCTCATACCCGATATACAAAAGCAGGCCGTGCAGGAAATTGCGGCGGCGCTTGAAGGCGCGGCCCCAGAGCTTGCGCCGGTTGTCAGGCGGAGGACGCTGCAAAGGTTGCAAAAAATTGACGCCATTGCCGCAGAATGCCGCTCTGCGCTTGCTGCCACGCAGGGATTGCCTGTTATCGCCGCTTATATGCAGGTAGAATTTGTAAAATGGGCGGGCTTTGACGTGATCCGCACCTTTGGCAGGGCTGAAGACGTTAACGCGCGCGGGTTGGCTGAAATTTTGAGCGCAGTCAAAGGCATCCCTGTGGCGGGTGTGGTGGATAATTATCAGAGCGGGCCAGACGCGGGGCTACCGTTGGCGCTGGAGCTTGGGGTGCCGCACGTAGTACTTTCCAATTTTCCCGGCTCCAGCGACGATGCGCCGGACTATTTCAGCCTGTTGCGCCGCAACGTGACGCAATTGCAAACCATAAAGGCAAAGCCGTGAACCCGTGCCTGGCCGAACTGCGCAACGTCAGCGTTCACTACGGCAAGCGATGCATCCTGAACGGTATAAACCTGCGCATCGAAAAGGGTGATTTCTGGACGCTCATCGGCCCCAACGGCGCGGGCAAGTCCACGCTGATGGGGCTTTTTAACGGGCTTACGCCACACAATGGCGGCACGGTGTATTTTAAAGGTAAAAGTGTAAGCTCAGACATGCTGGGCGAGGTACGCCGTCAGGTGGCGCATGTTTTTCAGGCTACCGACCTTGATCCCAAGATGCCACTTTCTGTCTTTGCTTCCGTACTCAGCGGCACCTATGGGCGGCTGGGACTTTTTCGCTGGCCTGGTAAAAAAGAAAAAAACCTTGCCATGCAATCAATTGAAATTGTTGGCCTTGCGCATCTGGCCCAGCGCCCTATCGGGCATCTTTCTGGCGGCGAAAGGCAGCGGGTGGCGCTTGCCCGCGCCCTGGCGCAGGAGCCGGAACTGCTGCTGCTTGACGAACCCACAGCCGCGCTGGACTGGCGCGCGCAGCGGGACATTTGCAATGCCGTTGCCACGCTGCGTGAAACATTCAACCTCACCGTCATCATGGTGACGCATGACCTCAACGCAGTGTTTGCACTGGCCCAAAAGGTTGCCATGCTGCGAGCTGGCGGCATGCTCTGGCAAGGCGGAGCGCAGGAGGCAGTCAATGCTGACCTCCTGAGCAGGCTGTATGATGTGCCCATTCAGATAGCGCACAGCGGCGAACGCATGGCGGCCTTGTTTTAAGCAGGGAGCCCCTGCACAGCAAATAACTGCGGGTAAAATATGGATGACTTTTTTCAGTATGCCTTTTTGCAAAGGGCATTGATTATGGCCTTGCTTGGCGGCTCTGTTTGCGGGGCAATGGGCGTCTTTGTGGTGTTGTGGCGCATGAGCCTAGTGGGAATGTGCGTTTCGCACGCCGCCTTTGCCGGGGCGCTGCTTGCTTTGTGGCTTGGCGCTCCACCGCTGGCCGGAGGTCTTGCGGCCAGCCTTGGGGCAGCCTCTGCCGTGGGGCCGCTTGCCGAAAAGCCCGGATTCAGCCTTGACACTGCCATGGGTGTTGTTTTTTCGGTGGTCATGAGCCTGGCCATGCTGGCATTGGGCCTTATGCCCGGCGCGCGAACAGAAGGCCTCAGCCTCATATGGGGGAGCCTGCTCACGGTCACCCTCTTTGACCTGCAACTCATGGCTGCAACGGCCTTGCTCCTGTTTGGCTTTGTCTTTCTGTTTTTCAAAGAAATCGAGGCAATCATGGGGCAAAGGCATGCTGCGGTGGCTGCGGGAATCCCCGTCAAGGGCATCTACTATGCCTGCCTCATTTTGATGGGACTAGTGGTGGCTTTTGCCCTCAAGGCAATCGGTGGCTTATTGATATATGCGCTCATTGTTACACCAGCAGCCACGGCACTGCAGATCACCTATCGCCTGAGCCGAATGTTTCTGCTGGCCGCCCTGTTCGGCGCGATGGCTTCCGTTGCGGGCCTGTGGCTTTCATTCCACTGGGCTGTGCCGCCGGGGGCCGTTATTGTGCTGGTGTCTTCCGCCATACTGGTCGCAGCCATGGTCTTTTCGCCCAAGAAGGCATGCCGGATCGAACAGGCATCCCCTGTGGAACAGAGCAATCAGGGCTGATCATTATAGCCCTTTAAGCACAAAAAGCATGGGAATACGCACCACACAGGGAATGGCCTTGCCCTCACGCTGGGCAGGCTTGAACGATGAAGACTGCACACAGGCCAGCGCCGCATCGGCAAAATCTTCATGATCAGCCAGTAACACGCGGGCGCGGAGCAGCTTGCCCTGCGTATCGAGATAGGCTTCCACAACCGCCTTTCCTTCAAGATGACGGCGCTGGGCAGCGCGGGGGTACCGCAATGGAGCCTGCCGTAAAAATCGCGGCCCTCCCTGAGCATTCCAAGGCATAACCTGCGGATGGGGGGAACCATCCCCCTGCACAGCGTCCGTGGCCTGCTCCATAGAACCAGAGCCGCTGCTGGCAGAGCCTTGACCGCCATCACCACCAGATTGAGCTGGCAGGCCGGTTTGAGCAGACTGGCCCGCAGCTGTGGTTACCTGCTGGGGCTTTGGCTGGGCCGATTGCTCCTGCCTGTATTGCGAGGGCTGCGCCTTGTTTTCTGCCTGCTTCGGCTTGACAGAAGGCTTTTTTACAGGAACAGCCTCAGCCACCTTTTGCTCGGCTTTTGCTGCCGTTTCTGTCATTGGCTGCATAACTGGAACATCCTCAGCCATGCCGTTCGCAGCCTGTGGCTGCTGCCCCCCATCCCCTGCCAATGAACTCCCCGCACCTGCCAGACTGACCATCACTGCCCCGCCTGACTGAACCGGAAGATACCGGGGCAAGGCGTAGGCCCCTGCAAGCAGACATGCCGCAAGCACAGCGTGCAGAATGGCGGAATACCCCAACCAGCAGACAAACAAACGTTTGCTGCGCCGAGGCGGCGGGTAATCAAACGGCAACACGGGAACCTCCGGGACAGTAGAGGTCAGGAAAATATAAAATTTGACCGCAATTCTGGCCCAAATTGTGAACACGAACTTCTAAATCATAACACGATAAGTAGTAGTACAAAAAAAATAAATATGCCACTACTACCCCGTGCGCTATACCCCCCAATCCCAACCAGCTCGGGCTATTTGAAATTTATATTTTTTATACTTAAAAATAAGAGTATTAAATGTATTAAAAACTAATTGCTAGCTATAAACACTATACATTACTTATTATTACACTGCTATCTACTTTCATTAACTGACTAAACAAATGCGAAATAAATAATTATAACTAGCTAAAATATAATAATATATTCAATTTACATTAAATTATTTAATACAAACAGGAACTTGATTGATATTCTCTCAACAACGTTATTGTCTTTTCCTTTAATTATGCTACTACAAACGTTAAATCCTTTGGCAATATCTCAATACATTTATTACTTACAATTATTAGCTTGCTACATAAATGCCATAAGAACGCAAACGCAGCCCCAGCAAATGGAATAAGACAACCGTTTTTAAGGAGGGAGCCACCATGCTTGCCGACCTCAAGATTGCCCGCAAACTCAGTCTTTTGCTCGTACTGCCCATGGCGACTTTTCTCTTCGTTGTTTCTGCGGAAAGCATTCAACGCTGGAAGACAATAGACCACCTTAAAGCCATAGAACGCTCGCTGGTTGTCAGCCTCTCTGCTGGTGAACTTATCCACGAGCTGCAAAAAGAGCGTGGTTACACGGCTGGATTCCTAGGCAGCAAGGGCAAAAAGTTTTCTTCCGAACTGGCGGAACAGACAGATAAATCAAATTCTGCCTACAAGAACTTTAC
Source organism: Desulfovibrio intestinivivus (assembly GCF_053570665.1). Taxonomy (NCBI): domain Bacteria; kingdom Pseudomonadati; phylum Thermodesulfobacteriota; class Desulfovibrionia; order Desulfovibrionales; family Desulfovibrionaceae; genus Desulfovibrio; species Desulfovibrio intestinivivus. Next base: position 2,640,776 of record NZ_JBRBQT010000001.1, on the reverse strand, counting down.
TGCCGTGCTTGCTGGCTCGGATAGTCTGGAAAATGACTCTCTTGCCAGAATATTTGCTGCATCTACACAAAACTTTACAGACCTTTCTACAACCAGAAACGCTGCCAAAGACGCCCGCATTGATGCCCTTCAAGCCATCGCGGCGTACAATACCAGCATCAATGAACTGATCACTGCGATTTCTGAACTGAACGCCCGCGCCGACCTTGCCTTTACATCAATTATTCAGCTTTTGCACGGCAAGGAGATTGCCGGGCAGGAGCGTGCCACGCTCAACGCCGCCTTTTCTGCCGGAACCTTCAGCAAACAGCTCTACCGCGACTGGCTCTACAGGGTCAGCTCACAAAACACCTATCTGAGTTCGTTTGCGGAACTGGGCGGCAAGGCGGCGCTGAACCTTCTGCAAGGCAAAATGCAATCTATTGATGAAGAGGTGACGAAATTCCGCGATACTGCCTACGCCAACCTTGAAAAATCCAACCTTGAGGCTGACCCGCAGCAATGGTTTGCAGCGTCCACCCGCCGCATCGACAAGCTGATGGAAGTGGAAAAGGCTTGGGGAGATCAACTGCTTGGAAACGCTCGCGAAGAAGTGCGTCTGGCCCAAAGGGGCCTCTTGATCGCTCTTTCTGCCGCGCTTCTGGTGGCCTTTTTCACCATTCTGCTGGGCTGGAGAATCTGCATCACTATTGGAAGGCCAGTGCGCAGCACCCTACGCTACGCCCAAGGCATCACGCACGGGGATTTTGATTCGGCGCTGACAGTCAAACAAAATGACGAGATCGGCGGCCTTGCCGATGTGCTGCGCGAAATGGTCGCCCGCCTGAAGGAACAGATCCAGGCGGCCCAAAAAGAGCATGCCCTGGCTGATGAGCGCGGCAAACAGGCGGAACAGTGCAGAATAACAGCCGAGCAGGCTGAGAAGGAAGCAAATACAAGAGCCAGCACCCTTGCTACGGCTGTAGACAAAATTCACGGCGTTGTGGAATCGCTCAATCTCGCCCTCAACAACCTTGAGGAACAGGTGCGCATTTCTACACAAGGCGCAACAAGCCAGTCCAACAGGCTTGATACTACAACCAGCGCCATGCAGGAAATGAGTACTACAGTCATTGAAGTTGCCAAAAATGCTGCAGATGCCGCCCAAACGGCAGAAAATTCACACACCAAGGCAAGCGAAGGCTCAACAGTTGTTGAAAATGTCACTTCTGCAATCGCTCAGGTGCAAGAGCAGTCCAATAAAATGAAGGTCGATATGGGCCTGCTCGGTCAACAGGCTGAGGGCATCGGGCAAGTTCTGGATGTCATCAGTGACATTGCCGACCAGACCAACCTTTTGGCACTCAACGCGGCCATTGAGGCTGCGCGCGCTGGCGATGCGGGGCGGGGCTTTGCCGTGGTCGCCGATGAAGTGCGCAAGCTTGCCGAAAAAACCATGACAGCGACCAAGGAGGTGGGAGAAGCCATCCATGCGGTTCAGGGCGGAACACGCAAACATATCTCGCATGTGGAGCAGTCCGCTGCAACCATTGAGCAGGTCACGGTTCTGGCCCGGCAGTCTGGCGAAACATTGCAGGCGCTTGTGCAGCTGGCAAACGCTTCCACCATCCAGGCCCAGTCCATCGCCACAGCTTCCGAAGAGCAGTCAGCCGCCAGCGAAACCATCCACAGCAGCCTTGAAGATATCAATCAGCTTGCCCTTAACACCGCAAACGCCATGGACCAGGCGACCTCAGTTCTCAACGAGTTGCGCACACAGACTGACATTCTGGTCGGTGTTATGGCGGATTTAAACAGTACCGGCATCAAGAAATCTGTTTTGAGGTAAGGAGGTCAGACAGAGTACATCTAAAATCTTGTACTTACAACGGTATACAAGCGCAAGGAGTACTGATAGTTATTAATTGCGTCGGTCATCTATCAATCAACCTGCAACCATGTTCTTCTCGAGGTACTTATGGCTCATCTCGAAACTACTGAACAAGCCTTGCGTAATCGTGGTGTCAGCCGTCGAGATTTCATGAAGTTCTGTGCGCTCACAGCCGTTGCCATGGGCCTTGGCCCCGGGGCGGATCTGGCAATCGCGCAGGCTCTCTCTACCAAACCGCGCGTCCCCGTACTATGGATAAATGGTCTTTCCTGTTCCTGCTGCACCGAATCGTTTTTGCGCACAGCCCACCCGCTGGCGACAGACATTGTGCTCTCAATGATCACAATGGATTATCAGGACACCATCATGGCCGCCGCTGGCGATCAGGCCAATGAGGCTTATGAAGAGGCCATCAAGAAGTACAATGGCCAGTATATTCTCGCTGTTGAAGGCAACGTGCCGCTCAACGGCCAGGGCATGTACTGCATTGATGCTGGCAAACCCTTCTATGAAAAGCTCAAGGAAGGCGTGGAGCATGCCAAGGCCCTTGTGGCCTGGGGAACCTGCGCCTCTTGGGGCTGCGTACAGGCGGCTCACCCCAATCCAACGGGCGCTACCCCGCTGCACAAGCTCTTTCCTAACAAACCGCAAATCAAGGTTCCCGGCTGCCCGGCCATCCCTGAGGTTATGAGTTCAATCCTGACCTACATCATCACATACGACCGCCTTCCCACCCTTGACTCGCAGGGCAGGCCGGAAATGTTTTACGGCAAGCGCGTACACGACCACTGCTACCGCAGGGCCCATTTTGACGCGGGCGAATATGTGGAATCGTGGGACGATGCGGGCGCGCGCGCTGGCCTGTGCCTGTACAAGATGGGCTGCAAAGGCCCCACCACCTACAACGCCTGTCCTTCCACACGCTGGAACAACGGTGTCTCATTTCCCATTCAGTCCGGGCATGGCTGCATAGGCTGCTCGGAACAGAACTTCTGGGATCAGGGCTCGTTTTATGACCGCATCACCACCATTCCGCATCTCGGCACCAACGCAACGGCTGAAACCGTGGGCGTTGCCGCTGTAGCGGGCGTGGCCGCGGGTGTTGCCGTACACGGCGTTGCCAGTATGGTGCGCCACGCAGGTAGCAAGAACACCAAGAACTCCTCCGACACCGACTCCAACAACTGAGGAAATACCCCATGGCATACGAATACACTACTTCTCAGGGTTATGCCGTTAAGGACTCGGGCCGCCGCGTGGTTGTAGACCCCGTTACCCGCATTGAAGGACACCTGCGTTGCGAGGTGAACCTAGACGACAGCAACGTCATCACCAATGCGGTTTCGTGCGGCACCATTTTCAGAGGTATTGAAATCATCCTCAAAGGCCGCGACCCGCGCGACGCCTGGGCCTTTGTTGAACGCATCTGCGGCGTCTGCACGGGTACGCATGCCCTTTCTTCCGTGCATGCGGTGGAAGATGCGCTTGGCATAGAAATACCAGACAACGCCAATATCATCCGCAATATCATGCACCTGTGCCTCATGTACCATGACCATCTGGTGCATCTGTACCACCTTGCGGGCCTTGACTGGGTGGACGTTGTGTCTGCCGCCAAGGCTGATCCCAAGGCCACATCGGAGCTTTCGCACAAGCTCACCCCCTGGCCCAATTCCTCGCCGGGCTACTTCAAATCCATCAAGGATCGCCTCACCCGCGTGATTGAATCCGGCCAGCTGGGCATTTTCACCAACGGCTACTGGGGGCATCCTGCCTACAAGCTGCCGCCCGAAGCCAACCTGCTGGTGGTGGCCCACTATCTGGAAGCCCTGGATTTCCAGAAAGACATGGTGCAGATACACACCATCTTTGGCGGCAAAAATCCGCACCCCAACTGGCTTGTGGGCGGCGTACCCTGCTCGCTGAACCTCGATGCGCACGGCGCTGCCGACGTTATCAATCAGGAACGTTTGGAACTGGTGCTGCAACTTATTGAGCGTTGCCGTGATTTTGCTCAACAGGTTGTCATACCCGACACCCTTGCGCTGGCCGCCTTCTATAAAGACTGGCTGAACATAGGCGGCGGGCTTTCCAAACTTTCCGTGCTTGCCTATGGCGCAATCCCCGACATTGCCAATGACTACTCTGAAAAAAGTCTGCTGCTGCCCCCTGGGGCCATCATCAACGGCAACTTCAACGAAGTGCTGCCTGTTGACCTGCGCAATCCTGAAGAAATTCAGGAATGCGTGTCCCACTCCTGGTACAAGCCCTACCCCGGCGGCAAAACCGGTCTGCACCCCTTTGACGGCATGACCGAACCCAACTACGCCCCCGGCCCCAATATCAAGGGCACGCCCACTGACCTCAAGCAGGTGGACGAGCGCGACAGATATTCGTGGATCAAAACGCCGCTCTGGCGCGGGCACCAGATGGAAGTGGGGCCGCTGGCGCGCCTGCTGGTGGGCTATGCCAGGAAGGACACCGAGATCAAGGGCCTCATTGACGAATTCCTTGGTCAGGCAAAGGCCCCAGTTTCTGTGCTGCAGTCCACCCTTGGACGCATTGCAGCCCGCTCGCTGGAGCTGGCATGGTCTGCCGACAAGATGCGCTACTTCTACGACAAGCTTGTGGCCAACCTCAAAAACGGTAACCGCGCAACGGCCAACACCAAGCTGTGGAAGCCCGAAAGCTGGCCCACCGGCACCCTGCGCGGCGTTGGCTTTACAGAAGCTCCGCGCGGTGCGTTGGGGCACTGGGTCACCATCAAGGACAGAAAGATCGAGAACTACCAGTGCGTTGTTCCCACTACCTGGAACGGTGCGCCCCGCAGCCCCGATGGGCAGCTCAGCGCCTACGAGGCCTCGCTCATGGGTACCAAGATGGCGGTTCCCAACCAGCCCCTTGAAATCCTGCGCACCCTGCACAGCTTTGACCCCTGCCTGGCCTGCTCCACGCATATCCTCGGGCCGGACGGATCAGAGCTCATATCGGTGCGGACAGACAACTGCTTCTAGCGTTCGGGCAAGCCGAGACGCGGAATACAAGCCTTCCGCCGGGAGAACGTCATGAGCGAACAACATCTTCTGCCGCAACTGCCAATGGGCAAAAGCATATACGTCTATCAACTGCCCATTCGCATCTGGCATTGGGTTATGGTTGCCTGTGTCATTGTACTTATTGTCACTGGCTACATTATCGGAAAACCCTGGCTTTCCGTCACTGGTGAGCCGTACGAAACCTTTTACATGGGCTACACCCGCATGGCCCACTTTATTGCGGGCTTTGTGCTGATTATTTCAACAGTGCTGCGCTACATATACGGCCTTGTGTGGGGCAACCGCTTTTCGCGCGAGCTTATCATTGTGCCGGTGTGGAGCAAGGACTGGTGGAACGACCTGTGGCAGGACGTGCGCTGGTATCTGTTCCTGAACAAGGAATGCGCCGCGCATGTGGGGCATAACCCGCTGGCGCAGCTGGGCATGGGCACGGGCATGATTTTCATGCTTGTCATCATGCTCACGGGCCTTGGCATGTACGCGCAGGACAGCCACGTGCCGTTTATCCGCTTTTTCGCATTTGTGCAGGACTGGATAAACAACTGGTTTGGCGGCAATGGGCAGATGACCCGCAGCTTGCACAGACTGGGCATGCTGCTGCTCATTACCTTTGTGACCGTGCACCTGTACATGGTCATACGCGAAGAAATCATGGGCAAGACCACCCTGGTTTCGTCCATGTTCAGCGGCTTCCGCGAACGGCGCAAGCAGTAGCAACCTGATGTAAACTGAGAGTAATGTTTGGCGGCCCAACTGGGCCGCCAAACAGATAACAAATCAAGCCAGCGTGGTTTGTTGCCGCCAAAAGCGGCACTACTGCCGCAAAGGTGCACGGAAATCTCATGGAACAGATCGTCATTCTTGGTCTTGGCAATATTCTGTACGGCGATGAAGGCTTTGGCGTACTTTTGGCGCAGCGGCTTTACGCCCATTGGGATTTTCCTGAAAACGTGGAAGTTGTGGACGGCGGCACCCAGGGGCAGACCCTGCTGACCTTTGTGGAAAGGGCTGACAAACTGCTGGTGCTGGATGCGGTTGATTTTGGGCTGGAACCGGGCGAACTGGTGCTGCGCGACAACGTGCCGGCATACCTGACAGCGCAAAAAATCGGCCCGCACCAGAACAGCTTTTCGGAAGTGATGGGCCTTGCAGCCCTGCGCGGCACAGCTCCTGAGCACTGTGCCCTCATTGGCGTGCAACCGGCGGCCATGACCCTGGCAGCACCTCTGTCCACTCCGGTCAGCGAGAGTTTTGAAGCAGCGCAAAACATGGCGCTGGATGTGCTGCGGCAATGGGGCATTGACCCTCAGTTGCGGGCGCAGCCGCGCCACCTTTCCGCAGCTGTGCTCGACAGCCTTGTTCAGGGCTGCGTGTGAGGCGCACAAAACAGCAAGGCCGAGGGTATGGCAAACGCGTAACAAACGGCTTGTCTGACTGCCCGGCAAAACGTGCCCTGACAAATCTGTAACAACCTGTTCTATCAACCAGAAGACACGCGGGTTAATTAACGCAAGCCCGCGTGTCTTTTATTTTTTACCTGCAAGGGGTATGGTCTGCGCCATCACAAATGCGGAGGACATATGGCTCGGATCAACATATACACGCAGCAGATCACGGTTGGGCAGGATGATATCGACATGCAGCGCCGCGTCAGCAACCTGCGCTATGTGGCCTGGATGCAGGATGTGGCTGTTGCGCATTCCGCGGTTTGCGGCTGGCCTATGGAGCGGTACGAAAGTATTGGCCAGGGCTGGGTGGTGCGGCAGCACACCATCACTTACAAGCGCCCGGCCTTTCTGGGTGATGTGATTACTGCCGCCACATGGATTGCATCCTACGCTTCGCGCCGCAGCCTGCGCCGCTATGTTTTTTGGAACGCAAAGGAAAAAGCCCTGCTTGCCGAGGCGGAAACCCAGTGGGTCTTCATTGATATGGTCAGCGGCAAGCCTGTCAGTGTGCCGGGCGAGCTACAGGAGTCTTTTCCCATAGTAGACGAAGATGCGCCGGGCGTATTCCGGCGCATGTGCGTATAACCTTGCCCATAAACACAACAAAAGGCCGTGGAGTTTGCGAACCCCACGGCCTTTTGTTGTGTCGTATTCAGATTATTTAAAGAGTTCCTTTTCCTGCACCTTGCGGTCAATGCGGTCTTCAACTTCCACGCCTTTGGGCGCGGTAAAGGTGAAGTCTGATTCTTTCAGCGAAGTGTCGGGCTTGAACTGCGTAAAGCGCACGTCGTTGGAATTGCCGTAAAAGTCAATGATGCTGGCCCTGCGGATATAGCCGGTGGAAGGCTCAACCCACAAAAGCGCCTCAACCATCTGCGGGGCGGGTTCCTTGGGGTAAAGGTGCAGCTTGGCGAGGCCGTTTTCCTGCCCGGCTTCCTTGACGTCAAAATCCTTGGTCAGCGCGGCCTGCCCGGTGATGACCTGAATGATGGTGCGTGAATCGCGCACAAGCTCCAGGGGGTAGCGGTAGGCAATTTCTTCATCCGCAAGATAATCCCAAATTTCCTTATGCGTTACCACAAGGGTTTCTTCATGGGGTTTATCTGTCTGCCAGCGGATGAGCAGGGGCTTCTGGAACAGCAGGCTGCCCTGCCGTTTCTCCACCGAGCCGCTTTCCTTATGGGTCAGCGTTTGCTCAAACGTGGCGGAAAACGTGCGCAGCTTTTCATACCGCGCCTGGATGGTCGCCGCTATATCCGCAGCCTGCGCGGCTGAAGCCACAAGAAGAACAAGCCCGGCTGCCAGGGCTAGCATGCCATTTATGCGCATAACACCTCCACGGCATAAGCCGCCAGTTGTGCTGTTTGATTTATTTGACCACAGCGCGCGGCTTGCTGCCGTCTGCCGGGCCGATGATGCCGTCGTGCTCAAGCTGTTCAACCAGACGCGCAGCGCGGTTGAAACCAATCTTGAAGCGGCGCTGCACCAGCGATATGGATGCGCGCCCCTGATCGCTCACAAAGGCCTGCACTTCGCCGTACAGGGGATCCTGCGCGGCATCGCCGCCTCCGCCGCTGCCGCCGCCGCTCACAGAGTCCAGCCCCCACTGGGCAAAGTCCACCTTGTAGGAGGGGCTGAGCTGCCGCTTCCAGTAGCCCACCACTGCCTGCACCTCTTCATCGCTGAGGAAGGGGCCGTGCAGACGCTGCAAGCGCCCGCCGCTGGGCTTGAAGAGCATGTCGCCACGGCCAAGCAGATGTTCTGCGCCCACCTGATCAAGGATGGTGCGCGAATCGTGCTTGGACGTAACCTGAAAGGATATACGGCACGGAAAGTTCGCCTTGATAAGCCCTGTCACCACGTCCACACTAGGGCGCTGAGTAGCAAGGATCATATGAATACCGGCGGCGCGGGCCAACTGCGCAAGGCGCACGATGCTGGTTTCCACCTCGCGGGCGGCGGTCATCATGAGGTCTGCCAGTTCGTCAATAACGACAACAAGATATGGCAGAGGCTCAAGGTCGGCAAAATCCGGCGGCAGATCATTCTTGCAAGCGGCCAGCTTCTGGTTGAACCCGGCCACGTTGCGCACACCAAGACGCGCCATTGCTTCGTAACGGCGATCCATTTCGTGCACGGCCCAATCAAGGGCGTTCTTGGCCTCGTTCATTTCTGTGACCACAGGATGCACCAGGTGCGGTTCATCCGCATACACGGCCATTTCAATGCGCTTGGGGTCAACCAGCAACAACTGCATATCTTTGGGCTGGGTGCGGTACAGCAGGCTGATAAGAATGCCGTTGAGGCATACGCTCTTGCCCGCGCCCGTGGCGCCAGCCACAAGCAGATGCGGCATGCGCGCGAGGTCGGCCATTACGGGCTTGCCCGCAATGTCCTTGCCCAGAATCATGGTCAGGGGGCCGCACCCTTTGCGGAAAGGCTCAGAAGCAGCAAGCTCCCTGAAATTGACGGTTTCGCGGTTGTCGTTGGGTATTTCAATACCCACCGTATCCGTACCGGGAATGGGCGCCTGAATACGCACGGCAACGGCCTTGAGGGCCAACGCCAGGTCATCGCTGAGGTTGGCGATACGGCTCACACGAATGCCGGGGGCAGGGCGCACCTCGTACATGGTGACCACAGGCCCGGGCGTGACATGCACAAGCTCGCTCTGAATATCAAAATCCTTGAGGCAGGCAATAAGGGCCTTGCCCCGCGCCTCGCGGTCTTCCTTATTGTTGTTGCCCGGCACTTTGACAGGCGGGGCCAACAGCTCAAGCCCCGGCAGCGGAATGGCGGCCTTGCGGCCTGTCATGCCAGCAAGCAGCCCGGTCAGGCCACCCTGCTTTTTGGGGGCTTCGGCAGCAGGGGCGGCAGCACTTGTTGCCTTGCCGCCAGTATTCGGGGCAGAAGCGGCAGGCGAGGCAGCATGCGCCGCGTCATCCTGCGCCAGATCATGCGCACCATCGTGCACAGGATCATGGGCCGGGGCATTACCCCCCTGTTCGTCAGCATAGGCCGCGCCAACAGAAACAGCAGGCGAAATGGGCATGCCGTTGATGTCTACCGCCACGGCAAAGGGATCGTCAGCATCCACTTGTACTGCCGGGCGTGGTGCCGCTGGCTCATTTGCCTGCGCTCGGGCCGCTTTGGTCTTTTGTTCTTCAAAGACATCAGGCAGCGAGTCAGCCGTGGGCTGAATGTTGCCAAGGCGGTCGCGCCAGCGCTTCCAGAATTCCATGGAAGGCAGGCGCAGATCAAGCAACGACCAACGCCGCTTGCCGTCTTCGCCTTCTGCGGGGCTTTCTGCAACAACAGGCCCGGTTGCGTTGCCCGCACGGGCGGCAAGCCGCGCCTGCGCCCAGTGCAGCACACGCGCCGCCACATTGAACCAAGAGATATTGCCCGCAAGCTGCATGCCCACAAGCGCCACAAATATCCAAACCAAGGCAGACCCGCCAGGGCTCAGATATCGGCTGGCATTGAGGTGCAGGGCATTGCCCACCATGCCTCCGCCCCACATGTCGCCAAGGGTGATATCCGAGGCGGAGCCAATGACAAGCAGGCAGACGGTAAGCAAAAAGAAGCCAAGCCAGCGCGACCAGTGCAGGCTGTACGAAGGAGAAACGTAGGCCGCCCCCAGCGCACCGAAAACCAGTGGGCAGAGATAGGCGGCCACGCCAAACACATCGTTAAGAAAACCTGCAGTGTACGCGCCGAAAAGGCCAGCCTTGTTCTTTACCTTGACAACACCGCTGACCACATGGTTAAGGCTGGGGTCGTTGGCGTCAAAACTGAGCAGGCTGAGCAAAAGCAACAGCGCCCAGAAGATAAGAAAAAGGCCAAGAAGCTCGCGGCTGAATTTATGGGCGTCCGTAGGGCTACCCTCCCGAACCGGTCATCATTCCCGGCCCAGGTATTCCTTGGTGCGCGTGTCAACCTTGATGCGATCGCCTTCGTTGACAAAAATGGGCACCTGAACCGAAATACCGGTTTCAAGCTTGGCGGCCTTGGTGACGTTGCTGACAGTGTCGCCCTTGGCGCCGGGCTCGGTTTCAACAACCGCGAGCACAAGGCTCAGCGGGATGTCGATATCAAGGGGGCTGCCCTTGTACAGCAGCACGCGGCATTCCTGACCGTCCTTAAGAAAACCTTCCTTGCCATCAGTGGTGGTGATGTGCATCTGGAGCTGTTCGTAGGTGGTCATATCCATGAAGATAAGGTCATCGTCCTGACGATACAGAAACTGCATGTCGCGGGTTTCCAGGTCGGGCTTGTTGACTTTTTCGCCGGAACGGAAGGTTATATCCTGCATGCGGCCAGTAAGGATGTTGCGCAGCTTGGTACGAACCATAGCGCCACCCTTGCCGGGCTTGAAATGCTGAAAATCAACGATTTCGTAAGGGGTGCCTTCGACTTCGATCTTCAGACCCTTGCGAAAGTCTGTGGTAGAATACATTTGTCCTCCTAAACATGTCGCCGCAAAAATGGCGCAAACGGGCGTAAGGCCGATCATTTGCCAACTGCGGCAAGAGCGGCTACCTTATACGGAAGTTAGCTGAAAATATCAGCCCTGAATTGAAAATATTTGCTGAAAGATGCTTGCTTGTCAAGACACAAAGTTAAAGTATCACATGAGGTTTATTATGAATCCCGTTCTTACCCTTGAAACTACAGCCTATACTCTTGAGCAGCTCATATCTCTGCCTGTGGCGCAGATAGCCCTTGCGGGGCGCTCCAATGTGGGTAAATCATCGCTTATCAACGCCTTGGCTGGCCGCAAAAAACTGGCAAAAGTCAGCTCCACGCCCGGCAAAACCCGCTCGGTAAATTATTACCGCGTGACACCCCATGACTTTTATCTCGTTGACCTGCCGGGTTACGGCTATGCCCGCGCAAGCCATACGGAACGCGAAAAATGGGCGAGCCTGCTTGAGCGGTATCTGGTGGAATGCACAAGCCTCAAGGCCTTGGCCCTGCTGCTCGACAGCCGTCTTGAACCTCAGAAGCTCGACAAAAATCTGGCGTCCTTTGCCCGCACCAACGGCCTGAATATTGTGCCCGTGCTGACCAAGGCAGACAAGTGCAGCCAGCGGGAGCGCGCCAACCGCCAAAATGAATGGCAGGAGCTGCTCGGAACCCGCCCCATTGTCACGTCTTCCAGCAACCGTTACGGCATTGATAACCTCTGGCGCGCGCTCGTTGAAACAGCGGTTCCCCAGCGTCTGGCCCCCGGCACACTCAATGCCGCAGACGCGGAAGCTGAGCCGCATGATGGCGCTATTGCTGAGCAGGAGCCGCAGGAACAGGCTGAAAATCAGAATTGATTCACAGCAAGAAATCTGCCTGCTCCACTTTTGCCAAAGCCCGCGTACAGAGCGGAATCTCCAAAAAGCAAAAGGATTACGGCGCTGGTCACAACAGCGCCGTAATCAAGGCTGAAATCGGCAGGATGTTGCGCTGAAAGAGAGCGGCGGCGCGGCGATTTTATTAAGCCACATGCCCGCCAGATGCACTTGGACTGTTATGCCGCAGGGGTATTTGACACAACTGCCGGTTCCATGTGGATGCTCAAGCGGCCCAGCTGGGGCACTGCGGCACGAATGCGCTTTTCAAGGCGCGTACAGACGTTGTGCGCCTCTTCCACAGACAGCCCCACACTCACATTGCAGTGGAATGAAATGCAGACACCCTGCTCCGGCAGCACATAGGTAGAAAACTTGTGCGGCATGGCCGCCAGAGGCTCATTTTCCACTGCTGCCTTGATTTCACGCCATGCCATCTCGGAAAAAGGCACGGAAACCGAAGCGCCCGGTTCCAGCGCAGCGCTTGGGGCCTTGGGCTCCATGTGGCTGACGATTTCAACACCCGGCAATGCCTCCCGCAGTGTGTCCTCAAAGGCCTTGACCCGCGCGTACGCCCGGTCAAAGGGCATCTGACCCGGCAGTTCAACGTGCAGCTCAATATGGCAGGCGCTGTCTGCGCTCAAAACATGCACATCATGAACCGCAAGGCCATGCTCAGATGCGGCAACCTGCACCAGAGCAAAGGGGTTATTTTCATCAATGCGGCACGATTTGCGTGGCTCCACGTGCACGGTCACGTCCGCACCAGGTAGAACGCCGGACACAGCTTCTTCAGCCTCATGCGCGAGGCGGTGCCCATCACTTACCTTCAGGCCCGGTGCAACGCCAACAGTCAAATCCACAAAGCTCTGCGGCCCGCTGGTGCGCACACGCACACGCCTGACCTCGGAAATGCCCGCGATCTTTCGCACGGCTACCACAATGGCTTCGCTCGCCTGTGATGAAGCAGAATCCATCAGCATATTCACAGCATCCGAGGCCATATGCATGCTTGCCCGAAAAATAATCGCAGCCACAAGCAGGGCCGCCACCGTATCTGCCTGTGAAAGGACGCGGCTTATGGGCTCAGGCAGTTGCAGGGCCTGTGCAAGCCACACGGCCAGCACCCCCACAAGCACGACGGCAGAAGAAAGAATATCTGTGGAAAAATGCAGGGCATCAGCTTCTAGAGCCTGGCTGTTGAAGTTTTTGGCAACCCGCCGCAAAACACGTACCCGGTTGATGTCAACAGCCATGGAAATCGCCATGACGCCAACACCCCAGAGCGAAGGCACAACAGGGCTTGAACCTGAAGTGAGGCGCTGAACGCCCTCATACACCACCCATACGCAGGTGGCGAACAAAAGCACCGTCTGCGCAAGAGCCGAGAGGTTTTCGGCCTTTCCATGCCCGTAAGGATGCCGTGAATCAGCAGGCTTGGCTGAAATTCTCACCGCAGCAAGGGTAAGGGCAGCCGCCAGCAGATCAAGCCCGCTGTGCAAGGCTTCAGACAATATGCCAAGGCTGTTGGTATACAAGCCGACCGCAAGCTTGATGCTGGTAAGCCCCAGTGCCGCGAGCAGCGAAAACATGGCTGCGCGGCTTTTTTCGCTGGCGCCGTTATCCATAACGTTCATAGTACGTTTCCTACAGAAGGATTAAATATACGGAATTTGCAGAGTTTGGCGCGCGAAACGCGCTGATTGCAAGCGTAGTCAGAATATTGCTAAGGGGCAATGTGAGACAAACCGGCTGTTTTTTGCAAAACAGCCGGTTTGTAATAATCTGACAACCTTCAGGAAAAACCGTTACGGATTGTTACAGCCAGGTAAACCACCGCTTCCAGCTGCCTTCACGCTTTTCGCGAACTTCCTGCGACTGCGCCTCACGGTAATTGTGATAGGCAGCGAGGCTCTTTTCCTTGGCATGGTCGGCAACTTCAGGCACATCCTTGAAGTTCTTCATAATGTATTCGTAACGATGCCAGGCCGGACCGTACTTTTTCATGTGCCAGAACACATCGGCAATATACAGTTCGTGTTCGGCCATGAGCTGACGGCACGTGCGCATGTGCTCTTCCGCGCTCTTGGAATACGGAGAGTCGGGGAAGGTCTGGCGCAAGCGGTCAAAGTAGTCGTAAGCTTCCTTGAGTTCTGTGGTGGCCCTGTCGATGGAGCGGAACTGCTTCATGAGCGACATGCCAGTCTGGTACAGGACATAGGGAATGGCTTCGTGGCGAGGATGCAGCGACTCGAAATCTTTGTAGGTTTCGGCAGCAAGCTCATATTCCTCGTCAAGGAAGTAGGCATCTGCAAGCGACAGTTCCGCATCAACCGTGTACGGGCTGAAGGGATACGTATCGCGAAGTTTGTTGTACAGCTCCACGGCGCGCACGTAGTTTTTCTCACTCATGGCGTCATTGGCGGCTTCAAAAACCTCCTGGGCGGTGTCTTCCGCCGGCGGCAGGTAGATCATATCAATGATGCCGCAACCGGAAACCGCAAACATGCTTATGACAAGCAAAATGGAGCGAAGCAGTTTTTTATGCATGGAGCTGTTCCAAAAATACAAACGCCGCCTGCGCGGCAGTTGCGCCGTCACCGGCGGCAGTGATTACCTGACGACAAAGCTTGGAGCGAATATCACCGGCTGCGAAAACGCCCGGAATGCTGGTGCGCATTTCCGTATCGGTGATAATGAAACCTTGCGCGTCACGTACGACCTCTGCGGGCAAAAAGCCGGTGGAGGGTTCATATCCCACGTAGACGAAAAGCCCGTCTACGGGCAAATGACGTTCCTCTCCGGTCTTCAGTTCCTTAACCGTCAGACCTGTCAGCTCGTTTTCGCCGTGCAAACGGCTCACAACGCTGCTGCGCAGGATCTCGATCTTGTCGCCATAGGCGTCAAGCTTATCCTGATAAATCTTGTGCCCGCGGAATTCATCGCGGCGATGGATAAGATAGAGCTTTCCCACAATCTTTGCAAGATAAAGCGACTCTTCCAACGCCGAATTACCACCGCCAACAACCGCCACGGTCTGATTGCGAAAGAAATTGCCGTCGCAGATGGCGCAATAGGAAACGCCATGACCGCGCAGCCGGTCTTCGCCCTCAAGTCCGAGCGGCTTGTGGTGCGCTCCGGAACAAACAATGACCGTCTTGCCGATATAATCCACGCCTCCGGCGCGAACAACAAAACGCCCAGCCGAACCGGCTACGGATTCAACAGCTGCAGCTGGCCGGTCAACATCAAGGCCGGTCAAATGCGCTTCAAAAAGATCCGCTAGCTCATAACCCTTAATGCCCTTGGGAAAACCGGGATAGTTTTCCATGGCCTCAGTCTGCAAAATCTGACCACCCGCTGCCAGTTGCTCGGGCATAAGCACCGAGCAACCAGAGCGGGCCAGATACATTGCTGCCGTAATGCCAGCGGGGCCGCTGCCTATGACTACGGCATCATATTCTTTCATGCCAGAGCCTTTGTATCAATAAGGTCTTTCAGGGCAGCCTTGGTGACAGCTCCGGTGATCTGCTCTACCGTTTCACCCTTTTTGAAAAGGACAAGAGTCGGGATAGCGCGGATGCCAAACTTGGTGGGCGTGGCCGGATTTTCGTCCACGTTCATTTTTACGACACGCACCTTGCCATCATACTCAGTGGCCAGTTCGTCAATAATGGGGCCAACAGCGCGGCAAGGACCGCACCAGGGAGCCCAAAAATCGAGCAGAACCGGAAGATCGGACTTGAGCACAACGCTTTCAAAGGTGGCGTCAGTGACCTGTTCAGCCATAACTATCTCCTTACGTTGCTTTGTATCGCTCCACGGCCACTATTGGCCTGTGACGCGAACAGAAGCGCATTTAAAGTGTATGCTTCTGTATTGACTAAGAGTAGATACCAATGTGCTCTCTGTCAAGACAATCTCTTGTTTTGCATGGTCTCTTGACACTTTCAGCACAAGCTACACAACATGTCATCGGGTATGATTTTGCCACGGGGTATGGTTTCCATACGCAAATCATGACTGAAACCCCGTGCGCCCAAGAGCCATCCAGCATGGGCAATCATTGCGGCATTATCGGTACATAACAGGGGACCGGGAATATAAGCCTGGCCTCCCCTGCCTTGCATGAGCTGTTCAATCCGTTCACGCAAGAGTGAATTGCAGGCTACCCCGCCCGCCATCAGCAGTGTTGTAACACCGGGGTTGCGGTCAAGCGCCCGAGCCATCTTGGCGCACAAGGTATCCACAACAGCCAGATTGAATGAAGCGCAATAATCCTTAAGCGCTTGCGGCGCATGGGCAATATCCGTCAGCGGACGAGGCCATTCCTGCCCCGCCAACTGATGCGCGGCAAGGCCCGTTGCGGCGGTCTTGAGGCCGCTGAAGCTGAAATCCAGATTGTCATTATCAAGATAAGGCCGGGGAAACATGGTTGGCGTGGCATGCCCTGCCCTGGCCAGAGCATCCATAAGCTTGCCGCCAGGATAAGCCAGACCCAGAAATTTGCCAACCTTGTCAAAAGCTTCACCAGCAGCGTCATCAAGAGTGCGCCCAAGGAGGCGGCAATCCCAAGGCGATTCAAGCCGGTAGATGTGCGTGTGCCCGCCCGACACCAGCAGACCAAGGGCCGGAAAATGCAATTTCTGCTCCAGCCCTACTGCCAGAAGGTGCGCATGCAAGTGGTTGATCCCAAGAAAGGGTTTGCCAAGGCCAAGGGCCAGCCCTTTGGCAAAGGCAACGCCCACCAGCAGGCTGCCAAGCAAGCCTGGGCCACGCGCCGCTGCCACAAGATCAATATCAGAATTGGCCTTGCCGCTGCGCCGCATCAGTTCGTCAAACAGCGCGCCCACAAAGCGGTAATGCTCGCGCGAGGCAAGTTCCGGCACCACTCCGCCAAACAGGGCATGCACATCGGCCTGGCTTGCAAGCACGGCATCCACAAGCCGCCCGTCTTCAACCAGCGCCAATGCGGTTTCGTCGCAAGAACTTTCAATTCCCAAACACAACATGCGGTTCGCCATTTACGGTCAAAGGCCGGTACAATAAGGCAGCCACCGCAAACCCGCGGGGGCTGCCGCAAAAGCTATCTGCCCGCGTGACGGGCGTAGATTTTTTCCACAGCCTCAACATCCAGCTTCGAGCCTATGTACAGAGGCGTGCGCGCATGGAGCTTGTCCGGCACCCTTTCAAGAATGCGCCCATGCCCGTCGCTCGCCTTGCCGCCAGCCTGTTCTGCAAGAAAAGCCAATGGGTTGGCCTCGCACATCAGGCGCAGTTTGCCATTGGGCTTGTTGGCATCGGGCGGATACATGTAGATACCGCCGTTGATGAGCGTACGGTGAAAGTCGGCCACCAGCGCGCCCACGTAGCGCGAAGAATAGGGCTTGCCGTCCGAAGTCTCGCAACCGTGGAACCAGTTGACGGCATCGCGGGCTGGCGCATCCCATTTTTTCCAGTTGCCTTCGTTGACCGAGTAAATGTGCCCCTGCTCGGGAATGCGCATGTCAGGGTGAGACAACAAAAATTCGCCCACACCGGGATCAAGGGTAAAGCCGTGCACGCCCTGCCCTGTGCTGAGAACCAGCATGGTGGAAGGGCCATACAGAATATACCCAGCCGCTACCTGCTTGATGCCGGGTTGCAGCACTTCATCCAGCGCAACCTCGCCGGTATGACCTTCGGGCCTGCGCAAAATAGAGAATATGGTGCCGACATTGATGTTCACGTCAATATTTGTCGACCCGTCCAGTGGATCAAAAATAAGAATATAGTCCCCGCGCGGAAAATCCTTGCTCACGCGTACAAGTTCAGCTTCTTCTTCCGACCCCATTGCGCAGAGAGCGCCGCATCGCTCCATGCGATAAAGCAGGATGCGGTTGGCGATGGAATCCATCTTCTGCACATCTTCACCCTGAACGTTCACTTCGCCCGTGCCGCCGAGGATATCAAGCAGGCCAGCCTTGGCGATACGACGGGAAATGCTTTTTCCCGAAAGGATCAGGTCGTACAGAAGACCAGTAAACTGGCCCGTTGCCTGGGGGCTACGCTTTTGATGCAGCAGCAGGTGTTCCGTAACCGTGATGTCAGCCATTGGGGGCTCCTTACAACATCCAGAAAATTGAGAGGAACAATTGAGCCTTTACCCCTGAAAAGGAAAATCGCCAAGTTAGCTAAAAACTTTACGAATCTTCCGCCGCAACAAAATTGCATGCCAAAACTGGTTGCCTGCGTGCGGACTTTTCAGGTTGCACATCTTCCAAAATACTTGCGCCGCCTCGGGGCGGCGCAAGTTTAATCCAGAATGCGTCAGTTCCGTGGCCCGAAGGGGCTTGGCCGCCCACCCGGCAGTGCCGCTGGCTCTTCGCCAGCCGGAGCTGCGGAATCAGGCTTGGCAGCTGCCGGGGCCGCAGCTGGCGCCGCAGCCGGGGCATCGGTCTTGCCGCTGCCTGCGCTGCCGGTGTCGGCAGGCTTTGCAGCGTCATCGCCGTCCTTGGGGCCAAAGGGGCTGGGACGTCCCCCAGGCAAGGTAGTGGCATCGTCATCAGGCGCTATGCCAAGGCCGACAGGCGGCTTTTCCTTGCCCTTGGGTGCAGAGGTGCTGGGTGCGCGGTCAACAGAGGCATTTTCACCTGCAAGCTGACGTTCCTGCACTTTGCGGCGTTCGGCATTTTTACGCTTAAGCAGCATGCTGTCTTTGCTGCCGGGCTGAATGTCCGCCCCGCCAGCAGGCTTGGCAGAAGGCTGATCAGCAGTGGCTGTGGCCTGTTCAGGCGCAACGTCCACGTTCAGGCCTTCTTCAAAGCGGTTCTTGTTCTTGCGCACTTCGTGAGGCGGCGGGGTAAGCTTGGGGCGATCCTTCGGGAAGAATGCGAGCCCCTGCTCCACACTGCCATTGCCCTGCGGGAAATTGCCCGACTCGGCCACGGCAAAGACCAGAGGCACATTACCCAGAAAGCGCACATTATAATAGAAGGTGCCGTTCACGTTGGTGCAGGTGCCAGAAGTACTCTTTGCGCTCACTTCGTCCCAGTTCACGCCAGCAAGCGGGGTCGAGGCGAAATCATACTTTCCAGGCCAGAGCAATGCCTGCGGTGAAAGAATGACCACGTCCTGCGGCGTTTGGGAGTATTGCATGAGCGAACGCATATCGAAGTTGGCAACAACAACACCGAGGAATTCCGTTCCGTCATAGAGCGGAGAAGCAAGCAGAATTTCAGGCCCAAAGGACGAGTTCTGCACATCGGCGCGCAGGGCGCGTGTGCTCTGCTTTTTGTCTTCGTAAAGCAGCGGAATGAAATCCAGCGGCTTCATGGGATTGGCAGGTTCCTGACCCAAAATGGTGCCATCGTACTTTACCCCTGCAAAACCACTGACCCAAGGGAAGGAGGTAAGGAAGGAAGCAAGCCACTCGCGCGTCGGCGGCTTATCGGCATTGAGCATCGTCCGTTCAAGGCGGCTCAGCTCAACGTCAATACCCATCATGCTGTGCGTGAGGGAAAGCGCCTGGGGCGAAAGATTGCCCTTTTCTTCAAAATCCACGGTGGCCGGGGGGCTCACATAGCTGTTCCACAACGACTTTGTGGATTTCCAGACGTTCTTAGTGGGCTGGTATGAACTGCAACCCGTTACAAGAGATGCAGCAAATGCCAGCAAAAAGAAATAACGCACATATGATTTCAACACAGTGTTCTCCCTCATTAACTGTGCGCCCTGGCTTCGACACGTTCAGCCAAAGCTTCAAGCATGCTTATCAGCTTGTCCTTGCCGCTGGCATGTTCTGCCGTTGCAGCGGGTTGGACAGGATCTACCGTCTGGGCGTTGCCCAGTCGCGCAGTCAACGTAGTAATGCGCTGACGCAAATCAGCGCTTTCTTCCGGATGTACCGCTGCGGCAGCAAGCTCATGGTAAATATCAAGTGCGCCCTTGATGTCACCCTGTTCTGCCAGCACTTCGGCCATAGAGCGGGTACGCAGCGAAAAACGCTCCTCCCCTTCATCTGCATCGTCTACAACAACAGCTTCGGACTGGGTGACCGGGGCAGCATATGCGGCATACGCATCTGCGCCGCGAGCCAGCATGGAAGGAGTGTCTTCCGATTCTGCTGGCAGGGCCTCATCGTCCGCCATGGCAAGATCAGGATCAAAATCAGTAGGATCGTGAGCGTCAACGTCATCAATGTGAGCATCAGCATCAAGCGGGGCATCCGCGTCATGCATGGCGGTTACCAAGCCGGGAGCAGTTGCCAGAACGGGAGCGGCAACAAATTGCTCAGCCGCTTCTGCCCCGGTCGCTGCGGCCCCAGTTGCTGCCGGATTTGCAGCCGTTGATGTCGCTGCAAATGCCGCCTCATGTGCGGATGGTCCAGCAGCAGGGATGGCGGCCTCGGAACGCGCCTGCAAATTGGCCCCAGCGCCAGACAGGGAGGCCAGCCCCTGGTTGATGACTTCGTGCAATGATACCGGACCCTTTGAAAAATTAAGGGCCAGAAAACGCAGCACGGCGGCAGTATCAGGCGCATCGCCGGCAGCATTGATGCAGGCGGCCCATGCCTGCCAAAAGCCTGCATAGGTAGAAAACATTTTTGTCAGCCTGCCCACCTGCTTTTCGCAGGCTTCGAGCCGATTGGCGGTGTGCAGCAGCTCTATGAGAAAAAGCCTGGCTTCAAGAAATTCCTCGTGCCGGGCAAGCCCCTGCTCCAGAATTTCAACGGCTTCTTCTGTGCGTCCAGCCTCGGAAAGCAGACGCGCCAGAGGGAAAAAGACCTTGGAATTGGGCTCAAGCTCCAGGACTTCTTTATACCATTCAATTTTTTCCGTCATGGTTTCTGCTCCCGCCCCGTTTTCGCCACCTCGCCAAAAAGATAGAGCACCTCATTATCGCGAATATAGTGGAGGCGCTGACGAATGACTTTTTCCATATACTGGCTGTCGGACTGCAAAAGGCGAATTTCACGGCTCAGAGAGAGGTTTTCCGCATCAAGGCTTGCAATCTGCTTTTCAAGCTCGGCGTACTGGTGCTTGAGCTCACGGTATTCAATAAGGCCGGTGGGTCCCCAGACCATGCGGGCAAAAAACACCACATTAACAAGGCCCAGCACAACCAGAATAAAGGTACGCCAAAACATTACTGCAGCAGCCGTTGAGGTTGAGAACCGTTACCCGCTGAAAGACGCAGTTCAGCCAAAAAAGTGGCCGTGGCCTTTTCAAGCCGCGTAACGTCTTCTTCCGCAAGGTTCATCTGGTCTACCTGATGCAGATAATCCTTGAGGGTGTTCAGTTCCTGATCAAAGTGACGGCCCCAGACCCCGGCGCGCATGTCGGGCTCCAGCTCCAGAATGGTCTGGATGCAGTTTTTCAGGCGGATCTGCAACGTACTCATGCGTTGTTCCCGTTAGCCTGCCTGTTTACGCGTGTTGCGGTAAAAATCATAGCAATAGTTGGCCCCTGAAACCACGGCCAGCACCAGCGCTATATAGAGCAGCACAAGGCCAAGCAACCGCAGATCCATGCCCCACAAGGGATAATGCAGGGCAAGAGGCACAATGGCAAAAATCTGGAGCACAGTCTTGGCCTTACCGAAGTTGTCGGCGGCAAGCACGATGCCCTCGTCAATGGCAATAGCGCGCAGGCCTGTGACCACAAGCTCGCGGCATACAATAATGATAACCACCCAGGCGGGTGCCCAGTCCAGCTTCACAAACATGATCAGCACCGAGCAAATCAGCACTTTGTCGGCCAGCGGGTCCAAAAACTTGCCCATGCTGGTGACCATATTGGAGCGGCGGGCAATATAACCGTCTGCCCAGTCGGTAAGGGAGGCAAAAATAAAGGCCAGAGTAGCCAAAATGCAGGTCATCGGGCCTTCAAAATAGAGCAGCAAAACAACCAGAGGGGTCATTAAAATGCGTAACAGTGTAATTTTATTAGCAAGATTAAGCATTCTTCCTCTCAGGCGCTCCGTGCGAATTTTTTAAAGCGTTACCACAAAAGAACACGGGAGAAAAGGAGAAAAAAGCTCCCCCGGCGACCGTGCACCAGCCGCCAGGGAAGCCTGCATTCTATCGGGCAAACCTGCAGGGGCGCAACTAGCTGCGCGAACCGGCAAGGGCTTCCAAGCTGCCGTCGGCGGCAGCGGCAATTGAATCTGCCAGGCTAAGAAAGGCTTCCTTGGCTGCGCTTTCCGCTTCAAGGTACACCACAGGAATACCTTTGTCAGCCGCAACCACAGTTGTGGGATCCAGCGGCACAGCGCCGAGGAACTTGAGCCCGTAGCGCTTGGCCAGATCTTCGCCGCCGCCCTTCTTGAACAGGTCGATTTCCTGATGGCAGTGCGGGCACACGAGGCCGCTCATGTTTTCCACCACGCCAAGCACGTTGGAGTTGGTGTACTGCAAAAAGTTGATGGCCTTGCGCACGTCTGCCAGCGAAATTTCCTGCGGGGTGGTCACAACCACGCACAGGGCATCGGGAATGGACTGCATGACGGTCATGTGCTCATCGCCCGTTCCTGGAGGGGAGTCAATGAGCAGAAAATCAAGGTCGCCCCACTTCACGTCCGCAATAAACTGCCGGATAGCCGAAGTTTTTTTGGGGCCGCGCCACAGAATGGCCTGATCCTTGTCTTGCAGGAACGTATCCATTGAAATGACGGAAAGATTCTCGTCATAGGCGGCAGGAATCATCAGCTGGGTGGCTTCGTCAATCTCAACCGTGCTGGTAAGGCCGAGCAGGTTGGGCACGCTCGGGCCGTGCATGTCCACATCAAGAATGCCGACTTTGAACCCGCGCCGCGCCAGCGCAGCTGCGGTGTTGACGGTCACGGAGCTTTTGCCCACCCCGCCCTTGCCGCTCATGACAAATATCTTGTGGCGTATATGGCCCAAGCGGTCAGCGATTACGCGGTCCTGCTTGGCCATAGGGTCATTACACTCTCCATTGCCGCCATTGCTCTTTGCACTGGAGCAAGAGGATGCAGAAGAACAGGATGAACAGGATCCCATGACATCTCCTTCAATTGTAGCGGACGCTTACGACGGCGTATCTACCAGCCGTGATCGCCCACCAGATCTACAAAAACTACCGGCCCCAGGTCTTCGGAGCTAACGCGCCCCTGCTCTTTGCGCACGCGCACAAGGCGCTGCGTACGGGGCTTTGACCCTACAGGGATAAGCATGATGCCGCCCTCGTCAAGCTGATCAACAAGAGGACGCGGCACTTCCGGCCCGCCGGCAGTAACGATGATACGGTCAAATGGCGCGGCTTCAGGCATGCCAAGCGTGCCGTCACGCCGCTGCATGTGGATACCCCTAAGTCCCAGTTGCCGCAAGAGCCCTGAAGTAATTTGATACAGCTCGCGCATGCGCTCAACGGTAAAGACCGTGCAGCCAATGGTGGCAAGCACTGCGGCCTGATAGCCGGAGCCGGTGCCGACCTCAAGCACGCGCATCCCCCGCTGCACTTCAAGCAGCTGGGTCATCAAGGCAACAATGTAGGGCTGAGAAATGGTCTGCCCGTAGCCAATGGGCAAGGGAGTGTCTTCGTAGGCCTGGGAGCGCAGCGCTTCCTGCACAAAAAGATGGCGTGGCACAGCAAACATGGCCCCCAGCACCGCCGGATCGCTGATTCCGCGCGCTTCAAGCTGCTCGCGTACCATCCTGCGCCGCAGACGTTTTGGGTCCACGGACGGAGAAGGCTCGCGGGGCGTACCCCCAGCCGCAGAATATTTGCTGTACTGCATACTGCGGAAGTGAAAACAGATTTTTCCTGCCAAGTCAATGCGCCATCGGGGAGGCTTGCAGAGATATCAAGACAAGTTCCAGACTTTCCCTTGAAACTTGCCATTCTTTATGCAACCCTTCGGGAAGCGAGAATGAGGAGTCGGCAATGCGTAAAAGAAGTTTGTTTTCATCGGTACTAGGTATTATAGTGGTCGCCATTCTGGTTTTAGGCGGCTATACTTTTTTTAAAGATCTTGAAGGCCCTGCTGTTGATATTACACCAAATACAGGCAGGGTTTCAGCCGCAAGCGTCCTCAAGGTCCGTATGAAGGACCCGTCAGGCATCCGCTCCATTACAGTTGGCGTGCGAAAGAACAACGTCCTCAACGTCATCTACAGCAAGCACTTTGACCAGTATATTCCTGAACGCGAAGTGGATGTCCCCATGAAGGACGCCAACCTGCGTGAAGGTGCTTTTGAGCTTGAAATCCGGGCCACGGACGGGTCACTTGCCGGTTTTGGTCAGGGCAATACGCGCACCGTCCAGTTGCCTATGCGCTTTGATACGCAGCCGCCGCGCATTTCCGTCAAAACTCTGCCCCCCAACGTGCGCAGGGGCGGCACTGCCGTGGTGCGTTATACTGTTGATAAAGAAGTGAGCAATAGTGGCGTGCTTGTTGCTGGCTACTTTGTGCCCGGCTACATGCAAAAAGACGGCAGCTATATCTGCTTTTTCCCTTTCCCGTACACAATGACCGCCAGAGACTACAAGAACAGCGTTGAGATCACGGCCACAGACCTTGCGGGCAACGTCACCAAAAGCCACCTCACGGTCATGTCCTTTGAAAGAACGTTCAAGAGCGACAGCATTGAAGTGACGGACAACTTTCTGATGGCGGTTGAGAGCAAGCTGCGCGACTTGGCCCCCGATGCCACAAACCCGCTGGAGTGCTACCTGTATATCAACAATCAGGTGCGCGCCGCCAATGTGCAGACCCTGCGCGAAATTGGACGGGACACTGCCGCGGCCATGCTGTGGAGCGGCGTTTTTGAGCGTTTGCCGCGCTCTGCCCCGCGTGCCGGATTTGGCGACCACCGTTTCTTCAACTATCAGGGCAAGCCCGTGGGCGAATCCTATCACCTGGGATTTGACCTTGCTTCGGTGCGCAATGCCGAGGTACCCGCCGCCAACAGCGGCCGCGTGGTCTTCTGCGGCAACCTTGGCATCTACGGCAACCTCATTGTCATTGACCACGGCCTGGGCCTCATGTCCATTTACTCCCACCTCAACGATCAGATGGTTAAAGTGGGCGATGTGGTGCAGCGAGGCCAGCTCATTGGCCATACCGGCAGCACAGGCCTTGCCTTTGGCGATCACCTGCACTTTGGCATTCTTGTGGGCGGCGTGGAAGTGACCCCTCTTGAGTGGCTTGACCCCAAGTGGATCAAGGACAACGTCACAGGTCGCATTGATGCTTCCATGACGCAACAGTAGTTGCCGCAGCAAAGTATAGTTTAGCGTTTCAATATCCCTTTTTACTCCCGCTGATAAAATTACGGCCTGTAGATTTTGAACCGTTCCAAGAGTGGATGGTTTAAAATCAGCAGGCCGTAATTTTTTTATGCAAAGGGGCTTGAATTCTTTTCACGTTCAAGTGTAGCCTGAATTTATGAAAGAAAGTAAATAAGTTCTACTTCAGCTTTATGAAGACATCAGGCCCAAATCACATAAACCTGTTTCATGTGAGGACTTGTTCGTGTCTCCACCACTCTTTTATCTCGGCCTTGATATTGGCTCCACCACAGTAAAACTGGCGCTGCTGAACGGCGACGGCTCTGTTGCCGAAACCCGCTACAGCCGTCACGGCACGGCAGTTCGCGCCACCATGGCAGCCCTGCTTGCCGAAGTCTCCCGTCTCTACCCTTCCGCCACCGTGCGCTGCGCCATGACAGGCTCCGGCGCTCTTGATCTCAGCAATCAGCTCTCCATCCCCTTTGTTCAGGAACTGCTGGCAACAGCCCGCGCCATTTCCTATGCTGCGCCGGATACTTCCGTGGCTGTGGAACTGGGCGGCGAAGACGCCAAGCTGCTCTATCTGGGGCAGGATGTGGAACTGCGCATGAACGAATCGTGCGCGGGCGGCACCGGGGCCTTCATCGACCAGATGGCCCGTCTGCTCAGCACGGATGCGGGCGGCCTCAATGATCTGGCGGCAAGGCATTCCACGCTCTACCCCATCGCCTCGCGCTGCGGCGTGTTCGCCAAAACGGATATTGTGCCCCTGCTCAACGGCGGCGTACCGCGTGAAGATATCGCGGCCTCCATCTTTCAGGCGGTGGTGGAGCAAACCATCGGCGGGCTGGCCTGCGGCAGGCCCATTACCGGCAAGGTTGCCTTTTTGGGCGGGCCTTTGCACTTTCTGCCCGAACTCAAAAATCTGTTCATCCAGAATCTTGATCTTGCGGAGGCGCACATTGCGCACCTGCCCCATGCCCAGTGCACAGCCTCCATTGGCGCTGCGCGTTGCGCCATGTCGCTTGAAGAACACGAAACAGACGCCAAACTGCTCGATCTGGCCGATCTTGCCCGGAGCACCAGCAGCCTTTCGCACGCGCCCAAGGTCGCCGCAGAAAAAATTCTCCCTGCCATGTTTGCCGACAGCGCGGAATACGCGCGCTTCTGCCAGCGCCACGCAACAGCCAATGTGCTGCCCTCCGCAGATATCCGGCAGGCCCGGGGACCACTGTTCCTGGGGCTGGATCTCGGTTCAACCACGGTCAAGGCCGTGCTGGTAGACAACGAACAGCACATCCTTGATTCCTGCTACGCTTCCAACGGCGGCAATCCGTTACAGACCCTGCTGCCCCCGCTGGCAGACATGCTTGAGCGTATCCCTGACGGCGCATGGCTTGCCGCATCCGGGGCCACGGGCTACGGAGCGCATCTGGCAGAATCCGCCCTTGGCGTGGATACAGTGCTGGTGGAAACCCTGGCCCATTTCAAGGCGGCCACGCGCCTTGTGCCAGAAGTCAGCTATGTCATAGACATAGGCGGCCAGGACATGAAATGCCTCAAGGTGGATAACGGCGTTATCAGCGACGTGAGCCTCAACGAGGCCTGTTCCGCTGGCTGCGGGGCTTTTCTTGAAAGCTTTGCCAAAGGCCTTGGCCTGAGCATGCAGGAATTTGTGGATATTTCCCTGTACGCCGCGCATCCGGCTGATCTTGGCTCGCGCTGCACGGTTTTTATGAATTCGCGCGTCACGCAGGCCCAGAAAGACGGCTTGCAGATTGCCGACATTGCGGCGGGGCTTTGCTATTCTGTTGTGCGCAATGCGCTGGACAAGGTGTTGCGCATCAAGAATGTGGCAGAACTGGGCGAACATGTGGTTGTGCAGGGCGGATCTTTCCTCAACGATGCCCTGCTCTGCGCCATGGAGCGCACTCTGGGGCGACATGTGCACCGCCCTGCGGCTTCCGGCCTTATGGGCGCATACGGCGCGGCCCTTGAATCTCTGGAAAAGGCAGAGTGCGTCAGCGTTCGCTCTTCCATCACAGCCCCGCTTATCCGTGGTTTGGCCATGCGTACGCGCAGCTTTCGCTGCCGCGACTGCGGCAACAACTGCCTGCTCACAGAAACGCGCTTTTCGCACGGTTCGCGTCACATCGCGGGCAACAGGTGCGACAGGTTCAGCGAGGCGCACCGTGGCGCAACCGTCACAGCTCCCAACCTTGTGGCCTGGAAAAACCAGCGCCTGTTCCGCTACGAACCGCTGCCCCTTGAATCCGCGCCGCGCGGCAGGCTGGGCATCCCCAGAGTTTTGAACGTCTACGCGCACTATCCTTTTTGGTTCACCCTCTTTACTTCGCTGGGATTCCGGGTTGAAGTGTCGCCGCCTACCAGCCGCGCCCTGTTTGCGGCTGGCCTGTCGTCCGTGCCCTCCCAAAGCGTATGCTACCCAGCCAAGCTGGCGCATGGTCATGTGCTGGCCCTGATTGAAAGCGGCATCAAGAGCATTTTCTTCCCCTGCATACCGCGCGAGGCGCAGGAATTTGCCGAAATGTGCGATTCCTTCTCCTGCCCGGTGGCCTGCGGCTATCCGCAGGTGGTGCGCGAGAATCTGCCGGAACTCAAGGATGCCGGGGCCGTCATGCACTCGCCCTTTGTAAACCTCACGCACACGGCCTCGCTAGTGCGCAACCTCTGCCGCGAATTCAACCTGCCGAGGGGCGAAGTACGCTCCGCAGTACGGGCTGCGCGGCACGAACAGGCGCACTATCTGCGTGAACTGCGCGCCGAGGCGGGACACATCTATGCCGAAACCCTGCGCAACAAGGGCGTTCTGGTGTTTCTGGCCGGCCGCCCCTACCACGCGGACCCGCAGGTGCACCACGGCCTGCCCGACTTCATCGCCTCGCTGGGCGCTGCGGTCATCAGCGAGGACGCCATGCCCCGCAGCTGGACAGGCCACCGCATGTCCTTTCCCCTGCGGGCGCGCAATCAGTGGACATACGCCGCCCGTCTCTACCGGGCGGGATTGTGGGCCTGCGAGGCAGACCACGGCGCCGCGCGGGTGGAACTCGTGCAACTGACTTCCTTTGGCTGCGGCATAGACGCCATCACTGCCGACCAGATGCGGGAGCTCATGCGCGCCCATGGCAAGCTGTATACCCTCATCAAGATGGACGAGGGCAATGCCCTGGCCTCTGCGCGTATACGCATCCGCTCGCTGCTGGCAGTGAGCCGCACCAGGGCTGGAGACAGCACAGCAACCGCAGTTTCCCACGCGCCGCCGGTGTTCAACAAACGTGATGCGGCCACGCATACCATTCTTGTGCCGCAAATGGCCCCGCTGCATTTTCCGCTCATGACCCAGGCCATCGCGGGCAGCGGACACACCATCCAGTTGCTGCCCACGGTGAACGCAGAAGCCGTGAGTCTGGGGCAGGCCTATGTAAACAACGATGCCTGCTACCCGGCCATCGTTGCTATTGGGCAGCTATTACAGGCTCTGCGCGATGGCGGGCTTGATCCACGCCGCACGGCCCTGCTGCTTTCGCAGACCTGCGGCCCCTGCCGGGCCAGCAATTATCCGGCTCTGCTGCGCAGGGCGCTTATGGAATACGGCTACGACCCGGTGCCCGTGCTCACGCTCAATGCTTCGGGGTCAGAAAGCCAGCCCGGCCTGCGGCCTGACCGCGCCCTGCTCTGGCGCATGCTGCTTGGCATGCTTGCTGGCGACATGCTGCAAAGGCTTTCGCTGTTTACAGGCACCTACGAATGCCATACAGGGCAAACCGAAGACAGGGTGCAGCACTGGCTGCAAACCCTGATCCCGGTGGTGCGCAAGGGGGATGAAACCGCTCTGCGGCACCTGCTGCCCCGCCTCGTGCAGGATTTTGCCTCCATCCGCACAGCACTGTCCCCCAAGCCACGAGTGGCTGTTGTGGGCGAAATCCTGCTGACCTATCATGCAGACGCCAACAATCACATTGTTGAGCAGATCAGGCAGGAAGGCGGCGAACCGCTCTTGCCGGACTTTGCCAACTTCATGCTCTACTGCCTGCGCGATGCCGTGTACGACTGGCGTTATCAGGGCGGCAGCGCCTGGGCTGCGCTGGGCAATGGACTTGTGATGCGCCGTATTGAAGGTGTGCGCCGCTACATGCGCGGCGCGCTCAACACCTCGCACCTGAGCGCCCACGTCATGCCTGTGGCGCATATTGACGATCTGGCCCGGCTGGGCGAAAGCGTCATGTCCCTTGGCAACAGCGCTGGCGAGGGCTGGCTGCTGCCCGCAGAAATGCTGGAGTTTCTCGAACACGGCACAAACAACATACTCTGCCTGCAACCCTTTGGCTGCCTGCCGAATCACGTGGTGGGGCGCGGCGCGTTCAAGGCCGTTCGCCGTCAACGCTCCGAGGCCAACATCATGGCGCTGGATTACGACCCCGGCAGCAGCGAGGCCAATCAGCTCAATCGCATACGGCTTTTCATGGCTATCGCCAGAGAGAAGGAAAAGGAAAGGGAAGAAGCCGCCCGGCATGCCCGGCACACCTATGCGGGCACAATGGGAAGCGACAGAGCCTACTGGCAGCAATAAACCGCAAAAAACCGCCCGCTGGAATCATCCCGGCGGGCGGTTTTATATTATCTGCACAAAATCACATCATGCCCAGCAAATTATCTGAAGCATAAGGGAACAAAATGCCTGTTCCAGCTACGCTGAAAAAGGCTATTCTTCGCGGGGGGGCAGTTCCCTGCCGCCTTCTTCAAGGCGTTGCAGGAACTTGTCACGGCATTCATAGCTACAGAAACGGTGAACTTTTTCACCGTCGCGCACGGAAATAGAGCCGTCAACGGCCACATACGCGCCGCATTCGGGGTCTTTGACCATCTCGCCCGCGGCAACCTTACGCTCCATTTCAGCAGCGCTTTCCTGCTTGCTTTCCTTCTGCTTCTTGTTCAGATCATTGGCAAAAAGGCGATACAGGGCGTAGCCCGCCAAAATCAGAATGAGCCACTTTACCATTTGTTATGCTCCTTAATCCCGTGGCACGGGTCGCGTAAGGCTGGAGTGCAGCCCTTTCAGGCATATTAAAGCCGTGGAAGACAATATCACAGAGGGCGGCACCAGTCACTGAAAAATTCTGTCCCCTTCCACGCGGCAGACTGTACGCGCCAGCCAATCTCTTACGGGCAGACCGTCTACAACGATCAGAGGCGCGATATCAAGCAATGGCCGCATGACAAAAGCCCTCACCGTCAGGCGTGGATGCGGCACAAGACAATGGGGATCGGTGCTCCGCTCCTGCCCAAAAAGCAGCAGGTCAATATCAATCACGCGCGGCCCAAAACGCAGTACCGGGTCAGGGCTGCGCACCCGCCCAAGCCTGGCCTCTATGTCCAGCAAAGCGTCCACAAGGCTGCAAGGCCGCCAGTTATCGCCGGGAAAAAGCTCAACCACCTGGTTGAGAAACCAGGGTTGCTCCGTATATTCCTGCGGTTCTGTCCGGTAGACGGGTGATACTGCGCCAATGCCCATTTCCGGCAGTGTGGCCAGGGCGTCCAGGGCTGCTGCAAGTTTTTCTGCCGCGATGTCACAGTTGGAGCCAAGGCTCACATAGGCCCGCAGCTTTGTTTGATCTGCCATCAGGTTTCCTTCAGATAGGTTCAGCCCGCTTTTTAGCAAGGTTTGCAGCATATCTTTTTTCGCGGAAAGGATAAAGCCCACCGCATGCAACGCATCCGGGCGGTTTTGATTGCAAAAGGCTTGCTCCGTTGCAGTAAGGCGGCTAGCATGGGCGCATGGCACATCCACGCACCAAAGCCCCTGCCCTGGCAACCCTTTTACCACTGTGGCGGGATTTTTTGCTGGCCCAGCGCGGCCTTTCGCCCAATACGGTTGAAGCCTACGGGCAGGATCTGGAGAGTTTTTTTCTGTACCGGCAGGAGCTGGCTCAGGGCGCGGCGGAAGAATCCCTGCCCGACCCCGATGAGCAGGAGATTTTTCTGTACCTTGCCTGGCTGCGCGCACGGCAGAACACAGGGCGCACCCTTGCACGGCGTCTTTCTGCCCTGCGGGCATTTTTCGCCTTTGCAGTTGAAGAAGGCAGGCTGCGTAAAAACCCCGCTGAATTGCTGGAAAACCCCAAATTGCCCCAGCACCTGCCGGAGGTGCTGACAAGGGACGAAATGGAATCCCTGCTTGCCCAGCCAGACCTGCGCGACAAAAGCGGCAAGCGCGACCGCTGCATGCTTGAGCTTCTGTACGCCGCAGGCCTACGCGTTTCTGAACTGTGCACCATGTGCGTGCCGGATCTTGACCTGCAACGCGGCCTTGTGCGCGTGTTTGGCAAGGGTTCCAAAGAAAGGCTGGTGCCCCTGCACGACCTGATGCAGCAAATGCTGGCAGACTATATCAGCGCATGCAGGCCCCTGTTTGCGCCCACAGGCAACCAGCTTTTCGTCAACCGCTCGGGCCGTGCCCTGACGCGCCAGTACGTGTGGAAAATGGTTAAAAAGTATGCGCTTGAGGCGGGCATCCGACGCGCCATTTCACCGCACACGTTCAGGCATTCCTTTGCCACGCACCTTCTCGAGGGCGGCGCAGACCTGCGCGCCGTGCAGATGCTGCTTGGGCACGCCGACATAAGCGCCACAGAAATTTATACCCATGTGCAGGCCGAACGCCTGCGCGGCATACACCATCAATTCCACCCTCGGAGCCGCCAGTGATCCCTGCGCCGGAAACGACCCCACAGGCGGCATCCGCCGAAACCACAACTGATCAGACTGCCTCCGTACAGGCAGCGTCCGCCCCTGCGGAACAGCATACAGCCGGGACAACGCTCATCACCTGCCACGCAAGTGCAGATTTCGACGCCTTTGCAGCCATGCTGGCGGCGCGATTCCTTTACACCCCGCATGTGCTGCTCTTTCCCGGCACGCAGGAGCGCGGCCTGCAAAAGCTCATTGCCGGGCTGGACACGGCGACGCTGGGCATTGTGGAAACTTCGGCAATCCCGTGGGATTCCATAACCCGCCTTGTGGTTGTGGATACCCGTCAGCGTGGCCGCATTAGCCATGTGGCCCAATTGCTCGACCGTGATGACGTGACCGTGGAACTGTGGGATCACCACCCGGATTCTACGGACGACATCACAAGTCCGCATACGCACATGGCGCACATCGGCTCTGTCACAAGCCTCATTGTACAGGCCATTTCGGAGCGTGGCCTCAGTCTCAGCGCGGACGATGCCACCCTGCTGGGCCTTGGCATTTATGGCGATACCGGCTCTTTCACCTACTCTTCAACCACGCAGGCCGATTTTATGGCGGCTGCATGGTTGCTCGGGCAGGGCATGGATGTGAACCGCATTGATGCTCTGGCGGCCCACGAACTCACAAGCCTGCACATACAGGCCCTGAACAGCCTGCTGGAATCCACCCAGACGTACAACATCAACAATGTTCAGGTAACGCTTTCAGAAGCCGCCATGGAACATTATCTGGGTGATTTCGCCTATCTGGCCCACCGACTTATGGAAATGGAAAGATTCCCGGTGCTGTTTGCCATCGGGCTTATGGACGACCGCATTCAGGTGGTGGCCCGCAGCCGCAATGAGGCCATCAACGTAGGCGACATCTGCGCGGCCCTTGGCGGCGGCGGGCATGCCTACGCGGCTTCGGCCTCCGTGCGTACCATGACGGTGCATGAAGTGCGCGATATGATTTTGCGCCACCTCTACGCCCAGGCCTACCCAGATAAAACAGCGCGCGAATACATGTCTTCGCCAGCCGTAGGCATTGAGGCCGCCGCCACCATTCATGAGGCAGATGAACTCATGCTCCACTTCGGGCTCAAGGCCGTACCGGTCTTCATGCCCGATACCCGCCAGTGCATCGGCCTGCTGGATGCCCTCACGGCCTCGCGGGCCAGCGCCCACGGCCTTGGCGCATCCACGGTTGAAGACTACATGAGCCGCAGAATCACCACACTGCCGCCAGACGCAACGCTCAAGGATCTGACCACCACCATCGTGGGAGGCCGCCAGCGCCTTGTGCCCATTGTGGAAGACGACAAGGTTATCGGCGTGGTCACGCGCACAGACCTTATCAATGTTTTTGCGCAGGAGCCGGGCCATATGCCGGAACCGCGCACCACCAGCGGCAAGGAACGCAACCTTGGCAAGCTCATACAGGACAGACTGCCCCTTGCCAGCCGCAACATGCTGCACCTTGCGGGCAGGCTGGGGAGGGAGCTAGGGCTGCCAGTATATGCCGTGGGCGGCTTTGTGCGCGATCTTCTGCTCCAGCGCCCCAACCAGGATATTGATCTGGTGGTGGAGGGCAACGGCATAGCCCTTGCGCGGGCACTGGCAAAAGAACTCAACGGACGAGTGCGCGAGCACCAGAAGTTCCTCACCTCTGTGGTCATTTATACCGATGCCGCAGGGGCCGAAGCCCGCATCGACGTAGCCACGGCGCGCCTTGAATATTATGAATACCCTGCGGCCTTGCCCACGGTTGAGCTTTCGTCCATCAAGATGGATCTGTTCCGCCGCGATTTTTCCATCAACGCCCTGGCTGTACGGCTTGATTGCGAGCCGTTCGGCCAGTTGGTGGATTTTTTCGGCGGCCAGCGCGACATCAAGGAGCGCGTCATCAGGGTGCTGCACACACTGAGCTTTGTGGAAGACCCCACCCGCTGCCTCAGAGCTGTGCGCTTTGAGCAGCGCTATAACTTCCACATCGGGGCAGGTACGGAAAAGCTCATCAAGAACGCCCTCAAGCTCAAGCTCATGGACAAGCTCTCGGGCTTTCGGTTGTTCCACGAGTTCCAGCATATCTGCGATGAGGAAGACCCTTCTGCCTGCATTGCGCGTCTTGACCAGCTCGGCGTGCTCGAGGCGGTTTCTCCCCTGCTGTCGCTCAATCCCACGCGCAAAAACCTGCTGCTGCGGCTTCAGGAGACGCTCACGTGGTACAGGCTGCTGTATTTTGAAGAGGCTGCCCAACCGTGGCTGGCCTTCTTTCTGGCCCTCAACCACAACATGAGCTATGCCGATACGGCAAATCACTATCAGCGCATGGGCCTGCCCGAACCCCGACGGGCCGACATTTTGCGCCAGCGCGAGCACATGCGCGTGGTGCGCGGCAAGCTGGAGCCGTGGCAAAAAGACCATGAGGCAGGCAAGGAGAGCATCAGCGCCCTGTGCGCCCTGCTGCGGCCCCTTTCGCTCGAATGCCTGCTCTACCTCATGGCAGACACAAGCAATGCCGCCCTGCAAAAAAACCTTTCGCGCTACATTACCCAGTGGCGCAAAGAAAAGACGGATGTGAGCGGCGAAGACCTGCGCATCATGGGGCTGGAACCCGGCCCCGCCTTTGGGCGCATTCTGGACGCCGTGCTTGCAGCCAAGCTTGACGGCACGGCCGCAACGCCAGAGCAGCAGATGGATCTGGCGCGCAGCCTCGTGTGCAGTATCGCTGCAAAATCCGGCAATGGGAATGAAGAACAAACCAGTCGGAATTCTTCACTTGCCCAGCGTTTATAAGAGGTGTATAGAAACCAACTATGAAACAACTATGGGCTCCATGGCGCATTGAGTACATTCTTGGCCCCAAGCCAGACTCCTGCGTGTTCTGCCTCCCCGAGCATACGGCGGATGACGAGCAGCGCCTGGTACTGCACAGAGGCCGGATGGCCTTTGTCATCATGAACAAGTTCCCGTATAATAACGGGCATATCATGGTGTGCCCATATCGGCACGTTATGCTGCTGGCTGACCTCAAGCCGGAAGAAACCCATGAAATCATGGATCTTTTACAGCAGTGCACTGTAATCTTAAAGCAGCACTTTAACTGTGAAGGCATCAACATCGGCCTGAACCAGGGGCAGGCAGCGGGCGCGGGCATTCGCGAACACCTGCATTTTCACCTGGTGCCGCGCTGGACGGGCGACTCTTCATTCATGGCAGTGTTTGACGAAGTGCGCACCATGCCCGAACACTTGAGCCGCACCTATGCGGCACTGAAACCGTATTTCACGAATGGCGCGGCCAATGGCAAGCAAGACCGCGCCGCTTCCACGCCCGGGCAGGAAGGTTGCGGCTCGTAAGGGCTGCATGACCTTGTGGCGGGGATTGTCTTTTTCGCAGGGGGCGACAAAGACCGGCTGGAGAGCGCGATGCTGTGCCCTCTTGGGCGATGCGGCATTCTCAAAAAGCCCGTGAAGTTTTTTTGAGATAGCTTTATTTAGCCTGAGGAGTATGTCTATGCGGTATATCAAAGTATTTTTGCTCGCCATCCTCTTTTTCCTCGCTCTTGTGTTCTTTTTTCAGAACCAGGGCGCGCTCTCCCAGAGCATGGTGCTCACGCTCAACCTGTTCTTTATTCCCGCCATGTCTTCCATTGCCCTGCCCTTCTATTTTCTGGTCATCGCGGCCTTCGCCTGTGGCGCCTTGATGACTCTGGGCTTTCTGGTGTGGGACAAGGTCAATCTGACCGCCCGCCTGATGAAGCAGAAATGGCAGATCAGCAGCCTTGAGCGCGAACTGGAAAAAACCAAGAAAAAGCTTGGCGCAGACACAGCCCGCGCGCAGTTCTTGAGCAAGAACGGCAAGGCCGACGCCCAGCCCGCGTCTGTGGCCCCCGTTGCCGCGACTGCTGCTGCCACCGAAGAATCACTGGTTCCGGATCCTGACAAGCAGCACTAGACGTTTCTCAATCCGCTTTGTGGCGCTGTTCGGCTGAGGGTCTGGGCAGCGCCACAATTTTTTTATGGTTGCGGTAAGCCGCAACCGTCACCATCACCCCAAGAATTATTATGTCTGAAGCCCCCGCAAAACTGACCCCCATGTTTGAGCAGTACATGGGCATCAAGGCCGAACACCCCGATGCCCTGCTGTTTTACCGCATGGGCGACTTTTATGAACTGTTTCTTGAAGACGCCAAGGTCGCGGCCCGCGAGCTTCAGATTGCCCTCACCAGCCGCAGCAGGGATGCAGAAAACCCCATCCCCATGTGCGGCGTGCCGTGGCATGCGGTGGAGGGTTACGTGGCCCAGCTCATCGACAAGGGCTACCACGTTGCCATCTGCGACCAGACAGAAGACCCAAAAGCCGCCAAGGGGCTGGTCAAAAGGGCCGTTACGCGCGTCATCACGCCAGGCACCGTGCTGGAAGACGCCAACCTCGCCAGCAAGAGCCATAACTTTTTGGGGGCGCTGTGCCCTTCCGCCTCCGGTGGAGCTGGCGGCCTTGCCTGGGCGGATATTTCCACGGGCCAGTGGTCTGGCGTTGAGTTCAAGCGCGAAGCCGAACTCTGGCAGTGGGCGCAAAAACTCGCCCCGCGCGAACTGCTGGTGCCGGAAGGGGTCGAGCCGCCCCAACGGTGCATTCTGGAAGGTATAAGGCTTGTGCGCATGCCCGCGCCCCAGTTTGACCTCAAACGCGCCACAGAGCGCGTTGTGGCCGCTCAGGGCGTGCGCGAGGCTGGCGCTCTTGGACTGGAAGGCAAGCCGGAGCTCATGCGTGCCTGCGGCGCGCTGCTGGTCTATCTGAGCCAGACGCAGATGCGCAACCCCGACCACCTCATGCCCTTTGCTCCGCTTGATCTTGGCCGCCGCCTGCTCATTGACGATGTGACCGAGCGTAACCTTGAAATTTTTTGCCGCCTCAATGGCCGCAAGGGCAAAGGCACCCTGCGCCATGTGCTGGACGACACCATGACCCCCATGGGCGGCAGGCTGCTTGAAGACATGCTGCGCCACCCCTGGCGAGAGCTTGCCCCCATCACCCGCGTTCAGGACGCTGTGGCCTTTTTTCATGCGGACGATGTTCGCCGCGCCTCACTGCGCGAAGCTTTGAAAAATGTCTACGACCTGGAGCGGCTCTCCACGCGCATCAGCCTGAATCAGGGCGCGCCGCGCGATTTTATTGCCCTGCGCAACAGCCTTGCGGCCCTGCCGGATGTGTATGCCGCCCTGCACGGGGCAGGAACGCCTTTCGGGGCGAATTCTGACACAACTTCCGCTCCTGCGGGGCAGATGCCCAAGAGCGTTGCCGATGTGGTCAAGTCGTGGGACAACATGGAAGACTGCGCGGCCCTGCTGCAAAGCGCCCTGGTGGACAGCCCTC
This sequence comes from Desulfovibrio intestinivivus, assembly GCF_053570665.1. Lineage (NCBI taxonomy): Bacteria > Pseudomonadati > Thermodesulfobacteriota > Desulfovibrionia > Desulfovibrionales > Desulfovibrionaceae > Desulfovibrio > Desulfovibrio intestinivivus. Next base: position 2,603,694 of record NZ_JBRBQT010000001.1, on the reverse strand, counting down.
CTGCGGTCATTACCGAGGGCGGCCTGTTCAAAACCGGCTATAATGCGGAACTTGACCGCCTGCTTGATCTGGCGGAACACGGCGAACAGAAGCTCCAGAACATGCTGGCCGAGGAACAGGAAAAAACGGGCATCAGCAAGCTCAAGCTGGGCTTTAACCGTGTGTTCGGCTATTATTACGAGCTCACGCGCGCGGCTCACAGCGGCCCTGCGCCCTTCCATTTTATCCGCCGCCAGAGCCTTGCCAATGCCGAGCGCTTCACCACTGTGGAGCTGAAAGAGCTTGAAGAAGAGCTTCTGTCTGCCGCAGACAAGCGCAAGACGCTGGAGTACTCGCTGTTTCAGGATCTGCGCACCCACATGGCCGCCCAGCGCGAACGCATCATTCACGCGGCGGATATGGTTGCCCAGCTCGACTACTGGCAGAGCCTCGCGCAGGTGGGCCGCACCAACAACTGGTGCAGGCCGGAGCTTGACGCGGAAGCCAATCTGGACATCCGCGAGGGGCGGCACCCTGTGGTTGAAGCCATGCTTGGCCGCGCCAACTTTGTACCCAACGATTTTCGCCTTGATGCCGGACGCCGCCTCTGCCTGCTCACTGGCCCCAACATGGCCGGTAAATCCACCGTGCTGCGGCAAGTTGCCATCATCAGCCTTCTGGCGCAGATGGGTTCCATGGTTCCTGCCAGCGCCGCCCGCCTCGGGCTGGTAGACCGCCTGTTTTCGCGCGTGGGCGCATCAGACAATCTCGCGCAGGGTCAGAGCACCTTTATGGTGGAAATGATGGAAACGGCCCGCATTCTGCGTCAGGCCACCCGCCGCAGCCTTGTGATTCTGGACGAAATTGGCCGGGGCACCAGCACCTATGACGGCGTAGCCCTGGCCTGGGCCGTGGTGGAAGACCTTGCTAAGCGGGCTGGCGGCGACTTGCGCACCCTCTTTGCCACCCACTACCACGAGCTGACCGCCCTGGAAGGCCGCATTGCGGGCGTGTTCACCATGAACATCGCCATCCGCGAATACAACAACGATATTCTCTTTCTGCACAAGCTGGTTCCCGGCCCTTCAGACCGCAGCTACGGCGTGGAGGTGGCCCGCCTTGCGGGAGTGCCCGGCCCCGTGGTGCAGCGGGCCAGAGCCATCTTGCAGGGACTTGAACGCGGGCGCGACAACGCCAGAAAAACCGTGGTTTCTGCGGTCTCCCTGCCGGGCCTGAGCCTGCCTGAGCCAGCAAAAAAAGATCCGGAGCTGCCGGAAATTGCCGCCGCGCCGCCGCGCTCGGAACACCCGCTTGTGCTGCTGCTGCGCGAGCTGAATCCTGACGAGCTCAGCCCGCTGGACGCCCTGCGGCTGCTCATGGAATGGAAAAAACTGTGGAGCGACAGCCCGGAATCTGCCCCGCAAACAGACGCTCTGCCGCCGGACGAGGATAGTCATGAGTGACGCCAATCCCTGGTCTGTCATCCAGCTTGTGGCGGAACGCCGCATTGAGGAAGCCCTGTCGCAAGGGGCCTTTGACAATCTGCCCGGCGCTGGCAAACCCCTTGAGATTGAAGACCTGAGCCATGTGCCGGAAGACATGCGCATGGCCTACAAAATATTGCGCAATGCTGGCTGCCTGCCGCCAGAGCTTGAGGAGCGCAAGGAACTGAACAGGCTTGTTGATCTGCTGGAACGGTGCGAAGACGAGCAGGAACGCGTGCGCCAGATGCAAAGGGTGCGCTTTATGGTCACCCGGGCCAAAATGCGCTTTCAGCGCCCCATGCAGATTGAGCAGGACGACCCCTATTACGACCGCCTGCTGGACAGATTGTCCGCCAATCCGCGCAAGGCGGACTGACGGCGGTGACAGGTGTAACACCGAACACAGGAGCTACCCAGTCAATTCACTATAATTATCCGACTTTACGTACTTATAACTTTTAGAATGACTTAATGCGCCTTGTTATAAAAGGCACAATCTCCATAAATCGCGGATTCGGCCCAATTCGTTCCAAGTCCTCCATAACTTTTGTTATGGAGGACTTTTTATTGTGTGATGATAAAAATAAAAAAACATTATATATTGAACTATTACATAGAGGCAATCACTCTGGCATCAAACCTGCTTTCTCTCCCGTTATCTGTCACGCGCTGCATGTAAGGCGATAGTGCCAAAGCACTATCGTGCAGTTCAGCCATGTATGGCTGAGCAGTCATATCATGAAACAAAATAACGAAAATGGGAGATTTCATGCTGACACTGCAACTTTGTGTCATTCTGGCCTGTCTGCTGTTGGGAACACGATACGGCGGCATGGGGCTGGGCCTCATCAGCGGCATTGGTTTGTTCATTCTCTGTTTTGTCTTCAACGTGCAGCCGGGCAAACCGCCCGTTGATGTCATTCTTACAATTCTGGCCGTTATCGGTTGCGCAGCCACACTGCAAACGGCGGGGGGACTGGATGTGCTCATGCGGGTGGCTGAACGCCTGCTTCGCAAACACCCGGAACACATCACCCTGCTGGCTCCCATCACCACATGGTTTCTTACGCTGCTGTGCGGTACCGGCCACGTGGCGTACACCATGTTCCCCATTATCTATGACATCGCCATCAACAAGGGCATCCGCCCTGAAAGGCCTATGGCTGTCGCTTCTGTTTCGGCGCAGATCGGCATCTGCGCATCACCCGTCTCTGTTGCTGTTGTTTCAATGGTTTCCATGCTCGGGCAAGCCCACGGTGTGGGAACTGCCATAAGCATTGTCACGTTGTTGGCCATTTCCATTCCGTCCACCTTCGTGGGCGTACTGTGCGCTGGTTTGTGGTCCATGCACCGTGGCAAAGACCTGGACAAGGATCCGGAATTTCAGAAGCGGCTGGCCGACCCGGAAACCAAGTCCTACATATACGGCGGCGGCAGCACCCTGCTGGACAAGGTATTTCCCCCAGAAGCATACCGCGCCGTGTGGTTCTTTTTTGCCGCAATAGCCGCCGTGGTGATACTTGGCGCTTTTGCTGACCTGCGCCCCTCTTTCGGCCCGCCAAACAAGCTCGCGCCTCTTTCCATGAACATTGTCATTCAGATGATCATGCTCATTGCTGGCGCGTGCATCCTTATGTTCTGCAAGGTCAAGCAGCAGGCCATATCGAGCAGTGCGGTCTTCAAGGCTGGCATGGTCGCCATCTTTTCCGTTTTTGGCGTGGCCTGGATGACTGACAGCTTTTTCCATGCCCACCTTGCATTCATCAAGACGGAACTGGCAAGCGTGGTGACATCCTATCCCTGGACGTACGCTCTTGTGCTTGTGTTTGTCTCCAAGCTTGTGAACAGCCAGGCAGCCGCGCTGGCGGCGGTTGTTCCCCTTGGCCTCAGCCTCGGCCTTGAGCCCAAGCTGCTGCTGGCCTTCATGCCCATGTGTTACGGCTACTTTATCCTGCCCACCTATCCCAGCGATCTGGCCTGCATCAATTTTGACAGATCAGGCACCACGTGCATCGGCAAGTTCATCATCAATCACAGTTTCATTATCCCTGGTGCCATAGGCATTACCGTGGGCACGCTTGTAAGCTACGCCCTGGTCATGACCTTCCTGTAACCACGGTACAAGACAGGGATATCAGGAGAAATTATGAGTCAGGCTTTGTACAATGCCGGGGAATCGCCGCACACCAGATCTGAATCGCGGCTGGATTTTTTTCAGGCGATATCAGGCGTGCTGCTCATCGCCTTTCTTTGGGCGCATCTGCTTATGGTGGGCAGCGTTATCATAAGCCCTTCTGCCATGAATGCTCTTGGCTGGTTTCTTGAAGCCACCTGCATGGCCCAAATCGGCGGCCCAATCATATTCATGCTCATGGTGGCGCATTTTGTGATCGCCGCCCGCAAGATGCCTTTCGCCGCCGGGGAATGGAGTCTTTTCTGGAACCATGCCGTGCGCCTGCGGCACAAGGACACCTGGATGTGGATTGTGCAGGTTGCGACTGCTCTGGTTATTCTGATTATGGGCAGCATCCACATGTACACCATCCTCACCCATTTGCCCATTGACGCGGCCACGAGCGCAGCGCGGGTGCGCGGCGGCTGGCTGCCGTTTTATCTGCTGCTGTTGCCTCTGGCCGAGCTGCATGTGGGCATCGGTTTTTACCGCCTTGGCGTGAAGTACGGTTTTATAACCAGAAGCACGCGCTCCCGCTGGCAACGTGGCGAGTATATGATGATGGGCGGTTTTGTGGCCATTGGCCTTATGACCCTGCTGCGCCTCTGGCTGCTGGCCGGATAGGAGGACTTACGTGCGAGTTTTTCAAACTGATCTGCTCTGCATAGGTGCCGGACTCGCCGGCGAGCGCGTTGCCGTGGAAGCGGCCCAGGCCGGATTTGACGTTATTTGTCTGTCCCTTGTTCCTCCACGCCGTTCGCATTCATCGGCGGCGCAGGGGGGCATGCAGGCGGCCCTCGGCAACTCCATCATGGGCGAGGGCGACAGCCCCGACGTGCATTTTATGGATACCGTAAAAGGTTCCGACTGGGGCTGCGACCAGGAAGTGGCCCGCATTTTTGCGGACACCGCGCCCATAGCCATGCGCGAGATGGCCTATCTTGGCGTGCCCTGGAATCGTGTGGAACCTGGCGAACATACCTACTTTAAGGGTGGCAAGCCCTTTCAGGCCAAGGAAAAAGCCGAAAACGAGGGTCTCATCCATGCCCGCGCCTTTGGCGGAACAGCCAAATGGCGCACCTGCTATACAGCGGACGGTACGGGGCATTCCGTGCTCTTCACCCTGGATAACCGCCTGCTGCAACTGGGTGTGGACGTGCACGACCGCATGCAGGCCGAAGCGCTCATCCATGACGGGCAGTCCTGCCAGGGTTGCGTTGCACGATGCCTGCGCACTGGCGAGCTGGTGGCCTATCTGGCACGCGCGACGCTTATTGCCACTGGCGGATATGGGCGCATTTATCGCGCCACAACCAATGCCGTCATCTGTGATGGTGGAGGACAGATAGCCGCTCTGGAAACCGGATTGGTGCCCATGGGCAACATGGAGGCCGTGCAGTTTCATCCCACGGGCACCGTGCCCACCGACATTCTTGTTACCGAAGGTTGCCGGGGTGACGGCGGAACCCTGCTTGACGTCAACGGCTATCGTTTCATGCCCGACTACGAACCGGAAAAAGCAGAGCTGGCCTCCCGCGATGTGGTTTCCCGGCGCATGACCGAGCATATGCGCAAGGGGCTTGGCGTAAAAAGTCCGTATGGGGATCACCTGTGGCTGGATATCCGTCATCTGGGTGAAAAGCACATCACCACCAATCTGCGTGAAGTGTATGAAATCGCGACAAATTTCCTTGGTGTTGATCCCATTCATCAGCCCATTCCCGTGCGCCCGACCCAGCACTACAGCATGGGCGGCGTACGCACCAACAAGGACGGTGCGGCCTATGGTCTGAATGGCCTGTACGCCGCAGGCGAGGCTGCCTGTTGGGACATGCACGGATTTAATCGCTTGGGGGGCAACTCCTTGTCCGAGACAATTGTTGCGGGCCGTGTCGTGGGCGCCAAAATTGTAGAATTTCTTCAGGGACACGATTCCGTGTTTTCCACAGCCGCCATGCGTGATGCGGAAAATCTGGTCAAAAGCCGCATAGCGGCACTGTGCCGTGGCGGTAGTGAAAACTGCTTTACGCTGCGCAATGCCATGCAGGACGTCATGATGGAGCATGTGGGCATTTTCCGTAATGGCCCGGATCTGGAGGAAGGCGTGGAAAAACTCCAGGCTCTGCTTGAACGCAGTAAAAATATCGGTCTCAACGGCACATCCGGCAGTTCGTTCAGTCCTGAAATTTCCACCGCCCTACGCATGCCCGGCATGATCAAGCTTGCGCTGTGCACTGCCTATGGGGCGCTCATGCGCACCGAAAGCCGTGGAGCGCACACGCGGGAAGACTTCCCCGAGCGCAATGACCAGCAGTGGCTCAACCGCACTCTGGCGCACTGGAAGGAAGGCGATACCTTGCCGACACTCAGCTACGAATCGGCAACTCCGTGGTATGAAATTCCCCCGGGTGAACGTGGTTACGGCGGTGGCAAAATCATTGCCGCCGAGATTTCTCCCAGCATGATCAAGAAGCAAGGAGCATAGGCATGGCACGCACCCTTCATCTGGAGATATTCCGGCATAATCCCTCTGACCCGGAATCAAAACCGCGCATGCAGCACTTTGAGCTGGAAGAAACCGCAAGCATGACGCTCTTTCTGGTACTTTCGCAGATCCGCGAAACCATGGACGCTACGCTCCAGTTTGATTTCTGCTGCCGCGCGGGCATCTGCGGTTCATGCGCCATGGTCATTAATGGCCGCCCCGGTCTTGCCTGCCACACGCGCACTTCCGACCTGCCGGATCACATCAGCCTGCACCCCCTGCCGGTGTTCAAACTGCTGGGCGACCTTTCAGTGGACACGGGCACATGGTTCAGACAGGTAGGCAAAAAAATCGAGTCATGGGTTCATACCAGCAAACCCTTTGAGCCTTATGCCCCGGAAGAGCGCATGACCAACACGCTTGCCAACGAAATCTTTGAGCTTGACCGCTGCGTTGAATGCGGCTGCTGCGTGGCGGCATGCGGTACGGCCCTTATGCGCAACGACTTCATTGGGGCTGCAAGTATCAACCGTCTGGCGCGGTTTTATATAGACCCACGTGATGACCGCACAAGCGATAGCTTTTATGAACTGATCGGAGACGATTCCGGCGTCTTTGGTTGCATGGGCCTGCTGGCCTGCGAAGATGTCTGCCCCAAGAAAATACCGCTTCAGGATCAGCTGGGCATCATGCGGCGCATGGCCACGCTGGAATCAGTACGCGGCATTTTGCCCAGCGCAATCCGCAAAAAGTTTCTAGGCTGCAAAGAACGTTGCATCTGCTGAAATTGCATCTGTTATGAAAACTGTTGAAATGCACCATTGGAGGCCAGGAACAAAACTATTGCCTGTTTTGTTGTAGCCCTCACAGAAGGGGGCAAGCCATACTGCCCCCTTCTGTAAAATGGCTTTTTTCAGCGGCTATGCGCGTTGTTCCACACTGCGCACATGCAGAGATTTGTATTCTGTGCCATGCATGCAACATGAAATATGCATTAATGAGTTGACGCTTTAAAAAAAACACGGCAGGAATAACCATGGTTGCACTATTGGTACGCATTCTTCTGGCGCTCCTGCTTCTTCCTGCTGCTGTTTCAAACACCGCAGCAGTGGAATATAGTGAAAATGATACATCCGCAGAGCCCCCTGGGGTTCTGCGCTCCTTGCTTGTTGGCGGCGACCGTGACTACCCGCCCTATGAATTCCTCGACAAAAGCGGCAAACCTGCCGGATTCAATGTTGACCTGACCCGTGCGGTCGCAGAAACAATGGGTATGCAGGTTGAGTTCCGCCTCGGCGGCTGGTCTTCTGAACTGGCAGCTCTCAAACGGGGAGATCTGGACATGCTTCAGGGGATGACCTCTTCCGAAGATCGTTCCAGGTATTTGGATTTCGTTCCGCATACCATTGTCAACCATGCCATCTTTGCGCGCAGGGACACTCCTCCGGTTTCTTCACTCGATGAGCTTGAGGGAAAAAAAGTTATAGTCCATCGAGCTGGCTACATGAATGAGGTGTTGGCCTCCAAAGGGTTCGCACAGGATCTGATTCTTACAGACACCCCTGCCGACGGGCTGCGTCTGTTGGCCTCTGGCCAGGGCGAATACGCCGTAGTGGCTGTTTTGCCTGGCAATTACATTATCCGGGAAAACAAACTGCACAACCTTTACGTTGTGGTCAGTTCTGTGGCGTCGGTGCGCTATGGGTACGCAGCGCTCAAGGGCAATGAAATGCTCATGTCCCGTCTGAGCGAAGGATTGGCCATCCTGCGTGAAACCGGACGCTATCAGGCTATTCACGACAAATGGCTGGGCGTGTTGGAGACCGGGAAAGTTCGGTGGGAAACAGTGGCCCTGTACGCCGGGGCGATTATTGTGCCCCTGCTGATAGTGCTTGGTGGTGTGGTGCTGTGGACGCATATTCTGCGCAAGCAGGTGGCGCAGCGCACCCGCTCGCTGAGCATGGCGCTTGATGAACTTTCGCGTAACCAGCGCCAACTGGTGCAGGCCGATAAAATGGCGGCATTGGGCATACTTGTGTCTGGTGTTGCCCATGAAATCAATAATCCCAATGGGCTGATTCTTCTTAATATTCCAATTCTTCGCAGAGTGCTGGCCGATGTGACGCGTATGCTTGATGAACTGCGCGAGCGCGAAGGATCGTTTACTCTGGGCGGCATTTCCTATGAACGCATGCGCAACGAACTGCCCATGATGCTCGACGAAATGCAGGAAGGCGCTTTGCGGATCAAGCGCATCGTTAATGATCTTAAAGACTTCGCGCGGCGTGAAGAAGGGGTGGGAAAGTCCCTCATCGACATAAACGATGCCTCGCGCAAGGCCGTGCGCCTTGTTGAATCCACCATCCGCAAGCACACCGACCATTTTTCCGCCAATTACGAAGACGACTTGCCCTTTGTGTGGGGCAGCTCGCAACGTATAGAACAGGTTGTGGTCAATCTGGTGCTCAATGCCTGCCAGGCCCTACCGGACAAGTCGCGGGCGATTGTCATAACCACGCATTACGACCCGGAAAAGGCTGTTGTTGATTTGTGTGTGCGGGATGAGGGTACGGGCATCAACCCTGAACAGCTGCAGCATCTGACGGACCCTTTTTTTACCACCAAGCGTGAAACCGGGGGCACAGGGCTGGGGCTGTCCGTCTCCGCGGGCATTCTGAAAGAGCACGGCGGTACGCTGACTTTTGAATCATGCCCTGGGTGCTGGACAAAAGCCTCACTGACAATTCCTGTGGCCAAGGAGAACTGCGACCAATGAACTCCGCCCTTAATCCGGATTTCGGTATTCTCATAGTGGATGACGAGCCCGCCTGGTTGCGGGCCCTTTCGCTGACGCTGGAGTCATCGGCAGGCATCACAAATGTCTTTTTGTGTGATGACAGCCGCAAGGCCTTGCCGCTGCTAAGCAAGGGCAATATTGGCCTCGTGATTCTTGACCTGACCATGCCCCATATTTCCGGCGAGGAGATTTTGGCCTCCATTGCCGAGCAGTTTCCTGAAACTGCCTGTATCATCATCAGCGGGGTCAGCCAGCTGGACACTGCCGTGCGCTGCATGAAGCTTGGCGCGTTTGACTACTACATCAAGACCGATGAGGAAGACCGCATTGTGGGCGGCGTGCAGCGCGCCATACGGATGCTGGAACTGCGCAGGGAAAATCTTGAAGTAAAAAACAGGCTCGTAGCGGGAGGGGCACAGCACCCTGAAGCCTTTGCCTCCATTATCACCCGTTCATGGGCAATGCACGGCGTTTTCGCCTACATTGAAGCTGTCGCCAAAAGCCCCCAGCCCCTGCTTGTGACTGGTGAATCTGGCGTCGGGAAGGAAAACCTGGTTGCGGCGGCCCATGCCATCAGCGGGCGTGACGGGCCATTGGTGGCTGTTAATGTTGCCGGGCTTGATGATGCCGTTTTTGCCGATACGCTTTTTGGGCATGTGCGCGGCGCGTACACCGGAGCGGCTACACCGCGCAAAGGCATGATAGAAGAGGCCGCCGGGGGTACGCTCTTTCTTGACGAAATAGGCGACCTTTCCCTGTCCTCGCAGGTGAAGCTTTTGCGGTTGCTCCAGGAAGGCGAATATTATCCCTTGGGCGCGGATCAGCCTAAACGTCTGCACGCCCGCATCATTGTGGCCACGCACCGTGATTTGGCTGTAGACGAGACAGAGGGACGTTTTCGCCGCGATCTGTACTTTCGCTTGCGCACCCACCATGTGCATATTCCGCCACTGCGCGAACGCGCTGAAGACATCGGCCTGTTGATGCGGCATTTTCTTGCAGAAGCGGCCAGAACCATGGGCAAAACTGCGCCTGACATTCCTTCAGGTCTGGAAGAATATCTGTCGGCATATGCCTTCCCCGGAAATGTACGCGAGCTGCGGGCCATGATTTATGATGCAGTGAGCCTCAGCAACGGCCCGGAATTGTCTACCATCGGCATTCAGGCCATTGTCGGATGCAACTCTTCACACTTGGCATCCCTTGAGGCCACAGGTAATCCCTTTGCCGTGTGCGAGCATTTGCCCAGCCTTGCCGAGGCGGACAAGCTGCTGATTTCCGAAGCAATGCTCAGGGCTGGGGGAAATCAGACCATGGCCGCTCGCTTATTGGGCATATCTCAGCCTGCTCTTTCCAAAAGACTCAAATCATCTCGGGAAGTTGCTGACCAGAGCTGACAATCTGCAGTTTTCTGGCTGCGTGGCGTATAACTTTTAGAATGCTCCAATGCAGCTTGTTATAAAAGACACAAGTAAACGGGGCTGCGGGTTCTCTCTTATTGTTCCATCTCCGTCATAACGTATGTTATGGCGGAGATTTTTTTATAGGGGTTGGATGTTTTAAAAAGTATTGCATTTAAAATAGTTACAAAAAAATAGGACTATGGCATCAAACATGCTTTTCCACAGTATCAATCTTGCGCTGCATATATCGGTAATGCAGGGCGCTTTTGTATCATTCGCCCTGCATGATTGGGATGTTACTCGGCCCCGGTGAGCAACAAAAACAATGGAACGGAAAAAAGCATCGGCGAGTTAAGCAGGAATCCTGATTTCCCAAGGTGATTATGCGTACTCGTGCAGCTACCTTTTGCTGATAACCTTTTTGCAACCTTAACGGAGCGCGAAAACAATATGCGAACCATACCAAGACAAACGATAGTGGACACTGTGGCTTCCATGTGCATGGCGGCAGGTCGCTATTTGCCAGATGACGTTCTGGATGCACTGGCAAAGGCCGAAAAGAGCGAATCCCTGGAATCCGCCAGGGGAATTCTGGCGCAACTGGTGGACAATGCGGCCCTCTCCTCCAAAACAGGTTTGCCCCTCTGCCAGGACTGCGGCCTTGGTGTGTTTTTTGTTGAAGCAGGGGAAGACGTGCGTGTGGAGGGCGGCACCCTGCGTGAAGCAATCAACGCAGGCATGGTACAGGGATACAAGGACGGCTTTTTGCGCAAATCCACGTGCGACCCCTTCACCCGTCAGAATGTGGGCGACAACTCCCCTGCCATTATCCATTTTGACCTTGTTCCCGGTGACAAAATCAAGATCACCATGATGGCCAAGGGGGGCGGTTCCGAGAATATGTCGCGCGTCACCATGCTGGCTCCGGCGCAAGGGTGGAAAGGCATTCGCGAATTTGTCATCCGGCGCGTTGCGGAATCTGGTTCCAATCCGTGCCCGCCTATTCTGGTGGGCGTGGGCATTGGTGGAAACTTTGAGCTGGCCGCTATCAACGCCAAAAAGGCTCTCATGCGAGAAGTGGATGATGTTCACCCTGATCCCAAGGTCGCCGGAATGGAAGCCGATTTGCTGCAATCCATAAACCGCCTGGGCATCGGCCCCATGGGGCTTGGCGGCGATACCACCTGCCTTGGGGTCAAAATATCTGTCGTTCCCTGTCATCTGGCCAGCCTGCCTCTTGCCGTAAACATTCAGTGCCACAGCTCTCGCCACAAGGAGGTTACGCTCTAATGTCCGAACATTATTTGACCACGCCGCTTTCTGATGAAGCAGTGGAACAGTTGCGTATTGGCGATACCGTGTATTTGACAGGCGTCATCTATACCGGGCGCGATGCCGCTCACAAGCGCCTTGTGGAAGCTCTGGACGCGGGGCACCCCCTGCCCTTCGACCCCAAGGGCGCAGTTATCTATTATGTTGGGCCGTCTCCTGCCATTCCCGGCTACGCCATCGGCGCAGCAGGGCCAACCACCAGCTACCGCATGGATTCTTATGCGCCGCGCCTGATGGAACAAGGACTCAAGGGAATGATCGGCAAGGGTATGCGCTCGGCCGACGTGAAAAAATCCATGGTCGAGCACAAGGCCGTGTATCTGGGCGCAACGGGCGGAGCGGGCGCGCTGCTGAGTGTGCGCATCAATGAAGCCAGAGTTATCGCCTATGATGATCTGGGGCCTGAAGCCATTCGTGAACTTGTGGTGGAAAATTTCCCGGTTATTGTCATAAATGACTGTCGCGGCGGAGACCAGTACGCAGTACCAAAACTGGAAGAGGCGCTGGGACAAGCTTAAAAAGACGTTGCATTAACGCTGCTACATGTCGGAGATATTTTTGCGGCATCGATGGATTTGTCTGTCGATGCCGCGCCAGCGGCCCATTAATACCCATGCAGACCTTTGACCTGCCTGTTGAGATAAAAAGGCTTGTACCAAGGCCAAGGTGAAACCATTTTGGTTTCAGGCCATCCGGCATTCTGGCTGCCGCCATTTTCTAGCCCAGGGGTAAGAACCTCTTTGCCATCCAGCACGCCCTGCGACACGAAAAACAGACAACCACGGGCAAATATCTGCACATCCTTGGAGCATTCGCGGAAGTTTCGGATGCCTTGAGCGCATTGGCAAGCCGTGGGCCTGACGTCCCACCTTCTACCCTTCCGCGCTTTTACGGAAAAAGGATTCTTTTACAAACGAAAAGAAGAGAAGCAGGGGTTGACCTTACCCCCGAAAAGTATCTCATTGAAAAGTTATTGAAAGTTAGTCCTCCGGGAGCGGTCATGGTTCCCCCGGCCTTAGTTTTACCATTACCGATGCTTATTCGGCAGCGCATCAAGGCGCGTCCTCATGTCATGAACAAAAGACTTCAACACCCAGTTAAAATGATCTTTTTTTACGATAGCGGTGTTCATTCCAAGCCCCTTGTGCAACTTCAATTCATCCGAGGCTGGTGGAATACTATCTAGATACTTTTTCCAATTAGATAAAAGACGTTCCATCTCGGCACGTTGTTTTAAGCTTATATTCATTGATACTTCTCCATTCCTCTTTCTAGCCTGGGATACCCCGCTAAGAAGGAGGTTTTTGACCCGTGTAACCCAAGTAAAAAATAATGAAATAGACTAAATTGTGAAGTTGTGGACATTTTTACAAACATGGACGAATACGATTCATTAGTGGGAGGTAAGCGAACTTTTGTTGCCGGGCATATTCTGGAGTTCTTCCTGATGAACATCTTCAAATTGTTCATACATTGAAAGAACGCTGTAAACATAGTCTTGTCCTTCTTTCGTTTCATCCCACCATGCAACCCCCCTATTTTTTAAAATCTTTACTATCTGCGAGACAAAGCTGTTACTTCCCCTAGTCTTGTACGATTCCCCGTCGTCAATATCAATTTTCATGGTTTTTCCATCACCTGATGGAAAAATTGTCATACTGTGCCCATCTTCAAGGATGAATGTCTTTTTGCCGACACTCTTGAGTGCCACGTCGGCCAACTTGAATAGATAATTCATAAATTCTCCTACTGTATTTAGACTATTTACACATTACCATGGCAAAAAAATACTGTCTTCATAATTTATAATAAATATAATTCTTATGTGTAATTAATTTCGCCCGTCAGCCGCACTAAAGCAATTATTAGTGTTCATCACAAATAATATACATATATAAATCAGAACATATCGGCCAAACCCCTTGTTTTTGATCTTGCATTCCTCTGGCGCTAAGCAGCAAAAGCCCCGGCCATTGGAGTGGCCGGGGCTTTTCTTTGGTGCGGCAGATGTGTGCATATTTCTGCGGGAGGGGCAGACGGTCACGCCGGTCAGCTTCAACACGTAAAGCGCATAAAAGCCTTCCGCAATGACTCACATGACTTAGACCCGTGAATAAATTGCGACATCTTCTCTAAACTCTGTAATCATTGCTTCCGTCAAAGACGGTCTGAAAGAAGCAATTTTTTCAGCAATCATCTCTGTGGTCACAGGAGTGTTTGCCCCTCTTTCGCATTCTTCTTCAAAGGCATACTGGGCAACAATTTGGAATAGATACTCAATATCTGCGGGGGTAAATTTAGATGTCAAGCTTACAATATGATCAACATCAACAGCTCCACAGTTCATCTTTGCCAAATAGTATTCCAGAATTGTTTTTCTTCCATCGTCATCCAGGGTTCCTACCGGGATGATGCAATCAAATCGCCCCGGCCGTAGCAGCGCAGCATCCAGTTGACGGATGTAATTTGTTGCGCATACGAGCAGAACCTTGTTTGATTGGCTCTTTATCAGTGGCACCTGTTTGAGAAATTCGTTGGTAATGGATCTGTCGATTCGATTTGCGCTATCCCGGCTGCCTGCGAATTCCTCAAATTCATCAATAAAAAGAATAATTTCATCTAAACTTCGCGCTTTTTCCATTATTGCCCGCAGATGTGCCCCAATTTTGTCTACACCGTCGACCATAAGCATGCTTGGCGCGATTTCTATGAACCACCACGCCAGTCTCCCGGCCATTGCCTTGACAAAATGGGTCTTGCCCGTACCGGGAGGGCCAAAAAAAATGATAGTTTTAGGCGGAATGACGCCATACTTTTGTGAAAGCGCCCCCTCGACCAAGGGGAGTATAATCCTCTTGTGAATCAGTTGCTTGGGGGGTTGTGTGTCGGAGATAGTATCCCAAATATCTCGGCTGATGGTGCGCGCGCCCATCTGCACCAAAAGCTTTTCCTGATTGTGCGTAGAGAGTTCCTCATCCGTCCCTATGTTCTCAAGAAAGTCGGTGCAGGCAATCTTGAAGCCGACATCCCGATTCAGTCTTTCAGACAGAACCCACTTATGTTGCATGATTTTCTGCCAAAGATCCGTCGCTACATCCGCATCGAATTTTGCACCGCTGGCTTCAAAGATTTTGCTGGCACAAATTTCTGGAGAGGGCGTGTCTAGTATTATTTTATCCAAAATGAACCCCTGGTTGTAATATTGTGTGGGGCAATTGTTTTCGGAATTGGTGAGTAAATTTGCATGTAAAAACGAAAATATTGCCATATAAACATTTTTACAGTGTTTATATTTTAATCTCATAATTACTATTGTCACTATTTATTTCATAAATTATAATTTTACTATCTAAAATAGTAGTGTATTTTATTGGAGATATAAAAATCATCATAGCACATAAAGCTATTAAGTGTATCAAATATTTTTTAAATGACATGATAAATGCCATCCAATAGGACAAGAATCTCGACACAAACCTACATCTGCCATTCAGTAGCGACTACCTGCCGGTAGGATTTAGGCGGGTATTGCAGGTCAACCAAGTGTTGTAATCCCATCTGCACCTCGGATAGCCCTAGCATGGGGCTCTCCTGTCTCTAAACTAGTCAGCATGGTAGCCCAGCTGTCCTTATAGCAGAAATTGCGTAGCACACGCCTTGCTCGCTCAGCGGAGAGAACCTTGTCACGCCGCTGCAGATTGTCACCCCTCACGCCTCTAAATACTTTTGGCGTTGATCCTTTGCACCTCTTCTCTTTCTTTTTTGAGAAACATATCCTAATAATATCATGACTTATTAGTAATATTTTATTGTAAAAAAGCTTAACAAGGAGATAAATTCTATAGTGTTCTCATTTTATGCGTCAAAATTAGATAAAAAAAATATAAAATTAATTTGTGTACTGTATTATATAAATTGTTTATAAAAGATAAAAATAGTCAGAAAATTTATTTTCACAATTAAATAACATGCATTATTATTGAATATTTATCCCCAATGTTTTCCCAATTGTACAACTTCTGCTTTAGATCGGGCACGTTGGAGGGCTTGGCGGTGAGTCGCCTGCGGCATGACAGGCGGCAAGGGATTAACGAGGTAATATAGCCTGGAGCAACTAAGCATACACTGCAACAAGATGCATTTAACATATTGGAATTATTCGCAATGAACCTATTCAGCAAGGTAACTTTCGGGATACTATCCGCCTCGCGGGCGTTCTTTCAGGCAAGACAGATGCCATGGAAGTACGCAGGAGAGGTCGGGCCATATCAACTTGAGCTATTCAGCACTGAGCATCTTGGAGTACACGGCAGGCTGCTGGCAGAAAGACACCGTGTTGCAACAGAAAAACACCCGGAAATATTACTTCCACGGCTTGTGGACAACGAAAAAATGTTTTTGTCTGTGCACAACCTGCTGAATGAAGATGCGCGGAGCGGCGTGCAGATAGCGCCCGCAGGAGAATGTCTTCTTGATAATTTTTATATCCTTGAAGAGCAGATTCGCGCAGTAAGGCGGCACTTGCCCAAGGGCTACAGTCGGGAACTGCCCCACCTGACCACGGGATTTTCTGCGGGGCTGCCCCGTGCCTATGACATTGCCCAGGAAGTTATATGGCATAGTGACGGGCGGGTGAATGCTGAAACTGTGACAGCGGTCCTGTCCTCCTATCAAACCGTTTCTGTGCTCACTATGGGAGAATTATGGGCTGTTCCCATCATGTTTCGCTTTGCTCTCATAGAAAACATCAGACATATCACCGCTCTCATAGCTGCATACAGAACTGACCGTGCGCTTGCGGTGCATTGGGCCAGCAAGTTGACGCGCACTGCTGCGGCCTCTCCCAAAGACCTGATCATGGTAATTGCGGACATGGCGCGGTCAAATCCATCACTTACGGGCTCGTTTGTCGCCGAGTTCAGCCGCCAGCTCAAAGGCATGGGCCCCTCCCTGGCGCTACCGCTCACATGGGTTGAGCAACAACTTGCTGACTCAGGTCAAACGATCGACCAGCTTGTGCATGTGGAAAACCAGATGCAGGCTGCCAGCCAGCTTTCCATGAGCAATTGTTTCAACAGCCTGCGAGCTATTGAATCTGTTGACTGGAAAGGCTTTGTCGATTCAGTAAGTGTTGTTGAAGGCACGTTGCGTAAGGACCCTGCAGAAATTTATGCAGCTATGGACTTCAATTCGCGCAATTATTGCCGCACTATTATAGAAAAAATGGCGAGGTGCAGCCAGCTGACAGAGAACGAGATTGCCCAGAAAGCCATTGAGCTTGCCCGCGAAGGCATGACCCAGCATGGCAAAAATGCTCGCTCCGCGCATGTTGGCTGCTATTTGACTGCAGAAGGCAAGCCTCGGCTTGAAACTGCCATATCTGCCCATTTCGGCCCAGTGCAGACCCTTGCACGCGCGGCTGAATATTTACGCGTTCCTCTGTATATATCTACAATCATTTTATTAACGCTATTTTTTACAGTATCTTTCGCCTTTGTCGCCATGGCACAGGGCGTACATAATTTATGGGCTTCTCTATTCCTTTTACCAATTATCATTGTAGCCTGCCATCTGGCCCTGGCTGTTGCCAATAAAATTGCCTCCATTGCCATCAATCCCAAACCTCTCCTCAAAATGGATTTTTCCGCCGGTTTGCCAGAACATTTTCTGACTCTGGTTATTGTGCCAGCAATGCTCACCAGCAAAGATTCCATCAAGCGCTTGTTCGATGACCTTGAGGTGCGTTTTCTGGCCAATCAGGACACATCCTTATATTTTGGATTGCTCACGGATTTTTCTGATTCTGCAACGGAAACCACCCCCAACGACAAACTGCTCGTCCGTATGGCCCGGCAAAAGGCAGCAGAGCTTAATGCCAAATATGCAACAGAAAATTATACCCCGTTTTTTCTTTTTCACCGCCCCCGCTTATGGAATGCTCAGGAAGGAATATGGATGGGGCATGAACGCAAACGCGGCAAAATAGAGGAACTCAACAATTATTTATGCGGCAAAGCCCCGGATGTCTTTTCGGTTGTTGAGGGTGACAGGGCGGTTTTTTCGCGTGTTCGCTACATTATAACGCTTGATGCAGATACGCAGTTGCCCCGAGATTCTGCCCGCCAGCTTGTGGGGGCCATGGCTCACCCCCTGAACCGCGCGCGATTTGATGAGGATAAAAAGCGTGTAATAAACGGATATGGCATCTTACAGCCGCGCGTAGAGCCAAGCCTGGCCGGGGCCAACCGTTCGCGCTATGCCCGATTCAACTGTAAAAAGAGCGGCATTGACCCATACACGCGCACAGTCTCTGACAGCTACCAGGATGTATTTGGCGAAGGCTCATACATCGGAAAGGGCATTTACGACCTGAATACATTTGCCACCATGCTGTCCGGGCGCTTTCCTGATAACAAGGTGCTCAGTCACGACCTTCTTGAGGGCTGCTTTGCCCGCTCTGGCCTACTGAGTGATGTTTCTTTTTATGAAGATTACCCCGTGGCATATCTTACCGATGCCGCAAGACGTCATCGCTGGATTCGCGGAGACTGGCAGATCATAAGCTGGCTGTTGCCTCGCGTTACCGAAGGCGATGGGCAGGTGCACAAGAATCCCCTTTCATTACTCTCGCGCTGGAAAATTTTTGACAATCTGCGCCGCAGCTTGACCCCTGCCGCATTGATACTGCTTTTGATTTCCGGGTGGGGCATGCTGCCATTATCGTGGCAATGGACCTCGCTGGTGGTTGGCTCTATGTTTCTGCCAGCCTTGCTTGAAGCTGTCGTTGCCATGCTCCACAAGCCGGAGGACACGTCTTTCAGGCGTCACATGGCGCTTCAGTTTTCTGAAATTCCAGGGCATTTTTCTCAACCTGCAGAGGCATTGCTCTACTTGCCTGTTGAAGCAGCCTCAAATCTGGATGCCATTTTTCGCAGTTTCTGGCGAATGATGGCCTCAAAAAAACGCCTTCTTCAGTGGAATGTATCGGTTTGTTCTGGCAACGCTGCTCCCGCTCACCTTAGAGAAACCGTGGCTGCCATGTGGGCCGGGCCCGTAATCGCCGTGCTGGTTATGCTTGCCTGTGTTGCTTTGGGCAACGGTATGGCAGTAAGCACTGCCCTGGCTGGCGTTGTTTGCTTGCTGTGGTTTTTTTCTCCGGTCATGGCCTGGTGGTCGAGCCTTCCTCTTAAGCGGCATCAGGAAAAGCTCACCCCAGAGCAAACTGTTTTTCTGTTCAGAATTGCGCGCAAGACCTGGAAGTTTTTTGCAACCTTTGCCGGTTCTGAAAGCAACTGGCTTCCGCCAGACAACTATCAGGAAATTCCCACTGGCAGGATAGCCCACCGTTCTTCACCCACCAATATGGGCATTGCGCTGCTGGCAAATCTTTCGGCCTATGACTTCGGTTTTATAACCGCTGGGGCATTTCTGGAGCGCACATCAAAGTCCCTGTCCGTGATGGAAAAACTTGAAAGATACAAAGGCCATTTTTTCAACTGGTACGACACCCAGTCTCTGGCACCTCTGTCGCCGCGCTACGTATCGTCTGTGGACAGTGGCAACATGGTTGGACACCTTTTGGTTTTGCGCGCAGGGTTGCAGGAATTTGTGGAAAAAAGAGTAAGTCATCCGCTGCTTTTTAAAGACCTGCAAAAAACGCTTGCCATCCTGGCTGAAACCGCCCCCAAGCCCCATGATGAGGTTGCAAATTCACAACTGGACACTCTCAGCCTTGAGTTGGCTGCGGCTGTTCAGTCGTTATCGCCGTCTGCAATTCAGGTCAGAAAAGATCTTGAGCTCCTGCAAACATCTGCAACTGCAGCCATGATCCAGAGCGAGATGGCTTCTGACAAGGAGAAAAAGCAGTACGGCGGCATCGTGCAGGAAACATTTTGTCTCAAATTGCAGGATGCGCTGGACGAGCTTACACTTTTTATGCCCTGGACATCGCTTCAGGGCGTGTCCGCTGCTGATCTGCAAGATTTTAAGATGCTTGACGCTCACCTCACCCTGTTTGAAATCGCCGCACTTGAAGATGCCCTGTTGCCGCGCCTGGCATTGTACGCCGCGGAGGAGAAAGATCCGTCAAGGCAGCATCTTTTTGCTGAACTCGCGGTGCTTGTTGGGGCAGGTAGCCGCCAGGCCAGGGCGCGCCTTGAACAGATAGCGGAGATGATGGAGCAGTGTACTGGTCTGTCATGCCTTGAGTATGATTTCCTTTATGATTCCAAGCGTAAGCTGCTATCCATCGGCTACAATACGGATGAAAACAGAAGGGATGCAAGCTATTATGACCTTCTGGCCTCTGAGGCCAGGCTGGCAGTATTTGTGGGCATCGCTCAGGGGCATCTGCCTCAGGAAAGCTGGTTTTCTCTTGGGCGGCTTTTGGCAACCACCACAGATCAAAAGCCGGTGCTTCTTTCCTGGAGCGGCTCGATGTTTGAGTATTTGATGCCGCTTCTTGTAATGCCCTTTTATGAAAACAGTCTGCTTGACCAGTCCTGTAAAGCTGCTGTTGCCGCTCAGATCGAGTATGGAAAAAAATGCGGTTTGCCGTGGGGGATATCTGAAAGCGGCTACTGCATGACCGATGCGCGCGCTGACTACATGTACAAGGCCTTTGGCGTACCGGGGCTAGGTATCAAGCGCGATCTGACCGCAGATATGGTTGTAGCTCCGTACGCTTCGGCCTTGGCCGCCATGATAGCTCCACGCGATGCCTGCCTGAACCTTGAACGTCTTTCACAAGGAGGCGTAGAAGGTGATTACGGCATGTACGAGGCCGTTGACTATACCGAATCGCGATTACCGAGGGGGGAAACATTCGAGATCGTGCGTTCCTACATGGCGCATCATCAAGGAATGAGCCTGCTTGCTCTGGAGGCATTGCTTCTTGATTACCCCATGCAAAAACGGTTTGAGAGCGATCCACAGTTTCAATCCGCCATACTGGTTTTGCAGGAACGGGCTCCGGAAGCAATTCCAAGTTATGTGCGCACGTCAACACGGTCGGGTGTTCCCGCAATTCACAGCTTTGTAAAGGGTGCAACGCGCATCATCGGTTCGCCACACACTGCAAAGCCAGAGGTTCAGCTGCTTTCAAACGGCAGGTATCATGTCATGGTAACCAATGCCGGCGGCGGGTACAGTCGCTGGAACAACCTTTCTGTCACCAGGTGGAAGGAAGATACGACGTGCGACGACTGGGGTACGTTTTGTTACATCCGCGATCTTGCCACTGGAGAATACTGGTCTACTACCTTTCAGCCAACTCAGGTAAGAACTGAACATTTCAAGGTGATTTTTTCAGAAGGGCGAGCCGAATTTCATTGCCGTAACCTTAAGTATGATGTGCATACTGACATTGCGGTTTCGCCAGAACACGATGTTGAACTGCGGCGAACAAAGATCACGAACAATTCTCTGGAACAGCGAACCCTCGACATAACCAGTTTTGCCGAGGTGGTTCTTGCTCCTTCCGCCGCTGATGCCCTGCATCCTGCATTCAGCAATCTTTTTGTCCAGACCGAAATAGTTGAAGATCAGTTTGCAATTCTATGCACCCGCCGCGCCCGGTCTGAAGAAGAAAATACCCCCTGCATGCTGCACATGATGGCCGTTCATGGCGTGCCTGTTGACGCCATTTCTTACGAAACCAACAGACGACAATTTATTGGCCGTGAGCGCACCATAAAAAATCCAAGGGCAATGGACAGGGATGTTGTTGATCTTTCTGACAGTGCAGGGGCCGTGCTTGACCCGGTTGTTTCTGTGCGCACCCGCATCACGCTTGAGTCCGGGCAGTCTGCCATAATTGATGTTGTTTCTGGCGTGGGCGAATCACGGGCAACAGCCATGGCCCTCATTGAAAAATACCGGGATAAGGGCATTGCCGACCGTGTTTCCCGTATGGCCTGGGTGCGTGGTCAAATATTGCTGCGCCAGATCCACGCCACCGAGGTGGAGGCGCAACTTTATACCGGCCTGGCAGACTCAATCTTATACGCCAATGCGCAACTGCGTGCTGAAAGCTCTCTGCTTGTGCAAAACAGCAAGGGGCAGTCCGGACTTTGGGGGTACACGCTGTCCGGCGACCTTCCCATATTGCTGTTGCGGATAGGAAGCGTTGATAATATCGAGCTTGTCCGCCAGCTTTTGCGAGCGCATACCTACTGGAACCTTAAAGGACTACGGGTTGACCTGGTAATCTGGAATGAAGACAAGGCCGGATACAGGCAGCTTCTGCATGACCAGATCATGGGGCTTATTGCAGAGGGAAATGGCAGTAGCCTTGGGAAACCGGGGGGGATTTTCGTCCTTTCCTCGGATCGCATAGTTGAAGAAGACAGAATCCTGATGCAGGCAGTTGCCCGGGTCATCATCACAGACGACAAAGGTCCTTTGGCGCAACTGGTAAAAGGTCGCATAGCGCCAGTCAATACAATTCCCTATCTCGCACTGTCGGACGGGCCAAGAGCTTTCCGTAAGGAGAGCGCCCTGCCTGCCCCGCGCAATGACCTTATACTTTTTAACGGATTGGGTGGTTTTACTCCCGATGGGCGGGAGTATGTCATAATTACGGCCCAGGGCCAGGCAACACCTGCTCCATGGGCCAATGTGCTCGCTAATCCACAATTTGGAACAGTTATTTCGGAAACAGGGCTCGCCTTTACCTGGAGCGAAAATGCCCATGAGCATCGCCTTACCCCATGGTCAAACGATCCCGTGGGTGATTCAAGGGGCGAGGCTTTCTATATTCGCGATAACGACACCGGCTACTTCTGGTCTCCAACCCCCCGCCCATGCCGAGGCAAAACACCCTACACAACCCGGCACGGATTCGGCTACAGCGTGTTTGAGCATACGGAACGCGGCATACAATCAGAGCTTCTTGTGCATGTTGATGTGGACGCCCCGGTAAAATGCATGCGGCTGACGGTGAAAAATGTGTCGTCAATACCGCGCAGACTGTCGGCAACGGGTTATGTGGCATGGGTTCTGGGCGATTTGCCGGAGAAAACACGTATGCACATAGCCACAGAAGTTGACCAGATGAGCGGGACAGTTTTTGCCTGCAATTCCTACAATTCTGAGTTTCCTGATCGAACGGCATTTTTTGGCACAGACGACAGCATTAAATCTGTGAGCTGCGACCGCGCTGAATTTTTGGGGCGCAATGGCTCGCTGGATAATCCGGCGGCCATGGGGCGCAGCCGCCTTTCTGGCCGAAACGGCGTTGGCCTGGACCCGTGTGCCGTTATTCAGGTTCCGTTCACTCTTGCCGCTGGCGAGGAGAGGGTCATTACATTCAGGCTTGGAGTCGGGAAATCCAAAGATGAATGCAGAGAACTTGCCATGCGGTTTAAAGGAGCGGAGGCAACGCAGGAATCCCTGAGCAGGGTCTGGCGGCAGTGGGATCGCCTGCTTGGTTCTGCCTATGTGGAAACACCAGATACGTCTTTCAACGTGATGGCCAACGGCTGGCTGCTGTACCAGGCCATAGCCTGCAGGATGTGGGGGCGCGGAGCCATATACCAGTCTGGCGGTGCATTCGGATTCCGCGACCAGTTGCAGGACGCAATGGCTCTTGTGCATACCGCACCCAATTTGCTGCGTGAACAGATACTTTTATGCGCATCGCGGCAGTTTGCAGAGGGAGATGTCATGCACTGGTGGCATCCGCCGTCAGGGCGAGGGGTGCGCACGCACTGTTCAGACGACTACCTCTGGTTGCCCCAGGCAGTTTGCCGTTATATCAGCTCCACTCAGGATACCGGCATACTGGACGAGCAGGTTGCCTTGATCACAGGACGGCCCCTCAAGGACGATGAAGATGCCTATTACGACCAGCCTTCCGATTCAGGAATCACGGCAGCAATCTATGAGCATTGTGTGTTGGCAATCCGCTATGGGTTAAAATTTGGCGCACACGGGCTGCCGCTTATGGGTTCTGGCGACTGGAATGATGGAATGGACAAGGTTGGCGCTGGTGGAAAAGGTGAAAGCGTTTGGCTGGCCTTTTTCCTTTACGATGTGCTTTCCAGGTTTGGTCCCCTTGCGGCAGCGCGCGGTGATTTGCCTTTTTATCAGGAATGTACAAGTCACCTGGCGGTGTTGAAAGACAAAATCGAAACCCACGGCTGGGATGGCGGATGGTATCGGCGCGCATATTTTGATGACGGCACCCCCCTGGGCTCGGCAGAAAACAGTGAGTGCCGTATCGACTCCATAGCGCAAAGCTGGTCGGTACTCTCAAAAGCAGGGAGTGCGGAGCATGCCACACTGGCTATGCTGGCGCTGGATGACTACCTTGTGCGACGCGAGGACAAACTGGTAACGCTGTTTACACCACCTTTTGATGTGCAGGCCCCCAACCCCGGCTATATCAGTGGATACACGCCTGGTGTGCGCGAAAACGGCGGCCAATACACCCACGCAGCCGTGTGGGCGGCTATGGCCTTTGCCCAGCTGGGTGATTCCAGACGTGCATGGGAAGTCTTCAACATCATCAATCCGGTAAATCACTGCAAAACTGCGGAGGATGTGGCGCGCTACGAAGTGGAACCCTATGTGGCTGCCGCCGATGTTTATGCCGCCCCCGGCCTTGTTGGGCGCGGCGGCTGGACATGGTATACGGGTTCAGCCGCCTGGATGTACCGGTTGATGCTGGAATCTCTTTTGGGAATCAACCTCGAAAATGGCGCCTTGCGAATTGTGCCCTGCCTGCCTGCGAACTGGGACTGCTGCACTGTCCATTATCGCCATCTTAGTGCGGTCTATCACATAAAAATCACTCAGGAATATGCCGGAGGCAAGAACTTTTCCATCACACTTGATGGAACTGCTCAAAATGACTTGCTTGTTCCTTTGGTTGATGACCAACAGGAACATGAAGTATCTGTTGTTGTTCAACAATAAACAATACTTGCATATTTTGCCTGATTGTATCAGCTGGTGTTGAATGGGCGCATATATGTAATGACATTTCAATATTATGTAACTATATTATTTAAACCTGGGTGGCAGTAGTCAATATATGTTTATAATATCATTTAAATTACATTTCTATCGAACGGAGTTGAATGGTTACATCTATGCTTTATTCAAAACTTGTCACACTTTTTTCTGGCGGAATCAGCTTTTCAGAGGACGAAGTACCTTTTGGGGATAACTTTGTCGTCAAAAATTTCAGCTTTCACTCACCTGCTCGGCAGAAGGTCGGCCCGGCAGATTCCCAGACCCCTGCCAGCGCCACGGGATCAGAAGTTGATGAAGAAATTCAGGAGAATAATAATTTCAGATATCATGTGATGATGCCGGCCCGTATGGAAAAAGCCCGCAACGTTGTCATCATGCTTCATGGCCTGAATGAACGATACTGGACCAAATATCTACCGTGGGCCGCATCAGTAGTTGAAGCGACTGGTCACGCCGTTGTTCTTTTTCCCCTCGCATTTCATATGAACCGTGCCCCGGCCCGGTGGGCAGATCCGCAACGCATGGCGCACCTGAGCCGCGAGCGGAAGCGTACCCTGCCAACGCTCACCAGTTCCAGCTTTGTCAATGCGGCCATCAGCGCACGGCTTTGCGAGCAGCCTGAGCGCTTTATCCAGTCTGGTCTTGAAAGTTACTATGATCTCATCAAGCTTGTGGAGACAATAAAGACTGATCTTCACCCTGCTATCGATAAAACTGCCACAATTGACTTTTTCACCTACTCCGTTGGAACCCTTCTCGGTGATCTTCTTATGATGGCAAACAGGTCGGACTATTTTTCAGCATCGCGGCATGTTTCATTTTGTGGCGGGCCTGTTGTCAGCGGCCTGCACCCGGAATCAAAATTTATTCTCGACAGCGAAGCTGTGGGCAAACTCCGGGAGTGCCTGCTCTCAAAAGAAAGACTTGAAGTTTTGCTCTCTGACAACACCGAGTTTGAAAAGGCCTTTCGCTGTATGCTGGACTATGGGACAGGCAGCAGAGAACGTGAGGCACACCTGCGGGACATGGGATCACGGCGCTACGTGATCGCCTTGGCTGATGACCATGTCGTTATGGTTAATGAAATTCGCAATACTTTTTGCGAAAAAGAAAAGAATGGAATTCATGTTGAAATAATGCAGTATACTTACAAATACAGACATGAAGACCCATTTCCTGTGCTTACAAAAATGTACAGTAATATTGATAGGCAGTTTCAGCGCACATTTGACAGAATTTGCAATTTTTTGAAAAGATAGAGGATTTTTTTAAGACAAGTGATGACACTTTTTGTCAAATCAAACGGGCGCGCCCGGAGTTGTTGCCGCTAAACCGGGCACGCCGAGTTTTGCAATTGCCGGATACTCTCACGATGCAAGAGTCACCACAGGGCCTTAGGGCCCATTTTTATTGTGGCCTTCAACCAGCCCAAAACAGCGCCACCAAAATTTACGCCTCTGGCCGATCATTGCGAAAAACATAGTCCCATATCATTGCAGTCCGGCTAAGGAGTAATAAAAAAGTCCGAAATATCGGTGACGTGTGGTAAAAAATAGCAACAACATCCTGCCACACAAGAATATTTTGGACTTGAGTCACCATAATACGCTTTTCTCCTGACGCCACCGCTGATTCCCAGACATATTTTTCAGAAGCTCGAACGCCGGCACAAAACAGGACGTTCATCGCGCAAATTAGGCTTCAAGGAACAGTTCATCGCCATGGCTTTTACCCAGCTTGCGCGGGCGCTCCATGCGCGACGGCCTGCGTTGTCTGAGCGCGGCAGGGAGACGCCTGTATCACTGGGCCTGAAAACCGTGGCCCGCTCCACCGTTGCTGACGCCAACAACTCCAGGCCTGTGGTTTTTCCCAGGCCCTGTTCGTCGAAATGCGCGGCCAGTGTGCGGCAAAAGCCCCGAAACACAAGTTCCGCTTCAAATCCAAGCTGTTCAGCCTGGACGCCACCACCATCAAGCTTTGCCTGTCGCTTTTCCCTGGGCCTCGTTCCGCCAGAAAAAGGGCGGCATCAAGATGCACACCCTGCCTGACGATCTATCTGCTCCCCCTGCACCAAAAAGTCCTCAGCCGCCTCGAGCTGTCCGGGCAGCAGCTTTTCCAGATCATCCAGCTCAGTCTGCTCGGCACGGCTTCGCTGGATGAACTCCTGAATCCGAGACTACAAAAAATTGAAAATTCTTACAGCATCAGCCTCTTAGGTTTCGCGGCTTAGCCGGGCAACAATGATATGAACTATAAATTCAGAATTTATCTATCTATTGTTATAATGTGTGATGCCGAACAGACTAATAAATCCTTACAATATATAATCTTCACATTGTAATAAATGAATCAGATTGTATAATTATATCACATTAGTTATGTTTATACATAACTATTTGTGAATAATATTTATTAAAATTATATAATATACTGAAATAAAATTTGTATTAACCGATAACCAAGGGATAAAATCATGAATTATGTGACCACAACTGACAACACAAAACTGTATGTCAAAGATTGGGGCACTGGCAGCCCCGTTATCCTGCTGCACGGCTGGCCCCTGTCAGCGGATACGTGGGATGATCACGCCATGGCAATTGCTGGGGCCGGGTACCGTGCTATCACTTATGACCGCAGGGGTTTTGGCCGCTCATCGCAGCCATGGAGCGGATATGATTACGACACACTGTCTGATGATCTGGCCGCAGTCATCAAGCAGACAGGCGCGCAGGATGTGACGCTTGTAGGCTTTTCCATGGGCGGCGGTGAAGTGGCCCGGTACATGTCCCGCCATGGCGGCAGGTCTGTGGTAAAGGCGGCGCTTGTTTCTTCTGTGCTCCCATACCGGCTTAAAACAGAAGACAACCCCGCCGGGACAGAACAGGCTGAGTTTGATCTGATCGCCAGAGCACTGCAAAAGGACCGTTCGGAATTCTTTGCCGACTTTTTCAAGAGCTTTTTTGGAATAGGCATACTTTCCAGCCCGGTCAGCAACGAATTGCTGGAATGGACTCGCGCCATAGCCATGCAAGCCAGCTTGAAGGCAACAATTGAATGCCTGAAGTCCTTTTCCACAACAGACTTCCGGCATGATCTGCCTGCGTTCACAGTGCCGACAATGATCATTCACGGAACAGAAGACAAAATAGTGCCAATAGACGCCTCTGCCCGTATGACCGCAAAAAGTATTCCAGGGGTAAAGCTGATTGAATACAAGGGGGCGCCCCATGGACTTCTTGTAACTGATAAAGAGCAGTTAACCCTTGATTTGCTTAGCTTTATCGAGCATTAAGCGCGTCATGTATTGCGTGTGACCCGGGTGTGGCATGGCAGGACCTCTGCACAGGGCAACGCATGACGGTGACTGAAGCGAAAAGGGAATTGGGTTACAGCCGGGCAGCGCACGCGGCGCAGGCTATGCCCCTGGCAACGAAGAAGGCGGTTTCAAGGTGAGGGGGTGCTTTTTGCTAGCACAGCCTCAGCTTGCAACCGCTTTCTGACGCAAGTAGGGGTAAAATATGCCATGGGTAAACTTTCCCCAGGTGTAGGGGTAATCGCCCCGAAAAAAGTAGCCTTGGATTCAACCGGTCTATCTGCTCCCCGAGCACCAGAAACTCCTCAGCAGCCTCAGGCTATCCGTGCAGCAGCTTTTCCAGATCATCCAACTCAATCTGCTCGGCACGACCTCTTTGGAAGATCTCCTGAATCCGCGACGACGAAAAAATCCATACTCTCTCAGCATGTTGGAGCTAACTGCTTAGCCGAACAGCAATGATCCCATATTGAATGCCCTGGCGAGAATTTCAGACATTCCTTGTCTTGGGGGCTGCGCATCGCAGTAAGCCTGGTGACACTGACGCGCACCCTCCCGCCCTCATCATTCATGCCGCAGCAATCCCGAATCCGACAGAGCACCAACGATGATTTCGTTGCAGTGTGAAAACCTTGCCAGTATGCGCTTTGCAAGCTGGCTGTCGGTTAGTCTTGTCCCAACAGGCTGTTCTGCCACATTATCCTGATACACGCGCATATGGTTAACCGGAGAACGCCCACCAGCAAACAGTGGTCGGTTGGCAACTGCTGGATACGTCAAAAGTCACACGTCTGGCGCTCGCCCAACAGACGGCGCCCAACGGCAGGGGTAAGCACACCTTCAGCCCTGCCATACCCTTCCGCTTGTGAGCATGTGCTGCTGAAAAATCCTAGGCCGGATGTAAAATACAGCGCTTTCATGCCCTGCTCATGCCCAAGCCCGGTCACAAAGATTCCGTTTCCTGTCTACTCCAAAACCGCCCGATCATGGCTGTGCAGAGCCGGGATGATTCTATCGCAAGGATCTGCGAAGTTATCAATCTCGCAAATGCTATCTCAATTTCTAAATCAACGGGCACTATATTAATGAAATAATTGTGCCTATTATGTACATACTTTTGACTTTTATTAATTGTATGAAATAAAATTAAACAATGTGTCATAGCGTACAGACGGTATTTATTTTTTGCATGAAGGTAAGTTCAGCTGGTAAATCTCTTTAAATATGCATCCATATCAGTTTTATAAAAGCCTTATAAATTGTACTTATTATAATAATGATTTCATTATAGCAGTTAGTATAACTGTTTTTATAAAAATTATTAATCAAATTAATTAAAAAAACCAAATTGTTTTTACCGAAGCCCAGTCTTTGCCGTGTCAGTAAACAATAATCCAGCAGCAATATATTTTGCATCAGTATTGCAACGCTCATTGCCTGGAAAACTAGATATTATCTAGAAAATTTCCGCCAATGTGCATGCAGATGCAGTCAAACTATTACCGGGAGAGCAATATGTATTTCTTCAAGAAGATTATGATTTGCGCGCTTGTTGCATCCATCTCACTGGTTGCCGGGGCCTCAATGGCACAAGCCCAGACAGTTGGAGCGACAAAAGAACAGACCATCACCGCTTCAAAGGGGTGGAGCATCACAAAGGATATCATGAAAAAGGATGTATTCACCGAGGACAAGGTAAAGCTGGGCAGCATTGAAGATATTATTGTAACGCCCAGCGAAGGCCTTGCGTATGCAGTTGTGAGTACCGGCGGATTCCTTGGTATGGGCAAGCACGACATTGTTGTTCCGCTCAACCAGTTCAAGGTGATGGATTCGCGCTTTATTTTGCCAGGTGCGACCAAAGAAACAATCAAGGCAATGCCCGAGTTCAATTCTGAAAAGTAAAAGGTGCTGATCGCAACATGCCCGCTGCGGAGAGCATTTGAGTAAAAGGTTGAGGGCATTTTTTGCCAACTGCGCAGAAAATGCCCTCAAACACCAACATAACACTGTATCGCACGTTAACACGGGAAAATACCATGAAAAATAACAAAGTCAGAAACAAGTTTAAAGAAATAAGTGGCCATGCAAAAGAAGTTGTTGGCAAAATAACTGGCGACAAGCAGCTGGAGGTGGAGGGCAATGTGCAGAAGAACGTCAGCAAGATCAATGCTTCGTATAATGACATCAAGGACAGCATAAGAGAATCCCGTGATGATTAACTGTTGCCCATAGCTTACCGCAAAAATGTATAAACTCTAAACAAGGAAATGGCATTGCCATGAAAAATCTATGCGCTGATTTTTTTGTTGCCCTCATCTTCACTCTTGGCCTGGCGCTTGCGATGTCAACAATGCACGATGCGTCCGCAGCAAGCAATGACTCCACTCAAACGGCAGGCGAATACTTTGATGACTCTGTTATTACAACGGCCGTAAAAAGCAAAATATTGGGCGAAAAGGGTCTTTCTTCGCTCAGCATCAATGTGGTGACAAAGGACGGAGTCGTTACTCTTTCTGGCAAAATAGATACCGTAGCGCATTCAGACCTTGCAGTGCGCGTAGCAAAAAAAGTCAATGGCGTTACTGGTGTTGTGAACAATCTGCTTGTTGATGCCGCTGCACACCAGTCAGTTGGTGAGTACGTTGATGATGCTTCAATCACTGCGGCCGTTAAAGCAAACATTCTTAAAGAAAAGGGACTTTCAACGCTGAATATCAGTGTTGAAACAAAGGACAATGTTGTGACCCTTTCGGGAAAAACGGATTCGTCGGAGCACTCCAGGCTAGCCGCCCATATTGCAAAACGTGTGAAGGGAGTCAAGTCCGTTGTAAACAATCTTAAAGAATAATTGTGTAATGTTTTGCCAAAGCAAAACGCAAGCATATTTATAAGCGTCAACACAGTTTCGGAGCAACGTTTTGCATCAGATCATTTTGTAGATGAACGTTGCATCATATGTGAAATTGTAAAGGCAGTTCGTAGTAATTATTATTGTAATAACATAGGAATAACTATGAACTGCCATATTATCCCACTCTTTCTTGTAATTTTTCTTTTGACAAATAGCCTGTGCTTTGCAGTTGAACCAGACAAAGCCGACAACACACAAGCGGAAAAGAGCACTTTTGTACTCTATTATGAGAATGATTCATTTTACCACCACGATGGGTACTATACCAATGCCGTTAAGTTTAGAGTTATATCTAAACCACTAAATACACTTACAAAAAATGGAATTTTCCCGGATACTTTTGACTCGGTAATGGAAAAATTTGAAAAGACACAAAATAAACAAGTTACACAATACAATATTTCAGCAGGGGCAGGACAGTCCATTTATACGCCCGAAGATACCACGATTCGCGATCTTCAAGAAGATGATCGCCCGTACGCTGGGTATCTTTACAGTTTCCTGGCCCTGCACGCCAAGCAGACGCAGATGATGGACACTTTTGAGCTTACAGCGGGCGTGGTGGGACCAAGCGCCCTGGCGGAATATGCGCAAAATGGCGTCCACCGGTTGCGCGGGTTTGAAACCGCCAAGGGCTGGGACAACCAACTGCATGATGAGCCTGCCATGACCATCTCCTGGGGCAGAAACTATCGCCTCAACAAACAAAGTATTTGGTCGGGATTAAGCTGGGATGTTTTGCCTTACCACACACTCACAGCTGGCAACGTGCTGACGCAGGCAACTGCGGGTTCGGAACTACGCCTTGGCTGGAACCTGCCCCCATCCTTCAACACTTCACAAATTCATCCCAGTTCGAGCATTGGTGCGCCAACCCCAGAAGACATGGGGGGACGACAAGCCAAAGATTGGGGTTTTTATATTTTCGCTGGTGCTGAAGGTCGCGCTGTTGCCCACAATATTTTTCTAGACGGCAACACATGGGGTGACAGTCATCGCGTGGCCAAAGAACCCTTTGTGGGGGAAGCAAGCTTTGGAGCAGCCGTAACCATAAACAGCCTGCAAATTGCCTACAGACATGTTTACCTGACTGAAGAATTCAAAAAGCAGAAGGTGGCACAAAACTTTGGTTCCATTACTCTTGTTTTACCTTTTTAGTGCGTCAAATGTGGTATGAATTGATATTCGCCAACATGGCAATGGTCGATATGAATAAGGAGAGCATGATGCATGATATCAATAAGGAAATTACAATGGTCAAAATGACGTACTGGTTTATGTTTTGTGTGGCAGCAATGGTCGTCATAATGGTTATATGGGCCTTTCCTGGCAATGCACATGCAGCGAACACTGAAAAACAGGGCAGTGCGCCTGTTATTACCTTGAAGATGTGGGATTCTTCATCAGAGCTTGAGCAATACGCTTTTCTTGCAGGCATCGTGAGCGTGTTTGAGCTCGAAAAGGAATGGCAGGGTCAAAAAGGCATTCTGCCGTTGCGGCAGAGCATGATCGGCAGCTGGTGCACCGGGCTGGACGGTATGAGCCTCAAACAGCTTCGCAGTGCCGTTAACAGCTACAGCATGAATAATCCCAGCAAGCAGGACAGGCTTGTTCTTGATGTGTTGTGGAGCGAGTTGGTGCAGCCCAAGCTTAAAGCTTCAATGCCTGGTTCTGGAAGTGACACTTCCACGAGGCTTGAGCAAACCATGGGAAGCCACAAGAAACAAAAAACTCAGCCTGCATATTAATTAGCTATGGAGAATCATGATGAAACAACTACTTGCCCCAACCATTGCAATTTTTCTTCTGTTTGCTGGTCCCGTGGCGTGCACAAATATGAGTAAAACCCAACAAGGCGGCCTGTCGGGCGCAGCACTGGGCGCTGGCGCAGGAGCTGGCATAGGCGCGCTGACGGGAGGAAACTGGGCTGTCGGAGCCGCGGTTGGCGGAGCCCTGGGTGGCTTGGCAGGGGGACTATACGGTAATTCGCAGGACAACAAAAACCGTTAAGCACACCCCTTGGACACATAAGCAGTTTGGCAGGCAGGTTATGAAGGGCCTGTCAAACCGCTTGTGGTGGAGGGGAGATATATGTTGCTTTGCACTCAGCAGTTTCTGATTCTTCTAGGTTTTACCAGGGGCTTTTGGTGGAAAAGGCAATAGGCGGTCGGTTTCTGCTTTGACAACCGCGTAGCATTCACAACACAGCTCTTCAAGCTTTGGGCGGTCCAGCACTGTAATCTGCCCCCGGCGGTATTCAATGACCCCCAGTCGCTGCAACTTGCCTGCGGCTTCGGTAACTCCCTCGCGGCGAACCCCCAGCATGTTGGCGATCAGCTCCTGCGTCATGCTCAACTGATTGCTCGGCAGGCGATCAAGTGAGAGCAAAAGCCAACGGCAGAGCTGCTGATCTATGGAATGATGCCGGTTGCATACGGCTGTCTGCGCCATCTGCGTAATTAATGCCTGAACATAACGCAGCATCAGTTGTAGCATTTCAACGTGACAGCTAACAGCATCTTTAAAATGCTTGTCGCTCAGGCGATATGCCTGGCCAGCACTTTGTACCAAAGCTCTGCTGGAGGTACTTTCCCCTCCCATGAACAGTGAGATGCCAATGACGCCTTCATTGCCAACTACGGAAATTTCCGCTGAAGCGCCGTTTTCCATCACATATAATAGCGAGATAATGCAGTCTATTGGAAAATAGACATGGCGCATGACATCGCCGGATTCGTATAAAACTTTGCCAAGCGGCATTGACACCAACTCCAGCTGAGGGAGCAACATGTCATAAATATGGGTGGGTAATACTGCAAGAAGGCGGTTTTGGTCTGGGGCAGGATCTTTAAGCATCTTGGTATCCTCAAAAGTTATGATAAAATATTATATATTTCATATTTTGTTCGAGCAATCGTTTTAAAGGTACAATAATAAGTTGGTAATGTATGTGCTCTACCGCACACGCGTATCTGGTTTGTAATGACGATTCTGCCCATGAAGCAATTAACATCAAACGCAGAGGTGCATATGCTTGAAATGATTGCTGTTGTCCTTGTCATATTGTGGTTGTTGGGAATAATTACATCCTATTCATTGGGTGGCTTTATCCACATACTTTTGGTCATTGCGGTTGTCGTTATCGTAATCAGATTTTTGCAGGGCCGACGGCTCTAGAAGTGGTTTCACTTCTTCCCGCTAGATACAGGTCAGATTTTTCTCACGGAATTTTTTCTGTGTCCGCCAGCCAATGAACTGTTGCCCACAGCTCTGAGAGTAATGCTTATCCTAAGAGGATGCAGTGCTCCCTTGGCCGACCTTTAACGGACAGATGGCATGGCGGACGCATTATCAAAGTCGTCATGCATTTTGATGCCCCCGCAACAAAAATGCGGCGCTTACGGCATATATTCACCGCAATTTTTGCGGTGAATATATGCCGAAGAAATGCGGTGGTTCTGCGCTATATTCACGAAAGGCGGCCGGACTGACCATCATTCCAGTGGGCCATTGCAAAGCTGGCGGAACAGCTTGCCGCCATGCGCCACAAGCAGGGTCTGCTCCAAAGGCGGATGCAAGCCCTTGGCTTCTCCTCGCGCTTGAGGCTGGCTTGGAGATTTTGCCCCCGGATGCGGTGAAGTCGAGCGTAATTGAAGGGGAATCTCTTGACGTGGCTCCGGTGCGCTCTTCACTGGCTCGAAGGCTTGGAATTGACATCGGCGGGCCTGATGCCCTGAGCAGAAACGCGGAAGCCGTTGTTGAAATGATGCTGGGCGCAAACGCCAGCGAGCTATCATCAACCGCCTGTTAACCAGATTCAAGGGAAAACTGACCAGCGGCAAATACGCCAAACTCGCAAAATGTTCACCTGATTCCGCCTTGCGGGATATTCGGGAATTGATCGGATAAGACATTTTGCGGCAAGGCGAGAGCGGCGGACGCAGCACGAGTTATACATTGGTGGAGAAAGCTGCCAATCAATAATAAGATTAGATAACAGCATGCTATAAGAATTTAAACACCAAAAAGGGATTTCATATATCAAAAGGACACGTACAGCTTTTGCTGCCCGTTTTAAATATTTTTTCTCCAATTGCGCATCGCTGTGCGTCAGCGTGGAACCATTATAGTGGCTTGCCCCCGCCATTGGTGTAGAGCCGCAAATCCTTCCCAACAACGAAAAAGCTCCTACGATTTCTCGTAAGAGCTTGCTTTCTTAATTGGCGTCCCCAAGGGGATTTGAACCCCTGTCGACGGCGTGAAAGGCCGTTGTCCTGGGCCGGCTAGACGATGGGGACGCGCTGTGAAGGGTGTATCTACGGCAATAGGGGGCAGGTGTCAAGCGACTTTTTAAAATTGGCATAAAATTCAGCGGTCAGGAGCTTCGCGATGGTCAGATCAAGAGCTGGGGTTTCCTAATCCTGTCGAGCCGCTAAATCAGTTAGGCCGCTATCCCCTTCCCCCGCAAAGTCCGTTCTCCCACTACCCACTGCAACCTAATCTGGCCCAGCCCCCAACCCGCGCAAGTGCCCTCCCCCCCCTGGCAGCCCTTTCTTGCGGCTAGTAACCCCCTGACGGATTGCATGTTTGCCCCGGCCTGAGGTATAAGCACGGCATGCAAAAATCCAGCAATACATCTCCCCGTCCCGGCACCGTGTCGCGCTCTCCCGCCAACGCAGACAGCCACCGCGAAGAGCAGCTGCGCCTTTTGTTGGATCTTTCCAATGTGGTCAACTCCGCCACGGATGTGGGGGTTGCCCTGAACAAGGCGCTCCAGCTCATGGCAGAGCATCTGCACATGATGCGCGGCGCGATCACGCTTATTTCGCCCAACAGCGGCGAAATCCGCATCGAGGCTGCCTACGGCCTCAAACCCGCCGAGGCCCGCCGGGGCCGCTACGTGCGCGGCGAGGGCATCACCGGGCGCGTGATCGAAACCGGGCGCTCCATGTACATATCTAATGTATCTGAAGAGCCCCTTTTTCTGAACCGCACCCGCTCTCGTGATCTGGGCAAGGAGGGCATTTCCTTCATCTGCGTGCCTATCTGCCTTAACGACCAGGTTGTGGGCGCGCTGTCGGTTGACCATCTGCTCGTGGACGATGCCACGCTTGAAGACGAAATGCGCCTGCTCACCATTATATCAACCCTGCTTGGGCATGCCGCCCTCGAATCGCAGGGGCGCATGGATGAAGAAGCTTCCTCGCCCCTGAGGCCGCGCGGCTTTGTGGGCAATTCAGAAGTGATGCAAAAGGTCTACGCGCAGATTGCTCAGGTTGCCCCGTCCGGCACCACAGTTTTTCTACAGGGCGAATCCGGCACGGGCAAAGAACTTGCTGCGCGCTCCATCCATTCGGGCAGCACACGCGCCAACAAGCCCTTTATTTCGCTCAACTGCGCCGCACTGCCAGAAAACCTCATTGAAAGCGAACTGTTCGGCCATGAACGCGGAGCCTTTACCGGCGCAAACGCCACACGCAAGGGGCGCTTTGAGCTTGCCAACGGCGGCACGCTGTTTTTGGACGAAGTGGGCGAGCTTTCGCTCATGACCCAGGCAAAATTGCTGCGCGTGCTGCAGGAAAGGGCCTTTGAGCGCCTTGGCGGCATGGAAACGCATTATGTTGATGTGCGCTTTATCACCGCCACCAACCGCGATCTGGAAAAAATGGTTGAGGAAGAAACCTTCCGCCGCGATCTGTTCTACCGCCTCAACGTCTTCCCCATTTTCCTGCCGCCCCTGAGTTTCCGGCCAGAGGACATTCTGCCGCTGGCAAACCACTTTATCAAAAAATACGCACTGGCCAACGGGCGCAATAATGTGCGCCTCTCCCTTTCTGTTATGGATATGCTGCAACGCTATACCTGGCCGGGCAATATCCGCGAACTTGAAAACGTCATGGAGCGCGCCGTGCTGCTGCTGGGCCGCGAAGGCCTTGTTCTGCCCCAGCACTTGCCCCCTGCCCTGCACGGCAGCCGCGCCGCCGCCAGTTCCGGCCTCACGCCCGGGCTGATCCGGCAGGGGCTTTCCGGCAGTTTGCAGGAACAGCTGGACGAACTGGAACGCGCATCAATCACCGAAGCGCTTGAGTTCAGCCAGGGCCAGATGGGCAAGGCCGCAGCAAGCCTTGGATTGACGGAAAGGATCATGGCTCTGCGCATGAAAAAGTACGGCATAACCTACAAGGCTTTTCGCCCCGTGTACCGTAAGGACGAAACCGAGTAGATATACAGTTTCTACAAAACGGTATTTTGAAAAAAGGCCAGAATTTGCTCCAAATACGAATTTTTTATAATAAATTCTAGTATGTTATTTAATAATTCTTCGCTCATTACAAAGATGTACCAATAATTTCTACATTTTTGAAATTTTTTGATTTTTTCATATAAAATACTTAAATAACACAACTATTAAAGAAGCTCCCCATGCGCCAAGAAACAGCGCTCCGGGGGGCCTCTTTTTTTCTACATCAACGTAGAAATATTCCACAGACGCCAACCCCCTGCAATTCTTCCTGTCTGCCCTTAAAAATAAAAATATACATAAAATCAGCTTGTTACATCTTTTTCCCCCACAGTGAAACACATTTGGCACACTTCATGCGTAAGCAGGGTATTGCTGCGGCATCGTGTCGCAGTGTGGGCATGGCGCCAGCCCACGAGGATGAGGTTCTATTAAACGCGGAACGGAACGACGGAAACCAGCCTGCCGCACTGTGCGGTACCCTGCCTCCCTCGCCGGTCCGAACTACGCTGAAGGATGCCCGTATGAACGCCTCGGATACTGCATTTATTCTGATCTGCGCCTCCATGGTCATGCTGATGACCCCGGCGCTGGCCCTCTTCTACGGTGGCCTGGTTCGCTCCCGCAATATCCTTTCTACCCACATGCACAGCTACGGCGCGCTGGCTCTCATCTCTGTATTATGGGCCGTTGTGGGTTACACTCTGGCCTTTGGCGAAGATGTGGGCGGCATAATCGGCGATCTTTCCTACCTCTTCCTCAAAGGTGTGGGCGGCGAGTCGGCTCCTGCCGCCACCCAGCTGCCCCACACGGTTTTCATGGGGTATCAGTGCATGTTTGCTGCTCTTACCGTGGCCCTTATTTCCGGTGCCTACGCTGAGCGCATCCGCTTCTCTGCCATGCTTGTTTTCTCCGGCTTGTGGTTGCTCTTCGTCTACTCGCCCATGGCCCACTGGGTCTGGGGCGGCGGCTGGATGAGCAAGATGGGCGCTCTGGACTTTGCTGGCGGCGCAGTTGTGCACATGTCTTCCGGCGCGGCGGCTCTTGCCTGTGCCCAGGCCCTTGGACCGCGGCTTTCCACTGGCAGCTCGCATGCAACGCCTAACAACCTGCCCCTTACCCTGCTTGGCGGCGGCCTGCTCTGGTTCGGCTGGTTCGGCTTCAATGCTGGCAGCGCCCTGGCTTCCGGTCCCCTTGCTGGTCAGGCCCTTGTAACCACCCACATGGCTTCTGCCTGCGGTATTCTTGGCTGGATGCTCGTTGAATGGATTCGTACCGGCAAGCCCACAAGCCTTGGCGCTATCTCCGGCGCACTGGCGGGCCTTGTGGCCATCACCCCCGGCGCGGGCTTTGTGGAAGTGCTGCCCGCCATGCTGATCGGTTTTGTTGGCGGCATCATCTGCTACGGCGGCGTGCTCCTGAAGAATAAGTTCGGTTACGACGACGCCCTTGACGTGGTCGGCATTCATGGCGTTGGCGGCACCTGGGGTGCGCTTGCCACCGGCCTGTTCGCCTGCGCGGCCATTAACAACTCAGACGGTCTGTTCTACGGTAATCCTGAACAGGCCTGGATCCAGATCGTGTCCATTGTGGCTACCTGGGGTTATTGCTACATAGTTTCCCGGATAATCCTCTATGTGGTTGACGCGGTTGTCGGCCTGCGAGTTACGCCTGAAGAGGAATTCACCGGTCTCGATTTGAGCGAGCACAACGAACGCGGCTACTCCCTGTAGTCCAACGGGAAACAGCAAAGGAACGACCTATGAAAAAGCTTGAAATCATCATCCGGCCCAGCATGTTTGACAAGGTTAAGGACGCGCTTACCGACATGGGCATCCACGGCTTGAACTACGTTGAAATCAAGGGCTTTGGTCGCCAGCGTGGGCACACTGAAGTGTATCGCGGCACCACCATGCAGGTGGACTGCCTGCCCAAGATCAAGGTCGAGGTCGTGCTGCACGACGACATGCTGGAAACTGTTCTGAATGCTGTGGTGTCCATCTCCCGCACAGGACAGGTTGGCGACGGAAAGATTTTCATCAGTGATGTGATGGATGCCATCCGCATCCGCACTGGTGAGCGCGGCGATGAGGCCCTTTAATCGGGCTGTGCCTGATACTAGCAACAACTTGAGAAAGGAGACGAGGGTATGAGTTCCCCCCGCAAAAAAGCTTTGTTCAAAGCAGTGAACACTGCACCGGTCATCCCCACCAGCGCTGATGAAATAGGCCGCAGCGCGGAAGACATCTTTGGCCGCTACGTGTTTGGTCTAGCCACCATGCGCAAGCGCCTTCCCAAGGATGTGTTCAAGAAGCTGGCCAAGACCATCCGCGATGGTGAACGCCTGAATCCCGAAATCGCTGATGTTGTCGCCAATGCCATGAAGGACTGGGCCATCGAAAACGGCGCCACGCACTACACGCACTGGTTCCATCCCATGACCGGCCTCACTGCCGAAAAGCATGACGCCTTTCTGTCGCCCACCATTGATGGTCAGGTTATCAGCGAATTCTCTGGCAAGATGCTGATCAGCGGTGAGCCGGACGCCTCCTCCTTCCCTTCCGGCGGCATCCGCTCCACGTTTGAAGCCCGCGGCTATACCGCGTGGGATCCCTCCGTGCCGGTGTTCATCATCCCCGCTCCTTACGGGGCCACCCTGCACATTCCGACGTACTTTTACTCATACTCGGGCGAAGCTCTTGACCGCAAGATCCCGCTCATTCGCTCCATATCGGCCCTGTCGCGTCAGGCCATGCGTATTCTCAAGCTCTTCGGCAACACCACGGCCAGCTATGTGCGCGCCAACGTTGGCCCCGAGCAGGAATACTTCCTGGTGGACAAAAATCTGGCCGCCCTGCGACCTGACCTTCTGCTTGCTGGCCGCACCCTGATTGGTGCGACTTCGCCCAAGGGTCAGGAAATGGAAGACCACTACTTCGGCTCCATTCCTCCCCGCGTGATGAGCTTCATGCAGGATCTGGAAAACGAGCTGCGTTCGCTGGGCATTCCGGCCAAGACCCGCCACAACGAAGTGGCCCCCGGTCAGTTTGAAATCGCCCCGGTATACGAAGAAGCCAACATCGCCTGCGACCACAACATGCTCTGCATGAACATGATGCGTCACATGGCTGGCAAGCACGGTTTTGTGTGCCTGGTGCACGAAAAGCCCTTTGCGGGCGTGAACGGCAGCGGCAAGCACAACAACTGGTCCATCAGCGATTCTGATGGCTCCAACCTGCTCAACCCCGGCTCCACGCCGGTGGACAACGCCCAGTTCCTGGTCTTCCTGGCCGCCGTGCTGCGCGCCGTGCACATGCACAGCGCGGCCCTGCGCCTCGGCACCGTGGGCGCTGGCAACGACCACCGCCTTGGCGCCAACGAAGCCCCGCCGGCCATCCTGTCCGTCTACCTTGGCGAACAGCTTACCGACGTGCTTGACACCATCATCAACGGCAAGGGTTCCAAGAACAAGAAGAGCGCGGTCATGGAAGTGGGCGTTTCCACCCTGCCTCCGCTGCCCGTGGATCTTTCCGACCGTAACCGCACAAGCCCCTTTGCCTTCACCGGCAACAAGTTTGAATTCCGCGCCGTGGGCTCCTCGCAGTCCGTGGCTCCGGTCAATATCGCCCTGAACGCGGCTGTTGCCAGCGCCCTGGACGACATTGCCACCGAACTTGAAGCTTCGGTTGCTGGCGGCACTGATCTGAACACGGCCCTGCAGTCTCTGCTGCCCCGCCTGTTCAAGGAACACATGCCCATCGTCTTTAACGGCAATGGTTACGCTGAATCCTGGGCTGAAGAAGCCGCCCGCCGCGGCTTGCCCAACTACAACAACACCGTTACCGCTCTTGAGCACTACAGCGATCCCGACGTCATGAACGTCTTCCTGCGTCACGGCATCCTGACCGAGCGTGAAATTCTCTCCCGTCAGGACATCCTGCTGGAAAACTACAGCAAGACCGTGTGCATTGAAGGCAATCTGTTGGCCGACATGATCCGCTCTTCCGTGCTGCCGCCCAGCATGGAAGCCCAGACCAGGGCCGCCGATGCGGTGGTTAAAACCCGTGCCGTGCTTGGCGACAAGGGCGCTGCAAGCGAAGAGGAATACTTTAACGCACTGCGCGGCCACATTGTTGCACTCCAGAAGGGTGTGGCGGTGCTGGAAAAGGCCGTGGAAAAAGCCCAGTGCACCGAAGGCGCGCTGGAACAGGCCAAGGCCGCTCGTGACGGCATCCTGCCCGCCATGACCGAATGCCGCACCCATGCCGACGCTCTTGAGCGCATGGTTGATGACAACCTGTGGGTTCTGCCCAAGTACGCAGAACTGCTCTGGGCTCACTAGGTCGTTAAGAAATAGTTGGGGGCAGGGGGTCTCATCCCGGGGGGGAAGATGGTCCCCTTGCCTCCGGCCCCTGCGGTTCTGCCGCAGGGAGCCACAGGCCTCGCCGTTCGCCGCAACGGACGGCGAAGGCCAGTGGTCATCAAGCGGAGAGTCTGGCGGCTCTCCGCTTTTTTTGCGGCCTTAAACCGCCGCCGCACGTTGGATTCACGGCAGGCGCGCCGCACTGTGTTTACTTTTGCCTTGAATCAGAATAAATACTTATTTGTGATACTGCCAAGATAATTATGGGCAGCCTGTTTCGGCCCCCCGTATGATAAGGAGTATATATGGCTGCAACACTGCGCTTTACAAAAATGCAGGGCATCGGCAACGATTATGTCTATGTGAATGGCTTTGAAGAACGTGTCGAGAACCCCAACGACCTTGCCCGACAGATCAGCGACCGCCATTTCGGTGTCGGGTCTGACGGTCTTGTACTGATTCTGCCTTCCGGCACTTCAGACGTGCGCATGCGCATGTTCAATTCTGATGGTTCCGAGGCTGAAATGTGCGGCAATGCCATCCGCTGCGTGGGCAAATATGTTCACGACCACGGCATTCTTTCCAAGGATGTTATCCGCGTTGAAACCCGCGCCGGGGAAAAAATCGTCCGCCTGCTGTTTGAAGGCGGCGAGGTCTGCGGAGCTACGGTTGATATGGGCGAACCAGTGCTGACCCCGGCCAATATTCCCGTGCTGGTCGAGGGCGACACAAGCGCCCAGCGTTTTGTGGCCCGCCCGGTCGAGGTTGACGGCGCAGGCTACGATATTACCGCTGTTTCCATGGGCAATCCGCATGCGGTTGTGTTCATGAAAGGCATAGACGACCTTGATCTGCCCAAGATCGGCCCCAGTTTTGAGCACCACAGGCTGTTTCCGCAGCGCACCAACACCGAATTTGTGGAAGTGATCTCTTCCACCAAGGTGAGAATGCGCGTGTGGGAACGCGGCGCGGGCGAAACCCTTGCCTGCGGCACCGGCGCATGCGCCGTTGCGGTTGCCTGCGTGCTCAACAACCTTACCGGGCGTGAGCTTGACGTGGAACTCAAAGGCGGCACCCTGCACATCCATTGGGACGAAATTTCCAACCATGTCTACATGACCGGCGGAGCCGTCACCGTCTTCACCGGCATATACCACATCTGATTCAGAGGAATGTGATGACCAGCGTAAACAGCAATTTTCTCAAGCTGCAAAGCAACTATCTTTTTGCGGAAATAGCCCGCAAGGTCGCCTCCTTCAAGGAAGCCAACCCCGAAAAGCGCGTCATCAGCCTGGGCATTGGCGATGTGACCCGTCCCCTTGTTCCTGCCGTTGTTGCGGCGCTGCACAAGGCTGCGGACGATATGGGCGATGCCGCCACGTTTCACGGGTACGGCCCGGAACAGGGCTATGCCTTTTTGCGCGAAATCATCGCGGAACACGACTACAAGGCGCGCGGTGTTGATCTGAGCCCCGACGAAGTGTTCGTGAGCGACGGCGCCAAGTCGGACGTGGGTAATTTTCAGGAGCTTTTTGCCGCTGACAGCATTGTGGCAGTGACTGACCCAGTCTACCCCGTCTATGTGGATTCCAATGCCATGGCGGGCCG
The DNA here is from genome assembly GCF_053570665.1 of Desulfovibrio intestinivivus. Taxonomy (NCBI): domain Bacteria; kingdom Pseudomonadati; phylum Thermodesulfobacteriota; class Desulfovibrionia; order Desulfovibrionales; family Desulfovibrionaceae; genus Desulfovibrio; species Desulfovibrio intestinivivus. The sequence goes on along the minus strand of NZ_JBRBQT010000001.1, from coordinate 2,560,621 downwards.
TTCCGGCGAATTTGACGGCAAGCAGTGGGACAGGCTCGTGTACCTGCCCTGCCTCAAGGAAAATGACTTTGTGCCGGACTTTCCCAAAACCCGGCCCGACATCATCTATCTGTGCTACCCCAACAACCCCACGGGCACCGTGCTTTCGCGTCAGGCGCTTCAAGGCTGGGTGGATTATGCCCGCCGCGAAGGCTGCGTCATTCTGTATGACTCCGCTTACGAGGCGTATATCACCGACAGTTCTGTTCCCCACAGCATTTACGAGCTTGAGGGCGCGCAGGAAGTGGCCGTGGAATTCCGCAGCTTCTCCAAAACCGCTGGCTTCACCGGCCTGCGTTGCGCCTACACTGTTGTGCCCAAGGCGCTCCAGGTCAGCGATGCCAAGGGCGGCAAGGTTGCGCTCAACGGCCTCTGGAACCGCCGCCAGTGCACCAAGTACAACGGCTGCCCCTACATTGTGCAGCGGGCCGCTGCCGCCACCTACAGCCCGGAAGGCCGGGCGCAGGTCATGGACGTTATCCACGGCTACCAGCGCAATGCAGAAAGCCTGCGCAACGCAGTAACCGGCATGGGCCTTTCAGTCTACGGCGGCGTCAATGCTCCCTACATCTGGGTGAGCGTGCCTGACGGTATGACCTCCTGGGGATTCTTTGACCACGTGCTGAACAACACGGCTCTTGTGTGCACGCCCGGCGCTGGCTTTGGCGCTTCCGGCGAAGGCTATGTGCGCCTGACGGCCTTCGGCTCCCCTGCTGATACGGAAGAAGCCATCAAGCGCCTTGCCTCACTGAGCTAGGTGCATGGCGCGTCAGCGCGCCTCTAGAGCAACGAGACCAAGCATCCGCAGGCCTAACCTCGGTTGCCCCAAAATAGAAGAAACCCCGTTTCTTAGGGGATGTGATGAGCATCCCCTAAGAAACGGGGTTTCGCCATTTCAAATGATAACAGAATACTATGGTTCAGGATTATCTGGAGATGACAGGGAGCATTCCCTTACTGCTGGCCCATATGACAATTTGAATTGATTAACTACGCCATAAAAAGGTATCCCGCCACCCGGGCAAAAATGGCGGAATACCTGACTCCTGAACCCTAAACTGGAATAATCACAGATCAGGAGGTTGCCGACAGACCGCGTGAACCAACGTTCACGCCATCACTACGCTACCAGCCCATGTGGATTCCAGCCTACCGATTCAGCAGTCTATTTCTTACCTTTACGGCAGATTCGTCACATTATATTTTCAAGAGACCCTGATCATCAAAAATTCGACGAGTTCTTTTCTCTTACCGCTCGAATTGGCTGCAAAAATATTAAGTACAGGAATAGCTGGTTACATACACGTTCATATTAGACAGCCAAAACATCTATATTGTCTGACTGCTGTCGGTGCAATATATAATGAGCGAGTTAAACTTATTCTTAACTTATTTTGGTATGCCTTATTTTCACCAACATGTGTTCATGCTTTTTTTGAAAACTACTATTTCTGGCAGTTACACAAGAAATTATTATTTATACTTTATTTTTCAACATGCATAACATCAAAAAAATAAATAATTTTTCTCAATATTTGCTAAAAATACTATCTCATAAATTGACAAATTTTTTACATAAATCGTATAGACACATATTACTATTCAGACGATTTAATGGCTTGTAATTTCAACAGATCTTTTTATCGCGTTTTATACACTATTTTTATGGGTACATGCATTAAAAAACAAAGCAGCTTGCCATGTTAAATTGGCCAGAGCTACCGGGTACAGCTTGTTCTTGCCATCACGCCATGGTGTTTATTGGTTTAGCAAGATCAATCTGGACATTGTGGGCATAGGATTAAGCCATTGCGGACACCTTGCCGACGACTGCCAGCCATCAAACGGCGACAGATAAAACCGGACACTGTCGGCAACTAACCAGAAAAGATTCTTCAAAATTTAAAAGCATAGAGCCGCGCGATGGAAATAAAGAAGGGAAAAACAAAAAAAGGGCTTACGGTGGTTACCGTAAACCCTTGATTTTGCTGGTCGGGATGGCGCGATTTGAACGCGCGGCCTCAGCGTCCCGAACGCTGCGCTCTAGCCAAGCTGAGCCACATCCCGTTGAGAGAGGGAACATAAGCGAGACTGAGTAGTTTGGCAAGTAATTTTTTATTTGTAAAAAAATAATGCCTGACGTAGCATACAAAAACTAGATAGAGAGAGAATTTTTTGGAGTGAGCTTATCCTATGATCAGTGTCCTCGTGGTTGATGATTCAACCTTTATGCGCAACACCATTACTTCACTTCTGGAGCAGGATTCTGAAATCAAGGTTGTGGGCACAGCCCGCAACGGTCAGGAGGCCCTGGAAAAAGCCGAAGAACTCGATCCGGACGTAATGACGCTTGATGTTGACCTCCCAAGGCTTGATGGCCTTGGAGTTTTGCAACAGTTGATGAAAAAAACTCCGATTCCCGTGCTGATGGTCAGCTCTCTCACACAGAGCGGCGCAGAAAGCACACTAAAGGCGTTAGAGTACGGCGCTCTTGATTTTATTCCTAAAACCATGAGCTGCGACCGGGAGTGTTTTGGGGCGGAACTGCAGCGCAAGGTGCGGGCCATCGCACGGCGTAAAACCATCATCAAACTCAAGTACAGACGCATCAACCAGATTCAGGCTCCGGTTCCACGCCCTCAACCTTCGCAACCTGCGGATTATGTGCAAACGCCCTGCACCGGGCCGCGCGATCTGGTTGTAATCGGCGTATCCACCGGTGGGCCGCCAGTGGTGCAAAAGATTCTTTCGGCACTGCCTGCGGATCTTCCGGCCTGCATACTTATTGCGCAGCATATGCCAGCGGCTTTTACAAATCCGTTTGCCAAGCGTCTCGACAGTGTTTGCAAGATCAGCGTTACCGAAGCCCAGGATGGTGACAAGTTCAAAACCGGCCATGCGTATGTCTGCCCTGGCGGCAAACACCTGGGCATTCGCATGCGCGGCCCGTTGCCAGAAATCTTTGTTGCAGAAGAACCACGCGATGCCCTTTACAAACCTTCGGCAAACGTGCTTTTTGAAACTGCGGGCAAAGCAATGGGAAGACGCACGCTTGGCGCAATTCTCACCGGAATGGGTTCAGACGGATGCGAAGGAGCCAAGGTTCTTAAAGAGAAGGGCGGCTGCCTTATAGCGCAAAATGAGGCATCCTGTGTCGTTTACGGTATGCCCAAGGCGATTGTAGACAACAAGCTCGCCAACCTCATTCTTGATGTGGACGATATTGCCAACGCCATCATAACAACGGTCAGAGGCTGACCCCACCGTAGCAGGACATGACTATGAACATGGAAAATCCACAGCACAAAGCAATTCTTGAAGCCCTGAAGTCGGGCGAAAATGACGCGATTCGCGACGCGGCATTCAGCGCTGGCGATCAGGGCCTCCAGGATGCCGTTCCCATGCTCTGCGAACACATCAAAAGCCCAAGTGTGGGCGTACAGGAAGCAGCGGAATACGCACTGCGCAAAATTCGCGGGCCCCAGGTGGTTGTAGCTCTGCTGCCGCTCCTGAGCAGCGACGAAGCCCCCGTGCGCAACGTGGCCATGGACATTCTGCGCGAAATCGGCTCGGACAGCATTGAGAGCATTCAGCCCTACCTGCAGCACGACGATGTGGACTTGCGGATATTTATCACAGATATTCTGGGATACTGCCGTACGCATCAGTCCTGCCTGCTGCTCTGCCGCGCCCTGCTCAAAGACCCGGAAGTGAACGTGCGTTATCAGGCTGCTGTGAGCCTTGGCACACTGGCTTTTCCCGAAGCCGTCACCCCCCTGTGCCAGGCCATGCACGATGAGGAATGGGTGCAGTTTGCCGTGGTGGAAGCCCTTGCGAAAATCAAGGACTACTCCGCCGCCAGCGCTCTTGTGAAACTGCTTTCCCAGGCCTCGTCCCTTGTGAGTTCGGCTATTGTGGACGCCCTTGGCGATATGGGCGATGTAAAGTCCATTCCCCTGCTCTTCAGTTCGCTTGAAAATGTTCGCGAAGCTCTGCGACACAAGATTGTCAAAGCTATCGTACAGATTCTCAACGGGCGCGGCTTGTCGCTGCTGGCTGGCAAATCGCAGGAAAGGCTGCGTTCCTACCTGCTCGACGCCCTTACAGACAACGATGAAGACGTCCTGCTGGCCGCGCTGCAAGGCTTGAGCGCCATCGGCTCGGACGCGTGCACCGAAGACATCATCAACATGGCCGCCACCCTCGACAGGGAACGCCAGGATGAACTCTATGAAGCCGCCATCAAGGCCATAGCCGCCATCGGCTACAATGACTCCGTGCGCGATGCCCTGAACAGCGTTGATGAATCGCGCACCCTGCTGGCAATGGAGGCCTGTCATCTTATGGCAGACCGCCGTTGCGTGCCTGATCTCAAGAATGTTTTCTGGGATGCCAGCCCGGAACTGCAGCGCATGGCGGCAGCGGAACTGGCTCAGCTTGGCGATTGCGCCGACTCCCCATTCTTTGTAACAATCATGAATGATTCAGAAGACGCTGAGGTTCTTAAGAGCGCACTGGTCTTCTTTGGCAACCAGCCCACCTGCCCTGACGTGGAAGACCTTGTCTTCGCCCAGCTGGATCACCGCTATGTGGACGTTAAGGAAATGGCGCTGGAAGCCTGCATCAATCTGCACAGCGCCAAGCTGAACGAACGTTTCAAGGAGCGCGCCAAGAGCGAAGACCCCCTGCAGCGCATGATGGCCGTGTATGCCCTTGGCCGTTACGGCATTGTGGAAAATCTGTCTGAAATAACGGCAGCGCTTGACGATGAATCGCCCCGCATACGGCAGGTGGCGGTGGAATCCTTCCAGAGTCTTGGCGAACAGGCCGAGGGATATCTGCCCCTGCTGCTACCCCGCCTTTCAGATGAAGACAAGGATGTTCGTCTTGCAGTGATTGACCTGCTTGGGCAAATCGCTTCCCCAACTGTGCTGCCCTACATTCTCAATGGGCTTGATGACGAAAACGAATGGGTTCGCATACGCGCTGTTGATGCGCTGGGCATGCACAAAGTTGCCACTGCCGTTCCGCAACTGGCGCAAATGCTTGAGAATTCAAGCCCCATGGTGGCCCTCAAAATTATTGAGGCTCTCGGTAAAATCGGCGGCAATGTGGCCTTTAGCGTGCTGCTGGGTTTGATGAACCATGAAGACCCAGATATCCAGCATGCAGCAGAAGAAGCGGTGGCAACGATCCAGGCCGAACAGGAGTAGGTATGTCTCAGCCCCCTACGTTATTTCCCAAAAGCCCGCTCGGCTCTGCCCAGAATAGCGGCAACGGCTCATCTGCTGGCGGCGCGGCTACTCCCGCAGAGCAACGTCCACGGTTTGGCGTGACGCCAACGCCCGGGGCAGCGCCTGCCGCTCCGGCTGCCAAACCCGTTGCGCCCGCCCCGGCCTCGCCATTCAGAACAACAGTTCCTGCCCCTGCAAGCCCGGCGCAAGGCACAGGCCTGACAGGTTCTGCATTCCGCACACCTGCGGGTGCAGGCGCTGGCACAGGCTTGGGGGGCACACCGCCAGCAGGCGGTGCCACCAGCCCAACTGCGCCTGCGGCAACACGCCCGCCCCTGGGACAATCCGGCCTTGGACAATCCGGCCTTGGTCAGACCGCATCCGGGCTGTCTGGAGCGACAACTCGGCCTCCTCTCGGGCAAACTGGTCTTGGGCAATCAGGGCTAGGCCAGTCAGGCCTGGGGCAAACAGCAAGGCCGCCGTTGGGGTCTGCCCTGCCGCCGCGCACAGCAAGCCCCGCGCCTGCTGCGGGCGGCTTTGGCGCCACACGGTCCGCGCAAAGTGCACCCGCGACCAGCGCAATGCGCCCGCCGCTCACGCCTGCTGCGGCTTTTCGCTCGCCCACGCAAGCGGCAGACAACACCCGTGCAGCCTCGCCCTTTCGCAAGGATTTGCAGATATCGGACGAAGAATTTCTGCAACTGCGAGATTTCATCTATCAGCAGTGCGGTATTTTCATTGCTGAAAACAGAAAGTACCTTGTTGAGAACCGGCTTTCAAATCGCATCAAGGAGCTGAACCTTAAAAGTTACAGCGACTATTACAACTTTCTGCGTTTTGACGGCAGCCGCCGCACAGAACTCACCAAGCTTTTTGAAGTGGTGACAACCAACGAAACAAGCTTTTTCCGCAATCCGCCGCAGCTTGAAGTGTTTCAAAAAAGTGTGCTGCCCGACATTCTTGACCAGTGCCGCAAGGCTGGGCGCAAAAAGCTGCGCATCTGGTCGGCTGGCTGTTCCACGGGCGAAGAACCCTACACGCTTGCCATCATATTGTGTGAGGTTCTGAAAAGCGAACTTTCCAGCTGGGACATCAAGATCACAGCCAACGACCTTTCCGAGGCCGTATTGGCAGCTGCCCGCCGGGGAGTTTACAACGATTATGCCCTGCGCACGACCCCCAAGGAAATTGTGGACGCTTACTTTATCAAGGAAGACACGCAATACAGGGTCAAGCCGGAACTGAAGTCGCTCATTTCCTTTGGGCCCATTAACCTCAACGAGAGGGAACAGCTCAAACGTATTGAAAAATCGCAGATTGTTTTCTGCCGCAACGTTATCATCTACTTTGACGATGAAATGAAGCGCAAGGTTATCAACGCCTTTTACGACAACCTTGAAATCAACGGCGCTTTGCTTATCGGGCATTCCGAATCCCTGCACAACATCAGCCGCGCGTTCCAGCTTGAACACCACAAGGGAACCATTGTTTACAGAAAAATGAGCTGATACTGATACCATGTGTGCAAAAATTCTGGCTATTGCCAATCAAAAAGGGGGCGTCGGCAAAACCACGACATCCATTTCGCTGAGTAGCGCGCTTGCCCGCATGGGGAAAAAAGTTCTTGTTCTTGATCTTGATCCCCACGCCTGCGCCACGCTGCATGCGAGAATATACCCCGAAGGCATCACTTGCAGCCTGCATGATCTTTTTCTTGCGCAGGAAGATGCCTGGCCCGTGATCTGGCCCGACCTTATCCATGTGCAGGCGCTGCCGGGAATGGACGTGGCGCCGGGCAGTATACGGCTTTCAGAGCTTGAAGTTGACTTTCGCGAGCGTCAGGCCAAGGGAAGTGTGCTCCTCCGCAGCCTCACGCATGTGCGCGATGAATACGATTACATAATTCTGGATTGTCCGCCCCATGTGGGCATTCTGCTGGTCAATGCGCTGGTTGCCGCAGACCTGCTGATAATTCCGATCCAGACAGATTTTCTTGCCTTGCACGGGCTCAAGCTGCTGTTTGACACGCTGCACACGTTGAACAAGGCTCTGGGCAGGTCCGTACGCTACCGGGCGGTGCCCACCATGTACGACAGGAGAGCAAAAGCCTGCACACGTGTACTTGAACTGATGCGGCGCAAAATGGGGCAATCCATGTTCTCAACGGTCATTGGGGTGGACACGCACTTTCGCGAGGCCAGCGCCCAAGGGTGCACCATTTATGATATCGACGCCCGCTCAAAGGGTGCGCTCGGGTATAATTCGCTTGCAGAAGAAGTGGTAAAGCTATGGTAAAAACGCCCGAAGAGTACTTTGCAGACCAGTGCCTGGCCGTGCCGCAGACGGCAGACGCAAAGCTGAGCGTTGCGGAACAGGCCTTTGTGCAAAAATATCTGGGCAGCGATGCGTTGCAGACCATGCCGGTGCTTGAGCCGGAACAGGTGATGGCTGGCGCAGCTGGAGAATCAAAAGACCATACGCGCCATTCCCGTCATGGCGGACATGCAGAGGCAGAAGCAGCCCGGCCTTCCTTGCGCACACGGCTTGCGGCAGAAGAACAGGTACAGATGGTTTCGTTCTATGTGCGCGAACAGGTTTTTTTGCTGCCAGTGCCGGTAATTGTCGAGGTGCTGCGCTACATGCCGCTGACCCGGCTGCCCATGGCGCCCCCCTTTATTGCTGGTGTTGTCAACTTGCGCGGCAAGGTTACGCCACTGCTGCACCTGGATGCATTGCTGACCACAGACCAGACAAAGCGCTATACCGAAAAGAGCTTTATCATCGTTTGTGGCACAGAAGATATGCAGCTTGGCCTTATTATCGACAAAATACATACCATGTACATGGTTTCAAAAGACAGCATCAGCTGGAACATTGAGGCGCAACTTGGCGAAGGGGCAGATTTTCTGTGCGGCCTCGCCAATATCAAGGAGCGCCTCCACGGTATTATCGACCCGGAACTGATTGTCGAAAAACTTATTGAAGTCTGATCGCCTGCCTAGCTGAAACTGCGTACGGTCTGACTTGCCAATAGTCTGAATAATCTCTAGAGTTCGGTGAAATTTGTACGGCAGCCAACAACAGACGGACAGGATCACCTATGAAAAAACATATTATGGTCGTAGACGACTCCAAGACTATCCGTAACCTAGTAGCCTTTGTTCTCAAGGGCGAAGGCTTCAAGGTCAGCACCGCCGAGGACGGCCTTGATGCTATTGAAAAGCTTTACAGCCTTGAGCCGGTCGACCTGATTGTTTCGGACGTGAACATGCCCCGCATGGACGGCTTCACGTTTATCAAAACTATTCGCGCTCAGGATGCCTATAAGGATATTCCTATTATTGTCCTTTCAACCGAAGGGCAGGAGAAGGACATCCAGACCGGCATGAGCCTCGGCGCCAACCTGTATATGGTAAAACCGGCTCAGCCTGAAAAAATGGTTCGTAATATAAAGATGCTTCTGGGATAGCCGATAAGAAAGACAGTATGTGTCCAATTCGGACATTAGTGTGCTTTCAGCCATATAAAGGTACAGGTTATGAGCCAGGAATTTTTTGATCCGGAACTTTTCGCCGATTTTATCGCGGAAGCCAAAGAACATCTCGAAACTATCGAGCCTAACCTTCTTGAGCTTGAGAAGGCGCCGGACAATCTTGCTCTGCTGAATGATATCTTTCGGCCCATGCACTCCCTCAAGGGAGCATCGGGTTTTCTGGGGCTGAACCGCATCAATCAGCTTGCGCACAAGTCTGAGAATATTCTGGACGAACTGCGCAAGGGCACAATGGTTGTCACCTCGGAAATCATGGATGTCATTCTGGCATCCACCGATGCCCTGCGCCAGATGATCGACAATCTTGAATCCACCAACGCTGAAGGCGAAGTGGAGATTGGGCACATCATGGCTCAGATCGAAGCCATCATGGCCGGCGAAACAACGCCCCAACCAAAAGAAGAGATTGTCGAACCTGCCTCTGTTGTTGAAGAACCTGCCATGGGTGATGAACTGTCCACGGTGGATGAAGCTACGGAAACGCACAGCGAAAGCAGCCACGACACCCCAGCCGCCACAGCCGGAGACGAAGCAGAGTTTACGGCCATGTCTGGCAAGGATTGGGTGCAGACGCTGCCCGATCTGCCCACGTATACCCTCACCGCCTTTGGCGAAGGGCACCTGAAAGATTTTATCGATGAGTCCAACGACACCATCGAAAACCTCACAAGTTCCCTCCTGGATCTGGAAGAAAATCCCGTTGGCCGTGATGAACTGGTCAACGATATTTTCCGTTTCTTCCACAACATGAAGGGCAACAGCGGCATTATCGGCTACAGCGAACTGAATTCGCTCACGCACGAAGCAGAAACCCTGCTCAACAATGTCCGCCAGGGCAAGATCACGCCCACCCATGAGCTGATCGACCTTCTGCTTCTTGTGGTTGACGTGCTGGAAGCTCTGGTGCAGCGCATCAATATTGAAGCGGGTTCAGCCACTCCTTTCAACATTTCTCCCGTGGTCAAGCAGCTTCAGGAAGCCCAGACAGGCGGCCCCATTTCGCTGCCGCAGGAACTTCTTGACGCCCAGGCCAGCCAAAACGGCAACGGCGACCATCACGAAGCCGCAGAGAGCCAGGACGCAGCGCAAGAGGCCAGCGAGAAGGAAGCCCCTGCCGCCGCAGAACCCCACGCTCCGGTTGAAGTGGTCACACCGACATTTTTTGCCGTTGGCGCTGAAAACGATGATACCGAGGCCTTTCGCGTCACGGTGCGTCAGCAGTTTGAAATTATTCATGCTGCGCTGGAAACTCTCAAGAAAGACGGCAGCCACAAAGATTCCATTGATGCCCTGTACCGCTGCCTGATTGCGGTCAAGAACGCCTGCGCTTTCATGGAATTTGAAGACATCAAGGTTTACGCCGAGCGCACGGCTGGCATAGTGGATCAGGGGCGCATCAGCGGTATTGATTTTGAATTGATGGTTGACCTGCTGGATCAGGAAGTTTCCATCATCAAAGATATGGTTCAGCTTGCGCTGGACGGCCCTGCCAAGGCCGCCACCCCGGCAGCTGCGCCTGCTGCGGCTCCCAGCCCGGCCTCGACCCCGGCGGACGAAAAGCCTGCTGCACCTGCAGCCGAAACCAAGGTCGAACCCAAGATCGAACCCAAGATCGAAAAAGAACAGGCTGCTCCGGCTGCTGCCAAGCCCGCTGCGCCCGCCAAGCCAGCCGCTCCGGCTGCTGCAAAGCCCGCTGCGCCCGCAAAACCGGTGGCACCAGCAGCCAAGCCTGCTACACCTGCAAAACCGGCGGCTCCGGCTGCGGCAAAGCCTGCGGCACAAGCCGCGGCTCCGGCTGCCGAGAACCACAAGGGTTCTTCCACTATCCGTGTTGACCATGAACGCCTTGATCACCTGATGAATCTCATTGGCGAACTCATCATCAACCGTAACAGGTACACCCTCATCGCCCGTTCGCTCGAAGACACCGGGCATGACGTGGATATTTCTCAGGTCGCCCAGAGCCTTTCTGAAACCACCTACGCCATGGCGCGCATTTCTGACGATCTGCAAGACACCATCATGAAGGTGCGCATGGTTCCGGTTTCTTCGGTCTTTTCCCGCTTCCCCCGGCTGGTGCGCGACCTTTCGCGCAAAAGCGGCAAGGAAGTGGATCTGGTCATGGAAGGTGAAGAAACTGAACTGGACAAGAGCGTTGTTGAGGTCATCGGCGATCCGCTTGTCCACCTTATCCGTAATTCTGTTGACCACGGTATTGAACCTGAAGACCAGCGCCTCGCTGCGGGCAAGCCCGCCAAGGGCAAGGTTGTACTGCGCGCCTTCCACAAGGGCAACTCTGTTGCCATTGAAATTGAAGATGATGGCAAGGGCATTGACCCCGCAAAAATGCGCGAAGTTGCCATCCGCAAGGGCGTCATCACACCTGAAGAAGCCGCACAGCTTGATGACCGCGAATCGCTGGAACTCATCTTTGCCCCCGGTTTCTCCTCGGCTGAAAAAATCACTGATATTTCAGGCCGCGGCGTGGGTATGGACGTGGTGCGCACCAACATCAAGAACCTCAAGGGCAGCGTCAGCACGTATTCAGAGGTGGGCAAGGGCACTCGCTTCACCTTGAGCCTGCCCCTGACCCTGGCTATCATTGACGCGCTTATGGTCAATGTTTCCGGGCAGATGTACGCCATTCCCCTTGATGCCGTCTCTGAAACCACCAAGATTGAAGCCGAACGCCTCACAGATGTGAAGGGACGCAAGGCCGTAACCCTGCGCGGCGAGGTACTTGGTGTTGTGGAGCTTTCAGAAATGCTGGGGCTGCCCCGCACTGATCCTCTGCCAGATGTGCTTTCCGTGGTTGTCATCCACGACAACGACCGGCGTCTGGGTCTCGTGGTCGATCGGCTCCTGGAACGGCAGGAAATTGTTATCAAACCCCTGGGCGCATACCTTGGCGACCTCAAGGGGATTTCGGGCGCAACCATCATGGGCGATGGCTCGGTCATCCTGATTCTTGACCCGCACGAAATTTACATACTGGCGACCTCCAAAGCTCCTTCCATCGGCGCTGGGGGCGAACAGGGCAAGCAGCCGGTTTCAGTAAGAATGTAACGCTACAGGGGGCCAGATGGCCCCCTTTTTCATTGAAGACGTGCGCCCCCCTCCATTTGTTTTTTTCAGCCAGCGGTGCCATGCCGCACATGCCACAAAGGATAAAGCCATGCTGGAACTGTTGAGCAACCGCCGCAGTATACGCAAATTCACAGATGAAGCCGTCAGTGATGAGCACCTGGAAAAACTGCTTATGGCCGGGCTTTTGGCCCCTTCATCCAAGGATACCCGCCCGGTGGAACTGGTGGCCGTGCGCGACAAGGCTGTTATTGCTGCGCTGGCAGACTGCCGCGATTCCGGCACCATGCCCCTGCTCACAGCCCCCCTGGTGCTGGCCGTGGTGGCCGATACCGACAAAGCGGACGTATGGGTTGAAAATGCCTCCATTGTTGCCATTCTGGTGCAACTGGAAGTGGAACGCCTGGGCCTCGGCTCCACATGGGTGCAAATGCGTCTGCGCACCAACGGCGCCGCTTCCGCCGAGGCGGAAGTAAGAAAAACACTTGGCATTCCCGATCATTATGGCGTACTTTGCCTCGTGGCCATTGGTCACAAGGACGAAGTAAAAAAGCCCCGGGAGCTTGATGCGTCTGACTGGGCGCGTACGCACCGGGATTACTTCCGAGTAGCACAGTAACCAGCCCCTGCAGTTTTTCTTGAAAAATTCTGTTGTTCCAGAGTGTTAAGGTCTGTCCGGCTCGATGTCTGGCTGGCTGCCCGGCACTTGAACCGCAACCGCCTTTTTTTGAGAAAATTTCTTGCCTTTCCATGCTGCATGAGCTATATGACCTTTTCGCGCGGTTATGCCCATATGCAACGCTGTCATTTTTTTCGGCGCGGGCTTTGTTCTTGCCGCATTTGAATTGAACTATTTTTTTGCATATACGGAGGAATGTATGAGCAAGGAATGCATCTTTTGCGGCAAAAAGCCCCAGGTCGGCAATCTTGTGAGCCACTCCAACATTAAGACCAAGCGTCGCTTCAATCCCAATTTGCAGCGCGTGCGTCACCAGTTCCCCGACGGCAGCGTGCGGACTCTTTCCGTCTGCACCCGTTGCCTGCGCTCTGGCGTTGTTGTTAAGCCCACGGTGCGTAAGCAGGCCTAACTGACCTTCTTTTGCAGCTTTCAGCCCCGACAGGTTTCTGCCGGGGCTTTTTTGCTTATGCGTACAATTCCACCGAGAATTTTTGCCTTTTCGCGTTACTGGCGCGCCCGCCGCAGGCCCAGCAGCCTGCCTCTCGACTGGCGCCCGGTTGCCAGCTTGCAAGGCACCACGGGCTATGCACGCTTTCGTGAATGGCTGCTTGTGCTCAATGCCTGCAATATCCCTCACCAGACTGTGCAGATGAACGGCAGGGAATACATTTATGTGCCCGCGCTGTTTGAAAATATTGCACTCAGGGAGCTGGGAGACTTTGTGCGCGAAAGCGCAGCGCCTGCCGCCCAGCCTCCGCCGCTGCAAGTTTTTCCCCATGCCTACATGGCAATGCTGGCGCTGCTGCCGCTCATTCTCTGGCACGGCTGGCGCATGGGCTGGTGGCCTGCCCCCGCAGTCCTGCCACCGCCAGATATGTGGAGCAGCGCGGGCATTCTTGACGCAGTGCGGGTTCGCATTTTCAATGAATGGTACAGAAGCTTCACCGCGCTTACCCTCCATGCCAGCCTTACCCATCTTTGCGGAAACATAGCCTTCGGGGCTATATTTATGACCCTGCTGGCCCGTATGACAGGCGTTGGCAGAGCCTTGTGGCTCACCCTGCTGGGAGGCGCGCTGGGCAATGCCCTGACCGTGCTGTTGCGGCCCCGCCCGGTTTTGAGCATGGGATTTTCCACGGCACTGTTTGCCAGCATTGGGGCTATTTCCGGCTACATGGCCTGCCAGCAACAAGGCAAACGCAAAACCATGCTGCCTGTGGCTGCCGCAGCCGCCTTGCTGGCCATGCTCGGCACTGAAGGCGAGAATACCGACTATGCGGCACATCTGGCCGGGCTTGGCTGTGGACTGGCACTGGGAGCGTTTGAAGCATGGCAGGTGCGAAACTGCCGTAGGAGGTTGAACCAGTGGACGGCGGGGGCACTCACGGCCCTGATCTGCGCTGCTGCATGGTGGTGGGCCTTTGCCGCCATGCGCAACTGACTGTAAAAAAGATCCTGACGTGTTTATGCACATCAGGATCATATTTTTAGGCTGTATTTTTTTAATCACCACAAATCAGCGCAGGCCAGCGCCTCCTCACGCCACTATCTTTCTGCCAGACCTGCTCCCATCCTCTGTATGCCAGCCCTGAGCCGCAGGCAGCACTATTCCTGCATGGCAAGCGCCTGATTCAGACCGCGTTGCCGCCCTTGCTCAGCTTGTGCAGTGTACGCCCAAGCGGTGCTTCGCGGTGGAAAAGAAGCAGGGGTAGTATGGCCCCGATGGCAAGGGCGCACATGATGAAAAATGCCGTGAGGCCGTTGTAGACAACGCTGACAAGCACAGTCTGGCCCTGAGGCGTCCCGGCAGTGTTGAGGAACTGCAAGGTCGCCAGAATGGCCTTATAGGCAAACATGCCGGGAATCATGGGCAACAGCGCGGGGAACACAAACATTTCCGCCGGGGTATGGCAGCGGCGCGCGATGGGCATGCTGCAAAAGGAAATAATCAACCCGGCGCAGAGCGATGCGCTGGCAATCCCCATACCGGCCTGCAACAGCAAAAAACGGCTCATATGGCCCGTGGCGGCAAGCAGGCCAGCCATGACGGCTATCCGCTTGGTGGGCCGCGAAATGGCCGCAAAACCAACTGCGGCAACAGCTGCAAGCGCTCCGTCCGCAAGACAATCGACCAGCATCATAGCGAATCCACCCCCATAAGCAGCATGGTTGTAGCCAGCCCCAGAGCAATGCAGATAATGAGCGTACTGGCCTGAATCAGCCGCGAAACGCCCATGAGCACATGCCCGTCAAGAATATCCAGCATGGCGTTGATCAGGGGGATGCCGGGGATGAGAAACAGCACGCTTGCAGCCATGCCTGTTTGCGGCGTGTTGCCCAGATGCAGCAGCACTCCCAGCGATGCCGCCAGAGAGGCAGCAAATGAGCAGAGAAAAAACGTGACCTTCAGGTCAAGGCCCCAGTGCAGCAGTTTCTGCCGCAGATAGAAGCCCAGAAAGGTTGCGCAGAAAACCAGCCCCATAGCCACCGCATCGCCGTTGAACAAACCGCAAAAGGCGGCATTGGCGCAGGCCACAAGAAAACGCAGCAGCACGGGATTAAGCGTGGGCACCGCGCAGATGGCGCTGAAATGCTCGCGCGCCTTGGCAAGGCTGAGGTTTTCATCGGCAATGCTCCAGCTCAGGGCATTGAGCGCCGCCACCCGCTGAAAATTGGGCGCGCCAGACACAATGGAGCTGACCGCAGTGCGGCGCTCCGCCGGAATGCCCCCTTCGGCTGGCTTGATGACCGAAAGCATGAGGTGCTTGGGGAATATGGCCAGTTCCACCTCAAAGCCATATGCCCGTGCAATGCGGCAGGCGGTGCGGTCTACTCGTGAAGTCTGCCCGCCCGCCGCAAGCAATGTGGAAGCATAAACCTGTATGAACTCAATAAGCTCTTTGGCAGTCAGAACGTTATGCTTTGTTCCGCAAGCGGCATCAGCCTCGCCCGCAACAGTCGAATCCGCCGCCAATGCAGACAGCGTATTCAGACCGCCCTGCCCGTTTTGCAAACCCATAAACTAGATCCCGCTTTCATTATCAAGAAAAACCCAGTGCAACATGCGCTTGTGAACCCGCAAACGGTATTCTGCCTGTTGCACCAACAGTGAGGCCTTGCTGGCCAGAATGGAATCGTCAACACGGATCGCCGCTATGGGCGAAGCACTCAGCATAAGATGCGCGTCATGCGCCGCCTTGGCGAGCAGTTCCGGCGTCACTTGCCAGCTTTCGCGCTCTTCGTCCGTCAGGCCGCTACGGCAGCCCGCAAAAACATAGTTGACGCCGCGCACGGCCTCTTCCACACTATCCACAATGGTAATGCGCGACCCGTAACGCTCCGCAGCTTCTTTGAGCGGCGCGGGGTCCACGCGGGACGGCACGGCAATGCGCAGTGAAAAGGGAAACCATGCCGTTGCCGCCATCAATGAATGCAGCGTTCCGTTGACGCAGCCCAGCCAGCCGCAGGTCACGCCGTCAAGATAACGCGAATTGCGCAACATGCAGGCTATGTCGGCCAGCGCATGCGCCGGGTGCGCATCCGGGCTGCCCGCATTGATAAGCGGGAAGCGCAGACACGATGCCTCCATATCCCACCCGCCCACGGGCATGCCGTACATGTACATGCAGTCAATGTAGTAGCTGAAAACAGGCAGGAGCTGTTCCTGGTAATCATTCATTTCATTGCGCCAGCTGCCACGGCTGCCCTCGTACACGACATTGCCGCCCATTTGCCGCACAGCGGCAGAAACGCAAAGCCTCTCAGGCAGGGAGTGCTGCGAAAACATCAGCAGGGCCACGCGCTGCGCCATAAAGTCTGTTTGCAGCTTCGGTTCCGGCATGCCCAATGCCTGCTGCACCAGCAGCCAGGACGCCTTTTCACCAAGACTCTTGATATTTAAAATATGTCTTGCCATAGATCCTCCGTGACGGTCGTCACATACAGCATCTTGAGCCCGCGATACTGTTCTATCAATGCGTGAAAATTCTGTCCAGCAAAGCACAAAAAGCAGCAGGCATCACAAACCCTTATGTGCATTTTGCGAAACAATCTTTTAACACACTGAAAAAAAAGAGAATAGTGGATTTTGTCGCATTAATACCCATTGAATACTTGTGATTTAATCCACTTTTCAGCTACAGTACGGGTGCCCGCTTGCAGGGCCCACAGGAGCATACATGAGAGCATTCATTTTTGATCTGGATGGAACACTGGTTGACAGCCTGGAAGACATTGGTCAGGCCTGCAACGATGTTCTGGCCAGTCACGGCTATCCAGTTCATCCCTTGCCAGCGTACAGATTCTATGTGGGCCGCGGCTTTCACAAACTTGTGAATGACGCCCTCCCCGAGGGTGAAGCAGCAAAGCTTTCTTCAGACCAGCTGACAGCGTTGATTGCAGCGGCCCGCGCCCGCTACGGTGAAAATATGTGCATCCGCACCAAGCCCTATGCCGGCATCACCGAAGCGCTGCACACGCTTGCCGCAGATGGCCATGCCCTGGCCGTCCTTTCCAACAAGCCGGACGACCTCACGGTTGAGCTGGTGCGCCGCTACTTTCCTGACGTGCCGTTTACCCTTGTGCGCGGCGGCAGGGAGGGCGTGCCCCTCAAGCCGGAGCCGGACGCCCCGCTCGACATGCTGCGGCACATGGACTTTTTGCCCCAACGCAGCTTTTACGTGGGCGACAGCAACGTGGATATCTTCACCGCCCGCAATGCGGGTATGATCTCAATCGGCGTGGCCTGGGGATTTCGCGGCGCGGACGAACTGCGCGCAGCCCAGGCCGACCATGTCATCGACACGCCCGCAGCGCTGACGCGCATGGCAAAGGAGGCATAACATGAAACGTCCCATCATTGAGATTGACGAAGAAAAGTGCAACGGCTGCGGGCAATGCGTACTCGACTGCGCCGAGGGAGCGCTTGCCATCATTGACGGCAAGGCCAAACTTGTCAGCGACATCTACTGCGACGGCCTCGGCGCATGTCTGAACTGCCCCGAGGGCGCCCTGCGCCTTGTGGAAAGGGACGCGCCCGAATTTGATGAAGAAGCGGCCCTGGCCGCCAAGGCAAAAAGGGATGGAATCGCCCAGCCCCACCGCCCACACGGCGGCGGCTGCCCCGGCAGCATGGCGCGCACGTTCACCCCGCTGACTGGCGGCCCTGCAACCACGGCCCCCGCCGGATCGCAAGACCTGCGGGCGCAGGTGCCCACCTGGCCCATCCAGTTGCGGCTGGTTCCGCCAACAGCGCCCTATCTGCGCGGGGCCAATATCCTGCTGGCCGCCCATTGCGCAGGCTTTGCCCTGCCCAATCTGCATACGGACTGGATGCGCGGGCGCGTACCCATCATTGCCTGCCCCAAGCTTGAAGACAACGAAGTGCTGGTCGAAAGGCTCACAACCATCATCAAACAGGGCGGCATTGCGGGCATCACCGTACTGCGCATGAGCGTGCCCTGCTGCGGCGGGCTGGACAGGCTGGCGCACCGCGCCATTGAGGCAGCAGGCAGCACCTTGACGCTGGAGACGCATATTGTACAATTGTAAGCATGTTATAAGAAGTATACATGGGCAAGAAATGCCCATGTAGGAAATACCTAAAGTCCGCCTTGACAAAACATAGTGTAATGCTATGTTTTAGGGGCGGGCTTTTATTAATTGAAATCGCCCAAAAACCGTAACCCGCAGACGGGCCGTAAGGGGCAGTGAACGCACTGCCAAGTAAGACTGCTTTGCTGTAAAGGATCATCGACATGCCCATCAAGATTCCTGCTGATCTTCCCGCCTGTGCAGCGCTTGAGAGCGAAAACATCTTTGTGATGACGGAAGATCGCGCTGTTCAGCAGGACATTCGTCCGCTGGAAATCGCCATCGTCAACCTCATGCCCACCAAGATCGCCACAGAAACGCAGTTGCTGCGGCTTTTGAGTAATTCGCCCCTCCAGGTCAACATCACCCTGCTGCGCACAGAAGCTCACGAATCCAAAAATACTCCCACTCAGCATCTTGAGCGTTTTTACAAGACATTTTCAGAAATTCGCCACGGCAGCTTTGACGGCATGATCGTGACCGGCGCTCCGGTGGAACACCTCCCTTTTGAAGATGTGGACTATTGGCACGAGCTGCTGGACATCATGACCTTTGCGCAAAGCCGCGTGTACTCCACCCTGTACATCTGCTGGGCGGCGCAGGCGGCCCTGTACCATTTTTACGGTATCCCCAAGTTCGCCATGCCTGCCAAAGTTTCCGGCGTGTTCCAGCACGACATCTTGCAGCCGGCCTGCCGCCTGTTCAGCGGCTTTGACGATACGTTTGTCGCGCCCCATTCGCGCCATACAGAAGTTCGCGCCAAGGATGTGAGCAAACAATCCGAGCTGCGCATTCTTGCCGAATCGCCAGAAGCCGGGCTTGCTCTGGTTGAGAGCCGCGATCATTCACAGGTTTTCATGACCGGGCACCTTGAGTACGACAGGGGCACCCTGGATGCGGAATTCCGCCGCGATCAGGAACGGGGCATGAGTCCCATACCGCCCAGCAACTACTATCCCGGCAACGATCCCAGCCGTCTGCCCAACATGAACTGGAGGGCGCACGCGCACCTGTTCTACTGCAACTGGCTTAACTACTACGTTTACCAGGAAACGCCCTTCAGCCTTACTGCCATTGCCCGTGACCGGCAGGGCAAGTAAGAGTTCATAATCCTGAACCCCTACAGGATACGAGGATGCCTATGCGATTTTCTACCAGAACCCGTTACGGATTGCGCTTCTTGCTGCGTCTGGCGGCCCAGCCCCAGGGCTCTCTTTTGCAACTGGGGCAGGTGGCCCGTGAAGAAAACATCTCATCGGGCTATCTGGAACAGATAGTGCGGGCACTGCGCCCCATGGGCATCTTGCGTGCTGTGCGCGGTTCTGGCGGCGGATACTCCCTTGCCAAATCGCCATCAGATATTAACATTGAAGAAGTCTTTCAGCATCTTGAGGGTGAAATTTCCCCTGTGCGCTGTCTGAGCAAGGGTCGCCATTGCCAACGCGAATCCCACTGCTCCACCCGGGGCTTCTGGACAGAACTGGACGGGCACATCCGCTCCTTCCTGCAAAAGCGCACCTTGCAGGAAATCATAGACTCAGAGAAATGCTCCGTAACGGGAGGCAATCATGTGGAATTACACTGAAGCAGTACACGACCACTTTATGCGGCCGCACAATGTGGGTCCCCTTGAAGGCGCCAACGCCATTGGCGAAGTGGGCAGCCTGACCTGCGGCGACGCCCTTAAGCTATATCTCAAGATCAACGACCAGCACATCATTGAAGACGCCAGCTTTGAAACCTTTGGCTGCGCCAGCGCCATTGCGTCAAGCTCTGTGCTGACAGACATGGTCAAGGGCATGTCTGTTGAAGACGCGCTCAAGATCACCAACAAGGACATCACCAACGCTTTGGGCGGCCTGCCTAAGCAGAAGATGCACTGCTCCGTCATGGGCCAGGAGGCGCTTGAAGCCGCCATCCGCCAGTGGAAGGGCGAACCGCCCGTGCCCCATGCCCACGAAGACGGCAAGCTGGTGTGTAAGTGCTTTGGCATCACGGATGCCCAGATTATCCGCGCCATCACCGAAAACGGCCTCAAGACCGTTGAAGAAATCACCAACTACACCAAGGCTGGCGGCGCATGCGGCGAATGCCTTGATGAAATCGCCGAAATTCTGGCTGGTCAGCTCAAGCAGAAGCCCTTGGTCGAGCTCAAGCCCAAACCCCGCCTCACCAACGTGCAGCGCATGCAGAAGGTGCTCAAGACCATCGATGAAGAAATCCGCCCCCAGCTTGCTGCTGACGGCGGCGATATTGAACTGGTGGATGTGGACGGTCTGCGCGTTGTGGTCTCCCTGCGCGGGCGCTGCGCCCAGTGCCGCTCGAGCGAAGTGACCATCCGCGATCTGGTGCAGCGCCTGCTGCGCGAACATGTTGAAGCCGACATCGTGGTTGAGGAGGCCTAACCGCCATGAAAACCATATATCTTGACAACAACGCCACCACGGCTGTTGCGCCTGAAGTACGCGATGCCATTCTGCCCTATCTGAACGAGCTGTACGGCAACCCTTCAAGCATGCACACCTTTGGCGGTCAGGTGGCCGATGCGGTCGAAAAAGCCCGCGAGCAGATGGCCAGTCTGCTGGGTGCAAACCCGGACGAAATCATCTTTACCTCCTGCGGGTCGGAGAGCGACAATGCCGCCATATGGTCTGCCATCCAGACCCAGCCTGAAAAGCGCCACCTCATAACCACCCGCGTGGAACATCCCGCCGTGCTCAGCGTCATGCAGCACTGGGAACGCCAGGGTTACCGGGTGACCTACCTTGGCGTGGACAACAAGGGACGCCTTGATCTGGACGAATACGCAGCTGCCCTCACGCCTGATACGGCGCTGGCATCCATCATGTTTGCCAACAATGAAGTGGGCAATATCTATCCCATCCAGCGCATGGCTGAAATGGCCAGCGAGCGCGGCGTGCTGTTCCATACTGATGCCGTGCAGGCCGTTGGCAAAACGCCCATTGACCTTGCCCATCTGCCTGCGGATATGCTTTCGCTCTCCGGCCACAAGCTGCATGCCCCCAAGGGAATTGGCGTGCTGTATGTGCGCAAGGGTGTGCGCTTCCGCCCGTTTTTGCGGGGCGGCCATCAGGAGCGGGGACGCCGTGCGGGTACGGAAAATGTGCCCTACATTGCAGGGCTTGGCGCAGCGGCTCAGCTTGCCATTGCGCACATGCAGGAAGAACGCGTCAGCGTGGCCATGCTGCGCGACAGGCTTGAACAGGGACTGCTCGAACGTATCCCCGACTGCATGGTGAACGGCGATGTGGATAACCGCCTGCCCAACACCACCAATATTGCATTTAAAAATGTGGAAGGCGAAGCCATCCTGCTCATGCTCGACAGGTTCGGCATCTGTGCAAGCTCCGGGTCTGCCTGCACCTCTGGCAGCCTTGAACCTTCGCATGTACTGCGCGCCATGGGTGTGCCCTTTACATACGCCCACGGCTCCATCCGCCTTTCCCTCTCCCGCTACACCACGCAGGAAGAAGTGGACTTTGTCATCCAGAACTTCCCTGATGTCATCAAAACCCTGCGCATGATTTCTCCTTTCAAGGATTAATCCTGGCTCAAGCAACAATTGGCGCAGATTTCAATACCTTTAGATTACGTGCCGCACTCATCCGGGTGCGGCACATTTACGTCTGCGGCAAAAATTCTGCGCAATTGTAACATACGGCTCTGGTTGCACCCATGATGCAAAAGAGTACTCTTTCTTTCGGTCGCTACGCAAATGAGCCTCTTGCCTCCAGGGGCCGGTTGTCCTATCATTTTACTTTGAATATCTGTCCCGATTGGTGAGAGTGAGGTTTCATGCGTTCAATTCGCCTTTTTGATCTGCTGATGGGTTTTTCGCGTGCGCTGGACATGGTCACGCCGCTTCTTGCCGGACATCATCTGCGGGTTGCCTTTTTGAGCCAGGTTATTGCCGAACGCATGCGGTTACCCCGCACCACGCGCAAATACATGCTTATGGCCAGCATGCTGCACGATATTGGGGCAGTGCCGCTCAAAAGCGATACGCGCGACCTCATATTTGAGCGCAACAAAGCCCTGCACTGCCGGGCTGGCTGGGCCTTTTGCAAAACAGCAGGGCTGCCCACGCCTGTATGCGACATGGTGCTGCATCACCATACGGAATGGTGCAGCTATGAGGCATCCGACCAGCATTCACTGCCAGCCAATTGTATTCACATGGCTGACCGGGTTGACGTGGCCCTGCGCGGCAAGCAGACTTCTGACCTGCACAGCATCTGCCTCACCCTGCAGGCAAGAGACAGGGAATACGCCCCAGCCTGCCTTGAAGCGCTGGCAACCCTCGCTCATGATGCGGAAATTTCAGCGCTTCTGGGCAGCCACGAGCGCATGGAAGAATACCTGGCTACGGCATTTGGCTCTGTGATTCTTGGCCCGGTGCAGCTTGTGGAACTGTGCGGGCTTTTTTCGCAAACCATTGACTCCAAAAGCCCCTTTACAGCCACCCACTCCCTTGGCGTGGCCTATACGGCGCGCATGCTGCTCAGGCTGACCCGCATGGCCGATGCCGACGATCTCACAACCATGTTTGTGGCCGGTCTGCTGCATGACATTGGCAAACTCGCGGTGCCGCTCGAAATTCTGGAAAAACCAGCGGCGCTCACGCCTGAAGAAGTGCAGGAAATTCAGAAACATGCTGAAATCAGCATGGATTTGCTGGGTTCCATACCCGGTTTTACCTGCGTACGGGAATGGGGAGGCAGACACCACGAACGCATTGACGGCACTGGCTATCCCCACAATATTGAAGGAAGCAGCCTGACGCTCCCTGTGCGTATCATCGCCGTAGCGGATGTATTTACAGCCCTCACAGAAGACCGCCCCTACCGCAACGGCATGCCTCTGGCCGAAGCCATGAAAATCATCGCATCCATGGCGGAACTCGGCTATCTGGACAACGGCGTGGTAGCGCTCCTGGCCGATAATGTGCTACGCGTCAACAAAGAGCGCATACGCGCCCAGCGCAAGGCTGCAGCAAACTTTGTGGTTATGCGCAGGCTGTGCGATGAGGCGGCCAAGGCTGCCAGGCAACCTTGAACTGGGTAGCCATACCCACTGACGGGGGGAATCATGGGCGTTCCAATCATTTTTCTGATTATTGCTCCCTTGGCTGGCATTATCGCCATGCAGCTCACCCCGCCCTTTTCTCGGCTTGCTGTTGTCCTCTCCCTGATTTTTTCCTTCTGCGGCCTTGTGCTGCTCTACCGCTACCTCCTGCTTCCCTTGCGCACAGTCGTAGCTGCCCTCGCGCAGCCAGGCTGCGCTGAAATTCCGTCCATACCCACGGCCTGCGATGTTGTGCGCGCTCTGGAAGACAGCCTCAATGCCAGAGAGGCCACGCTTCGCCACGATCTTGCCGAGGCGCGCGAAACAGCAGCCAAACTCCGGCAGGAAATTCAGGAACTGCGCGAAAGGCGCGTTGTGGACATGCAGACGCAGCAGACTGCCCTTGCGGCGCTGCGCAAAGCCCAATCTGAATTGAATGACCTGGCTACAGCTGCTGATGCGGGCAGTGTGTTACCTGTGGACCGCCCGCACATCACGGAGCAAATTCTTGACCTTTCTGCGGTGCTCCACCATAGCGAATGCATATTGCTGCACGCCAGCCAGCTTTTGGGCACAGCTGACACTGACAAAGACGAAGCAGATACTACGCTTGCAGAGGCCTTCCCCTGGGATAGCCGCTACAACACGAACATTCCCGTCATTGACGGCCAGCACAAGCTCTTGCTTTCGTACATCAACAAACTACACCGTGGAATGCAGAAAGGCTGCGATAAAAGTCTGCTGCTCGAAATTCTTGATGATCTGACGGGCTATGCCTTTAGCCATTTTGCCACAGAAGAAATATTCTTCAGCCGCACGGCTTATCCGCTCACAGCACGGCACATTGAAGTACACCAGAGTTTCAGAAAAACAGTGACAGAACTCAGGGAGGCCGTGCTTGACGACAAGGCTTTTATTGATATTGCCCTGCTGGAATACCTGAAAACCTGGCTGGTGGATCATATACAGCAGATGGATGTGGGTTTTGCCTCATATGTGACCGGCACAAAGCCCACACCAGAGCAGTAAGCCTTCTGCGGCCAAACCCCAATAAAAAACCCCGCTAAAAGCGGGGAACAGACGCGATCGGCAGAGCAAACTGTCAGGACTCGCAAAAAGTTCAACGGCTGAGCAGTTCTGCCGCTATTCGTTCTCGGGCAGCGCGGTCAAGGAGGCGCTGGTTTGAACTGCCCCTGAACTGCAGCTCAAGGTCGCGGAGGCTTTCCACATAGGGGCCATCCACAAGAACATCCGTCAGTTCCAGCAGCCGGTTTGTCCAAGAGTCATTGCGGGCAAGCAGGGCTTCGAATGTGTACCCCGTGTAGGTGATCACATTTTTGCGCATGGCCTGTACACCCTCGGCCACGGCGCAGAGCGCCTGGGCCTGCTCAAAGGGCTCCCCGCCAGACAGCGTCACGCCCGCCAGGAGAGGGTTCTCCCCAAGCTGGGCAAGGGCGGCCTCCGCCGTAAACGGAAAGCCGCCCTCAAAGTCGTGCGTCTGCGGATTGTGGCACCCTTTGCAGTGATGCGGGCAACCCTGCGTGAACAAGACATACCTCAGGCCCGGGCCGTCCACTATGGATTCTTCCACAATGCCTGACAGCCGCATGACCCCGGCATTACCGGATTCAGGCATGCTTGACACGATCGCGCTCTTCCGAGCGCTTGGCGTTGTTGAAACGGTCAAGCGTTCCCACAAGGTAACCGGTGATGCGGCGGGTACGTTCAAAACCCACATCCTGGCCCACAAGTTTCTGCGCGGGCTTGGTTTCCTCGAACAGACGCGATTTCATTAGCATTTTCGCTCTCCTTGTTCTATCAGCAAAAGTTGATGAAAATTGTATATGACCGCTAGTCCCACTTGGGGGTGTGCGGGTATTTTTTACGCAGTTCTTTAAGCAGCTCGGCACTCACGCCTTCGCCTTCCTTACGGCCGCAACGGGGGCAGGCGCCATTGATCACACCCACATAGCCGCAGACAGGGTCGCGATCCAGGGGATGGTTGATGGAGCCGTAGCCAACGCCATTATCGTGCATAAAACGGATGATGCTCTCAAAGGCCTCAAGGTTTTTGCAGGTATCGCCATCCAGCTCCACATAGGTGATGTGGCCCGCATTGGTCAGCGCGTGGTACGGAGCCTCGATCTGTATCTTTTTAAAGGCCTTGATGGGGCAGTACACCGGCACGTGGAACGAGTTGGTGTAGTAATCCCTGTCAGTGATGCCGGGGATGCTGCCGAACTTTTCCTTGTCGAGATTGACAAAGCGCCCGCTCAGGCTTTCCGCCGGGGTGGCGATGAGTGAAAAATTGAGCCCTGTCTTTTCAGCTTCGTCATCGCACCGCTTGCGCAGATGCGTAACAATCTCAATGCCAAGCTTCTGGGCATCTTCGCTTTCGCCGTGGTGCTGGCCCACAAGAGCCTTGAGCGTTTCGGCAAGGCCGATAAAGCCCACGGTCAGTGTGCCGTGCTTGAGCACTTCTTCAATGCTGTCGTCCCAACCCAGTTTGTCGGAATCAAGCCAGATGCCCTCGCCCATGAGGAAGGGATAGTTACGCACCTTTTTGGCGCTCTGGATCTTGAGCCGGTGCAGCAACTGGCGGAACACCAGATCGATCTTGTCGTCCAGCAGAGCGTAGAAACGGCTGATATCACCGCGCGCATCCAGCCCAAGCCGGGGAAGGTTGATGGACGTAAAGCTCAGATTACCGCGACCGCACGTAACCTGCCTGTCCTTGTCGTACACGTTGCCAAGCACACGTGTGCGGCAGCCCATGTACGCCACTTCCGTATTATAGTCGTCCGGATGGTAGTACTGGAGGTTGTACGGCGCATCAAGAAAGCTGAAATTGGGGAAGAGCCGCATGGCGGAAACATCCATAGCCTGCTTGAAAAGATCGTAGTTGGGATCTTCGGGATTATAGTTGACCCCGGACTTCACCTTGAAAATCTGCACGGGGAAAATGGAGGTTTCCCCATTGCCAAGCCCGGCCTTGGTGGCGCGCAGCAAGTTTTTGACAACTATGCGGCCCTCGGCAGAAACATCCGTGCCGTAGTTGATGGAGCTGAAAGGCACCTGCGCGCCTGCGCGGGAATTCATGGTGTTCAGGTTGTGGATCAGGGCTTCCATGGCCTGATAGGTGCGGCGCTCTGTGTATTTGAAGGCTTCGCCGGCAGCATAGGCATGCGCGCGCGTTACAAGTTCGCGCTGGGCCTCGGGGGCAGCCGCCACAAGAGCTTCTCCAAAGGCATCGCAGGTGCCAAGGCGTGGGCCTTCGGGCAACAGTGCGATGGTTTCTCTGGCGGCGTCAATGGCTGCCTGCTCTTCCAGATTCTGGGCAATGCGCAAAAAGGCGGCAAAGGCGCGCTCATATTCCTTGCGGTAGGTTTTGATAACGCCTTCGGCCATGGCAAAGTCAAAATGCGGCACACTCTGGCCGCCGTGCATTTCATTCTGGTTGGCCTGAATGGCAATGCAGGCAAGGGCCGAGTAGCTCTCAATGGAATTGGGCTCGCGCAAATGCCCGTGCCCCGTGGAAAAACCATTTTTAAACAGGGGGATAAGGTCAATCTGGCAGCACGTTTCCGTGAGCATGTAAAAATCTTTGTCGTGAATGTGGATATCGCCGTTAAGATGCGCGGCAGATGCATCCTTGGGCAGAATGTAGTTATCGATGAAGAATTTTGAGCCCTCGGAACCATACTTGAGCATGGTGCCCATGGCCGTATCGCCATCGATATTGGCGTTCTCGCGCTTGATGTCTTCCTGCAGGGCCGGGGAATACGTAAGTTTTTTATAGATATCCATGAGATACGATTCCGCATTACGGATTTTCGTATGCTCGGCCCGGTACAGAATGTAAGCCTTGGCGCTTTTGGCGTAGTCGTACTGAATCAGGGTTTCTTCAACAACATCCTGAATTTCTTCCACATGCTTGAGGCAGCGCGACTCCAGCTTTTTGCACACCTTTTCGGTGACAAACAGCAGGTCAGTGGGGGACATGTCTTCACCGCCAACTGCCTGATTGGCCTTGGTGATGGCATTGAGAATCTTGACCGAATCAAAAGGCACTTCCGTGCCGTCGCGCTTAATAATGCTGGCGAGCATGAACTTCGCTCCAAACGTGTGGGCTATGAACAAAAAGGGCGCCCGAACAAAACGGGCGGAGAGGCCATCAATGGCCTTTTTCTGACGGTTCATCTGCAAAAGCCCGTTGCAGATGCTCCACTTTCTTAGAACGGTTGAAAGTAGGTCTTCCGGCTTGCCTGCCGCTTTTCGGCCTTCCCGGTTTTATCCAGTGACACGCGAGGAAAAGCGGTTTTGAACAGGCACACGGCGGCGGGTCCGCTCCCGAATTTCACGGGAATTCCCTATTAAGCTCCATGGCGCTTTCAATGTCTAGAAAATCTCAAAAGAATTGCACCCTGTCAATAAATGCACGCAAAAAAGCTCTCCTAGTGCCGTAGCAACACTGCGAATTCACTATTGAATTTTCTTGCCTGCCCATTTTTTCACTACATCAAGGCCGCAAAACAGTGAGGGCGGGAACAAAAAAGTTCGCCCTGACTAGAGCCAGATCAGGCAACCTGACCCGCAACATGTGTGGCTTTGATTGGCGTTGCTGGAACATTTCGTCATGAATTCAGGCATCATGCCCGCATGGCGCTGCCGCCCAGGCACCGGCACTGCGACCGCAGCCGATACCTGGCGAGCTTTCCTCAGAAAGCAGTTCCCGTAACGCAGACAAGAACTTACTCTACCCACGCCGGGTTTTCAAGACGGCCTCCCCCACGTAAGGGGACTTACCTCGGACTTGACATTTTTATTTGCCCGCCCCTTGCCGAAGATATCGTTTATAAAAACTTTTTTTGTACGCGCAAACAGTGATTGAGCATTTCGTAACAGCCAAGCAACACAAGGGGCCGCATCGGCCCAACTCCGCTTCCACCGCCAATTTGCAGGGAAGCGCAATCGGATACCCGATGCAGCCCGTCAATAAACCCGAAACGCCGCCTACGGCAGCAGGATCATGTTGTAGAGGTTCTTGTCGTCCAGATACTTCTGCGCCACAGCCTGAATATCCGCAGGGGTCAGCTTGGCTGCTTTGTCGATGAGCGACTTGCTGAAATCGCGGGGCAGGCCCAGCACGGCGTCTGTGGCGGCCACGCCCGCGCGGGAATCAAGGCTTTGCTTGTCGCGGTAGTATTCGCCAAGCAGGCGGTTGGCCCCGGCCTCGAGCAGTTCCGTAGGCAGGGGTTTTGCCTTGATATCAGCAATAATCTTGGCAAAGCCTTCACGCGCCTGCGCCACCTTGTCAGGCGTAGTGCCAATATAAAAAGCCATCATGCCAGCCTGAGGCATGGCGCGGTAAAATGCCGTGACCGTGTACCCAAGGCCCTGCTCATCGCGCATCTGGCTGAACAGCAGGCCGCTCTGCCCGGAAAGCACAGACTGCAAAAGCATGAGTGCCGGGGCGTCCGGGCTGGTGTAGGGCACAGCCTTGAACATCTGGAGCACGTGGGCCTGATTGCGCCCCGGCAGATGCAGATCAAGGTTGCGGGCATCACCCCACGAGGGGGCGGGCAAGGAGAAATCCTTTTTGTCTGGCGCGGGCAATGTGCGGGCAAAGGCCAGCACGGCCTCGCGGTCAAAATCGCCTGCCACTGCCAGCACCCAGGGCTGCACGAGCTGCTTGTCCCAGAACGAGCGTACATCCTTGGGCGTAAACTTGGAAAGGTTCGCTTCCGTCCCCAGGCTGTCGTAGCCGTAGGGCTGCCCGCCGGGGAAGATGAAGGGATTCACGCGCGAGAACAGGAAGGAGGTGGGCCTGTCTGCCCGCTGGCGGATGGCGGCCTTCATGTTTTCCGCTTCACGCTTGATTTCCTTGGCTTCAAAGCGGGGCTTGCCCAGAACCTCGCCCAGCATGGAGAAATAATCGGCATTGAACCGGGCCGGGCCGGTCAGGGACACGGTAAAGGTTTGCAGGCCCGCCTTGGCGGAGAGTGATGCCGCGCGGTCGGCGAAATAGCGTTCCATGGCCTGGGCGTCCAGTTTGCCGCTGCCATCGCCAAGGGTGCTGGCCGTCAGTTCTGCCAGCCCTTGCTGGTCAGGCTTCAGCAGGGCGTTGCCGCCGGGCAGCATGAGATCAACCGCCACATAGGGCACAGTGGCATCAGGAATAAGAATGACGGTACGTCCCTGCCCCAGATCGACCACTTCCTGCTGACCCGCACTGGCCGAAGCCTGCTGCGCAGTTTTGGCAGCGGCGCTGCCGGGCCAGTTCTTTTGCAGCACGGCTTCCAGATCGGGCAGCTTGGCATTCTCAGGCGCGAGCACACGCACCCGCGCCCTGCTGGGGTCAAACCAGAGGTCAATGGCCTGCTGCACCTGCGGCTGCGAAACATTACGCTGGGTGAAGCGCAGATTTTGTTCCGCCACATCGCCGCCCAGTTCAAACTGGACGCTGCCCAGCCAGGAGGCCAGACCGTTGAGCGTTTCCGCCGAGCGGTCCATGCTGTCTTCAAGATTGTAGCGGGCGCGCTTGAGGGCCTCGGGTTTGAAGTCTGCGGCCTTGAGTTTGGCAAGATCTGTGGTCAGCCCCTGCCAGAAGGCCTCCAGCTTTTCCGGGGCCATATTGGCTGTAATGTACAGCATGCCCGCGCGCGCAAGGCTCATGTTGCCCACGCTGATGCTGTCCACAAGCTGCTTTTCATACTCGTATTTGCGGCTCAGCAGCGAGGTGCCGTCGCCGCCAAGCAGGTAGCTCAGCACGTCCAGATCCACAGAGCGCAGGTCCCGCAAGGCTGGCGCAGGAAAGGCCATGCCCAGATAGACCTTGTTCCAGGGGCCGCGCACCACTTCAACACGCTGACCGCCGGGGGCAGTAAGCAAATCGACCTGCGGCGGCGTAACAGCATCGTTGGTGTTGGCCATGCCGCCAAAAAGTTCCTGCGCGTGATGCATCACAGCTTGCGGATCAATATCGCCCGCCACCAGCAGCATCATGTTTTGCGGCTGATACCAGCGCTTCACATAGGCGCGAAGGTCATCGGCAGTGATGGCGCGCACGGTTTCCTTAAAACCAATGATGGGTCGCCCGTAGGGGGTGTTCTGGAGTGTGGACACCTGCAGGCTTTCAAACAGCCTGCTCATGGGCGAATCCTGATCGCGCTCAAGCTCGGAAATCACCACTTCTTTTTCCGACTCCAGCTCCTTGGGATCCAGAGAGGCCTGAAAGGCCATTTCTTTCACCACGTCCATGCCCATACGCCAGTGGGCGGCGGGCATGTCCGTCATGTACCATGTCTTGTCAAAGCTGGTGGCCGCGTTGAGGTAGCCGCCAAGGGCTTCCACATCGCGCGCCACCTGGCCCTTGGGCCGATGCTCTGTACCTTTGAAGACCATGTGCTCAAGCAGATGGCTGATGCCAGCCTGCTTGGCGTCCTCATTGGCCGACCCGGTGCGCACGTAAAGGCGCGTTGCCACCAGAGGAAAGCGGCTGTCCTTGATGATATACACGGAAAGCCCGTTGGGCAGTTTGGTCAGGGTTCGCTGTTCGCCCGGAGCCGCAGAGGCCGCGCCAGCCAGCAAGGCCAGCAGCAGGGGCAATAACAGAAGTATGCGTTGCATGTTTGCTCCTTATGGATTTGCAGTCGCAAGGGTGCAGCGGCGATGGATTGCCCCGCCCTGCTCCCGGACTGTTTTAACCGACTTGAATACTAATACCCCCGGCACGGGGTGGCAAGCTGCTGTCTTTTACCAAACCCGTCGGCCCGGCTTCATGAGGTCGTGGCCATGTTGAATTTGCCGAAGTTTTCAGCAACAAAAAACCGGCAGTCATGTGATCGCCGGTTTGAGCGCTGATCAGATCAACGCTGTTTGTAATCAGGAGAAGGTCTAGCCGCCGAGGTAGGCGTCCTTGACCTTGGGGTTTTCAAGCAGTTCGCGTCCAGGGCCTTCAAGCACGACCCTGCCAACTTCAAGAATGTAGGCATAGTGCGCCACAGAAAGCGCCGCAAAGGCGTTCTGCTCCACCAGCAGGACGGTTTTACCTTCTTCGTTGATGCGCTTGACGATGTCGAAAATTTCGCGCACCAGCAGCGGGGCAAGCCCCAGCGAAGGCTCGTCAAGCATGAGCAGATCGGGGCGGCTCATGAGCGCGCGGCCCACGGCCAGCATCTGCTGCTCGCCGCCGGAGAGCGTACCGCCTTTCTGCCAGAGACGTTCCTTGAGTCGTGGAAACAAGCTGTAAACCCACTCGATATCATGGGCTATTTCTGCCTTGTCGCTGCGCGAATACGCGCCCAGGTGCAGGTTTTCCTCCACCGTCAGATGGGGCAGGATACGCCGCCCTTCCGGCGAAAGAGAAATGCCCTTGCGCACCATGTCTTCAGGCTTGAGGCCCATGAGCGAAGCCGGGGCATCGCCCTCGTGCCGGGTCAGCAGAATGTCGCCGCTGATAGTTTTGTTCAGGCCGGCAATGGAGCGGATAATACTGCTCTTGCCCGCGCCGTTGGCCCCGATAAGCGTCACAATGCTGCCGCGCGGGATATTCAGGCTTACGCCCTGAACGGCCTGAATGCCGCCGTAGCGCACATGGAGATTACGAATTTCAAGCATGATGCACCCTGTCCATATGTCGGTCTGCACCGGAAGAGCTTTCCGGGCATGTCTATCTGCTGCGTATGGCCGTTTGCTCCTGCACAGGAGCGGCAAACAGCGCCTTTGCAAGCCGCAACGGGCAGCGGGAGCAAGGCTCCGCCGCCCTGGTCACGGCTAAATGACTTTTTCCAGCGAGGCGTCCTCACCCAGATAGGCGCGGATAACCACGGGGTTGTTGCGTATGGCTTCCGGCTCGCCCTCGGCGATCAAGGCGCCGTATTCCATGACCCAGATGTACTGGCACACGCCCATGACGACCTTCATGTCATGCTCGATCAGCAGGATGGTGAGGTCGAATTCGTCACGGATATGGCCGATAAAATGCATGAGATCCAGGCTTTCCTGCGGATTCATGCCCGCTGCGGGTTCATCAAGCAGCAACAGTTTTGGCTCTGTGGCCAGAGCGCGGGCAATCTCAAGCCTGCGCTGCGCGCCGTATGGCAGGCTGCCCGCCTGATCGTTGAGGTTGCCGCTCAGGTTTACCCGATCGGCAAGCTGCTTGCTTTTTTCCACAATGGCCGCTTCTTCCTTATAAAAAGCGGGAATCCCCAGAGGGGCCATCCACCAGGGGCAGCGGCGGCGCACATGACAGCCGACCATGATGTTTTCAAGCACGGTCATCTGCTGCGACAGACGGATGTTCTGGAAAGTGCGGGCCATGCCCATGCGGCAGATTTCCGAGGGGCCAAGACCCTTCACGCTCTTGCCGTCAAAAACCACGTCGCCTTCCTGAGGCGTGTAAAAACCGCTCAGAACGTTGAATGCGGTGGTTTTGCCGGCGCCGTTGGGGCCGATAATGCCCGCGATGGCACCCTTGGGCAGGGCGATGGAAAGATCGCTCACGGCGGTCACGCCGCCAAAGCGCATGGTCACGTCCTTGGCCAGCAGCAGCGCGCCCTCGTAATTGGGAGCCTTGGGCAGATTAAAACCGCTCATGCCTTGCCCCTCCTGAAGAACGCGCCCATTGATTTCCAGGTCAGCTCACGGGTTCCCATGATGCCCTCGCGCCGATAAAGAATAATGGCCAGCAGCACCAGCGAAAACACCACCATACGCATGCCGGGGATGCCGGGGATTTCAATAAAGCCCAGATCCATGGGTTCTTCAATGGCGCGCAGCCATTCAAGCAGGATGGTGATGACCGTGGCGCCGAGCAGGCTGCCCGTCAGCGAGCCAAGACCGCCAGCCACAACGAACATGAGTACGTTGAAGGTCAGCAGAAAGTTGAACATCTTGGGGTCAATGGTGGAGAGGTGGGAGCCAAGCAGCGCACCGCCCACACCGGCAAAAAACGCGCCCACGCAAAACGAAAGCACCTTGTAGCGGAACACGTTGATGCCCATGACCCTGGCGGCGATTTCGTTATCACGTATACAGCGCATCACGTTTCCGAAATTGCTGAATATGAGCCGCGAAAGCACTATGAGCGTAAAGAGCATCCAGATGTAGCACGAAAGCAGACTTGCATGCCCTGGAATGCCCTTGATGCCCAGCGAACCGTTGGTGATGGAGGTAGCGTTGACGATCAGGACGCGGATGATTTCTGCAAAGCCGAGGGTGGCAATGCCGAGGTAGTCATCGCCAAGCCGCAGCACTGGCACGGCGATGATAAAGGCAAAGATGGTGGCCACCAACCCGCCAGCCAGCGCAGAAACCCAGAAAGGCGTAAACAGATCGGAGAAAGGCCAGATGATCGGTTCAAGAATCCACATCATTTCTTTCTGCTCGGGACTCAAGATGCACAGGGCCGAAACATACGCGCCGATGGCGATAAATCCGGCATGCCCCAGAGAGAAGAGCCCGGTAAACCCGTAGATCAGGTTGAGCGAAAGCGCCAGAATGGCGTTGATGAAAATGAGTTTGGCGATATAAATCTGGTAATCGCCGAGAAAGCTTTCTGCCTGGGAGAGCACAAGGCCAAACAGCAGCATGACCATGATGCTCAGAATGGTGCTTCTGTTCAGGCGCATTAGATTTTCTCCTCCATTCGCTCACCCAGCAGCCCTGTGGGCTTGAACAGCAGCACGAACACCAGCAGCACAAAGGCGAAAGCGTCGCGGTACCCCGAAAGCTCAGGCATGAAGGCCACGGTCATGATTTCAACAAAGCCAAGGGCAACACCGCCGATAACAGCGCCCTGAATGGAGCCAATGCCGCCGAACACCGCAGCGATAAAGGCCTTGAGGCCAGGCATGATGCCCATATAGGGATGCACCTGCGGGTAACGCAAGGCCCACATGATGCCCGAGGCCGCCGCCAGCGCTGAGCCTATGCCAAACGTGAGGGCAATGATGTTGTCCACCCGCACACCCAAAAGGCGCGTAGTTTCAATATCTTTTGAAATGGCCCGCATGGCGAGGCCAGGCTTTGTTCGGTACACCACATACAAAAGTATGGCCACAAGCACGATGGTCATGATCGGCACAAAGGCTGTGAGCGGCAGAATGCGTATGCCGCCAAGCTGCCATTCAGAAACCAGCCATTCGGGCTGCAACACGGGGCGGGGCTGGCCGGTAAAGACCACCACGGCGAGGCTTTCAATAAAAAATGATACGGCAATGGCGCTGATAAGCGCCGAAATACGCGGGGCATCGCGCAAGGGTCTGTAGGCTATCCTTTCTACAAGGATACCGAGCACGCTGGCGCCAAGAACGGCGACAACAGCGGCTACACCCCAGGGCCAGCCAAAGGCGAACGTGCCGAAAAATACAAAATACGCGCCGATCATCAAAATATCGCCGTGGGCAAAGTTGATCAGGCGCAGGATGCCGTAAACCATGGTGTAGCCGATGGCGATCAGCGCATACAGCGACCCAAGGGTCAGGGCGTTAAAGCAGTGCTGCAAAAACATATCAAGGCTCATGGGCCACCTCAGCGCCTCGCAACGGACAAAAGGCCATAATTGGCCCTTCCGCTCGAACAGCGGCAAAAAAATGAAAAAAGCACCCCGCGGCGAATATCGCCGCGGGGTTGATCTGTTGTTTACTTATTTGGGTGTAACTTCGCCCACGTAAACGCGCTTGCCATCTTTGTATTCAATGATGCCCACGGGCATTTCTGCATCATGGGTCTTGTTGATGGTCAGCAGGCCCAGTGCGGTGGGCAGATCCTTGGTTTCTGCAAGAGCCTTGGTAATGGCCTTGGGATCAGAAGAATTGGCGCGCTTGATGGCGTCAAGGATCAGGAAATAGGTGTTGTAGCCAAGAGCGCCGTTAACGTTGGTTTCCTTGTCAGGATAGGCGGTCTTCCAGGCTTCGGTGAAGCGCTTGGCTTCGGGGCTCATGTTGGGCATGGCGGGGTCGTAGGGGAAGGTGGTGTGCAGGAAGCCTTCCGCAGCCTTGCCGCCCAGCTTGAGGGTGTCGGGGTTGTCCATGGCGTCCGCGCCCATGAGGCGGAACTTGGCGCCCAGTTCGCGGGCCTGCTTCATGATGATGGCGCCTTCGGCAAAGTAGGCGGGCATGAAGACGATGTCAGGCTTTTTGGCGATGAGTTCGGTCAGCTGGGCGGTGAAGTCCTGATCGCCGGAGCTGTATTTGAGAGTAGCCACAATTTCGCCGCCGAGCTTCTTGAAATCGCGGGTAAAGAAGCTGGAGAGGCCCACGGCGTAGTCGCTGGTCATGTCCATGAGCACGGCGGCCTTGCGGAAGCCGAGGGTTTCATAGGCATAGGTAGCGGCGGCAGCGCCCTGGTAAGGATCAATGAAGCAGGCGCGGAAGTAGTACTTCTTGCCCTGGGTCACAAGGGGGTTGGTGCAGGAGGTGCCCACGCCGGGGACAGCGGCCTTTTCAGCCACTTCAGCGCCAGCCATGGCCAGCGAGGAACCGTAGGTGCCGATAAGGGCCACGACCTTGTCGCGTTCGATAAGGCGCTTCACGGCGTTGGCCGATTCGACCTTGTCAGACTTGTTGTCAACCACCACCAGTTCAACGGGGCGGTCAAGAACCTTGGGCATTTCCTTATGGGCGAGACGCACGCCCTCAAGTTCGAGCTGGCCGCCAAAGGCATTCTGCCCGGTCAGAGGAAGGTACACGCCGATTTTGATGGGACCGGCATCAGCGGCAAGCGCCTGGCCAGCAACGCCGAAGGTCAGCGCCAGACCAGCCAGCGCGGCAAGAAATTTACCCAGTTTCATCCTAACCCTCCAAAGGTTGTGCGTTCAGAGCGGCCTGTTCTCTTATGGGCCGGTCGCTCCCTACTATACCCGAGTTGCCGCCGGGCTGCAATTGTAATTAGCTGTACTTACGGCAACTCATAGACAACACGCGGCATAACGCGCAAAAAGGCGCGCGTCCGGCCTTGAGAACCTGTCCCACTCTGCCGTGAGGGCAAGACCGGGAACAATGGCCCTGACCACGGGGATATCAAAATCCTTGCGGGTCAGATCCACATAGAGAGGACTTCTGCCGTGCGCCGACAGCACCGACTCTAACAAACGGCGGTTGGCGCGGGGGGAGGGCAGGCTGTAATCCGGCAGATCTTCTAACACACGAACGGGCAGTCCCGCTAGTCCTGGAGCTGAAGGGCATGGCGGCTTGGTTTGCGCCGTTGAATAAGGCCACGGGGTTTCGGTGAGCGCAGCCAAGGCAGCCCGCGCGCCGCAAAGATTGGCTCCTGTGGCCCGCGCGACAGTACCGTCACGCCCGGTGACAAAGCACTGGTACACAGGCAGCCCAAGTTCCGTGGTCAAATCCTGAAACTGCACGCGGATGCCGCAGGCAGCGTAGTCGTCAAGCAGCGACTGAATGAGTTGATCGCGGCTGCGCAGCATAAAGCAGCGCGTGCGACTGTAAGGAGTTGTGGCCTCGGCGTCGCGCTCGGCGATTTCCGTAAGGGCGGCAACCACAGCTTCATCCATAATATTGCCAGATGCAAGGCCGGTGGAGCCACCAGCAATAAACAGAGCTTGCTCGTCCAGATTGCAGAACAGAAACACCGCCTGCGCAGGCACAAGAACGGTCGCGCCAGATGCGTCCGAGGCCGGGAGCCAGTGCAGGGGGGCATCAGTATAGGGAGCTTCCAGAGGCAGCAGATTGGGGTCGAGCGCCGCTCTGCCCTGCTCCGCCAGCTCGGAAAAACGCGCAAGCGTCAGGGGCAGTTCTGTTTTGCGGCCAAGGATAGTTCCAGCATGGGCGGCAGTGCCCCCCCCCGGCCCAACGCTCACATAGGTGCTGGCGCGTTCCACAATTTCCATGGCGTAGGATGCGCGGGCCGCTGCCAGGGACAGGCCGCGCCCGTAGGCTGTGGCCTTGCCCCGCAATGTATGGCGCACCGAACCGTTGGTTACGGCAATATCCACCTGCCAGCCGCGCAGTAGCGCAATGGGTGAAAGCGATGCCTCATGGCGCAGTTCAGGGCCATCCACGACACCGTTTTCCATCAGCGAGTCCACGGCGCGCAGGTATGTTTCCTGCGCCGGAGGCCGCTGCCAGGGTTCCCAGGCTTCGGCCTTGAATTTTTCGTGCTGCCGGGCCAGTGCATCGGCATGCTCCGCCATGCGCCGGGCTGTGGCATCGAGCAATTCCCCGCTGAACAGAGGTGCTATGCCAGCCTCGTCCGGTCGCGGCAGGGAATGATGCTCGCAGATATTGGCGCGGAACAGGGCGCTCCAGGCAGCGGCAATGGCGTGGTCAGGCAGGGTTGCAGCCCGCAGATACACGGCGGGGCTGTAAGCTGCCAGCCGCTCCGCGGCATCAGGCGGAAAGGACGCGCTAAGGCCGTGGCCCTTTTCTGGCGATTCCGCGCCGAGCAAGGCGCACTCAGCCAGCAGGGCCGCCAGCACTGGCCGGGTAAACTTGTTGCTGGCAGCGTCATAACAACTGGCGGCCAGAAGGTTCAGCTCATCCTGCGCCTTGTCCGCGAGAAGCTTTAGCAGATGCAGGTGCAGAAAATCGTCCATTGGCGCGGCCTCAAGCCGTTCCAGCGCGCGGTCAAAATCCAGATTTTCTGGCGGAACACAGGAAAAATAGCCGGTAGTGGCCTGCGTCTGCTCATGGGTGTAGGCATAATCCAGCATCGGCAACACATCAGATGCGGAAGAAAAATTTGAAGTATTGTCGTTTTCCATAAGACCACCACAGATGCGGCACTCCGCAGAGTCGCCGGGATTGGAGCGGGAGCGGGCCGAGCATTCCTACAAAACTGCTCGGGAACTCCGCCAAAAAAAAGCGGGCCGACATGCGACCCGCTCAAAGGCAAAAAGGAAGCCCTCCCATAAAGAGGGCTTCCATAAAGGCATATTAACGCTTGGAGTACTGGTACCGGGCGCGGGCAGCGCGCAGGCCGTACTTTTTACGTTCTTTTTTGCGGGCATCGCGGGTAAGGAAGCCAGCTTTCTTGAGCATGGGGCGCAGGGCCGGATCAATCAGAAGCAGCGCACGGGAAATACCGTGGCGCACGGCTTCGGCCTGACCGGTAACGCCGCCACCGGCAACGTTCACGCGGATGTCAAACTTGTCGGACAGCTTGGCAAGAACCAGGGGCTGACGGATGATCATCTGCAGGGTCTTGCGAGGAAAATAATCCTCAAAGTTGCGGCCGTTTACCGTGATGCCGCCGGAACCGGCGTAGACGCGGGTACGGGCCGTAGCGGTCTTGCGGCGGCCAGTGCCGTATTCAAATTTCTCGCTCATGGCTCTTTACTCCTTAATGCGGCAGCGTCAGCGGCTGGGGATTCTGGGCCGTATGCGGATGTTCGGTCCCGGCGTAAATCTTCAGTTTCTTCAGCATGGCGCGCCCCAGACGATTCTTGGGCAGCATGCCTCTCACCGCAGTGGTCAGCACGCGGGCGGGCTTGTCGGCCAGCATGTCGCCGAGTTGGGTGGTTTTGAGGCCGCCCACCCAGCCAGAGTGCCGGTAGTACTTTTTGTCAGTCATCTTTTTACCGGTAACTTTAATCTTTTCGCAGTTAACAACCACGATAAAGTCACCGTTATCCATATGGGGAGCGAATTCGGGCTTATGTTTGCCGCGCAGGCGGTGGGCTATCTGGCTGGCCAGACGACCGAGCACCTGATCCTGAGCGTCAACCACGAACCATTCACGGTTGATGTCTTTGGGGGTGGGGCTGAACGTCTTCATCGGAGTGACTCCTCACATCTGCAAATATCAGCGGCCATAACGGCAGCAAAAAGATCCATTGCGCGATGTGCCGTCGAACGGGATGACGACAATATCGCAGTAAAGGCAGCCTCAATACTATAAACGCCAATAGCTGTCAAGCGATCGCCTTCATCAGGGGCGAAAAAATGACCACTTTGGCGATACACCGCGTCACCAGGATTCGCGAGTTGTATACGCAACTGCTCATCTCAATCGGGATGCACCCCACATGCCCTTGGCATATGCGGCTTTTTCCCGGCAACAGCGTTGAAGCTCTTGAGCTTTACTCCACTCCGCCCTATAGTGCAAACGGTTTTTTGCGTAGCCATTTTTTTTGGGGGGGCTTTTCATGCCTGTAATTCGCAAGAATCTTCTACAGCTTATTTTTTCCGGCGCGTATCTGTTACGCTGGAATGACAAGCTGCGGCCAGTGGAACTGCTTGAAATTGACAAGCAGGCCCACAAAATGCTCCTGGCCTGCGTGCTCTGGCACGAAAACTCCCGCCACATGACAGCCCCGGAACGCACGGCGCTTGCAACAGAAATCATTGAGGGCGGGCTGTTTGATTATTTCTACCGGCTCATCATCACCGACATCAAGCCGCCCATCTACTACAGAATCAAGGAAAACCCCGAGCAGTTCCGCCAGTTGACCGAGCACGTGCTCGACATGCTTGAGCCTTCGCTTGCGCCTCTTGGCCCCTTTTGGGAACGCATGCGCCAGTGGCACACCAGCCCTGATGACGACACGCTTGCGCGCCGCATTCTTACTGCTGCCCACC
Organism: Desulfovibrio intestinivivus; assembly: GCF_053570665.1. NCBI lineage: Bacteria > Pseudomonadati > Thermodesulfobacteriota > Desulfovibrionia > Desulfovibrionales > Desulfovibrionaceae > Desulfovibrio > Desulfovibrio intestinivivus. Next base: position 2,520,814 of record NZ_JBRBQT010000001.1, on the reverse strand, counting down.
TCTTTGCCTCGCAGTGGGAATTCAGGCTCATAGAGCCGCTTAACGCGCCGTTTGATGATGAAATGGGTGACATAGGCCAGTCGTTTCCCGATCGGCTGGATACGTTCACGGACTTGCGCGGCCTTGCCTCCATGCGCAGCCAGGGCACGGCCCTCTCGCGCCTTGCCAACCTGTGCGGGCAGCTGCGCTTTCAGGTGCGGTGGACGCAGGCCCCGCGCATTCCGGCCACGTCTGTTCTCGGCCATATGTTTATTGTGGCCAGCTACGCCTACTGTTTCAGCCTTGCCGTTGATGCCTGCCCAGCGCGCGCCAACAACAACTTTTTCTGCGGATTGTTCCACGACCTGCCGGAAGTGCTCACCCGCGACATTATCTCGCCGGTCAAGCAGTCCATTTCAGACTTGCCAAAGATTATCAAGGAATACGAGGATAAAGAGCTGGAGCGCCGCGTGTATGGCCCCTTGCGCGCGGAGGGCTTCACCTCCCTGGTGGAGCGCATTGAATACTACCTTGGCGCGGCGGTCGGCTCCGAATTTCAGGAATGCGTGTGTGAAAATGGCACAGTTCGGGCAGTTGAGAGCTTTCAGGCTCTTGCCACATGCAACCGGGACGATCTGGATCCCAAGGACGGCCAACTTGTTAAGGTTTGCGACAATCTGGCGGCTTTTCTGGAGGCGCACAGTTCCATCCGCAACGGCGTGTCCTCACCCCACCTGCTGGAAGCCCGCGTGCGCCTGCTGAACCGCCTGCGCGAAAGTTCACCCAATGTGCTGGGGCTGGATGCCCTGCTTGCCGACTTTGATTAACCCACACCCACCCATGAAAATTGCTACTCCCCCTGCCCGCTTTGCGGTTTTTCTGCTTATTGCGGCAACCCTTGCCTGTCTGTTGCCCGCGGCATGGCCGCGCCCTTGCAATGCGCTTGCCATTTCCAAGGGATTGTCCTTTTATGCCAACGACCTGGAATATTATTACCAGCACCGCCGCATCGAGACGCTGCCAGGCATTCTGCGCACGTTTGACGGGCAAGGGGTGCTGAAAGACAGCCTCAAACAGATCATGCTGGCAACCTTTCTGGCGCAGGTGTTGCGCGATGATCCGTCTGCCCGGCAACGCCTGTTGCCCCCCCAGCCCGGTCTGAGCCGCGATGGGCGGCGCACTCTGGCCTGGATGGCCCATCTTGCGCAATTGCCTGATGAAGAAGAGCTGCTTGCCACACTGCTGCAGCCGGAGGAAAAGCTGCTGCTCCAGCAGATTCGGCACAGCCCCGCCCCGCTGACCAACTGGGACATCTATTCGGAAAAATCCGTATTACAGATGTATTGGGCGGCCTTTATGGCCTCTGGCAGCAATGAATTTCTGGATGCCATTATCCGCGCTGCCCTGCGCTACGCCAAGCTGAATTCAGAGGGATTGCGCAATGACGACACATTTTCCGGCAGCGCCGCGGCGGCGGCCTCACTGTACGACCTCGCCCCAAGGCACCCTGCCGTGCAAGCCCGCCTTGAGCAGTTTCTTAAAAGCTGCAGCGGGGCAGAAGCTGAAACATTGAAAACAATTCTGCGCCGATAGACCTAGGCAGGAGCAAGTTAACGGGAATATCTCATGGGAACCGGGAGGAGGCGATATGCGCTGTAATCCCTCCTGCCCTGACAGCCCGAACTGCGCGGAGAACGCCTACCTCAAAAAGCAAAGGCTCTGTTCCCGAAGGAACAGAGCCTTTATTCGTTATGGGAGCAAGCCGCTGGGCCTTAGCCCTTCTTCATATGTTCTATAAGATCCATAAGGCTGCGGGCCAGGGCACGCAGGGATTCCAGTTCCTTCATGGCGACCTGCATGGATTGCGAAGTGCTTGCCGCAATGTGGTTAACATCAGCAACAGACCTGTTGATTTCTTCGCTGGTGGCAGACTGTTGCTCGCTTGCGGCGGCAATGGCCCGCACTTCATCGGCTGTCTGATCCACCATGCCAACGATTTCTTTCAGGGCTTCGCCAGACTTGTTGGAATACTCCGTAGCTTCAGAAATGTTGCCAACGGCCTTTTCCACCTGCTGAATACTCTGTCCGGCGCTTTGCTGGATGGCAGCAATGGCGTTGCCCACATCGGTGGTGGAGGACATGGTCTTTTCCGCCAGCTTGCGCACTTCGTCAGCCACCACGGCAAATCCGCGCCCGGCATCGCCCGCACGGGCGGCTTCAATAGCCGCGTTCAGGGCCAGCAGGTTGGTTTGATCCGCGATATCTGAAATGACGCCCATGATCTGGCTGATGGCCTTGGCGTGGTCGTCCAGCTGGGTCATGCCGTCCCTGAGGGCCTGCGATTGCCGCTGCACTTCCTGAATACCCACCACGGCTCTGGACACAATCTCAGAACCGACCTCTGCCTTACGCTTGGCAGCGTTGGAGATATCAGACGCCCCGCCGGCATTTTTGGCGACTTCAAGCACCGTGGAATTCATTTCTTCCATGGCGGTTGCGGTTTCGGCCAATCGGCTTGCGGCATGGTCAAGAGCACCGCTGGTGTTTTCCACCTGCTCGGAAATATCATTGATGGAGGCGTTCAGCTGCCCCACCACCTCTTCTATCTGGGCAGCAGCGCTGATCATGCCCTCGCGCTTGGCCTGCTCCGCCTGTCCCTGTGCCACACGGGCCTCTTCCATGGCGACCCTGGCTTCATCGCCCATTCTGTGAGCTTCCTCGGCCTTTTCGCTGGCATCGCGCACCAGCTTGCGCAGATTATCTTCCATCGTGCGCAAGGAATCAGCCAGTTGTCCCATGTCGTCACGGCTGTATACGTCAAGCTGCGCCTCGTTATTGCCGTCGGCAACAGCCTGCGCATAGGCGGTTATTTTGCGAATGGGGGCACTGATCTTGAGGCCGAGAACAAACGAAAGAATCAGCTGAAAGACCAGCAGGCCCACCCCAATCCATATGGAATTGCTTATGGCCACGCGTTCCAGACGCTGTAATTCATCAATAGGCATACCCACAAACCACATACCCACGATTTTGCCATTGGCATCTTTGACTGGCCAGTAGGCAGAATTGTAGTCAATACCAAGAATATTATTATGTGAGTAAACCGTTTCGCCACGCTCAAGCACTGCCTTGAGAATTTCAGGCGATTGCAGTTTGGTGCCAATGGCGCGCTTGCCATCCTGCATGATGGTTGTCATTACGCGCATATCACCCTTAAAAATGGTGACGTTGACGCCAGAAAGCTTTTTGAGCCAGTCAAGATAGGCGGGCGTAACAAGCGAGGTACCAATAGATACGCTGCCCACAAGCTTGCCATCGTGCATTACGGGAAAACTTGCGCGTATTGTGAACGGCACCTCCGTGCCAGCCACCACGGCCACAGCGGGCTTGCCCGTGAGGGCAATAACCACGGTTTCCTGATTGGTAACGCTGTCGCCGTGCTTTTTGGAATGCCCGCGGCCTATGACTATCCCCTTTTCATCGGTGATGGTCATAAAATCCGAACCGGCCTTTTTCATCAGGACTGAGCCAAGCTTGACCGCCGCATCAGTGTTTTTTTCAGCGACAGCCCTGGCAAAGTCATCATCCTCTGCAATAAGATCAGCACTTTGCAAAAACTTTTGAGCTGTGGTTTCATTGGCAGAACTGATGACCTGCTGCATCCTTACGATGCCCTTGTTCAGTTCGTCTTCGATCGGAACTTTCATGAAGTAGATTGAGACAAAAAGCACAACGCCACAGCATGTAATCAGCGCGCCGAATAGCGATCCGACATATGTGTGCGCAATAGTCCAACGCATGCCATTCTCCTTGCCAGAAACGTCCACCACAAATTTACCGTATCATAACGCCATGTGGCCGGTGCAGACCAGCCGCCAGCGCTCACCCTCGGAGTGCAAAAACTCTGCACGGGGCTTACGGCCAGCTTTATTTAAGACTAAGTGATCTTCACTCTCCTTAACGGCATGGTTAAAAAAATTAATAGGCCACAGATCAAGATAGTTACGAAAAAACGATTTCTCCTACAACAAAACAGATAACACAAAATATACGTTTAGAGTATCAGATACTTGAGTATGGTCAATGGGTTCAACTTGTTTGCTTGTTGCGTAGAAAAAAAATCGCGTTTAAATCTGGAGTGTTAGAACTAACCCCTCGCCTCAATGATTGTGAATTTTTTTTCAACTAGTCAGACTTTTTGAGTCATTAGCGGGCGCTGCCCAGTGTCGAAGAAAAAAGAAAAAAAATTGCAAGTCAGCATTGCACCCAATAGAAAAAACCCGTTCCTGCGTCCTCACAGCATTGAACCATGCATGGAGAGCAAGAACGGGCTTTTGAAAAGCCTGCATAAAAAAAATTAATCTGGCAGTTTGTTACGCACCTGACGGCACAGTCCCATGAGGGCATCATATTCGTGCCGTAATAGTCCTGCCCGACTAATAAGCCTGCGCCAGGGCATCAAAAAATAATCACGGTTGTCACCGTGCAGATAATCAAGACGCAGTAACACATCCTTAAGCGATTCCACCAAGCGCTCCTGCTCTGCCGCAGTTGCCACCTTACCGCCGCGCGGCATTTCTATCTGCCTTTCGCCGTGTTGCAGGGCACGCACGGCATTGGCGCAGGTGTAACTGAGCAGCAGCACGGCCTGGGCAAGATTGAGCGAACTGGCAGCCGGATCCGTGGGGATGGTTACCAAGCGGTGGCAATGCATGATCTCATCGTTGTTAAGGCCACGGTCTTCCGGGCCAAAAACAAAAGAAACCTTCTCGCCCTTGGCGAGCACGGCCGCAGCCTCGTGCGCGGCCTGCTCCGGCGAAAGCAAAGCCTGACGCCAGCCGCCCACGCGCGCGGTGGTGCCAAATACCAGTGCGCTTTGAGCTACGGCCTGCGCCACGTCTTCATGCACTTCCACGGCATCCAGAATATCCTGCCCCTTTGGCGTTGCCAAAGGGCGCGCCTTTTCCCTGTCCCACCGTTCCGGATCAACAAGGCGCAAGGTTGGGCAGCCCATGTTGACGCAGGCGCGGGCAGCCATGCCAATATTTTCAGGAAAGCGCGTTTTGACCAATACAACTTCAAGACCTTGCAGCAGCATCATAACCTCAGCACAGGCCCCGCAGCAGCGTCAGCAAGACCTGCGTGGGAGCTTCGGGAGAAAAAGCCGGCATCTGGGGCGGCAGCTTGGGCCAGATACGCCCGGCAGCCAGAGCCAGCATGGCCCCGCCTGCGCCGCACTTGCACACAGTGCCGAGGAATCGGCCCATCATGGCGCCAAAAGCCGCGTCCAGTGCTTCGCGCAGGGGGCGCCCCTTGAGGTGCTCCACAACAAAACAGCCTGTCCACGCCCCAGCCAGCGCGCCGATAAGCGCCCCAAGCCCAAAAAAGAGCGGCGCAAGCAGAATGGCCCCCGCTATGGCCCCAATCATCCCCGCAAACGTGCCGGAAGAACTGGAGCCATAGCGTTTGGCCTTGAGTATCTGCATGCCCATTTCCAGGGCTTCGCCCACAAGGGCCATGCCCACCATCATGATCCAGAACCAGACATCCATGGAGGTCGCGCCGGGATGCACCACCTTCCACAACGCCACAAGCCCCAGCAGCACCCAGTTGGCGGGCAGCCCAAAAATGTTGAGCAGCAGCACAAAGCACAGCAGCGTTATGAATGCCCCGGCCAGCAATGAAGCCAGGGGAAAAGGCAGAAAATCCATGCGGCTCTCCGGTCGCTGTTAGTTTTTGTTGCGCATATCTTGCAAGCGCACGGCCTTGCCCTCGGTACGCGGCAGGCTGTTGCTTTCCACAAGTTCAACCCTGGGCGTAATGAGGATTTCATCGCGCAGGCGCGCGGCAATGGCCTTTTGCAGGTTTTGCAGCACGCGCATGTCTTCCACAAAATGCTCGTCGCGGATTTCGATCTGCACGCGCATCACATCGCCAAGCCCATCGTTCTCAAGCAAGATCAGGTAGCTCTGACCCACTTCCGCAAAGGTCATGATGACCTGCTCAATCTGCATGGGGTAGATGTTGACGCCCTTGATGATGAACATGTCGTCCGCGCGGCCAAGGATGCGGTCTATGCGGCGGTGCTTGCGGCCACAGGCGCACTCGCCCGGCAAAAAGCGCGTAAGGTCGCGGGTGCGGTAACGCAGGATGGGCATGCCCTGGCGGCACAGGCAGGTCATGACAAGTTCGCCCACTTCGCCCTCGGGCATGGGTTCGCCAGTTTCAGGATCAACGATTTCAGGGATATAGGCATCTTCCCACAGGTGCATTCCCGCCTGATGCAGGCACTCAAAGCCCACGCCGGGGCCGTTCATTTCAGACAATCCGTAGGAGTTGTAGGCCTTCATGTCAAAAAGATCTTCGATGCGGCGGCGGAATTCTTCGGTATACGGCTCCGCACCCACAAGGGCTATGCGCAAGGGGAACTGGCGCGGGTCTTCACCCATATTGCGCAGGTGTTCACCCAGAATGAGTGCGTATGAGGGCAGAATGTGGGCCACCGTAGTGCGGAAATCCTTGGCGAGCTTGATCTGGCGGCGCGAGTTGCCAGCCCCGGCGGGGATGGTCATGCAGCCCAGACGCTCCGCGCCAAAATGGATGCCAAGGCCGCCCGTGAACAGCCCGTAGCCGGACATGTTCTGGAAAACATCGTCCCGGCGCACGCCAACCATGTGGATGCTGCGCGCCATAAGGTCGGCCCAGGAATTGATGTCGTTCTGCGTGTGGCAGATGGCCACGGGCGAACCGGTGGTACCGCTGGAGCAGTGCATGCGCACGATCTCGGACTGCGGCACGCACAAAAGCCCTGTGGGGTACTGGGAGCGCAGATCCTGCTTGGTGGTAAAGGGGATGCGCCGCAGATCATCCAGGCTGCGGATGGAATCCGGGCCAACGCCCGCTTCGTCCAGGCGCTGACGGTAAAAATCGCACTTGCGCGTCTGGGCCACTGTGCTTCTCAGCCGGGAAAGCTGGGTCTGCTCAATCTGATCCCTGCTCCAACACTCCGCCTCATCAAAGAATTCCATGCCGCCTCCTCAGCTTCATGCCGCAACGCCCCCGAGGCGCGCCAGCTTGTAATGCGTATCCACCCGCCGTGACGGGAACAAAAAGCTACTCTCCAGCCCGGGTGTGCGCCCATCCCCAGATAAGGCCGAAACATCCGGCGATCATCATATCGCCGTGCGGGGCCAGAAAACGCCCCTGCCCTTGCAGCAGAGCGCGCTTTGGCCCGGTGATGTAGGTTGGCTCATAGCCGCCGGCTTCTTCGCAATACGGGCCAAAAGCCGTGCCGTGCCCGCCGGAGGCCTGCACCTCTTCTGTGGGCAGCCAGTGCTTGCGGAACTGTTCAAGATCACCCAGCAGTTGCTCCAGAGTGCGCATGCCGGTGTGATGCTCGTAAATTCCGCGCACCTGTCCCTTATATACCAGCGCAGCCACGGTATGCCCGTTGCCCACGTTGATGACCGTGATGCCCTGCCGATAGCTGCGGTCCATCACTTCCTTGTCGCACAATGCGCCTAGTAGCGCACTGGCCCCGGTGTCCGCAACCGGGCCGCCTGTTTTATCGTGCAAAGGCACAAGGCGCGTCAGCGAAGGCGGCGGCGTTTCGTATATCCAGTGCCTGGGATCAGAAGATGCGCCCAGCAGTTCCGTCCATGCGCGCATGCGCGCCTGACGGTTGCCGTGGGTATGAAAACCGTGATCCTGCGCAGCGGTCAGCACCAGATGCGGCAGGGGCAGCCCTGCATGGCGCAGCAGCCCGCCCCAGAATTCCGGCGAATAATCGGTGAGAAAAACCGGCACACTGCCCTCGGGGCAATTGGAACGCACTTCCACGCCGATTTTGCGCACGACTTCTTCATTATCATGAATACCGCGCGTGGCCGCTGCGGTTGCACTGACAGAAAGACCCGCCGCCAAATGTTCCTTGATGGCCTGAGTAAAGCCGCCCCCCATGTTGGCGCCGTAAAGCCATATATTACGCTTGAGCAGGGTCAGCTCGCGGATGCGCTGCGCAACGAGCCGCGCTGGGGCTGGCAAAACAAAGCGCGGCCAGTTCTCGCACTCAAGGCCTGGGCGGGCCAAAAGGGCATCCTGCGTGCCGCTGCCTATATCCACGCACAGCACAGGCCCTGTGCCGCGCAAAAACTTTTGTACTATCTCGTCCATACTCACCTCTCATGAACGAAAAAATCTACCTGTATCAACCTTCAAGCGCAAGTCTTGATAAATTTTTGAAAAAAAAGCTTGCCAAGTATTTCAGTTTGCCGTAGTACATCTTCTCGCGCCGAGGTGGTGGAACTGGTAGACACGCTATCTTGAGGGGGTAGTGAGGATTCTCGTGCGGGTTCGAGTCCCGCCCTCGGCACCACGAATTTAGGAATTGAGCTAACAAGCTCAATTCCTTTTTCTTTTTCTATCGTTTGATAAGCTTTCCGTAGTTGGTGACCCCATTCCCCTTTGCAGATGCCCTTTTGGGGCACTCACTGGGTCACAGGAGTTACGACTATGTGCAAGTATGCCCCCGATAATCACCTCTCCCCTGCCAAGCTTCCTGCCTTCCTTTACCTAAAAGGAAGGATCTTTTACTATCGCTATAAGCTTCCCAAGCAGCACACGCTAGGCTGCCCCGCGAAGGAAATCCGGATCAGCCTGCGTACGGCCTATCAATTTCAGGCATCACGCATAGCTGCGCAGCTACACGCCTTGACCAAAGAATCCTTGGAGCATTGGACGATGAGCGGACATACTGATTTTGCTGAAAACATGAAGCGAATTAAGGAGCTTCGTAGATTCCTTCAGGATGAGCTGAATAAAATCCTTGATGCTCCAGACAAACGAGAATTGAGCCCTTCTGATATTCGCAAACGATTGAACGGATATTTAAAGTATCAGATTGACGATGAGGCTGTATCGCCTACTCCACCGGATATAATCCAGACTGAAGATGACGAATGTAACATTGAAAATGTTGATATTGCACATATCAACGATAACATAGCATCAATGCACCTTAACAATCTCAACACTGGAAATAATTTCGATAACGATGTTCAACGTTGTGTCTTTGACCTTGTTAAGAACGGTGTATTTGATATCTCAGAAATTTCCCGCGACAATGTAGATGGACTCACCAGAAGTTATCTGGCCATGCAAATCAGCCTTCAAAAAATTAGGGCAGCAAGACTACGAGGAGATTTTTCTTATGAACAACCCTACCACCAAGCAGAATATACTCCATATCAACAATCTCTAAGCCCAGCAGAAGAAAAGTATCTAAATCTTGATGAACTCATAGATCGCTATTGCGTTATAAAAGTTAAAGACGGCGCATGGGCAGAACGTTCTCTTGCAGATCATAAAAACAGAGTTACAAGTCTCTTAAGAATCATTGGGAACAAACCAATAAATTCTATTACCAGACAGGATATGCGTAGTTTTAGAGATACACTTCAAAAACTTCCTCCGCGATGGCGAGAACAATTAGATAAATCTGGGCTTTCCATAAAAGAGTTCATTGAAAAATACAAAAATAAAACTCCATTGAGTATAAAAAGCATCAATGTAATTGTTGAAGCTGTTTCAGGAATGTTTACTTGGGCTATGCGTGAGAATTTGATTGAGCGTAATCCTGCGCAAGGACTTGGACTTAAAGATACACAGCAGGACATAGAAAAGAGACTCCCACTCACTGATGATGATATAAAACGGATATTCTTTTGCGCTGGCTATAAACCTAGTGCTTTCAAGAATCCAGCCTATTATTGGGTTCCTTTGATTGCCCTCTATACTGGGATGCGGCTTGAAGAAATATGTCAGCTTCACTGCGAGGATATCTATGAAGAAGATGGCATATTTTTGATTGATATTCGAGAAGACAGCACTGACGGTTTATGCGATAAAATCTTAAAAACGAAAAATGCAAAACGAAAGATACCAATACATGAGCATCTGATAAAATTAGGATTGATATCATACAGGAATGTAATGATAAAAAGCAATCAGATCAGACTATTTCCATTATTAAATAAAACTGAAAAATCACCTAAATATGGAAAGCAAGTAGGAAAAGCATTTGGTTTACTTCTGAAAGAAAAAAATATTGTTGATGGAAAAAGCTTTCATTCACTCAGACACTCTTTTTCAAATTTTTTCAAAGTCAGAAACATGCATACTGACATGTTTCGACAGGTATTTGGGCATGAAATACAAAATTTGGCCGGCAGGCAATATGGAGATAAGTTTTCAATAAAACAAATTTACGAGGAACTTATCTCAAAAATTTCTTTCGAGAAATCGAAATGAAAGAATCGATATTCTCTTCGCTTCATTCAGGAAATGGCATCACTGGGCAAGGATGCAGGAATAGCCTGCATCCTTGCCCAGTGATCAACTTTTTTACCTGCCTTCGCTTTCAGGCAAGGCCAGCCTTTTCAGTTCCTCTTCCGCATTGCATCTGCTGTCTTTTCGATTTTCCAATTCCACCGAAACCGCAGCCGCTGTGAATACTCCTGCGATCCCTGTCAGTATGCCGCCTATAAATGCCCATTTGCTGCTCATTTTCTTGCTCCTATTTGCTACCCGAGTACAGGCTAGTCATCCCAATTGTCTTTAATTGCTTGAAGCACAGCTATAACAACAGGTATCCAGTTCAGGTAATTCATTTACCCCCCCTTCATTTAGCAGCGCTGAATGCGCCGCTTTTTGTTAAGTAAGAAGAAACGAAATATTCCCGTTCGGTACCAAGGGCTAAAATCGAGGGGAGCCATCATACAGCACCGCCTTTAAGCAATGCAGTCTGCAGCAGGGCAAACATGGCAGGTACCAGATCAGGCAAGTCGTTGACCACCCGGCTTGTGTGTGGCAACAGGTGCGTGATGTGCTCATCCCGTATGCCAAGGCCATAAACTTCAAAGCCAAGTTTTTGCGCCACTCCGATGGCATTGTTTGCAGCCAACGGGTTGTCCGGCATGCCATCAGTGATAACCAGAATCATCTTGCGCCGCTCTTTGAGGGGCAACATTGTTTGCAAAACCCACCACACGGCCCCAGCTAGGGGAGTCCCTCCAGAAGCCCGAATGTCGAACATGTCTGGCACGGCCTGCCCGTGTCGCATGATGGGGAATACTGAATTGGTTTCCGTGACTGCGGGAAAGGCTGTTACTGCAGGGTTCACGCCACGGATATGGCTCAGCGCCGTTGCCACGGCAAAGCATGCCCGATTGGCAAGATTAATCGGTGCGCCAGCCATGCTGCCACTTACGTCCAGCAGGACGTGGACAGCCGTATTGAGGCCCAATTGCACAGACTCCTTTTGGAAAACACGAGCATTGCCAACCTGCAGACGATAAAGTGAATTGGCGTGCAGAGTCCCTCTGCGCCCGATACTGCAACGCCTTTGTGTTTGTGCCTGCAGAAAACCCTGAAGGCGAGTGCGCAGGGCAATGCTGGCCTGAAGGGCTTGCAGCTTCTGCTCTGCTGGCAAGGGGGCTGCTTGTCGAGTGCCTTCTACCGCCACAGTCAGAGCGTCACTGGAGGATTCTACGCTGCTATTGGCAAGCTCAATCGCCATGATTTCGCCGAGTTGCTGGGGTAGATCCTGCGCCTCCGCATGGAATAGGGCTTTAAGCGGTAAAGCACTCAAAGCCCTTAGCGGTTGAAGCGGCTCAGATTGCTGGTCAATTTGTGAGGCTGAATCGGTGCCCTCCTTTGTCAGCTGGGGCATGTCACCCTGACCGTCTTTATCCGTACATTTGGTGGTTGCAGTTGGTTGAGGCGGTTCCCACTGCCGGATGCACTGAGCGATTTGCCGAGCGTATTTGACTGCTGCCATCGTATCCGGACAATGGATGTAGGCCTTGACCAAGATGGCATCCAGGGCTCCTATCAAGCTGGGGAAGTGCTGCTCCACGATGCTTGCCGCGTGTTGGCGTGCCGGTGTCACCTCATCCACATCCCAGGCTCGCACTGTCAACAGCACATAGTCCAAAACAGCAAGGGCCGGGGAATCGTCCCCGGCCCTTGGCTGTGCCTGCTCCACAAAGAATCGTCGTATTAGCCAGTTCAGGTTTCTCCGGCAGCCAGGGAAAATGCCTGACAGCATTTTTTCAACACGCCAATCTTCAAGACAGTTGAACAAATTGAAGGTCACAGGATCAAGATTCGCGGCTTGCAACACGCCAAAATCTGTGTGCCGTATATGGGCAGCCTCATGGTCTGTGAACCCCTTGGCCAGAGCCAATAATTCCGGCTCACAATCAATGGGCAACGATGGCAGATGGATAACTTTACCGTTGGTGCAGGCTTCCTTGCCGCCAATACGTACCTGCACGCCATAGCGGTCACCAAGGATAGATGCCACAAGGGGCAGACAGTTGAGAACGTCTTTTGTGCGTATCATGGCATCACCACAGGCCCAGGCTGGGTATGGCAGGATGCGGTAATGCGCTGTCAGCCACGGGAATCTCAGGCAGGATGGGTTCATCGTCCAGATTCCCATCCATGGTGCCATCCATCTGTCCAGCAAGGCCGTCTGGCTCGTGGATAACGTCCGGACCAGCCAACAGGGCATCCAGCACAAATGCCGGGCCGTAGCCCTCAATTACTTTCTGAGCGTGGCCCACAAGAGTCGTACTGTCCTTGAGCAGGCAGACCAGCCCTTGCAAAAGCAGCAGGTCTGTACCCGTGATGTTGCCCTTCTTGGGCATGCGCAACAGTGCAGCCTGCACGATGTCAGCTACCGGGGCCACATGTGGCTCTACAAATGACAAGCCCGTGAGCTTGGCATGCAGGGTGCGCAGCGGCGAGAGCGCCTTGTGGGTTACCTCCGTTTTGCCATGATAAACCCTGCGCCATATATCGTCAGCCGACTTGGCCACCTCATCAAACAGGGTGCCGCCGAGGCCCTGCACCTCTTCCGCCAGACCTGCTTCCAGCACAGCGGTGTTGTCTGTGTGCTGTTCAAGCGGGGCCACCTTGTACAGCTGCCAGCGAAAATCCATGCGGGCGCGTACATAGTCAGGCCCCACAAGGGAGTTACGAATGATTTCGCCCCATTGATGGTGTTTCTCTATCCATCCCTGAATATTTTGGTCGTAGTCCGCCAGAAATGCTTCCTTTTCTTTCTGGAATTCAGTGCGGATGTTAAGCAGCTCCTGCACGATTTCGCCGGCCTTTTCTTCGGGGATGGCCCAGCCGGACATAAACCGTACACCTTGCCGGTCAAGGTAGTTGAAGGCGCGGGCTTTGAGTGTGCCGAACACCTTGAGGTTTTCCGGGTCGGCAATGCGCTTTGAGCCCAAAGAAGCCAGATCTTCAGGGGGCAGTTCTGCGCCGCCCAGGTCTTCCTGACTCATTTTACGACGGGCAGACCACAGGCTGACGTTGAGGTTGAGGGCCAGCAAGTTGTCCAAAATACGAATGTCAGAAACAAGTTGTGCCATAGTAGCCTCCTAGAATGAGCTTCTTGTTGTATTGAGGGAGTAGCCTTCTTTGATTTTCTTTTCTGCGCGTGCTTCAAGCTCCATCACGGAATTGTTGCCCTCACAGTTTTCGGCGGGAATAAAATGCTGCTGGCCAACGGTGTCCGGCTTGCCCCACTTTAGCGTGAGGCCCACAGGGCTAGCCTCGCCGATCCAGAACTTGCCGTCCTGCTTTTTGCCGGAAAGGTTGTGAATTACCTGAAGATGAACGAGGGGCTTGGCCACCGTGGGTGTGTGGTGCAGATGGCCGCGCATGAAGCGTAGGGCTTGCTCGCCTTGCAGGATTTCAATTTCTGCCGTTACGGTTTGGGAGGACTCAACTTCGACCTGTTGCGGGAACATGCGTTGAGCTAGCTCGTGCAACATTGCGCGGGTTTCACGGCTGGCTCGGAAGCCCAGTGCCCGGTCGAGGGCATAGGTGACGGGCTGCACGCCCTGATGGGCCAGAGGCTGAAAGCGAACGGTCAGATCACCCCATCGCAGCAAACTGCGAGTGGAGAATGTAACTTCAATGGCGTTGGTCAGATTGCTGGTGGAAGACTCACCCATGAACAGCTTGCGGACCTCATTGGCATAGTCCACCATGGTGGCACACAGCGATTGGGGCAGCGAAGGGAAGCGCCGGGCAAGTAGGCTTTTTTCCACATCGGCAGATGGGTAGCCCACTTCGCAGATGGTGAAGCGGTCCAGCCATGCAAGGTTCTGCCGCTGGGTGCCCTGGTAGAGGCCGGTGTCATCGCCGCCGCCATTGGTATTGGCCGTGGCAATCAGACGAAACATGGGGTGCGGCGCAATCAGTTCGCCGCCATTTTCCGCTATGCACAGGGGGGAGCCGTCCAGCACGCTGTTCAAGCCTGCTGCAATTTCAGGGGATGTCAGGTCGATCTCATTCAGCAGCAAAAGTGCGCCGTAACGCATGGCAAGTGCAAGCGGGCCGTACTCGAAGGTCATGCTGCCATTTTTTACTGTCAGGTGACCAACCAGGTCGGCAAACTCCATCCGCCCATGTCCGGTGACCTCAAAGACGGGATAGTTAAGTCTGGCAGCCAGCTGCTTGATGCAGCTGGTTTTGCCGCAACCAGTGGGGCCGAAGACGTACAGTGGTTCCTGGGGGTTGAGAAACCAGACCACAACATCGCGGCTGGACTCATGGAAGATATATTCGTGGTCAATGGCCGGGGTGTAGGCCGAAGGGACGGCGTAGCCCCTGACCGTGGTGCCGGAGGGCCTGCCGCTGAAGACCTGACCGGCATCAAGATCCGTGGGCTGCAGCTTACAAAGGTCGTTGATATTATTCATGCCTGGCTCCTTAAAACGAAAACTGCCCCAGGGTGGGGCGGTTTTGGCGAACGGGATAAAAGTGAGGGGATGGTCATGAGTGCCCCATTTTTCAGTTTATGGGCGAAATGCTCAATTTTTCGACAGGTGAGCCGGTGCGCTCGCAACGGGCCAGCAAGGTATCCACGTCGATGCCGCCCATGTGCTCAGCGTTAAGAATCTCGGTCAACTCCTCCCGCAGAGCATCCTTGTCCAACGTGGTACGCCCTGCTGCCACTGCCATACGAAAGCGGTAGTTTCCCGTGTCTACCCAATTCCGTGTGCCAGCCTGGCGGTGAACCAGCTTGAGTACTGTTTCCATTTCTTTTATCTCGGAATCCAAAGCAGTACGCTGATCTTTAAGGGCTGCCAGCTTTTCCAGTGCTGGCTCCCATTGTGGCATTTGCACGCCTTGCGGGAATTTAGGGCAGTCGCCATTGTGCTCGCAGAACGAGCACAATGGGTAAAAGCCCTGAGCGCAATCAACCTGTGCCAGGGTTATGTGTCCGGCGCGGAAATCTGCAAGTTCTCCCCAAAGTTGGGCCGCATGGTCAAGGGCCGTATCGAGCATGGCCTGATTGAAGCCATAGGGGCCGAACGCTTTAACCTCTTTCATGGAAAGGCAGAGCAACCATGCTTCCATACTTGCCTCGGCAGCAGTTGGGGGCATCTCAAGACCAAGCTGGGCACGGCAAAGTTGAGGGAAGGTCATTTTGTCATGCAGAATCGTGCCGTCCTCAGCACGAAGACTGAAAACGGGCTTGTTCCATGCTTTTACCAAAAGGCCGATTTGCCCGTGCAGTTGCAGCAGATGAGAATCGTGAGGCGAAACTGGTAACTTGTCCGTACTCTTCACTTCCAGAATGCGTATGGCATTGACGGGCGCACCCCAGACCAGCACAAAATCAAGATGAGCTTTGATGGGTACACCCTGATGCTGCCAGCTGATTTCAAGCTGAGGCAATACATGCAGGCCCTGCGATGCCAGAGCTTGCCCAACCCCAGATTCGAACCAGTGCCCGCGCTGCAGCGTAAGCAGCCGTTCCAGGCTGTTTGTGATGGGCATCACCTTTCTGGCCAACGCAGCCCGTGGGCATTCCCAGTGCTGGCCGATGTCGCTCATCCCCACATAGCAGGAGCGGTCGCCTAGGTGTGCAAGTGTGTCGTTGTGGGCAACGGCCTGCAGACCTTGCCTGATTAGAGCCCGTAATCCTTCCGTGCGGTTCATCTGCTCCATGATCTAGTCTCCATAAAAGCGAGAGGGCCGCCATCAGGCAGCCCTCTCACTCGGTACTTTTATTTTTTTTATGCGGCGTCAACATACTTCCACCACAATTTTCTCTGCGGGTTCCAACGGAAGCCCGAACCGGTCAGTAATTCCTTTTTGGCCTGCGTGTTGCCGGTGGCAATGATGCAGGGACGCCCATCTTGAGCGGTAACCTGCTGGTAGGTGACGCCTTCTAGGGGCGGTAGATTTTCAAGGCTTGCTGAGGGGCGATTTGAGGTGTTTGAAATGTTGTTTGCTGTGGATGGGTCGCGATGACGCGCTTTTTGTGATTCAGGGGTAATTACGGACAATTTTGGCCGTGTAGGCGATTTTTTGCCATTTTTAGCACCTTCACCATCGTCATCTTCTGTTACCATGCCCAACATGGCGGTTAAAGCGTAGCGGCGAGCATATGTCATTGCCGATCCCATGCCCTGCGGGTCGGCCTTGGGTAAAGGAACCACGGCAAGAGAGCTTTGCCACTGACCAGACTCTGCATGGGTCAGCTTGGTAACCAGCCCTAGGGAGTTAGGCTGCTCCACAGGCACCGGGTACTGGCACAGCCAGATGCCGTTTTCGATGAGAGCATCACGGCAGGCGTCCATGACACTGTTGAGGCTAGCGTACCAGCTCTTGGTGAAGGGATTTTCTGCGTCTTTGGTGACAGGTTGCACGGTTCGCTGCACGTTAAGCAGGGCCTTGGCCAGTTCAGTAATGATTTCTGATTGATATTGGTTCATGTTTGTACCCTCGAAAATGGCAAAAGCCCCATCCGGCTTGAGCCGGACAGAGCTTTCTGGTTGATTTAGAATTTTACTCTGGTATTCTTGAAAGAGTAATATGTTCTTAAAAATTGATGGATAACATGGTTAAATTTTATTTTAATATGTAATAAACACTAATTGTTCAATGACATACTTATCTGGCTGAGTTAATGTCAGCATCTCATAAACGTGTATCCATCTCCACATGTTGAATATATGTAAACTCTGTTGAAGAGAGTTCTTTTATTTTTTCTCCTTATTGCATTTCTTATTCTAACAAATAGATTGTTATCAACACCCCATGGAGAATATATTTTTATTACTAGCATTCCTTTTCCATGTTTTGAAAACGCCTCGTCATAGCTTTTCTTTTTATTCTTTTCTGAAAATATTTTAATAGTGCGCTGGAAGACCGTATCATCCATATTAACGTACGGACCTTGTTGCATTGGCTTATGGACTCTATTGTGATCAGCAGAGGAGTTTAAATCAATTGCCCATTCCTTGCTAAAGAACACTGTTGTAACTTCGAACCAAAAATATTTTTTGAGAAACGTATTTTCAATTACAGCATCTGGAGGGTCTGGTCTGTTATGAAGTTTATAAATTGGGCGTTTTTGATTGAAAAAAGAAATGAAATCATCAACAATAGAAGTTTCTTGCAAAAACTTTACTTTTGAAGAGTTCATAATAGCCTCTTTATTATTTATTGTGTTGAATTATAAAACATGAATATTCGTTTTTTATAGAAATGAATTTAATATATACGTTGCAACACAGAATAACTAGATTTCTTACTTAAATTCCTTCAAACCATGCAGAGTTTACTTCGACCTCCTCGACCATGCGGACAGCAACACCAAGACGAAGTTGCTTGAGCATATCCACAAGGTCTTCCCCATCAATAAGGTCGATAGGAGATGCTCCGTCACGGGTGGCTTCCTTTATTGCATCACGGGTGAATGCGCCTGTTGTTATGAACAGTCCCTTGTCGGCTCTGCCGATCATGGCCCCGCGAAAGTCACGAATAGCCCCTGAGCCAACGCTTTCTTTGTAACGTTTGCACTGAAATACAACATGGTAGCTCAACACATTTTGCAGCTTGATGATGCCCTTGCCATCTATGCCACCATCACCAGACCGACCTGTTACTTCTACCTGAACAAAGCCACTCTCGCGCAATAGCCGCATGGACAGCCTTTCAAAAGCGTCTGGTTTTAGTTGCAACAATTGCTGATGCAATATTTCTCTCCACCCAGCTTCCACTTCTTCGGCAATAGATGGCAGCGAGTCTTCTTCCACCAGACTCTTTTGTTTCTTTTTTGATAGGGCAGCACTGGTCGCCCTAACTGTCTGCACTAGCGTTTTGACGTCAATAACCTGTCCTGGCTTGTGTTGGGGAGTCAGTGCCCATACACCACGATCTGAGTTGTCTATCAGGCCGTACTTTTTAAGGTACGTTCGTGCCCACGCCAAACGATACTCCACCTCTGTCTGGCTTGGCTTGTCAGCGTTGTGAGGCTGCGAAGTGACGGCCTCCGGCAGATTAAGATTCTGAATGACCGTGCTTGCAATTTCTTCAATGCTACCAGACCCACCAAGGTTTTCCAGAGCGTTGAGAGTAGGGAGAATAAGTTGATCAAAGGAAGGCATCTTCATAGTTCCGCTGTCCCAGTAATCATGAGAGTTGCAACGACCGAATGACCTGTAAGGGTTGAATACTCTGCAAATTTTGCCTGATGAGTTTCTTTATCCATCAAGTTTACAATATCTTCCGGTGAGCCTTCTAACACATCCAATCCCCATGGGAATTTTAAGCCCCCCCGTTCCGTCAGAATAAAACGGTTATGAGTATCGTGTCCCAAAACCTTTTCAATCATGACAATGTTAAGGGAAAAATTTTTAGGGATAAATCGTGGCAGTTTCTCTTTTAACTCGGAAACACGAAAATCTTGTGACTCACCATTCGGAGATATGTTGACGCAATATTTGAGTTTCGTGGGTTCAACAGGGATGCATCGAAGCATCTCTCTGAGCGGTTCCCCCCATTTTTTTTCAGCTTTAAAATACGGATCAACAAAAATTATTTCTCGTGAATGGCGCAAAAGCGAGCTGCTAACTGCAAGATACCCAGCTAGATTTTTTGGCATTGCGCACTCGTGCGGACACGTGAATAAATGATGAGTTTCAGTAATTGGAGAATCTGCAGAAAGTACCGCTGGGTTTGCTCGCGGATTTTCGCAAGCGAGAATTGCATGAAATGGTTTTTCAGCGTGTGCTGACTCGGCGCTTTCGAGCCAATTGTCAGGCATCGCGCAGTCACGTCCACTCGGGACTAAGAATGCACCTTTGTCCGCCAACCATTCTTCAAGAATCTTTCTCTGACGAACTGAGAAGTTATCGGCAGCTTCGTGAACCATCTTGCGCCATTTTTTGGGAAATTCTGCGATTAGCCTAGCCTTTGGAACGCCAAATTTTTCATGGAGGTAATGAAAGGACTCCCAAGTACCTAGCAATTTAGGTTCAACGGCAAATTCATGCAGCATTAGAACAACTCCTTTGCCCGCTCAGCAAAAAAGCCGTTAGGCCACTTTTGCCCAAAATCACCGTCAGGCGTGACAGGAATACGGATGATTTCTGTTCGCCCATCCTCATTGGACTGCACGCATAGAACGGAAATCATTTCTGGAAGTATCTTAGGAAAGCCAGCAGGTAGCTCCGCCTCAGACGTTTCCCGAACTCGCCTCAGCAGCCGCAGCATGAGATGTTCGCTGTGAGTTTCCAAAAGAAACATCGGCGGATCATCATTGCTGATTGCCCGACAAAACACATCACCCAAAGCAGTCTGCCACGCAGGGTGAATATGCAACTCCGGCTGCTCGACAGCTATCACTGCATTGCGCTTAGCTAACGCACCAGCAACTAGCACTGGCATGACCTGAGCAATACCAACACCCATGTCATGGGGCACTACTTCCATGTCAGAACTGCGACTGCGAAAAACTATGCATGCCTCGGGAGCCTGTGCAAGGAGTTGACGCAAAAGCGGCAACGTGGCCTCGTCGACGTCACCCTCCATCAAGGCGACTTGAAGAGCAAAGGCAAGGGTACCGTTGGCATCAAGAGTTAAATTATTTTTTCGACAAACATAGTATTGTGGTTGCTTGCCCCAAAGCTCAGAAAGGCACTGATTTACCTGTTCAAGTTCGTATGGATCCGCTGAGGCAAGGATATCCCAAGCGGCCAAGCCGTTTGCCCATCTATCAGGATCTGCTGTTTGAGCGGGTAAAAAATTACGAGGAGGTATGGCACGCAACGGGCCAATATAAAGGAGATGCGCATCCAGCAAATCTCTTAACAAAAGACCTGGGCCAACAAGCAATGATGAAAGAAATGACTCACAGATCTTTGAGGACGTGATTTCTGATAAATCCAGAGGTCTGTCCCATAGCGGGAGCGCATTGCCCCTGACTTCTGGGTTGAGAATCTCAGTGTACCCTGGGCAATAGTCAGTACCAGAAGAGCCTGGGATTAACGATTCCCATGTAGAATCAAAATTAATTATTTGAGAAATAATCTCAAACAGTTTAGGCAATTCAATTTCATTGTCGTCCGAGGTTCCACTTTCATTGTCAGATAACAGATTAATTTCAATGTGCTTGCGGCACTGTTCCTTTTCACTTGGTGTTAATATTGGCGAAGAATCAATACCTTCAAAGAGCTGAGCACCATTTTCTTTGCAAGAGATGCCACACACAACCACGCCATTCATGGTAATCTCATACCGTGAAATGAATGGCCGTTCCGTGGCCACACCCCACGAGATGTTAACACACACGCCAATGTTTGAGATTCTGTTAAGTGCGTCTTGAGCTGTTTCCCAAATGCTATCTGAAGGCTCATCGATATCAATGAGCTTTATTTCATCGAAAAATGGACAGTCTCTCTCTGTGTGCGCTCTATTGCTATGCTCAGACAAATAATTCTGCATTTGTTGCCATTTGATTTCGTCACGACGCACAAATGGAGGAAGATCCGTACCTTCAAGATCAAACTCAAGACATATACTTACGGCACGAGTCAAGTCATGCTTATGAACAAACTGTTTAAATCCACCAAGGTTAATTGAGCTTCCACCACCTTTAACACTGTCTGGATTGTAATTATTGTTGCACAGAATTTCATGTATAAGGTGCAAAGCTTGGATAATTGTACTTTTACCTGCATTGTTTGGGCCAAAAAGCAACGTTATTGGGGCAAAGCTGACACGAATACCAGCTTCATCAATCCCCTTAAAATTTTTGATATCCAGTGTTGTCAGACGCATAGGAAACCTTTTTGTATAGTTTATACAGAGTGCCTGCATCACTCTTGTTTGTGCAGTAGGGATCGAAAATATTTTAAATATTTACAATTATAAGAGGCGCCGTGCCACAAATACGTCATGCTCAAATATATTCTACGCATCTTCAGAATAGTTGCATTTGAATTGAGTCAAAAAGATTATCAGCTTCATAACTTTTTTTGCAAAGATTAGCTTTAATAGCCAATGCATGCTTCACAATTGACGAAAATTCATATTGCACATTTATAGGTGGCAAAGGGATAGTAAGTTCTTTCAATTTTTTTCCAGTCAAGTGTGGTATTGTTGCAGCACCACCAACTAATGTGTCAAATAATTTATTTTTAGCATAAAAAAACATTAAATACATAATGTATTCTGGAGTAACAAAATCCTGGTTACATCGAACTCTATGGAGTGCTTTTTGAAAAAAACAATTTTCAATTTCGCAATTCCATATAGCTGTCCGTCCGATTTCCCCTCCTTCACATATAAGAATATCCCCGCGTTTTAAAGAAAATTCCTCTCTATCCTTATGGTCAAAATCCATAACTCTCAGCTTTGTCAAATCAAATGAAAACCATTGAACGTTGTAATTGGCAAGATACGGATGCTGGTGACTTCCTGTTTGCTGCTTTCCATCAAGCATCTTCCCTAGCCGGAAATCTGCGAGATTCGCAAACGTGGAAATATCCCATCCCTTCGAATTCGCAACCGGCTCACCGAACATGTCCAAAAATACGCTTTTTAAAAAAACGTCTACCAGCTCGAGGGACTGCTGGCGTTTTCGGCGTATAGCTTCTGCTTTATCTAAAATTGTAGCAATGCGCTTCTGCTCGGCAAGAGGGGGAAGAGGAAGCTCTATTGAAGCAACAATGTCCTTTGAGATTTCTTTAAAAGTTGCTCCCCGTCCAAGAAAATTCAAAAATTTTCTTTTCCCCTTTAAGAACCAATATAAAAATTCATTATGCACTTCGCTTGAACAAATGAGGCTTTTGAACCCTTGATTACAGTACATCTCAGTCGCAGCAATTGCCACTTTACCAATGGGAGCTCGCGAAGATAAAAGTACTGTTCCAACTGGAAGAAGACGCAGATTTGTTTCTTTTACTGCTTGCTTTGTAATTTTTTTTTGAGTGCTAACGATGTATTTTGATTTGTCTTCTATTTCTCCAGGAGTTACCCAATCAAGCTCTCCATTCCAATACTTTTTTATTTTAGTTGATGGTGTAGTGCCAGAAATAATTTGGCATACATTCCCTATCGGGACAGTCTTCCACTTCATTTCAGCATCTCCCGTAGTTCTACCATGTCCGCCATGATTCCTTGTTCCAAAACTTCCATGCGCTCCAGGATCACCAACGGCGGATCATACTCTTCTAGTGTATACACCTGCTGCTTATAGCGGTTGAGGCTCAGGTCATACTTTTGTTCGCGTATTTCTGCGTCAGACACAAAAAAGGCCTTGCTGGTGCGGTCAGTAACCTTGCCTGCATCCCGTGTTTTCCAGCATTTCAGCAATTCCGGCAGATCATTGGCTTCAATGGGGTTGCGTTTATCGTCCAAGCTAAAGCCATCAGCCTGCACGTCAAAAAAGAATACGTCGGAAGTGTTGCCGCCCTTGGTAAAAAGCAAGATGGCCGTGCTCACACCCGCATATGGCTTAAATACACCCGAGGGCAGAGAAATAACGGCATCAAGCTGGTTGTCATCCACCAGCAGCTGTCGTAGGGCAATGTGGGCTTTGCTGGAACCAAAAAGCACGCCATCCGGCACAATAACCGCACAACGTCCGCCTTTCTTCGACATGCCCAGCATACGCACCAAAAATAGCAATTCTGTTTTGGTACTCTTAACCTTACGGGTGAGCTCCTGAGCGATGTCATCCCCATCAAGATTACCTTTAAAAGGTGGGTTGGCCAGAATGATATCGAAATGCTCTTCAACTTCAGCAGGATAATTCTGTTTAAAGCTCTCCGAAAGGGAATCCTGATAAAAAATGCACTGCCCTGCCACGCCGTGCAACATCATATTCATGGCCGAGAGGCGCAGCATGGTCTGATCAAAGTCAAAACCACGAAACATGTGGTTGTTGATGTGATCAAGGTAGGGAGTGAGCTGGTCGCCCACATAGACAGGGCTGCCATCATCGCCGTTAAAGACCATGTCCGGCGAAGTATTGGTACGGCGCAGGTATTCCATAGCCTTGACCAAGAAACCAGCGGTACCACAAGCAGGATCGCCAATAACATCTGTGGGTTTAGGCTCTAGCAGCTCAACCATGAGTTCGCGGATATGGGCGGGAGTGCGAAACTGCCCGTTGATTCCTGCAGTGCTCAGCTTGGAGAGCAAATATTCGTAAAGATCCCCCTTGGCATCGGTATTGCCCATGTCCATTTCATGAACAGCGGCAATGGCGCTGGAAAGCAGCCCGGGCTTTACAATAAGCAGCTGCGCATCCTTCATGAGTGCGCCCAGGCCGATTTTTGCGCCTTCATTTTCACCGTTGACATTATGGGGCTGATCGAGGGTGCGTAAAAAGGGAAAAACTTTGTCACGTACCAGAGTGAGCAGTGGCTCACCGGTCATATGACGAAAATTTCCCCATCGCAGTTCTTTTTGATCTTTGGCAAACCATAGGGGTTTATATGGCTGCTTGGTGCGTTGAGCGGCTTTTTCTCGGTTTGTTTCAGCTTCGTCCAGCATGCGACAAAAAAACAGATAGGTGATCTGCTCAATGACGGTCAGAGGGTTGGTGATGCCCCCTGTCCAAAAGTCTGTCCAAAGTTTGTCGATTTTATTGCGCAGGTCACCATTGGTCATGAAAAGCTCCAAAAGTCTGGTTAGGCAGAAGCCGCGCTAGGGGTCGGCTCTGTTAAAGATTCGAGCACAGATACAAGGTCTTGCATCTGTTCTTCGTTAGTAAAAATTCCGTCCGGCCCATCTGCACTCAAATGCGTAAATGGTGCTTCGTACAAATGCTCCAGCTGTACAGGACCGTAAGCCTGAATATGCTTTTGCAGCAGGTTTAAAAAGGCTATTTGCATGGATCCAAGACTCGGGTGCCTATGAAAGAATACTGCAAAGCGCTCCTTGACCGCTTCTGCATCCATACCAACAATGGCCCGTAATTCCATTTCAAGTTGTGAAGTGGCCGGATAGAACTCGCGCAAGGTATCCAGGCTTACCCCCGCATTTTGAGTGAGCACCAATGAGGCAATATGGGCAAAGTCCTCTTCGCTCAGGGGCTCGCCATGTCGCAGTTTGCGCAATGTGGGGTCGGTGGTAAAATGCGGTTCTAGTACGCCGCGAATTTTTTCCCGGTATGCGCGCATGTCTTCCGGAGAAGGCCGCATTGTTCCCCGCACCGTATAAACGACACCAGAGTCAGCAATATCCAGAATACGCGGTGGCATGCCGGAAGGCGTGCCCGGTGTGATACTGAATTGCATTATACCCCGCAAGGCCTGGCGTTTTTCTTCCAAGGCGGGCAGAAGGGCTGATAATGGCTGTTCCCAAAAAGATTGCTCCCGCAACGGCCTGATGTGGTCGAATTTGTCACGCACGGCCATTATGTTCGTTTGCAGGCCAGCCAGGGCATTATCCAGCTTATTTTTCAATCCCTCGGCGATAGTGCTTTCACGCAATAACTCTGTTTGCAACTCCGTCAGCAAAAGGTCAAAAGCGTACGCCTCTTTGTCGCCACGAATGTTTACATAGCGCATGAGCGGCGAGAGTTCTTTGCGCACAAGCTGCACCGTTGTTGGGGAAAATTGCTCTAGGGTTGAGCCGGACAAAGCAAACAGCTTATGCCGATATTTTTCCTGCACTGGCAGGCTGTTGTCTGGCAATGCCTGTATCATTCCCCGCACGAGGGGCAACGTGAGGTCAAAGGTTGTTTTGTCATATTTGGCCAGTGCAGTTTCAGCCAAGGCAAGACGTGCCTCGAATACCCGTTCAAGAAGTGACGTGCTAGTTTGGGCCTCTTCCTTAGCCCGATCCACTTCGAAATATTCGCAGTTGCCCCAATGGTCAAAAAGGTAAAACTGTTCTTTGTGCTTGCCTGGGCCATGCAGATCTTTACAAAGGCGAGTTCCACGACCAATCATTTGCCAAAACTTAACGTAAGATTTTACTGGCTTGGCAAAAACAAGATTGAGCACTTCCGGCACATCTATGCCAGTATCCAGCATATCCACCGACACGGCGATGACAGGATCGCTGCCAGGGGTTTTGAAATCATCAATTAGCTGCTCGGCACGCGGGTTATAGTTATCGATGACGGCGCAGTAATTGGGGCCAAACTCTGGGTACATTTCCTGAAAAAGCTTGCCTAATAGTTCCGCATGCACATGATTGCGGGCAAAAATGATACTTTTGCCAGGCCCGTTTTCTGTGTTATCACGCAGGCCATTTTCCATAAGGTTTTGCAGAATTTTACGATTGGTATCTTTATTATAAGCTTGAGAATCGATTCTCTCCGCATCGATTTCTAAGCTTTCAGGGTCAATGCCTTCTTCTTCAATGCGCAGCCGCTCTTCGTCGGAAAGTTGGCTATAATGGATTCCTTCCCGCAAAAATCTAGTGGTTACCGTAATGACCGTAAAATCTACCAGAGTGCCTTCCTGAATTGCTCTTTCATATTCGTAAAAATAGGTCGGAAGACCATCATCACACTGGAACATCTTGTAGGTATTGTGCGAGACTTTATTTCTTGGCGTTGCGGTAAGGCCAATTTGCAGGGCATCAAAATAAAGAAATAGATCTCTGTATTTGTTGTAAATACTCCGGTGTGATTCATCTGCAATGATAAGATCAAACCAAGCCACATCGTACTGCTGAAACCGCTTCATCATGGCGGGATATGTACCTAGAACTACCTGCGCTGCTGGCTCTCTGGTGCGGGCCAACAAACTTACGTTATAATCTGGCAAAAATTGAGTGAAGGCGTTTTTTGCCTGACGGCGCAATTCTCTTCTGTCGCAAAGAAAGAGCACTCGCTTGGCAAAGCCAGCGCGCATGAGAAGGTCGGCAAGTGCAACGGCCACGCGGGTTTTCCCCGTACCAGTCGCTTGAACAATAAGGGCCTTGCGGCGGCGCTTTTCACCAAAACACTCCGCAACCGCCTTGATGGCTTCTAACTGGTATTCGCGGCCTGCCCCCCCAGCGATGTCAGGACGGTGCTTCACGTGCGCCGGATTTTGCATTCTTTCGCGCTGGAACTTAACGCGATAGTTCAGACTGTCTCGAGAAGGAATGCCGTAGATTTGCCTATCAGGATATCCGCGCGGTGTCAGTGAGGCTGGCCCGCCAGCATCATCCACCAAGGTTGTTTCGTAGCCATTGCTAAGAATAATGAGTGGGCGAATGCCGCTTATTTTTTCCAAAGCATCAGCGTAACCCTGCGCCTGTTTGCGGCCTTTAGCGGGGCTTTCAGCTGTGCGTTTGGCCTCGACAACAGCAAGAGGCGTATGGTCTTCATCATAAAGCACATAATCTGCACGGCCAGTGCCAGATGGCGTGCCATCAATGGAGAGCGGAACCTCGAAATCAACCTGAGCCTTATCTTTAACGTCCCAGCCAGATACAAGAAGCATGGTATCAATAAGGCGCTTGCGCGTTTCCTCTTCATTAAAGAGAAGAGCGTCAGCAGCTTCAGTGGCCTTAGCCTTGAAGGCAGCCGAATTTGTGGCCCGCGCTTCAGCGCTCAGACTTTCGTATTGGCTGTGCAATTTTGCATTTTCAGCAACGAGGACTTCGCTTGCTTCATGCAGTTTTTTGAGGTGCTCAAGCTCGTATTGCGCACTGGGAGCAGAAATACTTTGGATAGACTTAAACGCCGTTGGCAAGCCCTCTTTGCTGTGGGTACTGAATAATACCCACCAGCGGGCCAAATCAAAAACGCTTTTGACTGTTTCGAGTGCGTGACTGTTGTCCTGAATAAGACTGTGCACAGCCTTGTTGCCCGACATACGAACCTGATGGAATGTATCAAGCACGGGCTTGGGCAGAGTTTTCGTTCTTTCCAATTCTTTGAGCACCGCAAGAAAATTGCCATCCACAATAGGAATACCCAATTCTTTGCACACAAACATGGCCAGATGCTCAGCGAGAAGGCGGCTCTTAAAACGTGAAGAAGGAGGATCACTCTGCACATAAAGCTCGGCAAAAGCTCCCAGCTCGGCAAGTTCCGGCCATGCAGGCCGTAAAAACTCAAAATTTGTTGACTGCATGTGTTCCTCATTCATGTCTTGCTACAAGCAAGGGCTGTGCCACTTATTTCAATCCCTGCTTGGCCAACCAGTTGGTTAGGGTCTGATACGACCCCAAACCCAGCAAGTCAGCTGCTTTTGTCTTAACTCCACCAGCTTCATGCATGGCTCTTTTCAAGTAGTGAGACTCTACCATATCTAGCAAACCCTTTAATGAAAAGCCGTTACCTATTGGTCGATCCAAAAGGTTAACAGGATTTTCAGGGGTGACAAGCAGGGCTTGCCTGGCTGAGTCAGCATCTATGAGGTCAGCAGGCGACCATAACGCCGCCCGCATAACGGTATTTTTTAACTCGCGTACATTTCCCGGCCAAGAATGACTGAGAAGAATGTTCTTTGCGGCATCAGAAAATTGTTTCTGGGAGGGCTTGCCATTTATGGCAAGCTCTTCGTTGGCTTGTTTTAGCGAATGCTCTAGCAGCAATTCCAAGTCACTCCCACGTTCCCGTAGCGCTGGTAGGCGCACAATTCCGACTGCCAAGCGGTAGAATAAATCGCTACGAAACCGTCCGGCAGCGACCTCGTGCATAAGGTTTTTATTTGTTGCCGCAATAATGCGCACGTTTACCTTTTCTTCTTGCGTACAACCCACCGGAGTAACAGCACGTTCTTCAAGAGCTCGCAGTAATTTGACCTGAGCAGCGGGTGGAAGCTCACCCAATTCATCAAGGAATAGTGTACCCCCCTCGGCAGACTGAAAGTAGCCGGGGGTATCTTTAAGAGCGTTGGTGAACGCTCCTTTTTTATAGCCAAATAGCTGCGATTCAATAAGTTCAGCCGGGATTGCACCGCAGTTGACGGCAATGAAATTCTTCCCTGCCCGCAGGCTGCCAGCGTGTATAGCTCGCGCAAACAGTTCTTTGCCTGTGCCAGATTCCCCCTCAATAAGAATAGTAACGTCGCGGGGTGCCACATTCAGCGCGTGCTGCACAACCTGCTGCATCACAGGGCTACTGTACAACACATCTTTAAAGGCCGGATGAGCTGGCGTGTTTGCTTGCGTCAGGCGGGAAAGATCACGGTCTGGCAAAAAATAAGCCGCAATTTCAAATGGGAATTGAACTTGTTGCACGCCCTTTACACGGGACGATTCAATAACTCGCGCCCCGTACGTTGGAGCCAGTAGCAGCCATACGAGGGCCATCGCAGGTGTGCCTGGGCTTATGTGAAAAGTCAGTGATGAGTCGGGATAGCGGCATGTAAATTCGTGAAGAATATTTCTTACGGATTCATAAATTTCTTTATGATTGGTGGGGCTGGTTAACTCGACGGGCCGAATATCAATCACTGTGGTGAACTGGCTCGTTAGCCACTGGCGATAGATGGTGACCCTGTCATTAAGATAATTATTCAGAAGAAGCACATGTGTATATCTATCAACCTTGAGCGCCTGAGCGATTGGGCCAAGATTGTGGTCGTCGCCTGCTTCAGCTGCAGAGAGGTCAGCATTACCGATCCAACATATGAGTGTATTCATAAAAAAGGACTATAATATTTATTGTGTCAGCACAATAATAGTTATGCTTCATCAAGGATGAATATTTTTTGTTCTACAATATTTTTATATAAATCTAGATATTTAGAGTAGTGTGCTGGTTTTGGCACGATTCTTACATATAGGACAATAATGGCTGTAAAGGCGAGACCACTACTACCCATCTTCAACATTGTAAGGAGCACCCCCATGCCGAAGCAAATACTGAATCCTGGTGAAAAGGCCCCTGATTCCGGTCAATACCAAAACTCCAAAACCAAAACGGAAGTGACGGTTGTCAAAGGCAAACCGTTGCCTCCTACCCCCGGCAAAGGGCAAGGCTACAAGCTGGTTGACCCTACCAAGCATAAAGGCAAGTAGCATTTTACGCACCGCAACATTTTCCCGGTGACCACATGGTCGCCGGGAAGCAAAGGAAGTATGTATGAACGGTATCTATCATGTTGATTTTGCCTCACCACTCGGAAGTGGGAGTGGCACAGTGTTCCTTGAAAATGGGATTATGCGCGGCGGAGATGCAGTTATCGCCTATCATGGAAATTACGCCCTTACTGGAGATACAGTCAGGGCCGACGTCAGCCTGATCAAGCACGGTGCAGGATTCTCTGTGCTGGGCGATGCCACAAACTTTTCGTTGCTCGGCAAGGTATCAGGGAATGAGATTAAAGGAACGGGCACAGTGCC
This sequence comes from Desulfovibrio intestinivivus, assembly GCF_053570665.1. Classification (NCBI taxonomy): domain Bacteria; kingdom Pseudomonadati; phylum Thermodesulfobacteriota; class Desulfovibrionia; order Desulfovibrionales; family Desulfovibrionaceae; genus Desulfovibrio; species Desulfovibrio intestinivivus. The sequence goes on along the minus strand of NZ_JBRBQT010000001.1, from coordinate 2,491,210 downwards.
CGGCATTCCGTTGCAGGCGCAAATTTCTCTGCGAAAGGTTGGTGAATTGTAGCAGATGTAAGACGTACGGTCCGGGCCTTAACAGAGAGAGCCGGGGATTTCCCCGGCCCTCTCTGTTAGTCATTATTGCCAAAAGCAATTATATTACCATAAAATTAGTTTTCTGAAACATAAAGACATTAATAAAACGAACTATATTAGTGGAATATACAACTAATGAGGCAAAATATGTAAAAAGTTATATTTGTACATATACCTGTCGCAACAGGAGTTGATCAAGGATTCCTCCAGCGCAACATGATCTGACCAAATGCCGCCGAAACATCTACATAAAGAGTTTCCGCATCTGCTCCAAAGGCGCGTTGCCTTTTGCTAGCCAGAATAAGGACAGCGTGCAGACCATGCTCGGCATAGAAAGGTTTGGCAAAATACGAGCGGACGCCTAGTGGGGCAAATAACGCCCAGTCAATGGATTTGACACTGTCCAGGGTGTCTTCCACAATCAGCGAACTCAAACTGTACCGCTCAATATCCTGAGCGATAGTGCCCTCATAGGCATGCAGGGTGCCCCATTCAAGGCCCTCAAAAACAGGCCCCACACCATATACGGCTACACGGCCGCTGCCCATCTGGATATGCGAAAGCATCAGCCCGTCAACTTCGGGTTTGCAAAGGCCATGCAGCTCTTCAAGCGCCGGGCGCAGATCGCCTGTGCAAAGCGCGAGAGCACCGTCATCCTCAAGCTTCACGGGTTTGGCATCAACCTTGACCAGCGCAGCCCGCACAACCTCCTTGCCCGGCTCGCCCCACAAGGTAAGCCGCACATGTGCGGAAAATAGCCCACGCTCGGCATTGCCCAGAAGCAACTTGCCCGACCACGCATCCCGCTCGACAGCCTTTTCCATCGCGGTCAAAAAAACTCTCATGGCTGACGGCGGCACTACATCTTTGAGCACAAGCACGCGTTCCGCCTGCTCTTCCCCCCAAAAAAGCATTTGCGCGGCTGTGTTAACGTCGCACAGTTTTTGCTTTTTCAGGTCTACGGTAAATACCGGGTAATCGGCATCTCCCACGCGCATCTGAAGCTGCGCATTGTAGCAAGCAGAATTGTAGCCGCCAGGCAAAAAAGCCTCTTTCAAAAAACCGCTGTACACATCCTGCTCCGGCTCTGGCCAGCCCTGCAAAATGAGCGGCGTGCGGCCATCATCGTATTTTAGCCTGAAGATAGCGGCGGCAGGCCGCCCGGCGTGGATCATGTCCCAGAACTCCACTAGCAGTGGATAATCCTGCTCCATCACAGCCTGCTTTCTGAATGCGGCATTTTTCAGCAGCTGCGGCGCATCAAAACCCGCGCCGCGCCATCGGGTAAAAACCTCAAGACGCGACTCGCGCTGGCAAATGCTCCACAATAATCCAGGAAAGCCCTTGCGCCATTGAAGAAAACGCGCCATTCCAGCTCCATTTGTTGACAATAAAAACGCAATCCAGCCGTATTGGCAGTAAAATAGACACTGACCATGAGCAAGTCTTTTTTATACGCGCCTGTGGTCTGACCATTGATATTTATTTTAATTATCTCCCTGTTATTTAACCCGTATAATCTGCTTGTAATCCGTTCAATTGTACACACACTTTTATAGTGGTCATACCAAATTGATAAAAATACATCATGTTTTTCATAATGTTAAACATGAGAAGAAATTTTTTTGGCTTGTGTTGCCAAAAAATTTACAGGCGCGCACAATGAAGTCATATAAAAGTACTTGAATACGCTTTGCCTGGAGGACGCCCATGATCACGCCAGCAAACGCCGAAAACCCGCTGGAACACGCCCTGTTGCAAGGGCGCTGGTCACTTTTTGAACGCCTGCCCGCCGAGCGCCACCTCGCCGAAGAGCTTGGGGTCAGCCGCGCAACGCTGCGCACGGCCCTGAGCACCCTTGTGGGCAAGGGTATTCTGGAAACCCGCCGCAACAAGGGCACATTTGTCCGTGCCCTGCCCTGCAACCCCGACGCCGCCAGCCTGGCCGACAGCCTGCGGGCCATGAATATCGTCATGCCCCCCTTGCTGGCAGCGGTATCCGGTTCGTTTGCGCCGTCAGTCATGCTGACCATTGAGCGGCATCTGCCCTCCATCGGCATGGCGCTGCACAGCGGCGATATGCGCCTGCTGGCGCAGCATCACCTCAAATTTTTCTACATACTTTTACGGGCCATCGACAACGCCCGCCTTGCGCAGGCCGGCGCAGCCACACTGCCAGAGGTTGGTGCGCTTGCCCGGCGGTTGCAAGAGTGCAGCCAGGCGCGGCTGGAGGAGCTGTTCAAGCACCTGGCCCGCACGCTGCACGGTCTGCGCCATGCAGACGCGCAAGCCTGCGCATCTTCCGTTTCGGCCTACGCAACATGTCTTTTGCAAAGCCTTGGGGAAGAAGAATGACAGACCAGAAAAGACGCAATTTTTTACGGGGAAACTGGCGCGCGGTTTCCCCATGCATACCGGGCGAAAGTTTCGGTGCAGAGGCCCTGGCCTGCACCGGCGAGGCACTGCTGCCGCCGGAATTTTCGTCCATCATGTTGCGGTTTGAAGGGCAGCGGCTAGGGCTGCCCGTGGATAGCATGAACGAGGATGCACTGATTCGAGCAGTTGCACAGGCAATGCGCGCACAAGCGCGCCCCCCCGTGGAAACGGAAACCCCGCAATCTTGAGGAGGGTTCTATGGCTGACCACGACATTCCCTATCTTGAAGAGCGAAAGCTCATCAAGCGTTGGCAGGGCCCCTGGCCTGTATTGGCCAACATGGCGGTAACGCTCTCCATATTTGCCGTAACCTGGTGGATTTTTCAGGATCCACGCGGCATCATGCGCTTTTATACGCCCTATGTGGGCTACAACTATTGCCGCTGGTGGCTCATTATTCTCATCTGGATGGCCTATATTTTCGATTTCTGGCCATTCAAACGCAACTGGATACGCAACGCGCACCCCCTGCAAAAGGGCCTTGTGCTATCGCTTGTGTCAGTAGGCGTTATGATACTGATGATTCATGGTTTTTTTGAAAATATTCTGGGCAATTTTGCATTTGCCTATTTCAGCCCGCACCAGTTGCAAAAACTGCCAGGGCTGACCGATTTCTACTCCACAGAATACGCGGCCCAGGCCTGCATGATGTTTGCCGTTATTGCCTCGTGGATCAGCCCGGCCTGGATTGTGGCTCTGGAGGGCCGCCCCTGGCAAAACGAGGGCCAACCTGTGAGAGGCTTCAGCATCTGGCTGGGCACGTTCTGCCTGAGTCTGGTCATCTACTTTATGACCATGCACAACCACATGGGCATTCTGTATTACCCGTGGCAGTACTTTACGGCCATTACGCCGCCGTACTGGGAATCGTTTGCGCAAACTGTTTCGGCCAACTTCCATGTGGCCTGGATCATGTGCTGCACCGTTGTGGTGTGGTTTGTGGAAGGAATTTGGGAGCGCTATCCATTCTGCCTTATCAAAAGGCCGGGGCTGCGCCGTTTTGTGACATTTTTTGGCATCATAGCCATCTCCGTTTCGCTGTGCTTCTTCTTCTGGTACATGCAGGAACTCGTGTGGGGCGACGCCATACGCGGTCACCGGCGCGATGCCGCCCCCGACTGGCGCTGGCTGCACGTGGGTGAAACGGCCATCTTCTTCCTTGTGCCAGCGCTATTTCTGCAATTCTATTGCGGCAACTGGCCCAACAAGTTTAGCACTCCGGTAAACGTACTTATCCGTACAGGGCTGGTGGCCCTTGGCGGTATCGCTGTGTACTGCCTGTACTACAAGTACGCCCACTTTGTACTCGGCACGCAAAAGGGCTTTTCTCACCCGCAGCAGTTCCCCATGATACCCATGATCTGGCTCATCGACATCTGGCTGATCAACTGGTGGTTCATGGACGGTTGGCCCGGCTGGAAGCGCGAATTGCGCACCAGCGAGGATATCGCCGCCGAAGAACACGCCTTTGCCGTCCAGAGCGCCTGGACCCCGGCCATGCTTCCCGGCCTTGTGGTGGGCATTCTCGCTGGCGTTATTCTGTACTTTGCCATAGTGGCCGCGCTGCCCTGGTTCAGCGCACACTTCACCCTTGTGCAGTAGGGAGAACAACATGGACAGACGAGAATTTATCAAGGGTGCTGCGTTAGGGGTCGGCGTAGGGGCCATCGGAGCCATGGGCGCGTATTCATATTCACCCATGCGCAGGGCCTTTCTTAAGGACGTAAAGCGCGGAACCGCAGATATCGGCGTATGCAAGGCAATCAAGATTACCAATATCTCCGAGACAAGCTGGTTTGACAACGGCACATTCATGAAGGATGTGACCGGCGCAGGCGGCCTGCTGGTAGACCAGTACACGTTCAACTGGCCGCCGTTCGGCAACGGCAAGGGCATTGGCAAGGGCAGTTACGCCGACGGCATGAAGCTGATCAAGCACCTGCTGCCCAACAAGCTGGAAGAAGCCTGGCAGATCGTACGCGAAAACAGCGTACACTCCGAGAATGCCGGTGGTTTTTCATGCCTTGTTGAAATTGAAGCCATGGACGGCAAGGTGACAAAATACCTTTTTGACACCGGCTGGAATTACCTGTGGATGGACACCTGCTACAAGCGCGAAGGCATCGACACCATGCTGGCAAACAATGAAATTGCCGCCATGATCCAGACGCACGAGCACATGGACCACTACTTTGGCCTGCCCGCCGTAACCAAGTACAATCCGAATATTCACATCTACACGCCCAACACCTTCTACCCCAACGGCAAGCAGTATCTTAAAGACAGCGGCCATGTGGGCAAGTGGACAGAAGTGCCCAAGGGCCTGCACAAAATTCAGGAGGGCGTGGCCCTCTATGGCTTTGACTGCCCCATCATTTTCAAGGTGTTTGGGGAAATGTCGCTCTACTGCAACGTAAAAGATATTGGCCTTGTGAGCATTACCGGGTGCTGCCACCAGGGCATCATTCTTTTTGCCGACACCGCCTACAAGACCATTGCCTACGAAAACGACCAGTTCTACGGACTCTACGGCGGCCTGCACATCTCACCCTTTGACGACTGGGACCCCAAGTACGACGACCTGGTCATAGGCCTTAAAAAGTGGGATCTGCAAAGGGTGGGTTGCAACCACTGCACTGGGCTTATCACGGCGCAAAAATTTGTGGATGCCGGTTATCCGGTTGTGAAAGGTACGGCGCGGTTTCGCTCCAAAACAACAAACTACCTCGGCAACGGGGACGTCATCAAGTTTCCCTCGTAAACGGCACAGCCGGGGGGGGAGCACACCACTCCCCTCCCGGCTGGGTTAAAACACAGCCTACCGCGACGGAGAACAGCCATGCGCCTCGATACGCTATTGCCGCGCCCCCTCTCGCCAGAAACAGATGCAGAGAGTCCATCCATACTCAACTGCCTGCTCTCCGGCATACACCTTGACCGCAGACGGGCACGGGGGCTGGGCTGGCGAGGGGTACGCCCCTCCAACCAGCTGTATGCCGCCTGGACATGCCGGGTGGCTAATTCTCCACACGTCTACGGCCTAGTTTTTCAGGAAGAACACGCGGATGCTTCTTTTCTTTACGGCACGTTCACAGCGCACGTTTTCCCCGATGCGGCAGATCCCGTCCTCGACACTTTTCCTCTACAGGCCCTGTCGCTGGCCCTGGGTGAGAGATACGAGGAAAGCGTGCGCAATCTTTCGCTGCACGCGCCAAAGCTGGCCCCGTTCTGCATGGGGAAATTTCAGATTGTCACCGCGCTGGATGGCACAGGCCTGACCCTGTCCGTAGCCGCACCGGCCAGATACCGCCAGATTTCCCAACAGGGAATTGCCACGCAACCCCCTGCCGCATCAAACAGCTACGCAGTGCAATCCGCGCAGCCTCTGGAGTGGATTGTTCCACCCGGCGGGGTGGAATATGATGTGCCCGCATTCAGGCTGCTGCTGCGGCTCTTTACAACGGTAACAGCCACCGCAAGCACCCTGTTTGAAGAAGAACCGCACCTAAGCCTGCACATGACGCCGCAGACACAGCCAGATGCAGACCGAGAAAATACCCTCCCCAAAGTTCTGTCGCTGCAAGCGCAACTGGGAACAGGCCCGCAGGCTCCGGCCCACGCTGCTTGTGGCAGCACTGGCCGTGCGGGGGCGGTCGCCGCCCTGTCTGCTGAAGGCAAGGTTCTGACGCACCTGCCCGGCCGCCAGCGCCAAGGGGCTGCATGCACCAACGCCGATCTGCCTGTCATGCACATACTGACCGGTTTTCTTGGCGCGGGCAAAACCACATTTCTGCGCCGCTGGCTGGATTATCTGAATGGCCGGGAGCAGTACGCCGCCGTCATACAGAATGAGTTTGGCCGCATAGGGCTTGATGCTTCTCTCACTCGCGGGGAGACGCATGTGGAAGCACTGGACGAAGGTTGCGTATGCTGCTCGCTTGCAGACAGCCTGCGGCCCGGCCTGCAACGCCTGCTGCAAGCGGCCCCCGCCGAACAGATAATCCTTGAAACCACAGGCCTTGCCAACCCCGCCAACGTGCTTGAATCCATGAAAGACCTTGACGATCTGGTGCGGCCTGGGCTGATCATAACGGTCGCCGACGCGCTGACCTGGGACGCATCCTGCTCTGGCATCAGCATGGCGCAGGTGGAACAGGCCGATGTCATCATTGCCAACAAGTCCGACGCCGTCTCCCGACAACAGCTTGAAACGATGATGCACGACCTGCGCCGTCGCAATCCCAAAGCCGTTATCCTGCCCGCAGCGCAGGGCAACATATCCTTTGCCGTTCTGGACTCCCTGCACACCGCATGGCTGGACGCCCAGGGGCTGCCGCCCTCGCGCATGCCCCGTCTGCGCCCCATGAACGCCTTGCGCAACCTCAATCATGCAGACGAGGGTTTTGCCTCATTTTGCCTCAATCTGCCGCAGCCGGTCAGCGTAAAAGACATAGAACGCATGGTGGCTTGCGCTGGCCCAGGGCTGTGCCGGGCCAAGGGCATTGTCAATCTTTGCAGCGATGGAACTGTTACGCCAGCCGTTGCCCAGTACGCCGCTGGCCGCCTGGAATTTGAAGAAGCCCCCGATGGATCAGACGAGCGGTACATGGTCTTTATCGGGGTGAACCTCGCGCCGGTTCATGCTTCAGGCAGCGCACCCACAACAGCATAAACCCTGCCGGTACTGCGTGCCGGTTGCGTCAAGGAGGCAGTAATGAACATCATTGCACTTGGGGGCTGGATGATGTGGCCCCTGCTGGCAGTTTCCATTCTTGCCCTGACGATAATTGTGGAACGCCTGCTGCTATACGCATCGTGCGGCTTGCCCGATGACGGACTGCGCGCGGCCCTGCTCAAAGCCTCGTGCAACGGCGATGTGGAAACGGTGGCAGAACGCATGGCCGCAGTGCCGCTGCTGCAACCGTTTGCCGAGCTGCTCACAGTGGCAAGCCCCAACCGCGAATCAGCCCTGCATCTGGCAGGCGAACAGATTCTTGAACAACTGGAGCGGCGGCTCGGCCTGCTCGGCGCAATTGCCCGGCTGGCCCCGCTCATGGGCCTGCTGGGAACGGTGAGCGGGATGATCTCCATTTTTTCGCGCATCGCGCACGCCACCAACGGTGTGGACATGAGCATGCTGGCCGACGGTATCTGGCAGGCATTGCTCAACACGGCATCCGGCCTGTGCATTGCCATTGTTGCCCAGTTTTCGCTGGCATTTTTTCATGCCCGTCTCAAGAACATTGCCAGCATGCTTGACGCTGCGGGCAATGCATCATTGATGCAAAGCACAACCGCCACTGGCGATGCCTGCTAATTTATTTCGCTGTGCGAGCTGCGACACCATCTTCTAACGCAGACTTGCCCGGCAAATTACCTCTTGCTGTTCCAAGGAGGCAATGCAGATGCTTCGCCTTTCCCGCCCGTTGAACGCAGCATATGAGTACGACCTGATTCCGCTCATAGATATGTTATTCATATTGCTGATATTTTTTGTAATTTCCGCTGCATTTGCGGTGCGCGGGCTTGAGGTTGATCTGCCCGCAGCCAACAGCAGCAAAACCCTGTCAGGCAGGGTGATTGAACTGCGCCTCACCGCTGACGGCGATATTCTTTGCGAAGGCCAACCCCTGCCCCGGCAGGAAGTCAGGAGCAAACTGCACGAGCTTGTGCGCGGCTTCAGGAGCAGGCCGGGCAGACTTGTGCTGGCCGCTGACCCCAAGGCACCGGTAGAAGGCCTGATATTTCTTGTGGATGAAGTGCGTATGGAGGGCGGCGAAAAACTGCTTATTGCCACCACTGGACAGCCGGCAACGGACAGGCCATGACCACCACCGAGCGGTTCTACGCCGCGCTTGCCATTTCGTGCCTTGCCCACTGGGGCATGCTCCACCTGTTTGGCGCAGCCTCCGCGCAAAATTCGCTGGGCACACCCACAATAATCAGCATGGAATCCCTTGGGATAGGGGCTTCTCTGCAAGGCGGCGCTGACATCAGTATGGAGGCAACCCCCACCAGGATGGAGCCGCAAAATACCGCAGACAAACGACGTGAGGCTTTTTTTGCCTTTCTTGACGAGCTGGATGCGGCAGTACATGCCCACCGCATGGATGGAGGCGAAGAAGGACTGCTTGGCGTTGCAGCCTATGCTTTCACCGTGCGCCCTGACGGCAGCTTTACCGACCCTGTGCTGCGGCAGACATCGGGGTCACCAGCTCTCGATGCTGCGGCATACCGGGCTGTTCGCGCGGCCAGCGGCAGCGTGAAACGCCCGGAGCTTCTGGGCAACGGCGATATCCCCGTTGTACTGCATGTAAAATATCAATACGACTTACACTAGCAGAAGATATCCTCGCTATTAAACAGAACTACTCACAAAAAATTACTATTTTTAATCATAGTTCCCCACAAAAGACTAACAATAATAAATTTATGGTATCATTTCTAGCACTGATTATTGTTGTTACAGTATAATTTTCAGTTTCAATTGCCATGATAAAGTATATATTCTGCATAACGCATTATCCCATCAACAGATAACAAAAACATATTCATTGCGTTAGCAACTCAATGAGTTGGCTAGCCTCATTTGCTGTCATTTCGCTATATTCCTTGTAAAAGTTTATAGAACAAAGAGCTTCAGCGTCTAGTCCCTGCCGCTCCGCGAGGTCATAGGCATAGCAAAGTTGCTTGTCAGAAGCAGGCTGATTGGCACTGCGTGGGGTAAAACCGTACATAATCACCTCAAATTTTTTCATAATAGTTGAAATTTTTTCCGAATATACGCCATGACTGAGGCGCGGGGGTAGCCAATCTTTGACCCTGCCCGTACACGCTCTGCGGGGCCTTTGTGCAAAGCGTCTTCATTGGACAGCGTTTTTGCTGAAATCAGCCCTCCTGTTGCCTTCGCTAGCTCTGCTCTTGAGACCACGGGCGGCAATTCCTGTTCTATGGTTCTAAAAAATGCTTCTGTGCCGATGCCATGGTTTATTAGTCTTTCAGAACGCTCAAAATTGCGTTGCCAGTATTGTTGCATGTGTTCTCCTGCCTGTTGGGCTGATAAGGGTTGGTGTGGGAATGCATATAATAAGCAGATAATAAAATAAAAAAAGGGTGTTGCCAGTAAAGCAACACCCTCAAATATTTTGAGTGAAACAGTTAATTCTCTTCGGATTTGCCTTTCTGATAGGCAGAGACTTCATCCAGTAGAGCTCGTATCTCCTTTTCAATGCCTTCTCTAAAACGAGCATCCGTTATTTTTTCTACATCTTTCTTGATTCTATCGCGCAACTTTTGGATGTGACCTTTGAATGCGGTCAATCTGCGGTCTATTTTGGGAATCTTATTTTCCGGTTGGGCAGTAGGTTTCTGCCCTGCTTCACCAGAACTAGAATCTCGCGACTTTTTGGCTGCTTCCTTCTTTTCGATGGCCTCTAGCATCTTTTTGAATTCAGCTTGCTGCTTATCATCTTTTAATTTTGAAAGTTTAAGCAGTTTATTGCGCGACCAAAGGGGACTCGTAATAGCCGCGTCTTGTATGCCAGATGGGAGGCTATTGAGCTTGAGTATTTCAGAGATAGTACTTTCTGCCTTGCCCAATTGAACTGCAACGCCTTGTTGAGCTAAACCAGATGCATTGATGATGTCTTGAATAGCTCGAGCTTCTTCCATGGGCAGGAGAGAGTTGCGTTGTAAATTTTCAGTTAATGCAATGATCCTATAATTTCCAGATACCAACTGAGCTGGCAGTTCTTCAAGACCAAGTTCTGATGCGGCCTTGTATCTGCGCTCACCCGAGACTATTACTTTTTTATCGCCATCAACCCGGTATAGAATCGGAGTAATAATTCCATTAACACTAATAGAGCCTTTCAACTCTTCAAGTTGCTGTTTATCAAAATAGCGCCGGGGCTGATTACTATCAGGCAATATCTCTGATATCTTGAGCATCTCGATCTTTGAGCTAACACCCACAGGGTTCTGGGGGACAAATTGAGCACTTGTCGATACCTTGGGTGGATTAATAGACACAGCAACACCTCGTATTTTTTGACCATTCCACACTTCGGAACTCCGAAGTCACCAAAACAACCAATAAAGTCTGCGAGCAAGTCTTTTAATTAGCGTAGGGATGATTGAAAAAAAAAGTCAACACAAACCAGGCCCCCGATGTCCTGCAAACATAAAGGCTTATCCGAGAGGTCTGGAGGATACCACTACCTCCGCAACTCGCAACATCATTTTCGAGGGATCCTTGTGCATGAGGATACCCTTGATCCTTTGGGGTTGAATTCCTTGGTGCGGACTTTAGCCAAATAGCTACCAGCAAAGATTACATCATTGATCTGATCTTCGGCCTCAGGTGAATTGCGCTCTATGAGCTTGCCTTTGGCTCCATTGCTCCCAGAAAAATTAACCAATCCCTCATAGCTTTCATTGGGAGTGTTATTTGCGTTTTGCAGTTTGTTTTTGACTGCCCTACTCACAGCTTCTTTAACGGAATAGCCGTTTTGAATTGCATTGCCGTTGACAAACGCATTTACATGAAAGTGTGGCTTGTCATCTGGCGAGGTCCTTTCTGTAGTCCAGACCCAGTGCACATCGGGATCATTTTTCCCATCTTTTGATTTTGAGTTTAGAGTACGTGTTGCACTTTCAATAATCCTGGTCATGTCCTTACTGTCGAGTGTATAGTCAATCTCTTGTCCATTGTTCCCGATACGACCAGTTGCTGTGTTCTGAATATCAAGGCGTACTGACAACACCCTTGAGTGCTCTGCTGTCATGTGTTCAACCGTGCCTATGATCTGGTCTAATGTTTTTATATGACAATGGAGGTTACCATCTTGACCATTGTTAATTGTGTAGCCTCTGTATTTATTCCCAGAAGTGGTGTCTTTTGCCATGACCATCTCCCTTGGCTTACTTTTACTCTGTCATAGTTATTACTTTTATGGCTAATAAACATACCACTGGCAATAAACATCGTGTTTATAATTTATTCTACAGAATGCACGTATCATTTGTAGCAAATAGCTTTTTTATGATTATTATTAAGACACTACTAAAACCGGGATAGACAAGTACGCACTACACCGAATATAAAAAAATTTACTTCTGAAAGATGCTAACAAATTTCACATAACATTGTTGCGATAAAGTTTACTTATACAAACTAATGACAACAAATCGTTATTAGAATGGTTGACAATTATTTTGTCCATCCATCTACTGACGACTCCCCCTTTAGGGGAGTCGTCAGTAGATGGATGGACAGTAAAAATATGCCTAGCCAGCTAAGCAAGATTGGTTTTCAGAGTCTAGGTAGAAGGGGAAAAAACCACCAACCGCTGACCGGCCAATCTTCACTAATATATTGCACCGCGCTGTACTGGGACTAACATGTATCATCATCCAATTGCACACTAGTGTTATTTTCCGTTGAATCAGCAAGCATGCCTTTTTCCCTCAGTGCCTTGTAATACTTGTGAGCGGTAGCCCTTTTACATATGCCCATTTCAACAATAGCAGCACACACTTCCTTCTGCCCATGTGTAGGGTTCTTTTTGGCATAATCGACTATGGCTTGATCAATAGTCAACACGCTAGCAACCGGCATATCACCGTCCACATCTTCTGAATTTTCATCATCGGAACAAAGTAGGCCTGAATCAGAATGAATCATAGGTTTCTGACTAACGTCAAAGACCATCCTGCTAGCTTCGCTCTTAATTTTGTAACTAGTCCAGCAATGTTCACCAGATTCAAAATTACGATTTTTTGTTGCTATTGCTTCAATTCCACATTTACTACTCTTCAGCTGCAGAACAACGTCTAAAGCAATCTCTTTCCCCATTGTGCCATACGCGGTATCTCCCTTTTTACCTTGGTGATCAACCACAATTGCTGTTTTTCTATGCTTTCTGCACCAATCATAGAACATATTGGGAGCAGCTGCATTGGAAATCCCTGTTGACATGCTCGACGGAAAAACTTTGAAGAGGCTATCAACAACAATAATCTCGGCTTGTTCAAGGTCAGGCAGCAAGTCCTCCCAACCAGCGTCAGTATCCAACCGTATATCTTTTTTTTCAGTCACGGATGAACGGACTATAAGTTCATTCGCGGCACTCTCTGGCAAACCAAGTCCTTCGGCAATTGCGCGAGCACGTTTTTTCAGGCTGTCTGCGGGCAACTCTGCATCAATTATCAAGACACGGTATTTCCGCGAAGGGCAGACCTTCCCACAGAGCGCCTTTTGTCCATTTGCGAAGCACAATGCCTGCAACAGCACAAATAAACTCTTTCCTACACCACGCCATGCAAACATCGTCATCTGGTCACCAAGACGCAGTAGATCTTCCAGAAGCAATTCTGGTTCGTTTTTGCTGTCGGGCAATTCCAGCAAAGGCTGCCCTTGGGGTAAAATTCCCTGCGGAGGCTCCACGCCAAATTTTTCGCGGCAATGTTTTGCGAATTCAGAAAGATCGCACTCACCGTCACCGTTGGTGCGAGTCAGGTCAGACAAGTCTTGGACCAAACCAGAGAGGCTTGTCACCTTCTGGCGTCTTAAAAAATAGGCAGAGCTCCCTTGCTTCTGCAAAGCGGAGTACACCTTAAAAGCCTCATGGCACCCGGCTGCCGTGTTGTCTGGAAAAATAAGCGGAATCAGTGAACCCAAGGATGCCCAATCGCTTCTTTCAACCGAACTACATGTCGTTATTGGTAGCCATTTGGATATCCATGCGTGATCCTGCTTGATAGTCTCGCACATCGCTTCGCTTGAGCATATGAGGACATATTGAGAGCTAGGCCTAAACCGTATGATATCACATAGATTATAAAGAGGAACTTTATTGGTAGGATAAAGCAGATCAAAAACAACATTGCCAGTAGAGTTACCCGCACGCTGCCAGGCCGATATGGGAAGCTTAGCAACCATTCCTGATTCATTAAAAAAATACACAATACCAAACGCTGTACTTCCATTCTCTGTGGAGTACCAATACACTCTAAATTGCTTGAATCCAAAATTTATCGAAAAGTCTTTAATAGTCTGTTGCGCATGCTGCTTGTCTATGTCCGTCATCAGCACGCTGTTGTGACAAGCCTTTCTATTGAAGAGACAACGATCTTCTTTGGTCAGAGGCAACTCTATTTCCCTGATGATATTCGAACAGATATTTTCTGGAAGCCACCCACATTTCTGGCGGAAAAGTGGGCCAAGATATAATCCACCCGCTGCTGGATATTCTTCTGCTTCGGAAATAATTTTTTTATCTTCACTGTTTCCATGAAGGTAATTCAACAAGCTGTTTCTTATTGTAGAATATGCACCGCAGCTTTCAGGATGCAAAGAAATAGCAGTATTATCAGATAGAAAAATATCTTCTTTTTCTTGCGTTGCATTAGGATCAAGGATTTTTGCCAATCTTGCCACAAGACCGGGGTCTGTCTGAACTTTACGCCAAAATAAGTCTTGCAGAAGCGCATCATTTACAGAGCCATACAGCTTCCAGGCAGGATGACCGAATGCCTTTGGATAACGCGGAGTATATTGGAGCATGGATCCCCCAACGGCGCAGTTTCATTTGTTGTCTGAAATATTTCAACAGCTTCTACAGGCTATATAACCTAGCCTTGTCAACTGATGCAAGAAATGGAACATAGACCGTCGGCAAGGAGAAGTAACAAAGATTGTCGGGTTATGTCCGCCATGATCCATAAATAGGGTTCGGCAGACATGAGACGTGTGCCCTTGCTGGTGAAGACGAGATGGGTTAAATAAGACATCTGGCACAGCGTGTGAGTGTGCCACTCACTGGGTCACCATAACTACCCTGCTCTTTTAACTTATCAAGCAATACAGCCAGTTGGCTCTAGTCCTCCTCGCTCCGCTGCCGAGTCCCGCCCTCGGCACCATTTGAACTCAGAGAGAGTTCAAAGAAGCCCGTTAAGCTGACAGCTTAGCGGGCTTTCTTCTTTTCAGACTTCTGTTCAGTTCAAGCGATTGTGGCTTGCTCTCCTTTCTCAGGGACGCTTTGCCCCTGTCTTTGAGGTAGAGCCTTTTTAACTCGCATTGGCTTATTTTTTTTCCACTCTGGGCATACCCCGTCTAGCATGGTGGAAAATTTTAGCTGCGTTTCCCGATATTCTTTTTCAGGATCAGAACCAGCCACCAGACCGCAACCGGCAAAAAGAGTTGCGCTTCGTCCGTCGATGATGCCAGACCGTAGCGAGACCATAAACTCCCCGTTGCCAAGAGCATCAAGCCAACCTACCGGCCCTGCGTACCAGCCTCGGTCAAAATCTTCATGGGCACGCAAGAATTCCAGCGCACTATTGCAAGGTACCCCACCCACAGCGGGGGTGGGATGCAGATGTTCAATAATATCAAGAATATTGTATGGCTGCACAATCTCACCCCCAAAATGGGTTACTAGATGTTGCACACTTTTCAGTTTGTGCAGCGAGGGCGAGGCATCCATAGCAATGCATCTGCAGCGCGATCTGAGCGCCTGCGATACGGCCTGCACTACAAAATCATGCTCCTGCCGTTCCTTTTCAGAGGCCAACAACCCTTGTCCAAATGCTGCATCCTGAGCGGGGTCTTCACTTCGCGGAGCGCTGCCTGCCAGGGCCATTGTGCGAAAAACTCCAGCATTTGCGGCAAGAAGAACCTCCGGAGTAGCGCCGACAAAATAAGCCCCCTTTCGCCCAAAAGCGAAAAGCGCAGCTTTGGGATTGTCCACCTTCAAACGCTGCACAATAGCAGGCACAGCAAATGGCACGTCGGCTTTGACCCGCAGCATACGCGCGGCAACAATCTTTCTGGCCTTGCCCTGCGAAATATCGCGCAGGGCAGCATGCACCAGAGTATGCCAACGGTGCTTCTCTTTTTCTGACTCAAGTAACACTGGTGGTGCTAAAGGGGCAGACCCAGCGATTGAATCCCTGTTTTTCCATAAAGAAACCATGCGCTCAAACCTGCTGACCAGATCAGCATGGGGAGGAACGTAATCCGCAGCGACCACATGGCAACCGCCGTCTTCCAGATGCAAAACTGCCAGACGAGGTATCGACAGTGCCCCATCCTTAAAATTTTTCCACATTGGCGAAATGTTGCAGGCAGGGTCAAACCGAAAACCACCCAGTGCAAATGGCGCGATACCGCCTACCACAACAGCCCCATCAATGGCTGCATGCCATTCAGAAGAAACCGTGGAAAATCTACGGCTGTTCTGTCCCAAACACTCCAGGGCGCTCCCCACGCCGAGTATGGATCTGCCCGCAAGCCCAAGCCACAAGCTTACATCATCCTGACGAGAATAGCGGGCAAATATAGAAAGCAAATCCGCATGAGGCACAGGTGTACTTGCAACTGCAAGCACCGACCGTCCTTCTGCGGATGCTTTCTTGCTGGCGGTGTCCATTGCGAAAAGCAGGGAATGGCGGATAACGTCAAACATCATTCACCCGCCCTGCCCGGCATGTAGATTTGCCGCCAATGCCCGATCTGCGTGGCAATGTACCAGTCGGTAATACGAATAAACAACTTTTCAACAAAGTCTTCCGCAAGCCCGCAATCCCTGGCCCATGCCCGCCTTTGCGCCAGCATGCTTCTTACCCGATCTGGCGCGGGGATGTCCTCCTCACCCTTTTTGAAAGCAGCAGCCGCTAGGACATACTCCAGGCGGCGACCAAGCAGGTTGACCATTTCTTTATCCAGCAGATCTATTTCATAGCGGATATCTTCAAGGCTTGAGCATTCGCCCGGTTTTTTCATGGTGTACCTCTCGAATTTACTCTAATTAAAAATGAAAATGAATTTTCAATTCATTAAATATTACTACGCCACCGCAGAACAAAAAATCCCACCGGCAAACCCCAAAACGGGTTCGCCCCCATTCCACCCTACTGCCACGAATGACAATCCGCGTGATACAATCTTTTGGCTGGCACATCATGTTACATGCCAGCCAAAAGACCTGTTATTCTGAGCCGATACTGTCCTTCGTGCCGTGCATCGCACCACAGAGCAGTAAAAATCCATGCCGATGGCAATGACGAAGGTGCAATAAGACCCGCATACTCCCGGTGCCGGGGCAGAACAGATTACGCTGGCAGTTTGCGCAGTATACCCGAGGGAATAAGTGTATCATCATTTACGGGTTCAAATTCAAAGCCATGGGGGGCCGCCTCCCGCGCAACATCCTTGAGGCTTACAGTCTGCCATGTATACTCAGCATGGCTTTCCAGAACTACTTTGCCGTCACGGACAATCTGATATGTGGACACCCATTTTTCACGCTGCTCATCCAGCGGGACACCTTCAGCCCAGGCATGGTAAACATTGCGTCCCATGGGCACTTCCGCCACATGAATCTTTTCAACAGGCTGAGGTTTATCAATCATCATCACGTCAAAAAGCACCAAACCGCCGGGCGACATATGTTTAGCAAGCCTGCCCCAGAAATTACGCCGGGCCGCATCGTCCATAAGACCGATGCAGGCAAGAAACAGCACGGCCCGGACTTTTTCAGGCAGATCAGCGCCTTCAAAGGTTGATGGGATCACGGTAGTTCGCTTTTGCAGGCCTTCTGTCTGCATGATCCGCGATACAAGCACGGCACGCATAGTCGGGGAAGGTTCTATGGCAAACATTTCCACATCGGGCAACACGCGGCCCACGGCAACAAGGCCATGCCCGGTGCCAGAACCGATATCCAGAACAGCCCCTTCTACATCCACAAGACCAGAAAGTGCTTTCAGAAAGCCCTTGCGGCGCTGCCACAAATTGCCTGCCATCACGTCATAAAATTCCCCGGCGTCAGCGTACATTTCCTTGTTTTCCATGTTGTCTCCTTTAAATGATTAGAAGCAATTGCCACTACAGGAGCACGACGCAGAAACAAATATTCCTGAACCATCAATATGAAAACCGCAAAAACATATTCTGCGCAAAGAACTACCCTCCTTCATTCTGCACTTCCCACATTTTTGCGTACAATCCCGCTGCGTTCATCAGTTCAACATGGGTTCCGCGCTCAACTATGGCACCTTTGTCCATCACAAAAATGCAATCTGCATCCTGAATGGTCCAAAGGCGGTGTGCAATCACAAGTGTGGTTTTCTCCCGGCAAAGATTGGCGAGGGCTTGCTGCACCGCTGTTTCATTTTCCAGATCAAGACTTGCCGTTGCTTCATCCAGAATAAGAACAGGCGCATCTTTCAGAATGGCCCTGGCAATGGCCAACCGCTGACGTTCCCCGCCTGAAAGCGCGACATCTCCGCTTTCAAGTAGGGTCTCATACCCAAGAGGCAGTTGCACCACACGCTCATGGATGCAGGCAGCCTTGGCGACCTCAATCACCTTGTCCATTGAAGCTTCAGGACGCCCAAGACGGATATTATCCGCAACAGTCATGGGGAACAGAACCACATCCTGCAACACCATGCTCACTGTTTCCTGCAATGTGCGTTCATCCATATCCCGCAAATCCACATTGCCTATGCGAATAGCCCCGCCTTTGACGTCCCACAAACGGGCCGTCAGCGCTGCGAGTGTACTTTTTCCAGACCCAGATGGCCCCACCAGGGCGGCCATTTTACCATTGCCTACCTGAAGTGAAGCATTATGAATGACATCCGCACCGCCATAGCTGAATATCACGTGCGACACGTCAATGCCGCCATCCTGCGGCTGTTGTCCCTGGTGCGTTTGCGGCATGATCGGTTCATCCATAACATCTCGGATACGTTGAATGATTGTGCCAACAAAACGCATTTCCGCCAGATATGGACCAAATTCATTGATTGCCATGCCCAGGCGCAGCGTCAGCAAAATCACCACAAAAAACGTTGCGGGGCTGCCCCCTTGCGCAGCAAATTGCAGACTTGCCACACCAATAGACACTGCGGCTCCGATAAAGATGACCAGGCTAAACAGCAGTAATGCGGGGGCAGGCGCCACCTCTGTTTTCATGGATTGGTCGCGGTAGTCGCGCAGGGATTGCAGTGCAGTTTCGGCACGTTGCTCCAGAGGATCGAAAAAACGCAGATCCCTTGCACCTGTAATGACCTCAAGCACATTCACAGAGGCCTCTTGCCGCGCTTTGGCAACCTTGGCTGCGGCCCTGTCCAGCAATCGATACGCCAGGGGCACACTCAGCATGGCGCAAGGCAGCGCCAGCAACAGCACCACCGCACTGGCCCAGTTGAGCCAGAGCAGCAGCAACCACAACAGTACGGGAAAGGCTGTTCCAGCCACCACGCAGCCCCAAACCAGGGTTACTATGTCTTGATACATGCTGAACTGCGCGGTTATCAGTTCGGCCCAGGCCCCGTCCCTTTGCAACAGCACCCGGCCCAAAGGCAATTTTGCAAGATGGTTGGCCAAGCCGATTCTGGCATGCGAAACCATCGCGTATGTTGCGTCAAAATTGGCGCACAAAGCCTTAACCTTTGCCATGAGTCCCAGCAGAAAACCCACAATCCCCAGTGCCGCAACGGCTACCGCAGCAGCAAGCGTGTTTCCCCCTTCCAGCACATATGGCAAGGCAAACGCTGCCAAAAACCAGGGCAAGGCTTCGGCGCAGGCCCCCAGAGCGCCAAAAACAATGCCCTGCATCATTTTATCATCTCGATGCTCTGTCAGATCAAAACCCAGATATTCCCGAATCATGCCACCTCTCCCCTGGCTCGTTCCATGCCGAGCCTCCATGCGCTTGAACGCGTCTGCAACTGCCAAAGATTCTGATATACCGCCGAAGAGGCCAGCAACTCTCCATGCGTTCCCTGTTTTTCAAGGGAACCGTTCACAACAACAAGTGTGGCATGGGCGTTCTCTATCTCGTTAAGACGGTGGGAGATGGCAAAAACTGTTTTGTCAGTCATCAGACGCTTCAGACTGCGCGTAATATCCTTTGCGGCAAGAGGATCAAGATGGGCGGTCGCTTCATCCAAAATCAGGATGGGCGCATTTTTCAGAAATGCCCGGGCAATGGCGATGCGCTGCTGTTCACCGCCTGAAAGTCCCAGCCCTTTATCCCCCACTGGCGTGTCCAGCCCCAGGGGCATATATTTCAGCATTTCAGCGCAACCAGCAGCCTCAATGGCATTTGCAAGTTCGCTTTCTGTTGCGTCAGGCTTGGCAAGCAGCACATTCTCTCGGATCGTGCCGTGAAACAAAAAGGCATCCTGAAAAACAATGCTCACAAGTTTCTGAAACTGGAGGATTGGGAGATCACGGATATCCTGCCCACCAATGAGAATACGGCCCTGCGAAACATCATCAAGACGCGCCAGAAGTCTGGCCAGTGTTGTTTTTCCTGACCCGGATGGACCCGTAACGGTTGTAATGCGGCCTTGCGGCAGGGTGAAGTTGATGTTCCGGAGTATGGAAACCTCCTCTCCGGAACCAGATGCAATGCTGTAGGACACATTTTCAAAAACAACTTCTGCACCAGTCACAGGTTTATACGCGGGGGGGTCGGCAAAGGCCGGCAGCGCCATCATATCCCGTATGTGGGCGGCTGCGGCCTGCAAAAGGCGAAGTGCGGTAAGGCTCATGACCACCTTGGTAAGCGGAAGTAGCATAATTCCGCTGATGGCCGTTGCAAAAACAAGGTCAGCCGTGCCAAGCGAGCCGTATTCGTGGAGCAGCAGAGCGCATGGCAGAATAACGAGCAAGGGTGACGTCATGGCAAGGCCAAACAACGAATACGGCACGGCGCAGGCTCGGGTTACCTCGCCCGCCAGCTTGCCGATGGCAAAGATGCTGTCGGTCACTTCATTGAGAGAGCTTGCCTGCCGGTTAAAGGCCCGCAATGTGGCAAGCCCCCTGACATAAAATAGAAGCGCCGACGATGCCCGCCCGTCTGCCTGCACCCAGCGCACGAACATCTCGGGAGAAGCCTTGGCGATGCGCACCTGCGCCCATGCGCCCAAGGCCAGCATGCTGCACGAGACCATGGCAAGCCGCCAGTCTGCCCAGAGCAGCAGCACGGCGCATATCAGGAACATAAACACGCCAGCAATGGCATCTGGAATGGTGTGGGCCAAAATACCGTTGAGGCGACCCACTTCATCCATGGCGGCACGGCTCAGCTGAGCGCTTTTTCCTTCAACGGCAGCGGGCATGACAGTTTTCATGTGGTCTATCAGACGGCAACGCAGCCGGCATTCTGAACGGAATCCGGCCAGATGCCCAAGAATGGTTACGGCCCCCTGTATGGCAAAGCGCAGCAGTATTGCGCCCAGGATTCCCCCGGTCAGCCAGAGCGCCCTGTCTGTTCCGGCCATGTTCTCAAATGCCTCCCTGGCAATGACCCAAATGAGGACAAAGGGCACAATTTCAAGCGCCGCAGCCAGGCAGGCAAGCAGCAGGGTAAGCAGCAGCTTGCCCCTGTCTGGCAGCGCAGCCTGCCAGTATACATAGAGTGGGCTTTTCCCTGTTTCCTTAACCTGTTCCATCATGCATCCTTTTTGCGGAAAATTCTGAACTGCCGCTCACCGATTTCATTACGAAGAACCATATCTTCAATGCCTTCGTCAGCGGTACTGGCGTTGCACAGGATTGCTATTTTTCCCACATGGTCGCTGTTCAGCATTGCAACGGCATCATCAAAGCGTTCCAGCGGAAAGGCGCTGCTCAGTTCTGGCATAATCACGCCACGGCAGATCAGGTCGTTTGCCCGCGCGGCCTCATTCCACGAAGCGCAGTGCGAACCAATGATACGTTTGCCATACATCCACAGGTATCTGTTATCGTAAAGATGCTCGTAACCCGTTGTTGACCCGCAGGTCACAATGCGCCCCCGGTTGGCCGCCACCAGAACGCTGGCGTAAAAGGTTGCGCGCCCGGGATGTTCAAAAACCACATCTGGCGCCCGCCCCTGGTTTGCCTGCAAAACATCCCGGCGAAAGCGAACCAGCCTGCGCATGTTTGGGGTACCGTCCGCGTTCACAAAGTTGTTTTCCGCATTGGGCCGCACAATCACCGCCGTGCAGCCGAGAGCGCGCACAAGTTCGGCCTTCTCCTCCGTTGAGACAATGCCGATGGGCGTTGCGCCAGCCCGCAACGCGTACTGTACCGCCATGCTGCCTATGCCGCCGCTGGCCCCCCAAACAAGAACGCTTTCGCCAATCTTGATCTGGGCGCCGTTGGGAGAAACCAGCATACGGTACACGGTGGAATTTCCTCCGGTCAGCACTGCGGCTTCTGCCCATGAAAGATGTTTGGGTTTGGGAAGCACCTGCGTGGCGCGTATGAGGCAATAGTCCGCAAAAGCGCCAAAATTGGTTTCATAGCCCCAAATGCGGCTTTTTTCATCGTACAGGTAATCCTCAATGGCCTGTGGGGATTGGTGATCAAAAACCACGGGGAAAACCACAATATTATCGCCGGGCTGGCAGTTTTTTACGCCATCCCCAACGCTGACAACAACGCCAGCCCCATCGCTGCCCATGATTTGGTAATCCAGGTTGTGGCGCACGGCATCAGGATCAAGCTTGGCGAATCTTCCCAGCCGGTCAAACGTGCTGACAGGGTGTCTGCGCAGCGCCCAAAGAGTATTGTAGTTCATTGCGCCAGCCATAACCTTGACCAGCACCTCGCCTGGACCAGGCTTGGGTACAGGAACGTCATGTTCAACATGGATTGCGGCTCTCAGCCTTTCATCCTCATCCGCAATGGACATTAATTTTTCATCTTCCGCCTTGTAGAGCACCACAGCGCGCATTGTTGCGGGCGCTTCATGGCGGTAAACAGATTGCGTTTCAGCCTGCAAGCTACTCATTCCAGCGCTCCTTAATTCAATTTTTTCAGGCAGTCGAAAGTGCTGGACATCACCAGCTCCGCATGTGTCTGAATAAAAAAATGTCCGCCCGGTATATGCCGCAGTTCCCATGCAGAAGCCGCAAAACGCTTCCACTCGCGCACCACCGGTTGTGGAACCACGGTGTCATCCATTCCCGCAAAGGCCACAATGGGAACATGGATGGAACGCACGGGTTTTGGAGCCCAGTTTTCAAGCAGGGCGTAGTCCGCACGAAGAATGGGCTCGAATATTTCCATAAGTTCCTCATGCTCCATGACTTCGCGCGGGATGCCCCCATTGCTGAAAATGAACGATCTGAACGCATCTGTTGGCAAATCGCTGCACGGAGGCCACCAGTGCTTGTGCGCAGGTTCCGAGGCGCTGATAAAAAGGCACTGCGGCAAAGGCATGTTTTCCTCCTGAAGCCGAATGGCCCATTCAGCGGCAATGGTGCCGCCCATGGAATGCCCGAAAAACGCAAATCGCTGACCCAGCCAGGGGCTGGACGCATGCAGCAGTCCATCCAGTACCGATTCCATGTCCGACAGGAGCGGCTCATTCATGCGCGTGCCGTGCCCGGGCAGCTGCACCCGGCAAATGGCCGTGCCCTGCGGCGCATTTTCCTGCCACTGCCGAAAAACAGCCGCCTGCCCTCCTGCAAAGTGCAAGCAGAAAAGAATCAGGTCATCCGGCTCCGGCAAACGATCAAAGATAAGCCAGGGACTCAACTCAGACATGCTGCGCCTCCCCCGCTGTTTCAAACCAGTCGACAAATTCTCCAAGCCACACCAGAAGCTGTTTGCGCTTCAGGCAGTCGGCGTGTGTTCCGGGTGAGGGAATTTTGTGGAGCAGGCCTGCCCTGTTACGCCAGAACTCAAAACCCTGCCCCTGCCCAACTATTTCCTGACTTTCCACAAAGGCGCTGGGCACGGCGGTTTTTTTATACTCCGCGCCCTCAAGCAGTGCGCACAGGCCGCCAAGGTTTTCCAGCAACTCAGGCGAAGAATGTCCGGCCATACCCAGCACAATTCCTTCCAACATCGAAGCATTGTTGTGTATGCCGGGCGGAAGGGGCATGCAGTCAATCAGAACAAGCCTGTCCACCACGCGCCCCATTTCCTGCAGGTGTTCCGCCACCAGCCAGGCAAGCAGGCCTCCTGCGCAATACCCCGCCACCCGGAGCGGGCCTTGCGGTTGTGCAAGTGAGATATGGCGGCACAACCGCGCAACAGCTGTTTCAAGGGTGTCACTTTTCATGGGCATCACGGATACTGTTTTCACGCTTCCCAGAGGCCAGTAGCGTGCAAAATCATGGAAACTGCTTCCGTCCGTCACCGCATCGCCGAGGCAGAACAGCACTTCTGAAGATGCTGACGAGCGCAGAGTGCCCACATCCGGCAACAAACGCTCGTCCAGACAATTGGCCATTTCGCTCACCACGGGGTGATCAAACACTGTCTGCAAAGGAAGTTTCAGACCGTACCGTTTTTTGACGAGCGCCTCCGCTCTTACCGCGCCAAGAGAATCCGCGCCCAGGGCAAAAACATTGTCCGCAGGGG
This sequence comes from Desulfovibrio intestinivivus, assembly GCF_053570665.1. NCBI lineage: Bacteria > Pseudomonadati > Thermodesulfobacteriota > Desulfovibrionia > Desulfovibrionales > Desulfovibrionaceae > Desulfovibrio > Desulfovibrio intestinivivus. Next base: position 2,467,314 of record NZ_JBRBQT010000001.1, on the reverse strand, counting down.
CAACTGGCACGCCCAGCACCTCTCGCCAGACATCGCAGAGCATTGCCTCGGAAGAAGAATACGAGGAAGTTGAAGAAGGAACGGAGCCCTGCGCACGGGCAACCGCCTGCCCGGCGAGTTCCGCAAGCGCGCGCCGGTCTATTTTTCCATTGGGGGTGAGAGGCATTCGATCAACAACCCTGATGAGCGCGGGCACCATGTACCGGGGAAGTGCTTCCCCAAGCGCCTTTTGCAGAGCCTCCGCAGTTGGTGCGCTGGGCGTGTTGGCTGGAACCACAAAAGCTGCCAGTTGCCCTGCCCCTGCCAGCACAGCCGCGCAGAGCGCCACATCCGGCAGGGCGGCCAGAGCGGCCTCCACATCGCCGAGTTCTATCCGAAATCCACCCACTTTAACCTGAGTGTCCAGACGGCCAAGAAACTCGATAGCTCCATCGGCATGCCTGACGCCCATATCGCCTGTTTTATAGAGCCGTTCTCCGCCTGACGGCGAATGGACGAACCTTGCGGCTGTGAGCTCCGGATTATGCAGATACCCAAGGGCCAACGCTGCGCCGCCGATATAGAGTTCTCCAGCCACATGTTCAGGGCATATACGCATATCCTCATGCCGCACCTGAAAACTCTGCCCGGCAAGGGCCTTGCCGTATGGGATGCTCTGCCAGCCCGGCTGCGGGTCGTCTGGAGCCATTTCGTGGCAGATTGACCAGATGCCAGCCTCTGTGGCTCCTCCCAGGCTCACCATATGCGTTGTCGGAAACTGCTTTGCGCTTTCGGCAGGCAGGCTCACAGGGATGCTGTCGCCGCTCAAAAAGGCCAGTCGCGGTGGTGTTTGGGGTATTTCGCCAGATTCAAGCAGCATCTGCCAGAACATGGGTACGGAATTCCATACAGTGACACCGTGCTGTTCCATGAGCGCCCGCCATACATCAGGACGGCGGATGGTGGATTCACGGAGCATGACAACTCCCCCGCCAGCGGCCCATATACCAAAGAAATCGTACACGGAGAGGTCAAAGGTCAGTGCCGACAGAGCAAGCACCCGATCATGCTCCGTAACGCAAAACCGCCTGTTGATTTCATCAATGGTCACCATGGCGGAGGCATGGCTCATCATGACGCCCTTGGGTACTCCCGTGGTGCCCGATGTAAATATAACGTATGCAAGCGAGCCGGGATCTGTGCGCAACAACGCATCCAGCGCCATATGTTGGCCGCAATTTTCCGCAACGGGATCAAGAACGGGGCAAATGGGCAGGGCATTCCAGTTTGCAGCATCCTCGCCCATCAAGGACACGACGCAAGCGGGCCTTGCTTCGTCAAGCACGGCCTTACGGCGCGGCAACGGCCAATCGGGGTCAATGGGAACATAGGCCGCGCCAGCAAAAAGCACGGCCAGCACCGCCACTGCCTGCTGATGCCCTCTTGGCAAGGCCACGGCCACGAGAGGAATTTCGTGACTCTTTGGAGCAACCAGGGCGGCAATCCTCCCCGCCAGCGTGGCTGCTTCCCTGAAAAGTTCGCCGTAGGTCATCACCCTGTCTGCATCAATAACAGCCGTGCGGTCAGGATATTGAGCGGCATTGCGAACAAAGCCGGCATGCAGCAATTGCGCTTTTTCCTTCAGCGGCAAAGGCTGCTCAACCTTCACCTCGAACTCTGCGGGAACATCGGCTATCCAGGCAGCATCGTCTTTGGCCAGTCGTTCAAGCGTACCGCAATAGGCCGCAAACATGCTGTCTATCATTCCAGCCGGGAACAGTTCTTCCACCACATCCCAGTAAATGCTCAGCGTTCCATCACGGTCATGCACATGATTATCTATCCAGACCTGTGGTGTTTGGCTGATATTAAAAACTTCCCGCCCGAGAGAAGAAAATCCCTCAATGGACGATGCAAAACCTGTATCCGCCTTTTTTGCGAGGCCAAAGGTGCTGGTAAAAACAACAGGCATCCGCACAGACCGTGAGGAAGCTCCGTCACGTATTTTACGGCGCATGACCTCAACGCCGCTGACCTGGCAATATTTCAGCCCGTCAAAAACACGCTGCTGCACAGCCTTGACCTTGTCGGCAAAGGCCATACCCCGGCCTGTTTCGCAACGCACCAGTATACTTGATGTAAACTCGCCAAGCACATTGTTTACAGCGGGATGGAACGGCAGACGGGTGAAGACAGGGGCGTTGACCGTCAAACTGGAAGACCGGCTCCAAAGGCCCAGAACATCAGCATAGGCCGTGAGCAGCACAGAAGAAAATGTTACCCCATGCCGCCCTGCGGCAACTTTGAGAGCTTGCCACAAGTCTGGAGCCATACGGTAGTCGTGACGGGCAAACCTGGGTTTTTCTATGCATTCTGGCTGTTTTGCCAGCGGCAGTTCCGGGGCCGGAGGCAGCAGTTTTGCCTCCGCATCCCAGTAGGCTTCTGCCTGCTGGTAGGCTTCTGTTTTACGGTAACGTTCAAGCGCGGAAATATAGTCACGGAATGAAATTTCTTGCGGAGGCAAGGGGTGATCCGGGTTATGGTACAAAGCCGCCCACTCTGCCAGAAGGATACTGATGCTCCTTCCATCCATCACCACATTGTCCATAAGCACATGCAAACGCCGCATGTTGCCGGAAAGCAACGAAACCTCCACATCAAACAGAGGCCACAGCATAGGATCGTGCACCTTGTGCGAAAGCCTGCCGCGTATGCTCGCCAGCGCATCATTCCGCTCAGCGTCAGTCAGGCCCGTCAGGTCATGCGCCGCAATGCTGAAATCCGGCGCATGTTCAAGTACGCGCTGCAAGCCGTCCTCGCCAATAACGGTTCTCAGGGTGTCGTGCCGGGCTATCAGACGTTGCCAGGCGCTTTGCAGCCGCTCCACATCAAGATTTTCGCAGTCAAATTCTATGTATCCCTGGCAGGCGGTATTGCCCAAGGCCATTTCCTGACGGCGGCCAATCCAGTAGGCCCGCTGCACGTCCGTCAGGCTGAAAGGTTCGTACCGCTTGTGCGGCTCTGGAATAAACAACTCTGCAAGTGAGCTTGTGGTATTGCTCCCCAGTTTCAGGTCAGGCAGCAACTTGGCCGCAATGTTTTCAACAGTGAAATTCTGAAGCAGGCTGCTTGGCGAAATCTTGATATCCAGGTCTTTCTCAAGCCCATCTGTCATCTCTATGAACATCAGGGAGTCCACACCAAGATCAAAGAGGCTTGCAGTGCGGTCAATGGATTCCGCTCCTGTCTTCAGCAGTGAGGCAAAACGCTCTTTAAGCCACGCTTCCAGCATGGAGCGCCGTTCGTTTTCTCCCTTGGCGCTTCGCAGAGATGAAAGGATATGTGACCGCTCCGCAACAGGATTGGCCGTATTGATGCCATGCTCGGAGGGCATGACCGATTGCGCCGCACCCCTGCTGCAAAATCGGGAAAAATAGGCAGGAACGCGCTCCCCGTACTGCCTGAGCAGACGTGACCAGTCGACCTTCATCACCCCCAGATGCGCCGTATCTCTGCCAAGAACAGCGTTCAGCAGGGCCATGCCTTCAGCGGGAGAAAAACCGTATAGCCCGCCGTTGCGCAGGTGGTCGGCCTGGGCAGGATCGGAAACCGTGCCGATGTCCTTCCACGCCCCCCAACTGATGGAAAGCGCGGGCAACCCCTGATTGCGCCGCCAGCGGGCAAGTGCGTCCAGATAGGTATTGGCGGCAACGTAATGGGGCAAGCTGTACGGCGGAGCAATGCTGACCGAGGAGGAAAAGAACACCATCCTGTCCAGCGTCAGCTTGCGCTCCTCGGAAAGGCGGTGGAGATTCCATGCCCCAAGAACCTTTGGAGCCATAATCTGCCAGAAGGCGGGCCAGGGATCGCGTTCATCCGCACCGCTGACGCGCTTGACCACGGCGCAATGGTATACTGCGCGTATTGCGGCCTGTGATTCCAGATGGGCAGCTGCCAGTGCAAGTGCAGAGTAGTCCGTTACGTCGGCCTGAACACAAACTATACTTGCACCCTGTGCGCCGCTTTTTTCTATCTCTGCAATGGCTTGCAGTTCTTCCGGGCCGGGAGCGCGACGGCTGAGCAGTGCTATGCACAGAAAACCCTGGGAAACCAGCTCCCTAGCCAAGGCCATTCCTATGCCGCCCAGACCTCCCACAATAACCTGCCAGCCTGTGGTGTCTGGCGTTTTGCCGCATGGGGGAATATCCGCAATAGCCCGGCGCTCAAGCCTTGGCACCAGCCACTGCCCCCCATCGATGGCGTTGAGTTCTTCAGATTCTCCGCTTTCAAGCAGGTCAAAAAGAGTGCTTATGGTTCCGGCTGACGCATCGGCAAGGTCAAACTGGCGCAGCCCCAGTTCCGGATGGCCCATGGACACAACACGGTTCATTCCCCAATAGGTGGCCTGGGCCGGATGCAGCACAGTGCGCGCGGCCCCCTTGGTCAATGTAGCCCATTGCCATTTTGTTCCGCCCAGTTCTCTGGCGGTAAACAGCGAAAGCAGATGGAGCATTCCACCGCAAAGGCGCTCTTGCTCCGCGCAGTTTGTGCTGTGCGTTGTTTCGCTCAGGGCTCTTGCGTCAAGCACGGTGCAGAGGGCCTGCCTATCTGTCCACTCCCGCAGGTCTGCCACCGTGCATTCTGCCGGAACAAGCGTAAGCGCCAGGCCGCGTTTTTTTGCCTCTGCCGCAAACTGTGGGGCATCTTCATGGGTTGCCAGCAATAGAATTCTGCCCAGTTTAGCACCATTGCCCGTAATATCCCTTGGTTCCCAAACCGTCTGATAGGTGCACCAGGCAGGAAGCACCGCTTCTGCCTTGACGTTATTGTTCAGATACCGGGCCGAAAGCACCCTGTCCGGCAGGGCCGCCTCCGCCTGATCGTCACGCGGCAAAATCTGGATATCGCCAAAGCCGCTGGCAGCGAGCACAGACTCCCATGTTTTATTGGAGGCCATGGGCTGGATGCCACGGACAGCGCAATCCGTGATATCAGGCAGCAAAAGCCCCGTGGTTATCTCACCAAGGAAATTGGCACGGGTTATCTCATACAGAAGCAGCATGCCGCCAGGGCGTAGCAGTGAGGCCGCATGCCTTACGGCAACGCTCAAGTCTTTGGCGGCGTGCAGTACGTTTGCAGCGATGACGATATCATAGATGCCCGTCTCAAACCCCTGAATTTCCGGCTGCTCTTCCATGTTGAACAGACCGGTGCGAAGAAATCCATATTCTGAAAACCGCTGCTTTGCCTGTTTGAGAAACACGGGCGACACATCGGTAAACATGTATGTGGATCTGTCTGGCGGCAACAGAGGCAAGATACGTTCGGCTGTGGCGGCTGTTCCACCGCCTATTTCAAAAATGCGTACAGCCTCTCCCGATGCCGTTTTTTCAAGCCATTCGCGCACATGCTCCCGCACAAGAGCGTTGAAATATACGGAATTGGGCAGCTCGGAATACACCCTGCGCGCTCCGCTCAGGTTGCCTCTGGGCATGAATGTTTCCCGCAGGTCAAGCTGCCCTGTCAGCAGATCGGGCAAGCGTTCCGCAGTGGAAAGAACTACGGATTCCATTGCCCCCCAGGCTTCCCAGACGGGTTGCGTTTCTGCCTCAAGTTCGCTGAATGCCGCTTCCGATATTTGCGCAAGATCATGATAAAAATCCCCATCGCGACGCAGCAGACCTTTTTCGTGCAGGGCCAGAAGCAGCCTTTCTACAAGCTGCGAGAGCTGGAGGGGAATACGCATGGCTTCAAGCGCTTGGGCAACCTTTGCCCTGCTGGGGAATCCCAGCCTGGCAAAGGCCCGTGCCACAGCGCCCGCGCACAGATTCTCCAGCAGAGCCTCACGTTCCACCAACATATGTGGTTCAAGAACATGCCCCGCTGTTGCAGCCATGCGCGCTGCTGCCACCTGCGCGGCCTCTACCGGGTCATGCGGAACATATTCCCGCCGCTGCGCAAGCGCATGGCAGTACGTCGCCCGAGAAAAGGGCGTGAGTGGAATACGCGTAAGCCGTCCGTCTAGCAGGTGAGCCCAGCCTATCTGCTTGCCAGAAGCATAGGCGCTGGCAACATGCTGCAAAAAATGCAGCAGAGCTGCATCCGCATCGGGTGCACCTGTGAGTCGCAATGCCAATGGTTCGACTCCCATGGCCTGACAAAATTTATCCAGCGCATCAGCGCAAAATTTCTGCTGCCCAAGAGCAGTTTCCAGATCCATTGCGGCCTCGGCAGCATACTGTCCAATGGCCTCACGCGCATTGCCAAACTTGTGGCAAAGACTTTGAAGCAGCGTTGCGGCAGGTATTACAGCCTCGATAGCGGTGTTTTCCTGCGCATTCTGCCCAAGGACATTTTTTTGCGGATACGCTGCAAGTGCGGCCACAAGCTCCGCGCGGGATTTACCCACAAAAGCCATACGGTAGGCCCGGTGGCTGCGGCGGCAGGCTGCTGTCCAGCAGGCGTGCAACAGATGGGGGCACTGCGCGGCGCACTGCCGCCATATATCCACCAGCGCATCCAGCGCGCTTTGGGTGTGGGCTGAAAGCGGCAGTATAAACGGCCCATCATCTTCATATTTATTGGGTTCAGCCACTTCTGGCGCAGATTCAAGCACGATGGAAACGTTGGTCCCGCCAAAACCAAAAGCATTGGCCATGGCGTAGCGTGTAGCATTCGTCCAGCGGGTTGCGGTTTTTCTGATAACAAAGGGGGTTTCGTTCAACCGCAAGGCAGGATTGGGCGTGCTAAAATTGGCAATCGGCGGCAACTCCGCCTTTTCAAGAGCCAGCATGGCCACCATGAAACCAGCTATGCCTGCCGCTGCGTCAAGATGCCCAATATTGGCCTTTATAGCGCCAAGTGTGCAGTATTCCCTTTTGGAGGTTTCAAGGGCGCGCGTAAGGGCCTCTATCTCAATGGGGTCTCCTATTGCAGTTGCGGTGCCGTGAGTGGAAATGAATTCTATTTCCTCTGGCAAAACGCAACTTACTCCAAGAGCCTCGGCTACAGCCGCAGCCTCGCCATGAACAGACGGAGCCGTATAGCCCACCTTGCTGGCCCCGTCATTGTTGACGGCGGTTCCGCGCACAATGGCATGGATGGCATCCCCATCCCTGAGCGCCGCATCAAGCGGCTTAAGCAGGATGATCCCTACGCCGTTGCCGTTGACGGTTCCATCTGCCTGCGCGTCAAAAGGACGGCATACGCCGCTGCGCGAAAGAATAAGCCCTTCCCTGTGTCGGTATCCGTCCACCTGAGGCAAGGTTATGGACACCCCGCCAGCCAGCGCCATATCGCATTCGCCCGCAAGCAGGCTCTGGCAGGCCAGGTGTATGGCGGTAAGCGACGAGGAGCAGGCCGTCTGCACCGTAAGGCTGGGGCCTGTGAGATCAAGAAGATTGGAAATACGCGTGGCAAGGTAATCCCTGTCATTGCCAATGGCCATTTGCAGTGCTTCCGTCACGCGGGCGGTTCCCGCGCCAAGGATAGCCGAAGGCAGATAACTGCTGTGGCTGGCAGATGCGTAGACCCCCACGCGGTTTTCGTTGACGCCCGGCGCATAACCAGCACTTTCCAGAGCCTCGTATGCGCATTCGAGAAACTTGCGCTGCTGCGGGTCCATCAACTCCGCCTCATGAGCGCTTATACCAAAAAAACCGGCATCAAAGGCCATTACATCATCAAGACGGCCCATGGCTGTAATGTAGCCATCCACACCGAGGTCGGCATCAGGAACGCCTCCGGCCCTCAAATCCTCAATTGCGGTATCTGTGGTACAATTACGACCAGTCCGCACGGCATCCCAAAAAGCATCGAGCGATACAGCCCCCGGAAAACGCGCCGCTGCTCCGATAACTGCAACGGCATCAGGCCTGTCTTCATTCCACTTGGTCATCCGTCTTCTCCAATTTCTTTGGCGAAAAAGCGCGGTAATGCGCATCCGGCATATGTCTGTGCATGCGCCAGCCCGGCAATTATGAAAAATACGTTTTACGGCTGCACAGCCTTGCCCCGGCGTGAATTTCTGGCAGCCAGCCGTTTTTCCGCATGGCTGCGTCCTTTGCCGGGGGCGTCTGTACTTCCCATTGTGATAAGACTGGCCAACGCATGCACGCTGGGTGCTTCAAAAAGCTGGATCAATGCAATCTGCTGCGGGAGTATCTGGTTAAGACTGCGATGGATCTTAACCATCAGAAGCGAGGTGGCTCCAAGGTCAAAAAATCTGTCATGGAGGCCAAATGACGAAATACCCAGATGCAGCCCAACAATTTCACGAATGCGCTCCTCAAGCTCCGTGCCTTTTTCCTGTGTGGCGATTTCTTCAAGCTGGGGAGCAGGCAGGCGCTTTCTGTCCACCTTCCCATTATCGGAAAGCGGCAACTGCTCAAGCACCACGTAATGTTGAGGCACCATATACAGGGGCAGTCTGGCCCGGAGGGCCGTGTGCAAATCGTTTGGGGAGGGCGAGCGCTGTGACTGCTGCGGCACCACATATCCCACCAGCCCTTTGCCTGCGCCAGCCAGCGGCATTATGGCAGCAACGGCAGCCTGCACGCCCGGCAGGGAGGCAAGGGCAGCCTCAATATCCCCAAGTTCAATGCGAAAGCCATTTACCTTCACCTGAGTGTCGTTGCGCCCCATAAATTCTATCTGCCCGTTACCGCGCCACCGAGCCATGTCGCCAGTGCGATAAAGCCTCTCTCCACTACGCGGGTGCGTAATGAAACGCTGGTCAGTGAGCGCCTTGTCCCCCAGGTAGCCCATGGCAAGGCCCCTTCCGCCGATATACAGTTCACCGGGCACATCATCCGGGCAAGGGGTCATGTCCTCATGCAGAACGAGCATTTTCTGATTCGCAAGCGCGCGGCCATAGGGAATGGACTTCCACCCTGCCGGGGGATCATTGGGCGACATTTCGTAAGCAATGGACCAGATGGCGGCCTCCGTGGCGCCTCCCAGACTTATCAATCTGGTTGCAGGAGAAAAGTGCGCAGAATCGCCCGGCAAGCGCGGCGGAATCCAGTCGCCGGAAAGCAACGCCAGCCGGGGCATATGCTCCACAGCCGCACCGTGTTCCACAAACATCTGCCACAGCATCGGCACAGAATTCCACAGGGTTGCCGGATGGCGGGCAAGACGGCGCACCCAGGCGGAAGGGTCACGTATTTCACGTTCATCAGGCAGTACAATATGCCCACCAGCCGAAAGCAGACCAAAAATATCATAGACCGAAAGATCAAATGACAGGGCGGAGATGGCGAATACACTGTCGTTTGACGAAACCCCGAATCTTGAATTGATATCGCGAATGGTATTTTGCACCGCACGGTGCGTCATCATGACGCCCTTGGGCGTACCTGTTGTTCCAGAGGTAAAGATGACGTAGGCCAACCTGTCCGGCGAGGTTTGCCGGGCAGTAACAAGCGCATCAGCCGCCGCGTCTGCCGCCGCATCTACCGAAGTGTCCTCCTGCCTGACGACCGCCAGCGGCAGATCATCCCAGTCATGGGCGGCTGCGCCTTGCTCCGCAACCACAGCCATGAATCCCTGTTGCAAAATGGCCGAGCGCCGCGCACGGGGCCACGCGGGGTCAATCGGCACATAGGCTGCGCCCGTAAGCAGAATACCCATGACAGCCGCAATCTGTTCCCAGCCTTTGGGAAGCCCCACAGCCACAAGGACATTCTGCGTATTTTGCGGCAAAGCGCCCGTCAACTGCCGCGCCACGGCGTAAGCCGCCTGAAACAGCTCGCCAAACGTCAGCGTGCGATCGGGCGCAATAACGGCCTTTTTGTTGGGGAGCGCCAGCACATGCTCCAGAAATCCCTGGTGCAACAAATGCCCATCGTCTTCAAAACAAGGGTCTGCATCGTGGCGTCGCGCCATCTGCTCTTCAGGCAATTCGGGCATGATTGGCTGCTGCCAGTCTGCGTCAGGCTTGCAAAGAGCTTCAACAATGCTGCCATAGCAGCGGAAAATGGCATTCTGAAGAACTTCGTCAAAAATCCCTTCCACCACATCCCAGTTGAAAACCAGCCTTCCGTCTTCCTCAAGAACCTGATGGTCAAGCCATATCTGGGGAGTCTGTGTTATTGTGTAGGCGGGTTTTCCGAACACGCCGTTGTTGGTGTCCAGAATTTCTCCCACATCCCCGGCGCCCAGCGCACTTGTAAAAACAATGGGCATAAGAACCGGACGCCTTTGCCGCTCGGAAATATCCTGAAGAACCTTTATGCCAGAGTACGCGCTGTGTTCCACATCCTGCCAGAACCGGGCGTCCAGTTCTCTGGCGTAATCAACAAAGCTTTCCTGCGGACGCATCTTTCTGGCCGCTGAAAGCATGGTTGTGGTAAAATCGCCCACCACATGTTGAATGGCCGGATTTTCAGATTCCCTGTTGAAAACCGTTATGTTAAGGCAAAAATCCGGCCGGGCGGCCCACTGGCCCATCACGGCAGCAAAGACTGTGTATAATACCACGGAAGGGGTAAGGGCGTGCCGGTTGCACATGGCCTTGAACGCTGCCCATTGTTCCGGTTCCAGACCGGCCTTCAAGCGTTTGAACCGCTGCACCTGCGGCTGTGCTTCCTGCGTTGGCAATTGCGGCGCAGCGGGAAAGTCCGCCAGCCTGTCCTGCCAGTATTTGCGGCACTCATGATAAAAACTGGTCTCTTCCTTACGTTTCTGCTCTTCCACATACTGACCGAAAGTCATGCCCGGAACGGGCATGTCGCCCTGGGGATGCGTATAGAAAAAACTTAGCTCCCGCAGACAGTTGCCAATGCTGTACACGTCCGCCATGACAGCATCGCAACTCAGGTGCACGCGCACAAAGTCATCGGCGATAATGCTTGCTCCAAGTGTTATTATCGGCCATACGGAAAGGTCGGGGACGCGGTGCGAAAGCTTGTTTCGCCGCGCTGCAAGGCGCTGTTCCTTTTCTGCGGCATCAAGCTGACGCAAATCCTCAATTTCCCAGCGCAGAGGCGGCACCTCCGGCACGATGTGAAACATGCCCTCACGCGTTACCGTGGCGCGCAGCATGTCGTGACAGGCAATAACCCTGTCCCAGGCTTTCTGCAGTCGTTCAACATCCAGGGCGCCGCAATCAAACTCCTGATATCCGTGGCTCCCCACGCCGCTCAGGTTGACGCCAGCCGTGCGTCCAATCCAGTAGGCGCGCTGCACGTCCGTCATGGGAAATTCTTGGGGCTCGCCCTCCTGCACCGGGCAAGGACTCTGTTGACGGCTGGTTCGGTGTTCTGCGCGGGCAAGCCCCTTTTGCCCTGCCAGCCGGGAAAAAAGCTGCAACTGTTCGGCGCTGAGACTCATGACAAGGCCTCCAGTGACGCAGAAACGTCCTCTGGGCGCATGTGCTTTACAGATTCAAGCAGTTCTGCGAGGGCAAACAGCCTTTCCTTTTCCTCCTGCGATTCGGTCAGGTAGTCTGCAATGTTCGCCACAGTCCGTTGACGGAATATCTGCGCTACGCTGAATGCGGAGAGATCAAAGAGATCACGGATTTCTTTTGCCAGGGGCATTGCCATGAGGCTGTCGCCCCCAAGCTCCACATAGTCATCATCAATACCTATGCCGCTTAAGCCAAGGCGCGACTCAAAAAGATCAACAAGAGCCCGGTCCAGCGCATGACGTGCTCCGCGCCATTCGACCATCAGCGGGGGGCGCTGCCCAACGCTTCCTTCGGCCTTGAGGTCGGCCGACTCAAGAGCATCCGTTGCAAGCCCGCGCTTGGTGCGCGCCTCTTCAAGCATGGCGGCAAGGCTGCGACCGCTGACAACAGGAAGCTCCACCATCATTCCGAAGCAAGCCTTAACCGCCGCAAGGGCAGCATCAGGAGCTATGCCCCCCTTCAGCTCCTCTCCGGAAAGCCGCGCATGCAACGAAGCCATCTTGTTGATCATGCCTACCTGACGCCATACGTCCCAGCGTATACCCATGACGCGTGTTCCCGCGCGCTGCTGCCGCATGGCCCAGGTATCCAGCACTATGTTGGCTACAGTGTTATCCAGTTGTCCAACAGAACCGCACAATGCGCCTATGGATGTATTAAAAATAACAAAATCAACGTTACAAAACTGCATCACCTTTTCAATGCCAAGCAATGGGATAACCTTGGCGCTCCAGTTTTCCGTCTTTTCAACGGACAAACTTTGCGCCTGCATCAATCCACCGCCAGTGACGCCGCTGGCGTGCACAATTCCAGCCACATCTTTATGTTCAGCAAGCACCTCATCCAATACCTGCATGAGTTCATCCTGCTTGTTGAGGTCGACATAGCGCGGCCTGACAATCGCCCACTCACTGGCGCAGTTCTCCCAGAATTCTGCGGATCGGCGCGTTTTCTGTAGGGGGACAAGTGTTATGCGGCGCTGCTGCTCGGCTGCCTGCCTGGCCAGATCGAGCATGAATGTTCGGCCAATGCCGCCACTGCCGCCAAAAACAAGGTAGACCGCCCCTTCACGCAGATGAATGTGCTCTTTTATATTTTCAGACTGCTGCACGCATTCAGGTTGCTCCTGCCAGAAAATTCCGGCGCGCACAGCCACAAGAGACGTCAGCGCTGTTGCCGCCATGCGGTTGCTCACAGCCTTTTCCAGCAGGTCGGCCAGTACCGGGGCGGAAAGTCCTTCTTCCACATCCAGCACGCAAGCCAGGGTATTTCTGGACTCAAACGGCAGCACACGGGCAGGAGCCAGCAAGGCGCTTCTGTCAATGATCGGCAGGGCCGTGCCAAAGGCCGCCGCTCCGGAGGTGAGCCAGTAAACACTCATGGCCTGCCCGTTGGCGCACTCGGCCAGCCATGCGCACAACTCCGCCGCCTCCCCGCACGTACGCGCCGCAGATGCCAGTGAATTACCGCCTTGTCCGGCAAAACGGCAGTCCACCAATGTATCCGGCAGGGCACGACTGCCCTGCAAATCCGCAAGAGTTTTGAACAGCAGGGTATTCCAGCCACGCTGGCGCAACGCCTCGGCAACATCAGCCCCATCTTTGCCCAAAAATCCTATAACGCCCTGAGGCATTACGGGCATTGTCACAGGTATCTGTCGCCAGCAGAGAACAGAAATTTCCATTCCCTGATCCGTTGGCGTCTTGCCGCCCGCCATATGCCGTTCAAGCCAGTAACGCTGGCGCTCAAAGGGATAGGTCGGCAAAGGCACAGCGTGCCCGCCGCCGCTCAGGGCATCTATTTTTGCCCAGTCAGCGCGGCCTCCCTGTTGCCAGAGTTGCCCTATGGCTTCCAGAAGGGCCATATGCTCCCCGGTCTTGCCCTGTTCTGAAGGCATCACGGGAATAATCGGCGAGTGTTTTTTGAAGGCCGGATGGCGGCGCAGCATGGCGCTCAGCTTTCGCGAAGGGCCAACTTCAAGCAATACTGCCTCGCCCTCATGGCACAATGTGGATATCTGGTCAGATAGCTGCACAGGGGCGCACAACTGGCGAACCCAGTATTCGGCATCCGTGGCTTCAGCTTCTGTGAGCCAGCTTCCAGTGACATTTGAAAGTATGGGCAGTTGCGGTCTGTGCAGCTCGACGCCCTCAAAAGCCTTGCGCAGCAGCGGCATGGCGAAATGCAGCAGGCTGGAGTGGCCCGCCTTTTCTGCTGCCAGTTTTGAGAACGGCAGGTCTGCCGCATTCAGCGCAGCCTCAAGTGCATTGATTCCATGCGCAGTGCCGGAGGCAACGCATCCGTTGGGTGTGATCACAGTTGCAATGCTTACCCCTTCTGGCAAAAGGAGTTGCAGCTTTTCTGACGCCATCGGCACAAAAAGCATTGCCCCTGACGGGGACTCGTCAATAAGCCGCGATCGTTCTGCAATAAGGCGAACGGCGGCGTTCTCGGAAAAGACCCCCGCCACGGTTGCGGCTACGTACTCCCCTGCCGAATGCCCCATCACAAAGGAGGGCTGTATTCCAAAGTCTTGCAACAGAATCGCCAGCGCGTATTCCACGGCAAACAGGGCAAACGTACCCAGACGCGTATCTGTGGACACTTCCTGACGATCAAGCGCCGCAGCCACGTCAATCCCGGTCTCATGCTGAAACAACGCGCATATTCTATTGAAAACATTTCCAAATTCTGGATGTAGTGCGCAAAGCTCCCTTGCCATGCCCGAATACTGCGATCCGAAACCGGGGAACAGAAAAGCCACGGGCCGGGCCTTGTCTGGATCTTCCAGCCTGTTTGTCCGGCGCAACAAAGCCGAAGATTGCAGCGTGCGCAAAAGTGACTCCGAATCCTGACAAACAAGGCTCAGGCGGCAGGCCTGCATATCGCGCCCCAAAAGCAGCGTATGCGCGAGGTCAGCCAGCGGGACAGGATGCGCCTGCCCCCATGAGCTCAGCTCCACCACCTTTTTTTCAAGAGCGGCAGTAGTTTTGGCGGAAAGGGTAATCAAGGTTGCGCCAGGGGCATCCGTAGCTGTGGGCTCCGGGCCTTCCTCCAAGATCAGATGCACATTGTTGCCGCCGATACCCAGTGAATTTACCGCTGCAACGCGGGTTTTGCCTGCCGCAACAGTCCAGGATTCTGTTTTGCCGGCAATTCTAAAAGGGGTAGACTTCAGCGCCAGCCTCGGATTGGGCGCGTGAAAATCCAGCGAGGCGGGAATAACCTTGTGATGCAGCGCCAGCGCTGTCTTGATCAGGCTGGCAACGCCTGCGGCGGCGTTCAGGTGCCCTATGCCAGTTTTTACTGACCCCAGACGGCAATACTGGCGGGGAGCGCTTTGGGGAATTGCCCAGGCCTGAGTAAGCGCCGCAACTTCCATGGGGTCGCCAATGGGCGTCCCTGTACCGTGTCCCTCCACAAGGCCAATTTCCAGAGGGTCAACACCAGACATAGCCAGAGCATCGGCAATGACCGCCGCCTGACCAGACACGGACGGCGCGTAAAATCCCGTTTTGTCCGAGCCATCGTTGCCAATGGCATAGCCGGAAATGACGGCATAAATGATATCCCTGTCGCGCAACGCGTCATCCAGACGTTTGAGCACGACAACGCCAACCCCTTCCCCTTCGTTCACTCCACTGGCATCATCGCTGTAGGCGCGGACATGCCCATCGCATGAAAGCGGCCCCTCCGGCTCATAGCTGTAGCCGGGGCTCACCCCGGCCTTCAGCGCCGCACCGCCCGCCAAAGCCACATCGCACTGCCCGGCGAGAAGAGCCTGACAAGCCATTGCCGCAGCCGCAAGGGACGATGAGCAGGCGCTTTGCACCGTCATTGCCGGGCCTTTCAGGTTCAGCTTGTACGCAACACGCGCAGCCAGATAATCCTTGTCGCTGGCTGCAAGCATATCCACCAGATCAAGAGGCTTGGCGTCCAGAATCCTGTCTGCAAAGCGCAGTGCGTAGCCGTTGAAATTGCAGCTTCCAAAAACTCCAACAAGCTGACGGTTGGCTCTGGGGGCCATGCCCGCATGCTCCAGAGCCGCATACGCGCATTCAAGAAAAATTCGGTGCTGCGGGTCCAGCATTCTTGCTTCGCGCGCGGGAACGTCAAAAAAATCGCCATCAAACATGTCTTTGTTTTCGAGCGCAAAGCCGTAGTGAACCAAACCATCGTCAGCATCGGCAAGCATCTTTCCACCGGAAATTCCGGCTTGCAGATTTTCCCAGAAAGCATCCAGGTTTTCCGCACCAGGGAAGCGCCCAGCCATGCCAACTATTGCTATTTTTAAAGAATTTTCTGTCATGTTACCTCCTGGGGCGCACGCGGGACGCCATGGCGCGGAGCTTTTCAACGCGGCCTTGAGTGTGCCCGGCTTCTGTGGAACAGAGCACTTCGGCATCAATGAGGTGCTTCGCCTGACTGGCTATGGTTGTGTACTGAAAAACAGAAAGAACAGGCACAGGCCGCTGCAATACCGCCGTGAGCCGTGTGGACAGCTGCATGGCAAGAAATGAAGTCCCGCCTGCATCAAAAAAGGATACCGATACGCCTGGCCGCGCTCCGTTGAGCACGGATGCCCACACATCCGCTATCTGCTGCTGGGCCTTTGTTTCAGGAACAGACGCCTCCCTGGCGCGGGGCTTGCTCAGGGAGGCCTTTGCCCGGGCAGTCAGGGCGCGCCGGTCAACCTTGCCGTTGGCAGTGAGCGGGAATGTTGATTCCAGACAAATTTCCGCTGGCAGCCAGGAATAAGGCAACCGACCTTTCAGGGCCAGGCCGATACGCTGGGCGTCCAACTTGTGATCTCCGTCCGGCTGGGCAAAAGCCACGATTTTTCTACTCTGCGAGTGCTCGGCCACAACGGCAACGGCCTGCCGCACACCGGGCATCTCTGCAATGGCTGATTCAATTTCACCAAGCTCAATGCGCATGCCGTTGATTTTGACCTGCGTGTCATCGCGGCCCATAAATTCAATATCGCCATCAGGCAGCATTCTTCCCCAGTCGCCGGTTCGGTAGAGCCGCTCGCCAGTCTGAGGGTGAGAAAAAAACGATTGTTCCGTCAGTTCCGGCCTGTGCAGATATTCCTGCGCGAGCCCCACTCCCGCGATGTATATTTCGCCGGGTACCCACAGGGGGCATGGCCTCATGGATGCGTCCAGCACGTAGAGCATCTGACCGGAAAGCGGTTTTCCATAAGGAACTGTCTTCTGCCCCGGCAAAAGCGCATCCACAACTTTTTCAACTGACCAGATTGCGGCTTCTGTCGCTCCGCCCATGCTGACCAGACGCGGTTCTTGCGGCAAGGCAAGGATGCTGGCGGCCAATTCTACTGGCAGCCAGTCTCCACTGAGCATAAAGAGGCGCAAATGCTTCAGGCATCCTCCTGTGGCTTTGGCTGAATCCAGCAGCAATTGCGCCAGCGCCGGCACAGAGTTCCACACAGTAACCTGCGTATGCTCCACCTGCTTCACCCACTCCAGAGGTTCGGCAAATTCCGCGAGCTGTGGCAAAACCAAAGCCGCGCCAGCCGCCAGAGTGCCAAAGATATCATAGACGGAAAGATCAAAGTTGAGTTGCGAGATGCCAAACACCCTGTCATTTGGGCCCACGGCATTCCTGGAATTGACATCTAAAATCGTATTCAGCGCAGACTGATGCGAAACCGCCACGCCCTTGGGTTTGCCCGTAGACCCAGAAGTAAAAATCACATAGGCCGTGGCTTCCGGATCGACATCCACCGAAGCGTCAGCCGCAACAGTCTGTCCGCCGGATTGCTTCTTGTCAGCTCCAGTTGCCCTTGCACTCCCAGTGTCATTTCCAGAAAAATCCGCAAGCAGCAGAGGTGTGCTTTCGACAGAAATTTCTGCAAGCTGGCAGTCTGCGTCAGCCAGAAATCCTTGGTTTTTCCCATCGCACAGGGCAAGGCGAACGCCGCCTTCCGCAAGGATGGTCAAAATACGGCTTTGCGGGTCGCTGACGTTCACGGGCAAGTATGCCGCCCCAGCGCGCAGCACCGCCAGAACGGCCACCACCTGAAGCCATCCCTTGGGAAGGGCAATGCCAACCAGTTCCCCCTTGTTGACCAGCAGTTCCGAGGTCAGCCGATGAGCCAGATCCCCGCTGAGCCGATCCAGTTCGCCGTAAGAGAGCGTCTTCTCGGGTGTAATGAGGGCGGTTGCCGCAGGGCTGAACGCGGCGCGCTTCAAGAAAGGCCCTGCCAGGCTCTGCCGGGCAGGGGGCAACAAGGCCAGAGATGCTGGCTGTATACGCGGCTGCCGCACGGTCTGAGCAGACATCCCCCACACCCCGCCGTCTGACAGGGCATGGGCCAGAGCTACAAACTGCTCAAACATGCTTTCAACAAGGTCGGGAGGGAAAAGACCTTGGGGATAATCCCAAACCAGCGAAAGTCCATCGCGATATTCCACAACCTGCGCGTCTATCCATGTCTGCGGAGCCTGATTGCAGGCAAAAATCAGCTCTCCGAAGCGTGAAGCCGCATCCAGATAGCTGCCGCCTGCAATGCCCGTGGCGCAGGTCAACACAACGGGAAGTGGGTTTTCGTTGGGTGTAGCGTGAGCGCGGGCGATGATTGCATTGACCTCGGCCCCGCTGATATCCGCATGTGACAGCGCCTGACAAATATCCTCATGGGCGGCGCGGCACAGCGCAAGAAAAGTCTGCCCCGCACCTGCGCGCACCGTCACCGGCAGCATAGAGGTAAAATCACCCAACACGCCGTCATAGGCTGCTCTTTCCCCTGCCCGGTCAAACAGGGTCAGGTTCAGAGTCATGTGAGGCGAACGGCTGAACCGCGAAAGAGTTTCACCAAGAATGGCAGCGAACATTCCCGCAGCTGTCACCCCGGCCCTTGCCGCGTGACTTTTGAGGCTTTGCCATGCATCGGCCTGCATGTGCGACGCAAGCCTACCTATGACGGGTGGCGTGAGTTCTCTTGGCTGATGGGCAAACGGCAACTGGGGCGCTCGGGGCAACTGCGCCGCGCGCGCCTGCCACCACTCCCGGTGCCTCTTTGCAGACGCCAGTTCTTTGCTGGCCTCAGCTTGCGCTACATATTGTGAGAACTGTCTGTTACTAATGCAGGCTTTTTTCTGCTGCCCAGTGTAAAGACCGTGCAGCTCGTTCAGCCACAAAGCCAGAGAGGCCACATCAAGCAGCAGGATATCAAAGCTGATATGGAGATATGCGCAAGGCGCGTTGTCCGTTCCGCTCACGCATATGTTAAACAGCGGCCAAGTTTCCGCTGGCAGCACTTCCGCCCGCATCTCCTCCCTGCACTCTGCCGTGGCATGCGCGCCGCAACGGCTGTGTATGCGGTACCAGGGAACCTCTGGCAGCACCTTTTGCTGCCCATCTGGCGTCAGCACTGTCCGCAGCATGGGATGGGCCAGTATTGTCTGGTTGAGGGCTTTTTCCAGACGCGGCAGATCAAATTTTCCCTTTGGCTCATGAATTTCCAGATAGCCGTGCGCGGCAATTCCCCCCAAGGGAAAAACCGTTTGACGCCCCAGCCAGTAAGCCCGCTGCATATCCGTGAGCGCAAAGGGCTGCCCGTCAACGATGCGTTCCGGCTCCTGCTCCGCAGAGCATCTTCTGCCCTGCTCCACCAACCGAACCCAGCTTCCCAAGGTTGCATCTTTCAGCATATCCGCAAGCTTGACGCTTACGCCAGCTTTTTTGAGCATAACAGGCAGACGCATCATCATGAGCGAACTCATGCCAAGCTCTATGAGGGAATCTTCGTCTCCTATCAATTCCGGGGAGCAATCAAGAACTTCCGCAATCCAGCGGCGCAAGCCGAGGCGCGATAGTATCGGAGCTTCAGCATTCATGTTCTGCTCCTTTAGCTTCTGCAATATGTTGCTGATATTGCATCAGAAGCTGCTCGCGCAAGCTGCGACGGTTATTTTTGCCCACCGCAGTGCAGGGAAACGAAGGAACAAATACAAACTGATCGGGGATCTTGAAGGTCGTCAGACCGTTCTGTTGTAAAAAAAGACGTAGCGAGCGCGCGCTCAAGCCATCGTCATCGTGCTCGTGCACATGGATAAAAGCGCATATACGCTCGCCCAGATGCTCGTCCGGAATGCCCACAAGCACGGCATCACGCACTCCATGGCAGGTTACAAGTACATTTTCCACTTCTTCGGGAGTTATTTTTTCTCCGCAACGCTGGATTTGATCCTTTTCCCGCCCTTCAAGCACCATGCACCCGTCAGGCCTACGCCGCGCAAGGTCCCCAGTGCGAAAAAATCCATCGGTGGTAAACGATTCCGCATCGACATCTGGCCGTTTGTAGTAGGCATGGATGGTGTATGGCCCGCGAATCTGCAAACCACCGACGGTATTATCCGGCACCTCCTTGCCTGCGGCGTCAACGATACGAAACTCGTCCGCCGGGCACACGGGTTTTCCCTGTGTGCTGCAAACCGTTTCTTCATCCATATCCATGCGGGTCATGCTTACCAGACCTTCAGACATGCCGAAAACATTCTGAAAGCGGCAGCCGAATACTTTTATGGTGCGCCTTGCAAGTTCTTCACTCACGCGCGCGCCACCAACCTGGATGCTCTGTAAACTGGGAAAATCCCCCTCACGATCCAGCAGTTCCGCCATGTCGCACCAGAGAATCGCCGCAGGCGGCACAAGGGCGGTGCTGGTGACGGAATGCTTGTCTATCAGGTCAAAGCATGTGTCTGGATCGGGATTTTCGGCTATGACCAGGGTTCCGCCGCATAAAAAGGTTCCCAGCAGACCAGGTGCGGCCAGCGGAAAGTTGTGCGCCATAGGCAAGGTGGCCAGATAGACGGTTGAGGCATCGAACCCATTGGCGGCGGCGTTGTAACGGGCTGAACAGAGGTATTCACAATGGACGCGCGCAATCAGCTTTGGGGTGCTCGTGGTGCCGCCCGAAAGCAGAAAACAGAGCAGGGAGTCGGGCATGGCAGGGTCTTGCGGCAAAGCAAAACCGGTGCCAAACAAGGATTTGAAAGGAACAAACTCCTCTGCATTGCCGCGCACAATTACGTGATCAAGGCCGGGGTACTGCTGTTGCAGTTCGCGAGCCAACGTGCGGTAGTCAAAGCCCGACGCCTCGTCGGCGCAGATATAGGCTTTTGCGCCAGCCGCCTCCACAAATGCGGAAATCTCTGCCTTTCGATGCGCGGGCAGAGCCATAACCGGGGCAACCCCAAGGCGGACAAGGGCAAAAAAGGCAACCACAAATTCCCAGCAGTTTGGCAATTGCAAAACCACCGTTTGCCCCGCCGTGAGCCCAAGTGCGGCAAACCCGGCGGCAGCCTGAGCCACCTTTTGCTCCAGCTCAGCATAGGTAAGGCAAAACTCGCCATCAATAACAGCAAGATGCCCTGTGTGCTTACGCGCCAGATCACTCAGAAAGGTGTTAAGCGTTTCCTCACGCCAGTAACCTTCCGCCCTGTAGCGCTCTATCTCCTTTATCGGCCATCCAAGATCATGCGCGTAAAACATGTTCACCTCATCTCGCTTGCCGGAAGCAGTTGTGTTGCGGCAACAAGCGTGCTGCCGCGAATATTCATCTTGCCAGCCGCCTTTGTTAAGGGGGCGTTCGCGCGCTTAAGCCACAGACGCGCGGGGTTCTTTTTTTGCAGAGGAGGACACATAAAATCTGGCGAAGATGCCCCCTAGCGCCGAGCAGGCTAACGCTGCGCAAATAGTTGCACTGTAACCCAGGCGACCAGCCATAACCATGCCCGTGCCCCCCATGCCCATTGCAAAAAACTGATATATGCTGAACTGCACTGTGTAGTCTGTTGCCGGACTTTCTTTGGATGCATGATCCATCATCAGCGTGCTAAGCATGGTGACTGACGGCACATAGCCCAGAAAATGAGCCATGACCGCAGCTACGACCATACTTGTGCTCACGTTTCCCATGGCCATAAAAAGCACCGCTGCAATACTGAGCAGCTGCATCCCCAAGCAATAATTCATGGTGAAACTCCGTCCATGGCGGGAAATCATCCACCCTGCGAACAAGCTGGAAGCAATGCCCATAACTGGACCGAGCACATCCACATAAAACCCGATGCGTTCAAGCGACCAATGATTATCCACCAGAATTGGCGTCAACAGACTGTAGGCAACTGTAATTCCCATGGGGAAAAGCAACAGCATCACAAGCCAGGATGTCATGCCCGGCTGACGCCAAAACCCCACAAGCCTGGCAGCGGCCTGCAAACCACTTTGCTTTTGAATTTGCAATTCATCTTCAACAAAGAAAAGCAGTTGCACCAATGACACGGCAGTGCCCAGAGCCAGAATCAAGACAGACTGACGCCAGCCAAGGCTGGGGTATGCCATCAACACAAAGCCTGCGCCTATCATAAAGCCGAGCATGCCCCCGGCAGTCTGAATGCCATTGCCGATGCCCCGCTCTTCTTTGGAAAGGATGGAGCATACCAGGCCATCTGTTGCGATATCCTGGGTTGCTCCGCACAGGGCCATGACGATGCACAGCAGATAAACAGAGCCAAAGTCTGTTTGCACATCCAGGCTTGCGATAGCACAAAGCACCACAACCAGGAGCGACTGCATCAAGATCAGCCAACCACGAAAATGACCAATTCGTGGTGTGAAACGAATTTTATCCACCAAGGGAGCCCACAAAAATTTGCAGGCTCCAATCATGCCAAGGGCATAAACGGAGCTTATCTGCTCAAGAGGAGCACCCTGCTTGCGTAATATGGCAACAAGTGCAACTGAAAAAAAGCTCAGCCCGAGATATTGCGTAGTGTAGAGGCTGGCTATCAGACTCCATACAGAAAAAGGCTTTCGTGATAACATTGCTAACATACGCATCCTTGAAATTTACACCTGTTGCCTTCAGGTGATGCCTATAAGCTGAAGAATGTATCCAAATTTTGCTGTGCGCCCAGATTGGAAAGGCCTAATCCAGCGTACGGCGGTAGCAGCGGATGGACAGTGTGCAGACAACCGCCAGAATCAGCACTAACGCGCCAAAATCCACCCAGATATCAGCAAGGGTATTACCTTTAAGAAGAATCCCGCGCACAATCCGCAAAAAATGCGTTACCGGCAATATTTCACCAAGCCATTGCGCCCAGTCTGGCATACCCCGATAAGGAAACATAAACCCAGACAAGATGATGGACGGCAGCAGAAAACCTGAAGAAGCCTGATTGGCCTGCATCTGGTTTTTGGCAATGGATGAAAAAATGAATCCAAGTGCCAGATTTGCGCAGATAAAAACCACGCAAACCAGAAACAACAAGGCCATGGAACCCATCATTGGCACATGAAAAAGCACCTTTGCAGCTGTAAGAATAACCAGTATCTGACCGAATCCTATAAGGATGTAGGGCGAAATCTTGCCAAGCATCATCTCTAGGGGCCGAATGGGGGCCACCAGCAGACTTTCCAGGGTTCCACGTTCACGTTCACGGGTCATGGCTATGGAAGTCATCATGATCATGGTTGATGAAAGCACCACGCCAAGGATACCGGGAACCACGCTGAACGCCGATTCGTTTTCTTCGTTATACTTGCGGTGCACCAGCAACGAGTACGGCGGGCTCCCCTGCTTCAATTCAGAAAGCGGCCCGGTGAGATCCGCATTTATGGCTTTTGCCGCAAGCCCGGACAGGGCAGCTATGGCGGCGGAAGTGGCGGAAGGATCGGTTGCGTCAGCCTCGACCAGCACCTCGGGGCGTTCGCCCCTGGCAACCTTTCGTGAAAAATCTACGGGAATATTGATGACAAACTGGGTGGAACCGTTGGCCAGCGCCCGCTGCGACTCCGCTTCCGTTGCATTGCGGTTGGTGATCAAAAAATAGCCCGATACTTCCAGGGAACTTACAAACGAACGGCTCATAACCGACTGATCACCATCAACCACAAGGGTGGGCAGATGCTTTGGGTCGGCATTGATCGCATAGCCAAACAGAAGAATTTCCATAAGCGGCACGCTGAGCAACATGGAAAACGTTGCCCGGTCGCGCTTCATCTGGATCAGTTCCTTAATCAGCAAAGCCACAAAACGCCTTAGGGAAAATCCACTAAACATCAGGCCAGCCCCATCTTCATATCTTTCAGGGCACGGTTCATGAGAAGAATAAACAGATCCTCAAGCGATGCCTCGGCGTCTGACCACACCAGCGCCGGGTCATGCCGCCAGGGGCGGATCGCCTCTTCAAGCAGGGCTGCATCTGCGCCGCCCACGTGCAGGTCATTGCCAAAGGGTATAACCACATCCACATGGTTTTGCGACTCAAGCCGCTGCGCTATGCGGGTAAGAATTGCTGGCGCCAGGTCTGGCTTGAGGCATGCGGAGTACATTTTCATGGGAAACATTTTGATAAGCTCGCGGCTTGTGCCGCAAGCAAGCAGTTTGCCATAGGCAATGTAGGCAATGCTGTGGCAGCGCTCCGCCTCATCCATATAGTGTGTTGACACAAGCACGGTAATACCCTCTGCCGCCAGTGCATGTATCTGCTCCCAAAATTCCCGCCGGGCTGTAGGGTCCACCCCTGCGGTGGGTTCATCCAGAAGCAATACCTTGGGCTTGTGCATCACGCAGCTTGCCAGTGCCAACCGTTGCTTCCACCCGCCAGAGAGCGACCCGGCCAGCTTTTTGCGCTGGTCCCACAATCCCAGTCGGTGCAGCACGCTCTGGATTTCACGGCGCACATTGCTCAACCCATAAATGCGGGCTGTAAAGGCGAGATTTTCTTCAAGAGTCATGTCTTCATAAAGCGAAAAACGCTGAGGCATGTACCCCACCTGTAGTTTGATCTGATCTGCCTGCGTCAAGATATCGAGCCCAAGGCAGGTGCCAGTGCCTTTGTCCGGCGTCAGCAGGCCGCACATCATCCGCAGGGTCGTGGTTTTTCCTGATCCGTTGGGGCCAAGAAAACCAACAATCTGGCCCTCTGGAACGCTGAACGACACAGAATCTACCACAGTAGCATTGCCAAACGTTTTGGTAAGGCCCTGCACTTCGATGGCGTTTGTCATTTATGGAAAACTCCCGTCACGGGCAGCCCCGGGCGTAGTTGCGCGCAAGACTCAAGAGGAACCGCTTCAACCATAAAGGCCAGCTTGCCCGATTCGTTACGCGAATAAAGCACCGGCGGCCTGTAGGCAGCCTCGGAAGAAACAAAATTTACGCGAGCGGGGATGCCTTTGCCGCAACCTTCGCATTGCAGCAGAATTTCCGGTTCTGCGGACGTCCAGCCAACCTGGGTCGGGGACAGAAAAAAACGGGCCTTGATGTTATCTGGTGGCAGCAGTTCCACCACGGCCTGCCCACTCGCTATGGTTTCTCCAGGCCGATAGATGATATCGTTTACCACGGCATCAGCAGGCGCTATCGCTTGTCGCAGAGCCAGATTCGCCTCTGCCTCGCGCACAGCGGCCTGACGGAATTGCAGCATCTTTTGCGCGGCTTCAATTTCGCCTTCGCGCCCAATGCTCAGCTGGGCCAAACGCAGACGGCTTTCGCTGGCGCGGATTTTTGCCCTCGTGGCCGATTCCTCTGACCGCAGGCGCTCAACTTCATCCATTGACGCAGCACCGCTGTGGCTGAGATTCAATTTACGGCGATACGACGCTGCGGTGTAGGCAAGCTGGGCCTTGAGCTCTGCAATGCCAGACTGCAAGGCTTCTATTTCATCATTCCGTTCCGCAGAAAGTAGATTGGATACTTCCGCCTTTGCGGCCTCAAGCTCGGATCTGGCCTTGTCCAGTGCGGCTTTTTCCCTGTTGCTGTCGAGGGTAAAAAGGACTTCTCCCTCCTTAACATGACTGCCGCGCGAAACAGAGAGGGTTTCAACAATACCGCTTGCAGGCAGAGAAACTCTGACAAAATCACCTTCAACATAGCCCTGAACTTCAGTATCTGACCGCCCGTAGCAGCCGCCAAGGAGGCTGGCTATGACAACAGAAGCAAGAACCGCGCACTTCATTGAATTCTCCGCCATGAGGTGCGCTTTCTCTGCAAACGGCATCCCGCAGTGCAGGGAAAACGCACCCCTGAGTAGCATTATTGCCTAAAACTTTTTGGTAAAGTTTATGCCGAACATAAGGGGATCAATAAGGCTGACTACCGTGTTCTGGTCATAAGTCGAGTTTCTGGCGTTCATGTAACTTGCGGAAGCAAGCGCACCCTGGTTGAGGAGATTCCTCCCCCAAAGGTTTACCTCGTAGGAATCGTTGCCAACAGTAAAGCTGGCATCAACCGTTCCATAGCCTTCTTGCTCAATCCTGTTTTCAACATCAAAGTAATACTTTGAGCGATAACGGTAGATTGCGTCAAAAGTTGCAACCAGATTGTCCCATGGCAAAGCAAATTCATAGCCAGCGTTGGCCCTGCCAGTAAATTTTGAATGGTACTGCTGTTGCTTTCCACTGGCATCAATCGAGCCACCATAGGTTCCGGGGGCATTCTTAAAATCAACATACGTCGCATCCGCGTAGCCCACGCCAATCCCAACATGTATGCCATTATCAAATTTGCCTTTGAGACTGGTTTCAAAACCGTAGGATCGGCTTTGGGGAGCGTTGATAATTCCGGTTATACCGGTTGATGAGTCATAGGCCAGAACCTGCTGATCACGCCAATCAACATAGAAAAGCGAGGTATCAAGGCTAATGCGCCCGTCAAGAAACATGTTCTTCATACCGAGTTCATAGTTGATTGTGGTTTCCTCATCGTACTTAAAGCCCGGCTTGTTGTAGAACAATGAAGTCGAGAAGCCACCAGATTTGTAACCACGGCTTACGCTGAAATAAACGTTGTTAAATTCGTTGAAGTTATATTTGATTCCGCCCTTTGGGGTAAAATATATATTATCCCAAGTGCCATCATACTCACGAACCATTTTCAAACCAGGCCCATCCCAGAAACCTGCAATATAGTCTTCCCCAAGGTTGGATGACGCCTTGAATTCATAAGTTTTTTTGTCGTAGCCAACACGCGCTCCACCAAACACCTGCCAGTGTTCGTCAAAGTCGTATGACCCATCGCCAAATGCGGCCACAGACCAACCGTTCTGCTGCCCCCGCAATTCCAAATCCGCATGATTGTCGTTCATTGACCAAGGGAACCAAACGGAGCCGGCATCCCACTTGTTCGTTATGGAGTTCGTAACGTCCGTGCGGTTGTAGTCCGCATACACGCCAGTCACATATTTGAATGCCGCTTTATCAGGGGAAGTCAGCCGAAGTTCCTGAGAAATCTGCCCGAAACTTTCCCCATATGTTCCATGATCCCGAAACTGGAAATTTGTAAACCCAAATGCGTTATACATTGCGCTGACATTATTGAAGAAACCAACAGGTCCGTAGTTACCCTTATAATTCATGGCAGAACTGCGGTACCCTGTGAGCGAGGTCAACTTATAACCGCTGTCAAAATCATGATTGAGCTCAGCCCTGACGCCACCAGAGTTATTGCTCCCACCAAGAGGGCTTGAAACATTATAATGGCGCTGGTCATTATTGTAGTCATCCATAGTCATGACGGCGCCATCGTTGCGATACTGCTTCTGTATATCAGCACTAAGATCAAGAGTTGTGTTTTCCCCAAGCATCATGAACCAGCTCAAGCGTCCCTGATAGTTGTTCTGCTTGCCGACATTGCCGCCTTGATCGTTATCCCACACATGCCCAACCTGATCGTATGCAAAAGCTGCGCGCACTGCGGCTTTTCCGTCCCAAAGGGGGGCGTTGCCCACAACCTCGGAGCGAAACTGCTCTTTATTGCCGACGCCGATTGTGACATGACCTTCATACTTGCTGGGATCTGGTTTTTTTGAATTTATGTTGATTGCACCGCCAAGGGTATTGCGGCCATACAAAGTGCCTTGAGGACCACGCAGCACTTCAACTTGCTCAACATCAAGAAGGTTGCCCATATAGTTGTGAATCTGTGAAAGAGGAATGCCATCCAAAAACATGCCGACTGCGGGATCCGTTTCAGAAATGGTTGATCCAATACCACGAATGCTGATGTAGGCTGACATGGCACTACCGGTTGCGCCGGTTCCCATTGAGGCGTTCGGGGTTGAAGACACCAAATTTTCTACATTTGTAATGTGATCAGCCCTCATTTCTTCAGGAGTTGTTACCTCCATGCTGATGGGCACGGCGTTTTCCGCCTCCGAGCGCTTTTGCGCTGTAACATGCACCACATCAAGGGCTCTTTTTTCTTCGGTACTTTGCCCTGCTGCATCAGGAGCCCCCCCCGCTGCATCATCCGCTAGTGCAGGCCCTGCCAGGCCGCACAAGCCCATAACCATCAACCCCGCCACCAAGGAAACCTTTCTTCTTCGCGTCATTCCCCAGTTCTCCTCTCGATGCCGAATACACATCGCAGACTGCAGTTAAGGTTTGTATTATAAATGCAAATCGTTACCTTGTTTCGTTTTGAGGTGAAGTAACAAAGGCAATTTTGGAAAGACCGGCCTGCTGAGCAAGCGCAAGAACCCGGGCGATGTTTGTGTATTGCGTTGATTCATCAGCATGGAGATTGATACGCGCATCGCCGCCATTTCCACGTTCAACACCCTGTAGTTCCGTAAGCAAGCCATCTTCTGTAACAGGTTTACCATTCATGCTGTACGCGCCAGCGCCGGATATTTCGATAGTTATATCCGAGTTCTGCAACTCATGCTTCTGTGCATTTTCTTTTGGAAGGTTGAGTTTAAAAGCCTGATGAATTACTGGCGCCGTAATAATAAATACGATGAGCAGCACAAGCATTATATCCACAAGAGGAGTAACATTTATGTCACTCATAACCTCGCCATCCATTCTTGCGCTCAAGCTCTTTCCGCCGACGTGCATATACCTTCTCCTTGTTGCGGTTACTTGGTAGAAAGTGGCCGCTGCCCTGTAACAAGATAGGTTTGCAGATCTTGGGCAAACAGCCCCAGTTCCTGCAGATTTCTGCGATTGCAGTTTGCTATGGCGTTGTTGCCAAGCACTGCCGGGATAGCCACAACCAGACCAAAGGCCGTCATGACAAGGGCTTCGCCGATAGGCCCTGCAACCTGATCAATGCTCATCTGCCCGCCGCCACTCAGGGCAATAAGGGTGTGGTAAATACCCCAGACCGTGCCAAACAACCCTACAAAGGGGGCTGTTGCACCAATGGAAGAAAGAAGAACCAATCCATAGCTCTGGTAATATGAAATTTTATCCAGCACACTGGCCATTGAGCGAATGACCCAGTCCGCATGTGCATTTGGGTTCTGTGTATCCGCCGCAGTAGAACAAAACCCTTGAGAAGCGTATCTCCCTTCAAGTGCTATCTGTTTCCATGGCGAAGCATTGTTGCAAATGTTATCAATAGATTCATCAACAGTATCTTTCATCCAAAAATATTTTGATCTTGCACGATTCTTTTTAAATTTCTGCTGTCTTAAAATCCCAATTACAATCACTGTCCACGATGCAATTGACATAAGTAAAAGTATTATGGCTACTGTATGGGTTACGGCATCGCCATGCCCCCATATGCTTATCAAGTTAAATTTGTTTTCCATTAATTTTCTCCTAATTAGTCAACGAAAAATCGACCACAACACTATATTCGTGATCTGCGGCCAGCCCGCCGATCTTGTACGGTTCAAAACGCCATACTCGCACAGCGTTGCTCGCCGCATCATCCAGCCGGGGGAAACCGCTGGACCGCTTGACGCTGACAGCCCCTGCTGTCCCGTCCGCTTTCACCAGCACGTTGAGGACGACGCGCCCCTCCTCGCCCATGCGGCGGGAAAGCGCAGGATATGAGGGCTTGACCCTGCGAACCACTGTGGCCGAGTCCCCACCAGATCGTAGTTGAGCGCTTTGCGAAGCCGGGCCCGTGACGGGCGAAGCATTTTCCGATGTCCGGCCTTGCGCAGCATCAACTGAAGCAGATGACGATTTTGGGGTTTGAGGCTTGGGCTTGTATTTGGGCTTATCTTGCTGCTTGGGCTTTGGTTTGGGCAGGTTAACGACAGGCTGTGGCTCAGAGTCGATCACGGGTTCAGGCTCAGGAGAAACTTCTGGTTCCGCAACTTGCGGAACAAAGGCTTCTGTTGCTGAAGAGTCTGGAACAACAGCAAATTGAATAGAAATTGCAGACCCGTGTTGTGTTGATATATCCAAACGATCATTTGAAAATACATATGCAATGCAAAAAAATACCAACAGATGCAATGCACATACTATCATTATCGCAGGTAAAATATTTCTTTTAAAAGAATACAGCATACTACTCATCTAATTATTACAGGTGAATAAAGGTTATTTAAATTAGATAAAAAGAGTTTTAATCAAAATAGATATAATTATTGCGTCATACCATCGGCAAAACTACAGATAGCAAACTGATAAATAACAACTTTGATGCTCTGCCCGTCTAAAAATCAGCTAGGCAATCAGTTCAAGTTGTTAAACGAAAGTGAAGATCGATTTCATTCTTAGTGAAATAGAAAATGGATGTCAATATCATTCACGGAATTATTCATTAAATCCACGAATAACTTGCGCCTGGCAGGGCGATATGCTTGATTGGAAATTATGTGAGTGGATGGGGTAGAGGTGAATCTCTCTGTCCAGAAATGATTGTTCGTATGGCCAATAAGTCGCTAATTGATATAAACCCTATGATGGCCACTCCTCTTTTTTATTCTGAATTTTCACGTAGGTCATGGCTGCTATGGGATCACAAACGGGGTCACAAGCCTTCGCAAACAAAAAAAATAAAACAAATTCAACGTGTTGAAACTCTACATTTCAAATTGTTCCGAGTTCCGTCCTTGGCATCATTTGAACTCAGAGAGAGTTTAAAGAAGCCCGTTAAGCTGAAGGCTTAACGGGCTTTCTACTTTTCAGACCTCTGTTCAGTTCAAGAGATTCTGGCTTGCTCTTCTTTCTTGGAGAGGCTTTGCCCCCGCCTTCATCTCAAAAAGTTACCGTGAACATTGATCCGCAAGGTTAAATAAAAAACAAACCTTACGGGCGTGGGCAAGCAAATCAAAGGCGTTTCCGCTGCCTGATTCATTCTTCAACGTAGAATATTCCGCCTAGGTGCACGCGGTAGCGCGCAGGCCTGAGCGGCTTTTTATTGTCTGGAGTTGCGGATTGCCCCGCAGCGTTACCGTAAGGTTGTATTTTACAGGTGCGCGCGGCTTGGGCGGGTCATGCTTTCGGGCGAAAGCAGTTTCTCAAGTTGTTCCGCAGTCATCACGCCATGCGCAAGCGCCACTTCAGAAACTGATTTATTGGTATCCAAGGCCTCTTTGGCGATTGCCGCCGATTTTTCGTAACCGATAACCGGCACAAGATTGGTCACGATACCGATGGAATTGATTACGAGTTCCAGGCAGCGTTCCCTGTTGGCGGTAATGCCTTCCACACATTTTTCCCCAAGCGTCCTGCATCCGATGCCCAGGCGTTCCACCGCCAAAAAAAGCGTGTGGGCAATTATCGGCTCCATGACGTTCAGTTCAAGCTGCCCCGCCTCTGCGGCCATGGTTACAGTCATGTCCTTGCCAATGACGTCAAAGCATATTTGGTTGATCACCTCGGGAATGACGGGATTGACCTTGCCGGGCATGATGGAAGAACCCGGCTGACGGCGCGGCAGATTTATCTCGTTAATACCCGTACGCGGGCCGGAAGAAAGCAGACGAAGATCATTGCAGATTTTTGAAAGTTTGACGGCAAAACGCTTGAGCACGCCCGAAATCTGCACATAGCTGCCTGTGTCCCATGTGGCTTCAATCAAGTTGTCTGACGTCACCACATTGAGCCCGATAAGATTGCTGAGATGGTTGCAAACAATGCGCGAATAATCTGAAGGCGCGTTGATGCCGGTGCCGATGGCCGTGGCCCCAAGGTTAATCTCAAGAAGCAGTTTACGATTTTTTTCAACGCGCAGAATGTCTTCGCCGATGGTTGTTGCGTAAGCCGAAAATTCCTGGCCCAGCGTCATGGGCACGGCGTCCTGCAACTGGGTGCGGCCCATCTTTACCACATCGGCAAATTCCACACCTTTGCGCGCAAAGCAGCCCTGAATATACCGCATGTGCTCCATGAGGTTGGTAAGCTCGGCATACAGAGCCAGCCTGAAGGCTGTTGGATAGGCATCGTTGGTGGATTGGGAACAGTTGACGTGGTTGTTCGGGTGGCAATACTGGTAATCGCCCTTTTCATGACCCATGATTTCCAGGGCGCGATTGGCAATAACCTCATTGGCGTTCATATTGGTAGAGGTACCTGCCCCACCCTGAATGGTATCCACCGGAAACTGGTCATGCAGTTTGCCCGCCAGCAGTTCATCGCACGCAGCGCAGATGGACTTGCTTATGTTTGCAGGCAATGCGCCCAGTTCCGCATTGGCAAGGGCCGCAGCCTTTTTTACGTAAGCCAAAGCCCTTATCAGCGAAGGGCATTGGGAAATTGTGCGGCCAGAAATGCTAAAATTCTGCACGGCCCGCATGGTTTGCACGCCATAATAGGCATTGGCCGGAATTTTCATTTCGCCAAGAAAATCGTGTTCTACACGCGTTTTCATTTTTTGCTCCAAGGTTGCGACCATAAGCAGACTTCGCCGCAATGCAAAACGGGTTTTGCGCTTTTCCCCATAAATATCCCAAGGGTACTCTGCAAGTAATACAGTCAATCTATGTATATCCGAACCCTAGCTTGGCAACAAGCATTTGCGGCGCGAGACCGCAGACATGCCCGCGGGTTATACTTCCGCTTTCAGGCCCCCCTGCTGTTCTTCCGCGTCAACGGGCATGCTTCCTGTTTCGCATCTTTTTTGAGCGCGCCCTTTGCCGCCCTCGCGCATGCATCTCCCCGTCTATTTTACTGTTATCATGGAAAAATTTTTTTTCGTGGATGTCGAGCGATCACGTTTTGCTATGGAAAGAGCGGACTGCTTGACACAAATCTTCTTGCATCCTAGGTTTAGTTCAACAATTAGGAATTCATTCCAAAATATTGGAAAAATCTATGTCAACATTACAAAGAACCATGGCGATTCTCGAGTGTCTGGCGGAGCAAGGCTCAGCCAACACAGCGCAGTTGATTGAACATTCCGGCATGCCCAAAAGCACTGCTTACCTTTTGCTGAAAGAATTACAGGAACTCCGTCTGGTAAAGCAGGATGACAGGGGTAATTACCGGTTGTGGGTCAGGCTTATCGCCCTAGGAGAAAAAGCCGCGGCGCAGCTGGATGTCCGCGAAATATCCCGCCCGCACCTTACGGTTCTTATGGAGCGCACTGGTTTGCTCTGCCACTTCGGCATAGTGGACGGTGATTCTGCCTACTATATTCTGAAAATTGAATCACAGGGCACCATAAGTGTGCGCTCTTACGTGGGCAAAAGGCTTTCTCTTTACAGGTCGGCCCTTGGGAAATGCCTTTTGGCATGGCAGCAGGACAACATTCGCGAATCCATTATTGCCGGGACGACGTTTGTGGGTACCACCCCCACTTCCATCACCAATTCTGAAGCTCTACGCGTGGAACTGACTCGCATTCGCCAACAAGGGTGGGGATTTGATAATGGGGAAGACGAGCCGGACGTGCGTTGCGTGGCCGCCCCTGTATTTGACGCCAGGGGCGCGCTGGCCGGTGCCATTTCGGTTGTTGGCGCATCCATGCAGATATCGGACGATACCGTTCCGGAACTTGCGCGCGGTGTTGTTGCCTGCGCAAAAGACATATCACGTGATCTGGGTTGGAACGGGTAAGGCGCGCAGCCATCTGTTCCAGACGGACAACTAACCAGCAACATGGAGGAAAAAAATGAATCTTCCCAAAATCAAGCAGGTTCGGGCGTATTACTGCGGCGGTGCGACCGCCAAGGCTGCGGGTGGTGGCGGAGACTACCATGATCAGGCAGGAAAGCACTGGATCGACGACCACATTGCCACACCCATGAGCAAGTACAAAAAGTATGAGCAGTCGCGTCAGTCTTTCGGCATTAATGTGCTGGGCACCCTTATTGTTGAAGTTGAAGCGGAAAACGGTGTTACCGGCTTTGCCATTTCCACCGGCGGCGAACTTGGCTGCTTTATTGTCGAAAAACACCTTAACCGTTTCATTGAAGGCCGTTGCGTCAGCGACATCAAGCTTATTCACGACCAGATGATTAACGCCACCATGTACTACTCCGGCTCAGGCGGTGTGGTCATGAACACCATTTCCTGCGTTGATCTGGCCTTGTGGGACCTGTTCGGAAAAGTGCTCGACATGCCCGTTTACAAGCTGCTTGGCGGCGCTGTTCGGGACGAAATTCGTTTTTACGCCACAGGAGCACGTCCTGACGCCGCCCAGAAGATGGGATTCATCGGCGGGAAAATGCCTACCCACTGGGGACCGCACGACGGCGATGAAGGCATTCGCAAAGATGCGGCCATGGTTGCGGAATACCGTGAGAAATGCGGCCCTGATTTTTGGCTGATGCTTGATTGCTGGATGAGCCAGGACGTGAATTACGCCGTCAAACTGGCTCACGCCTGCGCGCCATACAATCTGAAATGGATTGAGGAATGCTTTCCCCCGCAACAGTATGACAGTTACAGGGAACTGAAGCGCAACGTGCCTGCGGGCATGATGGTGACCACGGGCGAACACCACGGCACCATCCAGTCGTTCGGCACACTTTCAGAAACCGGCGTGGACATCATGCAGCCTGATGTGGGCTGGTGCGGCGGTATTACAACACTTACCGAGATTGCGGCCATTGCCAAATCGCGTGGGCAACTTGTGGTGCCGCACGGTTCCTCCGTCTACTCGCACCATGCCGTCATCACGTTCGTCAACACCCCGTTCAGCGAATACCTTATGACCAGCCCCGACTGCCTTGAGGTACGCCCGCAGTTCCACCCGCTGCTGCTCAACGAGCCCGTGCCGGTGAACGGACGCATCAGCAAGGAAACCCTGGACAAGCCTGGTTTCGGCGTTGAATTGAACAGAGCGTGCGACATCGTCCGCCCCTTTGAACACTAGGAAAGGATCGGCCATGGATTCGACGCAAAGGGGTTCCGACCCCCGCTACGAAAATCGGGCCACCGGGTGGCACCCCGGCAGCCCTCTCTCCCATAGCTAATGACCGTGCAACAGGAGCAGAATATGTCACCTGATATTGAGCAGGTTGTCAACAAAACTCGCCTGCGGCTTATTCCTTTCATGCTGATGCTGTATATTCTGGCATTTCTGGACAGGGCGAACATAGGATTCGCCAAACAGGCCTATCAGATTGATACTGGCTTGAGCGACGGCGCTTTTGCCATGGGCGCCGGCATTTTCTTTATTTTTTACGCTGTGCTGGGGGTTCCGGCCAACCTGCTTATGCGAAAATTCGGCGCACGGGCGTGGATTGGCGGCACTACCCTTGTGTGGGGCCTGCTTTCAGCGGCCATGGCCTATGCGGATACGGAAATGAAATTCCTGCTTGTTCGCAGTCTGTTGGGCGCGGCCGAGGCGGGATTCTTCCCTGGTATGATTTACCTTACATCCCAGTGGTTTCCACAAAGCAAGCGCGCTGGCATCATGGGACTCTTTTATATGGGTGCTCCGCTGGCGCTTACCCTGGGTTCTCCGTTATCCGGCGCGCTACTCGAGATGCACGGCTTCATGGGACACCCTGGATGGTACTGGATGTTTGTCATCGAAGGCGGACTGGCTCTTCTCGCTGGTGTGGCTACCTTCCTGTATTTGGACAACACCCCCGCTGAGGCGCGCTTTCTCAGTAAAGCCGAAAGAGACCATCTTGCTGCCACGCTTGCGGCAGAAGAAAGCGGCAAAACAACTTCACGCATCAGCGACGGCATGCGCAATAAAACCGTGTGGCATCTGGCCGTCATTTACATGATCATTCAAATCAGTGTTTACGGGCTGGTTTTCTACCTGCCATCACAGGTGGCGGCGCTGCTGGGTACAGCCGTGGGCTTCAAGGCTTCGCTTGTTACGGCAATTCCCTGGATTGCGGCCCTCTTCGGCACCTATTACATTCCCCGCTATTCAGACCGCACGGGTGAACGGCGTAACATCGCCGCCCTTACCCTGCTTATGGCGGGCATTGGCATTGGCGTTTCCGCGCTGGCAAGTCCGGTTATAGCCATTGTAGCCTTGTGTTTTGCCGCGGCGGGATTTATTGCGGTTCAGCCCGTATTCTGGACAATGCCCACAAGCATGCTCACGGGCGCGGCACTTGCCGCTGGTATCGGATTTACCAATATGTTTGGCGCAATCGGCGGTTTTCTTGCCCCTAACATCAAGGCTCAGGCCGATATTCTGTTTGGCAACAAGTTGGCCGGGCTGCTGACGCTTGCAGTCATCACCATAATCGGTTCCATCGCCATTATGATGTTGCGCAAGGACAAAAAAGCGCAACCTGAAAAGCAGTCGGCATAGCGGCTTACAAAAATAACGAGTACACACCATGAAACAGAAGAACAGGTTCAAGGAAGCCATTTCCCGTGGCGAAGTGCAGATAGGTCTTTGGCTGAGCACCGCCTCATCCTACATTGCGGAAATGGCGGCCACGTGCGATTACGATTGGCTGTTGATTGACGGAGAACATGCGCCAAACAATGTGCAGACGCTTTTGGCGCAACTGCAGGCCGTGGCGCCCTATCCGGCCCACCCAGTGGTGCGCCCCCTTGAAGGTGATAAGGCGCTGCTGAAACAGGTGCTGGATATTGGCGCGCAGACCGTTTTGGTTCCCATGGTGGACACTGCGGACGACGCCCGGCGCATGGTGAATGCCTTGCGGTATCCCCCTCATGGCGTGCGCGGAGTTGGAGCCAGTATTGCGCGGGCTTCCCGCTGGAGCCGCGTACCCAAATACATGGCGCAAGCGGAAGAAAACCTGTGCCTGCTTGTTCAGGTTGAAAGCCGCAAGGCGCTTGAAAATCTGGATGAGATCATTGATGTGGAAGGCGTGGATGGCGTGTTTATTGGCCCTGCTGACCTTTCAGCCTCTCTCGGGCATCCGGATGATGCCGGGCACCCGGAAGTTACGGCAATAATTGAGCGTACAATCCGCCGCATTCGCGAGAAGGGCAAAGCCCCCGGCATTCTCGCCGTGGATCCGGTCATGGCGCGCAAATGCGTTGAATGGGGCGCAACATTTGTTGCCGTTGCCGTTGACACTATGCTCTTTATCGATGCCATGGACAATGCGCTGGCCACCTACAAAAACCTTTCCGGAACTACCGGTAAAAAAAACAGCTACTAGCCTGTGGATATTGCCAAGGTGCTCCCTCGCACCCTGCAACACCGCTGAAGATGTCCCACCCGCGGGGGCCACGCAATGAACGGCGCGGCCCCCGCTTTTTACTGCATAACATAAGACGGTTGCACACATCAAAAAAAAGATCACGCCAGGAACCGCCGTGCAAGGACGGGCGCAAGCCCTACAGGCAACGCGCAGCAGCAAGCTTGGATGCGTGCTGTTTTATGAGATCCTTGGAAGGATTTTTGCGGTTTTCAGCAGAAACGGCCATGGTAAGGCGGAAGATATCCACGCCATACTCCTTTGAAGCTTCGCGCAATGCCGCAGTATTGGAAGAATGACATCCCGCAAGGCCAAACACCAGATCAAGGGGCACGACAGGCGCCCTGTAATTGTGTTTCTCCATGGCGGGCGCAAGCTTTTCATCAATAAACTGCAAAAGAACATTCAGATCAGCCGTGCGAACCCCGAGCCGGTCAAAAACGGCTACCGCGATCTCCGTTGCCAAATTACCCGCGCTGCGAGCCATGCCCATCAAACCACAGTCGATTATGGCGGCACCTTCCCTGAAAGCCGCAACTGCGTTGGGCACGGACATACCCAGATTGTTATGCCCATGGAAACCTACGGGAATACTCACCCGTCGCACCATTTTCTTTACATAGCTGCAGACTTCATCCGGCATCATGGTTCCTGCAGAATCCATAATGGTCACCATATCCACTCCCATATCCTGCAATCGCGCGGCCTCATCGGCCAGCGCATCAGGGCTGAGCACGTAGGCCTTCATCAGTGAATAGCAGGCCTCGAGCTTATGCTTTTTTACCAGTTCAACGGCCTGACGCGCATTGTCGGCATCACCAGCATTGGCCCCTACGCGCAAAAAACTCAGGCCAGCCTCTGCGGCCGCCGCCACACGTGCTTCCGTAGCGTTGCCAGCGAGAATGAACATACCCAAACGAGCCTTACCCA
This sequence comes from Desulfovibrio intestinivivus, assembly GCF_053570665.1. Classification (NCBI taxonomy): domain Bacteria; kingdom Pseudomonadati; phylum Thermodesulfobacteriota; class Desulfovibrionia; order Desulfovibrionales; family Desulfovibrionaceae; genus Desulfovibrio; species Desulfovibrio intestinivivus. Next base: position 2,429,676 of record NZ_JBRBQT010000001.1, on the reverse strand, counting down.
CCAGCGGCTTGGCCAGAGCCATGTATTGGGCATCGGTCAGCGGGGCAACCTTGCCCTGCTCTTCGCCCGCGGCAATGCCATTGGCATTGCCGTATTCGATATACCGTACGCCGCAATCAACAAGCCCTTTCAGTATTAGTTCCGTCAGATCAGCCGGAAACCCGTTGCCAAGCACATTGCCGCCGTCACGAAGAGTGCAATCAAAAAGTTCCATATATTTCTCCGCGTACTGTTGTTTAAAGAAAGGCCATTAGCGGAACCGACGCCCTTCAGCGGGGTCGGCCTTCTTGAGAATCAGCAGGTTAACCAGGCCCAGCGCACCCACAAAAATGAGGATGTAAGCGGGAATCATGATGTCGTTGAACTTGGAGATGAGCCACGTGGCCAGAAACGGAGTGGTGGCCCCGCCCAAAACAGCCCCCATGCTATGCCCGAAGGAAACCCCTGTGCTGCGCACGCGGGGCGGCAACAGCTCCGGGTACATGGAATATGACCCAGCCTGGCACAGGGCATAAGGGATCATGGTGGTAACCAGTGCAAATATGGCCATGCCAAAGCTCTTGCCCATTATTGAGTAGCAGGGATAGCTCAGCACAATATAGCAGACGTAGCAGGCCACCAGCGTTTTAACAGGGCCTACGCGGTCTGTGATGAGGCCGAACACGGGTATGAAGAGGGCCGCGCAGGTCACGGCTATCAGCACGATAAAACCAACTTCGGTGGCAGGCATTTTCAGCACTGTGCGCATATAGATGGCGACATACACGGTACCGCAATACGTGCCCACATTCTGAACCAGAGAGTACATGAACAGCTTGCACAGTGAAGCAGGGTACTGACCTATCAGCTCCTTAATGGGGGCCTCAGAAAGCTTGCCCTCATTCTTCATGTTGGTGAAATCGGGAGTATCCTCGATTTTGAGACGCATCCAGAGGCAACCGAGCATGAGGGGCATGGCCACCAGAAAGGGTACACGCCAGGCCCAGCTTGCGCTTTCGCCAACAAACAGATAGGCGGCCAGTCCGGTAAGGCCAGCGGCCCCGGCCTTGCCCAAATTGGCCACGCTGGGCACAAAGGAAAGATACAGGGAGCGGCGTTCTGCGGGTGCCCATTCACGAATGTACGAAGCCGCGCTGCCTATCTCGCCCCCGGCGGAAAATCCTTGCAATATGCGGCAAAGAATCAGCAGGATAGGCGCAGCAATGCCTATCTGATCGTAGGTGGGCAGGCAGCCGATGGCCGTACAGGCCACACCGATAAGCACCACCGTAGCCACAAGCGAAAATTTTCGCCCGTAGCGGTCACCGATGTGCCCGAAAAACAGGCCGCCCAAAGGCCGGACAATAAAGGCCAGACCAAACACGGCCAAGGTGGAGAGCAATGAAACCGTGGGATTGTCGCTGGGAAAAAATTCCTTGGATATGCGGGCGGCGCAGTAACCGTATACTGAAAAATCATAATATTCCAAAAAGGTACCGAATGCGGCGGCCGCAGTGGCCTTTTTTGCTTCACGCAACTTTTGTTCTTCAACCGGCGAGGTTGTATCCGTCTGAGTCATAGCGGAATCCTTTTCGGTAACAGGCTAAAACAAAAAGCTATACCGCATAGGGATAGAGCGGTTTTTCACCGTGCAACACGGCAAGCACATCGTCCACAACCGTATTGCCAACGCGCACAAGCGATTCGTGCGTACTGCCGCCTATATGCAGGGTGCCAATAAAGTTGGGTAATTGCAGGAGAGGATTTTCCATGGTGGGGGGTTCCTGCACAAATACGTCGCTGGCAGCGCCGTAAATAGTCTTGCGCACCAAGGCCTCATAAAGGGCAGATTCGTCAATAACCCCGCCGCGCGCGGTGCTGACGATAACGGCCGTGGGCTTGCAGCAGGCAAACTGCGCGGAGCCTATGAGGCCTCTGGTCGTTTCGGTAAGTGGTACGCTCACGCTGATGTAGTCTGCCTCGCACAGCATGCTTTCAAGAGTTTCATGCAAGTGCACGCCGCGCTCCTTCGCTGTGGCCCCTTTCATATAGGGGTCGTAGGCATGAACCTCCATGCCGAACCCATTCACGGCAATCTGCGCCACGCGTGAACCTATATTGCCGAAGCCTACAAGACCAAGCGACTTCCCGGAAATCTCAAGGCCTGTAAGAGTTGCGGGGGCTATGCGCTCTGCCCCTCGGCGTATGTGCTCCATATTGTCGCGCAGCTTGCGGGCAGTGGCGAGAATAAAGCCAAAAACCAGTTCGGCTACTGAATTTACGTTGCTCAGCGGGGTATACACAACAGGTATGCCCCGCTCCTTGGCTGTGACCAGATCAATGGCGTTCACGCCAACGCCGTGCTTGCCGATAACCTTCAGCCCCGGTGCAGCAAGAATCTGCTCGCGCGTGACGGACGCGGCGCGCACAATGACCGCATCCGCTCGGGAAAGGTCGTTTTTTTCCGGATCATCCCACGCCACTACTTCCGCCACAGCACGCAGTTTGCGCATGGCGCTTTCGTCTATGGGTTCTATGACATGAACTCTCATGGTGTCCTCCCTATGAAACATGGCGAATGCATTCTTGCGCCAAAAAGCAAGAGACATGCCAGTAGAGTCCAGTGGTTGCAGACAGGCGCACACACCTTAAAAAACTCATTAATTACAGCGTATTACAATACTAAAACAGTATTCATCCTTCAGGCTACCTCCAGAATACCGGCGGGTTCAGAATGATGTGTTGCATCTATCTGTTTCATTTATGTTTCACTTGATATACCATGTATCAAAAGGAAACAATTTGCAGATGGAGACGTCCATGGTTCATATCCGCAGGGAAGACATTCTGTTCATCACCCCAAGCGAACCGATTACCAACACTATCAGCAACATTTTCAGCCGCATCGGCGAGAGCTTTCTTGTTTATGAAGCAGCGCTGGAAGATGCAGTGCGCCTTGCCCAAAGCCATATCGACCAGGGGCAGGCCATGGTTGTAGTCAGCAACGGCGGCACGGCTGCCCTGCTTAAAGAAGCCCTCAAAACGCATGTGCTGGAGCTAAGGTATACGAGCGTGGACATGCTGCGCGCGGTCAACCGCGCCTTTGGCCTTGCGGATAAAATCGCGGTGGTGGGATTTGAATCCTTCACCTACAACGCTCTTGCCCTAAAGGATTTTTTTGAAAAACCGGTGATTGTGGAAACCCTGACGGATCTTGCCGATATATCGGAAAGACTGCGGCAGCTCATTGCCAGAGGCGTAAAGGCCTTTGTGGGCGGCTCGCCCGTGGTAAACGCCGCACGGGCTCTTGGCGCGCAGGGCGTACACATCGACATGGATCCGCGCGTCATTCAGGACGCCATTGAAGAGGGCAAGCGCATTGTTTCGCTCCAGAAGGAAAAAGACCTGCGCCTCGGCACAATTAATGCCCTGCTCAACTCCATCAACGATGGCATTATCGGCATTGATGCCTCGGGGCATATTTCTGAGATAAACCGCATCGGCCTTGAGCTGCTTGGCCTGCGGCGGCAAGATGTGGTGGGGCGCGACGTGCGCGAGGTTTTGGGCATGCCCTGGGAATCCTGCATCCAGACGCCTGAAAACGAGCAAGCCTCCGAGGTATGCCTGATAGGCGGCAATTCTCTGGCTGTTACCAGTGTGCCCATCCACGTGAACGGGCACAGCCGGGGCGCGGTGCTTACGTTGCAGGAAGTGCGGCGCATCCAGTCTCTGGAGCAGCGGGTGCGCAAACGGGTACGTGATTCTGGGCATGTGGCCAAAAGCACCTTTGCCGATGTGGTGGGAAAATCGGAATCACTGGAAAAAGCAAAAAAGCGGGCCTTTACCTATGCGCAGTCCGAAAGCACTGTCCTCATTTACGGCAAAACAGGAACAGGCAAGGAGCTATTTGCGCAGTCTATCCACAATGCCAGCGCCAGGGCAGACAGCCCCTTTGTGGCCGTAAACTGCGCCGCTCTGCCAGAAAACCTGCTTGAGAGCGAGCTGTTCGGCTATGTGCGGGGGGCGTTCACTGGTGCCAGCGAAAGCGGCAAAATGGGTCTTTTTGAAATGGCCCACTGCGGCACCATTTTTCTGGATGAAATAAGCGAAATGCCTTTACCCCTGCAATGTCGCCTGCTGCGAGTCCTACAGGAAAAAGAGGTTTCGCGCGTGGGCGACAACAAGGTAACGCCGGTGGATGTGCGCATTATCGCGGCCACCAACCGCAATCTGGCGAAAGAAGTTCAGGCGGGAAGGTTCAGGGAAGACCTGTACTACAGACTGGCGGTGCTCATTCTGGAGCTTCCCCCGCTGGTGGAACGCTTGGGGGATGTCGGCCTGCTGGCGCGGTTCATACTGCACAGAAAATCCAAAGAACAGCACAAACCCATGCCAAGAATAGATCCACGGGGAATGGCGCTTCTGGAAACTATCCCCTGGCCGGGCAATGTACGGCAACTGGCCAATGTTCTGGAGCGAGCCATGGTTATTGCCACGCATGGTGTGCTTTCTGAAGACATCATGGCCGATTCCCTGCGCAGCTGTCACCCATACGAACAGACATGCTCAAACGACGTTGCCCCAGTTGTCAGCCAACAGGACTCCTCTGCCGCCAGCCTTTATGCTCTGGAAGCACGCGCCCTGCGCGACATGTTGCGGCAATGCGGCGGAAACAGAAAAGAAACTGCGCTCCGGTTGGGCATTGGGCGCGCTACGCTTTGGAGAAAAATGAAAAAGTTCGGCCTGTTCGAGCAGGATACTTTGCCCGAAACCAGGGAGGAACCTGAATGGGAAAACAAGCAATAGCACCGGATACAACCATCTGTGCATAGGCCCGCTATCCCACTACTCTGCTCTTCTATGAATCTGCTCCGCTTCATTCTGGTGCTCCTATGGCAGGAGCACTACCTTTCAATGCATATCTTTAGGGGGGCGATTTTAGGCCACAGCATGTGGGTATTGCACAAAGGCGACTGTTGACGAAAAGAACAAAACTATATATCAATTTATCCAGATATTGTGATTAGAAACGGAAGGCAGTGAAAATCTGCCGCGGGCGCGCCACTGTAACCGGCATTTACCTGGGTCATGGTCACTGTTTGCAATTGCAAATGGGAAGGCCAGACTGCCACAGGCCGGAAGCCAGGAGACGACTTGTCACAATTGCTGCGATTGGCGCAGCACGGCAGTACTGTCTCGCGTACAGGCAAATGCCCGGCCTGACGGATGCCCCGCATCCTGTTCTGGACGAACGTGAAATGGACTGCCCTTTCAACTTCTATTGAAAGGAGCATCCCCATGAAAACCCACATTCTCGGGTTTCCATCAATCGGCAGACAAAGAGAGCTGAAACAAGCCCTTGAGTCTTTCTGGGACGGTACCCGTTCCGCCCAATCCCTTATTGAAGTCGCAAACGACCTGAAAAAGCGACACTGGCGCATCCAGCGCGATGCTGGCCTTGCTTATGTGACCACCGGAGATTTTTCGCTTTATGACCGCATGCTCGATATCACTTGCATGCTCGGTGCAGTGCCCGCAAGGTTTGCCGCGGACAAGGCCGACTCACCGCTAGAGAGATACTTCAGCCTTGCGCGGGGTGACGCCCTGCGCAATGTTCCGCCCTTGGAAATGACCAAGTGGTTCGACACCAACTACCACTACCTTGTACCAGAATTTGAAGGCGATGCGCCCTGGCAGGAGGGTAAGCATCCTGTACTGGCAGACACGCTCCTGGCCCGGGATCTGGGCTTTGCGCCCAAGCCAGCCATGATCGGGCCTTTTACCTGGCTGACGCTGGCAAAATCGCGGCACGAGGCACACAAATGGTCGCGCCTTGAGAGCATTGTCTTGGTGTACGCCAATCTGCTGGCCTCGCTCGCCCCTCTCTGCGACAGTATCCAGATAGAAGAACCCGTGCTGAGCACAGAGTTGCTGCCCCCGGCTGCGGTCAGGCGCTTTACCGAAATATACGCGGGTCTCAACGCCGCCTGCGGCAACAGGCTGATGCTCACAACATACTTTGGGCCGCTTGAAAAAAATCTCGCGCTGGCGGTGGATTCCGGCTGCGCGGTGCTGCATGTGGATATGGTACGCGGCAGGGATGAGCTGGGCAAAATCATGGCCGCCATCCCTGATAATATGGCGCTTTCGCTTGGAGCAGTGAACGGGCGTAATATCTGGAAGACGGATTTTGCCCGGATATTGCCGTGCATTGCGCAAGCAACAGCGGCTTTGGGCAGCGAACGGATTCTTGTCGGCTCAAGCTGCTCCTTGCTGCACTCGCCCGTGGATCTGGAGGCAGAAACAGCCCTGCCAGACCATATCCGTCACCGCATGGCCTTTGCGGTGCAAAAATGTGCGGAAGTTGCAAACCTTGGGAAAATTGCGGAACAGGCTAATTCCGAAGGATTGCAGCGCAATACGGCAGACCCGCATGATGCCGCAGCGCATCCCGATCAGTATGTTGAAACTGTGCGGCAGCGGGTTGCCGCCGTCGCCCCTTCGCAACTGCACCGCCAATCCAGCTATCCCGCCCGCAAAAAAGCGCAAGGCTGGCTTGCCTTGCCTCCCCTGCCCACTACGACCATCGGGTCGTTTCCTCAAACGGCAGAAATACGCAAAACCCGGCGCGACTTCAAAAACGGTAGCATAAACGAAGCCGCATACACGGCAGCCATGCAAAATGAGATCCGCCATTGCATTGAAAAGCAGGAACAGCTGGGTCTGGACGTACTGGTGCATGGCGAAGCGGAACGCAACGACATGGTTGAATACTTCGGTCAACAACTGGGAGGATTCTGCTTTACGCAGAACGGCTGGGTGCAGAGCTACGGCAGCCGTTGCGTTAAACCGCCCGTAATCTACGGTGATGTGTACCGCAAAAAGCCCATGACCGTAGCCTGGATACGCTATGCGCAGTCGCTCACGCAAAAGCCGGTCAAGGGCATGCTCACAGGCCCGGTGACCATTCTGTGCTGGAGCTTTGTACGGGACGACCTCCCGCGGGCAGAAGTGTGCAAGCAGATTGCCTTTGCTATCCGAGACGAAGTTCTTGATCTGGAAAAGGCTGGCGTGCGCATCATCCAGATTGACGAGGCCGCCCTGCGCGAGGGTATGCCCCTGACTCGCGCAGCAGCGGAAGATTATCTTCATTGGGCCGTGGAGGCTTTCAGGCTGGCTACCTCAAGCGTTGCCGACAGCACGCAGATACACACGCACATGTGCTACAGCGAGTTCAACGCCATTCTGCCCTGGATTGCCCAGATGGACGCCGATGTCATCAGCATAGAATCCAGCCGCAGCGGCATGGAGCTTCTGGAGGCTTTTGACAGGTTCAACTACTCCAACGAGGTCGGCCCCGGCGTGTACGATATCCACAGCCCACGCGTGCCTTCAACGGAAGAAATGATCGAACTGCTGCACCGCGCACTCAGGCACATTCCAGCGGAAAAACTGTGGGTTAACCCTGATTGCGGCCTGAAAACACGCCAGTGGGATGAAGCGTACCCGTCGCTGGAAAACATGGTTGAAGCCGCAAAAACTGTTCGCGCCACGCTGGCGTAACCGAACATAAAGGATAAATAAATGAAGGCTGAAAAAAACACCGTAGATTTTTGGAACAAACCTCCTTTCCGCGCTGACCACGTGGGCAGCTTTCTGCGCCCGGAATCCATAAAAAAGGCCAGAAAACAACTGCAAGACAAAGAAATCACCCCCGATGATCTGCGCAAGGTGGAAGACGAGGCCATCCGTAAGTTGGTAGAAAAACAGAAACAGTGCGGGCTCAAGGCCGTTACCGATGGCGAATTTCGCCGCAGTTGGTGGCATCTGGATTTTTTTGCTGGGCTTCAGGGCATTCAAAAAACGGCTACCAGCAAGGGCTTTATTTTTCACGGCGTACACACCAAGGCCGAAAGCGTTGAGCTGGCTGGCCCGGTGGGCTTTTCCAACCACCCCATGCTGCGTGATTTTGCCTTTCTTAAATCCTGCGCTGGCGAGCACACGGCCAAAATGACCATTCCTTCACCAGCCATGCTCCACTTTGTTCTGGCTATCCGCAACGAGCAGTTTACCCTGCCCAATTTCTATGGGTCTGAAAACGCGTTGCTGGAAGATATTGCCAATGCGTACAAAGACGCCCTGAAGGCATTTTACGACGCTGGCTGCCGCTACCTCCAGCTGGATGACACGAGCTGGGGTGCCCTGTGCTCCGCCGAACAGCGCGCAGCGCTGACAAAGAGAGGCATTGATCCTGCGGCGTTGGCGGCAAAATATGTGAACCTTGTAAATGCCGCCATCGCAGACCGGCCCTCCGACATGACGGTGACCATGCACATCTGCCGGGGAAACTTCCGTTCCACATGGTTTTCCAGCGGCGGATACGAACCTGTGGCGCAGGAGCTTTTTGGCAGGGCCAGACTGGACGGCTTCTTTCTGGAATACGATTCCGAGCGTGCAGGCGATTTTACGCCGCTCAGGCACATGCGTGACCAGCAGGTGGTTCTTGGGCTGGTATCAAGCAAGACCGGCACGCTGGAAGACCGTGGTGCCATCAGGGCAAGAATAGATGAAGCTGCGCAGACTGTTCCGCTTGAGCAGCTTTGCCTCAGCCCCCAGTGCGGCTTTTCCTCCACTGAAGAAGGAAACACGCTGACAGAAGAAGAGCAGTGGAACAAGATACGCCTTGTTGTTGAAGTGGCGGAAAGCGTCTGGAAGTAGCATGCACACCGGGTCGATGTCGCACGGCCTTTGGGTGATGCAGCAACATTGCTGCCCTAGACTGGCTTGATAAAAAAACGGCCACCTGATGCGCCCCAAGCCCCTGCCCTGCGATTATGCGGGCAGGGGCTTTTGCTGGCAGCTTATACTGGCGCGCCGTTGCCAGATAAGCTGCCGAATTCAGGCAGCGCCTCCGGCGGATTGCAAGCAATCTTTTTCTGCCCCTCCCATCATCACGATCCCCCTTGCTCCCCTCGCAAATTTTGCAAGAAGCCCGCTACTGTTCTTTGGCTCCAAGCTGCTTTCTCCACCATTTTTCCATTAACAGCCGGGCGTCCTCACGAATTGCTGAGCTTTTTTCAATCTGGTATTGACATTCTTTTTCAATTTAATTAATTGAAGTTAACAGAATTAGTTAAGACTAACTTTTATTTGCAATCGAGGAACGCAGATGCATCCCCAGCCTAACCAGAAAATTTACGAAATGCCCGATCCGGGCAAATTATCGGCGGCGTCAGGGCGCGCGCCCAAAGACCTCTCCGCTTTTTTTGCCAAAGAAGGCGTATGCGCCCTCTCGCACGCCTTTGACGGCAAAATCGCCATGCACCCCGGTACTGGCGGCAACATGATTGAGCCGGAAAGCATGCAGAGCCATATGGATCTGCTTTTGGCCTCGCCCCTCAAGGGCAAAACAGTGGCCTACATCCATGTGCCCTTTTGCCAGACGCACTGCCTGTACTGCGGGTTTTACAACAAGGCCTATCACGAAAGCGACAGCCGCCTGTATGCCGACGCCCTGCTGGCGGAGCTGCAAATGTGGCGCGAGCGCAAGGCAGTGCAGAGCACGCCCGTTCACGCCGTGTATTTTGGCGGCGGCACCCCCACAGCCCTTGAAGCGGAAGACCTCAAGCGCATTCTTGAAGGAGTGCGAGAGGCGCTCCCGCTTGCCAACGACTGCGAAATCACGGTTGAAGGCAGGCTCACCAATTTCGGGCCTAGCAAAATGGAAGCCTGCCTTGAAGGCGGCGCAAACCGCTTTTCGCTGGGCGTGCAGAGCTTCCATACCTCCATCCGGCAGTCCATGGGGCGGCTGGGTTCGCGCGAAGACATGGAGCGCGGCCTTGAGCAGCTTTTGAGCTACGATCAGGCCGCCGTCATTGTTGACCTTATTTACGGTTTCCCCAACCAGACGCTGGAACTCTGGCGCGAAGACATTGCCGTTGCCCAATCCCTCAACCTTGACGGGGCGGACTGCTACCAGCTCAATGTGTACCGCCAGACCCCGCTTGGGCGCGGCATCGAACAGGGCAAAATCGCCCCCACGGCGGATATTCCCCTTCAGTCGGCCATGTACGCCGCAGCGGTGGAAGACATGGAAGGGGCCTTCTACCGCCGCCTTTCCCTCAGCCACTGGGCGCGCACTTCGCGCGAACGCAACCTCTACAATCTGTATGTCAAGGCTTCGGCCAACTGCCTTGCTTTCGGCCCCGGCGCAGGGGGCAATCTGGGCGGGCACTTTTACATGAACAACAGCAATTACGCAGAATGGCAGCAGGATGTGCGTGACGGACGCAAGCCTCTGGCCTTTGTGCAAAGCCCCCAGCGCCACTACTTCCTCTACAGGTCGGTTGCCGAGTGTATGGAGCAGGGCTGGATGGATGTAAAAGGCCTTGAGCGTCGTTTTGCCCTGCCTCTTGGTCAAATATGGGAGCCAGTGCTTGCCCAGTGGCAACGCGCCCAACTGCTTGAATGGCATGATGGCCGGGTGGTGCTCACCCTGGCCGGGCAATTCTGGCAGGTAAACCTCACACAACTTTTACTCAATTTTCTCAAGGCGATGCTGGAGGAAAAGAATGTCGCTGCTGCGTAAATTAAACGCTCAGGCCCTGCCCTTGGGCCTTGCCGGGCTGCTGCTCTGGGGGGCGCCGGCCCCGGCTCAGACCCTTGAGACGGAAACCGTCAAAGTTTCTGCCTCAAGGGTGGAAAAGGAACTGCTCGACGTGCCCATGTCGGTCAGCGTGGTCACCAAGGAACAGATCAAGGAATCGACAGCGACAACTGTCGGCGGCCTTCTGGAAGACGTGCCCGGCGTGCAGGTTGTCAATTCTGGCGCGCAGGGGTTGAAGCGCATATCCCTGCGCGGTGAAAACCCCACCCGCGTGCTTATTCTCATCGATGGGCAAAAAATTGCCGAAAACAAGTCCATGGACGGCACGCCCCTGCTCGTTGACCCGGCGATCATTGAGCGCATTGAGGTCATCAAGGGGCCAGCTTCGGTGCTCTACGGCTCCGAAGCGCTGGGCGGCGTTGTAAACATCATCACCAAGAAGGGCGGCACCAAGCCCATCCAAGGGCAGATAACTAGCAGCTACAACGGCTCAACCAAGGGCTTTGACGAAAGCCTGTCCATCTACGGCGCGTACAAGGGTTTCAAGTACCGCGCCACAGGGTTCAATACCTATCAGCACAATCTTTCCACGCCTGACGGCGAGGCCCCGCATTCAAAGTTCAAGGAGCAGTCAGGCTCCGCCTTCCTGAGCTACGACTTCAGCGACAAGTTCACCATGGGCGGCTCCTACGAGCAGTTTTACAGCGATGTCATGGCCGGAACCACGGAAGACAATTCGTTTTACGTCGATATTTCCCCGTGGGAGCGCAAAAAAGCCGCCGTCTTCATGGAGGCAAAAAACCTCACGTCCTTCCTGCCCAAGCTGCGGCTGGATGCCTTCTGGCAAGACACCCACAAAAAGATGCTCAACCATGTGGAGGCGAAGTCCGGCACAACTTCTGTGCTGATGAACAACTACGCGGACAACACCAACGAGCAATGGGGCGCGAGCATGCAGAGCGACTGGGCTCTGGGCGAAAACAACTACCTCATTGCCGGCTATGAATTCAACCGCGATGGGCTGGATGCCGACACCAATACCTATTCCAACATGTCCATTCCCATTAACGCCTTCATGACCAGAAAAATCAATTCCCTCACGCACTACAAGTACGAGGGCTACATGGACACGCATGCCGTGTACGGCCTCATGGAAACCAAGCTGCCGTGGGATTTCACCCTCAACTACGGCGTGCGCCAAACCTGGGTGCGCTCAACCATGAACACAGCGCGCGGCGACAAAACCACAACATCCCAGATGATGGGCCCGCCTACCACCACGTATTCCAATCCCAGCGCTGGCGGCGAGGGCAGCACATGGGAATCGCAGCCGGTATTCAACCTTTCGCTCATGTGGCAGGGCATTGACGACATGACCTTGCGGGCCGGTTTTTCGCAGGGATTCAGGGTGCCTAACCTGCAGGAGAAATATATCATCTCCAGCATGGGCGGCGGCACGGTTGAACCCAACTCCGCACTCAAACCCGAGCACTCCAACAATTGGGAAGTGGGCGCTCGCTACGCGGCTCACGGGCTGGCCCTCGATGCGTCGCTTTTCTACACCGTTGCCTCGGACTACATTGCCACCGAACAGATCGGCAACAATACCTACCGCTACCGCAACGTCAGCTCGGCCAAAACCCATGGCATGGAACTGAGCGGCAGCTATGACCTGCCCTTTGGCTTCACCCCCTACGTTTCCGCCACCTGGATGAAACGCCAGTATGACAACGGCGACTACACCACGTGGAAAACCGGCGTGCCGGAATGGACAGGCCGGGCAGGCGTGCGCTCGCTCCACTCCGTCAACGACGACGTGGACATCATCGGCGATGTTTACGCCCGATTTGCCAGCCAGACCCAGACCGAAAGCGGCTCCAGCCGTATCGAATACAAGAACGATACGTGGACAACGGCCAACGCCATGCTGGGCGTAAAATTCGGCAAAGAAAAGCAGTACATGGTTGTGGGCGAAGTGCTTAACATTTTTAACCAAAAATACAGTCTTGAACCCAATGCCGCCATTTACGAACCAGGGGTTCACGCCAACATCAAGGTAAGTGTGGAATTTTAAATCAGGTATCCGCCCTTGTATTGATATTGAATTTCGTATTCATTTTCTATATAAGGGCGGATATTGGAGTTGCACCATGAGTGAACTGGTCCATCGATACTGGAGCGCCCACGAGCTCGTTGTCATTGGGGTTTTTGCCGCTGCGGCCAAGGTTTCCACGCTGCTGGTGGCCTTGGCCGGGGGCGGCATGAATCCGGTTTCGCTGCTGCTGAAAAACCTGATCTACACGACCCTGCTGGTGGTAATGCTCTACAGGGTGCGCAAGGCAGGAACATTGCTGTTGTTCTCGCTGGTCAGCATGCTCGTCAGCGCCCTGTTGCTTGGGGCCAGCATCACCCTGCTGCCCGCGATCTTGCTGGGCGCTCTCATGGCTGAGGCATCTGTCGCCCTTTGCGGCGGTTACAGCCGGGCATGGGGCCCGGTGCTGGCCGTGGGCGTGTTCGACATTGCGAGCAGGGTCTGTTCGCTGGGAATTTCCTGGTTATTCATGCGCGAAAATCCTTCCCTGCTCATGGCGGCGGTTCCGGTGGTCATATTGGGGTACCTGGGGGCGGCGGCGGGTCTGTTCACCGGGTACAACGCTGTAAAGGAGCTGCGCCATGCGGGCATTGTTCGACAATAACGCGGCAGACGCCGCAGGTTGGCTGCCCAAGGTGGACGCACGCGCAAAACTGGCCTTGAGCGTGGTGGCGGCAATCGGCTCCCTGGTTGTTTCAAACATTCAGGGGCAATTGCTGCTTTGCGGATTTTCCATGTGCTACGCGCTTTCTCTGCGCAAACCCAAGGCGCTGCTCTGGGCATATCTTTTCTTTACCCTCATGTGCGGCATGGCAATGGGCTGCATGTGGATCATGGGACAGTTCATGCCGTCGCTCAACAAAGCCGGATTTACAGGGCTTGTTGTTCCCTTTTTGCGTATGCTCACCATGCTGCACGTGGTTTTGCCCATGGCGCTTTCCACTCGTGTGCAGGATCTGCTCAATGCCTTGCGCGGCATGCGGCTGCCATTCTGCATCTATCTGCCCGCGGCGGTTGTGGTGCGCTTTATCCCCACCTTTCTGGCCGATGTGCAGCAGGTCACGGAATCGCTGCGGCTTCGGGGCTACAGACTTTCACCATGGGGTATTACCCGCCATCCGGTGCAGAGCATGCGACTGCTGTTCACTCCCCTGCTGTTCCGCTCGCTGCGCACATCAGAAGATCTTGGCATCGCGGCGGAGCTCAAGGGACTGGGCTACGGCAAAACCATGACCCCCTACAAAACTTGCCATTGGGCCCTGCGCGACACGCTGCTGCTGATTGCGGCCTGTGCGGTGCTGACGGCGGCTCTGACTCTGCAAATGCATCTGGGCGGAACCAGCCTTGGAGGAATGCGCTGATGCTGCGTTGTAAAAACGTCACCTACACCTATCCGCACCAGCAAAGCCCTGCCGTGCGCGACCTCAGCCTTGCGGTAGAGCCGGGCGAACTCGTGCTCTGCACCGGCGCAAGCGGATGCGGCAAATCCACGCTTATCCGGCTGCTCAACGGCCTGTGCCCCCATTATTTCAGCGGTACCCTGCAAGGCCGGGTGCTGGTCAACGGTACGCCCACCACGGAGCAGACCCCGCCCCAGCTTGCCCGTCAGGCCGGAACCCTGTTTCAGGATCCCGAGCAGCAGTTTTTTGCTCTTAATGTTGAAGATGAACTTTCGTTTGCTCTGGAATGGCAAGGACTTGGCATTGAAACCATGCGCCATGCCGTTGCCGGGGCCGTCAGGCAGTTTGGCCTGGAGGAAATTTGCCGGTCATCCATACATCAGCTTTCTGAAGGCCAAAAGCAGAAGGTCGGCCTGGCCTCCCTGTGGACCCAACGCCCGCAGGCCCTTGTGCTGGACGAACCCACGGCCAACCTTGATCCGGAATCCACGGCCGAACTGGCCCTCAAGCTGGCCCAGCTCAAGGAGCGCGGCATGGCGATTCTGGTGGTTGACCACAGGCTCTACTGGCTGGCTGACGTGGTGGACAGGGTTGTTGTGATGCGCGAGGGACGCATTGAGGCGGAGGGCGACTTTGCCATGCTGCACGATGCGGAACTGCGGCGGCGCTTCGGCCTGCGCGAGGCCCGCGTTCCCGATGCGCGCCGCACCCTGCCCGGCTGCACCAGCGCCCACGGGCTGATACAGGCCCGCAACCTCACCCATGCGCACAAGGGCCGCAAGCCCCTCTACGAAGACGTCAATTTTGACCTGCCCGGCGGCGTCACTGCCATTATTGGGCACAATGGAGCGGGCAAAACCACTTTGGCCCGGATTCTTGCGGGCCTCGACCAGCAGCAGAACGGCGAAATCCTCATTCGCGATCAACCGTGCGATGCAAGACAGCGCATGCGCCACAGCGGCCTGGTCTTGCAGAATGCCGACCATCAACTGCACATGCGCACCGTGGAGCAGGAGGTGCAGACCTGTCTGGAGCTGGCCGGGCAAAAGGACCCCGAGCATGTGCGCATGCTGCTTGAAGAATTCGGCCTGCTGCATCTCGCGGGGCGGCATCCGCAGTCGCTTTCCGGCGGGGAAAAGCAGCGTCTGGTCGTTGCCTGCGCTCTGGCCAAACGCCCTTCCCTGCTCATTCTGGACGAACCGACCAGCGGCCTTGACGGGGCCAACATGAACAGGCTTGCAGCCGCCATTGAGCGGCAGGCCCATCAGGAACGCAGCGTGCTACTTATCACACACGATCTGGAGCTGCTGGCTGGCATGGGGCGGCAGGCGCTGCGCTTGCCGCTGGTCGGACCCCGACAAATCGACCCCCCGCTGACGGAAACACCTGCCCGTAAGCAGCACGGCAATACCCCGAGCATCACCGCCCAGCACAAAAACTCCACCGCTCAGGCGGTGTAAAGGAAGCTGCCATGACAACGGCAAACGACAATACACTGGCAGACAAGGTAGCGGCCCTACTGGCCGAGAAAAAAATGGTCATGCTGGACACGCTGGCGCAGACCTGCGGCGTCAGCGAACTTCAGGCCGCGGAAGCTCTGCCCCAGCCCATGCGGGCCTTTGCCGCAGCGGCGGACTTTGACGCCATATGGGCCGACCTCACAGCCTGGGAATCCGCCACGTTCATCATGCGCCACGGTGGAAGCGTGGTGGAGATCAAGGGGCAGATCCCCGCTGGCAAGCACGGGGGCGGCTATTTCAACCTTGATCACGGCTGCCCTCTGGGCGGGCACATTTGCAGCAACAACATTGCCCACATGGCTTTTTTGTCCCTGCCCTTCATAGGGTTGGAAAGTCACAGCATCCAGTTTTTTGATGCAGCGGGCGCGGTTGTGTTTTCCATCTACATAGGGCGCGAAAACCGCGCGCTCATCCCCTCGGTAAAAGAACGCTTTCTGGCGCTGCGCACGGCGCTGGGCAAGGAGAATATTCAATGAAAACTCTGGTGGCCTACTCCTCCCGCACTGGTAATACGGAAAAGGTGGCCCGTGCCGTGGCTGAGGGCCTGCACGACTGCGATATTTACCCTGTAAAGGATGCCCCAAACCCCAGCGGCTATGACTTTGTGGCCGTGGGCTACTGGGTGGACAAAGGCATGCCCGATGCCGATGCCAAACGGTATATTGAGAGCATCGAAAACTGCACCGTGGCCCTGTTCGGGACCCTTGGGGCATGGCCGGACTCGGAACACGCCGCTGACTGCAAAAAAAAGGGAGAAGCTCTGCTCAATGAGCCGCAACGCGGCAACAGGATTCTGGGATCATTCCTGTGTCAGGGCCGCGTTGACCCGGCGGTGGTGGCCATGATGCAGAAAATGGCCGACAACGCCCACCCCATGACGGACGAACGCCGCGCCCGCCTTGAAGAAGCCGCCAAGCATCCCGATGAGGAAGACTGCCGACAGGCGCGGGAATACATCACGGCCCTTGCTGCCACGGTATAACAGAACAGGCCCGCCTGCGGCGGTGCCGCAAAGCCCTGCCGCAGGCGACCTTGCACGCATGGAGGTCAACATCATGAAAAAACTGTCAGTCTTGCCCGGTCTGTGTTCAGGATCAACCCTGGCTTCGCTGACGTTGCACGGCGGCCTTATCGCCCTTGCCCTGCTGTTGGGTGGACAGGCCTCCTTGCCGCAGGAAAAAGTCTATCGGGTGTCGCTTGCGCAGATGGCAGCCAGCGTTCGCCCCGCTGCTGCCCCAAGCCTGCCGGATGGGGGCGCGGCAGCTCCGTTGAGGGCTATCACGCCGCAAGAGGTGATAAAGACGCAGGAAAAACAGCAGCCTCAGCCGCCGCAACCTGTGAACAACATGGCGCAGGCGTCTGAAAAAACGGTTTCGCCAGTCAAAAAAACCAGCATGAGCAAGCCCCAGCAACAAGACATACAGCGGGCCGCATCGGTCAAACCTGTGCAAACTGCTGCTGCCGTGCAGATGCCGCAGCAAAACGCCGCAGAGACTCCCCCCGGCGCAGGGGCTGAGGCGCAGGCCAGGGGCGTTATAGACGGCAAGGGAACCGCAGGGCATGGAAAAAACGGCGCGGAATCAGGCGGCGCAGCCAGCCCAAGCGTGCTGCACAAACTGCTGGGGGCCATAGAACAGTATAAAAACTACCCCAAGCACGCACGGCGCACCGGAGCCGAGGGCACAGCCATTCTGCTGGTGCAGGTGGGCAATGATGGCAAGGTCACTGGCTCCTCGCTGCACAGGGGCAGCGGCCACGGCGTGCTGGATTCAGCCACGGAGCAGTTGGGTACAAGGCTTGCCGGTCTGGATACCGGAGTTCGCGGCAGCAGCTTTAGCGTGCGGGTGCCTGTGGAATATTCGCTCCACTAGAGCGGATTGGCCGAGAGTGCCCCCGCATGCGCTGATGGCGCGAAAACCCGCCCTGTTGACGCATGCAAAATGCCTGCACGGCGCATCGATTTGGGCCTGTCGGTCAGTCTTTTACAAACTCTTTGCGATGCACGATTGCTGGCGGTGCCTTGGGGCTTGCCGCATGTTGCTTTGTGGCGTGCTCTTCGCGCAGGGCTTCGGTTTTTTGTTGCCAATGCTCCCACTCGCTCTGCGTGTGGTGCATGTACAGCACAAACTGCCGCCAGCGCAGCATTACATCCTCAGGAATGACGTGTTCAAGCTCACAGGCCACGCTAGCGGCTCTGTCTTCTGAAAGTTGCAGTACATTCTGAAAAAAGTCTTTCAGCACCATGTTGCGGTGCGCCAGTTCCTGCCCGGCACGAAGCCCTTTTTCGGTCAGATTTACGAGGCTGTACGGGGCGTAGGTCACGTAGCCGCGCTTTGCCAGCTCGCGCAGGGCGTTGGTCACAGAGGGGCGGGCAACTCCGGCGGCATCGGCAATGTCGCTGGGCCTACAGGCCCCGGCGGCAAATTCCTGCCTGAAAATAATGGCGAGATAATTTTCCAGCGCTGGCGAAAGCTGCTTTTCGTCTTCGGGCATTGGGGGCGGCTCCTTAATATACCTCTGTCTAACATTCTTTGAATGCTGTTAACTTGTAGGGTATATCAAAGAGATCACAGGC
The DNA here is from genome assembly GCF_053570665.1 of Desulfovibrio intestinivivus. Classification (NCBI taxonomy): domain Bacteria; kingdom Pseudomonadati; phylum Thermodesulfobacteriota; class Desulfovibrionia; order Desulfovibrionales; family Desulfovibrionaceae; genus Desulfovibrio; species Desulfovibrio intestinivivus. Next base: position 2,411,504 of record NZ_JBRBQT010000001.1, on the reverse strand, counting down.
TACCAAGCCATTTTTTTTGCCTGTACAGGTACAGCAGGCACAGGGTTCCGGTTGCTTCGGCGCAGGCCATGGACACAAAGATGCCAGTGGCCCCACAATGCAGCAGATAGGTCAGGGCATAGGCCAGGGGGACGCAGATGCCCCAGCGGGTCAGGGCAGTAATGCGGCTGGTAAGGCGCGTGGCCCCTGCGCCGTCCAGCACTGCCTGCAACAGCATGCCCACTACTTCCAGCGGCAGTTTTGCGCAGGCGACCAGCAGAAAAATTCCTGCCACCGTTACGGCGGCCTGGTCATGGGTGAACCAGCGCGCAATGGCGTGTCGGCTCAAAAACAGTGCCGCTGCCGCCACAATGGCGATCATGGCCACCTGTCGGGCATAGTGCAGACCCATGCCGTAGCATTCAGCCTTGCGCCGTGCGCCCAGCAAATGCCCTGTCATGATGGCAAGGGTCATACCCATCGCCGCCACAGGAAAATACAGCATGCTGATAACCCGCATGCCGAGCGTCATCCCCGCCAGAGTTTCCGCAGCATTGCCGGGCATGTTTGCAACACAGGCCAGCAAGGCCATGCTGCCGCTCTGCCCTGCCAGACTGCCCAAGGCAGCGGGGATGCCAATGCGCCACAGCCGCGGCAGCGCGGCCCTGTTCCACCGCCAGCTTGCAAAGGATGACCGGCTGATGATTCCCCGCCGCGCCGCCAGAGCAATATTGCAGGCAAAGCCCAGCACAGACGAGGCAACGGTTGACCACGCCACCCCGGCATAGCCCAACTGGGGCAGCCCCCAGCGGCCCAGCCCGTAGCCCACGCTGCCCACATAATTGACCAGCGCCACCAGGCACAAAGTGGCAAAGGGCAGCCACACCATTTTGTGCGCGCGAAATGTGGAATTGAGAATTATCATGCTGTAATAAAACGGCAATTGCAGGGCATAGGCTTGGGCAAACAGGGAGGCGGCAGGAGCAAGCTCCGGAGAAAACAAACCATTCAGGGGCACGAGCCGCAACGCCAGAAGGGCCAGAGCAGCAACGCAGCTTCCGGCAAGCAGCGATATGCAGAGAACCAGCCCGGCATATCGCCGAGCCCGCAAGAGCAGGCCAGCCCCCACGGCGCGGCTGACAGTAGCCATACAGCCGCTGGCAACCATAGACGTGACAAGCATGAGAAAGGCGAAAATTTGAGAGATGCCGCCAAGCACCGCAAGGATTCGGCCATCAATCTGACCGCATACCCACAGGTCTGTCATGGAAACCGCCAGATGGCACAGCATGAGGCCCATCTGCGGAATAGTGAGCTTCAGGACTTCCCACGTTGTGACGGGCAATGATTGCGACATGCCCCGACATTGGCGTAAAAAGTTATTTTAGTCAAACAAAGTTATATGAGTGTAATCAAGTTATATTACTGTTCTTACTACCATGCACTGGAGTTATCAGTCACCTATTTGTGCTCAATGCCAGGCTGGAAGGCGTCACAGGACATTGTCAGCAGGCAGGTAAAAAAAGATTCACGCGAAAAGCTGTTTGATTTGTGGCGTATTAAAATTTGGATTGCAACTTTCTTGCGTTATGTTTGAGTAAAGGGTTGTAGTCTTCTAAACAAAACATATGGTAGTTAAAAACATGCTGAAAAGGCATGTTACATGCTGGATAATGAAATCGGCCTTTTTTCCAAAAAACAATTATTGACTGCCCCCCAATTATGGATAAAAATAAGTATATTTACAATACGGATCGCCTCACGTGCGTTCAGCAATCGCACTTCTCGCTTAAGCTAGATAAAAAAATAGCTGGGGATGACTAGCGGGACATTTGTGAGTATCATCATTCTCGAATTATGCTGATTGAACAGATTCGGAGGAGTATGCACCTGAACATATCCAGCTGGCAGCGTAATATAACGCTGGTGAAAGCCATTTTTTGGCGAGAGTTTAACTCCATGTATCGCCGCACATGCCTTGGACCACTTTGGGCCTTTGTTGCCCCGGCAGCTTACTTGTGCGTTTTTGTTTTTTTTCGCCTGATGTTCGGCCTGTCCAATCCTGAAGGGGTACCTATGATCCCCTTCCTGTTTTCGGGTTTGAGCATCTGGCTGCTATTCGCAGGGATTCTAAATTCGGCCTTTCCTGCCGTTGTGGCAAATGTCAGCATCTTGAAAAAAATGCCTGTTCCCCCATTAGTGTTTGTTCTTGCAAGTTCGCTACTCCCCTTATTTACCTGTTGCATCTATCTAGTCTTACTAGAAGGAATGCTCATCTATTATAATTACATACCAGGATGGTTACATCTATTCATCCCAGTAATTTTTCTGCTGGTGTTTTTCTTTGCACTCGGACTTGGCCTCTTGGTTGCTTCAATCGCCTTTTATCGTCAAGATATCATCCAGGTACTTCCTACCTTGATTCAACTGGGGATGTTTGCCACACCAATTTTTTATTCTCCCGCAATTATTCCCAAAAGCCTACTGTGGGCCGTGCAAATCAATCCAATTGCCGAATGCGTGGGGATGTTTCGTCAAATATTGTTTTTGGGCACATTCCCCGATTGGAGCGTCCTGCTTAAAGTCCTGCTGATCACAATCCTCCTTTGGGCCATTGCTTTGCCCTTATTCAAGCGCATTGCGCGCTACGTTGCGGATATTTATTAATATGAGTGAAAAATCGATAATTGAAGTTAAGGGGCTGTGGAAAAGATACGGCCTGCCACCTTTCCTTCCGTGGAAAAAGCAGCATGTTGCGGATCACGAATGGGCCTTGCGTGACATTAATTTCACCCTCCCACGCGGTGGTTCTTTGGGTATTCTCGGCAGAAACGGCGCAGGGAAGTCAACCTTGTTAAAAGTGCTAGCCGGAGTGACCCCACCAGACAAAGGCACTGTTAATGTTTATGGACGAATTTTTCCCATGATCGAATTGACTGCCGGCATGAGCATGGAGCTGTCTGGCAGGGAGAATATTGGGATACTCGGCACAATCATGGGATTGAGCCGAACGGAAATTCAAGCTGTCGCCGCTAAAGTTGAAGATTTTAGCGAACTGGGAGATTGGCTTTTACGTCCGGTATGGCAATATTCAAGCGGCATGGTTTCGCGCCTAGCATTTGGCATTGCACTGTACGTTCAGGCAGATCTGCTGATTGTGGATGAAGCACTCTCTGTCGGTGATATCATGTTTCAAAAAAAATGCTTGAACGCTATTTATGCTATGTTAGAGCAGGGTGTCAGCCTACTTTTTGTTTCACATAGCCCAACAGCAATAACCCGGATATGTACAGATGGGATGCTACTTGAGTCTGGAAAAATGCTCCATTATGGCACAGCTATGGAAACTCTTGATGAATATTATGCCACACTGGGCATTGCCGGAAAAACAACTAGAAAACTGCTCCCCGAGGATCAACGCCAAGGCTCGGGAGACATGCGAATCACCAGCATTGAATTTCTGGATTCCAAGGGCAACGTAATTGATGCACCAATCACAGGTGCGGCTGCAACATTCAAGATCTATTATACAGCTAAAACACCTATCCGAGGGTATGGAATTGCCCTAGTCATCAAAAACTCCCGAGATGAAATCCTGCTTTTCCTTAATTCGGCAAAATCTGATCTAGGGCCTCTACCTCAGGGCAAGGGTGCCATTTTGTGTACGGTTCCCACTCTTCCGCTTCTCGAAAAAGGGCTGATACTTACGGTGAAAGTCAAAGGTGACATAGTGTTCGATATCGTGGAAAACGCGGTAACATTTGACATGGTCATTCCCAAGGGCGCACTCATAGCAGACGCCAGAGCAGGTGTTATTTGGTGTGAACAAGCATGGACTCTTGACAAGAGCACACAAGGACAACCGTAATGCTTCAATCGTTTTTCTTCTGGCGCAAACCTCGAGTCGAAGTCCACAATGAACAGTTGCCTACTTCCTGTGATGATTTAAAAAAAACTAAAATTAACATTGGGGCTGGAGCTTTTTCTGCTGCTGGTTGGACTAATCTCGATTTCCCTAGCGAATGGTACAGTTCCCGTCAAACAGCGGAATTCATTCCGTTCGATATAAGAAAAGACGCACTCCCTTTTGCAAACAATTCCATCACCCTTGCCTACTGTTCGCATGTCATTGAACATATAGAAGAAGAATATATTCGATCCCTCTTTTCTGAAGTTTACAGGGTTCTCCGCCCTAAAGGCGTCTTTCGTGTTATCTGTCCTGACGCGGAGGCGCTATATATGGCCACAAAACATTATCCCCAATACTGGTCGTGGAGAGACGCGTGGTTCCAAGGTAAATGGCGAGACTCGCAGACTCCCCATCCGAAACCGCTAGACTACCTTGTCCGTGAAATTGCAACACCTCGCTGCAAGCAGTATATAAAACGGACGTCAGTTTTTCCAGATGATATATTAAAAGATGCATTTGAAACAATGGCTATGGATGAATTTTTAAACTTTATTGTACACAAATTGCCCTTTAGACCAGAAGCTCCTGGTGACCATATCCAATGGTATTCGTTTGAAAAACTCAGTGAGGCATTGCAGCAGGCTGGCTTTACAGTTATCCACTCCGGCTTTGGTGGCAGCGTGCATCCAGAAATGCAAAACGTTACGATATTTGACACGAAATCACCTATGATTTCTCTGTATGTTGACGCCATAAAAAAAGATAAAGATAGATTGGAAAAACTCTGAAAAAAATGCTTATTGATATTTATATAATATATTATATTTTTCAGAATTATTTCGCAAAAAAAAGATTTGTGCCCAAAATGCAAGAGTAAAAATGTCATGCGCCTAAAAAAAGTGGGAACTGACACGATATCTTTTTATCGAAGTGCCTCACCCAAACAAAGATGTAGCCATGCCCAAGCCCCCAGGTTCACATGTCCACTTTTTACTGCTCAGTCGCTTTGCTATGTATTAGAAGCGCCCGGATTGCATATCCGCGCTATGAATACCAATGGTATACCAATGACAGATTATTTGGCAAACACCCTTTCCAAACTGAAGCATGAGTATTTTGGTGATATTCGCCCAGCAGGCGAGGGAACCGTCATTCGTCTGGTAGCGGAGTGAAAGTAAAAGATTACTGATGGCGCAGTCAGTTCGTGCTGCAATGCATCTGCATATTTTGGAGGGATGATGTCTCTCGATATTTTGTGTACAGGAACAATGACGCTTTATTATCGATCCATATGGCCAGTGGCTCGACGCCTCATCCAAGATGGACACAATATATACATGGTTAAACGGGGTTATTTTTCTGAATCCTATATACGCGATAATCCTAAGGCTGTTACCTCATTGGACGAAACAGCGTTAAGATTTATCTGTGATCTTATTGGTATGGATTATAGTGGAATAGACAAAGTGCGTTGGATTGAAGAAAACACCACTGTGCTTCCTGGGAACAAGACGTTCCATCAAGTCCGCAACCTTTTCCAAAGATTTGGCTGGAAAAATTTTGGAGCCTTTGACGTTGTTCTGAGTGTCAATAAATGCTTTAAAGAATTAAACACATTTTCAAATGGCAAGACCGTTCTGGTGGCACTTCCGTATCAAAATATTCCAGATCTCTATATCAACAAAAATTTTTCCTTAGCACCCCAATTGTCTGCTGAGGCGGACTACCTGTTCACATTACGAAAGTCTGCCTTGTCGAGATCCTGGTTCCACTCTGGCCTTCCGTTTTCCGACTCTTTGGCCCATAAGAAAGAGAATGAAAACTTACATTCAGGTCTACGCAAACGCGTTTTGCTGTTGCACCCGGGGGGACGCCGTGGGGTGATATCTCAAGACGGTGACACCTACGAAACATGCATTGCTAACCAGCGTGCAATGTATGAAAAAGTACTAGCACTGCTGCCTAAAGGCTGGTCTCTTGGGCTGAAAATACATCCATTAGCGGCAGCATGGCATGATGTTGTTACCAATCAACCAATCTGCGATACGCTCGGCATTACCCTTCACCCCGGTGACTGGCCAGGAAAATATATCTTTGCTTATGACGCCATCATTTCCCTAGGAAGCAGCCTGATATTTGAAAATATTGGAAGCGGTGTACCTTGCTTTATAGCCAGCTTCCTCGGTGGCCCACGTGAAAGCTACTATTCTTCACTCTCGGCTTTTTATCTTGAATCCCCGGATGAACTACGAGGTGTACTTGTCAATGCGCGGAATAATTCTATAAAAGGATGCGAAAACGTTGTCTTGAGTGAATATAGATGTGATGGATTAGTTACAAATAACATTGTACAAATAATTTATGATTTTATAATGAGGTTTTGAATGTTTCGCTTTATCTATAATAATTTTTTAGTTACTAAAAAAAATCGTGCTAAACAAATTTTAAATGATGGGGCATACTCATCCCATTTGAACCTCATTTCCGAGAAAGATGTATTCCAATTTATACTTGAAAAAAAACCTAAGAAAGTTCTCGATGTAGGGGGTCGAAATGGGGAATTTTCTTTTTTATTTCCGCAAGCTGTTGCCTGCAATGGGTATGATATATTGGATGTTGATGTGCAACCCCGCAGAGGATTCATACGCGGGGATATAATCCATTGCCCTGAAATTTCCAGCAATTCTTATGAATTGGTTTTTTCAAACAACGTACTTGAACATGTTGCTGATCCTTTTGCTGCGGGCAGAGAATGTGTGCGAATCTGTAGGCCCAGCGGGTTAAATGTTCATCTGACACCTTTTTCCTGGCGCTATCATCCATGTCCCAAGGATTTTTTCAGATTTACACACTCTGGCCTTGAAATACTTTTCAACCAAACCGGAGACATGAAAACATTACAACTAGGTTACGATATTAGCAGACGACGGCAAAACCACTATGGAGGGAAGCTAAAAGACAATCTTGATACTCCACCTATTGACGCAATGGGTGGATGGTTAGAACAATGGCAGACAATATACATTGGTGAAAAGAAGTGAATTCCTTCAGTCTCAATAACTAGTGAGATGAAATGGCTATTTTACACAAACTCAATTGCGATTTTTTTACAGATTTTGTCTATACCGACCGCGAAGGCAAAGGACAATACGTCTGGGAGAAATATAAAACAGCACTTTGTGTTGATGACATCCTTGATGTTGGTGCCGATAAAGGTGTCTTGGCAAAACATCTTCCCCATAACGTCCGCTATCACACGATTGGCTTTGGCGCTTCGATTGATCAAGAATACAATCTGGAGAACTGCCCATATCCATTTGAAGATATGTCCTTTGATGTTGTGTTGTGCTTGGACGTTCTAGAGCATCTGGAGCATATTCACGCGGCTTTTGATGAATGTTGTAGAATAGCAAAAAAGACTGTTATTATTTCTCTCCCGAATCCATACGCTGATTTCATGCATTTTTTGCGAAGTGGAAGATACAGAGGACGGAAAAAGGATATGAAGTTTTATGGTCTTCAGCCAGAACCGGAAGAAGATAGACATCGTTGGTTTTTTTCACCAACTGATGCTCAAGAATTTATTAACTACAGATCAAGGCGCATGGGATTTTCAGTTTTGCAATTTGACAGTGAATATTGTGAAATTCCCCGACAAGCCAAGAAAAGTGACAATGCATTCCGAAAACTGTTCCGAGATGATATTGACTTTTTTGACCTTGAATGCGGTCCACTATGGTGGGTATTGAAACGAAACGACTTTTAAAATTTGCAAGGAATATTCGCGCCATCTGTTAGCAGATTGTGACCACAATCGCCAAAGGCTATATATATTTTTTTCCCAAAAACCGTTCTACACGTTATTTAAAGACAATTTTTTTTCTTACCCCCTAGAACCTCAAATAAGTGTCACAAATCGCACTAACATCAGATAACCTCACCACCAATGTGCTTGCCATGCCAAAAGTTGAAAATATAAAAAAAATAATACGACTAGTCCTTGTAATGACTCGTGGGATGTCGCTGGAAGCTTGGGAGAGAAACGGCTCATTGCTAAGGGAGTTGGCTTTATACCAAAAATTGGCAGAGCAGGGGGGACAAATTAGCATCATTTCTTGGGGTGATAAAAAGGAACTAGATATTGCTCAAAGCTTTCCATGGCTTAAGGTTTATGGCAATTTCCATAACTTGCCATGTGGACAATATGAGCGACACATGCCTTTCCTTCATGCTCTGCCTTTAATTAAGGCGGACGTTATCAAATCAAACCAGACAAACGGGGCGGATTGCGCTTTGCGTTGCGCCAGAATATGGGGCAAACCTTTTGTTTCCCGTTGTGGTTATGTCTGGAGCGAATTTTGCTATCAGGAAAACCCGGAAACTCTCGGCCATGCCTTGCGCATAGAACGGGAAGTGTTTTCCAAAGCAAATGCCTGCATTGTGACAACTCAAGAAGCAGGCAAATACATTATATCAGCGCACAATGTGCAACCAGAGGCTATTACCTGCATTCCTAATTATATTCCAGATCACTTTTTTCATGCCCCGCTGCCGGATTATTCCGCCAAAAGACCTATTGTAATTACCCAAGTGGGTAGGCTAGCCCCACAGAAGAATATTTTTGCCCTGATTGAGGCCTGTAGTGGGATTGATGTTTCACTTCAACTTATTGGCGATGGACCTGAAAGAGAGGCTCTTGCCGATTTTGCCCGAGTTAATGCGGTCAAAGTTGAGTTTGTTCATTCTGTTGCGCACACTCAACTCCCATCAATACTCTGCAAAAGCACAATTTGCACGTTGGTTTCACATTATGAAGGTCATCCAAAATCTCTTCTGGAATATATGGCGTGTGGGTGTGCCGTTCTTGCTACCAATGTCCCGGGAATTAGCACAATCATTGAAGATCATAAAAATGGACTACTGTGCTCTCCAGATTCCCATTCCATCCGAGCTGGTCTTAAAACACTGCTTGACAATGAGGTATTAAGGCGAAGGCTGGGCGAAAATGCCAGGATAGCAGCCAAAAAGTTTTCTTTGAATGTAATTTTGAATCTGGAACTGAGGGTTTATGAAAAATTCCCTCGCCACATGCTTGTCACAAAATGTATACTCGCATTGGCCGCGCTATTCTCCTCAGGTTGCCGAAAATTACACGCATTACTCTCTCGGAAGCAACAGACTACAAATGCTGAATTCTGTAACAGCATTATAAACAGCATTGAAGAATACATTTCAACAAAAACACATGAAGAGGCTCAACACATCTTTAGAAAACTTGAACTTCAACTGAAGCCAATAATTCAAAATTCAAGCGAAACTTTTTTAAATGACACAATAACAACTATACACAAATTCATATCAGAAAAATCACCAGATGAGGCATTACGCCTTCTTTTTTCTTTTGAAGAACACTTATACCCTTTGGAAGGAAAACTTGCCATTGCCTACGATGGCGGAATCCACTCAAAACACCGACATACCAAGTATCATGATTTTTTTGTCAACCGTGTTCAACGTGGCGAAAAAGTCATTGACGTTGGCTGCGGTGTCGGTTTTTTGGCATACGACATGGCAAAAAATGCGCAGGCACTGGTTACAGGTATTGAGTTGAGCGGAGAGAACATTGCCTTTGCGCGAAGCAGGTTTTCCCACCCGAATATAACATTCGTACAAGGGAATGCGATAACGGATATTCAGGATGGGGAGTATGACACAGTTGTTCTCTCAAATGTTCTGGAACACTTACCTAACAGGATTTCTTTCCTTATCGCACTGCGAAACAAATTACACCCAAGACGTTTTCTGCTGCGAGTGCCGATTTTTGAGCGTGATTGGCGTGTTCCGTTGAAAAAGGAACTCGGCATAGAGTGGCGTCTTGATCCAACCCACGAGACGGAATACACGTATGAAAGCTTTGTGCACGAGCTGAGCAGAGCAGGCTTGGCTATTAGCTACAAGGAATTTCGCTGGGGAGAAATATGGTGCGAAGCGACAGACCGCGTCGAGTTTATACAAACCCCTCCGCAAGGCTGCCCTGTAACGGTGTTGATGGCCTGCCATAATGACAGAAACTATGTGGAAAATGCCATTATCAGTATTTTGCAACAAACAATGCAAAACTTTTTATTCTTGATTATTGACGATGCCTCAACGGATGGCACGTCTGCAATTATTGCAGAATATGCGAAAAAAGATGCTAGAATATCTATTATTTCCAATGACTACAATATAGGATTGACAGCAAGCCTTAACAAAGGCTTACAGTCAATAGAAACGCCGTATATTGTAAGGATGGATGCGGATGATATTGCTTTTCCTGAGCGAATAGAATTTCAGTTGTCATATATGAAAGCACACGCTGAAATTGCCGCTGCTGGTTGCCATCTCTTCTTCTTTGATGATGAAGGCCACGAAAGTGAACCTCACAGCTGGAAGCCTCCCTCTGCGCCAACTGCTATTCGCCAGAAAACGTACACTGTCGGCCCGGAACTGTCGCATCCGGGTTCTATCATACGAACCTCAGCCATCAAGGCTGTCGGCGGCTATAGGAGACAATTTGCCAGCACTCAGGATTACGACCTATGGCTTCGCCTATTGGAATCATACGAACTCGGTAATGTTCCTTGTACACTCATGCTGTACAGACAGCACGACAACGCAATTTCACAAGCTAAAACAACAGAGCAGGCAATCAATCATGTCTTAGCATTGCAATCTTCTGAATATCGCAGGAAAGGGGAATCTGACCCTCTTGAAGCAAAGGGAACAAGCCTAGCATTACTACTATCATTACTTGATCCATTGCAACCAAGTTTCTACGTTTGGCTTAAGCTTTTAGCATCGCGCCCAATACACGATCGATCTAAACTTCTTTTTGATGCATTATACCAACTTACGACTTATAACGCCACACTGCCCACCGAGCAAATTGGGCTTTGCAAAATTTTTTTAGAAGATTACGAGTGGAAACTTGTGATGGAGATTATTGTTCAAGATGTGACCCACCACTCCATGCCAGCCTATCCAGTTGTATTACTTTTTCTAAAAGATATGATGACAGAACAAACTAAGGGAAAACAATGAATATTGGCGCCGACATTCCTCTCTACCAACATGAAGATCTACTACAAGAAGTTCTTGAGTTCGCGAGAGAACCAGGAATACATCTGTATCTTACAGGGCAACGCCACCCAAAACAAACTTTTTCAGTCACAAATTACTGTGAAAAGCACTACCTCACAGACAATGTATCTTTTTTCCCCTATTATGATGTATGCAGGAATTTTCCTCTATTTAAAAAAGACTGTCATATATGGTTTGACAAAACAGGAGTATCACCTTCGGAATTTCAGAGAGTAAAAACGACTAGCAACCACAAACGAGTTCTGTTTGCAACCATGTTTCATCCACTAAAAAATGAAGGAAATTCTGTTGTCATTCGGTATTGGCTGGAGCTTTTCCATCGTCAAGGATACGAAATTCACCTATTATACTATGGAATTGATGCGCGTGATATACGAAACAAAAAACAATCTGGCGATGCCAAATGCTATGATAAAATATTCTCAATACCAGTCACGAGCTATTCTACGAGCGCCAACAGTAATGGCCTGAATGTACATGTTGATGATTGGTGTGGCTTAGAAGTCATCAGCAAGGTTAAGGAGCTTGTAGCGCAATTCCCCTACGACATCTGCTTCACAAATTATACTTTTTTTACCGCGATTTTTGACTATTGCCATTCGTACACGGAAAAGATTTTATTGACGCATGACAGTTTCCTCGACAGAAATCGTAAAATTTTGGCTCAAGGTTTTTCTGAATCAGGCTGGATGAGCCTTGATGCTGAGGGAGAAAAACTTGCATGTAGCAGAGCTGACAAGATTATAGCCCTACAAGAGAAAGAAGCCGCTTACTTTACGCAAATATCTCCTCCAACCAAACAAGTTATTACCATCCCTCCTCTTCCCTCTCCAGTTGAGCTTACGTTTCCTTCAGACCCAAGAGATAAGCTCGTTATTGGTTATATCGGGTCAAGTAACTTTATAAATGAAGAAAATTTAGCTCTCTTTGTACGCGCAGCTGCCAAGGACAAGAATCTTCAAGACAAAATCTCCCTCCGTATCGCAGGTGGAGTGTCCGACAGAATTTACGAATTCTGCCCCCCGAATGAATTTGCCGCTCTGGAGCACACCCTTTTGGGGCAAGTACCATCCTTGCATGATTTTTATGCTGCGTGTGATGTCATTATCAACCCTGAACGAGGTGGAACTGGAATAAAAATCAAGACATTAGATGCGATGGCGCATGGAGCGGCTTTAGTTTGCACAGAAGGAGCTGCTGAGGGTACAGGCGCTTTGAGCTCTTTCCATATTGCTAAAAGCATACCAGATATGCTTCATTGCATATGCAAAATAGTTGAACACCCTTGTCTTATAGACGAGTTGCGGCAAGAATCCAAAACATTGTACAAAACTCTAATGGCTAAATATAAAAAAAAGGCAGAACTCATGCTTACATCATCTTCAACTGTTATTACAAAGGGAATTCCCCTTGTAAGTGAAGGGAAGGACACCTATTATTTGCATTCATTCGAAGAAATGCTCAAACACACACCCATAATAAATAAGAATATTATTGAAATAGGCTCTGACCCTAATTTGGTGATGGCCCAACTCTGCATTGCCAATGGAGCATCCTCTGTATGTGCGTACAATCCATGGCTCCCGAAGAAAGATAAATACTTGCTTCAAGATAACCTGATGGTATTTCAGGAAGATTTTGCAAACTGTCAGATACTTCCTCATTCAATTGATTTAATTTTTTGCATTGCAACACTAGAACACCTCATGGATATAGAGTCCATTGCCCTAAAATTGCTTGAAATTTTGAAACCAGATGGCCAAATATATTTACAAGGGGAACCGTTCTGGACGTGCAGCAATGGCCACCACTTGTGGGCAACAAAAAGCTCATCAATCCCTGGAGGATACACATTTTCATACAATAATCCAATAGATAACTGGGCACACCTAGTATTGAATGCCGATGAAATGCGTGCGGCGTTAATGGATAAAGTTGGAACGTCAATTGCTATAGCTGAGGATGTTGAGCCCATTGTTGATAGTATTTATTTCTCTTCAACCTCAAATAAAAAACTACCTTCAGAGCTATTGCGCACTTTAGACAAATACTTCTACTTTGCAAGTGAGCGTAGTGAGGACGGCAATACGCTTAATAACTATTATACACTTGCAGCAAAAAATATCTCTGAAGAAGATCTTCGCTGTTCTGGGCTAACTTTGTTTGGTCGCCCTAAAACTGCTTTCGTCAATCAAACAGACGATATTGTCTCTGTGATTGTACCTTGCTACAATGTTCAGAGCTATGTTGGTGAGTGCTTGGATTCAATTCTTGCACAACGTGATGTTACTATTGAACTGATTCTAGTGGATGACAAATCAACAGATGGGACTTTGGGAATCCTGAATCGCTATGCTGTACATCATAATAATATAATTTTGTGCAAACATGACTGCAACTTGGGCTTAGGCCCTGCTAGAAACACCGGAGTGGCGGCAGCCCACGGGAAATATATTTTCTTTTTAGATTCAGATGATACTCTTGCATCGGATTCTGTCATTGCAAACCTTGTTGCTACAATGAATGAAGGTGGATACCCAGTTGTCGTGGGTAGCTGCCGTAAATTGTTGCTCAACGGCAAAGAAGAAGCTTTTGATGAAAAACAACGCGCACAGTGGGGCGGGGATATCAATGTGGCGCTAGCGGGACTTCAAGCCTTCCGAGGTGCATACCTGTTAGATCGAGATTCTTTTATCCCTATGCGTGCTTGGGGGACACTCTTTGACAGTGCATTTTACAGGAAACATGGATTTTCTTTCCCCGCCGGAGCCCATGAAGACTTGGCGCTAATCCCCTTTATTTACGCAATGTCTGATAGAGTTTACTACACCTCAACGGTCAGTGTTAACTATCGAGAACGAAAGAACAGCCTGTCCAATAGACCGTGGTCAAAAGCGAATTGCATCAATGCATCCTTGATTTGGGCAATCATTCAGAGAAATCTCCTCAAATTTTCCCTGGAAGAATACACCTCGGAAGTGGCTGTTAGCATTCTGGGGCATAATACCTACAAAGTGATTGCTAACGGGCTGGAAAGTCAGGCTGTTGAGGCTTTCTTTGAATCAGCACAATACATTGCTGCTGTGGTTACTAAAAAAATTAAACAGCAACAGTTTAATTCTATTTTCTATATGATACGATCGCTTATGCATATCCGCCCTTCAAATGAGTGCTATGACAAGATAATTGGTTGTTTCAATAGTGAAAATATAATTGAATTTTATCATGGGGATAGACAAAAGGACATTAAAACACTGCCTGTTAAAATTATTGAGGTTCCCGAACCGAGCCGAATTGAGCGCCAACGCCTTTTTGATAACTATGACGCCACGTGCCCCCCTGCAGCTAAAGAACATCCGGCCATGCTCACGGTTGGAGATCGTGCCATTTACTATCACTACGCCTCGCAAATATCATGTCCCGGCGCCGTCATCGACGCAGGATGTTTCGTTGGGGGAACAACCCATGCCCTTATTGAAGGATTAAAAAATAATACATTTATGTGTCCTGAGGACAAAAAGGTATATGTGTACGATTTATTCAAAATTGATGAGGGATATATTCGTCAGTGGTTGCAAGACATATTTGGAGATGAGGTAAAGGACGAATTAACAAGTTTTCGCAATTTTTTTGACAAAATGACAGCATCGTTCACATCAATGCTCACTGTCCATGAAGGTGATATTTGTGAAATTGGATATGCATACCAACAGCCAATTGCATTACTTGGCTTAGATTGTTGCAAGACTCTTGCTGTAACAGATAGTGTGATTAGAAATTTTTTTCCGCATCTGATACCTAATGAATCTGTGGTTATTCATCAAGATTATATTCATGCTTGGCACCCTTATATTCACATTTCAATGGAGCTTTTACAGGAATATTTTGAGCCTCTCATGGAAGTTGAATGGGGTGGAAGTTATGTCTGGAAGTGCATAAAACAAATAACCCCCAATTGTATTGAGCGCATTTTTGGCTGCAAGGACACATCTAGTGAAAACCAGTATTCTTGGTACACGGATTATGAACGAAATGATATTTTACTGCAAAAAAAGCAGCAGGAACTTTATTATCCTCAAAACCAACTGACATTGAGTTTCGTGCGCACAATTTATAGCAAATATTCAGACAAAACTGATATAACAAAGTATTTAAAAATTGAAACGCTTGAGCAATATGCTAATTACGGCTCAGTAAACTCTCTTGAAGAAAATTTGCAACGTTCTTTGGATTTGAAACAATACGTTCCCATGCGAATTTCCACTCTTCCAAAAATTTCAAACTTCTCTGCCAATGAGGATGACTGGATTCCTTGCATTCTCAAAGAGATTCAAGCGGAACGACATACAGGAAGCAAGGCAAAAGCATGTGCCCTGACCGGTCTTTTGGTGGGGAAGTTTGAAGATTTGCAGCCGAAAATTCTTTTTCGTGATCCCCTGCAAAAAATCTATTTGGTCTTTAAAAATTACATTAAGCGCCACAAAAAACTACACAAAGTCGCAAGAAAAATAAAAAATTGCATTTGCAATTAAACCCAGCATACTAGGATAAGGAGAAGTTTCTACCGTGCATCTTTCTGCAGACAGCCACGCCACTCCACACTTCTCGCTACTTGTAACGACCAGAAATAGGAGAGAACCGTTCATTCGCCTCCTTGAGAGTTTGGTCGTGCAGAAGTATCCACACTTCACTGTTCTACTGGGGGATCAAAATCCGCCACAATTTTTGGCGGATATTTTGCAACACTACAGCACGAAGCTTGATATCGACTATCGCTTGATTCCCCCCAAAGGACTCTCTGCTGCAAGGAATCAACTGCTACCGCATGTAAGAGGAGATATTGTTGCCCTCACAGACGATGATTGCCATTATTCACCAGACACTTTGCTGAAGGTAGCTAATTTTTTTTTCAACAAACCACCACTCTTCTGGTTGCATTGGCTCATTTACCCAAAAACTGCCTGCACCTTCACTGGTCAGAGAAACACGATTCTCCGTGTTTCGAAAAGCACCATCATGGCTTATCTTTCTAAGAAGAGCCGTCGTGGAGAAGGTGGGAGAGTTTGACGAAAATCTGGGAACGGGCGCTTCAACCCCGTACCAAAGCGGTGAAGAAACGGACTATTTACTTAGATCGCTGAGCATGGGGTTCAATATCTATCGGCGAAAAGATATAGTGGTATTCCACGATCCATGGCAGGATGGCCCAGAATCTGATAAAAAACTATGGGGTTATTCCCATGGCAGAATGGAACTTCTTAGAAAACACAATTTTTCACTGACATTTAAGCTCCTCAATGTGCTCTATCCTTTAACTCGCATGTTTTTGAGCAGCGATCTTTCGCGTGAATATTATTGGAAAGTTTTCCGCGGAAGACTTTATGGACTAATGCAACGCAATGATCACAGTCGCTAAGCATTATTTACAATAGAGACGCTTGCATATCACAACAGAAATAATCAATGTATTCTATAACTATATTACTGCTAGACATATAATATTATGGATTATTTCAGCATGACAGATACTCCGGAAATACCAAAAAGAATATTTTATGTATTTGATGGCCCTTTGCCAAAGGAGATATCCGATTGTATTGGCAGCTGGAAGAATGTCATGCCAGACTATGACATTATTGAAGTCAACAACTCTACCCAGTATTTTGATTTCCCAAAAGAACTTGAGCGATGTTCATGGTTTAGAGCCGTTTACGAACGCAAAATGTGGGCCTATGTTGCCGACTATATCCGGGTAAAAACTCTCAGAGATTACGGAGGCGTTTACTGCGATACGGATATTACCGCTCTAAAACGTTTTGACTGTTTTCTAAAGCACGACTTCTTTGCTGCCTTTGAATCATGGGACAAAGTAAATATGTCCATTTTTGGTTGCGTCGCTGGGCACCCTCTACTCTGCGACCTATATGAATTTTATCAGCGATCTATATGGAAAACGCCACTCTATACCATCCCGGAAATTACTACGTGCATTCTTACACAAAAATATAAATGCATTCTCTATGACAGTCGGATTTTTCAGGAGGCTGTTACGTTTGGCCCAATAACACTATTCCCAGAAAAAGTTTTTTATCCTTATCGGTATAACGAAAAATATGATAAAAGTTGCATCAGTGATAACACATATACTATTCATTGGTGGGGTGGATCTTGGATCAAACCATCTATACTGCGTTGGTTAAACACAAAACACCTCACAAGCTACTTCTCCAAACCGGCTGAAGCCTCTGTGTCCGAATTTCTTCAAATAACACCGAAGGAACTGCGACTTGAAATTTGTTTATTGGGTAAAACTGTTTTGCGAGGATTTAAGCAAGGCTGCTACCGAGTGTATGAACTATTTGGACTCTCTGTGCTTGCTGTTCAATGGCTACCAGATAGCCAGATATACTTTCTTTTTAACAAAATAAAGCTGTTTACTCGCAGAAAAAATTCATGAAACACCCTCTTATATCTGTCATCATCCCTGTTTATAATGTTGAAAAATATCTCAACCAGTGCGTTGAAAGTGTCTTGACACAGTCGCTTTCAGACATAGAAGTGATTCTTGTAGATGATGGCAGCCCAGACAATTGTCCAGATATGTGTGATGCGTACGCGGCAATGGACGCGAGGGTAGGGGTGATCCATCAAAAAAATTTGGGCCTCGCTGGTGCTCGCAACACAGGTTTCCGCATTGCTAAAGGGGAGTACGTAGTTTTTCTTGACTCAGATGACTACGTACTGTCCGACGCCTTCGCTAAACTCCATGCTAAGGCTGTAGAATATGATGCAGATATCGTATTTTCTCAAGTGCAATACTTTGATGACACCCTGCGCCAAACAGTTGTTGCAAATGATACCTCAAGTCTCCCCCTTTTTAACGATGTAAAATTTGAATACAGTTTTGATTGGCGAGATGTGGGCGCTGATAGCATTTTTTCCTATAAGTCGTTTGTTGTGGCTTGGAATAAGCTGTGTAAAAAAAGTTTCCTTGATGAAATAGGTGCGAATTTTCCGCTAGGGCTTATTTACGAAGACAATCCATTTTATTTCCAAACAATATTTGCTGCAAAACGGATGGCTCAAGTCAGAGAACGACTGATTTGCTACCGCATAAATAGGCCTGGGTCCATTATCAGTGATACTACAGACGGAAAAAATGAAATGGCGATCCATATGCTGGGCATTTTGGCACATATTGAAATGCGGCTCAAAAAGCTCTTGCCGGGGAATCTTTGGCCATTTTTCTATGCCTATGCATACAGTGAAATTTGCTACAAGTTTTCCATGGTGCCTAATTACTTGCACGAAAAGTATTTTGCTTTAGCCAGAGGGCTTCTGCCCCCAGTTTTGTACTGGAAATTCAGGGGATATGTTTTTGCAAAAAATTTTAAAAACGGTCGAAGAAGCCTTGGCATGCTCATCCGCTTTGTTCGAAGCCCACAGGTGCTCACTCTTCAACTCTTCAGAAATATTCCTCTTTTTTCCATTGTAAAATCGGATCACCTGCATGGGGAGTACGCGAATATTGTAGCCTTTGGACAAATCCCTGAAGTGGCAAAGGGGCTTTTGAAGCTATTCACTGACAACACATTTTCTTTACATAATCAGATAACAGGCACACATTTCTATAAATTTCTTGAATCCATTATAGCAAAAAATTTACGCGATGGCTTGATTCACTCTATTATTCCTGCATCTTGCAACAGCGTGCTTGATCAAAAAACTATTCACGGCGACATAAAAGACATAACATATTTGCAAGCAGCACAAATTGCGTCAATACGAGGGTCACTTGCGATTGCGTCAAGCATATTATTCATTGATTTCTCCTGTGAGAGTCTTACGCCACAGCAACTCAAAGCTTTTTTTTATACCTTGAACTGTCTGTACCCAGGGAAAACCATACACTACCTGCGTCTAACGAACACGAATGAAGTTGTCGCTGCTCCTGTCCAGGGGCTCACATACAGATCACTCTCCTCTGATAAATTTACAGATTTGAAGATAGTTTTACAGCAAACCCTCAAAGGTCTGGAGACAAAAAAATTTCATAAATATTTGCGTGTAACATTTTTTGGCATAACAATACTTTTGGGGCGCAGAAGATAGTTTAATTTATACACGGAAAGGGCATGAAAGATATTTCTGTAATAATTCCAGCATACAATGTTGAAAAATTCTTAACGCATTGCTTAGATTCCATACTCGCCAGCGGTCCGGAATCAATGGAAGTCCTTCTGGTTAATGATGGCAGCACGGACAAAACAGCTGAAATATGCTTTCAGTATGCAAAAAGAGACAGCCGCATTATTTGGAGCAATCAAAGTAACCGTGGGGCTGTTGCGGCCAGAAACTGGGGATTGGACATGGCTTGTGGAACCTATGTACTGTTTGTTGATGCGGACGATTACGTCAGCTCAGACTACGTACACGCTCTTTATAAAACCGCACTGGCTACATCTGCTGATATAGTGCTGTGCAATCTTCACCGAGTACGCCAGGGGAATATAATTGAAACCACCAGCTACCCGGCGAAAACATTCAAGCTCGTTGCCGAAAGACTTTCTTTGGTGAAGGAAACTTACTACCCTGGCCCATATGCAAAAATGATTCATCGGAAGCTTCTTGAAGACAATGCCATTCGTTTTCTCGTCGAAGAGGGATATTTCGGTTTTGCGGAAGACATGCTCTTTGCCCTACAGACTACATATACAGCACAAAAAATAGTTTTTTGTCCTGGTGCTATTTATTCTTACAGCATGGACAATAACAACTCCATCTGTTCAAATCCATTAGTGCAACAGCGTAATAATAAAGATAGACTGATAATTATCAGACATATGCTCGACTTCGCACTACAAAAAGAACTTCATGGAGAAGCACTCCTCTATGTTCTTCAAGCCGTTGAGAATCATTTGTACTGGGGAGGAATCTCAACACTTCAAATGTTTATGAGTGACCTGCATGAAAGAAATTACCCTGAAATAATAACAATGCACTTTCAAAAATTTGCTGAGGAATGGAGCAAGCATTCATCCATGCAGGCCAAAATCAAAGAAAAAATAAAAAAAAATCTACAGCACTATCCATTCCTATACAAAACTATTTCAACAATATATTCACGGCTAAAAAATTAATGAGATAATATTTATACCAGACATCTTTTGATTATCTATAATATTTCTGCAAGAACTAACCAAATGCAATTTGATTGTGCTCACTGCTGAGAATGCCATTAAATATCCTGGACATAATGCTTTACTCCATCAGGCAAAAAAGTGATCTTACCTCACTGCCAACTTGCCACGGAATTGCTCTGGAGATATGGTTGGAGCAGATATAGCAATGAAAGGTATCTTCCTTATCTTTGCTGCTAACTCCAACATGCTTCACCTCTTTGGCGGCAAGAATGATTTTAAAAATATCTATTTTTTGTGGCAGGTGGGCCTCCACTTTTGAATTTTCCGAGAATTTTTAGCTGATTCCTTGTCGTTACAAGTATTTTTTTAAGCTAACATTGTTTGCTTGATGTGTTATTAAGATGTCATCTGTTAGATATGCACAATATCCATTTCATAGTCTTATTACCTTAACACTGGAGAATATAATGGCTTATGTTATCGCTGAAATAGGATGCAACCATAAAGGCGAAATGGACATTGCAAAAAAGATGATCACCGTCGCCGCCACGTATTGCAAGGCTCATATCGCTAAATTCCAAAAACGGAACAATAAGGTATTGCTGACAGAAGAACAGTATAACGCGCCACATCCAGTGCCAGAAAATGCCTATGCCGCCACGTATGGACTGCATAGAGAAGCCCTTGAGTTTACGCAAGAACAGCACGCGGAATTGAAGGCTCATTGCGAAAAGGAAGGAATCATCTACTCAACTTCTGTCTGGGATCTCACGTCCGCAAAAGAGATCACCGAACTGCGACCTGCCCTCATTAAAATTCCTTCAGCATGCAATTTAAACTTCCCTATGCAGGAATTTCTCTGCAAGCATCATTCAGGCCAATTGCATCTTTCAGTTGGCATGACGAATCGTGAAGAAATAGATCAAATAGTAGATTTTTATGAATCTCAGGGTCGAGCGCAAGATGTTATTCTGTATTCGTGCACATCTGGATACCCTGTCGCATTTGAGGACATTTGCCTCCTTGAAATTGACTACCTGAAAAGACGGTTTGAGCGTAGAATAGGAGGAATTGGATTCTCGGGCCATCATCTCGGGATCGCTGCCGATATCGCAGCCTTGACGCTTGGAGCAAAATGGGTTGAGCGACACTTCACCCTAGACAGAACATGGAAAGGCACCGATCATGCTGCGAGTCTTGAACCGGATGGCTTGCGCAAACTCTGCCGCGATATTGCGAGTGTTGGCAAAGCGCTCACGTATAAACGGGAAGAAATTCTTCCTGTAGAGGCTATACAACGCGAAAAACTTAAATGGAAGAATTATCGTGGATAACAGCGTTATTCGGTGTGTCGCGATCATCCCCGCGAGGGGAGGATCAAAGGGTATTTTGCGAAAGAATCTTCGCGTAGTTGGGGGACTCCCTCTCGTAGCACACGCTGTCCTTGCCGCTCACGAAAGCAGCCATGTCGATGCTGTGTATGTTTCAACAGATGATCCAGAAATAGCATCAACGGCTTCGCAGTTTGGCGCGAAAGTCATTATGCGCCCATCTACGATATCTGGCGATACGGCATCGTCTGAAGACGCATTACTCCATGGATTACAGGTATTGCACGAGCAGGGCATTGATCCAGAAATCCTGGTTTTCTTGCAATGCACCTCTCCATTAACCACACATACAGATATAGATAGAGTAATATCAGCACTTGAAGACTCTCGGTTTGATGTGGCCTTATCTGCCGCGGAAGACCATGGCTTTTTTTGGGGTGTAGATGCAAATGGCGAAGCCTTTGGCATAAACCACGATAAAACAAAGCCAAGAGTGCGTCGCCAGGATTTACCCCAGCGATTTCGCGAAACTGGTGCCGTTTACGTCATGCGCGTCGCACAATTCATTAAACATAGCAGCCGTTTTTGTGGGCCAACGAAATTAGTGCCTCTAGAATTGCCATTTGTAGAAATTGATACGGTTGATGATTTGCGCCTCATTGACGCATTATTTGCGGCACGAAGGGGACAACAGCTTAGGCTGCCGCCACCTCCAGGGATAAAAACACTGGTGACTGATTTTGACGGTGTCCACACCGACGACTGCGTATATGTTGATCAAAATGGATGCGAAAGTGTTCGCTGTTCCAGATCTGATGGCATGGGCATTGAATTATTACAAAAAAATGGATTTGAAGTGCTCATTTTATCAAAAGAATCAAACCCCGTCGTAAGTGCGAGAGCAAAAAAATTACGTATTGAGGTTATACAACAATGCCAAGACAAAAAGAAGGCGCTTGAGGGGTGGCTTGTTAAGCGGGGACTCTCTTTTAAACAGATAGCATATATTGGAAATGACATAAATGATTTTAATTGTCTCTCAGCTGCTGGGTGGCCGTGCTGTCCTGCAGACGCGCACCCAAAGGCCATAGAAATATCTTCATATTGTACCACTAGTCCCGGCGGCAAGGGCGCAATCCGTGAAATAGCAGAAATCCTGCTGGCATCTTTTCAAGATAGCGTTGACCGTCGCTGACGGTATCCCAAGCGTGAAAAATTTACACTTCGATAGAAAAAGTGCGTGCATTTACCATGGACGATGAGCTGATATCTCCCATAGAAATTTTAAACAACACACCATCAAGCAAACCGCAATCCTCAATTCAGCAACAGGACTTGGCAACATTCCAACGCCTCAAAGATCATGATGTTTTTACGTGACGCTTTTATCTGCATCAAAATACATCTGATAAGACGGAGTGACCTTACCCCACTGCGTATACCACTTGTAAGTTAGTGGTTCCCAATGGGTTGCAGGTTATATTCTTTTCACGGAACTCTTCCGGAGTTAGCCAGCCCAATGAGCTGTGCGGTCGCTGCTGGTTGTAATCCTGCCGCCAAGCTTCAACTGTTCTGCGGGCATCGTGCAGGGACAGAAACACGTTTTGATTTAAACACTCATCCCGGAATCTTCCGTTAAAACTTTCAATGTGCCCATTATCCGTAGGCGTCCCCGGACGAGTAACTCTATCTGTACTCCATGCTCAAAAGCCCATGCATCCAGGGCCTTACCGCTAAATTCCGGCCCATTATCAACCTTGATACGCTGCGGCAACCGACCTTGAAGGCGTAGTCTTTCAAGAACACGCACAACTCGAACTCCAGGCAACGACATATCCACTTCGAGTGCGGGGCTTGAACGATCCCACAGGTCGGCAATTGTCAAAATCTGGATGCGTCGCCCACCCATAAGGGAGTCGCTTACAAAATCCATCGCCCATTGTTCATCCGGGCCATCAGGGCCAGCCTGGACAATACGGGCATGGCTTGGACGCTTCACGCGTTTGCGGGTGCGCAACGAAAGGTTTTCTTCCTGGTAAATCCTTTCTGTCCGCTTGTGATTCTGCACCAGCTCTTCCCGGCGCAATAATTCATGCAAGCGCGGAGAACCGAAACGCCGTCGATCATTTGCCAGTTCCAGCATCCGAGTCCGTAAAAGAAGATCACGGTCCTCAGATGGTGGCCGTCTGGCTGAACAACGATTAAACTGAATCACTCGGCAAGCCCGCCGCTCTGAGTAGCCATGCGCAGCCTGAATGTGATGCACGGCTTCCCTGTTGGCTGCGGGCTTCAAAAGTTTTTTGAGATCACGTCCTTCAGGACGACAATATCAAGTGCCTGCTCGCCTACAAGTCTTTTCAGCCGTGCATTTTCTTCCTCTAACTGGCGTAACCGCTTTGCGTCAGAGATGTTCCTTCCACCGAACTTGCTGCGACATTTGTAAAAGGTCGCATCCGAAATACCATTCTGACGGCAAAGATCGACAACACGAACGCCAGCCTCGGCTTGCCGCAAGATTCCAATAATCTGTTCTTCGGTGAATCTGCTACGTTTCATTCTTGTGCTCCTATGTCAGGAACACGAACTTTTCAATGGCATACTTTTCGGGGGGAGGGTCAGGCAGCAATAAAAAATCTGTGGATTAGATTCTTGCTGAAGCGCTTGCAATCATTGCACAGGCAAGCAATCCGCAGCCCGTTTAGCCACAAAAACGACATTGTTCTTTTTTACACAAAGAGCTATCCTCAAGCATCAGGAGCCAAACCCGCAGTGACGGTTTCGCCCCCCCCACGGTTGAAATTCTGTTTCCTTAACATCAACTAAGGAGTAGCACCGTGCGCCGTATCCTGCCTCTTTTTCTTGTCCTTTTACTTGTTGCCTTCAACGCTTACGCCGCAGCACCCGCTAAGCAGCTTCCTGGCGATCTTACCCTGGCCGAAGCGCAGACAGTGCTCAACACTGCTCTAGCTTTCTCTGTAAAACAGGGTATCCCCATGAACATTGCCGTTGTGGATGCCGGGGGCAACCTCAAAGCCTTTGTCCGTGAGGATGGGGCCTTTATTGGCAGCATCGATATTTCACAAAAAAAGGCCATAACGGCCCGCTATTTCAATATGTCCACTGCCCAGCTTGGCGCTGCCTCCCAGCCGGGTAAGGAACTTTATGGCATTGAAGTCACCAACAGGGGTCTTGTCATCTTTGGCGGCGGCGAACTGCTGATCCGCAATGGCGTCATTGTCGGGGCCATCGGCGTGAGCGGCGGCAGCGTGGCTGAAGACACCGCCGTTTCCAAGGCTGGCGCGGCGGCGCTCAAGTAAACCAACACAAAAGGCATCAAGCCCACACAAAGCATATTATGGGGCCTCCCGCACGTTTTCTGCACAGAACCCGCGCGACAAGCCCCAAAAAACAGCCCCCATCAGGCAAAAACAGGTACTCCTTCCGGTATACTCTGCCCGCCTGATGGGGGTTCTTTTATCGAATTTTATGACTTGCCGCTGTTTGCCAGCGTATTTGTGCGAGCTGAAAATACTTGCCAGTCCGACAATATAATTATGCTGAATCAGCCCCTAAACTTCGTGCACCGCTGCGCAGTCCTTCTTGCCCAGCCCCGCAGCCTCGCCACGGCCGAACCGGGCAAAAACCATATCCAGCAGGGGCACATCCACATTCATGCCGTGGGCCATACCGCAGCCAAGGCGCAGATCTTTGAGGGCAAGTTCCAGCGCGAACCTCGGGGGATCATACTCCCCTTGGGCCATGGATTTTCCCCTGGCATCAAGCTGAAAACTTTGCGCGCCAGTTTCGCCAAGCAGTTGCAGCAGCAGATTTTTTTCCACCCCGGCGGCCTCGCCTATGCGCAGCCCCTCGCTCAAAACAGCAAGATTTGCCATGCCCACAAGATTGCTGACCAGCTTGACCGCGCAGGCAGCTTCAACCGTGCCCACATTGTTGAACACGCCAAGAATGGGCCAGACTTCGGCCAGCCCGGCAATGGCCTGCTGGTCGCCGCCCACAAAGAGCGGGGCTTCGCCGCGTTCCGCATGGGCTGGCGTTTTGCCAAGGGGGCATTGAATGTAGGCAATACCCTGCCTGTCTGCGGCTTCGGCAAGGGCAAAGGCAGTATGGGAATCGATGGTCGAAAGTTCCACATGCACGGAACCGGGTTGCATGTGCGCGTACAGGCCATCCGTGCCGAGGGCTTTTTCCGTCAGATGTTCCGGCAGGGCCAGGCAGGTGAATACGACTTTGCAGGGAGCCATGTCCGCCATACTCATGGCGGGTACGCCGCTTTTTCCGACGGCAAGGGTTTTATCCCTCCCCTCGGCGCTGCGGTTGTACACGTGCACGGTTTTGCCCGCGCGGATAAGATTGCGCGCCAGCGGCCCGCCCATGGCACCTACGCCGATAAAACCAAATTCCATATCCCGCGCCCCTGCTATTTGCCCTGTGCTGCGGCTTCGCAGGCGTCAATGCCGCCCTTGCCCAGCAGGCGCATCAAAAAATCGTGCCGTTCCACCACAAGGTTGCGGCCCTGCTGTTGCGCGCGGCGCACCTGCGCGGCGTAGAGTTCCAGCGTTCTGTCCGAAAGCGTTTCAAGCTCGCAGCGCAGGTAACGGCGAAACATACCCTGACCGTTGCTTTTTATGACGTGCGGATAGCGCGTCTGGGCCTCATGCAGAAAGGCCTCTTCAGCATCGGCGATTTCATCCAGCAGCGGGCTTGTGCTCAGGGGCGGCAAACGGTCGTCCATGCGGGCGTATTTTTCAACCATAAGATTGCGGCTGTTCACTTCCGCCTGCCGCAAATCGGCAAGGTACGAATCCAGCACGGCATCTTCGTGCGCGGAATGGGCCATTTTTCGCATGGCGCGGAATGTGTCGGGCCGGGTCTGGCATTCTGAAACGCCGCCCTCGTTGTTGGTGGCCAAAAACATGGCAAGCTCGCGTTCAATGATCTCGGCAAGCGCTGCTTCCCGATCAAAATTTTCCTGCATAGCCTATACTCCTTCAGCTCACGCCGTGGGGGCCGCAGCCGCTCTGGCCTGATGGCAGATTTCAAGATTCTTTTTGTAGCCCTGCGCTTCTGCGCCCATGCCAAGACCAAGGCGGTCGTACATGCTCACAGAATCCTGCAAGGTCGCGGCGGCCTCGTCCCACTGCCCGGCAGAGGCCAGCGCCACGCCAAGATTACCCAGAGAAAAAGCCGTTTCCTCGTGCTCGCCCAGCAGTTCCCGCCGCAAAGCCACGGCCTGACGGTGCAGGGCGATGCCTTCGGCAAGCTGCCCGCGTTCTTCGCAGATGCGCCCAAGGTTATTGAGGCAAACACCCAGTTGCGGCACGCAGAAACCCTGTTTTTCCCAGATTTCCTTGGCGCTGAGCATAAGGGATTCCGCCCGGTCAAAATCGCGCTTGCGGTAATAGGCGGAGGAAAGACGCAACTGCGCTTCCGCAACCTGTGGGGAATCCGACCCGCAGGCCTCAATGGTAAGCCGCAGGGCTTCACGCCCAAGATCAAGGCTTTCTTCTACCTTTTCAAGCCCAAGCAGTGCATGGGCAAGGTTCTGCATGGCCCCGAGGGTCATGGGC
Source organism: Desulfovibrio intestinivivus (assembly GCF_053570665.1). Taxonomy (NCBI): domain Bacteria; kingdom Pseudomonadati; phylum Thermodesulfobacteriota; class Desulfovibrionia; order Desulfovibrionales; family Desulfovibrionaceae; genus Desulfovibrio; species Desulfovibrio intestinivivus. The sequence goes on along the minus strand of NZ_JBRBQT010000001.1, from coordinate 2,384,410 downwards.
GCTGTGGGGCCCATGACGGCGCGCAACAGGGCAAGGCTTTCCTGCAGGGCCTGAACGGCGGCATCCGGGCGTTGCAGGGCAAAATTGGCACGGCCCATGCCGTCCAGCGCCAGAGCGCGGCAAAGATCATCGCCGGGATACCGCGCAACAAGCGCTTCCAGCGCTTCAATGCACCTTTGCGGTTGGCCCTGCTTCATCAGATTAAGGGCGGGGCGCAGTTCATCAAGCCATTGGCGTTGTGCGGCCATCGGCAACTCCTCGTGGAATAGGTGCTCGACAGAGTAAAAAGGCTTTCTAATGCAGCCAGAGGCAAGGGCTGCGGGGCAAGATCAGCCTTGCAGCATATCCATATGCAGCAGGGCTGGCTCTTCCACATGCCGCAGAATCTGCGGCCCATGCTCCCAGAGCCAGTTGCCGGATGCGCGGCTCAGGTCCACAGCGCGCAGATGCGCCGCCGCCATGCCGCAAAATTCTTCCACCGCCGCAACAATCTGCGCTCCGTGCTCCTGATTGGCCGGGGTCTGCGCCACAAGGCTCAATGCGCGCGCCAGTTGCGGGCCGAGCACGGGCAAAGTTGCGGCCAGCTTTCCGGCCCATTTGTAAAAGGGCATGTAACGGCGGTTGCACAAAAAGACGAAGGAAAGCGCCGCCTCCGCAAAGCGCGCCGTTGCCAGCATGACCGCCACAGAATCATTGCGCTTGAGGCTGCGGGGCAGATTGTATTGCCCGGCCTGTGCCATGATCATGCAGCGGGCCGCCATCTTTTTGAGCAGCACATCGCGCGGATAGCACGCCAGCAGGGCATCGCGCCGCCGCGTAAATTCCCCGCCCCGGTCTTCAAAAACCTGACCGTTGGTGCAGGCCGCAAGCTGATGTTCGGGGATGGCAAGCCACTGCTGCCAGGTGGCGGGCACGTCTTCCAGCCCGGTAAAAAAGGCATAAAAATCTTCAATGGGCAGCGGCCCTACCCTTCCCTGCCTGCGCTCAGGCGCAAGCCTGCTTTCAAAGCCCTGAAACTCGCGTGGCAAGCGGGCAAAGGCAGCCTCTATGCGCGGCAGCTCTGCCCGCAGAATCTGGCGCGGCAACCAGAGGCAAAAAGCCGGGCCAAAGTCGTGATCCTGGGATTCCGCATCGTCGCAGCCAAAGCATTCCGAGCCTTCGCCCACCAGACCAGCGGCGGCCACGTCCATAATGTCGGGAATCTCCGCCCGCAAAGCGGGAAGGCAGGCCGCATAAAATTCACGCGCAAGGTTCAGACCCTTCATGCATACTCCAGAATATTCAGTCGCGCTGCGATGGCGCAGATTGCAACAGCCGCCGCTGCAAAAGCCCACGGCAAACAATGCCGCCCAGGTGGATTGATCTGGCTGGCGCAGCCGCTAACCATGCTTGATGGCTTCAATTTCCTTAACTTTGCGAAATATGGTGCTGCGGTCCATCTGAAACTGGCGCGAAAGCTCGCTGATGGAGCCGTAGCGCTGCATGCCCTTTTCGATGACCGCAGTTTCCACTTCCTTCATGATGCTTTTGAGCGAGCGGCCTTCAATGGAGGGCAAGGCGTAGCGCCCTTCGCCGGATTCGCACGGCGGCAAGGGGCGGATGCCCGCCAGATCGCGCACGCCCACAAGCCCATGCTTGCAGGTCACCACCAGCCCCTGCACGAGGTTTTCCAGCTCGCGCACATTGCCCGGCCATGTGTGGTTTTGCAGCACCTGCTTGGCCTCGTCAGAAAGATTGACGGCCTTGCGGTACTTCTTGCCGTAAAAGGTAAAAAAGCTCTGCGCCAACGGCAGAATATCCACGCGTCGCGAGCGCAGGGGCGGGATGTTCAGCACCGCCACCTTGAGGCGGTAATAAAGATCAGAACGGAACGTGCCCTTGGCGACCTCGCGCTCCAGCTCCTTGTTGGTGGCGGCCACAACGCGCACATCCACCTTTTTGGGCACTGTGGCGCCCACGCGCAGCACTTCCCAATCCTGTAGCACCCGCAGCAGGCGCGACTGCATGGTCATGGGCAGTTCGCCAATTTCATCAAGAAACAGGGTGCCGCCCGAGGCCGCCTCCACAAGCCCGGCCTTGCCATGCTTGCTTGCGCCGGAAAAACTGCCGGGAACATAGCCGAACAGTTCCGTTTCTATCAGGTTTTCAGGGATGCTGCCGCAGTCCACCTTGATAAAGGGCGCATCGGCCCTCAGGCTGTTGCGGTGGATATGCCGGGCCACAACGTCCTTGCCCACGCCGGTTTCACCCAGCAGCAACACGGTTGCGTCCGTTTCTGCAATGGCGCAGGCTTCGGCGTACAGGCGCTGCATGACAGGGCTTTGCACCACGCGCGGGTACTGGTTGCCCGTGACGCCTTCACTGCTGAGATTCTGAAAAGTTTCAAGCAGTTCGCGCTGCGCGGTAATTTCCTCGCGCAGTTCGGTCAGCGCCGTGATATCACGGATAACCGTTACCACATAGGCGACCTTGCCCGTGGCGTCCTTTACAGGGTGCCCGTCAAGCAGCAAGGTGCGCCCGTTGTAGAGGTTCTGTACACTTGAGACCTTTTGCCCGGTTTCCACAATGCGCGGATTAAGCACAACGTCAAAAATGCCGTTCTGCACCATGTCCTGAATGCGGCTCCCCACCATCTTTTCACGGGAAATACCGGTCAGTTCCGCATGGCGCTTGTTCACGAGCGTAACGATGCCTTCCCGGTCAGTAACGCAGATAGCGTCCCGGAAGGTATCGCAAAGTTGTTCTACATAGTCTGCTAGCATGTGGGGATTGTACATGCATTATCTCCCAGGGCGCAAGTATGCTCCCACGCCCGTTTTACGGGCATGGGAGCAAATGAAAGGCGCTGCCGTCCGGCAAAAGCCGACAGCGTGTTCCATTGTTAGAACCCTTCGGCGCTGGTGGCTTCTACCATTGCGGTCTTAGGGGTTTGGGTAACAGTATTGCTGGCCTGGGCATTGCGGCGGGCGCGGGCCATGCGGCTGAGCCACAGGGTGGAAAGCGCGCTGAGCACGCCAATGCCGGCCAGATAGCCGCAGAGGTACCAGGGCGCGCCATCGGCCATGCCGGTGAGCATGGCGGCGACCATGGGGGTCAGACCCGAGGCAAAGATGGCGGTGAACTGATAAACAAAGGAGATGCCGGAGTAACGCACCGAAGCGTCAAAGCTTTCAGAAAACACGCTGGACATGGTGCCGAACACGGCGGCGTGCAGGATGCCGAAAGGCAGCGCCAGGGCAAGCACCACGCACAGGTAGTTGCCGGAGAAGTTATGCAGCACCCAGAAGGCCGGGAAGCTGGAGATACCGAGCAGCACAGCGCACACGCCGTAAATTTTGGCTTTGCCGTGCTTGTCGGCCATATGGCCCCAGAAGGGGATAAAGCAGGACATGACGAGAGAAGAAATCATCACGGCGGTCAGGGCTGCGGAGCGGCCAATGCCGTGCTGCTGCGTAAGATAGGTGAGCGAATACACGCCAAAGACGTTGAAGGACACGCCATCGATAAAGCGTGCGCCCATGCAGGCCAGCATCATCTTGGGATAACGCTTGAAGGCGTCCAGCAGGGGATACTTGGCTTCAGGCATCTTCTCCTTGGCTTCAGAAAAGTCCTTGGTTTCCTGCACGGTGCTGCGCATGTAGCCGCCAACGGCAAGCAGCACGGCAGAAAGCAGGAAGGCAACGCGCCAGCCCCAGTTAAGGAAGGCTTCGTCAGTAAGAACAACAGAGAAGAAGCCCACGATGCCCGAGGCAAGCAACAGACCAAGCGACATGCCGATCTGCGGCAGGCTGGCGTAAAAGGCGCGCTTGTCTGCCGGTGCGGATTCATAAGACATGAGCACCGCGCCGCCCCACTCGCCGCCAAGGCCGATGCCCTGGGCAAGACGGCAGACGATCAGCAGGATAGGCGCCCAGATGCCAATGGTGTGGTAGGTGGGGATAAGGCCGATGCAGACAGTGGCGATACCCATGATTTCCAGGGTCAGGATGAGCATTTTTTTACGGCCCAGCTTGTCGCCAAAATGGCCAAAAATCACGCCGCCCAAAGGCCGCGCCACAAAGCCGACCGCAAAAGTGGCAAAAGCAAGCATAGTGCCGATACGCGCGTCAAAATCAGGGAAATACAGCTTGTTGAAGAAAAGCCCGGCCACAACGCCGTACAGGAAGAAGTCGTACCATTCGATGACAGCGCCGATGATGGACGAAGCCACAACGCGGCGCAGATTCTTCTTCTGGTCGTGAGTCATTTGTTCGCTATGCATGGTTTTCCTTTGATCCTTTTGCCTGGATGTTCATACTGGCCTTTGCGCCAAAGCGCTAGCGCCCGGGGGGAACATTCCCTGAAGCCACTTCGTTTATTCACTACCAGGACACGAAACCGATCCGCTCCCGGTCAAAACTCGCTGGGCAGATGCGCAGCCTCGCGGCTTGCGCCTGCAATCATTAAAGATTGAGCAGACGCGCCGCGTTGTTGTACATGACGTTTTCAAGCGTTTCCGGCGTAAAGGGGAGCCGCTTGTACAGCTCGATCTGCTCCTGAAAATCCATAAATGGCGCCGCGCTGGCAAAGAGCACCTTGTCGCCGATGAGGGTATTGGCGGCCTTGATGTAGCCTTCGGAAAAAGGCTGTTCTTCGTATTCCGCAAGGTCGATGTACACGTTGCGGTTACGGTGCACGGTCATGATGACCTCGCTCACCCAGGGGTAGCAGCCGTGGCTGATAACAATCTTGAGCTTGGGGAAATCGGCGGCTATGCGGTCGATGTGCCGGGGGTGGGCATCATCCATCACCGCACCGTCCACCAGAGTGGCGGGGCCGGTTGTGATGACGATGGGCACGTCAAGTTCGCAGCATTTGGCGTAGATGGGATAATACCTGGCATGGCTGGCAGGGATGCGCGCAAGATACGGGTCAATGGCCGCGCCGCGCATGCCCTTGTTCACCATGTTTGTAAGCTCTGCTGTGGCGTCCATGCCCTTGTGGGGATCAAGCCCGGCAAAGCCGATGAACTTGTCCGGGTACTGGCGCATGAGCTCAAGAATACCGGGATTGGCGGATCCAAGACCATAGGTGGTTTCAGCGTCACGCCCTGTCACAACCCCTTTGACCACGCCCTGCTTTTCCATGTCGGCAACGATCTTTTCAATAGGCTCTGGCTTGGCCCGGTCAGCGTATTTGAAAAGTTCAAACATGCCGCCGAACACTTTGTTGGAAAGCATTCCCTTAACGGCGTCAGGGGTGCTGGGGCGAAAACGGAAATCAATGATGTTCATGAAACATTCCTTTAGGAATAAAAATTGTGCCTCGCGGCTATGCATCCCTAAAGGCAAGAAGCGTGCCTATTGTGAAATTGAGTGCAAAAACAAGCCTCCTAATAGTGATAACAATAGATATCATTAAAAAATATCTATAATATCATTATGTTATAAAAAATATGGCGGGGAGATATATTTCTGAAAAACTGCACCGGTTGGCAGCACTCACAAATAGTGCTGCACACTGCCCTCATACTGATTGCAAATGGCAAAAGGAGACGTAAATAATTTTATAATACTCTAAAATAATTATATATTTTAATCAGGAATAAGAATTATTTATCATTCTTCTCCACACGCACTCACCCGTTGCAGAATTGCAACAAATCAAAAAACAATATTTTATCATTAAAAATAAGCATGTTATATAAAAGTAGAGCAACCAACCTGTGCAAAAAAACACACACCCAATAGCTGGCTGTGCATTTTTACACAACCACCAATATTCATCCCAAAAACAGAACGCCAGGGCCTTGCGGTCCTGGCGCTTGATTCCATAAAAATACAACAAATTCAGCACTAAGAAGCAATTTTTCTCAAGTGCTCCATCTTTGCTTCATCAAGCTTTGCGCCTTCAAGTTCATACTGGCGGCCAAGGTAGCCATACTTGGGCTGCCCCATACGGTGGTAGCCTAACAGCTCGTACTGGATATTGGGACGCCGGGGAATTGATTCGCGGATAGCCAGGATATCGTCCTCGGTGTCATTGAATCCGGGTATCACCGGGGTACGCGCAAGTATGGGCAACTGGGGAAAGTCCTCGCAGACTCGTGCAAAATTGCGCAAAATCAGCATATTATCCACGCCCGTATGCTTTTTGTGTTGCACAGGGTCAAGGCTCTTTATGTCAAAAATCAGCTTGTTCAGGTGGTTGCAGGCCTCATGCAGATGCTCGTAGGGATAACAGCCACAGGTTTCGATGGTGGTATTGATGTGATGTTTGCGGGCCTCGCGCAGCAGGGCATTGGCAAATTCGTGCTGCATGAGGGCCTCGCCGCCGGAGAGTGTCATGCCGCCGCCGGAACGGTGATAAAAGACGCCGTCCTCTTCAACTTTATCAAGCACCTGCCGCACAGACATGGTTTCGCCATATACGCTCTGCGCGCCCGAGGGGCAGGCGCGCACACAGGCAAAGCATTCGCTGCACTTGCTGCGGTCATGCGCGATCAGGCCATCCACAAGGCTGAGCGCGCCCGAAGTACAGGCATTGAGGCAGCGCCCGCAGACCTGGGCAGTAAGGCAACGCGAGGGATTGAAGGCGTGCTCGGGGTGGAGATTCTGCGACTCCGGATTGCTGCACCAACGGCAACGCAGAGGGCAACCCTTGAGGAAAACCAGGGTGCGGATACCTTCGCCATCGTGCACGCTGAACTTCTGTATATTAAAAACAACGCCTTGTACTTGTGCGTCAGTCATGGGGTCATCCTTGGTGTGCGGCCAGCCCTGGCGCGCCGTTTGAGTAAATTCAAAGGGGGAAGGGATTGCTCCCCTCCCCCCGGAGCGTTGGCACGGTCAACGCGGTCAGAAATCAGGAACAGATGGCGGGCTTGCACTCTGTTAAACGGCTGATTTCCGCGCTGGAAATTTTCGGGAGGGGGCTTGCCCCTCCCCTGACGGTCTGTTTGTTTGAGGGTTTTGGAGAGTATCGCTGCGAGGGGCCTTTGGTATCCGGCAAGAAACTTGACGCAGTCCGGCAAAAGCCCCTCGCGGCGATATGTTAGAACTGGGCGTGTTCGGTACGGTCGATGATGTCGTTCTGCAGATCGCGGGAAAGATCGCAGAAGTACGCGCTGTACCCTGCAATGCGCACCAGCAGGCTGCGGTAGTTGTCGGGTTCTTTCTGGGCGTTGAGCAGGGTCTGCCTGTTCACGATGTTGAACTGCAGGTGCCACAGCTTGAGGTCGCACCAGGTGCGGATAAGGTTCACGATCTTCTCGGTGCCTTCATCGCCGGAAACGCACTTGGGCGACAGCTTGATGTTCAGCAGGCGGGAAGCGCGGTTGGTCATGCCGTAGTTCTTGGAATGGTAGTTGGAAAGCAGAACCGCGGTGGGGCCGTTCTTGTCCGCGCCGTGCGAAGCGGAAGAACCGTCGGAAAGCGCAGTCCAGGCATGGCGGCCGTTGGGCGTGGCGGAAACCACCTTGCCAAAGGGTACATGCGAGGTGATGGGCACGTAGCGCACGTCCACATGCACGCCGCGATCGCGGGAGCTCTTTTCAGCTTCCACCTGCGTCACGCGGTCAACGTCCTTGGCAATGCTGTCCACATAGGGATCGTTGTTGCCGTAGCAGGGGGCGTTGCGCAGCATTTCGCGCACGGGTTCGGCACCCTTGAAGTCGGCCTTGCAGGCTTCCACCACTTCTTTCATGCTCAGGCGTTTTTCTTCAAACACCAGCTTTTTGATGGCGGCAAGGGAGTCCACCACAGTGCCGTAGCCCAGGAATTCAAAGTAGGAGTAATCCACGCCGCCGGGGATCTTTTCGCAGTGCAGATCCATGAGGTTTTCCATGCACAGGTTGTGCAGCACGGAAGAAAGCGGCGCGGCAAAGTGCTGCGGGCGCAGCTTGTCCACCACATGCTGCTGCTGGAAGGCCTTGCGCAGCAGGTTGAGGTGCTGGGCCTTGTAGGCTTCGTAAAAGTCTTCCCAGTTCTTGAAGGTTGTCGCTTCGCCCGTTTCAAGGCCCACAACCTCATCGCCGTAGTGCTGCATGCGGCCATTGTACATGGTCATTTCAAGGGCGGTGGCAAAGTTCACGTACACGCAACCGGAGGTATAGGTATCGCGGTTGGGCATGCGGGTTTCGGTGCAGCCGGAAACGGCGTAGTCCAGAGCTTCGTTGACCGGGCAGCCCTTGATGGTGTTGAGGAACACCACTTCTTCATCGTTGATGAGCTTGGGGAAGCCGGAGCCATCCTTGATGGTCAGGGCCACTTCGCGCAGGAAGCGTTCGGGCGAACGGGAGTGGATGCGCGCGGCAAGGTCGGGGTAGTTGAGCGGGAATTCGCGCTTGGATTCAAGGAACAGGTAGGTCAGATCGTTGGTGGCGTCTTCGCCATCGGGGGTCTGGCCGCCGATGGTCACGGCTTCCCAGTGGGCGTAGCCTTCCTGGAACTCAACGCCCGTGGGGTTGATGTACAGGTCGATGAACTGGGCCATGTCCACCCACATGCATTCGAGCAGTTCCTTGGCTTCTTCGCGGCTGATGATGCCTTCTTCAATGTCCTTTTTGTACAGGGGGTACAGGTACTGGTCCATACGGCCATTGGAGATGATGGCGCTGGCCTTCTGCTCGATGCGCGAAAACATCTGCACAAACCACTGGCACTGCATGGCTTCGCGGAAGCTGCGGGCAGGGTGAGCGGGCACGTGATCGCAGGTTTCGGCTATCTGGAGCAGCTCGGCCTTGCGCTTGGGGTCACCTTCCTTGGCGGCAAGTTCGCGGGCCAGATCGGCGTGGCGCTTGGCCCAGATCATGATGGAGTCGCACACGATGATCATGGCTTCGAGAAAGGGCTTCTTGTCCCACAGATCAACGGAGTTGGTCAGATCAAGGGTGGCAAGCTTTTCGCGGGCTTCTTTTTGAATATCGAGGAAGCCGCGCTTGATGACCTTTTCGTAGTCCGGCACCCACTGAAGGGCCGAACGGTAGGACGAGGTTTCGCTTACCACGAACTTGGACTTGAGGCCGCGTTCGTCCACATAGGTGACGTTGCGGATTTCGGCAGGCAGGGTCTTGTTGAGGTGTTCATGGTAGGTCTTGCCTTCCCAGTAGGGGGCGATCTCTTCCATAACAACCTTGATGTCTTCCTGCGAAATCTGGAAGGGGCTCTTGTCGCGGTGCTCAAGGTCGGCCAGTACTTCGCGGTAAAAGTCGCCGTCGATTTCAGGATACAGAATGCCGTAACGGCCAAACTTGCCCACGCGGCCAGCAATAAGCTGGCTGGGGGTAATATATACGGTGATTTTTTCGGCCACGTTTTTCAGGGCCTTGGCCCAGCGCAGGGTCAGCAGTTCACCTTCGGTTTCGCGCATGGATTCGGTGAAATACTTGGCGCGCTCAACGTCCACGTGGGGAAGGCTGAACTGGTTCTGTTCCAGAATGCCGTAAACGCGCTCGCGCCCTTTACGGTCAACGCTCTTATTGACAACGCGTTCTTCCTGGGGGGACATGCAGCAACCGCACTGACTCATGATGAAACTCCTGAATGGTGATTATGTTCAAGCGAGATGCTTGTGATATTCATCTCAATGACCACATAAGAGCATCATCCGTGCCATTATATTTAACTATATGTAATATTTATATTTTTTAAAAATATCTCCAAAATTCCAGAAACCACCATCAATTCTCATTGTTGCAAATTTACAACATATTTTTTATAACATACTTAATTTACAATATAATTTAAAAAAGTGTTTTTTTGCAACAGTGCAAAAAAACACTTTTTCACAATCTCACCTTTTTGCCATTGCTTGTACTGCCCATACCGCCAGTTTACCTGCGACATGCATATCCTACCCAGGTAAGAACCGTTACTGCGTGGTTACTTATGCGAGCTGACAATGACTTCAACCACACTTTCGATATTAATATTTGCAGATTAAATTAACTTATATTTACGCGACCAATTTGACTCATAAAATTTTTCACTTCAATATCCTGTTTATTATAAGATAATTATTTCAAAAAGTTGAGAAGCTTGATATCAAATATAGTTTATTGTAGCGTATAAATTGAGAAGCCATCATCGCATTCATTTCAAGGGAATCTGATATGCTTAAGAAGTACTATACAGAATCAACGGACAGAAACAAATTTGATAAAACCTTCTCACGCGCAGAGTTAAAATTACTCTCTCTCGTTGTTATTTCCATAATAATAACTGCGGCGTTGATAACTTCAATTTTCTATTATTACAGAAATCTTGATTTAAAACTCATAACAACCATGAGGTCAGACGCCATTTTTTCTCTCTTGCTTGACCGCATACCGCCAGAAAACTTCACTGCAATTTATGATGACAAAGATGAGGATTCGCACCTTTACAATAAGGTGCAGCAAGAGCTTGACGACGTTCGTAAAATAACCGCCGTCAGGTATCTCTACACGGCAAAGCGCAATTCTGAAGGCAATGCCATATATGTTGTTGATGGCCTGCCACGGGATTCAGAAGATTTTCGTGCCTGCGGTTCGCCCATAGAAGCCGAAATTCTCCCCGCTGTGAACAAATGTCTAGATGGTGATGTTTTTCATGCAACAGATATTCTTAATACATCATGGGGCATGATCATTCCGTCTTGCGAACCGATCAAAAGCAACGGAGTCACGGTTGGCGCTCTTGTTATCGAATTTGACGGAGAATATTTTGCTGAAAATACCGCAAGCTCCCAGCGGTATTACATCATTGCTTCCATTTGCGTTGCCATTGGCGTTGGCTTTGTGGCCATTGTGCTGATTCGCAGCTTTTCCATTCCCCTCTATCAATGGCTCGCATATACAGATTTGCTCACAGGCGCAATGAACCGCAACGCCTTTGAACTGGCCACCCACAAGCTGCACGGTACAGAGCAACAAAAAAACATAACCGTGGTGTCGTGCGACCTGAACAAACTTAAAGCCATCAACGACCAGTTTGGTCACTCGGCTGGCGATGAACACATCAGGGCCCTTGCCCAGCTTCTTATGAAAAATTTCAGGACTCAGGGCTCAACGTACCGCATTGGCGGTGATGAGTTTGTTACATTGCTGTTCAACGCCAGCCTGGACGCAACAGAAAAAAAGATTGCTGAAATTTGCGTTGAGGCACGACAAGTTACCATTGGAAACTTCTGCCTGTGCTTTTCGTACGGCATTGCGCAATTTGACCCGGCGCAGGATGTCAGCATTGACGACACCATTTCGCGGGCAGACGTTAAGATGTACCATTACAAGTGCGCAAAAAGAGAAGCTGAGGCTGCCAAGACCATAATCTGAGGGCCCAAGCGCATGCGCATCCGCAAAAAAAATCAGGCGGCCTGCCCTGCCCCGTAATTACATTCGGGAGCAGCGCGGGCCGCCTGACGCTGGCGGGAGTAACCGCAGCTTCTACAGCATTTCGATAAACGCCTCTACGCGAACCTTGAGCTGCTCCGTATCCGTTTCAGAGTAGTCTGTTTCGATTTGCAGGAAGGGCAACTGCAAGGATTCCTGAACAAATTTCTTGAGGGAGGACGATTCCACCGCATAGGTCTGGCAGCCCTGCCAGGTCAGGTCAACCACAGCATCCACCGCGAAATCTGCCGCCAGTTCCTTGATGGCCTCGTAGCGGCGCGGATTGGGCGACATGACGGCACAGGGCACATCCAGATAACGGCGGGCCATCTCGGTCAGCGGGTCGCCCTGCTCGTCCATCATCACGCGGGTTTTCTTGTAGCCGGAGCAGTTATCAAGGCAGACCACGCTGCCGCCGCATTCTTCAATCAGGCGCACAACCTTGTGCGACCCCATGCCCACAGGAACGCCCGTCAGCAGTATGCGCGGCGCGCTTGCGGCAACGCCTGTCTGGCCCGCATCGGCCATTTTGCCCAGATCGTCCGCAAGTTCCAGCATCATGGAGATGCCTTTTTCCTTATCAGGGAAGAAGGACGTTTTGAACCCGATTTCCAGCAGCTCCATGCCCGTGATGGGCGAGGGTTTGCGCTTTGCCAGATCCATAACGGCCTTGAGGGCCATGCGCTCACGGTTCATGAGCTTGATGGCGTCGCGCAGTTTCTGCTCTGTGATGGATACGCCAAATTCTTTTTCCAGATAGGCGATGAGCAGCTCAAACTGATGCCGCCAGTATGCAAGGGCGTCATCATTCTGCACCTGGGGCAGTTGCAGCAGAAAAACGGGTTTGTAGGCTGCAAGCAGCTCGTACATTTTCTTTTTGCCGTCACAGGTGGTGTCGGCCACAACCACATCTGCCGCGCTCAGGTAGGGGCAACTGTCTTTAAGCGCAAAGCCGAAGCTGCTCTTGATGAGCGGACAAAGGGCGCGGGGCAGCATTTCTTCTGCCGCGGGGATGGAATCGTTGCGGGTGCCGCACAAGGAAACCGGGATGGCCCCTGCGGCCACCGCTATTTCAGAAGGGCTGTACAGGCAGTACTGGCCCACAACTTTTTTACCTTCCCTCTTGGCCTCCTGCACTGCCAGAGCGTTTTTTTCAAAAGCAGTAATAATGCGGTCAAAGCTGGCACACTTCATGATGCTTTCCTTCCTTGCGAGGTTATTGAGGTTATTGATGTTATTGCTGTGTATTGAGAGCGCGGTCTTTTTTCGCGCACAAATCTGCGGCAATCAGGGCCGCCCCAAGCGCACCCACAGTCTGCGGGTCGTGCGGCACCTGAACTGTCAGGCCAAGTTCGTCTGAAAGAATGGCGGCAAAGGCGGGGCTGGTCGCCAGGCCGCCGGTGAATACGCATTCCCCCTGCATGGGGATGCGCCGGGCAAGGGCGCACATTCTGCGGGCAATGGCGCGGAACACCCCTGCTGCTATATCTTGCGGCGGCGTGCTGCGGGCCAGCAGGCCCACAATCTCTGTTTCTGCAAACACAGCGCACATGCTTGAGATGGCCACAGGCTTGCCAGTGGCGGCTGCCTTGCCCAGCTCGTCCAACGGCATGTTCAAAATACCCGAGAGCACCTGCAAAAAACGTCCGGTGCCTGCCGCGCACTTGTCGTTCATCAAAAAATCGCGCACTGCGCCCGGTTTGCTGGCGGATTTGAGCGCGCCCAAACTGGCCGCGCCGCCAGCCGCATCCATATTGCCCGCCTCCACTTCTCGCGGAATATCCAGGCTTATCACCTTGCTGTCCTGCCCGCCGATATCGAGCACAAGCCCGGCGCGGGGGAAAAGATGTGCAGCGCCCCGCGCATGACAACTGATCTCCGTAACCGTTTTGTCGGCAAAAGGCAGGGCAATGCGCCCGTAGCCCGTGGCAGTGACATGCCTCAGATCGTTGCGCGCCATTGCGGCAGCCTCGCAGGCATTGTTGAGCGCAAATTCGCCCGCCTCGGCGGTATTCCAGCCTGTGGGCAGCACTGCCCGCCCGGCAATCTGCGAGCCGCCGTTGGGCAGCAGCTCAAGCACAACGGCCTTTGCAGCCACAGAACCAACATCAATTCCAGCTACATACATAGCGCATACTCCTGATCGTACCCATTGCTGCGGTACAAAAACGCAAAACAAAACCCGCCGCACAGCGCAAGGCTGTGGAGCGGGCAATATGACAAAAGCGCCAGCAGCGCAGTGCTGCAAGACGGTCAATACAATGGGAAGCTTCGGCAACTAAACTGCTACAGGGGGAAACGTGGGGAGATATGGAACAAGAGCAGGAGTACGGCAGGCAATAAAAAAGCCCCCGCTTCCTGCCTAGGCTATGGGAAGGGGAAACAGGCGGGCGCTGACACGCCGCCTCGAATGAGGGCCTCCAACCTGAAGGCGCTGATGCTGTCATGACCCGCCGCCCTTAAAGGCAGGCAGGACACGACAAGCGCTATAAAAAAACACAGGATACCTTGCTGTTGCAGATGCGCCGACATGATTCGGCCTAAAGTTGTATATCAAGTTAGCGTAAGGGCATCAGCTTGTCGATAGGGATGCACACGGCATTGAGTAATTGCACCACTGTCTGCTTTAGACTGCTGCAATCAAGGTATTCAGTGGGGTCTCAGGCCGTAACGGTAGCACCGCGCTGGTGAAAAATTCGATTCGTACACAAGAAGAATTATCTGAAGTTTTTTACACCACACATGTGGGCAAAACGCATCAGCAGAGGGCAAGACATTTGCAAGATTATCTTTATATTTTAGTTAATTAAATTCCATTCGTCTTCCAGCATGGCCATTAAAATATCATCCTCATACTTGCCACCATACATAATCGCATCGCGCCGGATACCTTCTATCCTGAATCCTGATTTTTCATGCACACGCCGTGCCTGCGTGTTGTATGAAAACACATTCAGTTCAAGACGATGCATCTTTAATTCATCGAAAACAAAACGACAAATGGACTGAACTGCCCATGTTCCAAGTCCTCTTGCCCTATATGCATTTTGAAGAATAGCAATGCGAAAATGAGCGCTGCGAAGAGCATGATCAATCTCGCTCACAACGCATTCGCCAATAATACTCTTGTCCGGTGCCATGAGTAAAAATAGATATCTGTCGGCAGCTTCAATGGATTTACTAAAAAATGAGGTGACTTCTACTTTTGTAAAACTATCCTTGCACCCTGTCATTCTTACCAGTTCTCTGTCCAGGGGATTGTAATTCTGCTCATAGTAAGGCTCTGAATCTTCAAAACGGGCTGACCGTAATAAAAATCCGTCTCTTCTCCATACAATGTTCGTGGTCATTTTAGCCCTTTCACCTTGCAAATGCCGCAGCTAGATCAAAGAGATCGCACAATAAAAAGCCGGATAAAAATCCAGCCCGGCTCACAGCATGACAACCGCTTGATTGCATCAAAACAGATATCCTGCCAGAGGCCGCCCCAGCACCATTAATCCCGGTCAACGTGTTCTTTTCAATAGATGTTACCATCACCACAAGACGCGGCTGGTCAAGGGGCTCGTGGCTTTCATCTGGCCGCATTCGGGCCGGACTTTAAAAATTGTGCCCAGCCTTCAATCACCTAGTCCATTTTTTGCCCAGTGCTTGCTGTTTACCTCGGTATCAGCCCCTGCCTTGCGCATCCCACGGCAATCGCCCCAAAAAGCAGCATTGCGCCATAGTCTCGACTGCGGCAGACGTGTACTGCGCCCATCACCAATGAAAGTAAAAAAAATAATAACTACAGCTACCTACAAGGCATGCCTAATAATAAGAATCATCAATCTTCAACATTTTTATCCTGTAGCGCAATCCAGCTGGCGTAAGATGCATCATCCGCGCAGCCTTGGCCACATTTCCGCCTGTTATCCGCAACACATTATTTATACATGAAGATTCGTAGGCATTCATGCATTCTTTAAGCGAAACAACAGTACCTCTCTGAATCACGCTATAGTCGTAATATGATTCCTTATGCTCGCTTTCAATAATTGAAGCGGCTTCAGCCAGTTGTGCTACTGGCACACCCGCTGGCTCATTGCGATCTTTTTGGTAGAACTCGAGAAAATGCTTTGGGAGCGAATTGAGATCAATGGAACGTTCTTCGTTCATCATTGCCAAGCTGCCCTCAATCACATGCTCCAGCTCTCTGACATTACCAGGCCAGTGGTATTCCATGAACATGCGCATGGCCTCGCCGGAAATACTGACCGGATTGCCGCCCTCCGTATTTGCCACCACAGATTTGACAAGCAGGGGAATATCCTCTCGCCGCTCGCGCAATGGCGGCACTGCCAAGCTTACCACCGCAAGGCGGTAAAAAAAGTCCCGCCGCAGCACGCCGCTCTGCACTGCCTCAAGCGGATGCTGATTGAGAATACTGATAATCCGCACATCTACTGGTATTTCTTCGTGCGATCCAAGTCGCCGGACGCGCTTTTCCTGCAAAACGCGTAGCAACTTGGCTTGCAGACCAAGCGGCATGGAGTTGAGTTCGTCCAGCAGGATGGTACCGTGGTTGGCCTCTTCAAAAAGGCCGGGCTTATCTGAGGCGTCGGTATAGGTGCCCTTGGTGGTGCCAAACAGGATGCTTTCGAGCAGAGTTTCTGGAATGGCCGCGCAGTTAACTGGCACAAAAGGAAAGGCCGCCCGGTTGCTCGCCGCATGTATGGCCTGAGCAAAAACCTCTTTGCCAGTGCCGCTTTCCCCCCAGATCATT
This sequence comes from Desulfovibrio intestinivivus, assembly GCF_053570665.1. NCBI lineage: Bacteria > Pseudomonadati > Thermodesulfobacteriota > Desulfovibrionia > Desulfovibrionales > Desulfovibrionaceae > Desulfovibrio > Desulfovibrio intestinivivus. The sequence continues at coordinate 2,368,298 of NZ_JBRBQT010000001.1, read as the reverse complement.
ATCGGCGAGCTTGAATGCGCTGCTGCACGCGCGGCCTCAATCACCGCCACAAGAGCCTGATCCTTACCTACAAGATCGTTGAATGAATACAGCGTCTGCGGTTTGTTACAGCCCCGCCCTTCACTTTTTCGTATGCCAAGCTTGCCGAGGATGTCTTCTCCAAGCCAGCTTGTAAACGCAATAACGCCATCTTTAACACCACTATCAAACAGCGCAAAGAAATCCGTGACCGTACGGGTCATAAAATTGTTTGTAGTCTTATAGGTATACACCCGTCTTAAGATAGGCTTTCCCTTTTGAAGACACTCAATTGTCGGTATGCACTTGATGTCGTGTGGAACATACAGATTGGTAATATGCTTACCAATAACCTGATCAAATCCATCAATCCGCTGCTGTATCGGATTCATGTACCTGCATATTCCTTCTGCATCAACAACAGCAACGCCAATACCCATACCATCCCAGATAGCAAGCATGGACGGATTCAGCACGCTTTCGCGGCTTACGCTGGCAAACCTGCGTCGCAGGGTTGAGTCATGTGCCATTTTTCACATCCTTTTAGCCAAACAGCCCCTTTTGGGGAGACAACCGACATTACTTCAAGTTTTGAGTATCTGTTTTTTTAAAAAAAGACAAATTTCTTTCTTTTTATGAAATTTTCTTACGTTGCCCTACGAGGCAAACCTGCTCAGAACTCGGTACGAGTCCGCTTTTTAGCGCTTTTGGCAATAAAATCAGAGCGTGGCACAGCTTGTGCTTATCCCCACATAAACGCGTTGTTTTCTTACAAGCAAAAAACCTGCCTTTGCGTATGCAGGGCAAAACTAGTTAGGAGTATACAATGCCTGTTGTTCCCTTTCAAAGCGGTGAAACAACCGAACCCAAGGGTTATGCGATCAACTGGAGCACGGCGGCAAGCCGCCTGACAGACCTTAAGGAATTTCTTCTCAATGCCCCGCAGATCATGGACCCGGAACGGCTGCAATTTCTTGATGAGGTTTATCAGGAGTTCAACGGCGAGCACATCTTCTACAAGCGGGCCAAGTTGCTCGAACGCGTGTTGCTCAAAAAAAAGATATTCCTGGACGGGAACCCTATTGTGGGAACGCTGACTGGCACGCGCGCCGGTGTTTACGCTTATCCTGAATGGAACGTGGCCTGGATCAAGGAAGAAATGCAGATGGCCAAAATGGCCTCGCTCGGCGAAATGAAGATTCCGCAGGAAACTCAGGAGCTGCTTGAAAAAACATATAAATCTTGGCGCGGTCACACCTGCATCGATATAAACAACAAGCTGTTCAAGGATAAGTACGGATTCAACCCCGCCCCTTACTCCAAAGCTGGCGTGTACTACGACAACGTGAGCGTTGCCAGCGGGTCAGGCATTGCCGATTACCCCCTGGCTCTGAACAAGGGCATGCGCTGGGTCATTGATGACCTGAAGCAGCGCCTGCTTGACTGCCCCACCACGCTTGAGCGTACCAACCAGACCGAACTGTACCGCTCCATGATTGTTGCCTGCGAAGCGGTCATCGCCCATTCCCACAGATATGCCGATCTGGCCGAGCATACGGCGCAAACAGAGACGGATGCTGCCAACAAGGCAGAACTGCTCGAAATCGCCGAGATTTGCCGCCGAGTTCCTGAATTTCCGGCCCGCAACTTCCGTGAGGCCATACAGTCTTTCTGGTTCATCCATCTTTGCATAGAAACCGAACAGATGGCCTGCGCCTGCTCACCCGGCCGCTATGGGCAGTACATGTATCCCTTCTACAAAAAGGACATTGAAGAAGGCAACATGAGCCGCGAGCAGGTGCTCACTCTGCTCAAATTCCAGTGGATAAAGCACCTGGAACTGGCCGAGTATCAGGGCGGCTCATACGCCATGACCCTCTCTGGTCACACGGGTCAAAGCATTACCATCGGCGGGTTTGACAAGGACGGCAACGATGCCAGCACGGAGCTTGAAGAACTGCTGCTGGAAACGCAGATCCAGATGAAAAACATCCAGCCGACCCTGACCCTGCTCTACCATCCCAAGCTTAAAGATTCCTACATGCACAAAGTGGTGGAATGCATTCGTGGTGGGTCCGGCCAACCGCAGATTCTGAACAACAATGTGGTTATTCAACGCACCATGAACCGCTTTGCTCAATACAAGGGCGGCATCACACTGGAAGATGCTCGCAACGTGGGCAACTACGGCTGCGTTTCCACAGGTGTTTGCGGCAAGGGCAGTTTTATCACCCAAGAAGATCAGCCATGCCTTGCAAAGGTTGTGGAACTTCTGCTCAACAATGGCAAAGATCCGCAAACCAAAAAACAGTTGGGCGTCGAAACGGGTGACCCCGTAGAATTCAAGAGCTTTGAGGAAGTTTACGATGCCTATAAGGCGCAGCTCAAGCAGGTGTTCACTGTTTCTCGCCACCATTCTGATTTGAGCCAGATGGCGCGGCTTGAAGTGGTGCCGAGCATCTTCCGTTCTGTCATGTATGATGGCTGCATAGACAAAGGAATGTGCGAAGAAGAAGGCGGCACCCGCTACCCGCAGGTCAATCCCATCATGACCGCAGGCATTGACGCGGCCAACTCGCTTCTCGCCATTCGGCATCTGGTGTTTGAAACCAAGGCCGTAACCATGGAAAAACTGCTGGAGGCTATTAAAGCCAACTTTGAAGGATATGAAGATATCCGGCAGATGTGCTTTGATGCGCCCAAACACGGGAATGACTTTCCCGATGTGGAAGCCTTCGTGCAGCGCTTCTATCGCGACGTGGATACCATCCACGGCTCCATCGGCCCGGATTGCTTTGGCTACCGCACCCCGCTGGATGCTTATTCGCTTTCCTACCACAACTACTTTGGCGCGCTCATGGGCGCTCTGCCAAATGGCCGCAAAGCCGGTGTAGCTCTGACAGACGGCAGCGTCTCGGCCACCCCGGGCACGGATCATGAAGGCATCACGGCGCTTATCAAGGCTGGCGCACAGGCTATCGACACCGTGCGGTATGGCGCAAACCACTTCAACGTCAAGCTCACGCCTGCTGCCCTGGCTGGTCCCGCAGGCGAAAGGTTGCTAGTTTCACTTATAAAAACCTATTGCGACTTTGATGGTTCGCACATCCAGTTCAACTGCGTTTCCTCCGAAACGCTTAAAGACGCGCAGAAAAAGCCCCAGGATTACCGCAACCTGGTGGTCCGCGTGGCTGGCTTCAGCGCGTATTTCACCCGGCTGGACAAGGGCGTTCAGAACGAAATCGTCAAGCGCACGGAATATAATAACTTTTAATCTCTCCTCCATACGAGGCCGGGGGGATGTTGCCGTCCCCCGGCCTCCCGCTGTGTGGAAGTTCAGGTGCAACCATGAGCCAAGGAATGATTTATAACATCCAGCGTATGTCCATTCAGGACGGGCCGGGGATACGCACCACCGTTTTCCTCAAAGGGTGCCCGCTGCGATGTTTATGGTGCAGCAATCCTGAATCTCAGCAGGTTGCCCCGCAGCTTCTGGTTTTCAGCGACCTTTGCACAGGGTGCGGCGCCTGCCTGGCCGCCTGCCCCAGTGGTGCGGCAGTGCGCCAGAAAGACGGCAAATGTGGGAAAATCGCTGAAAAATGCACATCTTGTGGTGCCTGTGCGGCAGTTTGCCCCAACAAGGCCAGAGAAATCAGCGGCAAGACAATGACGGTTGATGAGGTGATGGAGATTGTCCACAGGGATTCAGCTTTTTATGCGAATTCCGGCGGCGGAGTCACCTTTGGCGGTGGTGAGCCAACCATGGGCGGAGATTTTTTCATTGATCTGTTGCAAACAGCCCACGATGACGCACTGCATACAGCTGTGGATACCTGCGGATTCTGCCCTGAAGACCGCTTTGAAAAAACCCTGAAGCTTGCCGACCTGCTGCTGTTTGACTGCAAACACATGGACCCGGTGCAACACAAAGAACTTACAGGGCAGGACAACGCTCTTATTCTGAAAAATCTGCAATCTGCACTTCTCTCGGGCATTGAGGTGCGCATCCGTATGCCACTTATGCCAGGGTTAAATGACAGCGATGAGAATTTTGCAGCCATGTCCAGCTTTTTGGGCAAATTCGGGCAACAGCATATAGAAGTCATGCCTTGCCACATGTTTGGCACCAGCAAATACAGGGCCTTAAACAAGCCATTGCCGCCTGTGAGCCAATATACAGCGGATTCGCTCGAAAAAACGCTGATCAGGATGAAGAGGCATGGTTTGAAGTATACTATCATATAGGAGGTAGAATGTTCTCAGTGGCGATTGATGAAGCAATGCTGCAAAAACTCAGCAACATGCTTCAGGACGAAGACGAAGGAACCTGCGTCAGGCTCAGGGAATATAAAGTCGGCGGAGGCTGACACTCAAAAATCGTACTCGGTCTGGGTATGGACGAGCCAGATGAAGATGAAGACGAACAGATTTCTGTAGGCAATGTGCCGTTTACGGCAGAAAAAGATTTTCTGCTCAAATACGGCAGGGCCTTCACACTTTCTTATGTTGAAGGTCAAGGGGTAGTCGTGGCTCCGGCATAACAATGCTCTGGGGCATCCTCCCGTGCCGATGCGCAAATCTCTCGTATAAGAAATAAAATCCGACACTGCGGAGGTTTCTCATGTTTACAGTTACAATCGATGATGCAATGCTGCAAAAACTGCGCACAATGCTGGAAGAAGAAGACGAAGGCACTTGTGTACGGCTTCGTGAATACAAGGTCGGCGGCGGATGCCATTCCAAAATCACTCTTGGTCTTGGAATGGATGCAGCAGACGCTGAAGAAGACGAGCAGACCAAAATTCACGGCGTTCCTTTCGTTGCAGAAAAAGACTTTCTGCTGAAGCACGGAAACGCATTTTCCCTTTCTTTCAGCGAGGATAAGGGCGTAGTTGTTACGGCAACAGCAGAATAGTATTCCCGCCAATACGTCGTTTACGCCAAAAGCCCCGCTCCGTTTCTGGAGCGGGGCTTTTGGCGTAAATTCGCCCGCACATCGATCGCATACTCCTGGAAAGCTGCAATCTCCTGGAAGTACAATCAATTCAATACTGATTGCCTGCCATTACAGGATGGTTTGTGTGACGAGGCAATCAAAAAAAACATGCTTACCAAGATACAAAACAATCCGAGCAGAGTTTGTTGGGTGCATGGTTCGTTAAGCACCATAAAACCAAGAACGGCCGCTCCGATAGGTTCGGCCAGCCCCAACGTGGAAGTCACAGCCGCAGAAGTAGTTTTCATGCCATACAGCACCAGGGTAAATGAGAGGCTGGTTGTCAAGGTGGCAAGATTTGCGGCGACCAACGCCCCACGCGGCGTCAAGAGCCATCCAAGCGGCTGCGTACAGAGCAAGGGCGCAAGACTCAGCCCCCCGATCAGAAAGATGACCGTCATGATCTGCGATGGATCATGCCGTTGCAGCATCGGCTTGATGGCCACAAGAAATACAGCGTAGCTGCATGCCGCAAGCACAGCCAGCCCCATCCCCGGTATACTGAATTGCACTTGGCCGCCTGTACCCAGCGTCAGCATCGCAAGGCCGCACAAGGCCAAGACCGTGCCAGCATACCAGACTCTGGCAGGTTTCTCTTTCAAAAAAAACCACCCAAGAATTCCCACGACTATGGGGCAACCGCCAATAGCAACCATTGTGCTAACGGCCACGCCAATTTGCTTGCAGGCTTCAAAAAAAAAGAGCTGATAAGCAGTCAGCCCTGCGGCAGAAATAACGATATGCAATTTCGGCCAGCCAGCAGGCCGGGGGATGTTGCGTGAAATCAATCCCCACAGCAAAAGCACCAGCCCCCCACCCAGAAGACGAATGGCGCCGACGGCGAGGGGCGTAACACCATCCGGCGCAAGGGCCTGTGCCGTGCCGGAAGTGCTTGCGCAAAACGCGCCGCACAAAATAGCCAATGGCGCTTTAAGAGAATATAAAGACATGACAGTGTCTCCATATTGAAAGCAACGTACCCCTTGTCTGATTCGGCAAGGGGTACATTTTACTTTTTTGAAGAGATTATCCGACAGGTTTAATCCTGTGGCAGGCTGCAGGCCTAAGAGTTGAAGTACACAGCAATATCTTTACTGCCCAGAATATTTGTTCTGACCTCGGCTTCTGGGAGGGTAACCCAGTTTTTCTTGCTGGTACTGTAGAAAATAAATCCGAGCACTATCCAGATGCCAAGGCAGGCAAAGGGTGCACCGCCGATGAGGGCCGGAGAGCCGGGGATAAGCAGGAGCACAATGCACAGTACGGCGGTGATGGTTCCGATAGCGCAGCAAAGCAGCTTGAAGGCCTTGTTGGGAACATTAACACCACCATTGATGACGCGGCGGGCGGCCAGGCAGGTAAAGAGATAGCCGATGCCTGTACCAACGGAGCTCATATCAACCGTCCAGGCGATGGCCGAACGGCCAGCGAATGGCGTCAGAAGTGTGATTATGACGATAAAAAGCACTGCATTGTAAGGCGTGTGGTACTTGGGATGGATTTTGCCAAACCATTCGGGAAGGATCCGGCTGCGGGACATGCTGAGCAGTAACCGGCTGGCCGCGATAAAGAACCCGTTGATGCCTGTAAGGACTGCGCCAAATACGGCGCATGCAAGAACAACACTGCCGAATCGGCCAAAGGCCATGGTTGCCACTTCGCCAGCGCCCCAGGCGGCACCGCCGGTTGCGCGCTGCGCATCCAGTTTTGCGAGCATTTCCGGATAAGATATAGCCATACCCACTGCAAGCATTACCATGGCGTACAGGATAACACCTACGACAATGGCAATTATCATGATGTTTCTTGCCCGGGCGGGGTCAAAGGAGAACTCCTCCGCCGCCTGGGGAACGGTATCAAATCCGACGAAAAGGAAGGGGGAAATGGCAAAAATCAGGAGCACGCAAGACAGAGGCGAGCCATTCTCTGAAAAACCAGGAGTAAGATTACTCAATTGACTCGAATCCAGAGCAACCACACCAGCAAACAGTGCGACAATGCCAATTGTCAGCATAAAAGCCAGTACAAGCTGAATTTTACCTGCTATGCCAATGCCCCGGTAGTTGATCCAGCCAAAAATCAGGGTTCCGGCCGTCATCAACAGCACTTCCCCTGTGTATACCTGCCATCCGGCTATGGCATACAACGGGCCGAATTCAAAAATACCTGGGAACAAAAACCGAAAGATCACCGACAGCGCGGCGATATCAATGGCCACAATGGCAATGTATCCGATTACAAGCGCCCAGCCGCAGACAAACGCTGCTGTGGGGCCAAAACCTATGTATGCGTAAGCAAATGCACCGCCTGCCACAGGCGCGTACTTGATCATATAGCTAAGACACACTGCAACAAAACAAATAAGGAACGCACCTATCATGAAGCCGTAAAGCGTTCCAAGCGGCCCGGCCTTGGGCAGAAACATATCCCCCGGCAACACAAAGCAACCCCAGCCGACAATGGAGCCCAGCGCCAATGCGCAAACCTGCATTGGCGATAGTGTTTTTTCAAGCTTAACCTGTTCCGACATAATAGTACTCCCAGCACTAAAGAGTGGGCCAGAGAATCTGCTTCGACAATTGCATCGTGCACCCCGGGGGACGTCGAAACAGAATTCACTGGCTGTTGCACCTGTCCACTGGTTATTCCCTCATGTAGCTGCCGGCTGGGAATAACTGTCTTCGTGACTGTTGAGCAAAGGCTGTGCCAAATAGTGAAAAAAATCTCCAGGACAGTCTGACTACCGCAATATGTAGGTATATTGATCTATTAGTATAAAAAACCATTAGCTTCCATAAACTATTTTTTATATTTCGATGAATTTTTTCCTTTTTGCGAAAATTTTTTTCTCATTTTGAAATACTACAATTTATTTGCGGCGTTCAACAACTTGCAAAAGCCACTAATATCTCTGGCACTGTATTTGCTTAAGGACTTCATGTGAATTTGGTTACAAATTTAGAAACGGCTATTCATTACAACTTTTTTTAGACATGGAGCAAAAATGACTGACAGCAACGACGCATCCGTCATCAATGAAATAATCGCTTTGGAGCTGAAAATGTTCCAGGCAGTTAATAATGTAGGTGGCAAGGCGGACTGCCAAAATCAGCCCGAAGCTTTCCGCACCATGCGTCATATTGTATATGGAGTTCTTTCACCACAGGTTCTTGCAGCATGGCTGAGTGACCTGAGAGATGCTGAACGCGCAGGCCGAAACGTGATGACGGAAAAATACGCGTTGATGTGCGGGAGCATTGAAATGCCCGAAATTTCCCAAACCATAAAGAATATAATTTCTTGCGAATTGGCATGGCTTCAGACTGCGGTGAAGGAACATCCCGATTATTTTGACGGCAATGATGCAGATTTTTGTCGGTACCTGCTGTGCGAATTGTTGATGTATTCAGAAACAACTCTGAACGCATATTCGCAATGCATTGCCGATGCTCAGGCCACAGGGCGAAACCTTGTTCTAGAAAGGCTTGAAAATATAAAAAAACTTTTGTGTTCCACTGGTGCACACGCACCATCAGTACACTGACGCAGATTGATTTAGATCATTCGAAACAAAAGGAATAAAAATGTTATGGAGTTAGAAGTAATTGTGGTCGTCTGCGCCTGGTTCATGGGAGGATTTATTTCTGGAGTCAGCGGAATAGGCGGCGCCATGTTTGCAGTTCCGATAGCGGCCATGTTCATCCCCATACAGCAGGTTATTGTCCTCAGCTGCATTCTCAATCTCGCCATGGACGGCACGCTGACTGCTCTGCATTTTCGTTTTTGCCGGGTCAGTGCGCTGGGCCCGCTCCTGGCTGGAACAATACCAGGGTCGGTGGCAGGCCTGTTCATCTTGCAGATGGTTCCAGGACAAATATTGCAGGGAATTGTTGGTGTACTGCTGCTGCTATTTCTGCTCTGGCAACAAGTTTTTCGTATTCGCGAAAAGGGAACAGAATCATGGCTGGTAGGCGGGCTTGCAGGCTGTGCAGCCGGAGTATTTGGAACAGCAATCTCTTTTGACGGGCCGCCTGTGGGCGCATACGGCTTATATGCAGGCTGGCAGCCGAGGGTGTTTCTGGGCACGCTGGGTGTGTTTTTCATACTCAGGGGAACACTGACCTGCACATTACAGGCGTATTCCGGCCTTTATTCACCAGCAGTAATTCAATATGCGCTATACGGCTTTCCGGCCACCATGCTGGGAACATTCTGCGCATTCCCTGTTGCCAAATGGATTAATCCGGACGCATTTCGCAACATACTTAAGGTGGTCATTGCTGCGGCTGCAGTTGTTTGCGTTTACCGTGCATTAGTCTAACAGGGTAAACTTTGCGGGCAGCCGCAGGCAGATGCACTAATGCCGCCTTTGGGTTTGGTGCAAGATGGTGCGGAAAAATCAACGAAAAAGGGCTTGCATTGCTGCAAGCCCTTACTTTTTTGGTACCGGGAGCGAGACTTGAACTCGCAAGAGGTTGCCCTCGGCGGATTTTGAGTCCGCTGCGTCTACCAATTCCACCATCCCGGCAGACTGATCAAGGCACATGGGCAATGCCGCATATGCATGACGTGAGTGGCTTTGTAGCCCAAGGTGCGCCGATTCGTCAAGCCCTCAGCGCGGTTGCCTCTCTGATTGGCCAAAAGCAGCTCGGCAACGCAGCCAGACAGCGCTAACGCCCGGCTCTTGCCCCATCTTTGATTTAGAGCCAATTTAGCAGATTGCGCTTCGGCAAAACAAAATCACGGTCTTTTAATGCCCGATCCTGTCAGACACTCCTTAAGACTGTGTAATTTTACTGAGTTGATTCACGAGGAAGCCGCCCGTGGCTGGATTGCCATGCCTTGCAGGCAAAAAACTTTTTCTTTTCGTTCAAAACTTTAAAATTTCCCCGCCCAGAGCGGGAATTTACTAATTCTACCGCATCGATATTTGCAGGTAATGGCCTGTCGCGCAAAATAATTTTACAAAAAAAATCGTATCCGCTTGACACTTTCCCCCCATTTGCGTAAACACCTCTTCACGCAATGCGGGTCATTAGCTCAATTGGTAGAGCAGCTGACTCTTAATCAGTTGGTTCGGGGTTCGAGTCCCTGATGGCCCACCAGAAAATTCAGGTTCGCGGTTATACCGCGAACCTTTTTTCTTTTGTTCTATCGGTAGTTACAAAAAAACCGGCCAGTGGCCGGTTTTTTTGATCTTCAATGTTCCGATTTCTTATGCTCTGCTTCCGCTGTCACGCAGCCGAAGCCGCGCACAGGCCCAGAGCTTACAGAATATACTGGCTCAAATCCTGATCATCGCGCACATCCTGCAAATGCTCTTCCACATAGGCCTTGTTGACCACCACCTGCGCGCCGGGCATTTCAGGCGCGTCAAAGGATATGTCAGCCAGGATCTTTTCCATGATTGTATAGAGCCGCCGCGCGCCGATATTCTCCGTGCGGGAATTGGTGTCTTCGGCAAAGGCCGCAATTTCTTCCAGCCCGTCATCCGTAAAACTCAGGCGAATCTGCTCCGTACCCAGCAATGCCTCGTACTGCTTGGTCAGGGCATTGTCCGGCTCCTTGAGGATGCGCAAAAATTCTTCCCTGCCCAGGGGCTGCAATTCCACCCGCAAGGGGAAACGCCCCTGCAATTCGGGGATCATGTCCGATGGCTTGCTGAAATGGAAAGCCCCCGCCGCGATAAACAGGATGTGATCCGTGCGGATCATGCCATACTTGGTGTTGACCGAACTACCTTCCACAATGGGCAGCAGGTCGCGCTGCACGCCCTCGCGCGAAATGTCTGACGTGCGGTTTTGCGAGGAGCTGGCGATCTTGTCGATTTCGTCAATAAAGATGATGCCCGTCTGCTCCACCCTTTCGCGGGCCTTGTCCACCAGGGCTTCCTGATCCACAAGCCTGCCCGATTCTTCCTGCACAAGCACGGCAAAGGCATTGCGCACCTTCATTTTGCGGCGGCTGTGCTTGGGCGGAAAGGCCTTGCTGAACATGTCCTTAACCTGCCCGCCCATCTGCTCCATGCCGGGGATGGCAAACAGATCAACACTGCCGCCGCCCTGCTCGGTAACTTCCACTTCCACTTCGCGGTCATCCAGAAAACCAAGACGGAACTGCTGCAAAAGCTTTTCGCGCGTGGAGGCGCGCTCTTCCGACCCGAAGGAGCTGGGCAACAGCAAATCCATAAGACGCGATTCCGCAGCGGCCTCGGCAGCTTTGCGCACACGGGCATTTTCTTCATCGCGCACAAGGTTGATGCCGATTTCCATGAGGTCGCGCACCATGGATTCCACATCGCGCCCCACATAGCCCACTTCGGTAAACTTGGTGGCTTCAACCTTTACAAAAGGCGCGCCAGAAAGCTTGGCCAGGCGGCGGGCAATTTCCGTTTTGCCCACGCCCGTGGGGCCCATCATGATGATATTCTTGGGCGAAACTTCATCGCGCAACTCCGGCGCAAGATGCTGACGCCGCCAGCGGTTGCGCACCGCCACGGCAACCATACGCTTGGCCTGTTCCTGACCCACCACAAATTTATCAAGTTCGGCAACAATGCCGCGAGGTGTCAAAGTACTCATCAAATTCTCCTGATGTAGGCACATTCTTATGTATATATAGGCATTGCCACGCGCATGGCAATGGAGAAGCAAAAGGTTTTCTCCACCGCCGCAGTGTACCGCTACGCGCTGCCCTTGCGAACAGTTTCCCGCAACGATACAATGAAAAGGCAGGAGCGAGAAATCGGGCTTTTTCTTACTCGCTAATAATAATTATTGACAATAAGGCCTTGATGGCACAGAATCCAAGAACCCTGAAACAATAAGGAGTTTCCTATGGATACAGTTACTTTCAAAGGCAATGTCATGCATCTTGAAGGCACCCAGCCAGCCATTGGCGGCAAGGTCCCCGACTTCACGCTGACCGCCAATGATATGAGCCCCCGCAGCCTGAAAGACTACGCTGGCAAGGTGCTTGTGCTTGTATGCGTTCCCTCGCTGGATACTCCCGTATGCGATATGGAAGTTCGCCGCTTCAATACCGAAGCAGCAGCCTTGTCCGACAAGGTGCGTATTGTGGCAGTAAGCCGCGACCTGCCCTTTGCGCAGGCTCGCTGGTGCGGCGCTGCTGGCGTAACCGCTGTTGAAGCCCTATCCGACTACCGTGCAGGTGCCTTTGGCAAGGCCTACGGCATTCTGATCAAGGAGCTGGATCTGCTGGCCCGCTCGGTCTTTGTGGTCGCCCCGGATGGCACCCTGGCATACAGTCAGCTGGTGGGTGAAGTTGCCCACGAACCTGACTACGCAGCCGCTCTGGAAGCGGTCAAAAAGCTGGCCTAACTCATAACAGCTACCCCAAAAGCCAAAACGCCTTCCCCAACTGAAAGGGGAAGGCGTTTTTTGTGGTATTGCAACAAAGAGTGCCAGAGCAGACGTAAAGATGCGCTGCGGCGCTGCCGTCAGGAACGTCTGCGGCCCGTGGCCCCTGCAACAAACAGGCTTACAGCAAACCAGCAGCAGGCCACAAGAATAATGGTGGCTCCGCTGGCCGTAGCCAGCCATTCCTGAGCCGAAAGCGTCAGCCCTGCAAATGCGGATGTTGTGCCCACAAGAAGCGCCCACCAGAACATCCCCCCGGCGGAACGGGCAAAATTGCGGGCCGTGGCGGCGGGCACAATGAGCATGGCCGTCACCAGCAGCACCCCCACCGCCCACACGGAAAACATCACCACCAGCGCCAGCAGCCCGGCAAAAGCATATTGCCACAGCGCCACGCGCACACCGTGAACCCGCGCCATAACGGGGTTCAGGGCAATGCACATCAGCCTGTTGTAGCCCACGGCCTGAAAGGCCAGCAGGGCAACAAACAGCAAGGCCAGAAAGCCGATTTCGCCATCGGTGATGGTAAGGATATCGCCGTAAAGAAAGCGCTGCATGTCCCTGCCCACGCCTTCTGCCCGGCTCACCACGGCAAGGCCAAAAGCCACCACGGCAGAAAAAACAATGCCGATGACGGTGTCGGACGAAAGGTCGCTCTTGCGACGCACAGCCATGATGCCAAGCCCCACCAGAATACCAAACAGGGGCATGGCAAGACGCGGCGGCACAGCCAGTATCAACCCCAGCGCAACCCCGGCAAAGGCCGAGTGCCCGATGGCGTCTGAAAAAAAGGCCATGCGAAAATTGATAACTTCCACACCAAGCACTGAGGCCATGGGGGCCAGCAGCAGCACTCCGAGCAAGGCCTGCTGCATAAAGCGCATTTGCAGGCAATCAAGCGGAATCATGGAAATAAGCGCGTATATTGGGCTGAGATCAGGCACGGGAACCTCCCTGATCCGGCGCTTTTTCGCTGCAGGGTTCGCACGGTGAGGCTGCCATGCGCGAGGCCAGCCGTGCATTCATACGGGCTGCTTCGCGCCGCTCTATGGCCGCATAGTTGGGCAGCAGGCCCTCGGCTTCGCTCACCACGCCGCACTGAGGGCAGCCAGGGTCTTCAGGGTCGCACTGGTCCGGGTACAGGTGGATAGGCACGCCAAAAAGCTCCATGAGGGTGGAGGATGTCAGCGTGGCGCGCGGCGCGCCTGTGGCGCATACGGTCTTGTTGAGGCAGATCACGTGGGTTGCGTAGTGCGCCACCAGAGGCAGATTGTGGCTGACCATGATCTGCGTAAAGCCGCGCTCGCGCCGGGCGGTGTCCAGCAATTCCCAAAAGAGCCTCTCGCCGCGCACGTCTACGCCTGCCGCAGGCTCGTCCAGCACCAGCAGTTCCGGATTGCGGCCAAGGGCCGCAGCCAGCAGCACACGGCGCAGTTCGCCGCCAGAAAGGTCGCCCATACGACTCTGCTCCAGATGCTCGGCCTTGACCATCTGCAAAAGGCGGCGGCCCTCGCTGCGCGCCCAGGGGCGCAGTCCCAGCCACAAGGGCTGGCGCTGGCGGCTCAGGGCCAGAAATTCGCACACGCGCAAGGGCAGGCTACGATCCATAATCAGATGCTGCGGCACATAGGCCATGCGGGGCTGGCGCTCAAGGCCAGCAAACTGGATGCATCCCGTATAGGCCATTTCACCAATAAGGCAGAGCAGCAGCGTGGTCTTGCCCGCCCCGTTGGGGCCCACAAGAACCGTACTGCCGCCAGCTGGCGCAGTGGCGCAGATATTGTTCAGAATACGATTGCCCCCCCGGCTGAGGCATACATTCTCAAAGCAGACCGAGGGGGCAAGCAAGCTCTTATTTGCCAAAATATTTCTCTAACGTGGCAATGTTTTTGGACATGACGGTTTCATAATAATCAAGGGACGCGTCAGACGCCCCCGAGGCCAGCGGGTCAAGCTGCACTGCCGGAACACCCGTTTCTGCCGCAAGGGCGAGCACGGGCTTGTCCGAATACTGCGGCTCACCAATGAGCACGACCGGCTTGGATTCTCTTATTTTTTTCACGAGATCGAGCAGGCGCGCCGCAGAAGGCTGGGCCTCTTCATCTTCCTGAATCACATCCACAAGGTTCAGTCCGGCATCGCGCACAAGGTAGGCCATACCATCGTGCAGGGCCACCACATTCTTGTTGGCGGCATTGGCCCCCACGGCGGCAAGGCGCTGGCCCAGAGTCTCAAGCCTGGCGGCATAGGCTTCCGCAGCCTGCGGGCAGTTTTTTGCGGCAACGGGCGCAGCCGCAGCAAGGCCACGGCCAATGTTACGCGCCATCACTGCAGCTTGCAGCGGGCTGGAAAAAGCGTGCGGATTCAGGCCGCCGTGGTCGTGCCCATGGTCATGGCCGTGACCGTGTTCATGAGCATGATCATGCCCTTTTGCCGCTGCCCCAGGGTTGTGGTCATCCTTATGGGCAACGTCCGCCTTGTCGTGGTCGGCATCGTGATCTTCGTCATGTTTTTCAACAATGGCGTTTACGCCCTTGCTGCTGTCGATGATGGCGATCTTCTTGCCTGCGGCGGCAAGCGGCTTTTCCAGAAAGGACTCCATACCCAGGCCGTTGATGATCACAACATTGGCCTTGGAGAGTTTTTGCATGTCCTTGGGGGTCAGCGCGTAGTCGTGCGGGCAGCCGGTCTGGGCGGGAATGAGCAGGTCAACCTGTACATCCGGGCTTGTCTGGGCAACAGCGCGGGTCAACAGATATACGGGATAGGTGGTGGCAAGAACGCGCACCTTGGGCTCGGCGGCAAACGCGCAAGTAACCGCAAAAGCGGCTACGAGCAGCGTGCATAAAAGTGCCAGGCCGTGATGTTTGCCCTTACGAAACAAGACAGAAATACAATTTTGCATGGTACTTGCTCCTGTTTGCAAAGCAAATTGGTCAGATAAGACCCCGCAGCAGCCGTGTCAAGCCGGATATTTTCAATCCTCCAGCGGCTAATTCTGCGCAGATGGAAGCCAGTGTTTGATGAATCTGCCTTCTTCAATTTCAAAATACGCCTGCATCAGCTCTTCATCCGTATTCATGACAATGGGGCCGCCCCAGGCAACTGGTTCCCGCAAGGGCGCGCCGGAAACCAGCACAAAGCGGCATTCTTCTTCGCCGCCTTCAAAGGCCACGGTGTCCCCATCGACCAGAAGGTAAGCATGCCGGGCCAGCATTGGCTCCCTGCCATCCATCAAGAAACAGTCGCCAGCATACAAATAGGCAAAAACCGTGTGCGCGGGGTTTGTTTCCACCTGCCAGCGCGCGCCGGGCTTGAGGCGCACGTCCAGAAAACGCACGTCCACATAGTCGCCGCGCGCAGCACCTTCAACCCCCTTGTATTCACCCGCGACCACGGCCACGGAAGCGGCCTCTTCCTCAACACGTGGCACCATATCGAGGGTGATGTCGCGGTACTTGGGATCGGTCATCTTGTGGGCGGCCGGCAGATTGATCCAGAGTTGCAGGCCGAGCATGCGCGGCGAGGCAAGGGGCATCTCCTGATGCAGGATGCCGCTCCCGGCGGTCATCCACTGGCAGCCGCCATCACGGATAACGCCAGCATTGCCCAAACTGTCCTTGTGCTCGATGACGCCATTCACAAGATAGGTGAAGGTTTCAATGCCCCGGTGAGGATGCATGGGAAAACCCTTTACGTAATCCTCCGGATTTACGGAATCAAAGGCATCAAGCATAAGAAAGGGATCAAACGTTTTGACTGTGGGCGAACCAAGCACGCGCACAAGGCGCACACCTGCGCCATCAATGGTGGGACGCCCTGTGACGTCTCCGGTGATGGATCGTAACTGCATGTGCTGCCTCCTTGTGCCGGGCTTTTCGCCATACTAGCAGTAAGCCTGGCTTGCTTTTTTTACAGTGGGCCGTATGCTGCCGACCTGTTCACGCTCAAAACGCGCAGCCAGCAGCCTGGGAGAAAACGTGTCGAAATTTCTGAGCAGACTCGCGCCTGCCGCCCTCTGCATAGCCCTTGGCTGCCCGCCCACGGAACTTGTTGCCGGGGGCGCATCGGTTGCGCCTGCTGCCGCCAGCGCAAAACTTGCCACGGAACTTGCCACGGAACTTGTTGCGGAACCCAGCGCGGGCCAGCCAGACAGTCCAGAATCTGAGGCCGGGCAAACCGAAGCGCAGGGCACTTCTGCCAGCAGCCAGCGTGCAGAGCCTGAATCTTCGCCAGCAATACCGGAATCAGCCCATCCCAAGACAGCCGCCAATGCCGAGGTCTGCCGTTCCTTGCCGCCTCTGCGAGAGCTGATTACATCCCCCTTTGGCAACCGCCGCATGCCCGGCTGGCTCAGCAGGCGCGGCATGGTCATGCGCGATCATGGGGGCATAGACATTCGCGCGCACATGGGCTGGCCTGTCACGGCCTTCAAGCCCGGCACAGTCATCCGCGCTGGCGAAAACGGCCCACTGGGCCTCTCCGTTGACATCCGCCAGGAAGACGGCATGACGGCGCGCTACGGGCACATGTCAAAAACTCTGGTAAAAACCGGGCAGCGCGTTACCGCAGGCGAACCCGTGGGGCTTGTAGGCTGTACCGGCAGAACCACCGGGGCCCACCTGCACTTTGGCCTGCTGGACGCCTCGGGCAAGGCCGTTGACCCCCTGCCCTATCTGCATTCTGCTGATGAAGTGCTGCGCCCCGACCCGGCGAGCATACCGCCCGTCATTGAAGCGCAGTCTTGCGGGCCTGTGCTGCGCGGCCCCAACGGACGTCCTACCCGCATGGGCACTACGCTGAAAGATCTCGATAACTACACTCCGCCGCCCATCCCCACCTGGGATCAGCGCCGATAGCACGAACAGCCTGCCTGCGCATTGCGCAAAATTCCGGGCTGAGTTCCGGGCAGATTCCACCCCGATCAGGGGAACGCCGTGCAAAGCAGCGGCCCAAGCACTGGCCAAAGCAATAATCTGCGCAATGGCCTGATTCTAGGCCGGATTTCGCTTTCTCCGGCTTTCCGCAGTACGGGCCTTTTTGCGCGCTTTGGGCCACAGGGCCGCCACAAGCACAAGCTGCCCAACCACCAGCACCGGGTCGCGGTCAAACAGGCCCGCGCCGAGCACAAGGCCCGCCCCAAGCAGGGCTGCGCCCCGGCTGGCGTAAAACCTGCCCGCAAGCTGCAAGACAACACCAAGCCCGACCAATATGGCAAAGAGCATTGCCGGGGCGGTTTCCGGCGCAAGAACAATGGGCAAACCGGGCAACGCAGACGAAATATCCGCCTGCGCCGCCGCAGCTGCCAGAGCAAATACCGTCAATGCTAATCCCAGACCAGCGCGCACCACTCGCCGTCAATAACGCGGCGGGGCTTGGGCAGGCATTGGCCCATGTAGGCTTCTTCCACGCTGTCGGCCTGAATTTCAAGCAGGCCTGAGAGCACCAGGCATGCGCCGGGCTTGCAGGCCCACACAATGCGCTGGGCAAGATCAATCAGCGGGCGGGCCAGAATATTTGCCAGCACCAGATCATAGGTACGGCCTTCAAGGGCGTCTATGCTGCCAAGGCCCACTTCAAAGCCTTCGATTCCGTTGATCTGCCTGTTTTCAATGGCATTTTCCACGGCCAGCATGTCGATGTCGTAGCCTTCACCGGTCAGGCCGCTCTTGCAGCAGGCAATGCCAAGCACGCCCGAGCCAGTGCCGAGGTCCAGAAAATGCTGGCCCGGCTTGACGCGCCCAGCTTCCACGAGCTCGCTCAGCACGGTGAGGCACAGGGCCGTGGTGGCATGATGGCCCGTGCCAAACGCGCTCTTGGGCTCGATAACAATCTTTTCCCGACCAGGAAAATCATTGCTGTCGGCAAGCCAGGGGGGCAGCACCACAAACCGGTTGCCGCAGGGCACAGGCGTAAAAAACTGCCGCCATGCTGCCAGCCAGTCCTGATCCTCAAGCGTGGTCAGGGTGTATTCCGCAGCGGGAATGCGGGCCTGAAGGTCGCTTTGCAGGTTGTTGATGAATTCGGGGTTTTCGCAATGCACGCGAAAGCGGGTTTCACCCGTGGGCAGGGTTTCTTCTTCCCAGCCAAAGGGCACACCCAAGGTCAGCAAGCCGGTGGCGCGGTCTGCATCTTCTTCGGCCACAACCATTTCCAAACGAAAAATCTGCTTCATAATCCTCTCGCTCAGTGTTTGCGGCGGGGCCACTGGCACACCAGCCGACCAGCCAACAATGCCAGACTTCCCCTGCTGGGTCGAGTCCCTTTGGTGGGCCGAACCTCTTTTGCGGGGGGGCTGGCCCACTGCAATACCTACTTAATCAATAAGGATTGCCATGCGCCTCAAATGCGGGTATAGTAACTAACTTATCGAAGCCTTTGTATTCCCCTTTGCAAGGAACATCCATGTCTGACTCCCTGTGTCCGCCTCTGTCACCCGAGGAAACATCGACCAGTCTTTCCCCGGCCCATGCCGCCGAACTTGAGACCCTGCTGGAACGCATCCGCACCGATTTTGATGTGGAATTCGAGCCGCTGCATGTGGACGAAAATCCCCTTCAGGTGCTCTCCATACAGAACATGAGCGCGCATCTGGACAAGCTGCTGCAACGCAAGGCCATCCATGATCCGCTCAAGGATCTGCCCCTGTGGGCAAAGCTTTGGCCCGGTTCGTTTGTGTTGGGCCGTTTGCTGCGCAAGTATGAACCGCAGGGCAAAAGCCTGCTGGAGCTTGGCGCTGGCTGCGGCGCGCTGAGCCTAGTGGCTGCCCGCTACGGATTTGCGCGTGTGGTGCTGAGCGATGTGGTGGAGCAGGCCCTGCGTTTTGCCAGGGCCAACGTGCTGCGCAACGGTCTGGGCGACCAGATCGAGGTCACCCACGTGGACGTGACCGCGCCGGGCCGCGACCCGCGCTTTGCCAGCGGCTTTGACATTATCGCCGCCTCGGAAATCCTCTATCTGGACGACCTGCACAGGCCGTTGGTCAAGTTTGTGGATCGCCACCTCGCACCCGGCGGCAAGGCCTTTTTCTGCACCGACGTGGCCCGCGCCAAACCCCATTTTGGCAAAATCGCGGCCAAGACCTTCAAAATTACCGAAGGCCGCATCGGCGTTAAATCCCACGACGAAAACGGCGAAGAACAGCGCCGTCTGTACAGTATTCTGATTCTGGAGCGGCCATGAACGAGCAGTTGCCCATCATAACTCTGGCCCCTTGCCCCAAGGGCTACACGCGCGATCTGGACAAAACCATGAGTCCCGCGCAGACCATTGCCCGCGTGCGCGAGCGGCTGGATTCCTCCCGCCTCGACATTTTGTCAAAAACGCGCCGCGTGGACGTGGGCAGGCTTGGCATTCCCGTGTTTCTGAGCGTGTGCGGTGCCGATGCCCGCCGTATCATGCCCACCCGCAAGCAGATGGGCAAAGGCTCCTCCGCCGAACAGGCCGAGGCTTCGGCCCTCATGGAACTGATGGAGCGTTATGCCTTTTTCAGCTTTTGGGAAGAACGCCCCCACATGGTCAGCGCCACATGGAGCGAGGCCGAGGCCCGTTTTGGCAGTGATCTGCTGCCCATTGAGGCCATGCTGCGCTCGGTGGACGACACCCTTTCGCCGCAGGATGCCCGCCGTGTGCTTGATCTCACGCGCTGGCAGTTCTACCCCGCTACCCGCCTGCTGGACGGCAAAACCGTGTGGCTCCCGCTGGACTGGTTCAAACTGCTTGGCGAATTCAACGGCACCTCGGCTGGCAACAGCCGCGAAGAATCGCTGCTGCAAGGCCTGAGCGAATTGATTGAGCGCCACGTGTGCTGCCGCGTTGACCGCAACCTGCCCACCACGCCCACCATCGACCCGGCATCCTGCGCCTTTGACCCGGTGCTGGCCGAACTGCTGGCGGCCTTTGACCGCGAGGGCGTGCACATTGTGCTGAAAGATTTTTCCCAGGGCATGCCCCTGCCCACGGTTGCCGCCGTGGCCTGGGATCCCAAAACCTTTCCCGACAGTTCTGAAATCGTCTACACCGCCGGTACTGCGGCTTCCCCTGCCAAGGCGGCTATCCGCGCGGTTACGGAAGTTGCCCAGCTTGCAGGCGATTTTTGCACCCGCGCCTGCTACGAAGCTTCGGGCCTTTCCAAGTACACGACCCTTGAACAGGTCAACTGGCTTATCGAAGGCCCAACCGTCTCCCTCGCCAGCCTGCCCACCGTGGAGAATGCCGATATCCGTGAAGAACTGCTCACAGCCCTGCGCGGCCTTGCTCCGCTGGAGCTTTACGCGGTAGAAACCACGCACCCGCGCCTCGGCATCCCCACCCATTACAGCATTGTACCGGGCCTGCATTTTCGCGAGCGCGACCGCAACCAGAGCCTTGGACTCTTTGTGGGCCGCAAACTCGTGGAAGAAGCCGATGCGGAGACAGTGCTGCACGGCCTGAAAGTGCTGGAATCATGCTATCCCGGCGCGCATTTTCTGCCATTCTTTGAAGGCATGCTGGCCCTGCGCGCGGAAGATTTCAACACGGCCCGCAGCGCCTTTGCCGCAGCCGTGCCTCTGCAACCCGACGCAGATTCCCAGGCTCTGGCCTCCTTTTACCTTGGCTATGCAGATACCCTCGAATGCCGCTGGCAGGAGGCACTGCCCGCGCTGGCAGCCGCTGCCAAGCTCTGCCCGGACATGAAGGAATACGGCAACCTGCTTGGCGTGGCCCACTTCAAGACCGGCGACTACGCCAAGGCGGCAGAGGCCTTTAAGGCTGTGCTGCGGGTGGACAAAGGTTCTGCAATGGACCTCGCCAACCTCGGCCTGTGCGAAAAATTCATGGGCAATGCCGAGCAGGCCCGCGAATATCTGAGCGCCGCGCTGGAGCTTGACGCCAGCCTGGATTTTGCCCGCAACCATCTGGCGGAACTGGAAGGACAGGCGAACTGATCAGACTCCATAACTGGCTCCATCCCTTAACCGGGAATTGGCTTGCCTGCCAGGCCTGATGGCGCAAATACGATTTTGCCGCGCTGAATGCGTCAGCGCCGGGGTTTTGATGCTACCGTGCAGGAGTACGGACGCGCAAAATCCCGGCGCTTGCTTTTCAAAAGCTGCAAGTCCATTGCCTGGGCGCTGCCAACACTCCATTGATATTCTTGATAAAATACACATTTTGCCTCAGCATGTCTCTGAGGGTATAAGAATACGCGCTTCACGCAGTAAGATTGCGGCTGCCTGCCTGTTGCGTAAAAGCGAGTGCACGGCAACTGTGCGGTGAAACTGGAGAAATATAGTGAGCTTTGCAGTCAAGGAAATTTTTTATACGTTGCAGGGGGAAGGGTTCCACGCAGGCCGCCCCGCAGTTTTCTGCCGTTTTTCCGGCTGCAACCTGTGGTCAGGACGGGAAGAAGATCGCAAATTTGCCAAATGCCCATTTTGCGATACAGACTTTCTCGGGGCCGAGAAATCGGGCGGAGAATTCAAAAACGCCGCTACGCTGGCCCAGGCGATCTGCTCTTTTTTCCCCAGCTATACGCATCCGGGCTATCGGCCTTACGTGGTCTTTACAGGGGGGGAACCTGCCCTGCAACTTACCGAAGAATTGTTGCAGGAGTTGGGCCGCTGCGGTGTGGAGACGGGAATAGAAACCAACGGGACGCTTGCCCTGCCTGAGGGCTTGGACTGGATTACGGTCAGCCCCAAGGCGGGAACGAAACTGGTTGTTACATCCGGGAGCGAGCTAAAGCTCGTCTGGCCTCAAGAGGCCATCTCCGTACAGGATTTTGAGCAACTGGATTTCAAACATTTTTTTCTGCAACCCCGCGACTATGCTGGTCAGTCACAGGCAACGGAAGACGCGGTCAGCATCTGCCAGGATCGCCCACTGTGGAAGCTCAGCCTTCAGACACACAAGTTTATCGGGATTTCGTAGGAGAGCATATGGATATTTACGTTACTATGACGTTTGACGCAGCGCACCGGTTGCCCGCTGTTCCGGCAGGCCACAAATGCGGCAATCTGCATGGGCATACTTTTGTTGTTGAAGTTTATGTACAGGGCGAAGTGTCTGAAACCAATGGCTGGGTTGTTGATTTTGGCGACATTAAATCGATTGCGAAGTCGTATGTTGACCAGCTGGATCACACGTATCTGAATGATATTGAAGGGCTTGAAAATCCCACCAGCGAGAATATCGCCATCTGGCTCTGGGGCAAGCTGGATTCCCAGATCAGGGGGCTTTCAAAAATCGTGGTCAAGGAAAGCCCCACCTCTGGCGCCGTGTACACCGGGAAGTAGGGGAAGTAGGAAAAAACAAGGAAGGCAATGGAAAGAGAACGGCAGATGTGTTGCAGCGAGGGCTGAGGCTGCTAGGCCGATATGCGAAATTTCAGTTTTCCGTATGGTGGTAGTTTGATGAGGTTGGGGCGTTTTCACTGCTTCTGAACGAGTGCGAGTATACGTTTGGCGTCAGAAATCGTCCCAGAGTATTGCCGGAAACTAACTAATTTTTTGCGGTATTCGGCTGAAACGGAAAACATTCAAAGCGAAAACGTACTCTGGCATTAACGCGGCGCGGGGGGAGATCCCCTGAGTGAGCGCAGCGAGGGAAGGAAGCTCCCGCAGCTATAGCCGCGTTGCCCTCGTAGCATAAAGATAGTTGAAAGCCCTCTTTGGGGGTGATCCGGGGGGGATGCAAGGGGGGCAAGGGGCGAAGCCCCTGCCGAGTGTTGACCCAGTCAACACGAGCGGAAATCAGGAGTAGGTCGCGGCTTTGCCGCGCCGTAAGCGACTGATTTTCGTGCCTTACCGCCCGGCGGCGTAGACGCCGATGGCGGCCCAAAGCCCGTAAAACGGGATTTGGCATCAGGATGGAGGGGGCGCAGCCCCTAACAGGCCCCCGTTGCCCCACGCCGGGGAGGCGTCCAAAACTCCGCCGGACGGCGGAGTCCCCGTGCCCGCAGGGCAGCAAAGATTAAAGGCTCATCCCACGCCGGGGAGGCGAAACCGCGTGCCGCGCAGGCGTCCCAAATTTCGCCGGATGGCGAAATATCATACCCAAAGGGCAATAAATTCAATCGACAAGATTCATCAGCTAGGTCGTCTGCCGCACAGATGCCCAGCATCCCCCTAATTCCAGAAAACCCGCGTCATGACCTCGCACTTCCCCAGCATGCCGGGTTCAAACTGCTTTCCCTCGCCATCGCTGATGGTTATGCGCACAGGCACGTAAACTTCCGGGCGGGCCGCAGTTTCCCTGGCATCCTTGTTGTCCGCAATGGCATTGGACGGCAGGGGCTGGGGGTCGAGCCTGTCGTAGACGCGCCCTTCAAGCTTGGTGTCGTTTTTCAGGGTTATGGCGCACTTCTGGCCCGGTTTGAGGGCATTGGCGGCATCCTGCGTAAAGAAGGCCAACAGCCAGAAGGACTTTTGCGCTTCCTTGCCCTCGGGCAGCAGCAAGACCACTGGCTCTCCGCGCTGCACAGACTGCCCTGGCATGGCGATGCCACGCAGAATGCGCCCATCTTGCGGCGCGTAGAGATTGCCGTCCACAGCATTTTGCGGCACGGCATTCATGGCAGCGCCCAAGGCCCCTGCCACATATTTTGGCGCATAGCGGTTGCTTGAGGCCAACTGTTTGTAACGTAGTGCTTCCGCGCGCACTCGGGCAAGTTCCTGATCTATAGCTGCGCGCACAAGGCTGACCTGCTCAAATTCCACAATGGCCCGCTCCTTGGCAAGGCGGGTCTGAGCTTCTGCCTGTTTGGCGGCTGCGTAACGCGCGCTGCCCACAGCGCGCTCACCGCCCTGGCTATCAAGTGTGCGCAAGGCCAGCTGGGCGCGCACATGCTCCGCCACTCGTTCTTCGCGCGCCTTCTGCTTGAGGTCTTCATCATGCCGCGCCAGTGCGATGCGGCGCACCATCTCCTGTTCTGAATCCTGCGCCTGTTTGAGGCGGGCTGCTGTCTCTTCAATGCTGGGCGGGCCAGCCATGGTGCGCAGAGCGGCTGCCTCGCGCCCGGCCTCGCCCACACGGCCAGCGTATGCTTTGGCGTCCAGCCGGGCCAAGACCTGTCCTTTTTTGACGTGATCACCCTCGCGGACAGACACGGATTCGACCTTGGCGGGAAATTCGGACGAAACAGCGTACACCATGCCATCGAGCATGGCCCAGGTGCTTGTCACACGGCCAGATTCAATCCACCACCACCCGGCGGCAACCAGACAGGCTATCACCCACAGGGGCAGAAGGCGCAAAAACATGCGGCCATGCTTTTTCAACCGGGCTTCGGGCATCTGCAAGTATATTGGTTCAGACATGTCGTGTCCTGTGGGGTTGGAGCATTTTCATGACATTATCATAAAAACATGCAGATACCGTACCAGACTGCCTGCAATGCTCTTTACAAGCCGCTCGCAGACGCTTACAAATGCTGCATTCACGGAGAAGCGGCTTTTTGCCGTCAAATCTCCGCCAGGGGAGTCGACACACATCATGGTCTTATCGCGAATCTGCGCCCTGCTTTGCCTGGGCTGTCTGCTTGCTGGCTGCGGTACCACCCGCCCTGTGGTTGTGGTGGAAAAAGACGAATTCATGAAAATGGCGCATAACATGCCCAAGGAACTCCAGGCCCGTGACCTGCTGGACAAGGACGGCTCCTACACTGCCCCCATGTCGTTCAAGGGTTTGAAAGACTACGGCGACATACTTTTCACCCGCCTTTCGCCCTCATTTATGCTGCAAAACGATACGGCGCACGATGTGTATCTTGGCGAAACATTTTCCGCCACCATCCTGCCCGACAGCCGCGTGCAGCGTTTCCCCAACGGTTTCAGCATCAATCATGCCACGCAGAAGCTTAAAGTCAATATGGTCGGCATTGCGGACTGGAACGGGGACGGGCAGGATGAATGGATAGTCTCCTGCTTTGTGGAACCCAAGAGGGGTGGGCGCACCCGCATTTATTATGTGCTTGTTCCGCCGCCGCTCAATGATCAGGAAAAACTCAAGGGCACCGTGGCCGCGGTATATGAATGCTTTGGCCTTTCCTGCACGCTGTATGTGCGCGACAGCAAGGTCATTCAGCGCGATGCCGCCGATCCGCTCTTGCCGCCCACAGAAGTGCATGACGTAGTGCCCGGCTTGCAGCCTGTCACTACCCCGCCCAACAAGGCCAAACAAAAGAGCGGCGAAGGTCTGGAAGAACGCAGCCTGTAGGCCGCACACTCGCCAACCACCGCAGTAAAAGAGTCAAAGGCTGTCGGTTCGCATAGAACTGGCAGCCTTTTTTGCGTCCGAGCATCAGGCGGAGCCAGCCCTCAACTGAATTACGCGGCAACATGCGTGCGCTGGGGTCAAGTAACCCGCACAGGGCTGATTGTTTACCCCGCTTTTGCCGCAAGTTGCGCCCCCATATCAGCCAGAGCGCGGGCAAAGTGCCGCTAAGGGATAACGGAACAGTGCGGCATTGTTCAGCCGTATCGCCAGAGCCCGCTACCGCACAAATCGCTCGCCGGTGCGGCACTGTTATGACGCGGCCTCACCCTTGCGCAAAAGGCAGCACTTGGCGCTTAAAAGAGCGCCAAGTGCTGCCATGCAAAAAAACCCCGCCACGGCAGGGGTTCGGTTCGCAAGAACCTGCTTCCCTGCCCCGGCGGGGCAAAATCATTTCAAGCTAAGCTAAAGCTTACTTGAAAGCCTTTTCAAAGTTGGGCACGACCTGCTTTTTGCGGCTCATCACGCCGGGCAGCCACACGGATTTGCCTTCGGCCTTCACGCCAAAAGCCTTTTCCACCACGGAAGGATCGTCAGAAACGATCAGCATTTCAGAGCCTTCCTTCATGATGTCGGTGAGCAGCAGGAACACGCTGTGACGGCCTTCGCCCTTCACGCGGGCGATTTCGGCCTGAAGGCCAGCCTTGACGGGTTCCAGAATGGAAAGGTCGACCACTTCGAGCTGGCCGATGCCAACTTTCTTGCCGCCCATGTCGAAGTCCTTGTAGTCACGGAAGACCAGGTCCTTCATGGAGGTGCCTTCAACGGCGCTCTTGACCTTGAACATTTCCATGCCCAGAGACATCACGTCGCTCACGCCCGCGATCTTGGCCAGTTCTTCAACGGCCTTCTTGTCGGCGGGGGTGCAGGTGGGGGACTTGAAGATAACGGTATCGGAAAGGATCGCGCACAGCATGCCGCCAGCGATGCCCTTGGAAATTTCCACGCCGTAGAAGTCAAACATGTTCTTCAGCACGGTGCAGGTGCAGCCCACGGGCCAGATCCAGGCTTCCAGGGGCGCGGAAGTGGTCACATCACCAAGCTTGTGGTGATCAGCGATACCGAGCACACAGGCGGAATCCATTCCCTTGGGGGCCTGAGCCAGATCGGAATAGTCCACCAGATACAGATTCTTGCCAGCCACATCGGCAACAACCTGGGGAGCGGTGAGACCGAACTTCTTGAGCACGAATTCGGTTTCAGGAGTGGGCGCGCCCTGGGCGGCAGGGGTAACGTCCAGACCGCGCTTGCTGTACAGGTCGGCGGCGGCAATGGCAGAAATGATGCTGTCGGTATCAGGATTCATGTGACCAATAACTAATGCGGACATGACAGTCTCTCCTTCCGGTATTGTTCGGGTATGCGGTTCAGTGCGACCGCTTTGTTCTCTTTAGCACAAAGTCCTGTTCATGCCAAGGTCTTCGCACAAAAAAACCCGAAACAGATTAGTGGACACTCTACCCTAGAAAACATATCTACTTGAAAATAAACAATATTTTTAACTTAGTGATTTTTTTATTTTTTCGTCGCCTTGGGATGGGCCTTGTCGTAGGCTTCCATCAAATGCTCAAGGCTTACCTGCGTATAGCGCTGGGTGGTGGTCAATCTGCGGTGTCCCAGCAGCTCCTGCACGCTGCGCAGGTCGGCCCCAGCCGAAAGCAGGTGCGTTGCAAACGAATGGCGCAGGCTGTGCGGCGACACTGTAAAATCCAGCCCGGCCCGGCGGCACAGGCGCTCCACAATGCGCGCAGCCTCCCTGCGGTTCAGGCGCGAACCGCGCGAACCCACAAACAGAGCCTGTTCTTCCGGCAGAGCCAGGAGCGGACGCTCGTCAAGCCATGCCTTGAGGCTCTCGCACGATGTGTCGGAAAGCGGCGCAAGCCGCTCGCGCGAGCCTTTACCCATAACGCGCAACACGCGCGATGAAAGCTGCACATCATCAATATCGAGGCCAAGCGCCTCAGAAATACGCAGGCCAGAACCATAAAGCAGTTCCGCCAAGGCAAGGTCGCGGCACAGCAGGCGCGCAGATTCGGCGCTCTCTGTCCCGGCCTGCCCATGCTCCGCATCTAGCAAGGCAAAGGTTTCGTCCACATTCAGGGCGCGGGGGTGGCGCTTTTCCTGCCGGGGATTGCGCACCTGCGCGGCCACATTTTCTGTTACCACACCATTGCGCTGTTGAAAACGGAAGAATGAACGCACAGCCGCCAGTTTTCTGGCCATGGAGCTTTTTGCCTCGCCCTGACGGAACAGCCAGGCCAGATAGGCCTGCACGTGCCGCCGGGTGACGGTTTCGGGCCTTCCAAGGTTAGCATCCTGCCCGCGCAGAAATTCGATGAGTTGCGCAAGGTCGCTGCCATAGGCTTTGAGCGTGGCGGGCGAAGCGCCCTTCTGCACTTCCATCCAGGCCAGAAAGGCATCAACAAAGAGCTTTGCCCGGTCGGGGCCGAGTTTACGTTGCCCGCCAGCGGCCTGTTCCTGAGTGTTTGGCGTGGCTGCCTCGGTTAACGAACCTTGAATCGGCTTGCCAGCAGTTTTTTTGCGCCCTGCCGTTTTGGCCGCAGCAGCACCGCTCCCGGCCTTTCGGCTGGCGGTCGCGCTGTCCGGGCCATTTTGCCCGCTCTGTGCCTTGCTCATGCCGTTACCTCATAACGCGCGCCGGGCAGACGCCGCACCTTGCCCAGCATCTCAAGCCCCACAAGAGCGGCATTGGCCGCCGCAGCGCTCAGCCCTGCGGCATCAGCCAGAACATCGGCATGGGTGGGGCCATGCTGACGCAGATACTCAAGCAGACCAGCGTTGCCATCGGCGGCAGCGGCGTTTTCCGCAGCGACTCGCTCGCCCTCGTTGAGGGGCTGCACTGTGACCGCCTTGCTGCTGGTATCATCTATATTGGATGCGTTTTCGCTGACATGCTCCCCGGTTGGAGCATCCTGCCCATTGGCCTTGGCCCTACCGGGTTTCCCCGCCGTCGCGCCCCGGCCTGCGGCACTGGATTCTGATGTCTTTAGCGCGCCTGCCGCCTTGGGTGATTCCGGCGCAGGCACATCCTCCAGCAGCCCTTCCTCTTCAACAGGCACACCGACCTCGCTGATGCCAAAGGGCCGCAACTGCTCCGCCAGATCGCGCAACACATCCTCGGCGCTGAATACTGCATGCGCGCCCTGACGCACCAAATCCTGACAGCCAAGGCAATGGGCATCCAGCGCAGGCCCTGGCACGGCGTACACTTCACGGTTTTGCTCCAGCGCCAGCCGCGCCGTGATAAGGCTGCCCGACCGCTGGGCGGCCTCCACCACCAGCACACCCAGCGAAAGCCCGCTGATGATGCGGTTGCGGATGGGGAAATTGCCCGCATGCGGCAGCGTACCGGGTGCGAATTCAGAGATCAGCAGGCCCCGGCGCTCCATTTCATCAAAAACAGTCATGTTGCCAATAGGATAGAGCATATCAATGCCCGTTCCCAACACGCCGATGCTGCGGCCAACGCGCTCAAGCGCGGCCTCATGGGCAACCCTGTCTATGCCCAGCGCCATGCCGGAAACAATGGCAATGCCGCAGGCCGAAAGACAGCGCGCCATGTATTCGGCCACAGACCTGCCATGTTTGGTGGCCTTGCGCGAGCCAACCACCGCAAAACCCGGCGATTGCAGCAGGGAAAGATCGCCCCGGCAATAGAGCAGCAGGGGCGCGTCAATAACCGGGCGCAGCAGAACGGGATATTCAGGGTCTGTCCACAGAACTATGGATGCGGCAAGATCACGGGCGCGATCCCATTCTTCCCTGGCAGTGACACGCCACGAACCCGTAGCAAGTTCGGCGGCCTGCCCCTTGTTGACGCCCGCCTCATGCCAGAGTTCACGCGCCTGCACGGCGGCGTAGGCCGAGCCAAAGTGCCGCGCAAGGCGTGCGGCAGAACGCGCACCCAGCCCACGGCAGTGCCGCAGGGCAAGGCTGGCCCAGTATTCCTTGCGGGCGGCCTCGTCCATTGCAGCCAGAGTTTTACACTGCTGGCTCATGCCGCCACCGCTGTATGGCCCAGCGCCGCTGCAAAGCCCATTTTACCGGGCCAGACCACGCGACCGGGCAAGCCCCGCCGCTTCTGAGTTGGGAAACTGCGACAGCAGCTTTTTGTAGGCCTGCGCGGCACCTTCCTTGTCGCCCATGCGGCTCAGAGTCATGCCGGTTTTCAGCAGGGCATCGGCGTTTTTATGATGACGCGGCCACTGGCTGTTGACCTTTTCAAACTGCGCCAGCGCATCCTTGTACTTGCCCTGGGCGTAATACCCCTCGCCAATCCAGTATTCCGCATTGGCGGCAAAGCGGCCCTGAGGGTATTCCTGCAAAAAGGTCTGAAAACGGCCAATGCTGTCTGCGGCCCGGCCAGACATGGCAGGCTGCAAGGCTGCCTTGTATGCGGCTTCTTCGCCCTTGCCGCTCTTGGGCAAGGCTGCGGACGGTTGCGCAGGAGCTTGCGGCTGGGCTTGCGCCGAAACAGCAGGCGTGGCGGCAGCGCTTGCCGCCGAAGCAGGAGCCGAAGCAGGAGCCGATCCGGCAGCGGCTTTGGCAGCCTTGCCCTTTGCGCCGTTTTTGGCGGCGGCATCCCCAGGCAGGGGCGGCAGGCCCAGCCCTGGATGCTCGGGCGGCAGGGCAAGATCAGAGACCGGCACAGAAGGCACGGGAACATCAGGATTGCCCCCGGCTGCGGCAACGGGCGGCAGCATGGGCTGAACCGCCCCCTTTCCGCTTGCGGCAGAAGCCGCAGGGGGTGAAGCCGACTCAGGCGGCAGGGCGAAAGATGCGGCGGATGAGGCAGACGCCGACCCCGTCGCGCCCTTGGCGGCGGCTTGCGGCTTTTCTGCTGGGCTTTGCTGGGCAGCGGTCTTTGCCGCAGGAGTTTTGGGCATTGCCTCGGCTTCGGCTTTGGCAGCCTCACGCGGGGCGGCAGCGGGAATCGGCCTGATTGTGGCGGCAGGATCAAGAGCGCGGGCGTTGGGCGTTGCAGAATTTGCCGATGCTGTATTTGCGGGATTCACTGGGGGCTGGCTTGCGGGACGCTCGGGGCTGCTGGTCGCAACCGGGCCGTGCGCGGTTAGCTGGGCGCTTTCCGGCTGGGCAGGCGCAACCACAGCACTTTTGTGGGGCTGCGGCGGAATAATGGGCACCACGGTCATGCCGGTTTTTTGTCCGCCACGGGTGCGCACTTCGTAAACCCTGTTATTGAGCTGGGCAACCTGGGTATCAAGCGTGTTTACGCTTTGCTCCAGCGTGCGCAACCGCTGGTCGGTCTCGCGCAGCACCTTCTGGTTGGTTTCGCTGGTCGATTCCACCTGACGCATTTTGTCAGAAGAAGCGCACCCGGCAACCAGCGCAACGCAGGCCAACGGCACAACAATCAGTGTTTTCATCCCGGTCTCCAGCACAAGAGCATTCTTGCGTTGAAATATCGCTCAATGCATCAAAAGCCCGCAACAGACGCCCATCAAAAAAAAGTCGGCCCGGCCTTGCCGCTTGTCCGGCTGCTATAGCTGCCAGAACTGCAAACGCACAAGCCCATCAACCTGCCAACCTTTCTTGTGCCTCAACCCCGGCCATATTTCAAGAACTCTTGCAGCGGCAGCGTTTTTCAGGCAAGAACAGGCTTGCTCACGCTCGTACAGCATAACAGATACGGACAACCGGAGCGTCGCAACATCCAAAGGGCTGTTTCACGGCCTGCTGATGTGCCTTGCCCCCGGTTGCAAAACGGGATTTTGCCTTCATCCGCACGTGCACAGGGGCTTACCCGAGGCACGGCAGGCGAAGGGCGGCGATAATCCGCATGAACAGTTCCTATCCGGCATCAAGCCAGACCGGAGGCGAAGCCAGATGAATTTTTTCCAGGAAATGGCAGCGGCCCTGACAACTTGGATGGACGCGTTGCGGCATCTTGGACAGTCCTTTCCCTTGGCGCGCATGGGCCTTGACGCCCTGAGCATTGCCCTGCCGCTCGCGGCCCTGCTGGCCTTTGCGGGCCTGGGTTTCATGTCTGCCGCCGCACGGGCGCTGGCGGTTACGCGCAAGCGCGCCTCCTATGAAAAATGCGCCCGCCAGCTGGCCTTGCTCTCATTGTTGCTTGGCTGGGCGCTGCTCATCTGCGGCAGGGTCTGGCTCTTCTTTACGCAAAACTCCTATACGCCCGACTCCATCTCCGACTTCATGGTTGAAATGAGCTGGATCATGCTCGGCCTGGCCGTGCTTATCAACAGCATGTATTTTGCGCTGTGGAAATTTTTGCTCAAGCTGCCCATGCTGCATGTGGGCATGGGCGTGGTCAGCGGCATTCAGGGCATCATCGCCACCGTGGCGTCCCTGGCTGCCGCGCGCCTGCTCACGGCCCTGGCCCGCCCCGATGCAGACTTGCTGACCCTTGGGCACATTTATGTTCCCGGTTTTGGAACCCCCTTCTGGTGCGCCCTTTTCTGGTCGTTGCCCCTGATGCTGGCCGTGGCAGGCGGCATGGGCGCTTTCTGGCTTGTGCTGCGCCGCAAATACGACGATTTTGGCCGCGACCACTACAATACCATGCTCCCCTGGTGCGCCACATGGGCGCGCAATGCCTGGGCTGTTTTCTGGGTTATTTTGCTGGCATCCTCGGTGTTTGACGTGCAGAACGCATGGCAAAACGACACCTTTACCGTCACTGACGCCATCATGGAAAGCGCAGAGCTGCTGCTCTGGCTTGCTCCGGCCCTGCTCTGGACATTCGTGGCCCGCAGCGCCACCCCCATGCGCCACAAGATCACCCTGCTGGCCGCGCTGGCGCTGGCGGTTGCCATCATGCTGCCCTTCTACCTCAACATGACGGAAATCACCCTGCCTCCGTCCATGACCGATATTGTGCAGTAACGACAACTTGTCACATTGATATGACGTAAAAACCCCGCCTCACGGCGGGGTTTTTCATATCTGCGCCGCGGGCAAAACTGGGCATGCGCGCCAAGAATTTTTCTGCGGTAGTGGGAAATTATTTTTTGCCGTACTGCCTGCGCCATTCATCCAGAAACAGCAGGGCAGCCTCTGTTTCCGTCAGTACACCGCTACGGGCGCGCAAGGCATTGATGACATCGTCAAATCCGGCATTGGGGCCAAGGCCAAGCCCCTGCACCACCGCCGCCATGTCCCTGCGAATCTCCGGAGTGAGCGCGGCCTCCACATCAGGCGGCATGCCGCCGGAAGACTCCAGCTCAAGCGGCCAGGGGCCGAGGCGCTGCTCCACAAAATCAAGCAGGGCGGCCATGCGCTGCTCATACGTATGATCGCGCAACACCCGCTCCCTTGCGCGGGCGGCAAAGGCATGGCGCTCGTCCGGATGGGCCAGAAAATACTCGATGCCCGCGTAAAATTCTTCCAGCGTGCCAAAGGTTGCCAGTTCATCCTGCGCAAACAGCTCGGGCATGAGCGCCCGCCTGTCCACAAGCTGAAAGGCCCCCATGCACGCCAGTTCAAAAGTGCGAGGATTGACAAAATCCCCCTTGCTCACAAGCTCCGCAGTGCCGAGGCTCGAGTGCAGATTCAGGTTGACGCGCGTGGCATTGTAGATTTTGACGCTCTCATCCGCATCAATGCGTGCGCCGCCGCGCTGCACGTGGGGCGCAAGCAGGCTCTCGCCGTCCCAGTCCGACCCCCAGATTTTAAAATCACGCCCTACCAGCTGACGAAAAGCCAGCCGCCGGTTGGGGTAACCCGCGCCAAGAAAGCCGATATCGGCCCCGTATTCGCGCTTTTCCTGCTCGGTCAGTTCCAGAGGCTTGTGGAAATCCGGCTGGGCCGCCAGCGGCAGATACAGGGAGTTGCCCTGCCCGATGCCCGAGAGCATGGATAAAAAAGGCTCTTTCTGGATAACGGCAAAAACATCGTACAGCGGTGCGTAGGCCTTCCAGTAGTCAAAAACCTCGTGGTCTTCCACAAACCACATGGCCGTGCGCACGCCCGACCGGCGCAAACGCTGCAACAGGCTGCGCCCTATGGGAGCCTGCGCCAGAGCCAGCACCAGATGCGGCTCCTGCGCCTGCACCTGCGCCCACACGGCCTGCGAAACCACCTGCAAAAAAGAATTTTCCAGCTGGGCTGTCTGCGCAGGGGCCAGCCCAAGGCCGCGCAGTCCGGTAAAAGCCGGGTGCAGCAAGGGCGCCTCAAACACGCGCACACTGTGCCCTAGCCCGCTGAGAGCGCTGGCGCAGTAACGGCCGATGGGCAGCGAGCCGCCGTACATGGGCAGCACCACAAGAATTCGCAGAGGAGCGGCGGGCATCAGCAGTATCTCCCTGGCGGCAACATCCAGTCCGCATCGTTATAAAGCCATTCGTCAAGATTCGGAGCTTGCGGGGCAAGGGCGGCGCTTTCGTCCAACATGGGCAGATGCAGGCGCGCAGCCAGAAAATCGCGCACATACCTGCGCTCTCGCGCATGCGGGTCACAGCCCGCGAGCAGGTGAGGCAGCGTGCCCAAGGCGTCCATGCCCGTGCGCCACAACTGCAAATCCGCTGGCAGGGGCGGCCATGATTCCGCCTGTGCGGTGGCTGAGGGCGCGCCCGATTTTATGCAAGCAAGCACTGCGGCAATGGAGCGCAAGAGCTCCACCTGTGCCAAAGGCTGACCACAGGCCACATCGTAGGGGCAAGGGGCGGTTTCCAGGCACGGCCCGCAGGTGCGCGCCGTCTGCCATACATAATGGCCCACGCCGTATGGCCCGGTTTCGTGCAGCCAGGCCGAAGAAAGGAAAAAACCAAGCACAGGCACGCCAAGGTGTGCGCCAAGGTGCATGATGCCTGTATCGGGCGTGATCAGCGCATCCAGCTCGTTTACAACGTCCACAAGGCCGGGCCAGTCTGTTTTGCCGCTGCAATCTTCAACCCTGTCGAGCATCTTGCCGGGCAAATGCCGCATGAGCTGACGGGCTGCGGGCTGCTCCGCCTTTGAACCCAGCAGGCGCACTCGCGGCCCCCCCATTGCCCCAAAGGCCGTGCGCACCACCTCGGCCAGCACGGGCACGGGCAACGAGCGGCGAGATTCCCGCCCAGCCAGCACCACGCCAAGCCCTCGCCCGCCGGGGGTCGCCTCGGGGTTGACCCTGCGAGACTCAACCGGTTCTGGTGCGAAATGCGCCCAAAAATCCACAAGATTCAGCGTTGCCAGCGCGCGCCGTTCACTGAGGCGGAAGCCAAGCCGCGCCCAGGGCGAACGCGAAATCCCCCCGGACTCGGGCCGATACCCCTGAACCTGTTCTGCCTCAAAAACTCGGCACAGGGCCGCAGTAGTGCCGGAAAAATTGCAGTTGTACACGGCTTCAAAGTGCAAGCCCTGCCAACGGACCAGCACAGCGGTGCTGCGCGCCAACGCCTCTGCCTCGGGCCTGCCGTGCACCGACAGGGCGTGCAATTCGGCAAAGGGATAGAGCACCCTGGCCAGCGGAACCAAACTGGCATCCACGGCAAGATGAACCTCGCCGCGCAAAGCCAGACTCAGCAACAGGCGCTTGGTCTGCACCAGATCGCCAAAGCGCGCCGCCTGTATGACCAGAAATTTGGGCATGTCGTTCCGTATGGTTGTTGATGGCAGTAGTCAGTTAATGGCCGAAACATGCGTAAAACTGCCAATTGCCCACAATCTAAGGCAATCTGCCCACCGAGGCAAGCAATGTGGGGCGCAACTGCGCTGCACAACAATTGAAGCTGCGCAAAGACGGCAGCGCGCTGGCCCTTTGCAAAATATTTCGCACTGCTGTATGCTCACCTTCAAGCTTCTTTCACCATCTGGATCACACATGCGCGCACAACAGCCCACCGCCCCGCTCTACCCCATATTTATCTCGCTTTCAGGCATCCGCTGTCTGGTGGTCGGCCTTGGTCAGGTGGGGCAACGCAAACTTTCCGGCCTGCTGGCCTGCAATCCGGCATCCGTGCTGGTGCTCGACCTTGCCGGGCCTGCGCCGGAATCAGCGCCGGAAGCGGCGGAACTGCTGCGCGACCCAAGGGTACGCTTTGAATGCCGCGCCTGCGAGGCTGCCGACCTCAAGGGCTGCGGGTTGGTATTTGCCGCCACGGGCAGCGCTGCGGAAAACAGCCGCATTGCCGCTCTGTGCGCCGCAGCGGGTGTTTTGTGCAACAGCGCGAGCAATCCGGATGAAGGCTGTTTTCAGGTGCCTGCCGTGGCCCGCAGCACCCCGCTTGCGGCGGGGCTTTCCACTGGTGGGGCAAGCCCCGCGCTGGCCCGCCGCTGGAAGGGCGAACTTGAGCGCTGGCTTGAACCGCGTTCGCGCATGGCAACCCTGATGGGTCGGCTGCGGCCACTGGTTCTTGCCTTGGGGCAAGATACAGGGCAGAATACCGGATTGTTCCGCAAGCTGGCAGAATCGCCTCTGCAACAGTGGCTGGAAGAACACGACCATGAAAACTGTACGCGTTATTTGCAGGCGGCGCTTCCGCCCGCACTGCACGCCAATATAGCGGAGTTGCTCCATGATCTCCCCTG
The DNA here is from genome assembly GCF_053570665.1 of Desulfovibrio intestinivivus. NCBI lineage: Bacteria > Pseudomonadati > Thermodesulfobacteriota > Desulfovibrionia > Desulfovibrionales > Desulfovibrionaceae > Desulfovibrio > Desulfovibrio intestinivivus. Next base: position 2,332,139 of record NZ_JBRBQT010000001.1, on the reverse strand, counting down.
AATTTTCCACCGCCGTAACCCTGCTGCTCTATGGCTCCGCCAGTGTTGCAGGGCTTGCGGGCATTGCCGCGCGCAGCGCCCTGTGGCGCAAGATAGGCTGTAGCGTGGCGCTGGCGGGCTTTGCCTGTCAGACGCTCATGCTCTTTCTGGGCTTTCACAAGGCTCTGCCCGGCGGCCTGAGCGCTGGCGCGTACTTTCAGCTCATGGCCTGGTTTGTGGTGCTCTGTGGCATTGCCGCCTGGGCCAAGCTGCGGCAGGAGATTCCGCTGGTATTCGCCACGCCGCTTGGGCTTATGCTCTTTGCCATGTCGGCCCCGTATCTGGCCTCAGTGGTGCAGGTACCGCCCTCGCTCAACACCTCATTTTACGCCCTGCATATCGGCACGCTCTTTTTGAGCCTTGCCCTGCTGGCGCTGGCTTTTGCCGCCGGTGCGCTCTTTCTGTTCATGGAGGGGCGCATCAAGAGCAAGCTGACCATGAAGGGCTTTTGGCTCGACATGCCCGCCCTCTCCATGCTTGATAAAATCAACGCCATCACGACCATGATCGGCTTCCCCATGTATACTCTGGGCATCGTTTCCGGGCTTATCTGGGCCAAGCCGGTATTTGGCGGCACGGTGACGGGCGACCCCAAGGAAGTTATCAGCATTGTGATCTGGCTGTTCTACTCCGTGCTTTTCCACAACCGCCTCACCAAAGGCTGGAAGGGCCGCAAGCCTGCGCAACTGGCTGTTTTTGTATTTATTCTCTGCCTCTTTTCAATCATTGTGGTGAATACCTTCATGGAAACACACCACGCATTCATCCGGCGCTGACCGGGCTATCATCATGGACTGTGATATCTTTCTTGTCGGCCTGAATCATCGCACTGCCAGCGTGGACGTGCGCGAGCGCTTTGCCCTGGTCAACCACTGCGATGAAGAGCATTGGGCCGTGCCGTGTGTTGGCGCGGTGAGCGAAAGCGTGATCCTTTCCACCTGCAACCGCGTGGAGCTGCTGGCCGCCGGCAACGGCGACGTGGCCGGACAGGTGCTTGAAAACTGGGCCGTTGCGCGCGGCGCAAAGCCCGAAGAGCTCAAGCCCTACGTCTACGTGCACAAAAATCTGGAAGCGGTGCGCCATCTGTTTTCTGTGGCGTCCAGCCTTGATTCCATGGTGCTGGGCGAACCGCAGATTCTGGGCCAGCTCAAAACCGCCTACCGCAAGGCGGTCAAATGCCACGCCACGGGCGTTATACTTAACAGACTGGTACACAAGGCTTTTTCCGTAGCCAAAAGGGTACGCACAGAAACTGCGGTGGCCTCCAGCGCGGTTTCCATCAGCTATGCCGCCGTGGAGCTTGCCAAACGCATTTTTGGCGACATGAAGACCCACAAGGCCATGCTGGTGGGCGCGGGTGAAATGGCCGAACTTGCCGCCATGCACCTTTTGCAGTCGGGCATTGATGAAATTCTGGTTGCCAACCGCACTCTTGAGCGCGGGCAGGAGCTGGCAAAGCAGTTCAAGGGACGGGCCATCCCCTTTGAAGACATGGCTGAGCATCTGACAGAGGTGGACATCATCATCACCTCCACCGGCTCGCAGGAACCCATCATCCGCGCGCGCGACATTCGCGCAGTGCTCAAGGCCCGCAAGAACAGGCCCATGTTCTTTATCGACATTGCCGTGCCGCGCGACATCGACCCGGACGTCAATGGCCTCGACAACGTCTATCTGTACGACATTGACGACCTCAAGGAAGTGGTGGAAGAAAACCTCGCCACCCGCCGTGATGAGGCCGCCAAGGCCGCGGATATCGTCAACGAGGAAGTGCTGCTGTTCTCCCGCTGGCTTTCAAGCCTTGATGTGCAGCCCACCATCGTTGACCTCATCCAGCGCGGCGAGCGCATGGGACAGGAAGAACTGGTCAAGACCCTCAAAAGGCTCGGCCCGGTGAACGATGAAACCCGCGATGCCCTTGAGGCTCTGGTGGGTGCGCTGGTGCGCAAGCTCAACCACGACCCCATCATGTTTCTCAAGCGCGGCAGCATGTCCCAGGAGGGCAACGGCCCGCGCATCAGCATTGCGCGCCGTATTTTCAATCTGGATAAAACTGGCTGCCCTTATTCGGAGGAACATTGATGCGCTGGTACGGAATTGATGACATTACGGAAGAAGATACCGCAAAGCTGACCGCCACCCTCACCCAGATGGAGCTTACCTCGGGCATGGACGGCCTCTTCTGGCTGCCCGTTCCCGCCGACATGCTCTCGCCTGTGCAGCAGGAGCATGAGGAAAGCTGCGGCCCCCACGTTATGGGCCTTGAAATTGAAGAAAATTTTGTGCGCCTTGAACTGTTGGTGCGCGCGCGTGGCCGTATGCGCTGCGAGTGCGTGCACTATGCCTCGCCCGAACTGCGCGACCGCATGATCGTATGGCTTGAGAACCTGCTGGCCGAGCTGGGCATCAATCCGGCTTAGGGGCGGCACATGCTGCTCCCCAAAGCCCTCCCGCACTGGGCATTCCCAGCCTCGCAGACTCAAATCTCTCAGGGCCGACATTTTGCCCATACATCCTTGCCGCAGGCATGCCATGATCAAATCCGCGCCTACGCTGCAAAACATCCCGCCCGCTGCGGCCCGTCTTTGCCTTGAGGTGGAACGATTCTGCCTGACGCGGCTTGGGCTTGCAAAAGGTTCGCGTCTGCTGCTGGCCCTCTCCGGCGGAGCAGATTCCACGGCGCTGGCCTTTGTGCTGCACCTGCTGGCTCCACGGTTGGAGCTGAGCCTCCACGCCCTGAGCGTTGACCACGGCTTGCGGGACGAATCTGCGCAAGACGCTGTATTTACACTCCAGTTATGCAACATCCTGAACATCCCCTGCATCGTGCGGCAAGCCGATGTGCGCAAGCTTGCCGAAAACAGCGGCATTGGCATTGAAGATGCCGCCCGTCGGTTACGCTATGCCCTGCTTGAGCAGGAACGCGTTGCCGTGAGGGCCGACTTTATCGCCCTTGGGCACCACGCAGGCGATGTGAGCGAGGACGTGCTGCTGCGCCTCACGCGGGGCACAGGCTGGCCCGCCCTTGGCGGCATGGCCGCCCGCGATGACGAGCGCCATATGCTGCGCCCCCTGCTGGCAACGGACGCGCAAGCGTTGAGAACATTGTTGGTCGAATGCGGCATTGACTGGCGCGAGGATGCCAGCAACCAGAGCCGCCACTACAAGCGCAACAGGCTGCGGCTGGATGTGCTGCCCCTGCTGCGCGAAGAAAATCCCTCCCTAGACCGCACCCTGCATGATCTCTGGCAAATGGCGCGCATGGATGAGGATTACTGGAATACGGCGCTAGACGCGGCTCTGGCAGAACATCCGTGGATTGTGGGGAAGGATGACGCTGAGCTGCGGAAGAATGAAAACACCGCCAAAGGCCCCAGCCTGATCTTGCCCGCGAGGTTGCTGGCGGGGCTGCACCCGGCTGCCCGATTGCGCCTGTATGTACGGGCTGTACGGTTTTTGTGCCGCCCTGCGGCGGGGAATGCTGACGAGGATTCTGACAGTACGGGACAGATTCACGGTCAGGCACGGGCACGCACATTGCTGGCCTTGGATGATGCCCTTGCCAAGGGGCGGGGGAATACGCGGTTTCAGTTGCCCGGCGGGCTGGAAGCGTATTTGAAAGGTGGAAGTGTTGTTTTTCGCCGCTGCGCGGCTGGCAGATAACGGATTTTTGCTGCCCTTAGGGCACGATATCTTGCCCTCTGGCGTGCGAATGCTTGAGTATGCTGCCCTTCGGGCACGGAGTTCCGCCTCTCGGCGGAGTTTGGGACGCCTGCGCGGCGCGCGGCAAGGCGGGGCCGGTTATGGGGCTACGCCCCCTTCATCCTGATGCCAAATCCCGTTTTACGGGCTTTGGGCCGCCATCGGCGTCTACGCCGCCGGGCGGTAAGGCACGAAAATCTGTCGCTTACGGCGCGGCAAAGCCGCGACCTACTCCTGATTTCCGGTCGTGTTGACGTTGCCAACACTCCGTCGGGGCTGCGCCCCTCCTTGGCCCCCTCTGCACTCCCCCCGGAACACCCCCTTAAGAGGGCTTCCAACTTCCGAAAAACGACGAGGTCAACGCGGCTATGGCTGCGGGAGCTTCCTTCCCTCGCTCCGCTCACTCAGGTGATCTCCCTCCGCACCGCTCACTCAGGTGATCTCCCTCCGCACCGCGTAAATGCCAGAGTCCGCTTTCTCTTTGGATGATTTCCGTTTCAGCCAACAATCATTTGCCTATTAAACCGTTGAAAAATCGCTTTGATTCACTTTCTCCCGTCTTAAATTTACTGTAAGCTTCTAGGCTACAAAATAAGAGACAAACAGAAAATCTGTATCCTACTAAAAAATTTTACTTTTTTTGCAACGCATGTTCCCAACAGCCGTAACCCACCAAACACCCTACGAGTTAGAAAGATACCACTCGCCATCAGGAGCTGGTCGTGGAGTCGCCTTCCTTAAACTCGCTGGAGCGAATGCGAAGGCGATGGCTGGTGTTGGGCGAATTTGCAAAATACGCTTTTTGTGGCCTGAAAAGGAAACGCCGGGGTTTTGAGCGCAGCGTACTCAAGTACGTGAGCATCAAAATCCCGGCGCTGACGCATTCAGGCCGCAAAAGTCGGGTTTGCGTAAATCAGCCTGACAGGCTCTCCCCAAACCGCAAAGCAACCTAGCATGGCGGGGTTCATTCCCGGCGCAAGATGGATTTTGTTCTCAGGCAAGGAAGACAAGGCGGCTTTGAGGGAGTGTGCATGCTTTAGCCGTTGCGACGAAGGAAGCTACGGATAAAGACAGCAGCGATTTTGGCACTCGACCGAAAAAGCCGCCGCAGTCTGACGCAGCCTGAGAACAAAAGACGCTTGCGCCCTAGTGGGCGGAGCCCCAATCCCTGCCCTGCCCCCAATCCACGACAAGAGGCACAGACAAAGCCACGCCGCCCGGCGCAACCCCGCCCATAAGCGCCGCCACCCGCTCACCCGCGGCAGCCGCAGCCTCCGTGGGCACTTCCAGCAAAAGTTCGTCATGCACCTGCAAGAGCAACCGGGCATCCAGCCGCTTCAACTCCGCATCATGGGCCACAGCCAGCATGGCAAGCTTGATGATATCCGCCGCTGACCCCTGAATCACGGTATTGATAGCCTGCCGCCGCGCCAGCGCGTAGTTCTGCCCGTTGGCGGAATGGATATCGGGCAACAAGCGCCGCCGACCGCCAAGGGTGGTCACATAGCCCTGCCGCTTGGCAACAGCCTCCACCTCTTCATAGAATTGCTTAAGGCCTGTGAGTCGCTCAAAATAGCGCGCAATGAATTCCTTGGCCTCATTGGTGGTAATTTTCAGTTCCTGAGCCAACTTTTGCGCGCCCATGCCGTAAATAAGACCAAAGTTGATGGTCTTGGCGTTGCGCCGCTGGTCGGGGCTGACCTCGCTGGATGGCAGGTCGTACACAAGCGCAGCCGTGCGGGCGTGAATGTCCTCACCGTTGCGGAAGGCTTCAAGCAGGGCCGTATCCTGCGACATGTGGGCCAGCACGCGCAGTTCAACCTGCGAATAGTCGGCGGAAACAAGGGCGTGATCCGGCCCGGCGATAAAGCACGAGCGCATGCGCTTGCCCAGCGGCCCGCGCACGGGGATGTTCTGAAGATTGGGATTGCTGGACGAAAGCCGCCCCGTGGCTGTGGCCTTCTGGTTAAAGGTCGTATGGATGCGCCCGCGCGGGTCCACAAGACGCGGCAGGGGATCCAGATAGGTGGAGCGCATTTTTTCCAGTTTGCGGAACTGAAGAATGCTCTCTACCACGGGATGCTGCCCGGCCAGTTTTTCCAGTGTTTCCTGATTGGTGGATGCCTGCCCGCCACGGGTTTTGCGCGGCGAGGGCAACTTGAGCGTGTTGAACAGCACCTCGCCGAGCTGCTGGGCCGAGCGGATGTTGAACGTGGTTCCCGCTGCGGCAAAAACCTCCTGCGTGAGCCTGTCGATCTCGCCCTGCACGTCTGAAAGAAAGGACTGAAAGGCCGCTGCGTCAATGGCGACACCGCGCGCCTCCATCTGGGCCAGCACAGGCGTGAGCGGCAGTTCAAGTGTGCGGTACAGCTCGAGCAGACCGTCAGCCTCCAGCCGCTGCTCCATGGAAGCGGCCATGCGCAGGGCCATGCTGGCCGGGCCGTTGCCGCCCTGTCCTTCGTGCAGGGGTATGCCCCAGCGCACAGCCAGACGGGGCCAGCCGTAATCGCTTTCCTCAGGGTTAATGAGGTAGGCGGCAAGGCCAAGATCAAAGAAAAACGGAGGATTGGCCTCGGACGGCAGCTTGCGCCAGCAAGCGGCGGCTATCAGCTGGGCCTTGAGGTCAGACGTCACCAGCCTTTGCGCCCCGGCAAGCCACGCGCAAAGATCATCCACAGTGCCGCCCCAGCGAAAATCATCGCCGCCAGCCACCGCCACATGGGGCGGTTTACCCGGCCCGCCGGGCCAGATGATTGCGGCCTCAAGCCCTGCGCAGGGGGGCAACTGCCCTGCTTCACTCAGAAGCGGAGCTTCGGGTTCGTCGGCCACATCCAGCAGGCTCATCTGTGGGCCTGCCCCGGCTGCGGGGCGCGCCCTTGAAGGAGATTTTTCGGCGGCAGCCATCAGAGAACCCTGGGCAGACGGGCGAGACGCGCCAGCATCCGCACCAGTATTTGAGCCAGCATTCGGTGCAGACCCCTCAGCTGCAAGGCCCGTCTGGGCCGCTGCCGAACCTGCGGGGGCATTACGCTGCAAACGGGCCAGCGTTGCCATGTCGCGGCGCAGGGCGTGCAGTTCAAATTCGTCCGCCATGCTGGCGCACAAGGCTTCATCCAGCGGATTGACGGCCATGTCGTCAAGGGTCAGCCCGGTGCACACATCCAGCGAAAGGGCCGTGAGCTGCCGCCACAAAAACATGTTTTCAAGGTGGTCGCGCAGTTTGTCCTGAATCTTGGGGCCAAGCAGGGCAAAATGGTCGCGTATGTCTTCAAGCGTTGGGCATATTTCAAAAATTTTCTGCGCCGTCTTGGGGCCGATGCCCGGTACGCCGGGGATATTATCGCTCGTGTCGCCCACAAGAGCCTGCACATCGGCCCACTGGTCTGGCCTGAGGCCGCTTTCCGCCGTAAAATCCGCGCCAGAGAGCAGTTTTTCTTCCTTGGATGCAGGGTCCCACATGTACACGTTGGGGCCGAGGCACTGCTTTAGGTCTTTATCCCCGCTCACAATAACCACGGGCCGCTGGGCGGAAAAACGCGCTGCCAGCGAGGCTATGCAGTCGTCAGCCTCGCAGCCGTCGGAAATTTCAACAGGAATGCCAAGAGCCTTGACCATGCGCACAATGGGATCCATCTGCCGCACCAGATCTTCGGGTGTGGCATCCCGGTTGGCCTTGTACAGCGGGTACAGATCATGACGAAAGTTCTTGCCCTTGCCGTCCTTGACGAAGAGAAAATGGGAGGGCCGCTCATCGCGCAGAATGCGCAGCAGCACACGCGTTACCACCACCAGCGCATTGGTGGGAAAGCCGTCGGAGCGCTGCATGTTCTTGTTGGCAAAAAAACCGCGATATATAAAGGCAGAGCCGTCCATAAGAAAGACAGGCTCGGCAGAAAGATTGAGGCGTTGTTTCAGCGACATGACAGCCCGGTGGTTTGGAGTTTCAAAAAGGTTTCAAAATGGTTCGCAGGCAAGGATGCTTGCGAAGATGTTATGCTACGCGTATAGTATAGTGATGGAAACAAGTCCGCAAGTGACCGTATCTGTTCAAGGGCCGCTGCTGCGCGTGAGCGTTGGCGGGCGCTGGAATCTGGACGAGCCCTGGCCACAGGAGGCCATGGCCGCCCTGAGCCAGACAGCCGACCAGCGCATCCGCGAAGTGCGTCTTGAAAGCGCCGCCCTTGGACAGTGGGACAGCACCCTGCTGGTTTTTCTGGTGCAGATGGTCAAGGCGGCGCGCGCCCGTGACCTGCCGGTGCATACAGAACTGCCCGAAGGCCTCGAGCGCCTTATCAAACTGGCCTTTGCGGTTCCTGCCAAGGCAGGCTCTGAACGCAGCAAAACAGATATGGGCTTTGTGACCCGTGTGGGCGAGACCGTGCTGGCCCTGCCGCCCAAGATCACGGACTTTCTGAATTTTCTTGGCGAGATTGTGCTTTCCATCTGGCGGCTGTTTCTTGGCAAGGCCAAGATGCGCCCCATGGATCTGTTTGCAGCCATGCACGAATGCGGCGTGGCCGCCCTGCCCATCATTTCGCTCACCAGCCTGCTGTTTGGCCTGATTCTGGCCTTTGTGGGCGCGGTGCAGCTCACCCAGTTTGGCGCGCAGATTTACGTTGCGGGCCTTGTGGGCATCGGCATGCTGCGTGTCATGGGGGCCATCATGGTGGGCGTGGTCATGGCGGGCCGGGTGGGCGCGGCCTACGCCGCCCTTATCGGCACCATGCAGGTCAACGAAGAGGTGGACGCCCTCTCCACCCTAGGTATTTCTCCACACGATTTTCTTGTGCTGCCGCGTGTGCTGGCCCTCATGGCCATGATCCCCCTGCTGACCCTGTATGCCGACCTCATGGGCATTATCGGCGGTTTTCTTGTGGGCACCACCATGTTGCGACTGAACCCCATGGAATACATTAACGCCACCATCCAGATGGTGCCCTTCAAGCATATGATTATCGGCCTTGTGTACGGCACGGTTTTCGGAGCCATTGTGGCCGTGGCTGGGTGCTATCAGGGCATACGCTGCGGGCGCAGCGCCCAGGCTGTGGGCCAGGCCACCACAACGGCGGTTGTGCAGGCCATTGTGGGCATTATTGTGGCTACCGCCATCATCACCGTTATCTGCAACGTGCTGGATGTGTAACATGCCTGACGCCGCCCAGCCCTCCATTATCCTGCCCAATACGGACGCACCCGGCTCTGTCCCGTCCAGCCCGGCCCCAGCCGTATCGGATGAAGACGTGCGCATCAGGGTACGCGACCTTACGGTGGCCTTCGGCTCCTTTGTGCTCATGCGCAACGTGTCGTTTGACGTGCGCGTGGGCGACATTTTCATGGTCATGGGCGGCTCCGGTTGCGGCAAAAGCACCCTGTTGCGCGTGCTCATGGGCCTCAAGGAGCCGCAGGAAGGACAGATTTACTATAATGGCGAGGATTTCTGGGCTGGCACGGAAGAAAGCCGCAGCCGCATCATGCGCAGCACGGGCGTGCTCTTTCAGGGCGGTGCGTTGTGGAGCTCCATGACACTGGCGGAAAATGTAGGTCTGCCCCTGCAGCAGTACACTGATCTTACCGATGATGAAATCCGGGAGCAGGCCTCGCTCAAACTGGCTCTTGCGGGTCTGGCCGGATTTGAGGATTATTACCCCTCGGAGATCAGCGGCGGCATGCGCAAACGCGCGGGGCTTGCCCGGGCGCTGGCGCTTGATCCGCAGATTCTCTTTCTGGACGAGCCTTCTGCAGGGCTTGACCCTGTCAGCTCCCGGCTGCTTGACGATCTGATACTGGAACTCCGCGACAGTCTGGGCACCACGTTTGTTATTGTTTCTCACGAATTGCCGAGCATTTTTACCATAGCCAGAAACAGCATCTTTCTGGATGCGCAGAGCAGAACGGTCACTGCCAGCGGTAATCCCAGCGAGTTGGCGAAAGATCCCAATACAGAACAAAGCGCAAAGCTCTTTCTGACCAGAGGCGGCATGCGCGACCGGAATGAAGACGCAGGCGAAAATGCCCCGGCGGCAACTTCACACGCTGCAACTTCGCACAAGGAACAATCCTGATGAACTCGCAGTCATACAAAACAACTGTCGGCGCTTTTGTGCTGGGGGGCCTGGCCCTGCTGGTGCTGGGCATCATGCTGCTCGGCGGTGGCCGCCTTTTCAGCAATGACCTTGAATATGTGATGTACTTTGATGGCTCGGTCAGCGGGCTTTCCACGGGCGCGCCGGTTGTGTTCAGGGGCGTGCCCATGGGCAGCGTCACGCGCATCAATCTGGTTGCCAACGCGCGGGATTCCAACGTGACCATCCCCGTCTATATCCGCATTGACGAACGCAGCTTTGTACGCGCCAGCGGCGCTGCCGCTCCTTCCGAGTCTTTCCAGCAGGAAATCATACGCCGCATGGTGCAGCGCGGCCTGCGTGGGCGGCTGCAACTGCAAAGCCTCATCACCGGCCAATACCGCGTGGAACTTGATTTTTATCCTTCCACGGCGGCCAACTTCCGCTCCGCTACGCCGGATATGGAAATCCCCACCATTCCTTCGCCCATTGATACGCTGCAAAGCACGCTCTCGCAGATGCCGCTGGAGCAGATGGTAAATTCTTTCAGCGCCGTGCTGCAAAACCTTGCCCTCGGCCTCAGTGACGACAAGCTGGGCAAGGCGCTTACGGCATTCACCAACACCTTTCAGGAAGCCCACGGCATCCTGCACGACGGTTCCATGCGCACCAATACGGAACAGGTTCTCAAAAGCCTGAGCACGGCCAGCGCCTCTGTTGAAAAAGAGCTGCCCGCCACGCTGGTTTCCTTCCGCGAAGCCATGCAGAGCATGGCAGTTGCGGCAGATCAGTTGCGCGTGGTCACATCATCGGCCCAGGGTATTCTGGGGCGCGATTCGCCCACCATGAACGACCTGCGCCGCCTTCTCAAAGAGAGCACCGATACCATGCGCTCGATGCGCACCCTGGCCGAAATGCTTGAACGTAATCCCGAAGCTCTGCTGCGGGGCAAGCAAGGAACACGCTGATGCAACGCAAAATCCTTCTTCTTTCGCTGGTGCTGCTCACACTTTTGAGCGGCTGCGCGCGCAGCACACCCACGCGCTACTATCTGCTTGAAAGCGCCATTGACCCGGTCAAGGCCGACACGCTGCCCACAAAAAACCTGCGCGTGGCGCAGGTCACTGTGCCGGATTATCTTGACCGCAACAGTATTGTCAGCCGTGTGAATGGTGAGACAGAGCTTGTTGTTTCGCAATTTCACGCCTGGGCGGAGCCCGTGGGGCATGGTGTGCGCCGCGTGGTGCAGGAAGTGCTGACCCCGCCCTTGTTGGCCGTGGGGCTGAATGTGCTTGCGCCGGGCGACGACACCCGCGCCGACTATGTGCTGCTTGTGGATTTGCAGAGACTGGACGGCAATTTCGATTCCAAGGCCGTGCTTGAGGCGCGCTGGACACTGAAAAACCGCCACGATGATGTGATCGCCCGAGGCATTTATGCCGATGCTGAACCGGTGGCGGGCAAAACCTATGACGTGCTCACAGCGGCAGAAAGCCGCATGGTGCGCCGCCTGGGCGAACATCTAGCCACACGCCTGCCCGTGCTCACACGGGGCAAGTCATGAACTGGACAGAAGAAACCGCCGATCCATCCCAGGTACACAGGCGCAACATCATCCTGCTTGTGGATGACGCGCCTGAAAACCTGCGCATTCTCAGTGAATGCCTGCGCGACAAATACACAATCATGTTTGCCAAAAACGGCACAGACGCCTTGCGTCTGGCCCTGCGGCAGCCCCCGCCAGACCTGATCCTGCTTGACGTCATCATGCCCGGCATGGACGGGTACGAAGTGTGCAAGCGCCTGCGCAGCGATGCGCAGACCCGTGACATCCCGGTTATGTTCATTACGGCGCAGAATGAAGAAACCGACGAAGCCAAGGGCCTCTCGCTGGGCGCGCAGGATTACATAACCAAGCCTTTCCGCTCCTCGCTGGTGCGCAACCGCGTAGCCAACCAGCTCAAGTTCAAACTCTACCGCGACCACCTGAACGACCTGGTGCTTGCCCGCACACGCCAGCTTGCCCTCACGCAGGAAGCCACTATTCACGCCATGGCAAGCCTTGCTGAATGGCGCGATACGGAAACCGGTGCGCACATCAAACGCACGCAGAACTATGTGAAGGCGCTGGCCGTCTATATTTCCCAACTGCCTGAGTACAGGGACGAGCTGGATGCCGATGCCATTTCGTGGCTCTACCTTTCAGCGCCGCTGCACGATGTTGGCAAGGTCGCCATTGCAGACACAGTACTGCACAAGCCCGGCCCCCTCACCGATGAGGAATACGAGGCCATGAAGGAACACACCACGCTGGGGCGAGCGGTGCTGGCCTCGGCTGACAAATTTTTGGGGGAAAATTCCTTTCTGCGCATCGCCAGCGACATTGCCTACTGCCACCACGAGCGTTGGGACGGCAAGGGCTATCCGCGCGGGATAGCTGGCAAGGACATTCCGCTTTCCGCCCGCCTTATGAGCGTGGCCGACGTGTACGACGCCCTGCGCAGCAAGCGTGTCTACAAACCCGCCATGCCGCACGAAACAGCCATGCGCATTATTTTGGAAGGGCGCGGAACCCAGTTTGATCCCGAAGTGGTAGACGCCTTTTTGGCCATGCAGGAGCAGTTCCGCAGCATCGCCGCGAAATATTCAGACATGTAGCTGCTCCTGAACTTTTCCGCGTAATGGCGGGCTTCTGCATCCGCCCGGCATTTCCCCCTGTTCTGACACAGCGGCTACCAACAGCAAGCGCCGCGCCTGCCCTACACTTTCTGCCCATCCTGCCCGTCAAAAACATCCCTGGCGGCAAACAGGCCGTTCAACGCTGCGGGAAACCCCCCGTACACGGCCATCTGCATAATGACCTCCAGTATTTCCTGACGGGTGCAGCCCACATGCAGGGCAGCCGCAATATGCACTCGCAGTTGCGGGGCCGCGTTGCCCATTGCGGTCAGGGCCGCCACAACGGCAATCTCCCGTTTTTTCAAATCCAGGCCTGGTCTTGAATAGATATCCCCGAACGGAAATTCTACAAGGTATTGCGCAAAATCTGGGCAAATGGCCCGCACGCTTTCCAGCACTTCTTCCCCACCGCGTCCGTCAACCTGTTCCAGCATGGCAAGCCCTGCGGCATAACGATCAGTCTGCATGACATTCTCCTGGGTAATGGCCTGGCTCAATGCCGTGGCCCTGATCAGACTTTTATGCCCAAGCCCTTGCTTTGCCTCTTGCCTTTTTGGTGATACCTTTAAAGCATGACTAACGATCTTTTTGACATCCCCGACTGGCGGCTGCTGCGCTATTTTTCTGTAGTTGCAGAAGAAGGCAGCCTGCGCCGCGCAGCTGACAGGCTCTATATGACCCAGCCGCCCCTGAGCCGCCATATGCGGCATCTGGAGGAAATGCTGGGCATCACGCTGTTTGAACGCCACAGCCGAGGGCTGACACTCACAGAGTCTGGGCTGGAAGTGCTGCGCATTGTCCGCCCGGTACTGGAAGCACAGGACGCCGCAGGGCCGCGTTTGCGGAGGCTCGGACATGGCAGGAATGGATCGGAAGCATCCTTGTCCATTGGCCTGACAACAGCCTTTGAACAGGGCATTTTTGCGGGCTTTATAAAAAGACTTGATACTCTCAACGGCAGCCCGGTGCGGTATGTGCGCCAGCCCTCGCCCCAACTTGCGCGGGGAGTTCACCGGGGCAGGCTGAACGCGGCGCTGGTGGCTCTGCCGCTTGATGCTGCGGGCGTTCATATTAGCCCCCTGCCGTATGCGGAACCTCTGCTTGCAGCTTTGCCCACAGCATGGCTTGCAGGCCTGCCCCTTGCAGGCAACGGCGCAGCAAAACTGCAAGACCTGAACGGCAGACCTCTTTTCTGGTTTCGGCGCGAGAACAATCCCGCGTACTTTGATCATATGCGCGGCATTTTCACCCATGTGGGCTTTGCACCAGTTTATCTGGAAGAACCGGGAGAGCACGACGTGCTGCTGGCCCGCATTGCCCAGGGGGATGGCATGGGAATGCTGCCGCGTTCATTTTCCGCCATTGGGCGGAGAGGTGTTGCCTTTTGCCCGCTGGCGGAAGGGGAACTGCTGGAATTACGCCTGGGCCTGGCGCTGCAAATGGGTGGTGATTACGACCCGGAAGGCAGTGCCCATGAGGGTGACGAGCCGGAAACGGCATCACAATTACGGCAAATCATTGCCGAAGCCGTCCATTTTCTGGGCACGGCATAACCCAGCGCGCAAAAAACAGAAAAGCCCGGCATCCAAAGACGCCGGGCCGAAAAAACCGCGTAAAAAAATTACTGTTTTATCATCACCTTGGCGGGACGGAGCAAACGCTCGCCCAGCTTGAAACCCCGTTGCAGCACACGCGCCACAGAGTTGGGAGCAAAATCGGGGCGGTCTTCAAACCCCACGGCTTCATGCACGTTGGGATCAAATTCTTCGCCTTCCTCGCCGAGGGGCTTGAGGCCGTGCTTTTCCACCGCATCAAGCAGGAGCTTGTGGGTCATGGCCACGCCCTGCAACATGTCCTTGCAGGCTTCGCTCTTGCTGCCGTAACGCAGGGCCAGATCAAGGTTATCAAGCGTGGGCAGCAGGTCGCCCAAGACCTTTTCAGCCGCGTAGCGCATCTGCTCTTCATGCTCGCGCGTGAGGCGCTTCTTGAAATTGTCCATTTCTGCGGCATTGCGCAGGCGCATTTCTGTCAGCTCCGCCTTGCAACGTTCTTCAAGGCTTTCGGCTGAAGCCGCCTTGTCTGCCGGGGCAGTATCAGACTCCTGCACGGAATCGGCAGCGGGATTTTTACCCGCATTTTGACCGAACAGAATACCGTCTTCTTCAAGAAAACCATCTTCCGGCTTTTCGGGCTGACATTCTGCCCGGTTATCCGCCTGGCCGCCCTGCTGGCTGCCTTGCTGTCCGAATGAGTGGTTCATTTTATGACGCTGCATGCTTCCTCCTGAATCGACCCCGGCGGGGTCACGATGCTTTCCGTTAAGTAAGTATGCTTGTCCACACTGTCAAGGCGCTGCCGTCACTGCAAAAAGTTTTGTTCCGGCCGCTGCTGCTCCAGCACTTGCGCCAGCTGACAGACATCTGCGCCTCGACATTCTGCGGCGGCTTCTGTATATTGCGCGAACCAGAAGAGGAACAGCACTATGACATGCCGAATTTTGACGCTGCAACATGAACAGGAATGGCCCGCGCTGGCCCAGTGGCTGCAAGGGCGGCACAACCCCGGCAACGGGGTGGAAAGCGCCGTAACCGACATTATCAACGCTGTGCGGCAAAAGGGCGACGACGCCCTTGTGGAGTACACGCGCAATTTTGACTGCCCTGACTTTGCCCCGCCCCTGCGCGTGAGCGAACAGGAAATCGCCAAGGCGGCAGCCTCCGTCACCATTGAAAGCCGCGAAATCATCGGCGAGGCTGCGTCCAATATACGTTCTTTCCACGAAGCGCAGGTTGAGAAATCGTGGTTTCTCACCCGCCCGGACGGCAGCATTCTCGGCCAGCAGGTCACATCTGTTGACGCGGGCGGCCTGTATGTTCCCGGCGGTCAGGGCGGCAATACGCCCCTTGTTTCCAGCCTGCTCATGAGCGCCATACCCGCCCAGGTGGCTGGCGTGCCGCGTCTGGCCGTATTTACGCCGCCCCGCAAGGACGGCACGGTAAATCCGCACATTCTTGCCGCCGCACATCTACTTGATATTGATGAAGTTTACCGCGTTGGCGGGGCATGGTCCATTGCGGCCATGGCTTACGGCACGCAGACCATTCAGCCTGTGGATGTTATTGCCGGGCCGGGCAATATTTTTGTCACCACTGCCAAGCGCTTTGTGCAGGGCACTGTGGGCATTGATATGATCGCCGGGCCGAGCGAAGTGCTCGTGCTGGCCGATTCTTCCGCCAACCCCGCATGGCTTGCTGCGGATATGCTTTCGCAGGCGGAGCACGATGCCCTGGCCTCGGCTATCTGCATCACTGACGATGCCCGTCTGGCCGATGCCCTCCAGCAGGAGCTGAAAAAGCAGTGCGCCGCCCTGCCCAGAGCCACCACCGCCGCCCGCGCACTGGAAGACTGGAGCGCCATTGTGGTTACGCCCAATCTTTCCGTAGCAGTGGCGGTTGCCAACATGGTGGCCCCGGAGCATCTTGAATTGTGCACCCGCGACCCCTGGGCCGTATTGCCCTTTATCCGCCATGCCGGGGCCGTATTCATGGGCCAGCACAGCCCAGAACCTGTGGGCGACTATTTTGCCGGCCCCAACCATGTGCTGCCCACACTGGGAACGGCGCGTTTTTCATCGGCTCTTTCGGTGCAGACCTTCTGCAAAAAGACCAGCATCGTGGCCGCTTCTTCAACCTTTTTACAGCAGAACATGCAGTCCATAGCCGCCCTTGCCCGGCTGGAAGGCCTGGAAGCCCACGCCCGCTCCGTTGAAGCGCGCGGGAAGAAATAGCAAGAGCCAGAGGAATCAGGAGCCATCATGAAAGTCGTGGTAAAAACCGAGATCAGCGCCTATCCCCTTCTTTCTCGCGGGAAAGTGCGCGACATCTATGATGTGGACGAAAAAACACTGCTCATTGTCACCACTGACCGCATGTCGGCCTTTGATGTGATCATGAACGAACCCATCCCCTACAAGGGCGTGATTCTTAACCAGATCACCCTGTTCTGGATGGAAAAGTTCAAGGATATCATTCCCAATCACTTGATTGAAAGCGATGTGAACCGCTTCCCCGCCGCTCTGGCCCCCTGGAAGGACGAGCTTGAAGGCCGCGCCGTCATCGTGCGCAAGGCCAAGCCCCTGCCCGTGGAATGCATTGTGCGCGGCTACATCACCGGCTCCGGCTGGAAGGATTACAAGGCCACCGGCACCCTGTGCGGCTACAAGCTGCCCGCCAACCTGCGCGAATCCGACAAGCTGGAACCTGCGCTGTTTACGCCCTCCACCAAGGCCGAACTGGGCCAGCACGATGAAAACATCAGCGTGGCCCAGGCTGCAGAACTGCTCGGCGCGGAAACCGCCGCCCAGGTTGAACGCACCACGCTTGCCATTTACGAGGCCGGGCGCACCTACGCCGCCGGGCGCGGCATCATCGTGGCGGACACCAAGTTTGAATTCGGCTTTATTGACGGCAAGCTGCACCTCATTGATGAAGTGCTCACGCCCGATTCTTCCCGCTTCTGGCCCGCTGACCAGTATCAGCCAGGTCAGGGCCAGCCCAGCTTTGACAAGCAGTACCTGCGCGACTGGCTGGAAAAACAGCCCTGGAACAAGCAGCCCCCGCCGCCCGCCCTGCCGGAAGAAATCATTAAGGCCACGGCGAACCGCTACCAGGAAGCTTACGACATCCTTACAAAGTAAAAAATTTGAGCGCGTCCGGTACAACAGTGCCGGGCGCGCCTTTGGCGTGGGAGCCTAGGCACTTTTTTCACAAAAGCGCCGGGCCGTACCATCGACCTGCCGTCCACTGTCCGACAGCGCCGAGTATATTGTGCGTTTTTTTTCGCCCAGGCGCGCGCTGCCGCTGTTTTGATACACTTTAGTGCCGACACGTTCGGTTTGCGTTGTTTTTTCAGGAGGATCCATGCTGCTGCAAGGAAAGAAAGCTCTTATACTGGGTTTGGCCAATAATAGAAGTATCGCGTACGGCATTGCCAATGCCCTTAGGGAACAGGGCGCCCGACTGGCGTTCAACTATGTGGGCGATGCCATCAAAAAACGCGTTGACCCCCTGAGCGAAGAGCTTGGCGGTGAATTCACCTTCCAGTGCGATGTGTGCGATGACGCGCAGATCCAGGCTGCCGCAGATATGGTCAAAGAGAAGTGGGGCGATCTGGATATTCTTGTGCATTCCGTGGCCTTTGCCAATCGCGAAGACCTGGGTGGCCGCTTTGTGGACACCTCCCGCGAGGGCTTCCGCCTTGCCCTGGATGTTTCCGCTTACTCCCTCACTGGCGTCTGTCGCGCATTTGAACCCCTGCTGCACGAGGGTTCTTCCATCATGACCATGACCTATCACGGATCCACCAAGGTCATTCCCGGCTACAACGTCATGGGCGTTGCCAAGGCCGCTCTTGAGGCCTCCGTGCGCTACCTTGCCTGCGACTTTGGCACCAAGGGCATCCGCATCAACGCCATCAGCGCTGGCCCCATCAAGACCCTTGCCGCTTCTGCTGTTTCCAGCATGAAGGATCTGTGCAACATTGTTGACCGCAACGCCCCGCTGCACCGCAACGTCACCACCGGCGACGTGGGCGGCACGGCCCTGTACCTCGCCTCTGACCTTGCCCACGCTGTGACGGGCCAGGTCATCTATGTGGACAGCGGCTTCAGCACCATAGGCGTGATGGGCTAACCCCCTGCGGACAAGAACAAGAACGCGCGCTTGCGCAATGGCGCGGCCTCAGCAGCCTGATGCCGTCAGAAGGATCATATAATGGACATCCTGACACTCAACGCTGTGGGCATTACCGTTATGGCGATCTTTGGCCTGTGGGCTTTTTATCGCGCCGCGCAGACCATCAAGAAAAAGCGCAAAGACGACGAGACAAAAAACAAGGACCGCAAAGACGATTAGCCAAGGCCGATCGGCAAGCAGCTCTGTTGATATATCATGCAAGGCCCGCCTGGGATTCCGGGTGGGCCTTTGTTCTTAGGGGGCGCTGTGGGACTTTGGTCTGTGGCCTTTGCTCTGGACGCTTTGCTGTGCTGTGGGGCTTCGCCAGGGCCGATGCCCTGTGCGGCGAACAGGAAAGGGCGCACCGCATTGGGCCGATTGCTGCCCTCACGACAACTTTTTTTGCAACAAACTGCCCTGATTCAATTTTTTCTCTTGCAATTCCCAAATGCCTGCTATATAGGTATTCGGCTTTGAGCGGTGCACAACACCGAATGGAGAGGTGTCCGAGCTGGTCTAAGGAGCACGATTGGAAATCGTGTGTACGTTAATAGCGTACCGGGAGTTCGAATCTCCCCCTCTCCGCCAGATTTCAAGGGGTTACTGGAAACAGTAACTCCTTTTTCTTTTTGGCGAACCCTTTACTATCCGTGACTTATTTCGTGATAGCTTCGAAAATTGCTATCCGCCCTTCCCCAGAAGCTCCCTCTGTCTGCTCTCTTTCAGCGACGAATGAACTGCCCCTCGCGCCTCGGGTAAGCGCCCCAACGACAAGTACTTGCTAAAGCCCGCTGCCAGCTTCAACGAGCAGCCAGCGACAGGCGCGCTCGCATCCGGAATGCCATCCCTGTGTCCCCACAAAAAAGGCCGCCCACACAGGACGGCCACAGGAAGGGAGGTGGTCATGAAACAATGCTTAAAACGTATACCGCAGGCCAAGGCTGAATTCGTTGGCATAGGGTGCCATGCCAAGCTTCTGCTTTTCGCCCAAAATGGTCTTTT
The DNA here is from genome assembly GCF_053570665.1 of Desulfovibrio intestinivivus. Classification (NCBI taxonomy): domain Bacteria; kingdom Pseudomonadati; phylum Thermodesulfobacteriota; class Desulfovibrionia; order Desulfovibrionales; family Desulfovibrionaceae; genus Desulfovibrio; species Desulfovibrio intestinivivus. The sequence goes on along the minus strand of NZ_JBRBQT010000001.1, from coordinate 2,312,923 downwards.
CGGTTTCCGAGTAGCCAAGGCCCACAAAGCGATAGGCAAGATCAGCGGAAATGTTGTCGGTAAAAGCGTAGGAAACGCCAGCGCCTGCATTCCACGCAAAAACAGTGTTCAGATTGGTGGTGCTTTCGCTTCCCGCGCTGGGGATTTCAATTTCGTACTTGCTCTTGAGAAAGCCCATGCCAAGGCCCGCGCCAACATAGGGTGTGAAGGCCGTGCTGTTGTGGAAATCCCAATATGCGTTGAGGAACAGGGTCTGAAGGCCCCAGGTGCCTTTGAGCTCAGCAGCTTTGCCACCATTTTTGAGTTCCCAGCTGGTGGTCGAATTGGTGCGGATGTCGTATTCAATTTCCGCGCGCAAGGGAACCTGGTTCAGGGAATAAAAGTCATAGCCAGCATATATGCCGCCGCCCATCGTGTTTTGCGAGTAGTTCTTGACATCAAAGGCGTTAACAACTGCACCGCTTCTGGACATGGAACCCGTGCTCTGGATGGAGTCAAGGAACTTCAAGCCCACATAAATTCCGGAATTTTCAGCCATTGCAGGAACTGAAAGGCTCAGAGTCAGAGCTACAGCAAGAGCAATCCGTTTAAACATATTTCCTCCAAAAAATTTATTTCTCATAACCTTCCCCTGCTTATAATATTAATCTATATTTATTATTATATTAATTAGTCTTTAATCAACATTCATAAAATTCCCAAGGGTTTCCCCAAGGCGCCATGTGCGGTACCCCCCTGTGACAAGCGCTGTTCGTGCTAAATTCCAGCGCATAGACGTAAAAACTGGCTCTGCCTTAATAGGCAAAGCCAGTTTTTAAACACAAAAGAAGCGTAATAAAAAATTAAATTACACTATCTGCAGCTTGCGCCATTTTCAGCCGCATATCACCTACGGCGCTGGCCGCAGCCTTCATACAAGGAAAGAATCTTGAATATATCGTCATGATTCTCTGAGGACTCGCCAGACTCACTTTGTGCCCGCTGCTTGAGTATTTTTTCCGCCCTTTTCAAAAAGGCATCAGCACCTTTAGTTTTGTACGTCTCATCTTCCCCCAGGGTGATATTTACTGTTTTACCATCGCCCACGGGTTCGATGGACATTCTTAGCCCATCATGAAAGGTAAAAACCTTTTCTTCCTTACTTGTAAGAACATTTGCGACAAGCCGTAATTTATAATTCATACATGCTCCAATTTTTTCAATATCAATTAACCATCATATCAACATAAAATCATGGTGTCTAAATGAATAATAAAAAATAATTTTTTAGTCTGTATCCCACTGATCCACCTGATAATAGTTCTATAAAAAATGTAAATTTCCGCCGTCATGTTACTTATTTTAAAATAACATTCATTGACATTTTCTGCACACCACCCTATGTTACCACATCACTGATTGGGTATAGTAAATTTTTCGCCAGAGACTTTACATGGGTAAGGCTTCAAGCAGAAAGTCTACCTCCCCTTAACCCCTTGGAGTCTCACATGGCTACTTCTATTTATGTCGGTAATTTGTCTTGGTCTGCTACCCAGGACGGCGTTGAAGCTCTCTTCAAGCCCTATGGCGATGTTCTTTCCGTGAACCTGATTTCTGATCGCGAAACCGGCCGCGCCCGTGGCTTCGGTTTTGTTGAAATGGACGAAAGCAGCGCCATCAACGCCATCTCTGCCCTTGACGGCAAAGAAGTTGACGGCCGCGCTCTGCGCGTGAACAAGGCTGAGCCCAAAAAGCCCGCCGCCCGTCGCTGGTAAGTCCAGCAAGCATTTAAAATGCAGGAAGGCCGTGATTTTCACGGCCTTCTTTTTTTATCTGAACTATGCCACAGGCCTGCGCACAGTAATTCAACCGCCCTCGAAAAATTGCCTGTCTCAACCCAAGCTGCTACCAGAATGGTTAACAGTTTGCTAAAACCCGGCTCTCCCCGCAGACCCGACTTCCCCAGAGAATCGCAATCGTCTGGATCCATCCACCATCAAAACAAAGAAGGTGAGATGAACTGCCCAGGGATGCAACGTTCAGCTCTTGCGACCCAATAACGTTGCCTACCTGACAAGGACAGCCCTGCTCACACCCTTATTTTACCCAGCTTTATAATGCCGTTGCGTCAAGGCGCGTTCTCAGTTCATCTGCAACAAAGCGCAAATTATTACTAAAAGTATCTTTTTTCACTAACGACGTATTCATACCAAGCCATTTATGTAATTTCAAATCATCGGATGCTGGCGGAAGACTATCAAGATATCTTTTCCAATTCGATAAAATTCGTTCTATTTCAGCACGCTGTTTTGAGTTAATTTGCATAATTCATTCTCCCTGTTCATGTTCAAAAAAATTGTACCTCCTCACATGGGCAAATAAACGTTACCCAATGTAAAATAAAAGCATGGTGCGGATTGATTGTAGAATAATTCATGCCCTGTGTCTGATATTTGCAAGCATTATGCATTACAAATTATTCATAAAACGTTATTCAATATCATCTTTGTACATGAAAAGAACCTGATCAACATTGTCTTGTCCTTCCCGAGTTTCATCCCATCCGGCAATGCCTCTACCCTCTAATATCTGTCTGATTATTTTTACAAAGTCGTTTGCTCCTTTTGTCTTGTATGAAACACCGTCATCAATAATGATGGACATTGTTTTGCCATCGCCCGATGGCAAAATTTTCATTTCATGACCATCTGCAAGGGTGAATATTTTTTCACCTTCGCTCTTGAGAGCCACAGAAACAAGATCAAGTTGATATTCCACAGCTACTCCCATCAATCAATACCTGCTAGCAGTGTACCATAACAAATTAACAGTGTCTCTAAAATTACTATAATTAAAAAAACTAACAAAAACATACATCAATAACAAAACTACACCAGTTACACATACAATTAACCTTATTGTTGCTTAACTGTACGCATTGGCAAACGCTGAAACAGCCTTTCATAAATCAGCGAACAAGACGCACTTAACCATTTTTAATAATTGCATATTATTATTTCCATCGTTCCTTTCAGCCCTGTTTGCAAACAGGGGATCGCAAAGGCCTGCCTAACAAACCTATGAGCTAGCAGGGAAACAAAAAGATACTGTGAGCTGTCCACTTTCAAGCTGTCCAGGTTTATGCCACCGCTTAGAACACCTGGCAGGCCTTTGTGGTTAATCCCTTTTGACTACTGGCAACAAGAAGATTATGTTGCCCGCATGAACAAAGAAAATCTCCCTGTCATTCACCCCTGTATCAAATGTGGAAAAGCCCCCAAGGTTGAAGTATCCAGACCTGAAGGCAGAGTTAACGACATATATCGGCTTGTCTGCGAATGCGGAAACTGCCCTTTGCAGTGGTCTGTCAGCGAATCGGCTGCCATCAGGCTATGGAATTCATACGTTGCATCCTGATAATCAGTAGTGCTGTCATTTTTTTGAAGTTTGCAAAAGACACAACATAAGGCGAAGTATGCATGACGCCCTGAGTGCCTTTGATTATCATACCATTGCCGCATTACTGCAGATTTATTAGCTAGTTGCGGTTGCGCGCAGCATATTCTGGCAGATCAGATACATTTTCAGCGAATCTCAGCAGGTTTGCGTCGCCCTCAGCTTCAGGATTGATGCCGGGAAAACACTCTGCAGCCATTCAGCCACCACAGGCAAGGAGGAGGAACACAACTCCTCCTTCTTTTTTTACGCACCCGCAACTAATTGCAGCCACTGAAAATCCGCCACAGAAAAAATCCTGACATCTCCCCCAGCAGCAACCTGCCCCCCCCCCCTCAACGGCAACCGCCACACTTTCATCCCTCGCCGCTTTTCAAAGGATATTCCTTTTTCAATTGTAATCTACAGCCAATATTTTTATAAAAGCTATTTTAATTAAGATAGTTATATAAACGCTTCTGCTAAAAACCTCTGTGCAGATTTTCTGATATTTTTTATTCACTCATAACGCCTTATAAATAACTCACCATTATAATTGACACTATCCAAGTTTCTGGCTACTTAGCTAAGTCAAAAGAAATTCAATTTCATTTCCAGATAGAGATTTTCATTACTCCAAGCACTCAAACATGCGGATATGAAGACATGACCATATTTTTGACCGAATCAATCCTTGCCCTGTGCATTGTGTTAACGGCCTTAACTTCCACATCATTTGCAAAAAATATCCTTACAAACACCCCCCCGGAAGCATTTTGGTACGACGGCAAATGGGCGCACGAGCATTCTGACCTGCCGCCAGATCCTGCCATCACCTTTGGGCGGCTGCCAAACGGTTTCCGTTATGCGGTCATCCCCAATGCCAAACCAGCTGGTCGCGTTTCCATGTATCTGGATGTTCAGGCCGGTTCGCTGATGGAAATGCCCAGTGAGTTAGGATACGCCCACTATATTGAACATATGGCGTTTAACGGAACGCGCAATTTTGCCCCCGGATCGCTCATTCCCTTTTTCCAGCGCCACGGCATGAGCTTTGGCGGCGACACCAATGCCCACACAGCCTGGGCTGAAACCGTCTTCAAACTCAACCTCACATCCTGCGACACCAGCACGCTTGCCATGGGGATGAAAATTCTGCGCGACTTTGCGGATGGCATCCAGTTTGCCCCGCAAGAAGTCGCCAAGGAGCTGGGCGTTATTCTGGCAGAAAAAAATGTGCGCGACAGCGAAGCCATGGCAAGCAAACGCCAGCGCACTGCCCAGCTCTATGCGGGCACAGCCTTTGTAAACCAGCCCATCGGCACGGAAGACTGCATCCGTGGGGCAACCTCCGAGCGCCTGAAGGCTTTTTACCGCAAATGGTACCACCCGGAACGCATGATTCTGGTTATCGCAGGCTCCGTCACTGCCGATCAGGTCAGTCAGCTTGTGAAAAACAGCTTTGCAGACATGACGACCCCCGGCCCGGTGCCCTTCCCCCCATCATGGGGCGAGGCGCAGCTTGGCGGCATTCAGGCGCAAGGGGAGCAACGCGCCATCAGCGGCGAGGAACTTTCTGTAATAATGCGCTTTCCACGCATGCACCAGCGCGATACGCGTCTGAATCAGCAAAACCAGCTTGTGGATTCCGTGCTCGGGTACTGCATGCAGCGCCGCCTGCTGGAGCGCGATCAACGCGACAATCTCTGGAACAACGCGCGCTTTGTCGCAAACTGGCGGCAGGGCCTTACCCCTTCTGCCGCTATCGGGCTGGCAACGCACTCCGGCGGCTGGCAACAGGCGCTGCCTGCCCTGGCGCAAGAGGTGAAGCTGGCGGCAACGCACGGCTTCACCCGGCAGGAGATAGCTCAGGCACTTGATTTTGCAGAAAAAAGAATTTCCCGCTTCAAGGAGCAGCGCGCTGGCATGAGCAATGCCGATGTGGCAGACCAGTTTGTACGCACCGCCAATGCGGACTACGTTCAAACCGCCCCCGCCTTTGATCTGGACCTGTTCCGGCAGTTGCGTCCCGCCATCACGGAAGATGCGGTCAATGCGGCGCTCCGCTCCATGCTGGCAATGGACGATGTTTTCCTTGCCGTGGGCAGCGCCACACCGCCCGATGCAGCCGCCATCCTCACAGCATGGCAAGAGGGCCTTGCTGCGCAGCCAGTGCCCACGGTGCAGACAAAATCCATTGCTTTCCCATATCTTGAACTTCCGGCGGCAGCATCGGCAACTGCGGCCCCCGCAGATGCGCCCATAGCCAGCCGTGATCTTTCCCAGCCGGGCAGCCCGGCTGTACCCCTCCTCCAGACCCGTCTGAGCGACGCCGTTGAATGCTACGTGCTTCCGCTTAATTTTGAGCCCAACAAGGCCTCGGTGCAGCTTCTCTTTGGCAAGGGATACGCCAACTTGCCCGACAGCGTCACCGCCCTTGCCCAAACAGCCAACGCAACTCTGGCAGAAAGCGGCCTCGGCGCACTCTCGCGCCTTGAAACGCAAAAACTGTCGGAGCGCATGGGCGGCAGGGTCGGTGAGGTGCACGGCCCCAACAATGCCATCATCAGTGTTGAAGGTGACTCCCGGCAGCTTGAGTTGCTGGTGCAGGCGGTGTGGACGCAGTTCAGCGATCCGCAGCCTGAGACTGACGGCCTCCAACGCGCCCTGCGCAAACTTGAAGCTCAAAACCGCAAACAGACTGAAACGGTTGAAGAAGTTTCAAAAATCGCAGGGCAGACCTTTTTTTACGGCAATGTGCGCAGATATCAGCCCCTCAGGCCCGAGGAAGCGGCCAGCCTTGGCATTGACGATGTGCGCAGCTTTATCGCCGCCAGCCGTAAAAAAGAGCCTGTGCGTGTGATCATCAGCGGCGATATTGACCCCAATGCAGCAATTTCACTGGCACAACGCTACTTCAGCCACATCACAACCCAGCCTGCGGCCGCGGAAGAAAAACCCGCCCCGCTGGAATTTCCTGCTGGCAAATCCGCGAGCATTCTGGTTCCGGATTCTGTAGATCAGGCCGTTGTCCGCAAGGCATGGCGTCTTGATTTCGCACCGCAGGGCAACAGGGAAGTTCTGGCTGCCCGGCAGCTTGCGGCAGCGCTGCTGCGCGACAAACTGCGCCGCGATCTGCGCGAGCGCATGGGCGCAAGTTACAGCCCCAGCGCCTTTTACCGCACCATGCCCAATGAGGACGGCTATTCCCTGCTCCAGATCGATGTACACACCAACCGGGAGCAGATGGGGCAGGTTAGGGAATATCTTGGGACTCTCGCCCCCTGGAAGGTGAGCCAGCAGGAACTGGACCGACTGCGCCTGCCCATGCTCACCCAGATTCAGACCAGCCGCAGCAACACCCAGTACTGGCAGCGCATGCTGCTTACAGAACTGGCTACAGGCTACCCCTATCTTGAATGGAGCAAAACAACAGAGAGCAACCTGCAAAACTGCACAAAAGAAGCTGTAGCGGAAGCTCTGAAAGACCTTCTGGCAGCTCCCTCCGCCATATGGACAGTTGCGGCGCATTCCCAGCCCAGTGCCGACCAGGGCAATATCGCCAGGCCCAGCCCCAGCAAGACCAATACAGCCAAGGAGAGCAAGTGATGGATGAGCTTATTTCATGCGAGGCTCTTCGCCATAGCTACCACGGCACAGAAGTGTTGCACGGCGTTGATTTCAGCGTGTCGCGCGGCGAGATTGTGGGTTTACTGGGTAAAAACGGCGCGGGGAAAAGCACCAGCATCAACATCCTGATGGGCTTCATGCAGCCGGATTCGGGCCGGTGCATGGTCATGGGGCACCCAAGCCACGCCATACCGCCGCAGGTGCGCGCACGTATCGGCCTGCTGCACGAGGGCTTCATCCAGTACAATTTCATGACCATCGGCGAGATTGAACGCTTCTATTCCAGCTTTTATCCACAGTGGGACAGGGGCATCTATTATGATGTGGTGGGCCGCATGGGTATACCCTTTACCCGGCGCATCACCAGACTTTCCTGCGGGCAGCGCTCGCAGGTCACACTGGGCCTCATCTTGGCGCAACGGGCCGAGCTGATGATCCTTGACGATTATTCCCTAGGCCTTGATGTGGGCTACCGCCGCCTGTTTCTCGACTTTTTGCGGGATCACGTGCGCCGCTACGGAACCACGGTATTGCTGACCTCGCACGTGGTGCAGGAGCTGGAAAACCTGCTTGATTCGCTGGTGGTTATCCACAAGGGGGCAGTTCTGGCCAAAGAACGCCAGGCGGATTTCATGCGTTCATTTTTGCGCTATGATCTGCCGCTTTGCACTGCCGCGGACGAATTGCGCAACAACGATGGCCCCTTGCTGCGGGTCGAGCGCTGCGCAGACAGGTTGATGCTGTTCAGCCGGGCCCAGCCGGATGAAATGCGCGTTTTTCTTGAAGCACGAGGGGTGGCTTGCCCGGATGGCGCGCCCCAACCCGTGCCCATGACCTTTGAGGACGCATTTGTGGGTCTGACAGGCAGATACTAGGGCATTTCAACGGCAATCTGCTCTGAACGGCACAGCAACACGGCATAGAGCAAAGCAGGAAGGACATGATCAAGGCACTGTTTTTTAAGGAATGGATCAAACTGCGCTATTTCTGGTGCATCCCCTTTATTTTCGCTGGCGCGGCCCTTGCGGACTACCACCTGACGTTCAAGGGCGTGCTTTCCATGCACGGTGCCGTGGATACCTGGAACGGGCTGATATTCAAGGAGAGCATCTATTTTGGCTCTCTCCAGTGGGCCTTCATTCTTGGCGGCATCTGGCTTGCCTCGGTGCAGATGGCCCCTGAATGCTTGGGTAAAAGACTGCGCCTGCTCTTCCACCTCCCGGTCAACGCCATTCCGGCTCTTGCTGTTCAGGCCGCAACCGGTCTGGGCCTGATGGCGCTTGTATTCTGCGCCGCATCCGCAGGCTTTGCCCTGATAAACAATCACCACGGCCTGCCGCCGGAGCTTTCCGTACCCATGTTCAAAACCCTGCTGCCCTGGGGCCTGGCTGGCATTACAAGCTGGTGCGCCACTGCCGCCGCCATTGCCGACCCTTCGTTCAAACGCAAGATATGCTTTGCTCTGGCGGGATTCGCCTATGTAACCATGCTGACAGGGGGGCGAGGCTTCGCACCCATGAGCAACAGCATATGGCTTTACGCCGCCGCCTGTCTGCCCTGGATTCCGGCTGTGGCCGCAGCCGCCCTGCGGGTCAAGGAGGGAGAATAATGCGTATTTACTGGCTTCGCCTTGCCCCGGTGTTTCTGGGTATTTTTGTTCTGGCCTGGTTTGTTCCGCAACTGTACCTGCGGGCCACGCGGGCGGATTATCTTCAGCTAAGCGCTGTATACAGTTCGGTAAAAAAGGACTTTATCATTTTTGAAACCGGGCCTTCGGTGTTCCAGTTCAGGGACGAGGAAGGCAACCGCATCAGCCAGCGCGATGGGCGCATGGCCCTGCCCTACATGTTTTCGCGCGATGTGGAAAAATGGGGGGGATTCCCCATGAGCGTCAACGGGCGCTCCGTCACCTTCAGGAATGCGCAGGAAGGCGTGCGCCTGCGGGCAACCCCGCGCGAGGTCATGCTCCCGCAGTCCCGCGTTCTCGTGCTTATGGAATCTGCGCCAGAAACCGCGTCCTTTTCCCTGCCGCCAGACATCCTGCTGCTGGACGACACCCGCCTGCGCTTTGTGAATTGCGCCAACGGCAAGGAAAACACCGCCAAAGGAGCCGCCTTTACCGCCGCAGTGCTCACCGCCGGGGCGCAGTTTCCCCTTCAGGCTGCGGGCAGCAATGCCGACCCCTTCAAAAGCATGGATGAAGGCCTCTTTTTCGTGGATGCAAAGGGTATGCTCTTCCAGTTGCTTATGGTGCGCGGCAAGCCCGAATGCCGCAACACCGGGCATCTCATCCCCGGCAAAACGCTGCGCGTGGATGTGCGCGAAAACAAATACAGTGGCCTGCTGGGCACTATCGCCACAGAAACTGGTCTGTACATAAACAGGCGCGGTCAGGCCCCCATGCGGCTGCCCTTGCAGTATCAGCCTGATGTGCAGAATGTTTCGGTGTGGGCCACCCCGCTGGATGCGACCTTTAACGTGAACACTCTTGGCTCGCGCATGGCTCAGGATGTGCTTGTGATTGCGGCTGACGGCGACCTTAAAATCATCCGCAACCTGCTGCTCAGCCCCCCTGCAACGGTTGTTGAACGGCAGATGAGTCAGCAGCGCTGGCTTTCATTCCTCTGCCCGCTGACTGTGGTGCAGTTTGAACCCCATATTGCCGGAACCAGCCTGAAAGTCGCCCTGCCGGAATATCCCCTCTGGGCCGCTGGCGGAAATCTGCTGGGCCTGCTCCTGCTCCTTGCCATCCGTAAGCGGCAGGGCAACAGACGCATGGAATCCGGTACGCTGCTGCGCACCTGCGCACCCGAAATCCTGCTTGTACTTGTTTTTGGTCTGCCTGCCCTGCTGACGCTTCTGGTTGCAGGCCCTCTGGCACGAATGCTGCCGCAGGGCTGTCATTGCGGCAGCGCCGCTTAACATACACGGGTTGATGCTGCGCTAACGCGCGCGAAAGGCAGTGCGACCGCATTAAGGACGCACGGGCTTTCGGTTTGTCTGTCACAGGAAGAAAGGTAGCCTTAAAGATGAAAAGGAAATTGCATTCTTTTTTTAAGAAAAAAGCGCTCTGCGTGCAGCTCATGCTGCTGGCTGCGGCGCTGCTGGCGCAACTCCCCTCTGCGCGCATGGCGCTTGCTGTGGAATCGGAATCGCCAGATGACGCCGCCATTGAGGAGGCTTTGCGCCGCAATGGCGCACCCTCCCCAGCTCAGCAGGGCAAACCGGCGGAAGGCGCAGCTGCGGACGAAACAGCCGGGAAAGTACACCGGCTGGAAGGGGTGCAGGTTCGCGGCCAGACAGAACAGCCCGGCGAAATTTTGATCGACCGCCGCACCATGGACATGACCCCCTCAGCCACCAACAGCATCAATGACCTGTTGCGCGGGCAATCCAACGTGCAGTTTGATTCGTCCTCACGTAGCGGCATGCTCGGCGGCGAAATCACACCGCCCAAAATTTCCATTCGTGGCGCAAAACACTACGAAAACAACTTCATCATCAACGGGCTGGGCAACAACAACCTCATCAATCCCGGCGGGTATGAACACACCGCCAATAGCGGCATCCCCACCGGCGATTCGCAGTCCATCATGATCAGCACCGACATGCTGGATACCGTGAAGGTCTACACGGAAAACGTGCCCGCCAAGTACGGCGACTTTCTTGGCGGCGTGATCGACGCCAAGCTGCGCGATGCCGCCTCAGACAGATGGCGCGGCATGGCGGCCTTTCGCTATACAGACAGCAACCTGACGCAATTTCACTACACCAGCAGCGACAGCAACGCTCAACCCCTTGCAGGCAACAATTACCAGCCGGAATTTTACAAGTATTATCCTTCGCTGCGGCTGGAAGGCCCCCTGTGGCAAAACGGCCCTGGCGTCATGATGGCCTATACCAACACCACATCCATCATACCGCTCAAGCTCAAGGCTGGCGATGGCTCCGTGACCGAACGCCGCCTGAATGAGAACTACCTCTTCAAGATCAACACGCCGGAGACCAGCCCGCTGTATCTGAGCCTTACCACCATTTACGCGCCCTACAAAGCCACGCTCTTCAACGCCAACTTCAAGGACGGCGGCGAATACAGCGTAAACGGCGGCGGCGTTGATATGATGCTCAACAGCCACTACGACTTTCCCATCGGGCGCTGGAGCAACGACATCACCTACAGCAAGAACAACCTTGACCGTAAAAACAACAAAGATGTCAACTATGTATGGAAAGTGAGCCCGTCCACCAAAAGCTGGGCCTATAGCAACAATCTGGCAACGGAAGGCGGCTACGGCGACTACCTTCAGCAGCAAACCACCCTGAGCTGGGCCAGCAGCATGGACTTCAAGGCCTTTGGCCCCAAGTACTTTACGCATCAGCTGGAAACAGGCTTTGAACTCAAAAAGATCATGCTGGAGAGCGAACGCGGCGGGTACACGGTTTTTACCAATGCCGCGTTAGCCAGCGGGGCATCGGGATCGTACGGCAACGGCGTCATAACTGGCGAGCAGTATGCCAAGACAAAGCAGGTTTACAACGACCTTGAGCGCCGCGAGAGCGTGTTTGCCCCGGCATTTTATTTACAGGACACCATCAAGGTTGAGCGGCTTACTATCCGCCCCGGTGCGCGCGTTTCCTACGATTCGCTGACCGAAAACACCGATGTGGCTCCGCGCCTTTTTGTCAATATCGACCTGCTTAACGACAACCGCTTCAATGTTTTCGGCGGTTACAACCGCTATTACGGCACTCAGGTCATGGAAAAAGCCTTGCACGGCAGCTCATTCTTGCAGACCTTCACACGTGCGAACTGGAACTCCCCTTGGGTTGCAGGCCCCAAAGCGCCCCCCGGAGCCTTCCGCCTTGGGTCCCTCAAAACGCCGTACAACGATGAATACACGTTTGGCGCGTCGGCTGACGTGTGGGACACGCTGTTCAAGGCCACCTACGTCAAACGCGACTACCGCAATCAGCTCAAGGGTGCGATGGTCAAGGAAGACGGCATCAGCTACTCCCAGTATTCCAACGACGGCAAGACCGACTACAAGGGCATCACGCTTTCTGCCGAGCGCACCTTTGATTTTGGCGACTGGGGCAAGCACACGGGCGAGCTTTCCGCCACCTGGTCCAAAACCGAAGGCAACTATACGGACTGGACAAACGATTCCTTCAGCGAAACGGATTCCACCATCCGCGATCCAAACTTTGTGCTGCTCAACGGCGTCGTCACGCCAAAGGGCGACATGCCTGCCAGCAACTTCAACTCCCCCTGGGTTATTGCCTACACCCACAGCGCCCAGTTCTGGGAAGACCGCCTGCGTCTCATGGGCCAGTTGCGCTGGGAACAGGGAGGTAAACGCCTTTACAACGATTCCGGTTCCACCAGTGTGGTCGGGCCTTCCGGCCTTCTGCTTTCATCCTACAGAACAGCCTATCAGGAAGACAGCCTCAACGTGGACGCCAAGCTGAGCTTTGACGCCATCAAGTACAAAGATCAGACCCTTACGCTGGAAGTGGAAGCGCTCAACCTGCTGGACAGAAAAAATCTGTCCAACCTCAGCACTACCGCCACATCGCAGGGAACCTATGCCCTGGGCCGCCAGTTTTACTTTGGCGTAAAGTATACCTTTTAACGCATCTGGAGCCACCACGTCATGCATGCTGAAACGGCAGCGGCAGCCGCCACCCCACGTCATCCAGCCATGAATCGCGCGCCTTACGGGCCGCTGCGCGGTATTCTGGCTGCGCTCAGGGCTGGCGTGTGCGCGGCGCTGCTGGCCGCCGTAACAGTTTCGCCCGCCCTGGGCGCGCCCCATGAGGTTCTGGGCCTGTGGGAGGATGCGCAGCAAAGCGAATCTCTCCCGCCCTTTACCCACGTAAACCCGGACGCGCCCAAGGGCGGGAGGCTCCGCCTGAGCGCCATTGGCACATTCGATAGCTTCAACCCCTTCAGCCCTCGTGGCGTCAGCGCGGCGCAGCTTGGCCTGACATACGAAACGCTTGGCGTAAGCCAGCGCGGCACGGAGGAGTTCATCATGCGCGGGCTGCTGGCCGAAAGCTTTGACCTCTCGCCAGACCGCACAACCCTGCGTGTGCGCCTGCGCCCGCAGGCCAGGTTTTCTGACGGCACCCCTGTTACAGCGCAGGATGTGGCCTTTACATTCACCGCACTCATCAAGCAGGCCTCGCCCGTCTACCGCTCCTATTACGAGCAGGTGCAAGGCGTGGAAATTGCTGGTGAACATGAGGTGATCTTCAAGCTTGCCTCCGGCACCAACCGCGAACTGCCGCTCATTGTCTGCCAGATGCCCGTGCTGCCCGCCCACTGGTGGCAAGGCCGCAATCTGGGCGACCCGCAGACGGACATCATGCCCGGCAGCGGCCCCTACCGCCTCACAGGCAGCGTTATGGGCTCACGCCTCATTTACGAGCGCCGTAAAGACTGGTGGGGGCAAAACCTGCCCGTCAATCAGGGCCGCTACAATTTTGATACGGTTCAGGTGGATTATTACCGTGATGTTTCCGTTGCGCGCGAGGCCTTTTTTGCCGGAGAAGCGGATTTTTACAGCGAAAGCAATATCAAGGACTGGACCAATGCCTACAATGTGCCCGCCGTGCGGGATGGACGCATTACCCGGCAGCTTCAGGAGTATGCCAGCCCCATGGGCATGGGCGGCATTTTCCTGAACACCCGCCGCCCGGCACTGGCGGACAGGCGCGTGCGCCAGGCGCTGAGCCTGCTGTTTGACTTTGACTGGATGAACAGCGCCTTCTTTTACAATGCCTACACGCGTTACAGCAGTTTTTTCACTGGCTCCCCCTTTGCGGCGCAGCCCCTGCCCTCCGCCGGGGAGCTTGAGCTCATGGAGCGCTGGCGCGACAGGCTTGATCCCGCAGTTTTCGGCCCTCTGCCCGTGCAGCCCGCTGGCGGGCGCGATACCGAACGTCAAAGGATGCGCGCCGCCCTGCATCTGCTGGAAGAAGCCGGCTGGCGCATACAAAACAGCGAGATGCTCAACGCTCAGGGCCAGCCCCTCAGCCTGACAATCCTGACCAGTTCGCCCTCCATGCAGCGCGTGTACACGCCCTTTCGCAATACGCTCAAAAGGTTGGGCATCACGCTCAACGTGCGGCTGGTGGATCAGACCCAGTACGTCAGCCGTGTACGGGCATTCGACTTTGACCTTATTCAGGCCACGGTGCGGCAGTCGTCCAATCCCGGCAACGAGCAGCGCAACTACTGGTCTTCAACGGCTGCCGGGGCGCGCGGCTCGCGCAATTATGCGGGCATACGCGATGCCGTGATCGACACGCTGGTGGACGAACTGGTGGCGGCCCCCACCCGCGAGGATCTGCACACCCGCGCCGCACTGCTGGACAGGCTGCTGCAACACGGCTGCTACGTTATCCCCGCATGGTACAGCGGCAGCATGCGCATTGCATGGTGGAAAGACCGCATCACCCCGCCAGCAGAGCAAGGCAATGAAGGTGTGGACATCATGGCGTGGCATGTCCCGGCAACCGGGGCTACGCCGCCCGCGCAGGCTGTGCCCGCCACCGTTGTGCAAACCGACAGGGAGGCGCGCTGATGCTGCGTTACACTCTTCGCCGTCTGTTGCTTATCTTCCCCACACTGCTGGGCATTCTGACCATCAACTTTTTTATTGTGCAGACTGCGCCCGGCGGGCCTGTGGAGCAGTTCATCGCCATGCTGGAAGGCAGCGGCAGCGCCTATATGGAACGGGTGGGCAGCGCCGGAGCCGACCTGCCCGCCGCAGGCATGGCAGATACTGCTGAAAGCGCCTATTCCGGCGCGCGCGGGCTTAACCCGCAAACGCTGGACGCCATCCGCAAGCTCTACGGTTTCGACAAGCCCATTCTCACCCGGTATGGGGAAATGCTGCGCGACTTTGCCACGTTTGATTTCGGCAAAAGCCTGTTCAAGGCAGACAGCGTAGCCGGGCTGCTTGTAAACGCCTTGCCTGTTTCCATCAGCATCGGCGTGTGGAGCACCCTGCTCATTTACCTTGTGTCCATACCCGTAGGCATAGCCCGGGCCGTACGCCGGGGCAGCACCTTTGACTTCGCCACCGGGGCCGTCATGGTGGCGGCCAGCGCCATCCCCGGTTTTCTGTTTGCCGTGCTGCTGATCGTGCTGTTTGCGGGCGGCTCCTACTGGCAGATATTCCCGCTGCGGGGCCTGCACACTCTGGGTTACGAGAGCCTGCCCTTCTGGCGGCAGGTGCTGGACTACCTGCACCACATGGCCCTGCCCGTACTTTCCATGACCATCGGCGGTTTTGCCGGGCTCACCATGCTGACCCGCAATTCCTTTCTGGACGAGCTGAGCAAGCAGTATGTTGAAACAGCGCGCGCCAAGGGCCTGAATGAAAGAACCGTGCTGTACGGGCATGTGTTCCGCAACGCCATGCTGATCATCATTGCCGGGCTGCCCGGCGCGTTTGTGCGCATGTTTTTTGCCGGATCATTGCTGATAGAAACCATATTCTCGCTCAACGGGCTGGGGCTGCTGGGATTTGAGGCCGCCATGCAGCGGGATTATCCCGTCATGTTCGCCACGCTCTATATTTTCACGCTCATCGGCCTTGTGACGTCCATCATTGGAGATCTGACCATGACAAAGGTTGATCCCCGCATCGATTTCAGCGGGAGGAGCAAGGCATGAACCCCATCACACGCCGCAGATGGCAGACGTTCCGCAGCAACCGCCGGGCATTAGTCAGCCTGTGCCTGTTCTGCCTGTGCTTTGCCGCCAGCCTGTGCTCCGAGTTTCTGGCCAATGACCGCCCCCTAGTGGTGAGCTATGAAAACCGGCTCTACTTTCCCATGTTTCACACTCTGGACGAGCGCGTCTTTGGGGGCGACCTGCCCATTGCCGCCGATTTTGCAGACCCATTCATCCAGACCGCCATCGCGGAGCGTGGCTGGGCCTTGTGGCCCCCGGTGCGCTATTCTTTCAACACCATTTCGCGGCAGGAGGGCACGACCTTTCCCGCGCCGCCAGGGCACGGCAACTGGCTGGGCACGGACGATCAGGGGCGGGACATTCTGGCGCGGCTGCTTTATGGGTTCCGCATTTCCGTACTGTTCGGTCTGTGCCTCTCTTTTTTCGGCTGCGCCGTGGGCATGACCGCAGGGGTTGCCCAGGGCTATTACGGCGGGCTGCCAGACCTGCTGTTTCAGCGCTTCATGGAGGTGTGGGGCGGGATTCCCGTGCTGTATCTTATCATCATCATTTCCAGCGTCATGACCATGGGATTCTGGGCGCTGCTTGCCCTCATGCTGGCCTTCAGCTGGATGCGCGTGGTGGGCGTGGTGCGGGCCGAGAGCCTGCGGGCGCGCAACATGGAATACGTGCGGGCGGCCCGTGCGCTGGGCGTGCCGGATAAAAGCATAATGCTGCGCCATGTGCTGCCCAACGCCGTTGTGGCCCTGATTTCCATTCTGCCCTTTTTGGTCAATGCCTCCATCGTCACCCTGACATCGCTGGACTTTCTGGGTTTTGGGCTGCCGCCGGAATACCCCTCGCTGGGCGAACTGGTGGTGCAGGGCAAGAACAACCTCTTTGCCCCGTGGATAGGCCTTGCCGCCTTTTTTACCCTTGCGGGCATGCTGACCTGCCTCGTTTTTATTGGCGAGGGCCTGCGCGATGCCTTTGACCCCGGCGTATTTTTGAGCGGCGGCGCGGCAGACGCGGAAACCCCGCAAAACACATGGAGGGAGCAGGCATGAGCCTTCTTGACGTTCAAAACCTGCATGTGGCCTTTGCCAGAGCTGATGCCAAAACCGGGAGGGGAATCTCCGACCCGGCAGCCCTTGGCACAGCCAGGGGCACGGCTATGCGCACAGTGGTGCGCGATGTTTCGTTCAGTGTGGAAAAGGGCCAGTGCGTTGCCCTTGTGGGCGAGAGCGGCGCGGGCAAAACCCTCACCTCCCGTTCCATCGTGCGTCTGCTCCCCGGCGGGGCGCACGTAACGCAGGGGCGCATTCTGTTTAAAGACGAGGACGTGCTCAGCCTGCCGGATAAGGCCGTCATGGCCCTGCGCGGACGCAAAATCGGCATGGTTTTTCAGGATCCGCTGGCAGCGCTCAATCCCCTGCACCGCGTGGGCGATCAGGTGGCCGAATGCCTGCGCGCGCACGAAAGCCTGAGTGAGGAGCAGGTGCGCTCGCGGGTGCTGGATCTCTTTGACCTTGTGCGGCTCGACCAAGCTGTGGAACGTTACAGGGCATACCCGCACCAGCTTTCCGGCGGACAAAGGCAGCGCATCATGCTTGCGCTGGCCGTGGCCAACAAGCCCGACCTGCTCATTGCAGACGAACCCACAACCGCTCTGGACGCCACCGTGCAACAGGCTATTCTGGAGCTTTTGCGCGACATGCGCGCGGAACTGGGCATGAGCCTGCTGCTTGTGAGCCATGATCTGGGCATGGTGCGGCGATTTGCGGATACGATTCACGTGATGCGCCACGGCGAAATTGTGGAGTCCTCCTCCTCGCTCTTTGCAGACCCGCAACACGAATACACCCGCGCCCTGCTCCACACAGGCAGCCGTCAGTGGGCCGAGGATGTTCCCCGGCATGGCGGCAGCCCCATTCTGGAGGCGCAAGGTCTGAGCGTGGATTTTTGCCGCCCGAAAACGCGGCTTTTCCAGCGGACGCAGCTGCCCTTTACCGCGCTGGACAACGTGAACTTTGCCCTGCATCAGGGCGAATGCCTGGGTATTGTGGGCGAGAGCGGATCAGGAAAATCAAGCATGGCCCTGGCCGTGCTGCGGCTTGTGGCAAGCCGTGGCGGAATCCGTCTTATGGGCAAAGAAATCCAGAATCTGACCCATGCGCAAATGGCCCCCCTGCGCGCCAGCATTCAGGTGGTGTTTCAAAACCCCTATCTTTCGCTCAATCCGCGCATGTGCGTGCATGACCTCATTCAAGAAGGCCTGCGCGTGCACGCCCCACGAGCGCAGGACAGGCCGCAGCGCGTTCTTGAGGCGCTGCGGGATGTGGGACTTTCTCCGGCATATGCCAGCCGTTTTCCGCACGAACTTTCCGGCGGTGAACGCCAGCGCGTAGCCATTGCGCGCGCCCTTGTGCTGCGCCCCCGCGTACTGCTGCTGGACGAACCCACCTCATCACTGGACAGGGCGCTGCAATTCCAGATTATTGAGTTGCTGCGTGGTTTGCAGCAGCGCTTTGGCATGTCGCTGATCTTTATCAGCCATGATCTCACGCTGGTAAAGGGCTTTTGCCAGCGGGTGCTTGTGCTGGACAAGGGCAAATGCGTGGAACAGGGGCCAGTGCGGGAGGTTTTTTGCCAGCCGCAGTCAGCCAAATTGCGCGAGCTGCTCAAGGCTTCCGCCCAGAGCAAAGAGCAACATCTGCCCGCCGCTGGCCCTGTGGCGGCGCGCTCCACCCTGCGGCGCATCAATCCGCAAAAACTGGGCGCTGCTTCTGCCGCATCCCGCGAAACGCACAAAAGAGGCCTGCTGTTCTCGCTGGGCGTACACGTAGGGCTGTTTATATGCCTGTGGGGCATCCCTTTGCAGGCCTCTGGCGGCGGCGAATCGTCCATGCGGGTTTCCCTTGTGGGCATGGGCATGGGCACTGCCACGCAAGGCGCAAGCCATGCCTCGGTCACCAACGGCACTGATCCCAACGCCACAGCCAGGGAGGAGCGCAACGCTCCGGTTGAGGAAAAAGAACAGCCCAAGGACAAAAAAACACCGCAGGCCGAGCAGCCAGTTGAACAGCCGGATCTGATACTCAAAAAAAAGTGCGAGCCAAAGCGCCCGCCCAAAAAGGAGCATCAGCAAAAACGGCCCACGGCCAAAACAGAAGACCGCCCCCCCATGGAAACACCGCCGCCCTCGCTGGGCAGTGATACCCGGCAGGGGCCGGATGCCGAATCCGCTGGCAGCGCCGCCGAAGCTCAGGGCAGCGGCAGAAACGATGGAGGTCAGGGCGGCGGCAGCGGCGGCGGGCTTGGCATGCATCAGGGGCGTGGCCAGGGCGCTGGCTCGGTATACGGCTTCAACCAGTGGGATCAGTCACCTGTTGCCATCCACCGGGTCAAGCCCAACTACCCGCCTGCGGCTAAGCGTATTGGCAAGGAAGCCACCGTCATTGTGCGCGCCGTCATTGACGCCCAGGGCAAGGTGGTGCGCGCCGTGGTTCTGCCAGGCAAGGAAACGCAGCACTTCAAGGAAGAAACCCTTGAAGCCGTGCAGCGCTGGCGCTTTGCCCCAGGCAAGGTGGGCGGCAAGCCTGTGATGTGCGTGGTGGAATTTCCGGTCGACTTCAGCATCAACAGGTAACATGCTCAACATTATACTGTTTTGCTTGAATTTATCCTGTCAGGTTGACAAAGCTTGCGGAGCGTACTACCACACAATAGCTTTGAATTTCAATTTCATATTCTTTGGGGGGATATAATGGATTCCATGATTCAGGCGGTGTTGCAGGCAACATTTGTTTCCAAGTGCGTGCTGGCGCTGCTCTTGTGCATGTCTGTGGCAAGCTGGGCCTATATGTGCAGCAAATGGATGTTGCTGCGCACAGCCCAGCAGCGCACGCAGGCGGGGCTGGCGGCGTTTGACGAGGCCGGGGAGCTGAGTCGGGCGCTGCCCGTGCTGGCAAATGACAAGCACTCCCCCCTTTTTGGCATTGCACGCCGCGCCATTCGCGAATTCAACCGTATTTCCCGCACGGGCGATGTTGACCGTCTGTTGAACGACAATGTACGCAGGGCCCTGCACTTTGCCGTTGCGGAAGAACTCGCCGTTCTCAAATCATCCCTGGCCCTGCTTGCCACCGCAGCCAACACGGCCCCCTTTATTGGCCTATTCGGCACGGTGTGGGGCATCATGCATTCCTTCACCGCCATTGCCCAAATGAAGAGCGTTTCGCTGGCAACTGTCGCGCCCGGCATTGCCGAGGCGCTCATCGCCACCGCTGTCGGCCTGTTTGTGGCCATACCCGCCGTGTGTGGTTACAACGTGTTCCGCGCCAAACTGGCCCATATTGAGGGCGTATGCATCAACTTTGCAGGGCAGATGCTCAACCGCCTGCAACACGAAGCGCCGCAACACGCTGACGGCATAGCCTTTTCAGAGGAGCGCTAGTCATGGCCGCATCTTCCGCCGACGACGATTTTGTTGCCGATATCAACGTCACGCCCTTTGTGGATGTGATGCTGGTCTTGCTGATCATCTTTATGGTCACAGCCCCCATGATGACCGAAGGGCTTGATGTAGCCCTGCCCAAGGTGGAAACCTCCGAAGTGCTGCCCACGGATGACGACCACGTTATCCTGACGGTCAAAAATGGCGGAGCGCTGTTTCTCAACGAGCAGGAAACAGACATGGACAATCTTCCGGATGCCCTGAGCGCGCGGGTAAAGGACAGCGGGCGGCAGCTCTTTGTTCGGGCCGACAAGGATGTTCCCTACGGCATGGTCATGAGCGTGATGGACAAGGTACGCGGCGCTGGCATCAAGGACGTGGGCCTTGTGACCACCTCCGCGCCGGATGATGGAGCTGAAGATAAAGGCAAATAATCAGCGGTCAGATCACTTGCTGCCCACATAGCGGATAGCCGCGATATTCCCGCACAGACTACCCCCACAGCAATCCTCCACGGGCTTTACCGGGGGCAAGGTCTCCCCCGCCCTGCCCGCCACACACGGCCTTTCACAGACATCCACAACCATCCTCTGCAATCCTCTGTCATCCCCTGCCCTGCCATAAAAAATAAGGGGCCTGTTCTTGCCCGGCAATAGGCAAAGAACAGGCCCGGTACTGCCGGATTTACATCCGGCGCGTGTCCGTGGGGGAGGAGCTACTTCCAGCTGGGAATGGGCAGCTGAACCTGCTTGAGGAACTTGTCGGTATTGATCTGGGCGTCCTTGAACTTCTTGATTTCAGCAGGCGAGAAGCGCTTGATGCTGCCAAAGAAGTCGGCCACAGAATTCTGCCACTTGTCGGCCTGCGATTCACCCTTGGATCTGTCGAGCAGAGCCATGGTTTCTTCGTAAGACCAGCGGGGGTGGATCTGGATGTCGAGCTTGGCTTCTTCGTCAGTCATGCGGATACCGGCGAATTCGTTCATGTACTGACGGTATTCCTTGATGATGCGGGGGCTGGGGCCTTCTTCGCGCAGCATGTTGGAACCGCGCAGGTACACGCGCAGGAACTTGGCAACCAGTTCGGGGTTTTCATCGCACCATTTTTTGTCGCCCACGAGCGAAGATACGGTGATGCAGTCCATGTCGGTCATGGTGCCGGCGCGCTGCCACTTGCGGGAATCAGCCACAAAGGTAAAGGGCGCCCACAGGCACACGGCATCGCCAATGCCCTTTTCAAAAGCAGGCACGGCTGAGGGCTGTTCCATGTTCACCAGAGTCACATCGGCTTCGGTAAGGCCAAGGATGCTCAGCCACTTGCCGATCATGTAGTGAACGGTGGTCTGGGAGGTGTACAGGATCTTCATGCCCTTGACGGTTTCAGGGCTGCCGTACACGTTGGGATACTTGGGGTTGTAGCCCTTGACCTTGGCGGCGGGGCTGTCGGGGCGCAGGTAAAGCACGTGCACTTCGCCTTCGCTGATGATGGGGGCCACGGAGTAGATATTATAACGGATGCCGCCGATCAGCTGACCGCCAACGCCCGTGGAACCGAGCACCCATTCCTTGGCGGGCAGGGCTTCCATCTGGGCAGGGCCGCTGTTGAACAGCAGCATCTTGATGTCCAGGCCTTCTTCCTTGTCCCAACCCATTTTCTTGGCGTACCAGATGTTGAAGCCCGGGGATTCGTCCATCCAGCAGGTGGAAATTTCAACGGGCTTGTCGGCTGCCAGAGTGGCGACGGGGCCGCCGCAGATGACAGCGCCCATGCAAAGCAGAAGCGCGACCAGAAGCAGTTTTCTCATGCATGACTCCTAATTGGTTAGTGGACAGATCCGCTTTTGACGAAAAACCTTTCAACTGCTTGAACCTTCAAACAAACCACTTGAGCAACCTCGGCAAGTGCATACAGGTTTGCCGAGAAATCCATGCTCTCGCATGCGCGGCAAGGGCCGCACCGCTGGCAGGCGCACCCAAGTGCGGCGCGGCCCTTGCTGCTGTGCGCAGTACTAGAGCGTGAGCTTCTGTTCTTCCGTAATTCTGGCCCGCAGTTCGAGGAACGCGGGATCCATGGTGTCGCGCGGGCGCGGCAGGGGCACATCATACGAAGTGTGCACATGCCCCGGCAGCTTGTCTTCCATGGTGACGATGCGGTCGGCGAGGAACAGGGCTTCATCAATGTTGTTGGTCACAAAAATCATGGTGCGCTTGTCCATGTGCCAGATGCGCTCGGTTTCCTGCTCCATGAAAAAGCGGGTCTGGGCGTCAAGCTGACCAAAGGGTTCATCAAGCAGCAGCACCTCGGGGTTGAGAGCATAGGCGCGGGCAATGCCCACACGCTGCTTCATGCCGCCCGAAAGCTGGTGAGGATAGTAATCCTCAAAGCCTTGCAGACCGACCATGCCAAGATAGTGATTTGAGATCTCACGAACCTTCGCAGGCTCAAGCCCGCGCACCTCAAGGCCAATTTCCACGTTCTGGCGCACGGTCTTCCACGGAAAGAGCTTGTAGCTCTGAAACACCAGGCCGATCTGCGGGCCGGGGGCCACAATCTGCTTGCCGTCCAGATAGGCCGCGCCGGATGAAGGCGCTTCAAGCCCGGCGAGGATGCGCAGCAAGGTTGTCTTGCCGCACTGCCCCGGCCCGAGGATGACCAGAAACTCCTGATCGCGCACCTCAAGGGAGATGTTTTCCAGAACCGGAACCACCTGGGTTCCCTTCTGGATGAAGGTTTTGCTTATATTGTCACAGACAATTTTTGGCTGCGTGTCTTTCACGTTCAGCTCCTTGGCTCTCTAAAGATTCTCGATTTCACGCTGCCAGGGGCACAGCTTGCGGGTCAGCAGATCCATCCCCAGGGTGAACACCAGCGAAACGGCGGTAATAATGAGCATGCCGCCGATAATCATGCCGGGGTCGGACAGTTTCATACCCTGCACAATGATGTAGCCAAGGCCGGAACGGGAATTCACAAGCTCCGCAGCCACAACGCACGTCCAGGCGCTGGACATGGCGATCTGCAAACCAGCCGTAATGGCGGGCAGTGCGCCAGGAATGCACACAAGGCGGATTTCGTCCCAGCGCTTGCCGCCGATGATGCGCACCACATCGAAAAATTCGGGTTCGATGAGTTGCAGGCAGCTGTAAGAGTTGAGCACCACCGGCACAAAGGAGCCAATGACGATGATAAAAATCTTGGGCGCTTCGCCAATGCCGAACCACAGGATGGCCACAGAAATCCAGGCCAGGGGCGGCATGGGCTTGAACATGTCGAAAATGGGCTTCACAACGGCGCGGAATGTTTCGTTGAAAGCCATGAACAGACCCAGCGGGATGCCAAAGCCAGCGGCAATCAAAAAGCCGATGATAACGCGGCGCGTGCTGATCCACAGATGTTCGAGCAGGCCAAGGCCGGAAAGCTTGTTGACGCTCAGGTCGTGCAGGCTTTCCACCACCTGAAAGGGCGTGGCCAGGGCGCTGCTGTACCCGAACACGTTGGACGTGGCAGCCCACTGCCACAGGCCGAAAAAGCTCACCAGCGAAACGATGTACAAGAAGTATTCGCTCTTGAGGGCACGTATCAGCGAAAACTCGTATTTTTTCGTGTTCTTGATGGTTTCATTGCAGACGCTCTGGGTCTGCCCGTTGGACGCCGAGGAAGACTGCATGGCGCTATCTCCTGATGCCGGCCAGCAGCCGGGATTCGATCTTGTCAATGATGAAACCGATGATTGCGCCAGCTATACCCACGCTCACCATGCCCACCATCACAAGGTCGGTACGGCCAAGCATGCGGCCGATGGTGATGAGGTAGCCAAGGCCCTTGTCTGCGGCCAGCAGTTCAGCGGCAACCAGGGTCACCCAGCAGTAGGCCAGGGCGATCTGCAATGCGCCAAACACCATGGGCAGCGCGGAAGGAACGCAGATGGAGGTAAATATCTGCCAGTCGGAAGCGCCATAGGTTCTGGCCATCTGGATATGCACAGGGTTGGTCATGCGCACGCCGGTGTATGTATTGATGACGCACGGCACGATGCCCGAAAGCCAGATGATAAAAACCTTGCCGGGCAGACCGATGCCGAACCAGAAAATGGTCAACGGAATCCAGGCAACCGGCGGAATGGGCCGGATGATTTCAAATATGGGGCGCACAAGGCCGCGCACCGTGGTGAACCAGCCCATTGCAAGACCCAGGGGCAGGCCCACAATCAGGGCCAGCACGTAGCCCAAAAAGGCTTCCTGCATACTTGTCCAGGCATGCTCCAGCAACACTGCGCCGTCAGGTGCGGGATTGGTGAGCTTGTCGAACATGAGGCTCAGAATGTCATACGGCGAGCTGAGCAGCGTACCGGGAATGCGCCAGTCGTTGCTGTCAGCCGGGCCAACGCACAGCTGCCACACGCCAAGAAAAATACAAACGCTCAGAACCGGCAGGATGCGAAGCCGCATGGGCTTGCGGTAGGTTACTTTTTCATTGCATTGCATAAGCTGTCCCTTTTTCCTACCACCAGCGGATGAGGTCTGTGACCTGGCGGCGAAGTTCGACAAAACGCGGATCCCTGAAATCCCTCGGGCGCGGCAGGTCAACAACCACTTCCGCCCTCACCTTGGTGGGCTTGGGGCTCAGCACCAGGATGCGGTCAGCCACATACACGGCTTCTTCAATGTTGTGCGTAACAAAAAGCACGGTGCTCTTGAGGGTCTGCCACAGCTTCACAAGCTCGTCTTCAAGATAGAAGCGCAGCTTCACGTCAAGCTGGCCGTAGGGTTCATCCATGAGCAGCAGATCAGGGTTCACGGCAAAGGCGCGCGCCACGGCGATACGCTGCATCATGCTGGCCGAAACCTGGTTGGGATACAGCTTGGCCGTATCTTCCAGACCCACCATCTCCAGGATCATATCAAGGCGTTCCCTGAGCTGCTTGGGCGGAACCTTTTTTATGCGCATGCCATAGGCCACGTTTTCTTCCACGGTAAGCCACGGCAAAGCCGTTGGTTCCTGAAACACAAAGGCCAGGTTATGCTTGCGCGGATTTGCCACTTCACCATCAATGTAGATGTTGCCGGAGGTGGTTTCCGTAAGTTTGGACATGCAGTTGAGAAAGGTTGTCTTGCCGCATCCCGTAGGCCCGACTATGCAAACCAGCTCTCCGCGCTTGATGGTAAAGTTGACCTTATCCAGAACGGTAAGATCCCCATACATTTTCGTTAGATCCCTGACTGCTATTTTAGCGTCGGAACAGGCACAGTCATCGGTTTGCTGCACGGCTGCACTCCTTGGTGAGAGTTGTTAAATGTCCCGGTCTGCCGTCCGGGTGCTCAAAAGAAGCCAAACGCCCCTGAAAGCTGCCAATGGGCTGCCGGGATAGTTGCGCGTGCTTCGAAATTCTTTGTGAGTCATTTTGCATAATATATACCATTTTTCACAACTCCTGCAAAAAACCGCTTATCGTCAGCTATTGCAGGATATTTTTTACTCAACATGCCCTTGTTGCGGCACTGATTGCGACACGAACGCGCATTTTGCGACACATGTGACGCACCCGCCATTGACGCGCATATTTGGGGCTTGCGCGGGCCGCTGTACCCGATTTTTCCAGGCCACGCTAGGGAATAAAAGAACAACCCCTGCCGGGATGCCCTCGTCCCCCCATCTCTCCGCACAAGGGAGGCGACAATTACGTCGCACTTTCCTCCACAGGGGATGGTTTGATCTTTCCGGTTTTGATCGGGCTTGCCGTTTTGCGCGGCCTGCCCTGCGTTAGAGATTGCGCAAAACCCGCTGCCTGCCATCAGGGGTGATTCCGTACGCAACGCCCTGATCGGATTCATTGCAAACGATCACAATACCCACACCCTTGAGGGCTTGCAGCTGGGCTTCAATGTTCGCCGCATTGATCTGCCTTTCGCCCGCATATTCTGGTTCCAGGGCCGCGCACACATCACAGGCAGTGCGGGGCGCGCCGTCCAGCAGCAACCTGCCAACAGCCAGCCGCAAAGGCAGTCGAATACGCATCACAGCCCCTCCTGCGCTTGGCGCAAGGCTGTTCCGCCCTTGCTCTGCATGACAACCAGCACAATGCCCGCAACTATCACCACCGCGCCCGCCACAAGATTACGGGTAACGGTAACGTTGGTAAAAAGGGCGCTGAATAGTATGCCCCAGAGGGCATAGGTCACGTTCAGGGCCATGGCCCGGCATACGCCGGTCATGTTCATGGCCGTGTACCAGCAGCGGTATGAAATACAGCCCACCAGGCCAGCGGCTATGCAAAAGGGCAAACCGGGGCTGGCAAGGGCCTGCATCAGCAGACCAACTGCGTCCAGACCGGGCCGGGTGCGCTCCAGCAGCACAAAGGCCGCAGGCACGATCACCAGCACATACAGCAGGCTGGAAACGATCTGATAGACGTTCAGGGCCACAACAGGCTCGATAAAATCCATGCCCGCCGTAACGCACACGCCTTCCGATGCCCAGCCAAAGGCGGCCAGAAAGGCGAACCCCAACCCCAGATAAAAGGCCTGACCTCCCACGCCGCCCTGCGGCGCGGACCAGCCCACGGTAAACGCGCCCGCCACGCAAAGCGTAAGGCCGCACATGGCCCTTGCGGAAATGCGCTCTTTCAGAAAAAAGCGCGCCAGCACCGCCGCAATTGCCGGATACAGGGTGGAAATGGGCAAGGCATAGGCTGGCCCTGCCAGCGAAATGCCCATCAGGTACCCCCCCATGCCGAGGGGAGCGCCCATAAAAGCGCCCATTATACAAAACTTGCCGGGCTTGCTGCAAAAGGTGCGGAACACCTCCCGCCCTTTGCCCTGGGCCACATTGAGGACAAGAGAAAGACAGGCCGCGCTGATGTCGTGACAGCCTGCGGCAAACAGGGGGGCCAACAACCAGAATTCAGGTATGCTGAACGGCTCTTTCACCAGCCCCTGCTTCAGAATAGGGCCATCAAGACTGAAAATTACCCCTGTCAGCGCAGCGAGAAAAAGCCCCTTGCGTACGTATGCCGCATCCCGCGCAGAGGTGCTGCACGCGCCCCTGTCGCTTTTCGGGCCGTTGCCGGAAGGGCCTTTCACCGTTTTGCCCTTTAGCCCTTGCGCAAAAGGTTGAGGTAGGCGGCGCTGTCGGCCAGAGCTGTTGCCTCGGCAGGGTCGTCCATACGGATGCGCAGCATCCAGCCTTCGTTGTAGGGCTTGGCATTGACGAGGGTGGGCGTGCTTTCCAGCGTTTCATTCACTTCAAGCACTGACCCGGCAACAGGCATGAACAGGGCGTTGACGGACTTCAGCGATTCAACGGTGCCGAATTCCTGACCGTTTTTGTATGTTGCACCCACGGCGGGCAGATCAACAAAAGCGATCTCGCCAAGCTGATCCTGGGCAAAGTCGCTGATACCTACGGTGGCGGTTTCGCCTTCCACGCACAGCCACACGTGTTCGTCGGTATAGCGCAGGTTTTCGGGCAAAGCCAATTGGTCAAGATCTTTCATGATACTACTCCTCTTCCATACGCAGGGCAGCGTCGCCAATGGCTTCGGCCAGCGTGGGGTGGGCGTGAATGGTGGTGGCTATGTCGTTGATGGAAGCGCCCATGCGCAAAGCCAGAGTTGTTTCGGCAATAAGGTCGGTGGCGTGCGCGCCAGCCATGTGCGCGCCCAGCAGGGTGCCGTCGCTGGCATCCGCCACCAGCTTGCAGAAGCCGGGCAGCGCGCCCATAGCCTGAGCCTTGCCAAGTTCGCGCACCTGCACAACCGAGGTTTTGACCTCATAGCCCGCATCGCGCGCCTGCTGCTCGCTCATACCCACGCAGCCGATTTCCGGCGAGGTGAAGATGGCCGAAGGTACAAAACGGTAATCCATGGGAGAGCCCTTGCCGCCGGTCAGGCAGTCGTTAACGGCGCAAAGAGCCTCGGCGGCCGCCACATGGGCCAGCATGACGCGCGCAGGGCCAAGGGCATCGCCAATGGCATACACGCCGGGCAGGGATGTGCGCATGTATTCATCAGCGCGTATCCAGCCGCGTTCGTCCGTGGCAACACCGGCTTCCTTGAGGCCAAGCCCGGCGGTCATGGAGGCGCGGCCCACAGAAACAAGCACCATCTCGGCGCTGATGGGGCGTTCGGGCCTCGCGGGCGCGCCGCTCACAAAGGGCGATGGCGCAAGTACGCCGCTGACGCCGTTTTCATCCACGCGCACATGGGTGAGCGTTTGCCCGAGTTCGCAGGCAATGCGGCGCTTTTTCATCTCGCGCTGGAGCAAGGTGCTGATGTCGGCATCCACCGAAGGCAGGGGCAATATCCTGTCCTGCCCTTCAATCACTGTGACAACGGAGCCAAAAGCCCTATAGATGCAGGCCAGCTCGCAGCCAATGACGCCGCCACCCACAATGATGATGGAGGCAGGCACATGCGTGAGCTTGAGAGCATCGTCGCTGGTGAGAATGCGTTTGTGGTCGGCTGTCAGGCCCGGCAGGTTCACAGGATGCGAACCCGTTGCCAGTATGACGTAATCCGCTGACAGGCTGGAGCTTGCGCCGTTGCCGGTCACCTCCACCGCGCCGCCGCAAAGCAGGCGCCCCTTGCCGCGCACCAGGGTTACGCCCAGGGCGGCGCAGGTCTTTTCAAGGCCCGAACGCAGGGTGGCGCAAACGCGCTCCTTGCGCTCGTAGACGGCCTGCGGGTCAATGCTGACGCCGCCTTCAATCTTGACGCCGAACTGCACCGCCTGCTGGGCAATCTCCAGCGCTTCCGCAGACGACTTGATAGTCTTGGTGGGTATGCAACCATTGTTGAGGCAGGTGCCGCCAAGTTCGGCGCACTCCACGAGGGTCACGGCCATTCCGGCCTTGGCGGCCGCAAAAGCCGCCGTGTAACCGCCAGGGCCGCCGCCCACAACGATCATGCTTTTTTTCTGGTCGGACATGCGGGCTCCTAATCTTCGTCGTCGGCGAGCCTGAGGTTGTACTTCACGGGGAAGGCGGCCTCCAGCGAACCCGTGACCAGGCAGCCTTGACGCATGATCTTTTCCACACGGTCAAAAATGAATTCGTACTCTTCATCCAGATGCACGGTAACATCGATATCAATGCCCGTTACCCTGCCCCGGCCCAGATCATCGGTGCCTGTGTGCAACGTGGCCTTGGCCTCGATTTTGTCGTACTTGGCATTGCGCGTATCCAGGGCCTTGTCCAAAGCGGCGCAATAGCAGTACAGGGCAGAGGCGGCCAGGAGCTTTTTGGCCGTGCCGGAACGTTCTTCGGGCGGAATCTTTTCACCGTCTATGGTGAGCACGCCAAAGGCGCCGCTCTCCATATCCAGATCCACCTTGCCGCCGCGGCGGCAGAGAGAAACACTGAGTTCATGTGACATTTCAAAGCCTCCAGGCTGAAAAAACGCAAGAGCACTCTGCCCCCGCGCGATTTGGCCTGCCTATTGCACTAATAGTGCCATCAGATTGCCCTTGGCTTCACAACGCCATCCGCGCTTGTGTTTTATGGCACATGCCGCTAGTATCCCGGCCCGGAAGCGACATTTGTGTCGCGACAAACGACATTTTTTGCAAGGTTGCCGCCACATGCTTTCATCGCCCCCAGTTCCCCCCATTAATGTGGAAAAAAGCTATCGCCGCCTGCTCAATCACCTGCCCGGCATGGCCTATCGGTGCCGCGTTCTCAATATCGACGCGCCGGAAAGTGATTATCTTCAGTATGAACTGGAGTTTGTAAGCCGTGGCAGCTACGAGTTGCTGGGGGTGCCAGCCGAAGACATGGTGCTTGACCACCACAACACCATTGAACTGATGACCCACCCCGATGACCTCGGCCCCAGCCGCAAAGCCATCCGCGACAGTATTGTCGCCCATGAGCCATATCAGGTCATGTACCGGCTTTTACTGCCGTCTGGGCGCGTCAAATGGCTGTGGGATCAGGGGGAGGGAGTGTACGATGATTCGGGCGTTCTGCGGTATCTCGAAGGCCTGATCATGGACGTGAGCGAGCAGAAATTTCAGGAAATGGCCCTGCGCGAAGAAAATCGAGAGCTGCGAACCTCTGTTATCAATCTTTACGGCCTTGGCAACATTGTGGGCAAAAGCGAGCCCATGCGCCGCGTATACAGCCAGATTCTCAAGGCGGCGGAAACAGATTCAAACGTCATCATTTACGGTGAAACCGGCTGCGGCAAAGACCTTGCCGCCAAGAGCATTCATGAATACAGCGGGCGCAAGGGCCGTTATGTGCCGGTAAACTGCGGCGCAATCCCCGAGCAACTGCTGGAGAGTGAATTTTTCGGGCACGTGAAGGGGGCGTTTTCCGGCGCGCATGCCAATAAAGAGGGCTACATAGGCGCGGCCAACGGCGGCACGCTGTTTCTGGACGAAATAGGCGAACTGCCCTTGCATCTACAGGTCAAGCTGCTCAGAGCCATTGAAAACAAGATGTATACCCCCGTGGGCGGCAATACGCCCAAGGAGTCATCCTTCCGCCTTATTGCGGCAACCAACCAGGATCTTGCAAAAATGGTGCGCGAAAAAACCATGCGCTCCGATTTTTATTACCGGGTCAACGTGCTTTCCATCACCCTGCCGCCCCTGCGCGAACGTCACGGCGACATTGCCCTATTGGTGGAGGCATGGCTTGAAAAGCGCGGCCTGAACCTTATTCTGCCGCCCCATGTGCGACTGGCCGTGGAGCAGTACGACTGGCCCGGAAACGTGCGTGAGCTGCACAACTTTCTTGACCGTTACCTTGCCTTTGGCGACGAGGCGCTTCTCTCGCTGGGGGACGCCGGACGAGCCGACCTGCTGCTCAACACGCCCCAGGGCATCAGCCTTGATCAGGCCGTGCTGCAACTTGAAGAACGAATGATCCGGCAGGCGCTTGAAAAGTGCCGCTGGCACAGGGGCAAAGCAGCGGAAGAGCTGGGGCTGAACCTGCGCACCCTGCAACGCAAAATGCGCAGAATGTCCGGGGGGAGTGAAAAGCTGCAAGGTTAGAAATTGATTTTCGCAATTCCCTGTAGTTATTTTATCTTATCCCGCATGCCTGTTATGAACGGCGTGCGGTTTTTTTATGCATACTGACAGGATCAAGGCCAAAACAAAGACATAATTCCTCAGAAATCATATGGTTTTTATCAAGCAGCATACAATAGTCGTTGTCCACCCAGGACTCAATGTCCGAAATTCCATCGCGGTCAACGGCTTTCCAGCCCACGCCGCCCTCATCTGGATCATCCCATTCCCGCACATATTTCAAGAAAAATGTCAGTATTTTCAGGCTCGGGCTGAAATGGACTTTGACACAAGAACATACTGCCCACACTGACAGTTCCTTGCGTGAGGTCTTGTACAATACAAGATGCAACACAACTGGCTTGTTTAACTCACTGCGGGGATTTTCAAAACCTTTAAGATTATCAAGTTGCACTCTTAATCCACCTGCGGATAGATTCACAATATGTACAGCAGAACATATATTGTCACCCAAAAATCCAGAACGCGTCTCATTCATATCATTCACAGATTTAGGCAACTGCTTGTTGCAAATCCACAGAGAACTTTTTTTGAGCATCAGAGGCGTGAGACCTACGCGCTCATGTCGCTGCAGATCACGCTGCACATATGTTTTAGGCATGGAAACTTCAACAATGCATTGCTTTGATTCAGTATCTATATGATTTGCGATGATCCGTGTTTTAAAAATGAAACCATGCCTGATTGCAGGATATGAAATTCCTAGATATTTTTCAGCTATTGCATGAGGTACTTTTACATACAGACTACAGCGCTCTCCTTTAAGAATATCAGGCAAAAAACGCTTGTTTGCTTTGAGCAATATTTTTTGTGGTGAAATATACAGAACATCGCAGGCAACATTTTCAAGCTGGCGTTGTCTGTCTACAAAAAAGAGCCGCAATAACAAATAGTCCCTTTGTGCGACCACAAAGATTTTACCGGGCTGAACGGATCGAAACCGGAGCGATGCCCTCCATAGCGCGTCAACAATTGTTCTGAGAAACTTCATGCATTCCCCCAATTGTCAAACTGAATTTATAATCGCGACCTCCCTGCATTCAAATCTGACAGAAATTCGCAGGGTGTTCAGCCTAACGCAGCTCTTCGCGCCACTTTTAATGAAACAAATACTTTCCCATTTATTATTTACAGATGCACCGTTAATAACAAATGCTGACTATTATCAAAAAAAGCAACAGCCATAATTTAAAAAGCACTTCTGATTACTTCATTTTAATGATTTCAAATTTATCAGAGAATAACAAGTACACAGGCAACAATGCAGCACAAAATACAAATAGTGACGCCACAACAAGTCGTTATGACAACACAATAATGCTAACTATTGCCACATATATAGCTATATTTTAATTATCACATAAAAAAAATCACAATCAACAGTTATCGCAAATTTTTATCAACAGCAAAGCTGCGTTAAACAGGTTTGAGTTGCCCGCATACCGATAAAACAACAGCCTGCGAAGACTGAACATAAAGCTCAATCTCCGCAGGCGTTTGGAGGAAGGTATGGGTCGGAACCGCAGCACGGCTGCGGTTCCAGATAACCGCGCAAGCCATGCCCCCACACGGCAGGCGCGGTCACAGCGGCAAGAAAATTAGGCGCAGTCGTGCTTGTCCCAGGGTTCACGGTTATCACGCTGAATAACCGATTCCATGCGCACCAGGGCTTCTTTGAGCTTTCTGATTTCATCAAGCTTGAGGTTGGGATTTTTCATTGCCTGATAAATGATACCCCCGGTGCACTGGGCGCTGACGGGCAGATCCGCAATGGTGGCAATGGTAACGGCAATATCCTGCGCGTTAACGGCGCGGACAACGGCCCCGGCCTTGCTGTCCACAGCCAGACCGTAGAAGGCAACGCCGTCAGCGGCGGCAACCACCACCAGGGTGCGACGGTCAGCGGCTTCCAGAGCGGCTGTC
This sequence comes from Desulfovibrio intestinivivus, assembly GCF_053570665.1. Classification (NCBI taxonomy): domain Bacteria; kingdom Pseudomonadati; phylum Thermodesulfobacteriota; class Desulfovibrionia; order Desulfovibrionales; family Desulfovibrionaceae; genus Desulfovibrio; species Desulfovibrio intestinivivus. The sequence goes on along the minus strand of NZ_JBRBQT010000001.1, from coordinate 2,279,781 downwards.
AGAGCGGATTCATCACCTTGCACCACCAGCAGCGCGTCTTCCGCGCCTTCAAGGGCGGCAGCTTCAACCTTTTTGCCGCCAAGTTCCAGGGCCAGAGCTTCCAGACCGGCGCTGTCGGCATTAGCCAGCAGAACGGCCTTTTTCTTCAGCTTGTCCAGCGCTTCGGATGCGCCGCTGAGCGCAACGGAAGGCAGCATCAGGAGAATCGCTTTCTTTTCAGCCATGATCTTATCCTTGTCGTCTGCCCCGCTGATGCGGGGCTTTGTGTTTTATCGCGCCGGTGCAAAAGCCGCGCCCTTGCCCCGGCATGGTGAATTAATCAACCAGATTGGGGTTTTCCATGATCTGGTAAATGGGCGCGCCTTCGGCGTCGGCGGGCACAGGATTGCCCGTAATGTAGCAGAAGGTGGGCACGATGTCGGCCAGCCAGCGCGGACGGGTATAGCGGTAGCCCTTGCGGATGTTGGGGCCGCGGAACATGAGCAGGTTCTTGAGGCTGCCGCAGCCGGATTCGCCGGTGGGCAGGCCGTAACCGTGTTCGGCCATGTATTCGGGTTTGAGCACGTACACCACATCGCCAGCCTGCGCGCCGCCCATGCCAAACACGTGAGCGTCTTCCTTGCGCACGGCAAGCAGCACGGGGCGGTCGCCCGTGTCGGGATGCTTGTAGTCCAGCAGGGCGTTGATGATGCGGTCGCGCACGTTTTCGTAGTCTTCCTGCTCAACAATACCGCCGGGGTAACGGCCCTTCAGGTTCACGTACACGAACATGTAGCGCTGCGGCACGGCAAGCGACTTGCTCACATCAAGCACGTAATTGAAGCCTTCGGTTTCCTCGTAAATATCCCAGTAGTTTTCAGACTTTTTGGGTTCGTAAGAGCACAGACCCGCTTCCTTGAGGGCGTGGGCCGTGTTGAGGATGGGGCCGAGGGGCGTTGCGCCGTGGTCGGAGCATACGCACATGACGGTTTCATCGCCCATGATGTCCATGAGGCGGCCAAGCAGACGGTCTTCCACTTCGTAGATGTAGCGTTCCATCTTTTCGGCCTTGGTGCGAACCGCATCGTCCGTGCTGTCCAGCTCGCTGAGCCAGCCGTGGTAGAACCAGTCAATGGGGTGGGAGTGCATGTAGAAGAGATCCCAGTCCGCATTAGCCTTGATAAGCGACTCAATGGTGTTCCAGAGCCATGCACTGTGAAAGTCCACCAGTTCGCACACGGTGTCGGTATCAATAATGCCGTGCAGATAGGCGACCAGACCAATATCGTTGGCCGTGATGTGCTTGCTGAAGTCAATCTGAGCGGCGGCTTCAGCCGGAGCGATAAAACCGCAACGGCCAGCAATGCCGGAAATATACAGTTTGAATTCTTCAGCATCGTCAGAAAGCTGCATGAGCTTGGCGCGGAACACGCCTTTTTCGGTGCGGCCATCGGCCTTCACGGTAAAGTCGTGCTGGGCGGGTTCGCTCCACTGGCCAAGCTGGATGGTAAAGAAGGCCTTGGCGTAGTCCTTTTCAGGGCAAAGGGCCATGCGGTCATAGCCTTCATCGCCGCTCTGCCACACAAGGCAGTGCCAGGTCTGGTCTTCCAGGGGTTCGATGGCTTCCTTGAAGTGCATACGCACGTTCATTTCAAGGGGTTCTTCGCCTTCCGGCAGGTTGGCCCAGCTTTCGGCATCATCAAAGGTGCCCTGGGAACCCATGGGATAGAAATCTGTGGAGATAACGCTTTCAGAGCACAAATATTCCTTGTGCTCATTGCCATGCAGGGGCCAGCGCGTTTCGGCGGGGCTGAGGCCCTCGCCCATGATCATGACGCCGTGCTGCATTTTGGACGGCCAGGACATGGGGTAGTTGACCACGAGGCACTTCTTGCCAGCTTTGTCCCACGCGTCCCAGATGGTCTCTGCGGTCAGGATGGTGGAGCCAAAAGCCTGCGAGGTTTCCTTGTAATCAAGGCTGCGGCCTTCATGGTAGTAATAGTAGTCTTCCACGCCGTGGGTGCGGGGCCATGCGCCCGTGCAGATAGTGGCCCAGGACGGCGGAGTGACCGTAGGCAGATTGAAACCTTCGGGAATGTAGCTGCCCTCCTGCATGAACTTTCTGAAGTTATCGAGCCCCCCCTGAGCGAGCATTACTTCAAGCCTTTTAGGAATAAGGCAGTCGTAACCTATAAGGGCGGCGCGCTTTGCTTTTGCAGCCATGATTAAAACTCCTTCGTAGTACCGACGGGCACTGTTGTGATATTAACGCGCCCCTCCTTTCAATTTACATGCCAAATGATTCACAACATCCCCTGCCCTTTTGCTATCCCCGCCAGACCTCACTTTTTCCCAATACGTTCTTTGCGGAACATGCCGCGCCGTCCAAATTAGCGACAAATATGTCGTGTTTTTCAATCAAAACAGATATCATACTTAATTTATTAAATTTTTATGAAAAATTTTTTTGTCGCAACATACGACAACTCTGCCGCGTATTTACCCCATTCACAAGCAATATAGCAAAAAAGTAAATCATTTCAGCATGGTGAAATTTGGCACACAGGATGCAAACATGCAACAAACCTGTTCCCGACCAAACACCTTGTGAGGCGTCCTTGGCTGCACCCATGCCTGTTGCTGCTTTCCGCAGCTCCCTCTTTGCACAAAAGCACCTGCACGGCATTGCGCCCTGCGGCGGCCGCTTTGCGCAAAGCGCCGCACCGTCCCCTTGCATCCCTTACATCCCCTGCACCAGACCAGCCGGGCCAGGCCTCGCCCGACTGGATCGGATACGCTTCCCTTGAGCGCGGACAATTTCGCCCGCGCTCTCTTATGGATCAGGCTGTAGCAAATGGATAACGTTTAACTTGGGAGGTACTATGTCTTTGAAACGGAAAACCATTCTTTCCGCAGCAGCTCTTGCGCTTACATTGGGGTTGGCGTTTGGGCAGTCTGCCGAAGCGGTGGATTTCAAGGCACGGGGCATCTGGTCGATGGGCTTTGGCGTGGGCGATTCCAGCCTGACCAAGGACGTGACGACCAATGGGGCAAAACAGAAAGCCAACAACTCTGACCAGTTTGTTTCGCGTCAGCGCGTTCTGCTCTTCCTTGACGCCATTGCTTCTGAAAACCTGATGGGCAGCGTGCAGTTCAAGCTTGGCCCGCAGGATTGGGGCAGATCCGGTCAGGGTTCCGCCCTTGGTGCGGACGGCACCCTGGTGCGCGTGACCCAGGCCAACATGCAGTGGTCGGTTCCGCAGACCGATCTGAAGTTCAAGATGGGCTTGCAGTATCTGGCCCTGCCCAACGCCGCTGGCGGCTCTGCGGTGTTTGACACCCAGGCTGCCGCTGTGGTTGGCAACTATGCCTTCAACAAAAACGTGGGCCTCACCGCCCTGTGGATGCGCCCCTTCAACGACAACTATCAGGGCGGCACCTACAACAACGTGATCAGCAACGACAAGGCCAGTTATCTTGATAACATGGACCTGTTTGCCCTGAGCATGCCCCTGACCTTTGACGGCATCAGCATCACCCCCTGGGTCATGCCCGGCATGATGGGCCGCAACACTGGCAAGTTTGGCGCGTTCACCAACTACGGTCTGGGCGATGGTTCCCCCGCCACCACCCTGTACCCCTATCTGAACAAGATCGGCGCAGGCCACGGCCTTAACGTGACCGGCGTGACCAATGCCTCCAAGGAATACGGCACCGTGTTCTGGGCTGGCCTGCCTGTTAAGATTACGGCTCTGGAACCCTGGAACATTGAATTCGACACCAACTACGGCTTTGTCGAACAGATGGGCAGCTTCAACGTGATGCGCCGCAACAACGCCAATGATGTGGTGCACGGCAGCACCCAGCGCCAGGGCTGGCTGGCCAAGGCCCTTGTGGAATACAAGCTCGACTGGGGCGTGCCCGGCGTGTTCGGCTGGTACGCTTCCGGCGATGACGGCAACGTCAAGAACGGTTCCGAGCGCCTGCCTTCCGTATGTGCTTACGGCAACTTCACGTCCTTCATGGGCGATGGCAACCTCGGCTGGAGCCCCAACGTCAACTTCATGGACAAGTCCCTGTCCTACGCGGGCACCTGGGGCTTTGGCGCGCAGATCCGCGACGTCAGCTTCCTCGACAAACTCACCCACACCTTCCGCGTGGCCTACTGGGGCGGCACCAACAGCCCCGCAATGGTCAAGTACATGGACCATGCCAATGCGTGGGATTCCACGTCCAACATGTTTGACGGCCCTTACATGACCACCAACGATGGTCTGCTGGAATTCAACGTGATTTCTTCCTACAAGATTTACGACAATCTTGAGATGAACGTTGAACTGGGCTACGTGGCCAACTACATGGACAGCAGCACCTGGAACAAGAGCTACCAGAACTTCGGCTCCTACTCCAAGCAGGACGCCTGGAAGGGTCAGGTGGTCTTCCAGTACAAGTTCTAAAGATCCGGCGGTTCCTTCCTCCGGTACAGGCCTGCTGCCGACCACGCATACTGGTCGGCGGCAGGCCCATTTTTATGCCCAGTGCTGTAAATAGTGCGCAAAAAGGCCGTTGCCCGGACTCTCCAGGCAACGGCCTTCACTTTTGCCGGGCTGTGCCAAACACCGCCCGGCGGCAACGTGCCGCTTAAACGAATGTGTCGTTGGGGCGGCGCACCCGCACCAGGACCTCGGTCACAAAAAGCGCTTCATTGTTGGTTGTCCAGTAATCGGTGACATACCGTTCAAAGGCATCAGGGGCATGCACATAGCTGCTGGATGCACACCAGCGTTGCAGCTTGCGGTAGGTGTCGTTGATGTTTTCATAAGGGCCAATGTGATAACAGCTCGCCATGAGCACGCCCCCAAGCGTCTGCATCAGCTCCGGCTTACATGGGCGCATGGGGCGCTGCAAAACCTGTATGGGCTGCTCCACCTTTTTCAACCTCTCTTCTACCGAAGAAAAATGAACAATGACCGGCCCGGCGATGTTATTATCCAGTGATTCAACATAATTGGTGAATCCCATATTGATGATGGTGGACTTGATGTCCAGAGAGAACACCTCGTCATGGAACAGCAGATTCTGCGGCGGAACATATTTGACCGATACCTGCCGCAGATCGTTATCCAGCACCATTTCCGCCTCGTGCAGCAGCTCAAGCCAGTCATGGATGGAGGCCGAGCGCAAACGCAGCACGTCTTCCTCCTGCCGCAGGTCTTGCATCTTGGTAGTAAACATCTCGCGCAGTGCCCTCAGCGAGGCGTTGCTGTCCGCATCAAAGGCCGCGCGGATTTCTTCAAGCCGGAATCCCATCTGCTTGTAATATTTGAGAGGCGGCACGGAGAGCACATCTTCATGCGTGTAATAGCGATAATTGTTGGCCCCGCGCAAGCGTGGCGTGATGAGGCCCAGTTTGTCGTAAAAACGCAGGGCCTTTTTTGAAATATTCGAAGTCTCGCTCATCTCGCTTATGGTGTAGCGCTGAGAATTCATGAAGCTCTCCTGAATGTGCGGTGTCCGGCTTGGGGCGTACCCTCCTTGGATAGTGCAAAAGTCGTTCCGGCCTCTTCCCCTCACAGCCCCCCACCCTCAAGGCGCTCATGCAATCTGAACCATCTGTGTGCGCCTGCTTCCCCAAATCTGACCCAAGGTTCCAGTTTTAGGGAAGGTCGCCGCCCATTGCCGCAAAAAGCAGACATTTTTGCGACAGGCCCGTAATTAAACGCAAAAATGCCGCTGCCCCCTCTGCGCGCTCCGCAGCCGCCACGCGCTCGCATTGCCGCACAGCAGGCGGAAAAATCAAAAAAAAGCCCTGCAAGGGGCCAAAACCCGCACACCGCAAGGGCTGCAACAAATTTCACACACAAGACGAAAAAAATCGGGATATGGCTTGACTTTTCCCTATAGGGGAACGGCTAGAAAGGAACTAGGAGATTTGCTCCGCCCGGCTATGCCCGGACACGAACACGGGTCCCCACGAGGTGAGTTGTATGCAGTATACAGGTGAAGAAGCCCTTGGCCTGATTGAAACTCTTGGCATGGTTCCGTCCATTTACGGCGCGGACAGCATGCTCAAAGCCGCAGATGTTGATCTTGTCGGCTACGAAAACGTTGGCTCAACGCTCGTTACCATTATGGTTCGGGGCGATGTGGCCGCAGTAAAGGCCTCTGTTGACGCTGGCGCCGCTGCTGCCGCCTCTGTGGGCAAGCTTACGGCCACCAACGTCATGCCCCGCCCCGCGCGCGGCATGAGCGGCATTGTCCGTGCGCATACGCTGGACGAAGTGGCAGAAGACGACCCCGGTCTGCGCGCCCTGGGCATGATTGAAACCTTCGGCATTGTCTTTCTTATGGAAGGCGCGGACGCCATGATCAAGGCCGCCGACGTGGAACTGATCGGCTACGAAAACGTGGCCTCCGGTTACTGCTCCGCCCTGGTGCAGGGCGATGTGGCCGCTGTGCAAGCCGCAGTGGCCGCTGGCATCAAGGCCGTGAACAATATGGGCGCTACCGTTTACAGCTCCGCTGTGATCCCCACGCCCCACCGTCGTCTTGTCAGGCTTGTAAGGCGCTACGCCCTGAGCTGACCGGGTTCATCGGAGGAAACATGATCGGCGACAAGGATCTTATTTCCATCCAGCAGGCTCGCATCCTTGCTGAAAACGCGGCTGACGCTCAGACGCGGCTTTCCGCCATGCCTCAGGAATCACTGGACACGGTGGTGGAAGCCATGGCTGAAGCCGCTGCCGCTGAGGCCCAGTCGCTTGCCGTCATGAGCCACGAAGAAACCGGATGCGGCGTGTGGCAGGACAAAATGGCCAAAAACCTTTTTGCCTGCCGCCGCGTCATCCAGAGCGTGCGGGGCATGCGCTGCGTGGGCAAACTGCCCCAGAGCGCCGATGCTGCGCAACACGTGTTTGAAGTGGGTGTGCCCGTGGGCGTTATAGCCGCCCTCAGCCCCTGCACCAACCCGGTTTCCACCACCATCTGCAATGTGCTTGCGGCGGTTAAGGCGGGCAATTCCATTGTGGTTTGCCCCCACCAGCACGCCGTGGAATGCACCAGCCGCGTGGTGGCGGCCATGTCTGCCGCCGGTCAGGCCCACGGCCTGCCCGAGGGTTCCGTGACCTGCCTGACCATGGTCGCCGACAGCGGCATTGAAGAACTCATGCGCCACCGTCTTGTGGCTCTGGTTCTGGTAACCGGCAGGGACAGCATGCTTGAGGCGGCGCGCCACAGCGGCAAGCCCTTCATTTACGGCGGCATGGGCAACGGCCCGGCCTTTATTGAAGCCACTGCCGACATTTGCAAGGCCGTGGACGACATTCTTGCCAGCAAGAGCTTTGACAACGGGCTGGCCCCATCTGCCGAGCAGTGCGTCATTGTGGACGGCAAGATCGAGCCGCTGGCGCGCCGGGCATTTGAGGCGAACGGAGCCTGTTTTATCAACGAGGCGCAGGCCCAGGCCCTGAGCGAAACCATGTTTCACCCCAATGGCCGCCGCAACCGCGCCATGCTGGGGCAATCGGCAACAGTGCTGGCCGAAAAGGCGGGCATTGCCGTGCCGCAGGGCACGCGTGTGCTGCTGGTTGAACGCCGCTACGTGGACCCCGCCGACCCCTTTATCAGGGAACTGCTGGCCCCTGTGCTTGCCTATTATGTTGAACCGGACTGGCGGCATGCCTGCGAAAAATGCCTCGAACTTCTGCTGCGCGAGGGTCACGCCCAAACCATGACCATCCACAGCCGGGATGAAGAGATCATCCAGCAGTTCGCGCTCAAAAAGCCTGTGGCCCGCATGCTGGTCAACACGCCTGCCGCTTTTGGCGGCATGGGCCTCACCACCGACCTTTTCCCTTCAATGACGCAGGGCAGCGGTCTGGCCGGGCACGGATTCAGCTCCGACAACATTTCACCAATGAATCTCATTTATCGGCGCAAGGTGGGTTACGGCGTTCGCGGCTTCTCGTTCAGGGAACAGCAGAACGACCAGACCGACCCCGTTTCAGACGCACTGCGGCGCGTTTTGCGCAAGGCTCTCAATGAATTGAACAGGTGATGCGGAACAAGCCCCGGCAACAGCCGGAGCCGCCATCGCAAACCATGGAGGAATCAACGTGGATCTTCATGATTTTACTCAAAAGATAGCAGAAGTCACCAAAAGCCTGACGCCCGAAGAGCGCGAAACGCTGCGCAAGATATTTGCCACGTCTTCCGGCTCGGCTGTTACCCTCACGCCCACTGCCCCCGCGCAGCATTCCGGCCCCAAGGCTGGCGTGTCTGACGGCGTCAACGTGCCTGACGGCCCCACAGAGCGCCACCTCAAGCTCAAGACCAACTATCTTTTGCAGATGCCGCGCATCACCATTCACCGTGCGCGCGCCATTACCAAGATTGACAGCGAAAACCCCGGCATGCCGCGCATCCTGCTGCGCGCCAAGGCTTTCCGCTACTGCTGCGAAACAGCGCCCCTGGTCATTCAGGATAACGAACTCATCGTCGGCGCACCCAACGGCGCGCCGCGCGCTGGCGCGTTCTCGCCCGACATTTCCTGGCGCTGGCTGCGCGACGAGCTGGACACCATCGGCTCCCGCCCGCAGGACCCCTTCCATCTTGCTGAAGAAGACAAGAAAGTTCTGCGCGAAGAAATCTTCCCCTACTGGGAAGGCAAGTCCGTTGACGAATATTGCGAGGCCCAGTACCGCGAAGCCGGTCTGTGGGAACTTTCGGGCGAATCCTACGTGTCCGACTGCTCGTACCACGCCCTCAACGGCGGCGGCGACTCCAACCCCGGCTATGACGTGATCCTGATGAAAAAAGGCATGCTGGACATTCAGCATGAAGCGCAGGAACACCTGACGCACCTGGATTACGCCAATCCCGAAGATATCGACAAAATCTACTTCTACAAGTCGGTTATTGAAACCACCGAAGGCGTCATGTGCTATGCAAAGCGCATGTCGGAATACGCCGCCCAGCTTGCGGAAAAAGAACACGACCCCAAGCGCAAGGCCGAACTGCTCAAGATTTCCGAGGTCAACGCCCGCGTTCCCGCCCATGCTCCCACCACCTTCTGGGAAGCCATTCAGGCTGTGTGGACCGTGGAATCCCTGCTGGTGGTTGAAGAAAACCAGACCGGCATGTCCATTGGCCGCGTTGACCAGTACATGTACCCCCTCTACAAGGCCGATATCGAAGCTGGCCGCATGACCCCCTGCGAAGCTTTTGACCTCGCTGGCTGCATGCTGATCAAGATGTCTGAAATGATGTGGCTCACCAGCGAAGGCAGCTCCAAGTTCTTTGCCGGATACCAGCCCTTCGTGAACATGTGCGTGGGCGGCGTTACCCGTGAAGGACGCGACGCCACCAACGAGCTGACCTACCTGCTCATGGACGCCGTGCGCCACGTGCGTATTTACCAGCCCTCGCTTGCAACCCGCGTGCACAATTCCTCGCCGCAGGAATACCTCAAAAAGATCGTGGCAGTCATCCGTTCCGGCATGGGCTTCCCCGCCGTGCACTTTGACGACACCCACATCAAGATGATGCTGGCCAAGGGCGTGAGCATTGAAGACGCCCGCGACTACTGCCTCATGGGTTGCGTGGAACCGCAGAAAGCGGGCCGCCTCTACCAGTGGACCTCCACTGCCTACACCCAGTGGCCCATCTGCATCGAACTGGTGCTCAACCACGGCGTGCCGCTGTGGTACGGCAAGCAGGTCTGCCCCGACTCCGGCGACCTGAGCCAGTTTGACACCTACGAAAAGTTCGAGGCCGCGGTGAAGGAGCAGATCTGCTACATCACCAAGTGGTCCAGCGTTGCCACGGTCATTTCCCAGCGCGTGCACCGCGACTTTGCGCCCAAGCCGCTCATGTCCATCATGTACGAAGGCTGCATGGAACACGGCTGCGACGTGGCCGCTGGCGGCGCCATGTACAACTTCGGCCCCGGCGTGGTCTGGAGCGGTCTTGCCACCTACGTGGACTCCATGGCCGCCATCAAGAAGCTTGTGTACGAAGACAAGAAGTACACGCTTGAATACATGAACGAAGCCCTCAAGGCCGACTTCAAGGGTTACGACGCCGTGCTGGCCGACTGCCTTGCCGCGCCCAAGTACGGCAACGACGACGACTACGCCGACGACATCGCCGCCGACCTCGTGTCGTTCACCGAGCAGGAGCACCGCAAGTACCGCACGCTCTACTCCATTCTGAGCCACGGCACCCTGTCCATCTCCAACAACACGCCCTTCGGTCAGCTGCTTGGCGCATCCGCCAACGGCCGCAGCGCATGGCAGCCCCTTTCCGACGGCATCAGCCCCACCCAGGGCGCGGACGTCAAAGGCCCCACCGCCATCATCAAGAGCGTGTCCAAGATGTCCAACGACAACATGAACATCGGCATGGTGCACAACTTCAAGCTCATGTCCGGCCTGCTGGATACCCCCGAAGGCGAACAGGGCGTCATCACCCTCATCCGCACGGCCAGCATCCTTGGCAACGGCGAAATGCAGTTCAACTATCTGGATAACCAGACCCTGCTTGATGCGCAGAAGAACCCCAAGGACTTCCGCGATCTGGTTGTGCGCGTGGCTGGCTACAGCGCCTTCTTCATCGAGCTGTGCAAGGACGTTCAGGACGAAATCATCAGCAGAACCGTGCTGCGCCACTTCTAGGCCGCCCGGTACTTACGGCAACACAAGCGTAACGGCATACGGCAGGGGAAAAGCACCGTGATCGAAAGAAAAGCCATAGTTTTCAACATACAGAAATACAATATGTATGACGGTCCGGGCATACGCACCATCGTTTTCTTCAAGGGCTGCGCCCTTCGCTGCAAATGGTGCTCAAACCCCGAAAGCCAACGTCGGCGCTGTGATGTGCTGTACAAAAAAGACCTTTGCATCTCCTGCGGCGCGTGCGTGCCCGTCTGCCCCTCAGGCATTCACGCGCTCGCAGGAGAGCAAGGCCAGCATACCGTAAACAGGGAGCTTGACTGCATTGCCTGCGGGCGCTGCGTCAAGGCCTGCCCTCAGGGGGCGCTGGCCATCGCGGGCGAATGCAAGGGCATTTCTGAACTGCTGGAAGTGGTGGAACAGGACTGGCCCTTTTACCAGAGCTCCGGCGGGGGCGTTACCGTTGGCGGCGGCGAGCCCATGCTCCAGCCGGAAGCCGTGGCAAACCTGCTCCTGGCCTGTAAGCACAAAGGCATCAACACCGCCATGGAAACGTGCGGCTATGCCCGGCCTGAAGTGGTGCGCCAGCTTGCCGAAGTGGTTGATCTCTTCCTCTTCGACATCAAGCACATGAATCCGGAAAAGCACTATGCCCTCACAGGCGTGCGCAACGAGACCATACTGGCGAACCTGAGCTGGCTGCTTGAAAACGGCAGCAACGTGCGTATCCGCATGCCCCTGCTGAAGGGATACAACAACGATGCGGAAGAGCTGCACGCCGTAGGAAAATTTCTGTATAATTACAAAGGTATGAAAAATTTAAAGGGTGTTGATCTGCTCCCCTACCACAAAATGGGCGTCGGCAAGTACGCCCAGCTCGACATGGAATATCCCATCAAGGACAACCCTGTGCTTGATGACCGGGATATGGCGACAATGGAAAGCATTTTGCGTGGCTATGACCTCGATGTGAAGACTATCAGGCATTAAAGCAGTCAGATACAGACAAACCCGCGCCGCGCCCTTGCGCAGTGAAGGAGAAAAAGCATGCTGGCATTAGGACTTGTGGAAACGAGGGGCTTGATAGGAGCCATTGAGGCTGCCGACGCCATGCTCAAGGCGGCAGACGTGCGCCTGCTCGAAAAGTCCCTTGCTTCCGGCGGGCTTGTGACCATCACCATTGCAGGCGAAGTGGCTGCCGTGCAGTCCTCCGTGGACGCAGCAGCGGCCTCCATTGCGCGCATTGAAGGCGCGGAGTGCGTTTCGCGGCATGTCATCCCCCGCCCCGATGCGGAGCTTGAACATATTTTGCTGTTGCAACCGCGCAGCATTGAGATTGAGGCGGCGGCCCCGGCAGAGGCCGCACAGGAAGGCCAGACAAGCATGACTGACCCCGCCGACAAGGCGAAGCCCGCCACGCAGGCCGCGCCCCCGAGCAAGGAAAAGCTCTCGGGCATGAGCATAAACAAACTTCGGCAGTTGGCCAGAGACCTTCAGGTTCCGCTCACGAGCGGGCAGATTGTCTCCTCCGACAAGAAAACGCTGATAGACGCCATTTGCCGGGCGGCTCTGAAGGAAAAGGAGTAAGAAATGGTCGATAAGGATTTGCTCTCCATTCAGGAGGTGCGCGCACTGGTTCGCGCTGCGCGCAAGGCGCAGCCGGAATTCGCACAGATGAGCCAGGAGCGTGTGGACGCCGTGATCAAGGCCGTTTCCGAAGCCACAGCTGCCCAGGCTGAAACGCTGGGCGCAATGGCTGCGGAAGAAACCGGCTTTGGCAAACCGCAGGACAAAAAGACCAAGAACCTGCTTGCCAGCGAAAAGGTCTATGCCTGCATTCGCGACATGAAGACCGTGGGCATTCTTTCCACCAACAACCAGACCAAGGTTGTGGAAGTGGCCGTGCCCGTGGGTGTGATTGCGGGTATTGTGCCCTCCACCAACCCCACGTCCACCACCATCTACAAGTCGCTCATCTCGCTCAAGTCGGGCAACGCCATTGTGTTTACGCCGCACCCCAGCGCCCGCAAGTGCATTGCCAAGACGGTGGAAATCATTCAGGGCGCGCTGCGCAGCTGCAACGTGTCGCCTGATCTGGTGAGCTGCATCACCATTCCCACCATTGAAGGCACCAACGAACTGATGAAGATCTGCGATCTCATCCTTGCCACGGGCGGCCCCGGCATGGTCAAGGCCGCGTACAGCTCCGGCACGCCTGCTCTGGGCGTGGGCGCTGGCAATACGCCCGCCTTTATCGAACGCACCGCTGATATCGAAAGCGCCGTGACCAAGATCATGAGCAGCAAAACTTTCGACAACGGCACCATCTGCGCCTCCGAGCAGTCCATCGTCACCGAATCCTGCATCGCCGCCAAGGTGCGCGCCACGTTGGAAGCCCAGGGAGCCTACTTCCTCCAGGGCGAAAAGCTGGAAAAGGTCAAGAACGTCATGGAACGCGGCAATGGCAGCATGAACCCCGCCATTGTGGGGCGCGACGCCCAGACCATCGCCCGCATCGCCGGCATCGACGTGCCCCAGGGTACGCGCCTGCTCGTTTCGGACGAAAAGGGCGTTGGCCCCAAGTATCCTTTCTCCAAGGAAAAGCTCACGGCCCTGCTCGGCTTTTACGTGGTGGAAGACTGGCATGAAGCCTGCGAACTGTGCACCGCCCTGCTGCACAACTGCGGCGCTGGGCACACCCTTGCCATCCACTCCAACAACGAAGAAATCATCCGCGAATTCGGCCTCAAAAAGCCTGTTTCGCGCATCATGGTCAACACGCCCGCCACACAGGGCGCGGTGGGCCTCAGCACCGGGCTGTTCCCCTCGTTCACCCTGGGCTGCGGCGCCGTTGGCGGCAGCGCGACTTCCGACAACGTCACGCCCATGAACCTTATCAACATTCGCCGTGTGGCCTATGACCTCAACTCCCAGTGCTGCTGCTCCGGCAACGGGCACGGCGCGGCCAGCCATGCTGCCCCTACCGCCTCCTGCTGCTCCAGCAGCGGTCATGGCACGTCTGCTCCGGCTGCGGGCGCTGGCAACATTGATATCAACGCCGTCACCGAACTGATTGTGGCCGAGCTGAAGAAGGTTCTTTAGCAGCAGCTACACCGGGCTGGCCTGCGCCAGCCCAATGTAACCGTAACAGCCCGTTATTGCGGAATGCCCCCAACGGCATGACCCGCTCAGGGGCACAACAACATACGCAAATAACGCAAGGAGAATAGCTATGACCGCTTCCGCCAACGCTCTGGGCATGATCGAAACCCGTGGTCTTGTGGGCGCCATTGAAGCCGCCGATGCCATGGTGAAAGCCGCCAACGTAACCCTTATTGGCCGCAGCCAGGTGGGTTCCGGCCTTGTCACCGTGATGGTGCGCGGCGATGTGGGCGCTGTTAAGGCCGCCACTGACGCCGGTGCCGCCGCTGCCAAAAAGGTGGGCGAACTCGTGAGCGTGCACGTGATCCCCCGCCCCCACAGCGAAGTGGAAATGATTCTGCCCAAGCGCGAAGCCTAGTCTTTGCCGTATCTGGCCCCCCGGCGCACACTGACGGGCAGCGCGCTGCGCGTGAGCAGCGCCGGGGGAGCCACAGGCAGAACGCTTCTACGGAAACGGCGCGGCGTTGCCCATGAAAAGACGCCCGCCAAAGGAATTTGAGCCTGCGGCCCAATTCCCGCGTATTTACAAGGCGGTTGCCCAATGCGCAGCCGTTGCATGCTGGAGCCAAGATGAACGAACAAGCGATCAAGGACATTGTGACAGATGTTGTGCGCAAGGTGCTGACAGAGCAGTGCGCCAGCAGCGGCAGGGAAGAAACCATGAACGCCGGGCCTATCCCGGTGGAGATTTCCGCCCGTCACGTCCATCTGAGCGTCGAAGATGCGCTGTCGCTGTACGGTGAGGCCCTGCGACCCGAAAGGCCGCTCTCGCAGCCGGGACAATTTTTGTGTGTTGAACGTGTGCGGCTGATCGGCCCCAAGGGCGTCATGGACAAGGTGGCCGTTCTCGGCCCCGCCCGCAGCGTTTCGCAGATTGAACTTTCCAAGACCGATGCCCGCATTCTGGGCATCAATCCTCCGGTGCGCCAGAGCGGCGACACCAAGGACACCCCTGGCATTGTGCTTGCATCCACCACGGGCATTGTGGGCCTGGAATCGGGCGTGATTGTTGCCGCCCGCCACATCCACATGCACACCGATGATGCCGAGCGTTTCGGCCTCAAGGACAAGGACAAGGTCGCCGTGCGTCTTGATACGGAACGGCCCATGATTCTTGAAGACGTGCTGGTGCGCGTGAGCGACTCCTTTAAACTTGCCATGCACATTGATGCGGACGAAGGCAACAGCGCAGGCTGGAAGCCCGGCGTCACCGGCGTCATCGTGCGGCGCTCAAGGGGCTGATATGGACTTTGCCGCAGCGGATAAACTGATCGCCACGCTTGACCAGTGCCGGGAAAATCCCCGCAAGGTCAGCCCCACGGAACCCCTCTATGTGGGTGTAGACCTTGGCACCGCGTATATTGTGGTGGTTGTGGTCAATGCCAAACGCGAGCCCGTGGCCTGTGCCATGCGCTTTGCCCAGGTGGTGCGTGACGGTCTGGTGGTGGACTACGCGGGCGGCGCGCGCATTGTGCGCGAGCTGACCGAAGAGCTGGAAGAACGCCTTGGCCGCAAGCTTGAGAATGCCGCCATTGCCGTTCCGCCCGGCACCAGCGAGCGCGACTGCGCAACCCACCGCCATGTGGCGGAGGCCGCTGGCTATCGCGTCACCGCCCTGCTTGACGAACCCACTGCGGCCAACAGTGTTTTGCAGGTGCGCGACGGCGCCATCGTGGATATCGGCGGCGGCACCACCGGCATTGCCCTGTTGCAGGACGGCAAGGTTGTGTACGTGGCTGACGAACCCACGGGTGGAACGCACGTTTCGCTCGTGCTGGCGGGCAATTACGACATCCCCTTTGACGAAGCTGAAGACCTGAAAAAGGACGCGAGCCGCCACAAGGAACTTTTGCCCGTGGTGCGCCCCGTGATTGAAAAGATGGCGGCCATCATCAGGAAGCACATTCAAGGGCGCAAGGTTTCGGCCCTGTACCTTGTGGGCGGCACCTGCTGCCTCGCGGATATGGAATCCATCATCCAGAAGGACACCGGCGTGCCCACATTCAAGCCCGCCAATCCTTTTCTGGTGACGCCGCTGGGCATCGCCCTCAACTGCACTGACTAGAACGTTTTGCTTTTACGAATATAATTCAGAGTCTTAAATGATTATAGGAGCGCGGCTTATGCCCGTGGAACTGAACACACTCATTACCGCCGTAGTGCGGGCCGTGCTGGATCAGCTTGATACCAGGCCCGCGTCCGTGGCTCAGGTGCTGGCCCCCAGGGACGAAGCCCTCGCCCGTCAGGTGGAAAAGCGCCTCGGCAGCGCCATGCAGGTGTGCTTTCAGGGGCAGAGCGCCGGGCAGGAACCGGCCCTCTACATCCTGCCGGAGCTTTCCTGCCCGGACATGGCGGATCTGGCGCTGGGGCGCGGCTCAAGCCTTGCCCAGCGCGAAGTGCTCGACCTGCTCTTGCAGGGCAAGCAGGTGCGCACCCTTGGCTTTGCCTACCGCGCACACGCCGCCACTGCCCCGGACGCGCTTTTGCGCCTGTATGAAGAATATGAAGCGCGGCTTGCGGCTTTTGGCCTGACGGAACTCACCGATGTCGCGCCGGAAGCGTCGCGCACGCGCGATTGTCTTATAACCGCAAACCATGTGGCCGAGGCCGCCGCAACGGGCGCGCGCACCCTGCGTGCTCCCCAAGGGGCCGTTGTAACACCGCTGGCGCAGGATGCGGCGGCGGAACGCAACATGACCATTTTGAAAGATCTGTAGGTGTCGCATGCTGATAGGCATTGTCGTCGGTAACGTATGGGCCACGCGAAAGGAAGATTCCCTCAACGGGCTCAAGCTCATGGTGGTACAGCGCCTTGACCTCGCCCACAACAGGCTGGCCGAAAGTTTTGTGGCGGTGGACTGCGTGGGAGCCGGTATTGGCGAGCGCGTGCTTATCACCACCGGCAGCCCGGCCCGCAAGGCTCTGTACAATCAGGAATCCCCTGTTGATGCAGCCATTGTGGGCATTCTGGATCAGGAAGAAATGATGGGCAAAAGCCCGGAGAGCGAATAGCTCATGGATACGCTGGGTATTGTGGACAGCCGCAGCATAGCCGCTGGGGCGGAGCTGGCCGATATCATGCTCAAGGCCGCTCCGGTCACGCTGGTGCGCGCTTCCGTTGTGTGCGCAGGGCGCTTTCTCATCCTTGTGGGGGGAGACAGAGAGGCGGTTGACGCCTCGGTGCATGCCGCCAGAGCAACGGAAGCGCGCCTTGCGGGCAGCTATGTTGTTTCCAATGTGTCCAGCCAGGTGCTCAATGTTCTGCGACGCATGCCCGCTGAAATCGGCGGCGCGGCCCTGGGCGTTGTTGAATGCCGCAACGCGGCGGACAGCGTCATAGCGGCAGACAAGGCCGTCAAACAGGCGGCGGTGTCGCTGATGCGCATGGTTCTTGGCCAGGGCATTGGCGGCAAATCATACTTTGTGCTGACAGGCGATGTGGCCGCCGTGCGTGAAGCCGCAGCCGCAGCCGCTGAAGTGCTGGGCAACAACCTGATGCGTATGGTGGTCATTCCCCAGCCCGACCCGGAAGTAGTCAGCGCGCTGGCGGGCACGGCGCGGCGCAGCGCCAATGACGCCCAACAATAACCCGCGCCTGCGGAACGAACGAGGCACATATGGGAAAAACGCTGATAACCATTGATAATCTTGATCAGTTCATCCACGGCAACAAGCTTGTGATGGACTCTGCTAAGATTCTGACCCCCGGAGCGCGCGATGAACTTTGCAAACGCGGCGTCCAGCTAAGCTACGACGAGGCCGCCGCGCACTGCGCACATGGCGAATGCTCGCAGCACGCGCATGACGGGCATGACGAACACTGCGATGACCTGCTCATCGGCGTGGCCGCCATCATCAAACAGCACTATGGCATCACCGACCCCGATGAACTGCGGAAGGTGACGCTTGAAACCGTGGCAGTGATCGGCAAGAGCCTTCACGCTTAAGCCTCTGCCGCGCATACGCAAACATAAAAGGAGATTACAATGGCTATAATGACTGACGCTCTCGGTATGGTTGAAACCCGTGGTCTTGTTGGCGCTGTGGAAGCTGCCGATGCCATGGTCAAGGCTGCCAACGTGACCCTTATCGGTCGCGAACAGGTGGGTTCCGGTCTGGTGACCGTGATGGTGCGTGGCGATGTGGGCGCTGTTAAGGCTGCCACCGATGCGGGCGCTGCCGCTGCCTCGCGCGTGGGCGAACTTGTGAGCGTGCACGTGATCCCCCGCCCCCATGAAGAAGTGGAAATGATTCTGCCCAAGTGCAAGTAAAGCCTGAAGCCGGGTAGTGTGATTGCGGCGGGTGCGGTTAGGGCAGTTTACGAAGGAAATGGGGTAACTGCTCTGCAGGGATTTTTCTGAAAATCCTTGCCACGAAATGCGAGCAGGCAGGCTTGGCCTGTCGTAAGCGAACATTTCAGGAGTGAAGTGCTCTGGCGGCCCGCTTTGCGATAATTCCAGTGAGAGGACATCATGGGAAAACCAATTGTTGACGCCATTCGCGCGGCTGGCGTGGTAGGTGCGGGGGGCGCAGGCCTGCCCACACACGTCAAGGCCGATGCCGCCGCGCAGACGGTGCTGGTCAACGGGGCTTCGTGCGAACCGCTGCTGATGAGCGATCCGTATCTGATGGAAACACAGGTGGACACTCTGGTGCGCGGCCTCGAGGCCATGATGGATTGCACAGGGGCCGGGCGCGGCGTCATCTGCCTCAAGGGCAAACACGCCCATGCCATGCAGCGTGTGCGCGAAGGCGTTGCCCGCCTTGGCAAGGGGCGCATCGAGGCCTTTGAACTGGGCGACTTCTACCCCGCCGGCGACGAGCAGGTTATGGTGTATGAAGTGCTGGGCGGCATTGTGCCCGAGCGCGGCATTCCTTTGCAGATCGGCGCGGTGGTAAGCAATGTGGAATCGCTCTGCAATGTGGCCCACGCGCTGGACGGCAAACCTGTAACCCACCGCTACCTCACCGTGGGATGCGAGGTGCGCAAGCCCATGGTGGTGCGCGTGCCCGTGGGTACCAGGGTTGCCGAGGTGCTGCAATTTGCGGGCGGGCCGACTATTGACGAATACCGCGTGGTGGACGGCGGCCCCATGATGGGCCGCGTGCTGCCCGATACGGATCAGCCTGTCACCAAGACCACAAGCGGCCTGCTTGTGCTGCCGCCCGACCACAACGTGGTGTGCCGCAAGGTCATGGACCCGCACACGGTCAAACGCCTTACGAACACCATCTGCTGTCAGTGCTCGCAGTGTACCGATCTTTGCCCCCGGCAACTGCTTGGTCACAGCCTGCACCCGCACCGGCTTATGCGCGTGCTCGACGGGCAGGCCGTGGATTCGCCCATCGCGCGCGAGGCCCTGCTCTGCTCCGAATGCGGCATCTGCGAAAAGTTCGCCTGCCCCATGGGCCTTTCGCCCAGGGAAGTGAACGCGCAGCTCAAAAAGGAACTCATGGCCGCCGGGGTCAAGTGGGAAAACAGGGGCGAACCCCTTGTGGCCTCGCGTTTCCGCGACGAGCGCAGGATTCCCACCAGCCGCCTTGTAAGCAGGCTTGGGCTTGCGGGTTATGAAGCGCACCCGCACTTTGCCGGTGACTATACGCCTTCGGAAGTGCGCATTCCCCTGCGCCAGCACATAGGCGCGCCCGCCCTTGCCGTGGTGCATGCGGGCGACAGCGTCAAAACAGGCGACCTCATCGGTGAAATCCCCGAAGGGGCCATGGGCGCGCGCGTACACGCCAGCATTGACGGCGTGGTCACTGCCGTTGAAAACGGCATCATAACCATCAAGGCGTGAAGCAACAGGTGAGCGGCATGAAATTACGCACTATAGGCTGTGTGGAACTGAACAGCATCGGCGTGGGCATTCAGACGGCGGACGAAATGGTCAAAGCCGCCAATGTGGAGCTGGTTATCTCCCGCCCCACCTGCCCTGGCCGTTATCTTGTGGTCATCACCGGCGATACCGGAGCCGTGACCAGCTCCGTGCAGACCGGGTTGCACCTGGGCGCGGATCTGGTGGTGGATTCCTTTATCATCCCCAACGTGCACGAAAGCGTTATCCCTGCCATGAACGGCACCGCAATCAGGGAAAAGATCAACGCTCTCGGCATTATTGAAACATACACCGCAGCTTCCTGCGTGCTGGCGGCAGATGCCGCAGCCAAGGCTGGCGATGTGCAGCTTGTGGAGCTGCGCCTTTCTGCGGGCCTGGGCGGCAAAGCCTTTGTGCTCATGACGGGCGAGGTCAGCGCCGTGCAGTCATCCGTGGACGCTGGCGCTGCCAACGTGACGGACGGCGGCCCGGTGGTCAGCAAGATTGTGATCCCCTCGCCCAGCGATGATCTCAAAAAGCAATTGCTCTAGAAGCAGATGAACTTTGAAATGTGAAGCATTTCAAAGTTGAAATGCTCTAACTAGTTTACTCTCGGGCAACCCCTTGCGCGGGGAGCCAGACTCCCCGCGCGCCCATCAACATTCCTTCAAGCAAACAGGCAGCCGCACCATGGAAGAAGCGAAACAGCGCGTCATACAGGAGTATGTGCCCGGCAGGCAGATCACTCTGGCGCACCTTATCGCCAGCCCCCAGCGCGACATTCCCCTCAAGCTCGGCCTTGACGAAAGCGCAACAGACGCCATCGGCATCCTCACCATCACGCCCAGCGAAGGCGTGATCATTGCCGCAGATATAGCCACCAAGGCCGCCGATGTGCAGATCGGCTTTCTGGACAGGTTTGGCGGCTCCCTGCTGCTCACCGGCGATGTTGCCAGCGTGGAAGCCGGGCTGCGTGAAGTGCTGCGCTATTTTGGCGATGTGCTCCACTACGACCTGACCGATTGCACCCGGTCATAGGCCTGCCGTGCGCCGCATTATGCTTATGGGCGAACGGGGGGTGGGCAGACGCACTGTTGCCCGCCTGCTGGGCTGCACCGTACCGGATCTGCGGCGTACCATGGCCGTGGAATACGCCGGAGAATTTGTTTTTCCCCCGCCGGAATTTCTGGAAAACCGCCGCTTTTACTGCGCCCTCATCACCCTGGCCACCGAATGCGCGGCCATTCTTTTTGTGCAGGACGCCACCCGCCCAACCTCCGCCTTCCCGCCGGGTTTTGCCCGCATATTCAATCGCACCGTCGTTGGCGTCAT
This sequence comes from Desulfovibrio intestinivivus, assembly GCF_053570665.1. NCBI lineage: Bacteria > Pseudomonadati > Thermodesulfobacteriota > Desulfovibrionia > Desulfovibrionales > Desulfovibrionaceae > Desulfovibrio > Desulfovibrio intestinivivus. Next base: position 2,258,819 of record NZ_JBRBQT010000001.1, on the reverse strand, counting down.
CAGCAAGACAGACATGGACGCAGCCAACACGGAACGCGCACGACGCTTTCTGCACAGCGCGGGGACAGCGCAAATTGTTGCGCTGAGCTCCGTCACCCTCGCTGGCGTGGACGAACTACGCGCCGCCCTGCCGCTCAAAGCCTGAATCCTTTAAAATACTGCCCGCCGCAAGTCCCGCGCGATCTGCCATTCCCCTGCATTATTGACCACCGCGATATGCATTAATCCAGTCAATATTCATGAGGAGATTGTTTTCTCCAGCATTAGCTTGGCACGACCACGCACACTCCTGCACTCATGATTTGAGATTTATACCTGCAACATAAAAAGATGAACAAAATTGATAATCATTTTCTTATTCATCAACAACAAGCATCCGTGTTCAATAAAAATCACATCTAAAACTCATGTATTGAAGTAAAAAAATCCATTCAAATGCAACTACTATATACTGTTGCACAGGAGATGATCTTTCCTGTTTTCGTGAGCATATTCACTTTAAAATTTTTTTGTGCTAACCATTTAAATCTGTGCCTGTTTTTGGGAAATTTTTGCAAAACAGCCGATACTTATTAAAAAGATATGGTTAATTAATCTTGGGCGCTCCACCTGTAAACAATACTATTATCGTTTTTTAATCTATTCATTGCTTGATCAGTGAGTGCAATTTCAAATTTTTTGCGTATAACAACGTCAGACAACAACATTATAGAGTCTGTACTGCATCCCATAACTGGCGCGGCATTGGCCTGATCCTCACCCGCGAAATGAGAAAAACAGCACAAATTCCAAACAAGGCATAATCATTTAATAAAACGTGCCGAAAGGCTCTGCGTTACTGCGGCATTGCCCTTCGAAGAATATAGGGTTTCCGCACTGATTCACGATTCATGGGTTTACGTTTTTTGAAGTGACAAAGTCCCGCTCCTCACAGGTGCTACAGGCTGGCTACAAAAACAACCATCAAAGAGAACGTGATGATGCTGTATTTATCTAAAAAATGTATTCTTTCAGCCCTACTCTTCACATTTGTTCAGCTATTTTTTGTTCAAGCAGGCAATGCCGACAACTCAAAAACTTACATAGGCTCTAAAAACTGCGCTCCATGCCATGAAGAGCAGTATAATTCTTTTATCAAACACTCCAAAAAAGCCCACTCTTGGGGTTCTGTAGCCATCATGAAGCCAAAGCTCAAGGAGCACGAGCTTCAAAAATGCTACGAATGCCACACTACAGGCTACAACAAGGGCGGATTCAAAAGCATAGAAACAACGCCTGAACTGGCCGATGTTGGTTGCGAGACATGCCACGGCCCAGGCAGCGAACATGCGGAAAATCAGGACCCTCAATCCATCAGCAGAAAGCCTGCCGTGGAAACCTGCACGGCATGCCATAATTCCGAGCGGATTCAGGATTTCAAATTCAAGCCACTGATCTTTTCCGGCGCGCACTAGTTCGGGGGTAGCAATGCTTTTATCCAGATCGCTTAATTTCAAAATTACGGTATCTATTGTCACCATTACGTTTCTCGTCATAAGCTGCATAATGTCCCTGGAATATGCCGGGGTTAAAAAACTTATGACTGATGAAATCCGCTCCAGCGCGCACATGGAATCAGGGCTGATCTACATGGGCATTGAAAAGCCCATGATCGTGGGCGACAACAAGGGAACTGCCGACGAGTTCGGCAAGATCAAAAGTAAATTCGGGCATATTACCGCCTACATGACCTCATACACGGGCAATATCACCTACAGCACGGACGACACCACCCTGCGCAAGGATTTTGCCACCGTAGAAGCGGACAAGGAGCTGGCGGGCCTGCATGTGCGCGGCCTCAAACAGCCCATTGAAGAAGCCGTTTTTATTGACCAGAACGGCAAAAAAATTCTCGGCAGCGTTTTTTCCATCGCCAACCAGCGCAGGTGCCATCACTGCCACGGCGAATCAGAACCAATCATTGGACAGCTGGTGATGAAACTTGACGTCACCAATGCCTGGACTGCCATGGAAAACCAGTTGCTGCGCACGTCCATCATGGGGGCTGTGGGCCTGCTGGCCCTGATTGCCTTTACGGTGCTGGCGATCCGCCATTTTCTCATTGGCCGGATTTCGCGGCTTGTCGCCAATGCCGGGCAGGTGGCCGCAGGCAACCTTGCCGTGGAATTTGACCAGCAGGGCAAAGACGAGCTTGCCACGCTCTCCACCGACATTGGCAAGATGGTGGCGCAGCTCAAAGACAAGCTTGGCTTTTCAGAAGGCGTGCTCAATGGCATTGCCGCCCCCTGCCTGATCATTGGCGCAGACAAAAAAATTCTCTGGCTTAACCAGCATCTGTGCGATCTGCTGGAAAAAACCGCAAAGCCGCAGAGTTTTCTCGGTCTGACATCGGGCAAATTTTTGTGGAATGACGAAAATCGCGAAACCACAGCCGTGCGCGCCGTGCTGCACCGCAAAAAGTTTGTGGCCGAGCGGGAGCTCCCTACGGAGAAAGGCAACCTGCGCCACGTTACGGTTACTGCCACGCCCTTTTTTGACATGGATAATACCCTTATGGGTTCGGTGACATTCTGGAACGACATTACCGAGATCAGAAAGAATCAGCGCCAGATTGAAAAGAACGGCGCCATGGTTGCCAGAGTGGCGGAAAATGCTGGCGAAATTGCCACCCACCTGGCCCATATATCCGACCAGTTGCTGGAACGCATCGGCCATACCAGCGAAGGTACAGCCAACCAGCAAAACAGAATACGCGAAACCGCCACCGCAATTGAGGCCATGAACGCCTCCATAGTGGATGTGGCGCGCAATGCTGGCGATGCCTCCGGCAACGCTGATCAGGCCCGGCAGCGCGCCCAGAGCGGCCAGAAGATCACCGACCAATCCATTGAGGCCATAGCCGATGTGCGCAGGCACACCACCACCATGAGCACGGGGCTGCACGATCTTGGCAGCAAGGCGCAGGACGTGGGCAAAATCCTTGGCATCATCAGCGATATTGCCGACCAGACAAACCTGCTGGCGCTCAACGCTGCCATTGAGGCCGCCCGCGCTGGCGAGGCAGGGCGCGGATTTGCCGTGGTTGCCGATGAAGTACGCAAACTGGCGGAAAAAACCATGCAGGCCACCATGGAAGTCTCCTCCGCCGTCAAGGGCATTCAGGACAGCGCCCACAGCAATATTGCGCTGATGGACGAAACTGACGCCAGCGTGCAGCAGGGTGTGGAGCTTGTGACGCAGGCCGGGGAAGCCTTGAAGGAAATCGTCACCCAGGTCATGCAGACCGCCGACATGATCGGCATAATCGCCAACACGGCTGAAAAGCAGTCTGCCGCTTCTGAAGAAATCAACGGCAACATCGGCACCGTTGATTCCATTGCGCTGGATATTTCCAACGCCATGACAGAGCTTGGCGTCACTGCCCGCGAGGTGGCCCAGATGGCCGCCGATCTGCGCGAAACCATTGCCTCCATGAGCAACGGAAACGGCAACGGGCACAGCAGTTCCTAGCAGAGCATAACAACGCTGCCAGTGGCGCATCGGCGCTCCACAGGCTCAGATACATCAATTCATTAAAAGCTGCGGCGAACGTTTGTTTGCCGCAGCTTTTTTCGTCCCCTTGACACTGGTCAATTAATGTTGAAATATCATTTTATGGAAAGCAAAACTGCCGCCAGCATCTTCGAAGCCCTGTCGTCCGAGGTACGCCTCGACCTTTTCAGGCTGCTGGTCAAAAACGCTCCGCAGGGGCTGGTGGCGGGCGAAATCGCCCGCCAGCTGGATATTCCCTCCACCAACCTCTCCTTTCATCTCAAGGCCGTGGTGCATAGCGGCTTGGTGACGGTTGAAAAGGAGGGGCGTTTTATGCGCTACAAGGCCAGCATCCCATTGATGCTTGAGGTGATTGCCTATCTGACGGCAGAATGCTGCTCCGCCAACCCCGGCGAATGCCAGAAGTTCCGGACGGCAAGCGGCGTATTGCCAGGCATCCTCCCGAAATTATGAATATAAGGGCACTGCCCTTTTTTTCGCTTCAACAAGTCAACTATCCAACAAGTATCAAAATAAAGGCATTCGCCATGAACACGCCTCTTCAACAAAAATGCTGCTGCAAAAACAATGCGGTGCAGACCCACAAAGCGCCAGAAGCGCGCGCCTGGAACCTCAGATACGCTGGGGCTATTACCGCCCTCGGCGCACTGTGGTGGCTGACCTATTCCTTCATCCAGCCTGCGGCGCACTGGCTGGCTGTGGGCCTCATGGGTTTTGCCCCTGGCTCGCCCATTGCTGAATCCGTGGAATTCTTCTTCTATGACACGGCAAAAATTCTGCTCCTGCTGGTGGCGCTCATTTATGCCATTGCATGGACGCGGGCCGGGCTCAACGTGGAGCGGGTGCGCGATTATCTGAGCGGCAAGGCAAAGGGTGTAGGCTATTTTCTCGGCTCCGCCTTTGGCGCTATTACGCCATTTTGCTCCTGCTCAAGCATACCGCTGTTTCTTGGCTTCACCACGGCCAGCATCCCCCTGGGCATCACCATGTCCTTTCTCATCACCTCGCCGCTTATCAACGAGCTGGCCGTTGTTTTACTGTGGGGCCTGCTGGGCTGGAAGATCACCGTGGCCTATGTGGTTGTGGGCATGATCGCTGGCATCATTGGCGGCTGCCTCATGGACGCCATCAAGGCCGAGCGCTGGCTGCACCCCTTTATTCTTGAGGCCATGGCCAACATGCCCGCGCAGGCGGAAGAAGCCAGCGGCACGGATGCCGCCCAGGCTTGCTCCCCGCAGATCACTCTGCGCCATCGGCACGATTTTGCTTGGTCTGAAACATCCACCATCTTTCGCCGCGTTTGGAAGTGGGTGATCATCGGCGTTGGGCTGGGCGCGGCCCTGCACGGCTTTGTGCCGGAAAACTGGTTTGCCGAGCATCTTGGCGCCGGGGAATGGTGGTCGGTGCCGCTTTCCGTCCTGCTGGGCATCCCCCTGTATTCCAGCGTGACGGGCATCATCCCGGTTATGGAAAGCCTGTTGACCAAGGGCTTGCCCATCGGCACCACTCTGGCCTTCTGCATGAGCACGGTTGTGGTCAGCCTGCCGGAAATGCTCATGCTGCGGCAGGTCATGACAGGCAAACTGCTGGCTGTTTTTGTTGGTTATCTTTTGCTTATGTTCACCCTGGTGGGCTGGCTGTTCAATCTGACCGGATCATTTCTGGCGTAACTTTCAGGAGCAAAATTAATGGAAATCAAGGTATTCGGCCCCGGCTGCGCGCGTTGCGTAGAGGCGGAAAACGTGGTGCGTCAGGCTGCGGAACAGGCTGGCGGTGAAATTTCGGTACTCAAGGTATCTGATTTCAGAGAAATCATGGCGGCGCGCATCATTTCCACCCCGGCGGTAATGGTCAACAGCCAGATCAAATGCACGGGCAGGGTTCCCACCGTGGATGAGGTCGCCAGCTGGATTGCGGAGGCCAAGGCTTAATCCCTGGCTCCCTCCCTTGCCATTGCCAACACATACTCAGATGTTTTCGGCCCGCCGCGCAGATGCAACCCGCTTGCCCTGCGCGGCGGGTCACGTTATTGTCGGGCATTGTTCCGAGTGCTATTTCGCATACTTCCACCAAGGCCGACCCCAATGCACTATCCCCACATTGCCCTGCTGAAAACCAAGTGCCTTTTTCTGGTTGTGGTCATGCACTGCGTCATGTTTTACGCCACGCCCTTTCCGTTCTGGAAGCTCTATGCGGATACCCCGCAGCCCTGGGCAGATTTGTTCACGGCCATCTCCGGCTCTACCCTTATCCAGTGCTTCATGTTTGCATCGGGCTTTCTGTTTGCCGCCTCGTGGGATGCCGGCAAGCGCACCCCCCTGCAACACGCGCTGCACAGGGGGCGCAGACTCCTGCTGCCCTGGTTTGGCGTGGGCATGCTCTGGGTAGCCCCGCTCTACACGCTCTTTTCCATCCCCGCGTTTGGACATCCGGCGGACGCAACACTGCTTGAAACGTGGAAATCCGTTTCGCTCGGCCTGTTTACAGACCACCTGTGGTTCTTGCTGGTGCTGTTCTGGATCACCCTGTTCTGGATTATCGCCCTGTGGGTGCTGCAAAAGCTGGGGCACGACACGGCACTTACCGGCGGCATGGTGGCCCTGGTGGCCGCACTGTGCCTGCAGAACTATGGCGGCTGGCTCAAGTGGTATTGCCTGTGGGAAGCGCCTTCGTTCATTCTTTGTTATTACATGGGCATTGTTGCGTTCAGAAATCACGAGGCCCTCAATGCCTTGTGCCGCGCCCGCCCGCTGGCACTTGGGCTTGGACTCACGGCGCTGATTGTTCTGCTGTGGCCCTATGCGGGCGCGCCTGTGAGCGGCTGGGGCGTGTCTCTGCTCTGCGCCCTGCTGGTGTATCATATGTTCTTGCTCACAGCAGGGCTGTACCCGCTGTTGCAGTCTTTTGCTCCCTTTGCATGGTTTGAGCGCAACGGCTTTCGCTTTTATCTTTTTCATCTGCCCACGCCCCTGCTAGTCTTCATGTGGCTTTACAAGCCCTTGCAACTGCCGCCCGTTGCCTTTGTGCTGCTGAACATTGCCATTACCCTAACGGTGACGACTGCCCTTGTGGCCGCAAGCCGCAAGCTGGAAGAAAAGTTGGGCATAAGACTGTAACAGCATTCAGGATCAGGCGTTTCCCCCTGTGCAGGAGCATAATTCCTAACGCGCATGTATTGCGGCACTGCGCCAAGATTTTTCTGGAGGAAATACCATGATGGGGTTCTTGAAGCTGGTGTTGGCCTTTGCCCCTTGGCTGTCGTTTCTGATCATCGCGCACGGCAGCATGTTTCGGCTGGAGCTTGGCCTTGGCATCGCTCTGGCCCTCAGCATCCTCATGGGTGTGCTCAAGCTGCATCGTGGGGTGATACTGTGGGTGGGGCTGGCCTTTTTCAGCGCGGCATCCATACTTGTGATCGGCTTTCAGAACATCTGGACAGTGCGGTACATGGGCGTGCTTGCCAATGGTGCGTTGGCGCTTGGCACATGGGCAGGAGTCGTCATGCGCAAGCCGTTTACCCTCGATTACGCCAGGGATCACACCGATCCGGCGCTCTGGGATTCCCCTATCTTTCTGCGCACAAACATGATTATTACTTCTGTCTGGGGTGGGGCATTCACCTGCAATGCCCTGCTGGCGTGGCTCAAAATGAAGGAGTTCTTTTTTTCAGAACTTACCTACGAGCTGATCTCCTACACCCTGCTCATAGGTGTGGCCGTGTTCACCCAGTGGTACCCGGCCTATCTGCGGCAGTTGAGGGCAAAACAGGTAGAAATGGCATAAAATTTTTCCGAACATTGATCCGGCGTTCCCTGATGCGCGTGACATCTGCAGATACCACGCTTGCGCCCAATGCTCTTGCAGATTGCATATTGACAAGAGGGCAGAAGGGGAGCATGCGCTTTAACACATCATGTATGGGCCTGTTCGCAGGCCCGAATTTTTTGTAACCGTCAAGGATACCTAGCCATGAGAAAGAGCGCCATGATCTTTGCCCTGCTGCTGGTAAGCACCTTCATGCTTACGGCATGCGGCTCCAAGTACATCGCCGTTACCAAGGATTACACTATCTACATCGGCACCAAGAAGCCTGTTATCAATCCCGAAAACGATTCCGTGAGCTTTGAGGACGACACAGGCAAAACCCACACCATCCCCCGCGAAGACTTGAAGCAGGTTCGTCCCCTGCCCTAGCGTTTTTTTGCCTGACCGCCCAGCGCGGCAAGCGTGCAAAAGAGCAGCCGCCTTACAGCTCCATCTGGAACCGTAAGGCGGCTGCCTTAATTTATGCCGTAAAATGAATTTTAGAACACGGGCACGATGCCGCGTTCAACCAGATTCTTCTGGATGTATTCCTTCACTTCGGGGGACTGCACGGCCTTCATAAGGGCCTTGGCCTTGGGGCTGTCCTTGTCTTCATTGCGCACAACAATGATGTTGGCGTAGGGAGATTCGCTGCCTTCCATCACAAGGGCGTCACGCGAGGGCACCAGACCGGCTTCGCCAGCAAAGTTGGTGTTGATGACCGAAGCGGTCACGTCGTCAAGGGTGCGGGGCAGCTGGGCCGCGTCAAGCTCGTGGAACTTGAGGCCAAGGGGGTTCTTGGTGATGTCGGCCACGGTAACGAGCGCGCCGGGCTTGATGGTGATAACGCCGTTGGCTTCCAGCAGGCGCAGGGCGCGGGCTTCGTTGGTGGGGTCGTTGGGCACGGAAACGCTGTTGCCCTTCTTGAGATCGGCAAGCTTTTTGATCTTCTTGGAATACACGCCCAGGGGTTCGATATGCACCTTGCCGATGGAAACAAGGTCAAGCTTCTTTTCCTTGTTCATGTTGTCAAGGTAGGGTTCGTGCTGAAAGAAGTTGGCAAACAGCTGCTTGCTGGCCAGCGCCATGTTGGGCTGCACGTAGTCGGTAAATTCCTTGATGACCAGGTTGTAGCCTTCCTTGGCAAGCAGGGGCTTGGCCGCCAGCATAATGTCCTTATGCGGGAAGGGGGTCACGCCGACAACAATGTCTTCAGCGGCGAACGAGGGGGCGGCCAGCGCCAGAACCATGGCCAGAGACAAAAGCAGACGTTTCATAAGCGCTCCTGCAAGGGTAAAGGGTAAAAAAGTTCACACGCCGCCGCAGGGCTACCGCAAAATCTTGTACAGGAAATTGCAGACGCCCTGAATGAGCAGCACGAGAAGGCAGAGAATAATGACCGAATACACCATGATGTCGACCTGAAAGCGGTTGTAGCCGTATTTGACGGCCAGATCGCCCAGCCCGCCGCCGCCCACGGTTCCGGCCATGGCCGAATACCCCAGCAGCGTAATGGCGATAACAGCCACGTTCAGCACAATGGAAGGCAATGCTTCAGGAATCAGCACGCGAAAGATAATCTGCGTGTTGCTGGCCCCAAAAGACCGCGCAGCTTCAATAACGCCCCTGTCCACCTCAAGAAAGCAGGTTTCGATAAGCCGCGCCACAAAGGGGGCGGCCGCGATGGTCAGCGGCACTATGGCCGCCGCGCTGCCAATGGAGGTGCCCACCACAAAACGGGTAAAGGGAATGAGCGCAATGAGCAGAATGATAAAGGGGAAGGAACGCAGCAGATTGACCACAAAATCCACGGCCTGATACACCGAACGGTTGGGCTTGAGGCCGATGGGATTGGTCACGATCATGAGGATAGCCAGCAAAAAGCCCGAAATGAGCGAAAACAGCGTGGAGAGCAGCACCATGTCCAGCGTTTCCCACGTTGCCGTGATAATTTCCGGCAGCTTGTCCAGAAACCGCTCCCACAGCGGGTAGTAGGCCGCAAGGCCGCTCATGTTCTCAATCATGCTTGTTCACCCGCGTTTTCAGAATAGGCCAGAATCTCCCAGAACAGGTTCTGCGTTTTCAGATAATGCAGCACTGCGTCCAGGTCTTTGTCCTGCACGTTGATGATAAGAAAGCCGAAAACATCGTCGAGGTAGCGTTCAAGCTTGCCGCCAACGATGGAAAAATCAATGCCCAGGGTGCGTGCCATCTGCGTGATGACGCTCTGCTGCGAAATTTCGCGCGGGAACATGAGGCGGATGTTGGTGCCGCCGGGAATGAGCGTGTACTCATCCTCCACCATGGCGTGCATTTCCTTGGTGGGCGACAGAAAGAGATTTTCCGTCTTGCCCATGGCCACGGTTTTGCCGCCGTCGAGCATGAGCAGGCTGTGGCAGAGGCGTTTGACCACTTCCATCTGGTGCGTAACCATGATGATGGTGAGGTTGAGCCGCCTGTTGATGTCTTCCAGCAGGTCGAGAATGGACGAAGTGGTCTTGGGATCAAGGGCGGAGGTGGCCTCGTCGCACAGCAGCACGCGGGGATTGAGCGCCAGCGCACGGGCAATGCCCACGCGCTGCTTTTGCCCGCCGCTCAGGTTCTGCACACGCTGTTTGGCCCTGTCGGCAAGGCCCACAAGCTCCAGCAGTTCCATAACGCGCTCTTCGCGTTTGGCAACGCCCCACAGCGAAAGCGGAAAAGCCACGTTGTCGAACACGTTTTTGCGGGACATGAGATTGAAATTCTGAAAAATCATGCCCATTTTGCTTTGCAGCATACGCAGGGCCGTGCCTTCAAGGGAGGCAACTTCAACGCCCATAACTTTGACACTGCCCATCTGGTAGGGTTCCAGGCCGTTAAGGCAGCGCAGCAAGGTAGACTTGCCCGCGCCGGAATGCCCCACTATGCCGAAAATCTCCCCCTCGTGCACGTGCATATTGATCTCTTGCAGCACAAGGTGACTTCCGTAGAGCTTGCCAAGATTGGTTACCTGAATCATGCGATGGTTCCTGAGCCTGTTTTCGGTGTCGCCAGACAATGCGATATTTGTCCGCGAAAGTAAAGAATTCACGCAGGCACAGCATGAATAACCCGGCATTCTACCCCAAGGCGGCGTTCAAAATCAAGCTGCCAGCGGAGGCCCCGCCTGCGGCGGCGCGCAGGGGCAAACAAGGCCCGTAATGCATTTCTTCGTGCGGGCAGTATCCGCTCTCTCCCGCGCATTTCTGTTGCCGCCCCCATTGCCGCCCCTGCGCCGAGGGAAGGCAGCCAGCATGTGATGCCGGTCATGGACAGCCATACGAGATGGTGACACAACCAGTGGCGCAATTGTTTACTTGAACAGTCTGAAAGGATATTCCGCCCATGAACCAATCTGCCGATTCCGCGCAAAGGGCTGCACAGCCCACAGCGCCAGCGTATACCCCCCTCGCAAGCAATCCTCCCAAACGCCGCCTCACCCCCACCCTGCTGCGACGCTGCATACAGGGCGCATTCGCCATTTTTCTTGTTTGGGTGGGCTGGAATTTTTACCTCTACGTGCAGTGGGCCACGGGAAAAAGCCAGACGTTCACGCCCAAACCGCCCTCGGTGGAAGGCTTTTTACCCATCAGTGAACTCATGGCCGCGCGCCGCCTGTTTGAAACCGGCATGTGGGACGTTGTGCACCCTGCCGGGCTGACGCTCTTTTTGGCCATCGCCCTCATGGCCCTGCTGTTCCGCAAGGGATTTTGCGGCTATATCTGCCCTGTGGGCCTTGCCTCCAACCTGTTGGGCCGCCTTGGCAAGCGCCTGGGCCTGAACCGCAACCCGCCGCGCAAGCTGGAGCTGGCGCTCCAGGCCATCAAGTATATTCCACTGGTATTGCTCTGTTATTTCAGTTTTTTTGCCATGAGCGTAGACGAAATTGATGCCTTCATGGGCGCGCCCTTCAATATGGTGGCCGATTCAAGCATGCTGTTTTTCTTTTTGCGGGCTTCAACCACCACCTTGATTGTGGTTGGCGTGATTGTGGCGGCCTCGCTGGTGGCGCGCAATGCGTGGTGTCGTTTTCTCTGCCCTTACGGCGCGTTTCTGGGAATTCTGGCATTGGCAAGCCCTGTGGCGGTGCGCCGCAATGCGGCCACCTGTACAAGCTGCCGCCGCTGCCAGCGCGCCTGCCCTTCGGCCATCGCCGTGCACGAAAAAACGCGCGTCAATTCTCCGGAATGCCTTGGCTGCACCGCCTGTATTGAAGCCTGCCCGCAAAAAGACTGCCTCCATCTTTCTGCGGCCCGCAGCCGGGTGCCCTTCTGGACAGTTGCCGTTGGCTGCCTTGTGGTGCTTTTTGCCGCGTACCTCTGGGCCGTGGGCACCGGGCACTGGGTTTCAGAAATTCCCCCGGCCATGCTGCGGCGCTTCCACATGATCCAGTTTGGCGGATAGACGGTCATTCGCCTCAGGGGTTTATAAAAACAGCATGGCGGCAAAGGTTTTTCCTTTGCCGCCATGCTGTCATTTATGATTGGGCCGTAGCCTTTTTACCAAACCGGCGCTTCTGCCGGGTCGCGCTTGATGTGGCAGGCCTGACAATCCGTTGCACGGGGCTTTTCAAGCTTCATACGCGTGTGGCAGTCCATGCAGCGCTGGTGATAGGCAGCCTTGAGCAGGGGCCTGCCGTCCGGCATGGTAGTTACGCCAGCGGGCAAGTTTGCGGGATGGCACGAAACGCAACGCGGCGGCGTCATGCCCTCTTTAAGGCGCGGGCTGTTGTGATGGCAGGCGGCGCACTCCAGACCATCCTTGGCATGCATGCCTTGCAGGCCTGCGGCCTTGCGGCCAATGCCAGCCCGCAGCTTTTGCAGATGCTGCGCATGGGCAAAGTCCACCGGGCGGAATTCCTTGCTCATGAGCTCTATGCGCACTTTTTCGGGCAGGCCGTCAGAAACAGGCCCAAGCTTGGGCGCGTCAGTCACCTCCGCGGCTAGCTGAGAGCCTTGAGCAGGAGGCGGCGTTACCGCAGGTTGCAGCACCTTGGCCGCAGCAGCGTTGGCTGCCGGGTCGGGCTTTGCAGTCTGATTTTTGTCCGGCGGCGGCAACAGGATGGCAGAAGACGCAAGCGCTGCTTCCGAGGCATCGGCAGACTGCTGCGCAGCCTTCACTGCGGCCTCCACGGGCAGCAGGATAGCCGTGGGCGCAAGCTTGGCGTTCTGCTGGGCATTCTGGGCGGGCAGGCTTTGCGGCAGGGCCGGGGCTTCCAGCCCAACAGTTCCGTTTGCCTTCTCAGCGGCCTGGGACGAAGGCAGATTGCTGGGCAGCATCAGCCCCACAGTGCCCTTCACGCCGGGGGCGGCGCGGTGGCAGAAGGCGCAGTTGCTGCCGCTCTTGCTCACGGGCCTTGGCGTATGGCAACCCGCGCATTCCGGCGCGGAGGTGGTCAGGCTGGTGTGGCAGTTCACGCAGGAATTTTTGGACGTAACAGAGTGCATGGCCTGCGCCAGCGGAATATTCTTGCCCTTGGGGTCGCCGCTGGGCGTGTGGCAGGTGATGCACGACTGCTTGACGCTGGTGTGGTGGCAATCCACGCAGTTGAGCGCCCTTTCGTGCAGGCCGTGGTCAAAAGGCACGGCAGGCATGACCGTAGGCCATTTGGGCCCCTGCGGATACAGAGGCGAAAGCGGCACCTGGGGCGGCGTGACCTTGTCGGTCAGCACCACGCCCGTGGGCCTGTTCATGGTCATGATGGAGGGGCTCGCCTCAAAGCGGGGCAAGGCCTCAAAGCGCGCCTTGTCATGACAGGTGGCGCAGTCCACAGGGCCGTGCGGCAGCTTCTGCTCCGCCAGCGAAGCGTGACACTTCATGCACACTTCATGCGCGGCGGCGCGCAGGGGCGGCGGCGTATAGGCGGCATCTTTGGTGGCAAGTGCCGAACCGGGGCCGCTTTCGTGACAGGTGCGGCACGAATCGATATTTGGCGGCAAGGTGGGTGAAAAATCCTTGGCATGGTGACAGGTCACGCAACGCTGGGGATCATTCTCTGCCAGTATTGCACCGGGGGCCAGACCGGGCTGCGCCTTTACAGGGAACGCGCCGGAGGTCAGATGCCGCTGGTGCAGGGAGGCGTCCATCTGCGGCTTGTAAGGCTTTTGCGCGGGCAGCTCTGCGGCATCGGCGATGGTGTGACAATCGCGACACTGCGCCAAGGACGGCCCAGCGCCCTTTTGCGCATGGCACGTGGCGCAGGCCGCATGAAAGGCCTCCTTGCGCGCGGCAGGATCGCTGGAATTCATGCCCGCAAAGGCGCTGAACACCGGCGTTTGCATAATATTGACCGGCAGGCCCGCGCTGTTCTTCTCCACGCCGGGGCCAGCCGCGTGGCAGCTCGCACAGGCGTTGGCCTTGGCATGGGCCGCATGGTCAAAGGCCACAACAGGCATTTTAAGCTCCTTGGCGCGCTGACCGCCAAGGTAGATGGTGTTGCCCGCCAGAGGCGCGGAAGCTGCCTGGACACCAACAGCAGAAAAACACAGCGCCACGGCAAACACTGCACTGGCGGCCACAAACCGCATGGCGCAAGCAGAAACGAGGGCTGTACTACATATGGTTCGCATTAACTCCCCCTTGGGGACTTTGATCAGAAAAACCATCAGCGCAGCAACCGTGCAAACTGGCAACGGGGCGCACACCACAAAAAAACATGCCCGGCAACAAGGTGCAGCAAGAGCCAGAGTCCATACCCCGGTATGCCCGAGCGGGCAAGCAGGCCCGTAAACGGCAGCAGCACCAGCAGGGCCATAAGCCGCCAGTCCGCCTTTGTGGCGGCAGCGCGCAGATCGGCCAGCAGCAGATGACGCAACGGCAGGGCCAGCGCCCCAAGCGTCAACAGCACAGCAAGGCCGTCCGCCCAGCGAAAGGCCATGCCCGGCCAGTCAAAGCCCAGGCCGCGCCCGATGAGCACCGCATGGCCGGGGGCAAACAGCAGCACCACCAAGGCCATGAACAGCAGCCAGAAAATGGCGTCGTTGACCAGCACGCGCACAGGCCACTGCCCGCGCAGCAGATCAAGCGGCACAAGGCGCGCGCGCCAGCGGACCGCGAAATCCGCGGGATTGCAGCCGCTGGCCTTGCACTGGCGCAGGCGCAGCACGCACCCGGCCAGACATCCCAGCAGGGATATGAGCAGCCCCCAGCCAGTGAGAAAGGATATCAGCGTTGTCATAACGTGCTCCAGCCTAATCCTTGCCGTTCAGAAAGAGGTAAAAGCCCAGCAGGCCGAACAGGGCAAAGCAGATGAAAATAAACATCCAGCCCGTGCCGGACATCAGGGATGCGTAAAGCGAATAAAATACCGTTTGCATGGCGTCCTCCCTGTCAGGCTTCGGGTTTGTAGTCAGGGTGATCGCGCAATACGGGCATCTTGGCGCACACAAAGCGGTACACCGTCACAAGCCCCACCAGCATGAACAGCGAAAGCGTGATCTCGCCCAGCGAGGGAAAATACTTGAGGTGCGTGGGCAGATTGTAGTTGTAGGCCACAAGGCTCACGTCCATGCGGTTGAGCATGACCCCAAACACAGCCAGCCCCGCCGCAAGGCGGATCATGCCGTAACGCCGCTCGCGCACGCCTACGGCAAGCATGAAGGCAGGCACGATGACCAGGGCCATCTCCAGCAACCACAAGAGGCCGTAACCGCTGAACACGTACTTCCAGCCATTGTCGAGCGTGAGGCCGCCGATCTTGATGACAAAATAGCCCATCATCACCAGCGAAGCGCCCCGCGCAAGGCTCAGGCTCACGCCGTCAAAGCTCTTGGCGTGGTTTTCGTCCATGTACTTGTGCATGCCCGCGTGGGCCAGCGTGCCTTCAAAGATCACCATGGAAAGCCCGGCGTAGAGGCTCGACACAAAGAAATACACGGGCAGCCATGACGAGTACCACAGGGGGTGCATCTTGGAGGGAACCATCACATACAGCCCGCCCAGCGAAGACTGGTGCAGGGTGGAAAGGATGATGCCCAGCGCCACCAGCGGCATGATCAGCTTCATGAGCATGGCGCGCAGCTTGTTCCACCCCAGCCACTCGCAGGGGATCACAAACCACAGCACAGCCATGACGCAGAGGTAAAAGAACTCGCACACGCCCACGGTAAACAGGAGCGATGTGGTGCCCTGCGAAACAAAGACGGGATACGGCAGCCGCCAGGGCTGGCCCACATCGTACAGCAGGTCGGCGATGACAAAGGCGTAGCCGAAAAAAGCCGTGGTCAGTGCGGGCCGCCACATGGAACGCAGATTGTTGAAGCCGAAGATGTAATAGCCCGCCGCCAGCGTAAAGCCGCCAGCAGCAAGGGCCACGCCGCACAGGAGGTCAAAGCCTATCCACAGGCCCCAAGGGTAGTAATCATCAAGATTTGTGACTGCGCCGATGCCCCAGCCAAAGCGCATGACCGTGGCTACAGCTCCGCAGAACAATATGACGGCGGTGATGATGTTGCCCGGCGTGTTGAGCAGGCCAAGCGTATTTTTCAGCAATTCCGAAGGCTTCAGCATTGTCCGCCTCCCTGGCCCTTTTCAGGATTATGGTCAGCGGGCTTGCAGCCGCAGGCTTGTGAATCGTTTTCTGCATGGGCGTCAGCGCAGCTCTGGCCTTTTGCCTGCTGGGCTCCCTCGCTGCGGGCCTGCTCCACCATTTTTTTGTAATGCTTGCTCATGGAATACGCACCGCCCAGGATCACCGGCCATATACCGGCAATAACGGCAATGGAGCCAAGCATGCCGCGCGTAAGTTCCGGCGCGGAAACAGCGGGCACATCCGGCTGCCCCAGATCGGCATGCGGCACGGGCGAAAGGTACAGCCAGTTGGTGCCGCCCATCTCGTGCTCGCCATAGATGTGGTCTTCGTACATGCCGGGATTGTCCATGATGCGGCGGCGGGCCAGTTTGACAAGGTCGCTGCGCCGCCCAAAGACCAGAGCCTCCTTGGGGCAGGCCTCCACGCAGCCGGGCAACAGGCCCTGCTTGAGGCGCGGGGCGCACATGGTGCATTTGTACACCAGCGGATTCCAGGCGTTGTTGTAGTCGTAGGCAGGCACGTAGAAAGGACAGGCCATCATGCAGTAGCGGCACCCCACGCAGAGCTTGGGGTTGTACACTACCGGGCCTTCCTCTGTTTTTACAAAGGCTTTGACAAAACAGGCCGAAGCGCAGGCCGGTTCCTGACAATGATTGCACTGCAACTTGCGGAACACGGGGGCATGCCCTTCCGGCTGATATTTGTTGACCACCGTGTAGGCCTTGAAGGTCGGCCTGCGGGTCTGCTCAAATACCGAGCTGTCGTCAACAGGCTTTTCCAGAGGCGGCAGCACGTCAGCATTGACCTTCTGGCAGCCTTCCTCGCACTTGCGGCAGCCGATGCAGCGCACTGAATCATGCAGCACGCCCACGGCATCGGGGCTGCCGTCATAGACAAAGGGGGCTGCCCCGGCAGCACCGGGAAGCGCTGCTCCGGCCACGCCGCCGAGGCCCAATATTTTCAAAAACTGTCTGCGCCGCATGGCGATCCTCCCCTGCTTGCGCATTGCATCATTTCATGCCCCATGTCTGCCGTGGGGCAAGCCGCCAAGGCGGCGCCGTAAACACGCCCCTGCGGCCTATGGGCTGGCAATGGCCCCCACGTCCTCTTTTTCCGCCAGAAAGGCGGCGTAATCCTCATCGAGGTAGCGGGTGGAATACAGATACACCGTGCCCACGGAGCTTTCCGTAAACCTGATGTCCGCGTATTCCTCAGTTTCCGCCATATCGCGCAGGCACTGCTGCAAGGCTTCGGCCTCAAAAAGAAAAGGCGGGTATTCAAATATCTCAAGGGGCACAGGCCGGGGGTAGTCGCGCGAGCTGTCGCGCACCACGCTGGCGACCTGCACCATCCGGTTGTTGGCAGTGGAAAGAATACCCGCATACAGGCTGCTCATCTGCGGCTTGTAATGATAGTATTCCTTGCTGTCCCAGGCGGTAAAAGCCGCCACGTCTTCACTTTCGGCCAACAGTTCGGCCAGCAGGGCCACCGCGTATTCGCGCTCCACCACGCGGGGAGCAGCAGCGGCCTCTGCGGGTTCCGCTACGGGTGCAGATTCCTGTGCCTGCGCCGGGTCAGATCCTGGCTCCGCCAGCGCCTCTGCGGGATGCAACAGCGAACTCAGCAACTGCCTGCGGCTCAGCAGACGGCGGGTTTTGCGCAGGCCCGGCACTTCCGGGTCAGGGGCAGAGCCGGGCTGGGCCTTTTCCATGGCCTTGATGCGGGCCATATCTGCGGTCACGGTCTGGGAATCCGGCCCTTCAAAACGCGGGTCGGGCAAAGCTTCCAGCTCCTGACGCACCTGGGCAACGGTAACGGGCGGCGCAAGCGCCGCGCGTTCCATAAAAGCGGCCAGCAGTTCATCGGCGGTCACAAGGCGTTCATCACTGCTGAAATCGGCCAGTGTTTCCACCAGCAGCACCTTGTCGGCCTTGCGCTGATCCACCAGTCGACGGCCTTCGGCCTCTTCTACCTGATGGGTGGTGCCGATTGGCCCCGTTTCCGGAGCGGCTCCGCCGCCCCCGTCAAGGGGGGCGGCCGCCTGCGCCTGATTCTGGGCCTGATTCTGGGCCTGATTCTGATCGTTCATAGGCTCTCCAAGGTTACGCGCCGGGGACCAGCTTTTCCTTGGTCATGGTATCGGCCACGTCATTGAGGCCCAGCGAACGGTAGTGGTTCGCGCTGGGCAGGCCGGATTTCACATCCCAGCCCTGCACTTCGTAGAACAGGTCGAGGCTCTTTTCGATATCGGCCTTGTCCATGCGGATGGTGCCCTTGGTGAAGGGAGCCTTGTTCTTTTTGTCTTCAAACAGCCAGTTGGGGTACTGGTCGTGCTTTTTACGCATGTCCGTGGTCTGCATCTGGCGCGCGGTATAGGCGCGGTGCAGGTTAAAGGCGCGCTCTGCGCAGCGGTCCAGTTCCTTGACGTCCAGGTTGTGCCCGGTGAGGACGCGGTAATATTTGCTCTCAAGGCTGTTGTCGCCCATGTAGCCATCCTGCTTGTTGGGTGTGGAAATCCACGGCCCCATCCAGTTGCAGAACGAAAGCATGTCGTGCAGTTCCTTGCGCTCGATGGACCACTTGGCGCGGATCATCTTGTACTTGTTGGTGGGCTTGTAGTCGCCGATGGCGTCCACCGCATCGGCAGAACCCCAGAAGTGTTCGGCAAGGCGCTTTTGCACATCAATGGGCAGGCCGCTGCGCACAAAGTTGCAGTTGGAGTGGCACATGGGGTCGCGGTTGTACTGGGTGTTGATGACGCACCCGGTCTGGCCGTCGTCCTCGTTGGCGTGATGCTTGGGGTGCCCCATCTTCCAGTAGACTGTGCGGTGATCGTCCTTCCACTTTTCTTCGGGGATGCCCATTTTTTCAAGCATGTAGCCAGTGCCCATGCCCAGAAGCTGGCCGAACTCGCCTTCCTTGTAGGCAATGCGATGCACGGCTGTCTTGATGAATTCGGGATTGCAGGCGTCCACCATTTCCCAGGGAATGGACTTGTATTCGTCCGCGCCGAGCTTCTGCTTCCAGATGCCGTCTTCGTACATATTGCTGAAATCGCGGAACAGCTGGCCGTAGTTTTCCCACACGCCAAGATCGTCCATGAGTTCAATGCCCACAAAACCGGCCTGCCGCGCAAGATCGCTCTTTTTGCGCGAAAGCTTGGGGAACCACTCGCGCCCGCCAAACATGCCCACGCAGGTATTGAACTGAATGGGGCTGACGCCGAACTTGGCCGCCGTGTCTTCGTCCTTCATCACTGTATAGCAGCGGATGGGGCAGGAAAAACAGCCGTTGTTGCGCACGGTGTACTGCCACACGTTGTCGCCCAGAAAATAGGCGGCATTGTTGGTGCGGTACGAAATGCGGTTGAGCGAGCGCACATCGTTTGTAAGGGTAACGGGGGCTTCAGATGCGCCCCAGCGCTTGCCCGGCGCGCCCACCCAGCGGGAACCGGCATCCCAGTACTCAAAAAGCGGGCTGGGGAAGTTGGGAACCACGTGCTGGTTGTTGGCGCCAATGATTGTGCGGTGGTAGTTGATGAGCTTTTCCCAGTCGGCCTTGTCGCCCGCGATATGCACGGGCTGGCTGCCCTGAAGGGCAATGGCCTTGAGCATCTTGGAGCCCATGACGGCCCCGATGCCGCAGCCTGCGGTGTGGGCGCGGCTGTTGACCACCACGGAATACGGAACCAGATTTTCACCGGCAGGCCCGATGGCGGCAACGGTACCGTCGGCCCCCACTTCTTCGCTGATAACGCGGGTGGTGCGGCGGGTGCCCTGGCCCCACACATGGCTGGCATCCTTGAGCCACGCCTTGCCATCGCGCACATGCAACCACACGGGGCGCTCGGCCTTACCCTCAATGATGAGGAAGTCGTAACCCGCGTATTTCAGGTGCTCGGCAAAGTTGCCGCCCATGTGACCGGAACCGATGAGGTGCTGCGGCCACGAAACAGGCATGATGGTTGTAACCGCCGTGCGTCCGCTGCACAAAGCGCCCGTACCGGCCAGCGGCCCCACGGCAAAAACTATCTTGTTGGCTTCGTCATAAGCCCTGGTCTTGGGCGCGACTTCGTCCCAAAAAACCTTGTAGCCAAGGCCCGTGCCGCCAATAAGGTCAAGATACTGATAGGTGTCTTCAACAGTGATGCGGCCCGTACTCAGATTGACCCGCAGGCCCTTACCCTGATAACCGCCAAATTTCCTTGCCATAAATTCCTCCGGCTCGCTGATGGAGCGTACTTCCTGTGAATGCCCGCTGCGCCTCGTTCTGCAAGGTGCAAGGGGTGCGCGCTACTGCTCGTATTTGAGGTTACGCGGCCCGCCGGGCGATTCCACATGGCAGGCGTTGCAGGCGGCGCGGCGGTCGTCGGGCACCATAAGCGAGAACGAACCGCGCGTGGTGGCCTCGCGGGTGCGGTCGCTCCACGGCACATAGCGCAGTGCGGCTGCCGGGCAGGCATCCACGCACTTGGGCGCGCCATTGCACAAAAAGCACTTGTCGGCCTTGCCCTGCTCTTCATCAAAGGTCATCACGCCCCAGGGGCAGGCCTTCTGGCACAGGCGGCAGCCCACGCAGCGGTCTTTGAGCACCATGCGCGTGCCCGTGCCCTTTTGAGCGATGATGGCATTTTGCGGGCAGGCAGTGGCGCAGGGCACCGGGTGCGGACACTGCTTGCAGGTATCCTGGATCACCAGCGAACCTGAGCCGTAGATGCCCTTGGTGGTGTTTTCCAGCCCGCCCTCCGGCCCAAACATGGCATTGCGGCTTATTTTGATGCGCGCAAGTTTGGGGTCGGCCTTGCCGTCGTTGAACTCCGTACAGGCAAGCTCGCACCGCTGACAGCACACGCAGAGGGTGGGGTCGCCCACGATCATGCCGGCTGCTTTTTCCATAATCACCAGCGGCGAGGCCTTCATGGTGGCCAGGGCCTCGGAAGCTTGCAGCGTGGCCAGCCCAAGGGCCGCGCAGGAAGTTACCTTGATGAATCCACGGCGCGAAAGGTTTTCGAGCAGCATATCTTCATCGGCACGTTTCAGTTTGCTCAGCATATCAGCCATACAGCGCTCCTTGTCATGATCGACAACGGCATCACGGCAGCACCAGCTGCCCGTTTTCATGATATATGTGCATGCTGCCGGACTTTACATTGCCCAGCAGAGTCAACCCGGTTGCGCGCGCCATGTCCACAGCACGCGACATGGCACGAGAAAGAGAGGCAAAAACAGGCACGCCGATGCGCACCGCCTTTTGCGCGATTTCAGAGGCAATGCGCCCACTGCTGATTATCATATGATCAGCGGGGTTCAGCCCTTCCACAAGCATGTAGCCCACAAGGGTATCAATGGCGTTATGGCGGCCAATATCAAGGCAATAAAAAACCATGCCCTGCCTGTTGAGCAGAGCTGCGTTGTGGCAGCCGCCTGTCTGGTGGAATACTTCGGAGCGTTCTTCCAGCTCTTGCGCGGCCCGCAGAATGACGCGCGGCTCCCAGCTGGGAACTTCCGCGCGCGGCATGCAGCGCAGTTTTCGGGCAGCCAGGGGAATGTTCCAGCCCATGGCCGAAGTGATGGTGAGCCTGGGGGCGGCCTGCTCCGTAGAACCAGCCGCCTTGCTACAGCAGGCCCCGCGCAACAGCACGTCCACCCGTACTTCTTCCGCCCCATCTGGAGGCGTTGCCCCGGAGGCGGCGGCAGGCAGGGGCGTTACGTCCACCCCGGCGAGATCATGCAGACTTTCAATAACACCGCAGGAATAGAGAAACCCCGGCACAAGGTAGCGCAAATGCTGCCCCGAACAGGCCACGCGCACAAAGGGCACGCCGTTGACATGCATGGTCAGCGTCTGCTCACGGCACGACAAGAATACGGACGGCGCAACCTTGCCGTTGCTGTAGGTCAGGATATCGTAACTGCGCACCGTGGCCGGGGGAGAAGCCAGCGGCAGAACATCGCCTGCGGTTAAGTTTTTGAGCAAAGCCATAACACCCCTTCCTTTACTATGCAGAGCCGCTGTCTTTACGGAGGCGGCAATTCCCGGCAATCCACAACGCCTGCCAGAGTGTGCCAAAGTTCATGGCAACCTGCGCCCTGGTCGGCCCGAGGCATCAGATTGTGGTCTGATACAGATTTGTTCTTTTTTTCACATCATTCCCGCAATGAACAATGTGCTCTTTTCAATTCTGGCTGATATTTTGTATGCTGGTAACAGGTGGAGAGGATAACCCTGAGCCAAATGTTGCCCGTAAACGGTGGGGGGGGATACCGCGGGGAAAACGTATTAACTCGCGCAACTGGTTGGCTCTGCGCAACAATTACCTGACAACCTTCATGGTTTTTATTGTTTGCGTGAACAAAGCTTAGGTAAATCGCTTTGTGCAGTCAAGCTCATGTGTTATTTTTCACCACATTAAATATTTCTTAACATACTAAAATATAACAATATTTACAATTTCATTGTAAATTACTATAGTTACAAAAATAAAAATTCAGCCAGTGGAGTGCAATCCACAAGGAAGGTCACGGCGTGTCCCTGTATTTTTGCCTGCGGGAAACTGCGGATATTACCGCCTTTATTGCAGGAGCAAACCCATTGCAGCCTGAACCTGTACCCGTAAACGCTGCCCTTGGCAGGGTGCTTGCCGCAGATATGCATGCGCCTGTTCCCTGCCCTTCCACGCACCGCTCCACACGCGATGGCTATGCGGTGTGCGCCGCAGACATTGCCGGGGCAAGCCCCGCAGCCCCGGTGCTGCTCCACATGACAGGAGAAAGCCGCATGGGCAGGCCCTGCGGCGGCACGCTGCAAAAAGGCGAGGCATGGCGCGTCTACACTGGTAGTACCTTGCCCAAAGGCGCTGACGCCGTGCTTATGCAGGAATTTGCAACGCTGGGGGATCAGCCGGCAGACTCAAAGGATGCTCCGCCAATGGTGGCAGTTTCCGCCCCCAGCGCAGTGGGGGAAAATATCCTTGCGCCCGGTGCGGACATGCCTCAGGGCGCGTTGCTGGCACAGGCGGGAACGAGGCTTGGGGCGCACCATATGGCCCTGCTTGCGCAATTTTTCAAAGAGGTGCCGCTGCACCGCAAGCCGGTGCTGGGAGTTCTTTCCACTGGTGACGAGTTTTGCGATTCTGACCCGCAGAACGGCTTTGCCGCCTGCCAGAGCAATACCAATGCCCTGCTTCTGGAGGGACTGGCCACCTCTCTTGGAGCAGGCTGCCTGCACCTCGGAATTGCGCCGGACAATGCGCAGGCTCTGGGTCAGCATCTGCACGCGGCCTTGCCCGGCGGCCCCACGCCTTGCGACGTTATTGTGGTTATCGGCGGTTCCTCCGGCGGCAAACGCGATTTCAGCGCCCAGGCCATAGCAGGCCTGCCGGGCTGCGAGATATGCGGGCATGACCAGCGGGTAAGCAGTGGCCGTCCTCTCACCCTTGCCCGCATGGGGCAGACAACTATATGGGGTTTGCCGGGGCATTCACTCAGCCTTGCACTGGCTGCGCAGGTTTTTCTGGCGCCCCTGCTGCAAAAGCTCGCCGGGCAGCAGGCCTCGCCGCAGCATATGAACCGGCAACCCTCCGTACTGGCGCGTCTTGGCCTTGCCCTGCCTGTGGAGGGAAACGCTCCAACCCACTACCCCGTGATGTTGCGGCGTGAGCATGGGCGCGTGACGGCCTGGCCCGTTGCCGCTGGCACTGGCAAAACCGCCGTGCTGCGCGACATGGATGGCTGGATAACCATGCCCGGCAGCAATGATATGTCCAGAGGCGGTTTACGCCGTGGCGCAGCCGTGCGTGTGCGCCTCTTTGCCTGACCCACCGTCCGTCTGCCCAGCACGCCACCAACTTGCCATGCCGTATGGCTGTGGCTACACTTGCAGGCACATCAACTGCAAACGGTGAAAAGCCATGCCCCCCCGCCCTTCTGCCCCACAGCAAACCTTCATTTCTCCGGACAAGTATCCGTATCTTGAAGTGCGCACCACGCTGCAAAGCACCCAGCCCTACGCCGAGCACTTCCATTCAACTTTTTCTTTTGGCCTGATTCTTGAGGGCGGCACCTGCTTTACGCTCATGGGGCAAGCGCATGAAGCGCTCAAG
The DNA here is from genome assembly GCF_053570665.1 of Desulfovibrio intestinivivus. Taxonomy (NCBI): domain Bacteria; kingdom Pseudomonadati; phylum Thermodesulfobacteriota; class Desulfovibrionia; order Desulfovibrionales; family Desulfovibrionaceae; genus Desulfovibrio; species Desulfovibrio intestinivivus. The sequence continues at coordinate 2,234,811 of NZ_JBRBQT010000001.1, read as the reverse complement.
GGCGACATCGCCCTGATTGCCCCCGGCCTGCCGCACAGTTGCAATCCTCTGCACGGCAAGGCGCGCAGCTACCTTATGGCCTATTTTGACGCGGCATGGTTTGCGCGCAGCATCTGCCGCCCCCTGGGCATTGCCGAAGCGTATGAAGTAACCCTGCCCGTTGTGCGCGACCCTGCGCTTTTTCAGCAGGGAATTGCCGCCATGGAAGCTTTTTGCAACGGTGCGGACGATGCGGAAATACGTTTTGTGACGCTTTTCAGGCAGCTTCAATGGGGATACGGCTGCCTCGCCAACAGCGCTGAACATGCTGGCAAAAAGATGGACTATCCCCTTGCCGCCACAAACATTCTGCTGGCCGCCGACAGCGCGCCCGTGGCAGATGAAAACGGCCCGCATGAAACAGATCATGCGCCCGTTACATCTTTGGCCCGCAGGGCTGGCCTGCGGCGCGAGAGCTTTTCGCGCGCGTTCCGCCGCACCGCGGGCTTGCCGCCCAAGGCGTGGCTGCACTGCCTGCGGCTGGAAAAAGCCCGCGCCATGCTGCGGCAGGGCAAGAGCATTGCCGATGCGGCCCTTGCGGCAGGCTATGCCGATCAAAGCCACTTTCACCGCATGTTTGTTAAGTTTTATTCTGTCACGCCCGGCTGTTATCAACGGGGACGGTCACATTCGTACAATACGCGCAAACAAAAATAGGGTGTGCTGTCCGCAAGGAGGCCACCCATGTCTGTTTCCACACTGATTCCCGCTGCTTTTCCCGCGCTGGCGCTGGCGCACTTTCTTGCCCTGCTCAGCCCCGGCCCGGATTTTTTCCTTATTATTGGGCATGCCGTGCGACATCGGCTTCGCGGCTCGCTGCTTATCTGCCTTGGCATCGCCCTGGGCAATGCCCTGTATATCTGCCTGGCGGTTTCCGGCTGGTCGGTCATGCGGCAGATGCCCGCCCTGTACCGGGTGCTGGAGCTTGCGGGCGCGGCCTATCTGGCATGGCTGGGCTTTTTGCTGCTGCGGGCCAGCCGGGAGGCCGCCAACAGCAAGCCCTCGCCAGACCAGCCCACACTAGACCAGCACGCGCCAAGCCAACCTTCACATAACCAGACAGGTAGCCTCGCCACAGGCCATGCAAGCCCCCTCTCTCCCGGCAGACAATTGCTCACGGGGCTTGGCTCTGCCCTGCTCAATCCCAAAAACGCGGTTTTTTACCTCACGCTTATGACTGTCATCCTCGGCCCCTCCGCCACCCTGCCGCAGCAGGCCTTTGCCGGAGTGTGGATGACCCTGCTGGTCTTTGCCTGGGATGCCGCCCTTGCCGCCGCCATATCGCTGCCCGGCGCGCAGCGGGCGCTGGAAAAACGTATTCCGCTTATTGAAGGGCTGGCAGGGCTGACGCTTGCCAGTATTGCCCTCTGGCTGACGCTACGGCCCCTGTTTGCCTGAGCATGCCGTAACAAAGGCAGAAAGCCCGCGTCATTGCAACGCGGGCTTTCATTGTATCAGCAGATATATCTCAGGATAATGGTTCGACGAACTCGGGCTTGCGGGGAAGGAATCCGCCCCCGTAACGCACCTTACCGCCTCCGAAAACTAGGGCGCATCGGGATTCAACTCAATCTCCACAGGCGAGGTGATGGTCAGCTCATGCTTGACCTCGGCCTTGCCGCCCGCTGGCGCATCCACATTCCAGAACAGCAGATGTTCCTTGGCATCCTGCTGGGCCTGCGGCTTGTCGCGGTAGGTCACGGTAACTCCCTGATCCACCAGCATGGGCATGGGCCGCTCAAGGCGCACCGTCACGCCCCTGTCGCGGGTATTGCGCACGGTATACGTCCAGCCCCATGTCCAGGTACGGCTCTTGCCGATAAAGCCCTTTTCGCCACGCTGGCGCAGATCGGCAACGGCATTGACCTGCACGCGCGGATCCGCGCCAAAGTAGAGCGTAACCTCGTTGCCCTTGGGGCGGAACTGCCCCATGCCCACGCTCTGCCCGTCCACGCTGAATTCGGCCTGCCCGTCAGGCCAGGCCTGCCCCTCGGGCAGGGTGTGACGCGCCATGAGCCACACGCGGCTGTCGCCCACGGAGGGACGCGCCAGCCACTGCAAAGGAGCCTTCCATTCGTCCGCCAGCACCAGCAGGCGCGAGCGGCCTTCGGGCAAGCCCTTTTCTCCAGGCGTCCAGGCGGCGTACATACCGCTGGTATCGGCTTCCACTGGCGCAACAGGAGCGGGGGCAGCTTCGGGCATGGCGGCATCGGCTGCCATCAGCATGCGCGGGGCCGCCTTGGCAAGGGGTTGGGCCACGGGCTGAGGCTGTGAATCAATCACCCAGTGCGGCAGGGGCATGGGTTCACGCGGGCCTTGCCCACGGGAAACAAGCGTCAGGCGCGTATCTGTCCAGTCCATGCCGGAAAACTGCCACACCTCGGCCATAAAGCGCACGCCCACGGCATCGCCCTTGCCCTTGTCGGGCTGCACGTCAAAAACATAGGCGGGCCGCCAGCCGCAATTGCGCAGCGTATAACTGTAACGCACCGGCAGCGTTGCTGCGGATACCTGCTTTTGCAGGGCGATCAGCACGGTCTGCCCAAGCTCGGGGCTTGGCGGCAACTGCTGCAACTCCTGCTTCAGCAGGGCCAGACGGCGCTCCAGATCAGCTTTTTCGTAGCTGAGGGCTGGCACTACCTCGGCCATGCGCTTTTCGCGCTGGGTCATATCCTGAAAGCTGCCCTCGGCGGGCGCGCCTTCCCACAATGCCAGCTGGGCCTTTACGGCCTCAAGCTTGCCCGCAAGGGTCATCAACGCGTGCTGGCACTCTTCGCGCAGTTTGGCAAGATTGCCGCCCTGATCGAGTGTTTGGGGCAAAAATGCCCAGCGTACGATGGTATGGCCCGGTATGGAGACCTGAAAATTCTCGGCCCCGGCGGGCAGCACCACGCGCACCTGACTTGCGCCATCGGCGGAAACCACAGGTGCCTGCTGCTCCACCTCAAGCAACCCGCCGGAAGGCGTGAGGCGCGCGGCCTGCGGCGCTGCTGGCGTGTTGGGCAAGGCTGCGGCCTGCGTGCTCAACGGGAACAAACTGCTCAATAAACACAGCGCCAGAGCAGGCAGCGCATGCTGCCAGCTGGCAGATTTGCGGCAAATGCCAAGATCGGAAAGAAAAAAACGCAGGGGAGAAAGGACGGTGTACGACATTGGCCCTCCGGCGAAAACCGCCGCATACAAAGCCGCCGCGCCGCAAGATGCAGCGCGGCGGCGGGCGGCTAACGCGTCAGTTTGCGGTACTTGATGCGGTGCGGCGTGTCGGCATCCTTGCCGAGCCGCTTTTTACGGTCTTCTTCGTAGTCCGTATAGTTGCCTTCATAAAACACCACGCTGGAATCGCCTTCAAAGGCCATGATGTGCGTGGCTACGCGGTCGAGGAACCAGCGGTCATGGCTGATGACCAGCACGCAACCGGCAAAGTTGTCCAGTGCGTCTTCAAGGGCGCGCATGGTGTTTACGTCAATATCGTTGGTGGGTTCGTCAAGCAGCAGCACGTTTGCGCCGGACTTGAGCATGCAGGCCAGGTGTACACGGTTGCGTTCACCGCCCGAAAGCACGTCCACCTTCTTCTGCTGGTCAGCGCCGTGGAAGTTGAAGCGCGTGCAGTAGGCGCGTGCGTTGACTTCGCGCCCGCCCAGCTTGATGACTTCAGCGCCGTCGCTGATGACCTCATACACCGTCTTGCCGGGCGTGAGCGATTCACGGCCCTGATCCACATAGGCAAACTGCACGGTTTCGCCCACCTTGAGCGTGCCGGTGTCGGGCTTTTCCTGCCCCACAAGCATCTTGAACAGGGTGGTCTTGCCCGCGCCGTTGGGGCCGATAATGCCCACAATAGCGCCGGGGGGGATGATGGCGTTGACGTTTTCCATCAGTTCCCTTTCGCCCATGCCCTTGCTGACGCCTTCAAGCTCAAAGACAACCTTGCCAAGGCGCTGCCCCGGCGGAATGTAGATTTCCAGATCGGGCGCGCGCTTTTCACTCTCGTGCGAGAGCATGGCCTCGTAGGCGTTAAGACGTGCCTTGCCCTTGGCGTGGCGGCCCTTGGCCGACATACGCACCCATTCCAGTTCGCGTTGCAGGGTCTTCTGACGGTCGGCTTCGGTTCTTTCTTCGTTGGCGAGGCGTTTCTGCTTTTGCTCCAGCCAGGAAGAATAGTTGCCCTTCCACGGAATGCCCCGGCCACGGTCCAGTTCCAGAATCCAGCCCGCCACATTGTCGAGGAAGTAGCGGTCATGGGTAACGGCAATGACAGTACCGGGGAAGGTGGAAAGGAAGCGTTCCAGCCATGCCACCGATTCGGCGTCAAGGTGGTTGGTGGGTTCGTCAAGCAGCAGAATGTCGGGCGATTCCAGCAACAGGCGGCACAGGGCCACGCGGCGGCGCTCACCACCCGAAATCTGGGCAACGGGCATGTCGCCGGGGGGGCAGCGCAGGGCGTCCATGGCCATTTCAAGGCGCGAATCCAGATCCCAGACGTTCTTGGCGTCCATGAGTTCCTGCACTTCGGCCTGGCGGGCGATAAGGGCGTCCATCTCGTCCGCTTCCATGGGCTCGGCGAACTTGGCGTTGATTTCTTCAAATTCGCGGGCAATGGCGGTGAGGTCGCTCACGCCGTCTTCAACCACTTCGCGCACGGTGCGGGTTTCACCCTTGAGCGGCTCCTGTTCCAGATAGCCGATGGTGTAGCCCGGGGCCAGCACGGTCTTGCCGTCAAAGGCCTGATCCACGCCCGCCAGAATGCGCAACAGGCTGGATTTACCCGCGCCGTTCAGACCAAGCACGCCGATTTTGGCCCCGTAAAAGTACGAAAGAGAAATGTCTTTCAGCACTTCCTTCTGGCCATGGCGCTTGGTGACGCGGATCATGGAATAAATAATCTTGTCCGGTTCGTTACTCATGATGCTCCTCAAAATTTGGTGACGCTTCCGGCCCTGCGGCGTTTGAGATAACGCGGGGCGAAGCGCGCGCCAAATGGGCGCGCTGGATTGATGACAAACCCGGCCATGCAGGCCAAGGGTTTGCGCCGCCAAAACGGCAGCTCCGTCAGGCGGATAAAACGGGTGCCCTGTGCTGGCAGGCCGCAGACATATGCGGGTTGCCGCGCACGGCGTGCAGAGGAAGCCTTTGGTCAAACAGAGAGGCCCTCAGGCCCGCCAGACTCGCCAATGCACTGGGCGCTCGTGTAATATATGAGCCTATCCGTTAGCGGATTCTTTTTCAAGTGGCCTTGCGCTCCAGCAAAGACGCTCCCTGTGCAGAACTGCGATCTGCGGCCCCCCACCACAAAAGCAAGCGCGCCTGTCAGGCTCAAACCCGGCAGGCGCGGCAAAATGGCGCAGGTAAACACAGCATGGCTGTAGATATGAGTACCAGGCGCAGGACCAAGCCCAGGCCCGCCGCCTAATCAATCATGATATGCAGCACTTCAATATCCGTTTCGCGCATACCCTCGCGGGCCAGACGGGAGACACTGCGGATGGTTTCTTCCACATCGCCTTTCACAATGCCCTCGCCCGCAGGAAAAACCTTGCCCTGCATGGAGAGATCGTGCGCGGTGATGGCGGCATCCACTGCCGAGGATATTTTGGCAGCGCACGAGCTTTTGGCACCATCGCACACAATGCCCGACACATTGACCAGCGTATTGATGATGGTGTCGGCGATCTGCTGATAGCTGCCGCCGTGCATCCAGGTAATGGCCGCCCCGCTGCCGCAGGCTGCACTGACCGCCCCGCAGTAGGCCGAAAGCCTGCCAATGCCCGACTTGTTGTGTATGGCCACAAGATTGCTGATGAGCAGCGCCCGGTAAAGCTTTTCGTCCGGCAAGCCAAGTTCGCGGGCGTATTCAATGACCGGCAGCGAAACCGTAATGCCCTGATTGCCGCTGCCGGAATTGATGATGACCGGCAGATCGCTGCCGCCCATGCGGGCATCGGAGCCAGCGGCTGCCACCGCCGTGGCCCGGGTGCGCACATCGCTGCCGCGCGAATCAAGCAGGGAGCGGCCAACACCCATGGAGTAATGGTGGCTCAGGCCTTCAACGGCAATATTGCTGTTGCACAGAATCTGCTTGTCCAGAATATCGCGCACATCGTCGATATTGCAGTTCTCGGCAAAATCAAGAATTCCGGCGATACTCATGAAAGCACGGCTTTCTTCATGACTCTGCACATCAGGCTTGTATTCCCCGCCCTCAAGAATCTTGCCGTTCTTTTCAATGCGCACCACGTTGGTGTGTTCTTCGGCAATTTCCACCACGGCGCTGCTTTCGCCCGCCGCCGCCGTCACCTGAATGTGCAGGTTAACAATGCTCTTGAGCAGCTCCACAGTGCAGAATCCCGCCGCCACAAGCTGACGGGCGCGCTCCGCATCCGCCGGGGTGACCGGGGTGAGCACCTGCAACTGCAAGTCGGGGTTGCCCCCCACCGCGCCGAGCGCGGCAGCAACGGCAATACCCTTTTGCCCGCCGGAATTGGGCACAACAACGCTCTTGGCGTTCTTGATCATGTTCCCGCTGCAAGCCACTGTCAGGCGGTCGGGAAAAGTTCCGAGAACCTTTGTCGCCAGCGCTCCGGCAAAGGCAATGGCAATGGGTTCGGTGCAGCCCTGGGCCGGGATCAGCTCTTCGCGCAGGATTTCGAGATATTTTGCGTAGGTATCCATAGTATCCATCATGGTCATATGCGCCCAGTAAGCGAACGCAACTATGCCCCATGTCAGTTTGTATTGTCCTTGGTCTGCCTGCGGTCAGGGAGAAAACTCAGCCAGTACCGTTGCGCCGCCCTTTAAGGCTATTTCAGCAGGGATTCCGCCTTGGCCCGGATGTTTTCCACGCTCAGATCCTGATTGGCGATGCGGTCTACCAGTTCGCCTTTTTTGTAGAACAGGAACACAGGCACGGTCATGATTTTGAGTTCAATGCAGAGCCTGCGACTTCCGGCAATGGGTATCTTGCAGAACTTGACCCGGCCCTCAAAACTTTTTGCCAGTTCTTCCACTTCCGGCATCATGGCCACGCAAACAGAGCACTGCTCTCCCCAAAACTCCACAACTACCGGCTCGCTGCTTTGCAGCACTTCCTGTTCAAAACTGTCTCTGTCTATTGCAAGCATGGGAATCTCCTTGCCGATCTGCCGTACCGCAGACGGTGATTATTTTTACTGCACAGCCCAAGGCCACGCGGGCCGCAAGGCTGGAAATTCGCTAGCGGGATTGCAGCCAGTGATAGGCGGAAATGGCAGCCAACGCACCGTCTGCCGCCGCCGTGACAATCTGGCGCAAAGGGGTGTCGCGGACATCGCCCGCTGCAAAAACACCCGGAACAGATGTGCGCAGGTGGGCATCCGTAGCCAGCCAGCCGCCATCCGCGCGCTGAAATCGCTCATCAAGAAATGCCGTATTGGGTTCAATGCCCACGCATACAAACACGCCCGCCACTTCAAGCTCGGTGCATTCACCGCTGGACGTATTGCGCACGGTCATGCCCGCGACCATCTCGCTGCCGTTGATGCTTGCCACTGCGCTGTTCCAGACAGGGATGATCCTGTCATTGGCGAGGGCGCGGCCTGCCAGTACGCTGTCCGCCCTGAAGGCATCCCGCCGGTGAACAATATACACCTTGCTGGCAAAGCGTGTCAGATAGAGGGCTTCTTCCACGGCTGTATTGCCGCCGCCCACAACGGCCACGGCCTCGCCTTCATAAAAGGGCGCATCGCAAACAGCGCAGTAGCTCACTCCTGCCCCGGTCAGCGTGTCTTCACCGGGGCAGCCAAGCCGCCGATGGGTAGCGCCGCTGGCGATGATGACGGCTTGCGCCGCATAGTCGCCCTTGGTGGTGTGGATAATCTGGCGGTCGCCCTGCGCTTCCAGCCCGAGCACATCGCCCCTGGCAAAGGTGCAGCCCAGATGCCCGGCATGCTCGCGAAAGGATTTGTCCAGTTCCGGCCCGCTCACATTGGGCAGACCGGGCCAGTTTTCCACATCAAGCGTATTGCATATCTGGCTGCCGCCATTACCGCTTTCCAGCAGCAGCACGTTGAGGCCCGCCCTGCGGGCATATATGCCTGCGCTGGCTCCGGCAGGGCCAGCACCTATAATGACAAGTTCATGCTCCTGCATGGTATCCGCCAAATTTTGTTTTTTCAGGGCGCGCTCCCCCTGCCGCTGCGGTTTCCCGCAGCGGATATCCGGCAAATCCATTGCGCCGGAAGGGGTGCGCCCAGATTGAATGAAGAGTGTATGCGCCTACAGTTTGGCGCAGGTTACCTGCTGGCCGCTGGCGGGCGCTGGCGAACCGGATGCAGATTTGCCGCCCGAAGTGATGGGCTTTTTGCAATAGGGGCAAAGAACCGTGCCGCGCACCTGCGAGGGGCGCAGAAAACGGTGGGATACCTTGTTGCAGTGTTCGCAGGTAAAGGTAAGAAAAGGCATGATCTTTCTCCAGAAATTTATTGTTCCAGCAGTCCCATGACCACCATCTCAACCTGAACCAGCACCTTGGCGCCATCGGCCATGCCGCCCCCAAAAAGCGTTTCGCCCTCGTGGGTTACAGAGCCGTGCAGGTGAACGCGCACCTCATTGTTCTCGCGCCACATTTCGCCCGTGATGCCGTTGACTTCCAGAAACTTTTCAATGGTTTTGGATTTCACCGGCGGCGGCATGGTTGTGCAGGTTACCGGGTAGTTGCAGATAATTTTTTCAAGGGAGCCAATGCTTGAAAGAATAAAGGCCCGTTCAAGCTTCTGCTGCTCAAAAAAATCCCGCAGTCCCTGAAACAGGTCAGAGCCTGGGCCAAGGCGCAATTTGTACCATTTCGGCTGGGTCAGTTCGGTTACTTGCATGAAATCCTCGATGTTTGCCACGATAGTTATAAACCGCAACTACCAGGCATCACTTGAGGTTGTAAATTTTTTTGAGCTCAAATTCTTCAATCAGCCACTTCATGCCTTCCTGAATTTCGGGGCTTACATCGCGCATGGGGCGCTTGCAGTGGCCGACAGGGAAGCCCAGCAGGCGCACAAAGGTCTTCACCGCCACAGGGTTGGTGGCTGCGTAGCAGGCCTCCATGATGGGCAGCAGCTCGTTGTAAATCCTGCGGGTGCGCTGCACGTCTTCAAAGTTCTTCCAGGGGCGGGACATTTCAGCCATGGCGCGGGGGTGAATATTGCCCGTCACGTTGGCTGTTCCCGCGCCGCCAAAGGCCAACACGGGCAGGGTCAGGGCATAGGCGGGCGAATCGCAGCATAGGATGGGCAGCTCGCCATGGGTGCCTTCCTGAATGGTGGCAATCTGGCCGACGTTGGGCATGGCTTCCTTGTCGGCCACCAGGTTGGGCACGGAATTGAACAGGGTGATAACTGTTTCCGCATTGACGTTGGCCACGACTCTGGCGGGGTTGTTGTACAGGCCCACGCTGATATCAACAGAAAGGCAGACATCAATGAGGTATTCCAGCACGGATGCCTGATCCGGGCACAGATAGGGCGGCACCACAACAACGATGCCGTCCGCGTCCTGCTCCTGCGCGTAGCGCGCAAGCTCGATGGTTTTTTCGGTGTCGCCGTGGGTCACGCCAAAAAACGCATGGATCTTGCCCTTGCAGTAGCTGGCCATGTCCTTGATGACGGTCTTTTTTTCTTCAATGGTCAGGGTCGTGGGTTCACCGGTGGAACCCAGCACCAGCAAGGTGCTGGTGCCGTTGGCGGCGTGAAAATCCACAAGATCATGCATTACACCAAGGTCAATGGTGTTGTTTTCTGTAAATGGGGTAACAATCGCTACCCAGGAACCTTCAGGATAAATCAACTTTCCCATCTTCAATCTCCTTTAATGCTCTGCCTCAGGCAACAGCACGGGCCTGCACGGCCTTGCTGCTCATTTTACAATATGCGCCGGTAACAAACACAATGCCAAGGCCAATCATGTCTGTAATGGTACCGGGGATAATCAGCAGACACGCGCCCACAATCAACAGCAGGGCCACCGGCAGCGGTATGGGGCGGAAAAACCAGCGTTCCATGCCGCCAGCCAGGGCAATGGTGCCAATGGTGGCGGTAACAAAAACCTGGAGGATGTTCGGCCACTCGCCCTGCATGAGCAGAGCCGGGTCATACATGAAGAAGAACGGCACAATAAAGGCCACGCTGCACAAACGTGAGGCGATCAGGCCCGTGCGCATCATGGAGGCGCCCGCCACTTCCGCGCCAGCGTAAGCGGCAACGGCCACCGGAGGAGTAACCATTGAGATCACCCCGAAATAAAATACGAAGAAATGCGAGGAAAGCACGCTGAAACCAAGTTCGCGCAGGGCGGGAACCCCCAGAGTCGCCACAAGCACATAGGCCACGGTGGTGGGCGTGCCCATGCCCATAAGGAGCGAGGCAAGCATGATCAGAATCAGTGCGACTATGGTGCTGCCGCCGGATATGGAAATAACCACCGAGGCGAGGTTAAGCCCCACGCCTGTAAGCGACACAACGCCGATAACAATACCCGCGCCAAGGCAGGCAACCGCAATCAGGATCATGCGACGACCAGCGGTGGAAAGTATCTCAACAAAACGGCGCGGCCCGATGGCAAACTTTTTATCGCCCCACGAAACCAGCACGGCAGATGCAGCGGCTGCCATCGCCGCCCTGAAGGGCGTGTAGCCGATCATCATGATCACAAGCAGCACCACAATGGGCAGAAGAAGATAGAGTCTTTTGACAACATCTTTCATGCGGGGCAGTTCCTCCTTGGGAACCCCCAAAAGGCCCAGCTTGGCAGCCTCAAAGTCCACCATCATGAGGATGGAGAAAAAATACAGAAAAGCCGGGATCACCGCCGCCTTGCACACCTCAAGATAGGGTATGCCCAGCGTATCCGCCATCAGGAATGCGGCTGCGCCCATGACCGGGGGCATGATCTGCCCGCCAGTGGAGGCCGCAGCCTCCACAGCGCCGGCAAACACAGGTTTGTACCCGGCCTTCTTCATCATGGGGATGGTGAACGCGCCCGTTGCGTAAACATTGGCAGCTGCCGAACCAGAAATGGTGCCAAAAAAGGCGCTTGTAATAACAGCAATTTTTGCAGGGCCGCCGCGATAGTGCCCCGTCAGCGCGCGGCCAAGATCCATGAGCACATCGCCCGCGCCGCAGCGCTCAAGAAAGGTGCCAAAAACAATGAAGGCGGCAATATAGGTCGCCGAAACACCAATGGCTGAAGAATACAGGCCCTCAAGCCCGAACCCCAGATAATCCACCACTTCGTTCCACGAAAACCCCTTGTGCGCGAGCATGCCGGGGATATGGTTCCCCCACAACGCATAGGCCAGGAACAGCAGGCAGACCACCAGCAACGACATGCCCACAACGCGCTGAATAAGCACCAGAACCAGCACCAGGGCAGTGATGCCGCTGATGGTCTGGCCAAGGGTCAGGTCGTCAACCATGACCAGACGTTCCGCAATCTGGTCAGCCTGAATGGCTGGCAGCGCAAAAGCCGCCAGAGCCACCAGCGCCAGCACGAGATCAAGGGGCGCAGGCCCGCGCTTCTTGCTGGATGGGTACACCAGAAAGGCCAGTGATGCTGCAAACATAACGTGGATGGGCCGATGCACATAGGCCACCGGCATTCCAAAAATGGTGGTGACGCAATGGTAGCCCGCAAACAGCAGGCAGCCAAAGAATATGAAGTATTGCACAAGCCTGGCAAAACCCTGCAGGCCTGCAACTTCGCCAAAGTCATTGCTGGCTTCGCCAGCAAGTTCTTTTTCCACAGCGCTGCGGGCCAGATTGACCTTGGTTGACGCGCCTGTGGCGTCCTTTTGCTCGGAAGAAGTCATTACTTCACCCAGCCCTTTTCCTTGTAATAACGCAGGGCGCCGGGGTGAATGTATTGCACGGCAATATGATCAGCGCTTTTGCTGGGGTCAAAGACCGAATAGGTCTGGTGCACATTGCGGATCATCTCGGGCTTTTCACAAAGCACCTTGGTCAGGGCGTACACGGCATCGTCCGGCAGGTTCGCACCTACGGGCAAAACCACGGTTTCGGCCATGTGCGGCGTATCCTTTGTGATAAAGTAATACTGCCCGGCCTTGATGGTGTAGGTCATGTAGCCATCGCTGCTCAGCTTGTCGAGAACCGCCTGATCAATGGGCAGCAGCTTCATCTTGACGGTGGTGATCAGCTCGTTGATGGACGAAACGATGGGGCCTACATAGGCGTCCGCGTGGCCGTCCTGAATAAGGGAGGAGGCTTCCGCATAGGAAACGTAGCTCACAGAGCCGCCCCATTCCTTGATGTCTTCAAACGTAAAACCGTACTGCTTGAGCATGTTCTCAGAGGCAACAGCAGGGGAGGAACCTTTTTTGGAGGTCAGCAGACGGATTTTGGGCTTGGTGCGGGCAATATCCGCAATGGAGGTGTAGGAGGAATCCTCACGCACAAGGAAAAAGCTCATGGGCATGGGCGCCACATACATCATGATTTTTACATTCTGCACGGGCTTGCGGTTGGCAAACACGCCTTCGGCCTTGAGGCTTTCCTGATAGAGCTTGATCATGCTTGTGCCAAGATCAGCCTTGCCCGCATCAATCTTCAGCAGATTTTCCACCGAGCCGCCAGTGTTGACGCTCACGGTAGTGCCGGGCATGACCCCGCGTGCAGCCTCGCCGATAACACCGCCAAGGGCGTAAAAATCGCCACCAAGCGGGCCGGAGGTAATGGTAAACGTTTTCAGCTCCGCCGCCTGGGGCATCTGGGCCAGCCCAGCCGCCAGCATGACTACGGCAACCAACAGCGAAATCAAACCCTTTTTCATAGCATACTCCTGTATACGGTTTATTCCGGCCCTTAGTCAGGCACGGCAGCGTCGCTGGTCTCGGCAATTCTCTGGGGGGGGGCATAACCGTTAGCACCCTATCAAATTTTATACCAAAATCATATACCCACTCCCAGACCTTGCGGCTCTAGCATGTAATGCCCTCACCTACATCGGGGCAGAGAGCTGCCCCGATGCAAAATTGAAAACACTTAGAACAAATATAGTTAAATTAGTCAGCATTTCAAGGCATTATTGTGTTCTCAAATATGAGAATAGATTTCTCAAATTCGAGAAAGCACTTGCCGCAGCCGTATAGAAACGGTCTGAAAAGACGAGGCTGGCTGTTGTATTATTTCGCGGAACTAATGCAGCAGATTATATTCCTGCAGTTTACGGTACAATGTGGCGCTGCTGATGCCCAGACGCTGCGCCAGAAGTTTTTTCTGCTCAGTGCTGGCAGCTACGCCGATCAGGCGCTCCAAAAGCTGTTTTTCGTGCGTTGCGAGCATTTCCTTGAGCGTTGTTGCAGACGATGTTCCTGACCGCCTGGCAAAAAAATGCTGCGGCAAATCATTGGCCCGTATCAGTGGGCCTTCAACAACGTTAACAAGATACTCAATGATATTGCGCAATTCACGTACATTCCCCGGCCAGTCATGGCCCATGAATGCGTCAAAAGCCACTGGGTCAAGCCCGCGTATGTCGCGGCGCAGCTCACGCCGGTAGCGGGCAAGAAAACTCTCGATAAAAACGGGAATATCCTCACGCCGCTGACGCAAGGGCGGTATATGGATGGGGATGACATTCAGACGATAGTACAGATCGTTGCGAAAGGTCCCCTGGGCGACCATTTCCTGTAAATTGCGGTTGCTGGCGCACACAATGCGCACATTCACCGGGATGGACGCAGAACCGCCCACCCGCTGCACGCATTTATCCTGAAGCACGCGCAGCAGTTTGGCCTGCACGGGCAAGGGCATCTCGCCCACTTCGTCCAGAAACAGGGTACTTTCATGGGACAGTTCAAACTTGCCCATGCTTCCGCCTTTTCTGGCGCCAGTAAATGCGCCCTCTTCGTAGCCAAACAGTTCGCTCTCAACCAGATTTTCAGGGATGGCCCCGCAGTTTACAGCCGTCATCAGGCGCTTGCCGCGCCCGCTCATACTGTGGATTGTGCGGGCCAGCACCTCCTTGCCGGTGCCGCTTTCCCCGCTGATAAGCACGGTGGAATCCGATGCGGCGATCTTCTGCACCAGGGCCAGAATATCGCGAATGGCAGCGCTGTTGCCCAGCAGGGGGGTTTCTTCCAGCTGTTTGCGTTCACCGCTTACGACCGCATCAAGCTGGTGCTCAAGAATGCGCGAATGCTGCTGCGTGACAAGTTTGCTTTCAATCAGCATGCTCATATATTTGAGGAATTCCTGAAGCTTTTCCTGATTCCCCAGCAGCCGCCCACGCTCGTCCTCGTTAAACGCAACAATGCCAATAACGCCAGCCACCTTGTTGTTCAAAAAGATGGGGTAGGCCATGTCGGCGAGTTCATTGCAGTTCTCGCGGTTGGCGCACACGCTGCATGCCTGATCCTTCTGAACGTTTTTGACAAAGGCTGGCTTGCCGGTCTTGAATACTTTGTCGAAAAAAGCACTGTGCGCGATCTTCCGGCTGATAAGCGACTCATATTCCGCCGTGCCGCCCACGCGCACCAGATTGCAGTCAACCACGGTAACGGGCGCGTCCAGAATGGAAGCAACCGCAAGCACATAGGCCTGCACAAAAGGCTGAATTTGCATAAGGCTGGAAAGTTCTGCCATTCTTGCTGCTCTTGGGTATGAAACTGTCCGGAAGATGCAGAACGCATGGCGCGCCACGACGAATCAGCACCTGAAAGTACCTGAGCGATACCTTTTGCCCAAGCCAAGTGCAAGTGCCCTTGCTTGCAACCGGGTACTCTCTCTGCCAGTATGCGCCTCACACCATTGCGGCAGAAAACCGCGCAACAGGAGACAAAGGTTGAGTATCTTACAACGCGCTGGCAATGCACTTACCCGTTACATGGGAGCGCTTATTCTGGCATGCTCGGCTTTGGCTTTGTGGAAGCCGGAGCTGTTCCGCTGGGTGGCCCCGCATGTTACGCCGCTTCTGGGATGCATCATGTTTGGCATGGGCATGACCCTGAGGCTCAAGGATTTCAGCATGGTGTTTTCCCAGCCGCGCGCCCTGCTGCTGGGCCTGCTTGCCCAGTTCGGCTGCATGCCGCTGCTGGCCTTTGCGTTGTGCCATCTGTTCGCCCTGTCGCCTGATCTGGCAATGGGGGTCATCCTTGTGGGCACGGCCCCCGGCGGCACCGCCTCCAATGTGCTGACCTTTATTGCCAGAGGTGACGTGCCGTATTCCGTGGCGCTCACCTCGCTGACAACCGTTGTTGCACTGGCGCTCATGCCGGTGCTCACATGGTTGCTTGGCGGCGTGTGGGTTCCTGTAGACATGGGAGGCCTGTTCGTTTCCATTCTCAAGATCGTGGTGATCCCGGTTATTCTGGGCATTACGGCGCACCGTTACTGCGGCAGGCTTACCGAGCGGGCCATCCCCTTTTTGCCCCCGGCCTCGGCGCTTACCATCACTCTGGTGGTGGCTGGCATCATGGCCATCAATGCCCGGAGCATCCTTGAGGCCAGCGCCGACATATTTCTGGTAGTCGTGTGCCACAACCTGCTGGGTTTGGCCTTTGGCTATGCCGTGGGCCGCATCTGGAAATTTGATGAGCCCCGCTGCCGCGCCCTCTGCTTTGAGGTCGGCACACAAAACTCCGGCCTGGCTACGGCCCTCGCGCTGGCGCATTTTTCTCCGGTTTCAGCCATTGCTGGCGCACTGTTCAGCGTATGGCAGAATATTTCTGGCGCGCTGGTTTCAAACTATTTTCACGGCAAAAAACTGAAACCGAACCCGTAACCGAATCCCGAAGCAGAACCGCCTCACCAAGCCAGAACGCCCCTCACACGAACCGCCGGGCTTTGACTCCGGCGCGGGGCTGTGCCAAGCTGTCCGCAGCCGCCCGCCGCTGGCAGGTTATGCCATTGGCTATCCTTGCAGCAGGCCGACGGCCTAGTACCTTCAACCCTTATCAGCAATCTTGAAGAAGGAAGCGCCATGAGCAAGGAAGTCATCAGCACGAGCAAGGCCCCCGGGGCAGTCGGCCCTTACAGCCAGGGCATCAAGACCGGCAACATGTTCTTCTTTTCCGGCCAGATTCCCATTGACCCCGCCATCGGCAAGCTGGTGGAAGGTGATGTGAGCGCTCAGGCGGAACAGGCTTGCAAAAACGTTATGGCATTGCTGGAATCACAGGGTCTGACCGCCGCCAATGTGGTCAAAACCACCGTGTTCATCACCGATATGGGCAACTTTGCGGTTGTTAACGAAGTGTACAAAAAATATTTCACGGCCCCCTGCCCCGCGCGTTCCTGCGTTGAGGTCAGCAAGCTGCCGCTTGGCGCGCAGGTTGAAATTGAGGCCATTGCCGCGCTGTAATTTTTAACGCCAATACGGTCGGCACGGCCCGGTCTTCAACCGCAACGCGGCTCTTGTTTGCAAGCAGCCGCGTTGCGGTTTGTTTGTGCCCTGGCGACGCGGCAACACCACCGCATCAGGGCGCTTTGCCGATTTACAGATGCTGTAAAATAGTGGAATATGCAGAGGATTAACGGCAAATGCGAGGCGCGGTATGGATGACCGACAGTCGGATATCACAGGGCAGTATGCCCTGCATATGCAGAAGCAGCTTGTGCAGCACTGCCTTGCCCCCTGGCCTCGCCGTGGCCGCACCCTGCTTGAAGTGAACTGCGGACGCGGCGAACTGTTGCCCCTGCTGTGGGAATACGGCTTTGACATGACCGCCACGGAGCACAATCCCGAGTTGCGGGCCGAGGCAAGCCGTATGGCTGACCGCGCCGAGGTGCTGGCCGCCGCTGACGATCACCTGCCCTTTGATGATGACGAATTTGACTGGGTTGTACTGCACCTTGTTTCACCCAGCGCCGAAAGCACGCGCAAGGCCATAGCCGAATCTCTGCGCGTGGCCTCCGCAGGCCTTGCCCTCACATTCTGGAACTCGGCTTCGCTTCCCTTTATGCTCCACCTGCTTGGCGGCCGCAAAACCGCATGGCCCGGCCCGACATTCTGCTGGTGGCAGATATGGCGGACGCTCAGGAGCATTTCGGCTGGCCGCATCAGCGGGGCAAGCGTGCTTGCCGGGCCGCAGGGCACATGGAATGCATCGTGCGCCCTTTCCGGCTGCAACAGGGTCTTGCCCTGGCTGCCCATGGGAGCATGGGGCATTATCCGTATCGACATGGCAAAATCCCGCCCGGTCACGCCGCTGCCTTTACGGCTCGGACGCAGGCGCATGCGCCGCGCAGAGCCTGTTCTGGAATGCGGCCACAAATCTCAGGCCAAGGCTGCCGACACAGAGAGGAAAGCGCCATGAACCTGCCCTTTATTGCGCCCTTTGTGGCATTCATACGCCAACACTTGCTGGCGCTGGCCGCAGTGCTGCTTGTGATTCTGGCGGCGGTGGGCGGATTCAGCGGCTGGCGGTACTACCAGTACAGGCAGACTGCCGAATTTGCCTTTGCGCAGATAAAGGACGCCCTGCACCCGGCCAAACCCACAGAACTGGCGCAACGCATAAACTTTGACGCCATTTCCCTGCCCCTGGCCAAAGCCATTGCAGAGCATTACCCTTTTTTAAAAAAAGGGCCAAACCAGTTGCGTGATCTGAGCGACATGATTCAGGTTGGTCTGCTCAAGCAGGCACGCGTCAAGGAAGAACCCGTCAAGGAAGAAACTGACGAACTGGTGCGCCTTAGAAGCCCCCTGTATGTTTTGCCGCCAAACTTTTTTACCCAGTTTTTTACAACCATGACCTTGCAGAACCCCACGGAGAATACAGCGCTGATAGCCGCGCAGATTCGCCACCCCGTGCTGAACAAACAGTTTTCAGTGCTGCTGCGCATGGACAAAACCCCAGAAGGCTGGAAGCTGGACGACATGGTCAATGCCGAGGAGCTGGTTCGCCAGTACCGCGAGTTCCAGATGGAGCGCATGGTCGCGCAACGGCAACTGCTTCTTGACAAAAATGCCAAGATAAAAAAACGCATGGAAGAGACACTTCCTCTCAAAGCCTGCACAGCCAGCGCAGGTTTGATTTCAGACGGAAAGACGCTTCTTGTTGTGGTGGACGTGCAAAGTAAGAATATCAGCACTATCCCCGTCAACAACGTGGATCTTTCGGTCAAAATTTTTGCGCCGGACGGCAAGGAGCTGATGCAGCGTTTTCTTAATGCCGTGCAGCCCACATTCCCGGGTGATACGTTTGAACGCAGATGGACAATTGAAGTTGACGGCACAAGCCCGCTTGGCAAATCCATTGTGGCAGCACGCAAACTCACCTGCGAAGCTTCGTGGAAAACTCTGGGCCTCGCCAATGGAGAGATGCTGCACTTTGCCATAGCGCCTGATCTGCTGGAAGAATTTCAGTAGTTTTCACAGTCACCTGTCCACTATGCCCTTTTCTCGCGCAGGTGAATGTGTCATAGTGTTGCGGTTGGCGGGCCGCACAATGCCCGTGCCAGCCTACATAAACTCAAGGAGCCGCAAAATGTCGGGCCTCAGCCGTTCCATACACCTTACGGTGCATATCCATAAAGATCCTGCCGCTATGGCCGAACGCGCCGCCCACATTCTGGCGGCAGCCTGCGAAGAAGCCATCGCCGACAGGGGTGTTTTCAGAATCGCGCTCTCCGGCGGGCAGACCCCCACGCCACTTTTCCGCCTGCTGGCGGGCAAAGACTGGGCCGACCGTCTTCCCTGGGACAAAATGACCTTTTACTGGGTGGATGAACGCTGCGTTGGCCCTGATCATCCTGACAGCAACTACGGGCTTGCGCGCCGCGAACTGCTGAGCATGGTTCCTGCCATGCACTTTTTCCGCATGCGCGGCGAGGAAGATCCCGTTGAAGCCGCCGTCAAATACGAGCAGCAGATCCGCGCCGAATTCAATCTCGGCCCGCAGGAACTGCCCCGCTTTGACTTTATGCTGCTGGGCATGGGCGAAGACGGCCACACGGGTTCCATTTTCCCCAATTCGCCCGCCCTTGCCGAACGCAAGCGCCTTGTCATTGACCAGTACGTGCCCGAACGCAAGGCCGACCGCCTCACGCTCACCCTGCCCGTCATCAACAACGCCCGCTGCTGCATGTTCCTCGTGACCGGCAAGGAAAAGCACGATGTGCTTTCGCGCGCGCTCAACCTGCTGGCCGAACCCACCCTGCCCGCACAAAAGGTGCGCCCCGGATTTGGCGAACTGATCTGGGTTGTGGACGAAGCCGCCGCCCGAGGCGTGTAAGCCACCCCATTCACGGATATCTCAATCAAAGCCACCCGCCATCGGGTGGTTTTGATTTGATCCCCCCGGCAAGCAGATGCAGGCTCCTGCGCCTTCCATAAAATGCGGCAATACTAAAAACGCAAAAGCTCCTTTTTCAAGGAGCTTTTTATTATCAGCCTGCAAGCTGTATGAGCGGAAAAATTTTCTTTCTGCCTGTTTTACGGAGCGATGGCAGCATCGTCGCCAGCAGGCTTTGCCTCCACAGCAGGGCTGGCGGATTGCTGCTCTGAAGGCGGCGTTTCGGCCTTTTCCGGCTTCTGCACGGGCTTCCGTACTGTCTTGTGCGCGGGCTTCCGCGCGATATCCGGGGCTGCCTCCTGTACGGATTCCTGCTGGATATCCTGTTTGGGCAAAGGCTCCAGCCCCTGCCACACGCGGGCCTTGCAGATGACTTCCGGCCTGTATTCAAAGTGCATCAGATCATATTCGTGCCATTTACCGCCCCAGATAAAGCCCTCGTTTTCAAAGGCTGCCACAATGGCGGAGGGATAGCTTTGCTGCAAGGGGTGCGGGCGCAGTTTGCTCCAGCGCCAATAGGTGGCAATGCCGGGGCTGATGTCAAAGGCAATGCCAAACGCGTGAGGGCTCAGGCGGTTCTCGCCCGCAATACGCCGCCAGGCGAACCCGCCGTCCATTTTCAGCAGGGTTTTCAGACGAGGTTCCTGAGCGGCTTGCGGGGCAAGATTGGCGTTTGCCCTGTTCATGGCTTGCGCCGCTGCGGATGAAAGATGCAGATGCTGCCCCAGCAGGCGGGCCTGGACCAGATGCCCCCCAACAGCCTTGGGCGTAGATCCGTAGAGGGCTTGCAGCAGATCATAAGAGCGCCGCCGCCCCGGCGAAACGCCCTGTGGAGTATCGGGCCGCTGCGGCTCCAGTGGATAGGGCTCGGCCATGCTCGCCCGCACACTCACCACCCACTCGGATTCCTGCGAACCAGCCAAGGGGGCCGCACCCGGCGCAGCGTCATACAGCACGCGGCGGCCATCGTTAAATACCAGCCACTGGCCCTGCGCGTCCGTCGTCATGCCTGTAATCTGCGGATAGGCCCGCCGCAGACAATAAAAATCCACCTGCGCGGCATCATCAAGCCCTGCGGGCAGATCTGCGGCGTCAATCAGGCCGTTGGCAGCTGCCGCCCCGGTGGCTCCGCTTGCAGGGGCTGCATTGGCAGACGCAGTTGCGGGCGCGTTGGAGGGCGCACTGGATGACGTAGCCGTCTCGGCATGTACGACATGGGCACAGCACAAAAAAATAAAAAGCAGCAATATTGGCATGAAGGCACCCTAGCCGCCCCTGGCTTGTCAAGGCAAGCGCTTTTGCGTACATCTGCGCCATGTCTGCCTGGAAATTTTATCTGGTCACGTTCGGCTGCAAGGTCAATCAGTACGAAACCCAATCACTGCGCGAAGCCTGGCTTGTCCAGGGCGGCGTGGAATGCAGCGCCCCTGCCGAGGCGGATGTGGTGTGCGTCAACAGTTGCGCCATCACCTCCAAGGGCGAAAGGGACGCGCGCAATGCCGTGTTCCGCCTGCGCAGGGAGGCTCCGTCCTCGCGCCTGATTCTCACCGGTTGCGCGGCGCGTCTGTTTGCCGATTACAAACCGCGCCCCGGCGCCATTTGGGCCGTCCCTGATCTGCTTGTGCCGCAGGAAGAAAAAAGCCGTCTGCTGCATGGCCCCTGGGCCGACATTGACGGCGAGGGAGTCATCCAATCCGCAGGGATGCTGGAGGCTACCGCACCTGCGGCCACAGTTGCCGTAGCAAGCCCTGCGCAGACCGCTGCACAGACAAGTCCGCAGGCCTTTCCGCCGTTTCAGATTTCCGCCTTCAAGCGCGCCCGCCCGGTACTGAAAGTGCAGGATGGCTGCGCCCACCGCTGCACCTATTGCATTGTTCCCTCTACGCGCGGCAAACCGCGCAGCCGCCCGGTGGATGAAATCGTTTCCGAGGCGCGCCGCCTGTTGCAGGCAGGCCATGCGGAAATCATGGTCTCAGGTATCAATCTGGGCCAGTATGGACGCGGCACGGATACGGGCGACTTCTGGAATCTGCTGCGCACGCTTGACGCTGCCCTTGCGCCGGAATTTGCCGGGCAGGCCAGGCTGCGCATCAGTTCGCTGGAACCCGGCCAGCTCGATCAGCAGGGGCTGGACGCCCTGCTTGCCTGCCGCATGCTCTGCCCCCACCTGCATATTTCTTTGCAGCACGGCAGTCAGGCGGTGCTCAAACGCATGGGGCGCGGGCACTACACCCCGGCCATGCTGGAGCATGCCGTGAGCGCGCTGGCCTCGCACTGGCCCATCATGGGCCTGGGCGCGGATATTATCGCAGGCTTTCCCGGCGAAACGGAAGACGACATGCGCCAGTTGCTGGAGCTGATCGACCGCCTGCCCATGAGCTACGCCCACGTGTTCCCCTATTCGCGACGGCCGGGCACGGCGGCAGACCGCTTTGACGGGCAGATTCCCCACAGCGTCAAGCTTGAACGCGCGGCTCGCCTGCGCGAAGCCGTGGCCCGCAAGCATCAGGCATTTCTGGCAGAGCAGCTCAAACTGCCCCGCATGCTGGTGGCTGCGGACAATCCGCAGGCATTTGCGGACTCCCCAACGGATGCGGCACCCGCAGAGGAATCCACTGGCGCACCAGCGGCACCCACGCCGGAATCTGCGGGCAAGAACAAGAAGAACTCAGTGAAAGGCGTTAACGAATACTACGCCGCCTGCTCCATACGCCTGCCCGCACAAGTCAAAAGACCCGGCGCTGATACGGGGCTGTTGCCCGCACGGCCCGTGGCCCTTACCGAAAAAGGTCTTGTGGTGGAGCTGATAGAGCAAAAATAAATGCAGTGCCGCTGTGTCGCTGTGCACTTCATAAAAGAAAAGGAGAGCATGGCTCTCCTTTTCTTTTATCTGTATAAACCTGTGCTGCTCTTTCGGTGAACCCCTTACAGGCCCCCCGCAAGCAGGCTAGATGCTGATCTTCGCGCCCAGCAGCTTAACAAATTCGGCGATCAGGGCGGGATGGGCAGGCCACGCGGGGGCAGAAACAAGGTTGCCGTCCACAGTGGCGCTGGTGAGTGTTTCGTTAAAATCGCACCAGGTGGCCCCGGCGTCCACCACATCGGGTTTGACCGCCGGGTAGGCAGTGCAACTGCGGTTTTTCAGCACCCCAGCCGTCACAAGAATCTGCGGGCCGTGGCACACGGCGGCAATGGGCTTTTTGGCGTCGTTGAATTCGCGCACGATTTCCAGAATGCGGGGGTTCAGACGCAGATATTCCGGGGCGCGGCCACCGGGAATAACAAGACCTGCGTAGTCAGCGGTGTTTACCTTGTCGAAATCGTAGTTGATACCGAAGTTGTGTCCGCGTTTTTCAGAATAGGTCTGGTCGCCCTCAAAGTCATGGATGGCCGTACGCACACTTTCTCCGGCCTTTTTCCCGGGGCAGACGGCATGCACTTCATAGCCCAGCATCTGCAACATCTGGAAAGGCACCATGATTTCATAATCCTCAACATAGTCGCCAGCCAGCACCAGAATTTTTTTCATATGATCCTCCAAACGGGGAGCGGCCCGTTAACGCGGTCGCCAAGACCGGTTGTTGCGCGGCGGCCGGGCGGCAAAACACCGCCCTTGCCTTGACCGTATATATACTTATATATGCACACAAAGCATGTGGGCAAGCCCCTGACGCCACCCGGCCCGCACAATTGCGCGCCTGGGAGGCTGGTCGATTTCTGACCGCAGCGGCCTGCGCAAGCTTCAGAACATTTTCAACAGTAATTATTCTGGCGCCCCCATGTTGCGGTATGCCGCCGCAAGGGTTTCATTTCGGCAACGAATCAGGAGAATAATCATGCCCATGTACGATTTTGTCTGCACGGCCTGCGGCAATAAATTTGAAGATCTCGTTTTTGGCGACGAAGTTCCCGCCTGCCCCAAGTGCAGCTCCCCCGCCACAGAAAAGCAGATGTGCGTACCCAGCCCGCTGAAAACCGGGGCTTTCCCCTACAAGCCCGGCCCGGTGCGCCCCATGGGCAAAGGCATGCCCCCCTCCTGCGCGGCTGGCGGCGGCTGCGGCGGCTGCAGCGGAAATTCCGGCGGATCGCAGGCATAATACGCTGATTTTAAAAATAAAAAATGCATACCCGCAGCGCCGGGCCAAGGGCATTTGTTGCATTCGCAAGCCCCTTGCTCTACACTGACGCATATCTTTAGCAGGAAGGAAGCTATGCTCCGCAGCATGACCGGCTTTGGCCGCTGCCTGGTGGAAAACGACTACACCACCCAGCAGTGGGAGGTTAAAAGCGTCAACAGTCGCCATCTTGACCTCAAGTGGCGTTTGCCTCTCTCTATACGCAGCCTTGAACCGCGCCTTGAAAAAGTGGTGCGGCGCTATGCCTCGCGCGGGCGCGTGGATGTGAGCCTGGTCTTGCAGTATGCGCCGGGCAACACCCCTGCCATGCGGTTTGACATGGTGCAGGCAGCAGCCATGCTTGATAATTTGCAGGCACTGGCTGATGCTCGCGGCGAGGCCTATGTTCCCGACTTCAACGCGCTGTTGCAGATCCCTTCCCTTTGGGGCGACAGCGGCGAGGAGCTGGACGAAGACACCGCCCGCTGCCTTGAAGAAGGCCTGGCCCTTGCGCTGGAAGACTGGAACGAGGCCCGCTCCGCCGAAGGCCGCTCCCTTGCCACCGACATGCACTCCCGCATACTGCGCATGGAAGAATGGACAGGCCTTATTGCCGACCGCGCTCCCAATATCAAGGAAGAACGCGCCAATGCCCTGCGTGAGCGCCTGAGCGAGGCCCTGTCCCAGAACGGGCAGGAGCTGGAAGAAGGCCGCTTTTTGCAGGAATCCGTCATTCTGGCAGACCGCCTGGATGTGAGCGAAGAACTCACGCGCCTCAACACGCATCTGGCGCGCCTGCACGACCTGCTGCAAACCGGCGGCGATGCCGGACGGCGGCTCGACTTTACCTTGCAGGAGTGCTTCCGCGAGATCAATACATGCGGCAACAAGCTGCCTGATGTGCAGCTTTCGCGCATGGTGGTTGATTTTAAAAACGAACTGGAAAAATGCCGCGAGCAGGTTCAGAATCTGGAATAAACATGCCTCGCGAACGTCTTATCAATATTGGTTTTGGCAACTATGTGCTGGCGGGCCGGGTTGTGGGCATTGTCAGCCCTGCATCTTTGCCCATGAAACGCCTTCGCGAAGACGCGCGGGCTGAGGGAAGACTCATTGACGCCACCCAGGGGCGCAAAACGCGCTCCATTCTGGTGACGGATTCAAACCACGTCATACTTTCCTCCATCCAGCCGGAAACAATCAGTCAGCGCTTTGCGCAAGAGGAAGGGGACTGATGCCCCGCGAAGGCATAGCACTGGTGCTGAGCGCACCGTCTGGCGCAGGCAAGACCACACTGGTCAAACGCCTGTTGGCGGAATTTCCGCATATTGGCTACTCGGTTTCGTGCACGACGCGGCAACCGCGTCAGGGCGAAGTGGACGGCAAGGACTACATTTTTCTGAGCCACGAGGAATTCGAGCGGCGGCGTGCACAGGGATATTTTGCAGAATGGGCCGAGGTTCACGGCAATTTTTATGGTACGCCGCTGGCTCCTGTGAAGGAAAAGCTGCATCAGGGCCAGGACGTGCTTTTTGACATTGACGTGCAGGGCGCGGCGCAGCTCAAGCTTTCCCTTTCGGAAGCCACGTTTGCCTTTATCCTGCCCCCCAGCCTGCACGAGCTTGAAAACCGTTTGCGCGGGCGCGGGCTGGATGACGAGCCAACTATTGCGCGCCGCCTTGTCAACGCGAGGTCAGAGATTCTTCAGGCCCGATGGTATGATTCTGTCATTGTAAACGACAATCTGGATCAGGCCTACGATACCCTGCGGGCGGTGTATGTGGCTGCGGGGCTTGCACCTGCGCGCAATCCGCACCTGCTGGATGAGATTCTCAACCGCTGATGCGCGCTGACCGGTACTGACAGATTCTGCTGTGGGCTGCTCCGCAGACCGCCAGCAAGAATGATCCGCCCCCGCCGCAGCACGGCATGCGTGTTGGGGCAAAAGACCTGAAACCGCATATTTTGTTCGTACAGCCGGATTTCTGGCCGCGAGCAGCAGCACAGGAAGCAACATGCCCACGCAGCAGCACAGGCCGCAGCATCGGCCACAACTGGCGGTAGCTCTGGATTTGCCCGAAAAACAGATTGCACTCGCGCTGGCGCGCAAACTGCGCGGCACGGTTCCCTGGTGCAAGGTGGGCATGGAGCTGTTCACCCATGCAGGCCCCGGCCTGCTGGAAGAACTGTCCGCAATGGGCTTCAGCGTTTTTCTTGACCTGAAGTTCTACGATATCCCCAACACCGTGGCGCAGGCTGTCAAAGCTGCGGCGGCGGCTGGGGTGAACATGCTGACCCTGCACTGCCAGGGCGGTGAACGCATGTGCCGTGCAGCGGCTGAGGCGGCAGCCGGGGTTTCCGGGCCGCGCCCCCTGCTCTTTGGCGTGACAGTGCTTACAAGTTTTGCGCCCGGCGAAATGCCCGGCATCGAGGCCTCGCCCGCCGATTTTGCTCTGGCTCTGGCCCGTCAGGCGGGGCCGTGGGGGCTTGACGGCGTGGTCTGCTCAGGGCATGAGGCTACAGCCATCAAGGCCAGTTGCCCCGGCCTGCGCTGCCTTTGCCCCGGGATCCGCCCTGCGGGTTCCGCCGCTGGCGACCAGCGCCGCGTTATGACGCCCGCTCTGGCCATTGCGGCAGGAGCTGACTATCTGGTTGTGGGCAGGCCCATCACGGCTGCGCCGGACCCGCTGGCAATGGCCCGGCAGATTACGGAGGAAATGGCCTCCGCGCACACATAAAGAAGTATTGAGGATGAGCATGGCCGGTCAAACGCCCAAAAGCGCGCAAGGCGATTCCCACAACAGCGGCAAAACCGATGTTCGCGGGGTCTTCTCCACTCAGGAAGTCCGCAGGGTGGGTACTGGCACGACCACGCGCAAGACCGTGCAAAAAACCTTCTGGTTCATAGAGCAGCACGGCAAGGAAATTGACTGCCAACCGCTCAATACCAACTATGTGCCCAGCGGCCCCAAGCGCAAAATCACCCTGGACGAGCTTATTTCCAAATTCTCGCCCGAGCCGGAATTTTACCTCAATTCCGTTTTCCCCAAAATGCAGGAGATCCAGCGCAGCATTGATAACGGCGACGAACATCGTGAAAATGGCGAAAACTTTGCCGCCGAATTTGAATACACGCGCGCCCTCAAGGTGGATGAAGAAAACGTGCGGGCCAACTTTGGTATTGGGCTGACCTATCTTGAGCGGGGCGACAACGCCAAGGCGCAGGACATTTTTCAGCGCCTGGTAAAACTCGAAGCCGCATTCGAGCCAGAGCACAAGCACCTGTTCAATGAATTTGGCATCAATCTTCGCAAAAGCAAGATGTTGCAGGAATCGTTTGAATACTACCAGCGCGCTCTTGAACTTTCGCCCACTGACGAAAACCTGTACATGAACATGGCCCGCGTGCTGCTTGAACTCAAGGATATCGGCCAGTGCGTTGATTATCTGCTGAAAGCGCTTGAGCTGGCCCCACGGCACGAAACCTCGCTCAAATTCCTGGCATGGCTTATTCAGAAACAGCTCGTACCCGCCGACCGCTTAGAAGGAGTACGCGCCGCACTTCAGGCCGCACAAAACGGGGCCGCGCAGAAACCCAAAACGGCGGGCTAACGCTTTGAAAAACTGGCTGATCCGCGAGCCTGTGCAAAACATCTGCCCCACGCCGCCCCGGCAATGGGCAGATGCTCTCTCCATCTCGCCCCTTCTTCTTGAGATTCTCTGGCGGCGTGGCCTTTCCGAAAGGGATGCCATGGACGCCTTTTTGTCCGCCCGGCTTGATACGCTCACGCCCCCTGACCGCTGGCCCCAATTGCCCGAAGCATCCAGTCTGCTGGCATCTGAACTGCTGGCCGGAAAAAAACTGGCAGTCTGGGGCGATTATGACGTGGACGGCGTGACAGCCGCCACCTTGGTGCTGGATGTGCTTGAAAGCCACGGCATCCACGCGGACTGGCATATCCCCGACAGGCGCAGCGAGGGCTACGGCCTTAACGTGCCGCATATTGAGGCGCTGGCCGCCCAGGGCTGCGGCGTGCTGCTCACGGTGGACTGCGGCATTTCAGACGTGCAGGCAGTGCAGCGCGCTCGGGAGCTTGGCATGACTGTGGTGGTTTCCGACCACCACCTGCCGCCCGAAGAGCTCCCCCCTGCCCACGCCATCTGCAACCCCCGCATCCTCGCCGCAGAAGATCTGCCCTACCCGCACCTTGCTGGCGTGGGCGTGGCCTTTTACCTTATGGGGGGCGTCAACGCCGCCCTTGCCCCGCATACGGGCAAAAAGCACAACATGGGCGATTGCCTTGATTTGGTGGCGCTGGGCACCCTTGCGGACGTCATGCCCCTCACCGGAGAAAACCGCGTGCTCGTGCGCGGCGGGCTTGCCCGCATTGCGCGGGCGGAACGGCCCGGCATGGCGGCCTTGAAAGTTGCCAGCGGAATGAACGCCGCGGCGGCGTTAAGCGCCGGACAGGCTGTTTTTCGCCTTGCGCCGCGCATCAACGCCGCTGGGCGCATGGGCAAGGGCGAGCTGGCCCTGCGCCTGCTGCGCGAAAAAGATCACGTTGCCGCCGCAGGCATGGCGCAGGAGCTCGATGAACTCAATCTGGCCCGCCGTCAGGAAGAAGAACGCATCTACGCAGAAGCCAAGGCGCAGGCATCAGACATACTGTCGCGCGGGCCGCGCGCAGGCCTTGTGCTCTACGGCAAGGACTGGCACCCCGGCATCGTGGGCATTGTGGCCTCGCGCATTGTGGAAGATTACTACCGGCCCACCATCATCGTATGCGACGATCAGGGCAGCCTCAAAGGCTCGGGCCGCTCCGTGCGCGAATTTGATCTGCACGGCGGTCTGACCCGCACGGCAGACTGCCTGCTGAACTTTGGCGGGCACCGTCAGGCGGCAGGGGTGCGCCTTGCGCCGGAAAGGCTGGAGGAATTTCGCGCCCGATTCGATGCTGTGGCGGAAGAAGTGCTTGGCCCCAACCCGCTGCTTCCCAGCATCACGCTGGAATGCGAGCTGGGCTTCAAGCTGGCAGGTGATCACAACTTTCTCAAGGAACTTGAACTGTTGCAACCTTTTGGGCCCGGCAATCCCGAGCCGGTATTCCAGTCGCCCCCGCTGCTGGTCAAGGAACGCTCTTTTCTTGGGCGCAGCAGGGAACACGTACTTTTGCGGCTGACGGACAGCGCCAGCGGCATTACCCTTTCTGCAAAAGCCTGGCGCATGGCTGGCGAACTGCCCGCCTCCCTCATCAACAAGCACATTCTTGTGGCCTACACCCCGCGTATCGACACCTACAACGGCATCGCTTCGGTGGATATCGCCATCAAGGACTGGCGGCCAGCCTGATCGTCCAGCCTTCTTGTGATAAACGCATAAAGGGGCAGCCCGGCAACACTCCGCCGGGCTGCCCCTTCTCACAATATGCCGGGCGCGCTATCCCCGCTTCATTTCTGCAATCAAATCGCTCAGAGCCTTGGCCTGACGCGTAAGATCCGTCACGGCCTGAGCGGCTTCGTCCATGGCTCTGGCGGTCTGCATGGAGATATCGTTGATCTTCACAATGGTCTGGTTGATTTCTTCGCTGGTGGCAGACTGCTGTTCGCTGGCGGTGGCAATGGCGCGTACCTGATCTGCCGCAAGCTCCACACTGTCGACAATGTGGGTGAGCGCTTCGCCAGACTGCCCGGCGAAATCGGAGGCAACCTCCACCTGTCGCAGGGCAACTTCCATAACATCCACGCTCTTGGCCGTGCTGGTCTGGATGGCCTTGATGGCATTGCCCACATCGTGCGTCGAGGCCATGGTTTTTTCTGCCAGCTTACGCACTTCGTCTGCCACCACGGCAAAACCACGCCCGGCATCGCCCGCACGCGCGGCCTCTATGGCGGCGTTGAGGGCCAGAAGGTTGGTCTGGTCGGCAATATCAGAGATCACGTTCATAATGCGGTTAATGGCCTGAGCGTGGTCATTCAGTTCCGCCATGTCGCTCTTGAGCCCGTGCGAAATCTCGCGCACCTGTCCGATGCTTTGCAAGGACTGCTGCACAATGCTTGAACCATTTTCAGCGCTGCTGCGCGTCTCCTCGGAGGTGGACGAAGCAGCCGAAGCATTGCGTGCCACTTCCTGCACCGTGGCGTTCATCTGATTCATGGCTGTGGCCGCTTCGGTAAGGCGTTGCGCGGATTCGGAGGCAGCCTTCTCTGACTGCCCTATCTGCTCGGAAAGCCGCGCCGAAGCCGAAGCAAGAATATCCGCCACGCCTTCAAGCTGCCCCGCAGCAGCAAGCATGCCCTCCTTGCGCGCATTTTCCGCCTCGATGGCAGCCTGCTCTGCGCGCTCCGTTGCCTGACGGGCCTGTTCTGTGGCCTTATGCGCCGCAGCGGTTTTTTCCTCGCTCTCGCCCAGCAGGCGCTTGATGTTGGCCATCATGCGTTCCATGCCAAATGAAAGTACGCTGAACTCGTCGCCTCTTTTTTCAGAGGTTCGCAGCAGCCGCTCCTCCGCCGTGGAGCACTCGAGCCTGCCGCCAGCAATGGCCTCGGCAATGCCGGAAAGCCCGCCCAGCAGGTGTACAATGCTGCGCACACTCAAAAAGATGACGATGCCTACCACAAGGGCGCAAGCCACCGCCGTCAGCACATTATTGACCAGCATGTCGCTGATGGGCTCGTAAAGAAGGGTTTTGTCCAGTTCCAGACACAATATCCAGCCTTCATCGAGCATATCTGTATAATACAGAATCTTTTCAAGCCCTTCGGCATTCACAAATTCAAGGCGGCCCTTTTTGTTTTTAAGAACTTCCGCGACCCAGGCCGAGCCTGTTTCTTTCTGCCCGATGCGCATCAGGTCGGGGTGCTGTACAATCACGCCTTCCGTATTGATAACAAAGGCCAGGCCCACATCACCAAGATCAATCTTGTTTGTGGTGGCGTTGGCCAGCTTGTCGTTGTCTGTGCCCCCGTAAATAACGCCTACGATCTTGCCTTTGTCCTTAACGGGCATGCCGATGATGGTGGTCATTTTTTTGGTGGCCACGCTGACCAACCCGACAGAGCTGACCACGCCCTTCATGCCGTTGATAAAATAGCTGCGCTTTGAAAAATCTTCGCCAATGGTGCTGCTGAACTTCTGCGTATCGCCCTTTTTGCTGTGCATGATGACTTTGCCGTCAGGAGCAATAAGGCCGCATGTGGCAATATTGCTGTTCACATCGGTAAAGTTTTTGAGGGCGTCATGGGCGTGGAGAAAAAGCTCATCGTTGTGGTCAATGGGAGCGCCATTGGCATAAGCTTCAAGAAAGAGGCGAAGGCGGCGATTTTCGGCAATCTGGGCAAGCGCTTCCTTCATGGATACAAAGACTGCGTTCAGGCCTACTTCCTGCCCTTTCAGAATGGCCGCAATATCCTGGCGGGTCTGCTTTCGCAATGCGTCTTCAGACATACGATGACTTATGCCAGCCACAAGGGCCAGGCCAAGCATGGATGGAATAAGGATGTACAGCGACATCTTCGTCAAAAGACCCAGCTTCATAGTGCCTCCCGGTACCTGACGCCCGTTCTGAAAAAAGGAACAATTTTCAGTTTTATCGTCATATTTCGGATATGCAATAGGCCAAAACGCACTCATGCCTGCACGAGCCAAGACTAACGGATACCTCAACATGAACGATTCTGACCTTTATGGCAATGGGCAGAAATAGTTCAGTGATTGCTTACAAAAACAAGATGCCCCCGGTCAGAATAACACGGGGGCATCGTCTTGCAATAAAGAAGCGTTACCGGTTACGGCATGGTGTACACGCGTTCCGAGTTAAAGATATTGCCTTCCTTTTCAAGTCCCTGGGCTGCGGCCTTGCTGTACCACGCAGCGGCTTCTGAGGGATTTACAGGCACACCTACGCCAAATTCATAGCATGCGCCCACATAGCGCTGCGCCTGCGCAAAGCCCTGATCGGCAGAACGCTTGGCCCAGACAAATGCCTGATCCGGATCCTTGGCAAAGCCATACCGCCCCTGGCTGCGATAAAGCGCAAGGTTGAACTGGGCTTCCGCATTGCCAGCATTGGCGGCGCGGCTCATAAGATCGACCACGGCAGTATCGTTTTTGGGAACCCCGGCGCCAAGTTCGTACAGATAGCCCAACTGCACCTGCGCTTCGGCGTAATTCTGCTCCGCAGCCAAACGGAACCACTTGGCGGCGGTTTCCATATCCTGAGGTACGCCAAGGCCATTTTCATAACAGCGTCCCATCAGTACCTGAGCGCGGGGATTGCCATCGCTGGCCAGAGGCTGCACCATCTTCACAACTTTATTATATTGTCCGATATTATACGCAGTCCATGCTTCATCCAGCGTCTGTTCGGTGTTTTTGGCTGGATTCGCCTGAACCGTGCTGATCATTCCATATCCCACAGTCAGCATTGCGGCCAAAAGGATTGCAGAACCTAAATTTTTCATAAACGTCTCCTTTGCGCCCGAGCATGTTGCCGGAGGTGCAATCTATATAATAGTACTGGCAAGGGAGGATGACAAGGCCGCCCCTTGACGCCGTAGCTGGCAGAAGGCACAAACACAGCAGGCGCAGGGCTTGCCCAACCTTTTGTTGCGCTCCGAGGAGATTTTGCATGACTGTTCCCCCAAACGGCCCGCGGCACGACCAACCCGACACCTCTGAACAGGCTGCCCTGCCCCAGGGCGATGCGGACAAGGCGGGTGCGCCGCGTGTGGTTGATGTGGAAATTCTGCACGATCACGAAGACCCCCGCAATGCCAGCCAGAACGCTACTGGGCAAGGCAATGCCAGAGCGCAGGGCAACGGGTGGAATAGTGCCTCCGGCTTCGGCCCCTATGGGGATGGTGTAGACACAGGTTCAGGCCAGTCAGAGTCGGGGCGTCAAGAGTACCGCAGCAGATTTTTCTACCGTGGAACCTTCGGTCAGTCCGGAGGCCTAGGCGGCATGAACCTTGGCCGCGTGTGGATGGGCGGCAACGACCAGACAGGTTGCCTTGCAGCCAGCGTGACCTTTGCCCTTTTTATGGTCTGCCTTGCCCAGTTTGGTTTTCTTGCGGGCATCGGCTTTGTCTTCTTCCATATAATAGGCACGGTCATGGGCGTTATGCGCGATCTGCGGCAGTTCAGCACGGGCCGCCTGCCCAATCCGTGGACATGGCGCATCGGCAACTGGGCTGTTTCCTTCCTGCTGACGGCTTGGTTTGCCGGAGCCTTTGACTGAGCCGCGCCGAGGTTACGCGCAATGACTGACAGCCCTTGGCTCGTCTACCTGCTGGAGTGCGCTGACGGCACGCTGTATTGCGGCATCACCACAAATATGGAGCGCCGCATGGGCCAGCACAATGGGCAGGTTCCAGGCGGGGCGCGCTACACGCAGGGGCGGCGGCCCGTGCGGCTCATTGCCAGCCGGGCCTGCGGCTGCAAAGGCGATGCGTTACGGCTTGAGCTGGCCGTCAAATCACGCCCGCGCGCCCAAAAACTACAATTTCTGCTTGCTGGAGAGAGTGTTTCATGCTGACACCGGATGCAATGATGGCCTTTTTTGCCGCCGCCCTGCTGCTTGGCATTGCGCCTGGGCCGGACAATATCTTTGTGCTCACCCAGTCTGCTCTTTTTGGTGTTGGCGCTGGCATAATCACCACGTTAGGGCTTGTTACGGGCCTGTGTGTTCACACTACGGCAGTTGCGCTGGGCGTTGCCGCCATTTTTCAGACCTCGGCTCTGGCCTTTACCCTGCTCAAAGTAGCGGGCGCGGGCTATCTGCTGTGGCTTGCCTGGCTCTCGTTTCGCGCCGGGGCATCCACAACCGATGTGGCAGATGGAGCCGCCAGCAGCACTGGCAGCAACTTCCCCGGCTACATGACGCTCTATCGCCGGGGAATAGTGATGAACGTCACCAACCCCAAGGTTTCACTTTTTTTTCTGGCCTTTTTGCCGCAGTTTTGCGACCCCGCTCGCGGCAGCGTGGCCTTGCAGGTGTTGAGCCTCGCCGGGCTCTTCATGCTGGCTACCATCGTGGTTTTCTGGACTGTGGCCGCCCTTGGGGGCCGTCTGGCCGTATGGTTCAACCGTTCAAAGCGCGGGCAGATCATGATGCAGCGCGTGGCGGGCTGCGTGTTTGTGGGGCTGGCTTCTGCCCTGCTGCTCAGCGGGCGCTGATGCGTAACGCGGGCCGCTCGTTTATAACTTTACAGGTACGCTGATGAATTCACGCTCCCGCTACTCTCGCCGCGCTGTTCTGGCCGGTCTTTGCGCCCTGCCGGTTGCCATGTTTGGGGCCGTGATGGGCGCGCCTGTCATCAATTGCGCGCTGGCCGCTGCCAGCCCCGAAATCAGCGCAAAAGACCTGCAAAAAATGCTGGCCGAGCTTGAGGCGTCAAGCGGCGGCAGGCTCGGCGTGGCAGCCAGCGTCAGCGATGGGGGCAAAGTTTTGTCGTACCGTGGGAACGAACGCTTCCCCATGTGCAGCACATTCAAAGTGCTGGCGGCTGCAGCCGTTCTGCGGGACAAACCGGGGATTCTTGAACAGAGAATCCATTTTGCCAAAAGCGACATCCAGCCCTGGTCGCCCGTTTCGGAAAAGCACCTTGAAGACGGCATGACTGTAACAGAGCTGTGCGCGGCCATGCTCCAACACAGCGACAATACGGCTGCCAACATTGTGCTTGCCCAGTTGGGCGGCCCTGAGGGCCTGACCTCCATTGCCCGCAGTTTTGGCGACACTACTTTTCGCCTTGACCGCTGGGAAGTAGAGCTGAACACGGCCATTCCCGGCGATGCGCGCGACACCACAACGCCCCTTGCCATGTGCCGCACCCTGAACGGCCTGCTCTGCGGCAATCTGCTGAAAGCGCCAGCCAAAAAACAGCTGACAGACTGGATGCTGGGCTGCGCAACAGGGGCCGGGCGCATCCCCGCTGGAGCGCCCCAGGGCTGGCGCTCGGCGCACAAAAGCGGCAGCGGAGAAAACGGCACCGCCAACGATGTGGGCTTACTGTTGCCGCCGAGCAATCCCGAGCAAGCAGCCAAGTCCCGCAATGGCAAAAACAAACCGCTGACCGTGGCCCTCTACCTCACGGGATCGCGCCTGACCGGACCGGGAAACGACAAAATCCTTGCCCAGGCAACTCGCTTGGTCTGCGCCGCAGAAGGGCTTGCGACGCCGCTTGACAATATGTATTGACATGATTGACCAGCAAAGGTATGAAGTCCGACTTTCGAGGTATCACATGCAGAACTATCGTATTTCTCTCAATGACCTTTCCCCCGAGGGCAAGGAATTTACTCTGGACGACCCCGCCATCTGGCAGGAGCCCATGGAGGAATTCCACCTGGAGTGCCACGTGAGCAAACCACTGTGCGCGCGCATTATGGTTTTGCCCACGGACGGCGGTTGGCTAGTGCGCGGCACGCTTGAGGGAGAAGTTGTTCTGCCTTGCAGCCGTTGCGCGGAAGATTCCACCGAGACCATTGCCGCGCGCTTTGAAGATTTTGAGAGTCTTCCTGGCGGCAGCGATGATGAAGACGAAGAAAAAAATTACGCCCCCATACCCGATATGGATGGCGTGACCGAAGGCCGCATCGTGTTTGAACGCAACTCTCCCATGCTGGATCTTGCCGCCATTTGCTGGGAAGAATTCATGCTGGCCTTGCCCCCGACACCCCTTTGCCGGGAAAATTGCAAGGGCATGTGCGCCGGATGCGGGGTTAATCTTAATGAAGGCATGTGCGCCTGCACAGAAGAAGAAGGCGACCCCCGCATGGCGGCATTGCGCGGCCTTGCTCTGCACAAAAACTAGACAATCACAATTTTTTTTACTAATCTGCTGTGTCTTGCGGGCGGGCATGTGCGCCAAGCCGCCCAACCCCGCACAAACATTCCGCAAGACAGGAAAAGGAGACTACCATGGCCGTTCAGCAAAACAAGAAATCCCGTTCCCGCAAGGGCATGCGCCGCTCCCATGATCGTGTGGCCGTGCCTGCCGTTATCTACTGCTCCTGCGGCGAACCCACCGTTCCGCACAGCGTGTGCCCCAACTGCGGTACCTACAAAGGCCGCCAGGTGATCGCCAAAAGCGAAAACGAATAATGAACGAGCGCCCCATCATTGCCGTGGACGCCATGGGCGGGGACTTTGGCCCCTCTGTGGTTGTGCCGGGAGCTATAGAAGCTGCAAGGCTTTATGATCTGCATGTCCAGCTTGTGGGCGACACCCCCAAGCTGGAGGTCGAGCTCGAAAAGCTCGATCTTACCAATGTGCATTTCGACATAGTTCAGGCCGATGATGTGGTGCATATGAATGAAAAGCCTTCGGACATTCTGCGCCGCAAGAAAAACGCGTCCATCCAGGTGGCCTGCCGTCAGGTCAAGGATGGCGCGGCGGATGCTGTTGTCAGCGCCGGGCATTCCGGCGCTACGGTGGCTTGCGGCATGTTCATCATGGGGCGTTTGCCTGGGGTGGAGCGGCCAGCTCTTGCCACCTTGCTGCCCACGGAAAAAAATCCCGTGGTCGTGCTTGATGTGGGAGCAAATGTGGATTGCCGCCCCTATCATCTGTTCCAGTTTGGCCTCATGGGCGATGCGTTTGCCCGGGACCTGCTGGGCTATGCCTCCCCGCGTGTGAGCATCCTCAGCATTGGCGAAGAAGAGGGCAAGGGCAACAGTCAGGTCAAGGAAGCCTACGACCTGCTTAAAATGGCCCAGAACCTCAACTTTGCGGGCAATGCAGAAGGGCGCGACATCTTTATCGGCAATATCGACGTAGTTGTCTGCGATGGTTTTGTCGGTAACGTGGTCGTTAAGATGAGCGAGGGGCTGGCTACCTCTCTGGTGCGCATGCTCAAGAAGGTGTTTACGTCCGGCGTGTTGCCCGCTATTGGCGGCATGCTGGCCAAAGGTGCTTTCAAACGCTTTGCCCGCACCATTGACTATGCAGAATACGGCGGCGCTCCCCTGCTGGGCCTTCAGGGCCTGGCCATTGTCTGCCACGGGCGCTCCAGC
The DNA here is from genome assembly GCF_053570665.1 of Desulfovibrio intestinivivus. NCBI lineage: Bacteria > Pseudomonadati > Thermodesulfobacteriota > Desulfovibrionia > Desulfovibrionales > Desulfovibrionaceae > Desulfovibrio > Desulfovibrio intestinivivus. The sequence continues at coordinate 2,198,366 of NZ_JBRBQT010000001.1, read as the reverse complement.
GCCAAGGCCATGACAAACGCCATCAAGATGAGCGGGACCTTTGTGCGCAAGGGAACCAACAGTCGCCTCGGTGAAACCATTCTTGCCAACGAGGAACTCACACGTTTCTCCCGCGCTATATAACTATACGGTATTTCTATGAATCCACTTTGTCATCTGCTCGCCTTGAGCGCCTATGTGCCGGATACGGTGCTGACCAATAGCGATCTCGCCAAGGTGGTGGACACCAATGACGAATGGATTGTTTCCCGTACCGGCATCAAGCAGCGCCACAGGCTGGACGATGCGCAAAACGCCTCGGATCTCGGCCTTAAGGCCGCCCGCAAGGCGCTTGTGGAAGCCGGAATGGACGCAGGGGAACTCACCCATATAGTTGGCGCAACCTGCACCCCTGACGTGCTCTCTCCTTCCGTGGCCTGCATCATTGCCGGGCAGCTGGGCGCGGGCAAGGTCATGGCCTTTGACATCAGCGCGGCTTGCTCCGGCTTTCTGTACGGGCTTTCCATCTGCCGTGCCCTGCTGGCGCAGGATCCTGACGCCAAAATTCTTTTTGTCTGCACAGAGGCGCTTACCCGCCGCGTAAACTGGGCAGACCGCTCCACGTGCGTGCTTTTTGGCGATGCGGCCACGGCCTGCATTGTGAGCAGCGCTTCCAACAATGCCATGTCTTGTGTTGAAGACGTGGTTTGCCACAGCGACGGCGTGCAGCGCGACCTTATTGTGGTCGGCGGCGGCACCCGCTGCCAGTACGGCCTTGGCGAACCTGTTGGTGAAGACTTTTTCATCACCATGCAGGGCCGCGAAACATACAAGCATGCTGTGCGCAACATGGTGCACGTGTGCGAGGAAGTACTCGCGCGCAACGGCCTTTCGGGCGCAGATGTGGACCTGCTGGTGCCACATCAGGCAAACATGCGCATCATTGAAGCCGTGGGCAGCCGCCTTGAATTGACGGGCGATCGCGTGTTCACCAATGTAGAAAAATACGGCAACACATCTTCCGCCTCCATTCCCCTGGCACTGAGCGAAGCTCGTGCCCAAGGCCGCATTCGCCCCGGCAGCCGCGTTCTTATGACGGCTTTTGGAGCAGGCCTTACCTGGGGCGCCGCATTGTTACGCTTTTGAGGCAATGCGCCTGCGGGATTGCCCCGCAGCACAGCGTCATGTATACTGAATTTCAGTCAGGCCAGGCCGTAAGCCGGGCAGCGGCGCTGCCCAAATAACGCAAAAAGGCGATCCAAGGGATACGGTCTCCTTTTTTTTACAGGACTCAGACAAAGGCGATATAAGCATGAGCACAGCGCAATCCTCCCCTGCAGCCGGACTGCCGACAGCCCTGGTTACCGGCGGTTCGCGCGGCATTGGCCGGGCCATTGCCCAGACCCTTGCCCGTGACGGCTTTCAGGTATTTCTCACCTACGTCAGCAAACCCGAAGAAGCGGAAAAAGTCGCTGCCGACATCTGCGCCGCTGGCGGCAAGGCCAAGGCCTTTGCACTTGATGTCAGCAACAGCGAGGCTGTGACCGACTTTTTCGCAACCCAGATCAAAGACAACGTTGATCTGGCGGTGCTGGTCAATAATGCTGGCATCACCAAGGACGGCGTTCTTATACGCATGAAGGACGAAGACTTCGACCGCGTAATTGCCGTCAACCTTCGCGGCGCGTTCGTCTGCACGCGCGAAGCCGCAAAAATCATGAGCAAGTCCCGCAAGGGGCGCATTGTTAATATTTCTTCCGTGGTGGGGCAGATGGGCAACGCGGGGCAGGCCAACTACGCTTCGGCCAAAGCCGCTCTGCTGGGGCTTACCAAGTCCTGCGCCAAAGAACTGGCCGCCCGCCAGATTACGGTTAACGCCGTAACGCCGGGTTTTATCGAAACGGACATGACCGCAACACTCAATGACGACGTGCGGGCGAGCTACACAGACAGCATCCCGCTCAGACGCATGGGCAGCGCCGAAGATGTGGCAGAGGCCGTGGCTTTTCTTGCTTCGGACAAGGCGGCCTACATCACCGGGCAGGTGCTGGGGGTGAACGGCGGCATGTACTGCTAGGCATTTACTACGGAAGACACCCGGCCAGGGCCGGGGTTAAGCAGACCACTAATTTATCTGGAGGATACCATGTCTGACGTTACTGAAAAAGTTACAAAAATCATCATTGACCAGCTCGGCGTGACCGCTGAAGAAGTGAAGCCCGCGGCTTCCTTTGTGGAAGACCTCGGTGCCGACTCCCTTGACCTGACCGAACTGATCATGGCCATGGAAGAAGAATTCGACATCGAAATCGCCGACGACGACGCCCAAAAGATCCTGAAAGTTCAGGATGCCATCAGCTACATCGAAAACAAGCAGTAACAGAGCTTGTTATAGTATATGCAGCGCGGGGGGGGTCTGCCCCCCCGCCTCAAAGGAGCATGCATGACCCGTCCCCGCGTAGTAATCACCGGCATAGGCGGCGTTACGCCCCTCGCCAATGATATTGAGAGCACCTGGAAAAAACTGCTCGCAGGCGAGTCGGGCATCGCGCCCATCACGCTTTTTGACGCCTCCGCCTACGATTCCCGCATTGCCGGTGAAGTGAAAAACTTTGTCGCCGAAGACTATATGCCGATGAAGCAGGCCCGGCGTATGGATCGCTTCACCCAGTTTGCTGTGGCCTCTGCCAAGATGCTGCTTGAAGACGCCAAGTACGAGATCACCGATGCCAACGCCTACGATACGGGCGTGATCCTCGGTATCGGCCTGGGCGGTCTGCACACCATCGAAACCTACCACGCCAAGCTGCTGGAATCCGGCCCCCACAAAATTTCGCCCTTCATGATCCCCATGCTGATTTCCAACATGGGGCCGGGACAGATTTCCATCTTCACCGGCGCCAAGGGTTCGAACATCGTCACCACAACGGCCTGCGCCTCTGCCATTCACGCTCTAGGCACCGCCTACAGCGAAATGGTTCTGGGCCGCGCGACCGCTGTTATTTCCGGCGGTGTTGAGGCCACGGTTACACCTCTTGGAGTGGCCGGATTTACGGCTCTCAAGGCCCTCTCGACCCAGTTCAACGATGAGCCTTCCCGCGCATCCCGGCCTTTTGCCGCCAACCGCGATGGCTTTGTCATCGGCGAAGGCGCTGGCCTGCTGCTGCTGGAAACGCTGGAATCCGCGCAGGCGCGCGGTGCCAAAATTTATGCGGAAATGGTGGGTTACGGCGCGTCTGGCGATGCCTACCACATGACCGCGCCCCGAGACGATGGCGAAGGCATGGCCCGCGCCATGCAGAACGCCCTGCGCGAAGCTGGCATTGATGCTTCGGCCATTGGCCACATCAATGCCCACGCCACGTCCACCATGCTGAACGACAGCACGGAAACCAAGGCTATCAAGATCGTTTTTGGCACGCATGCCAAGAAGGTCAAAATTTCGGCCACCAAATCCATGACCGGGCATCTGCTCGGCGCGGCTGGCGGTATTGAATCCGTCTTCACGGCCCTTGCCCTGCATGACGAAATACTGCCTGGCACCATTAACCTTGAAAACCCCGATCCCGCATGTGATCTCGATTACATGGCCGATGGTTCCGAGCGCATCGCCTGCGAATACGCCATGTGCAACTCCTTCGGCTTTGGCGGCACCAACGCCAGCGTGATCTTCAAGAAGTGGCAACAGTAGCCGACAGTTTTTACTCGGCCTCTGCCCTCCCCGTTTGATAATCATCTGCCCGCCGTTGTGGCGGGCAGAACATTTCAAAAGGATGCGACGTCATGGACGAAATCCTGCTGCAAGACCCGGAACTGGCGCGAGCCATCACGCTTGAATCCAACCGTCAGATGAGCAAACTTGAGCTCATCGCTTCTGAAAACTTTGTTTCCCGCGCCGTGCGCGAAGCTCAGGGCAGCGTGCTGACCCACAAGTACGCCGAAGGCTATCCCGGTAAGCGCTACTACGGCGGCTGCGAATATGTGGATATCGCCGAGACCCTGGCTCAGGATCGCGCCAAGCAGCTTTTCAATTGCGAATACGTGAACGTGCAGCCGCACTCCGGCTCGCAGGCCAACATGGCTGCCTACCTTGCTTTTATGAAGCCCGGCGACACCATTCTTGGCATGAACCTTTCGCACGGCGGGCACCTTACCCACGGCAGCCCGGTGAACTTTTCTGGCCGGCTGTTCAACATTGTCTCCTACGGCGTGCAACGCGAAACGGGCCGCATCGACTATGACGAAGTCGCCGCCCTGGCGCGCGAGCACAAGCCCAACGCCATTGTTGCCGGTGCAAGCGCCTACCCCCGCGCCATCGACTTTGCCCGCTTCCGCGAGATCGCTGACGAAGTCGGCGCCAAGCTGGTGGTGGATATGGCGCACATCGCTGGCCTTGTGGCCGCCGGTCTGCACCAGAGTCCGCTTTCTTACGCCCACATCACCACCACGACCACGCACAAAACACTGCGCGGCCCCCGTGGTGGCATGATTCTTTCTACCGAAGACATGGGCAAAACCCTGAATAGCCAAATTTTTCCCGGCATTCAGGGCGGCCCCCTCATGCATGTGATTGCGGCCAAGGCTGTAGCTTTTGGCGAAGCCCTGCGCCCTGCCTTCAAAACGTACCAGCAGCGTGTGGTGACCAATGCCGCCGTGCTTGCCAAGTACCTTATGGATGCAGGGTACGATCTTGTTTCCGGCGGTACGGACAACCACCTGATGCTGGTTGACCTGACCAGCAAGGACGTTACGGGCAAGGACGCGGAACACGCTCTTGATCAGGCGGGCATCACCGTCAACAAGAACACGGTGCCCTTTGAAACCCGTTCGCCCTTTGTGACCTCGGGTGTGCGCCTTGGCACTGCTGCCCTGACCACGCGCGGCATGAAGGAAGACGACATGCGCACCGTGGGCGCGTTCATCGTGGATGCCATTGAAAAGCGCGAGGACGCTGCCGCTCTTGAAAAGATCAGCAAAAACGTTGAAGAATTTGCGCGTCAGTTCCCGCTATTCGCCTGGTAACGGGCTGATTTTCGGGCGGTTTTTCTGACGCCTCGGCCCCGCTGGCAACTTTGGGGCTGGTTCCGGAAAAACCGCCAGATATAATCATCGAGGGGCTGCGCCCCCTTTGACAAAGCCCCGGTTTTGAGAAAAACAGGGGCTTTGCCTTGCGCAGACAGGCAGATAAAAACAGCTGTTTCACAGCAGGAATGCACCGGCGATGCCGCTGGCGACCGGAACCGCAAGTGCTGCCTGACGCGGCATCACGGCAAAATAGCCCCACACAGCCTGTCGCGGATATTTTGACGTCAGGCAAGGAAGGCAAGGGCGCGGTGATGGGAGCGTATGCACTTTTTTTGCGGTCAAGACGCCCACTTCGGCGCTTAACCGCGCGGGTAAACCGCGCTGACGCTTCCGTGGCGGACGTCTGCTGGCGCAGCCGTCAGAGCAATTTCAGGACGAAATTGCTCTTCTGGTACGCGACCGGAACCGCAAGTGCTGCCTGACGCAGCATCACGGCAAAATAGCCCGACAGGCAACTTGGCATTTTCACCAGCCGCCTGTACACTACCACCAATCAACATACGGGTGTGTTATGCAGCGAATGCCGTGGCCGGAATATTTTATGAACATCACGTACCTGGTGAGCGGGCGTTCCACGTGTACGCGGCGCAAGGTGGGTGCGGTGGCGGTTAAGGACAAGCGCATTTTAGCCACGGGATACAACGGGGCTCCGGCGGGGGTTCCGCACTGTCTTGAGGTGGGGTGCCTGCGCGAGCAACTGGGCATTCCTTCGGGGCAGAGGCACGAGATATGCCGGGGGCTGCATGCGGAGCAGAATGTCATTATTCAGGCTGCCGTGCACGGCATCAATATCAGTGGCGCAGAGATTTATTGCACGACGCATCCTTGCGTGTTGTGCAGCAAGATGTTGATAAATTGCGGCATACGCCACATTTATTATGCGGAATATTACCCTGACGAGCTTGCAGAGCAAATGCTCAAGGAAGCCGGGGTCATTGCGGAAAAGCTGGATTTTGCACCGCCTGTTATCAGCGCCCAAGCCGGAGTAGACTACCATGTCTGAACTGGATTTTGTTCCCTTTATGCGTGAAGCCATTGATCTTGCAGAAAAAGGTCGATGGCATGCCTGCCCCAACCCCACGGTGGGGGCGGTGCTGGTGCGCGATGGGCAGATTGTGGCTCGGGGCTGGCACCACGCCGCCGGAGAGGATCATGCAGAAGTGGACTGCATCAAGGATGCGGCCTCGCGCGGCATAAATCCTGCGGAATGCACCCTGGTTGTCACACTTGAACCGTGCTGCCATCAGGGCAAAACACCCCCCTGCACCGAGGCCATCAAGGCTGCGGGCATCAAAAAGGTGGTCGTGGGCCTTGCTGATCCCAATCCTGTTGCCTGCGGCGGCGCTTGCCAACTGCGCGAAAGCGGCGTTGAAGTGATTGAAGGCGTCTGCGAGCAGGAATGCCGCGACCTTGTGGCCGATTTTCTGATCTGGCAGCAGCACAAGCGCCCCTATGTAATGCTGAAAATGGCCGCCACCCTTGACGGACGCATCGCCACCCGCAAGGGCCAGTCCAAATGGATAAGCTGCGATAAATCCAGAGAAGAAGTGCAGGAGCTGCGCGCGGGCATTGGCCTGTGCGGCGGCGCAATTCTTGTGGGCGGCGGCACCTTTCGCACCGATAACCCACAGCTGACCGTGCGGGGCGAAAATGCTGGGCCGCAACCCCTGGCCTGTGTGCTTACCTCTCGCCTGCCCCAGCCAGATGCGGATTTTCACCTGCTGAAAGACCGCCCGGAACAGACCGTTTTTATGGTTTCGCCCGCTGCAGCGGCCTCCACCACTGCCAAGGCCCTGCGCGACATCGGCGTGAGAGTTCTGGCGCTTGGCCCCGGCATGCACGGTGGGCCGGACTTTCCCAATCTGCTGCGCGCAGTGTGGGAAGAACTGAACTGCCCCTACATGCTTTGCGAGGGCGGCGGTCATCTGGCCCTGAGCCTGCTGGAAGCGGGCCTTGTGGACGATTTCCGCCTGCACCTTGCGCCCATGATCCTGGGCGACGAAGACGCCCTGCCGCTCTTTTCCGGCCGTGCGCCCCTGAGCCTGGAAGACGCCCTGCGAATGCGCGTGAGCAATACGCACCTGTGCGGCAGCGACATCCATATTCATCTGCGGCCTCTTGAAGCCGTCAGGGCATAGGCGGGCGGCATGTTCACCGGCATTATTCAGGGCCAGGGCGAAGTTCTCGCCCTGCGCGACACCGGCACGGAACGCAGGTTCACCCTGCGCCCCCTGTTCAGTCTGCATTCCATAGTCGATGGCGAATCCATTGCTGTCAACGGCGCATGCCTTTCGGTGGAAAGCCACGGCGAAGGCGTGTTCACAGCCTATGCCTCCACAGAAACCCTCTCGCGCACCACGCTGGGCAGGCTCAAAACCGGCGACAGCGTGAACATGGAGCGGGCGCTGGCCCTGGGCGACCGGCTTGGCGGGCATCTGGTGAGCGGGCATGTGGATTGCCTTGCCACGGTACGCAGCGTTACGGGCGCGGGCCAGTCGCTGTGCTGCCGCCTTGCCTTTCCCAAGGAATATGGGGTGGAGGTCATTGCCAAGGGCTCCGTGGCCCTTGACGGCATCAGCCTTACCATCAATGATTGCGGGCCTGATTTTCTTGAGGTCAACATCATTCCCGATACGCAGAAGCGCACCACCATGCGCAACTGGCGGCCGGGAACTCTGGTGAATATGGAAACCGACCTCATCGGCAAATATGTACGCAGCCTTTTGGGGGCCTGGGCTCCCGGCGGCAAGAGCGCGGCAGAGCATACTGCCGCCGCCCAGACCAGCGGGTTGAGCCGCGAGATGCTCTTGCGCAACGGCTTTATCTGAACATTTCCGCTTACAGAAATATTACAAAAAACGCGTTAGCGCGCGGGCACTTGCGCAAACGCGCCAAGGAGTTGCCATGAGCACTGTTACCACCATCGCCGGACAGTTGGACGCCAAGGGCCTCAAAATCGCCATTGTGGCCACCCGTTTCAACGATTTTATCGTAGATCGCCTTGTGGGCGGCGCGCAGGACTATCTGGAACGTCACGGACTTGATACCGCCAACATCACCATTGTGCGCATTCCCGGCGCATTTGAAATGCCGCTGGTCTGCCAAAAGCTGGTCAATTCCGGCAAGTATGACGGCGTGTTGGCGCTTGGCGCGGTTATTCGCGGCGGCACCCCCCACTTTGACTACGTGTGCGCCGAGGCCAGCAAGGGCATTGCCCAGGCCATGATGCATTCCGGCGTTCCCATCGGCTTTGGCCTGCTGACCTGCGACACCATTGAACAGGCCATTGAACGCGCAGGTTCCAAGGGCGGCAACAAGGGCGTGGAAGCAGCGGCAGCCATGCTGGAAACCATCCGCGTTATGGAGCAGTTGTAACCCATGGCAAAAGCCAAATCAGCTACACGCCGCGGCGAACGCGAACTGGCCTTTCAGGTTCTGTACGGCCTTTCCTTCACCCCGGCCCGTGATATTGACGATCTGCGGCGCTTTTTTCGCATTTCTCCTGACTATCTTGCCCGTTGGGAAGGTCAGGAACCGCCCAGCCATCCCTCTGGCTTTGCCTGGGAACTGGTGGCAGGCGTGTGGAGCAAGAGCGACGAGCTGGACGCAGCCATCACCAATTTTTCTCGCAACTGGCGCGTTGACCGCATGGGTCGTGTAGAACTGACCCTGCTGCGCCTTGCCGTTTTTGAAATCATGTACCGTAGTGATGTGCCGCCCAAGGTTGCCATCAACGAGGCGCTGGAACTCAGCCGCCAGTTTGGCGAAGGCAACGCCAAAAGCTTTATCAACGGCATTCTTGATGCCGTGGCCAAGGCTCTGGAAACCGGCGGACTCTCCCGGCCCGCTGCCGATCCTTCAACCATATCCGAGTAATCCGGTAAAGCCCCATGACGCACGAACGCTATAATCCGCAAGCTATCGAAGAAAAGTGGCAGTCTCGCTGGCAGGCCGAAAACGCTTTTGCCTGCACCCACAAGAGCAACAAGCCCAAGTATTATGTGCTTGAAATGTTCCCCTATCCTTCGGGCAATATCCACATGGGCCATGTGCGCAACTACGCCATCGGCGATGTGGTGGCGCGCAGCAAGCGCATGCTGGGCTTCAACGTCTTGCATCCCATGGGGTGGGACGCCTTTGGTCTGCCTGCGGAAAACGCGGCCATCAAAAACAATACCCACCCCGCCAAGTGGACATACGCCAACATAGACAACATGCGGGCGCAGTTGAAACGCCTTGGCTATTCCTACGACTGGGATCGCGAAATCGCCACCTGCCGCCCCGAGTACTACCGCTGGGAGCAGATGTTCTTTTTGCGCCTGCTGGAAAAAGGGCTCGTGTACCGCAAAAAGGCGGCGCAGAACTGGTGCCCCTCGTGCCACACGGTTCTCGCCAACGAACAGGTTGTCGATGGCCTTTGCTGGCGTTGCGACAGCCGCGTGGAGCAGAAGGATCTGACCCAGTGGTTCCTCAAGATCACGGCTTACGGTGATGAACTGCTGCAAGACCTGCAAAGCCTTGAAGGCGACTGGCCCGACCGCGTTATCGCCATGCAGCGCAACTGGATTGGCAAATCCACGGGCGCGGCCATCACTTTTGGTCTGGAAAACGCGGCCCTCAAGGCAGAAGGCGTCACGGGCATAGACGTGTTCACCACGCGGCCCGACACGCTCTTTGGCGTGACCTTCATGACGCTGGCCCCCGAGCATCCGCTGGTGGAAAAGCTCATTGAAGGCTACGAAAAAGCCGATGAAGTGCGCGCCTTTGTTGAGCGCATCCGTAATATGGACCGCATCGACCGCCAGTCTGATTCGCTGGAAAAAGAAGGCATCTTCACCGGTGCCTACGCCGTGCATCCCTTTACCGGGCAGCGTGTGCCGCTGTGGCTGGGCAATTTTGTTCTGGCCGATTACGGCACTGGCGCGGTTATGGGCGTTCCCGCCCACGACCAGCGCGATTTTGAATTTGCCCGTAAATACAATCTGCCCGTGCGCGTGGTCATCAGCCCCAAGGATGAGCAGATTGCTCCTGAAACCATGGCCGAAGCGTACACCGCTGAAGGTTTCATGGTTAATTCCGGCCCCTTTGACGGCACCGCCAACGAAGACGGTAAAAAAGCCGTGGCGCAGGCGCTGGAAAAGGAATGCAAGGGCAAGGCCACCACGCAGTTCCGCCTGCGCGACTGGAATATTTCGCGCCAGCGCTACTGGGGCGCGCCCATCCCCGTCATTTACTGCGACAAGTGCGGCGTGGTGCCTGAAAAGGAAGAGAAATTGCCCGTGCTGCTGCCCATGGACGTGAAAATCCGCGAAGACGGGCGCTCTCCCCTGCCGGAAACGCCGGAATTCGCCTCGTGCACCTGCCCCAAGTGCGGTGGTACGGCCCGACGCGAAACAGATACCATGGATACCTTTGTGGAGTCCTCGTGGTATTTCGCCCGCTACACCAGCGCCCGCAAGGAAGACGGCCCCTTTGACGCGGAGGCCCTCAAGTACTGGCTGCCCGTTGACCAGTACATCGGCGGCGTGGAGCACGCCATTCTGCATCTGCTCTACTCGCGCTTTTTCACCAAGGTGCTGCGCGATCTCGGCTTTTTCCCTGCCGAGCTCAACGAACCTTTCGCCAACCTGCTCACTCAGGGCATGGTGCTGAAAGACGGCAGCAAAATGTCCAAATCCAAGGGCAACGTGGTCGCGCCTTCCGACATGATCGCCAAGTACGGCGCGGATACGGTGCGCTTGTTCTGCCTCTTTGCCGCGCCGGCCGAACGCGACTTTGACTGGTCGGATTCTGGCATCGAAGGCGCGTCGCGCTTTATTGGCCGCGTGTGGCGTCTTTTTGATGAAGAAAAAGACCGTCTGCTGCCCCTCAAGGCCTGCCAGTCCACGGCTGAGGACGCTCAGAGCGAGGAAGCCCGCGACCTGCGCCGCCGCGAACACCTTACGGTCAAGAAATGCAGCGAAGACATGGGCGACCGCTTCCAGTTCAACACGGCCATTGCCGCCGTTATGGAGCTGGTCAACGCCATGTACCTTTCGCGCGAAAAGCTCGGCGTCACAGAAGGCGATCGCCGCGTGTTCTCTTCGGCCATGGCCTCCGTGCTTACGTTGCTTTCGCCCATCACGCCCCATGTTTGCGAAGAACTCTGGCAGCACCTGGGGCACGGCACCCAGCTTGCCAGCGAGCTTCTGCCCAAGTGGGACGATGCCGCTACCGTTCAGGACATGCTCACCGTGGCCCTTCAGGTCAACGGCAAGCTGCGCGGCACGGTGCAGATTCCCGCAGCCGCGGACAAAGCCGCCATGGAACAGGCCGCACTGGCTGATTCCTCCGTGCAGCGCCACATTGACGGCCTGACCGTGCGCAAGGTGGTGGTGGTTCCCGGCAAACTGGTCAACATCGTTGCCAACTAATTGATTATCATGGTGGAAGGGGCTGTTTTTCGCAGATGAAAAACGCCCCTTCCGCCTGTATACCCCTTCCCCGTTCCCCCTTTTGTACCTATACTGACTGCGTTGGCAGTTTCACCAGATGACAAACCTGAATTTACGGAATTTATTCCGAGGCGGGTTTTATTCCGGGCGGGATTTATCCCAAGGCTGCTACGGCAGTCTTTTTTTTATCAATTTTCAGAACTACGGAATATCATGAGCGCGGCACATCCCGGATTCAGTTTTCTTGTATGCCCTGACGGGCAGTTGCTGCGCGCGCGCATGGAGCAGCTGCTTTCTTCCTTTCCGCCCGCCAGCGGGCAGTGGGAACGGCACGTCTACTGGGGCGACGAGGAACCCTCGCCGCGCTTCTGGGAGCAGCTTACGCTGCAAGGCCTGTTCGGCGCGCCGCGTGTGCTGGTGGTGCGGCAGGCCAACCTGTGGCCCGCAGCGGTGTGGAAAAAGGTTTCGCATGCGCTGGCCCGGCCCTCAGAACAGTGCTGGCCCTTTTTTTGTATGGAAGTGGCCTGGGACAAAGGTCAGCCCAAAATTCCCGCGCATATTGCCAAGTTGCGCTGCATGGCCTTTGCCGATCAGCAGGGCTGGATATGGCGGCAGGACGGCCTCAACGAACGAGCGGTCAAAAAGCACGTGCTGCAACGTTCGCACGAGATGGGACTGCGCTTTGAACAGGACGCCCTGGAGCAGTTCTGCGCCTCTGTGCCGCCCGATGCCATGGCCATTGAAAATGAGCTGATCAAGCTGCAACTGCTGCGCAATACCGCGCAGGATGCTGCCCGGGAGAAATCACAGGCAGATTCTCACGGGGCGGATCAGGTTCCCGACCAGGGCACCATTACCCTGGCCATGACCGCCACGGCTTCGTGGAATCCAGAGTGCAACGTCTTTGACTGCATCCGGCACATGGAGGCGGGCAACCTCACCGCCGTGTGGAAAGAACTTTCGCGCAGTCAGGACGGCGACAGCCTGCTGTTTTCTTTGCTGGCCCTGCTGGCGCGCGAGTTGCGCCTGCTCTGGCAACTGTGGGCAGGGGAAAAGGTGCGCGTGCATCCCAACGAGGCATCCTTTAAAAAGCAGTTGGCAACCCGGCTCGGCCCCGCAGTGCTTGCGGAGTGCATGTCCACTGTTATGGATGCGGAGTTGCAGGTAAAGAGCGGCCGCCGATCGCCAAGCCAGAGCCTGGACTATCTAGCGGCCCGCATGACAGACCTGTTTGCCGCAGGCCGCACCCGCGCCTGACGCAATCCGCCGGGCAGAACATTCCCGCGCCAGCCGCGAGCGGCGCAAGTGCGTTTATTGCTGCCCATATTTCATTGCGGCCTGCATTTATCATTTTCGCTCACGTAAAAAACGGCAAAGGATTTGCGGGATGCATGCGCCTTTATCCGCCCGCCCCCTTGCGCAACCTCCAAGACTGCTTATTTTATGACAGCAAAGCCAACATCCACCCCGCCCACAAGCCTCGGGCATCGCGAACGGCTGCGGCAAAGACTGGAACTGGAACCCACAGCAGTGGCGGATTATGAAGTGCTGGAGCTGCTGATGGGCTATGGTTTGACCCGCAAGGACACAAAGCCCCTCGCCAAGGAACTGATACAGAAGTTTGGCAGCATTCGCGGGGCGCTGGACGCAAGGCCCGAAGAACTCTTGCAGGTGCCTGGTTTCGGGCCGGGCTTGCTGGCCTTATGGCGGGTTTTGAGCGAAACGCGGGCGCGCTACGCCGCAGCAGATCTGCTGCAAAAGGAAGTTCTGGCAACCCCGGAGGCCGTGGCCCGCATGGCGCAGGCCCGGCTTGGCACAAGCCCCCACGAGGAATGCTGGCTGGCGCTGGTAGACAGACGCAACCGCCTTATGGCCTGGGAGCGTCTGCGAAGGGGCGGCATTGCAGAAGTTTCAATCTACCCAAGGGACGTTCTTGAAGCGGCCCTGTTCCGAAAGGCAAGCGGCATAATTCTGGTGCACAACCACCCCGGCGGCAACCCGGGGCCTTCGCAGGAAGACCGCCTGCTGACAGAAGAACTGCAAAGACTGGCGCCCCGCATGGGGCTGCGCTTTCTGGATCACGTCATCGTTACTGATGGAGACTGCTACAGCATAACGCAATCGCAACGCATTTGAATCGAAAGCAGTCGGGGAGAATATATATGGCTGACATCAATGAAAAAGACATTTTGCTGCATCAGGAAGGGCCCGCTGAGGCAGAACCTGCCATCGACAGCGAAACGGACAAGGCGGAAATGAACGCGCCCGAAACACTGGATCACGAGGGCAGCCTCAATACGGCGGCGCAGAGCATTCCCGACACGCTGCCCGTGTTGCCAGTGCGCGATGTGGTTATCTTCAACTATATGATCCTGCCGCTCTTTATCGGGCGCGACAAATCCGTGCAGGCCGTGGACGCAGCCCTGAAGAACGGGCGGCATCTGCTTGTGTGCGCGCAGAAAGAAGAAGCCACCGAAGATCCCAAGCCGGAAGACCTCTACGAGGTTGGCACCGTGGTGCAGGTCATGCGCATGCTCAAGATGCCCGATTCGCGGGTGAAAATTCTTGTGCAGGGCGTCAGCCGAGCACGGGTTACGGGCTACCGTCAGGTGGAGCCCTATCTTGAAGCGCGCATCGAAACCCTGCCCGAGAAAATCCCAGTGGTGGACGCCACGGTGGAGGCCCTGTTGCGCTCCGTGCGCGAGCAGAGCGAAAAGGTGCTGACATTGCGCGGTCTTTCCTCGCCAGACGTGCTTGCTGTCTTGCAGGGCGTGGACGATCCGGGCCGCCTGGCCGACCTTATCGCCGCAAATATGCGTATGAAAACCGCCGATGCACAGCGCATTCTCGAGGCGGAGAATCCCATTGACCGCCTCATGCTGGTCAACACCCAGTTGCAGCGCGAGGTGGAAGTCGCCACCGTGCAGGCTCGCATCCAGAGTTCGGCCCGCGAGGGCATGGACAAGGCGCAGAAGGATTACTTTTTGCGCGAGCAGCTCAAGGCTATCCGCACTGAACTTGGCGACAAAGGCGAAGACGGCGAGGAAGACCTTGAAAACCTCAAGCAGGCCCTTGAAAAAGCAGGCCTGCCCAAGGACGTGCGCAAGGAAGCCGACAAGCAGCTGCGCCGCCTTTCGGGCATGCACGCCGATTCTTCCGAGGCCAACGTGGTGCGCACCTACCTTGACTGGCTGGTGGAACTACCGTGGAAAAAACTCTCGCGCGACAGGCTGGATATTGTCCACGCCAAGGAAATTCTTGACGACGACCACTGCGGGCTCGACAAAATCAAGGACCGCATCCTTGAATTTTTGAGCGTGCGCAAACTCAATCCGCAGTCCAAGGGACCGATCCTCTGCTTTGCGGGCCCTCCCGGCGTGGGCAAAACATCGCTTGGGCGCTCTATTGCGCGGGCGCTGGGCCGCAAATTCCAGCGGCTTTCGCTGGGCGGCATGCACGATGAGGCGGAAATACGCGGGCATCGGCGCACCTACATCGGTGCCATGCCGGGGCGCATCATTCAGGCTCTCAAGCAGGCCGGTACGCGCAACCCCGTTATCGTGCTGGACGAAGTGGACAAGCTGGGCGCGGATTTCAGGGGCGATCCCTCATCCGCCCTGCTGGAAGTGCTTGATCCGGAACAGAACTACACTTTCAGCGACCACTACCTGAACGTGCCCTTTGATCTTTCAAAGGTTATGTTCCTCTGCACGGCCAACCATCTGGAAACTATCCCGGCGGCCCTGCGCGACCGTATGGAAGTCATTTCTCTGCCCGGTTACACCTTGCAGGAAAAGGCCCAGATCGCCCGCAAACATCTGCTGCCCAAGAAGGTGGAAGACAACGGCCTCGCACCCAAGGATGTGGAACTGACGGAAGAAGCCCTGGAAAAGATCATCCGCGAATACACACGCGAAGCCGGGTTGCGCAACCTTGAACGCGAGCTTTCCTCCATCTGCCGCAAACTGGCCCGCCGCAAGGCCGAGGGCAAAAAACCGCCCTTTATGGTTGATGTGCCCGACGTGGAAAAACTGCTGGGTGCGCCACGCTTTATTGAAGACGAAAAGGAAAAGAAGCTCATGCCCGGCATGGCTCTGGGCCTGGCCTGGACGCCTGCTGGCGGTGAAGTGCTGACGGTTGAAGCCACGGTCATGAAGGGCAAGGGCGGCCTTACCCTCACCGGGCAGCTTGGCGATGTGATGAAGGAAAGCGCCCAGGCGGCCTTGAGCTACATCCGCAGCCGCGCAGAAGAGCTTGGCGTTGACCCCGGCTTCGTGTCGCAATACGACCTGCACGTACACGTGCCTGCGGGCGCGACGCCCAAGGACGGGCCTTCGGCTGGCGTTACGCTGACCACAGCCCTCATCTCCGCCCTGAGCGGGCGGCGTGTGCGCGCAGACCTGTGCATGACCGGCGAGATCACCCTGCAAGGCCGGGTGCTGCCTGTGGGCGGCATCAAGGAAAAAATCCTTGCGGGCGTGACGCGCGGCCTCAAGCATGTGGTCATACCGCACCAGAACGTAAAAGACCTTGAGGATGTGCCCAAGGAGCTGCTCAAGCGCATCACCGTGCACCCTGTGCACCATTATGACGAGCTGCTGCCCATAGTGTTTGAAACCAAGGGCGGACGCGGCAGTTCCACAACGGGCAAGGGCGGCAAAAGCAAGGTGGAAGAATCAACAGGCGTAGCTGCCAAGGGCACGGAAACAGGCAAAACCGCTGGCGCCAGAAAGCCCAAGCGCCCCGCAGAAGCCGGAGCCTGACATTCGTGCGCCTCAAGCAATGTATAGATAACGCAACAGAGCAACTGACAAAGGCGGGGGTGGACAGCCCCCGCCTTTGCGCAGAAGTGCTGGCGCGCGAAACGTTCAAGGGCGATCCTTCCGGCTCCGCCCGCCTGTTTTGCATTCTTGAGGCCGGGCGGGAGCTGACTGCCAGTGAAGAGAATGCATTTCTGGCGCTGGTTGCCTGCCGGGCCACGGGGCAACCCCTGGCCCAAATCATCGGGCGCAAGGAATTTTATGGCCGCGACTTTGCGGTTACGCCACACACTCTCATCCCTAGACCAGAAACGGAACTCATTGTGGACAATGCTCTGGAGCTGCTGCCGGAAGAGCGCCTCAGCTTTGCTGATCTGGGCACTGGCACGGGCTGCATCGGCATCACTCTGGCGGCGGAGCGCCCCGGCTGGCGTGGTATTCTGCTGGATATCTGCCCCAATGCCATTGCCGTTGCCGCGCAAAATGCGGAGCGGCACAGTGTGGACAGCCGCATTACGGCGTTGCGGGCAGACATGCGTACCCCGCCGCTCAAGCCGGAATCGCTGCGTCTGCTTGTGAGCAATCCGCCATATATAGCTGATGCAGAGCGGCATATGGTTATGGATGAGGTGCTGCACAACGAACCGCACAGTGCCCTGTTTTCTGAAAACAACGGCCTGCTCCATCTGAAAGCTGCAGTGGATGCAGCCGCAATTGCATTGCAAAATGGCGGTTGGGTTTTGCTGGAACACGGCGCAAATCAGGCGGATGCCGTGCGCGATCTACTGACTGGCACAGGAATTTTCAAAAAAATTGAAAATAAACGGGATATTGCCCAACTTAACCGTTGCACATTGGCGAGGAAAGGGCTATAAGGCCAAATCGTTTCCGCGCAAAAGCGCAAAAAACGGTAAAAAGCAACACGGCTCACTGTAATTTGAAAAAATTTGAGCCAAAGCGAATTTTTTGCTTGCCAAGCAGAGTGAAAATCGCTAATAAGCTGTGTTGCCGCTGGCGTAGCTCAACTGGCAGAGCAGCTGATTTGTAATCAGCAGGTTGCGGGTTCGAGTCCCATCGCCAGCTCCACAAGAAGCTGAACGAAGGTCGGACTTTCCGACTTTTCGGCAAGTCTGGAGGGGTTCCCGAGTGGCCAAAGGGAACAGACTGTAAATCTGTCGTCGTAAGACTTCGGTGGTTCAAATCCACCCCCCTCCACCACCACTTTTCCGTCGCCAAATACTGGACGGTTGGTGGCTGGCTTGAATAAACTGCCTTGGCTGTAGGAGACAGGAAGCCTGTCGGGGAACTACGGTAGCGTGCGGGAATAGCTCAACGGCTAGAGCATCAGCCTTCCAAGCTGAGGGTTGCGGGTTCGAATCCCGTTTCCCGCTCCAAAATCCTGCCTGAATCCGCCTCCCCTCAGTCATCTTGTCCGCCAATGCACGTTCCCTGGTGTCCAGGGACTGAATGCGGATAGCGGGCCGCCCAACGGAACTTCCCACTGCCGCAGCCGTTACGCGAGGAGCAGGCGTTACAGCTCTACGAATTCAATAGAATTTAGTAACGCAGGTAAAACGCAAACATTTTTTTCTCCAGGGAGACGTACAATGGGCAAGGAAAAATTTGAACGCAAAAAGCCCCATGTAAACATTGGCACTATCGGCCACATCGACCATGGCAAGACCACCCTTACCGCCGCCATCACCAAGATCGCCGGCCTGAAGGGTTCGGGCAAGTTCATTTCGTATGACGAAATCGACAAGGCCCCCGAAGAAAAGGAACGCGGCATCACCATTTCGACCGCCCACGTGGAATACGAAACGCCCAACCGCCACTACGCCCACGTTGACTGCCCCGGCCACGCCGACTACATCAAGAACATGATCACCGGCGCTGCTCAGATGGACGGCGGTATCATCGTTGTGGCCGCCACCGACGGTCCCATGCCCCAGACCCGTGAGCACATCCTGCTTGCCCGTCAGGTCGGCGTGCCCCAGCTCGTGGTGTTCCTTAACAAGTGCGACCTGGTTGACGATGAAGAACTGCTGGAACTCGTGGAACTTGAAGTTCGCGAACTGCTCTCCAGCTACGACTTCCCCGGCGATGACGTTCCGGTTATCCGCGGTTCCGCCCTCAAGGCTCTGGAATGCGATAACCCCGACGCGCCCGAAGCCAAGTGCATTCTTGACCTTCTGCAGGCTTGCGACGATTTCATCCCCGAACCGCAGCGCGACATCGACAAGCCCTTCCTGATGCCCATCGAAGACGTGTTCTCCATCTCTGGCCGTGGTACTGTTGTTACCGGTCGTGTGGAACGCGGTATTCTGAAGGTCAGCGACGAAGTGGAAATCGTGGGTATCAAGCCCACCCAGAAGACCATCTGCACCGGCGTGGAAATGTTCCGCAAGCTGCTTGACCAGGGTCAGGCTGGCGACAACATCGGCGCCCTGCTTCGCGGCACCAAGCGTGACGATGTGGAACGCGGCCAGGTTCTTGCCGCTCCCAAGAGCATCACGCCCCACAAGAAGTTCAAGGCTGAAGTGTACGTTCTCTCCAAGGAAGAAGGTGGCCGTCATACCCCGTTCTTCTCTGGCTATCGTCCTCAGTTCTACTTCCGTACCACTGACATCACCGGCATCATCAACCTGCCCGAAGGCGTGGAAATGGTTATGCCTGGCGATAACTCCCAGTTTATCGTTGAACTCATCGCCCCCATCGCCATGGAATCCGGTTTGCGCTTCGCCATTCGTGAAGGCGGCCGCACCGTTGGCTCCGGCGTGGTGACTGAAATCATCGAGTAGCATATGCGAATTAATATCATACTGGCCTGCACCGAGTGCAAGCGCCGCAACTACAGCACCCGGAAGAACAAGAAAAACACTACCGGTCGGCTGGAAATGAAAAAGTATTGTCCCTGGGATAAGAAGCACACACTGCATCGCGAAACCAGGTAAATAAACTTCCGCCGGGGGGCGATAAGCCCCCCGGACGGTGTGCAGGGCAGTAGCTCTAACGGCTAGAGCGGCGGTCTCCAAAACCGCATGTTGGGGGTTCGAATCCCTCCTGCCCTGCCATTTTTTATCTCCGGATTACACCATGGCAAAAAAACAAGCTCAAGCTGCCGACCTTAAGGCGGACAAAGGCCCGAATCCAGTCGTACGGTTTACTCGCTACGTTGAGGACGCCAAGGCCGAATTGCGCAAGGTCACCTGGCCTACGTTGCAGGAAACGCGCAAAGCCACCTTGGCCGTTTTGGGCTTTGTAGCCGTGATGGCTGTCATCCTGGGGCTGGTGGACTTTGGTCTGTCTTCCCTGATCAAGACCCTATTGTCCTGAAGGCCGATATGAAAGACCCTGTTATCGACGAAACTTCCGAGCTCTGCAAAAAGGCTCGCTGGTACATCGTGCACACCTACTCGGGTTTCGAGCAGCGTGTGCAGAAGACCATTAACGAGTTGCGCCGCACCGGGCAGGATGAAGGGCTTATTGAGGAAGTTGTTGTTCCCACTGAAAAGGTTATTGAACCTACCAAGGGTGGACAGCAGCGCACCTCTACGCGCAAGTTCTATCCCGGGTATGTCATGGTGCGTATGACCATGACGGATCTTTCCTGGCATCTGGTACAGTCCATCCCCAAGGTCACCGGCTTTGTGGGCGGCAAAAACCGTCCTACCCCAATGCGTGAGAGTGAAGCACAGCGCATTCTCACCCTGATGGAGTCTCGCCAGGAAACGCCAAGGCCCAAGTTTAACTTTGACCGCGGCGACGAAGTACGCGTTATTGAAGGGCCGTTTGGCGGCTTCAATGGCGTTGTGGAAGACGTCAACTACGACAAGGGGAAACTGCGCGTTTCCGTTTCCATTTTTGGTCGTCAGACCCCTGTGGAACTGGATTTCGTGCAGGTATCCAAAGGTTAATGACTTGCCCCCCGCGCGACAGGGCTTTGCCTTGAACTGCGCGAGCAGCGATGAAGGATAACTCAAATGGCCAAGAAAGAAGTTGCCAAAATTAAACTGCAGATCCCCGCTGGCGCGGCTAACCCCTCGCCGCCGGTTGGTCCTGCCCTCGGTCAGCACGGCCTGAACATCATGGGTTTCTGCAAGGAATTCAATGCCCGCACCATGGAACAGAAGGGCACGATCATTCCTGTGGTCATCACCGTGTACGCCGACCGCTCTTTCACCTTCATTACCAAGACCCCCCCGGCCTCGGTGCTGATCATGAAAGCCGCCAAGATCGAAAAGGGTTCCGGCGAACCCAACCGTAACAAGGTTGGTAGCCTGAGCATGGCGCAGATTGAAGAAATCGCCAAGCTGAAGCTGCCCGATCTGAATGCTGCAAGCATTGAGTCTGCGGTGAAGTCCATCGCTGGTACCGCTCGCAGCATGGGCATTGACGTAAAGTAAGGCCCATTTTAAAGCCGTGAGCGCCCAAGGGCGCTCGTTGCATATACGGCACATTGGTCTTACGGCTGCAAAAGCTTAAATATACTTGGCAGCCATCGTTGAAATCAATTGTACTGCCGCCTTTGCGCAAGACAAAGTACGGCAGGAGATGCAAAACGAAAGGATTATCTCATGCCCAGACATGGCAAGAATTTCCGCAAGGCGCTTGAAGGTAGCAACCTTCAGGACCGCTTCAGCATTGAAGACGCCATCAGCAAATCGCTTGGCGCTTCCTTTGCCAAATTTGACGAAACTGTTGACGTGGCCGTACGCCTTGGCGTTGACCCCAAATATTCTGACCAGATGGTTCGCGGCGCTGTGACCCTGCCCCATGGGCTTGGCAAGACCGTTCGCGTGGCCGTGTTCTGTAAGGGCGAAAAGCAGGCAGAAGCCCGCGAAGCCGGTGCAGATGTTGTGGGTGCCGAAGACCTGGTCGCCAAGGTCAAGGAAGGCTGGCTCGAATTTGACGCCGCCGTGGCTACCCCCGACGTTATGGCTCTTGTGGGCCAGATCGGTCGCGTGCTTGGCCCCCGTGGTCTTATGCCCAACGCCAAGACCGGCTCCGTCACCTTTGATGTGACCAAGGCCGTTACCGAACTTAAGGCCGGTCGCGTGGACTTCAAGGTTGACAAGGCTGGCGTGCTGCATGCCCCCCTTGGCAAGGTCTCCTTTGGCCCCGAAAAGATTCTGGGCAACCTCAAGGCCCTGCTTGACGCTGTGAACCGCCTTAAGCCTTCCGCCGCCAAGGGCAGCTACATGCTCTCCATGGCAGTGTCCACCACCATGGGCCCTGGCTTCAAGGTTGACATGACTCAGGTTAAAAAATTTCTTGAGGGCTAAGCTCTCAAGGCTGTGGGCGCGCTGTATGTCAGTGCGCCCACAATCTGTCTAAGGATACGGAATTCGAGTCGAAGACGACAGGTGGGCGCAAGCTCTTAATACCCTGTCCAGACACTTCTTCTTTGGCTCGGCATTCCACCTGGCAACCCCGAACGTGAGAGGTATCACGTGAACAGGTCTGGAAAAGCCGTAATTATTGAAGCCGTTAAGGCCCGCGCCGACAAGGCTTCTTTTGCGGTTATCACGGACTTCAAGGGCATGACGGTGGAAGAGCTGACGAACCTGCGCGTTTCTCTGCGTAATGCAGGCGGCGAATATCTCGTCGTTAAAAACACGCTTGCCCGTATTGCTCTGACCGACGGTACGCACAACGCTATCAAGGATAATTTCCATGATAACTGCGGCGTAGCCTTTGGGTTCGATGACCCCGTGGCGGTGGCCAAGGCGCTCAGCGATTTTGCCAAGCAAAGCAAGCTCTTTGAGCTTCGCTGCGCCAGCCTGGACGGCAAGGCTATGGATGCCGCCCAGATTGACGCACTGGCCAAGCTGCCCGGAAGGGAACAGCTCCTCGGTCAGTTGCTCGGCACCATGAACGCCGTGCCCACCAACTTTGTTTCGCTGTTCGCCAACGTGGTGCGTGGTCTGCTTTATGCCCTCAAGGGCATTGAAGATCAGAAATCCAACGCCGCATAGCAAGCAACCATCGAATTATTTGCACTAAAGCCAAAGATCAGGAGACTTATCATGGCCGTTACCAAAGAAGAAGTTGTTGAATTTATCTCCAATATGACCGTTCTCGAACTTTCTGAGTTCATCAAGGAACTCGAAGAAAAGTTCGGCGTTTCCGCCGCTGCGCCTGCCGCCGCCATGATGATGGCTGCCCCCGCTGCCGCTGCTGAAGCCGCTGAAGAAAAGACCGAGTTCGACGTTATCCTGAAGGAAGCTGGCGCCAACAAGATCGGCGTCATCAAGGTTGTGCGCGCTCTGACCAGCCTGGGCCTCAAAGAAGCCAAAGAAAAGGTTGACGGCGCCCCTGCTACCCTGAAGGAAGGCGTGTCCAAGGAAGAAGCTGAAGACGCCAAGAAGCAGCTGACCGAAGCCGGCGCCACCGTCGAAGTGAAGTAAGTTCGGTTTATACCGTGCTTTTGAGGCGGAACCTTAGGGTTCCGCCTTTTTTATTGCCTTCTACAGGGCGCCGGAGCTGTTTCGCTGATGCCCTGATATCTGTATCGAGTTCTTTACCTTACCTGTCTGTCGAAAGCTGAATATGCCATTCAGTATTCAATGCGCCGCAGTGCCAGCGCGGCTTATGGAAAGCGAACGTTTCGGGCACGAAAAAGGGGCCTTTACCGGGGCTGGCGCGCAACGCAAGGGACGCTTTGAGCTGGCCCACGGCAGCACCCTGATGCTGGACGAAGTTGGCGACATCCCGCTTGAATTGCAGCCTAAACTGCTGCGCGTACTGCAATCGCGCGAGAATGAACGCCTGGGCGGGCACAAGGTCATTTCCGTGGATGTGCGCCTTGTGGCCGCCACCAACCGCAACTTGCAGGAAACGGATGCCCACCACCAGCCCGGCGAAACCCTCAGCGAACGCGACCGCATTGTGGCCGCCATTCTGGCCTGTAATGGCGTGATGGCTGGCTCACGCGGGGTGGCCGCCATGCTGGGCCTCAAGCGCACAACCCTGCTGTCGCGCATGCAGCGCATGGGCATAGACATCAAGGACGTGCTGGAAACACGCGGTCAATCCCTGCCAGCCAA
This sequence comes from Desulfovibrio intestinivivus, assembly GCF_053570665.1. Lineage (NCBI taxonomy): Bacteria > Pseudomonadati > Thermodesulfobacteriota > Desulfovibrionia > Desulfovibrionales > Desulfovibrionaceae > Desulfovibrio > Desulfovibrio intestinivivus. Next base: position 2,175,059 of record NZ_JBRBQT010000001.1, on the reverse strand, counting down.
AATTCCACAATTATTCCATGGCGGGGGTTCCCGCCAGTCAGCCCCTACCCTCCTCCAATCCGCTGCCCCTTGCCAATTTGGCCTCAGATTTCAGTCGGATATAAAAAAAACGCTTGTCCCGCCTTGTTGACATAGCGGGAAGTTCTGATACCCATTACAATATATCTTGAAAATTCGCGGCCTCAGCCTGTGGCCGGTCTGCCTTTTTTGGCTTCAAGCTGGCCTGTTTCTCACGGTCACCGCTGGAGCAGGCCAACATTGAACATGTTTGTCTGTTCTGCATGGATTTTTGTAAAAATCCGCACTGCGAGGTGCTTGCATGGCGAAGGTAACACACCGTCACGCAAACATTTCAACGTGAAAATGCTCTAACCGGAGCCGCCATGAACAACCGCACTCTGCTTTACGCCCTGACGCTCACCTGTATTCTGCTGATATTTGGCGCGTGGACGCTGGCCTTTTTCCATTACGGGGCAGCCGTGCGGCAAAGCCCTGCGCCGCAGGCGCTGGCAACATTACAGGCAGGCCCGGCAGCCGAACCGCAGTTCAATCCGCCCAAACCGCAGGATGCGCCGGAAGACATCCGCGAAGCCGTCATACTCGGCTACAATATTATCAACGATACGGCGCAGTACGCCCCCGAGCATGTGGGCAACGAACTCGCCTGTGCCACCTGCCATCTTGAAGGCGGCACCAGCAAGGCGAGCATCACCCTTGTGGGCGTAGCGGCAACCTATCCTCGCTTTCTGCCCAGCCACGGTTACAACGCCGATCTTGCCCAAAAAGTGCAGGATTGTTTTGCGCGCAACCTCAATGCCGCGCCCCCGGCCCTCGATAGCCGCACCATGCAGGCCGTGCTCGCCTATCTGCATTGGATTTCAAAAGATATTCCCGTCTACGCCAAGCTGCCGTGGGCCCTGCCCGCAAAACTCGACAGCAGCCACAAGCCCGATGCCGCCAAGGGAGCCAACGTATATGCAGACAATTGCGCCTCCTGCCACGGCGATGCGGGCGACGGTTCCCCCCCGCTCTGGGGCAAGGGCGCATACACTGACGGCTCCACCATGCACGACATAAACATCTTTGCCGTGTTCACCCATCGCTTCATGCCCCCAGAGGCAGCCAACCTTACGCCGGAACAGGCCCTTGACGTGGCGGCCTATGTGGACGGCCAGCCTCGCCCCCATTACGCGCCCGCAAAGCCCGCAACGGCAACCGGCGCACCCAAAGCGACGCAGGGGAAGTAGGCCATGAACTTTCCCATCCTGCATATTCCTGTAGTGGGCGATGGCATGACCATTGCCCTCAATGCGGTACTGCACGTCTGCATCAGCCACGGGCTGGCCATCGGCCTCATGACCATGCTTGTGATCTTTCAAACCCTCACATGGAAGGGCAAGGGCGCATTCTGGGCCGACATTGCCCGCCGGTTGCTGGGGCCTCTGGTGGTTGTTACCACCTCTGTGGGCGCGGTCACGGGCGTGGGCATATGGATTCTGACAGGGAGCCTTGCGCCGGAAGGCATCGGCGCGCTCATCCACCTGTTTTTCTGGCCCTGGTTTATTGAATGGTTCGCCTTCACTGCCGAAGTGATTTTGCTGCTCTGCTACTACTACCTGTGGGATCGGCTGATAACGCGCAAGCCCGGCACACTGGCCGCCATTGGCTGGGGTTATGTGGTGGCGTCCTTTATCTCTGCGGTTCTTATCACCGGCATTCTGGGCTTTATGCTTACCCCGCAGGGCTGGCCGTGGGCCAGAAGCTTTACCGAGGCCTATTTCAACCCAACCTTTGTGCCGCAGTGCTTTTTGCGTGTCGGCGGCGGCATGGCGCTGGGCATACTGCTGCTCATGAGCTGGATTGCCTGGCGCTTCAAGGGCACGGCAGAAGAACGAGGCAGAGCCTTACGCGTCTGCGGAACGGCCCTGCTGCTCTCTCTGGCTGTGACGGCAGCGGCCACCTACGTATATTTTATGCGGGTGCCGCAAACCTACCTCACGCACTGGAAGTTCTCGGTCGCCACATCCTACCTTTCGCAAATGCCGGACTTTCTGCCAACGGCCAACGCGGTTGCCGCGCTTGTGCTCCTGCTGACGGCCCTGGCGGCGCTTGGGCGCTCACGGCTTGCATGCCGGTTGCTGTGCATTCCGGCCCTGATCATGAGCCTGTGCTTTGTCATGGAATTTGAGCGTGTGCGCGAATTTATTCGCGGCCCATACCTGATGCCGGGCTATATGCATGCCAGCCAGATAACCCTTGTGGAAAGCGAAGCTCTGGCTGCCCAGAATGCCCCCCTGTTGCCCCGGCTGCGCTGGGTCAACACGAGCGGCAATCTGCCCCCGGCAACCCAGGCCGCCAGAACGCTTTTTGCGGCCAACTGCGGCGTATGCCACGCGGAAAGCGGCATCAACGGCATTGATCAACGCCTTGCGGGGCGCTCGGCAGACGGCATCAACGCCATGCTGGGTATCACGCAGAGGCTGGCCCCCTACATGACGCCCTTTGTGGGTTCGGAGCAGGAACGCGCACTGCTCACGGAATATTTGTTCCAGCTTTCCTCCAACTATTCCCGCCGCGCCCAACAAGCCGCCAGGGAGAAGTAGCCATGCAGCAGTGGACAGACCTGTTTCTCAACAAACCCTTGCCCGAAGGCTGGATGCAGGGGCTGCTCTTCATCACTTTTGGCCTGCATCTGCTCTTTGTGCTGCTCATGCTTGGCACGGCCATTCTGAGCCTGCTGTTCTTTCTGCGTGATCTGTTGCGGCAGCCCACGCCCGATCAACACTGGAACGAACACGTGGCCCATTCGCACATGGGTCTCAAAAGTCTGGCCGTGGTTCTGGGCGTTGGCCCGCTGCTGCTCATGCAGATAAGCCATCCGCATGCCTTTTTTACGGTTACGGGGCTTTTTTCGTATACGTGGCTTGCGATTATTCCGCTGCTGATCGCTGCCTTTCTGCTATTTGACGGTTTTGCGCACAAGCTGGCCACCAGCGCGTGGCTGGCCCTCATCTGCGGGCTTGTGGGCGTTGCGGCCCTCATGACCGTGCCCGCCATCTTTACCGGGGCGCTGACCCTCATGGAACGCCCTGCGGATTGGGCCGACTTTGCCGCCCACGGCTTCCGCTTTGACGCGCAGTGGATGCCTCACTGGGTGCTGCGTTACCTGCATGTGCTGGGGGCGGCTGTGGCCTTTGGCGCGGCCTTTCACCTGTTTTTCTCTGCCAGAAATGAAAAGCAGAAGGCCCCTCTGCTGCGCAAGTGGCTGCTTGGCGCTTTGGCGGCTCAGGCCGTCATAGGGCTGGCCCTGCTGATAACCATACTGCCGCAACTGTCCGTCCCGGTGCTGTCGCTCATAAGCCTGGGGGCCTTGGCCCTTGGCGCGGTGGTCTGGATTCTGAGGCCGGAATCGTCAACCGCCGATTACCGTTTGCTGGCCCTGCTGCCCCTTATCTTCGTCTCCATGCTGTTGGCCCGCCAGCTTATGCAGAACGAGGCGCTGGCCCCCGGGCAGGCCGAGGCTACGGCTCAGCGCGAACAGCGCGTTCAGGAACTGGCTCCCTTCAGCCAGAAGGCTCTGGACGCCTTTGCCGTCAAGCTGCGTACCGTGTACGACAATGGCGACACCATCTATGACGGCGCTTGCGAGCCGTGCCACGGCCTCACCGGGCGCGGAGACGGGCCGGAAGCCCCACGCCTGCGCATCCCCGCTACAGACCTGACCACCATGCGTACCGACCGGGATTATGTGTATGAAATGGTGCGCGACGGCATCCCCGGCACAGGCATGCCCTATTTTCGCATGTTCGACCGCGAAAAGCTGGAGAGCCTGCTGGACGCCATGGGCAAGCGCTTTGGCATGTATGCGGCCACGCCGCCGCCCCCGCGTGATATCAGCCCTCTTTCGCTTGAAGTATGGATAGGCACCTGCGCCAAATGCCACGCGGCCAACGGCAGCGTCAGCCCCACAGGACGGGCCATGCAGCCCCCGCCGCCCGATTTTACGCGCAGCAGCCTGACCCACGAGCAGGCCCTGAAAATCATTACCGAGGGCTATCCCGGAACAGGCATGCCCGGCTACCGGAACCAGCCTCAGACTGTGCGCGAAGACCTCGCCATCATCTGCAACAGCTTCCGCGCCGCGCATAACAAGAACGAAAAATAGCCTTGGCGCGGGCTGGGCCCCGGCCTCGTTGCTGCCATACAGAATTGCCTGACCAGGTTCTGAGAATCCCATAACAAAGCCCCCGTTCCATGAAGGAGCGGGGGCTTTGATTTCAATCAGTTACTTGCACTGTTTGCGGGCGGCTTTTCTGGCCTTGCTGCGCAAACGCCGTTCTTCGTCATCAAGCAGGGCACGCTGCTTGTCAAAGGGTATTCAACCGCAGTTCAGGCGGTCTGTGGGCAGCCAGCCTTTTTTGAGGGCAAGCAGGTATATGGCGGCAATGCCGCCAAACACCAGCAGAAGAATCAATGTATCCATAAAACCTCCGCCGCTTTATCTGGTCCAGGGGTAGAGCGCCGATGACCCATCGGCGGCCGCCCTGGCGGCAGTGGCGCGGCTTGCGTACAGGTTAGTGATGCGCAGCCATGATTCCATGATCCGCTGGCGCGAAATGCGCCCGCTTTCCACAAGCCCTCGCAAGGTCTCAAAAGTCTTGCGGGGCAGGGTTTCGTCCCAATACAAGTTATTGCCGAACAGCAGAATGTCCACCCCGGCGTTGACAGCCAGCAGCATTGCCTGCTCCATGCCGTAATGGTCGGTGATGGCCTTCATCTGCATGTCGTCGCTGATGATCACGCCCTGCCAGCCCATGCGCCCGCGCAACAGATCGCCAACAACAGCGTGGGAAAGCGTGGCAGGATACTGGGGGTCAAGCCCCTTGTGGTACAGGTGCCCAAGCATCACCATGCCGGGCCAACCCTGTGCAAAGGCCTGCACGTAAGGCGCAAGGTCGGCCTTGGCATTCCAGCTGCGGGTGATGTCCGTCAGCCCCAGATGCGAATCCTTCTGCGCGCCGCCCTGACCGGGAAAATGCTTGAGCGCGGGGATGATGCCGCTTTGCGCCAGCCCCTGCCCAAAGGCCAGTGCGTGCGCGGCCACAAGCGTCGGATTGGGGCTGAAGCTGCGCTCCAGCGCGCCAATGGCCGGGTTGGCGGGGTTGCTGTTCACATCCGCCACCGGGGCCAGATCAACAGAAATTCCCAGCGAAGCAAGTTCCACGCCCAGTTGCCGGGCAATGGCGCGGGTTTTCTCCGGGCTGGCCGCGCCCATGCTCTGGGCAGAAGGCAGATCGGCAAAACCGCGTTGCGGCTTGAGCCGCCGCACTCGTCCACCCTCCTGGTCAACCGCTATGAGCAGGGGGCAGGGGGATGCCGCCCGCAGCGTGGCCGTGAGCCGCCGTACCTGCTGGGGCGAAATGATATTGCGTTCGCCGCCTGTGGTAACATCCCGGTCAAACAGGATAATATGCCCCACATGCCCGACGCGCACCTGCGCAAGAAAGGCATCGCCCTGGGGCAGATCCGCCCCGCGAAAGCCCAGCATGAGCATGGAGCCGATCATGACGTCCAGTGATGGCGCGGCACTGCCCGCGCTCGTTCTGGCAGGAACGCCATTCGCGGCAGGCTTGGCGGACGCGGCCTGCGCAGCCGAGGCCCCGGATCGCAGCAGGGGCGAAAAACAAAAAATCAGCGCCAGCGCAAGCAGACAAAGCGCGGTGCCGCACTTGCGCGCGGTAACCCCAAAAGCATTGCTGTCGAAACAGCCAGAAATATCTGGGGATTTCCCCCTGTTTACTGCATCAGACACGGCTTTTTGCCTCAACTTTCAGGGTCAAGCGTTGTGTAGGGGGCCTGCCCCTGGCAGCCAAGGCACTGCGGGCCATGATCCAGCGGATAGGCCTCGCCGCAGCGGGGGCAAATGCCGATGGTGCCCATATGACCATGCCCCAGAAAAATCTTGTCCACCTGCACACGCTGCACCTTGCAGATGCTGTGTCCGGCTTCTTCAATTTGCCGCTCTAGCTCCACAATATCCTGCGCATGCTTGGGCTTTTCCTTCATGAACCAGCCCTGGATTTCAGGATAGGCGTACAACTTGGCCGGGTCTATGCTCACGCGCACGCCCCGGCCTGTTTTTTTGTCGTACAGCGAAACCGCGTAAAGCCCCAGGTCGCGCACATGCAGCCGCTTGTTGCCCGTGCTGCAAAGGCTGAGCAGCTGCACCGCGTCCGGCAGGCATTTGCTGGTTTCCGCCAGTGCTTCAAAAAGGGTTCCTTCGGGCAGCATACCCTTGGCAAGCTCGACCATATAGCCGCCGATAAGCAGGCCGGGAGCCGCGCAACCGTGAAACTCTTCTGCAATCCCGTGGAATTGCGAAAACGTATACGCGCCGATATTCATGAATATTCCGTCGTGCTGTCCGCCGTGTGCGGAAGGTAAGGTGGGATGCGCAGGCAGGGGGACCGCGCCGAGGGGCAAAATGCCTTCCGTCACTTGGCATCATTTGCCGCCCAGCGTCAAGTGCGCGCGGCAGCTGTGCTTGACCCGGCAGAGCGCGGACTGCTATCGGTTGAGCACGGTCAGATTCATGCATCAGCATTCCGCGCTAACCTTTCGGGCGGCATAACCGCATGAGGCACCTCACATGCAGGCTCTTATAATCATAGATATTCAGAACGATTACTTCCCCGGCGGCAAGATGGAGCTTTGCGGCAGCGAGGCAGCGGCCAGTAATGCCGCACTGCTGCTCAAGGCCTTTCGCAAGGCAGGAAAACCCGTTTTTCATGTGCAACATATTTCTCTTGCGCCTGCGGCCACGTTTTTTCTGCCCGGCACCACAGGGGCGCTCATTCATGGCAGCGTTGCCCCGCTTGCGGGCGAAGCAGTGGTGGAAAAGCACTTTCCCAATTCCTTCCGCGACACTACCCTGCTCGGCCTGCTCCAGGCGCAGAACATCACGGACATCGCCATAGCGGGTATGATGACCCACATGTGCGTGGACACCACCACCCGCGCCGCCTTTGACCTTGGCTTCACCTGTCATCTTGCCCACGATGCCTGCGCCACCCGCGATCTTGAGCACGATGGCAAAACCGTATGCGCCGCCCAAGTGCAAACAGCCTACATGGCTGCCCTTGGACAGGTCTTCGCCCAGGTGCGCAGCACGCAGGAACTTTGCGCGGCCATCAGCTAGAGCAGTTAGGTCATTGCATCCATAAACTACTCTAAGCCGGGCAGTACTCCATTTACACTGCCAATCAACGCCGTTGCGCGCTGTACACTCCATCGGGGGACAAATCATGGCGTCATTCCTGTTGCGATTCCGTTTTTCCGCACTGGCTCTGTTTTTGTGGACCAGCCTGTTTACAGTTTTTTCGCTGGTTTCCCTGCCCTGCCAAGCGCAGGAAAAGGCAGGCCTGGAGCTGCTCTTGCTGCACACCAACGACCTGCACTCCTACCTTGCGGGCAGGGATGCCCACGGCAACGCCTGCCTGAAATCCGAGGGCTGCACGGGCGGCTTTGCCCGCCTTGCCACAGCCATGAAGCGCGCCCGAGCGGAACACGACAACGTGCTGGCCGTGGACGCGGGCGACCAGTTTCAGGGCACCCTGTTTTTTACCGCCAACAAGTGGCCCATGCTGGCCGACATCAACAGCCTGATGCCCTATGACGCCATGACGCTGGGCAACCACGAATTTGACGATGGCTGCGAGGCCACAGCCGGATTTGTGCGGGCGCAGCCTTATCCCGTGCTGGCCGCCAATCTGGATGCCCGCCCCGGCTGCCCCCTGCGCGGAACGCCGTTCCGCCCCTGGATCATCAAGGAGGTACGCGGGGTCAAGGTGGGCATTGTGGGGCTTGCCAACCCCAGCGTGCGCACGCTTTCTGCGGCCTGCCCCGAAACGTGGTTCTACAAGAGCGAAACCGCGCTGAAAAATGCCGTGGCGGAGCTGGAAAAGCAGGGAGTGCGGCACATCATAGCCGTGACGCATCTTGGCCTGCAAAAAGATCTGGAACTGGCCCGCAAGGTGGACGGCGTGGACGTCATTGTGGGCGGTCACACCCACGACTACCTTGGCCCCAAATCATCCAAAGGCCCGTACCCTATTGTGGAGCACTCGCCCTCGGGCAAACCTGTTCTGGTGGTCACTGCCGGGGCGCTTGCCAAGTATCTGGGCCAGCTTGACGTGACCTTTGATGCACAGGGCGTCCCGGTGCGCTGGCAGGGCGAGGCCCTGCCGCTGGATGCCTCCATTCCGCCCGACCCGGCTGTGGAAGCCAAAATCGCCCAGTATGCCCAAAAGCTGGAAGCCTTCACCTCTGTCACCGTGGGGCAAAACAACCTGAATGCGCCTGACGGCCTGCACCAGTGCCGCATAGGTGAATGCCTTTCCGGCCTGATCGCCACAGACTCCATGCTGGATTATGGCCGCGCCTATGGAGCGCAGGCCGCCATTATCAACGGCGGAGGCCTACGCGCCCCCCTGCGGCAAGGCGCGCTGAACCTTGGCGACATGCTGGCCGTGCTGCCCTTTGGCAACAAGGTCATCATCCGCGATTTCACAGGAGAACAACTGCTGGCCGCCCTGGAACACGGCGTGGCCGACAACAAGGGCGTTGGCTCCCCCGTCTTGCACACGGCGGGCCTGCGCTACGTGTATAATCCCGCCCTGCCCTCCGGCAAACGCATTGTACGCGCAGAACTGCTGGACACAGGCGGAACCGCGCGCCCCCTTGACCCTGCCGCCCGCTACCGGGTGGTTCTTGTAGATTATCTGGAACGCCGGGGCGATGGCTACGCCATGCTTGCCAAGGGATCGCCCGTGGAAGCCCCTGACCCGGTGGATGTGGACGTGCTGGCGGCATACATCAAAAAATTCAGCCCGCTGACGGCCTTGCCGCCTGACCGCCTGATCCGCCAGACCAACTGATTGCTGCATGCAGGCTGAACCGCCGCGCGGCTCCCGGCCCGCTGCAACCTGACCATGCCCGAGAGAGTCTGAACATGCCGGAACATGCCCGCCCTTGGGACTTGCCAATGGCGGGCATGTTGGGCAGTGTGGCGAAAAAGTTGAGGCCTTATGAATTCCCGCGACCTTATCATGGTCCTTTCTTCGCTGCTTTCCATGGCGGCGGGCGTTTTTCTGCCCCAGGCGGCAGAACCGCTTGCCGCAATGCCGCGCCTTATTCTCATTTTCATGCTTTATATGAGTTTTCTGGCTGTGGGCATGGAAGCCCTGATGCGCGAAATACGCCACATGAAGGGCACGCTCTGCTTTCTGGTAGCCTTGCGGCTTGCGGTGCTGCCGCTGCTGTGCCTTGCGGTCTTCCGCCTGCTCATGCCCCAGTTTGCGTTGGGGGCCTTTCTGCTGGGGGCTGCGCCCGTGGGGGTCATGGCCGCTGTTTTTTCGCTTATGGTGGGGGCCAATACGGCGCTCATTCTTGTGGCCAACATCGCCACGTCCCTGCTGCTGCCCGCAAGTCTGCCCGCTGTGCTTTCTGCTACCGATGCCGGGCTGCGCCTGCTGGGGCTTGAGCCGCTCAACATGCCCGCGCATCTGGAACTGGGGCACATGAGCCTGTCGCTCTGCGTGACCATTCTTGTGCCCTTTGCCGCCGCGCACCTTACGCGCATCCACCTTGACGGGCTGCGCAACCTGCTTTTGCGCTGGCAGTTCCCGCTCATAACCGTGTCCATCGTGGTTTCCAACATCGCCATTTTCAGCCACTACGGCGACCTGCTGCGCCAATCACCCGATTTGCTGCTCAAATCGTTGGGCGCGGCCTCCCTGCTCTGCCTCGTCATGACACTTGCCGCCATCCCCCTGGCCCGCCGCATGAGCAGGCAGGTGGGCATGGCCTTTCAGATTTCATTTGGCGTTATCAACAATGTGCTGGTCATGATCGTGTGCATGGAATTTTTCAGCGCAACAGAGGCGATCATGGCCGCCGCCTATCTGGCCCCCCTGTATGTGCTGCTGTTTTACTACCGCCTGTGCAGCCGGGATAAAAAGCAGGGCTGACATGGCAGTGAATGCGGTGCCCTGGCGGCGAAAACGGGTTTACTTGCGGCCCCGGCAGATGTAGAAATCACTCAGGGGATGGAGTTCCCCTTGAACCGCATTTGCTGATAACTCCTACCAGGGCCAGGGCGTTGGTAGACTATTGTGCGACCGCGCCCAAGCGCGGTTGCTTTTTTTATTCAACGCCGGGGCATTACCGCTGCCATCGGCAAGCATGAAAACGCGGGCAGCGTGGGCCGTTACCAGCCGCACCTGTAGCGCATAACGGATTGACGCATGGTCAAAAACGTTCTTGTCATCACATTGGGGGCCGGGGCCGGGGCCTGCCTTCGCTGGGTGCTTTCAATGCTGCTCAATTCCATCTTTCCGGCTATCCCGCTTGGCACGGTGGCGGCAAATTTTATCGGCGGGTTTGGCATCGGGCTTTCGCTGGGCGTGTTCAACTCGCTGCCCGGTCTGGCCCCCGAATGGCGGCTGCTTATCATCACCGGTTTTCTTGGCGGCCTCACCACCTTTTCCACCTTCACGGCGGAGATCGGCACCCTGCTGCAGGAACAACGCATCGGCATGGCCGCCGGGGCCATAACCCTGCATGTCTGCGGCTCGCTGATCTGTTTTTTCATGGGCCTTGGCGCGGTTTCGCTTCTCAAATCCCTTTTTCGTTAGGAGCAGGCCATGGACGGTTACAGACTGACATTTTATACGCAGCAGGGGCGCTCGCACGGGCACATGAGCATTGCGGAATGGCTGCTCAAGGAAGCAAAAGCCCTTGGCGTTGAGGGTGCAACCTTTGCCGCTGCGCAGGGCGGTTACGGGCGCGACGGCAAATACCACAGCGCACGGTTTTTTGATGTGGGCGAGCAGCCCATGGAAGTGACCATGGCCGTGAGCCCGGAGCACAGCGAACAGCTTTTTGCCCGCATTGAGCAGGAAAATTTGCAGATCTTCTACATGAAAATCCCTGTGGAATTCGGTATCACCTGCTCGGGAAAAAATCAGCCCGCCTGACCGCTGGCGGAACACGTCCCCCCAATAAAAAATCCCCCGGTGGAAACGGCCTCTCAGACCGCATCCGCCGGGGGTTCACAGTTTAGGCAGGCAAAAAACTAGGCCTGATCTAAACTCCACTGGTCTTCCACCGACAGGTCGGCAAGACGGCGGCGCAACATGTCCAGCGCATGACTTGAGGCCAGGCGGCGCGTCCATTCGCGCCCAAGATAACGCCCCTGCGGGCGCATGATGCGCAGCCAGACGTTTTCCGCATCACTCAGGGCAATGTACACAAGGCCCACAGGCTTTTGCGGCGTGCCTCCGCCAGGGCCGGCCACGCCAGTGATGCCAATGCCGTAATCAGCGCCGCTGTACTCGCGCACGCCCTGGGCCATGGCCCGCGCCACCTCCGGGCTGACGGCCCCCTGCGCACACAGCACATCGTGCGACACGCCGAGCAGCCGTTCCTTGGCCTCGTTGGCGTAGGTTACCATGCCGTAACCAAAAACATCCGATGCGCCGGGCTGGTCAGTGATGCGCTTTGCAAGCAGGCCGCCAGTGCAGGATTCCGCAGTGGCAAGGGTTTTGCGTTGACGCACCAGTTCCTGCACCACCACCGTCTCCAGCCCCGCAACATTCACGCCGTACACAAAGTGCCCCAACAGTTTGCGCACCTCCGCCACCATTGGGGCAGCCAGGGCCTCGGCAGCGGCGGCATCCTGCGCCTTGGCCGTTACCCGCACAAACATTTCCGCATCGCCCGCATAGGTTGCCGCCGTGGGGTTGGCCCCGCCGGTCAGCCCCGCAATGCGCAAGGCCGCCACGCCCTCGCCTATGCCAAAGGTCTTTACCATAAACGATGAGATGGCCGCCCCGCTCATGCGCCGCAAAAAGGGCACGGCGCTGTCGTGCAGCATGGGCAGCAGTTCGGATGGAGGTCCAGGCAACATGAGCACCCAGCGCCCCTCGCCAGCAGGCGTGGCGCAGCCGGGGGCGGTGCCCGCCAGATTTGGAAAAGCCACGGACCCGCGCGGCAGCATGGCCTGTTTGGCCTGATTGCCCGACATGGGGCGCGTGCCGAAATATTCCCGCAGCCGCGCCATACTGTCCGCATGTTCCGCAAGCGGCGCTTCGGCCACCAGGGCTACGGTTTCCTTGGTAAGATCGTCTTCCGTGGGGCCAAGGCCACCGGTGGTGATAACCACCTCCGCGCGTTCCAGAGCCTCGCGCAGGGCTTTTTCAAGCCTTTGCGGGTTGTCGCCCACGGTATGCACCTGCAAAAGATCCATACCCAGTGCAGAAAGCTCCCGCGCCACATGGGTTGCATCCGTATTGACCGTATGCCCCAGCAGAAGTTCTGTGCCGACCGATATTATTTCCGCCTTCATGCGGCCTCCGTTGTGCTTGAGGCGCGTCCCGCCCGCAAAGACGTGGAACGTGCCATTGAGCATCCTAGTCTCACAGCCTGCACGGCGCAAGACCGACCCACCGTGCGCACGAGATTTCCCGGCAACGATCGCTTGACAAGCCCGAATATCTGGGCCAATCATTTCTTACCAATTTACTAAGAAATGATTTGTCGACTAGATACATATAAACTGCAAAAGAATCAGGGGACTGAAATGAGCGAAAAAAAGAAACCACGTTTTGAAACCCTGCAAGTTCATGCAGGGCAGGAACAGCCGGATCCGGCTACCGGGGCGCGCGCCGTACCGATCTATCAGACAACATCCTTTGTTTTTGACGACTGTGCACACGCTGAGGCGCGCTTTAACCTCAGCAATGCCGGCAACATTTACAGCCGCCTGACCAATCCCACGCAGGACGCCTTTGAGCAGCGCGTTGCAGCACTTGAAGGAGGCGTTGCGGCCCTGGCCACGGCCAGCGGCGCAGCAGCCGTTACCTATGCCCTGCAAAACCTGGCCGAAGCGGGCGACCACATTGTGGCCGAAAAAACCCTCTACGGCGGCACCTACAACCTGCTGGCGCACACGCTCAAGGCCTGGGGCATCGACACAACCTTTGTGGACCCTGATGAACCCGGCGCTTTTGAGCGCGCCATCACACCACGCACCAAGGCCATCTTTATTGAGACCCTCGGCAACCCGCACAGCAATATTGTGGATATTGAAGCGCTGGCGGATCTGGCCCATAAAAACGGCATCCCCCTGGTGGTGGACAATACCTTTGCCACGCCCTGGCTGCTGCGCCCCATCGAACACGGGGCGGACGTTGTTGTGCATTCGGCAACCAAGTTTATTGGCGGCCACGGCACAACCCTTGGCGGCGTGATTGTGGACGGCGGCAAGTTTGACTGGGAGGCCTCGGGCAAGTTCCCCCGGCTGTGCGAGCCGGAACCGAGCTACCACGGCCTGAGCTTTACCAAGGCAGTGGGCGCGGCGGCCTATGCAGTGCGCGCCCGGGCCATCCTGCTGCGCGATCTTGGCGCGACGCTTTCGCCCTTCAACGCCTTTATGCTGCTTCAGGGGCTGGAAACCCTTTCGTTACGGGTTGAGCGCCACGTCAGCAACGCGCTGGCAGTGGTGGAGTATCTGACCAAGCATCCCAAGGTTGAGCGGGTCAACCACCCGTGCCTCGCCAACAGCCCCAGCCATGCACTGTATCAGCGCTACTTCCCCAGGGGGGGCGGCTCCATCTTTACCTTTGAGGTCAAGGGCGGCGCGGCAGAGGCCAGGGCATTCATCGACAGGTTGCAGGTCTTCTCCCTGCTGGCCAACGTGGCGGATGCAAAATCGCTGGTCATTCACCCCGCCTCCACCACACATTCGCAGCTCACCGCCACAGAACTTGCCGAAACGGGCATCCGACCCAACACGGTCAGGCTCTCCATTGGCATTGAACACGTGGATGACATTATTGAAGACATTGCACAGGCCTTGGGCTAAGCCCGCCCGCTGCACGGCGCGCACAGCGCGCCCGGAACCGCAGCACTGTTTCAAAGGCCCTGCCGCTACACGCGGCGGGGCCTTTTTAACATGCAGCCTCGAGTAAAAGGCATTGTCTTTTCAGGGGCCATTGCATACAACTGGCTGATACATTGTAATGCTCTGCGAATGGGACAGCCTGCCCCCTCTGGGCAAGCCGCCCGCCGTTAACTGTGCGCTCTCAAGCAGGAGAATTTTCATGTTCAGAAAATTTGCGGTTCTTCTTTTTGTCATGCTCCTGGCCACGCCCGTGCTGGCAGATGAGGTGAGTACAAAGTATATTTCCGTTGACCTTCCCGACAACTGGAAAGCCGTTATGGCTCCCACAGAAAATCAGGGAACAACCACCGTTATCTTTTCAAATGCTTCGGGCAATTCCACGGTGGGTTTTGTGACCGGGCCCAACGGCGGCGCGGACACCAAAACTGTTGCCGAAATGTTCGCCAACCAGTTCAAGGCGCCCAAGCCCCCGGTGGAAAAAAACGGACAATACACCTTTGCCTTCACCCAGCAACAGACCCCCTGCCAGTCCTGGGTGGCGGCGTCTGGCGATATTTTTATGGTCACAACAATCACCGGCGACCGCAAGCTTGGCCTGGCTTTTATCAAAAAGTATGTAAAAAGTGCGGAATACGCCAGCCTGTTGCCTAAATAGGCAAATTCTCCCGGTCAATTTTAAGCGTTGATAAAACATCAGGGGCTGTCGGCATTGCTGACAGCCCCTGATGTTATTTACTGACGCCCCCAACGTGCATTCACAAGGGGGCGCATTCCTGCCCGCAATCCTTCCAGATTCTTTTAAGGCGGTTCACCACGGCATCTGAATACATGTCGTTATTGCGACCTGCCGCAACCAGATTGTTCAACATATCCTTGCTGCGGCTCAGGGCATGTTGAATGGGCGCATAGGCGGGATCTTCCTCCAGCACCACGTTATAGCCATCCATATCCTTGATGCGGTAGCGCAGCGGCACTTTCCAGTTGCGAACACACATGTTGTACAGATAATAATTCAATACAAACAATCCCATGCCGCCGGACTCATCCTTGAAAAGACGGGCATGTTCCTTGCCCTTATTCAGATCCGTATCTTCGTATTCCGAATTGTCGTACTTGCCGCCGTTTACAAAAAAATCATTGGCGTCATAATAGTATTGCGTTAGCCCGGCACAGTTCACGCGTGAGCCGTAATCCCCGTCATCCGCTCCATACAGGCCGTAATCTTCGCTCCAGTAGCCCAGCATGTCTGAAACACATTTGGGGATGATCATGGCGCTTCCCATAAGCGTGGATGTGCAGATGCCAAGTATGCCGTCTTCACTGGTGATCGTGCCTGGATTTTTCACCATGTCATGCGCTTTGAATGTTGGCCCCAGTGTAGAAACAGGGGCCCCGTGCGCCCACAGCCTGAAAAGATTCTCAAGCCAGTGGGGCGTTATGACCGCCATATCGTTGTCGAGCTTCATGTAATAGGGGGCGTCCACAGCGCGCCAGCCGATGTTGCAGGCGCAGGATATGCCCATATTGCGCGGCAGCAGAAAGAGATTGTCGATAATCCCGTCTTTGTGCAGTTCCACCAGCCGATCACGCAGGGATTGCTCGCTGCCGTTATCAACCACCGTAACCGTGAATGAAATGCCGGGCGCAGTTTTGCGCAGGGCCAGCAGCGTCTTCTGCGTAAGATGATACCTGTTAAAAACAGGTATGGTGATGTTTACAACAGGATTGGCCATCTGAACACTCCTGTACCGACAGTGATTCAGAATGATGTGCGGACTTACTCTAGCGAACCTCTTCCATCAACCAGCGGCGTATAAAGGCCAGCCCTGCGGCCCGCGCCTGAGCGCCGAGCCTCTGGGCGTCTTCGCGTATGGCGCGGGGGTCAAAGCCGTTGACGCCAAGTTCGCAGCAATGGCCCACAAGCCATGTTTCCATCAAGGCCGGGTCCATTTCCGCATGAAACTGCAAACCGAGCTGCCCCGGCCCGGGCCGGAAGGCCTGATGCGGCGCGATGGCCGTTGAGGCAAGCAGATCGCTGCCCCGGGGCAGATCAAACGTATCGCCATGCCAGTGCAGCACAGGCGCGCCCGCAAGCTCTGCCAGAGGGCCGCTCAATCCCGCCGGGGTGAGTTCAACCTGGCCCCAGCCAATCTCTTTGGCGGTTCCGGGGTACACGTCAGCATCAAGGGCGCTGGCCATAAGCTGCGCGCCAAGGCAGATACCCAGCAGCGGACGGCCCGAAGCAAGACGGCTCGCCACAAGCACCTTTTCATCGGCAAGGAAGGGATACAAATCTTCCTGATACACGCCAATGGGGCCGCCCAGCACCATGGCAAGGTCGGCATCCTTCCACAGTTCCGGCTCCAGGGGCACAACCCCGGCCTGCACATAGCTGATCGCAAAACCCGCTTCTTCAAGCGGCTGCACAAACACACCCAGATTTTCAAAAGCCACATGCTGAATAGCAACGCAACGCTTCATGCTTTCTCCCGATGCTGAAATACCTTTTACACTGAATGCCATATGGACAAATACGGCAAGCAGCGCTTGCGCCCGCCACTCTGCGGGCATTCTGAACGCCACGGGGGGAAGTTGTACGCGCCCAGGAAACCAACTTCGAGCAGTGCAGCAGAACGTGCACAGGCTCAACATTCCGCAGCGCAGACCCACGGCGCACACGTAATCATACTGCGCCTGTGCTTTTTTGCTGCGTCTACCCGCACAATATTCAGGGCAATTGCAAAACACCTCTGCCCTGAATAAGCCAGGCCAACAGTCTGCACCAGCAATTTTCCATCTCGCATAGTACGCAGCTTGTGGATGAAGTGCAAGAATGCCGCTGCCTGCCCGGCAAAAACATCTTGCTACAAATTTATTTTTTTTGTTACTAAACATTCAGCCACGTCATGACACAGCGGCAACCCCCTCCACCTCAACCAACAGGAACTTTCTATGTGGAAAATTTGCTGCGCCAGCCTTGCTCTGCTGCTCATGTGGGGAACCCAAGCCCAGGCCCATTTCGGCATGGTCATTCCCTCTACCCCCACGGTTGCCGACAAAAAGGACGCCAACGTGCAGTTGGAGATTTCCTTTGTCCACCCCATGGAGATGCAGGGCATGGATATGGCCGCGCCTGCTGCGGCTACCGTCACCCATGACGGAAAAACAGAAGACATCAAGGCAACGCTCAAACCCGCCACGGTGCTGGGCCACAAGGCATGGCAAACCACCTACGGCATCAAAAAGCCCGGCGTGTACCAGTTTGCCGTTGAGCCCGCCCCCTATTTTGAACCTGCGGAAGACAAGTTCATCATCCATTATACCAAGACCGTGGTAGCCGCCTTTGGCGAAGAAGAAGGTTGGGATGCCCCCCTTGGCCTGAAAACGGAAATCGTGCCCCTTACCCGCCCCTTTGCCAACTACACAGGCAATGTATTCCGTGGCCGCGTTCTGCTTGACGGCAAGCCCGTTGCCGGAGCGGACGTGGAAGTGGAGTGCTACAACAAGGGCAAGGCGCACACCGCCCCCAACGATTTTTATGTCACCCAGGTAGTAAAGACCGATGAAAACGGCGTCTTCAGCTATGGCATTCCCTGGGCGGGATGGTGGGGTTTTGCGGCCCTGAACACCTCCGCCGAAAAAATGGAATACAAGGGTGAAGCCAAGGAAGTGGAACTGGGCGCTGTGATGTGGGTGAATTTTGCCGCACCCAAGACCAAGTAATACTGCGCCAAGTATGGCTGCGGCAGGCCGGGCCGGAAATTGCCCCTTCCGGTTCGGCCTCTGCGCCAGCGGCCCCGCAAGGTGAAGCCAGGCAAAGGGCAAGCAAAGGCCCATCAAAGGATTGATCATGCATATTGCCGAAGGCGTTCTTTCCCCTGCCGTGCTTGCCACGGGCTACGCCCTTACCGCCGCCGGTACGGCCCTGGGCTTGAAAAAACTCGACTATGACCGGCTCATGACCGTGGCCATTCTGGCCGCGACTTTTTTTGTGGGTTCGCTTATCCATGTGCCCATCGGCATTACCAGCGCGCATCTTATTCTCAACGGCCTTCTGGGCGTGGTACTCGGATGGGCGGCCTTTCCGGCCATTCTGGCGGCTCTGGCGCTACAGGCGCTACTGTTCCAGTTTGGCGGCCTTGTGGTGCTTGGGGTCAACACCTTCACCATGGGATTTTCAGCTGTTGTGGCGGGTTATGTGTTTCGCGGCCTGTGCCGTGCGTGGCCCACACCAGCAGGGCAAAAAATTGCCGCTTTCTGCGGCGGTGCGCTGGGCGTTTTGGGCGCGGGCCTGCTGACGGCGGTGGCTCTGGCCTCCAGCGATGAAGGCTTTGCCACGGCTGCACGGCTGCTGTTTTTGGCGCATCTGCCCATCATGCTGGCCGAAGGGCTTATCACCATGCTGACCGTAGGTTTTATCGCCAGGGTACGCCCTGAAATGCTGCGTCTGAGCGCGGCCTGAGGCTAGAAGGAGGCTCCATGCTTTCCATTTGTTCGCGCAGGGCATTCTCGCCCACACTGCCCGCACTGTTGTCCACGCTGTTTTTGCTCTTCACGTTGGCATTGCCCCATGCGGCTCAGGCCCACCGAGTCAATATTTTTGCCTGGACAGAAGGGGATCAGGTTGTTGCGGAATGCGGCTTTAACGGCGGCAGCAAGGTCAAGCAGGGACAGGTGGTGGTGTACGATGCTGCCACTGGCGCAAAACTACAGGAAGGCCGCACCGATGATCAGGGCGTGTACCGTTTTCCCGTTCCCGCTGCGGGCAAGGCCCACGGCCTGCGCATTGTCGTCAAGGCTGGTGAAGGCCATCAGAATGAATGGATGATGGATGCCGCCGAACTGACGGCTATCCAGACGCCCACCATACCCGCCAGTGCACCTGAAGCAAAAGACACGGCGCAGGCTGCGGAAAAAACGTCTCCGGCTGCACACGCAG
The DNA here is from genome assembly GCF_053570665.1 of Desulfovibrio intestinivivus. NCBI lineage: Bacteria > Pseudomonadati > Thermodesulfobacteriota > Desulfovibrionia > Desulfovibrionales > Desulfovibrionaceae > Desulfovibrio > Desulfovibrio intestinivivus. Next base: position 2,156,157 of record NZ_JBRBQT010000001.1, on the reverse strand, counting down.
TATCCACGGCAACCCCAGGAGCAAAAGGCGCGGCTGCGCCCACCCCAAGTGCTGTCGGCGTCAGCTCCGGGGAGCTGCAAACCATTGTCAACGCGGCGCTGGACGTCAAGCTTGGACCCATCCGCCGAGAACTTGCCGAAATGCGCGTGTCCCGCCCCAGCTTTTCTGAAATCTTCGGCGGCATCGGCTGGCTGGTGGGTCTGGCGGGCATTGCCCTTTACTTCAAGGGGCGTCGGGGGTAATGGCTGGGAGTGTTTGACCAGCCCTTTGTTCGCCCCTCGCTCATACAGAGCATTGACCCCCGCGTTCGCATGGCCTTCGCAGGGGGGCTTGCGATATGCATATCGCTGCTGCACAGCCTGATCGCGTGCGGCATGGCGCTCACCTTGGGTCTGGCCCTCTTGGCGGCGGCTAATCCACCTGTACGCGCACTGCTGCAACGCCTTGGCGCCACCAATCTCTTCATTGTTTTTCTGTGGTGCGTTACGCCCCTGACCACGCCGGGAACTCCTCTTGCACAATGGGGAATGCTTACAGTGAGCGCTGAAGGCGTGCGCCTTGCGATGCTGGTAAGCATCAAGTCCAATGCCATTGCCTGCGTCTTTCTGGCGCTTGTCGCCACCATGAACGCCCCCACCGCCGGTCATGCTCTGGAGCGGCTGCACTGCCCGCCCAAGCTCGTTTTCCTCTTTCTTTTCACCGCCAGATACGTTCACGTCATCGCCCAGGAATGGCAGACCCTGCTGGTGGCTGCCCGGTTGCGCGGTTTTCGCCCGCGCACCAGCATGCATACCTACCGCACCCTGGCATCCTTGCTGGGCCTGTTGCTGGTGCGCAGCTACGAACGCTCGCTACGGGTGCGCGAAGCCATGGTCTTGCGGGGATTTTCCGGCCATTTCAGATCGGTGACGGTATTCCATGCCCAAAGGGGCGACTGTCTTTTTGCACTGTGCCTGCTGTTGTGCATGGCGGGGATCATCGCGGTTGAATGCCTGGGAGGCCTCAATGTCTGACCACCATCACGATGCTGCCATTTTCAGCCTTGAGGGCATCTGCTTTGCTTACGGGCAGGGCAACTCGCCGCGCGCGGTGTTGTGCGATGTGGATTTTTCACTGCATCCTGGTCAGCGCATCGGCCTCTATGGACCCAACGGAAGCGGAAAGACAACGCTTTTCCGCTGCATCACGGGCTTGGCACGGCCTCAGGCGGGTCAGGTACTATTTCACGGCACCCCCCTCAAGGAAGAAAAGGATTTCTACGATCTGCGCTGCAAGGTGGGCTTTGTGCTGCAACACGCAGAAGATCAGCTCTTTTTCCCCACCGTGCTGGAGGACGTGGCATTTGGCCCTCTGAATCTCGGCTTTTCAGCCGATGATGCCAGAGATTGCGCCCTGGACACCCTGCGCGATCTCGGCCTTGCCGGGTTTGAAAACCGCCTTACCCACCGGCTTTCCGGCGGCGAAAAAAAGCTCGTATCCCTGGCTTCAGTGATGGCCATGAAGCCCGAGGCGCTGCTGCTTGACGAACCCACCAACGGCCTCGACAACGATGCCCGCCAGCGCATCATCGACATTCTGGGCAGCCTGAACACGGCGCGCATAACCATTTCCCATGACTGGGATTTTCTGGCGCAAACATCCACCCAGTACCTCACCATCACCAACAATCAGCTGAGCGCCTGCGCCCCCTCCTTTGCCCATGCCCACATGCACGCCCACCCCTTGGGCAACGAACCCCACGAGCATTAGCCACACACAATTTTTCTGGCGGCAATCTTCAACAATGCAAGGGCAATACGCCCGCAGCTATCTGCTATAAAATAATTTTCCAGCCTGCCGCCTCGCCCCTCCCTTCTGTAACGCCGCGCAGGCGTTGCCCGCTGGCTCGCCTCCGGCAGCCCCGCGTTTTAATTTCCGCACCTAATATCTATTTGTATATATAAAATGATAGTAGCATTCTTTCCTGAACAGTAGTAAGGTCGCGCAGCAATTTATGCTCTGCGTCAGATTCCTATCTTTTGGCACCATATCTTGGCCTCCCAAGGATTGCCATGCGCGAACCCCATCCCAGCCTCCCCCTGCCGCTTATTCAGACGGACACAACCGATGCCGTGCTGGAATGGCGCGTTGCCTCAGACCTCCTCCGCTTCAGCGTTGGGGCCGGGAGGCTGCTTGGCATTGAGGCAAATATTCCTTGCAGCATGGCGGCATTCCTTGACGCATGCCATAAAGATAAAAGGGATATACTCGGACAATCGTTGCAGACGTTTCTCGAAGGCCACATCGGCGCGCATATGGAAATATGCTTCCCCATCAACGGTCTTGTAGCGCGAACCCAGCTTATAACCCTTGCGCGCAACAGTGCAGGGCAGGCAGAGCATGTGGTTGGCTGCATCAGCGCGGTGGAACGTCAGGCGCAGCAGATTTTGCCGTCCGCGCGCTTTTCCATGCAGCACCTTGCCACGCCGCACTCCACACAGGATGCAGCCCGCCTGATGCTGGCGCTCAATGCTTCCGGCGATGGACTGTGGGATTGGGACGCAAATACCAATACCGTCTACTACAGCTCCCGCTACATCGAAATGCTGGGCTACACGGCCGAGACGTTCCCCGCAACGCTACGAAGCTGGGAAGAAAAAATTCATCCGGAAGATTACGCCCATGTGGTGCCCATACAAAAAGACATCATAGCCTCGCCCTCCCACGGAGATACCTTTGAATGCACCTACCGCATGCGCAGGGCAGATAATACCTGGGCCTGGATTCTTGGCCGCGGCAACGTGACGCAGCGCGATGCCAGCGGCAAGGCCACGCGTGTGGTGGGCCTGCATACCGACATCAGCGCAAGCCAGGCCGACAGAGCCCACCTTGAGGACATGGTGCGCAACGACCCGCTTACAGGTTTGCGCAGCCGAACTTTTTTTACCATGACCGTGGACGAACTGGAGCAAAACGCCGTTCGCCCAGTGGGGATAATCGTTGCCGATGTCAACGGCCTGAAAATGATTAACGATTACCTCGGGCACGAAGAGGGCAACACCGTGCTTTGCCAGGCGGCCCTGCTGCTGCGCGGCGGGCTGGATTCCGCAGCCTGCGTGGCACGCATGAGCGGCGATGAATACACCGTGCTGCTGCCCGGATGCGACAGACTGAAGGTTGCCGAGATTTTGCATGAACTCATGCAGCGCTTTGAAAGACACAACAGCCAGCAAAACCGCCCCCCGGTCTTGCTGGCAATGGGTTCCGCCTGCGCAGAAGACATGCAGACCAGCATTGCCAGCGCCATGGTGGATGCAGACCGGGCCATGCTGCGAAACAAACTGACCACAAGGGCTGAGTCGCGCCAGCGCGTTCGGGACTGGATTGAGAGACACACTTTTGCCAAGGTTTCCATGAACGACTGCCGCTATCTGTAATACGCAGCAGGCAGACCGCGCCCCCGCCGCTCTTGACGCAAGGCAGGCTTTGCGCCAGAGTATTTGCATGTCGGACGATAACCCTCCCCCTACGCAGGCCCAGGACTCTGGCATCGGCATCAGCAGGCAATCGCCGCTGGAACAGCCGATAGTTCAGGAGACCGAAAGCGGCCAAAAGTTGTTACAGTTCCTGCAAAGGCGGCTGAACTTGCCCCCCACCCTGCTCCACCGCTGGGTGCGCACTGGACAGGTGCGCATTAACGGCGGCAGATGCAAGCCCTTTGCCCGTGTGCAGACAGGCGACATTGTTCGCCTTCCTCCCTTTGCCTTCAAAATGGCGGAAGAAAGCGCGTCAGAAATGGCCCCCCAGCCGCCGGCGGATACAGTATTTGACCCGCAGCCTGGCGATTCGCCTCCGCTGCCGCCCATGATCGGCACAGACGGTTACCTGTGGGCTTTCAACAAACCCGCAGGCCTGCCAACACATCCCGGCACCGGGCATGACGACAGCCTCAGCTCTCGGCTGGCCGCCTACTTTGCAAACGCGCCCTTCAAGCCCACGCCCGTGCACAGGCTGGACAAGGAAACATCGGGCGTACTGTTGGTGGCTGCCTCGTACGAAGCCCTTGCCAAGGCTCAGGACGCCATACGCGATGGAACGCTGGCCAAGGAATATGTGGTCTGGGTGCAGGGGCGCTGGCCATTTGCCGAAACGCAGATGCTGCGCCACTTTCTGCGCAAGGATACAGCCCAGGGCTACGAAAAGGTGCGCCCGGTCGCGCCCGGCGAGGCCGACAGCCGCGAGGCGTTGTGCATGGTACGCCCCCTGAGGGTGGAACAAGCGCAAAGCCTGCTGCTTGTGCGCCTGCTGACAGGCCGCACGCATCAGATCCGTGTGCAGCTTGCCGTTGTGGGCTATCCTGTGATTGGCGACACCAAGTACGGGCAGGCTGCGCCCACGCGCCGCCATGTGCCGCGCGGGGCCTACGCCCTCCCGGCCCCGGCCCGCATGGGCACTACAGAAAAATCGGCCCCGGAGCCGGAAAATTTGATGCTGCATGCCCTGCGCGTAACCATGCCCTGCGGACACGTGTTTTCATGTCTTCCGCCGTGGTCTGGCACGCATGCCCTTGAGCAGATGCCAGAGCCTGTCGCCGCCATGGCAACCCCGGAACATGGGGACGGGTGCGGGGTCTTCCCTTTGGCGGAACAACGTGCTAAAAATAAATTTTTACGCCAGTAAAACAGTCCTAAAACCCAGCTGTCCTGGCTGCCGCGCGGTCTGCGCGGCACTACACGCCAGACGCCTCAGAGAGCATATGCTCCGGGCGCTTTCTTTTCATCGGAGTGCATGACCGAATGACGGCGCACTCCGCTTCACGCTTGCAATCTCGCCTGGCAAATCCCAGGCGTACACTAAGGTATTCTCATGGCAGATACATTGCCCCGCGTCATTCTGGTGGGTCGCCCCAATGTGGGCAAATCCACCCTGTTCAACAGGCTTATCCGCAGCAATCGGGCCATCACCCATGACCGCCCCGGCGTGACCCGCGACCGTATGGACGGCGTGGTGCGCCGCAAGGACACCCCCGTTTTCGGTATCGTGGACACGGGCGGCATCACCCTTGACGCCCACTCCGCCGTGGTGGAAGGGCCCGAAGGCATTCGCGGCTTTGAGCGCGACATTCTTGCGCAAACCGAGACGGCGCTGATCGGCGCCGCAGCCGTGGCCTTTGTGGTGGATTCGCGCGATGGTCTGCTGCCCCTGGACGAGCATCTTGCAGCCCATGTGCGCCGCAAGGGCCTGCCCACCATCTGCGTGGTCAACAAGGTTGACGGCGTGGAGCGCGAAGATGAGCTCATGGCCGAATTTCACGTTCTGGGCTTTCCGCTGCTTGCGGTTTCCGCCGAGCATGGGCACAACATCACCGCCCTGGTGGAAGATCTGGTAGCTCTGCTGCCGGAAGAAACCTCCACCGAACCGCCCGCGCCGCCGACCCTCAAGCTTGCCATGCTTGGCCGCCCCAATGCGGGCAAATCATCGCTCATCAACGCCATTTCCCGCACTGACCGCATGATTGTTTCCGATGTGGCAGGCACCACGCGCGACAGCGTTGACGTGCGCTTTGCGAGCGGTGGGCGCGACTATGTATTTGTGGACACGGCTGGAGTACGCCGCCGCACCAAGATCAGCGACAGCCTGGAAAAGTATTCCGTCAACTCGGCCATCAAGTCGAGTACCAAGGCCGACGTGACCCTGCTGACACTGGACGCCGCCGAAGGCGTGAGCCAGCAGGACAAGCGCCTCATGGACATGCTGAACACACGCAAAACGCCCTTTATGGTGCTTATCAACAAGTGCGATCTGGCCCCCCGCGACTCTCTGGACAGGCTCAAAAAGAACATATCCGAAATGCTGGCCTTCTGCCCGCATGTGCCGATCCTGAATGTTTCTGCCCTCAAGGGAACCGGCCTGAAAAAGATCCTGCCCCTGGCAACCCAGATTCACGAAGAATGCAGCGTGCGCATTTCTACCGGCAAGCTCAACCGCGCCATGGAAGAAGTGCTCGACAAGCACCAGCCGCCGGTGGTCAAGCGTGTGCGCGCCAAGTTCTTCTACCTGACCCAGGCGGAAACCTCGCCGCCGACCTTTGTGTGCTTTGTGAGCGATGCCACCCGTGTTCCTGAAAGCTATACCCGCTATCTTGAACGCGCGTTGCGCAAAATATTTGGCATCACGCACGCCCCCATGCGCCTGCACCTGCGTTCAAGCCACAAGAAAAAATCTGAAAAATAGCGGCAGGCCTGGCTGAAACCAGGCTGCCCACTGAGCAAAAAAAATCCCCCGGTCAAATCGGGGGACAAAACGTCAGTCTGCAAAAGACGGCAAGCCAAATGAGCCTAGCTAAAAGCGTTTGAATGGCGGAGACGTATAGGGGTCGAACCTACCACAGACCGCAAGGCCTGCCACCGGTTTTGAAGACCGGGCGCCACACCGGTGACGAAACGTCTCCGCATGGGCGCACCATAGGGCAAAAGCCCCTTGCCCGCAATAGGGCAAACTCATTTGGCCTCTGCAGCACAGCAAAAGCAGCAAAGCCCGCAGCACAGTTTGAGCATGCGCAACACGTACCTGGCATGCTGTTTTGACTTCTGAACGTCAAACCTCCATTGCCAAGTGTTTTTTGCGCATTATTATGAACAAGACAAGCGCAGCCGAAACCCTGTTGCCTGAACTGCAAATGCCCACAAACATTTGACACCAGACACATACAGGTAGTAATTTCTTAACTGTGCTGGCCATATATCCGGCCTGGCCGTGCGCCCCCGCGCGCGGAAAACGTAACGGAGGCAGTGTTGAATCAGATAAGTCGCAACCTGATGCTGTGGGCGATAATCGTCCTGGCGATGGTCATGCTTTTCAATATGTTCCAGCAGCCGCAGGGGATCACCCAGCGGGTGCCCTACTCAGATTTTCTCAGTCAGGTGGACAACGGGCAGCTCCTGTCCGTGACCATTCAGGGCCATACCCTCATCGGGCGCACTGCTGACGGCAAAACCGTGCAGTCCTATGCTCCGCAGGACATCGGCCTTGTAAACCGACTTATCGAAAAAAAGGTTGAAATCAAGGCCGAGCCGCCGGAAGAACAACCCTGGTACATGACCCTGCTGGTTTCATGGTTCCCCATGCTGCTGCTGGTGGGCGTGTGGATTTTCTTTATGCGCCAGATGCAGAGCGGTGGCGGCAAGGCCATGAGCTTTGGCCGGTCGCGCGCCCGCCTGCTCAATCAGGACAGCACCCGCGTTACCTTTGCTGACGTGGCTGGTGTTGACGAAGCCAAGGACGAACTTTCGGAAGTTGTGGAATTTCTCTCCAACCCCAAAAAGTTTACCCGCCTTGGCGGGCGCATCCCCAAGGGCGTGTTGCTCGTGGGCCCTCCAGGCACGGGTAAAACCCTTCTGGCCCGCGCCGTTGCTGGCGAGGCCGGGGTGCCGTTCTTCTCCATTTCCGGCTCCGACTTTGTTGAAATGTTTGTGGGCGTGGGCGCTTCGCGCGTTCGCGACCTTTTTGTTCAGGGCAAGAAAAACGCGCCCTGTCTGATATTTATTGACGAAATCGACGCCGTTGGCCGTCAGCGCGGCGCTGGCCTTGGCGGCGGACATGATGAACGCGAACAGACTCTAAACCAGCTGCTTGTGGAAATGGACGGCTTTGAAAGCAATGAAGGCGTTATCCTCATTGCCGCCACCAACCGCCCCGATGTGCTTGACCCGGCCCTGCTGCGTCCTGGCCGTTTTGACCGTCAGGTGATGGTGCCCACGCCCGACCTGCGTGGCCGCCGCCGCATCCTTGAAGTGCACACCAAACGCACGCCTCTTGCTGGCGATGTTGATCTGGAAGTGTTGGCGCGCGGTACACCGGGCTTTTCTGGTGCCGACCTTGAAAACCTGGTCAACGAAGCTGCTCTTCAGGCCGCCAAGCTCAATCAGGATCGCCTGGACATGCAAGATTTCGAGTATGCCAAGGACAAGGTTCTCATGGGCCGCGAACGCCGCAGCCTGATTCTTTCCGAGGAAGAAAAGCGCATCACCGCCTACCACGAAGGCGGTCACGCCCTGGCTGCCCGCCTGCTGCCCGGTTCCGACCCCGTGCACAAGGTTACGATCATTCCGCGTGGCCGCGCCCTCGGCGTGACCATGCAGCTGCCGGAAGAAGACCGCCACGGCTATTCGCGCACCTTCCTGCGCAATAATCTGGTGGTGCTGCTGGGTGGCCGCGTGGCGGAAGAAATTATTTTTGACGATATCACCACTGGTGCCTCCAATGACATCGAACGCGTCACCCGCATGGCCCGCAAAATGGTCTGCGAGTGGGGCATGAGCGAAGCCGTGGGTACACTGGCCATCGGCGAAACCGGCGAAGAAGTTTTTATTGGCCGCGAATGGGTTCAGAACAAGAACTTCAGCGAAGACACGGCACGGCTTGTGGATTCGGAAGTGAAGCGCATTGTGGAAGACGCGCACAGCCGCTGCCGCAAGCTGCTTGAGGAAAATCTGGATGCCCTGCACCGCATTGCCCAGGCCCTTCTTGATCGCGAAACCATCACTGGCGAGGATCTTGAGCTGCTCATGGACAACAAGGAGCTGCCTCCGCTCGACAGCAACGGCAAACCCGTACCCGCCAGCACTGCCGCCAAGGGTGGCAAGGCTGCCAAATCCAGTGCTGAATTTGTAATTGAACCAGATACGGACGCTCAGGCCCCAGAACAGAAGGCAGAGCAGAAGCCGGAGCAGCAATCGGCGCAGGCGGAATCCAAGCCGTCCGAAGCCGAGAGCACTCGGAACAACAGTAAAGAAAATGACCGATAGCATTTGCCCAGCCGCTCTTTCCAGGGGCGCAGATTGGCATATTCTTGGGGGGCGGGCGTTGAAGACGCCCTCCCCCTTTGGCGTCATGGGCATTGTAAATCTGACCCCGGATTCCTTTTATGACGGGGGCCGCCACAATGCCCCGGCACCGGGCCTCAACCATGCGCTGACCCTGCGCAACCAGGGTGCAGATATTCTTGACCTTGGCGCGGAATCGTCGCGGCCCGGAGCCGCGGAATTGCCCCCCCAGCAGGAAACCGAGCGCCTGCTGCCAGTTCTGACAGGACTGCGTCAGGCTGCTCCCGGGGCCGTAATCTCTGTTGATACCTACCATGCCGCCACGGCTGCCGCTGTGCTGGACATGGGGGCTGCCATCATCAATGATATTTCGGCCTGCGCCTTTGATCCCGCCCTGCTGGATGTGCTTGTGCAGTACAAGCCTGGCTATGTGCTGATGCACAGTCAAGGCCGCCCGCAGACCATGCAGCGCGATCCGCGCTACACAGATGTACGCCGTGAAGTGCTGGAATTTTTTGAGCACGAGATGTCGCGTCTGGTGCGGGCGGGCCTGCCGGAAGACCGCATTGTGCTTGACCCCGGCATAGGTTTTGGCAAGACGCTTGAGCACAACCTCACCCTGCTGGCCCACCCGGAAGACTGGCTCGCGCTTGGGCGGCCCGTGCTCATGGCGCTGTCCATGAAATCCGTTTTTGGCGGGCTTCTGGGCCTGCCGCCGCAGGAGCGCGGTCTGGCAACAGCCACGGCCACAGCAATACTGCGCGGCAAGGGCGTGTTCTGGCATAGAGTGCACGATGTTGTTGCGGCCCGTCAGGCCATGACTGTTGCTTTGGCTCTTGAAGCCAACTAAGGATTCAAAACGTCAACGATTGCGAGTCTGCCGGTATGGTGCGATCTTTTTCAACGCGCCCATTCACTGGAATGCTGCTCATCACGTTGGCCTTCAACTTACTTTTGACCTGGGTTTTGATTGACCGCAAACAGCAGATTGAGCGGGTCAAACTTGAGAGCATAGCCCGTTCACAGCGCGATAACCTCCAAAGCGATCTGTTGCGCCTGATATTCAAAACGGAAACTCTGAACGCGCTTGTTATTGACAATAACGGGAACATTCAGGAATTCGAGCGTGTTGCCGCTGCCTTGCGCGATGAAGATACCATTCAGGCCTTTGTGCTCGCCCCCGGCGGCACCATAGACAAGGTGTACCCATATACGCCTGCCAACAGCCTGCTGGTGGGGCAAGATATGCTGGACGGAAATCTGGGCAGCCACGAGGCTGTCACGGCCCGCCACGGCGCCCCCCTGACTCTGGCCGGGCCGATACTGCTCCCCAACGGGGACGCGGCTCTGGTGGGGCGACTTTCCATATTTCTTCCCGATGCTCATGGACTTCCGCGTTATTGGGGTATTGCCGCAATATTGCTGCGTTTTCCTGACGTAATAACAGCCTCGGACCTTTACATGCTGGACAGCATGAATATCGATTTTGGCCTTTGGCGCACATCTCCCCATAAAGGCGGGGCGTTGCTTATTGCTGGCAGTGCAGATTCAGAAAAAGATGCAGGCAGCATAGATATGCCTGTGACAATTCTTAATGCTCACTGGCTGATCCGCATGTCGACGGGCGTTGCGTGGTACAAATCGCTGGAGTCATGGCTCTATGTGGGCACGAGCGTTCTTCTCAGCCTCTTTCTTGCAACTCTTGTTCAAAGGAATCATGATCTTACGCAAATTCGCACCTATCTTGAGGCCATCGCTTATAGAGACGCCCTTACAGGAGCGCTCAACAGACGTGGACTCTTTGAGGAGCTTCAACGGCGCATGGCCGCACCAATTTCAAAAAATTTTACTTTATATTACGTTGACTTAAATAATTTTAAAGGCATTAACGACACCTATGGACATGAGGCGGGCGACCGAGTATTGCAATTCTTCGCAGAGGTTGTTCGCGCACATGCCCCGGTGACGCATATTCTGGGGCGTATGGGCGGCGATGAATTTGTGTTGCTGCTCAACGGCAACCCGTCCAAGGAGAGGGACAAGGCAGCCTTTGCCCGAATGCGCGCCGATCTTGCAAAGGGTTTGCCCGAGCTGAACATACCCGGGCCGATCACGTTCAGTATGGGCAGTGCAGTGTACCCTGATACGGCCCTCACAGTGGATGCGCTGATCTCCTGCGCGGACACTGCCATGTACCAAGATAAGGAACGCGCCAAGGCCCTCGGCTGACAGCGCTGCGGTTGCCCGATACACTTTGCTGCAAGGAACACACCGTGTTTGACCATATTGCCATAGACTGGCGCGATGTAATGGATATAGCCGTGGTCAGCATTCTGCTGTACCAGGTTATCCAGATGCTGCGGGGTTCGCGGGCGCTGACAGTCCTTACGGGGCTGGGCCTGCTTACGCTGCTGTATTTCTTTTCAAACGCTCTCGGCCTGTACACGCTTACCTGGCTGTTGCAGCACATCTTCAGTTCCCTGTTCATTCTCATAGTCGTTATTTTTCAGGCCGACATCCGTCAGGCTCTGGGCGAAATGGGCGCACGGCCTATCTTTCGCCGATCCAACATAAAGAATATCGGCGTGGAAGAAGTGGTGACCGCATGTGTTGAAATGGCCCGGCTGCGGGTGGGCGCACTTATTGTTATTGAGCGCAGCATGCGCCTTGGCGACATGATAAAACGCGAAGGCGTGCGTATTGATGCGCAGCTTTCACGTCAACTGCTCATGAATATTTTTTACCCCAAGGCCCCCCTGCACGATGGCGCAGTAATCATCAGCCGAAGCAGAATCACCGCTGCGGCCTGCATTCTGCCGCTGGCCGAAGCCAAGGGGCAGAACTTCGGCACACGGCACCGCGCGGCACTGGGTATCGCCCGTGAAAGTGATGCTCTGGTCATTGTTGTTTCTGAAGAAAGAGGCGAAATTTCCGTGGCCCTCAAGGATGAGCTGATGCGCGCCCTTGACGCTACCCGCCTCAGGCAGGTGCTTAATGAAATCCTCTGATCCCTCGCGCCGCCCCCCGCACCTGCTCTCCATGCTGCTGGCGATGTTTATCGCCGTGAGTATGTGGTACATGGTCAGCGTTCGCGACAGGCTGGAAGCGCAGATTGAAGTAAACCTCGATTACTTTGGCATCCCCGCCAATCTTGTGGTGACTGACGGCCTCATCAACAAGGCTGTTGTGCGCCTGCGGGGGCCGGAAACTCTGCTGCGCTCGGTCACGCAACGCAAGATCATTCAGGCGGTGGATCTTTCTTCCATAAAAAAAGGCACCACAGTGGTGCCGCTCTCGGCGGAGCATCTTGGCGCGCGTTTCCGCGCTTTTGAGCTCATTGATGTGCAGCCCCCGCGCATTGTGGTCAAGGCCGACAACGTGCAGGAGCGCAGCGTGCCCGTTAAGGCGGTTGTGGATTCGCCCCTGCGCAGCGGCGCCCTGACTGTGGAAAATGTCAGCGTAACCCCGGCCACCGTGGTTTTGCGCGGCCCGGAATCCGTTGTATCCGCCATTGCCAGCGTGCCGCTGACCATCATGCTTGATCCCAAGGCGGCAGGCACAACATCGCAGCAGACCATCACGCTGGACACGCCGGGCATGGTCACGGCCACGCCGCCTTCCGTCAAGGTGCAGTACACCATCACCAGTGGGCGCACCGTCATCTCGCGCCGCTGCAAAGTGGAAATTGCCAAGGAAAGCCGCTTGGCCTATACGGTGAATCCCGATGAAATTGCCGTGCTGGTGGAGGTGCCCGAGGCTCTGGCAAAGAACAGCCATTACCTTGGCGAGATGGAAGTTTCTTTCGTCACGCCTGAGATCCAGCCGGGAGAGAGCGTTAAAACGCCCCTGCACTTCAAACTGCCGGAAGGAATGACTCTCTTGAACCCGGTTACGGAAGAAGTTACGGTAACAAGGAAAAAGAAATAAGCGCCGCCCTTCAGCTGCCGCATCCGGCAGCCTGAACGGAACGCAACCGAGCATTGCCCCTTGCGGCCGGGCACGGCACATACGGCAAAACCCAGCAACAGCGCCCACGAAACGCGTCTGCGTGCTGCAAAAGAATTAGAGGTAAGGAGTTTTCATGGCTGAGCGTCTTTTCGGCACAGACGGACTGCGCGGCACGGTCAACAACTATCCCATGACCGTGGATGTAGCCCTGCGACTTGGTCTGGCGGCGGGTGTGCGCTTTCGGCGCGGCGACCACCAGCACAAGGTGGTCATCGGCAAGGATACGCGCCTTTCAGGCTATATGTTTGAATCTGCGCTCACTTCCGGCCTGTGCGCCGCCGGCATGCACGTGATCATGACCGGCCCGCTGCCCACCCCGGCCATATCCTTTCTTACCCGCAGCATGCGGGCCGACCTCGGGGTGGTTATTTCCGCCTCGCACAACCCCTTTCACGACAACGGCATCAAGTTCTTTGACGCCGATGGCTACAAGCTGCCCGACCTGACTGAAGACGAAATATCGGCCATGGTGCTGGATTCGGACTTCAAATGGCCCTACCCCGAAGCGCGCGGCGTTGGCCGCGCCACCAAGATTGAAGACGCAGGGGGCCGCTATATTGTTTACACCAAGAGCTGCTTCCCTCCCCAGCTGACGCTTTCGGGCCTTCGCATTGTGATTGACTGCGCCAACGGCGCCAGCTACAAAGTTGCCCCTCTGGCTCTTGAAGAACTTGGAGCCGAAGTTTTCCGCATCGGCACAAGCCCTGACGGCACCAACATCAACGAGCACTGCGGCTCGCTCTATCCCGAAGTGGTGGCAGCCAAGGTGCGCGAGGTTCGGGCCGATGTGGGCCTTGCGCTGGACGGCGACGCCGACCGCCTCATTGTTGTGGACGAGCACGGCGACATCATTGACGGCGACCAGCTCATGGCCATGTGCGCCCAGGCCATGATGGCCAGGGGCGAACTGCCGGGCAATCTGCTTGTGGCAACCGCCATGAGCAACATGGCCCTGGAAATTTTTATGAAGGATCACGGCGGTTCGCTGCTGCGCACCAAGGTTGGCGACCGCTACGTTATGGAAGCCATGCGGCGCGAAGGCGCCATGCTGGGCGGCGAGCAGTCGGGCCATCTTATTTTCCACAAGTACAGCACCACTGGCGATGGCCTGCTGGCGGCCCTGCAAATTCTGCGCATCATGCGCGAAAAGGACAAGCCTCTCTCCGAACTGGCAGGCAGGCTCAAACCCTTCCCGCAGAAGCTTATCAACGTGCGGGTGGAAAAACGCCTGCCCTTCGAGGAACGCCCCGCCATTGGCGAGGCTGTTGCCAAGGTCGAGGCGGAACTGGCCGGGCGCGGGCGTGTGCTCTTGCGGTATTCCGGCACGGAATCTCTTTGCCGCGTCATGGTGGAAGGCGAAAACCCCGAAAAGGTCAAAACATTCGCTGAAGATCTGGCCGTTGTGGTTGAGCGCGAGCTGCGCTGATTTGACTGTTGAACTTCGCGGCGGCACTCCCGGATCGGGCAGGTACTGCTTGCAGTATGGCTGCTATCCGTTTATTGCTTACATCGGTTTGCCGCTAGTAAAAATTGTTTTGTCTACCCCCCTTGGAGGCATGCATGAAGGATATTCGTAAAGTCGTCATTCCCGTGGCCGGATGGGGCACCCGTTCCTTGCCTGCAACAAAGAATATTCCCAAGGAAATGCTGCCCATCTACAACAAGCCCGTTATCCAGTATGTGGTTGAAGAAGCGCAGCGCGCCAATATCGAAGACGTGATTTTCGTCACCAACCGCGACAAGACGGTTATTGAAGACCACTTTGACTACAACCTCCAGCTTGAGGCCGTGCTTGAACGCGCTGGCAAGCTCGATAAGCTGGCTGAAGTGCGCAAGGTGGCCGAGATGGTCAACATCATGTCCGTGAGGCAGAAGCGCCAGCTTGGCCTTGGGCATGCGGTGCTGTGCGCGCGCGAACTTGTGCGTGATGATCCATTTGCCATCATGGTGGGCGATGACCTCATGTTTGGCGGCGCTCCCGGCATCGGCCAGCTCATTGAAGTGGCAATGGCCGAAAAAATGCCGATCATCGGCGTGATGGAAGTACCGTGGGAGAAGGTCAGCCGCTACGGTATCATTGATGGCGACGAAGTGACCCCCGGCGTGTTCCGCGTCAAAAACATGGTGGAAAAACCCGCCCGTGAAGACGCTCCCTCGCGCATGGCTATTGTTGGCCGTTATGTACTCACGCCTGATATTTTTGACTATCTTGAAAAGGTCGAACCCGGTCACGGCGGCGAAATCCAGCTCACTGACGCACTCCAGGCCATGGCACAGGAAAGGGGCATGATGGCTGTGCGCATGTCCGGCATGCGCTTTGACGCTGGCGACTGGGCGGAATTTCTCACCGCCAACATCTACTTTGCCCTTCAGGACGAAGAACTGCGCTACGATCTGCTCAAGCTGCTCAAGAATTTTGTGCAGTTCCATTAAAACCCGCTGCGCATACGTATTGCCCCAAGCCTCCTCTGGTTCGCCAGAGGAGGCTTGCCATTGGGGCCGTATTACGTAACTCTGCCCTACATGTACGCCACAGTCGCCCTGCTCACTCCGCCCTACGCCAGCCTTACCTACACGCTGCCGCCCGAATTTCCCGCCGATTTCTGGCAGCCCGGATTGCGCGTGGCCGTGCCGCTGGGCCGGGGCGAGCGCACCGCCCTGCGCGCCGCAGTGCTTTTGCGCGTCAGCCCAACCGCCGATGTGCCGGAAGGCGTTGACTGCAAAAGCCTTGGCTGGCCGCTGGAAAACGCCCCCCTGCTCCCCGCTGTGCTGCTGGAACTGGCTGAAGATCTGGCCCGCCGTCAGGGGCTGCACCCCGGTCATATTCTGGGGCATGTGCTGCCACAGGGCCTGCGCCTTGCGCGGGTGCGGCTGCGCAATATTGAATCGGGCAAGGCTGTAGCCTGGACTCTGTCCCGCATCCGCGAAGCTCTGCCAGAACAGCGTCAGGCGCTCGCAGCGGCCCTTTGCAAGGGCACGGCCCGCATGCTGCCCCCCGGCACAGACGCCGCCAGTGAAGAATTTTGCCTGCTGCGCGTTGATCCGCCCTGGCCTGTGCGGCCTTCGGCCAAACGCCAGATCGAAGTTCTGGACTATCTGCACCAGCACGGCAGCGTGAGCCGCAGGCGGCTGGTGCAATCCCTTGGGCAGGCCGTCACACCAGCCCTCCATACCCTGCTGGAAGCCGGGCACGTCAACCTTGCGCGCGATAACGGCGTTGACGATGATGACGCCCTGGACGCCACAGAGCAAAGCCTGTTGCCGCCCCCGCCTGCCCCCTTTACCCTCAACGATGAGCAGGCACGTGCGCTTGAAAGCATGCTGGAAGCCCTGCGGGCAGACGAGGCTTCCTCCCGCCTACTCTTTGGCGTGACCGGCAGCGGCAAAACAGCAGTATACCTTGAACTTGCCAAGGCCTGCCTTGCGGCGGGCAAAAGCGTCATGCTGCTCGCACCCGAGGTGGCGCTGGCCCACAAACTGCGGCGAGATGCCACCTGCGCGCTGCCCGATGCTCCGTTATTTTTCTACCACGGCTACCAGTCGCCCGCACGGCGGGAAGCGACCTTTCGCCAGATGGCGCAAAGCGACACCCCCTGCATCGTCGTGGGTACGCGTTCGGCACTGTTTCTGCCTGTGCCGCATCTGAACTGCATTGTGCTTGATGAAGAGCACGACGGCTCTTTCAAGCAGGACGAAAGCCTGGCCTATCAGGCCAAGGAAGTGGCGTGGTTCCGTGTTGCCCAGGCAAAGGGGCTGCTGGTGCTTGGTTCTGCCACACCAGACCTCAAAACCTTTTATGCGGCTGAAAACGGCCACCTGCCTATCCTGCGGCTGCCGCACCGCGTGGGCGGACGCGAACTGCCGCCGGTCGAGCTGGTGGACATCAGCTCCCTCGCGCCCGGCTCAACCAGCATGGACGGCCTGCTGGCCCCACAAAGCGAAGCCGCACTGCGCGAGACCATTGAACGCGGCGAGCAGGCCGTGGTGCTGCTGAACAGGCGCGGCTACGCCCCCCTGATGTACTGCCTTGACTGCAACCGCACCCTGCGCTGCCCGCACTGCGAAATTGGGCTCACCTACCACAAGGGGCTGGAAAAACTCGTCTGCCACTATTGCGGCTATAGCCGTCCCTTTCCCTCGCCTTGCCCAGAGTGCGGGGGCATGAACTTTTTGCCCATGGGCGAAGGCACGGAACGCTTGGCCGAGCGCCTGAGCGTACTGGCCGGGGGGCCAGTGCTGCGGCTTGACAGGGACAGCACCCGCAGGCCTGGACGCATGGAAGAAATCCTTGCGGCCTTTTCCCGGCAGGAGGCCCCCATACTGGTGGGTACGCAAATGCTCTCCAAGGGGCATCATTTTCCGCTGGTGACGCTGGCCGTCATCGCGGATGCTGACCTTGGCCTGAATCTGCCGGACTACCGCGCCGCCGAGCGCACATTCCAATTGCTGGTGCAGTCTGCCGGGCGCGCGGGCAGGGGCGACAAGCCGGGTCGGGTGCTTATCCAGACGCGTGATGTGGAGCACTACTGCTGGCAGTACGTGCGCACCGCAGACTATGAGGGCTTTTATCAGGCTGAGCTTGCCAAACGGCGACTGCGTCGTTACCCGCCCTTTGTGCGTCTGGCGCTCATTCGCATATCCTACGCCCTGAACGAACAGGGCGGCCCCCCTGCTCTCAACGATCTGGCTCAGGCGCTGCGCGGCAAGGCTGCGGAACTGGGCGTGCAGCTTCTTGGCCCCGCTCCTGCCCCACTGTCCCTGCTGCGTGGACGCAAACGTTTTACATGCTTGGTAAAAGGGCAGGACTGGCAGGCGCTGCGCTCGCTCTATTTCTTTGCTTTGTCACAAAAAGCTTCAAGACACTTGCGACTTTTCCTTGACCTTGATCCGATAAATATGTTGTGACAGCCCATTACTGTTGTCGAGGGCGGCCATACAGCCGCGTCCGTTTCTGCGACATCGCAACCGTACCAGCGTGCTAAGGTATGCCGGGATGGGCTGTTGTGCGCTTTTTTTGCATCTTAGTGGAGGGGTGATGAAGGTTTTTCGTGCTGTATGTCTGGCGCTGGCTCTGGTGGCCTGCTGCGCGCCCGTAGCCTGGGGCGAAGGTTTCGCCCTGAATGAATGGAGCGCCAGAGGTGTGTCCCTGGCTGGCGGCATGGTGGGCCGCGCTGATGATGTTTCGGCCATTGCCTATAATGCCGCTGGCATCACGCAACTGCCCGGCACGCGCATGATGGGCGGCTTTGCCCTCATCAGCCCCTCAGGCGGCATAACCACCAATGCTGGCAGCCGCCAGACCGATACCTACACAAAACCCGCGCTCTGGAATGCTCCGCATGCCTATCTGAGCCATCAGCTCAGCGACAACGCTTGGGTCGGTCTGGGCGTTTTTTCGCGTTTCGGCCTTGGCAACAGTTATGCGGGCGACTGGGCGGGCAGGTACAATGTCTATGACATCGGCGTGCAGACCATTTCCTTCGTGCCTACCCTTGCCATCAAGCTCAACGATACAGTTTCCTTCTCCGTAGGCGTGGAAGCCATGAACGCCCACATGTACATGGGCAACAAGATTCCTACCTACAACAACGGCAAAAAATTTGACAACGACATGCAGATCGAGGGCAACGGCTGGGGTTACGGCGCTCACCTTGGCCTGCACATGCACCTCAACGACCAGTGGTCGGTTGGCCTGTCCTACAAGAGCCAGGTGACCATGAACATCAATGGCGATGTGGAATTCGCCTATCAGGGCGACAACGCCATCAGCGCCACCAAACACCTGCCCGAGGCCAGAAACTGTGGCGCAAACACCGTGCTTCAGTTGCCAGACTCGGCCGCGCTGGGCGTTACCTACAAGCCGCTGGACAATCTGAGCTTTGAAGTGGGCACGGTCTGGACCCGCTGGTCCACCTACAATGCCCTGAATATCTATATGGATAACGGTTACAGTTCCATCAATAACAAAGAATGGCGCGACGGCTGGAACTTCAACGGCAGCGTGGAATACAAGCCCCTTGACTGGTGGACCCTGCGCGCAGGTTTTTCTTATGAGACGCCCGTGGTCAATGAAAGCCACGCCGACTTCATGATCCCCACCAATGGCCGCAAAACGCTCAGCGTGGGCACCGGCTTTAACTGGAATAACTGGACTGTGGATCTCGCGTACTCCCACTTGTGGATCAATTCGCTTGACTACGGCAACACCGATGCCAAGGGCATATCACCCGATGTGGGCATTACGGGCGGCAACTCCAAGGATGTGTCTGCAAACATCTACATGCTTTCAGTGGGTTACACCTTCTAAAAAGCCACATTGCCCAAATACGCGCAGCTGTTGTTGCGTAGGCGGCGAGCGTTTGCCGCAAAAACATATGAACCCGGTTGTTAAAAAAACAGCCGGGTTTTTCTTTTTTGTACAGAGTACATTCTGTTTTCAGCCGAATCAGCACGTTGCAACAAACTGTTTTGAAATATTAATACAGTTAATATGCGTCATTACTGCTGCCAATATAGAAAAAATATTGACATTTTCTAATGATTGTTTCAACTTTAAAGCTGCCTTCATTTTTTTGGAGGAAAGTACCTAGGAGGACTGTCATGAAACGCTTTATTCTTGCGTTGGTGCTGGTGCTGAGTTTGGCACTGCCCAACATTGCCGCTGCTGAAGGCAACGGCATGTATCTGGCCCCCAAATTCCTGATGAGCTTTCAAAATACCGGCCAAATTGAACGCTCCCGCGCCCTGGCTGGCTCAGGCGTAGACCAGTACAGCCAGTTCACCCTTGGTGGCGCCCTGGCCCTGGGCTATGACTTCTGGCCCCAGCAGATGCTGCCCCTGCGTGCCGAACTTGAATTCGCCATGCGCGGCAACAATGAAAAGACCTGGAGCGATGGCGGCGCGGCCATCAAGCAGGTCAAGGGCACCTGGAACTCCTCGACCCTGTTTGCAAACCTGTTCTGGGATTTCCACAACGACAGCATCATGACCCCTTATGTGGGTGGTGGTCTTGGCATGGCCTTCAACTACGCTGGCTATGACTTTACCGCCAACAACGGCGACAAGTTCAGCGGCGACCAACGCACCACCAACTTTGCCTGGAACCTGGGCGCTGGTGTTGCCTTCAACATCAACGAGCACTTCGCCATTGATGCTGGCTACCGCTTTGTGAGCCTTGGCTACAACGATGTGAGTGTCACCTCTGCTGGCAACAAGTACAACGTTGGCAACCGCCCCTACGAAAACGAGTTCATGCTCGGCCTGCGCTACGGCTTCTAAGCCGCAGATAAGCACCGCGGCCTCCTAGGAGGCACAGCAACGTGCTGTGGACGGTAGCTTCAGCGCGGGCCCTGCTTGCGCTGCCCGTCCCTCAGGAACAAAACCCCGGCTCAGGCCGGGGTTTTTTGCATTCTGGCGTCAGGCGCATTCACCTGCTGCCCGCATGCACCGGGCATGCCTGGATATTTTCTTAACTTTCTTTAATATCAACAGTTTTTATATAATTTTCGTGGAAATTCCGGTCCAAATATGCGACCTGAAACCACCGAAAATTTCTTTTTCCCCCTTGACAATCTGCCTTGCCTTACAGTGCGCATAGTTTGCTGATGCCTAGTTAAAAAATGAAGAATACATGAGAAAAACAGAGTAAAAACAAATTATATTTGTGCAAAACTTTTTGACAACATGTTTAAAACGCCAAGACATCCCATGAAAGCCGTGCGTTCAAAGGATATCCCATCATAGGGACTACAGGCCGAGTAACTAAAAAACATTAAAATTCAGGCCTATTAGATATAAACAAAGTTGGGGATAAGAAATTGGCCTCATGTCTCAAACAGCTCGGAATCATCAATTGCCCCAAAATCTGATTTTGGGCTACAAGGCTGCATGCGCGAACAATGGTCTGAAATTTCTGAAAATCTCAAGAAAATGCTGCATTCCGGCGTTTTCAAGGTCTGGATTGCACCCTTGCAGGCACAAGTGCACGCGGGGGGGCTTTTGCTTACCGCGCCCAATGCTTTTGTGGCCAGCTGGCTTGAAGGCAAGATGCTCTCCACCTTGCGTGAAGCAGCAGCCCCGGTGCTGGGACTTGACCCAGCTTCTGTTGACGTGCGCATTACCGCTGCAGGCGATACCGCCCACAGCAGCAAGCCTGCGGCTAACCTGCCAGCCCGTGACAGCCGAGATAAATCGGCCTTTGCGGCCAGCCCTGTGCAACAGCCCGCTTCTTTTGCCCTGGCCCATAATGCAGAAGCCCACGCCAAACAAGCTGACACGGCAGAGCAGTTCGCACACTCATCTTCCATACTGAACGCGACATTTTCCGGTTTGGCGGCCAACGCCACGGAAGCTGCCAACCGTCAGGACACTGCCGCACAGCAGATGGCGCGCCCGCCGTTGCAGGCCACCCTGCCCATCAGCAGCACCCCGGCCTATCGTCTGGCGACCAACTGGCGCTATGCTTTTGCGGACTTTGTAGTTGGCCCCACCAATAATATGGCTGTTGCGGCAGCTCAGGATGTAAGCCGTAGCAGCGGCTGCGTACGCACCCTGTTCATGAACTCTGCCCCTGGCCTTGGCAAAACCCACCTGGCACAGGCCGTTGGCCGCGCCATTGCAGAAGAACGCAGCGGTGCGCGCGTAGGCTACCTGACGGCAGAAGATTTTGCCTCGCGCTTTGTGGCTGCCCTGCGCACCCACGACATCGAAAATTTCAAAACCCGTTTCCGTGATCTTGACGTGCTGCTGCTTGAAGACGTGCATTTTTTCCAGGGTAAGGAAAAAATGCAGGACATGGCGCTTGCCGTGGTTAAAAACCTTCAAGCCAAGGGCGGACGCGTCATTTTTACCTCATCGTTTTCGCCGCGCGAACTGCAACGAGTGGACAGCCAGCTTGTGTCGCATTTCTGCTCGGGCATCCTCACCGATATTGGCCGCCCCACAGAAGACATGCGCCGCCACATTCTTGAGCGCAAGGCCAAGAGTTATCAGGTGCTGCTGCCCGACTCCGTTTGCGAACTGCTGGCCTGCCGCCTTGACGGCGATGTGCGCCAGATGGAATCGTGCCTGAACAGCCTCATCTTCAAGGCGCGTCTGCTCAATTGCGGTCTGAACCTTGATCTGGCCATGGAAGTGCTCAGCCAGTATGCCGAGATCAGCTGCGGGCCGGACATGCCCACCATCGTGCGTCTGGTCTGTGAAAGCTACGGCCTCAACGAGCGCCAGCTCAGCTCCCGCTCGCGCCGCAAGGAATGCGTGCTGGGCCGCAACACAGTGTATTATCTCGCGCGCAAACACACAGAACTGACTCTTGAAGAAATCGGCGAAAAATTCAACCGCCGCCATTCCACGGTTATCAAGGGCATCACCAGTGTGGAACGTGAACTTTCCAAAGAAACCAGCCTTGGCCGCCAGATTGCCAGGGCCGTCAAACTTATCGAACGCAATGCAGGCATGGGCGCATAAGCGCCCTTGGCCCTGCTGACGCCCTCTTTCCTCCTGCCCCGTCTGGGGGCGCAGAACATCTTCTGCCTTCCATACCCAATTTTTTCGTTTCGCATGCTTGCCTGAAGTGAGGCCCCTGGCCTTGCAGGCCTCTAGCTGTGTGCAACACAGCAAACGCACAAGTCTGCTCCGCTTCATCCCTCAGGACATGCAGCCTGTCCCTGCGATCGCGCCCCAACATTCACGCTTATGATATAAACCGTGTATTTATTGATACATGGCTTCACTCTCCGTATGGTCTTAATGATCGCTGGATATGACGCAACTAGCCGCACAAGGCGTCTGGTCATGCCCCACCCCGCCTTCAGGACAGACATGCTGCACGTAGATATCCATAAAAAACACGGCGATTTTGAATTGCAACTTGCATTTACGCTTGCGGAGTGCGGCATTGCTGTCATTTTTGGCCCTTCAGGTTCCGGAAAAACAAGTCTTATCAATTGTATCGCAGGGCTGGAAACACCAGATGCAGGGCAGATACTCTGCCACGGCATCACCTGCTTTAACGCGGATCAAGGCATAAACCTGCCGCCAGAAGCCAGACGCCTGGGCTATGTTTTTCAGGACGCCCGCCTGTTTCCCCACCTTTCTGTCCGCGAGAACCTGCGTTTCGGCCTCCGGTTCCATGCCGTTCACGCCAGCAAGGATGCGCCCAACATTGATGACGTTGCCGATCTGCTCGAAATTGCTCCGCTGCTGCACAGACGCCCGGCACATCTTTCGGGCGGCGAAAAGCAGCGCGTAGCCATTGGGCGCGCCCTGCTCTGCCGTCCGAGCCTTCTTCTTATGGACGAACCCCTTTCATCGCTGGATATGAGCCTCAAGGATGGTCTTATGTCCTACATTGCGCGCATTCCGCAGCAGTGGAACGTGCCAGTGTTGTACGTCACCCATTCGCCCGATGAGGCCTTGGCCCTTGGCAGCAGCATGCTGTTGTTGCGTCAGGGCCGCCTTGAAGCCCAAGGCGTGGTTGAGGATACCCTACGCAAAGCGCACAATCTGGGCCTGTTGCCTTACCCCACCTTTTATCTGTCAGGAGCCGCACATGAAGCCTCTGGTATTGCCTGAACGTTTTCGCCTTTTGCTGATACTGACTGCATGCATCCTTGTTTTTGCGCAGTCGGCCCATGCCGACGGGCCATCCATCACCACCGGGCTTGGATACAAACCCATGGTGCAGCAGTTGTGCGCGGCCTACGCACAGCAATCGGGCGTAAAACCCACAGAAATGTACAGCGGCAACATCGGGCAGATAATCGAGCAGGCCAAGGCGGGGAGCGGCGTCAGCATTATTGTTTCGGAAAAAGGCACCTTGCAGGATTCCGGCCTGGCCTTTGCCGCCTATGAACCTCTTGGCGAAGCCGTGCTCGTGCTGGCGTGGCGCAAAGGGCTGCATCTTGCCTCGGCGCAGGATCTCACCAAGCCGGAATTTGCCAAAATCGGCTATCCCGATGCCAAGGCGGCCATTTACGGCAGAGCGGCAGTGGCCTTCATGAAGGGCAACAACCTGCTGGAGCCGCTCAAGGCAAAGCTTTCCATGCTTTCCACTGTACCGCAGGTCTTTTCCTACCTTGTTTCCGGCGATCTTGACGCCGCCTTTGTGAACGAGGCCATTGCCCGCAAGCAGGGCGACAGCGTTGGCGGCTGGATGGAGGTGCACGAGGGCTATACGCCCATGCTGCTGGTGGCGGGTGTCGTGGCCGGACAGGAGAACAAGGCCGAAGTGCGCTCGTTCATGCAGTTTCTGAAAACCCCTGAAGCGCAGCGAATCCTTGCCGGCAGCGGCCTGCGCCTGTAGCCATGCAGCTTCATGAACTGCATGAACTGGGGCGCGCCCTGTGCGCGCCTGAGGTCAGCTTTTCTGTGCTGCTGACCCTGCGGGTCTGCAGCGCCTGCCTGATATTGCACGCGCTGACGGCCATTCCTCTTGCCCGGCTGGGCATGGCGAAAAATCCGCATCTGCGGCGGGTGGTCAACTTTGTCATCACGCTACCGCTGGTTTTTCCACCCATGGCCCTGGGCTTTTTGCTGCTCCTGCTCTTTGGCCGCAACGGCTGGGGAGGCATTGCCCTGCGGGAGACACTGGGCGTCAGCCTGGTGTTTTCGCAGGGGGGCATCATTCTTGCCTCGTGGCTGGCCGGGCTGCCCCTTGTGGTCAAGCCCGTGCAAACAGCGCTGAACAATCCCGAGTTGCTGCGCTTTGAGCAGGCGGCGCGGGTGTGCGGCGCAACGCCCCGCAAATGTTTTTTTCTTGTGACCTTGCCGCTCATCCGGCATGGCCTTGCCGCCGGGCTGCTGCTGGGCATCACGCGGGCCATGGGCGAGGTGGGCATCAGCCTCATGCTCGGCGGCAACATCGCGGGGCGCACCAATACGCTCTCGCTGGAAGTGTTCAACGCCGTATCCACAGGCGAATTTCAGCGGGCAGCCCTGCTCTGCGCCATACTGGCGACAATCAGTCTTTTGCTGTACCTTGGCATCGACTGGTGTCAAAAACGGTCATTCTAGAGCATTAGCACTCCGCTGCTTCAGCGCAAATGCACGGTTCTGCGCCGTTGACGGAACATTCTCAAGCGACATTGCTCTAGCCTGTATAGTGTTCTGCATTTACAAGGAGCATGTCATGCACTTTCCCTGTTCCGATACATGGCTGGAAGGCCTGCTGGCAGACGACTGCCCCGGCCTTGACCTTACGGTAGAACTGCTCGGCATTGCCGCGACTTCTGGCGTCATGCGCTTTGCGCCCAAGGTGGATTGCACCATCAGCGGCGTGGAAGAAGCCGGAATGCTCCTGCGCAAATGCGGCCTTTCTGTCAGCCGCACCGCCGCCAACGGCGGCAGGCTTGCAGCGGGCCAGCAATGTCTGGAGGCCACAGGCCCCGCCGCCGCCCTGCACCGAGGCTGGAAGCTGGCCCAGACCTTGATGGAATACATGACAGGCATTGCCACGCGCGCGGCGCACATGGTGGAGCAGGCCCACACCGCAAACCCCGCCGTGCGCGTTGCCGTGACACGTAAAAACTTTCCCGGTGCCAAGGCCATCTGCCTGGAGGCGGCCATGAACGGCGGGGCCATCATTCATCGGCAAAACCTCTCGGACAGTATCCTCATTTTTGACCAGCACAGAGTTTTTCTGCCCGGTGAGCAACAGACCTCGTTGCGCAGCGTGGCAGCCATGATGGACAAATTGCGCGCGCGAGCGCCTGAGCGCAAGATCAGCGCCGAGGTGGATACCTTTGACGATGCCCTGCTGGTGGCAGAAGCAGGCATTGATATTGTTCAGTGCGAAAAATTCGATTGCGAGACTCTTGCCGCAACTGTGGGCGCAGTGCGCGCCCTGCGTGACGACATCGTCATTCTGGCCGCTGGCGGCGTCAACGGCGGCAACGCCGCCCAGTATGCGGCCACAGGCGTTGACGTGCTGGTCACAACCTGGCCCTACTTTGGCAAACCGGCAGACATCAAGGTCGTTATGGAAAAGGCCCCCTAGGGCAATAATCGCGGAGGTACAGATGCCTTTTGTAAATATCAAGGTAACAGGCGGTGCAGAAGCCCCCACTGCGGAGCAGAAAGCAGAACTCATCAGCGGCGTCACGGAACTGCTGCAAAGGGTACTGAACAAAAACCCCGCAACCACCGTGGTTCTTATTGAAGAACTCTCCACGGATAACTGGGGCATCGGCGGCGAAAGCGTTACAGTACGCCGACGCAAACAGTAACAGCCAGCAAATGATAAGCAAGGCGGCAGCCCAGGCATGAAATCCGGGTCGCCGCCTTTATTTTTTGCTACGGGGATAATGCCTTACAGCCAGGTGACATCCAGCGCCTTGCGCGGCGGCCTGAAATGGGGGGCAAGCAGTGGAAAGCCCATCATCTGCGCGGCATAGACCTGCTCATCGTCCTTAACGCCCGCAAAGGCCCGCAGAACGTGGGCAGAGGGATGCCCCATGGCAAAGCACACGTAGCCGCCCCAGCAACAGCCCACATTGTGTCCGTGGGCCAGCAGCTCCAGATAGGCAGCGGCAATGGAGGCATCTGACGGGCCCCAGTGTCCCTTGGGGGCAATAATCAGGGCAAGATGAGGGGCCGTACGTGTGATGACGTCATAGCCGGCTTCCCATGCCCGCACGAGGCTTTCGGCATGCACGTCCCTGGCAGTGGCAGGGTCAATTTCCGGCAGGGCGCGCATCCAGTCAATGACCAGAGCTGCCAGCTTTTCCGTCTGTTCGCGAGTTTCCAAAACAATCCAGCGCAGCTCCTGCGTGTTTTTAGCCGTAGGGGCAAAGCGCGCGCCGTCAAGGATCCTGTGCAGCAGGTCGCGCGGAACAGGTTTATTTTTGAAATTCCGCACAGAACGCCGTGAAAATACGAGTTCTTCAACCTGCTCGGCCGAAGGGATCAGTTCACGCCGCAAGGGGCGGCTGTCTTGCGATGAAAGCCCCGGCGCAGAACAGGCATTGGCTGGGCAAAAGGCCATGCACTGCCCGCACCCAATACATACCCTGACCTTGTGCGAAGATATGGAGGGGTATTCGCCAACATTGCCATCAATAATCTGAATGGGGCACACTTTGGCGCAAATTCCGTCCTTGCGGCACAATTCTGTATCTACTATAAAAGAATTCATAGGCTCCCTGGCGCTATAACGCGTGGTCAAAAATGCAAAATGCCGCCTTTGCAGGCATGGGCCTGCTCAGGGGCTTGTATCCTGTACATAAAAGCGGCGGGTTACAGGCTGCCGCAGGTGCGAATACTACGGTAATGCCTGTCAAAAGGCAAAAATCTGCCTGCACGCCCATGGCTCTGCCCGCAGCGCGGACACAGATAGAACTTGCGCCCCTGCTGCCTTCTCTGCTTTCTCAGCGAGCCGCTGCCACCAGTTGGAATCTTCGACTATCAGTTTCCTGCTTTTAGATTTACACTCCCTGTTTTCAAAAAAAACGATCCCGCAAAATTATCGGAATGGCAATTTTGAGAATAATTTCTCATTATTAAACGATATCATCTGGGAACTTGTTTTTTTCACACTGTTATGGTATCATTTCGTCTTGTGTTCTGAGCAAAGATACTCCGCCTTATGCTATTTGTTAGCAAATAATGGCGCTTGGATCTTTGTCTTTTTACACAACCTGTCACAAGCCTAAAGTTTTTTCACAAGCACGCGATAGTATGTTAAACTATTGCATATGGAGAACTCTGATGCAATTACGTGCAAAAGTCTGCATCCCCATAGCTGGCATCACACTTGCTATCGGCATTTGTTGTTATTTTGTCATTCAAAAGCAATTTGAAAGACTTAACGAAACGAATATACAGACTTTGGTCGAAGCTCGCTCCTCGCAGATGACGCAGGCCATTGAACTGTGCAGCGAACAGGCCATGCGCATGGCAGCGCTGGTGAGCAGGCTGCCCGAGGTTGAGGCCGCCTACAGAACAGCCATGGAAGGCGACATTAACGATGAAAACAGCGCCGCCGCCCAACGAGGGCGGGAAATGCTGCGCGCATCCCTCGCTCCCATGCTGGACGGATTCAAGGCGGTTATCGGCGAAAAGCCGCAGATACACTACCACTTTCCCCCGGCCCGGAGCTTTGCGCGCCTGTGGCGCGACAAACAGACCAAACGTGGGGACAAGTGGGTTGATATTTCAGACGATCTTTCGACCTTCCGACCCACCGTGCTTGACGTAAACAAGAACGGCAAAGCCCTTTGCGGGGTCGAAATCGGCAGCGGCGGTTTTGAAATCCGGGGGCTTGCCCCTGTCACAAGCCTTACGGGCAGCCAGTTGGGCTCTGTTGAAGTGCTGGTGAGCTTTACGCACGTGCTGAGCGGCCTGAGTTCTGGAGAGGGAGAATCCTCGCTGCTGTACATGAATGCCGAACACCTTAAGGTTGCAACGGGCCTGCAAAACAAGGAAAAGCACCCCATTGTCGCCGATTCATATGTTCTTGTGAGCGGCACCAAGGACGGCAAGGTTGAGGGATTACTGGACAAGAGCTTTCTGGACGAAACCCGCAAGGGATCGACTACCCGAATTGTCGGCTCCACTCTGCTTTCCGGCATGCCCATTACAGATTTCAAGGACAAGCAGATCGGCGTACTCGTGTTCAGCACTGATCTGTCTGAACAGCAGGGCATAATGAGCCGCGCGGGGATCATCCTTGCGGCGGCCTTCCTTACCCTGCTTGTGGTGCCGCTGGTCATGACGTTCTTTGTGCTCAGCATAACAGTGCTGCGGCCTGTGCAGAGCATCCGCCAGACCATTCAGGAAATTGCAGAAGACAGAGCCGTGCTGGCCAATCGCCTGAAGTATTCCTCCGAGGACGAAATTGGCGCGCTGGCGTCATGGTTCAACCGGCTGCTGGACAAGATTGAAAGTATGCTCACAGAGGTGCAGGGGTACAGAAATCTGCTGGATTCCGTGCCCGATCCCATCTTTGGCGTGGATGACGACTACCGCATTATCATCGCCAACAAAGCCACAGAAACCTTGCTCGAAAAGGATATCAAAAAACTTCGCGGGGAGTTCTGCCACGACAACTTCAATACCGAAGTGTGCCAGAGCGACGACTGCCCCATTGCGCAGTCCAAGTGCAGCGGCAAATCTGTGGTGGCGCGTATACTTGATATCGGCACTGCGGAAAATCCGCATTATATTCAGCCATTCAGTGATGTGCTGCGCGACAACCAGGGCAATAAAATCGGCTATGTGGAAATTGCGCGCGATGTGACCACCCTGGTACTGAAAGAGCGCGAAATTGAAGCCACCATGAAGCATATGCAGGAAGTGAATACCTCCATAAGCTCGGCGGCTGACAGCCTGACAGAAGCCGTAGGCCTGATGAAGGATCGCTTCCAGCAGGTTTCGGACGGTGCGGATGCGCAAAACGGCCGCGCGCAGGAAACCGCCACCGCCATGGAAGAAATGACTTCCACCGTGCGCGAGGTGGCGCAAAATGCTTCTTCCGCAGCTGACCAGACGGAGGACGCACGGCAAAAGGCCCGGCATGGCGCAGAAATTGTTGATGAGGCTGTTTCTGCCATTGCAGAGGTCAGTAGTCACACTGGCGCCCTGCTCAAGGAAATGGAATCCCTTGAAACCCACACCGAGGGCATTGGCAGAATCATGGGAGTTATCTCGGATATTGCCGATCAGACCAATCTGCTGGCCCTTAACGCGGCTATCGAAGCTGCCCGCGCGGGCGATGCCGGACGCGGTTTTGCCGTAGTTGCGGACGAAGTGCGCAAACTCGCAGAAAAGACCATGCAGGCCACCAAGGAAGTCACAGAGGCCATTACCACCATTCAATCTGTGGCAAAGGGCAATATGCAGGAAATGCGCGACACCGCCGACACTGTCAGCAGGGCCACTGAAATGGCCAACCAGAGCGGCGCCGCACTTTCCCAGATAGTGGAAATTGTCGCCAGTGCCAGCAACAGCGTGCAATCCATCGCAACGGCAGCGGAACAGCAATCCGCCACAAGCGAAGAAATCAACCGCGCCATTACAGATGTGAAGCATGTTGCAGAAACCACCAATACCCTGACGCGTGAAATGCACGGCACGGTTGCCGAACTTTCACGCCTTGCAGCGGAGTTGAAAGCATTGTCGCAAAGATAAGTTACCGTAGACTCCGAACAGGCTCAGATATCACAGGGCCCGCATCAGTCATGCTGTTTGCGGGCCCTGTACCCTCTTCTTGACGTTTGGCACAAGATGCCCTACCCACTGGCTATGGAGCGTTTGCGGCAAGGGCTTGTTCAAGCGCCAGCCTTACCAGACACCAGCGCTGACCAGGGCAGCAACTGCCAGCCGAGCAGCCAAAGCAAAGAATCCCTACTCCGATTGCAGACAATCCAGCAGCCAAAAAAAAATCCCGCAACTGCGCACGCCCCAACCCATCAGGCTCATTGAGGTTATTTGATGAAGAACGTTGAACGTTTGCTTCAGGGAAATGAATTTTTCCAAAAAAACTACTTCTGCAAGCATGAAAATGAGCTTCTGGAACTGGTTTCCAGCGGCCAGCACCCTAAGGTGCTCTATATCGGCTGCGCCGATTCCAGGGTTATTCCATCGCTTATCACCAACACTCCTCCCGGCCAGCTCTTTGTGCTGCGCAATGTGGGAAACTTTGTGGCTCCTTACAAGCCGGACGAGGACTATCACGCCATGGCCGCAGGCATTGAATATGCCGTAACAGCCTTGAATGTTGAAGAAATCATCATCTGCGGCCATACCTATTGCGGCGCTATCGCAGCCCTGTACAAGGACATTCGCGACGAGGCCTTTGTGCACACGCAAAGATGGCTTTCGTTGGGCAAAAAAGCCAAGGAACTTGCCACACTGGCACTTGGCAAGGAAGTTGAACAGGATAAACTGCTGCGCCTGACAGAGAAACTCTCCATCATTTTTCAGATAGAAAACCTCATGACTTACCCGTGTGTGCGCGACAGAGTAAAATCGGGCGATCTGCACGTTCACGGCTGGCTCTACTATATTGAATCTGGCGAAATCAAATATTACGACCCTGACGAGCACGATTTTCTGGCCCTGAAAAAATAACGGCCAGCGTGCAAGCCAATGCGCTGATTTGTGTTGCGACGTGCTCTGACAGCGGATTTTCCAACCATGGAAAATCCGCTGTTTTTTATGCATGTTCTAGTATTTCGCATCGTGCGATGTGGATGCAAGCATTGATGCCATGTGCCAAATACGCGCCCACTTGTTCGCAATATATCCGTGATCTGTATTGAAGGCGTAGCGCAATGCCTTTTTTTCACCATTGAGGCGTACCTGTCAGCAATCGCAGTCATATATTTATAATTTTACAACGATACAGAGATATTGATTTATAAGAAAAATTCACATTTACACCAGATAAATTTTATATTTAACTAAGTTGAAATACATTCCAAGCTAGTCAGCCTCAATCAAGGGACTACTTCCATGAACAAAAATCTGACAGATCAATTCATGAAGTGGAATAGTTCAACAAATATTGTATGTTGTCTTTTAACTCGGATTGAAGGCAAAGCATTTTCCATCAGTGCCGCCAACACAAGATTTACTGAACTCATAAAAACCAATAGTTTTGAAGAATTAGAAAAAATTATCGAAAACAGGGAGCATCTGAACAAATCGCTCTCCCAGAATTTTGCGGAAGAATGGACTGTATTTTGCGCAACCATGCATTGCTTCCTTGATTGCCGCTGCCAGCGCGTTGAAGACAACGCTTGCGTATTGTGGATTTCTTTCGCAGAGCAGCAACCAATCGATGCTCTGTCTGATATTCCAATTGGCATCATTCGCATGAAGGTCACGCAGGGGCCTGCCACGCTTCACTGCACCTACATGAACAGCGAGGCGCTGGCCATGACAGGCACATCGGGGCGCGAGGCGAGCAAGTGCTTCCACGTCAGTGAGCTCATGCATGTGCACAGTGCCGACGTGTGCAGGGTAGAACACGTGCTGGCAATGTTCATATCCGGCAAGACGGTGCAGCCTCTGGAGTGCAGACTGCGTTCGCAAGATGGCCACGTCAGATGGATTCGCGTCAGTCTCTCCTGGGTTATTCCCCAACAAGTTCTGCAACTGGCATTTGTCAACATTTCCAAGGAGAAAGAGACCCTAGCGCACAACCGGCAAAACCAGGTTCTGCTGCAAAAAATTCTGGACACTACGCAGGCTGCAATCTTCTGGAAAGATGCTGAAAGGCGTTTTATCGGCGTAAACAAGGCATTTCTGGAGTATTACGGCTTTGATTCCGAGCAGGTGCTCCTGGGCAAGAATGATGAAGACATGGGCTGGCATAGCGACCCTGACCCGTACAAAAATGATGAACTGCGAGTGTTGCGGGGCGAGAGCACCACGCGGGTTCCCGGCATGTGCTTTTGCAAGGGCGAAAACCGCCACATTGTAGCCAGTAAAAGCCCGCTTTATGAAGACGGTAAAATTGTAGGCCTTGTGGGCAGTTTTGAAGATGTCACAAGTGAATACATGCTGCGCAAAGACGTAGTGGATCTCAATGCCAAGCTACATACAGCGCTGAAGAAAGAACGCCAGGCCAACCGCGCAAAGTCTGACTTTCTCTTGCGCATGAGCCACGATATGCGCACTCCCCTTGCCACCATTGTGGGCTTTTCAGACCTTGAACTGAAAAAACACCAGGATCCTGACCTCACCAAGGTCTTCTCCACCATAAAGGCGTGTTCAAACTTTCTGCTTGCCATTCTTTCCGACATTCTTGACCTGCAAAAGCTTTCCAACGGAAAGATGGACGTTGTACCGACAATTTGTACTGGCGCGCATAGTGCAAAAATTATTGAATCCATCATCAGGCCTCAGGCGGAGGCAAAAAACATCACATTCATAACGCATTTTAACTGCACGGCAACCAACTGCTATGCGCAGATCGATACGCGCAAGGTTCAGCAGATCATCGTCAACCTCTTGAACAATGCCGTTAAATACACGCAACCCGGCGGCACCATAACATGGCGCAATGACATCTGCGGTGAAAATGACGACAGTCTGGTTGTAACCCATGTCATTTCTGATAACGGACCGGGAATCAGCAAAAAATTTCAAGCCAGCATGTATTCACCGTTCACGCAGGAAGATCATGTGTCCAGCTCTGGCAGCGGGCTTGGGCTGGCCATTGTGAAAAAGCTGGTCGATATTTTGGGGGGCAACATTACCTGCAAGTCTGCGCCGGGCCAGGGAACAACATTCACGGTGATCTTGCCCCACAAAAAAGCTACCGCCGCAGATATTGCCGCTTTCCACAAAAAAAATTGCTCACAGCGCGCCGCCGTCTCACTTAAGGGAAGGAATATCCTCATCTGCGAAGACAACGTCATCAACAGTGAAATCCTGAAAGAAATGCTCGAAAGTGAAGGCATGGTGTGCGAACAGGCGTTCAACGGCAGCGAGGGAGTGGAGAAAGCCAGAAGCCGCAATTACGATATCATCATGATGGACATCCGCATGCCTGTGATGGACGGCTATCAGGCTACCCGCGAGATACGGGAGTTTGATGTGGACACCCCCATTGTGGCGCTTTCCGCCAATGTTTTTGCCGATGAAATACAGAACGCCTTTGAATCCGGCATGGACGAATTTCTGGAAAAACCGGTTATTATGAGCAAGATGTTTTCAGTCTTTGGTCAGCTTCTTTCCACCACGCCGGACTCACCTTCGCAGGGGCCGGATTAAAAATTCGCCAGACCGTCAGAAGCCCTCTTTTCAGAAAGAATTCTTCATTCCTCCCTTACACCTTGCCCCTGAACTGTTTTCCGCCAGCAACGCAACAGTAAATGACCTTGTTGCAAATATCACAGCCCCGCAGGGCGCATTATATAAATGCAACCTTTCCAAGCAGGCCTTGCACCCGCCGGAAACATGATTACCTGAAAAGAACTTACGTTAGCTAACTACTATGTGCACTCTTCTTGCTGCTTTGCAGTCTGCCCATGGTGAGGTATCATGTACAGGACTGCACCATATGCGGCAAGCCACAGATACGGCTATGAACGGCTCTTCATCCCCTTCCAACCGGAGGCTATCCACCGAAGGAGGCCATAATGACAACTATCAAGAGCATCAGCGCGCAAGCCCTGCGGCAAAAAGACCTCAAGCAGGCGCTCATTGTGGATGTGCGCACCCCCATGGAATTTGCGGAAAAACGCCTCGTCCTTCCGACCACGTTGGCCCCGGTGACGGAGCTTGATCCTCACATGGTTGCCCTGCGCAGCGGGGCATTGGCAGATACCCCCATTTATACCCTTTGCGCCAGCGGCAGACGTGCGCAAACGGCGGCGGCCAAATTTGCCGAAGCCGGATTTGCGGACATAACCGTTATTGAAGGCGGCCTTGCGGCCTGCAAGGAAGCTGGCTTCCCCACGGCAGGGCAGGCGCTGCCCAAAACAGGCGAAACCTCACCCACGCTGGACAGGCAGGTGCGCCTTGTGGCCGGGGCGCTCACGGCTCTGTTCGTTTTGCTGGGTTTTTTTGTACACAAGGCTTTTCTGCTCGGCGCGCTCTTTATTGGCTGCGGGCAGGTATTTTCCGGCCTTACCAACTGGTGCGGCCTGGCCCTTCTGCTCACGCGCGCACCCTGGAACAAAAGGGGCTGCTCTGGCGGCGCTTGCCCCATTGGAGCTGGCAAAAGCCCCGGCGCAAGCTGCCAGTAATGCGCCTTCGCTTGGTGCCGGAACTTTCACCCTAGCTTTTTTGCAAAGGAGTTCGCCATGTCTGCACCCAATGTGCGCGGATTTTTTGATCCCGTTACCGCTACCTGGACATATGTGGTCTGGTCTGCAACCGATGCCCAGAAGCGTTGCGCCATTATAGACAGCGTGCTGGATTTTGACCTCCACGCCTGCCGCACATCCACTGTTTCTGCCGATGCAGTTATTGATTTTGTCCGCCAGCAGGGCTTTGTGGTGGAGTGGATCCTTGAAACCCACATCCATGCCGACCACGTCACCGCAGCCAGTTATATCAAGGAAAAAATGGGTGGGAAAATAGCCATCAGCAAACACATGCTGGATATCATTTCCACCTGGACGCCCATTTTCCAAACGCAGGATGACACACCCGCAGACGGCTCTGCCTTTGACCATCTGTTTGAAAATGATGAAGAATTCTCCATTGGCGACATGCCCGCAAAAATCATCCACACGCCGGGGCATACCCCCGCAGACACCACCTATATTGTGGGCAATGCGGCCTTTGTGGGCGATACAATCTTTTTGCCCGATGTGGGTTCGGGCCGGTGCGACTTTCCTGGCGGCAGCGCCGAGGATTCGTATGATTCCTCCCGCAAGCTCTTTGCACTGCCAGACGACCTGCGCATCTATGTGGGGCACGATTACCCGCCGGAGGGCGTGCGCGGCCCGCAATGCATGGCAACGGTTGGCGAGCAGAAAACCGCCAACGTGCGGCTGAACCTGCAAGTGGGCAAGGCCGAATTTGTGGCAAAACGCAAGGCAGACGACAGCGGCAAGGCCGTGCCGCCGCTCATATTGCCCTCCCTTCAGGCCAACATGCGCACAGGAAAATTCGGCAAGGCCGTCAATGGCCTGCAATTTGTAAAGCTGCCCGTGAACCGCATGTAAGGCCAAGGGTAAACAATCCGCAAGCAACAAAAGCCCCTTCTTCCATCGGCATGCCGGAATGGACGAAGGGGCTTTAAAAAGATGTGTCAATGCAGGATGCTGTATTACAAAAAAGGGAAAACTCAGTAGCAAAAATACTTGCGCCAGCGTGCATGCCCCTGGCTTCATACCCTGGCTACTTTTTGCCGTACACTGCCCGTGCGAGGTCAACCGCAAACGGCCCAGCCATACCCGTAGGCGTGGTATTGGTAAGCGCCACAAAGGATATCCCGTTGGCGCGATCCATGAAAAAATGGCTCCCGTATGCGCCGCTCCAGCTCCAGGTGTTCTGGCCCGCGGGGTATTCCGCCTTTTCAGGGCGCAGCAGCACCGCGCCGCCAAAACCAAATCCCCAGCCCGGCGCAACAACCTCATTGGTTTTACCTGCGGTTACACTCAGCCTTTGCGACAATATGGGACAGACCTGATCGGCAGTCATGGCCTTCGCGGTATCCGGTTTGAGGATGGAGCCGCCGTTTTCTCGCACGGCCTCGAGAAATTTCAGGTAGTCTGCCGCTGTTCCAACCATCCCTGCCCCGCCGGAGGGAAAGGCCTGTTCGTCCAGCGCCCTCCCCGGCTGAAAGCGCGTTGCGGAAACAGCGTTGGGCACAATTTCAGTTTCCGCCATGCGCTGGGCCTTGCCATTGGCCCACACATAGGGTGTGGCAAGCAGGTCAGGATCATCTGCCATAAAGCCCGTGTGCGTCATACCCAGCGGCCCGGTTACAAGCTCCCGCACCACGTTGGGCAGCTTATCCCCGCCAGCCCGTGATACGATTTCGCCCAGCACATCAATGGCAAGGGAGTATTTCCAGTCCGTACCCGGCTCATAATAAAGCGGTACCGTGGCAAGCCGCCAGACGTTTTCTTCCAGCGTGATGGGCGGGTCATCCAGTCCATCGGAAACTTCGGCCAGCGCCATGGGGCCATCGGGCGGCTCCGAAAATCCATAAGAAAGCCCGGCAGTGTGCGTGAGCAGGTGCCGCACGGTAATGACAGTATCCGCCTTGCCCGCAAGCGCGGGGGTAAAGGAGGGGATCCAGCGGGTTACGGGATCGTCCAGAGCGATCATGCCCTTCTCCACCAGAGCAAGGGCTGCGGCGCTCGCAATGGGCTTGCTCATGGAGGCCAGCCGAAAGCGCGTATCCGGGCTCATGGGAGTGGATTTTTCCGCATCGGCCATGCCCACAGCCCGCGCATAGACCACCTGCCCCTGACGGGCAACCATGACCACAGCCCCCACGATGCGGCCCTCGGCCACTGCCTTGTTCAGCACGGCATCAAGCCGCTGGGCCAAAGCCGCATCGGCGGGTTTTTCGGCGCTGGCCGCGCTGCTGCCAGCCGGAACCAAGGCGCAAAGGGCAACAATCAGCAGGGCAACAAACCGGGACGCCAGTTTGCCCGCAAACAAATTCATTATTTTTTTTATCTTCTGCACGCATCCTCCCCTCAGGCAAATCTGCCCTGCCCTATTTCTGCTGATAGAGCCATTTTTGCTCACAGATGTAAATACCGGGCAGTCTTTTCACAAACATTCGGCGCTTAACAAATAAAAAGCATTCCGCTAGGATTAAAATCAAGCAGGAGGACACCATGAATCCACTTTTTTCTCCCATCAAACTCAAAGGGCTG
Source organism: Desulfovibrio intestinivivus (assembly GCF_053570665.1). NCBI lineage: Bacteria > Pseudomonadati > Thermodesulfobacteriota > Desulfovibrionia > Desulfovibrionales > Desulfovibrionaceae > Desulfovibrio > Desulfovibrio intestinivivus. The sequence continues at coordinate 2,119,052 of NZ_JBRBQT010000001.1, read as the reverse complement.
ACACTGCCCAACCGGATAGTCGTCCCCCCCATGGATCAATACTCGGCAGAAGAGGGCCGCCCCGTGCACTGGCATGCCATGCACTACGGCACTCTTGCCGTTTCCGGAGCCGGGCTGCTCATTGTGGAAGCTACGGCAGTGGAAGCGCCGGGGCGTATATCCCCGCAGGATCTCGGCCTGTGGAATGAGGAGCAGGAAGTCGCCCACAAGGCCATGCTCGATTCCATCCGTGCCTATTCTTCCACGCCCATCGGCATTCAGATCGGACATGCCGGACGCAAGGGCGCTACGGGCCTACCTTGGCAAGGTGGCAAGCCGCTCATGCCCGCAGATGGCGGGTGGGAAATATGCGCTCCTTCCGCCCGGCCCTATGCGCCGGGCCATCAAACACCAACAGAACTCACGGCGGCAGACATTGCCCGCCTTACAGAATCTTTTGTAGCTACGGCCAAACGCGCCGTACGCGCCGGGTATGACGCCATTGAGCTGCATGCGGCCCACGGCTACCTAATGCACGAATTCCTCTCGCCCCTCAGCAATGCCCGCACCGATGCCTACGGCGGCAGCCTCGAGAACAGAATGCGCTTTCCGCTGGAAGTGCTGGCGGCAGTGCGCGCTGCTGTTCCGGCCAATTACCCGGTGGGAGTACGCGTTTCAGGCACCGACTTTGCCGAAGGCGGCTGGAATGTGGAAGAATGCGCTGTCTTTGCCAGGGCTGTTGAAAAGGCTGGTGGCGCGTACATACACGTTTCCGGGGGCGGCCTTTCGCCCGACCAGAAGATTACCCTTGCGCCCGGCTATCAGGTGGCGCTGGCTGCTGCGGTCAAGGCCGCAGTGAGCGAGCTTCCTGTTATTGCCGTGGGCCTCATCACAGAGCCGGAACTGGCCTCAAGTATTGTGGTTACAGGGCAGGCCGACATGGTGGCCATTGGCCGCGCAATGCTGTACGACCCGCGCTGGCCCTGGCATGCCGCTGCCGCTCTGGGGCAGACCATTGCCGGGCCGTCGCCCTATCTGCGCAGCAAGCCGCACAACGTGAAGGAACTCTTTGTGTAGGCCTTATTTCTGCAACCTGCATGCTTAAAAACAGAAGGCCCCGCGATCTTTATTTGATGCGGGGCCTTCTGCATTGACCAGCCAGATCAATGCCGCGCGGGGATTGCTCCCGGCGCAGAATCTCGGAACATATCCGACTAGGGAGTGTCCACCTTGTGGGCCTGCGCTTGCGGCTGGGCCTGAGGTTCTGCTCCGGTATTGGCCTCGGGGCTGTTTACGATCTGGGTTTCCAACGGTGCCGCCCCGTGACGCAACTGCCAACGAGTGATGGTCTTGGTGCTGAACATCCGCAGCGGGATATAAAAAAGAATGAACCAGAAGACCATGCTCGGCTGATTGCCAAACAGCGGCAAAGAAAAAGGCAGCTCAGGGCTGATCATGCCAAAACGCAGCTGCATCCAGGCCAGCATAATGGGAACAGGCCACAGCGAAGCCACAAACAGGGCGTTGCTGAGCGAAAAATAATAGCCAAACGCCTCATGCCCTTGACGGTTCACGGCCTTGAAGGCTTCCTTGCCAGAGTTCTGCAAGGCTGATTCGCTCAGTTCATGGTAGTGCCGCATGTCATCCTGCAATTTTTTCAGACGCTTGCGGTGCATACGTTGGGCCATGCGCAGGGTGGCAATGCCTATGAGGCCCGCAATCAGCGCAAGAATAGCTGTTCCCCAAAAGTAGGCTGCCTCGGGCTGCGGCACCATGCGGTACGGCAGCACAAAAAAAGGATCAAGCCAGACCAGAAGTTGTTCCATATCTCAGCGGCTCCGTTTTTCGCACAGGGCGATTCTACGCCCTTGCGCACGGACAGATTAGCATTCTGTTGTAAAAAGGAAACACTGCATCCCCGTGGGCAGGCCTGGGGGATGCAGTGTTTTTCATGTTTTCAGCATGTTCCGGACATTGCCGGAAATACTAGCCGAACATCTTGATGTTGAAGAAGCCGCGCAGGATGTAGTCGGTGCCGACATACAGGGCCAGCACGATGAACAGGCGCTTCAACCAGATTTCGGAGAAGAAACGCGAGGTGTAGGGGCCAACGATGGAGCCCACGGCAATACCGGCCAGTTCAAGACCAACCAGGTTCCAGTCCACCAGCGCGCCGTGCAGCATGAGGGTGGTGATACCGGTGATCATGCTGAGCAGCACGGCCAGAGCGGAGGTACCGGCAGCCAGGTACATGGGAAGCTGGGTCACGCTGGTGATGAAAGGCACCAACAGGAAGCCGCCGCCCACGCCCAAAAAGGCCGCGATGCTGGCGATAACCACGCCGCCGAAAAAGGGCAGCAGGGGGTTGAAGGCAAATTCCACGCCGCAGAAGGTGAACTGGCAGCTGGTAAGGGAGAACTTGATGAGCTTCACGCCCGTGGGGGCAGCAACGCCTTCGCCCTTGGACTTGGCGGCAGCTTCAAAAGCCTTGGCGGCTTCCTTGGCCTTGGCCTTGGAACGCTGACCGGCGGGGGAGGTTTCCCACATCAGGTACAGGCCCAGCAGCAGCACGAAGAGGCCAAAATAGCCCTGGTAGGAGAGAAGTTCAGCTTGCCGGCAGTCAGAGAAACAGCACTGAAGGCGCCCAAGATGGAGCCGAGGCCCAGAGCAAAACCCAGGGGCAGCACAAGGCGCTTCATGCGGTAGTAGCTGAACGTGCTGATAACAGCGGAAAGACCGGCGAGCATCTGGTTGGAGGCGCGCACGGAGTCGGTGACGGACTTGTTAAGGGGCGTCTTGCCAAAAGATTTGGCATACGCGCCAAGGCCGTGCACGGTCATGTGGCCCACGCCAGCCATAACGCCGCCAAAAGCGCCCACGGTGGAGAAAATCCAGCCCACCCACAAGGCCCAGCCAAAGGCCAGAATCATGTTGACCTTGGGGCCGCCGGGGATGCCGAGATAGCCGGGTTCAGCCTGCATATTGAGGGTATTGGGAGCCGTTTCCACCTGTTTGGCGATGGCATTGGCAAGCACGCTGCTGTCAGCAGCAAAGGCGACACTGGCGGTCAACACCAGAAGTGAAGCCACCACGCCGAAAAGTACCCACTTGTTTCTCATTCCAACTCCTCCCGATCAACGTCGCACAAGCGAACGGATAATAATGCCTGGAAGTGCCCTGTTGGGGCGGCTTCCTAAAAAAACACATGCACCCACGAAAGCAGCGTCTGCGGGAACACGCCCCACAACACCACACCTGTCAGACAGCACAGAAGTACAGCCCTCACGCCCGCACCGCCCGAAGCTGCCTGTATGGGTGCGGGGTGATTTGCCGGGGCCTCCTGCATGTACATGCGTCGTGCCACTCCAAGATAATACCAGGCGGAAATGGTGCTGCTGATCACAGCCACAAGCACCGTTACCGTATACCCTGCCGAAAAGGCTTCTTTAAAGAGCATGAATTTGCCCATAAAGCCCGCAGTCGGCGGAATGCCCGTCAGGGAAAAAAGAAAAACCAGCATGGCCGCAGCAAGGGTGGGATGCCTTGTGGCAAGACCTGTATAGTCATCCAGGTCTTCACCCGCATCAGCCAGAGGATTATTTCCCTGTTTTTTCCCGTACACGGCAAGGTAGCCCATGATGGCAAAGGCACCCATGTTCATGCACAGGTAAATGGTCAAATACGCCGCCGTGGCGCGCAGGCCGTCGGCTGTGCACGCGGCAAGTCCCAAGAGGGCATAACCCGCGTGAGCTATGGCCGAGTACGCCAGCATGCGTTTAAGGCTTGTCTGCATTACGGCAGCGATATTGCCCAGAAGCATTGTCAATGCGGCCATCAAGGCCAACGCCCCGCTCCACTGAGCGCCCAGTTGCGGCAAGGCCATGACCAGTACGCGCGCAAGCACGGCGAAACTGGCTGTTTTGGCCGCCACAGACATAAAGGCGGTCACGGTTGTGGGCGCGCCTTCATACACATCAGGCACCCACACGTGGAAGGGCGCGGCAGCCACCTTGAACCCCATGCCTGCCAGCATGAGCGCCAAAGCAACTACCAGGGCGGGCAAGGTCTGCCCGGTTGCGGCAACAGGCAGTGCCGCAGCGATCTGCACAAGCTCGGTATGCCCGGTAAGCCCGTACAGCAGGGACATGCCAAAAAGCAAAAGAGCCGACGCGAAACTGCCCATCAAAAAATATTTGATGGCCGATTCGCTGCTGCGCGGATCGCCAGTGCGCAGGGCCGCCATCGCGTAAATGGGCAGGGCCATGAGCTCAAGCCCCAGATAGAGCACAATGAGATCACCAGCCGAGGCCATTACGCACATGCCCAGTGTTGAACATACTGCAAGGCAGTAATATTCGCCCTGACGCATTTGGGCATGTGAAAAAAAACTTTCGCTCATTAACGCCGTAAAAGCAAGTGCTACTACGCAAATCGCTTTAAAGAGCGCTCCAAAACCGTCAGCGCGGAACATTCCGTCAAAAGAAACACTCCCGCCGCCCGCAGAAACTGCTACAATTGCTGCAAAAGCCGTTATTGCACCAACGACTGTCAGCCATTGCAGAAAAGCCCGCGCCCTTGGAAAAAACATGTCGGCGCACAGCAGGCCAATGGCCGTGACCAAGAGCGTCAGTTCCGGCAGCAGGGCCGAAAGTTCTTTCAGCAATGGCAGGGCAGAAAGAGGCGCTACGGATATGGCTGTCATGATAGCTCCTATGGTGTTGCCCTTGTGCCGCAAGGCACGTTGTCCGCCAACTGTATAGGCCATGTGCTGGCCTGCGGCGGGGGCGCAAACATTTATTGCCTGTGCGCGGGCCGAAACAGCGTCGTGCCGCCCTGCCCGCGATGTCGTCTAGACCAGATTACCTTTGAAATGCTTCACATTTCAAAGGTGTCATTCTGCCGAAAAATGCGATTTTCGGCAGAATCCACGCCACGTTGTGGCGCGCTGCACTCTCGTGCAGCGGTAGAGCATTTAACCTTTTCAAAGTTGAAATGCTCTAGTTTGCAGCAAAAACCGCAAAGGCCTGCTGGGTATCTGCCACCAGATGTTCCACCGTTACGTGCATGTATTCCAGCAGCGCGTTGGGGAAGATGCCGATGCCCACAATAAGCAGGCTCATGGTCAGCAAAATGGCTATCTCGCGCCCGTCAAGTTTTTCCCCGACCAGGCCGCGCACGGTTTCAGACACCTGACGGAAAAACACGCGCTGATACAGCCAGAGCATATACCACGCGCCCAATATCAGGCCCGAAGACGCCACCACCGCGGCCCAGGGCGCGCGTTCAAAGCCGCCGAGCAGAATCAGGAATTCGCCCACAAAACCGTTGGTGCCGGGCAAGCCGACAGCCGCAAGGGTAAAGACCATGAAAAAGGCCGCCAGTAAGGGCATGACCGAGGCCAACCCGCCGTAGACCTTGATCTCACGCGTGTGGGTGCGGTCATAGAGCATGCCCACGCCCAGAAAGAGCGCGCCCGTCACTATGCCGTGGTTGATCATCTGCAAAATGGAACCTTCCACGCCCTTTTGGGTCAGCGCAAAAAGCCCCAGAGTCACAAAGCCCATATGGCTGACGGAACTGTAGGCGATGAGCCGCTTAACGTCCGTCTGCGCAAGGCAGACCAGCGCTCCGTACACGATGGCGATGACGGAAAGCACCAGCATGGGCTTGAGCAGCACCCATGCGGCATAGGGAAACAGCGGCAGCGAGAAGCGCAAAAAACCGTATGCCCCCATTTTGATCAGCACGCCAGCCAGAATGACCGAGGCCGCCGTGGGCGCTTCGGTATGCGCGTCTGGCAGCCACGTGTGCACGGGCCACATGGGCACCTTGACCGCAAAAGCGGCAAAAAAGGCCCAGAACAGCAGCAGTTGCAGCCGGGGGTCAAAGTCGTTGCGCGCCAGCGCCATGATGTCGAAGGTATGCCCGCCCTTGAGGTAGAGCAGGATGATGCCCAGCAGCATCAGCAAACTGCCCAGCAGGGTGTACAGAAAGAACTTCACCGTGGCGTAAATGCGGCGCGGCCCGCCCCACACGCCAATGAGCAGGAACATGGGAATGAGCATGGCTTCCCAGAAAATGTAAAACAGCATGAGGTCAGTGGCGCAAAACACGCCCACCATGGCGCTTTCAAGCAGCAGCAGGCTGATGAAAAATTCCTTGGCCTTGACCTTGATGCTTTTGTACGACACCGCCACGCCCATCAGGGTTATGAGGGCCGTCAGCGGCAGAAACAACACGCTTATGCCGTCCACGCCCAGAGTGTAATTGATGTTCAGGCTCTCAATCCACGCGCAGTTTTCCACCAGTTGCATCTGCCACAGGCTTTTATCAAAGCGGCCCAAGGCCACAAAGCTCAGGCACAGCTCAAGCAGGCATACGGCAAGCGCGCCCAGCTTGATGGTTTCTTCGTTGCGGCGCGCAACAGCCAGCAGGGAAAGCCCACCCGCCAGAGGCACAAAGATGAGCAAGGAAAGAACAGGTACAGACATGCGATCTCCCCGCCGTTGTTAGGAAAAAAAGCCCAGTTGCAATACCAGCAGGAGCGCTGCCGCGCCCCCGGCCAGCCATGTCAGATAATGCGCCACCTGCCCGTCCTGAAGCCTGCGCAGGCTTGTGGACAGTCTGCCGATGGCGCGCGGCACACCGTTGACCACGCCTTCAATACCGCGCGTGTCCACCACGCCCAGCAACAGGTTATCCGCCAGCCACAGCGTGGGCCGCACAAGACAGGCCACATAGATTTCGTCCACCCAGTACTTGCGCGAAAACAGTCGGTACAGGCCGCTGAAAGCCCCCGCCACCTTGCCCGGCAGTTCCGGCCTGCGGCAATACATGAGCCAGGCCAGGCCGATGCCCGCAAAGCCAGCAGCTACGGAAACAGCCATCAGCCCAAGCTCCACCGCGCCGGATACATGCACGTGCGGGTGCCCCGTCACCGGAGCGAGAAACTCCGCCCAGTGGTTGGAGCCGCCCAGAACATGCGGAATGCCCAGCCAGCCCGCGGTCACAGCCCCCACGGCCAGTACCAGCAAGGGAACAATGACCACGCGCGGCGATTCGTGCAGATGCTCGCGCTGGTGCTCCGTCCCCCGAAACTGGCCCGTAAACACGCTGAAATACAGACGGAAGGAGTAAAAAGCCGTCATAAAGGCCACCAGCACGCCCACGCCCCAGGCCAGATAGCCCGTAAGCGTGCCCGCGTTGAAGGCCATGAGCAGAATTTCGTCCTTGCTGAAAAAGCCAGCCAGCCCCGGCACACCGGCAATGGAGAGCGAGGCCAACAAAAAGGTGGCGCTGGTAATGGGCATGTACCTACCAAGCCCGCCCATGGAGCGCATGTCCTGCTCGTGGTGCATGCCCAGAATTACCGAGCCGCAACCGAGGAAGAGCAAGGCTTTGAAAAAGGCATGGGTAAACAGGTGGAATACGCCAGCGCCGTAGGCTCCCACGCCGCAGGCAATGAACATGTAGGCCAGCTGGCTGATGGTCGAATAGGCCACCACCCTCTTGATGTCGGTCTGCGTGAGCGCGATGGTGGCGGCAAAGAGCGTTGTGACCGCGCCCACCACGGTGATGACGGCCAAGGCCGTGGACGACAGCGCAAACAGGGCATTGCAGCGCGCCAGCATAAACACGCCCGCCGTCACCATGGTGGCCGCGTGGATAAGCGCGCTCACCGGGGTTGGGCCTTCCATGGCGTCGGGCAGCCACACATGCAGGGGCAACTGAGCCGACTTGCCCACCGCGCCGCAGAACAGCAGCAGGCAGACAAGCGTGGGCGCGCTGACCGTATAGCCGCACAGGGTAAAGGTCATGCCCTCAAGCATTCCAGCCTGGGGCAACACATCCGCATAGTGCAGGCTGCCAAAAATGGTGAAGATGCAGAACAGCCCGAGCAGGAAGCCAAAGTCGCCAAACCTGTTGACGATAAAGGCCTTTTTGCCCGCGTCCGAAGCGGAATCCTTTTCATAATAAAAGCCGATGAGCAGATAGGACGAAAGCCCCACAGCCTCCCAGCCAAAAAAGAGCTGCAAAAAGTTGTTGCCCATGACCAGCATGAGCATGGAAAAGGAAAACAGGCCAAGATAGGCGAAAAAGCGGTAATAGCCCTTTTCGCCCCGCATGTAGCCCACGGAATAAATGTGCACCAGGCTACTGACACTGGTAACCACGACCAGCATGACCGCCGTGAGCTGGTCCACCAGAAAGCCAAAGGTCACGCGCAGGTTGCCGGAGGCTATCCATGTATGCACATCGGCATTGACGATATTGCCCGCCAGCACATCCCGCAGGGCAAGCAAGGAGCAGACAAGGGAGATGCCAATGGCCGCAATGGGCAGCCAGTGGGCGCGCTCGCCCCATTGGCGGCCGCAGATCAGGGTGAGCACAAAGGCCAGCAACGGGCACAGAGGAATAAGCAGCAAGTATATTGGCATGTTTACCCCCGCATCGTTGTTATGTCTTCGTTGCGCACGCTTTTGTGGCTACGGAACAGACAGATGACAATGCCAAGCCCCACTGCGGCCTCGCAGGCGGCAACGGTGATGATGAAAATGGTAAAAGCCTGCCCGCGCAGAGCGTCCATGAAATAGCTCATGGCCACCAGATTGAGGTTGACGCCGTTGAGCATCAATTCAAGCGAGAGCAGCATCACAATGATGTTGCGGCGCGTCAGAAACCCGGCCACACCTATGCAGAAAAGCACTGCTGCCAGCGCCATGTACCAGGAAAGGGGAATCACGCCGCGCCTCCTTGGTCTTTGTTGCCGCTCGCGCAAGGGCAGGCATTGTCTTGGGCCTGCGCCGGGGCGGGTGTGCACACCGGCTGCCTGCGCGCAAGGGTCAGGGCAGCCACCAGAGCCACCAGCAGCAGAACGCCCGCAATTTCCAGCGAAAGAAAATGGTTGGTGAACAGCTCACGGCTCAAGGCCTTGGTGTGCGTGACCTCGCGCAGGGCTTCAAGGGGCCATTGGCCCTTGCCGCCCGGTACAAAGCCAGCCACGCCCCAGAGCATGCCGCCGCACAGGGCAGCAGCCAGCGCATAGCCCACAATGGGTTTTGGGGTCAGGGCAGGCAGCCGCAACTCGCGTTGCAGGTTCACCAGAAAGAGCACAAAAAGGTACATGACCAAGATGGCCCCGGCATAGACGATGATCTGTATGGCTGCCAGAAATTCGGCCTGCAAGGTCAGGTAGACCGCCGCCATGTGGAAGAACAGCAGCAGCACCAGCAACACGCAGTGAATGGGATTGCGCAGGCTGATAGCCAGCACGCCGCACACGGTTATGACAAAGGCGCAGTATAGAAAAAATATTTCACCAAACACCGTTCCACCTCCGCAGTGGACTTGCGCTCTGTTCCGGGATGCCTCCGCAAGGAGGCCTGTCATCCACGCTCACCGCCCGTCCTGCCGTGCATACCTTTTCCGCTACGGGCAAGGAGGCCTGCAACGTACGGGCATTGCCGCAGATCAACACAGGTTTTTGGCAGATCATTGCGCAGCACCGTCCTGATTCGTCTGACCATGGCCGGGCGCGCTCGGGGTCGGCTCTGCGCCTTGCGCATGCGCAGCGCGGTGATTCTTGCCCACCCACTGCTCCGCTCCGCTCCATTCCGCATCCACCGCTACCCGTTTGGCATGGGCAAGCGCGCCTTCGGGCATATTGCGGGGGCGGCACAGGGGGTTCGCATAGCCTTTCATGTCGCCCTTCTGCGCCGCAAAGTCGTCCCAGTTGTCCAGCAGGGCCTGCTTGTCAAACTTGAAGGCTGAACGTCCGTTGGCCGCGTAAGCATAGACTTCCGTCAGCACAATGGCGTTCACCGGGCAAACCTCTGCGCAGTATCCGCAAAAAATGCAGCGCAGGGCATCGATATTATAGGCTTCCACCACACGGCTGTTATCCGCGGCGCGGCTCCAGCGAATGCGTATGCAGTGCGAGGGACATACCCGCGCGCAGCGCATACAGGCCACGCAACGGCTCTCGCCGGTTGCGGCATCGCGCACCAGGGCGTGACGCCCTCGAAAACCCGCGGCGACTACGGGTTTTTCTTCCGGGTACTGCCGCGTGATGGGGCGGTTGAACATGCGCCGCAAAGTCAGGGCCATGCCCTGGGCTATTTCTGTCTGCAACAGGGTTTGCAGCCAGTTGCGGGGCGCTTTGTACTGAATCTGCATGTCTGCTCTCCTCATCAAGAGGCTAGGGCCTTGCCCAGAGCCGTAATCACAATATTGAAGAGCGCCAGGGGGATAAGCACCTTCCAGCCAAGGGCCATGAGCTGGTCGTAGCGGTAACGCGGCAGCGTGGCCCGCACCCAGAAAAAGAAAAACATGACGCCATACACCTTGAGCACCAGCCAGAACGGCGGGAAAAAGTCCACTTCCACCGGGCCGCGCCAGCCGCCCAGAAAGCAGACCACGCCCACCGTGGCCATCACAAACATGGACGTGTATTCGGCCATGAAAAACAGGGCGTAGCGCATGCCGCTGTATTCCGTGCAATAGCCGGAAACAAGCTCGCTTTCCGCCTCGGGCAGGTCAAAGGGCACGCGGTTGGTTTCCGCCAGCATGGCAACGCAAAAGATAAAAAAGCCGATGCACTGGCGGAAGGCGAACATGCCAAAAAACGAATCGCCCTGCGCGGCCACAATGTCGCCCAGATTGAGCGAACCGGAGAGCAGCATCACGCCCACAAGGCTGAGGCCCATGGCGATTTCATAACTGATTACCTGCGCCGAGGCCCGCAACCCGCCAAGAAAGCTGAACTTGGAGTTTGAGGCCCAACCCGCCAGCACAACCCCGTAGCCGCCAAGGGAACTCATGGCGAACACAAAAAGCAGGCCGATATTGATGTTGGACAAGGCCCATCCCTCGGCCCACGGCAGGATCGCCAGCGAGGCAAAGGCAGGCACCAGACAAATGATGGGAGCAAGCATGAAAATGGGCTTGTCTGCCGCGGAGGGGATGATGTCTTCCTTGAAAAAGCTCTTGATGCCGTCCGCAATGGGTTGCAGCAGCCCAAGCCAGCCCACGCGGGTGGGGCCCATGCGCATCTGCATATGGCCGATGACCTTGCGCTCAAAGTATGTGGCATAGGCCACATGCAGCAGCACGACCACCAGAAGCACAAGAAGTTGCAGTACAATTACCAGAACATTCATGGTTTCCCTGCCAGATTGGTTGTAGCCGTAAACCCGGTTGCCCTGCGCAGCCATCGGCCTTGCAGTCTGCCCCTTGGTTTACCGGTCAGATTCTCCCAGCACCACGTCCATGCTGCCGATATTGGCGATAAGGTCGGCAATAAGCCCGCCCGGGGCAATGCTTGCCAGCGCGCCGATATGGATAAACGACGGCCCGCGCACGTGCATGCGGTAAGGCCTGCTGCTGCCGTCGCTCACAAAGTAGAAGCCAAGCTCGCCCTTGGGAGCCTCGGTGGCTACGTACACATCGCCGGGCATGTAGATATTATTGTCGTGCATGACCTGCCGCAGACTGCCGCCAAAAAGCGCTGTTTCAGCCTCGCTGCGCCACGCCCTGTAGGGCATGAGCAGGTCGGGGGCGTCTGCCGCAAGGGTCGCGCCGGGGGGGAGCTGATCCACGCACTGCTGCAGAATGCGCACAGACTGGCGCATTTCTTCCATGCGGCAGCGGTAGCGGGCGTAAATATCGCCATCGCTGCCCAGCGGCACTTCAAAATCCACCAGATCATAGGCATCGTAGGGTTCGTGCTTGCGCACATCGTAATCCACGCCCGAGCCGCGCAGGCAGGCCCCGGTGAGGCCTAGGGCCAGGGCTTCCTTGCCGTTCAGCACGCCCACGCCCACCGTGCGCTGCAACCAGATACGGTTGGTATCGAGCAGGGTTTCGTACTCAAGTATGCGCTTGGGGAAGATATTGAGAAAATCCTGCAAGCCGTCCATGAAGCGCCCTGTCACGTCCTGCCGCACCCCGCCGATGCGCGGATACGTCAGGGTGAGGCGCGCGCCGCAGAGGTCTTCAAAAAGATCCAGCAGCATTTCGCGTTCGCGGAAGCAGTACAGAAAGACGGTCATGGCCCCGATATCCAGCGCGTGGGTGGCAAGCCAGAGCAGATGCGAACACAGGCGCGACATCTCGCAGGCAATGGTGCGGATGTAACGCGCCCGCAGCGGAGCCTGCACGCCCAGCAGCTTTTCCACCGCAAGGCAGTAGCCCGTGTTGTTGGACATGGCGGCGATGTAGTCCAGCCGGTCGGTGAGGGTGAGGGCCTGCGCGTAGGTGAAGGTTTCGGCCATTTTTTCAAAGCCACGGTGCAGATAACCCACCTGCGGGTCGCAGCTCAAAATGGTTTCGCCCTCAAGCTCAAGGTCGAGGCGCAGCACGCCGTGCGTGGCGGGATGTTGCGGCCCGAGGCGCAGGCTGGTGCGGTCCTCGTCGCTTTCGTCAAAGCAGTCAAAGTCGTCAGCGTTTTCTGGCAGTTCCCTGCCCAGCAGTTCCTGCACGTTCTGACGCCCCACAGGCTGACCGTGACGCACAGGGCATTCAAGGCTCTGCTTGCGGATTTCACTCATGCTTTTCTCCCCCCTGCCAGCTCAGGGCGTCCGCCGCCCTGGCGTGTTCGCGCAATTCGGTCAGGCCAGACCATTCAGGTACACCGCGCGAGGGGATGCGCACAGGATAGGCCTTGCGCAGGGGGTGACCCTGCCAGTCATCAGGCAACAGGATGCGGCGAAGGTCAGGGTGCCCCTTGAAGTGTATGCCCATGAGGTCAAAGACTTCGCGCTCAAGCCAGTTGGCCACAGGCCACAAGGGCACGGCGGAATCAATGCCCGCATCGGGATCGTCCAGTTGGGCGCGCAACCGCAACGCACTGCGCTGATTCACGGAATACAGGTTGTAGACGACCTCAAACGCGCCAAGGCCCTCCTGCTTGCGGCGGCTGTTGTCCACCCCGCAAAGCGAGCGTAGGTGCATCATGTCAAAATGCTCCCTGACGTAGACCAGCACATCAAGGATGCGACAGTGGCGCAGCAGCACTGCCGTCTGCCCACGAAACTCCTGTATGTCGAGCACTTCCTGCGGAAAAGCCTCACGCAGCAGACGCGCTATCTCCAGGGACTCCATCGAAATTGCTCCTTGTTAATTTTCTCCTGCAACTTGATAAAGCCGTCAAAAAGCGCTTCCGGCCTCGGGGGGCAGCCCGGAACATAGACGTCCACCGGAATAATCTGATCCACGCCCTGCGTTACGGCATACGACTGGAAAAGCCCGCCGCTGCAAGCGCAACTGCCCATGGCGAGCACATAGCGCGGCTCGGGCATCTGGTCATAAACCCTGCGCAGCACCGGGGCCATTTTTTTGCTCAGGGTTCCGGCCACCACCATGCAGTCTGCCTGTCGGGGGCTGGCGCGAAAGATGATGCCAAAGCGGTCAAGATCGTGCGTTGACGCGCCTGTAGCCATCATTTCGATGGCGCAGCAGGCAAGGCCAAAGGTCACTGGCCAGATGGAGCCGCAACGGCCCCAGTTGACCAGGGCGTTGAGCGGCCCAAGCACGGCGTTGGCGCCGGGGAAAAACCGCAGGCCGTCCTTGTGCACCACAAGCGGCTGGTCGCCATGCGCGGCGGCGCGAGTTCCTACTTCACCCATTCAAAGGCCCCCTTTTTCCAGGCATAGGCATAGGCCAGCACCAGCAGGGTCATGAAGGTCAGCATTTCCGCCAGCCCAAGGCTGCCCAGACGCACAAACTCCACTGCCCAGGTGTAGAGGAAGATGGCTTCCACATCGATGATGACAAAAAGAATGGCAACGTAATAAAATTTGATGGAAAAACGCGTGCGTGGCTCGGCGGTTGGCTCGTTGCCGCACTCATAGGGCATGAGCTTTTCGCGGTAGGGCCGACGCATGCGGAAAAACCGCCCGAAAAACAACGTAAGCACGCCAAAAAGCAGCGCAATAACAAGCAGCAGCAGAATGGCAAGATACTCTTCTCCGGCAACCGTAGGCACCATAAAAAGCCACCTTGTTGAATGTCTTCGTCATATTCCGGGCGGACAGGGCCGAACAATCGCACGACCCTACTCCGTCACCGGCGTCTCCTGTTGGAGCCGCCGCCAATCAACCTGAACATTCTGCCGCAAGCCCTGTCGGACACGGCAGTGAACAAAAACACTTTCTAGCGGACAACAGGCCTGTTGCGCTGCAACTGCTCGGCAAATTCCTGCCGCTTTTCCTGACTGGCCGCATCCGGCGTGGAGAATTGCAGACAGCTCATGGCGCAGGTCGTTACGCAGGCAGGCTTGAGGCCCTGATCAATGCGGTCGCGGCACAGGTCGCACTTATCCACCTTGCCGGTCTGGGCGTTCCACTGGGGCGCGGCCCAGGGGCAGGCGGTAATGCAGGCTTTGCAGCCCACGCAGGCCGAGGTTTCCACATAGACAATGCCATCGTCCCTGCGGCGCATGGCCCCTGTAGGGCAGGCCTTGACGCACCAGGGATTTTCACAGTGAAAGCACGAGGTGTACACAAAACCCAGCGCGGGCTTGGGTTCGGTCTGCTCCACGGAAAGAACACGGCAGAAAAAAGCCCCCGGCCCGCCGTTGTGCAGGCTGCGGCACTGAACCTCGCAGGCCTTGCAGCCTATGCAATCCGCCGAATTGTGCATGACAATATATTTGCTCATAACCATCCTCCCACGCGGCTCGGTGGGTTGTTCCCGTAAATTTCTTTGCAGTATCAGGCCATGCCTTTGACAATATCCTAGGCAAAGTCCGCCTAGGCAGCCCCGGAACCGGCCACCTTCTCCAGCGTGACAAAATGCTCCTGCATGGCAAGACCGCCGCCGCCCATATCCTGCATGCCCAAGCCGCCGCGCAGGCACTTGCTGTCAGAGATTCCCTTGTGAAAAGCCCGGCTTTCGCAAGGCAGATCGTGGCCAAAGCCATGCACCACAAAGATGGCCTCAGGATGGATGGCAGAGGTGATCTTGACCCCGGCCTCGCCCATGGCATTGCCCGCAGCATCACGCACGCGCACCCTGTCGCCAGGGTTGATGCCAGCGGCCTTGGCCTTTTTGCTGTTGATCCACACCGTATTTTCAGGAACCTGCTCAAGCAGCAGAGGATTATTGATGGTATGGCCCTGGGTATGCACGGCCACGCGCCCAAAGGTAATGCGGTAGGCCCCCTCGGGCGGCGCAACGGGCGGCGTGTAGGGGGGGAGCATATTTTCGCCGCAGCCCTTGCCGTAGCCCTCGCTGGTCAGCTCAACCTTGCCCGAGGCAGTGGGGAAGGAATAACTTGCCAGATCTACATACAGAGGCTCGCTGGTAAGCGAAACAAAGCCCTTTTCGGTAAAGTCCGCGCTGGTGAGGCCTGTCCCTTCAAGCTGAAAACGCCACACGTCCTCCGCGCTTTCAAAAACCAGAGGATCAAGCCCGAGGCGCTTTGCCAGACCGCCGATGATTTCCCAGTCGGCCTTGGTGTCGTAGCGCGGCGGGATGACGCGGTTGCGCACAAAGAACTGCGGTTTGAGGCCGTTCTTGGTGGCAATGATGCTCTCGCGTGAAAGGTAGGTGGAAAGCGGCAGCACCACATCTGAATACCAGGCGGTGTCTGACCAGGAGAACGTGACGCTCACAAGCAGGTCAAGGCCGTCAAAGCGTTTGCGCAGCGCATCGGGATCGGGATAGCCCTGCAAGGGGTCGTGCCGCCAGCACATGTAAGCCTTGACCGGAGCTGCCCCCTGCGGAGAATTGCTGATGGCTTCAAAAGCCTTGTGCAGCAAGCCCTTACCGGGGTCGAATGCCTTGTTGTCAACGCCAAGGCCATCAGCGCGCAAGCCCTTGGGCGCGGGGAAAAGATCCGTAAACTTCTTGAGCCCGGCCTTGTCGCATTCCTTGGGGGTACAGCCCGGCACTATGCCGCCCTTGACGCCCACGCCGCCCAGCAGGGCCGTAATGACCAGAGCCGTGCGTGCAACCTGAAAAGAATCCCCATACCGCGAGGTCATCCAACCGGGATGCCAGATCACATGGGGAGCCGCAGCGGCAAGCGCTTGCGCAAGGCGCACAATGGCCTGCGCATCGACCTGACACTGCTCTGCTGCCCATTCCGCCGTATAAGGAGCCACAAATTCGGCCAGTTCGGCAAAACCCGTGGTGTGGGCGTCCACATAATCCTTGTTGTAGAGCTTGCGGGTAATAAGCGTGTTGATGATGCCCAGATTGAAGGCATAGTCCGTACCGGGGCGGACAAGCAGAAAATCATTGGCCTTGGAGGCCGAAACGTTGTGGCGGATGTCAATGACCGTCAGCTTGCAGCCTTTGCGCAGGGCCTGCATGACGGTTCTGGCCTCGCCAAGGTTGATAGCTTCAAAAATGTTGCGCGTTTGCAGCACGATGTGCTTGCAGTTGGCAAAATCGTTGACGGCCATGCCGCGCCCGAGGCCCATGACGGCCTTGCAGGCGTGGTGGGTATTGAGGTCGCACGAGGTGCTGTGCGTACAGACGTTGGGCGAACCTATGCCGCGCATGAAGGCGCGGTACAGGTCGGTAAAGGGGCCGTCGCGGTCAGACCACAGCACGGATTCCCTGCCGTGTTGCTGCTGCACTGCGGCAATTTTTTGCGCAACATAGTCAAAGGCTTCTTCCCACGAAACCTTTTTCCACTTGCCCTCGCCCCGCTCACCCACGCGAATAAGCGGGCTCTGCGGGCACTCCGACTCGCGCTCAAGGGCCTTGCCGGCCACGCCGCGCGCGCACAAGGCACCCTTGAGGGGACTGTGCGGATTGCCGTAAATCATACCCACGGCACCATCTTTTATTTCTACAGAAATTGGACACCTTGCGGTGCACATTCCGCATACACTCTGAACCAACTGCATACTGCCCATAGTGCTTCTCTCGTGCGAGTAAGGGATATTGCCATCTGTCTGCGGCACGTCGCGCCAATCCAGCAATCAGCCTGAAGTGAAAAATTCTTCAGTTGTGCCGTTGCAAACATTTCCAAGCCACCGCAACTGTACTAATCTTGTCTGGTAATTTAATTAGGAAGCATTGTCGCTAGCACAGTTTTTTTTTAATTTCCAGCCAGGTTCCTGTTTTCACACACTTTCTTTAAACCCTAATTTAATTGTAGTTTTTATAACTTGAGTGCATACTCAATTTTTTTTATTTATAATTTCAATCTATTGGAAATCACATTTTTTATACAAGAGTGATAAAATATTAATTTCACATTGGTGCGGTACTACCAATCAAATTGAGAATTGGCGCGAAAAGAAATTTTGAACAATCCAATCAGTCAGTTGCAAAAACGGCGCGTTTTATCCCTTTACTCCTAAAATTTTGAAGTGTTATATTATTGTAGTGAAAATCAACGCAAATGCCTGCCAAAGGATCCACCAGCATGCCTGCGGAACGGATACCTATAGCCAACCTGAAGCCGGGAATGTACGTGCTCAATCCGGGCATTTCCTGGATCAATGCCCCGCTGCTCTACATGCGCGAGGGTCTTGTGGCCGATCAGGCAGAAATTGACGGGATCATCCAGCAAGGCTTTACCGAAGTAATTCACGATCCGGAGAGCGCCGTTCCCGCCTACGAACCAAGCTGCGGGCTACCGCGCGTGTTTTCACGCCATCTTGCGCAGGCGCAAAGAGCGCACGCTGCCGCTTACGCTCATGTAAAAGCCACCATGACTTCCGGCGTGTGCGGCAGTGCCGACATTGCAGGGGCGGAGCCCTGCGTTAAATCCATCATCCTTGCCCTCAAGCGTAATGCCAACGCCATGCTGACACTCGCCAACCTGAAAGGGCGTGACGAATACACCTACAGACACAGCGTCAACGTGGCCATTTTCGCCGTTGCCTTCGCCCGGCATCTGGGCCTCACGGATCAGCAGCAGCAACTTGCCGGTATGGCCGGGCTGTTTCATGATTACGGCAAGGCCCTAGTGCCGGGAGAAATCCTCAATGCGCCGCGCACGCTTTCCCCGCCAGAATTTGCCGTTATGCGTTCGCACGTGCTGCTCGGCTATGACGCTTTGCGCAAGATACCCAATATCGCACCAGAAATTCTGGTGGGCGCAGCCCAGCACCACGAAATGTACGATGGCCTGGGGTATCCTTACGGACTCAAAGGCTCTGCCATCGGCCTTTTTGGACGTATCATCTCTATCTGCGATGTGTATGACGCGCTTTCATCCAGGCGCGTATATAAAGAGGCCCTTTGCCCCAGTCATGCGCTGGCAATCATGTACAAAATGAACGGAACGGCATGGCCGCGCGGCTTTGCGGATTCTTTCATAAGGATGGTGGGGGTCTTCCCGCTAGGAACGGCGGTCAAGCTTTCAGATGGGCGCATGGGTCTCATAAGCAGCAGCAACCCCGATTTTCCAACCCGGCCAACTGTGATCATTGTCAGAAAATCCAGAGGGGTAGCCTACATGGAAGACAGGCTTGACCTGTCGGCGGCAAGCAAGATTTGCGTGAGCCGCGCGCTTTCATTCAAAGAGACGGAAGACTGGGATATCCCGCGCCTTTTGGGCATAACGGAATGAGAGGAATGAGAGCGGACGGGGGGGTAGTCAGCTTGCAGGCGGAGCAGGCAGGAAACGGGAAAATGAAGAAGAGAAAAAGGAAAGAGGAAAAAGAAAAGAGTAGAATCAGACAGTGCGCTTGAGCGCGGTGATTTCTTCAATCTGGCTTGGTGCAAGCTCTTGCAGAGCAAATTCCGGCCTTGCCAGATAAAAGCCCTGAGCAAGATCAAAACCCAGAGCAACAACGCTGGCAAGTTCCTCGTGGGTTTCCACTCCCTCCGCCACGGTGAGAATGCCCTTTGAACGGCAATATACAAGAATATTGGAAAGAAATTCCCTCTTGGATGCGGGCGCCTTGTGGATGGCGCGGATAAAAAAACTGTCGATTTTGAGAATCTCGGGCGAAATATTCAAAAGCCGCAGCGCATTTGAGTGGGCGCAGCCAAAATCGTCAATGGCGATAAAGGCCGCCAGCTCCGTGCGCAGCTCGCGCACCTTTTGGGCAAGGCCCTCCTCGCTGCTGGCGGTTTCTATGATTTCAAACACCATGTTGCGGCTTATGTCTTCATAGCGCGGGTGCAGATTGCGCAGCTCCCGAGCATCCAGATACTGCGCGGAAATGGCGTTGAAAAATATCTTTCTGGCGCCGAGCGAAGGGAGGTTTTTGCCCATCCAGTCAAAAATCATCCTGAAGGTCATATACTCCAGCTGGGGCAGTTTTGACTGCGCCTCTGCCAGTTGCAGCACATCAAGCGGCGAGGCAAAATGCGGGGTTGTGGAGCGCATGAGCGCCTCATAACCGTAAATTGAGCCATCTTTCAGGCTCACAATGGGCTGAAAGGCAAAGCGGATCAGCTGGCCTTCAAGCAATTCGTCCAGACGTTCCTGCCGGCTCAGGATATTGGCCTTGGCCCGGTAAACTTCTGGATTGAACCGCATGAGCGTGCCGCGATTGAAGTTCTGCACTTCAAACATGGCGTGGCTGGCATAATTCATGAGCACATCACCGGTCATGGCATCGCTGGGATACACGGCCACCCCGAGCGAGGCGCGTATACGCACAACTTCATTGGGCAGTTCAATGGTGGTGTTCAGCAGGGTTTTGCGGTTATCCTGCGCAAAACGCAAGGCGCTTTCTTCATTATCAAAACCGTGGGCAAACACTGCAAATTCGCTGCCTGCCGTGCGAGCCAGCAGCACTGCGTCATTTTCGCACATCTGCAAGGCTTCAACCACCTTGCTTATGTACAGATCGCCCCCATCGTACCCATGCGACTCATTTACGTACTTGAGATTGTCCAGACCGCACGAAAGCAGTACGCCAAATTTGCCGGGCTGCATCTGCAAGGCTTCGCGCACGCCGCGCACAAAGGCCCGGCGGTTCATGAGGCCGGTTTCCACATCATGATTCTGGTCGTGCTCGACCTGCTTTTTGCACGTCTGCGCCTGATTGATAAGAAAGGTCAGCCCGTCAGAGAGGTCGCCCATATCGTCAACCGCAGGCATGGGGTAGCCCGCGCTGAATATGAGCAGTTGCCGCGCCAGACGTTTGAGCTTGGCGTGCAGGCTTTCAAGGTGCGTGGAAAAGTGACGGCAGGATTTGGGCGGGCGGACAGACAGATCCCCCTCTGCCAGTGCCGCCGCATAGGCAGAAAGATCAGCGCAGGCCCGCGTGAGCTCGCACAGTTTCTCTGCTGTGGGCTGCTGCCCGCAGCCTTCAAATTCGGCCAGCGCAGCGTCGAATTGCCCGCGCAGCAGATTATCAAGGCCGGTTTCAATATCCATGTGCGCGCCTCAAATGTGAGCCTCAAGAAAAGTTGAAAAAAACAAATGCGGCATCAGGCCCACGCACGGGCTATGCATCAAGCTCAGCAAAACCGGCTTCCTGTATTCTGACCATACTTTCAAGCACAGCCGCGCTCACGGCATCAAGATCGCACCCATCGGGCAGGTGTTCGCCCGCCTTGCTCCTCAGCATGAGCGCATCATGGCTGCAATGCGCCAGGGCGTTGGCCGCAGCAAGCAGGCGCGCCTCCATTTTATACGTTGTGGCAAGTTCGGGCGAATGGTGCAGGTTTATGGGTTCGGTAAGCACCAGAGGCAGCTTCCACTGGTGCATCACTGCCGCCCCAATAAGCCCGTGGTCCATGCCGAGCTGCGCTGTTTCAGCCTCGGAACTGCCGCAATCTTCGGCCTGTTCCATTTCTGCCGTCTTTTCCCAGAGGTCTGGCCGTGCGGCAGCAAAAAAAATCTTGCCTACATCATGGAGCAAGCCAGCTATGTATGCCTCGTCCGGCACCATAACCAGGCGCTCGCCAGCGCAGGCAGAGGTTCCGCATACGCCGTTATCTCCGCCGAGCACATCCGCCAGGGTTCGGGCAATGGTTGCCACAGAAAGCAGGTGCTTCCAGAACGCAGCAGTATCAAAACTTTTGGGAAGCTGGGCCTCGCGTATAAACGACGACATGCCCACCATAAGCACCAGCAGACGCACTTCGCGCAGGCCCATGATGCTGATGGCTCTTTGCAGGGTAGAAACCTTGAATTCAAGCCCATACGCAGCCGAATTGGCCACAGTGAGCACACGTGTTGCGAGCCGTGGGCTTTTTTCAATCAGTGCAACGACCGAGCGCACCGAGGCATTGGAGCCTTCCTGGGTAACCGCAAACAGCAGGGGGAGCAGCTTGGGTTCAAACGGAAGCGTCGGCGGATTTTGCAAAAGCTTTTGCAAAAACAGCCTGGACTCTTTTTGAGATTGCATGGCAAAATCCTGAGCTAGGGTTTGCACTGCCCCTGCGCACGGTAACACAACTTGCCCAGGCAGATGCCTGAACTCAAAGCCTCTCATATACGAAAACCCAGAACAAAGACAATAGCCTGTAATCTTTAATAACTAATACCAAATGAACCTTAAAATCGGCGCAGCTTGATATGAAATCAGATATTTATTTATTGGCAACAAGAAGGTATCAACACGAGACCACACTCCGCAATGCCATATCCTACAATAATCAGGCAAAAGAACTGAATAAAAATAAGAGCCTTGATGCAAAATAAAAGGCAAACCCCACAACACACATAAAACGATTATATGAATACTGTTGTGCAAGAATAAATAATTACAATTACGCACCAATATATACAGCCACTACTTCAACGCTGCACATGTACCAGCAAAGCAAGTCCCCAATGCGCACTTAGCAAAATGGGGGCGACAAAACACAGCAGCGCCCTTCTGCTTGCCTGACAGGCTGTTGCCTTAACAGACTTTTGGAGTTCAAGGGGCAACTTCTGCGCGTTGCCGCACGCCACCCAAGCCTGGGGCGGCAAAATAAAAAAAATACCGGAAAAAAACAGCCTTGCAAGCGTAAGGACGACTGTTTCATTCCGGAACATAAAATTCAAGCAAAAACTTTAGGGGAAAATGAAAAAAAAATTTCACTGAATCAGAAAAAGCATTTCTTGGCGCAAATGACGTGCAAAAGCAGTTTGCAAAATGGGTATCGCACCTGCTCTAAATAGAAACAACTCTCATTTTTCACAGACAACAGTTTTACAACATTGTTAAGAAATTCTCCAAGATGATATCTAGACTTTTTATAGAAAACATTTCCGGCTATTTTTCACCTTCAAGATACTCCAGAATGAGCTGTGCCACGTTTGCGGCGAGGCCAGCAGAAAGCATGGATTCGTGGGTGCCTTGCGTCCAGCGCAACGTAATGTTTTCCTTTTTCAAAAAGCGGCCCCAGCCCTGGTAGTCATCATTCATTATTATCTGGGGGTTGCTTGCAAAATCCAGCGCGCGCACCAGCAGCAGTTTACAGTCTGAAGGGTTTGGCCGCTCATAGCGCGCAGCCGCCAGGGTGTTGCCGCGATAGGTCAGTAGCAGGTTGTCCATCTGCACGGCGCTGAACCCGGCAGGCAACAATCCGCTTTTCTCCCCGCATTCCACAAGGTAGCCCAGTTGCTGATCGCGCGACATGGCGCGCAGCTTTACGGGGTCAAAGGCCATACCTTGCTGCAAAATGAGCTGCAACAGTTCGATGTCGTCCTTGGCCGCCATCTGTTTTGCGCGGGTATTGTCGGCCACGGTATCAAGAATGATGACAGGCTCGCTGCAGTTGCCCAGTGCCGCATACCGCCGGGAGCATTCATAGGCCAGCAGACCGCCAAAACTCCAGCCGCCCCAGATGATATCGCGGCTCTCGACCTTGAGTATTTCGTCCAGATAATACTCCGCCAGGCTTTCAACCGTGTGCAGCTCTGTGGTAAGCGACGTGCGGCGCTGGCTGAAACCAGCAGCCTCAACAGCATAGACCGTATATTTGCCGCCAAGCAGGCGCGCGAGGTCGCTGTAGCAGAACACACTGCCGCCAACAGGATGAAACAGCACAAGATTCTTGCCGCCCGCGCAGTGTTGCAGCTGGATAACAGGGCTTTCCCGCTTTTCGGTCTTTCCGGCCAGCAGGGCCGCAAGCTGCGCAATACTCGAATGCGTGACCAGCTCATTCACAGCCACATGCACGCCCATTTCCTTTTCAATCATGGCAATAAGCCTGATGGAAAGAATGCTGTGACCGCCCAGACTGAAAAAACCAGCATCGGCATCGGTGATTTCAAAGCCCAGCAGGCGCTTCCATATCCCGGCCAGTTTTTCTTCTACAGGCCCGGCAGGCACGCGTCCGCGCTGAATTTCCACCCCGCCCAAGGGTGACGGCAGAGCCTTTTTGTCTACCTTGCGGTTGAGCGAAAGCGGCAGCTCCATCATGGGGACAAAATAGGCGGGCACGCAGTACGGCGGCAGGTGTTGCTCGAGGTATCCGCGCAGTAGGGCCATATCCACATCGCCCACCACATAGGCGGCGAGGGTCTTTTCCTCCCCGGCGCGGAAGATATCCGCCACCACCGCCACCTGACGCACGCCGGGAAAGCCCGCCACGGCCTTTTCCACCTCGCCAAGCTCCACGCGGTTGCCGCGTATTTTCACCTGCTGGTCTTCGCGCCCACGGTAAAAAACAAGGCCGTTCTGCACATAACCGTTGTCACCCGTGCGATAGCAGGGCTGGCCGTCTTTTTCCACAAACGCGCCGGGGCTGGCGTTGTTCAGGTAGCCGCGCGACACGCCATCGCCAAAAATCCACAGTTCGCCAGTGACGGAATCGGGCAACTCCTGACAATTTTTGTCCATCGCGCAGATGCGCACGCCTTCAAGCGGCCTGCCAATGGGATAGGCGGTAAAATCCTGATGGTTGCCCATATCTATGCGAAAGGCGCTGCTGTCCACCGTGCATTCCGTGGGGCCGTACACATTGAACAGCACCACGCCCTCGTTGCCGGGGATGGCGTAAAATTTGCGGATCACATCGGGCCGCAGCACTTCGCCCGCCAGCAGCAGGGCCTTGAGCGGCAAGGGTTGACGCTGCTCGGCAAGCCAGTCTGTAAGCACGTTGAAAAATGCGGGCGTCATGTCGCACAGGTCAAGCCCGCGCTCACGCGCGCAGGCGCAGAAAAGCGAGGGGTTCTTGCGTTCTTCGTCCGACAGCACGTGCAGGCTTTTGCCGCTGAAGACAGACACAGCCAACTGCTGCACCGAGGCGTCAAACGACAGGGGCGCAACCAGCCCCACGCTCTCGCAGCCCGCCGCATAGGGCCGCAGGGCGCGCAAAATATGCATGAGGTTGCGGTGCTCTACCACCACCCCCTTGGGAGTGCCTGTTGAACCGCTGGTATACACGATGTAGGCAGCCTGAGATGGCTCGCATGGAGGCAGGGCTTGTCCGCCCACAGGCGGCAGATACTGCGCCCCGAACCGCGAAACCGGAACCTGAGGACAACTGCCGCCGGGACGGATGACCACATCATAGCGGAAGGCCTGCGGCCCGCGCTGCTCGCCGCCATCTACTCGACTCTGCTCATGGTTTTGGTCCAACACGCAGGGCGAGAACGTCACTTGCACCGGCACAGGGCAGCGCGCCGCCCACTCGGTAAAGAATTGGCGGGGAACAAACAGCTCGGCAGAGGCATCAAGCCGCAGCAGGCCGGATTGATCGCCAGTGGCAAGGGCATGGGCCTGCAAGGCGGCCCGCAGATCATCACGGCAATCCAGATCGCGCACCGCCCCCACAAAAACGAGGCCGTCAGGCGTGAGCATCTCCACGGCGTGATTCAGCACCCTGCGCAGATAGTTGTAGCCGGGGAAATTTTCCACCACGCCGTTTATGACCACCACGTCAAAGGCCTGACCTTCAAGAAAATGTATGTCCGCCGCTTCCATACGATACGGCGTCACCCTGGCGGCAGCGTCAAAACGGGCAAGGCGGCTGAGTTCATTGCGGGCCAGATCCACCGCCGCATATTCCTGCGCGGCCCCGGCAAGCGCCTGCGCTACGCAGCCAGACCCGCTGCCCACATCCAGCACCTTGCGGCCTGCGCGGGAATCCTCCGCGCCATGGGCCTCTGCACTGTGAGCCAGCCCGCATTTTTCAAGCACGGCAGCGGCCAAGGCCGCGAGTTCGCTTTGCGGGCAGGGGGCGGCGTCAAAGTCACTCTTCCAGCCCATGTCGCTGCCTGCCTGCGCCACCTGCTCCCAGTATTCCGTGCTTACAAGGCCTGTGCCTTTTTCGGCGGCATCGTCATAGTCCTGCGCATCAAGGCAGAGCACGTGCCGGATGCCGGGATTTCTGTAGTGAAAATACTCGGCCTCGCGCAGGCAGGCACTGTCGGCAATAATCAGGCTTGCAGGCCGCAGCATGGCCTCTTTGCGGCTTTGCGGCTGCTCGCGCTCCACGGGCAGATACACTGCTCCAGCCCGCATGACGCCAATGGCCGCAGCCAGATACACCGCACCGCGCGCGCACAACACGCCCACCACAGCTTCATGCCCATAACCTTGCGCAAGGATGAAACGGGCAATGCGCTCCGAAAAAACGTCCAGCTCCCTGAAGCTCAGCCCAGGGCCGCCCCCGGTCAGAGCTTGGGTTTCTGGCCGTGCGTCAGCAATGCTGCGGAACAGGTGCTCAAGGCTGGCAAACTCCCCTCCCGCCTGCATGCCGTCCGCAGTTAGCGAGCTGGAGCCGGAAATACTGGCAGATTCGTGTGTTGCAGACTTTTTTGCAGGAACAGCAAAGGAAAAATCCGATAACTTCATCATGCCGCCCCTTCAATTATGCCTTCAAGAAAATTCCCGTAATAGGTCAGCCAGTCCTGAGCGGTTTCCGCTACAACCTGCTGTGGATCATACGCAAAATACAGGGCCAGACCTTCCTCCTGTTCCCGAACCGAGCAGAACAGGCCGTAACCATTGCCTTGCGCATCGGGTGTGGGGGCACCCCCCCGCGCAAATGCAAAACCCAAACGCAGGGCGCTTTGCATGAGGGGCATGCCATCATCAGCAAGGCCAGAGTCCCCGTGGTCAGCATCACCCATACCAGCCTTATCCGTCAGCCCCTTTTGCGTGAAGGCCAGCAGTTCTTCAAACTCCATATTGTCGTCAATGCTGAACCTGATGGCGCGCTCTGGCGGCACCTCCACCACAAATAGCTCCTGCTGGGTCACCCTGCCCATCAGCACAGCAAACACCGCAAGCAGCACAGCCTCGGCAGATGCGCCCTTGCCCGTCGCCACTGCCTCAATGCCTTGCCGCACGGCTGCCGGGGCCAAGGCCTCGCACTGCTCAAGGCTGACCCTGCCGCCAGCGGCGCACGGCAGGTCGGTGGGCGTAAAGCGCAGCGGCGCGTCCGCAGGCGCGGTGGTCATGAGTTCAAGAATGCACACATAATCGCGGGCCATGCGCAGCACGTCGGCCTCGCTGAACAGGTCTGCGTAGTATTCAAGGGCAATGCTTATGCTCTCGCCAATATCGCTCACAAAGATGGAAAGATCCGTCTTGCTGGAGAATTTGCTGAACCGCAGGGATTCAAACAGGCCCTGCCCTTCGGCGGCAAATTCAAAGTTCATGTACGAGAGAATGATCTCTGACAGGGGCGATCTGTCTGGCCATGCGGTCTGCCTGAGGTCGGCCAGCAGGCTGTTAAGGATGTACGCCCGGTGGCGCATACCCTCGTTGCTTACCTGCCGCGTAGCGCGCAACAGGGCGGAAAGCGGCTGACAGGGGTCCACGCTGAAACGCAGCGGCAGCACTGATGCCAGCATGCCCGCCGTGTTGAGATGTTCGCCGCGCGAGTCCATTGAAACAGCGACCACAATATCCTGCGAGCCGGTATAGGCATGTGCCAGCAGGCTCCAGGCGCAGAGCGAAACCTGATAGTTGGTCAGCCCTTCCCTGCGGGCCAAACTCTTGATGGCCTGCACAAGCGCCGGCGCGAGGTCAAATTCATACGTGCCGCCCCTGCCCGTATGCACCCGGGGGCGGGCATGCGATGCGGGCAGATCCAACCGGGGTAATTCACCCTTGTAAATATTTTGCCAGTAGGCTGCGGCTTCGGCATCGGGATGCGTGACCTGTTGCCAGGCGATATCCTTCATCTGCGCGGTCACAGGCGCAAGCTCCAGCCCATGATACAGGCGGTACAATTCCACATTGAGCAGCGACATGGTTCTGCCGTCGCCAAGGGCGTGGTGCACATCGAGGAACAGCACTTTTTCACCCGCATCAGTCACAAGCAGACTGGCGCGAAAGCCCGTTTCGTTCCGCAGGTTAAAGGGCCGGATAATGTCATCCTTGTGCGCAAGATCGGGGATGCGCCTTTCTTCAAGGGTAAACCCGGTGAAGGGATGAATAATCATGGCCGGGCGCTCGGCCTCAAAATCGCAAAAGCTCGTGCGTAGCGCCTCGTGCCGCTCCACAAGCTGGGCAAGGGCCCTTTCAAGCCGCGCCGCATCCGCATCGGGCGGCATCACAAGGAATGCTGGCAGGTTGAAACCCAGATCGCCCTCGCTGACCATGTCGGCATACAGGATGGCAAGCTGTTCGTTGCCCACGGGGTACTTATCCAGAACTGGCGTTGTTTCCTCGGCTTTTTGCAGCGGCTGCGCTGGTTTGCGCGAGGCAAGGGCGCAGTCGACAATATCGCCGAGGGTATCGCTTTCCAGCAGATCCGCCACAGCGAGGGCAAGCCCCGCCTCCTTGTCCAACCGGTTCACAATGCGTGTTGCGGCAATGGAATCACCGCCCAGATCAAAAAAGTCGTCCTCTCTGGTCAGGGGCCTGTCATAGCCAAGGCAATCGCGGATAATCTCAAGCAGGGCTGCCCCATCGAAATGATCGGCATTGCCCATGGGCTGCGCCTGCGGGGCATTACCTTGCGCCGCTCCGCCGCTGATTGACGCGCCGCCCAACATGCTGCCGGGCAACTCGCTCCTGGGCAGACCGTTAAGGGCAAAATCCGCTGCATTTTCGCCCGTCATGCCCACAGCCACAAGCTCCTCGCCGCTGGCAAGCGCGGCCTCAAGCACGGCAAGGGCCTGCTGCGGCGCAAGCATGGTTGCGGCCTCCGGCCCGTTGCCAAGCCCCTCGCGAACGGCCATGCCCACACCCGACCATGTGTTCCAGTTGATGGAAAGTGCGGGCAGCCCAAGGCGACGGCGATACCGGGCAAAGGCATTCAAAAAGGCATTGGCGGCGGTATAGTCGCTCTGCCCCGGCGCGCCCACAAGGGAGGTGCGCGATGAAGCCAACACAAAGAAGGCCAGATCATCGGCAAGGGTCGCCTTGTGCAGGTTCCAGGCACCAGCCACCTTGGGGGCCAGCACGGATTCGTATCCCTGCCTGTCGCTGGTCAGCAGATAGCCCCTGCCAGCCACGCCAGCCGTATGAATGACGCCTTGCACAGGGCCGACCTCGCGCCGGATTTTTGCAAAAACCTCTTCAACCTGCGCGGCATCCGTGACATCGCAGCGGAAGGCGGCAAAGGGCACGCCCTCCAGCGCATGGGGCGGCAACTGGCTGCTTCTGTGCAGCAAGACCACGTGCGCGCCGTGGCGTTCATGAATCTGGCGCGCCAGCGTCTGGCCCATGCCTCCGAGGCCGCCGGTAATCACCACGCAACCGTTCTTTGTGATGGCAGGCGTGGCAGTTGCGGCAGGCGCAGACGGCAGCTTGACCAGCTCACGCACACGCACAGTGCCGTTGCAAGCCGCCACATACGGCCCGTCAACCAGCCCGAGGCTGGCCGCAAGGGCCGCTACGGAAGCTGCGTTCTGCTCCTCAAGCTCCACATAGGCGCAGGAAATCCTGGGTTCTTCCCACGGCAGGCAGAGCAGCGGCCCCATGTACAATGCGCCCTGCGGCAAAGACTCCTGATGCGGTTCATGGGCAGGGGCATCCGGCGCAAAAGCCCCGCGGCCCACAACAGTGACGCGCAGGGGGCGGCGCAGCCCGCCGCTGCAAATCTCTTGCAGCAGGGCGCAGAGCGGCCACGTGTCGTTTTGCACACCGGACTGTGATGCAGGCAGCCAAAGCAGATGATCTGTGGGGCCAGCCAGAATTTCATGCGCCAGAGCGCGGGCTTCATCCGCCTGCAAGGGCAAGGGGCGGTGCGCATGGGCAAGCGGCTCCAGGGCTTCACCCAAAAGGCTACCCTGACCGCCAAGCAGCATGATGTTTTGCGGCCCGGCAACACAACCTTCCAGATCGGCCTGTTTCCAGCCAATGGCGTACAGTTCCGGCTGCGGCTGGTCACGATGCAAAGGATGCCTCTGCGGCGTATCCGGGCCGGATTTGCCAGCAGTTTGCCCCTTGCGCAGGGCCATAAAGGTCATCCCTTCAAGTTCCGCAACAATCTGGCCGGAGGCGTCCGTCACCGTGCAGTCGGCCACAATCATGCCCTGCTGGCGGTCGGTGATGCGCACCAGCGCAAAGGCCTGCGCAGTCAGGGGGCTGTGGAGTCGCACCATGCGGCAGCCAGCGGGCACAAAACCGTAAGCGCCGCGCAGGGCAAGGCTTGCGGCAATGTCCATCATGGCCGGATGCCAGCGGAAGGTATTGAAATCCGCCCGATAGGACTCGGGCAGGCACAGCTCTGCCAGCAGAGTATTGCCGTCCTCCGCCCCCCAGAGCGCCTTGCGGCACTGCCACCGCCCGCTGACCATGAGCGGCGAATCTTCCGGCGTATCTTGCTGCGCTATTTCGTGCAGGCTTTCGCGCAAAGTGAGCAGGTTCAACGCCGCAGGTCGGGCAATCCCGCTGCGCACCAGACCGCTGGCGGCCACGCTCCATGTGCCTGTGGTCTGTCCTTTAGTGGAAACTCCGCCAACATTGTTGGAGGCAGGCTCAAAGTGGTGCAATTCCACGGCAAGGGTATCGCCCTGCTCCTGCGCCAACAATACCGCGCGACAGCCGGGGCCGCAGGTTACGGGTTTGCGCCAGCGCAGATCGTGAAGGCTCAGAGGGGCGGCTCCGCCAATCCATCCCAGACAATCCAGCAGGCTCATGCCCACCAGCAAGGGAGTGCCTTCAAGCCTGTGCTCCGCCGCAGGCCAGAAATCCGGCCTGTCCACGGCAAGGGCAAAGGCCTTTCCGGCAGGCGTCATGACAGGCTCGGAAAGAAAGTGCGCGGCAAAACGCGGCCACAATGTAGCGGCGGCGAGGGGGGCTGCGGGCAGATGTACCCTGTAGACGGGCCTTTCTGCGGGCCACGCCAGATTTTCCCCGGCAAGATAGGCGCTGGCGGCTGCTTGCGCCGCTTCCTGCGAAACAAAGAATGCGCCGGGGAGCATATTTTCCATGCCGTCCCGGCTGTCATGGCGTGCCGCATTGCCCACGGCAATACCCGTGACCCCTGCGTCCAGCTGTTCAAGCAGTTCCTGCCGGGAACGCGCCACAAGCGCCGCGCGCACAGGCAGGGCATCCCGCCCGGTCATGAGGGTGGCGGCAACGGCATGGAGGGGCCAGCCCTCGTTGCGCGCCACAGCCGCCGCGACCGCCCTGGCGTAGTCCTGCAACGAGGTTTCGTCCGGGGCGGAAAACACAACGCACTGCCAGTGCCCGTCGTCCTGCGGCAAAGGTTCCGCCTGATGCTCCGCCACAATCACATGGGTGTTTACGCCGCTGAGGCCAAAGGAACTGACGCCGCAACGCCAGGGCCGCTCCTGCGGGGGCAGCGGCTCAAGCATCTGCGCCACGCGCACGGGCGCGGCCTCAAAATCAATATGGGGATTGGGCCGTTCAAAATGCGGCTGCGGCGGCACAAGGCCGTTTTCAAGACAGAGCACGGCCTTGGCAAGGCCAGCAGCGCCAGCGGCGGCATCCAGATGCCCCAGATTACCCTTGACTGAACCGATAAGCGCCTTTTGCTCCCGCCGCGCACCCTGCCGGGCAAAGGCCCTGCGCAGGCCCTCGATTTCCACAGGGTCTCCCAGAACCGTCGCCGTGCCGTGGGCCTCAAAAAACTGGATGTCCGCCAGCGAGACGCCCGCGTTCCGTACAGCGCGGTCAATGACCTCGGCCTGCGCCTCGGGATTGGGCGCGGCCATGCTGGAGGACTTGCCGTCCTGATTGACGGCGCTGCCGGGGATCACCGCATGTATGGCATCATGATCGCGCAGTGCGGCATCCAGCGGCTTGAGCAGGAATACCGCCGCCCCTTCGCCCGCGCCAACGCCTTCGGCCCCGGCGTCAAAGGTTCTGGTACGACCAGAGACAGACTCAATGGCAAAGGCCGCATCGGCCTTTACAGGCAGATCAATAACATGCGCGCCGCCCACAAGGGCCACGGCGCACTCGCCCTCGTGCAGGCTGCGGCAGGCCTGATGCAGGGCCGCAAGCACGGACGAGCAGGCCGTATCAACGCTGGCCGCTGGGCCGTGCCAGTTTTTCATGTAGCTCAGGCGGGCCAGCACGTTGGAAGGCACATTGAGCAGGTAGGTCTGCTCCGCCAAATCGGGAAAGGCCCGCGTTACGGCAGTCTGGAACAGACGCACCGGGCTTGCGCCCACAAAAACGCCCACATCTGCGTTTTCCAGTGCGCTGCCGCCGTAGCCCGCATCGTCCAGGGCACGCAGGGCTGTTTCAAGAAACACGCGCTGCGCCGGGTCAAGCAGGCTGGCATCGTTGGGTGAAAGCCCGAACCGCCGGTAATCAAAGGATGAAATATCCGAAAGATAGGCCGCCTCGCGCAGGCGGGCATCGTCAAAGGCGAGACCCACGGCATCAAATATCTGCCGCGTTTCGCCGCGCCGTTTTTCGGGCATGGGGATATTCATGTCCGCGCCTCTGGCAAGATCACGCCAGAAACTCTGCACATCGGCATAGTCGCCAAGGCGCACGGCCATACCGATAATGGCTATGGGCGCAGTGGTTGCGCGGCAAGTTGCAATGCTGCTGCCAGCATGCTGCGCCCGCGCAATAAAGGCGGCCTGCGCGCGGATGGTGCTTTCTGAAAAAAGCCCCGCCAGCGTGAATACTCCCGGCCACTGTTTGTCCAGCAGGGTGTGCAGCCGCACCAGCAGGAGCGAATTGCCGCCCGCGTCAAAAAATCCCAGATCAGGCCCCGCTTCCACTTCCGGCATGACCTGCCGCCACACCTCGCGCACGGCCTCGATCTGCGTGGTGGAGACGCCGGATTCCGAGCCAGTTTCCTCGCCTGTTCGCGAACCTGTCTGCAATGCATCCGGGCCGTGTGCAGCGGGGGCGGCGCTCTTTTCTCCACCCGCCAGCAGGGGCTGGCCCTGCAAACGTTTGCGGTCGGCCTTGCCCGAGGGACTCAGCGGGATATCCTGCACCACAAAAAAGCGGGACGGGCACATGTAGTTGGGCAACAGGGCAGCAAGCTCCCCGCGGATGCCAACCAGATCAAGGCGTGCGCCGCCCTGCGGCAGCAAAAATGCCTCAAGCGCCGCGTATTCGCCAATGCGCCCCATCCGCACCACGGCCTGCGACACGCCCCGGCAGCGCCCAAGTGCAGCCTCGACCTCGCCAAGCTCAATGCGGTAGCCGCGAATTTTCACCTGATCATCGTTGCGCCCGAGGTATTCAATGCTGCCATCGGCCAGCCAGCGCCCCAGATCGCCCGTGCGGTACATGCGGCTGCCGGGGGCAAAGGGATCATCCATAAAACGCTGGGCCGTGAGGTCTGGCCGGTTCAGATAGCCTCTGGCAACCTGAATGCCCGAGATATAGATCTCGCCCGTTACGCCCAGCGGCACAGGGAACTTGCAGGCATCCAGCACATACAGCCGGGTATTGCTGACCGGGCGGCCAATGGGCACAGCTTGGGGCGGCGTGTGCAGGCAGGGCTGCCACGACACGTCCACGGTAGCCTCGGTGGGGCCATAGAGATTGTGCAGTTCCACCTGCAACTGATCCGCATGCGTCAGGGCGTTCCACCGCGCCACCAGTTCACGTGGCAGAGCCTCGCCGCTGGTGAACACATAGCGTAATGACCGCAGCCTGCGCACATCGCCGGGGTGCGCCTCCAGATGATCCAGAAAAGCCCGCAGCATGGACGGCACAAAATGCAGCACCGTGACCCGGCGGGCCTCAATGGCCTGCACGATGAGGGCGGGATTCTTCTCCGCATTCGGCTCCAGCAGGGCAATGCCCGCGCCCTGCCACGCCCACCAGAACAGTTCCCACACCGACACGTCAAAGGTAATAGTGGTTTTTTGCAGCACCACATCGCTCTGCCCGATGGGAAAGCGCGACTGCATCCACAACAGACGGTTGGCAACGCTGGCGTGTTCGATAGGCACGCCCTTGGGCTGCCCGGTGGAACCGGAAGTAAAGATCACGTAGGCCGGGGAATCCGGCGGCAGCGGTTCCGCTTCATAATGAGGAACACCGCCGGGCACCTGCGCGCCAGCGGTCAGCGCCTCAAAATCAGGCGAGAGTACGCGCTGCCCGTACTGCCCATTCTGCCCATTCTGGCAGAAGGCTTCCGCAAAGCGCGCCTCGCACAGCACCGCGCACTGCCCGAGGTCTTCAAACACAGACCGCATGCGCTCGGCGGGCAAGGTGGCGGCAAGCGGTACATAGACGGCCCCAAGCCGCAACACGGCAAAAATGCAGGCCATCATTGCGGGCGAGCGCTCAAAGCACACGCACACATACTGACCGCGCTCCACGCCATGCCCTTGCAGCCACGCGCACACGGCATCCACCTGCGCGTTGAACTGCGCGTAGGAAACAGCCGTGCCTGCGGCGTCCAGCACTGCCGGGGCTTGGGGGGTGCGGGCAGCCTGAGCGCGAAAACGGCTGTCCATGTCGGCGGCGATATCCAGCGGTTCTGCCGTATCGTTAAAACTGGCGAGTTCTGCGCGCTCCTGCGCTGGCAGGATATCCAGCTCGACCAGAGGCTTTGCATCATCAGCCAGCACGGCGTCCGCAAGGGTCAGCAGGCGCTCGGTCATGCGGCGGACTGTCTGCGGGCTGAAAAGCTCGGTGCAGTATTCCACATCCACCGTATAGCCGCCGTCTGCCCGCTCCCTGAAGTAAAAACTCAGGTCAAACTTGCTGCACTGGTGCGGCAGGGGCAGAGGCTCCATGCACAGGGGGGGACGGTCAAAATCATTCCAGCTTGCGCCTTCCAGCGCGGCAAATACATCAAACAGGGGGTTGCGCGCGGCGTTCCTTTCTACTCCCACAGCTTCGATGACTTTTTCAAAGGGACAGCTTTGCGCGGACAATGATTTTCTGAACGCGGCATCCACTGTTCGCGCCAGTTCGGCAAAGTCGCCCTGCGCGTTCATGCGCGCCCGCACTGCGAGGGTGTTGACAAAGAGGCCCACAACTCCCTGAACCTGCTCATGCTCCCTGTTTGCCGCAGGGCAGCCCACAATAATGTCGTCCTGCCCGGTATGGCGGAGCAAAAAGGCATCCACCAGCGCAAGCAGCACGGGAAATACCGTTACCCCGGCCCGCAAGGCCCAGTCCTTGAGGCCGTGGCTGCGCTCAAGCCCAAGATCAAAGCTCTGCACTGCCCCTTCAAAACGCTGTACCGCCGGGCGGGGATAATCCAGCGGCAGGCGCAGCCGTTCCGGCAGCGGCGCGAGGTCGCTGCATATCTGCTCAAGACCTTCCGCCTCCCGCTGCGATTCCCACAGGGCGTAGCTTGCAAAATCCAGCTCCAGGGGCCGCCACTGCGGCACGCTGCCTTGCAGCACAGCGCCGTAGGCTTCGTTGAGTTCGCGGGTGATAACTTCCGCCGACCAGCCGTCAAAAATGATGTGATGGAAGCAAAACACCAGCGCATGGCTGCCGTCCTCCTGCCGGAACAGGGCCACGCGCACCAAGGGCCTTTCCGGCCCCAGAGGCAGGCTCATGCCCAGATAGGCGGCATCGGTAAGGGGAGTGTCGTAGCATTCAAGCCGCAGGCCGCCAGCAGGGGCAAGTCTTTGCTCCGGCGCATCCAGCGCCACGCGCAGGCGCAGGGCGTCGTGCCTTTCTTCAAGCAGGGTAAGAGCCTTTTGCAGGGCCACGGCATCCACGAGGCCGCGCAACCGGGCCGCAAAGGGAATCACATAAACCTGACCGCCCTCATGCAGCTTTTGCAGAAACCAGATACGCTGCTGGGCCGGCGACAGGGGGTAGGCTGCAAGCCCTTCCACTCGCGGAATAACAGCATCCGACTTTGCCAGACTGCCAATGCGGGAGGCCAAGGCGCGCGGGCTGGGATAGCCCATCACATCCTCTATGCCCACCGCCACAGAGAGGCTTTTGCTCAACTGCGAGAGCAAGCTCATGGCTATCAGGCTGTGGCCGCCAAGCTGGAAAAAGTCCGCATCCACAGAATCCACAGGACAACCGAGCACGGCGACATAGGCCGCGCGCACGGTTTCCGCAAGATCCACCACATCCAGCGCCTGCGGGGCCTGGGCTTGCACGGCTGTGGCGGCAGCGTTATCAGGCGCATTTTCTGCAACGCACTGCTCTGCTCCGTCCTGCTCTCCGACGGGCCTTTCTGCGTCCGCCAACGCGTTGTTCGCCGCTTCTTCCAGCGCAAGGCAAGTACGCGCGGCCCCTGAAGCCGTTGCCGCAAGCACGGCATGCAGCGCGTTGCGTAGGGCAAGCGCCCTCTCCTCTGGCAACCGCTCGGGATCATATAAAAAGCGGAAACGCAGATTCACGCCGGGAATAACCGAAATGCCAAGAGCGTAAGGCAGCTTTTCAAAACCGCGCATGTCGCACAGTTCAACACGATTGTGATCAAAACTCGTATCCACAGGATAATTTTCAAAGACCATCAGGTGGTCGAGCAGATTTCTGCCCAGTGTAGCCAGGGGCACATAGCCATAGCGCATCTGTTGCAGACTCTGCTCTTTCACATGGGCCAACAGCGCACAGAGGGAATCGCTGGCTGCCCAGCGCGCGCGCAGTGGCGAGGTCTGGATAAACAGCCCCACGGCGGACTCAATGCCCGCCAGCTCCGCCGGGCGGCCGGAAGTAACCACGCCAAAGACCACATCGCGGCAGCCATTGTTGGCATTGCCGAGCACAATGGCCCACAGGGCCTGAACAAGGGCGGAGAGCGTCACCGCCTCCGTTTTTGCCAGTTCTTGCAGGCTGGCGCTCAGGGCGGCGTCCAGATCCAGTTCCACTGTCTGCGGCTCGTCAAATTCCCCGGAGGCGGCAGCACGGGAAATCGGCTGGGCCAGCTCAACCCCGGTCGGCCCGTTGAAATCCTGCAACAATCCGGCCCAGTAGGCCCGCGCCGCACGTTCATCAAACTGCGCG
This sequence comes from Desulfovibrio intestinivivus, assembly GCF_053570665.1. NCBI lineage: Bacteria > Pseudomonadati > Thermodesulfobacteriota > Desulfovibrionia > Desulfovibrionales > Desulfovibrionaceae > Desulfovibrio > Desulfovibrio intestinivivus. Next base: position 2,082,930 of record NZ_JBRBQT010000001.1, on the reverse strand, counting down.
CGCCAGCGGGAATAGATTTCCAGCGGGAAAGGCTCCGGCAAACGGCTGTTCTCCGGCCCGGCCTTGCCCCCGGCCAGGGCAAAAAGCTCCCGCAGCAGTACGCCCATGCACCAGCCGTCCATAAGCAGATGGTGGAAGCACCAGCTCATGACCACGCGATCGCCACTCCGGCGGAAAAACCGCGCCCGCAGCAGGGGGCCGCGCTGCACGTCAAAGCCGCGCTGCCGCTCCGCACGCAGCAGGGCCTGCGCTTCCGCCTCGGCCTCGGCCTCCGGCAAATGGGAGAAGTCGTGGAACTCAAGGCTGGTGCGGCCCTTGAGCAACACCACGCGGTAAAATTCGCCCTCCACAGGCATGGGAAAGAGCGAACGCAGGCTTTCGTGCCGCGCAGTGAGCGCTTCCCACGCGTGCATGAGCGCAAAAATATCCACCGGGCCGCGAAAATGAAATTCCACCTGCTGGGTGTAAACCCCTGATTGCGCAAGCAGGGACTGATACAGCAAGGGCGCATGTCCGGCATCCGGCTGCGCGATGCGCTCCACTTCGTCCGCATGGCAGCCGCAGGCGGCAAAAATGGCGTCCAGGGTCTGCTGCGGCAGATAGGCGGGCAGGGTCTTCAGGGCGGCAAGCCAGCTCTGGAGCAAGCCGAAAACCCAATCATACGGGAGACAGTGAGGGCTGAACCATGCCCCGAGGTGCAGGACACCCTGCTGATCAAAGAAGACCGAAAGCTCCAGCGGGGCATCCGCCTCCATATCGGCGTGGACAAGTTCAGGGATAAGCCCCGGGGCCAGAGCCGAGAGCATCAGGGAGGCCTCTTCGTCAGGATGGCCCGTCACACGCCCCAGATAGTTAAAGGCAATGTGGGCCGTATATCCAAATTCAGCCGGGTTTTCCTGCCGCAAATATCCATAGGCATTGCAGTTTTCCGGGCTGAAATGCTGCGCCAGCCATGGGCCGAGGACTTCGCGGGCCTGCGCGTAGTTCAGGGCAGGCTCAAGCGACATGGGGCAGACTGCCGTAAACCAGCCAAGGCTGCGACTGGCGTCAAAGCCCGGCAAAAGCTCATCGCGCCCATGGCTCTCAAGCGTTACGCGCACCGCCCCCTTTTGCCCCTGAGCATGCAGGGCGCAGGCAAGAGCGGACAGCAGATCGGCCTTGGCATCGGTGCTGTATTCCAGCCGGAAGCCCTCAAGCTGCGCCGCCAGACGGGCACGGCTGGCAGCCCTGTCCCGGCTCCTGTTTCGGCTCTGGGACAAAAGGGCGCGCAAGGGTACACATGGTTCGGCGCAGGCAGCCTGCCACAAGGCGCGCTGCGCCGCAGAAGGGAATACCCCGCCAGCGCGTAAGCGCTCAACCTCGCGGGCGCGCAGGGCAAGGCCGTGCGCTTCGCGCTGGACTTTCCCGGTACGGCAATAATGGAGCAAGCCCTGCCGCAGGGTTTCAAGCGAGAGCGCATCCAGTGCAAGATGATGCCCCACCAGCAGCAAGAAGCGCCTCTCGCCGTGCCGGGCCAGCATGGCCCCCAGAGTTTTGCCGCATGTTGCATCAAGGCCCGCCGTGATCTCCCCCACCGCCTCGCGCAGCAGGCTTGTCTGCTCCACAGTGTCGGAGAAATCGCGGCAGTGCAGGATTATTTTTTGCGGCTCAGCCAGCAGCACGGCATGATCCGGCGCAAAGGCCATGCGCAGGGATTCATGATTTTCCGGCAGGGTTTGCAGCCATGCTTCAATGGTCGCCGTTGGCACATCCGCGCGGATTTCCAGCGGCAGCATCATGAAGAACTGCCGCCAGTGGCTGGGATGCGCGCTCAGGAAATAGCGGGCAAAGGGCAGCAGGGGAACCCGTTCGCCGGGGATAACAGGTGTGTAGTCCATCGCCTGCGCTGCAGAAAGCTCGCTGTCGGCGCTTTCCAGCAGGGTGCAGAGATCGCCAAAGTGGGGCTTGCGCAAAAAATCCGGCGCACTCAGGGCGGTTATGCCGCTGCGGCGCAGAATGCCCGTTATCTGGATAGCCTTGATGGAATCGCCGCCATCGCGGAAAAAGTCGCTTTCTTCCTGCACTGCGCTGGAACTGCCGGGGTGCAGAATCTCGCGCCAGGCATCGGCCAATACCTGCCGGGGATTGCGCCGGGCAAGGCCTTCGCAGGCGCGGCGCATGCTCTGCGCCAGATCATCCAGCAGGGCCGGGGCATCGGCTATGCAACCCGCGTCGTACTCCAGCACAATGCGCGAAGCCGTGCCCGTTACGAGGGTAAAGCTGGCTGTGAGCTTGCTGGCCCGCAATTCCAGCTCCAGCCGGTTCAGTTCAAGCCCCGGAACACCCACAGGTTCAAAATGCGCATGTGTTGCCAAAAATTCGGGTACGATATCCGCAGCGCAATAACGGCTGTGTTCAATGGCCTGGCGCATCTGCCGGGCGGCATCGGCCACGGCGGCGCTGTCTTCAAGGGCGTCAAGGCGCACACGCAGGGGGACGGTGTTGACGTAGAACCCGGCAGCGCAGAATTCGTCCTGCGTTTCGCGCAGCCCCATGGGCACACCCAGCAACAGTTCCTTTCTTTCAAAACGGCGGCAGAGCGCGCGCCCCGCCAAGGCCACAAAGCAGGCCAGCACGCTCGCGCCAGAATTTTTTGCCAGAATTTCAAATCCCTGTGCGGTTTCCGCCTCAAGATCAACGCCGATCATGGCGCCCTTGCGGCTGGCGGCTCCTGCCGCCTGATTCACCGTGGGCACTGGCGGCGTGAGCACCTCCTGCCAGTAGGCCGCATCATCTGCGCAGGCTGGCGATGCTGCATAGGCGGCCTGCCTGCGGCAAAAAGCCTCCTGCACAGCCAGCAGACCGCGCACGGGAGGTTCGCCGCGCAAATAACGCAAGGCATTTTGCAACAGAATTTCAAGGGTTTCGCCATCGCCCGCCACATGGTGCACCAGCACCAGCACCTGAACGCATTGCGGCAAAACTGCGGCCACAAGGCGCACGGGCGGCTCCACACGCAGATCAAAGGGCGTGTGTATCTGCTGGTCAAAAAATACCGCTGCTTCGCGCGCATCGGCAATGGCCACGCTGCACAGGTAGACCTCGCCCTTGCCCCTCGCAAAATGGGGATTGTCTATATCGCCCGCCACCGTGCAGTGAAAAAGCTCCTGCGCGTTGGCAGCCCTGCGCAGGCCTTCCAGAAAATCCGCTGTTCTGTCGCCCCGCAGTTCAAGCAGCAGGGGCATATTGTAGTCAATGGAACCTTCGTTCACCTGCTGGTAGGCCCAGATGCGGAACTGCCCGGTGCTGAGCGGCGCGCTTTCAATGCCCGCAAGGGCCGACTCCGCACGAACACCGCCAAGCAGGGCTTCCACATCAAACAACGTTTCGCAGCTGACAAAACTGCGGAAGGAGATATCGACGTTAAAAGTTTTGCGGATGGCATGCAGCAACGACATGGCGTTAAGGCTGTTGCCGCCCTGGGCAAAAAAGCTTTTTTCGGGATCATAGGCCCGGCCAAGGACGCGCTCAAAAATCTCCAGAAGCCCAGCATGGGGCTTACGGTCACTGCCGCCCTGCGCTTCGCCGCGCCGTGCAATATTTTGCAGAGCCTTGCGGTCTATCTTGCCTGTGGGGGCAAGGGGCATGGCTTCCAGCACGTGCCAGGCCGAGGGCACCATGTAGGGCGGCAAACTTGTTCTGCTCCACGAAACCACCGTTTCTATGGATGCGCCGGGCCGCAGCACAAAAAAAGCCGCAAGGCTGGCCTGACCGCCCGCATCCTTGATGGCCAGCACCGCCGCCTGACTGACGCTTTCACAGCTTTCAAGCAGGCAGGCCACCTCGGCCAGCTCCACCCGGTTGCCGCGAATCTTCACCTGATCGTCAGCGCGGCCCAGCAGCAGGATTTCGCCCCTGTCCGACCACAAGGCCAGATCGCCGGACGCGTAAAAGCGGGTGTTTCCTTCCTGCGGCAGGTGGATAAAACGCTGCTCCGTCATTTCAGGTTTGTTGTGGTAGCCGATGGCAAGGCTTGCCCCGCCTATCCACAGTTCGCCCGCCATGCCTGCGGGCATCTCGCGCCCCTCGCCATTACGGATGGAAAGCGTCACGTTGGGGATGGGGTTGCCCACGCTGATGGGTTGCGGCTCAAAGGGCAAAACTTCCTTCATGGCCGCGCAGACGCAGGTTTCCGTGGGCCCGTAGGCGTTGAAATAACGCAGGCCCTTGGCATAGTGCAGGGCATCGCCCACCACCGGCGGCTCGCCCGCCGTTATGAGCACTCGCAAGCCAGGGAAGGGCTCGCCCTCAAAAAGATTGAGGTACGAGGGCGGCAGGGTGACAACGGTTATGTCGTTATCAATCATGTACTGCCGCAGCGTCCAGGGCGCGTTGCGGCACTGGTCGCTCACCGGATACAGGGCGGCCCCAGCCAGCAGAGCCATGAACATTTCCGACAACGAGGCGTCGAAAATGGGCGGCGCAAACTGCAACACATGGTCATCGGACTGTACGCCAAAAAGCTCGATCTGCCCCTGAATCATGTTGGCAAAGCCGCCGTGCGGGGCCAGCACACCCTTGGGCTTGCCCGTGGAGCCGGAGGTGTAGATCAGGTAGGCTCCATCCTCTACCCGGGGCGCTTGCGGCAAGGGCGTTATTGGGGATTGGCGGTAGGTAAGGTCGGCCAGATCAAGAGTGATGTCTGCCCCGGCGTCTTCCACAATATAAGCCATGCGGTCGGGTGCGGCCTTGGGGTCGATGGGCAGATAGCTTGCGCCAAGCCGCTGTATGCCAAGCACAACTTCGGGCAGATTGGCTGTGCGCTGCGCCGCCACCGCCACAATGCCGCCCCGGGTAACGCCCTGCCCAGCCAGCCACGAGGCGCAACGCAGGGAATTTTCCCGCACCTGCGCGTACGAAAGGGCATTGCCCCATTCGTCCCTGACGGCAACGCGCTCGGCAAAGGCATCCGCAGCCGCGTCAAAAAGTTCCGGCAAGGAACGGATATCGTACATTCTGGCAGGGCCGCTGCGCCATTGCGCGAGTTCCCGCTTTTCTTCATCCAGCAGGTAGTCAAGCTGCGGCGGCTCAATGCCAGCGGCAAGCTGGGCCACTACGCTCTCAACGCGGGCGACAAAACGCTCCACATCCCTGTCGCTCAGGTGGTTGCGGCTGTTGCGCACCGTAAGCGAAAAGCAGCCCGAGCGCAGTTCCTGCATAACCAGTGTGCCGAAAAGAATCGGCTCCTTGGCGCTGTGCCTCTGCTCCGCCTCGACAATGGGGAATTCCGGTGTGCCGGGAGGCGTATTGGGCAGAAAATTGACAAAGGTGTCTGCCAGAAAGGCAAAATTTTTGCCTTCAAGCTGGCGGGCAGCCAGTTGGTAAGGCGTGCGCACATGGCGGTAAAACGAGCCGTTCTGCGCACTGACGGCTTCCAGCAGTTCGGCAAAGGTATCGTGCGCGGCCACGTTCACCAGCAGGGGCGGCAGCGACATCATGGCCCCCTGCCGCCGGTACAGCACCTTGCGTTCCCCGTAGGCCACGGGGGCAAGAGCCACAATGTCCTTTTCTCCGCTCATGAACGATACAATGAGTGCGTAGATGCCCGTAAAAAACACTGCGGGGCTGACCTTGTGGGCGGCAATGAGCGCAGATGTTTCGCGCGAGGCTTTTTCTGACAGCACAAACTTCTGGTGACGGCTCTCGCCAAGCACATCGGGCCGCCCCGGCAGGGCGCGCAGCAAACGTTTTTCTGGCAGGCGGGAGAGGTGTTCTTGCCAAAAGGCCATGTCTTTCTGAAAACGCGGCGAGGCGCAGTGCGCCTGATCTTCAAGGTAGGCTTCTTCGCAGGAGCACGGCTCGCCAAGGTCTGGCGTTTCACCGCGCGCGAGGGCTGTGTAAACGTCCGCAATAACAGCTATGTGAAAAAAGAACGCCAGCCCGTCCAGCACCACGTGCGAGCACTTCATGGCTACGATGCAGCTTGCCTCGCCAGTGATGACAAGGGCGTAGCGCATAAGGGGATTTTCGACCGGTTCTTCAAAAAACTCGTCGATCATGCGGTCGGCAGCGGCGGCGGGATTTGGCTGCGCAGCGGCGTCCAGAACCCTGAAATCAGGCTCCTGCGGTTCGCCCACAAGAAAATACGGTTCGGCTTCATCCTGGCACAGGGAGGCGGCGGGCAGAGGCGTGAAATGCAGCGTGCGCTTGATGGCCTGACGCAACAGATCGGGATCGAGCAGGGCGTCAATGCGATAACAGCCCCGAATGGAGGTTTCGGCATAGTCGGACAGCGCCGCTTTTGCAGAGAGCCACAGTTCTTTTTGACACCCGGTTAAAGGCACAATCTTTGCCATTCCGTCCCCCACTGCGGCTTTAATGCGCTTAGTGCAACATGGTGGGCAAAATAGCTCACAGCCTGCATATTAGCAAGTTTTACATATACTTTGGACAGTTTTTGCCGTAAATTCACGAACAGACCGAAACCCGGATATTGAATGCATTTCCTCAGCAATAACCTGTATCCGGGTGATCAGGCATGTCCAAAACACCTGAACAACAGAAAATCCATCCGCAAACAGAGGCCGGGATAATGGACGCTGAACCTTGCTGGAAATGCCTTGATTGGAAAAAGGAACTTGCCAACAATGTCGTCACCATCGACCAGTTGAAGCAATACGCCACCTTCAGTCCTCAGGAGGAAGCAACGCTTCGTGAAGTTGCCAAGGTGCACCCGGTCAACATTCCCCGCTATTATCTGAGCCTTATAGATAAAAACGATCCCAGCGACCCCATACGCCGTATGTGCTTCCCTGATGCGGAAGAACTGGTGGTTGCCGGATCCATGGGCGCGACAACTGCCGACCCCTATGGTGATGACAAGCACGACAAGGGCAATGGCGTACTGCATAAATACGACTGCACTGCGCTGCTGGTCACGACAGAATGCTGCGCCATGCACTGCCGCCACTGCTTTCGCCGCCGCATTGTAGGGCACTCCAGCCAGCAGACCTTGCGCAACTTTGCCGGGGCGCTGCAATACATTGCCGACCATCCCAGGATCAACAACGTCATTCTTTCCGGTGGCGACCCCCTGACCCTGGCAACCCCGGTGCTGCAAAAAATGCTGGAGGGGCTGGCCGAGATCGACCATGTGGATTTTGTGCGCATCGGTACGCGCATTCCCGTCACCTACCCGCTGCGCATCTTTGACGATGCCCTCATGGATGCCCTGCGCGCCTTTGCCGAGCGCAAGGCTCTGTACATTGCCACGCACTATAATCATGCGCGCGAGATCACGCTTACCTCGGCCGAGGCCATCAAGAGGCTGCGCCTGTGCGGGGCCACCATCAACAATCAGGCGGTGCTGCTGCGCGGCGTCAACGACAGTGCGGAAGACATTGTCGAACTGATGAACCGCCTGCTTTCCATTGGGGTGAACCCGTATTATCTGTACCAGTGCATGCCTGTTTCGCGGGTAAGGCACCATTTTCAACTGCCGCTCAAGCAGGGCATTGCCATTGTGGACAAGGCCAAGGCGCAACTCAGCGGCTATGGCAAGCGTTTCAAGTACATAATCGGTCATGACATCGGTAAATTGGAAATCTGCGGCATCAGCGAGGGCAACATTGTTCTCAAGCAGATGCATGCCCGCATCGGACACGAAGAACAGGCCTCGCGCATCATCATCCAAAAGCTTGATGACGATGCCGGATGGGTTGAACTGTAGGCGCAACACATGCAACACACGGCTACAACTCTTTTCTGCATTCCCCACGCCGGAGGCAATACCGCCTTTTATGCAAGGTTCAACGAATTTTTTCCGGCATGGATCACCATAAGACCTCTCGAACTGCCAGGCAAAGGCCGCCGCTGCCGGGAACGGCTGCTTACCAGCATGGAAAGCATGGGGCGCGACCTGCTGGAGCAGATCCGCTCTGCCGCCCACACTGGCCCCTATGCCCTGTTTGGCCACAGCATGGGCGGGCTGCTGGCCTTTCTTTGCGCGCGCTTTGCCTGCGATGCGGCGCTGCCCTTGCCCTCGGCCCTGTTCATTTCGTCCGCCACCACGCCATGCCGGATGCGCACCGGGATTTCATGCCCTGTCGATCAGCTTCCCAAAGGCGCGCTGTGGGACTACGTGGCCCGCATGGGCGGCATTCCGCCCGAGATTGCGCAGTCGCAGGATTTCAGAAACTACCTTGAACCAATGCTCCGCGCTGATTTTATGGCCATAGAAGGATGGCAGCCCGCCCCCTACAGCCCATTACCCTTGCCCATCCACACAACCATTGGCAGCCATGATCTCGTTACCGAGGCTGACGCCCTGCACTGGCAAACCCTGACAGATGCGCAATGCACGGTACGCACCTTCAGCGGCGGCCATTTTTACGTTCAGGATCACTGGCAGGAACTGGCAGACCACATGACGCACACCCTCCAGCCTGCGGATTAGGCGGTGCTGGCGCAACATTTTTACAACTGGCGCGCGCCTTCCGCCCCAGAAAAGTCCATTTTGTGCGTTGGTTTGGAACTTGATAATATTACTGAATGGCCCCGCCATTGCGGAGCCCACACCACCCCGCAGGAGCAGCAGGAGGCCGGGCGCTATGCGCACATCGAAGATGCGGCGCGGCATCTGGCTGGCAGGGCGCTGGCGCGGCGTCTGCTGCGCGCCGCCTTTGGGCAGGACAGTGCCGCAGAGTTTGCCCGCTCCCCTTACGGCAAGCCCTTTTGCCCCGGAATACCCGCTGATTTTTCCATCAGCCATTCAGGCAGCATGGTGTGGGTGGCCCTTTGCCGATGCGCAAGCGTGGGCATTGATGTTGAAAGAATACGCCCTCTGCCCGATGCGGCGGAACTGACCAGCCAGCTGCACCCGCAGGAGCAAAAAGACCTGCTGTCCCTGCCCCCGGCGGAGCTGCAAACGGCCTTTTACCGCTGTTGGACGCGCAAAGAGGCCGTAATCAAGGCCGTAGGCATGGGCCTGAGCATGCCCTTGCAAAGCTTTAGCGTGCACACCGGGCCGCAAGAGAGCGGCTGGATAGCATCCTTCACTGCAAACCCTGCCCAAGGCACAGCTACAATGCTTGATGAGGGCGGGCAGTGGACAAGCCGCGACATCAGAACAACAGACGGCTACCTGTGCAGCGTGGCGGCTCAAAGCCCCTGCCGTGACGTCGTGGTCTGCCTTGCCTGTTGATCCCTACAACCCGCCAAAAAACATGCAGAAATGCCGATGCGCGCCCCAAATTCATGTGGACGATACCGCTTTTCCTCTGATATGTTAAAACCTGCGCGCATGCTTTGCGCCCGCGTAAAAATTCGTGTGGCCCAACGCCGCCAATAGCACAGATTGCCATAAAAAAGATTGTCTGCTCCACACGGATTTTGGAAAAAATCCACTCCAGTTTTTGGGCAGAACCGCCGAGCGGCGGACACACTGTGTCACCAAGAACGCATCATAGGGTATTTTGTTCCATGAGCAGCCGCCTCGGATCGTTCTTCGCCACACTTGCCGCAGCACTTTGCTGCGCAGTATGCCTGTGCGCAAACGTACAGGCGGCCCCCCAGCGCGAGCCTGTGGAACAGATGACAGCGTCAGCCCCGGCGCCCTCCCAGCCCAAACCCTCGCGCCCCAAGGTCGCGGCCTATTTTGAAGCCGGACCGTACTGGGAATTTACCCTGCTGCAAAAAGAAATCATCAAAGCCCTGCGGCAACGCGGGGTTGCCGACCGCATTACTCTGCCGGGCGAACTGTACATCAGCCCCGGCTGGGATGCCTCTGAGAGCGTCTACCGCGCAGAGGCCCGCAAACTGATGCAAAATCCGGATATCGACGTCATCATCAGTATGGGAACAGAGGCCACCAAGGCCCTGCTTGCCGAAAACAACGGCAAAACGCCCATCATGAGCGTTGACGTGGCCGACCCGGCAGGCGCTGGTATTGTGGATCGCGCCACCGGCAAGGGCGCCGCCAACCTGACCATCCGCTACACCAAGGACAAATGGTTCAAGGTCTTTGCCCTGTTTCATGAGGCGCTGCCCTTTCTTCGCCTTGGCATCATGTATCACGACAGCCCAGAGGGACTTTCATACTCCAACGTGCGGGAAGCGCGCGAGGTTGCGCGCGAGCGCGGCTTTACCCTTGTGGAGTACCCCTTTCTGGACAAGGCGGAGAGCATGGAATCGTGCACCAGGGGCGTGGACAAGCTGATGAGCGCGGGCGTGGATGCCTTTTACATTTCGGCCCTCAACTGCTTTGACTGGACGCAGGCCAATCCTCAGGCCATCTTTGACACGCTCAACGCCCACCACATCAAGACCTTTGCGCGCGACGGCAGCGTACATGTGCGCAGAGGCGCGCTGATGGGGCTTTCAACTCTTGATTATGTTCCTCTTGGCAAATTTTATGCTGACCATATTGCCGCACAGCTTGGCCTGTTGCCGCCCAATACCCAGCTTGAAACAGCGGCCTACACGCCCAAGATTGCGCTGAATCTGGTGACTGCCCAGAAGATGGGCATGGATCTGCCGCTGATTCTGCTCATTTCGGCAGACGAACTCTTTGACGTCACACTGGCGGGCGTTGATAAAACGACCGTTGCCCAATAGAATTCCCGTAACCCTGAAACCGGTCACAACGAGGTTGCACATGACTAAAGATACGTTGGAAAACAAAGTCGACGGCGTTGAAGATCAGATGGTCTCCCAGGCAGAAACCGCTGCTGAAACGGAAACGTGCGAACGCGCCTGCCCTTCGGAAGAAGTGGTGGACGCCATCATCCGCAAGCGTGTGTACGGCGCTATCGGCCTTGGTTTTGTGCCGGTGCCTCTTGTAGATTTTCTGGGCCTCTCCGCCCTCCAGATTGAACTTATTCACGCACTGGCCAAGGCCCACGGCGTTGAATTCAAAAAGGAACGCGTCAAATCCATTATTTCTTCGCTGTGCGGCGGCCTTCTGACCACGGCAAGCGTGCCCCTGGCCGCCTCGCTGCTGAAAAGCATTCCGGTCATTGGCTTCACCGCGGGCGCGGCCACCATCAGTATCATGGGCGGCGCCAGCACCTATGCCCTTGGCTGGGTTTTTGACCGCCACTTCAGAAAGGGCGGCAACCTGATTGATTTCAATGCCGAAGAAGCCAAGACCTACTTCAAGGAAAAAGTTGAAGAAGGCAAAACCTTCGTCGGCAAGATCAAGAACAAGATGAAAAAAGAAACCAAGGACGAAGCCGCAGCTGAAACCCCCGCCAAAGAAGCGGGCACAGACGCGGCCTAATATCCGGCGATCTCTGACGGTTTCGGGAATCTGAACCTTCCGTATGGGCCGGGTAACTGGCCCTTACGGAAGTGTTGGCTGTTACGCCCGCCGCTTCCAGCCGCGCGTATGTCGAAACTGGCTGTCAGAGCATACATTCCAGGCCTTGGCAAAGGCCGTGGCTGCCATTGCGGCAGCGCTGACTATTGATTTACCAGAGCCCCTGCACTGCAAAGGGGCGCATACAAGACCGCCGGGCATGCTGTAATGCGCGGCGCACCTGAACACCGGGGCCACAGAACCACATGCTGCAACTGAAAGAATCGCTTTTTCTGAAACTTCTGTGGGAACAGGCCGGCGAGGAAGGCAAAAAAATTGCCGCCGCGTGCCTCGGCTCAGGCATCATGCAGGGACTTGCCGTTTTTTCGGTGCTTCAGGGCTTGCAGCAGCTTTCTGAAGACGGGCTGGAATTCAGCACCTTTCTTGCTTTTCTGGTGAGCCTCGCCTCCTTTTATTTTCTCTTCCGCTACATAACCGGGCGCTCGGCGCAGATTGCCCTGCGCGGCATCATGGAATGGCGCATGCGCATTGCCGCCAAGCTGCGCGGCGTTTCCCTGCTGGAATATGAAAAACTGGACAAAAACCGCATCCAGTCCGCTTTGCTTGACGGACGCGAAATGGTTGTTGAAGCGGCCCGCATGCTGGTGGCGGCCTCGGCCAACACGGTGATGGTGGTGCTCTCTTTTGCCAAAATGGCAACTGTGTCCATTCCCGGTACGCTGGGTGTTTTTCTTTTTCTTGCTATGGGGTTCTGGATTTTTCTGCACCTTATCAACAAGGTGCATGCGCACATGGGGCCAGCCATGCAGGCCGACCAACGCTTTTGCGCAGGCCTGCGCGACCTTTATGCCGGTCTGCAGCAGCTCAAGATGCACAAGCCCAAAACTACAGCGCTGTTTGGCGAACAGATCATCCCTGATCTTTCTGTGGCATCAGAAGCCCGCGATGCTACCGAGCACAGACACGCCCTTGGCATATCATTTTTTGCCATGTTCAACCTGCTGATTCTGGGGCTGATACTTTTTATCATGCCCAAGATTCTGAACCTCGAAACGTCGGAAACATCCTCGCTGCTGGTGCTGTGCATGTTCAGTCTGAGCCCGCTCATAAGCCTGATTACCTCGGTGCCCATGATGGCAAAGGTAGAAATGAGCCTGCAGGAACTTGCAGCGGTGGAAGCGCAGATAGACGCCGTGACGGAACCCTTTGAAAACGCAGGCGTCAAGGCGCGCTGGCAGCAGGCCGACCCCATAGTGCCATCTTTTGATTCCATTGCCCTGCGCGATGTGCGTTTTGACTACCACGACCGCAACGGCATGCGACTTTTCGGCATTGCGGTAGACAACTTTGAGCTGCGCAAGGGCGAACTGGTGTTTATTCGCGGCGGTAACGGGTCGGGCAAGTCCACCTTCATGAAGGTGCTGGCCGGGCTGTACGCGCCCGAGAGCGGAGAAATGTTCCTGAACAACGTCATGCTTTCCGACGTTAACATGGAATCCTACCGCAACCTCTTCACCATTGTGCCTACAGACTATCACCTGTTTTCCCGCCCCCTCGGCCTGAACATCACCCCGGCCCAGCTCACGGACGTGTTGCGCACCCTGCACATGGAAACCAAGGTGAGCCTGCTTGAAGACGGCACGTTCTCCACGCTTGATCTCTCTGCCGGGCAGCGCAAACGTCTTGCCCTGGCCTGCGCGCTGCTTGAAAAGCGCCACATCTACCTGTTTGACGAAGTGGCCGCGGATTTCGACCCTGTTTTCCGCCGCTATTTTTACGAGGAGCTGCTGCCCGACATCATCCGCCAGGGCGGCACAATCCTGGCCATATCGCATGACGACCGCTACTTCCATGTAGCCGACAGAGTACTGACCATGCGCGAAGGCGGCTTTGTGGAAGAACCCTTTGGCGAAGGGGCACAGGCATGAGCAGCCATTTTCTGCGGCCTGCCCTCTTCCTGACGGCCCTGCTGTGCCTGTGCGCCACGCCCAAGGCAGAGGCCAAAGACCTTACAGGCAATACAAACATCCAGTTTGTGCGCGAACTGTACAATAATGTGCGCGATACCCTGCCCTCTGAAGTGAATGCTGCGGAGAACATGCAGACCATTCAGAACAGGTTGAAATGCTACGAAGAAAACCACGATTACGGGCAGCGCATTCAGGTTTGCAATAACAAATACGTCAAGAGCCTCGTGCACCACGCCCGCAAGGGAATCCATTCGCGCCCCAATCTTGGCGAATTTGTGCTCAATGTTGATATGTGCCCCATTCTTTACAATATCTGCATGGGTCAGACGGAAGACGACAAAGAACGCTGCATTCTGTTTGAAAGGCAGTGCATAGACTATACGCTTGATATGTTCTGGCGCGGCTCCGCGCAATATACACAGCAAACCTATCGGTTGGACCAATGAAAAGCGTCTGTGCAAATATACGGGAAATGTTGCGCCGCAATCGCCTGCGGTTGATAATCATGGGTGCTGTTGCAACGCTGCTGCTCATCTTTCTCTGGCCGAGCATCGTTATTTCCATCAAGCCTGGTGAGCTGGGCGTTCTGTATGCGCGCTTTCGCGGCGGCACACAGTTGCAGCACACCTACGAGGAAGGCATACATTTCATCCAGCCGTGGAACATCATGTACATCTATGATGTGCGCGTGCAGGAAGAAACCCAAAACATCGATGTGCTGACCGTGGACGGTCTGACCATCAACGTGCAGATTTCGCTGCGTTTTCAGATCATCCGCGACCGCCTGCCCAACCTGCATCAGGAAATCGGGCCGCACTACCGCGACAAGGTCGTCATCCCCATCATGAATTCCGCCGTGCGGCAAACCATCGGCAGTTACCGGCCAGACGACCTCTACTCCACGGCGCGGCAGGAACTGCAAGACCAGATGCTGGTGGACGCAGTGGAAGAAATGGGGCGCATCCCCGTTCTTATTCAGGGTTTTGTGGTCAAAAGCATCACCCTGCCCGAAGTGCTGCGCGAGGCCATTGAACGCAAGCTCATAGCGGAGCAGGATTACCTGCGCTACAAGTACATTCTGCTTGAAGCCCAGCAGGAAGCCCGCCGCAAGACCATTGAAGGCGAAGGCATCAAGGCCTACCAGGCGCTTGTCAACGAGCACATGACGCAGAACTTTTTGCGCTACGAAGGCATTCAGGCCACCAAGGAGCTTGCGGGTTCGTCCAACGCCAAGGTGGTTGTGATCGGCGGCAAGGATGGCCTGCCTGTTATTCTCAATGCAGATTCGCCCACTGGCGCAAGCGCGCCTGATGCCGCCAATACAGCAAAAACGCCCAATCAGGGGGCTGCCTCCAAGACTCCCGCGCAGGGAAGCCAGCAGACGCCTGCCAAGCCGGATATGTCGGGAACAGATGCGGAAAGCCCAGACCAGAAGCGGCCCGATGGCGTACGGCCTGGCCAAGTTCAGCCAGGGCAGATGCGGCCCGAACCCGGCAAAACGCCCCCGGTCCGCCCCAATTCACATTCCGGCCTGCGCCCTCAAATCCAGCACGAATCCCAATCCGGAGCGCAGTATGCGCCGAAGTACGGGTCGCGTAACGACTCCGCAAGGCAGGATTCTGCCGCGTCTGCCGAAGCCCAAGCGCCCGCCGGGGTAGGCTGGATCGCCCCCGGAGAAAATGTATCGGATTACATCCAGAGGTTGAATAAAACACTGCTGCAACCGCACCGTGGCGGCGCTGTCAGACAGTAAGGGAGGCCCGCTGTGCTATTGTTCGCTCTCATACTGGGCATGAGCCTGCTGATCGGGCTTTTGGGCATCAATTCCCGGCTGGGATTCTGGGGCAACTTTTTTGCCAGTGTTCTGCTGACTCCCTTGGTGGGTCTGCTGCTTGTCATCGCCTCAAACCCCAAAAAGCCCACTCGCTGCTAGGCTGCAGACGGATACTATTTTGATGAACGCTCTCTTTCACGCGGCGCAGTAGGCATGTTTTTTCCAATTACAGCCCCTGGCTCCAGCCTCTTGATGCGCCCGCAGCAAAACCAGGGGCAACGCCCCCATGCAGCCGCACTTTTGCCACACTTGCGCACGCTGACTCTGGTCATGCTCTGTCTGGGCGGCCTGTTTTTCGTCTTCTGCCAGCCCGCCTGCGCCAATCCGCCTGTAAAACGCATCGGCTATCTTGAGGCCGGGCCGTTCTGGCTGTTTGACAATACCTGGAGCGCCTTTCGCGACGGTATGGGCAAGTATGACGACATCCGTTGCGAATACCCTGCCGATGCGCGCTTCAGCCCCGGCTGGGAACCAGCACAGATGCGCCGCCTGCCTGAAATGGCAAAACAGCTTTTGCAGCGCAAGGACCTTGACCTTGTGGTGGGCATGGGCACGGCGGCGGTCAAGGCGCTGCTGGCGGTCAACGATGGCCGTTTGCCCATTCTGGGCATGGGCATGGCTGACCCTGTGGCTGCCGGCGTTGTCAAAAGCTCACAGGATTCCGGCGTGGACAACTTCACCTGCCGGGTGGAAGTTGACCGCTGGTCCTCCATGTTCCGCGTTTTTTACGATGTGGTGCGCTTTCACAAAATGGGCATCATGTTCCAGAACAATCAGGAAGGCCGCGTCTACGCGGCACTTGGCGATGCCCAGGCCATTGCCTCGGAGCTGGGATTTTCTCTTGTGCTCTACGATGGCCTCTCCTCTGCCGAAAGTACGGAGGAATGCCGCAAGGGGCTGGACGAACTGCGCAAACAGGGCATGGACGCCTTCTTTATCGGCCCGCTGAACTGCTTTGATATCGGCGGCGAAGGCATGGCCCCGCTGCTGCAAAAACTGAATCAGTGGAAGATCCCCACCTTTGCGCGTGATGGGTCGGAATATGTCAAGGCCGGAGCGCTCATGGGCTTTTCCACATGGAATTTCGGCCCCAGCGGCATAGCTCTGGCCGGGCAGGCCCACGCCATACTGGGCGGCACGCAGCCGCGCACATTGCCCATGCTTGACCAGTCAGAGCCTTCCATTGCCCTGAACCTTGCCACCGCCAAGGCCATCGGCTTTGATTTTCCCTTTGACGTGCTGGTAACGGCGGACGAACTGCACGAAACCATCAGCCAGCCGCACCCCGGTACACCCTAAGGATTTCCCGTGCTTATCCGCGCCACGCGCAAACTGCGCATCAATGCCCTGCTGCTCGGGCTTGGAGTTCTGCTGGTTACTCTGGGCTTCAACGTGCTGCTCTCGGTTTCCACGCTGAATACGCTGGCAACCGACATGGTGCTTTCCGGCTATCGCAGCGGTGCTGAACGTCTGGCCCGCGATATTGAACGCGGCATGCGCTTTGGCAAGCCGCTGGCTTCGTTCGCCGGAATGGACGAAATGCTGGCGGAACTGGGTCAGAGCGCGGCGGGCATCAAACGTGTGGCCATTATTGATGCCAGGGGTTCCACGCTCTATGCGCAGCCAGCCCAGGGCTCAGCAGCGGAAAGCATGTTGCCTGCCGGTGCAGCCTCCCAGACCACCGCGGGCAAAGACGGCCCGCAAGGCGCAATCAAAACCGCCGATGGCTACCGCCTGAACATTCCCCTGAGCTACAAGACGCCTGTGGGGCACCTGCTGGTGGACATTGACGGCAAACCCATCAATGCGGCTACAGAAGATTTTCTGCGGCTGTCATGCTTGCTGCTGGCAGCGGCCTGCCTTGTGGCGGGTCTGATTCTGGCCGGGCGTCTTGGCCTGCTGACCGGGCAACGCGCGGTTGGCACAAGCCTTTCGGGCATGACCAGAATGCTGCTCGTCATCATTGGCACATCACAATTGCTCTACGCCTGCGGCACGCTGGTGCTGTTCGATACCTTCGTCAAGCAGGCCATACGCACCAAGGCCGACATCCTCGCCGAAGGCACAGGGCGCGATTTTGAATACCTCATCCACAAAGGCGTGGATATCGCCAGCCTGCGCGGCAAGGATCAGGCCCTTGAACAGTTGCTTGCAGCCAACAGCGAGCTTGCGGGCGCGCAGCTGCTGACGCCTGAAGGCAAGGCTGTGGCCTCTGCCGGTAACGTGCCCGACCCATCGCTCACTGTCGAAAAATCACTGAGCACCTACTGGCCCAGCCGCTTCCGCCAAAAGCAGGAAGTGCTGCGTCTGCAACTGGCCGTGCAGCCCCAGGCCATCACAGCCCGCATATCGGCGCTGGCCCTTGACCTTGGAGCCTCGCTGCTCATCAGCTTTTTGCTGCTGCTGGAGCTTTCAAAACTGCTGGGCCTTATCGCGCAACGCAACCTGCCGCCAGATGCTGCGGCGAACGCCCTTATGGGCAGCCATCATTCCCTCGCCGTGCAGGCATTGCGGGCAGCGGGCTTTGTGTTCTTTTTGGGCTACGACATGGGCATATCGTTCATTCCCCTGCTGGCCCGCCAGTTGTATGAGCCTTTCATGGGCCTGAGCCGCGATGTGGCCATCGGCCTGCCCATTTCGGCAGAGATGGTCAGCGCGGGCTTTGCCCTGCTGTTTTCTGGGGGATTTTCATTACGTTACGGCTGGCGAAAGGTCTTTGCCGCAGGCACTCTGGCTGCGGCTGTGGGGCTGATGATGGGCGGCATGGCCAACAGCCTGCCCCTGCTCATTCTGGGGCGCGTTGCCACAGGCTTCGGCTTTGGCCTTGTGCTCATGGCAGGGCAGATCGGCACACTGGGCAAGGCTAATGCCGGGGCGGGGCTCACCAGTGTATTCGCGGGCATTTTTTCCGGCAGCATCTGCGGCTCTGCGGCGGGGGCCATGCTGGCGGATCATGTTTCGTTTCAGGCGGTGCTGGCGACCGGGGCCTGCACCATATTGCTGGCGCTGTTCACCGTGATGCTTGGCAAAGAACCCGCGGAGGACGCAGCAAGCAGTTCCGATAACGCGGCCTGTCAAGGCTCTGGTGCGCAGACCGCCGCGCAGGGGCATATGTTTTCAGGCTGCATGCAATTGCTGCAAGACCCGCGCATGCACATGATACTCTGGCTGGTGGGCATACCCGCCGCCATGTGCCTGACCGGATTTTTGCACTACCTGCTGCCGCTGAGGCTGGCAAATGCCCATGTGGATCAATCGGATATTGGCCGCATATTCATGCTGTACGGCCTGTGTTTTATTACGGCGGGGCCGCTGCTCGGCAAGTGGATAGATCGCAGAAAAGACAAATCCCTGTTTCTGACGCTCACGGGCCTGCTCTCCGGCATTACGCTGCTCATTGCGTCTACGGCCACAAACATGGCTGGAGCGGCCGCTGCGGTCATCTCTCTTGGGCTGGCCCAGTGCCTGGCTGCCCCGGCATCAATGATCTGCGTTCTCACTCTTGCTTCGGCGCAAACTCTGGGCCGCGAAAAGACAGCTTCGATTTACCGTGGCCTGGAGCGCATGGGGCAGGTGGCGGGGCCTGTGGTATTTGGCATTGCCATAACCGTCATGGCTCCTGCCAGCGCGCTGTTGCTCATGGGCGGCATCGTCTGCGCGCTTTCCTTGCTGTTCCACCTGATGTGGCGGCTCAGGACTCCAGCGAACTGACCAGCGCCCGCAGCTCGGGCATGGCGGGATCACTCAGGCCGCCGGGCAGAAACCAGGACAGGACTTCGTAATAATCTTCGGGCAGAACGATATGCCCGCCCTTCTGGATAAAACTGCGGAATTCGTCTTCGGTAGGATAGCTGAAGTATTTTCGCCCTTCGCTGCTCTGCATATGGGTTGTCAGCTCGCGCCCCGCCTCCAGTTCCGGCAGGTGCCGCAACAGGGCGTCTATACCCGCAAAATAGGTATGCACAAAGTTCCACAGCAAGGAGCGGTCGTAGTTGATGGGCCACCAGCCGATCTCCACTATGGGGCCGGTATCCAGCCCTGCATCAAGGTGGAAGAGCGTGCAGCCAGAGCGCTCATTGCCATGCTCCATAGCCCGAAAAGGGCTGCACAGGCCTTGCAGATCAGGCAGCGCGCCTGGATGCATGCCATAGGTGCCAAGCCGGGGCATATCAATGACTTCCGTGGGAATAACGTAGTCGTACCGGCAGGAGATGACAACATCTGGCGCAAGGTCGCGCATGGCTTGCCTGGAGGCTGGCGACCGCATGGGCCCCCACATCTCCATATCAATGCCGTAACTCTTTTTCAGGCCCGCGTAGGTCTGGCACCGCGCCGCATTGCCCTCGGGAAAGCGGGCTTCCAGCCAGGGCAGAATGTGCTCAAGCACCATGTTCCGCTCGTGGGCCACAAGGCTTGCCGCGTAGGCATTGCTGCACTCCGCGTCCAGCACGTAATCTGAAAGAACCACAAAAACATCGTGCCTGGGGGCAATGGCTGCCAGCAGTCTGTTAAGGGCGACACATCCTGCAAGATCCTTCTTGGCGCAAACGACAACTTTCACGGCTTATCCTTTCGTGGAACATTGCCCAGCATGCTACGCCGCAAGGTCCTGCATGAAAAGAAGAAATCTACCGTGGTTATGCGCGGCACCTCATTTTATTCCACCGCAAAATTGAAATAGGTATCCGTGTAAGGCTCATTTTTAAGCGTGTAGTGCCACCACTCTTCTTCATAACGCTTGAACCCGGCATTTTCCATAAGGCCCAGAAGCACAGCCCGATTGGCCTCCTGCTGCGGGCTCAGCCCCTTGGCCCCGTGGTGCGAGGCCGCGCCAAAAAAGTCAAAGGGGGTGCCCATGTCCGCCTCTTTGCCGCTCAGCCTGTCAACGAGGGTGAGGTCTACCGTGCTGCCGCGCGAGTGCCCGGAGCGCGTGGCAACATAGCCCAGATCAAACACCCGCGCCTTGTCCACCTGCGGGTAGAAAATCGCCTTCATGCGCGTGTCGGCGGCGTTCATGCCCCAGCGCACAAAATGATCCACTGCCGATTGCGGGCGGTAGGCGTCATAAATTTTCAGGGTATAGCCCTTCTCTTCCGCCGCCGCTGCGGCCTTGCACAGGGCATTCGCCGCTGGTTCGGTCAAGATTGCCTGGGGTGCAAGATATCCATTGATGCGCTCTCCCACAAAGTTGTAGGAGGAAAAATAGCGTATTTCCTGAATAATATTCTGGCATTGGTCGCTTACATGCACAAAGCCATCGTGCATGGCCGCCTGCGCGTGCCAAGGAAACAGCATCCCCAAGGCCAGCACCAACATCTGCAAAAAAAGAAGCGGATCGCATTTACGGCGCGCAATCATGGTCGTCTCCTCAATTTTTTCAGCACCCTGCGCTGACGGCAAAACCCAGTACACCAGTTCGGTATTGCACATTATAATGGTTCGGTCGTCAATATGTCATATTTTGACCTTTTACCTTCAAGAAGGCATACTTGGCAGATGGACACAAAAATACCAGGGAGCGCAGCATGAAACTGCTGGAAAAAGCCCGCGCGGCCGGTTGAGCCGCCAAGCTGGCTCCAGGGGCCCTGGAGCGACTTTTACGCGGTCTGCCGTCTGATACGCGCCCTGACCTTGAGGCCAGGGTTCTGGCTGGTCGCGCCCGGAACGAAGACGCCGTTGTGCTGACCGTTCCCCCTGGCTGCGCTCTGGTGCAGACCGTGGATATACTTGCGCCCATTGTCAATGATGCCTTTGCCTTTGGCCGCATTGCCGCCGCCAACGCGCTTTCGGATGTATATGCCATGGGCGGCCAGCCGTGGAGCGCAATGAACGTGGCCTTTTTCCCGCAGGCTCTGGCAGAGGACGACCCGCAGCACATACTGGAAAACATCCTACGCGGCGGCCTCGACGCCATGAACGAAGCCGGGGCCGTGCTGGCTGGCGGTCACACGGTGCAGGACGAGGAACTCAAATACGGCCTGGCGGTCACGGGCATCATAGATCCCTCCCACATGGCCCGCAACGATGGCCTGAAAGCAGGCCAGACCCTGCTGCTGACCAAGCCGCTGGGCACGGGAGTACTCGCCACTGCGGTCAAGGCCCGCTGGGACGGAGCCGAAGAAAGCGAGGCCGAGGTCACACGCTGGTGCTCCCGCCTTAACAGCGTTGCCGGGGGCGTTGTGCGCGACCTCAAAATCGCCGCCGCCACAGACATAACAGGCTTTGGCCTTGGCGGGCACGCGCTTGAAATGGCCCTGGCCTCAGGCGTTACCGTGGTGCTGAATGCCGAGGCCCTGCCCCTCATGCCGCGCGCCCTTGAATATGCGCGCGATGGGCTTATACCCGCAGGCAGCCACCTGAACAGAAAATACTGGGCCTGCTCCACCCTTGTGGAAGACGGCGTGGACGAAGCGCTCACGAGCCTCGCCTTTGACGCGCAGACCTCAGGCGGGCTGCTGCTGGCCGTGCCGCCAGAGCTGGTGCCGCAGGCGCGCGAAATACTGCTGGCTGGCGGCGATCTGGCCTGCGTGGTGGGCGAGGTTGTTGCGCCACGGCCTGACGGCGCAGCCCTGGTGCTGCGCTGATGCCCCACGTGCACGGCCGGAGGCAGGGCTGAGCATACGGCGCATGCCGTCCCCACGCCGCGCGCTCCGCACCGGGTTGGTGATTTCGGCCAGTTTTTTTTAAAAAATTGCTTGCCGTACCGCCATTGCGACTTATTTATGACGGAGATTTTCGGTTAACGCCCTCCCGCCCGGCACAGCCCACGGCAACAGACGCGCTGCTCACGGCTTGCAGCCCACCGGCAAGTGTGCTATGGAAACACGCTTTGCGAGAGTGGCGGAATTGGTAGACGCACTGGACTTAGAATCCAGCACCATTGGTATGGGGGTTCAAGTCCCCCCTCTCGCACCAACTACCTCACCAAGAAAAGGAGTCCCTCGTGGAATATAGCGCAGAAGACATCTCGCCGGTCAGAAAAAAGGTCGTCATCACCACCGAAGCCCAGGAAGTGGAAGCAGCCATCATGGGCGCCGTGGCGCTGTACAAAACATCAGTGCAGCTGGACGGTTTCCGCAAGGGCAAGGTTCCGGCGTCGGTCATCGAACAGCGCTTCCGCGACAAGATTTATGAAGAAGCCCGCCAGGATCTGATCAACGTCCACATCAACGACGTGATGCAGAAGCTCGACGTTTCGCCCCTCGCCGGCGTTGACGTGGACGCCAAGGGCACCTTTGAACGTGGCCAGGGCTACGAATACAGCGTTGAATTTGAAATGCTGCCCTCCTTCACCCTTCCTCCTTATGAAGGTATGGAAGTGGAGCAGGAAAAAGTGGTCGTGGACGAAAAGGAAGTGCAGGAAGTTATCGACCGCATCCGCCGCGACCGTGGCGAGCTTGTGCCCGTTGAAGGCGCTGGCCCCGCTGTGGACGGCCAGGTTGCCACCATCGACTTTGCCGCCTTTGAAAACGGCGAGCCCCTGGAAGGCGTGAAGGCCGAAAGCTTTGACCTCGCCCTTGGCGAACGTCAGGCCCTTGAAGATTTTGAAGCCCTGGTGAAGACCATCCGCTACGGCGAAGAAGGCGAAGGCCAGATCACCTTCCCAGAAGATTTTCTTGCCAAGGATCTGGCAGGCAAAACCGTCACCATGAAGGTGCGCGTGCACGCCATCAAGGAGCGCAAGCTTCCTGAACTGAACGACGACCTCGCCAAGACCGTTGGCCTTGAAAGCGTGGAAAAGTTGCGCGAAGCCATCACCGGCAGCTATACCCAGAGCCGCGCCAACCTCAACAAGAGCGCCGCGCAGAAGACCCTGCTTGACCGTCTGCTGAAGATGGTTGAATTTGAACTGCCGCCCAGCCTTGTTGACACCCAGGTGCGCACCCTGCTGGGCGACATGGCCTCCCGCCTCGAACGTCAGGGCCGCAGCCTTGATTCGCTTGGCAAGAGCATGGACGAACTGCGCGCTGAAGTGCAGCCCCAGGCTGACGAATTGGCCCGCTCGCAGGTTCTGCTGCTCTCCGTTGCCAAGAAAGAAGCACTTGACGTTACCGACAATGAGGTCAACACTCAGATCTACCAGATGAGCATGCGCACTGGCGAAGATTTCAAGACCCTGCGTGAAAGCTATGAACGCTCGGGCATGATCTTTGTGCTGCGTGACCGCATGCTGGCCGACAAGGCCATGGATCTGATCTACGCCAAGTCCAAGGTGACCGAAGTGGAGCCCAAGGCGCCAGCCGAGGGCGAAGCCGCGCCGGGCGCACCCGCCAGCGCTCAGGACTAACTGAAGTATAAGGGAGGCGGCCTTAAGGCCGCCTTTTGGTTTTATTTTGCGGCAACACCGCACCCAACCGGCCCACACGCCGTGCCAAGAGGCTCATATGTCGCTTGTCCCCATGGTTATTGAAACCACAGGCCGCTCTGAACGGGCCTATGACATCTATTCGCGTCTGCTCAAGGACCGCATTGTTTTGCTTGGCTCGGAGGTCAACGATACCGTTGCTTCCCTCATCTGCGCCCAGTTGCTGTTCCTTGAATCGCAAGACCCCGAAAAAGAAATCTATCTCTACATAAATTCCCCCGGCGGCTCTGTTACCGCCGGGCTTGCCGTTTATGACACCATGCGCTTTATCTCTTCGCCGGTGGCGACTGTGTGCATGGGCCGCGCCGCCAGCATGGGCGCATTTTTGCTGGCCGCTGGCAAGCCTGGCATGCGTTTTGCTTTGCCTAACAGTCAGATCATGATCCACCAGCCTTCGGGCGGTTTTCAGGGTCAGGCCACGGATATTGAAATCCACGCGCGCGAGGTGCTGCGCCTCAAGGAACGCCTCAACCGCATGCTGGCCGACAACACGGGCCGTCCCTACAAGGATATTGTCAAAGCTACCGAACGCGATAACTTTTTGACTCCTGAGGAAGCCAAGGAACTCGGCATCATTGACCGCGTGCTTGTATCGCGCAATGAAATGGCTCAGGAAAAGAGCGAGTAATATGGCCAAGAACGATAAACCTACAGTGAGCGAACCCCTGCGCTGCTCCTTTTGCGGGCGCACTGAGCTTGAGGTTCGCAATCTCATCGTGCAGGACGGCGCCAGCATTTGCGACAAGTGCATCAAGGCCTGCAACGAAATTATCGCCCGCGACCAGATGGAAAGCCCCCAGAGCGAAGAACGCCTTCTTTCGCCCCAGGAAATCAAGGATCGTCTTGACCAGTATGTCATCGGACAGAACGATGCCAAGAAAATCCTTTCTGTAGCGGTGCACAACCACTACAAGCGTGTGTTTTACGCCAGCGCTCTGGGCGACGAGGTTGAGCTTGAAAAAAGCAACATCCTCCTTGTTGGCCCCTCGGGCAGCGGTAAAACCCTGCTTGCCAAAACTTTGGCCCGTGTACTGCGCGTGCCCTTTGCCATTGCTGACGCCACAACCCTCACGGAAGCGGGCTATGTGGGCGAAGACGTGGAAAACATCCTGGTGCAGCTGCTCCAGAATGCGGACTACGATCTGGAAGCCGCCAGCAAGGGCATTATCTATATTGACGAAATCGACAAGATTTCCCGTAAGGGCGATGGCCCGTCCATCACGCGCGACGTCTCCGGCGAAGGCGTGCAGCAGGCCCTGCTCAAGATCATTGAAGGCACCGAGGCCAATATTCCTCCCAAGGGCGGGCGCAAGCACCCCCAGCAGGAATTTATCCGCATGAACACGAGCAACATCCTGTTCATTGTGGGCGGCGCTTTTGTGGGCCTGGACAAGATCGTGGGCGGTCGCATGAGCGGCGGCGCAATGGGTTTTGGCGCCAAGGTGCGCGCCAGCAAGGAAATGCCCCTTGGCGAACTGCTCGACAAGGTGCATCCGCAGGATCTGGTGAAGTTCGGCCTTATCCCCGAATTTGTGGGCCGCATCCCCATCATCACCCATGTGGACGAGCTGGACGAACCCGACCTGGTGCGCATTCTTACCGAGCCCAAAAACGCTCTGGTGCGCCAGTACCAGAAGCTCTTTGAGCTTGAGAATGTTGACCTGCGCTTTACGCCCAATGCCCTCAAGTCCATTGCCACCAAGGCCATTGAGCGCAAAACGGGCGCGCGCGGCCTGCGCAACGTGATGGAACGCACCATGCTCGACATCATGTTCAAGCTGCCCTCCCTGCCCAATGTGCGCGAATGCCTGATCAATCAGGCTGTTATCGACAAGGGCAAGGAGCCGGTGCTGCTGTTTGGCGACAAGGCTGAAAACGCCGATACGCCCAAGGCCCAGGCCGGGGGCGACAAGGCCTCTTAGCCAACCGCCTGAATTGCGCGCGGTCTGCCATTGCAGCAGGGCGCACAGGGGGCAGCCAAGCGGTTGGC
This sequence comes from Desulfovibrio intestinivivus, assembly GCF_053570665.1. Taxonomy (NCBI): domain Bacteria; kingdom Pseudomonadati; phylum Thermodesulfobacteriota; class Desulfovibrionia; order Desulfovibrionales; family Desulfovibrionaceae; genus Desulfovibrio; species Desulfovibrio intestinivivus. Next base: position 2,057,475 of record NZ_JBRBQT010000001.1, on the reverse strand, counting down.
CCCGCAGGCAAACATGGCGCGCCCGGCAGTACGACTGTTGCGGTGCGCCGTGCGGGTTTCCTGAAATCCGCGCTGCGAAATGATTGCACGGCGAACCCTGAGCCAGGTTGCGGCCAGCCCTGCCGCAGAGCAACAGCAAGCACCCCGCCTGACGCAAGGCATTTCACGGCAAAAAAGCTCTAAGTTCCGCCGGGCGGCGCAAGCCGCCGTCCGGCTTTTTTTCAGGGGAGAATTATGACAGACGAAATGCGCGGCTCTGACGCTTATATTGAACTGCCCATCATGCCTTTGCGCGAGGTGGTCATGTTCCCCCGCTCCATCATGCCGCTCTTTGTAGGGCGCGAGGCCTCCATCAAGGCCATCGAAGCCGCACAGGCCACCTACAGCAAGCAGATATTTCTTGTGGCCCAGCGCGAGCCGGAGCTGGAAAAGCCCGATGCTCAGGATCTTTCGCCTGTGGGCGTGGTCAGCAAGGTGCTTCAGATGCTGCGCCTGCCCGACGGCACCATCAAGGTGCTGTTTGAAGGCGTGTACCGCGCCACGTGGGAAAACCTGCACGAAGAAGAGCAGTGCGCCATGGTTGGCGTGCGCCGCCGCGCCGAAAAGCTGAGCCGCCCCGAAGAGCGCGAGGCTCTGGTGCGCGCCGTGCACGAGGCGCTTGAAGAATACGGCAAGAACAACAAAAAAATTTCGCAGGAGGCTGTGCTCTCCATTCTTGCCTTGCAGGAAATCGGCCCCCTGGCCGATGCCATCATCCCGCATCTCAAGGTTGATTACCGCAAAAAGCAGGAAGCCCTTGAGATCGACGATGCCACCCAGCGCCTGGAGCTGGCCTATGAGCTTTTGCAGGGCGAGGTGGCCCTTGCCACGGTTGAAAAGCGCATCAAGAACCGCGTCAAGGTGCAGATGGAGCGCAACCAGCGTGAATATTACCTCAACGAGCAGATCAAGGCCATCAACAAGGAAATGGGGCGCGATGACGACCCCCAGGCCGAAGTTGACGAAATAGAGCAAAAACTCAAGACCCGCGACATGCCGGAAGAAGCGCGCGAAAAGGCGCTCTCCGAAGCCAGAAAGCTGCGCAGCATGCCGCCCTCTGCGGCGGAATACACTGTTGTGCGCAACTATGTGGACTGGATTCTGGATCTGCCCTGGAACGACCTCAAGCAGATAGACATCAACCTTGAAAAAGCGCGCGCAATTCTTGACGGCGACCACTTTGGCCTTGAAAAGCCCAAGGAACGCATTCTGGAATACCTTGCAGTGCAGAAGCTGTCCCAGGGGCTCAAAGGCCCCATCCTCTGCTTTGTCGGCCCCCCCGGCGTGGGTAAGACCTCGCTTGCCAAGTCCGTGGCCCGCGCCACCGGGCGCGATTTTGTGCGCCTCTCACTTGGCGGCGTGCGCGATGAAGCCGAAATCCGCGGCCACCGCCGCACCTATGTGGGCGCGCTGCCGGGCAAGATCATCCAGTCCCTCAAGCGGGTGAAGTTCAACAATCCCCTCTTCTGCCTGGACGAAGTGGACAAGATGACCTCCGACTACCGTGGCGACCCCGCCTCGGCCCTGCTGGAAGTGCTCGACCCGGAACAGAACAATACCTTCATGGATCACTACCTTGATCTGGAGTATGATCTTTCCAAGGTTTTCTTTATCACCACGGCCAACTCGCTGCACTCCATCCCTGTGCCGCTGCTTGACCGCATGGAGATCATCGAGCTCAACAGCTACCTTGAAACGGAAAAACGCCACATTGCCCGCCGCTTCCTGCTGCCCCGACAGCTGGAGGAGCACGGCCTCAAGGAAGGCAACATCCGCGTGTCGGACAACGCCATTCTCGAAATCATCCGCTCCTACACGCGCGAGGCCGGGGTGCGTAACCTTGAGCGCGAAATTGCCGCCCTGTGCCGCAAAACCGCCATCAAGCTTGTGGAAGACGACGATACCGAAAAGTGCGTCAATATCTCGCGACAGAGCCTGCCCTCCATGCTGGGCGTGAAAAAATACCGTCATGACGAACGCGAAAGCGAACCTCAGGTCGGGGTGTGCGCTGGTCTTGCCTATAATCAGCGCGGCGGCGAAATCCTGCTGGTGGAAACCAGCCTCATGGGCGGTTCAGGACATGTGGTGACCACGGGTCAGCTTGGCGAAGTCATGACGGAATCGGCCAAGGCGGCCCTTTCGTATGTGCGTTCGCGGGCCGAAGTGCTGGGCCTTGATCCCCGCTTCCACCGCAAGATAGATATCCACGTGCATGTGCCTGCTGGCGCAACGCCCAAGGATGGCCCTTCGGCTGGCATCACCCTGGCGACGTCCATCACCTCCGCCCTGCTGGGCATTCCCGTGCGCAATGATGTAGCCATGACCGGCGAAATCTCCTTGCGCGGCAGGGTGCTGCCCATCGGCGGCCTGCGAGAAAAGCTGCTGGCAGCGCGCCGCAGCGGCATCAAAAAAGTGATCATGCCCCGCGATAATGAAAAAGACCTCAAGGAAGTGCCGGACGAAGTGCTGCGCGACCTGGAGATCGTTTTTGTTGATCATGTGGATGAAGTGCTGCCCCAGGCCCTTGCCGCCACGGCGGAAGAAATCTTCTCCGGTCGGGCTACGGCGCTGCCCATCAGCCGCATCTTGCGACCCGAAAAACATGATGACGACAAGAATCAGCCTGCGCAGTAGCGCACGGCGACAGTGATAAAAAATCAGCGATAAAAAAAGGGAGCCATCTGGCTCCCTTTTTTTATTCCTAGCTGGTGCTTGATCGGCGCCAGTCAGCAGATTCTGCTACGGCTCCACGGCGCGGCTTTCTGCCGCCACCTTGCGCAGCAGGGATTCCATATTGGCTACAGAGGTCAGACGCATCTCGCCGTTAGCGGATGTCACCCGGCCCGTCACGTCATAGGATTCGCCGTTGCCGCCGTCATGCACCACAAAAGGCACAAGCCAGCCATCGCCATCGCGTCGGGCCTGCCCCACGTTTTTGATTTCCTTGCGCCCGGTTGAGGCATCGGCAAACAAAGGGGCAAGCAACCCCTGCGCGGTATTGCCCGAGGGCTTGCGGCCAGCAAATGCGCCGGAAGAAATACCATTGATCACAAAGGCCCGCGTTTCGTTCAGCAGCAGGGAGCGCACGTTGCCCTCCTTGGACGCCGCCTGCGTGAAGAGCAGTGCAACCATGGGCGGCAGATCCTTTGCCGCCTCCGGATCCTGCGCGCGGCGCACAAAAAGATTCAGCGCCTGTTCAAGAATGGCGTCCACATCCACCTGCCGCTCAAAAGCGGCCACGTCAGATTTGTCCACAGCGCCGCCAGCTTCCAGAATGCACTGGCGCGGATCATTTGCCGCAAAGGCAAAGCCGGCCTGCACCACAACCGCTGCCCACAACAGCAGGGCCGCTGCGAAATAATAAGGCACACGAGCCAAGACCCTGCCGCCCGATTTTGCGCCCGCTTCCACACTGGCAGTCAGCCCAACAAAATTCAGCATATTTCCTCCGGCAACTGGCCCTTGAGCACAAGGGGCAGACCGCAGCTTACAAAAAGTACCGTGCCGCACACGCGGGCCAGCGCCTGATTGGCAAGACCCAGCGTATCCTGAAAACGTCTTCCGAGGCTCGACATGGCAACCATGCCAAGGCCCGCCTCCACACTCACCAGCGCCAGCGGCAGTGGATAGGCCGCAATGCTGGCGGCCAGAGCCTCCACGCGGTCAAGAATATCCCTTTCCGTCATGTCCGCAGCCATAAGATTGGCTACCCACAGGCTCACGCAGTCAAACAGCACAACCCCCGGCCCCTTGCCGCCGGGTTGGGCCGCAGGCATCAGCGATGCCAGAGCGCCAGCCGGGTCAAGCGGCTCTTCAAGGCAATGCCAGCCCTGACCGCGCTCCTGCTTGTGCCGGGCAATGCGCGCCGCCATCTCTTCATCGTCCGCCCGGCCCGTGGCCAGATACAGCCGCTGCGGGGCTTGCGCCTCGGCCCAGCGCTGGGCCAGACCGCTTTTGCCGCTGCGTGTGCCGCCAACAAAAAAAACTGCTGCGCCCATTACTGCTGACCGCCCATGCGGGGGGCTGGCGCACGTTCTGCACCGCCATGCGCGTTTTCCGCAGGCAGTGCGGGGGCCGCATGCCCCTGCGGCGGGGTCAGCTGTGGGGAGGTTTGCACATGACCAGCGTTTTGTGCGGCAGTGGGAGCCGCGCCCTGTGCAGGACTCTGCGGCTGAAACGGCGCGCCTGTTCCGGCCTGCGCGCTGCGCCGCGCCAGATCGCGCAACACGCCCGCCGAGGCCTGCACCGAGGCAAGGGCCTGAGCGTCCGCGCGCAGGCGGCGGTCAACCCACTGGGCCACAAACAGCAGGGAATCATCGTCCAGCGTCTGCCCGCCGTTCTGGCGTATGGCCGCAACCAAGGTGCGCTGCAAGGCGGCGCGTTCCTCAAGCGCACGGCGGTACCGGGCGCTCAGGCCGTCCACCCGCAGTTGCGCTGTAGATATCTGCGCTTCGGAAGCATTGTTCTCCCGCAGCTGGTCTACCGCGAACACGGCTTCGGCCATCTGGGCGTTGATGTCCACAACACCCTGCGCGGATTTGTCCTGCTCGCGCAGGCGGGCATCAAGATTGGGAACAGAGGCCACGCCCTCAAGCGCGCCAGCCAGAATCACAAGACGCCCGGCCAGCGCCATGTGCAACTGGCGGATATGCTCTGGCGTAAAGCCCTTTGAGGCCGCATCGCGGTTAATGGCATCCAGAAAGCGGTCCGCATACAGAGTGTACAGCCCGCGCAGCATGGTGGGATGAAAAGCATAGCGCAGCAGGGCCTCGCGACCGCCCTTGCCGTCAGTAACATTGGCAAACTTTGCGCCATAGCGCTGATTGAGCGCCTGCACACTGACGTTCAGCGTACCGCTCTGCGGGCCGGGCTTGAAACGGGCCACAACAAAGGCCGCCAGATCTTCCACAAATTCCATGCGGATGTGGCTGTCTTCCGTCACCTTTTGGGGCATCTGCGCCCCGTTCTGCTGCGGATACAAACCGGCAGGCGTAGAGCCGTCCACAGGCGCGCCCACGCTGCCCTGCACTGTTTGCCCGGCCAGAGTGCCGGGGGAGGTGGGCGGGCTGACAACAGAAATGGGCGGGGGCGGCGGCGCATCGCGCAGCACATCACCTACACCGGCCAGCGGTGTGCCGCTGGTGGCGTTGTTTATGATGTCGGCGGCTTTATCCTTCCACTGGTCGCGGGTTGATTTATCGCGTGTAAGCCAGTAGGTCGCGCCGCCCAGGGCCAGAACCGCCAGCAACGCCAGCACCACGGCCTTGCGCGCGCCAGCGCGGGCAGGACGGGGCTTGGGCATATTCACTATGTCCGGCACGTCCAGAGGCTTTTTTTCCAATTTCATAAAATTCTCCTACTGCGGCAGGCATGGGGCTGTGGCACAACGGGTACAGCCCTGAGCGCCGCAAAAACGGCATACCAAGCCATTATTTCCGTTTATTGCGCGTAAATGCTAGCATTGCTTCCCTGCGCTGTGAAGACATTTTCCAGAGAGTTTCTGGATACGGGGCTGGTAGTGCCCGCATTGCACCCCGGCGGGCGGCGGGGTATAGTAACAAAGTTCGTACGCAGTATTTTATGAGAGGCTTTTTATGCATACTCCTGCCAACATCCTCACCATTGCCGGTTCTGATTCCGGCGGCGGCGCGGGCATTCAGGCCGACCTGAAAACAATCATGGCGCTCGGCGGTTACGGCATGAGCGTTATCACCGCCCTGACCGCGCAGAACGGATTGGGCGTTACGGGCATTCATGCGCCGGATGCCGATTTTGTGCGCTTGCAACTGCGCACGGTGCTTGAGGGCTTTTCCGTCAAGGCCGCCAAAACGGGCATGCTCTTTTCCGCGCCCATCATCCGTGCTGTTGCGGACGAATTGCGCAACCGCGACTTTCCTCTCGTGGTTGACCCTGTTTCTGTGAGCCAGAGCGGCAGCCGCCTGTTGCAGGAAGACGCCGTGACTGCCCTTGTGGAAAAAATGCTGCCTGGCTGCGACCTGCTGACCCCCAACCGCCCCGAGGCGGAAATGCTCACCGGCATGAGCATCAACAGCCTTGAAGACGCAGAGGCCGCAGGCCAGAAGCTGCTTGCCATGGGTGCGCGCGCCGTGCTCATCAAGGGCGGGCACATGGAAAGCTCCATTGTTGTTACAGACTGCCTTTGCGTGCCCGGCGAACAACCCAAGCACCTCCCGCAGGCCAAGGTGGAGACGGAAAACAACCACGGCACGGGCTGCACGCTTTCTGCCGCCATCGCCACAGGGCTTGGGCGCGGTTTGCCCCTGCAGGTTGCTGTAACCCGGGCGCAGGAATTTCTTAATCTTGCCCTGCGTAAAAGCTACGCCCCCGGCAAGGGCTGCGGCCCTGTGAACCACGCTGCGGATTTAAACATCAAATAGGCATTTGCCCGCCTGTCAGCCGCACGGCCCTTTTCCGCTGCCGCATGGCAGGCGGATTGGCCCGCTGTTTGCAGTTTCTCCCTGTGGATATTCAGGGCGTCAAAATCAAGGCGGTGCGGCGTGCCTTTTCGTTTCAAGTTACAGAAAATACTCGACTACCGGGAACAGCTTGAAGAAGAAGCCAAGGTTGATCTGGCCAACAAGCAAAAACTCCTGGAAGAAGCGCGCGCACTTTTTGAACGCCTGAAGGCTGAACTGCGCCAAACCGAAGACCGCTTGTTTGAATCAGCCCTTGTGCCGCAGGCGGAACGCTGGCTGCTGGAACAATATGTAAAAGGATTGCGCGGCGATGTAGCAAATGCAGCCTTGCAGGCCCGCATGCACGAACAGCTTGTTGACGAAGCCCGCAAACTGCTGGCCGCGCGCGCCATTGAAAGAAAACTGCTGGAAAAGCTCAAGGAGCGCCAAAACCAGCAGTATATTCGTGAGGAACAACTGAAGGAGCAACGCGTCAATGACGAAACAGCCACACTCCGCTACAAAGCTCCGGCTCTCTAAGCTATTCCGCTGGCTGGCGGTGCTCTGCTTTATGAAGCTTACCATCCTCGGCCTGTTGCTGCTGGATGTGCCCGTGCCCTCCTGGCTTGGCGGATCGCCCAAGGATGCCACGGTAGCCGTGAACGAGCCGCGCAATGGACAGGAGCGGACTGAAACCGTGGCTCCTGTTGCTGATGCGGCCCCCTCTGGTCTGGCGCAAAGCGTCAGCTCTACACTTTCGTCCATGGGTTCGGCCCTTGATTCCGTAGTAGACAACATCAAGGACAAAACTGAAAAGAGCCAGAGCGACCCGCAAGGTTCTGCCGCCGCCCGCATGGCCGCAGCGGTCAAACCCCATGCAGATCAAACCACCAGCGTGACCGATGCCGCCCTGCCCGCCCCGCTTATCCGTACAGCGACCTCAGGCGGCGCACCTGAAACTGCGGCGGCTTCCAAGGCTCCCGGCCAGACATTTTCTCCAAGTTTTCCCGAACCGCAGGCCCTGCCTGCCCCACAGGCGGAACCGGGCACATCCGCCCCCTCCGGTAGCCTGATTGTTTCTGCCAGCCCCAACCGCGCCAGCGAATCCGAATGGCTGGACGCCCTGGGCCTGAGCAATCTGCCCATCCCCGGCCTTGGCAGCGTGCAGGCCGCGCACGCGGCAGCGCTGGACATGCCTGTTCCCCAGACGCCCACTGGCGGGCAATCGCCCTTTGCTCCTGCGGAGCAGACGGCCCCGCTGACCATACCCGGCGCACCGCCCATCCCGGCAAACATTCCGCGCGGTCAGGGCACGGACGGCGCACCTTTGCCGCCGCGCGGCGCGGCAGGCAACAACGACGGCTTTTTGCCCCCCTTGCCGCAGGGGCAAAGCTCGGGCACGCTGCCCGTCCCCACTGTGCAGCAGCCGCAAGGCGCGTATTCCAACGACCCCAATACCAAGGCTCAGGAACTGGCGCGCCAGCAGCAGGATATTCTTGTGCTGCGCCAGCAGATGGATCAGCGCCTCAAGGACATTCAGGAAACTGAAAAGAAAATGCAGGACATGATCCGCGAGGCCAAGGGCATTGAAAACGAAAAAGTTCACCGACTGGTGCTCACCTATTCCATGATGAAACCCAAGGCTGCGGCCAAGGCTCTGGAAAGCATGGACGAACGTGTGGCCATCCGCATTCTTTCCGGCATGTCGCCCAAGCAGTCAGGCGAAATCCTCACCTACGTTTCTCCGGCCAAGACAGCCAAGCTTACGGAGCTTATCACCCGCATGAGGATACCTGATTAATGCGCCTCAAGCTTCTGATCGCCTATGTGGGCACCTGCTACAGCGGCTGGCAGATACAGGAAAAGCCGAGCCCGCCGCCCACAGTTCAGGGCGAAATGGAAAAGGCCCTGCGCACCATCACAGGGCAGAACATACGCGCCCAAGGCTCGGGCCGCACCGATTCCGGCGTACATGCCCACGGGCAGGTTGTGCACTGCGATGTGCCCGATGCACGCGCCAACATGGACTGGCGGCGCAGCCTCAATGCGGTATTGCCCCGCGATATCCGTGTGCTGGAGGCCACGCAGGCCGCGCCGGACTTTCACGCGCGCAAGGATGCCCTGCGTAAAACCTACGCCTATCAGTTCTGGCTGGAACAGACCTTTATGCCGCCACAGCTGACGCCCTTTGTGTGGAAATGCGGCCCACTGAACATAGAAGCCATGCGCGCCGCCCTGCCCCACCTGACGGGCCTGCACGACTTTGCCGCGCTGCGCAATGTGGGCACGGATGTGGAAAGCACAGAGCGCACGGTGCTGCAAGCCGAGCTGCACACCATGCCCCCCTGCGAATTCTATCCGCCGCACGCTCCCATGCTGCGCTTTATTGTGACTGCCGATGGCTTTCTCAAACAGATGGTGCGCAATATGGCGGGGCTGCTGGCTGCCTGCGGCCAGGGCAAGGTATTGCCAAAGAATATTCCCGCCCTGCTTGCCACACGCGACCGCAGGGATGTGCCCTCCGTCACCGCGCCGCCTCAAGGGCTGGCTCTGGTGAACGTGGTGTATCCCGAGGCCCGATAGCCGCACAGATTATTGTGCCCCTGCTGGTACAAGCAAAAAGCCCATAAAAGGAAAAGGCCGTCCATCTCTGAACGGCCTTTTCCTTTTATCAATCAGCGTTTGCTAAGACTGATTCTTCATTTTTTCTATAAGCCGCTGGAGTGACTGAGCCTGTTGCGTCAGGTCTGCAACCGCACCGGAAGCCTGCTCCATAGCTTGAGCCGTTTCCGCAGAAATTGTCGCTACCTGCTCGACAGACTGGTTGATCTCCTCGCTGGCGGCGGATTGCTGCTCGCTGGCAGTCGCAATGGACTGAACCTGATCGTTGACCAGATGGACCAGCTCAAGAATCTTCTTGAGCGATTCACCGGAACGTACAGACATATTGGTTGCACCTTCAATAGTAACGGCAACCTGCTCAACATTCTGGATATTCTTGCGGGTGCCAGCCTGAATGCCCGTAATGGCCTGACCCACTTCCTGCGTGGCTGACATGGTTTTTTCCGCCAGTTTGCGCACTTCATCCGCAACGACGGCAAAACCTCTGCCCGCATCGCCCGCACGAGCGGCCTCAATGGCGGCGTTCAGCGCCAACAGGTTGGTCTGGTCTGCTATGTCGGCAATGACACCCATAATTTGGCCAATGCTCTCTGCCTGCTTGCCCAGAGCATCCATATCTTCCTTGATGGCAATGGACTGCGTGTGGACGGATTCAATGCCCTTAACTGCATCGTCGAGTATCTGCGAGCCTTCCACGGCCTGTTCCCGGGTCTGATGCGAAACATCCGCAGCCTGCTGGGCATTTCTGGCAACTTCCAGCACAGTGGCGTTCATTTCTTCCATGGCCGTTGCGGTTTCACGCACACGGCCCGACTGCTCGTCAGCCCCACGGCTGGACTGCGCAATCTGTTCAGAAAGAGCTTCTGACGCGGACGACACGATCTGTACGATCCCTTCAAGCTGCTGCGCGGCCTGGAGCATGCCTTCCGCCTTGGCCCGTTCTGCCCGGCGGGTTGCCTCCTCGGCAAGAACGGTTGCTTCCTGCGCGGCTTTTGCCTGCTGCTCGGCCTGCTGCGATTTGCTGTCTGCTTCTGCAATTTTGGCTTTGAGGTTGCCAACCATTTTTATGAGCACACCGTAAACGCCGCCATCGCCGGAATACGGTTTGAATGCCAGATCAAGTTGACCGGCGGCTATCTCCGAGGCCACATGATGCAAATAACCGGGATCCTCGCCGAGCTGCTTTGTTACACCCCTGATAATCAAAATGGAAATTGCTGTAGCAGCGAGCATGACCGCGATTATCAACGAGATCGTAAGCAACTTCCCCCGTTCGTATGCAGCTTCCGCGTCAGCAGCGGAAGTCTTGCTTCCTTTGTTATTGATATCAATAATAACTTTTAGCTGATCAAGGGCCTCAACATACTGCACCCTAGCCGGGCCAAGCACCAGCTTGACAGCATCTTCGGTTTTGTTGCTTTTGGACAGAAACTCAACCTTCGCGTGATTTTCCAAATAGCCCTTCCATGCCGCAAGGAACTTGGGGAATGCTATTTTTTCCTCAGGCTCAGAGATTAATTTTTCATATTCTTTAACTTTTTCATTAATACTGCCGGTCAAATTCTGTATCTTGTTTTCATACTGCCGCATCACCGATTCATCTGTTGTAAGAATGTGAACCAGCTCATTGCGCCTGTATTCATTCACCATACTGTTAATCTCACCAACAGACTTGATTGTTGGAAGCCAGTTTTCAGAAATGTCCTTAACATCTTTATTTATAGAAGACATTCCAACAACAGAAACAAATCCAATAATTATTGAAAATGCCGTCAACAATACTGCAAGAAACACAAGTTTTATCGAAAGCCTCATAATATGCCCCTAAAAAACTGTTGCAAATTTACAGTGTTTATCCATTCAAAGTATAAGAATATACTCTTTATAGACGACTCAAACCTTCATCATACTTATCGTTTACATTTATCAATACTTTATATAATTTCAAACTATATTTTTTATCTATTATTAACAGCATGATACAAAAACATACCATTACACTATACATAAAAATAATCGTAAAACTTGTAGTACAGTACTCACGCCCACTATCAGAAAATTGAACTGACACCCTTAAATAGCATTCAATATTTCATCTGTTACAAATGCAAAGCCCCTGTTCAGATTGAACAGGGGCTTTGGCATATATAAGAACCAGCCTGATCAGATGATTTCGCTGAGGCCGGATTGTTCCTGCGCCTTGAACTTCTGTTGCAGCATGAGTGGCAATGCTTCCGGGTCGGCAGGGTCATACTCAAACATCACGGCAGTGCCGAAGCAGGAAAAATACTTGCTGCCATCGGGATGAAAGGCCACGTTTTCATTATAGCCCACAATAGCCTGTGCGCCCTTGTTCATGGCCCTTGCCGCCATGCCAAAAAAGGCTTCGTCCGAGTCAAACCCCCGGCAACAGACAAGGCCAAGCACCTTGGCAATGCGTCGCCCCTCCACCTGATGTGTTGTCACCACAGGAAAGCGCCCGGCCAGAAAAACCTCACGCACTCTGGCGCTTGCGTCAGAAATGCCCACAGTTCTCTCGGCCTTGCGGCTTTTTTTATCGTGGCCTCCCAGCAAAAAAAACATGCTGAACCTCCAGATCAGATGGATGTTCGGGTAATTGACACCCGTTTACATTCAATCTGCAAAGGCCTTGCCAAATAAACCTAACCATTAAATTACAGCATGTTACAAAACAATCAATGCGCGCAGTCAGAACATTGACTCGTCAGCGCATCTGATTGGCAACCTTGACAAAATCATTGTAGGCGGCCCGGCTTGCCAGAGCGGCCTTGTTCATTTCAAACCGCACTGGAACGTAAAACTCTTCTTCAAGCCCCTGGTCAAAAAGCTGCGCGTAGCTGCCAGCCTGCTTGAGAAAAGCACGGTACTGACGCTCCAGTTCCGGCGCTGCCATAAAAGGAGGCCGCCCGCCTTCTGCAATGGCTGCGGCAAGCTCGTCACGCTGGGCCTTCAGCGCCTCTCTGTCCGGCTTGCCGGGTGCAAGCAGGGTTGCAGTTTTGCCAAACACGGCAAAAATGCGTTCCGCAGCCTGAATTTGCCGTTTAAGCGGATGGTTGTGCAGCAAGACATCTTCTGCCGGGGCAGCCTCGCCCTCCACAATCGCCATATAGGCATCGCGGGCAACAATAAAGGAGGCATGGCCCTTGAGTATTTCTGCAGCAAGGGCCTTGCCCTTGACGCCGTTATCCTGAATGCTTTCGTCGGCCACGTACTTTTCGAGCAGGCGATAGTCAGCCCGCATGTCTACGATGGCTTTATTCATGTCCTGCACGCAGGCAGCCATTTTTTTGGTCTGCTCAGGAGTAAAAAGGCTGACCGGAGGCGTCAGGCGGCGGGCAAGGGCGGCATCCTGATCCGTATTCAGCTCAGGGCGTTTGGCCAGTTGCCACTCTGCCAGATAATACTTGGTGTAGGCCGCCAGCACATCGGCCTGGGCATAGCGCCCGGTTGCCAGAGCCATCGAGGCAGCGTTGGAAAAAGCCACCAGCCGGTCTGCCCTGTCCAGTTCTTCAGGGCTGGGAGGCGGGGTTGCTTCTTCCACAGCTTGTGCCTGAACCGCAGTTTCCGCCTTTGGCGCGCTGTGGGAGGATTCGGCAACGGGCTTGCCGTTTGCGCCTTCTTCCTTTTTGCCGGAATCGCAGGCGGTCACAAGCAAGGCCACACTCAGGGTCAGCAGCAAAGCAAGAACGAATTTTTTCATTGGCGTATATGAGCGAACGTCCCGCGTTGTAAGGCAGGACGTTCTGTAGTGGTTACAAGTAGTTGTAAAGCTGCCAGCAGGCAGGATACCTAGGCGCGGGCAGCTATCCAGGCGCTCAGGTCCGTGAGGTCTTCGCCCCAGGGGAACGAGCCGCCCTTCAGCTCCGGCCCCACACCGTAAAACAGCGTACCCACAGTTTCGGCTGCGTCCCTGTCTGTGGGGGCGTCGCCCACCATGAGCGCATCGGCGGGGTCAAGCTTCTGCCTGTTCACAATCTGGGCCAGCAGCACGGCCTTGGCTGGCGGAGAGCCGTGGATGGCGTCAAAATAGCCATCCAGCTTGCGCTCGCGCAACACAGCCAGCACTTCTTCGTGCGGCGCGCCGGAGCAGACAAACATGGGCAGCTTGCCGCGCCAGGAATCAAGAGTTTCCTGAATGCCGGGTATCAGCTCGCAGCGGCGCAGTTCGTCCAGCACATATTCGGCAAAGCGGTTACCAAGTTCCTCTGATTCCTCGGGGGTTATGGTCTTTCCCAACACGTCTTCATAAAACCACTCAAACTTCTTGTAACGGCTCACGCCGCCGTGCACCTTGTGGTACATCAAAAAGCGGTCGCGCGCCTCGGGGCCAAACGGTTCCATCAGACGGCCAAAGGCCCGCGTTTTCACGGGCACGCTGTCAAGAATGACGCCATCGCAGTCAAAAACAAGGCATTGCAGTGACATAATATTCCTTGAAAAGCTGTTCGAGTCCGGGGCGGCATGGCCCCATCTTGCCAGAGCATTTCAGCATGAAAGGCTCTCGTTAATCCCAGTGCTTCTGACCGCCTTGCCCGCGCATGCCGATAAGCTTGGCCGGAACACCGCCTACAATGCTGAAGGGGGCCACATTGCGCGTGACCACCGCGCCAGCGCCCACCACAGCCCCGCGGCCAATGCGCACATCTGGCGTAATGACGCAGTTGGCGCCGATCCACACGTCTTCTTCAATAATAATCTGCCCGGGAACATGCCCCTGGTGCATGATCGGCACATCCTGACGCGCGATGCAGTGGTTGGCCGCACGGATAACCGTGCCAGGCCCCACGGCGGTTTGCGCGCCTATCTCTATGCGGCCCGCGTCCGCCCCCACGTGCACATTGGGGGAAAGGGCCACGCAGTCGTGCAGCACCAGGTCGCCGTCAGAGGCGGTAACAAAACAGCCGCGCCCCATGCGCACACCGTTGCCAATGCGCATGTTGCGGCAGCCCGCAAGGCTCAAGCCCGTGCCAAAACGCGCCGAGCCGCAGCTTTTGAAAAGCCACCGCCAGGCAAACAGGCGCAAGGCAAGGCCCACAGGCGTGGGAATCCAGGCAAAAGCGGCCACCCACAGTTCTTCAAACGCCGCCGACACCCGGCTGAACAGCCCTGGCCCTGCATGCGGCTTTGGCGGTGCGGCCTTTACTCCGGGCTGGGCTTCAGGTTGAGCAGACGGCCCTGCCGACACCGAGGTTTCGGCGGCAGCGCCGTGGGTTTGTGCCCCCACGGCGCTTGCGCTTTTTGAACCGTCAGCGGCCTTGTCCCCTTGTGCAGGGGTGGAATTAAGCTCGCCCGCCATTTACTTGCGGTATTCCTTCATAAGATCATCACCTTCCATGAGGCGGGCCACGCGGGCCAGATCTTCAGGGGTGTCCACGCTCCACGAGCGGCAGTCGGTGGGCACCATGTGCACCTTTTCGCCGTGTTCGAGAATGCGCATCATGTCCACGGATTCATAAATTTCCAGCGGGCTTTCGGGCATTTCGTTGAAGTGCAGCAGATAGTCGCGGCGGAAGGGAATGATGCAGACCTGCTTGCGCATGGGCACCTTGTCCGAACCTTTTTTACGCGAAGGAATGGGCTCGCGCGAAAAATAGAGCGCGTTGTTGCAATGGTCCACAACGACCTTGACTTCGTTGGGATCTTCAAATTCCTCAAGGGTGTCCATATCGGCCATCAGGTTGACCACGTTGATGGAGGGATCTGCCAGCATGGGGGCCACGGCGGCATCGATCATTTCGGGGCGCACCATGGGTTCATCGCCCTGCACCATAACCACGATGTCGGCCTTCTGACCGGTGGCGGCTTCGATCTTCAACAGGGCTTCTGCGGTACGCGTGGAGCAGCGCACGTGATGGTCGCCCGTCATGACGCTCTTGAGCCCTGCGTCCTTGCAGTAATTTTCAATGATCTCGTCGCAGGTGGCCACATAGGTGGCGGAAAGGCACTTGCTCATGGCCGTGCGAAAGGCCACATGCCCCACCATGGGAACGTTGTGGATAAGGGCAAGCGGTTTGCCGGGGTAACGGCTGGAACCCATACGCGCGGGAATGATGGCAATGATGTTCATCTGACGGCTCCTTGTGGCCTCAATAATTTGTGTGCGTAAAAAACTGCATCCAATCATGCCGCAAACGGGCGCATGCCCTTGCGGCAACTGCCGTTCCCAGGTCTAGTCGTCAGTGGATACGAGGTATCCGCCCTCAGACTCCAGCTCGGGGTGCAGCTCCTTGTGTTCCTCTTCCATCACGCGCAGGATGCCCTGCCCCAGATCAACAGTCAGCGGCGGCACCAGCTTACGGCCCACCTTGGGCATAAAGGCATAAGGCGTGACCTGGTAATGCCCGCTGTTGGGATCATTCAGATAATTGATGGTCAGTTCCTTGCCGAGCATTTCCCCGATCATTTTGAACAGATCGCTTACGCGCATGGGCTGGTTGCCAGAGATGATGATATTCTGGTTCTCAAATTCCGGATCAAGCACGGCCAGGGTGGCTGCCGAGGCATCGTCCACGTGCACGTATTCGCGCAGGGCCGTGGGCGCGCCGTAGTATGTGATGGCGCCGTTGGCAAGAGCCTCGTAAACAAACCTGTTGATGGCGTTGCGGCGGTCGGAACGCGGGCCGTACAGCGAGCCATAACGCAGTATGGTGTACGGCAGGTCGTGCATGGCCTGATAGTTTTCGATATACAGTTCGCAGGCCTGCTTGCTGCAACGGTAAAAGCCGCCGGACTTGCCGTACACGTACAGGGAACTGGCAAAAACATAGCGCTTTACGCCAGCTTTACGGCAGGCCTCAAGCACCATGACGTTGCCCAGCACGTTGATGCGCGCCGTGTCCACCGGGCGGTTGTTGGCTTCGCCGATGTCGGCAATGCCAGCGTAGTTGAAGACCATATCCGCACCGGCTACGGCGCGGTTGACGGTTTCTTCATCCAGAATATTGCCTGCAAGCATGGTCTGGTCGGGCCGCAGAAAGGGCGAGGGATGCAGGTCAACAATGGTGACCGCATGCCCGGCTTCAGAAAGCTTGTCGCAGATATGCGAGCCCAGAAAGCCGGACCCGCCAAAGACGGTAATATTCACAGTTATTCTCCCGAATTGGGGCGTTCAGCCGCCCGCCACAAAAAGACCGAATCAATGCCATACGCGATAAAACGGCTGCCAGCGGCAATCTGCCGCTCAAGCTCCGCAGGGTCAGGCTGCACAATGTGCAGGCCCATGCGCGCGCCTGCCTTGGCGCAACCTTGGGCAATCCGCGCCATGGCAGCTTTGAAGTCCGGGTGGTCAAACTGACCCGTAAGCCCCATGGAGCCGGAGAGATCGTAGGGGCCGACCATGATGGCGTCCAGACGGGGATGCGCCAGAATGGCCTCCAGATTTTCCACCGCGCGGATGTGCTCGATCTGGGCCACCAAAAATATTTCGGGCGCGCGACTGGCGCGGTACTCGTCAAAATTTTTGCCAAAAACGTTGGCCCGGCAGTAGCCTACCCCGCGATATTCAGGCGCGGTTTCACCCGCGGCGCGCCAGGTGTCCTGCCCGGGGTACACAGAAAGATCAATGGCCCGGTCAAGCTGTGCGCGGCTTTCAATCATGGGGAAGATAAGCCCCTGAGCCCCGGCCTCAAGCGCAGCCTTGATCTGGGTTTTGCTGGCCTCGCCAAGACGCGCGAAAGGAGCCGCGCCGCCGCATTCGATGGCGCGGAAAACGTCCGGCAGCCCGGTGCGGCCAAAAGAGCCATGTTCCATATCAACAGCAACCCAGTCATAACCGGCGCGGGCCATAAGCTCGGCCACATCAGGAGAGGGCAATTGCAGCCATGTGCCGACTGTGGCCTTGTCTGCCGCCAGCCGAGCGCGAATTTCATGTACAGTCATATCAAGCGGCATGCCGCCGCAGGGTTGAAGATTACGATAAACGTTCTCTACTATACGCCCTGCGCCCACCGTGCGCAATACGGACAGAGAGCCCGCCGCCAGTGGAAATTCAAACCAGCCATGCGCAAACTCGGCGCACGTTGAATCCAATGCAACAGTATCTGCCCCTTTGCTGCCCGGCCAAAGCCAGTTTGCGCCAGGGACGCGACAGCAACACGGCACTTTTGATGATCTGACAGTTATGAGAATGAAATTGTTACTTTTTTATCAAAGAAGAAATAGAGAAAAGACAGGGCTTGGCGTTTTAGCATGAGCATGCTAATAAAAAAGCCCCCCGTGGGTAACGGAGGGGCTTGGATAGGAACCAGACTGCGGCAGAACAGTCTGGTTCGCAGGAGGAGGCTGGAAAAACCAACAAGAACGTCAACGCCTTATGACGCTGACACTTGTATATGGACACTCCGAAACTGGCTTGCCAGACGGGTGTTTGAATCCACTCTCCGCCGGGGCTCCTGGATCGCAAGATTCAGGAGCTTTTTTATTTTGCCCACAAAACCCTCGCGGGGCACAGACAAAACAAACAAAAGGCTTCGGCGCAAAGCCCCTGCTCTTCAGCCTACGGGCTCAATGAACTGCGATCAACATAGAATGGAAGAATCCTTAGGTCAAGGAGCTGCGCAATTTTTCACATATTTTTTGCGTATTTCTTTTTATCCCCTCAGATAACTATTTAAATATAATAGTAAAAAATAACGACTATTTTTCTATATTTTTTTATGCCTTTGTAATCAGGAACTAAGAGCTGATTTGCCGTTTTTCTGGCTACTTCACGCAAACACCCCGCCAACGCATGCAGCGCTGACGGGGTGTGCAGGTATCATCCCATACGGTGGATGAAGCGTCTAGAAGGGCCAGACGTTATCCATAAGCCGTGTGAACCAGCCGGGCTTCTGCTTGTCGGCCAGCACGCCCTTGCCGTAATATTCAATGCTTGCGTCCGCAATCTGGGTGGAAAGAACGCTGTTGTCGGCGCCGACGTCTTTGGAGCGGATCATGCCGCGCACAACCATGTATTCTGTTTCTTCGTTGACGCGGATTTCGCGCGCGCCCTCAATCTCCATCAGGCCGCCCGGCAACACCCGGAGCACACGCGTGGCCAGCGAGGTGGTCACGTAGTTCTCACGCTTGGTCTTGCCCGTGGCCGTCAGACCGCTGGCAGACCCCGTATTCAGGATGGGCAGGCCCACCGCTGGTTGCGGCCCCACAGCGACAAAGGGAATGAAGCCTGCGTGATCCTTGTTGAACATGGCGGAAACCTCGTAATCGTTGGAGCCTTTCTTGTTGGCTGTGGTTTCCGCCTTGTTCTGGGCCTTGGTATTTTCCACCAGTTTGACCACAACAATATCACCAACGCGCCGGGCGCGGCTGTCTTCAAAAAGGGTATCTGTTTCGCTGGCGGCAAAAATCGACCCCGGATTGTTGGCCGAATTGGCCTCCTGCCGATATTCCTGTGGCGGTGTTACCGGCGGATGCAGTGCAGGTCGCCGGGTTGGGCTGCCGCCGCAGGCGACGCAGAACAGGTAGCTCAGCGCCAGAACGGGTATTATGTATCGTGCCTGCATATGCTCCTCTCCTTCCACCTTTAAACGCTAGTGGATTTCCACGGTGCTGCCATCTTTGACAATGGCGTATACCTGTTTTTTGGTTTGCAGATTCCGTACCGCAATGGTGGCCCCCGGCTCGCCGTCGGCCAGGGCCTGGGCCTGCGTGGCTATGCGCAGGTTGCCCTTTATATAGATGAGGTTGACCACATCGCCGCGTCTCACCATCAGCTGGCTCACAAGGTCGCTTTGTAAAATTGGCTCGCCGGTGTTCAGCGCGCGGTTCACCTGCCAGGGGCCGCCGCGCCCATCCCACGGCAGATCACGCAACTGGCTGGCGTTGACCTTCATAAAGGTGACGGACTCTGCCGCCAGGGCTTCCCCTTTGTTCATGGGGCGCGATGCCGCCGGAGCCGTTATCCAGAGCGTGAGGTTGACCGTGCCGGAAATGCGCCGAAGCACATTGCCGTCCACTTCCTGCACAGCAAAGCGCAAGGGCACTCGGCCGGGCGACAGTTTGCCCGGTTCAAGCTGCACCCGCTGCTGCGCATGGGCCAAAAAAATGTAATCCGGCAGCCGGAAGTCGCTCAACTCCACCTGCCCCGGCATGGCGGACAGCTGCGGCGTCAGACTTTTGACCACATAGGAACGCAGGTCTTCCTCATGAAACACCAGCCCCCCGCGCTGAATCACCAGCGAAGATGGCAAAATGCAACGCCCGGCAACATCCTTGCCCAAGGCCTGCCGCAAAGCCTGAGAAAGACGAGAATGGCTGATCTGCAAGGGTTTTCCTTCTTCCGGGGGCGCAGGCCAAAGTTGCTGCACGCGCAGTTGCGCCCAGGTATCCTGCCCCATCTGCCCCAGCGGGACAGCGATATCACCCAGCAAAACCATATCTGAATTGGTGACCGCTGCTGAAAGAATTTTGAGCCGCCAGTCGTCAGGGCCAAGCATGTTCAACTGGCCATTCTGCACCACGGGGGCTTCGCCTGCGGCAAGCTGGTTGCGCGCCTTGGCGGCCCGCTGATCCTGCGCATCATCCGCAAGGGGCATTTGCCCTGCCTGAGCCTGGGGAGTGCGCAACTGGGTGACTATCTGATTGGGCGAGCGACGATGGTTGCGGTCATTATCCTGCCAGGTGGCGCTGGGAACGCCGCCCTGCGGAGCCGCCACGGAAGCCGTAGCCCACAGGCAGCACACCAGAGCCGCAGCCAGAAGCGCGCGCAAAGGCAGCACCTGACCATCCCGCATTGCCCATATGACCTGCAAAAACCGCATGACGCATACCCCTAATGTCTTTTCACGCTCAAATACCTGCATGACGGCGACGCAGCATTGCTGCCAGTGCCCAGCAAACCTTTCGTGGCGCAGATTTTTTCAAAATCAGCGCAAAACAGACAAACAATGTCAACAATAATCGGCCCTAGCTGCGCTTGAGCTGCACAGCGATGCCCAGCATGGAGTCTGATGTCTGGATGGACTTTGAGTTCACTTCATAGGCACGCTGACCCACAATCATGTTCACCATTTCGTCCACAACTTCCACGTTGGACATTTCCAGAAAACCCTGAGCCAGGGTACCCACATTGTCTGTGCCGGGCACGCCTTCTGTGGCATCACCCGAAGCCTGAGTGGGCGTGTAGAGGTTGCGTCCACGGGCATCAAGACCCGCTGGATTGATAAAGGTGTAGAGCGGCAATTCGGCCCCGGCCAGTTCCTGCCCCTGCGCATCCAGAGCCGCCATGTGGCCGGAGGATGAAATGGAAATGGTCTTGGTTTGCGCGGGCACGGCAAACTGCGGTTGCAGAATATAGCCGTTGGCGGTGACCACGGTGCCATCCTGATTGAGCTTGAAGGAACCGGCGCGCGTGTACATGAGTTCGCCGTTTACATCCACCTGGAAAAAGCCGTCGCCTTCAATGGCTACGTCCAGAGTGTTGCCGGTATTCTGAAAATCGCCCTGCGTAAAAAACTTGTGCACAGCAGTGGGACGAGCGCCCATACCGACCTGAATACCTACAGGCAGGCGGTTGTCACCCTCGGTGATGGCGCCGGCCATGCGCATGCTCTGGTACATGAGATCTTCAAACTCGGCCCTGCTCTTTTTAAAGCCCGTGGTGTTGACGTTGGCCAGGTTGTTGGAAATCACGTCGATATTGAGCTGTTGGGCCACCATGCCGGTGGCGCCTGTCCAAAGCGATCGCATCATGGGAATTTCTCCTTATACATAACCAGCGCGGCTGCCGGTTGCTGCTAAACCATCGCCGGTTAACCCTGGCGGCGGCCCACTTTTTCGTTGGCAGCGCGATCCAGCGTGTCTGAGGTCTGCATGACCTTTTGGTAGGCTTCAAACTGGCGCTGCACTTCGATCATGTTGACCATTTCGGACACGACTTCCACGTTGGCGGCTTCCGTAAAGCCCTGCTCGACACGCGCGCCATTGTCGTAGGCATTGCCTTCAACAACCTGAACACCATCGCGCGGGCGAAAGAGGTTGCCGCCCATTTTTTCAAGATTCTGCGGGTTGTTCACGCTGACCAGGGCCAACTGGTCAATAACGTTGCCATCGGCAAGTATTTGACCATCGCCGCTGATCTGCAAATGGCGCGTACCAGCCGGAACGTTGATAACACCACCAGCGCCTTGCACGGTGTAGCCCTGCGGCGTCATGAGGACGCCATCGCCGTTGAGCACAAAAGCCCCGTTGCGCGTGAGGTACTGCCCCGTCGGCGTAGTGACCCTGAAAAAGGCATTCTCTCCATTAATGGCAACATCAAGGTTGTTGCCGGTATATTGCATGGAACCTTGCGAAAAATCAGTGTTCGCCACAGATAAGCGAACCCTTGCGGCATTCATCGGTTCGGGAAACAGGGGCGTAGATTTGAGGTTCAAAATCGGCTCCCGAATCTCGTCAAAGGCAAAGGTCGGCATGGTATCTTTGAACGCCACTGTCTCACGTTTATAGCCACGCGTGTTCACGTTCGCCAAATTATTGGCGATGAAATTCATGCGGTGTTCCGTGGTCAATGCGGCAAAAAGTCCGCTAAACATGCCTGCTTGCATAAGCAGCTCCTTGTGTTGGCAGCAGCACTGAAAATGAAGCGCCGCCGTCTACCTCGGGCCTGATGGCCCTTGCCAGAGCTTTTGCAATATGCGGGCCAATACCCGTACATTTAGAAATATTCCCTGCTTGCTCGCGAAGCCCCGAAAAGGCACAGAAGACACAGGCTGCGGCAAGCAGAGCTATCAGCCCGTGGATGCAAGCTTGGTGCCCAAGCGCTGACCAGACGATTCTGAGGTTGCCCCCCATATTATTGATAAAAGAGTCTACCCGAAACGACCCCGCCACGGCGGCTGAATTGCCGCGACCACAGGCAGCCCCTGTCGGAGATAAAAACGGCATTTGCACGCGCCATCCCTGACAAGCCGAAAATTCGGCCCCAGGAGCCAACATTGGAAGAAACTTGAGCCTATCGTACTTGCCGCAATAAACTTTTTTTGCCGAAATCAAAAAAAATGCTTGCCAGCCACCCCCTGTTGGCGTAAACACATCTTCGCGCCGAAGTGGTGGAATTGGTAGACACGCTAGGTTCAGGGTCTAGTTCTCGCAAGGGAGTGGGAGTTCGAGTCTCCCCTTCGGCACCATCTTTTAAGAGTCGTTACAAGCAACAGCCTGTAACGACTCTTTTTTTTGGCTTGTGCCCAGCATAGGCACCAGACCAAAACCCGCCCTTGGGAGCTTATGGGGTCAAAGCGCGGGGTCAAAGGCACGACAAAATTGGGCGCAAGCCCGTTTTGCCGTTGCCAGGAGATAACCCCATGCCCCTTCCTCTTCCTGCCCTTTCCAGCCTTGTGCCTGCCGTCGCCAACAACCAGGATGATGACAAAAAGTCAGCACCTGCGTATCTTTATTGCAAAAGGAAAATCTACTATTTTCGATATGCCTTCCCCGCCAACCTGCGAAAATCACTTGGGCGGGCCGAACTGCGCGTAAGCCTGCAAACGTCCTACCTGAGGATTGCGCGATTTCGCGCCCGCATGCTGTCCGCAGAAATTGGCAATATGATTCTTGAGGGGTTTATGCTGGACTATAAGGAAATACGCCGTCGCATGAATATCCTGCTCCAGCGCTTGCTGGAACAGGATCACGCAGATCTTTCAGAGCGTAAAAACATCTCTGTGGGGAAGCTCAACATCACATACGACCAGCTCAGAACGTCTCAAATCAAACTACTCCTGCACTGTAATTCACCACAACTGCTTGAACAGATTGCACCAGAATGCATTGTTGACTTGCTTCGTTCCGGTGCTTTCACACGAAGTGAGCTTGCTGGGGAAAACTATCTGCAAATAGTGAAAGCATATAAAGAGATGCAGATCACCAGGCATCGCATCGACATTGCCCGCACCAAAGGCGATTTCTTGATGGAAGAAGAAGTTATGGGGCGCGATTTTGGCAAGTTGCCTTGTGATATCTCATGCACAGCACAGGAGCCACCTGCTTTGCTGGAGGTGCCTACGCACGTTCACCAGCAGCAGACGGGAGGAATCCTTTATTCTGAAGCCATGGAACGGTACATCGGCCAGAAACTTCAGGACGGTGAATGGCGTGAGCACAGCGTGAGGGACCACCGGGGACGCCTGGAAGAATTTCTGACCATTATTGGCGACAAGCCCATCAAGGAAATTACCCGGTTGGATATGCGGAATTTTCGCGAAACGTTGAGAAAGCTCCCACCTAACCGCTCACGAATTAAGGCATTCAGGGATAAAAGCATACAGGATCTGCTCGACCTGAAAGTTCAAGATACGTTGAGCGTCACAACCGTCAACATTCTTGTGGAAGCTGTTGGAAGCATGCTTGCGTGGTATGTGCGCGAGGGGCTATTGGACGCCAACCCGGCGACCCATCTTCAGATCAAGGACAGCCGCCAGGCTATTGAACTGCGTCAGGCGTTCTCTGCCGACGAGCTCACAAAAATCTTTGCGCATCCCAAATTCGCGAGAAAGGAATTCAAATCCCCCTCTTATTACTGGATCCCTCTGATTGCCCTTTTCACTGGCATGCGCCTCGAAGAAGTCGCTCAGCTTCACTGTGCCGACATCTATGAAAGCCAGACAAAGGGAATCTGGGTCATTGATATCAACAGCAACGGCCTTGATGAACTTGGCAGGCCAAAACTGCTGAAGAACAAAAATGCACGCAGAATTGTCCCCATCCATTCAGACCTTATACAGATGGGCCTGTTAGACTATCATACTGAAATTGCCAAGAATAAGCATATCAGGCTATTCCCTGAGCTGAAGAAATCGGAAGGCGCGGTCAAGTTTGGCAAACAGCCTGGCAAGCAGTTCAAGGCCGTTGTGACTGCAACGCTTGGCGAAGCTTCGGGCAAAACATTCCATTCACTCCGGCATACCTTTGCTGACTTTTTCAAGCAACGTGGCTTGCAAAACGACTATTTTCGGCAGGTCTTCGGGCATGAATTGCCCATGCTTGCCGCAAAGCAGTATGGGGAAAAGTTCTCTCCAGCAACCCTCAACTCAGAAGTGATTGAGAAGCTTGAGTATGGTATTGAAATATGCTTATCTGGCAAGCAAAAATTGCAATGAATATAACTGAGATGTTACAAATGCTTCATCTCTCGCTACAGTTTCACCTTGATAGTAGAAAAAAACACCGTGCCTATCATCAGCACTGTAAGCAGACCATGACAATGCCATTTAGTGCAATGCTGTCATCATAACAATATCTATTTCAGTATTACTTTTAGTGGAGGAGAGCATGTCTTACTTGCGGGCATTCGGCCACCAAGCATGGAGCCTGCATGGCTCTTTAGAAGATAAACTTATACAAGACTTGTTTTGGCGCAAAGTTCAAACAGACCAAGCTCTTGTAATGAGCCTAGCAAAGCTTATCGATCCCAATGCAAAACATGAAGGCAATGACATTGTTTTGTCAAGTGGGACGACTATTTCTTTGCATCCTGATAGCTGTGGTGCGTATTCTACTCAAAGGAATCACCGTGCTAGCTGTCTACACGGAAGTAGCAACGACAAGCAATCCATCCTGGACGCCGAGCAACACCCAACATTGGGTGGATTTTACCTTGGGCCGCTTTTTCAAATGGAGCGAGGATGGCTTCACCAAAATGTTTGCTTCAATATCCTCCAGGACATAGGGATGATTTTGACCCCAAAAGATCGTTATCTATTAAATCGGAAAGCTTGTCACAGCTATAGATTGATGTCGAGCAGGGACCGGCAGGATGCGGAACAGACCATCAAAAATGTGCAGATAGATTTTGGATTCCAGCAGTCTAAACCCTATTGGTACTATACCGAGAATGGAAACATAGCATTTGGCATTGTGTATTTCTATGGCGATTCAAGATATCCTGTCAAACTTCCCATATCTGCCTGGCAGCCTACTAAAAATTCTTATGGTAATATTGTTTTTGATCTACTTTATCCTCCAAATAATTGTCTTTTGTATGATTTACATGATCTGAAACGAAGTCATGATAAGAAGAAGTATGTCCTCGTATGTGCAAATGAGGCGACATGTGAAACTATTAAACAGTATCACGCTTGGCTACCAGAAGCACTTTCTGTGACGACATACAGTTCGGTTGAAATGAGCGATTGGTCATCCATTGGGAAAATGGTACCATTTATTTTCCCGGACAATTCTGCTGAAGGGTGTCATGAGGCATTTAAGGTATACACAGTCCTACAAGATCAAGGGCTGACTCCTCGCCTTATGAAACGTTTAAAAAAGCAGCATAACAGAAGCGACCGTATTATACTTGCCCATGACATTTATCCTATTGTGATCCCGGGCAACCTTCCCAGTCTTTCTGAATTCGCAAAACATTGCCGCGACGAATTTAAAGTGGAGATTCTGCAGGGTGCGAAACCGTTGTCGGAATTGCAAAGCAGCGAAAACAAGCCAGAATTGATCATGGAAGACTTGCTGCACTTTGGCGACCAGATGACTATATTTGCATGGCGCGGCGAAGGGAAAAGCATGTTTGCGCTGCTATTAGCCCTGTGCTTCGCAAATGGGCATAAGGCGCTTGATGGACGCGTATGTCCTTCACGTAAATACCGCGTACTGCTGATCGATGGTGAGATGTACCCAAGCAGCCTGAAAGAACGTGCTCGCTTAATGACCACGGGACTTGGATTGTCTGAGGAAGCCGCAGAAGAAATTATGGTTCGTTCATCGGTAGCGGAGAAGAAAGATCTGCGGCTCGATATAGATACTGGCTGGAGTGATTTGCTGCCCGATCTTGAAAATGCAGAGATTATCATTATAGACAGCATGTTCAAAATTTTCCCTTCGAGCATGTCAAACGAACTGTCCAACACGACAGCACTCAATAAGTTCTATGATTGGTGCAGAAAGCACGAAAAAACTGGAATCATATTTGATCATCGAGGCAAGAAAGGGGATACAGCATTTGGAACTATAGGAAAAGAGATGACTGTAGATGCTGTTCTGCTACTTAAAAAGAAAAATGATAAGATTGAGGCCACAGCAACAAAAAATCGCAACTTTGAATCTAGTCCCAATTGCTGGGTCGAATATCGCATGAAAATGGAATCCGGTGGGATGACCTTCCAGCCCACTGACAAAGCAGCAATAGCATCTCCTGCCGCAGCCCTTCCGCCTGGAGAGGACGAAGGCATGAAAAATTCGGATGACAACATATCTGCCCCCAACAAGCCGGATACCGATCAAGCCATCATCAATTATATTGCAGAACACCCTAACAAGGCACAGGGCGATATCGTCAAAGAGCTGATGGTGCAGTTGCACCTTGGGCGTAGCGTTCTTTCGGCTCGCATAAAGCAACTGCGCGAGGGTGGCCAGCTTGAGTTTTGGACAAATGCACCTGCACAGGGCAGAAATAAAATAGCCTCATCCGGTGAGGCTACGCCAGACAAAGGAGATACATAACAAGGTGCTCATCAATCCTGCGCGCCTGAATGAGAGCGGACTATCCCATTTGCGGCAAACGGATGCTCAGTGGTAGCCGTTTTTTCGAGGCGTGCCATGCTCGCAAGGCCAACCAGAAGAGTCCCTCCTATGCATGTCTCATTTCTTACCTGAATTTATTCAGTGCTGTTCGGCTCCTTCTTTCTTTGAATGGGCAAGTTGGCAGACATACTCTGATCCATCCGCTAGGAGCAGCCCCCCCTTAAGGGGGGCTGCTCCTAGCGGATGGATCACTTGAATCTGCCAACCTACCAACCATAGCTAAGAAGGAGAAGCATTATAAAAACAAGAGAAATCTCAGACAAACCATCAAACGTCTTTTGATTACGATTGATGATACCGTCTACCCATGCCTTTCATGGAGGGCAGGTACCTTTTCGCGCCCTGTTACGCAATAGGTCCCCTGAGGCCAATGCCCCAAATACCTCCGCCTAACCCGGGTTACCCCACCGCTGACGCCATAAATACTTAGGGCAACAGCAAAGGCAATGACACATACCGACCGCCCATTCCGCTGATCACCGAATATATCTGCACAATGTCAGCGATACTCAGCGCTCTTTCGATTGAGACACTTTTAGTTTCTATATACGCATACTCACTTACCATTACGCCTGTGATAACAGCTACAACAGTGGAATGTCGTCTAAAGCCATCTAGATGCATGTCTCCAGCTAATCAACGTTACTCAATACCTAATGATATGTGAAAGCTAATTCCCTCAAACCCACATATCAGATTTCGCTTGGATTACTTGAGATTTTTAGCTTAACCGGCCAGATTCTCTGCGATAACAACGAAGGTATGATTGTAGTACTTATATAAGAACTATAAGTATTACAACTATGCCACAACAAGTGGCATAGATAGAAATACAAACATGAGAACGATATAGATATGCAAACACAAACAGTGAACAAAATGAAATACAGATAGGAGATTCAAATGAACAACATAAACTTTAGATCTATGATGCATGATGACGACAATAGCCTGTATAGACCAAATATACATGACAAGCTATCAACACTCCTTCTGGAGTACACAACGTCACACAGCAAAACAATGGTTATTCGATTTGATGCAACCTATCCAAAAGGGTTTAATGCCGTCGAAGATAATAGCGACATATCAGCTCTCATGAAGTTGTTGATTCAACAGTGTTCGCGTAAAGGGGTATCCCCAGCGTATTTTTGGGTGAGAGAGCAATCCCTTAGAAGCAATAACCAACACTATCACTGCTTGCTTTTGCTCGATGGCAACAAGACTTGCAGATACTATCCCTACATTGAAGCAGCGGAAGAAATATGGGGAAGGATACTCAATGTGCCCCCTCACGGATTGATTCATTATTGCAATAGATCCCCTGAAGGCAACAAACAAGCCAATGGCATCATTCTCCGCAGTGATGACCCCAACTACGAAGACAAGATTGATACCGTTGTCCGGCAGGCCATGTACTTGGCTAAAGACCACACCAAGGGGATCTACAACGATGGTGTTCGTGATTTCGGCAAGACACGCAAAGCAAACATCTCACGTCCTGATTCTCGTCGTGCAATCTGTGTCCGGGATCGTGCAGATAGCTTCAGTTAAGCATAAACGTTGACGACTTACACGTGAATCGTTCATTGCCTATCTGCGAATCAAACTGAAAACATATACGCTGCAATAGTCACTAGAGAGGTATCGCCCTACAGTTATACCCCTCTGCTGAACAATCTCAATGCACATACGGAAAGGATTCGACAATGATCAGCCCTAACAAACAACACAAAGCATCCCCTCAAATGTTATCCTACGTGTTCAGCCTGGCTGTACAGTTTGGCGTTGACGCAGAAGTTTTATCATCAATGCATTTCGGCAAAGACTTTGCTGACCTGTCTGAGGTAGAGGCAGATGGCCTTATTGAAACAATCAAGAGCAACGATGCGAACTACAGTGCGGATGAGACCCATTGCTGCACCTATGGACTTGCCTTAGTGTAAACCCTACTCAAACGAATGGGCTTCGCATTTTCATTTTTGGCCTGTATAATCATAACTCCAGTAATTCTGCCACGGCCCGCCATGGGGCACGCCTGAAATGACAACGCAACTTTCTGGCTGGTTCACTGCCCGGCAGAACCCCTCGCTGAGTTCCGGGGGCATGGTCGCATCCGTGCGGCTGCTTAAATGTCGCTGGGGCAAGTGCTGCAGCGATGGAGCCATCGACTTAGGGTTCAAAGATTCTGCAAGCTGGCTCACGCCCTGCAGGTCTGCCCAGGCATCAATATCAAGATTGCCCGCAACGGTTCCCAGAAAGACCACATCCTGCCTCATGGCAGCCAGAAGCGCCGCAGCCCCGCCACCGCCAGAAAATCCGACCAGAATGATCTGCTCTGCCCCGCATGCTGCCTTGGCTAAGGTAATGGCCGCATCAAGGCTTTTCATCACCTCTGGCCCAAGCCGCGCTGACGTCCAGTAGCGCTTTGAGCACTGCCGTTTGTCGTCGCCCTGAACATATTGGCATGGTCGCGCCAGATAAAGCACCGTGTCCGCCCCCGGATCAGCCATAGCCAGGCGCAGGGCAACAGGATTGCGCGGCGTGGGGTCTGTTGATGGCCGGGTGCGAGACTCCCAGGCGTGTCCGTCGCCTTCAATATACACGCGCAAAATTTTTGAGTGAGACGATAAGCCGGGGCGAAGCAAGCCGTACAAAGTAAACAGCTTCGTTGAGAAGAGGCGCTCGGAAAATCCCTGCTCTTGCGCAAGAGCACTGGCTTTTTGCCGAGGCGAGGAAGCGCAGGCAGATAAAAAGCACAGAGCAACACCCAGAACACAGCACAGCCACGTACCTGCGTATTTTCTGCTGGTTTTACTTGTGCATCCTTTTGTGTCTGCCATGTCCTGCCACTAGCACAGGAACACCCAGTTGACCATATCTCCACGGCCCGCCGCAATTACTCCTTGGGGAGCGCGGCTGAGACCTGATGCAGCTGATCAAAAAACTCGCGGATATCGACCCCCGTTGCCGCCACTAGGGCAAGAGCAGACATCACGCCAGGCTCTTGCTGCCCCTTTTCCACCGCATTGACATTGCGCAGGTTATAACCCGCGCTTTTTGCCATGGCGGTCTGCGACATGCCGACGGCCAACCGTGCCTGAGCCAGTAACGGACCAAATATGCTCTTCAGTCCCTCAACAGCCCCCAGTGGCTGGTAAGTCACGCTCAACCTTTGGGGTGGCGCTCCTGCCGCCCCATCGAGCGCTTCGCCGACGGATTCTTCAAAAAGAGTTTCAAAAAAATCCCCCGGATCCGCACCTACTGCGACCACCATGCGTAGCGCGAGCAGCACACCAGGCTGGCGCGAGCCATCCTCAATACGTTGAATGTTACGCGTGTGGTACTGCAGACGCATGGATACCGTCCACTGCGATATCTCTCGCTGTTGGCGCTCCCGCCTAAAAGCCAGTCCGAATGGGCATGATATTTCTTTCATGGTGCAAGATTTGAATGAAATACGGCACATTCGCTAGTAGGGTATTGACCGACGGCTAATTTTACATAATCCTCGCAACGGGAAGAACAAAGTTGTTCCAGCTTCCGCGAAGGAAGCCGGTTGGACACAACCAGACAATTTCTGAGGAGGATTGCATGCGATTTACACAAGGTGCCCTGGGTATGCTCGTGCAGCGCTACAGGGGAATTCTGAAAAAATGTCACATGCTCAATGTGCTTAGCGGAGTGGCAATTAGCGCATTTTTGATGGGAAGTGCTGGCATGGCAGTTGCCGCTGCGCCCATCGCCATCAGCGACACGCATCAGGTAGCGGACGGTGCGGCAGAGACCTACACCACAATTGACGTGAACAATGGCGGCACACTGGCCATTGCGCGCAACGCCAAGGTGAGCGGTTCAGACGTAACCGTTAACACCGGCGGCACACTGACTTCTGCGAAGAATCTGCACTTCGGCTCTTTCAGCCCAGAGCCGGGCACGGGTCTGCTTGGTAGCAGCCTCACCCTGGACGGTGGCACTGTTAGCGCCCAACACATGGGGCTCGCCCCCAGCGGAACGGCAACCTTGAAAAAAGGTATGCTCACGCTGAATTCGCTGGACATGCGCAACGGCACATTTGCTTTTAATGTTGCAGGCGGCGACAGCGCCACTCTCACACTGCTTGGCACCACCGATGGTACGGCGTTCCTTCAGGGAACAAGCCTCAGCGTTGGTACGGGCAGCAACGTTTTTCTGGGGGCGGATTCCGGCCCCGGCGGCAACCAGACATCCACCACATCTCTGGCTGTAAGCGGCGGTTCGCTACAGGTTGGGCACGGCAACTGGCAAACTGGCGACCTGACCCAGACCGGCGGGCAGGCCAAGATCAGCGGCAACGCGGTGCTGACTGTGAACAACCTCGACCAGACCGGCGGCCTGCTGACTGTGGGCGGCACCACCAATTCCGGCAAACTTGTGGTCAATGGCAGTGTGGCCAATGCCGCCTACGCTGCCGGTTCCACGGGCGTGGCAGTAACGGGTACGGGCTCCTTGCAGGTAAAGTATGATGAACTGGTCAACGCCACGGGCGATGACTTCAAAGACTCTGCCACCCAGCACGCCATCAATGTTGTCAATGGCGGAACCCTGCTGCTGAATGGCTATGCCGGTTCAAGCATGACGCTGGCTGAATTCAAAACCCTGTCAGACAAGCTCTTGGCGGCTGGCAGCACGGGCACCGTCCAAGGCATCACGGTGGACACTTCCGGTGCTTCACTGCAGGACGTGGGCGACGCCCGTCTTGCCACGCCCACTGCAGTCATAAGTGGCAGCGGGGGCCTTTCTACTGGTGCCGCAACAGTTGGCGGCATCACTGGCGCAACCACTGTCAGCGGCAACGCAGCTTTGACCCTTACGGGGCAGGCTTCAGGTAATGTTCTGGCAGACAGCAGCGTCACGCTCAACGGCGGTACACTGACGTTGGGCAACCCTGCGGGTGGCTCAACCGGTGGCACGCTACAGGGCGGCATTGATGCCTCAACCGGCACCAACACTATCAATGTGATCAACGGTACACACACCGTGGCCGGGGGGCTCACTGGCAACGCAACCACTACGGTTGCCGTGGGCAGCAGCTCCGGCAGCGGCACCCTTGTTGCCACCGGCGTCAGCATGAACGGTGGTCAGCTCAACTTTGACCCGCCTTTCGCTGCCGCTGGTGACACTTCCAACGCCTCCATGGGCGGTCTGACCTTCACCGCTAATACCGTGGATGCCCTCATGACCGTGGGCCAGAACAGCATGGTTTCGCTTGGCAGCACTGACGCCGAATGGCTGCGCACAGAAGTGCTGCGTTACCAGAGCGACGGCAAGGGCCTGTGGGGACAGAACATAACTGCTGCGCTCGCCCTGCGCACGCCGCAGAGGCTGAGCACCGCAGGCGGCATCAATGTGGATGGAACATGGGTTACGGGCGGTGCAGCTGCCACGGCCAACACCGCTCATTTTGCCGATAAATCTCTGCTTGTGGTGGACGCTACGGGCATCGGCAGCGGCGTGGCCCTCTCCGGTGAAACCGGGGGCACCAGCACCCTTACTGTGGATTCCGGAGCAAAACTGCACATCGTGGGTGGTCAGGACGGAGAAACGCTGAACGTCACCGGCGGTTTTGGCGCTTCCACAAAAGATGCTGCCAGCTGGACAGGCAGCAATTTGACCACAAGCACCGCTCTGCTTTCCGCCACGGGCGGCACGTTTGATACAGCCAATGGCGCATACAGCGTGAGCCTTAAGGCCAATGCGGCGTCTTCGTCCTTCCCCATGTTGTCGAACAGCATGGGGGCACTGGTAGATCGCATGGTGGTTCAGACCGGGGTAAATCCGAATTCGCCCAACGCGGGCGTGCGATTCGTATCCCGTGCCATGAGCGACAATTATATTGGCACGACAGACCGCAACAAAGCCGCAGCAACTGTTGAAGGTGCGGCCCAGATGGCTGCTGTAGGTGCCGTGCAGGGCAGCACCCTGAGTGCTGCGACAGCTGCTTCCGGTGCGGTGCTCAACCGCACATCTATGGCGTTGCCACGTACGGATATGAGTCAAGCTGTGGCCGTGCGCCAAGATACGGACGGCAGCCTCAGTCTTGATTCCGGGCTCAGTGCCGGGGACGGCCTTAAAAACGGCCTTGGGGTATGGATCATGCCTCTCTACCAGTCCAACAACGTTTGGGGCATGAAGGCGGAGAACTTTAAGACTGGCTACAACAGCAACCTGGGCGGCATTGCCCTGGGTGCGGATTACACCATCAACGACATGTTCCGCTTTGGTGCGGCGTTCAACGTTGGTGCCGGGTACGCCAAATCCAACGGCGATTTCAACAGCACGGACAACCGCTTCAACTTCTGGGGCGTGAGCCTTTATGGCGGTTGGGTATACAACAACTTCGGCCTCTCTGCCGATGTGGGCTATACCGGCAACTACAGCAAGGTGGAGCAGGATATGCCCGCCTCCATGCAAATGGGCGACCTCAAGGCCGACGTCACCAGCCATGCCTGGAATACGGGCCTCAAGGCGGAATACAAGTTCAACGCCGGTGCGCTGGATATTATTCCGCATGCGGGGGTGCGCTACCTCGGGCTTGTGACCGATGGCTATGACGTGAAGAGCGGCGGCACCGTCTTTGAAGTGGACGAAAGCACGCAGTCCATCTGGACATTCCCCGTGGGCGTGAGCTTTTCCAAAGCCTTTGAAACCGAGAGCGGCTGGCAGATCAAGCCACAACTTGATCTGGGAGTTATTCCGGCGGCGGGAGACGTAAAGGCCAGGAGCAAGGCCCGCGTTCCCGGTGTGGACAGCCAAGCCGAAATGAAAATGCAAGTGGTGGACTACGCCACCTTTGACGGCGGCTTGGGCTTTGAGCTTGGCAAGGGCGACTTTACCCTTGGCCTAACCTATAACTTGCAGGCTTCGGAACACCGCACTGGGCATGGCGTGTTTGGTTCGCTGCGGTATGAGTTTTAGGTATGGCTTAGTTTGGATAATTGATGGACCGAGGAGAGGGCCGGGGATTTCCCCGGCCCTCTCTATTATGGCAGGCTATTTTCTTATGAACGGGGACAAGCCTTCACTGATTGGCAAGCACAATCCAGAGCACGATGCCGTGAAGCCAACTTGACCAATAGAACCAAATTCAGCACTTATTTGGCTAAAGGAGCGTGAATATGCAACGCAGCACAGCAGTACGCCCAATTAGTGCGGTCAAGGCGCACTTTACAGAAATCATTCGCACTTTCAGTGAAGAAGCTGCACCGCCCGTTGTGATCACCCAGAATGGCGAGGCCAAGGCCGTGCTCATGGGCATTCCTGAATATGAGCGCATGCAAAAAACTTTTGCCATGCTCAAGGCCCTCAGTATCTCCGGCAAGAGCTTTGAGGCGGGCAAGGGACGCCCCGCTCGAGAAATTTTCGCAGGGCTGCGTGCAAGGGGTGAACCATGACCCCCTTTCCACAATGCGTCGCTCCTGGAGGCTCTCCTCTCTCAGAGGAGGGTTAGGTCTTGCTGGCTACTTTCTAATGAAAAAGGACAAACCTCCACCGATTGGCAAGCACAATTGTTGCTGCTATACCAAGCCCTCACCATGTCTATTGTCACTGCTGAGGGCAGCTTAGTGCCGCCGTCCCAATTTTCCGTATTGCTAGAGGAACGTCCATGCTTACAGAACAGCACAGCAAACTTGTCGAATTCATATGGAGCATTGCCGAGCGTCTGCGCGGCCCCTATCGCCCGCCGCAGTACCGCAAGGTTATGCTGCCACTGATTGTTCTGCGCCGTTTGGACATGACGCTGGAGGATAGCAAGGCGGAGGTATGCGCCGAATACCAACGCCTCAAGGCCATACAGAAAGCCAATAAGAATAAGAAAGAACAGAAAATGTCTGACGACACCATCGTCAAGACCTTGAGCCACTTTGTGAACCAAAAGCATGGGGTGAGCTTTTACAATGTAAGCCCATACACGTTTTCCACCCTGCTGCATGATCCCAATGGGCTGGCCGCCAATCTGAACGCATACATCAACGCTTTTTCGCCCAACGTGCGCATAATCTTCGACAAATTCAAGTTTGATGCGGAAATCGCCGTACTGGACGACAAAAACCGCCTGTTCAGCATCATCAAGGAATTCGCCGACGAAAAAATAGACCTGCACCCGGACAGGGTGAGCAACTTGCAGATGGGCTATATTTTTGAACACCTCATCCGCCGATTCAACGAGCAGGCCAATGAGGAGGCCGGGGACCACTTTACCCCCCGTGAAGTCATCACCCTCATGGCGCACCTTGTCTATACGGGCGATGACGACATCTACACCCCAGACATAGCCAAGACCATCTATGACCCAGCCTGCGGCACCGGCGGCATGCTGTCCGTTTCGGAAGATTATATCCGCAGCCACAACCCACAGGCACACCTTGCGCTCTGTGGGCAGGACTATAACGACGAATCGTGGGCCATCTGCTGTTCCGACATGCTCATTAAGGGCGAGAACGTGGAAAATATCGCTCTGGGCGACACGCTGGGCGACGGCAAGAGCAAGGATCAGCACGAGGGCAAACAGTTTGACTACATGCTGGCCAATCCTCCTTTTGGTGTGGACTGGAAGGACCAGTTGCCAGCGGTGAAGAAAGAGCATGAGACCTTCGGCTTCAAGGGACGCTTCGGCCCAGGCCTGCCGCGCATCAATGACGGCTCGCTGCTCTTTCTCCTGCACATGCTTTACAAGCGTCACCCTTCGGAGGCCGAAGGTGGTCAGCCCGGTAACGGCTCCAAGATCGCCATTGTGTTCAATGGTTCGCCCCTGTTCACCGGTGATGCGGGCGGCGGAGAAAGCAACATCCGGCGCTGGATCATAGAAAACGACTGGCTGGATGCCGTGGTAGCCCTGCCGGATCAGCTTTTCTACAATACCGGCATCTACACCTACATTTGGTTGGTGAGCAATCGCAAGCCAGCGGAACGCAAGGGAATGGTGCAGCTCATCGACGCCACACGGCATTTCCGCAAGATGAAAAAAAGTCTGGGCAACAAGCGCAATGAGCTTTCAGAAGAGCATATTGCGGAGATTGCCCGCCTTTACGGCGAATTTGTCCACAACGGTACGAGCATGGTCAATGGCACGGGCGAGCCCAAAGAGCGTGTGTGCTCCAAGGTGTTTCCCAATCAGGCCTTTGGCTACATCAAGCTGACGGTGGAGCGCCCCTTGCGCGTTAATGTGCAGGTGAGCCCCGAGCGTGTGGCACGCTTTACCGATAGTGGGCCTTTTGCCTCGCTGGTGGAGAGCAAAAAACGCAAAAACAAAGAAGCCATAGAAAAGGACGTGCAGGCCGGGCAGGCAATGCAGCAAAGCTTGCGTAAACTACTCAGCCTCTTTGACGCGGGCAAGCTGTACATGGACAGGGCTGACTTTGAGGCAGACTTGAAGAAAGCCTGCAAAAAAACAGGCGCAAAGCTGGAAGCCCCCATGAAAAAGGCCCTGCTTTCGGCCCTGAGCGAGCGCGACCCCAACGCCGCGATTGTGCGCGATGCCAAGGGCAACCCGGAGCCGGATAGCGACTTGCGCGATACGGAAAGCGTACCCCTGCCGGAAACTTTACCTCTCCCCCTGCCCCTGGGCTACGTCGGCAAGGGCGACAAGGTGGACAACAGCGAGCTTATTTCGCTAGTGCAACCGTATTGCGACAGCTATTTTGAGCGCGAGGTAAAGCCGCACTGGCCTGATGCCTGGATTGATTATGACAAGACCAAGGTGGGCTACGAAATTCCCATGACCCGGCATTTCTATGTGTATGAGCCACCACGCCCGCTGGAAGCCATTGAGGCGGACATGGCAGCGCTGGAAGCGGAGATCGCCGCACAGCAGGGCCTCATGACGGGCCTTGCCGGGGCCGCGCATGAGTAGCGTAGAAAAACGCTGGAAGCCCTATCCGGAGTATAAGAACTCTGGCGTGGAGTGGCTGGGCATGGTGCCGGAGGGGTGGGAGGTGAAGAGGCTCAAATACATTGTAACTTACAACGATGAAACCTTGCCAGAAACGACTGACGAAGATTATTCTTTTCAGTACGTTGACATATCAAGTGTAGGCCTCATAGAGGGCATTCAATGCATGGAAAGTACGACTTTCGGTAAAGCCCCTTCGCGAGCTCGCCGAATAGCGCGTAAGGGGGATTGTATTGTATCTACCGTCAGAACGTATCTTAAGGCCATTGCTCCCATAAGGTTTGACATAGAGAATTTAATAGTTTCAACAGGCTTTGCCGTTATTCGGCCGTCTGTTGAAATGGCACCTGACTTTGTTAAATATTATGTTCAATCAACTGGCTTTGTCGATGATGTTTGTGCAAAATCCGTGGGAGTCAGCTATCCGACTATAAATCCATCTACGCTGGTCTGTATTTGCTGTGCACTTCCCCCTCTTGCCGAACAGCAGGCCATTGCCGCATTTCTTGATCTGCAATGCACTCAGATAGATTCTCTCATCGAAAAAAAGCAACGCATGCTCGACCTGTTGGACGAAAAGCGGCGTACCGTCATTACGCAGGCCGTCACACGCGGTCTTGATCCCACTGTGCCCATGAAGAATTCCGGCCTGGAATGGCTGGGTATGGTCCCGGAGGGGTGGGAGATCAAACGACTAGGCGTAATCACTCAATTTATTCAGACAGGTCCTTTTGGTAGTCAGCTTCATTCTGAAGACTATATTGAAAATGGAACGCCAGTAATCAATCCATCTCATATACAAAACGGCAAAATCGTACCGAACTACCGATGCTCAATTGACAAGTATAACGAAGTACGTTTGCAGCGTCACAAATTAACTGTGGGGGATGTTGTTTTTGCCAGAAGAGGGGAAATGGGGAGATGCGCCGAGATTCTATCTGGTGATGATGGTTATATCTGTGGTACAGGGTGTTTACAAATACGCTTCAAAGGTAATGCTCTAAGTGCTTTTTTTGCCTCCTATTTACAAACAGAATTCATCAGGGATTATTTAAAATTGGAGTCTGTTGGTTCAACAATGGACAACTTGAACACGGAAATATTATCAAAAATACCTATTCCCCTCCCCCCCCTCCCCGAACAGCAGGCCATTGCCGACTACCTCGAATCCCAGTGCCCCGCCATGGACAGTCAGCGGAAAAACCTGGAAAAATCTATTGAACTCTTGCGTGAGTATAGGGCATCACTTATTACTCATGCGGTGACCGGAAAGATTGACGTGCGCGATGCCGCGCCCCTTCAATAATGTTTTCAAGCCAGCCGAGGAGCTGCCATGCCCGCCATGCACACGGAGCGCCGTTTTGAGGAAGCCATTGAGCTCACACTTCTTGCTCAGGGCTATGTAAAGCGCTCGGCGCGGGACTATGACGCGGACGCGGCCCTGTTTACGGCGGACGTGCTGGCCTGGGTGCAGAATTCTCAGCCCAAAGTCTGGAACGCCCTGCAAAAGGCCTTGGGAACAGAAGACAACATAGCCGCCCATCTGCTCAAGGCGCTGAAGGATCACCTTGCGGATTCCGGCAGTCTGCATGTGCTGCGGCACGGCTTTACCTGCTATGGCAAAAAGGTGCGCATGGCCGCCTTTGCCCCGGCCTCCGGTCTCAACCCAGAGACCATTGCCCTGTACAACGCCAATATCTGCGCCGTAGCCCGCCAGATTCCCTGCAAGCCCGGCACTCGAGACACCATTGATACGGTGCTGGCGGTCAACGGCATACCCGTGGTGACGCTGGAACTTAAAAACCAGATGACAGGGCAGACAGCGGATAATGCCAAGACACAATACGAAAACGACCGCGACCCCGGCGCACCGCTGTTCCGCTTCAATGAACGGCCAGAACGAACTCTGGCGCACTTTGCAGTTGATACGGACGTGGCCTGGCTGTGCACCCGCCTGAACAAAAAAGACACGTACTGGCTACCCTTCAATCAGGGGCATGGCTTCGGCAAGGGCAATCCGCCTTCACCTGCCGGGCAGTACCGCACAGCCTATCTGTGGCACGAAACCCTGAGCCGTAAAAGTCTGCTCGACCTGCTGGCGCGTTTCATTCACCTTGAGGTGAAGCGCAAAAAGATTGTGTCTGGCAAGGCCATCAAGACCATTACCACCGAAAGCCTCATTTTTCCGCGCTATCATCAGCTTGCCGCCGTGCGCCAGCTCACGGGCCATGCCCGTGAGCATGGTTCGGGGCACAACTATCTGGTGCAGCACTCGGCGGGTTCCGGCAAGTCCAATACCATCGGCTGGCTGGCCCACCATCTGGCAAGCCTGCACAACGCCGACAACGAAAAGGTGTTCCACTCCATCGTCGTAGTGACAGACCGCGTGGTCATCGACAAACAGTTGCAGGACACCATCTACCAATTTGAGCACAAGCGCGGCGTGGTGGAAAAGATTGACCAGAATACCCGCCAACTTGTGGAAGCCCTTGCTTCTGGCGTGCCCATCATCATCAGCACAATCCAGAAATTTCCCTTCATCGCCGCCTCTCTGGAGCGGCTGACCAAGGAAGGGCATGACATTTCGCTGGCGACCAAAGGCAAGCGGTTTGCCGTCATCATCGACGAAGCGCACTCCTCCCAAAGTGGCGAAACCGCCACGGAACTGCGACGGGTGCTTAACAGAGACGGTATTGAAGCGGTGGTGGCGGAACAGGTGCTGGATACGCAAGATGACGAAAACCTGAGTGACGACGCCCGCGCCAATCTTTTCAGGGAGCTTTCAGCCCGCACGCGGCAGCCCAATTTAAGCTACTTCGCCTTTACGGCAACCCCAAAGTACAAAACTCTGGCGGTGTTCAACGAGCCGGGGCCAAGCGGCCAGCCGCCCTTCCATCTCTATTCCATGCGGCAGGCCATTGAAGAAAATTTCATTCATGACGTGCTGGCTCACTATGTGCCGTACAAGACATATTTTTCTCTGGTCAAGGCCGTGGAAGATGATCCGGCAGTGCCCAAGCGCAAAGCCGCCCGTGCTCTGGCTCGCTTTGTGGGGCTGCACCCTCACAATATCCGCCAGCATGTGGAAATCATGGTGGAGCACTTCCGCTCTTCCACCATGCACAAAATCGGCGGCAGGGCCAAGGCCATGGTGGTCACAGAATCGCGTCTGCACGCAGTGCGTTACAAGCTGGCTCTGGATACCTATTTGCTTGAAAAAGGCTATACGGATGTGCGCACGCTGGTGGCTTTTTCCGGCGAAGTACATGACCCGGACAGCGGCCAATCCTACACAGAACCCGGCATGAACAAAAATATCAAAGAAATGGAACTGCCGGAACGCTTTGAAACGGACGAGTTCAATGTGCTGCTGGTGGCCGACAAATACCAGACCGGCTTTGACCAGCCTTTGTTGCACACCATGTATGTGGATAAAAAGCTGGGCGGTGTGCAGGCCGTACAGACGCTCTCGCGCCTGAACCGCCGGGCATCGGGCAAAAGTGATACCTTTGTGCTCGACTTCCGCGACCAGAGTGCCGACATTTACAAAGCATTCAAGCCCTATTACGAACGCGCCGACATGGGCGAAGCCCCTGATCCGCAGCGGCTCTATACGCTGCACCGTGAATTGCTGGAAAGCGGGGTCGTAAACAGTGAAGAAGTGCTGTCCTTCTGCGCCATCTGGTTCAGTAAGCGCGGTGACAGCACGATAAACCACCAAAAGCTCAATGCTCTCATTGATCTGGCGGTGGAACGCTTTACAGCCCTTGCGGAAAAAGAGCAGGATCTGTTACGGGGTAAATTGGGGGCCTTTCGCAATCTTTACGCCTTCTTGTCGCAAATTATTCCCTATGGCGACTCCGAGTTGGAAAAGGTCTATGCTTACAGCCGATTTTTGTTGACCAAACTTCCTACAGAGGATGGCGGCGCGGCTTTTGCGCTGGATGATGAAGTAGCCCTGCGCTTTTATCGTTTGGAAAAGCTGGAAGAAGGCAAGATACGTCTGGACGAGGGCGAGGCCGACCCACTGAAAGGCCCCACGGAAACGGGCAGCAGCAAGGGAGATGAAACAGAAGTGCCGCTTTCCACGCTGGTGGACGCACTCAATGAACGCTTCGGCACCGCCTTTACCCCGGCGGATCAGCTCTTTTTTGATCAGGTGGCCGAAGCCGCCGCTGAAGACGAAACCCTCAGGCGGGCATCAAAGGTTAACACGCTGGAAGCCTTTGGCCTTGTGTTCGCCGACATTCTGGAGCGCTTGTTCATCGCCCGCATGGAGGGCAACGAAGGCATTTTTGACCGCGTTATGAGCGACAAAAACTTTCGCAAAACGGTTGAGGAGCAGCTTGTCAAAGAAGTTTATGACCGCCTGCGCGGAGATACGGGAGCGGTTGCGTAGTACATTTTCATTGTTGCAACATCCCAAATTTCGGCGGAATTCAATAGCTGGTAGAATGGAGTGATGACATGACACAGTTGGAACGTGTGCTGACCTTTCTCAAGGCCCACCCCGGTGAGCAATTTATTGCCAAGGAGATTGCCGCCGCCATTACCCAGCAGTTTGCGGAAGACTACGTTTCCAAGCGGAATAATCCACGATTTGCCGACGAGCGCAGTTTTACTGCGCAGGTGGCAGCGGAAATTGGTGCTCAAGCACGTTCGCTACAGCACTCAGGCGTTTCTTTACAAGATAGACCTCGACCTCGCAAATATTCATGGCCTGTGAACGGCCTCCCTAGCAGTGAAGAATCCGACTCTTCTGAACAGGATAATACTGAGGAGAGTGAAGACAGAGAGGTGCCTTCTCTTTCCCAAGATATACGCAGCCTTAGAGAACACGATCTGTATCCTGTGCTTATGGATTACCTTAAATCAGAATTGCAATTATACTGCTTACGCATCAATGAATCACGCTCGCGCAATACACGTGGGGCTGGCGGCAACAAATGGTTGCACCCGGATATTGTAGCCATGCAGCCTTTGGACAGAGGATGGGATGGCCTCGTGCGCAACTGTGTCCAAAAAAGTGGCAGCAATAGCGTTCGTTTGTGGTCGTTTGAAGTAAAGAAAGAGCTGACCGCGTCTAATGTGCGTGAATGCTTTTTTCAGGCTGTCAGCAATTCCAGCTGGGCCAATGAGGGATATCTGGTAACCACCGCCATTGCTTCTGACGGCGGTGTGGAACAGGAACTCCGCATGCTGTCGGCTTTGCACGGCATCGGTGTGATTATACTGGTGCCCGACAACCCTTCGGAAAGTGAAATTTTTTTGCCAGCCATCAGCCGTCCCGAAGCAGATTGGCAGTCCATTAACCGTGTGCTTGTGGAAAATGGCGACTTCAAAGAGTTTGTGGCTCAAGTGAGTGACTATTTTCAAACTGGTCGTCTGAAAGACCGCGACTGGGGTTGGCGTCACGAAAGGTGATGGCAACAGTGGGCAGGGGCCGTTGCTCATCAACAAAAAAGCACCTATGAACGACAACGAGAAAACGCCGATTCCGGTACTACTACCGTGTGGCTCTCCACTGGTGGTGTTGGCAACCCGCCCTCCACTGGCTATGGATGGTAGATAAACATCTGGCGAGTCGGTGAGTTTCTGGTGGATGCAATGCACCCCCGCTAAATATCTCATTGAAAGGTTAGAGTCCCTGACATCTGAGCCCAAGAATGAAACGAAGAAGATTCACCGAAGAGCAACTTATTGGGATATTGCGCCAAGCCGAGGCTACGTATCCCCCAACAGCGCCTCAAGTTCTTCGCGACTGTTTCCGGGATTAATGGGGCTAAGCACGCCCTGGCTCAGAGCACGCTTTTTATCAAGCAGGCGGTGTAGATTGCAATCAAAGCTTTGATCGCCG
Organism: Desulfovibrio intestinivivus; assembly: GCF_053570665.1. Classification (NCBI taxonomy): domain Bacteria; kingdom Pseudomonadati; phylum Thermodesulfobacteriota; class Desulfovibrionia; order Desulfovibrionales; family Desulfovibrionaceae; genus Desulfovibrio; species Desulfovibrio intestinivivus. The sequence continues at coordinate 2,015,063 of NZ_JBRBQT010000001.1, read as the reverse complement.
TAAATAGGATGGATGGCTAGTGGGTAGTGCAGAAACACGGGTTTCTTTTGGCCGATTCTGTAAACGCGGTCAGTGCACTGGTCTTCAACCGCCGGATTCCACCAGCGCGTTAGATGTATGACATGGTTGGCAGCGGTAAGGTTTAGCCCCACCCCCCCAGCTTTGGGTGAGAGCAACAACACGTCAAATCCATCAGGTCCATTTTGGAATTTATTTACAATTCCTTGTCGTTGCGTTGCCTGTACTCCGCCATTGATGCATGAGACAGAAAGAGAATATCTATCGCTCATGAGTGTGGCAAGCCGTGCCTGCGTGTCGAGATATTCCACGAACACTAGGGCTTTTTCACCGCGTGCCTGTATTTCGTCCAAGATCGTCATGAGGCGGGCAATGCGCGCTGAGCATTTCAGCATCTTTTTGGGTGAATCCGTTGGATCAAGCGGTGGATGTAATGATATTTGCCGCATACGCTGAATGGCTTCAAGCACTGCCCCCATTGACCCCCTGCGGAGTTTTTCCTTAGCATTAGCCAGTGCTGCGTCATATATTTGCGCTTGCAAAGGTAGCATAATGTCTTCGTAAGGCGGGTAGATTGTTTTTTCTGGCCGTTCGTTCCAATGCGTATCTTTCAACCTACGCAGAAGCACTGGAGGCGTGGCGCATTCCAGTTCTTCCTTAATTCTTTGCAAGAAGGTTTCCTTGTCGTAGGTTTCTTCAGGATCATCCTGTTGGCCCGCACTGTTGCCGCGGTTTGTCTTGGGGCACTGTACTTCTTCCGGGTATGGGCCAAAAGTTGGCTTCCCACCCCTCTCGATAGCTTCATAATTTTCAACAAAGCGCAGCAGCTTGTGTTTGCGGGTGGGCTGTACTCTGTCCACAATGCTCACAAGGTCGCGCAAGCTGTTTTCTACTGGCGTTCCGGTCAGTGCAAGGCAGAATTCTGTCTTTATGGACTTTGCCATTTCAGAAACTAATGCACCAGGATTCTTTATTTTTTGCGCCTCATCAAAAACAAGCAGAGAGTACGGCCCTACGAATACTTCTATTTTGTCACGCATGGTTTCATACGTTGTGATGGCCCACGAATGCTGCATCAGGTATTCTCGCGCGGCGGCTCTATTGCCAGCAAAAGCTGTAAAAAAAGAACCATAGGCTTCGAGGGGATCACCGAGCGCACCGTTAAAAAACTTTTTTGCCTCCTCTTGCCAGTTTTTAATCAAGGCTGTGGGCGCAACTATGAGTATGGGGTGGCGATCAGCATGCCCTGTTTCCATTTGTTTAAAAAGCCACCACATGAAGGAAAGAGTCTGAAGCGTTTTACCAAGCCCCATATCGTCAGCCAGCAGGGCACCTGAGCTTCCCGCACGCCAATGTGCTTGCAGCCAATCAATGCCAGCCTGCTGGTGAAGATGCGGGTGCACGCCAGCAGCATACTCAATAGCGCCTTCCCACGCTGGCCGCGTTGGCACGGCAGATACTTCATCAACGTCAGTTACCTTCGGCGCAATGCGGAGAATTTCTACTTTTTCTTGTTTCTCTTCTTCCCAAAAGATTCGTGCTGTTGTTTTAAGCTGCTCAAGCAGGTCAAACGTTACAGAAATAGTGTCTCCGCACAAAATCACATGCAGTTCATTGCTTTCCAGTGCGCCTGCCACATCCGTAATGAATTGTTTCAGCTCTGGCACTGATACTTGATATGGCTGGTCATCAACAACAATTTGCACAGTGTCCGGCAGCGTATCCGGCAGCCATTTTTGCCCGCTGGAGCTTGTGGGAAAGACATTTTTCGCTTCCCATATGCAGAGTCCCTTGACGCGCTCCTCTAAAAAAAGAGGTGTTTCCACAAAAATGCTGTCTATGATTTCTTCTGACAGATCGCCCGCCAGGCGCTCTTTCAAAAACTCATAGGGATTATTGATGAAGTCTATTTTTTCTTGAATGCTTGAACGGTTAACGCCCTTAACTGCGCTCAACCCGGCCTGCATTTCCTTGGGTAGCGAAATGAAGTATCCGCTTCCCAGTGAGTATTGGGTTCGCAGGGGTTGCTGCTCAAAATTTTTTACAAAAATAGCGTGCGCCTGCGGCGGGAGAATCTCGTTTTCCAGGGTGCTGCCATCTTCATTCTCGTGCGTCGGCACTTCTGCTAGCAGGCGGGGTGTGATACGCAGGTCACCACGGATAGATTGAATACTGACAGTAAAGTGGTATGCTCTGGCAATTTTGTATGAACGTAACGCCTTATTTTCAATGACTTCATCCGGGCTAGCTACCAAATCAAGCAGCTCTGCCCACCACGATGTTCTGTCTTGTGGATCCGTCAGAGGTGCCAGCTTGTAGGCATCAATTTTTGTAACGACACTGTAATTGGGGTCGAGTAGGCAGTACTCCTTGCCCTCGGCTCTGACCATTATTCCAGTTCGAGTAAACGAGACGGGGCGGGATAGGGCATGGAAAGCATATTCTACAGCAAACTTGCTTCCCATCGTGAGGGTGCCTCGAGGGTGGATGCGCAAATGGAAGGGAAGGGCTGGGGGCAATGCCAGGGCTGCTAATTCCCATGGCTGACACTTTGCCATATCTTGATTGAGGATTGTGACGGTATCCTCAGCCACAGTGGCCCATCCTTTATTACAAATCTGCTCAAGCATGTTGTAAGAAAAAAGCTCGCCAGTTTTATTGCGCACTTCATGTGTGCACCATGCCCCCACGGGGAGCATATCTTCACCTCGCGCAACAGAAAATTGCACATACTCATCTGTAAATTGGTAACACAGTTGGCAAGGCTTCATACGCTATCTGATTCCAGTTTGTTGATAAATATGTTGTGATATCTTGAATTGCCAGTTTCCTATGTGACTCACAGCAATGCTATCTAGGGGGCGCAGCTCAGATGCAGTATATTTATTAAGATAAAATTGGGGTACAGATGCATCGACTTCATCACAAAAGCGGCACGCTCCGCTATGGCTCCATTCAATAATGATTAGCGAGTCAATTTGCATAAGCAGTACCGATTGATTTGACATCGCCCCGGTCAAATCTGCAAAGCTGTTACGCGGCAAGGTGGTCTGTCTTGCTGCAACGCGAGCTTCCTTGCCAAGAATTACCCAAGCCTTGCTTATGACACCAAGAGAAAGGTAGCGCGACCAAAATCTCTGGCGCTCCTGCCATGCTGGTTCAGCAGTGTCACGCAGAATGCTGAAAAAGTCCTGAAGCTGTGCTGCCACAAGCCAGCGTTCCATGACGGTCAGCGCAGCTGTGGCAGCACCATGCCACAGGCGGTTGTCTACACGCGGGTCTTTGAAATGACGCAATAGAAAGTCGCGTATAGGCCCTTTATAAATTTCTTCCGTAGGAGTTTTGTTTACAAACGGCAGTAGCAGGGCATTAATTGTGGAGCTTTTGGGGAATAAATGCCGAACAGATTCTTCCCGGTCGTACTGCGCGATGAAATTTTGTAGCAGTACTAAGTTGTCCGGGGATGCAATCGCGCGGGACAAAAGACTCTGGGCGCACTCTGCCCCATTACTGACAAATTGACTGGCAAACAGATCCTCTGAAAAGAACCGCCGGACGCACGCCTCCCGTAAACCTTGTGTCAGCAGATCACGGGCAAACAGATCAGGGCCATCTGCGGACAGAAGCGCATAATCTTGGCAAGCTTTGTATACATTTTGTACTTTGATGCGTGTAGATTCCGCTAGCTCGCTGTCTACACGGTGGCAAAGCCACGCAAAGCTGGGGCTACGCATGGGGTATTTTTGCATCAGCACATACCAAAGCAAAATGAGTACGCGTCCCTGCCGCAGTGGGGACAGGCTCTCCAGCCATTGAAAATACTGCACGACAAAATTTGCCGCATCAGCAAGATTCTGCTCCCCGTAATAGAATACCCAAGGTGCCTGCTTCAGTGTCTTAATCGGGAGAGAGGTGAGAGGTCGGCCTTGTAGATGGCAATCCCAGATGCTGTCGTACAATTCCTGTAACGACAGGGGGCTTGGGGCCACACGTTGCACTGTATCAACGCTTTGGGCAAGCACCTGGCATAGGGCAGGAAGCTTGGCAGGCGGTGGTGGCATTGCCAGTGTCAGTGATTCTGGCCTCCAATATCGCAAACAGTCCCGCAGTGACATTACTATTTACTTCCTTGCGTATCGGTTGGCCTTGGTGCTGCTAGAACAAAGCGCAGGTCAATCCGCCGGTTGGCCTGTCTGCCTTCTTCAGATGCATTTTCCCTAACTCCACGAGTTTCACCATATGCACTCACACCAAAAAAATGCTCACCGTTGGCATTTCGCAATGTTTCTAAAAGAGGCTGCTTTTGCATGAGATAGCGAAAGGTTACTAGACTTCTTGCTGCAGAAAGCTGCCAGTTGTCCATGTACTGCGCAGTGCGTATGGGCACGTTGTCTGTGTGACCTTCCACCAGCACGGCCTCCAGCCTGCCAGGGGTAGGCTTTTTTGATGCGCAAATTTCAGAGGGCTTGTCTTTTGTGCCGCTGTAGCAAGGTAGGTGTTGGGCCAGAATAGCCCCAAGCAGTTGAAGGCTCTCTTCTCCACCAGGAGCGAAGTTGGCTTGCCCGGAAGGGAAAAGTATTTTTTCAGGAACATGTAGCAAGCCTTTGTCCACATCAATCTCGACCTTCAAGCCTTTTTGCATCAGGTCTTGTTTTACGTCTTCCAATAAGCTTTGGCGTATGGACCGCGCATCTGTCAGTTCCTGCTGAATATTTCTAAGAGCAATAATTTCCTTCTTGCTGTCCTCTTCCTTTTGCGCGGCACTGGTGGTTGCCTCGTGCAAATTGATGACAAAGGCCATGAGAGTAATGATAAATATGAATAGCAAGGTGGCCATCAAATCGCTAACAGAGGCGAGATACCCTTGTTCATCAGAGCGGCTATCATTTTTATGCAGGGGATACTGTCGTTGAGACATGTGCTACCTCGCAATTAGCCACGCGTTTTTTCTTCGGTGGAAGCGTTTGTAGCGTCCATACCTTCCCGTATATCCTGCCATTCTTCCACAGCCTCCTTGAGCCCTCTGACAACACTATACAGATGGGCTGCTGCCCGTTCCAGATGGTCATCCAGCCCTGCGATATAATCCTTTGTAGATTTGCTGTATGCCCCCAGACCATCTGTCAGAGTAATAAACGTATTTTGCAACGCAGTATCTATATTTTCAAATCGTTCTGCATACCGTTTCCATAATTGTTCTAACGCGTATTGCTGGTTTTTAACCATTTCATAGTGTTCATGCGTAGAAGAAGTGTGTTTATCCAATGAATCTTCCATGTGCTTTTTCTGTGCATCAAGGGCGACCAGGGACTCCTTCCAGGCATTTAAAAATATTGCAGAGTGTTCTTGAATTGTTAACATTTGTTGCTCAAAACGTAATTCCTGCTGTGATCTTTCCTCGGCAATGACAGAGTGGCATGATTTAAATTCTTCTATGGCAGAAGCTGTATGCTCTGTTGCAGCCTGAATAGCTCTTTGAGTCTGCGTTGTAGCTTCCTCAAAAACAGAAGTGCTGCTTTCAATGCGTTGAATGCATGAGTGCAAAGAGCTATGAACATTGACAAGCTGTTGCAGTGTTTCATTCAGTGCTTTGCTCGCCTCCAATCCGCGCCCTTGGGATTCTTTGTATTCTTCCAGCAAGGGTACCAACGTGGAGTGCATCTCAGCAAAGGCCGCGCTGAAGGCATCCATTTCCTTTCCAGCTGCAGAATGAATTTTGTCTGCCAACTCTTTGGTCAGGTTGGAAATAACTTCTTGTGACTCTGTTGCCCTGTCAGAGCGAAGTGAACAGAGCTCGCTAACCATTTTTTCCAATAAAGGCTGCATCCCGTTAGAAAACATGCCATTTATTGCTTCGCTGATATTTTGTCCAACATCATCCACGAAGCTCTGCATAAGGTCGCGCTGTTCTTCCTGCAATGCAAGCTGCTGCCTGCTTATGTCTTCGGCTGTAATCAGGTGTACACGCGCATCAAGGGCGTTGACAAAGTCGCCAAGGTGTTTTTGCAACGCGCGGAAGGTGCGTTTTTCGCAGACTGCAAATATTAACGAGCAGATAAGCCCTACAATAGATGTCATAAAAGCGAGGCCCGCGCCGGATAGAAGCTGGTTGAGCGCAGTGCGTAATTTTTCCGTGTTATCAGCGTCAAAACCACCGCTAAGACCTGCACTTGCGAGGTAAATACCTCCGGCAAGGCCAATAAATGTTCCCAAAATGCCCAGCCCCGTAAGGTAATTAGGACTGGCGATATAGGTTGCTGCGCTATAGTTGGGAAGGATTATGGTGTCTTCGTTGAAAAAAAATGCTGCGGAGTGTGAGTTCCGCACTGGTGTATTATTGTCATTGCTATGAACCAGTGACTCCGTGAATTCAGACCAGTAATGCTTGAAAATAGCATTCTGGCAAATGGCATCGTTGATGCTAGAAAAATTATACTTAAAAGCAATCTCGTTGCGCCGTTTTCCTGCATTGGGAAACGCATTATCATTTTGAGTCTCAAGCCCTTCTGCAGACGCCACATTCTCATCTTGAGACTCAAATTCTATGGCTCGCGTCGCTTCATTGCATGCTTGTACGATTCGTTTTCCTTCCTCAAATTTGCGACAACATAAATAAATAAAAATTGCGAAAGTGCCTAGACAGTATATAACTGTAAAGTACTGGTTTTGTGTGAGCAGTGAAATATCACGCATAAAATTGTAAATATCCATATCTTCCCCCGGTAGATACGCGTTACGGAACATTTGTGGCAAGAAGCAATAGAAAATGAAATCGTCTGATAGTCAACTTGAGCAAGTCAGTACCAAAACTACCATGTAACAAACTGTAGATATAATATTTTATACCACATCCATCTGGCTTTTCACACAAAACAGCACACGTTGAAAGTTTTTTTAATTCTAGTACTGCGTATTTAGCGGCCCTATCTTGGGTTGACGGCGTTCCCCATAAACATGATGCTACTGGCAAATTCCATTTTAAGTGAAGTTGCAACAAGGGGAATCGTGCCGCTTCTTCGTGATTGGACTCAGGTTGATGAACAGTTCCTTGAGTTCATCAGCGTTACAGTTACTGAACAGGTACTCAAGCAATTCTTCCTGCCGAGCCTGCCCCATCGTAACCCGGTAAAGTGACAGGATTTTTAGCAGTCGGCTGTATTGTGCCTTGTCCTTGCTGTACGGGTACATGGGAACAATACGTTCAATTTTGAATGCTGCATCCTCAGGTAAGCACCAGTATGGAACAAGCTCAGGGTCGTCATTTATCTTGGTGTCAAGCGCAAGCTGAAACAGTTCATTCCAAATGCCCTTTGTGAAAACTTCACCCTTGAACTTCTGCGCCAAACTCTGGCGAATGGCCAGGCACTTATACCGGTTAATGCGCCCCTCGCGCTGCTCAAGGTCGATGGGATTGTGAGGTAGATTCCAATGCATAATTTTTCGTGCATAGTTGTGGAAATCCAAGCCTTCTTGCCCAATGGAGGTTGTGGCAAGAACGAACGGACGGAATGGAGCATTAAATGCCGTTCTTAGGTTTTCTTTACGCTGTGAGGTCTTTTCATCACCTCTGGTCTGATAAAAACCTGCCGCGAAGTGGGACCGTAAACGAATTTGAGATTTGTTGCTGTCGGTGAAGCTCCCGTAGCTGTCAACAGAATAGCTCGCTGTAGTCGCTTTCAGTGCTTCGCACATTTGATTACACAGGCTTTCGACATTGCCGTCATTGAGAATGTGAACATATTCATCAAGCATGGCGGCGAAGTTGCCATCTTCACAGTATTTTAGCACATTTTTATAGTGGGCATCGTCGCTCTTGCCATAGGCCAGCTCAACCGCCGCAATGGCCTCCGGCTTGTCGAGCATATCAGCAACTTCTTTGGCGAAACGTTCCGAGAGGCGACAGTCGCTATTAAACACGCGCATGGCACAAGTGGCAGGCGATGCAATGGCCATCGATGTTAGAACATCAGCCAAATCAGAAGGCATTTTTCTCTGTGGTATTTTGAAATCTTCATTCCCTGGCCAGCGATTGGAAACTATATATTTGTCTAAAATTTGTGGTGCAATCCAATACCAATCTATATCAGACACACCACGCTCAATAATGCGGTATTCATGCTTCATACTATCAAGCAGAGGTTGGATTTGTTTCCTGATGCCTTTGCGAATGGCACTCAGAGATTTGCCCATATGCTCTACAGGATTATACAGCTTGGCGAGAAATTCGCTCGCAGTGATGATCGGCTTCATGCGGTTATCTGTGAGTTTGCGATAAGGGAAGCGCGTTACCGATCTGCGTTTGAGATTGGTGCCAATGTCCATGCTTTCAGACAAATATCCTTTGTTGCGCTTATCAGCTTCTTTCTCGTACAGCTTGCCAATGGTGCGTCGTTCGCACTCATAGGAGAGCATACAGGCTATCATGCGCGGCACCATCTCCCACGCAGAAAACACAAGAACCTTGGAAAAGCAGACCTTGCCCTTAAACACGCCTCGCGGCTGATAGTAGGGAATGGATGGCGGCACCCATAGTAGGCTCTCAGCACTCTTATCGAACGCAATGTTAATGAGACATTCAAGCCGCGCGTTGTTCGATGGCAGAGTCTCATAGGAGCGCAATTTTTTCTCGTCCACGAATAGCAGTTTGCGGTTTTTCGGTTTTATCTCCGGATTTTGCTTTTTGATGTCTGACTTATATTTGTAATGCTCCATGAACGACAGTGGGTATGGGCAGGACTTTACATATTCTACAGGAATATGAGTTGATTCGCTCAAGCTCTCAGCTGCAATAAAAGTCTGGATATCCATTTCGGATACGGCGAGTGGGACATCTGTTTTATTGCAATCTATAAAACATTCACTTCCGTCGATAAGCAAGCGCTCTGTACGGCACATCCCACTATACATTTCCTTCTCCGCCTTAGCCTTTATATTGACTCGCGTGCCGAAATCAATGTTGACTCCACGAAGGGACTTGGAGAAGTCACTCCAAGTCTCTTCGAACTGGATATTTCTATTATCATCGGAGAACAGGAAGCGCATCAGCTCCATAAATTCTTGATAGTGCTCGTCCACGCCGCTCTCGGCGGCTTCTTCGAGGGTTTGGTACAGCTTATACGGCGTTGCGGACAGCAGTAGCGTGTTCGCACCTGAATCCTTGAGGAACTTCTGTGCGAGCATACCAGTATCGGAATTGGGTGTTGCGCTGATAAGCTCACGAAAGCGCTGAAATTCATCCATGATAACAAGGTCGGGGGTAAGCCTACGGATGCTGATTTCAGCGAATATCAACCGTAGCTTCGCGAGGGATTCGTACCCATCAGAAATAATGGAATGGATCAAATCATCGGTGAGCATGACGCGCACTTCATCGGTCAACGGGCGCAGGTATTGCTCGCCGCAGACATCCACACGGCGCGTCATTTCATCGGCCCACCAGTCAAACCCCTTTGTCGCCCGTTGCGTCATAAATGCGCGCAGCTTGCCAGTATACTTGGAAAACTCTGGCATCTTGCTCAGTACAGCATAGATAAGTGCACGCTCAGACGAATTGCCATTCCCGCTTGTCAACGTGAAGGAGGTCGCAGGAGTAAGGGGGATAAGCTGGATATAACCCTCCAAAACTTTGGGATCCTGCTGCTGCTCAAAGATTTTTAAATGCTGCATGGAAAGACGTGTATCTGATACTCCATCCACAGTAATGCCATCGTAAATTTTCAGCTTGCGGATGTTCTGGTTTGCGATAGACGTGTTTGAGCATATGTAAAGCACCTTAAATAATTGCTTACCGCTCTGCCTATAGTGGTTGGCAAGCTTTGCGATTACGCCACGCGCAATCATTGTTTTGCCAAGCCCGACCTCATCAGCCACGAGGACGCGCTGTTGCCCCCCCCCTAAAGAGGTCAAAGCAGTGTTCTACCGTGGCGCACTGAAAATCCTTCAGCTCGCTCAAAATTTCTGCTTCCCGCGTCTCAAGCTTCATGACTTCATCACCTTTTCGAATTGCTCATAGAGCCGCAAAAAGTTCTGCGGTACAATATTATTATTGGCGAGCTTAATTATCTTTCTAATATCACGCAGACTGTCCGAGTCGGTTGCAGCGGCTTTCAGCATTCGCTCATACAGAATTGGTGTGTCATAATTCATATTCAAAAATTTGAAGTCGCCCCTACTTTTTTTCTTCCTTTCCAAAAAGGCGGAGAGAACGTCTTCGCTCAAGAAAAAAGCGATGTAATTAAGAAATGCGTTCTTGTCTTTCACAATATTGCTGAATACGGCAGAGTCGCGGTTTTGGGGAATACCCTTAGTGGAGATTTTCAGCACTCGGCTGACTTCCTGGTTACTTTTTTGGGCTGTGACGATATACCATTCTGACAAGTCGCACAAACGCAGATCCGTGAAATCCATCTTTTCGCATACTGGCTGATGGGTAATTTTCATCAGAGGCGATAGTGTAAGCTTAGCATCAGTCTGGAATGGCTCCATTCGAATCGTAAGGGAGAAGTTGTCTTCTTCTATGACATCCGCCGTCTTTTTTAACGTACAAAAGTCACGCACAATGCCCTCAAGCATTGTGACAATGGCATCCTCACTGTCGGCTATGTAATCCTTCGGTTCCACTTTTTCAAAAGGGTTCGTTTTTTCATCCTTGCCAAACAGGTCTTGCTTTAGCTTCTCTACGTTCAGGTATCGTTGTTTACCCCAAAGGCAAACCAGGCACTCCACGTTGCCGCCACGAAAGGCGTTGTAGCTAGCATTTGCCGAGCCGATATACAATTCACTGTCAGAATGCTTCGTGCGCAAATAGACCTTTGCATGAATGTCCTGCTTCTTGAAGTCGCCAGACTCAGAGATGCGTTCCTCGCCGTCTACGACAGCGTCCTTGATGGTATAGGTGTCAAAAATCTTCAGTAACTTTTCGTCGAGCTTTGACAATTCGGATTTTCTGGTAATCAGCGTGCAATCGGCATCGCTTAACCGCTTGTCGGCAAAGTCTTCAATGACGCCCCCGCTGAGGAACGGCGATATAACGACCAGTTTATGGAATGTCTCGCTCAGATTATCTGTCGCAGGTGTACCGATGCCGTAAGAGATAAAATCGAAACCCTCAAACTCGCGCCCTGAGCTCCTCCACTCGGCTTTTGAAATTTCACCTGCTAGTTTGGCAAGTTGCTTGCGTTTGGCTTGCAACTGGCCGTTATGAGTGCTTGTGTTCTTGTGCAGATACTGCAAAAAATTGAAGATGGCTTTGTCCGTGCCGCTGCCTTTTTCGAGGACAGATTCGCCCTTATCTGCGCTATCAAGGCGCAGGGCTACATCCCAGCTTCGGTCAAAGGTAAGGTTTCTGGACATGACAATCAGACGGTACTTGTTGGGCAACCCATCTGCTGTGAATTTCAAAAACCATGTTTTCGGATGGAATGACCGTTTGTTTCTCAGATTGACCTCGCAAACGCAGCTTTCGAGTAGTGGCAGCAGCTTGCTCGGCTTGTGGGGCTTTTTTATCTGTCCGCTCTGGCAGAAAATTAATAGCTTGACGCTTGCCCTGCGAATGGCTTCAAGCATATGCAAGGGGCTTTCTGTCATCTCGGTGTCGGGGCCTGTATTTAGGCCAACAATCGCACAGGTTGCAGTGAGCGTTTCCAGATCAAGGGAGTAGGTCGTACCTACTGCGAAGCCCACCTTGTAGAGCGGAGGGGGGGACAGCATGATTCTGTAATCAACACGGTCTGACTGGGGGCTAAGCATTGCGGGTTACCCCCCCAAATATATCTCTTACTATTCTCTGCACATATGGCAGGCGGTAAGTGAGCGCCTCCATGTTAATACTCTCGCCGTCGTATTGGTAAAGACACTTGTTAGTGAGCTTTGACCGCGCCGCATCTTTAATATCCTTTTCGCGCTGGATGATGAGATTATCAAGTTCGCACTCGTTGCCAATAGCTTTTTGATAGGCTCTCAAAAATTTCATAACGTTGGAACGAGGCTTTAAGCGAGCCTCTATCTCCTCAAGGCTTACCATGGGCCGCTTTTGTAAATATAGATTCCACCGCTCGTTTGCGTCTTCATTTTGCTTGTTTGAATAAATGACGTTATATCGGATCTGCGCACCAAGAATAAACCGTGCAAAATCACGGGCAAGCTGATAATCTCGAAGCATCTGCGGTGGCATCAGGCCTTGCAGAGCGTCTATGTCATCGAAGGACTCATATTCGGTGAAATCAAGACGTTTTTCTCGCAGAATCAGTGCTAGCAAGCTATCCCGCGTGTCCGGCATGAAAAGTATTCGCTCACGCAGGTAGGTTGCTTCAGTGGCAGTCAGGTCAATGGTAAGGCTGTCACGCCAGTTCTCTTTATGTGTTGGAACTCGCCAAGCAGAAGCGCCGCTTATCCCTGCTTCGGAGTCGTCTGTCGTGTCGCCTTCGTGCTTTGCTTTCGCTTGCCGAGTAGTCTCTGCTGCTCTGATGCTTTTTTCCGCTCATAGGCAAGCCCGGCATACTCACTCATCGTGACTGGATCAGTTAAGAAACCATAAGTGCGAAGTGTTCTCCAATAGATACTTGACGGCTTTCTACGTAGTGCCTGTCGTGACCGTTGGCCAATAACGCCCTCAGCACCTTCCACGGCAAGAACGTCAATTAAATCAAGTTCATGCTGTTCCAAAGCACCTATGAACTCACGGGGAGAGAGCCTTGCGCCGCGCTCCAACTCCAAGCAGATATAGGGAATTATAAATAAATATTTTGCTCTCGTCTGGATTGTAGAAGTGCCCGGGAATAGGATGTTGGCAAAGCCGTCCCGAATTGTGCCGATGCCAAGCTCGTCCACCGCGCCCGGCTCAGTGAGTTGGCGAAGGACACTGAATACCATATCACAGTCGCTTTTTGAAAAATCGACCCATCCTAAACTTAACATTGTTTTCCTCTCAGCAGTGGCTGGTCATAAAAGAACAGCCCTTCAATGATTTCATATTGGATTTTTCGTAACTTAAAAAATATTTAATGATTACAACTATTCTTTTAGCTACAAGAAGATGCAAAACCCATTCGTCCAGCAAGGTATCAACCTCCGCAAGCACCAGATCCAGCGCAGTGGCTAGCCCGCTGACTGTGCGTGTGATTTTATCGACGAGGGTTAGGAGCCTGCCGCGGCGTGACGGACAACAACGACGCTACAATCTAAGAAAAAATAGTTTAATATTCTGTTATTACAAAAATGAACTAGCATATACAGGTCGCTACGCCACATGCGCAGTTCTGCTGAACGGAATCCGTTTCTTGCAGCCCCTTTCATTAAAACTTGGCTCAGAGGTTTATCGTGTCGCAGTTGATATTGTGCGCAGAAGGACCTGGGTTAGATTGCCCCATTAAACTCCCGCCTTCTCTCGCTGCATCCTGCGCTCGGGGCTTCAACTTCGATACGAGCGGCTTTCTTGATGGCTGCCACACGCTCCGGCCTGCTTAACCAGTCGAGAAAAACTGGTTTTAGGGCTTCACTTCAGTGTGAGCAGCGTCGGCCATAAGCGGTACTTGTAAAAACCGTGCCACTCTGCAAAAGAGAATAGATACACGCAACGTAGAATTACCACTACGCCCCATTTGTCAGGTTATATTTTATACTATAAAGTATGGTATATTGAAAAAAGCGTAACACGATTTATTCAATGTCTATTATCAACCCATCATGAATGCTTAAACGTAAATGCTATGACTTGCATTGGTTGTTTGAATTGTCAATAAATGAATACGCCATCGCAGGGCAGAAACACCTAAAAAAGTTATATTACTCCGTTTGGAAAACACCAATAAATGGAATCTTTCTGGGGAAGCTGGGCATGTTAGATCATCTTTTCATATGCTTTGTCTTTCAAATATGTTCAGCGATATATTGCTCCACTGAACAGACAGGAATTATACTCCCAAACCCCGCTATTAATCCTGTTTAGCGATTTGCTAGAGGGAGGTTCATTTTTCATGGAGGCATCCAATGGACACATATCAATCAGAAAACATCACAGATCTGGCCAAGGCTCTACTCAACCTGCAGCGAACCGTGCAACCGGTTACAAAAGACGCTGAAAATCCATTCACCAAAAGTTGGTACGCCAGTCTCAACAGCGTCATGGACGCCTGCCGCGATGCGCTCATCGAAAACGGTATCTGGCTGTGCCAGTACCCTGTGCCTGTGGAGCAACCTAACTCCTTAGGGCTGGTTACCAAGCTGACACATGTAGAGTCGGGGCAATGGCAAAGTTCCCTTGCTGTTGTTCCTTTGCCAAAGGCCGACCCTCAGGGCATGGGATCGGCAATGACCTATGCCCGCCGCTACGCTCTAACCGCCATGTTGGGCATGGTTACGGAAGATGACGATGGTGAAGGTGCTAAAAATGGCAAAAAATCGCCCACACGTCCCAAACTCCCCCTAAACGCCCCTGAATTACAAAAAGGGCAACACCGCAACCCATCTACCGCAAACAACATTTCAGGCCCCTCAAATCGACCGCCAGCAAGCCTTGAAAATCTCCCGCCGCTGGAAGGCGTCACCTACCAGCAAGTTACCGCTCAGGACGGACGCCCTTGCATCATTGCCACCGGCAACACGCAAGCAAAAAAGGAACTGCTGACTGGTTCGGGCTTCCGTTGGAACCCGCAGAGAAAATTGTGGTGGAAGTATGTTGACGCTGCATAGCAAAAATAAAAATGTCGAGTGAGAGGGCTGCCTGATGGCGGCCCTTTCGCTTTTATGGAGATAACCCATGGAACAGAAAGACCGCACAGAAGGATTACGGGCGTTAATTCGGCAAGGCCTGCAAGCCGTTGCCCACAAAGACACACTCGCCCATCTGGGCGACCGCTCCAGCTATGTGGGAATGAGTGATATCGGCCAACACTGGGAATGCCCACGGGCGGCGTTGGCCAGAAAGGTGCTGCCCACCACAAACAGCCTGGAGCGCCTGCTTACGCTGCAGCGAGGGCACTGGTTTGAATCTGGGGTTGGGCAGGCACTGTCATCGTTGGGCCTGCATGTTCTGCCCCAGCTTGAGATTAACTGGCAACATCAGGGCGTGCCCATCAAAGCTCATCTTGATTTTGTGCTGGTCTGGGGCGCGCCTGTTAAGGCCATTCGCATTCTGGAAGTAAAAAGCACCGACAAGCTTCCCGGCACCCCGCACGATTCCCATCTGCTGCAACTGCACGGGCAAATCGGCCTGCTAACAAAGGCGTGGAGCAAGCCCGTTTTCAGCCTTCGTGCTGAGGATGGTACGATTCTGCATGACAAAATAACTTTCCCTCAACTTTGCCGTGCCCAACTTGGCTTTGAGATGCCCCAAACTGCTGCTGAGACAAGCATGGAAGCATGGTTGCTCTGCCTTTCCATGAAGGAGGTAAGGACGTTCGGCCCCTACGGTTTCAATCAGGCCATGCTCGATACGGCCCTTGACCATGCGGCACAACTTTGGGGAGAACTTGCAGATTTCCGCGCCGGACACATAACCCTGGCACAGGTTGATTGCGCTCAGGGCTTTTACCCGTTGTGCTCGTACTGCGAACACAACGGTGACTGCCCCAAATTCCCGCAGGGCGTGCAAATGCCCCAATGGGAACCAGCTTTGGAAAAGCTGGCTGCCATCAAGGAGCAGCGCACCGCTTTAGATAGCGAAATAAAAGAGATGGAGACGGTACTCAAGCTTGTTCACCGCCAGGCGGGCACTCGGGACTGGGTAGACACGGGAAACTATCGCTTCCGCATGTCAGTGGCAGCTGGTCGCACCACTTTGGACAAGGATGCTCTGCGGGAGGAGTTGACCGAGATTTTTCATACGGGGCATCTGGGCGACATCGACGTGGATACCTTGCTGGCCCGCTGTGAGCGTACGGGCTCACCTTTCGAAAAATTGAGCATTTCGCCCATAAACTGACCTTCGGGAGATCTACATGGGATATTATTCTGACGTGGCCCTGTGCCTGACAAAAAAAGGCATGGATCAGTTAAAAACAGCTCTTGCAGAGGCAGAAAAGAACAATCCCGACAACCTTGCAGCAATCAAAATGCTCATCGGTGGTGAACCCAACAAAATCGATGAAGGCTCAGGCTCCGTTGTCTTTCTGTGGGAGGGGGAAAAGTGGTACGATGAATTTGATGAAATCGCCTTTGTTGGCAAGCTCATGGACAATTTGCCCCACGAAGACTTTCTGTTCATCCGTATTGGCGAAGATTATGACGACATTGAAACTCGCGGTAGTTATCAGTGCAATCCGCAGCGGGTGCGAATTGCCCGGGAAATTGCAGTGGACTGAGCCTCATTGACTGATGTCAAATTTGATGTCATAAAAGATATCGAATTTATCCAACTTGGAGGATTTCATGGATTCCATACACTCCAATATCACCGTTAGCGTCACTGAACTCAAACGGAACTTTGCGAATGTCCTGGCAACTGCCAAGGATGCGCCGGTGGCAGTTTTGAACCATAACAAACCTGAGGCATACCTGTTGTCCGCAAAGCACTATGAAGAAATCCTCGAAATTCTCGAAGATCTTGAAGACAGAAAGATTGTTGAAAAGCGCGAAGATGGCCCTTTTGTCAAGGTAACGCTTGATGAGCTATAGTCTGCAGTTTCATGAGCTAGCACTGAAAGAATGGAAAAAGCTTGATGTAAGCATCAGAGAACAGTTTAAAAAGAAACTTGTAGAACGGTTACAGCAGCCGAGAGTTCCTTCATCTGCCCTGTCTGGCATGCGTGATTGCTACAAAATCAAATTGCGCTCCATTGGGTATCGCCTTGTGTACAAGGTGGATGATGACATTCTCTTTGTATCGGTCATCTCCATTGGTAAGCGTGAACGCCTTGAGGCATATCGACAAGCCTTACGACGTATGCCCTCTGAAGAATAGTGCCATAAGGAGAACACTGCTTCTTGATAGGCAAATTGTAAGCAATGCAGCGAAGGCAATACCACTTCCCCTTGAAGAGCTGGTTGCTACTGCCATTGAAAATCAGCATGTTATTCTTGAATTTGAGCTTAAAAAAGGCATTCCGTTGAACTATCTGGATGAAAAAGGGCAATGCACCCTGCGTTACCCTGATGGTCATACGGAAGTCGTCTCGCTGCCTGAGGCCACAGAAGTTCTCCAGTCAGACAATTCCGTATAATTCACAAAAAACCATCCTAGCCAGACTGATACCATATTTCGAAGAGCCCGGTTCCCTTAAAAGGAGCCGGGCTTTTTCTGTATCTAAGGAGCAGCAATTATGAATACAAATTTGATCGAAGGACTTAGTAACCTGAAACCCAGCGACCTTGATGCCGGGCAGGTTTTCAGCGGCAAGCTCTCCGGCACCACAGTCAAAGGATACGCCGTTCCTTCGGCCTACACCCCGGCCATTGACCACGACTATATTTTCCACGAGTCCAGTCGCGATGTTGTGGTCTGGTTTCTCAATGCTCAGGAACCGTTGTACCTTTTCGGCCCCACTGGTTGCGGCAAAACCAGCTGCATCAAGCAGCTGGCTGCCAGGCTTAACTATCCCGTCTTTGAGGTTACTGGGCACGGGCGGCTGGAATTTGCCGACCTGATTGGTCACCTGACGGTCAAAAACGGCAACATGACCTTTGAATACGGCCCGCTTACGCTTGCCATGCGCTACGGCGCACTTTTGCTGCTGAATGAGATCGACCTGACCTCGCCAGAGATTGCAGCAGGGCTGAATAGCGTATTGGACGGATCCCCCCTGTGCATAGCGGAAAACGGCGGCGAGCTGATTGCGCCACACCCCATGTTCCGTCTGGTTGCCACGGCCAACACCAATGGCGGTGGCGATGACACCGGCCTCTATCAGGGCACCCAGCGGCAGAACCTTGCCTGGTTGGACCGTTTTACTATCTGCGAAGTGGGTTACCCATCTGCCGAGGTGGAAAAACGCCTGCTCGCACGGCGCTTCCCTTCGCTACCCGAATCGTTGTGCGCCACCATGGTGGACTATGCCAATGAGGTTCGAAAACTCTTCATGGGCGAGGCTACCACCAGCAATCTGACCAGCACCATAGAAGTAACATTCTCCACACGCAGTTTGCTGCGCTGGGGTGATCTGACCGTTCGCTTTCAGCCGCTAGCCCATCAGGGCGTACAGCCTGTCACCTACGCCCTCGACCGGGCTCTGGCCTTCCGTGCCAGCCGTGAAACCCGCGCCATGTTGCATGAACTGGCTCAGCGCATGTTCCCACAACAAGTGGAACCAGGATCCCCCAAAACCGAGGCGTCTGAGGCAGTCCCCCTGCAAGGTGAGCAAGCCCTACGCTTCATGCGCGGGCATCTGCACCGCACACCCACGGTGGCCAAGCCCCGCGTTCATCTTCAGGTAGTCCACAACCTTTCTGGCAAAAAACAGGACGGCAAATACTGGATCGGCGAAGCCAGCCCTGTGGGGCTCACGCTGGAGTGGGGCAAACCGGACACTGTCGGGCAACAACACTTTATCTCCGCTGAAAATTGTGCTGGCAACAATTCCGTGCTGGAACTTGAAGCTCGCGCGACAAAAAAGATCACGCAAGGCTACACTCTCAATCCTGCAAAAAGCTCTTTCTAGGAGAAAACCATGACAAAACTTGTTTCAGACATCCGTATTTTAGACAATTTATTGGCACTCAACCTTAACGTCAGTTTGTGGTCAGCCCGACGCAAAATGTGCCAGGAGGACCTGGGCGGCGCGGAGCTACCGCCTGAGGATCTGGCCTCGCTTGGTTCCAAACGCATTGCTGACCCGGAAAACCTCAAGGTGTTCGGCACGCTCAAGGCTCGCGCCTTTAACTATCTTGACCGGCATGGGGTGCGGTTCATGTCCGGCTGGGCCATCCCCGAGGAAAAAGCCGGCGAAATCGTGCAGGAGCTGCTTAACATCCGCACCGAATTCGAAAAAGAAAAGGAGACATTTCTGGCGGACTATGACCAAAATGTGCAGGCATGGATTGAGAAGCACCATCAGTGGGGCGAAATTATCCGTAACTCCCTTGTGGGGCCCGACTATGTACGAGCCCGCATGGATTTTCGCTGGCAGTTGTATAAGGTGGCCCCGCTTGAGCAGCACGCAGACAACACCACTGTGCTGGAAGCCGGTCTGGCAGAAGAGGTGCAGGGCCTTGGCGGCACCCTGTTTGATGAGGTGGCCAAGTCTGCCGATGATATATGGCGCAGGGTTTATCATGGCAAAACGGAGGTAACCCACAAGGCGCTTTCACCGCTGCGCACCCTGCATGCCAAGCTCACGGGCTTGTCTTTCGTAGAGCCACATGTGGCCCCGGTGGCTGACATCGTGCAGGCTGCACTGCTGCGCATGCCCAAGAAGGGCAACATCACCGGCACAGATCTGCTGCTGTTGCAAGGGCTGGTCTGCCTGCTCAAGGACAGTACGGCTCTTGTGGGCCACGCCCAAAAAGTTGTTGAAGGCTACGGCCCGGCCTTTGTGCTGGATGCCCTGTTGACTGGTCCGGGCGTTATCCACGAGCCGGACGGCCCTGCTGTACTGATGGATGGCACCATGAATGGGAATATGGACGATGAGCCCATCCTGCCTGAGATTCCCGTGGCAGATAGCGCTTTGCCGCATCCTGCCATACCCAGCCTGGGTCTGTGGTAATATCAAAAATTCATTGAATAAGGCTAACGCTATGGCTAGCCTCAAGGAAAGGGATCCCCATGCAACAAGTATCAACCAGACGGACAAGGTTCGCCAGCCAGATGGATGCGGACCTCTATGAATGCCTCAAAACAATCGCTCGACAGGAAGGCCGTCCAATTGGGGCAGTCCTAGAAGATGCTGCACGTGCATTCATTGAAAATCGCAAGGAAATAGTTGTACAGAGGAATGTACTTGAAGCCCTTGATAACAGCATGCTTGAACACGATACGCTATATAAAAAATTGGCAAAATGAATCCAGCTTACCTCCCGCCCGCAGGGCGACATACTACGCTGGCAAACGATCCGCCATGCTTTGTAGCGTTGCCTGACAAACCCGAACAGTAGCCCGGCAGAAATGTCGGGCTTTCTTATTGTGGGGTACCATGATTCGAACAAAAGATGTTCTCAACTGCCTGCCCCTTTTGGCATCCATTCTGGGTGACCGCTATGGCGTGCAGGTGCGTATTGGCGGCAAGGAAGCCTGTACCAACGGTAAGGTTATCCACTTGCCATCATTGCCCATTGATTGTGAGCCGGAATTATTGGCGCTGGCCAAAGGGTTCACAGACCATGAGGCTGCCCATATACGGCACACTGATTTTAGCGTGCTGAAAGCTGCAAACCTTAATCCTGTGACCTTCAATCTGTTCAACTGCCTTGAGGACTGGCGTGTTGAAAAGAAGCTGTCGGGCATTTTCCCCGGCTGCCGGAGGAACCTGAACTGGCTGATACGACGATTCTTTGTAGAACAAGCACAGCCAAGGGCCGGGGACGATTCCCCGGCCCTTGCTGTTTTGGACTATGTGCTGTTGACGGTGCGAGCCTGGGATGTGGATGAGGTGACCCCGGCACGCCAATACGCGGCAAGCATCATGGAGCATCACTTCCCCGGATTGAAAGAGGCCCTGGATGCCATATTGGTCAAGGTCTACATACATTGCCCGGATACGACGGCAGCAGTTGAATACGCTCGGCAAATCGCCCAGTGCATCCGGCAGTGGGAACCGCCTCAGCCAATGGCAACCAACAAGTATACGGAAAAAAACGATCAAGGCGACATGCCACAGCCGACAAGGGAGACCAATGATTCTACTTCACAAATAAACCAACAATCTTGGTCTGTTCAACCATCAAGTGCTTTGAGTGATTTACCGCTCAAAACTCTTTTTCATGCGGGGGCGCAGGATCTACCCCAGCAACTCGGCGAAATCATGGCGATTGAACTTACCAATAATAGTGCCGAAGCAGCCGGTGACGCTCTTAACGTCGCGGTAGAAGGCACCCGGCATGCAGCCGCCTTGCCAGCAGAGCAGAAGCTACAAGCCCTTCAGGCCAGCATTGCTCTACGTACACGCTTTCAGGGCTTTCTGCAGGCGCAAACGCAAAGACGTTGCAGCATCTGGCGCAGAGGGACTCTGCACGCTAATTCGCTTTATCGTCTGCAGGTTGGCAATGCTCGTGTTTTCCAAAAAGAGTCTGTGCAACTGGGTCTCAATACGGCTGTCCATATCCTGCTGGACGTAAGCGGCAGTATGGCTGGCGCACCGATTAATCTTGCCAACCGGGCCTGCTATGCCGTGGCAACAGCGTTGAGCCATATTCGTGGCGTGAACCCGGCGGTTACGGCCTTCCCTGCTGCCACGGCGACCAATTCAGTATTCCCCATCATGCGACACGGGCAGGCAGTGCCAGATATGTTCGACATTCGGGCTTCTGGCGGCACCCCCTTGGCTGGGGCCTTGTGGTGGGTTTTGCAAACCATGCTGCCCCTCAAAGAACAGCGTAAGATGATTCTGGTTATCACTGATGGCATGCCGGACAACCAGCTGGCCGCAAACAATGCCCTGGGGGTGGCGCAAAAACTTGGCTTTGAAGTTTATGGCATTGGCATACGGGATGAGCACATTATACATCTGCTGCCGCACACAAGTAGGATGGTCAACGATCTGCCTGATCTGGTGCCTGCCATGTTTGCCATGCTGCAGGCTGCATTACTCAAAGGCGGTGCAGCATGATGGTGCCCCTAGATTTCAGACCTTGGTACCGAACGGGAGTATTCCGTTTCTTTACGCTTAACAAAAAGCGGCGCATCCCGCGCTGCTAAAAATGAAGGAGGGCATATGAACCCACTGGCTTGGATACCAGTAGCCATCGCAGTGCTGCAAGTCATCAAGGACAACTGGGACGACTAGCCCCACTCGGGCTGGCATGCAGAAGGCGGGAATTCCCCAACTTCTATCATTTCGCAAGAACAAGGGGAGCAAGAACATGAGCAAGACTTGGGTATTTATTGGCGGTATGGTGGCCGGAATAGCAGGCGTATTTGCTGCGGCGTTTGCGGCTGAAGAGTTTGACGCTCGCAAACAGCCCGGCAAGGACAGCACAATTGAAACCGAAAACATACTTGCCCTGCCAGAGGCAAAGAAGCCATAACAAAAAATGAAGTAGCCATGCATCCGGCATCTGTTCACGAACCGGATGCATGGCAAAGAACTCCACAGCTAAGAGATTGCTCAATTCAAGATAAATGTGGAGGCAATGGACTATAACACTATATTTTCTGCACCCCCCAATTAATCAGCAGCGCACTACCCCATTTTTCACACACCGATTTATGCTTCCAGATGTTGCGGAAAGGTGACCATGGAACAACCTTGAGAAACCGTCTGCGCTCATTACATCAATCACCAGCGGCACAAAGACATACGAGGACGTGCAAATAGTACAAAAACGGAATCTACCTAAACCTCACTATCTGGCTTCGGCACTACTAGGGCCCGTAAAAAACCTAACCTTGCCTGTTGGCAAAGGGCAAATTTCCATAAATATTTTTAAACCTCTTCAGCAAACAGCCTTCACACCCCTTTGGATCTTCAGGGGCGACGCGCCATGCAACAAGGCACTCGTCAATATTTTCCAACTGCCAGATTGATCTTCCACCACGGTGCGCTGCCTTTATACCGTTTCCATACCGCATATACGCCTGCAAACGCGCCATAAGGGTTGTTTTGTATTTCGGGCCGCCAGCCTTGCCAATATATAATATTCTTGTTCCCTGCACCCAGCTTTGCTGTAATTTTTCTTCGCTCTGCGGCGTGACCTTGTTGGCGCGGGCCCCCCTGCCGGGAACGCAAAAAATGGGCTGCTCTGTTTCGCCGGGGAGCAGGATCATGTAGACGCCTGCCTCTTTGGGAGCATTGGCGCAGGCACTGCCCAAATCGCCAATTTTTTCAAACCCTGTAAAGCCTTGCGGATTAGCCTCAGAAAACGTTTTAATATCAAATAGTTTAGCCCATTCCATGCTCATTCTGCCTCCAAAAATCAGCAATTTTTTTGCCCTAGCGTGCAGACGGTAGCGGGCACATTACATGGATTTTTACTTACGGCAATTATTGGGCACGTCAAGTAGCGCACCTGTTTATGGTGCTATAGTTGGTTGTTGGCTAGCAATTCACTATTGGCCGTGCGTTGTCCTGGCGGTAAGGTCAAATAAACTGAAAACAACCGTCAAAATCTGAAACGATAAATGTGCATGGTACCTGCAAACAAGGAATCCCAAAATGCGCAAATCGTTTCAAATTTCATGTCCATCCTCAGACACCTTGATTTCACCAGAAGTAGCATTGGGCAAGGCCCTAGCGGGCAAATGGCTTATGAGGCTCCTTGACCTACCTATTCCATTGAACAACTATTTCTTTTCTTGTCTACGCTGGTGCGCAGATGACCTAAGGGATTTTGTCGTTATGCTCCAAGACCAGATGGTCGCTTATTCTGGTCGCAGCCATAACAATACAAAGCTTCGCCACGCCATTAAAGAAATGCAAACAAAGCCAGTAAAACGTCTGGACGATGCCCTGGAAGAACTCGCAGAAGATCATGCGTGGTTTCAGCCTCACCTCAGGCAATGCGCACAAACATTTTTATCCTGCATCTATCCCCATGAACAAATATGCAAACCCTACACCAAATCACAGAAAAAAATTCAAACTTTTTTTGGCTTGAGCAATGAAGCAATGAGTTTGTGTATCCTCGCTTTTTTGACAGGAAATTTTCGTTTTGTAGAAATTTATTTTGAAGACACCCTGCGTATTCAGTCTGTTGAATCCAGACTGACGCTCAGCTACATGCTGAATATCCCCAGCACTGTTTGCAAGGAAACAATTGCACAATTGCAAGATATGGGCATTCTTTATGCTGGGGGATCAGGCATCAGGCTTTGCGAAAAATTTGAAACAATCTGGCAACGTTGCGATACAGCCTCATTGCACAAAATTTTTTGCACTCCCTTGCGAGGCAAGTCTCTGCCTCTAAACGAATTTAACATTGCAGAAGAGAGTAAAAAACACGTTATGCGCCTGCTGCGTCGCCAAAGCAGCAGACCTGTTCATATTTTGCTATACGGCGCACCAGGCACAGGGAAATCCAGCTTTGCCAACGCCCTTGCCAATGAGCTAAACGTTAAGGCTTGGGCTGTTCCTTGCAAAGAGGATGACTTAACCCAGGACAGGCGCATTGCGCTCACGGCATGCCTACGAATGGCTGCTCCCCATAAAAATAGCTTTGTTCTAGTGGATGAGGCAGAGCGCCTTTTGGACACCTCTGTAACCATGTACAGAAGTTCATCCACCAAAGCGTGGCTAAACGAATTTATGGAACACCCAAACCAGCATGTCATATGGATAACCAACGATGTTAACCAGATTGATCAGGCAGTTCGCAGGCGTTTTAGCTTCAGCATCCATTTTGAGGCACTGGATAAAATAGAACGTCGACGCATCTGGCTCAGAACAATGCAACGATTGCAGGTCGAAAAGCATATCGCACCTGAAGTTGTAGAACAGTTTTCTGACCAATACCCCACGCAGGTAGCTGTCATAGAACATGCCTTACGCGAAGCCAAAACATTAGCCACGCGCAACGGCTTTGCCGCCTGCGTAGAGCGTATTTTGCTGGCACATGCGACCCTGGCGGAAAACGGAATTAAGCCCAAAAGAAAGCCCACCAGCGACACCTGCAACGCTTACAGCCTGGACGGTGTGTGCACAGTTCAACCATTTGGCGTGCAGCTTGATCAACTTCATCGTTTGAACAAGCACCTGAACACCAACAAAACTGGCTGTCAGGGCATGGGCACAATTCTTTTTTATGGGCCACCTGGAACTGGCAAAACAGCACTGGCAAAACATCTTGCACATCTGTTAGGGAGGAATTTAACCATCAGGAAAGCTAGCGACCTGTTAGATCCTTATGTTGGCATGACAGAAAAAAATATTGCCGCCGCATTTTCTGAGGCGCAACACAATGACACCATGCTGGTTATCGACGAAGCAGACAGTTTTTTGAATAATCGCGACAGTGTGAGCCAGGGATGGGAAAAAACTCAAATAAACGAGTTCTTAACTGCTCTTGAATCCTTTACAGGGCTTTGCATTTGCACCACCAATCATAGAAATGGGATGGATCCTGCGGCAATGCGACGTTTCAGTTTTAAAATTGAATTTACATATGCCGGGCCAACGCAGCTGGAAGCCCTCTATACCAAAGTGCTTGCCCCAGTTGTGGGCACGCCACTATCACTTGAGCTTAAAAATAAACTATGCTTACAAAAAAAACTTACCCCTGGTGACTTTCATGCCGTGCTCATGCAGTTCTGGCTGTGTGAGCAAGGTTCGATTTCTCATGAAGTGTTGCTGTCAGCCTTGCTCCACGAGCAGTCATTAAAGCTCGAAGATGTTGCACAACGTATCGGTTTTGCCTAATAATTAACGAATTAGTTCATTAAGGAGACCGTAATGGGCAAAAAGTGGAATGACGCAAAACCAGCAGAAAAACTACTTGGCCTTTACACTATGCTGCTGGTGGCGAACCGCCCGTACAGTCTTACGGAACTCTCAGGCATGCTTTGCTGTTCTAAACCGGCCGTAACCAGGTTGATTGAACAGCTTGAAGGATCACGATTTGGCAAAATACAACGCTTTCAGCAGGGGCGCGAGGTTCTATATCAACTGGAAAAGCCATCACGGCTCCCCACGGTTTGCCTTAATGCCGAGGGGCTGTACCAACTTGCCCTTTGTCGCGAATTGCTGACCAATTTGCTGCCAGAAACAATGCACAAAGAAATGGAAATAAGCCTGCGGCAAGCTGTGGCTTTTTTGCCGCAAGGTTCACAGGAGCTGCCTGATCACATTGGTACAAGCATATCCAAAGGGCGAATCGACTATAAGCCTTTTCAAAAAATGCTTAGCACTATTTTGGATGCTATTCGCAAGCACAAAGTCTGCGAAATTACATATAAAGGAGCGACAACCACAAAAGAAAAATCTTTTGATTTTGCCCCAAAACGCATGATTGGATTCCGAGAAAGTCTCCTGATACAAGGCTATGTTGTGGCAGCAAAAGGCACGGTTGTTCCTGCTTACGAAAACCATACCACGCTGGCCCTACACCGTATCAAGGTCTGCAATGCCACACGGCGGGCAGCCTGTATGCCGGAAATTCCCGAGCCAGGCAATACTACATTTGGGGTAATGCAGGGCGAGCCCTTTACCGCCGTGGTGCGGTTTTCTGCCGCCGCTGCGACCTATGTGGCAGAACGCCAGTGGAGTGCACATCAAGTAACTGAATTTTTTAAAGATGGCTCACTAAATCTGCAAGTGCAATGTCAAAGCACACCAGAATTTTTATCCTGGGTGCTCAGCTTTGGAAAAACTGCAGAAGTCCTTTCGCCTGAATGGTTGCGAGCTAAAGTTGCACAAACAGTTGCAGAGACACACGCACAGTATTTTGAAGCATAACACAATTTAAATTTTTTTGGATGGTTAACAATTTCATACCCTGTGGTATGCTTCTGCAAAAAGGGGAGAAAATGTCGATCGTGCACACAAGCAAAACCTCACCACTGAAAATCGCTACACCTGAAGGTTTTCCAGGCCTTGGCATGTCAATTTGCCCTGGAAAGGTTGACCCTTGTGCCATGAGTGGTTCATGCAACAGAGACCTTGCAACTGATATTGCCCGCATACAGCAATGGGGGGCACGAATTGTAGTAACCCTCATGGAAGATTCAGAACTTTCTGCGCTCCATGTAAAAAATCTGGGCCGCGCAGTTAAAAAGGCTGGGATGACATGGTGGCATTTCACGGTTGTTGATGGGTCTGCCCTCAAGATGCGACAAAGCCACGACAATTGTCATACATGGGATCTTCCCTGTGCCTTGCTCAGGCTACTGATCTCCCTTGGAGGCAAAATTTTCATCCACTGTCGCGGGGGCTTAGGTCGCACGGGTACGCTGGCAGCTCGTATTCTCATTGAAGAAGGGTGTGAACCAGAAAAAGCCATTTCCTTGATTCGTAAGGCTCGCCCTGGTGCCATCGAAACAATAGAGCAGGAGGCCTATCTTCTGAACCTGCCTCCAATTCTTGAGGCTAACAAAAAAAGAAATACCGTTCGTGCGGGCATGATCGGCGGAGCTATTGGCGATGCAATCGAACATTCAATCACAACATCAAAAAAAATATACACATCTGCATCAGACTGCATTAATCACATAGCTAGTTTAGACACGTTGCAAATAACACAAAGCACGCTCCTTTCACTTTTTACTACTGAAGCGCTGATTCGATCATACACATCCCCAGCAGCAGCCTGCCCTCGCTTGCGCCCCCTCCATGCAAAAATAGACAACCTGCTAAAGAAACTAGGCAATACAAAAAATATAGAAGCAAACAAGCTTCGAATCATGAACGAACATGCACGCGAGGTTATGGGCACAGCCCCCCAAAGGTTAAAATACCTCTACCCAGAACTATGCATGCAATATTTTGCATTACGCGACTGGCGCACTCTACAAGCAAACATATCCACCTTAGCTCAATCTAAAGGAAACGGCTCACTTTTTCTGGCCTACCCCAATGGGGCGGCAGGGCTGCAAAATGGCTATATCAATAAATCCTTTCCCGATTCAAAAACATTTTACCCAACCAACAGCAATAAGGGTTGCCTTAGCATCGCACGCCTCACACCAATCGGCCTCATAAGTGCACAATGCAATTTTTTTCCAATTGGCGATAAACAGCACATTATCCGCACAGATGACAGTAATGATGCACAAAATATTTACCAGGGAGATTTTAGGCTTGGATTTAACTCCTTACGATTGACGCATAGCGACCCCATTACGTCGCTAGTGGCTGGGGTCTGGGTAAGGCTTGTTAGCTTGTTTGCCTTTGACAACGCGCCTACAGGGGAGCGCCTTGAAAAGCTGCTCAAAGACATCTCTCGCTATACTAATATTATATCAATAGATAATTCGCTTCATGAATTGATATATGCTGCTTTTACTTTTGGCCGAAAAAATTATCTCAGCAAAAATACCAGCGCTGAAATTCCAAGCCAATTAGGAACCGGCAGAACTGCAGATGAGGCTCTTGCCATAGCCCTATATTGCACCATCGCCCATAGGCGTTATGAAGATGCAGTCTTTGCAGCGGCAAAAAACAGCAAGAATTCAGTTGGGATACAAATATTGATAAGTCAGCTTTGGGGACTCCTTCACGGACAAAAGGGCTTTCCTACAGCCCTGATATCCAAGCTGAAATATCGATCTTCCATAATCGCAATGGCTGATACTCTGTCTGCAATATCATATTCACCGCACGAAACTCGGATGATGGCTGGGGAATTATGGCCTAATGCAGATTTTTCTTTTTTATTAAGCCCAGAGGTAAATGCACCACACCACAGCGACACATTGGAAGGATATGCTGCAAAAGAAGAGACAGCATTCATTAAACTTCCCAATGGTAGGTCAAGAAAATTAATGAAACGGCACAAACATCCAAGTCGTAATTGTGAGCAAAAAACAACACTGCCTGAACGACCTTGATATTGTGCTTAAGTCTGTTTTAAATCTGAATTATAACGACGACCAAGAGACATGCAATGAATAGCGATTTTGATACAGTTTTACATAAATTTATACATGAATTTTATGGTTATGGTAATTATCATGGAAAAATATGGTTTATTGGCATGGAAGAAGGCGGAGGCAATACAAAAGAAGAAATCATGGCGCGTATTAATGCATGGACAAAACATTGCAGCGAATTGGTAGATGTGGCCTCCTACCACCAAGCCATTGGTATAGACAAATTCTTTGCAGCCCCCCCCGTATTACAAACTACATGGAGCAAATTGATACGCATCGCGTTATGCTTTCAGAATATTGCCCCATCGATAGATCGGATACGCCAATATCAGGCAAAACGCCTGGGCCGGTGGAACGACGATACCTGCCTTCTTGAATTGCTACCACTGCCATCCCCATCAACCAGTAAATGGCACTATAACTCCATTTCTACGCTGCCATATCTCAGCTCAAGAAAAAACTATTCTGAGGAGATTCTTGCTTTTCGAATAAAATCAATTCAACAAAAAATCATTCAATATTCACCTAATGTTGTCATTTTTTACAGCAAGAAATACGCAAAATACTGGGAAGAAATTTCTGACGTTCCATTCATAGAAGTAGCAGACAACATAAGCACAGGGCATAACGGAACAACAATATTTGCAATAATTACACATCCTGCGACTCATGGAGTTACAAATGAATACTTTTGCAAGGCTGGCAATATCATCCGCACACTCCATCAAGAAAAAAACTCCACATAACGGAAGTAAAAATTTTCTTGGCCGTTTCAAGAACCAGTTTTATGCAGCATCGTCACTGATATGAGCCATTTTTAGAAAAACAACTCAACGTAGCAACTAGCTCAACAATTCTTGCTGGTTGCAAATTTCTTGCTTACAAGCTGGGATATATGTTGAGATAAAGTGCAGCAAAATTCGCCCCATTGAAACCCATAGATAGAAAAAACAATCAAATTTAATTCATACACAAAAGGAGAGCATCTTGAGTAAATGTAAGTATTGCGGCTCTAGCAGCTACGGTTCAGGCTGCCCAAACAGCCCCACAAAAAAACACGAACACGTTGACGATGAAAAAAATTGTGTATTCTGTGGTTCCACCAACTACGGCTCAGGCTGTCCCCACAGCCCGACAAAAAAGCACAAACATGGCTCCGATCCCAAAAAGTGCATCTGGTGCGGCTCTGCCAGCTTTGGTTCTGGTTGTCCGCATAGCCCAACACAAAAGCATGAGCACAATGACAACGAAAAAAGATGCGCTTACTGTGGCTCCACCAACTACGGCTCAGGCTGTCCCAATAGCCCAACCAAAAAGCATGAGCACAATGACGATGAAAAAAAATGTGTATTCTGTGGTTCCACCAACTACGGCTCAGGCTGTCCGCACAGCCCGACAAAAAAGCACAAGCACGGCTCAGGAGCCAACAAATGTACATGGTGCGGTAGCACAAACACGGGCACAGGTTGCCCACACAGCCCCACCGGCAAACACGAAAAATAACACTGCACATTAAAGAACCCAAGGGGAGCCGAGTTGCCCCCCTTGGGTCTGACCATGCCTACAGGCAGAGTGTAATGCATGGCTTGAGAGAAATGCTGAGGCTCGAGGCTGCCAATAAGTGCTTAGCCTAGCTTTTACCAATCTAGCCAGCCTTGCTGATTTGTCCAAATTGATTGCGCCGTTTTGGGTGCACAAGCCAGTAGTCAATGACATTGACGCCTGTTTGATTTATAAATTCAGTTATAGTCCCAGTTGACTAGTTCTTACAATCCTCATGTTTGTTCATGTACATTCGCGAGTCAGCAACCTTGATCAGATCATTTATACTTTCGCCATCAACTCTTGCGAGTGCATAACCAAAGCTTGCACTAATCTTAATTTCATTGCCATCTACAGTGATTGCTTTTGATGTTTCTTGCTGAAGCTTATGGCAAAAATTTTCTATGTCAGCATTTGAGCGCATTCCAGACACCAATACTACAAATTCGTCCCCGCCCCATCTTCCTGCATAATCGCTGAACCGGATTGAGTGTGACAAACCTTGCGCAAATACTTTCAGCACACAGTCACCCACAAGGTGCCCACAGTTGTCATTAATCGACTTTAAGCCATTTACATCAATAAAGACAACGCTCCACAATGGGCCATCTACATCTTGATGGCACTGCCCTTCCTGAAGCCTACGATTTATGGCGTGACGACTCCAAAGTCCTGTCAGATCATCCGTATCTGCCTGGGCACGCGCCCAGCTACAATCAGCCATTGCTCGCCTGCAATTCCTAGTTGCCATGAATAGAAAGACAACCAAACACAATACAAACACCCCAATCAGTAGGATTCCCCATACAGGCACGTCACAGGTGCAACTTATCAAGCCAAGTACTGGCTTTTGCAAATCAGGACTGTCTGAAACCATCATGCACTCCTTAGATCGCCAGATGACCTATTCATTCCACCAAGCAGGACAGAAAAGCATTGGTATGAGTCGAATACAATGGCATGGTTTCAGATTCTGGAGTGTATTGGGCGCTAAATGTTAAGGGTGGAGCAAATAGGGGGGAACTCCAGGCAGGTGCAATGCACCTAAGTGGGGTCAAAGCATGGGGTCAAAGTGTGGGGGCATAGACAAAAATCTCAAAAAATTTTATCAACAATATCAGGTTGTTTTGGACTCGATGGTGTCGCGGTGCCTATTCTCCCCTTCGGCACCATCTTGAACTCCAAGAGAGTTCAAAGAAGCCCGCTAAGCTAACAGCTTGGCGGGTTTTCTGCTTTTTAAGCATCCAGTTTGTTGGCTGAAGTTGCTGGCACTAAACGGCTTTACACCAAAGACGGGGGCAAGCCCCTCAATGGGCAGTTTTCCCGACAGGTTTCTAACCAATTCCCCTGCCATTTCAGCAGCACAAAACGCGTACATGCAATAAATCTGCTGTGTCATGCAAAAACTCTCCCTCGGTGGGCTACGCACAAAAAGGGGCGGGATATTTCCCGCCCCTTAATACACAATAAAAATATCTACGGCATAGCCAGCATTTCGGCCAGACATTCCGCTGATCCCCTAAGGGGAAACTCATAGTAATCTTATCGTTATTTAACGACCAAATCTGTCTCTGAGGGCTTTTACCATTGTCGGGCTTAGCTGCTTGAGCAATTCTGCATTGTAGGATGGGTAGGCGCTCGAAAGATACGCAGGCGAACCATACTGTCCATCCTGCAACGAAGGGAAAGGCCCGTAACCGGCCACATCCTGCCATTGGATGGTGGGATCAACCTTGCCATCCTGAGCGCGGCTGGGATCCATGGAACTGATCTCCTTGTGGGCGTACTTTGCGGCATTGGGAGCGTTAACGGTAAGATTTGTTTGCAAAACCTGCTGTGCAGCGATGGAGTAATAGCGCGACTTTGCGGCCGGGGTTCCTTCCGCGACCGCAGGGTCAACGTTGGTTGTGACAATGGATACGGTGTAGTCGCTGTTAAGGCATATCTGAAACGTTCTAAACTGCTGCGGAAAATCCCTGAGTGACGCAGTTTCCACCTGCCAGAAGCCCTTTTCCGGACGGCTTGCATCCGGCGAGGGGAAGGCCTTTACCGTGTTGAAATGGCGATGCCCTGACATCCACATGAGCAGGTTTGGCGTATCCCACAGCATGCTGACCAGATCCTTCAACGAGGTGGCATTCTGCTCAACCGCATTGGGGTCTTTGTCGCTTTCCCACCATTCCATCTCGGAGCCTAGGGCAGAAACACCAATGGGTATGTGGGCAGCGATTATCATCAACTGATCAGCGGCCTGCCCTGCGGCCAGCTCCTCTTTAAGCCATTTGAACCGCGCGGCATCCAGAAATCCGTGGCCGTGGATATCGTGGGAACCGTCTGTTTCAGACTGGGTATTGTCCAGCACAATGACCTTGAGCGGGATTTGGGCCTTGGGCACAAAGCTGTAGCAGGCAAATCCGTTGCCATACGCAGGATCCACCAGATTGAACCCATGCCCTGCTGGCTCTGTAGTTGTGTCAAAAAACTCCTGTTTCCACTGGGCAATGCTTACAGGATGGCGACTTTGGTCTGCCGCCGTTTTTGGGGCTGCCGCGTAGGCATTCCTGGAGCCTGCCCCAATAATAGCACCTTCAGGGGTAGCTCCATCGATCAGGCCCATATAAAATGTTTTCGCCCGCAGGCTGCCTGGCACATCATACAGGCAGGGGAAATGCGCACCGCCGCTATCAAGAGACATGAGGCCAGCCGCCATGACTTCACCCGAGGTGTACGCCTCTGCAAGCCCCAAGGATTTGTCGGCATGCACGGGGAAACTGCCCATCCAGAAATGGTCATGGTTCCCACGTGTTTGGTACCAGGGTATGGAGTTATCCAGTCCAACGGCCTTAAAGGGCCTCTGATAGTCAATGCTGTCGATACCAAGGCGTTCACCAGAGCACGGTGTAATAACCTTGCCGTCAAACACATCAATATACCAACGCAATTATTATATTGGGCGGTATTGCACACATCACCCAGCGATATGCCAAAATCAAACGGGGCTTTTTTATGCAAGGCGTTTACTGTTTGAATGCCCGCATCCAGCACCTGCGTGGAGTACAGCATAACCGGCGAATATATGGACGAAGAAAAATAGAATAAGGGGTTTAACTGCTGATTGAGTATCAGCTGGTTGGGGGATTCCTTGTCTGTGATGTGCACATCCGAGAAGGAAAAAAAGCTTGCCAACTGCACAAGACGTTTCGCCTCGGGGGTGCCGCCGCCCTGCGCGAGCATATCTGTACGCCGAACAGCAGAAAGCCCAGGGCCAAAAGTATGGTTACCATAGCCATACACACTGCACTGGGATATCTTTGGCAGATCCGGCTCTTTGAGGCCCGGCGCAACGGCAGCAAAAAGAAGTGTTCGCTCAACAGTTGTCGCCACATTGGGATCAATAGGATATGCAACAGGGATTGCTGTTTCTTTCATCCCACTGTCTGCGACGCCTTCGCAGGGGAAAAAGCCACCCAGGCAAAGAGTAGCCGCCAGCACGCCAGAGTACATCAAAAAATTTCGGCGACCGAGCGTCTGGAGCAATACCATGTCGGAGTCTGATAATACATGGTCTGCTTTTTTTGAATCATAATCCTGCATAGTATTCCCTAGCCCGGCATCGGGCGCATCGGTAAACAGCCAAAAGAATCTATCTTTGCGGTATAATTTGATAACAGGACAAAATCATACCCGTCAATGCGGTCACCTGGGCGAAACTCTATTCCCCCTGAAACTGATTCCAACGACCAATACGTTCCGGTTTAGCCGATTAGGCACGACTCATGACCGTTTGAATCAGAGGTGAGGTACGCCCCATAGTCGGGCATTGGCAGCACATTGCCAGTACGGAGGCAACACAGACTCATTGCCAGATTGCCCCCAAGAGGTTGATAAAGACAAAAAAGCGGCCTGCATGTTCGGGCATAATGCCCTTTGAATGCAAGCCGCCTCGTGAGGGCAGATCTGTTTAAAAACACAACGGGTTGTTTACGCGGCCCTTGGCATTCCAAAGCCGTACGTTGGACTCCCTGCCGTGTTGTCAGCACATGTCACAGCGGTATGACGCAGCCAGACTACAAATTCTGCCTCAGCAACTTTTGCCACCGCCCCGCTACACAGGGTCGGCCTGCTTTTCGGCCTGCGCGTTAATGTAGGCAGCCCGGTAGCTCTTACCAGAGACCACAACCCCCAAGGCCACAATGGCAAGGCTGATGCCCAAGGCAAGGAACAGCGGCTGGCTCACATCGAAAGCCAGCTTGGCGACAATGGCTGCCGTGGTGCTGCAAATGATGGAGGTCAGAGCCCAGAAAGGCGAGAGCCAGCCGGGCTTGAAAATCGCCAGTGTCAGCGGCACAAAAACACCGCCGCCGCGCAGCAGGAAGGAGAAGAAATTCCAGTACAGCACGGTTGAATGAAGATACGTATAGGCCAGAGTCGAAAAGATCGCGGTCACGATGACAAGGGTAATCCGGTTGGCCTTCAGAATCCCCTCGCTTGATGTAACCTTGAACACATTGCCCACAAAGTCGCGCGAAATCATGGTGCCAATGCCCAAAGCCTGCCCTGCGGTAGAACCGATGATGGCCAGCAGCACCCCCGAAATGGCTATGCCGCCAAACCAGTCGGGCAAATAGGTGAAGAAAAACGTAGGCAAGGCCAAAATGGGAGGCAATGCCGGATTTTGCGCATGCATGAACATGCCAATGGCCACAATGGGCAGCCCAACGGGGATAACCACCAGGCCAGCCATGATGGCCCCGCGAGAAGCCGTGCGGGCATCGCTGGCTGAGTACAGTGCCTGAATGTAGTTCTGCGAGCAGCAAATGCCCACCACGGTAGAGAATATGTTGCCGAGCACCTGCCCCTTACCGGTGCTGAAAAGGTTCAGCCAGGGCTCATGCGGAAACACCGTAGAGAAATCAGGAAGTTCGTACAGCGACACCACAGCCACCGCGCTGCCTACCAGCAGGCCCACCCACAGTACGCTCATTTTTATAATGCCAGTAACGCTGCTGCCTTTCTGACCGCTGAAAAACACGGTCATAAGCACAAGCGCCGCAAGCAGAAAGGTTGCCGCAAGTGGGCTGATTTTAAGGATTGCGGCCAGTATATTTATCCCCGCAATGACGCCGGCCACGCAGCCGCACAGCATGCTCAAGGTACCGCATATGCTGATGACCGGGGCAGCGTATTTGCCATAATGCAGGCCAAAAAATTCGGGAACGGTTTCAAGATTGGTGCGCCGTAGGGCGCGGGCGTAAAAAATGCCCTGCACCAAAAAACCCAACCCTGCACCAAGAGAATACGACCAGGCGCAAAGACCGGCCTGATAGGCCAGCTGCGCCGTGCCCACCGTTGCGCCGCCGCCGATAATAACGCCCACGATACCGCCCGCCACCAGAGGAGAAGAAGCGGCGCGGCCCACAAGGCTGAACCCGTCCGCAGATTTTACGCTGCGCGCGGAATAAATTGAGTATCCAAGGGTAATGCCGACCACCAGAAACATGCCCAGATAATGAACAAAACTGACTTCCATATGACCTCACCCGATGATTGTAATGCCAGCATAAAGGCCCCAGCAATGACTGCCGCCCGCCTGTTGGTGTTCAGGCGGGCGGCCTGCATTGCGCACCCCGTTGGGCGCACTTTGGGTAACCTGCATACGTGCAGTTGCTTGAGGTAAAACAGGGAGGTCGCCATTTCTGGTTCAGAGGCACAAATCTCGGCTGCCCCCCTTGATACGGCGTTAAGCTTATGCTTCTAAAACGCCTATACCCAGCTACGCCACTTCATGGAAGCCACTGTATGGTTCAACGCCTTGACCCAGCAGGCCATGCGCATGGTGATGTTTTTCTCGTTGGAGACCGCATATATTTCA
This sequence comes from Desulfovibrio intestinivivus, assembly GCF_053570665.1. Taxonomy (NCBI): domain Bacteria; kingdom Pseudomonadati; phylum Thermodesulfobacteriota; class Desulfovibrionia; order Desulfovibrionales; family Desulfovibrionaceae; genus Desulfovibrio; species Desulfovibrio intestinivivus. Next base: position 1,979,025 of record NZ_JBRBQT010000001.1, on the reverse strand, counting down.
TTGAATACGTCAAGGAACACGCCTTCGAGCTTCTTGTTGACGAATTCTTCAGTCCAGCAGTCATTATTGAGGTTCTGAATGCGCTCAAAATGCGCCACCTGGGTGCCGCCAGAGTTGGCGTACACATCGGGGCAGTCGATAATCTTGCGGTCGCGCAGAATTTTTTCGGCTTCAACAGTCACAGGGCCGTTGGCACCTTCCATAATGGCCCAAGCCTTAACGTTAGCCGCATTTTCAGGGGTGATAACGCTCTGTACGGCGCAGGGGGCCAGCACGTCGCAATCCTGCACCAGCAGCTCCGCGTTGGTCACGGCTTTGGCCTTGGGATACCCGGTCAGGGTGCCCTTTTCTTCAAACCAGGCAAACACGTCCTTCACATCGAGACCATCGGCATTGTAGATGCCGCCGTTCACGTCGCTTACGCCGCAGATGGTCACATTGTCTTCATTGTACAGCGACACAAGGTTTCCGCCCACCTTGCCAAAACCCTGCACAACAGCGCGCAAACTCGACATGGGCTTGCCCACAGAGGCCGCAACCGCACGGGTGGCGTACTGCACGCCACGGCTAGTGGCCAGAGCGCGCCCGGCAGAACCGCCAAGGGGCATGGCTTTGCCGCTCACGGCAGCCGGTTCAAGCCGCTGGTGCATGGCTTCCCATTCGTCCAGCATCCAGCTTTGGGTGCGGGCATCGGTGCCGATGTCCGCGCCGGGAAAATCCATCCAGGGGCCGGTGATGGAAGAGATGGCGCGGATATAGCCACGGCACAACCTCTCCAGTTCGTTAAGAGACAAGGTGGTTGGGTCAACGGCAATGCCGCCCTTGCCGCCGCCGTTGGGGATGTTGTTGCAGGCGTTTTTGATGGTCATCCACATGCTCAGCGCGCGCACGTCATCGGGCGTTTCATCCTTATGAAAACGCGTGCCGCCACGGATGGGGCCGTTGGCCCAGTTGTGATGAAAACGGTAGGCTTCGATAATTTTTACAGTACCATTATCCATTTTAAGGGGGATGCGCACTGTAAGTTCACGCATGGGACGCTTGAGAAATTCATGAACATGGGGTTCGAGTCCGGCGAGGGCTGCCGCTTGTTCCAGTTGTGCGAGTGCATTTTCAAGAGCTGTAGTTGCTGTAGCCATGTCATCCTCCATTTAGTCTGTTATTTTTATCAAATCCGCATGCATTTCATGTTATTTCATGAGCATATGGATTTAATAGTAAAAACAATAATCAGAAAAACAGTGATCATTCATCAAGCAAACAGTTTCTGCAACAGTCCAAATATGTATCAATGGAAGCAAAAGGCATGCCATACAATAAATACGATTAAAAAATTGGGGAGGATGCACTTAATCTATTGCAAAAACGATCTTTTTTTACGTTATATAAATCACAATCGCGGGGGTGAGCCTCGCTGCAGGTTCGGAAACGTGATTAAATAGTTAACGAGCGTTAATAAATGAGCATCAATATGCTCCCTCTTCAGCAAAGGATGTCTGAAACGTTTAAGCCCAGAAAAGGAGCGCAACAAAAAAACGCAGCAGGTTCACCGCGGAAAGGATTGTTTCTTGAGGGGAGAGGGAGGGACATTGAATACTGAATAGACGGCGGTTCTAATGAAGGGTTTTGTATCATTTATTGCGGGAGTCTGCTGTTTTTTTGCAATGAGCGGACAAAGCTTGGCTATCGACTTAAAAGTCGAAGGGCTTGGCATTTTGCTTTTGACCACGTCAACGGTCGCAACTTTATGAACAAAAGCCGCGCGGGTGAGACAGTCAATGGCCAGCAATGGTCATCCATGCACCAGCCGAGAGACTATTTTGAAGCGTATAACCGCATGCATTGACAACTCGATGCGGTCGCTTCCGAAAAGTTGTCCGGTACAGTTTTTTTGAAATCGGCGAGCAGTGCTGGGGCATGGCCAATCATGGTGGCGCGCTCGGCGCGGATGGTGCAAGCTCCGTTACGGCGCAGTTGATCACGGTAGGGAATACCTGAACCGATCCGGCTGGTTTGGGATGCTTCTGACCGAATATGCCTTTGATTGGGGCGTGCAAGGCTTCTATGGCTGGAGTTTCAGCGGTGACGACGATAACCCGCACAACGGCTCTGAATGCTTGCCGTATATTGCCACTACCAAACGCTACTAATTCCCTATCATCGTCATTCGGTTGCCGTGGCAGTGTGCTGTACGCTGGGGGCAAGGGAGTTCTGGGCACCAAGCCCTCTGGAACGTGGGGTGCAGGCACTCGCCTAAAAGACATCAGCTTTGTTGCTGCCCTGTGCCATATAATCCGGCTTAACTATTTCAGTCACACCAACAACATCAAAATGGCCTCATACATTACAGGACGCCAGACTACGGACAATTCTGGGCGTGCGGTTTACCGCAACATGACGGACTTTAACGCACCACAGGGCACGTACCTCACCACCAGCGACGCCGGTTTTGAGCTAAATCTGAATAGCACCTACAAGGCTGCTAAAAATCAGGATTTTGTGCTGGAGCTTGGCTATATTCACTTGTGGCTGGACAAGGACGTCTGGGGGTGGCTACCAAAAAATATCTAGTGACAGCCTTAACTACAGAGAAGCCTGGAAAATGACACTAACTATTGTCTATTCCTTCTGATTCAACAGGCAACCTGCCTCACTGCGGGCGGGTTCCCTGTTCTTTACTCCCTGCTTCTCGCCTTATGCAGGCTTGTCCTGACTTTTTTGAACAGATCACATGATTCCTGGGTACAGCCCCAAAAGGAGCCACTGGTGAGCATCCAGCCAAAGAGATCGAGCTCTTTCCGCGACAAATATTAAGGCCCCCCATCGAAGTTTTCCTTACGATATTCCAATCCACTGCGAGTAAGGATGCGAGCTTTTGATCTGGCTTCATTGAGCAAAAATGCTCAAATTGAAACTGCCTTTGAACACGCTTGCAACAGATGATGACTATTATTCCCCCGCCCCCCAAAAAGGGGAATGAGACCAATTGAGACGCTTTTACGGGCAATTAAACGCATCTCTAAGAAATTTACTCGAGGGCAACGATAGGGAAAAAGGGCAGACTCTGCGCAGTAATTCGCGAATGATAGAGCAGCCGACTTTATTGATGGGCAGAATCAGGATTTGATAAATGAGGCAAGAAGCCTGAGCAGGTCATCTATGCGGCGTATTTTGAAAAAGCGCTCAGGGGATTTTGCACTGCAACTATCCTCATTCAGCCTAGAATGCATGCAGTGCAAAACGACGAAGGGGCGCAAAGCGCCCCTTCGTCAGTATTCGTCAAACCAACAAAGCGGTTACGCTTCGGCGGTTTCTTCAGCCTTGGGCTTGCGGGTACGCTTGGGCTTGGCAGGCGCATCTTCAACGGCGGCTTCCGTAGCGGGAGCAGCTTCAAGAGCGCGAGAAAGCTCAATGATGGCCATGGGGGCGTTGTCGCCCTTACGGGGCATGGCCAGCTTAAGGATACGGGTGTAACCGCCGGGAACGCCGGCGAAAACAGGACCGATCTCATCAAAAAGGCGCTTAACCAAAGCGTGATCGTTCAACACACGGTAAGCCTGACGGCGGGCGTGCAGGTCATTGCGCTTGGCAAGGGTGATCAGGGGTTCCACCACCCGGCGCAGCTCCTTGGCCTTAATTTCCGTGGTGCGGATTTTGCCGTGGATCAGCAGGGCCTTAGCGAGATTTTGCAACAGGGCCTTACGGTGCGCAGGCGTACGCGAGAGTTTCCTGCCGGAATTGCTATGCCTCATTTTGCTGCTTCCTTTTCCATTCCTGATATTTCTTGTCGAAGGAATCGACCTTCATGCCGAAGTCAAGGCCCATGTCCAAAAGAACACCCTTGATTTCATCCAACGACTTGCGACCAAAATTCTTGGTCTTGAGCATCTCACCTTCCGAACGCTGCACCAGTTCACCCACAAGGGCAATGTTGGCGCCGCGCAGGCAGTTGGTGGCGCGCACCGACAATTCAAGATCGTCAATGCTCTTGTACAGATGCTCATTGATTTCGCCGCTCTCGCCGCTGCCGTGCCGCATGTCGCCAGACACACGTTCATCAAAGTTGATGAACACAGAAATCTGGTCCTTGATGATCTTGGCACTGTAGGCAATGGCATCCTCGGGTGTGAGGGAGCCGTCGGTCCATACTTCCAGCAGCAGACGGTCATAGTTGGTCATCTGGCCAACACGAGCCTGCTCCACGGTGTAGGCCACCTTACGCACAGGGGAGAAACTGGAATCCAGCTTGATAACGCCGATTTCCTCGTTCAGCCCCTCGTGCATGTCAGCAGGCACATAGCCCTTGCCCATGCGAGCCTCAAATTCCATCTCAAGCACGACATCCTCAGTGAGGGTGGCGATGTGCTGATCAGGATTGAGCACTTCAACATGCTGGTTGCCCATGATGTGTCCGGCAGTCACCGGGCCCTTCTGGTCAACGCGCAGGGTAATGCGCTGCGGTTCATCGGTGTCCATGCGCAGACGAACCTGCTTGATGTTCAGGATGACATCAGTGATGTCTTCAAGAACACCGTGCACCGTGGTGAATTCATGCTGCACACCGATGATCTTCACCGATACGAAGGCCGCACCCTGAAGGGACGACAAAAGAACCCGGCGCATTGCATTGCCGATGGTGGTGCCATAGCCCCGTTCCAGCGGTTCGCAAATGAATTTGCCATGCGTGATGCTGGCGGTTTCTTCTTCGCGCATGATCTGATCGGGCTTTACGAGCTCTGACCAGTTGCGTGCATTTATAAGGCGTTCGCCCTGTTTTATAAGCATGCGAACCCCCGCTTATTTCGAGTAAAGTTCGACAATCAGCTGCTCGTTGACGGGGAACTGGATATCGTCACGCTGCGGCAGCGCCTTGACAGAGCCTTTGAAAGCGGCGCCGTCAGCCTCAAGCCAGGCGGGGCAACCACGACGTGCAATGACTTCCTGAGCTTCAGCGAGCACCGGAATCTTGCGGTTCTTTTCGGGCACTTCAATGCTGTCACCCACGCGGATCTGCAAGGAAGGAATGTTCACCTTGCGGCCATTGAGGGTGAAAATGCCGTGCCGAACGAGCTGACGAGCCTGGTTGCGCGAGTTGGCAAAACCAAGGCGGTACACCACGTTGTCGAGGCGGCGTTCAAGAATAACGAGCAGGTTGGTACCAGTAACACCCTTCTGCATTTCGGCCTTCTCAAAGTAGCCATGGAACTGGCGTTCGAGAATGCCGTACGCGCGGCGGGTCTTCTGCTTCTCACGCAGCTGAACTGCGTATTCGCTGACCTTTTTGCGCGCGCGGCCATGCTGGCCGGGGGCATAAGGACGACGGTCGTATGCACACTTGTCAGTGAAGCAACGGTCGCCCTTCAGAAAAAGCTTGCAGCCTTCGCGACGGCACATGCGGCACTTGGCTTCAGTATATTTAGCCATCTATCTTTACCTCTTACGGTTTAGGCGCGGTTTACGCTAGGCGCAAACTAGACGCGGCGGCGCTTGGGCGGCCGGCAGCCATTGTGCGGAATGGGCGTAACGTCGCGGATGAACGCCACCTTGAAGCCGATAGCCGAAATAGCGCGCATGGCGGCTTCACGACCGGAACCGGGGCCTTTCACATAGATGCCCACGGTACGCATGCCGTTGTCCTGAGCCTTGCGGGCAGCCGTTTCAGCGGCAACCTGCGCAGCAAAAGGGGTGGACTTACGCGAACCCTTAAAGCCGCTCTGGCCCGAGGAGGCCCAGGAGACAGCATTGCCGCGCGTATCCGTAAAAGTAATGATGGTATTGTTGAACGAAGCCTGGATGTGGGCAATGCCCACCGGCACGTTCTTCTTTTCCTTTTTCTTGACCACTTTCTTGGGTCTGGCCATAACTAACCTCAAATTGGAAGCTTGTCAGATTCTTTTCCGCCAATGGCGGAAAAATCCGTTCGTCCTCACGGCAGCACTATTGCTGCATCCGCTTTACAAACTGCGACAAGCGCAGCCGCACCGCTACTTCTTCTTGCCTACGGCGCCGCGGCGGGGTCCCTTACGGGTGCGGGCATTGGTATGGGTGCGCTGACCATGCACGGGCAAGCCGCGACGGTGACGCAGACCACGGAAACAACCAATGTCCATAAGGCGCTTAATGTTGCTGGAGATTTCGCGACGCAGGTCGCCTTCCACCTTGTAGTTCTGTTCGAGTTCCTTACGGATCTCGTTAACTTCGTCAGCAGAGAGGTCGTCAATACTACGCTCCCAGTTAACGCCGGTGGTATCCAGAATTTTCATGGCCGTGGTACGGCCAATGCCATAAATGTAGGTGAGCGCAATGTCCACCCGTTTGCCGCGAGGCAAATCAACACCTGCTATTCTCGCCACAATTAGTCTCCTGCCCTAGCCCTGGCGCTGCTTGTGCCGGGGGTTTTCGCAGATAACTCGAAGCACTCCCTTGCGCCGGATAACCTTACACTTGGGGCATATTTTCTTGACGGAAGGTCTTACTTTCATACCTCAATCTCCAATAAGAAACCATTGCATTGACCAAATAAAGATCCGGCTTGCGGCTTCGCCACGATAGAACAACAGGCCGCAGTCCTCAAAATAAGGACGGGAACGAAAATCTTTATCCAGCTTTAACGCTGATGTCAACCTTCAATTGTGTGCCGGTTCAAACCACGGTCCGAAATGCTGAGAATCTGGGGGCCATTTGGGGTTATGGCAACACTGTGTTCAAAGTGAGCGGCCCACAAACCGTCGCGAGTCACGGCGGTCCACTGATCGTCCAGAATGTCCACTTCGTAAGTGCCAACAGTTACCATGGGTTCAATGGCAATGACCATGCCGTTTTGCAAGGTCAACCCACGCATGCCCGGCCTGAAGTTAGGAACTTCGGGCTTTTCATGCATTTTTGCGCCCACGCCATGCCCAACAAAACGTCGCACAACATTGAAACCGGCTGCCTCAACATAATCCTGAACAGCTGCTCCGATGTCGTAGACATCATTGCCAGCCCGGGCCTGTTCAATGCCAACGTACAGGCTTTCTTCCGTTATCCGCATGAGCTTGCGGGTTTCGTCGCTGACCTTTCCAACCGGAAAGGTACGAGCGGCATCGCCCACAAAACCTTCATAAACAACGCCCATGTCGATGCTGACGATATCGCCTTCCTTAAGCAGCCGCGCAGAAGGAAAACCATGCACCACCTGCTCGTTGACCGAGCAGCACAGAGCGAAAGGATAACCGCAGTAGCCCAGAAACGCTGGCTTTACCTTATAGTCGGCGCACATGTCGCGCGCCAACTCTTCAAGACGCATGGTAGGCAGGCCCGGCTCCACCATATCGCCCACGGCATCCAGTATGTTGGCCACCATGCGGTTTGCTTCCCGCAGGCAGGCCACTTCCCTTTCATTCTTGATGAATGCGCCGTGATATTTTTTCATTATACAATCACCATCCGCGCTTGCGAAAGCGGAGGGCAAGCCAGAGGCCTGCCCCAACTTTCTAAAGCCTGCCGCTCTTCCGCGCCTTGGCCATGAGGCCCTGATACTGGCTGGAGATCATGTGTGATTCCACCTGATTCATGAAGTCCATGGCCACACCCACAAGGATCAGCAAACTCGTGCCGCCAAAATAAAAGGGCACGTTGAAGTTGCTGATGAGCAGCATGGGCAGCAGGCAGACTATTGAAATATAGGTGGCCCCCGAAAGGGTCAGCCGCGAAAGCACCGTGTCCACGTATTCCTGGGTTTTTTCACCAGGACGAATCCCGGGGATAAACCCGCCGTTCTTCTTCAGATTTTCAGCCATATCCTTGGGATCAAAAATGATTGCCGTATAGAAATAGCAGAAAAAGAACATCAAGGCCACATACAGGACGTTGTAAGCAACGCCGTGCGGCGAGAAGAATTCTGCTGCCTGCTTCACATAAGGATTGGTCGAAAACTGACCAATGGTAGCAGGAAACAGCAACAAAGAAGATGCGAAAATAGGCGGAATAACGCCCGCCGTGTTCAGACGCAAAGGCAGGTGCGAGTTCTGACCACCGTACATTTTACGCCCAACCTGACGCTTGGCGTAACTGATTGGGATTCTTCTCTGTGAGCGCTCCACGAACACGATGGCTACAGTAACCGCAGCCATCAAGACCACGATAACAATTGCCATGAAGATGCTCATGTCGCCAGCCTGAATAAGAGCCACAGACTGGATGATGCCACGGGGAATGCCCACAACAATACCGCAGAAAATGATCAGCGAGATACCGTTGCCGATACCGCGCTCCGTGATCTGCTCGCCAAGCCACATGACCAGCACGGAACCAGCCGTAAAGGTCGCCATGGTCACAAGACGGAAATGCCAGCCGGGTGCTAGAACCACAGGCGCGCCAGCGGGGCTGGTCATATTTTCCAGACCAACGGCAATGCCAAGGCCTTGCACCAGGGTGATAAGCACTGTGAGGTAACGGGTGTACTGCGTAATTTTACGCCGTCCCGCCTGTCCTTCTTCCTTGGCCATGCGCTTGACGTCGGGGCTGACCACCTGCAAAAGCTGGATGATAATGCTTGCCGAAATGTAAGGCATGACGCCCAGAGCGAACACCGAGACGTTGGACAGGCCGCCGCCAGAAAACATGTCGAACAGGCTGAAAAGCGTGCCGGACATGCTTTGAAAAAACGACGCCAGCGCAGAAGCGTCAACGCCCGGAATGGGTACGTGAACGCCAATGCGGTAGCAGCACAAAATCAGGAAGGTCCAGCCGATGCGTTTGGTCAGCGAAGCCTGGCCCGCCATATTGTTTGCCGATCCTACTGCCATGAAACACTCGTTGCGTTTGTGCGCCTGTGGCGCAGTATGTGCGCAACGTCATTGCCCGCCTCGCGGCGGGCAATGACGCCAGTGAAAGCCGTGAGGCCGCGCTTACGCGCGGCCACCTGAATTATTCAGCGGCAGAAACCGCTTCCAGCTCAGTGACGTTACCGCCAGCCTGACGGATCTTTTCCGCAGCAGACTGACTGAACTTGTGAGCCTCCACCGACAGAGCACCTGAGACTTCGCCGCGCGAAAGAATTTTCACGGGCGCGCCCATGCGGACAATACCGCGAGCGTACATGTCGTCAAGGGTGATGGTGGTTTTGCCCGGGAAGGCCGACACGAGCGCGTCAAGATTGACGATGTCGTAGGTGACCTTGAAGGGAGCATTCTTAAAACCGTGCTTGGGCAAACGGCGTTGCAGGGGCATCTGGCCGCCTTCGAAACCAGGGCGGACACCGCCACCGGCGCGAGCGTTCTGCCCTTTGTGGCCCTTGCCCGCAGTGCAGCCCAGACCGGAACCAGAGCCACGGCCCACGCGACGGCGGGTCTTACGCTCTTCCGGAAAAGGAAACAGATTGTGCAGTTGCATGGTATATCCTTTGGCCGTTACTCAACAACGGCAACCATATGCGGAACTTTGGCGATAATGCCCCGGATAGCCGGGGTATCCTTGAACGTCTTGACCATCTCGCGGCGCTTGAGGCCAAGGGAGTCCAGCAGCTTGCGCTGCGCAGGCGTGGAGCCGATGCGCGAACGCACGAGTTTTACCTTGATTTCTGCCATGGTTACTTCCTCGGGGCTTCCAGCTTCTTACCGCGCAGGGCCGAAACATCTTCGGCGCTGCGCAGGGAAACGAGGCCCTGCATGGTGGCACGAAGCACGTTGTGCGGATTGTTGGTACCAATGGCCTTAGCGAGGACGTCGCGGATGCCTACGGCTTCCATGACGGCGCGCACGGCACCGCCGGCAATGATGCCGGTACCTTCAGAGGCGGGCTTCAGCATGACGCGACCGGCGCCGAAACGACCGAGCACTTCATAAGGAAGGGTGCCTTCAACCAGGGCAACCTGAACGCGGTTCTTGCGAGCGCGTTCGGTGGCTTTGCGCAGTGCTTCAGGCACTTCCTGGGCCTTGCCCAGACCGAAGCCCACGCCGCCCTTGCCATCGCCCACGACAACGAGGGCGCTGAAGCTGAAACGGCGACCGCCCTTGACGACCTTGGCCACGCGGTTGAGGGAAACGATCTTTTCGATTTCGCCCAACTCGTTCTGCTGAGTTTCAGTATTTTCCTGACGCATATTAGAACTCCAAGCCGCCTTCGCGGGCGCCGTCGGCTACGGCCTTGACGCGACCGTGATAAATGTACCCGTTGCGATCGAATACCACCTGATTGATATTCTTCTCCTTGGCCATCCGGGCAATTTCCTTGCCCACCATCTCGGCGCCGCTCTTGTTGCAGTGCATGCCGGCTTCGGTCTTGGAAAGCGTAAGGGTAGAGGCGGCAGCCAGGGTCACGCCGTCCAGATCGTTGATGATCTGGGCGTAGATGTGCAGGTTGGACCTGAACACAACCAGACGCGGGCGCTCAAAGGTGCCGTTGACTTTCTTGCGGATACGGATCTTGCGGCGCTGCCGGGATTCGTTCTTGCTGTATTTCATGACGCGCCCCCCTACTTCTTGCCGCCGGACTTACCAACCTTGCGGCGGATAGTCTCGGTAACGTACTTGATGCCCTTGCCCTTGTAGGGTTCAGGCTTACGAATGCGGCGAATCTTGGCGGCCATTTCGCCCACAAGTTCCTTGTCGATGCCGGAGAGGGTCAGAACCTGACCTTCAACCACGGCCTTGATGCCGTCGGGCAGTTCAACGAGCACAGGGTGGGAATAGCCCACTGAAAGCTCGATAATGTTGCCCTTGACCGCCACGCGGTAACCGACACCGATAACTTCCAGGCCCTTGGAGAAGCCCTTGGTAACGCCTTCAATGCAGTTGGCAATAAGGGTACGGCGCAGGCCGTGCTGCGAACGGCTCTGGCGGGTATCTTCTATACGGCCAAGGGTCACGTGACCATCGGCCTGCTCGTAAGTGAGCAGAGAGCAGACAGGGGTGCTCAGCGAGCCCTTGGGCCCTTTAACTTCCACAACATCCGTTCCGATCTTGACTTCAACGCCATTGGGAACGGCAACGGGCAGTCTACCTATTCTCGACATGGTGCACCGCCTACCAGATTTCGCACAGAAGTTCGCCGCCCACCTTCTTCTCATGGGCGGTCATGCCGTCCAGCACGCCGCTGGACGTGGACAAAATGCAGATGCCGAGGCCGTTCTGCACCCTGGGGATGTTATGCGCGCCAACATAAACCCGGCGACCGGGCGTGCTCACACGCTTCAACCCGCTGATGACGGGCTTTCCCTTCTGGTACTTAAGGGTAATAACAATGTTTTTTTCGGCCACGGCCACGTCTTCGACGTAACCTTCCTGCTTGAGGATGGCGGCTAAAGATTCCTTCATCTTCGAGCTCGGCACATTTACTTCCTTGTGCAGGGCCAAATGCGCGTTGCGGATGCGCGTGAGCATATCCGCAATGGGATCTGTCAACATCGAATGCTCCTGAGAGTTTGGGGGCGGGGTTGACGGCACGATGCCGCCACTTCCCGCTGGCGCGCAGGGCGCGCCTCCCGGGTGTTTGCACACCCGGAAATTTTACCAGCTCGACTTGCGCACGCCGGGCAGTTCACCACGAAGGGCCATGTTGCGGAAGCAGATACGGCAGATGCCGAACTGGCGCAGGAAAGCCCTGGGGCGACCGCAAAGCGGGCAGCGATTGTAGGCGCGGGCGCTGAACTTAGGCTTGCGCTTGGCCTTTACTTCCAGAGAAGTACGGGACATTGCTTAACTCCTACTTGCGGAACGGCATGCCAAGCTGGTCGAGAAGGAACTTGCCTTCTTTGTCCGTGGCCGCCGTGGTGACGATGGTGATGTTCATGCCCTTGGGGTTTTCAACACGGTCAGCTTCCAGTTCGGGGAAGATGGTGTGTTCTTTGATGCCCAGGGTGAAATTGCCGCGTCCATCGAAACCGCGGTCAGGAATACCACGGAAGTCACGCACTCGGGGCAAGGCAAAGTTCATAAGCTTGTCCAGAAAGTCCCACATGCGTTCCTTGCGCAGGGTGACGCGCACACCGATAGGCATGCCTTCGCGCAGCTTAAATGCGGCGATGGACTTTTTAGCCCGGGTAACCACAGCTTTCTGGCCAGCAATCGCGGTAAGTTCCGCCATGGCTTCTTCCATCAGCTTGTTGTTCGAGCTAGCGGCGCCAAGGCCGATGTTCAGAGAGATCTTTTCGATACCGGGCAGTTGCATCGAAGAGGAGTAACTGAACTCCTTCTGCAGTACCGGAACCACCTTCTCTCTATATATCTTTTCAAGGCGTGTCATCGTATCACCTTATTCCATTACTTCGTTGCACTTTTTGCAGAAGCGCACTTTCTTTTCCTTGCCCTCGGACTCGATGGTCTTGTAACCCACTCGAGTGGCCTTGCCGCAGGCAGAGCAGACAACCATAAGGTTGGACACGTGGATAGGCATTTCCTTTTCCACGATACCGCCAGGCTGCTGGGCATAGGGGTTGGGGCGCATGTGGCGCTTGACCATGTTGGTCTTTTCCACAAGCACGCGATCCTTCTTGCGCAGGATCTTCAGCACCTTGCCGATTTTGCCCGCGTCCTTGCCGGCGATTACCATCACCTTGTCGTCCTTGCGGATGCGATACATTTTCATGACGGTCTCCTACAGCACTTCCGGGGCCAGCGAAATAATTTTCATAAAGTTCTGGGCGCGCAGCTCACGGGCCACGGGGCCAAAGATACGCGTACCCACCGGCTCACCCTGGTTGGAGAGCAACACAGCGGCGTTGCCGTCGAACTTGATGTAGCTGCCGTCCATGCGACGCACTTCTTTAGCGGTACGCACGATAACAGCCTTCATAACATCGCCCTTCTTAACCTTGCTGTGGGGCATTGCTTCCTTAACGGAAACCACGATAATGTCGCCCACCGAGGCGTAGCGGCGGTGTGAACCGCCCAGCACCTTGATGCAGGCAACCTTTTTGGCGCCGGAATTATCGGCCACCTGAAGCGTCGATTCTACCTGGATCATGGCACTACCCTACACGGCTTTTTCAATGATGGAGACCAGATGCCAGCGCTTGTTGCGCGAAAGCGGACGGAACTCCACAATTTTAACCTTGTCGCCCATACCGCATTCGTTCATGGGATCATGAGCCGTGAACTTCTTGCGGCGCCTCACATACTTCTTAAGCAGAGGATGCTTGACCAGGGTCTCGACGCGCACGACAATGGTCTTGTCGTTCTTGTCGCTCACCACAATGCCGGTCAGCATTCTGCCCTTGCGATCTTCCAGAGCTTGCATGTTCAGGCCCTCTGTTCCTTTTCGTTCAATACGGTCTCGATGCGCGCCACCTGCTTACGCATGACTTTCAGTTCGGAAGTCTTTTCAAGCTGCGCAGCGGCATGCTTGAAGCGGGCGTTCATCAGTTCCTGGCGCTGCTCGGTAAGAGCCGTGCGCAGTTCTTCCACGCTCATGGAGCGCAAATCCTGTGCGGCGGGCCGGGCGGCGGTTTCGGTCTTTTTCTTGGCAGCCATTTAGATGCCCTCCCTCACCACAATGATGGTCTTAACGGGCAGCTTGTGAGCGGCGCGGGTCAGCGCCTCACGCGCGAGGTCAAGGCTCACGCCCTTGATTTCATACAGCACGCGACCGGGCTTGACCGGAGCGCACCAACCCACGGGCGCGCCCTTACCGGAACCCTGACGGGTTTCCAGAGGCTTGGCCGTGACGGGGCGGTCGGGGAACACACGGATCCACACTTTGCCGCCACGCTTGATGTGACGCATCATGGCGATACGAGCAGCTTCAATCTGCTGGCTGGAAAGCTGGCCATGCTGCACGGTTTTAAGGCCGATATCACCAAACGCAATGGTGGCGCCGCGGGTGGCCAGGCCACGCAGGCGGCCTTTCTGCCACTTGCGGAATTTAACTCTTTTGGGCGCAAGCATTACTGATCAACCTCTTTGTCAAGGATTTCACCCTTATAGATCCACACCTTGACACCAATGATGCCGTAGGTGGTGTGCGCTTCGGCAAAACCGTAGTCAATGTCGGCACGCAGGGTCTGCAAGGGCACTCGGCCATCGCGGTACCATTCGGTACGGGCGATTTCTGCACCGGCCAGACGTCCGGCGCAGGTTACCTTGATGCCTTCGCCGCCAAACTTGCGGGCCATGGACACGGTACGCTTCATAGCGCGCCGGAAGGCCACGCGGCGCTCAAGCTGCTGGGCGATGTTCTCGGCCACCAGCTGGGCGTCCACTTCGGGGCGACGAATTTCGTTCACTTCAAGAGAGAACTCGCGGCCGAACTTCTGACGAAGATCGTTGCGAAGCTTTTCGATTTCCACACCCTTGCGGCCGATAACAATACCGGGGCGAGCGGTGGAAAGGATAAGCCGTACCTTGCCGCCGGCACGTTCGATCTCGATCTTGGAAACCCCGGCATGAAACAGGAGCTTCTTCACGAACGCGCGGATTTTGCTGTCTTCATAGACAAAGGCAGGGTAGTCCTTCTTGCTGAACCAGCGGGACTGCCAATTCTTGTTATACCCAAGCCGGAACCCGAACGGATGTACTTTCTGACCCATAGCCTATTCCTGCCCTTCTGCGAGTATAACGGTGATGTGGCTGGTGCGCTTGTGAATCTTGGTCGCCCGGCCCTGAGCCCGGGGCATAAAGCGCTTCCAGGTGGGGCCTTCGTTCACCACGATTTCCTTCACCACCATGGCATCCACATCAACGCCGCCCAGCTGCGAGGCATTGGCCAACGCGCTCTTGAGCACGCCGAAAAGCACGCCAGCGGGCTTGTTGGGCGTGAAGCGCAGAAGGTTCATAGCCTCCTCCACTCCAAGACCCTGCACGTTCTTGGCCACAAGACGGGTCTTGCGCGGCGAAACGCGCTGGAATTTTGCAATAGCTTTAGATTCCATATGCCTACCCTACTTCTTGCCGGCCTTGGCCTTTTTGTCGGCGGCATGCCCATGGAAGGTACGAGTGGGCGAGAATTCACCCAGCTTGTGGCCAACCATGTTTTCGGTAACGAACACCGGCACGAACTTCTTGCCATTGTGCACCGCAAAGGTCAGTCCCACCATTTCGGGCAGGATGGTCGAGCGGCGCGACCAGGTCTTGACTACACGGCGGTCGCTGTTGGCCACGGTGCTGTCGACCTTTCTCATCAGATGGCCGTCAACAAACGGCCCTTTTTTCAACGATCTCGGCATGAGCTACTCCTACTTCTGGCCGCGGCGTTTGATGATCAGCCGGGAAGAGGCCTTCTTCTTGTCGCGGGTCTTGTAACCCTTGGCAGGCATACCCCAAGGCGACACAGGATGACGGCCACCAGAGCTTCTGCCTTCGCCACCGCCCAGGGGGTGGTCGATCGGGTTCATGGCAACGCCGCGAACCTTGGGACGACGACCCAGCCAGCGGTTGCGGCCAGCTTTGCCCAGAGAGATGGTTTCGTGATGCACGTTGCCCACCTGACCCACAGTAGCCACGCAGGTAGCAAGCACCTTGCGCACTTCGCCCGAGGGCAGACGCAGCAGGGCGTAGTTGCTTTCCTTGGCGACCAGCTGGGCATAGGTACCGGCGGCGCGGCACATCTGGCCACCTTTGCCGGGGTAAAGCTCAATGTTGTGCACAATGGTACCCACAGGGATGCGGGCCATCTGCAAAGCATTGCCGGGCTTGATGTCGGCCACAACGCCATTGCGCTCGTTGATGCCGGACATGATCTTGTCACCCTGTTTCAAGCCAACCGGAGCGAGGATGTAGCGCTTTTCGCCGTCCGAATAATGGAGCAGCGCGATACGGGCGGTACGGTTGGGATCGTATTCAATGTGCGCAACAGTGGCTTCAACGCCAGCCTTGTCGCGCTTGAAATCGATGATACGGTACAGACGCTTGACACCACCACCGCGACGGCGGCTGGTGACTCGACCCAGATTGTTGCGACCGGCCTTCTTGGTGAGGCCTTCAGTGAGCGACTTCTCAGGGCGCGTCCGGGTGATTTCCTCAAAGTCGGAAACCGTCTGGAAGCGACGCCCCGCGGAGGTCGGTTTCAGCTTGCGGACAGCCATGATTACACTCCCTCGAAGAACTCAATTTTATCGCCCTGGCGCAGCGTAACATACGCTTTCTTCCAGCCGGGCTTACGGCCTACAACGCGACCCTGGCGCTCCCTGTTCATGGGGGCGCGGCGTACAACGTTGACGGCTTCCACTTTAACATCAAAAGCCTTTTCCACGGCCAGCTTGATTTCAAGCTTGTTGGCCAGGGTGTGAACCATAAAGGCCACCTGCTGGGCTTCGTCCTTGATCAAGGTCGTCTTTTCGGTCAGCAGGGGCTTGAGCAGAACAGAAGTGGTTTCCATCTTACGCCCCCTTCTTTGCGAAACGCGCCTGAACAGGTTCGATAGCGCCTTCAAGCAGAACGAGCTGCTTGTGCTTGAGGATTTCAAGCACGCTAAGGCGATCGACAGTGGTCAGGGTGAGGCCCGGAATATTGCGAGCGGAACGAACCAGCGCGCTGTCTTCTACGGGCGCCACGATGAGAGCCTTGGAAAGGCCCAGCGTGTCGGCAACCTTGGCGAAATGCTTGGTTTTGGCTTCGGGCAGTTCAATACCCTTGACCACCATCAGGGTTGCAGCAGCCAGGCGGCTCGACAGGGCCATCTTCATGGCCAGGGCGCGCACCTTGCTGTTAACCTTGAAGCTGTAATCGCGGGGGCTGGGTCCGAAGATAACGGCACCACCGCGCCAAATGGGCGAACGGTTGGAGCCGGAACGTGCACGGCCCGTTCCCTTCTGTTTCCAGGGCTTAGCGCCGCCGCCGGAAACCAGCGCACGGGTCTTTACCATATGCGTGCCGGCACGTTTAGCCGCCATTTGGGCGCGCGCCACGAGGTTGAGGATTTCGGGCCTCACCTCGATTTCGAACACGTCGGAAGCCAGCGTGATTTCGCCGCTTTCCTGCTTGTTCTGGTCATATACTTTCACGGTAGCCATTGCTGCTTCCTCTACTGCTTGCGGATCAGCACCAGCCCGTTCTTGGGGCCGGGCACGGAACCTTTGACCAGAATGACGTTGTCCTCAGGACGCACATCAACGATGGTCAGGCCCATTTCCGTAACGGTTTCATTGCCCCAATGGCCCGCCATTTTCCGACCCTTAAAAACGTGGCCAGGAAAGGTGTTGTTACCAATGGAACCATTGTTGCGGTGCACCTTTTCGCAGCCGTGGGTATCTTTGGAGCCGGCGAAATTCCAGCGGCGCATGCGCCCCTGGTAGCCTTTACCCATGCTTGTGCCGGTCACCTTGACCGTATCGCCTGCGGCGAAAATTTCAACGGTCAGTTCCTGACCCAGCTCCTGTTCCGGCGCACCCGCAAGGCGGATTTCGCGCAGATGGCGGAAAAGACCCTTGCCAGCCTTGGCGAAGTGTCCCTGCAAAGCCTTGGTGCTGTGCTTTTCCTTAGCGGGGGTCAGCGCGATCTGAACGGCGTTGTAGCCGTCCGTCTCCGCAGTTTTGACCTGGGTGACGGGGCACGGACCGGCCTCAATCACCGTGACAGGCACGGCAGCGCCAGCGCCGTCAAATATGCGGGTCATACCAAGTTTGCGACCCAAAATTCCCATTTTCTCAGCCATGACTGCCTCTCGCTAGAGCTTGATTTCCACGTCCACACCGGCGGGCAACGAAAGCTTGCCCAGCGCGTCGACGGTCTGCTGCGTGGGTTCCAGGATATCCATGAGCCGCTTGTGAATGCGCATTTCAAACTGCTCACGGGACTTTTTGTCCACATGCACGGAACGCTGCACGGTGTACTTGTGAATGTTGGTGGGCAGGGGAATTGGTCCCGCCACACCGGCACCGGTATTGCGCGCCGTATCCACGATTTCCGCAACGGCTTTATCCAGAATGCGGTAATCGTAGGCTTTGAGCTTGATCCGAATGCGATCGCTGCTAACTGTCGTCATTGTGCCTACTCCGTTTGCAAAAACATCCCGCGCGGCCCTATGGGCTACGAGCGCGGGCTCCTTCACAGCATACGCGGGCCATGAAGCATGGCCCGAAGGGCCGACCTCACCCTGGCAAGGAACGGAAAACGGAGCAACGTAAGGGGTTGCGCTAATGCGCGCATCACGCCTGAAATTTCAGGAAGAATTCGGAAGATTGGACGCCTGAACGCGCCTGCATCATCCGCGTGATGCTCCCCAGCGTCGCCCAGGCTAAGCCACTCCATAGAAAGAGCGGCCAAGCGGTCCCGCAGGGTCACCAAATGGGGGCTATCCCCCTACCTTACAGCCCCGGGTCACGCGCGGCCTGGGGGCTGCGGTGGGATCCGTCTTTGGGCTGGAACGGCTCGACATTGTCCGGCATTCGGTAACGCCTGCACATGTCAAAACCCTCTGCAACCACATATTGCGGTCACATTGGGGTGCATCAGGATGGACTCAACCCATCCTTCCCTGCCGTCCAGGGAACGCCGATAAAAATTGCTTCTTATCGCGTGGAGATTTTTTCTATCCAAGTTCCCCTTGAACGTCAAGCCATTTTTGCAAAATTTTTATCACGTCATCCAGGTTATTTGCCGCGCCAATCTTACTTCTTGACGCCTGGCCTCGCAAAAACTACAAGAGCCGCACCCCTCCGGCAATTTGCCAAGATGACGCTCTTTTGTCGCACACCCTCCATTATAGTGCAGTAAATTGCCATCTTAGGTTCCGATATTTTCAGGAGATCCCATGTCCATGATTGATGCCGCTAACAGGGCAAAACTCAATTCATACCAAGATACTGTCATAAATTACATTACAAATGAAAATGGACATATCCTGGCTGTGAGCGATGACCAGGCTTTTTGCACACAATTGCGCCTAACCCTGGCCAAAGAGATGGGGCTTACCGCGCAGAGCATTTTTACTGCCATTGCAGATCCCCGCACGATGCTGCGTGAGCTGCGCGACATTCTGGCCCGACACCCTGCCCCCCTTATCTTTATGGAGCGCAGTATCGGCGGGCAGGATCTGAGCTTTCTTGTGAGCCAGATCAAGCAGGCCTTCACAGCGCTTAAAATTATTGTGCTCACGAGCGATGTGCAGCGCGACCGCCTCATGCTGCTCCACGAAGTTGGGGCAGACAACTTTATCGCCAAGCCTGTTTCTGCCAATACTCTCATTGAAAAAATGGCTTTTACCCTCAGGCCGCAAAGCAAGCTAGGGCAGGTCATTGACGTGGCAAAAAAGCTGTTGGCGCAAAAAAAATACGACCTGGCACTGACCGCCTGCCAGAAGGTTTTGCAGCTCAAGCCTGGCAGCGCCGCGGCATTTCTGGTTATGGGCGATATCTTCCGCGCCACCCAGCAATACGACAAAGCACGTATCTCTTATGAATCAGCCGCAAAATCTGCCGATCTCTACCTCGCCCCGCTTCAGCGCCTTGCTGAAATGTACGCGGAAATTGGCGATGTGACACAGCAGGTGCGCTATCTCGAAAAACTGGACTCGATCTCGCCTCTTAACGTGAACCGCAAGGTCAGCCTGGGTGAGGCCCATCTGGCCAACGGCGATGTGGAAAAGGCCGAGGCCTTTTTTGAAAAAGCAGTGGTGCAGATGAACAGAGAAGCTGCCGACGGCCTCAGCGCCCTCTCAAGTCGAATTGCCAGTATTTATGGCGAACGTGATCCCGAAAAGGCAGAAAAATTTCTGCGCAGCAGTCTTGAGGCCAAGGGCAAACGCCTTGGGCGGGAAGATCTGGCCCTGTTCAACCAGCTTGGCATCAGCCTGCGCAGGCAGGGCCGCTGGCAGGACGCCATCAGTGAGTACAAACGCGCCATCAAGGTCGCCCCTGACGACTCCACGCTCTATTATAATGTAGGCATGGCCTTTGCCGAAGGCGCGGATTTTATCCAGGCCAAGGCAAACCTCGTGAAGGCTCTGGATCTGGAGCCGGAAATGGTCAAGAACAACGCCTCCATTGCCTGCAACTTTGGTGCTGTTTTTCTACAGTCGGGCGACCGTGTCCGGGCTGTGCAGTTTTTTCAGACGGCGCTTACCCTCAAGCCCAATATGAAACTTGCGCTGCAAGGGTTGGAGCGCGCAAAAAAATGATTCAGCAAGGTGGCTGCTGTGCTCTCATGGGCGCACTGGCACCGCTCTGCAGCCTCCTGCCCGATAATATTTTTGCCGCGTTGCATTGCCAACCTCAATGTTATGTCTTATTTTTGAGGGATGCCGTGCATTGTCCACTTGGGATCAGGCACCGCGCATTCAGTACGTTCCGCAGCGCACCCGAAACAGGTGTTTGCGCAGCATAAGCGACCGGACATGGTGCCAGACAGATCAGATCGAAAATATTTGTTTGCACCACGTGGATATTGAAAAATCCGCACCGCGAATTGCTTTTCCCGTTACGAGCGAAGACAGCAGAGATGCTTAGGCGGTAAGCGAGCATTTCAAAGTGAAAATGCTCTAGTAAGGAGACTTCATGTTTGGTTTTCTTTTCAAAAAAATCTTCGGCAGCACCAACGACCGCTACTTGCGCAAGCTCCACCCCATGGTACAGCGCATAAACGCGTTCGAGCCTGAAATGCAGCAGCTGGCCGATGCCGACTTTCCTGTACGCATTGCGCAATACCGTCAGGAAGTGCAGGACGGCACAAGGACTCTCGACGCTCTGCTGCCCGAAGTTTTTGCTCTGGTGCGCGAAGCCTCAAGCCGCATACTGGGCATGCGTCACTATGACGTGCAGCTCGTCGGCGGCATGGTTCTGCACAAGGGCAAAATTGCCGAAATGAAGACCGGCGAAGGCAAAACCTTGGTGGCCACCCTGCCCGTGGTGCTCAACGCCCTGTCTGGCAAGGGCGTGCACGTGGTCACGGTCAATGATTACCTTGCCAAACGCGACTCGGCCTGGATGGGCCAGCTATACGAATTTCTGGGCCTGACTACGGGCGTTATCGTGCATGGCCTTGATGACGAAGAACGCAAGGCCGAATACGCCAAGGATATCACCTACGGCACCAACAATGAATTCGGCTTCGACTACCTGCGCGACAACATGAAATTCTACGCCAACCAGCTGGTGCAGCGCGGGCACAATTTTGCCATTGTGGACGAAGTGGACTCCATCCTCATCGATGAAGCCAGAACGCCGCTCATCATTTCCGGCGCTTCCGATGAGTCGGTGGGCATGTACCGCACGGTGGACGACATTGTCCGTCAGCTCACCGCCGAACACTACACGGTGGACGAAAAAGCCCGCACCGCCATGCTCACCGATGATGGCGTGGCCCGGTGCGAGGAACTGCTCAAGCTGGACAACCTTTTTGACCCCGCCAATATCACGGCCCAACACCATGTGATGCAGTCGCTCAAGGCGCATCAGATTTTCAAGCGCGATGTGGATTATATTGTTCAGGAAGACCAGGTAATTATTGTTGACGAATTCACTGGCCGCCTTATGGCTGGCCGCCGCTATTCAGATGGCCTGCATCAGGCGCTGGAAGCCAAGGAACACGTCACCATCGCTGCTGAAAACCAGACGCTTGCCTCCATCACCTTCCAGAACTACTTCCGCCTGTATGACAAACTTTCGGGCATGACCGGTACTGCGGATACCGAAGCTGTGGAATTCCATCAGATCTACAGCCTTGAGGTTATCTCCATTCCGCCCAACAGACCTATGGTTCGCAAGGATTATCCTGACCTCATCTACCGTTCGCGGCAGGAAAAATTTGACGCCATTGTTGAAGCCATTGCCGAACTGCACAAAAAAGAGCAGCCCGTGCTTGTGGGCACCATTTCCATTGAAACGTCCGAAATGCTTTCGCACCGGCTGAGCAAGCTCGGCATTCCGCACAGCGTGCTCAATGCCAAGCAGCACGAGAAAGAAGCCGAGATTGTGGCGCTGGCAGGCCAGAGAGGCCGCGTCACCATTGCCACCAACATGGCTGGCCGTGGTACGGACATCATGCTGGGCGAAGGCGTTGTGGATCTGGGCGGCCTGCACATTCTTGGCACAGAACGGCACGAAAGCCGCCGCATCGACAACCAGCTGCGTGGCCGCTCGGGCCGTCAGGGCGATCCTGGCTCTTCGCGCTTCTACCTTTCGCTGGAAGACGACCTCATGCGCCTCTTTGGCTCTGACCGTATCAAGGGCCTCATGGAAAAACTTGGCCTGCGCGATGGCGAAGCCATTGAAAACGCCATGGTTACCCGCGCGGTGGAAGGCGCTCAAAAGCGTGTGGAAGCCCACCACTTTGAAATACGCAAAACACTGCTTGATTATGACAACGTCATGAACCAGCAGCGCGAAGTTATCTACACCCTGCGCCGCGAACTCATGGTTGAGGAAGACCTTGAGCCCGTTTTGCAGGAATTCATGAGCGATGTGCTGGATGACGTGTACAGCCCGCTGGCATCCCTGCCTGTGGACAGTCAGGACGATGCCCGCGCCGCGGCTCTGGCGCGGCTGCGCGATGTCTTCAACCTCGACAGAGTGCTTGATGAAGGCGCACGCCTGCCCGAACGCGAAGAAACCGAAGTTATGGCCCAGGGTATTCTTGACAAGCTCAAGGCGGAAACCGGCCCCACCTATGCCGATATTCTGCGTTACTTTCTGCTGGAAGAGCTTGACCGCTGCTGGAAAGAACATTTGCGCAACATGGACGCCCTGCGCGACGGCATAGGCCTGCGCGGCTACGGCCAGCGCGATCCCAAGCTGGAATACAAGCGCGAAGGCTTTGAAATGTTCCAGGCCATGCTGTTCCAGATTCGCGAAAGCGTGTTCCGGGCCCTTACGCGCATCCGTGTACAGATTGAGCCTATCCCCGCCGAACCCGAACAGCAGGAAGTGGAAGTGCCGGTCGAAGAGCCGCAGCATTCCCCTGTGTCGCGGGAATACCGCCATAAGGAAAGCAATTCGCAGCTTTCTTACTCCAGCGGCGGCAGCATTTCGGAAGCCCCCAAGAAGCCCGCCAAAGCCGCGCCGCGTATTGGCCGCAATGACCTTTGCCCCTGCGGCAGCGGCAAAAAGTACAAAAAATGCTGCGGGCAGGATAAATAGCCAAGTAATTGCATTAGATCGCTATACCAAGAGACACAAAAGGCGGGGACAACCCCGCCTTTTTATGTTCCATGCTCTGTACGTACGCAGCAACAATGCTTCAGCGCGCCGATCATGCGGCGCGACAGGCAAAAAGTCCTATGCCTGGGATGAAAAAAACTTTGTCCCTACGCTGCCGATGATGATAAGGGCGATGAAAAACAGCTGGGGCAGCGAAACCTTGTCGCCGAAAAAAAGCGCCCCGCCCAGAACCACGCCCACAGTGCCTGCCCCTGTCCAGAGGGCATAGGTCATCCCCGCCGGGAGCCCACGCATGGCCAGTGCCAGCAGACCCATATTCACAAAGCTCAACACAATGGGCACTGCCGCGGCCTGCCAGTTGCCCAGCGAAGAAGCCCACTTGAGGCTGAGCGCCCACAAAATCTCGGTCACCACGGCCAAACTCAATGCAAACCATGCCATATCCAATACTCCTTTGCGTGGGCTCGGATAAAAAGGCACGGCCTGCGGAAACCCAAAAGAACAGAACAATGCATCCACGGAACGGCGTACAACTGCCATCTGTCCATAGATGTGTCAACCTGCGAGCCCCTGCTCCCGAAAATCAGAAATAATCCGAAAAATACGGCTTGTCCGGCGGGATCAGTGTCTCCAGCGTTTTCAGCAGATGATAGTCCATGTCGATGCGGTCATTGTTGTACAGATAGGTGGGGCGCTTGTAGCCCATCAGCATCGTTGTGAGCGTTTTTATATCCAGCGAAAGGCGATGCCCTGTGCTCCAGGTGTTTACCTTTTCGCAAAAAGTACGCCCGTCACGCCAGCTCACATGGAAGATGCCGTTGTTCCACGGGGCCATGACATCGCTCACTTCAAGTTCAAGAGTCAGCTTGGGGTCTTCAAACTGGAAGGAGTACAGTTCGATAAAGCGCTGCACATCCACAATGCGCGCCATGGCGTAGGGCTGAATGCTCTCGTCAATTTCACTGTCTTCAAACTGAAAGGCAATGGGCTCGCCAGTGTAATTGGCGCCTTCCACCTTGGTTATCATGGAAAAATGGGCGCTGATGTAGTTCCAGATGCCGTACTTGGCCTCCTGGTTCAGGTAGACCATTTCCTTGATACTGAAAACTTCGTTCTCAATGTAGTAGATAACATAGCCCAGGGGCTTGCCGTCGGCGCTGTAGTACACTGCCGCCATGACGTCGTCCGAATCCCAGCGCCAGTACTCCTCCCACTCCAGCTTGCCGCGAATGAGCGCGCCGTGTTCCTGAAGCGCAAAATACTTGTAAACGCGGTGCAGGTCTTCGCACTCGATGTCCACGCGCTCGATCTGCCCGTCCACGGGGTGGCGCTTGGGCAACTGGGTGTCCTTGATGGCAAAGGTCATCTTGTCCGAAACAATTTCCCAGCCGTGCTTGCGGTACAGGGGGATGGAATAGGGGCAGAGGTAGGAAACAATCTGCTGCTGTGAGCGCATATATTCAAGGCTTTTGCCAATGAGCGAATGGATCAGCCCACGCCCCGTATATTCGGGATAGGTAGCGACGCCGGTGATGCCGCCCATTTTGCAAATTTCGCCCTGGATGTTCACTTCCATCGGGTAGTTAACGATCTGCGAGGCAAGATGCCCCTTGTAGAACCAGCCCATGACGTGGGATGCCTCAAATATGGGCATCTTGGACTGCTTCATCTCCATGTCGGACCAGCCGATACGGGCCATTTCAGATGTGCTTACCTGAAAGGCGTAGCGCAGCAGGGCCTCAAACTCCTCAAAATCCTCTTCGCCAAGCTGGCGCAGTTCAAAGGCTTCTGTGCCTATGTCCTTGCCCGAAGGGGCTTCTCTGTGGGGGGCGGCAGTGCCCTGCGCGGCTGACCCGCGCTCGGGTCGGGCAACAGGAACAAGCGGCGCACCATCGTGTTCGTCAGGGGGCACCCCTGCGCCATGAAAAGGATGCGGCTCAAGCCGTGGCCCCTCAAGAGGGGGAAGATGTTGCTGTTTATGAAGAATACGCATGCAATGCCTTCCAGATAAGTGTGGAAAACCGCTGTACATCGGGTGACCCGATTGCGCAAGCGGTTTGACTTGGCCGCCGCAAGCGGGCGATGGGGGGACGGTCAGATATGGAGGCCGGCAGCGTCCCGGCGTTCTTTCAAGCCTTCAAGTACAGCCGAGCTGACGCGCAAGCCCCCGTAGCCCTGGCCCAGACGGATAGTGGGCTTGTTTGATCCGTGATAGTCCGATCCGCCGGAAACGCCAAGGTCAAAACGCTTGGCCAGGGCCAGGCAGGTGCGCACATCGGCTTCGGAGTGTTCGCTGTGATAGGCCTCAATGGCGCTGAGCCCGTATTCCTTGAGGCGGGCCACCATGGAGTCCAGCCATCCTGCGGGGGCCTTCCAGAGCAGCGGATGCGCCAGGCATACCGTTGCCCCCATGGAGGCCAGCAACCGAACGCTTTCATCAGGTTCCAGCACGGTTTTGGGCAGATACGCCTTGCCCCGGCTGCCCAAAAATTCTTTGAAAACCTGCCGGGGATCCTTGGCAAAGCCCTTGTGCAGCATCACAGCAGCGATGTGTGGTCGCCCCACGCTCTCGCCCTTGGCCGCCGCCAGCACTTCTTCCATGCTGATGTCGTAGCCGAGATCCTGCAACTTTTTTACTATGCCCACATTGCGCTCTGCGCGCATTTCGCGCAGCCAGCGTAGTTTTTCCAGCAAAGGCTGGGGATTTTCCGGTAGCCACAGGCCAAGAATGTGCAGTTCGCCCAGTTCCGTGCCTGTCGAAATTTCGCAACCGCGCACAACCTCAATACCGAGCTCGCGCCCGGTCTGCTGCCCCTCATCAAGGCCAGACAGGGTGTCGTGGTCAGTGATTGCCACTGCGGCAAGGCCTGCTGCATGTGCCTTGCCCACAAGCTGGGCAGGTGTATCCGTACCGTCAGAAGCGGAGGAATGCGTGTGCAGATCAATGAATTTCATACTATCTTTCATGGGATAATTATTATACCGCAAAATGACAATATGGGGCAAGTCTTGAACTGGAAGACGCTTGGAGATAGAATACCCCCTCACGATTAACAGAAGGATTCTTTATGCCTATGGAAACCCGCGAGTTACTGCAAATTCTGGCTTGCCCCAAATGCCTGGGCAACCTTGTGGCGCTGGAAGACAACGGTTCAGTCGCCGCCTTTGCCTGCAAGGCCTGCGGCGTGGTCTATCCGGTGCGCGACAATATTCCCATCATGCTTGTGGAAGAAGCTATTCCTCTTGAAGACTGGAACAGGGAACACCCTGCTGCCAAGGAATGCGCCTGATGCGCATGCTTGTTGCCTCCGACCTGCACGGGTCTGTTGAAAGTCTGCTTTTTTTGCTGGAAAAAGCGAGAGAGCTTACCCCTGACGCACTGGTGCTGCTGGGCGATCTGGTTTACCACGGCCCGCGCAATCCCCTGCCGCAGGGCTATGACACCCGCTCCGTGCTGCAAACCATGCCCGATCTTTCGGCCTTGCCCTGCCCGGTGATGGCAGTGCGCGGCAACTGCGATGCAGAGGTTGATCTGTGCCTTTTGCCCTTTGCAGTCGCAGAGTCCACCTGGATTGAAGCAGACGGCCTGAGTATTTTTGCCAGCCACGGGCACCACCTGCCCGAGCGCCCGCCCTGCCCCGGCATCAAGCCCGGAACGGTTCTCTTGCGCGGGCATACCCATGTGCCGCGCGGCGAAACCATTGATGGCCTGCACTTCTGGAACCCCGGTTCCCTTTCCCTGCCCAAGAGCGGCTCGCCCCGCACCTACGGCCTTATAGAAAACGGCGTCTTTTGCGTGCTGGACATGCAGGGCGGCGAAATATTGCGTCACGCTCCCGCACCGCGCTAATCAGGCTTTACCATGTCCTACAATATTGCCCCGTGCCCGGCTGCCGCCTATTCGTCCTCATTTTTGCGCCCGCTGTTCCGCATGGCCTCAGGCCTTGAACTGCTCCTGGCCTCTGCCTCGCCCCGCAGGCGGCAGTTTTTAAACGAATGGGGAATCCCCTTCCGTCTGGCCCTCACCAGTGCTGATGAACCACGCCCGGAACAGGGCGAATCCCCGGAGGCGTATACTCGGCGCGCTGCTACTGCCAAGGCCTTGGCATCAGGGCATGCCGTTCGCCAGCAAGGAGCAGCCAACCATGAATTACAACCCGTGATTCTGGCCGCAGATACCGTAGTGGCTGTGGACGGCGATATTCTTGGCAAGCCGGAAAACCCGGCTCATGCCTTGCGCATGCTGGAGCGCCTCAACGGTCGCGGGCATGAAGTTATCAGCGCCGTGTGCCTGCTGCTGCCTGCCGATGCAGCCTTTAGCCCTGCACAAGCAGAAGGGCCTGCCAGCACCAATACTTGCCCCAATGTGGACGAATACTGTGTCGATTCGTTTCGCATGCTGTCATTCAGCGACACCAGCCGTGTTTTCTTCCACCACTGGCCGCAGCCTTTGCTGCAAGCCTATCTGGATACCGGAGAGCCGCACGACAAAGCAGGCGCTTATGCCATTCAGGGGCAAGGAGCGGTGCTGGTTGAGCGCGTTGACGGCTCCTGGAGCACGGTAGTGGGCCTGCCCGTCACCCAGCTTGCCCAGGTCATGCTGGACAGGGGCCTCATGCTGCCCTGCGCCTGACAGATACGCCCTTTCCACCATGACACAGCTGCCCCATGGGCTGTGTCATGGTTGTCTTCCCTACCAGAACTGCCTCACAACCAGCCCCTTGCCCCAAACGAATCCGGGGAACCTTGCGCCCATAATGTTGTGGCGCCTGCCCCGCGCTGCCGGGTGAGTCGCTGCCGCGAAGTCACGCTTGTGGTCGCATCCCGCATTTTCCACTGCGGACCTAGTCACCGCAAACTTCGGGGGATCGTTCCCTTTGCCCCAGCCTATTCGTTTTGAATGGCGGAGCGCACTTTTTGCCCTTTCCCCAATGGCTCTGAAAAAAATAAAAAAAAGTTTGTCGGCAATTGTGAATTATTTCTTCAATTGGTATGGCGTTCCAATCCGCACAGCTTGGTATCCTAGGTTGCCTTTTATGCCATTTTGTGAAAATATGCACAGGCATGACTGAAAGATCAATCAATTCCGGGCTCTTGACGCCTCTCTAAAATATTTTTAGTGCTGTACCATGGAATCATTTCACCTCTAGAAATTCTATGCAACACACAGGAGGGAGGATTTAATCATGTCCCAGGAAAGGATCACAACGCTGTTAAATGAGAACCGCAGCTATCTTCCACCTGAGCACGGCAAAACTTCTGCATGGGTATGTGGGCCAGAAGAATATGACGCTCTCTGCAGCCGCGCACTGGAAGACCCCAACGACTTTTGGGGTGCGCGAGCATCGCAGTTGATCCATTGGTTCAAACGCTGGGACAAAGTGCTGGAAGCAGATGAGGTAAACCATAAATACAAGTGGTTTACAGGCGGCAAACTTAATGCCTCCTTTAACTGTATCGACAGGCACCTCATCTCTGGGCGGCGCAATAAGGCCGCGCTTATCTGGCAGGGCGAAAAAGAAACAGACGTTCGCTGCTACACCTACCAGATGCTTTATACTGAAGTGTGCCGCGTTGCACATGCTTTGAGTTCGCTGCGCATCCGCAAGGGCGATCATGTGGCTTTGTACATGCCCATGATTCCGGAACTTTTTATCGCCATGCTTGCCTGCGCCCGCATTGGCGCCATCCACACGGCCATCTTTTCCGGCTATGCGGAGGGCGGCGTTCGCAGCCGTATTCAGGGTTGCAAAGCTCGCGTTGTCATCACGGCGGACGCGGCGGTGCGCGGCGGCAAGTTCAAGCCCCTCAAGGCCAATCTTGACCCCATCCTTGAAAAGTGCCCCTCGGTGGCGCACGTGGTTGTGGTCAAGCATGCCGGTATTGACGGCGTGAACATGCAGCGCAACCGCGATGTGTGGTGGCATGACCTGATTGATGACTTTACCCTTAACCCGGACTTCCCCTGCGAACCCATGGACGCCAACGATACGCTCTTTCTGCTGCACACAAGCGGCAGCACGGGCAAGCCCACGGGCGTCATGCATTCCACGGGCGGCTACCTCACATATGCGGCGCACTCCACGCAGTGGTGCTTCGACATGCGCGACGATGATGTGTACTGGTGCACGGCAGATGCAGGCTGGATCACAGGCCACACCTATGGCGTGTACGGGCCGCTTTCGCTTGGGGCCACCACGCTGATGTTTGAAGGCGTGCCCACATGGCCATACCCTGACCGCTACTGGCGCATTGTAGAGAACTTCCGGGTCAACATCTTCTATACCGCGCCCACGGTCATCCGCTCGCTCATGCGCATGAACGAGGCGTGGACAGAGCGCTACGACCTGCGCAGCCTGCGCATTCTCGGCAGCGTGGGCGAGCCCATCAACCCCGAGGCATGGCAGTGGTACCACAAGAACATCGGCGGCGGCGAGCTGCCCATCGTGGACACATGGTGGCAGACCGAAACCGGCGGCGCCATGATCGCTCCCATGCCCTATGCCACCAAGCTCAAGCCCGGGTCGGCCTCCAAGCCCCTGCCCGGCATTGACGCTGCGGTTATCGGCACAGCCTCGCGTGACGGGGACGAAGCCGAAGCAGGCAGCAAGGCCGGGCATCTGGTCATCCGCCGCCCCTGGCCCGGCATGATGCAGGGCGTGTATAATGATGAGGAAAAGTACCAGTCCTACTTCTCACGCTTCGGCTGCTATTCTTCAGGCGATGCGGCAGAAGTTGATCAGGACGGCTACTTCTGGATTCTGGGTCGCGTGGACGACTCCATCAACGTGTCGGGGCACCGGCTCTCCACGGCAGAAATCGAAGCCGTGCTGGCTGCCTGCCCCGAAGTGGGCGAAGCCGCCGTTGTGCCCATGCCCCACGCCCTCAAGGGCGAAGGCATCTACGCCTACGTGGTTACGCGGGATGAAGTGCCGTGGAGCGCGCAACTGCGCGTAAAACTGCGCGATGCCGTGCGCCGCGACATCGGCGCGCTTGCCAGCCCGGAATTCATCCAGTTTGTGGACGCCATGCCCAAGACCACCTCGGGCAAGATCATCCGCCGTATGTTGCGCAAGATCGCTGGCGACAGCTACGAAGACATCGGCGACACCACTTCGCTGGCAGAACCGGAAGTCATCGGCAAAATAATTGAAGGACACCGCAACCTTGTTGCAGGCCGACACGAAACGGAAAGCGCCGCCGAAGGCGCTGCCGAGACCGCGCAGGTCTGATACTTCAGGTGCAGGGCTGCCCGGAGCGGCTTTGCACTCTAACCGGGGCGCACCCTCAACGTCCCGGCAAAACAGCACACCCCCGCAGATTGTGCCATCGCGGGGGTGTGCTGCTGTCTGAGATACAGTAAAGCCAGATTGGTAAAATGAGCCTGACCGCAGGATCACGCTGGTTATTGAGGTGTGCTCTGAACGCGGGCCCGCAAAAGGAGGACGTTCCGCGTCAGCCAGAGTGCCGCCAATCGCCAGTCAGACCAGGGCACTGCGGCGTGGCTCAAGGCTGACTACGAATTTACAGATTTCTCTGAGAGGTGCTGGCTACTTTGATGATTCTTCCCGCCGGGAGTCGCCTCTCTGCGGGTCATGCGGGGCAGTACCTGCCGCCTACACCGATTCATTCTGCGAAGGTTCACCCTGCACTGGTTCAGCGGGCACAGGTTCAGCGGGCGATTGCGCCTCATCCGTCTTATCTGTTCCAGCCACAGCGCTCCAGCGCCCCAGCGTGTCACGCATCCACGCCCACACAGCCCGGCTTTCCTCTGGCATGCACATGGAGGCAAGGCACAAGGCAATCAGCAAGAGGGCAAGAGCCGCCAGCACCAGAGCCAGAGCCTGCGCCGCAAGGGCAAAAGCGGCCACAGCCACAAAGATCGTCAGCAGCCACTTGCCTGCAAATGCGGCGCAGCGCGCGCAGGCGGCGCGCACACGTTCAACGGAAGCTTTCATTAAACAGCCTTGCGCCGAACCCACACGTGGCGGCTGGCCATCAACGCCCAGGCAAGGCCCGCCAGCAGATGCAGCGGCTTGGGCCCGGACAGGCCGGAAGCCAGGCACACCCCTGCCACGCCCAGCATGGCCCGAACTTCGAGTTTTCGCTGCGAAATGCCCAGGATATTTCTCTTGTCACCCCTGTTGCCTAAAGAAAAACCCTTGGTTGCAGATGCACTTTTGTCGCCGCCCTTGCTACGCCACTGCTCACACCGCTGGGCGCGTGCCGTAGCGCGCAGCTCGGCTGCGACCTCAGCCTGCGAGCGGGCCAGGATCGGTACGCTCAGTTCCAGCCGCTGGCACAGGCTGGCAAGGTCCACGCCGGGCTTCAAAAGCAGAAGCATGGAGGCAGCACCGGGCCGTACTTCAAGCACATCCTGCTCTTTACCAAGCGCTGCCTGCACGGAGCTGCGCACGGCAACCTCGCCCAGAGCCGGATGGCGCAGACGCGCCCGCCCTTCCATACTATGCGCTACATATTGAGGAAACATGGCCCCTCCTTGTTGCAGGACTAAAGCCCTGATCTGTCATCAAATTTGAAAACGACTTTCTTTTCTCTTGACACAGAACCGTAATGAAGGCAAGGTTGTTTTGTGGATTGCAGCAGGGGGGGGGCACACCCCGTCCTGTTCATCCAGAACGGTTAAAAGCCATTGAACAAATTTGCCACCAGCATCAAACATAGAGAGTGCACGCATGAGCCAGATTGTCAATCTGCGTCAGATGCAAGTAGGACAGCAGGGAAAGATTGCAGCCGTTGAAGCCCTTGGCGAAATGAACCGCCGCATTCGTGATATGGGTCTTATCCCCGGCACCACGGTTTCCATCGTAGGCCGCGCCCCCCTTAAGGATCCTGTCGCCTTGCGCCTTTCAGGCGTAACCATCTCCTTGCGCAACAGCGAAGCCGACTTTATCAAAGTTGACCTTTCCGGCGCTTCCAGCTAGCTTTTATCTAAGCATCATACCCTGAAAATCTGCCAGTTTTACCGTCCGGTCGCAAGTGAGCGACCGGACGGAAGCTGGACTATTATCTCGATTCGGCCATCTGCCGCATGCTGGAATCGCTGACCGAATCTGGACACACAAGAGCAAGGAGAAGGAAAATGAACGAAGGCATGAAGTGCGGATTGTGGTTTTTGGGCGGCGTTGCCCTGGGTGTGCTCGGCGCGGTGGCCGTAAGCAAGGGCAAGCTGGATTTCAAGCCCCTGGCCACTGACCTTTTGAGCCGCGGCATGGACGTGAAAGACGCCCTGCTGAGCAAGGTTGAAGCCATCAAGGAAGATGTGGAAGACCTCACCGCAGAGGCCCGCCTTGCGGCTGAAAAGCGCAAGACATCCAAGGACGCCACCGAGGCCTAATCACGCAGTTGTTTGCAGCGCCTTTTTTCGGCGCTGAAGCTGCCAGTGCCGCCCGAGCATCCGGGCGGCACGCAAACTCTCCATCCTCCCGTATATGCAGGGGATCGTTCAGGACAGTGCGGCCCAGGCCGCCTCGCTTCAAGGAGCGCGCATGCGTTTTTTTATTGTTCATGAATTGCGTGGCATCACAACGCCTGAATCCGGCAGAATGCGCGTGCGCGCATCAAGTTGCCTCGGCGAAGGCCGTATCGAGGCCCTGGCCGGCGCCCTGGAATCGCTCGAAGGCATCACCGAAGTGCACGCCAATGCCCTGATCGGCAGCCTGCTGATTTTTTATGACAACGAAGAAACCCGCGTTACCGCCCTTACCTTGCTGGTAGGCGCGGCCGATGCAGGCGGTCAGTTTGATATCCAGGGGCAACATTACGAAAACGCGCTTTCGCCCAGTCAGGGCCTTATGCCCTTGGTGCGCTATGTATTCGTACGCCCCTTTTTGCCGCTGGCCCTGCGCGTATTCAACAGCGTCATGGGCGCGCTGCCCTTTTTGTTCAAAGGTCTGGGCGCGCTTTTGCGCGGCACCTTGAGCGTTGACGTTCTGGACGCTGCCGCCATTGGCGCATCGCTCATCATGGGCGACTTCCGCACGGTCAGCATGCTTACCCTGCTGCTGGGACTGGGCGAGACCCTTGAAGACTGGACACGACGCCGCTCCATGGCTTCGCTGACCGAAAGCCTTGCCCTGAACGTGGAAAACGTCTGGCTGCTGGTGGACGGCACTGAAGTTTCCGTTCCTCTGGCGCAGGTGCGCGAGGGCGACCTTGTGGTTGTGCATGCTGGCGGCTCCATCCCTGTTGACGGCGAGGTTGAGGAAGGCTGCGGCCTTGTGAACCAGTCGTCCATGACAGGCGAACCCCTTGGCGTGCGCCGCACAGAAGGGGCTTCTGTATACGCTGGCACAGCCCTTGAAGAAGGACGGCTTGTGATTCGCGCCCGCCATGTGGGCGATGGCACACGCCTGCGTCAGGTTGTAAAATTTATTGAAGAGTCTGAATCGCTCAAGGCGGGCGTGCAGGGCAAGTTTGAACGTCTGGCTGATCTGGCCGTACCCTTTACCTTTGGCCTTGCCGGGCTTGTGTGGCTGATCACCCGTGATTTCCGCCGTGCATCTTCAGTGCTGCTGGTGGACTACTCGTGCGCCCTTAAGCTTGCCACGCCACTGGCGGTGCTGGCCTCCATGCGCGAAGGCGCGCGCCACGGCATTGCCATCAAGGGCGGCCGCTATCTTGAGGCCCTGAGCGAAGCCGATACGCTGGTCTTTGACAAAACTGGCACCCTCACCCAGGCCAGCCCCAAGGTTGTGGAGGTCATCCCGGCCCCTGGCTTTGAGCGTGACGAAGTGCTGCGCATCATGGCCTGCCTTGAAGAACATTTTCCCCACCCTGTGGCCCGCGCCGTTGTGCGCAAGGCAGAGGAAGAAGACCTGCAACACGCAGAGGAACACGCCCATGTGGAATACGTGGTGGCGCACGGCGTTGCCTCCACGCTGCACGGCAAAAAAATGCGGGTGGGCAGCCGCCACTACATTGAGCACGATGAAGGCGTTGATCTTTCGCCCCTTGCGGAAGCTATCGGCCAGCAGACCGAGCTTGGCCGTTCCCTGCTGTTCATGAGCGAGGATGGGCGGGCTGCTGGCCTGGTGTCCATTGAAGACCCCCTGCGGCCCGAAGCGGCACAAGTGGTTGAAGCCATGCGCGGCCTTGGCATGCGCCGGGTGCTCATGCTGACAGGCGATGACGAGCGCACGGCCAGGGCCGTGGCTGCACAGGTGGGCATTACGGAATTTCGCGCTCAGGTGCTGCCCACGGACAAAGCCCGCATTGTGCAGGAATTGGCAGCAGAAGGCTGCAAGGTGCTCATGGTGGGCGACGGCATCAACGATGCCCCTGCCCTGTCAGCGGCGCATGTGGGCGTTGCCATGAGCGATGGCACGGACCTGGCCCGCGAAGTTGCCAACGTGCTGCTGACCCATCCCAGCCTTGAGGGGCTGGTCAGCGCCCGCCTGTTGGGTAATCATACCCTGCGCCGCATCCACGGCAACTTTGTGGCCACAATGACCCTCAACAGCCTGTTCCTGATGGGAGGCCTGTTCATGGTGCTTGGGCCGGGCGTTTCCGCCCTGCTGCATAACCTGACCACCCTTGGCGTTGCCCTTAACGCCATGCGCCCCCACCTGCCGAAAAGTCTGCCCGGCGAGGAGTTCTATTATGAACGCCATCCATCTGCTTAGGTATGTGCGCAGTTTTGTGGACGGCAGGGTGCGCATACGCCATCCCGCCCTGCGGCATGAAAGCGTACTGCGGCTGGCCCGCGAGAAAATGAGCGCCATCAGCGGTGTGCATGCCGTGGAAGGCAACAGTGTCAGCGGCTCCATACTGATTACGTATGACAGCGCGGCAATCCCCCGCGAAAAGCTTTTTGCCATTGGCGAAGCCTGGGCGCGGTATCTTGATGCCGTCAACGCAGGCAAAGACAGCACTGTTCCGCAATTCTGAAAACAAACCCCGCAGGGCAAAGCCTTGCGGGGTTTGTTGCATATGACGGGGCAAGCCCCAAACATTTTAAGTCATTTTTATGCAAGGCCCTTTTTCACCAGCCATTCTTCAAACCGGGCGAGGTGGGCCGCAAAACTTTTACGGCCATAGCCTATGCGGAAATACGGTTCCTTGATGCCGTAGACGGAACCCGGCAACAGCAAAACCCCGGCTTCATGAGCCAGCCTTTCGCAAAAATCCGCCACAGGCTCGCTGAGCCGTATGCGAGGAAAGCCAATGGGGCCAGCCTGAGGGCGGTTGTAGGTAAACATGTGGGCATGGCGGGCAAAAAAAACGTCTGCCGTCTTGAGGTTCTCGCTGATAATGCCCCGGTTTTTTGCCAGCAGATGCTCCCCATGCCGCAGAGCCACAAGGGCCAGCGCTTCTGAAGGCGTTGCCCCGCAAATGCTCAGATAGTTTTTGTAGCGCGCAACACCTTCCATCAGTGCTGTGTCCCGGCAGGCCAGCCAGCCAACGCGCAAGCCCGGCAGACCATAGGCCTTGCTGAGCACACCGAGTGAAATACCCTTTTCGTACACATCTGCAATCCAGGGTGCGTTGTCGCCTGCCTGCTGCGACCCGGGAGCGCCCTCTGCACCAACGCTTGGCGCGTTCCAGCCCAATCCTCGGTAAACTTCATCGCAGAAAATCCAGGCTCCACGCTGACGGGCCAGCTCGCACAACCTGTCGGTCTGTTCCCGGTTCAGGGTAAAGCCCGTGGGATTGTTCGGCGCATTGAGCACAATGGCCTTGGTGTCGGGCCGCAGCAGTGCGGCCAGTTCATCCATATCTCCCTGCCAGCCCTGCTCCGTCTGCCGCAGATGCCAGAAGTCCACATGGCAACCCGTGCTCCGGGCCACCTCATACAAGGACTGATAGGCGGGGAACATGCACACCACATGGTCGCCCGGCTCAAGCAGGGCGTTCATGCAGGCAAAAATGCCCTCCTGCGCGCCGGTAAACAGCACCACGTTTTCTTCTCGCATACCAGCGTACAGCCCTGCCACCGCGCGGCGAAGATCGGGCCTGCCGTTGTTTTCGCCATAGCCAAGGCTGGTGTTCAAAAAATCCTGCCGGGCTGAGGCCGCATCCGGCTCCAATCCCAGCAGGGCATCAATACTCATGGCCTCACAGTCTGACTGCGCCAGAAGATACGGCGTGGAAAATTCGTATTTGCCAAAAAATACTTCAAGCTCAAATGCTGGAATACGCATGGTCTGCACCCAAATCCGGCCCATATCCGGCCCGTGTCTGCCCTGTGCCCGGCGGCGTTTCCACAGGGAACGCCCTGCCCGCTACTCAAGGCTGGTTGTGTAAAAACAGTAACGTCTCTTGCCAAGGCGCTTTGCCGTATACATGGCCAGATCGCCCCGCCGCACCAGATCTTCGCGCGAAAGCCCCTGATCCTCAACCAGCGCAACGCCAATGCTGGCCGAAAGCCCCTGATACGCCTCGTGCGCGTCATACGCTTCAATCATGGAGGTCAGCAGATCGCTGGCGCAGGTGCACAGGCTTTCTTCCGTGCACCCTTCGGGAAAGTAGGCGGCAAACTCATCCCCGCCCAAGCGGGCGATCACAGCGCCCCGCAGGTGTTTGCGCAGCAACTGGGCTGTCAGCACCAGGGCTTTGTCGCCCGTATAGTGGCCGTATCTGTCGTTGACATACTTGAAGTTGTCCAGATCCACATAGGCAAGCCCAGCACCCAGAGGCATGGTAACAGGTATTTGCCTGAAAAAATAATGACGGTTGAAAAGGCCGGTCAGTTCATCTGTATTGGCCCGCTCTTTCAGACGCTTTTCAAACTGCCGCTGCCGGGTCACATCCCGGTAGATGCAGATCATGCCGATCACATTATTGAAGATGTCGAAGATATCCTCCTCATACATATCAATAGCGCGCTCGTGTCCATCCACGGCTGACCGCATTTTGACGTGCTTTCCGTTGCGTGTAAAACCAAGGCTGTCAATGGCGCGTTTGCGAAAATCCTCCCGCTTCACGCCGATGATGTCCTCGTGGTCGGCAACGCCAAACAACCTCCTGAACCGCTCATTAAAATTGACAATACGCCTGTCCGCATCCAGAAGCATGACCGCATATGGGATACTTTGCAAAACAAGGTCAAGCTCCGCAGTCATGTTGGCAATGTCGGTCACATCGCGGGCAATGCCCACGGTTCCCATAACGCTGCCGTCGACATTGAACAGGGGGGCCTTACGCGTCTTGAATTGGCGCATGCCCTGCGGGGCTTTGACCACCTCGTCAAAAACCCCCACCTCGCGTGAGTTCATGACGATCTGATCCGTCTCAAGACAGACAAATTCACCCTGCGCGTATTCCTCCGGCTCCAGATCCCATATGAAATAATGCCCGCGCCCTTCAACAACCTCGCGGCTCTTGCCCACAAGGCGGCAAAAGGCTTCGTTCACCTTTACGTGCGCGCCCTTGGCATCCTTGAACCACACAAGGTCCGTG
Organism: Desulfovibrio intestinivivus; assembly: GCF_053570665.1. Classification (NCBI taxonomy): domain Bacteria; kingdom Pseudomonadati; phylum Thermodesulfobacteriota; class Desulfovibrionia; order Desulfovibrionales; family Desulfovibrionaceae; genus Desulfovibrio; species Desulfovibrio intestinivivus. The sequence goes on along the minus strand of NZ_JBRBQT010000001.1, from coordinate 1,941,596 downwards.
GTCAGGTCAATGACGGTGTTCAGGTGCAGGGTTGCGAGGTCATGATCCCGGTGCTGTCGCACGGCATCCAGCAGGCGGGCCACGTGAAAGTCGTACAGGCTGGCGCTTGCGGGGCCAAGCCATACATCATCGAGCAGCGGCAGATATTCTGCCCCAGGCTGGGCCTCGCCCGCAAATATGAAAAGGGCGCTCGATCTGGCAGCGCGGCGCATGGCGGGCAGATGCTCAAGCCGGGGAGCGTCCAGCAACACAATATCGGCCCCGGCGCATTGGGCCTGAGCGTCAGTCTCTGGATCATGGTCGGCAGTAATTATATGGGCAAAACCGGGACGCGGCGCGGCAGCGCGCAACGAAGCCTCCAGCAAAGGGGCAGAACTGAACAGCAGAATGTGCAGCGTGTGGTGGTACATGACATTCCTCGCTGGATCGTCAGGTAGGGGGAATGATCATATCCTTTCTTAAATGCAGGCAAAGGGCAATGGGGCTGCGCAGAAAACTTAGGGCTTGACTATGAATTCCTTATTCTGCTGCGCCACGGAGCGACGCCGTGTTTTGCGCCAGAGGTTGAAGCGACGGCTCAGGCGGTCAAGACACAGATAGACCACTGGGGTCGTGTAGAGCGTCAGCAACTGGCTGACCAGCAGACCGCCCACGATGGTGACGCCCAGGGGCTGACGGATTTCCGCGCCATCGCCATGCCCAAGAGCCAGGGGCACGGCGCCAAGGATGGCCGCCGCCGTGGTCATCATGATAGGGCGGAAGCGCAGCATGCAGGCCTCAAAAATCGCTTTATCCGGCGGCAGATTGCGCGTGCGTGAAGCCTCCAGGGCAAAATCGATCATCATGATGGCGTTCTTTTTGACAATGCCGCAGAGCAGCAACACGCCGATAAGCGCAATGACGCTGAACTCCATGCCGCAGGCCATCAAGGCCAACAAGGCCCCGCCGCCCGCCGAAGGCAAAGTTGAAAGAATGGTCAGCGGATGGATGAGGCTTTCATAAAGCATACCCAGCACAATATACAGCGCGGCCAGTGCCGCCAGCACCAGCACAACCTGATTGCCAGCGGTATCGCTGAACATTTTTGCCGTGCCCTGAAAACCGCTCACCACAGAAGACGGCATGGCAAGTTCCGCCTTGATGGCAGCCAGAGCCTCCTGCGCCTGCGAAAGCGACACGCCGGATGCAAGGTTGAAAGAGATGGTCACTGCGGCAAACTGCCCCTGATGCGCCACAGAAAGGGGCGCAAAAGCGGGAACCACCGTGGCGACGCTGAGCAACGGCACAAGGCCGTTGGCGCCCGGCAGGCGCACCTTGCCAAGGGCATCGGCGCCGGCCAGCCAGTCCGGCCCGTATTCCAGCACTACATGATACTGGTTTTTATCCTGATAAATGGTCGATGCCTGACTTTGCCCAAAGGCATTGCCAAGGGCGGCGTCCACATCCTTCATGGTCAGGCCGTAACGGGCCAGGGCATCACGATCCACCTTGACCAGAGTTTCAAGCCCGCGTTCTTCGATATCGCTGTCCACATCCTTGAACAGCCGGTTGGCGGCCACAGCCCTTTGCAGCTTGCGGCCCCACGTGCGCAGGTCTTCCAGGTTGTCTGCCTGCAAGGTGTACTGATACTGCGAGCGCGCACCACGCCCGCCCATCATGATGTCCTGCGCGGGCTGCAAAAAAATCTGCATGCCCGGCTCGGAGACAAGCTTGCCGCGCAGCCGCCCGATTACAGCCATGGCGTCGAGTTTGCGTTCCGAAAGAGGTTTCAGGGCGATAAATACCCCGCCGCCCCCCCCGCGCCCACTGTTAATGTTGCCCGACACATGCTGCACCGCCGGGTCTGCCTTGATAACATCTACAAGTTTGCGCAGCTTTGCCTGCGAAGCCTGAAACGAAGAACTCTGGTCAGTACGTATGCCGCCCATGATGACGCCCGTATCTTGCTGCGGGAAAAAGCCTTTTGGCACAACAACATACATCCACACGTTGGCGGCAATCACCACCAGCAACGAGCAGATGGTCAGGCGCGGGTGCCGCAGCACCACGGGCAGGGTGTTGGCATAACCGCGCTGCATGCCAGAAAGCAGCCGCCCCCAAAAATTGCCCACACGGGCCAGCAGACGCCACCACAGGCCCGCAAGCCCACCCGCGCCCAGGCGGGCGGCCTGCGCGGCGGCGGCATCCTCATGTGCCATGGGCCGCAAGAGCATGGCGCTCATCATGGGTGTGGTGGTCAGCGAAACCACCATCGAAACCAGCACCGCCGTGGTGAGGACCACAGAAAATTCGCGGAACAGACGCCCTACAATCCCGCCCATAAACAATATGGGCGTAAATACCGCCACCAGAGAAATGGAAATGGACACTACGGTAAAGCCCACCTCGCGCGCTCCGCGCAAGGCAGCACGCATGGGAGTTTCCCCCATTTCGAGGCGTCGCACGATATTTTCGAGCACCACAATGGCGTCGTCCACCACAAACCCGGTAGAAACAGTCAGGGCCATGAGCGAAAGATTATCCAGGCTATAGCCGCACAGATACATGACGCCAAAAGTCGCCAGCAAGGACACGGGAGCCGCTACCGCAGGAATGGCCGTGGCTCTGCCGTTGCGCAAAAACAAAAAGGTTACCAGCACCACCAGCGCCATGGAAAGCGCCAGACTTTTTTCCACCTCGTGTAACGAGGCACGGATGGTCAGCGAGCGATCGAGCCTCTGGCCCAGGTCGGCGCTTTCGGGCAACCACGAACGCAACTGCGGCAGCATTTCCTTTACCTGATCAACGGTTTCAATGATGTTGGCCCCCGGCGCACGAAACACAATCAGCAGCACCGCCGGTTTGCCGTCCGAAACAGCCATGGCGCGCACGTCTTCCGGGCCGTCCTTGATCTCTGCCACATCCGAGAGGCGTATGATTTTGTCTGCCCTGCGGGCAACAATAAGCGGTTTATAGTCTTCCGCCTTGCGCAGCTGGTCGCTTGCGCCAATCAGCCAGTACTGTCCGCCATTGTCCACCTGCCCCTTGGGCATAAAGGCATTGGCCGCCGCAAGAGCCGTGCGCACGTCGCTTATGGTCAGGCCTGCCCTGTTGAGGGCATCGGGGATGACGTCCACGCGCACTGCGGGCAGCGCGCCGCCGCCCACAATAACCTCGCCCACGCCCGGCAGTTGCGAAATCTTTTGCGCCAGCACAGTTGAGGCCGCGTCGTACAGCTGGGTGCGGGTCAACACATCAGACGAAATGGCCAGAATCATGATGGGCGCGCCCGCCGGATTCACCTTGCGATAGGTGGGGTTGGAGGGCATGGTGGGCAGATTTGAACGGGCGGCGTTGATGGATGACTGCACGTCTCTGGCCGCGCCGTCAATATTGCGGTCAAGATCGAATTGCAGCACAACCTCTGTGCTGGAAAGCGAGCTGGTGGATGTCATTTCCGACACGCCAGCAATACGGCCAAGCGAACGTTCCAACGGTGTGGCAACGGTGGCGGCCATGGTTTCCGGCCCTGCGCCGGGCAGCTTTGCACGCACCACAACAACAGGAAAATCCACCTGCGGCAGGGGAGCCACAGGCAACAAACCAAAAGCCACTATGCCCGCAAGGGCAATGGCAAAGGTCAATAAGGCCGTAGCGACAGGCCGCCGGATGAACGGCGCGGAAAGGTTGGCTGGCAGTGCCTCAGGGCCAAAACGATGCCTGCGGCCCTGCTCCAGCAGGGCTTTGAGCCTGCTCGCACGGCCATGGCGGGTAGATGCCTCCGGCCTAATCGGAGTGACGGCATTGTCGGCCTGTTCAGCAGCACGGCCTTGCAGAGGCGGATTTTCCGCGTCTTGCCGCTCTGTACTCATGGCCGTGCCTCTTGCGGGGGATTGCTCCGGGCTGCGGTTCCTTCCTGCCCTGCCCCGCTGTCTTCCTTATGGCCCTTGAAGCGGCGGCTCACGCGGTCAAACCACAGATAGATGACAGGCGTTGTGAACAATGTGAGCGCCTGGCTGAAAATAAGCCCGCCCACCATGGTCACGCCCAGAGGACGCCGCAGTTCCGCGCCCATGCCCCAGCCGACCATGAGGGGCAATGCGCCCAGCAGGGCCGCCATTGTGGTCATGAGGATAGGCCGTAGCCGCAGCAGGCAGGCCTGACGAATGGCGGCAAGAGGTTCCTTGCCTTCGTTGCGTTCCGCATCCAGGGCAAAGTCGATCATCATGATGGCGTTTTTCTTGACGATGCCGATAAGCAGGATGATGCCGATTATGCCCACCACGCCAAGATCCATATCTGCCAGTATCAAGGCCAGCAATGCCCCCACGCCCGCAGACGGCAGGGTGGAAAGAATGGTGACGGGGTGGACGTAACTTTCGTACAACACGCCCAGCACAATATACATGGTGATGATGGCCGCCAGAATAAGCCAGACCTGATTGTCTGTAGACGTGGTGAAGGCCTTGGCCGCGCCCTGCAACTGGGTGCGCAGGGCCGTGGGCAGTTTCAATTCCTTTTCGGTTTCTTCCACGGCCTTGACCGCCGCACCCAGCGAAGAGCCGCGCGCCACGTTGAAAGAAATGGTCGCCACCGGGAACTGCCCCTGACGCGCAACGGAAAGCCGCACGGGGCGCTCCTCAAGCGTTGCCAGGCTTGTGAGCGGCACGGGTTTGCCATCGCCGCCCGAAACATAGATGTTTTCAATGGACTGCGGCCCCATACGGAAACGGGGGGCGGTTTCAAGCACCACCTTGTACTGGTTGGTTTGCGTGAAAATGGTTGAAATAAGCCGCTGCCCAAGGGCATCGTACAGGGCGTTGTCAATGGTCGACATGCTTATGCCAAGGCGGCCGGCGGCGTCACGGTTAATGTTCAGCCATGCCATGCGGCCCGGATTCTGATAGTCGCTGGTGACCATTTCAAGCTCTGGACGCTGGGAAAGGGCGTTCACAATACGCGGCAGCCACTGATCCAGCTGATCCCTGTCCAGCGCTTCTATTGAAAACTGGTACTGGGTGCGCGAAATGCGGTCTTCTATGGTCAGATCCTGCACGGGCTGCAAGTACAGGGTCATGCCGGGCAGAGCGGTGGATTTTTCCATAATGCGGCGCGCAATGGCAGGCGCGCGGGCATCGCGGTCTTCCAGCGGCTTCAGTTCCACCGAAAGGCGCGAAGTTCCCATGCTCTGGTTGACGCCGTCCACGCCCACAAAAAACACCACGCTCTTAACCGCAGGGTCTTGCAGTATGAGGTCGGCCAGCTGACGTTGCCGCCCGGCCATGGCCTCAAAGGACGTATCCTGCGGCGCTTCGGCCATCCCCTGGATGACGCCCGTATCCTGCACGGGGAAAAAGCCCTTGGGTACGCCAATGTACAGCAGAACCGTGAGCACCAGCGTTCCCACCGCCACCGCCAGAGTCAGGCTCTGGTGTTGCAGTACCCAGTCGAGTTTTTCTTCATACCACGCCAGCAGACGAGTAAAAAACCTGCCGTCTTCCTGCTGCGCATGACTTCCGTCATGCTGCTCTGGCCGCAGCATGATGGCGCAGAGCATGGGCGTGAGCGTGAGCGAAATAACAGCAGAAATAAGAATGGTGACCGCCAGCGTTACCGCAAATTCGCGGAACAGCCGCCCCACCACATCCCCCATGAACAGCAGGGGAATAAGCACCGCCACCAGCGAAATGGTCAGCGAAATAATGGTAAAGCCTATCTGCCCTGCCCCGGTAAGGGCGGCTTGCACGGGTTTTTGCCCCTGCTCCAGATAGCGCGAGATATTTTCAATCACCACGATGGCGTCATCCACCACAAAGCCGGTGGCGATAACCAGAGCCATGAGCGTGAGATTGTTCAGCGAGTACCCGGCAAGATGCATGACGCCGAGGGTGCCCACCAGCGAAAGCGGCACAGCCAGAGCGGGAATAATGGTCGCTCTGGCATTGCGCAAAAACAGCCAGATGACCCAGATCACCAGCGCCACAGCCAGCAGCAGCTCAAGCTGCACATCGTGCACCGTGGCGCGGATGGTGGTGGTGCGATCTGTTACCACGCGCACGTCCACATTGCCGGGCAAGGTCTGTTTGAGCACGGGCAGAAGCCGCAAAACCCTGTCCGCAACGTCTATGACGTTGGCTCCTGGCTGGCGTTGCACCGAGAGCACGATGGCAGGCCGAAAGTTCATGCCCTCCCCTGCCACATAGGCTGCAAGACGGGCGTTTTCCGCGCCCTCCACCACCTCGGCTACATCGCGCAGGCGCAGTGGGCCGCCGTCCTTGTAACCGATTATGGCTTCGGCATAGGCATCGGCAGAGGCAAGCTGATCGTTGGCATCAATGGTGCTGGCCCGTTCCGGGCCGTCAAAGCTGCCCTTGGCATTGTTGACGTTGGCCTTGGAAATGGCCGTGCGCACGTCAGCCAGGGTAAGGCCCGCATTGGCAAGCGCCTTGGGGTTCACCTGCACCCGCACGGCTGGGCGCTGCCCCCCCGAAAGCGTCACAAGGCCCACGCCGGGCAACTGCGAAATTTTCTGGGCCATGCGTGTGTCGACCAGGTCTTCCAGCCGGGTGAGGGGCATGGCGTCGCTGGTGACGGCAAGGGTGATAACCGGGGGGTCCGCTGGGTTGACCTTGTTGTAAATGGGCGGCGAAGGCAGGTCACTGGGCAGCAAATTGTTTGCAGCGTTGATGGCCGCCTGCACTTCCTGCTCGGCCACATCCAGCGCCAGCGTGAGGTCGAATTGCAGGGTCACCACCGAGGCACCGGCGGAGGAAAGGGAACTCATCTGCACAAGGCCGGGCATGAGGCCAAACTGGCGCTCAAGGGGAGCCGTGATGACAGCGGCCATAACATCAGGCGATGCGCCGGGATAGAGCGTCTGGACCTGAATGGTGGGGTAATCTATCTGCGGCAGGGCCGCCACGGGCAGATAGCGGTAACCCAGCAGCCCTGAAAGAAACAGGGCCACCATAAGCAGCGAGGTGGCGATGGGTCGTAAAATGAATATGCGCGATAGGTTCATATGGCGGATGCTCCCCCTTCAGGAAGGGGTGGAAGACACGGTGGGCATTCCGGCAAAGCCGGGCTGCTATTCCGCAGGCTGTGCCTTGGGTGTTTCTGCGGAGGCCGCAATTTTCACTTCAATACCATCGCGCAGACGGTCAAGCCCGTCCACCACCACCTGTTCGCCCGGTTCAAGGCCCTTATCAATAACTGTCAGGGCGTCAGTGGCAATGCCGGGGGTTACAGACCGCACAGTTACGGCATCCTGCCCCTTGTCGTTCTTGGCCGCCACATAGACGTAAGCCCCGCGCGACCCCAGTTGCACCGCCGAGGTGGGTACAGTGACGGCATTTTTAAGAACGCGCACCTGCAAACGGGCGTTGACGAACTGGTTGGGGTACAGGGCCCCTTCAGTATTGGGAAAACGCGCCTTGAGCTTTACCGTGCCGGTGGAAAGATCAATCTGGTTGTCCAGTGAAAGCAGCCCGCCCACGTCAAGCAGGCGTTTCTGCTCCCTGTCCCAGGCCTGAACAGGCAGGGGGCGGCGATCCACGTCATCCTCGTGGGCGCGCAGGGCCTGCACGACCAGCGGCACCTGGCTTTCCGGCAGGGTGAACACGACATCACAGGGGCTGACCTCGGTAATGCGCACAATACCGGAGGTGTCCGAGGCCTTTATCATGTTGCCTTCGTCCACATTGCGCAGGCCCAGACGTCCCGACGTGGGGGCCGTGATGCGGCTGTAGTTCAGCTGGAGCGCTGCGGAATCCACGGCGGCCTTGTCGGCCTCTACCGTGCCCTCATACTGGCGCACAAGGGCGCGCTGGGTTTCAAACTGCTGTGTCGCAATAAAGTTGCCCTGCGCAAGCTTGGCATAGCGCGCCAGATCCTTACGGGCATTGTCCAGCTGGGCCTGATCCTTGGCAAGAGTCCCTCGCGCCTGATCCAGCGTGGCCTGAAAAGGTCTGGGATCGATCTCCGCCAGCAAGTCGCCAGCCTTGACCTGCTGGCCTTCCTTGAAATGCAGGCGCTGCAACTGGCCGTCCACACGGCTGGTCACGAGCACGTCGCTTGAGGGCAGCACAGTGCCCAGGCCATTGAGAAAATGGGGAACATCCTGAGCGAGGGCGGCAGCAACCCGCACCGGCGGCGTATCCATACCCATGCCACGGCGCGCCTGATTGCCGCTGAAAAATAAACGCCAGCACAGCAGCGCCACCACTGCCAGCAGCACAAGCAGCACCCATCGGCGCTTGCCAGAAAACAAGCCGAAAGCAGAGGCCACGCTCTGCCGAGATTGAATACCGGGCATTATATGTCAACTCCCTGAGATATCGGAGGAAATACTACACGAAAGACAGCTTCACCGTCTGCCGGATCTGAAACCATATCAAGCCGCCAGCCAAGTCTTTCGCAGGCTCTGAGCGCCAGCGAAAGACCAAGTCCACTCCCGCTGACTGCTTTTTGGGTACAGCGCACCCCACGGGCAAAAATATCAACGCCGGTGGGGATATACCCGCGATTGCGAACAAGCAGCTCTCCCTGGCAAAGGGAAACACTGGCGCGCCCATTTTCAGTATACTGGCAAGCATTGTCCAGCAGATTGTTGAACACGATCGCCGCCAGTTCTTTTTGCCCACGGGCCAGTACAGTGGCGGCGATATCAGCTTGCAAGGCTACCGGTCGGCGCTGCTCAGGGCCTCGCCCGGCTGCGTTCTTGCCAGGGTGGCGTGACGCTGCGGGCACGCCAGTATCAAGAGGATTTGCATCACTACCGGAAACAGGCTGGAGGGAAGACGCGTTGGCAAGGCCAGAGGCCAATTCAGGGGTGATTTCAGGAGCCGGATCGGGCAAGCTGTCAGAAGCAGCAGAGCAATGCAACAGGCCGTCCCCTCCCATTTCCCGCACTATTCCCCACAGCAACGCGCTGCAATCCAGCGTTTGAAATTCTATTTCTTCGGGGCGGCGGGCCAGCATCAGCAAGGTGCGCACGGTATTGGACATACGAGCCGTGGTGCGCAACAGCCGCTGCACCACCGGGGCGAATCTTTCAGCCTGCGCCAGCCCTTGCAGTTGCAGTTCAAGAATTTCAAGACCTCCCTGCATGACGGTTAACGGCGTACGCAACTCATGGCTCACATCGCCCGTGAAGTTGCTTTCGCGCAGAACAAACCGTTGCAGGGCTTCTTCACGCGCAGCAATGGCCCGCGCCAATACGCCCACCTCGTCATCAAGACCGGTCAGCGGAATGGGAGCCAAGCCGTCCGGTGTTTCCTGCGCATGGGCCTGCATGCGCTCTGGGGGGCGGCTTTCCACCGCAGTGGTGAGCCTGCTGAGCGGCCCAGTGAGGCGGCGGCTCAGCACCACAGCCAGCACAACCGCCAGCGCAAGGCCGCTGACGGCGCAGAGCAGCAAAATACGGTTCAGGCGCTGTTTCAGGGCCAAAAAGGCGCCCGTGCCGCCATTGAGCACATAGATGACGTCATCCCTGCGCTCAATGAGAATAAATTCTTCCATGTGGCTGATGAAGTGCAGGCCGTCCGGCATCTCCTGCCACTGCTGCGGCACCTGCTTGCCAACAAGAAAGCGCCAGTGCATGACCACGGCAAGGTCTTCGCCGTAATACAGATTGCCGCCGCCGTTGTCTTCGGCTTCCCAGGCGCGCTTTTCAGCCTCAATAAAGGCTTCCATCACGGGCCTTGCATGCCAGCCCACAAGGTAGGTTGCCAGCGAATCAAAGGAGAGTCGCCCCACGATGCCCAAGGCCGCGCTCATGATCAGGGCCAGAAACACAAAAGCCGCCAGCAGACGACGGCGGATGCTGGTTCTGCGGCGGGGTACAGCTGCGTAGCTGCCTGCAAGCGGTGGTTCTGGCCGGGGCATCAGTCATTGTCTCCGGGGTCGGTGCTCAGACGGTAGCCCACATGCGGCACGGTGTGCAACAAGGATTCGGCAAAAGGCTTGTCCAGTTCACGCCGTAACTCATGAATATGAGTACGCAGGGCGCTGCCTTCCGGCGGGTCGTCCCCCCAGAGGGCATGCTCCAGATCTTCGCGCCGCACAAGGCCGGGCGCAACACGCATCAGTTCATCAAGAATACGAAAACCCGTGGGGCTCAGGCGCAGGCGGCGGCCCTGCCGCTCGGCCCAGTGCTCGCCCGAATTAAACGTCAAATCCGCGTATCTCCACACAGCTCCGCCATCGGCGGTATTGCCGGAAGACATGCGCCCACGCCGCAGCAGGGCGCGTATGCGGGCTTCAAGCTCCTTGAGGGCAAAGGGTTTGACGAGGTAATCGTCAGCCCCGGCTTCAAGCCCCTGTACCCGGTCAGCCACGGCATCCCTGGCTGTGAGCATGATGATCGGGGTATGTTTGTGGTGCTTGTCGCGCAGTTCGCGGCACAGGCTTATGCCGTCAATGCCGGGCAGCATTATGTCCAGCACAATACAGTCAAAGTGCTGTCCAAGCGCCATGGCGAGGCCCGTTCTGCCGTTGCGCGCACAGTCAAGCTCATAGCCCAGCGGCTCCAGAAAGGCATAGAGGTTGGCGAGAATATCCTCGTTGTCCTCCACAAGCAAAAGGGCAACGGCCATTATCAGCGCCTTGCGGGGCTAGTTTTTTGCGCCGGAGCCGCCGTTTCAGGCAGGTCCTTTGACGTTATGGAACCCATGATGGATATGGAATCCACTTCCACCTCATTGGGGCGTTTGCGGTTCCAATCCACATGCCCTTGCAGGCGTACCTTGTCCTTGGGCGTGATCGTCAGTTGCTCAAAAATCTTGTTGTCGATTTCCACAACGACCTGTCCACTGTGATCCTCAAACAGATAGCGGTGCTTGCGCCGGGGCAATTTTTCCACCAGATGCCCCTCAAGAACGCATGGCGCGTCATCCTGCGCGCCCAGCACGTCAACGGCCCGCGTTACTGTGGCGGCAACGCCTGGCCCTTCAAAACCCGCTGCGACCGGGGCTGATTCCATGGAGATCACAAGGCTGAACGCAAGGAGCAGAAAAAAAAGATACAGGGCGGGGCGCACTGTTTGCATGCTGTTCTCCAGAAAGGCCGGGCTGCGCCGCCGGATGGATTAATGTACTGTGGGGAGTGAAGGCAGGAGGCAGAAGATATTTTAAAAGCAGTTCCCGATGCCCGCGCACTGTGGCGCAGCCTGCGGACATCGGGAAATTTCCGCAATTTCGCGGTCTACTGCTGTATTTCAGCCTTACGCACGGCCATCACGCCCTCTTTGCCAGCCTTGACCACCATGACGCCGGTCAGGTGAACTTTGCTCTGCGCTTCAATGTGCGCGGCAGCGGCGGCCTTTTTGCCAAGGGCCACGGTCATGCGGCCAGTGCCGTCTTCAAAGACGTAGCGGTTTTTCTTGCCCTGCACAGGTTCCACGATAGTGCCGGTAACGGACACAGGGGTTTTGTTGGCAGCGGCCAATGCCTTGGCTACCGTATCGACCGGAGCGACTTTTGTCACGCCCTTGGCCTTGCGAGCAGCGTGAGGAGCAGCAGGAGCATCGGTGGTGTTGGCAGCAAAGGCCGGGGCGGCAAGCATGAGAGACATGATCATAACGAGCAGATAACGCATATTTCCTCCAGAAAGGTGCTAAAAAAATTGCAACGCGCCACATGTCGCGTGCGGACTTACATTGCAAATATGCACGTCAGCAAAACGTTAAGAATGCCTCAGCCTGTAAAAAAATATTTCATTGCTGCGTCTTTCACATGGGTGCTCTTTATTAGCAGCCGCAGTCCTTGTGATGCCGGTTCAAAACTGGTATGGTGGCCTATATGAAAGAGCTTGATCCGCACACCATCCGCCCCTGCCTTGCATGCGGCGGCACCAATGTCCATCTGGAATCCATGCTTCCCCCTGGTCGCAGGCAGGAGGTATGGCGCGTTGTCTGTTCTTGCGGGCAAACCTCGCAGCAGTGGTCGGTGTCGCAGGGAGCAGCCATCCGCGCATGGAACCGCAACCTTGCCAGCGAATACGACATGGATAAAATCGCCGCCCCCAGCGTAGCCCTCAAGAACTGATAGCAGGCGGCCTCGTCGCAGTCCCATCGCAGCCCCGTAGTTGCCCGACCATAAGGCTCAAGCATTGTTATGCCAGGCAGTGTTCGTGAGGTAGATATCTGCCGCGCACGGCTGCTGCGCTCCAGATGAGGTCAAACCTGCGTGCGTCTGCCGTGGCCGCATGCGGGCCGATTGGCTCAGTCCAGCTCCCGCCCCACCCATACGGCCCTGCCGATGATACGCACCAGCCCGCCCAGTTGCTCGCTGGTGTCGGCTTCGATAGGGGCGAAATCCGGGTTTATGCTCGTAAGTATAAGCTTGCCCGGCATGGCATCCAGCACCTTAAGATAGACCATATCTTCCACGCCCACTGCGTATATGCGCCCCGGCACAGGCTCACGCTGGCTCTGGTCTATCAGCACCACGTCATTGTTCACAATACGGGGCTGCATGCTGTCGCCTGAGACGCGTAACAGCACCATTTGCGCAGGGTTGCCCTTACGCCGCAAAAAATCCCACCTGAACGCATAGTGCCGCAGCACCTCGCCGCCAGTTTCAAAACTTCCTGTCCCGGCAGAGAGCCGGGCCTCGGCCATGGGAACCATCATAAGCCGCGCTTCAGGCGTGTGCACCATACCGTTGCCGCAATCACCGCGCCCGGCCAGCAGCCAGTCCAGCGAACACTCTAGGGCATCGGCAAGCCGCACGGCATGGCTGCCCTTGGGCATCTGCCCGTTCTCATATTGCTGAATTGTCGTCAGGCTCAGCCCCACAGTGTCTGCCAGTACCTGCTTGTGCAAACCCAAGTTTTCTCTGCGCTGACGCATACGCGCGCCAAATGCTGATACCAGGGGCGCTTGTGCTTTCTTCATGTTTTTCCCTTGTTGTTTGCTGCCCTGAAGTGCCGGGGCCGTAGATGGCCGACCAGCACGGACCATATTTTTCATAAAAAAAACGAGCTGTTTGTACACATCTATATTTGTTTTTAGGTAATTTCAAGTTTTCCTTGAAGCTCAAAGAAAACTTTTAAATCTATGTTAAAAAAAGGCGTCATTTTCTGTAATTTTTTTAATTTATGTAAATAAATTCATATTGTTAAAACTTTTCTTATAAATAAAACTTTTCCTTGACTATCCCTGCGAATAGTGATTTTTCTATTTTACGGCCCGTTAAATTAAATTTCCTATTTCTGGAGCATAGCATGTCCGCATTTCTTGACGACATCCCTAACCTGAGCGCTGTGCTGGATTCCTTACACACTGGCGAGTGCGCCATCCAGCAGCCCATACTGCGCCTCGTCATCGAACACCTGTATCTTCTGGCCTGCCAGATGGATCAGGAGTTCCCCGCACAGTTCCGCATCCCCTCGCAAATATCGCCCGCAACGCCAGAATCGCCCGCAATCAACATATCCGCGCGCGCCTGCCAAACAGTGGAGACGCGCCATGACCAATAGGCTCATTGACCCGGCAAAGCCCGACAACAGTCAACCAGAACTTGCCAAATCTTCGGCAAAAGCCTCTGCCCCAGAGGGTGATTCGCGTATACGCCGCAAAAATAATCCCGCATGGGGCCATGCCCTGCATATGGCCGAAACAGAAGAACAATGGCGCGAACTTATCAACCACTTGCCCGACAATGCGCGTCAGATATGGAGGGCCCTGAACGATATGAAACAATTCTGGGGGGTGCTGCACGCGTTTGGTGGGCAATGCATACGCGTACCGCGCAATGTGCCCAAGGACAGAACGCATCCGCTGCGCAAAACTCTTGGCCTTAAATGCCTGCGCAAGCTCATGGCGACCTTTGGCGGCACAAGCCTGTATGTACCTCGCTGCACAGCGATTATGACCCGCCTCCGGCAGCATGAGATCGTCAAAGGTTTCTCACGCAGCACAGGGCGCGGTTCAAGCAGTACATCTGCGGTGTCCAGCCTGGCGCGCCGTCACGGCGTATCCGACCGCCGCGTATGGCAAATTCTGAAAAAAGAAAGTTCCGTTCCCCCGCAGGCTAAACTTCTGCTGATGCTTGGCGATTCCGCGCAAATTTCTGCCCAGAAGCGCGATAATGCGCTGTAAATTAAGCCAATAACGGCAGACTGCCTGCCCTTAAAAAATTTAAGCCAGCGTTTATGCTGGCTTTTTTTGCCACAAACTCCTCATTTTCCGCTAAAATTCTGCAAAAATAACGCATCATGCGCTTTTGACACTACTGAATCCTTTCAGTCTTACGCGCGCCCGACTTTTTGGCATGTTCTCCTCACGCCGCTGATTGCGGTCACATCATGCCAAGGAGCCTCATCATGCCCAATCTGTTTGATACTGCCCACGCCTTCACCGCCAGATGGGAAGGCGGCCTCACAGACCATCCCGCTGATCCGGGCGGTCTGACCAAGTACGGGGTTTCCCTGCGCTGGGTGCAGGATCTTGCCCAGCAGGCCCGGCAGGAATGCCTGCGCCTGCACAGAAGCTGCGATGGCTGCACCGCTGCACGCACCCCCCATTGTACGTACAACGGCCTTGATCTGGATATGGACGGCGATGTGGACGCTGACGACATCCGCGCCTGCACCATGCAGCAGGCCGCCGCGCTGTTCAAAAAACACTTTTGGGATGCCCTTGGCTGCGCCGCCCTGCCCCTGCCTCTGGCAGTGGCCCTGTACGACGGCGCGGTCAACATGGGGCCAGCCAGAGCTGTGCGCCAGTTGCAGCAGGGCATGAACGCCGTTGGCGAAGCCCAGCTCGACCACTATCGGCCCATTGCCGAGGACGGAATCTCCGGCCCGCGCACGGCAGAACTGGCCGAAGCCCTGGAATCGGCCAACCTCCAGTGGTTTGCCGCCCGGCAGATACTGCGCCTGCGCGATGCCTTTTACCGTGATCTGGCTGCCCGCCGCCCGTCCCTCAAAGTGTTTCTTGAAGGCTGGCGCAACAGGGTAAAGGCCCTGGCCCAGTATCTTGCTGAACTTGAACGGGAGGCAAACTGACATGTGGGCACTGCTAGGGAATCTGCTGGGCGGTATCACCGGCGCTGTGGGCAAAATTCTGCCCGACCGCAACCGGCAGAACGATGCGCAAAGCCGCATCAACGAGGCTGAGGTGGGCGGCGCGCCCGCAAGCATGTTGCGGCTGTGGCGCTCCTTCCTCGGTTGGATGCTCTCCCTGTTGTTCTGCTGGGAGGTTGCGGGGAGGCTCATCATTATTCCCCTGCTTTTTCCGGGCTGGTGCGACCACCTGCCGCCCTCGGCCCTGAACCAGATCATGACCCTGCTGTTGGGCATGCTGGGGCTGGGATTTTAGGCCGGTCCAGACTCGCAACGATCTGGCAACACACTGAGACAATTTGTTTTTGAGCAGGTCAACAGGCCTGGAGGATACGGTAATGATGGACATTTTTTCTTCCACAGGGGCAAGCCTGCTTGTTTTGCTTGTGCAGGGGCTGTTTGCCTGGGCCTTGTGGAGCCTGCGCCGGGCCTTTGTGCGGCAGGAGGACTACCTGCTGCACGTACAGCGCGATACCCGGCGTGAGGCCGCAACCACCCGCAGGCTCGGCGCCATAGAAGAAAACCTGCGGCTCGCCCCCGATACCGCAGACATGGCAGGCCTGCACAACGAGCTGGCGGCCCTGCGCGGTGAAATTCAGGCGCTCAATATGCGCATTTCTGGTCTGGACAGGTTGCTTGAGCGGCTTGAGCACAGCTTTGAGCGGCAGGAAGACCGTCTGCGCCTCGTGCCTCAGAGTGGTGCGGCTTTCGCCTGCCGCACAGGCACCGATGCTGCGGGAGGCTGCAACTGATGCCCCCTGCAAAACGTAAAGGCACTTGTCGCAACTCCACCCTGCTCGACAGCCTTGGGCAGCGGCTTGACCTGCTCACCAGCACCCTCAGCGCTGCTGATATTGCGGAAAAAAGTATAGATATTGTCAAAGAAATAAAAGAACTGCATGCCATCCTGCGCTCCCTCCGCGATGAAGCCTCGCCCGATGCCCCGCCCAGGATGGTTGTTGTGTGGGGCGGCCCCCCAAGGGCTGCATCCGGCAGGCTGCCTGCAGATTTATCTGGAGCATCGCCCCGAACATCATCCAAGCCGTCAGGTGCATCCGGCAAAGCACACGCGCAAAAAATTTTGCCGCAATACGGCTCAAGCAACTAACAGTTTCTCCTGAAAAACAAGGATATTTTCCATGTCCCAGCCTGCGCCGCACATCATCCCCTACTGCCCCCGCCCTTTGCAGTGGCGCTTTCATGAGGAGCGCACCCGCTTCTGCGTGCTGCTCTGCCACAGGCGCTTTGGCAAAACAGTAGCGGCGGTCAATGATCTGGTGCGCCAGGCATTGCGCGTGGGCAAGCACGACTGGCGGGCAGCCTATGCCGCGCCCTTTCTGGGGCAGGCCAAGGCGGTCGCATGGGACTACTGCAAGCAGTTTGCCGGGGCCGTGCCCGGTACGCGATTTCTGGAAAGCGAGCTTGTCTGCGTGCTGCCCACCGGGGGCCGCATACGCCTGCTGGGGACGGAAAACGCGCAAGCCCTGCGCGGCCTGTATCTGGATGATCTGGTGCTGGACGAACCGGCGGACATGCCCCGCGAGGTATGGACGCAGGTGCTGCGCCCCATGCTGGCCGACCGCCAGGGCCGCGCACTGTTCTGCGGCACGCCTCAAGGCACGGACAACCTGCTCTATGACGTATGGCAGCAGGCAGGCGCTGATGAAGAAGGCATCTGGTCGCGCTTTCGCTTTCCCGCTTCCGAAACCGGCTACCTGCCGCAGCAGGAGCTGGCAGCGGCACGCCGGGGCATGGACGAGGCCGAATATCTTCAGGAGTTTGAATGCTCGTTTGCAGCGGCAGTGCGCGGTGCTTATTACGCGCCTCTGCTGGATACAGCAGAACGCGAGGGGCGCATCCGCCCCCTGCCCCACGCGCCGGAGCTTCCCGTGCATACAGCATGGGATCTGGGCATGGATGACGCCACGGCCATCTGGTTTTTTCAGGTGGAGCCCTCGGGCTGCTGGCGCATCCTCGACTACTACGAAGCTTCCGGCGAGGGGCTGGCGCATTATGCGCAGGTGCTGGCCGCCAAGGCCCGCCCTGCTGAAACTGCGGAAGCCGCCGCTCATGATGTCCATGATGGGGTCATTGCCGGACGCGGATTTGTTTACGGCACCCACATTGCCCCGCACGACATCCGCGTGCGCGAACTGGGCACCGGGTTGAGCCGCTGGGAAAGCGCCGCCCAACTGGGCATACGTTTTACCCTGGCCCCGGCTCTCTCGCTGGCTGACGGCATAGATGCCCTGCGCCGCCAGTTGCCGCGCTTCTGGTTTGATGCGGCAGCCTGCGCCCAGGGCGTAAAGGCCCTGCGGGCCTACAGGCGGCGCTGGAAGGCTGGCTCCGGGCAAGGCTCGCAGGCCGCGCAGGCAGGCTCCGGCCCCTTGCACGACTGGGCAAGCCACGCGGCAGACGCACTGCGATACGCAGTCACGGGCTTTCGCCCACAGCAGGAAACGGCCTCTGGCGCGCACCGCGCCCGCACTGACTACGACTTTTTTGGAGGACGCTGATGCGCTTTTCCTACGCCCCCATTGTGGATCAACACGCCCGCGATGCCGTTTTTGAACGCATGGAAGCCGAGGGCCTCACAGCCAGCGCCATGAGTTCCCTGCATAAGCCCACGCTGGCCCAGTGGCAATCAATCACCGCTCCGGAAAGAGGCGTCTTGCTGGGCTGTTACGGCCCGCCGCCGGAGCCCGCCTCTGCTTGCGCTTCCAGCCCGGCCCCATTGCTGGCCTGCGCAATGTTCAGTCCTCGCAGGGGGCGGGTGTGGGAATTCGATTTCACCACCTTTCGTCAATGGGCGCGGCTGGCGGTGTCCATGGCGCACGGGGGCTTGAACTGGGCTTTTGCAAACCTCGACTGCTCCGCAGTTATGGGGCTTTGCCCGGCCCCCAACCGCCATGCCTGGAGGCTGGCCGAAGCCTGTGGATTCCGCGTGCTCGGGCGCTTGCCCGGCGCATGTCTGCATACCCGCAAAAAGACATGGGTGGACGGCGTGCTGGTGCTCTGCACACCGCAGGACTTGTCAGTAATCATTCAACATAAGGAGAACGTCATGGGATTTGGAGGAGGCGGCACGCCCGATGTACCCGCAGTTGCGCCCGTTCCCAAGCAGGAAGTGGAAAAACCCGTAACCGAGGCCGCCACCGCGGCGCGCCAGAACCAGAAAGACAAAGCCGCCAAGGCGGCGGGCATCAACGGCTCTGTGTACACCAGCCCACTTAACCGCGCCGATGCAACGCGCAAAACCCTTCTGGGGCAGTAGCGTGACCGCACACATCCAGAACAGCATCGCGTCTGCGGGGCAGCCTGCGCCCCAGAATATCGCGCAGAATGCCGTGCAATATGCTGTGGACGTGCAGGCCCTTTCCCGGCGGCATGATGCCCTGTTGCGCCGCCGCGCCCCATGGGACGCAGCATGGCAAAGCCTGGCTGATCATTTTTTGCCCACGCGCTGCCGCCTGAATCCGCAGGTGGACGCGGCGGAAGAAGGCCCCATGCTCAACCGGGGGCTTGTGGACGCCACTGGCATTCTGGCCATGCGTACGCTGGCGGCTGGCCTTCAGGGCGGACTCACCAGTCCGGCAAGGCCTTGGTTCCGGCTAAGCCTTGACGATGCCGATCTGGCCCGCAGCCGCCCTGGTCAGGCATGGCTGGACGAAGTCGCCACCCGGATGCGCACCGTGTTCCAGCGGTCAAACTTCTACAATGCCATGCACACCATGTATGGCGAACTGGGCACCTTTGGCACGGCCTTTGTGTTTGAGCTGGCTGATCCGCAGCACGGGTTCCGCTTTATCCCCCTTTGCGCGGGGGAATATGCGCTGGACTGCGATGCAACGCGGCGGGTGGACACGGTGTTCCGCCGCAGCGCCATGACCCTGCGCCAGATCGTTCAGGCTTTCGGCCCTTCGGCCCTGCCCGAAACCCTGCGCGAGGCGGCGCGCCGCAATCCCGAGGAGCGGCGCAACGTCATTCAGGCCGTGTACCCGCGTGAAAACACGCAGCACGGGCTGGCAGACGCAAGCCGCATGCCCGTGGCTTCCGTCTACTGGCTGGAAGGACGCGACGGCAACCGCCATGCCCTCAAGATTTCGGGCTTTCGCTCCTTTCCGGGCTTTGGCCCGCGCTGGGATGTGGCGGGCAACGATGTGTACGGGCGCTCGCCCGCCATGGACGCCCTGCCCGACTGCCGCATGCTGCAACAGATGGGCGTCACCACGCTCAAGGCCATCCACAAGGCGGTTGACCCGCCCATGAGCGTGGCTGCGGGCCTGCGCTCCGTGGGGCTTGATCTCACCCCTGGCGGCGTCAACTACGTGGACAGCGCGCCGGGTCAAAGCCCTCAGGCGGCAACGCCCCTGTTGCAGATAAACCCCGACCTCGCTACGGCCCGCAAGGCTATGGAGTCGGTTCAGGATCAGATACGCAAAGGACTCTACAACGACCTGTTCAAGCTCATCCTTGACGGCCGCAGCGGCGTGACAGCCAGCGAAATCGCGGCGCGGGAGGAGGAAAAACTGGTGCTTGTTGGCCCGGTGCTGGAACGGCTGCACGATGAGCTGTTCATTCCGCTCATGGATCGCACCTTCGAGTGCATGCGCGAGCTGGACATGCTGCCCCCCTGCCCGCCCGAGCTGGCGGGCCGCCGCCTGCGCGTGGAGTTTGTATCCCTGCTGGCGCAGGCCCAGAAGCTGGTGGGCATCAATGCGGCAGACCAGTACATGGCCCTGACCCTCAAGGCTTCCAGCGCATGGCCCGAAGCCCTGGACACCCTCAATGTGGATCATCTGCTGGATAATTATGCGGAAAGTCTGGGCCTGCCCGTGAGCCTCACGCGCTCGCCAGAGGAACGCCAGCAGCTGCGCGCCGCCAGGGCTGATGCCGCCCAGACGCAGGCCATCACAGAAGCCCTTGGCAAAGGGGTGGACATGGTACGCCAGCTCTCGCAAAGCCCGCTTTCCGGCCCGGACGGCAAACAGGGCAGCGTGCTGGACGGCATCACGCGGCTGCTGCGCAACGCCCTGCCGGGTGGCCTTGCCCGCGCTGAACATACGAAAATGGCACAGGCGACAGGACAGGCGACAATGGCGCAAGCGGAGCAGCATGACGAACCCCAGGGCGCAAAATCGGAGGAACATCGTTGATGGATGTTTTTGCCCCATATGAACAGGCGGAGCAGCGGGAACAGGCCAAACAGCAGATGCATCAGCATACCGCCAACCGCGCCCAGACGTTTGATGCCGCCATGCGGGCCGCAGTGGATGCGCTAATGGCCCAGCCTCAGGGCCGCGTATTGCTGCGCTGGCTGCTGCATCTGTGCCGCAACTTCAGTGCCGAGGATGTGGGCAATGCCCCCGAATCCTGCCAAAGCGCACGCCTTTTCTACGCCGAGGGCCAACGCATGATCGGCATGCGCCTTATGCGCCTCATGCAACAGACAAACCCCGGGCATTTGCCCCGCTTGCTGCAAACCAAGGAGAACGACGCTCATGATCTCGACACATTCTGAGGCTTCCTCCACTGCCGAAGACGCCTTTTCCTCTGCGAGCGGCTTTTCCGGCGCAGACCAGAGCAACGGAGGAGCCGGCGGTGCCGCCCCTGCCGCCGCAGCGCCACAGGCTGCCGCTGGCGCAGAAAATCCCGATCGAGCGAATGAACAGGCCAATTCGCAGGCAGATCCCTATGCCCAGCGCTTGCGCGAGCATGAAGCAGGCCAGCGCCTTCAGTGGCAGGAGCAGGTCAACAAGTGGCGCAAGGAGGCCACGGAAGACCCGCAGATCGGCGGTGCAAACCTGCCTGCCACTGTTGCCCGCGCCCAGCTTGCCCTTGACCGGTTTGATGAAAGCAAGTGCATCGGCCAACTGCTGGAACAGACCGGCTACGGCAACAACCCTGACGTGCTGCGCTTTTTCAACCGCCTTGCCGATGCCCTCATGGAGGACGGGCTGGTGCAGGGACAGGCGGGCGGCTCCATGCCGCCGCTTGAAGAGCGCATGTACGCAGGCTGGAGTTCGCGCAGCGGAAGCATCTGATTTACGCCCCTGCAAATCACAGGTCATAGCAACAACATTTCTTGAGCAACCTGCAAACAGACGAGGGTATTATGGCTAATTCCATGGGTTTGGTGGTGTCCCTGGCCGAGATGGAACAGTTCTACCGTGGCGACAAGGCCGGGCAGATCATCGAGCTGATGAACAAAACCAACGACATCATGGACGATGTGCTCTGGATGGAATCCAACCAGAGCGACGGCCACCTCACCCGCATCCGCACTGGACTGCCCGAGGTTTACTGGCGCAGACTCTATCAGGGTACGCCGCCCTCCAAATCGCAGTGGAGCCAGGTCAAGGAAGGCTGCGGCATCCTTGAAGCCATCATGGAACTGGACGTGGAAGAACTGCGCCTCTACGGCAGCCGCGACAAGGCCTTTCGCATGAGCGAAGGCGTGGCTTTTGCCGAGGCCATGCGCCAGAAAGTGGCCACCACCCTCTTTTACGGCAACAGCAATCTGAACCCCGACGAGTTCAACGGCCTTGCCATGCGCTACCCCGCGCTGGACGCCAAAAACGTGCTCGATGCGGGCGGGCGCGACGAGGGCGGCTGCACCTCCCTGTGGCTTATTTCGTGGGGCGCGCAGTCGGTGCACGGCGTCTACCCCAAGGAAAGCAACGGCGGGCTCTCGCACGAAGACCTCAAAACCTACATGGCTCAGGACCCGGACGGCCGCAAATATCAGGTGGTGGGCGACAAATACAACTGGCGCTGCGGCCTTGCCGTGCGCGACTGGCGCGGCATCGTGCGCATCGCAAACCTGCCCGTGGCCTCTCTCGGCAAGCGCAAGGGGCAGAGCGGCTTTGTGGATATGCAAAAGCTGACCATCGAGGCCAAGAACCTCATGCCCCAGCACCTGCGCCAGAAGGCCGTGTGGTACGCCAATGCCGACATGCTCACCGCCCTTGAGTTGCAGAATTCCGATGCGGGTAACGTGCAGCTGCAGTACGGCGAGTTCTTTGACTCCAAGGCCGTGCCTGTGCTGCATGGTCGCCCTGTGCGCCAGTGCGATGCCGTGCTCTCCAACGAAGGCGTGGTGGCCTAACCACAATCCTTTGTAACGCGCGGAAGCCCTTGCCGGGGCTTCCACGCAGTACCCAGCTTGGTTTTTCGCTGTTCCTCCACTATTCCGCCAAAGGAGTTTTCATGGCTATTATCGACCGCAACTCCGTTTTTTTTGAAGGCCCCCTTACCGCCAACGCCACGGGACAGCCTGTGGCCCTTACCGGCCTGAAGCTTCCCGGGCGCATGGAACCCATGCCCCTGCGGCTTTCTGTTACCGAAGCTTTTGCCCCGGCTGAAACGCAAAGCCTCACCATCTGCATGGAGGAGGCAGATCGCGCCGAAGGCCCCTGGACTGCCGTTAACGGTGCTTCAGTGACTGTGCCAAACCCGGTGGAAGCTCCCGGCCTCGGCCTTGGCGCGCGCCCCTATATGCGTTTTTTGCCCCAGAGCGTGCGCAAGAGCTGGCTGCGCCTGACCTTCTCCGTCACGCCCGCTGACGGTAAAACCGTGAGCAAGGGACGTATCTTTGCCGCCCTCACGCGGGAGGAAGACCTGCCCTACGAGCCTGCCATCATGGCTGGCTAAAACACACCCCGCCACCGTACAGCCTCCGGCCCCCTGCGGGGCAGGCCGGAGGCTTCTTCTCCTTTTCATCACAGGAACTGCCATGACCATCAGCCAGATAAGCGTGTGGAACCGCGCACTGGGCTTTCTGGGGACGCGCAGTGTCGCCTCCGAGCAGGAAAACACGCCAGAGGCCCTGCAATGCCGCCTGTATTGGGATTCCGCCCGCCGACAGGTGCTGCGCGATTTCCCCTGGAGCTTTGCCCAACGCAGAACATGGATGGCCCTTGTGCCGCTGCCCGAAGGCTACGCGCCGGAATTCCGTTTTGCCTACGCCCTGCCCGATGACTGCCTCAAGGTGCACGAGGTGCGCCACGAGGGCATTACGGCCCGCCCATTCTGCCTTGCACAGAATGCGGCGGGCGATGGCTCGCTGCTGCTCACCGACGCGGCGCGCGCCCTTGCCCTGTACACGGAAGATGTGCGCAACAGCCGCCTTTTTGATGATCTCTTCGCGCACATGCTGGCCCGCAAGCTGGCGGCTCTCATAGCTGCCCCCCTACTTAAGGGCAGCAGCCAGAAGGCAGCCGAGCTGGAGCAGCTCTACGCCGCAAGCCTGCCGCCAGCCCGCAGCGCTGCCGCGTCCGAACGCAGTGACCGCCCGGTGGAAGACCCCTGGCTTGCCGTGCGCTGAGTGCACCCGCAATCACAGCAAAAAACCGCAAGGAGCGAGGCATGACCCTGCCCTACAGCCCCAGCCGCGCCGTGTATGAAGGCAATGGCGCAGCAACGTCCTTTCCCTTTGCCTTCAAGGTCTGGAGCACAGACCAACTAAACATCAGCACCACATCGCCCAAGGGAGAAACCTCTCCTGCGCAGGGTTGGACAGCCAACATAGGCGAGAGCGGCGGCACTGTTACCTATCTGCACGATGGAGCGCCCCTGCCCGCAGGCTGGCGGCTCGCCATTGTGCGCAACATGCCCTTTGAGCAGGGCATAGACCTCATATCCGCTTCGCGATTTGATCCGCAGGTCATAGAAGACGGGCTTGATCAGGCCACTGCGGAACTTCAGCAACTGAACGAAAAACTCGCACGCGCCGTCATCATGCCCGCCACCAGCGACAAGTCGCCGGAAGAAGTGGTTGCATCCATCTATTCCAGCCGTGATGCAGCAGCCCAAAACGCCACCGCAGCCGCGCATTCTGCCGCTGCTGCAGCGGCCAGCGCAGCCACAGCAGCACAAACGGTGGCAGAAGCGGCAGAAGCAAGCATGAGCGCCGCCACTGCGCAGGCAGATATAGCAGCGGCAAGCGCCCAGACAGCCCAAACTGCCGCCCACGCGGCGCAACAGGCCGTGCCGGACAACCTGCTCAGCCGCATGGCCGATGCGGAAGTAAAAAACACCCAGCAGGATACGCGGCTGAACGGGGTTGAGAGTGGTATCACAGCCGTCAGCACAACTCTGATCGGCAGCATTATGAGCGTGATGGCGGCAGAGGGTTACGTGCCCAACGGCACAGTCCCGGCTGACGCTGCGGAATACACGCGTGAACAATTCAGGGAGTTTTACGACACGTATCTTGCGGGCGGCAAACTGCTCACCTGCACCTATGCCGCCTTTGCCGCCCAGGTTGCCTTGACGGGCAACTGCGCCAAGTTCGCATTGGACACCACCGCCCAGAAGTTCAAAGTGCCGCTGCTGAAAAACGGCGATTCCATCACGCAGGCCGCAAGTGCCTCAGAGCTGGGCAAGAGTTATAAGGCCGGGTTGCCGAACATCACAGGCAGCACGTTGGGATTTCAGGCGATTAGGGGAGAGTATGGAACGGGTGCTTTATACTCTACAGGTTCAGGCGGTATTGGGTTTGGTCAATCATCTGGTGGTGGCTGGAACTCTATTGGGCTTGACGCGAGTCGCAGCAGCCCCATCTACGGAAATTCCAACACAGTCACTACTGAGGGCATACGCCTGCGGCATTTTGTGGTTCTGGCATCTGCGCAGAACAGCGCCAGCGTGTTCGACTGGTCAAATTACATGGCAGGCCTGGCGGGCAAGGCAAATCTGGATATGGATAACCTGACGCCAGTAGGCTCCGGCAAGGTGGCGAACTACGCCATGCCCAGCCAGAGGGTGGTGGCTGTGGCCGTTCCCGCTTCTGGGGGGTACACAGTACCAGCACCATCCGCAGGTTGGTTCAAGCTTGCTGGTGTATCCACAGCAGCAGGTCAGTACATACGTTTGTCCACAGCTAGCTATGTAGTAGATATCCTCGACTGGTCTTCGGGGCCGGGGCAATCACTGGGGATAATGGTGCCCGTCCGCAAGGGGGACGCAGTGTGGGCCAGTTATAGTTCCCTAAGTGCAATGTATATGCACTTTGTTATTACAGAAGGAGGCAACTGATGCCTTGCCATATACTGTGCAACGCCGCTGGTGATATTGAGATGTGGGACGCGCAACCATTCCCCGGCAGTGTCGAGGTTGATTATGAGGTGGTGCGCGGATGGGACGGCAGGCCGTATAAAGCCGGGGCGATTCCTGCGCGCCCCAGAGATTCCGTATTTGAAGTTCTGCGCGCCTCCCGTGACGTGCGGCTTGCAGATACGGACAAGTATCTGCTGGCCGACTACCCCATCAGCGAGGGCGATCTGCCGCTGGTCAAGACATACCGGGCCGCACTTCGCGCCTTGCCCGAACAGTCCGGCGCACCGTGGGATGGCGGCGGTGATGAAACACCCTGGCCCGATGCTCCTGGCATTTTGCAGACGGAACAGCCATGCGCATAGCCCTGCAAAACTTTACCGGCGGCGAAATATCACCCACACTCTCGGCCCGGTACGACCTTTCCCGTTACCGCAACTGTGTTGCCTGCATGGAAAACATGCTCCCCGGCCTGCACGGCGACGTGGCCCGGCGGCCCGGCACCCGCTTTCTGGCGGAGCTTGGAGCATATTCCGTGTTGCTCCCCTTCACCTTCAGCGCGCATCCAAGCCAGAATTTTCTTCTGGTTTTTGGCGAAAAAACATTACGCGTTGCTACAGTTGCCGGATTCACCACGGCACCTGTCATGACGACCCCCTATGCGGCGGAAGACCTGCTTTCGCTCTGCCACGCGCAGGTGGGCGATGTGGTCTATCTGGCCCACCAGAAATATCCGCTGCACAAAATAGTGCGGCGCGACGCACCGGGTGGAAACTATACCTGGAGCCTGGAACAGGTGAAACTGAACACATCCCTGCCCGCCCCCGCCGCACCCACGCTGGCCTTTACTGGCAGCGGCGGTTCCTACACCCTGCGGTACAAGGTGGCGGCGGTGGATGCCAACGGCAGGCAGTCCCTCGCCTCGCCTGCAGGGGAATGCAAAGGAGCGCGGCACCCCTCCGACTGGGTGGTGGGCAACAGCACAACCATAAGCTGGCCTGCCGTTCAAGGCGCTGCGGAATATAACGTTTACCGCGAGGAAGCGGGCTACTTCGGTTTTATCGGCGTTGCCTCCGGCACCAGTTTCAGCGACCAGAACTACAAGGCCGACACCACAGACACGCCTCGCGAAGACTGGAATCCTTTTGCTGACGGCAACAATCCCGGCGTGGTGGCCTTTCACCAGCAGCGCATGGTGCTTGCGGCCACCCCCGGCACGCCACAGGCATTTTACATGTCGCGCACGGGCAATTTTGAATCCTTCCGCAAGTCGCGCCCCTTGCAGGATGACGACCCGGTGGAATACCTCATCGCCTCCGGCTCCATAGACTCCGTAACCTGGGTTGCCAGCTTCGGTGATCTTCTGGTGGGCACCTCCGGCAGCGAATACAAGGCCAGCGGCGGCGATGGATCGGCCATCACGCCCCAGAAGGTCAGCATCACCGCCCAGTCGTACTGGGGCAGCGCGGGGCTTGCGCCCATCATCATCGGCAACTCGGTACTGCATGTGCAGCGCCACGGCTCGCGAGTGCGCGATCTTTTCTATTCGCTGGAAAAAGACGGATATTCGGGAAATGACCTTTCCATTCTTGCGCCGCACCTGTTTGAGGGGCACACCATCAAACAGTGGGCCTATCAGCAGACCCCCGGCTCAACCATCTGGTGCGTGCGCGATGACGGCCTGCTACTGGGTTTTACCTACATGAAGGAGCACGACATCTGGGGCTGGTCGCGCCATGTGACAGACGGCGAGGTTATTTCTGCCGCAACAGTGGCTGATCAGGACGGCGATGCGCTGGCCCTTGTGGTGCGCCGCACCATTGCGGGCCGGACGCGCTATTTTCTCGAACGGCTGGCCCCGGTCTGGGCGGACAGCCAGCCCATTGCCGAAGCCTGCTTTGTAGATTGCGGCCTTGGCATCCGCACGGATACGCCAACGTCGACAGTGGAAGGGCTGGACCATCTGGAAGGCTGCGCGCTTTCCGTACTGGCGGACGGCAGCCCTGTGGAGGGCTGCGTGGTGCGTGGTGGGCGCATAGAGCTGCCCTATGCGGCCTCTGTGGTGCAGGCAGGCCTGCCGTATGCATCAGTGCTCTCCCCCCTGCCGGTGGAGGGCGACTTCAATTCCGGCACGACACTGGCGCAGGGGCGAGCCTACGGTTCCTGCTCTCTCCGCCTGTACCGCAGCGTAGGCGGGCAATACGGCCCCAGCCGCAGCGAACTGTACGACCTGCCCTTTATGCCGGAGCACTGGGGCGAGGCCGTGCAGCCCTTTTCTGGCGACATCATGTGCGCTCCCAGCGGCGGTTGGGACAATCAGACGAGCATCTGGCTGGTGCAGCAGAGGCCCCTGCCCTTTCGCGTACTTGCGCTCACGCTGGACATAACCTTTGCCTGATGCGGCAAGAGGAGCAATCCATGCTGACCATAACAACAGAAACATTTTCGCAGGTATCCACAGAAGCGGAACAACTCGCCGCCGCCCACTGGAATGAGGTGGAAGCCGCCCTGCACGGCGCACAACGTTACCGACTTGATCATGAACGCTACGCCAGCCTTGAACGGCTGGGCATGCTGCACATAAGCGCCGCGCGGGGGCTTGCCGAGGACGACCACGGCGCGACCTCCAATACTTCCGGCGCTCCACTGGCAGGCTATGCCGTCTTTACTCTGGTGTCTTGCCCGCACTGCCCGCAAACTCTGCTGGCGGCTCTGGACGGGCTGTATCTTGCCCCTGGGGCACGCGGCGGCCTGTTTGCCCTGCGCCTGCTGCGCCACGCGGAGTCGGCCCTTGCCGCGCGCGGCGTGGGCCTTGTGCAGTACAGTTCGCCAGCGTCCCGACCCTGCCATGCGCTCTACCGCCGCCTTGGAGCGCAGCCCACGGAGACCATCTGGCACAAAACCCTGCCGCCACCGCCAGCCAAGGCCGCAGGAACAATCGAGGAGGACAGCTAATGGCCATAGCAACCAGCACAGCCGCCATGATCAGCGCCGCCGTTGCCCTCGCCGGGGCAGCAGCCGGAACCGTGAGCGCCGTGCAGCAGGCAGAAAACCGCCGCCAGCAGACGGAATATCAGTCCGACCTTGCGGCCCGCAACGCCCAGCAGGCGGAACTGAGCGCACAGGCGGCGGACGAGGCCGCCCGCCAGGAACGCCGGGCGGGTTACGAAGCGGCGCAGGCCAAAAGGCAGGAGGCGGCCCGCATCATCGGTGCCCAACGCGCTCAGGCCGGGGCATCAGGAGCGCAGACCGATGCAGGCTCCACGCTGGATAAAACCCTGGACACCGCTGAAAAAGGCGAACTGGACGCCCTCGCTGCCGAACAGCAGGGACAAAGCAGAGCACACGCGCAAGACATGCGGGCCTGGAGCCTGCGCAACCAGTCGGCGGTATCGGCATCCAACGCCGGCTTTGCTGGCTCGCGCGCCGAAACAGACTATCTGGGCCTGAGCAGCACCCTGCTCAACGGAGCCTCCCGCGTGGGCCGCAACTTTTACACCATCGGCTCACGCGGCCCGCTGCTGCCGTAGAAACCTCTAGCTACAAGCCTACGAACGCAAAACGGGCAAGTTTGACCGCAACAAAGAAGGGAAGGCAAGGGTAACGCCCTTCCTTCCCTTTTTGTATTCTGCAATGCGATGTTGTCAGCTCTATGCCGTAAATCGGTAGCTCAAGCCGTTTTCGATAAGGTGGTTGATAATGTCGTATGGCTTTTCGCACCTGCCGGGATACAACTCCTTGAGCTTGTTGAGAATCAGACTGTATTCGTTGCGAAGCGAGGTTGAGAAGATGCCGGGATCGTCTGTGCCAAGAACAACCTGCGGGGCCGGGCGCTTGTCATCAAAATTCAGCCAACGCATAATATGGTGTTCTTCTGTTTTTTCATAATGGCTTATGCGCACATTGCTGGTGGGCAGCACCTCTACCACAATATCCTTTTGGAGCATTTCCCTAATAATGGCGTCCTGAACCGCCCGTATCAAATCCGCACCGGGCAGTTCCTCTGGTTTGAGGGTGATGACTTCGTCCCACTTGCCATACATTTTCTTTTTTCTATCGCAGTCTTTGCACCTTACAAAATCGCTTGATTTTTTTGTGCCTGCGGCATGGTATAGTTCCAGTTCCCGGCAAGCTTCCGCATACAGCCTTTCGCCGCATTCGGCTTTTTCCTGCCGCAGCAAGTCCCTCTCGTGCCGTGTTTGTGGTGTGATGGCTTCAAAATCATCCTCAGTAACGCTGCGCAGATCATACTTGCGCAGCTCCCATGCCTTCCACAGCACATGCAGTTGCGGGCAGTCTTTGCCATAAATATTAAAGTACAGTCGCTCAATAACCTGCCGGAATGAACATATTTCGCCGCCAAAGGCCCGCAGCTCCGGCTTTTGCTCCAACAGCCATGTCAGCCACACCAGACTGTCGAGCCAGAGACCCTGCTTGCAATAGAATATCTTGATGCGGCACTGCTCTGGTGCCAAGCCCAGTGCCGTGGCGTGTCCGATGCGGTCTCCGCTGCCCATGTTCAAAAAACGTATAGCTTCGTGCACCGCGCGGATGCCCGTAAGGATATGTTCAAAATCTTCGCCTGCATGAAATGTGGTGCGGGTAATGCCCGCAATGTGCAGATGGCGAAAAACAGGCGCAAACACTTCTGGCGAGGTATCCTGCTCGTTGGAGGCTGCATCCTTGCCGATAATAGCAGCATACAGGTCCGGTGAACTTTTACGATATACTTCCCGGCGCGCTATGAGGGTGCGGGCCTGCTTGGCCATTGTGTCGCGTAATGCCTGATGACGACAACGACCTTTTTTCGTGTCCGGCTGTTTGATGAAGTGCGCCACCAGGCCCAGAGTATACGGCTTGCCGCTGCCTTCCAGCGCATCGGGGGCGCAGTGCACCACCCCATTGCAAATGCGAAACTGCCCGGCAATGCGGGGGCACGTGGGGCACGGTTCAATGCCCTTGCTGCTAGCCTGTTCTGTTGCTGCAATGTAGCCTTTCCAGATGCTGCGCAGCAGCTTGTCCATTTTTTGCGGGTCATCCTTGGGCGCGAAACGCGCCTCCACATGGGCCATATCCGGCCCGTGCATGCCGTAAAACTGCCGGAACCGCGCTTCAAATCCTGGCTTTCCCACATCTTCGGCAGCTTCGCGCGCGCCAGCAAGAGTAATGTACTGAAACTGGTCAAAGCCGTACTGCTCTGGCTGCTGCACAAGCAACCGCAAATGCTGGTGCATGAGCAGCATGTAGACATGCATGAGGATTGCTAAAAAGTGGTCTTTGCTTTCGTGCAGCTTCCACAGGGCAAACAGCCACATGGCAGCCTCGCGCTGCACGTCGGTCATGCCCGCAGGAAGGTCCGAGTGCTCAAATGGATGCTGTCGTGAAAATTCCCAGCCATTGGTACAGCCGCGCAACAGAGCAGTCAGATCATTGTAGCTTGGCCCGTCAGTGCTGCCGCTGTGGCAGGATTGTTCGGACTGCTGCCCGCACGAAGATTGGGTCAGCAACAACTGGCATAACCACACCCGCAAAATGGTTGCAGTACGCAGCCTATGCAAAATTTTTAGAGGTGATGTGCGCAACTGATCGAAAAAATAACCAACGCGCTCTTTGCTCGGCCCCTTTTTCCGGGCCTTCTCAAGCTCACGGTAGGTGCCCTTGTGGTTGGCGAGGGAATGCACCCATGTGGGCGTAAATTCTGTGGAACCGTTAATGTGCATGTGCGATTCACACAAACGCCCCCGCTTGTGTGTGCCGTTCTTTATCAGATCGTTGAGGCGCTGGTCGTGCACACCCGGCAAGGTAGAATGATTGAAAAATTCGCAGAAAGGTTTGAGCGCGGCAGTAAAGGCCACATGTTCCCGCAGGCAACGCCGCAACCACGCGGCAGCCATAACAGGCAGAGGGCTTTGATAAGCTGTTATTTCGTGCTGCCAGTCTTCAAGCCTGTTGGCGCGCACATAGATGCGCCCGTGGTTGACCTCCAGACAGTGACAATCAGCCTCGCTGCTTACATTTCCCTGCCCGTCCGTAGCGCCAAGGGCTGTCAGCAGCATGCCTGCTAGTGACTTGGTGTTGGTAAACGCCTGCTCACGCCGATTCTGGTGTTGGTGATCCGGCACATCCACATGCTCTGTGCGCAGACTAAGCTTGACTGCATTACGCAAGGCCGAACTCAAGGACTCCGTGCTGGGGAGTGCGTAGTCACAACCGGACTCTGTGGACTGATACACTTCCAGCACGCGAGCCGATGCGCAAAAATGGCGGTATGTGATGATCATTACGCTTTAAGGTTCTTTCTTAAATACATCCAGAACGCATCCAAATTCTTTTGATCCATCAATCTGCTCACTACAGATTCATCTTGATAGAGTGTTCGCACAAGATTCTCATATTGCATCGCAAAAGCTTTATCGCTTCCTCCTGGGCGGAGGCGCATGGAATCTAAAAACCTAAAAGACTCAGGAGCCTCTAATAGCTTTTTGCTCTTAATTGATTTTGGACTTAAAGGCAGCCCATACCTCTTGCCCACATTAGTGCGCGTTTCTGTTTTTACAATTTTGCGAGCACTATTCGATGCGGCATTATTACGAACAACTCCCTGTTCTGGCTTGGGGATAGCTAAAGAGTTGAGGAGGGCAAATAGGTTTATACCATAAACATGCCCCTCACCATATGCAATCTCGTTGCTATCTTCTAAAGTATTTGCAGGTTTTCCAATGGCTCCCATATACAAGCTAAACACTGTTAAACCCTCTTCGTCTTTATTATAAAAATCAGATTGGTTTAAATATAATTCCCAAATTGGACAGGTAAATATTGACTTGAATAATGGAAATTCTTTTGCTATAGTTAAAGAATCACCTTTCTTTATATCTTCTAAAAAAATCACCACAGAATCTTTCTCTTTTACATATTTATCACTAGAATACTTTTTAACAATGGCATTTGAATAAATCATATTCCTTATAAAAATATCATCTGACTTTGTCGGACTATCAAGCAAAACATTTGTATTATTTTCAGCATTGTCTTTTAGTAAATATTCCTCAACTAAAACACTATTAAAAAAAGCAATCAAGCACCTATGTATATATGATCCAACATACGTTGATCTATTATTCATATCATTATCAATGAGAGACAGAGCACGAAAAAAACGTTGCATTATTCTCGAACAAAGAAGTGTTGGCGAAACAATCGTAACTAAATCTCTTTTTGACTGTCTTACCCATGCAATTAAAGAATTAATAAATTTTTCATTGTAAATTTCTACAGATACACTTTCAGTTTCAGAAACCTCTTCATCTTCGCCTAAGTCATCTTCATGCAGTAAAGCATCAATTGATGAAGAAAAAGAATGAAAACTTTGAATCTGACCATATTGTGCAACCAAACTATGCATAGAATCTTCATTTTCTAATATATCGCACAAAGCAGCCAATAATGGAAAAACAGAAAAGGCACGATAACTGTCATCGCCATCACGGATCTCAACTACCCCCAAGCCCACGAATTCACGCTGCCACGATGAAATAGCCCCCCTGAGTGTTTCAGGGGTATTTACCCACCTGCGAAGTGGCTTATTATCATCATAGTCACTGGAAATACTAACAAACATTTGCAATTCAACTGGAATATTCACACGCCCAATTGCTCGAAGTTTAGCAATCTCCATTCCATACATAGCCTTCACGGCAATCGGCGCATTTTTTGTGATTGAAGCTCCAAATAAACGAACCATCCCCATAGTTCGAATTGGCCCTTTAGCACGAGGCTGCCCCCAATGCAGAGCTGATATTCGTGCAGCCGTCACGCTAAGCATTTCTTCTGTTTTGAGGCAAAGATATTGTTCATACTTTTCGTACAAAGTAACATCTATTTCTTGGCCGCGACGCAACAGAACCTCGCGCAAAAAACAAGCTTTAAGAGCATATCCCAGAAGCACCGCAGGGTTAGTACGCATTGCTAAAGCCATTTCTGCGTTCAACGCAAGTAACGCATTATTCTCGTCAGGATTTTGACGAGTCGGCAGTAAATCAAGTCCAGTAGTCACGTATCCGTGTGCAAACAACTGCGGCATCAGCAAATTAACACCGTGTGCTGACTGCAAAGCCTCTGCAAGATCAAAAGGTCTCGAAAATCCCATATTCTGCAAAGAAACTTGAAAAACCTCACGCATGCGCTCCACAGCCGACTCACATACGGCTGGAGGCAGATATTCGTTTGACTCGTCTAAACGTTTTTCCTCTTCAACCTGGTATTCTGAATGCTTCATTGAAATTTCCCACAATGCGGCCAAAACTTGAGTCACAGTCCGAGCGGGATTACCAAAAAGCGTCTGTCTGAAAAGACGCTGTTCTATTCTGCGGCTACAGGCTAGTAATGGGAAAAAGGCTCGCTTCAACAGAAGCTCAAGTTGCATGTTATGGTCTGGTTTACCAATTATTTGTTCGGCCTCTGGCTTTGAGCGTCTCCATTGTTGCAAAGCGAATTGAAATGAACCAAGACTAATACGTGAAGGAGTTCGCAAAATCTTCAACAAATATTGTTCCGTCAGTCCGTCAACTCGAGATTTAAATTCCTTACGGACTCTTGAAGTACTAGCAAAATTTAAATCAAAAATTTTTAGCTGTTGTTTTTCAATGATTGTTTTAAACAACTCCATATCGCCAGAGAGTACAACCACGAGCTGCGGAGAAGTAAAATAGCGGCGCAACACTTCAAGCACATGCCAACCGATTTGTGGACGAGTATCAATGTCATCCAGTGCTAGAACAAAGGCTTTTTTGCCGATTAGCTGTAGGCTATCATAAAGAAATTTATGGAATTCTCTTTCCAAGCTAAAACTGCGCCTAGCACTTTCCATATTTTGCTCAAAAATAAACTCCGCATCATCCCAAGGTACAGTTTCCTTGGGTGAATCCCCATCAAGATCGTCTCGGGTTTCACCCATGTGCTTGAGGCTTTTTGCAAACTGGCTCAGACTTTTTCTCCACTTTTCCAGTTCGCAAACGTCAGAGTGCCCGCAGTCCAAATTTCTTCCATTTTTTTTGACCGCATTTGTTACTTCAACAGCAATTTTCGCCAACAGAGACAAGAGTAAATGTTCGTGCAGACCGAAGAGCGTTGGATCAAGGACTTCTAACACGCAAAGGTTTTTCAAATTTGCTCTGCCATTGTCACGAAATTCTCGCTGTTTTTCTCCTACCCCTTGAAGCAACTCCAAGGCCGAAAGTAAAAAAGTGGTTTTACCAGAACCACGTTTACCATGAAGGGTTATCACGTCATGATAACGTTCATAGCTAACGCTACGAGCATGACCATCACCACATTGCTTCAATTTAGAAGAAAATCCATCCACTCGGCCCACAACGTCATCGACTCGATCCAAAAATGTCTCAAGCTGCATACGGTGCAGAATGGAGTCGGAATTCAGGGCCGTTGCTTGCTGCGCGTTGGTGAGATCAATCAGCAAATGGTCGTTGGGCTGAGGCATGTGCGGCTCCTCGCGGGATAGTCTGGTAGATAAACAGCTTTTGCAATTATACCCCATATACACATTAATCAATACTATTTACAGGTTGAGCTGAATAATTTTTACTATTTTTCACTTTTGCCCCCTGCCGTCCCCTTTCGGGCGGCAGGGGTCTTTTGTTGTTATTTATGGAAAGCCCCGCGTAATGCCAGACAAAAACACGGCAGTTGCCTATTGACGATGCGCTGGCTGACCTTACTTTTTATGGGCAGGCGTGGCGAACAGGTGTATTCTGGACGCACGTCAAGGAAACGACCCGACGGGGAGCACGCATCATGGCAGTATCGTACAAGGATTATTACAAACTTCTGGGAGTAGAGCGCGCAGCGTCAGCCGAGGAGGTCTCCAAGGCTTACAAAAAGCTGGCCCGCAAATACCACCCTGACCTCAATCCCGGCGACAAGCAGGCAGAGGAGAAGTTTAAGGAAATCAACGAAGCCTATGAAGTGCTCAAAGATCCGGAAAAGCGCAAACTGTACGACCAGCTTGGCCCCAACTGGCAGCACGGCCAGCAGTTTCAGGGCGAACCGGGCTTTGAGAATGTGCATTTCACGTTCAACGGCAAAAATTTTGACGGTTCGGGCTTTTCAGACTTTTTTGAAACCCTGTTTGGCGGCGGTGGCCAGTATGGCGGCGGCGCTCAGTTCGGCGGCCCCTTTGGCGGCCAGATGGGCGGACAAGCTGGCGGGCGCGGGGCCAATTTCGGCCCTGATCCCTTTGGCGGATTTTCGTCCCGTCAGCGGCGTGGCCGCGATGTGGAGGCGGAGCTGGCCCTGAGCCTTGAAGAAGTGCTGCGCGGCGGCCCGCGCTCCGTGTCCATCAACATGCCCGCTGGCGCAAAGACTCTTGAGGTCAACGTGCCCGCTGGCATCCGCGAAGGGGCAAAACTGCGCCTCGCCGGGCAGGGCGACCCTGCGCCGGGCGGCACGCCGGGCGACCTCTTTTTGCGCGTGCGCTATCTGCCCCACCATGTTTTCAAGGTGGACGGCGACAACCTGCAATGCGATCTGGCCCTGGCCCCGTGGGAAGCAGCCCTTGGCGCGCGGGTTGAAGTGCCTACCCTTGAAGGCAGCGTAGAAATGCAGATTCCCGCAGGCTCCAGCTCCGGGCGCAAGTTCCGCCTGCGCGGCAAGGGCCTGGGCGCTGGCGACAAGCGGGGCGACCTGCTGGCAAAGATCATGATTAGGGTTCCCGCGCAGATCACGGACGAAGAGCGCGATCTGTGGAGCAAGCTGGCCGAGATATCAACATTCAAGGCCCGCTCGTAGGGAACAATCAGGCAGCCGCCAGCGGACACCCCCGGCGGCTGCGCACAGGGTTTGCATGCATGTTCCAGCGGCGCCGCCGCAGGCGGCAACCGATACGGTTACTGGTGGAGGACACAAATGAGCATGACCCCGAAAAAACCTTCACTGCCCGTGCCTTCAACGGTCATGGTCTGGCAGGAATTCATTGAAGCCACAGGCATTGCGCCGGAGCGGCTCCAGGAACTGATGGGCCTTGGCTGGATTGAAGCCCGCACCAGCGCGGCGCAGGATTTCCTTTTTCGCGATGTAGACATCTACCGTGTACGCAAGCTTGAGCGCATCTGTTGCGACTTTGAGCTGCCCGTGCTCGGCGGCACTATTATTGTGGATCTTCTGGAGCGCATAGATTCTCTGCAACGCAGGGTGCAACGCTTACAGCATTTTGAAGACGAATAGCCGGTTTGAGAGCATGCAGCCTCCCGGCCAGAAATAACAAAATTTTGCCCGCCGCAGCGCGGGCGCGTGTGGAGGAAGCTTATGGACATCAACAAATTTACGGATAAAGCCCGCGAGGCTGTGGGGCAGGCCCAGAGCATTGCCGCAGGCATGGGCCATCAGGAGACGGATGCCGAGCATCTGGCCCTGGCCCTTGTACAGCAGGAAAACGGCATCGTGCCGCGCATTCTGGAACAGATGGGCGTGCAGCCCAAGGCCCTCAGCGTTGCCATTGAGGGCGCGCTGCGCAAGCGGCCTTCTGTTTCCGGAGGCGGCATGGATCCCAGCAAGATCATGATTACCCAGCGGCTGGCGAAAATTCTGGGCGATGCGCAGAACGAAGCCAACCACATGAAGGACGAATACGTAAGCGTTGACCACCTGTTTGCCGCGCTTACCGATGTTGCGCCCTCCTCGCCTCTTGGCGAAGTTTTCAAGGAATACAAGATCGCCCGCGCCCGTTTTGTGGCAGCCATGGAAGAGCTGCGCGGCGGCGCGCGCGTGACCAGCGCCAGCCCCGAAGACACCTTTGAAGCGCTGACCAAGTATGCCCGCGATCTCGTGGAAGCAGCCCGTCAGGGCAAAATGGATCCGGTCATTGGCCGCGATTCCGAAATCCGCCGCGTTATCCGCATTCTCTCGCGCCGCACCAAGAACAACCCGGTGCTCATAGGCGAGGCGGGCGTGGGCAAAACAGCCATTGTGGAAGGTCTGGCCTTCCGCATCGTCAAGGGCGACGTGCCGGAGGGCCTCAAGGGCCGCAAGCTCTTTGCCCTTGATATGGGCGCGCTCATAGCAGGCGCAAAATACCGCGGCGAATTTGAGGAACGCCTCAAAGCCGTACTCAACGAGGTGCAAAAGAGCGAGGGACAGATCATTCTGTTCATCGACGAACTGCACACCATCGTGGGCGCGGGCAAAACAGAAGGGGCCATGGACGCGGGCAACCTGCTCAAGCCTATGCTGGCGCGCGGCGAGCTGCACTGCATCGGCGCGACCACGGTGGACGAGTACCGCAAATATATTGAAAAAGACCCGGCTCTGGAGCGCCGCTTCCAGCCCGTCATGGTTGAAGAACCCACGGTGGAAGACGCCATCTCCATCCTGCGCGGGCTGAAGGAGCGTTTCGAGGTGCACCACGGCGTGCGCATCAGCGACTCTGCCATTGTTGAAGCGGTGGTTCTTTCACACCGCTACATCACCGACCGTCAGCTGCCGGACAAGGCCATTGACCTCATTGATGAGGCCGCAGCCATGATCCGCACAGAGATCGACTCGCTGCCCGCTGATCTGGACGAAGTGAACCGCAAGGTCATGCAGCTCGAAATCGAGCGTGAGGCCCTGCGCCGTGAAACAGATGCCGCCTCGCGCGAACGCCTTGAAAAGCTTGAGAACGAACTGGCTGACCTGCGCGCCCAGCAGGCCAACATGCGCAAACAGTGGGAGAGCGAAAAAGGCTCCATCGACCATGTGCGCGAAATCAAGGAGCAGATCGAGCAGACCAAGCTTGCCATTGAGCAGGCCGAGCGCGCCTACGACCTCAACAAGGCCGCAGAACTCAAGTACTCCAAATTGCTTGAGCTGGAAAAGAAGCTGGCCGCCGCTTCCGGCGCTGGTTCGGAACACGAAGGCCCGCGTCTGCTCAAGGAAGAAGTGCGCCCCGACGACGTGGCCGAAATTGTGGGCAAATGGACGGGCATTCCGGTAACGCGCCTGCTTGAATCCGAACGCGAAAAACTTCTGCGCCTGGGCGACCAGCTGCACGAGCGCGTGGTGGGTCAGGACGAGGCCGTCACAGCCGTGGCCGATGCCGTGCTGCGCGCCCGCGCGGGGCTTTCCGACCCGGCGCGGCCCACTGGCTCGTTCATCTTCCTTGGCCCCACGGGCGTCGGCAAGACCGAGCTTTCCAAGGCTTTGGCCGAGGCACTCTTTGACACGGAAGACAACATGGTGCGGCTGGACATGAGCGAATACATGGAGAAGCACTCCGTGTCGCGGCTCATCGGCGCGCCTCCAGGATACGTGGGCTATGACGAAGGCGGGCAGCTTACCGAGGCCGTGCGCCGCAAGCCCTATTCCGTCATCCTGTTTGACGAGATTGAAAAGGCGCACCCCGATGTGTTCAACACCCTGCTGCAACTGCTGGATGATGGACGCCTTACGGACAGCCAGGGACGCACGGTGGACTTTCGCAACTGCATAGTCATCATGACCTCCAACATAGGCTCCGTGCACCTGCTGGAGGGCATCTCCGCCGACGGTAGGCTGAAGGAAGGCGCGCGGGAAAGGGTCATGGAGGATCTGCGGGCGCACTTCCGCCCCGAGTTCCTCAACCGCGTGGACGAAACCGTGGTCTTTCTGCCCCTGCGGCGCGACCAGATTGCCCGCATTGTGGATCTTCAGGTCAATCGGCTGCGCAAGCGGCTTGAAGACCGCAAGATCAGGCTTGAGCTTACTGATGCGGCCCGCAAGTTTATTGGCGATGCCGGTTACGACCCTGTGTACGGCGCACGGCCCCTCAAGCGCTACGTGCAGCAGGCTGTGGAAACCCCGCTTGCCAAGGAGCTGGTGGGCGGCAGAATCCGCGATGGTCAGTGCGTCACTGTAGACGCCACGGACGACAAGCTCACCTTCAAGGCCGAGTAAGAGCACACTGATCACAGCTTAGCAGACTAAAATCATGAGGCCCACACGAACCATTTCGTGTGGGCCTCACTTATTGGGGGGGTAGGGATGCGGGACAGGTTGCGCGGGATATCTGGCGGAATATCCCGCTGAATGTCAGATCACGGCGTCAGGCGGCGGAACCGCCAGCGCGCCTCGGGCTACTGAATTTCTTCGGGCTTGACCACAAGCCAGTTTTTGTCGGCGGTGACGGGCTGGCCCAGTTCCTTCTGGCGGGCAGCGGCCTTGGTCCACATGCCTTCCATCTTCTTCATGGCGCTGTCTTTGCGGTTGATCCACACGCGCGCGCCGCCCTTTTCCACGTCCACGCCGTTCAGCAGCATGTAGCCGTCAGAAATGGGAGTGTCGCCACCCACGATGACGGGCTTTTTCCACTGGTCGATGTAGCCGAGGATGGTGCCCATTTTGCCTTCGTACCAGGTCATGGGATTCATGAGGTAGGTGGTGAGCAGCATATCAAGGTTCTTTTTCTGGTCGTACTGGCCCTTTTCGATCTGGAGGCGCGAGGTGGTCAGGGCGCCGTTGGCGGGATCCTTGAGCAGCATGGTGACGCCGATGACATTTTCAGGTTTGACGTTGTAGCCATACTTGGGATCGCTGGCCACCATACGCACCAGTTCTTCACTGGCGGCGGTCATAACGTACACGTTGATGCCGTTCTCCATCAGCTTGGCGTACAGTTCCTGCATGCCGGTGAAGGGCTTGGGCGGATTGATGCTGGCTTCTTTCACGGTGTCGCCGCTGTAATACTTGGCCTTGAGGGGCTTTTTGTATTCCATGAGGCCGTCCACATGGCCCTTGAGTTCCTTAAGCGTAAAGCCAGCAAAAACCTGCGCAACCCAGGGGTAGCAGATGAGGTCTTCCGTTTCGCACAGACGGTAGTAATAGCTGACCAGACCTTCCTTGAAGTCCTTGGTATCCTTGAAGGGAATAAGGCGCAGTTCCTGGGGCAGCTTTTCGCGGGAGAGCGCGCCCTTCATTTCCATGTAGGCCAGCAGGGATTCTTCCAGATCATAGCGGTAGCTCGTGTTGTCCATGTCAAAAACGGCAAAGTTGCCCTGATTGGCATTTTTTTCAATCACCTTGTCGAGCTGTTCTTTCACAGGGGCAGGCCAGTGCTTTAGCTCTGTAGCGGCACTGGCCGACTGGCTGAGCGCGAATGCAAAGACAAAGCAACTGACAAACAATGCAAGGCAAATTTTTTTCATCACACGACTCCAGGCGTTAAACGTAGACAATCCCCAAAAAATACATATCGGCCCACAAACCCTTTCAGATGTATTTTCAGCACCTGCTAGATGCTCAAATGGTTATTTCAGACCAGCGTAACCTTCCAGTGCGGGGGAAAGTCAACGGGGGGTTTCATATCTTGTTAAGTTCTAAAGGAACGCCCCCTCGCCAACAGCAAAACGGCAAAAATACGCCGCAACCGGGGATAAATGGAGATCGGACTTCTCAGGGTTGCCCTGCAAATACGGAGAAGGGGGATTCCCGTGCAGGAATCCCCCTTCTATTGCTGACAATTTCAGCCCTGGCGCTTGCGCCTCAGGATGCTTTTAGCTTCTGAATGCATTGCCCAGCGCGTCCGCCGCCATAATGGCCGCAGCTACGCTCTCTTCCGTGATGGGGAAGGGCATGGCGTGGATGGATTCTTCGGGCAGGCAGGCCTTGCGGGCCACCTTGCGCAGGGCTTCCGGGCTGATGTCCGTGATGCCAATATCGCTCAGGCACACAGGCAGGCCCACTGAGGTGCAAAAACCCAGCACTTCGTCCAGTTCTTCCGTGGGGGCGTTTTCCAGCACCAGTTGCACCAGCGTGCCAAAGGCGACCTTTTCGCCGTGCAGATAGGTGTGGGTTTCTTCCAACGCGGTCAGGCCATCGTGGATGGCATGGGCTGCCGCAAGACCGCCGCTCTCAAAGCCCAGGCCGGAAAGCAGG
This sequence comes from Desulfovibrio intestinivivus, assembly GCF_053570665.1. Taxonomy (NCBI): domain Bacteria; kingdom Pseudomonadati; phylum Thermodesulfobacteriota; class Desulfovibrionia; order Desulfovibrionales; family Desulfovibrionaceae; genus Desulfovibrio; species Desulfovibrio intestinivivus. The sequence goes on along the minus strand of NZ_JBRBQT010000001.1, from coordinate 1,900,592 downwards.
GAGTTGGCTTCAATGATGTTTTCCAATGCTGGCGTCGCCATCTTGGCCTGACTGGCCAGCACGGCCTTGTAGCCGTCTTCCAGCAGGGTGCGGTAGCAGGTGGCTGCAAGGGCCTGCGCGGCAAGGGTGCCTCTGGCAGGGGGGCAGTCGCCCGTACGCGCGCCGCAGGGCAGACCGGCGTTGACGGGAGCGCAGGAGCGTACGCTGGCCCGCGCCTCAAAATATGTGGAAAGGGCATCGCCCATGCCCGACACCAGATAGCGCACCGGCGAGGCGGCAATGATGGAAACATCCATCAGCACCACATCGGGATTGCGGGGAAAATAGGCGTAGTCTTCCATTTCCCCTTCTGGCGTGTAGATCACCGCGGAATGGCTCGTGGGCGCGTCCGTTGCCGCTGTGGTGGGCACCACAATGACCCCCTGCCCCGCCGCCACGCAGCGCGCCGTATCCAGCGCCTTGCCGCCGCCAAGCCCCACGGTGCAGTGGCAGGAGTGCTGGCGGGCCAGCTCGCCAAGACGGGCGATTTCAACGCGTGAACATTCGCCTTGAAATTCCGTTTCCACAAAGGTCACGCCAAACTTGGCCGCTGTGGCGTCCAGCGTCTGGCGCACCCGGTTCACGCTGCTTTCCGTGGCTACCAGCAGGGCCTTTGTGCCGTACTGCCGCACAAAATACCCAAGGTTGAGCAGTTCGTTCTCGCCCTGAACGTACTTGGACGGACAGATAAACGCTCTTCTCATGGCATGCTCCGCTTCCGGCAATCGCGCCGGCATTGCAGGGTTGAATCCTGACCGGGCCTACGCGTCTTCCTTCACGCCCAGCAGGGCGCGGGCATAATCCTCGCCGCTGAAGGGGCGCAGGTCTTCCATTTTTTCGCCAAGGCCCACATAGGTGATGGGCAGGTGATGCTGCATGGCAACGGCAATGGCTACGCCGCCCTTGGCCGTGCCGTCGAGCTTGGTGATGATGAGTTCATCAATGCCCGCAGCTTCCTTGAACAGTTTGGTTTGCGAAAGGGCGTTCTGCCCGGTGGTGGCGTCGATTACCAGAATGGTGCGATGCGGCGCGCCCGCATGCTTTTTGCCCAGCACCTGACGGATCTTGCTCAGTTCTTCCATCAGATTGACCTTGGTCTGCAAACGGCCAGCAGTGTCCACATAGAGCACATCCACGCCCTCCTGAAGCGCGCGGTCCATAGCCTCGTAAGCCACGGCGGCAGGGTCTGAACCAGCGGTGCGCGCATGGAACAGCGCCCCCACGCGCCCAGCCCAGACCTGTAACTGCTCAATGGCGGCGGCGCGGAAGGTATCGGCGGCGGCAATCATGACCTTTTTGCCCTGCATGCGGTCGCGATGGGCCAGCTTGGCAATGGTGGTGGTCTTGCCCACGCCGTTGACGCCGATCATCAGCACAACTTCGGGCTGGTTAACGGCTGCGATGCGGCGCGGCGCGCGAAAGATTTCTTCCACTTCGGCCATGAGTAGTTGGCGCACCTTGGTGGATTCCGTGACCTTTTCCTTACGGGCGCGCTCTTTCAGGCGTTCCACCAGTTCAATGGAAGGCTCATAGCCAAGATCGGCCATGATAAAAAGTTCTTCCAGCTCTTCCCAGAAGGCATCGTCCAGTTCGCCATGCCCGGCAAACAACGCGTCCAGCCCCTTGGAAAACTGCTCGCGGGTACGCGAAAGCCCCTGGCTGATCTTGAGAAACAGGCGGTTGCGCTCGTCCTCTTCGTCTTCCATATCAAGGGCGAGAGCCAGACGATACTGCAATTCAGAACGGAATTCCTCCACCTGCCGATAATTCATGCGGGCGAGCCATTCCTGAAAATCACGCACAAAGTTCTGCGCTTCGGCCTCCGGGGCATCAAGGGCGCGCAGCAAAAAGAACAGACGCTGCCACAACAGGTCGCCCGCCTCATCCACGCCCTCAAGCACGATGCCAAGCCATACGGAAAGCCGTGGCTCGGCCTCGCGCAGCCGCAGGGTCAGGGCCTCATCAGCGGCAGATGCCGCAAAGGGCTGGGCAGTGGCTTCTGCCGCAGGTTTCGCAGCAGGTTCTGCAAGAGCTTCAGTTGCGGCAGCACCAGCTGCGCCTGCATCTGCGCCAATTTCTGCGGGCGCTTCATGCGCCGCATTGGCCGCATCTTCCGCGCCGCCGAACATTTTTTTTATGGCAGAGAAAAAACCCATATGATCTCCTTATCTTCCGCCCTCTTGCACCGAGGGTTTGCTTTCCTTGCGGGCCGTTTGTGTTTCCAGCGCTCCCAGCACTTCGCGCAACGCCAGCACGCATTCTTCCACGGCCAGAGCCGCAGAAGCGGCGTCTGTATCATTCACGGCCCACTGCATTGCATGCGCGGTAGAGGCCAGCCGCTCCGCGCCCACACAGGGCGCTGCTTTTTCAAGAATCCGCCCAAGGCGGCACAGGTTATCGGCATCTTCCAGCGCATAGAGGCGCAGCAGCAGATCAGGGGCAGGGGCAAACGTTCTGCCGAACATGCCCGCCGTAACGCGCCAGGCTTCGGGGCGGCGCAACAAAAAGGCCCGCCCAAGTTCGGCGCTCACAACAGCCCCGGCTGCGATATCTTCACTCAGGGGCGCGCCGCTTCCGCCCTGCGCCTCTGCGGCTGGCTGCGGTGATGCCTCATGACTGCGGGCTGTATTATCACCAGCTGAGCCTGATTCAAAAATATCTGCAAGGCCTGGCTCCGGGGATGCCGCAGAAGCCGAATCAGCAGCAGGTTCGCCGGACGCCGCAGTGCCCTGCGGCGCGGTACGCTCCAGCAGCAAGGCTTTCAGCCGCGCCAGATCGCCCCAGTGCCAGAGCAGGGCCAGCAAGACCAGGGTTGAAAACAGGGCGGAAAGGCAAAAACGCGCCACTTCCCGCCGGGCCTTCAGGGCCAGGTCTTCATCAGTAATGCGGGGCGAAAGGTACACTTCCACCGACCCCACGGGGCGGCCTTCCATCTTGAGCGGATTCATGCCCTGCACGCTGTTTTCCGCAATTTCATCGTCCCAGGGGATGGGCTCCCACTGGTAGTTGCGCCGCTGCCCTTCCAGCATGCCACGCGGTGTCTGCACCTTGATGGCGTAAATGGATTCATCGGTCATGGCCGCCATAACAATGGTGCGCGCGGTCAGTTCGTCCAGCTCCCAGGCGGGCAGGGAAAGCAGGGCCGCCAGTTGCGCTGCGGTACGTCCGGCCTCGCTGCCAAGGCGGTTTTCCGCCTCCTGCCTGTCCTCATTGACATTCCAGACGCCAAGCAGCAGGAACAGCAGCAAGGCCGCCCCCCATACAGCCAGGGCAAGTCTGCGGCGCAGAACGTGAGAGATATTGGGCATATGTTTTGCCGCGAGAGCCACGCCCCCGCGCTCCTTACTGTTGGTGTGGTCTGCCATGCAGACGGTGCGCCAGTGCGCTGGCAGCCGCAATGGCATCAGCATCGCGCAGAACAAACAGACAAACAGCCCAGGCCGTTGCCCCGCCAGTAATGGCAAGGGCAAGCCCCAACCAGATGCCGCGCCCGTGCAGCAGTTCCAGCAATTGCCACGCGGCAAGGGCCGTGGCCGCAGCAGCGGCACATTGACGCAGTACCGCACCCGCCGGAGGCAGACATGCGCTGGCGGATGCCGCGCCAGCGGAACCTTTTTTCAGCGCCCTGCCCAGAATGCACAGCAAAAAGCCGCATTGCAGCCACAAGCCAAGGCTTACGGCCAGTGCCGGAGCCATGACGCCAAGACTGCCCGAAAGACTATGGACCAGTGCGGCCCCGACCGCAAGCGTAGCAACCACGGCCCACACAGCGCTGACCGCCGTGCGCCGCACCTCGCCCAGCGCGTTGCAGGCCGCCAGCAGGGAGCGGTTGACGGCAAAGGCGGGCAGACCAGGCAAATAGGCCCACAGGGCGAGACCTGTCTCGTAAGCCGCATTGTCGCCAAAGGCGCCGTGCCGCAGCAGACCTTCCACCAGACGCGGCCCCACGGCCCACAATCCTGTGGCGGCGGGCAGGCTCAGCAGCAGGGTCAAACGCAGGGCCGTGCGCAACTGATCCGAAAAAAGCGAAAATTCTCTGGCAGCTGCAAGGCGGCTCAATGTGGGCAGACTTGCCATGCCCAGACACACGCCCACCAGTCCAAGGGGCAGTTCAAGCAGGCGTTCGGCATAGTAGAGAGCAGCCACCTGCCCTCGGCCCAGGCTGGACGCCAGCGACATGGCTGCCAGCATGGCAAGTTGCGGTGCGGATGCCCCAAGCAGGCCCGCGGGCAGACGGCCAAGGCAGTTCCAGGCAAGGGATGCCGCGCGCTTTTGCAGCGAGGATTCATTCCCGCCTGCGCTACCCTGCGCGATATCCGGCCCTTCGTCAGGCCCGGCTTTACGCAAAGGCAGCAAACGCCGCACTGCCAGCCACTGCGCCAGCCATTGCGCAATACCGCCGCAAAGCATGCCCACAGCCAGAGCTGGAGCCGCAGGCAGCAGGCCCAAGGCAGCCGCTCCTGCAAAACACAAAATGACAATATTGAACAGGGCAGGAGAAACAGCGGGCAGCCAGAACACGCCAAGGCTGTGCAAAAGGGCCATGCCCAGAGCAGCCATGCCCGCCGCCAGCGTATAGGGCAGGCAGATGCGCAGCAGGTATATGGCCTCCTGCCGTTCCGGCCCATAAAAACCGGGAGCCAGAATATCAGTAAGCCAAGGGGTGGCCACCAACCCAAGCACTGTGAGCAGAGTCAGCACAAGGCCAAGCCTCACGGCCAGAGCGCGGGCCAACAGGCGCATGCTGCGGCTGCGCTTCGCCTCCACAGCATGGTCGGGCGATGCGCCCATGCGCTCCAGATGCACAAGGCTTGCCGTCAGGGTCATGGAAAGCGAGCCTTCGCCCAACATGCGGCGCAGCACATGGGGCAGCCGCATGGCAGCCACCAGTGCGTCGGCGGCAGCGCCGCCGCCCACAAGCCAGGCCATGCTCATGTCGCGCAAAAGGCCAAGCACACGCGAAACAAGGGCAAAGCCGCCCAAAAGGGCCGCCGTGCGCGCAATGCCGCCAGAATGCCCGGGGCCGTGCTCGGCAGGGCCAGAAGCGCAAAACGAGGAGGATTCCCCACCCTTGCCTTGCGAGCAGCCGCTTTCAGAAGCGATCATTATTCCTCGTTTCAGCCATGCAAAAAATCAGGGCAGCGCGCCACCGGCTGTTCTGGGCGCGCTCACGTCAAAACAAGTGGCCTGCAAGCTGTTTGCAACAAAGATATTCCACTTCCGGCGGCACTAGGCTTTTAACAGCCCTTGTTGCCACCGGAAGCAAAAGTGTTGCAGCTACGGGCGGTGCGGATCGGGTTCGGACTTCCACGCAGCCACGGCTTCACGCACAAGGCGGTTCTGCTCTTCGGGCATGGTGTCCTTGAAGGTTTCGGCAAACACGTGGATGCGCGTGCCGCCGCGCGGCGCAAACAGCCCCTTGACCCGGCACCAGCAGGGATTGAGCAGGGTGCGCAGGTCTTCCAGCACGTTGTTGGTGATGGTTTCCATAAACGACTGGTGATTGCGGAAGGCGAACATATAGAGCTTGAAGCTCTTGGATTCCACGCACAGCTCGTCAGGAATGTACTCTACCGTGATGGTGCCGCAGTCGGGCTGGCCGGTCACCGGGCAGAGCGAGGTAAATTCGGGAAAGCTGATGCTGATCACATAGGGGCGCTGGGGAAAGCAGTTGGGAAAGGCCTCCAGCAGGGCTACGCTGGGGCCGCCCTCCGGGGACTGAAGGCGGCCTGTGCCAAGAACCTTCAGGTCCTGGGTCTGATCCTGGCTGCGGGTACTCATGGGGATACTCCTTAAAATACACGGAAATGACGCTGCCGTGCAGCGTTGGGGGGCCGCCGGGGCGGCGGACGCGCCATGCGTAGGCGAAAGGCCTCACTGGCTGCGCAAACGCAGGCGCGTATCAGACTTGTAACCCATTGCGCTTACGGCTACAATAATCTATTGCCCACTCCAATCCGATACCAGCCATCGGCCAGTTCCCCGGAGCAACGTATGAATATCCTGCTGCACGTACACGCCTGCAAGCGGGGCCAATGTCTGCCCCTGCTGCCTGTTGCCGCCACGGATACCGATTTTTGCCGCAGCCACGGCCTCATGATGCCCGAGCCATGGGCAATGCCCCACCTGCGGGTGGGCACATGCTTTTGCGGGGCCTGCGGCACAGCCCTGCTCAAGGTTACGGGGCGCGCATGGATGCCCCTGCCGCCCAACATGGCAAACCCCGGCGGCAACGGGGAGGAGCCGTGGCAGGCGAGCCACGCGGTGCAATGTCTGTTTTTGACTGCGCTGACGGATCTGCCCGAAGGCCCGCTGGAAGTAACCGCCAGAAAAACCGGCTACAGCCTTGCCTGGATAACCCTGTCGGACAAAGGCGCGCGCGGCCAGCGGCTGGATTTGAGCGGCCCAGCCATTGCTGAAATGGTCGGCTCCGCCATGCCGCTGAGCCACAGTCAGGGATTTTTGCTGCCGGATGAAGCCGCGCAACTGCGCGCCCTGCTGACGGAGCTTGCCCTGAGCCAGGGTTTTGACCTTATATGCACCACCGGCGGCACCGGGCTTTCGGCGCGTGATATCACGCCGCAAACCACTGCCGCCCTGCTCGATACGCCCTTGCCGGGCTTTACTCAGGCCATGCTGGCCGCCAGCCTTGCCAAAACGCCCCACGCGGTTATTTCGCGCGCGGCAGCGGGCACACTGGGGCAAAGCATCATTATCAACCTGCCGGGCAGCCGCAAGGCCGTTGTGGAAAACCTTGCCGCCGTACTGCCCGCCCTGCCCCACGCCCTTGCCAAATTGCAGGGCGACCCCGCCGACTGCGGCGGTTAAGGAGAACACATGGGCTTTTTTCCGCGTTCCGGCATGAGGCTTTCCACGCCTTTTGGCCAGTTTGGCGACATTTGCCGGATGATCAAGATTGAGCATTCCATTTTTGCGCTGCCCTACGCGTGGGCAGGGGCGGTATTGGCAGCACGCGGCCTGCCCTCTGCGCGCAGCCTGATTTTTCTGACCATCGGCATGATCGCGGCGCGCTCATTCGCCATGGCCTTCAACCGGCTGGCCGATCTGCCCTTTGATCGCGACAACCCACGCACACAGGGTCGCCCCCTGGTAACGGGCGCTATCAGCAAGGGGCAGACATGGGCCTTTTGCGCGCTCATGGCAGTTATCTTTATTGCCTCCTGCGCGGCGCTGAACACAGTCTGCCTGTGGCTTTCCGTGCCTGCGCTGCTGTTTGCGGCCATCTACAGCCTGCTCAAGCGCTTTACGGCCCTGTGCCACTTCTGGCTGGGCGCGACGCTGGGTCTTGCCCCGCTGGCTGGCTGGCTTTCGGTCAATCCCGCAAGCCTTGGCCTTGCGGCTGTGCTGCTGTTCTGGGCTGTTACCTTTTGGGTAGCGGCATTTGACATTTACTATGCATTTCAGGACATGGATTTTGACGTGGCCTTTGAGCTGCATTCCGTGCCTGCTTCTTTTGGGCCGGATACGGCCCTGACGCTGGCCGCGTTTTCGCACGCCATGACGTCCATCTTTCTGCTGCTGGCGGGCTTTGCCGCCGGGCTTTCCTGGCCCTGGTACGTGGTGTGGTTCGGCATCAGCGTCATGCTGCTTGTGGAGCACAGGCTCATGAAGCCGCAGGATCTGCGCCATGTGAACACGGCCTTTTTTACCATCAACGGCATCATTTCGCCGGTCGTACTGGCTGGCGTGTTGCTGGGCATCTATATCTGACGGAGAGGCAATGCCGCGCAAAAAGCAGTACCAATGGAAATCCAGCGATGAGGCGGAAGGCTTTGACTTGCCGCCCAGCCGCTCTGAAAAAAAACGCCAGAGCCTTGCCCTGCAAAACATGGGCGAAGAGCTGACGCGCCTTGGCCCGCAGGAAGTCAAAAACCTTGACCTGCCCGCAGACCTCAGGGAAGCGCTGCAACTTTACGCCCGCATAGGCGACCACGAAGGCCGCCGCCGCCAGATGCAGTTTATTGGCCGCGTCATGCGCGAGATTGACCCTGCGCCCATCCGCGCCATGCTGGATGCCCGCCGCGAGGTTTCCGCAGCCGCCACCGCGGCCCTGCATCAGGCAGAGCAGTGGCGTGACCGCCTGCTGAGCGCTGACCAAAGTGAACTTGCGGACCTGGTGGCAACCCTGCTGACCGCAAGGGCACTGCCGGAGCAGGACGCAGAAGAGCCAGAGGCCACGGGCAAGGCCGCTCTGCCAAGCCAGGAAGAACTTCTGACCCTGACCCTTGCCGCCCGCAAGGAAACTGCGGAGAACACCTCCCCGCAGGCCCGGCGCGCGCTTTTTCGCGCCATCCACGGCATGCTGAAAGCGTAATCCCGGTGATTTTGGCCTCCCAACCCTGTGCTTTTTCATAAAAATAAAAAAATTGCGCAGGAATGCTTGACGATCACCCACGGTTAGGATAGAAGCTTTCTTCGTTGCTACGCCCTTGTAGCTCAGTCGGTAGAGTGCATCCTTGGTAAGGATGAGGTCAGCAGTTCAATCCTGCTCAAGGGCTCCACAAAAAATCAAAGGACTTACGGAGTAATCCGCAAGTCCTTTTTTTGTATCCTCGTCTGACTGGAATTTCAGACAAAAAAAGCCGCCCATACGGACGGCCCAAAATCGTAAAAATTGCGCATCAGGGAAGCTGCGGCGGTTGCGGCATCAAGGCCCGGTACGGGCCGCGCATGCTGTACACAAAGTTTGCCATGCGCGCATCGCCGCTGATTACAAGCATGAGCAATAACTTGGACTGCGCATCTTCGCGCACAATGCCGTAGCCCTTCACGCCCTTTTGCTCAAAGGTAAATTCCCACTGGCCATTGCTGCGAAAAACAGGCGTTGAACCCTGCAAGCGTTTGGCATTGCCCCTGGCGGCCTGCTCGGCCTCGCCAGCATTGGCAGGCCCCACAATAATGAGCGCAGAACTTTTGTGATCCTTCTGCCCCATCACAACCTGCACGGCTTCCTGCACCTTGGTAGGGCCATTCACCACCACCCAGTCCGCGGGCAGATCAAGGCTGTAATATTTTGTTGTCAGGGGCGCGGCCTGCGCCTGTGCTGCAAGCAGAACCGTCAGCATAAGCAGGGGCAAACCCCGCATAACAAGCCGGATAAATTTCTGGGGCATGGCAGTCTCCATTGCATTTCTAGGATGCCGGAGTGTACGGCTCTCCTTCCCGCCTGTCCACACGCCATGCGACGGTTATCTGCATCGATAAGAGCGCGCGCCCTCTTGCCGGGGATGATTCATGCCTGTAGTATGCGCGAAATGAGGATAGTATGCTGAAACTACGAGCACTGCGCGCCCGACTTTACGAAAATCGTTTTGAACTGCTCATGCTCTCGCTGTGGTGCGTGTTCATTCTGAACATCATATTTCCAGAAAACATCTACCGGGGCACGGCGCAGGCAATCTATCTGCCTATCCAGCTGCTTGCTGCTCTTGTACTTTTTGAATTCAAACCGCGCATTCTGCGGCTTGTCCTGTTTTTCGGCGCGCTGCTCATTGTGGGCCGGGCCATGGATCTGTTTTTTATCAAGACCATGAAAGAGGAATTGCTGCTGCTCTATCTGTGTTTTTTCGGCAGCATCATGTTTGAGGTATTCCGGCAGATATCCCACGCGCAGATGTTTACGACCAAGATCGTCTACGCTGCGGTGTGCGGCCTGTTGCTCATTGGCTATTGCGGCTATTTTCTGTTTCTGTCCATCGAGTTCCATCAGCCGGGTTCTTTCAATGGGCTGGGCGCGGGCGACCAAGCGGCCAACGACCTGTTTTACTTCAGCTACGTGACCATCCTCACCATCGGCTACGGCGACATCACGCCTAAAACCTGGATTGCCAAAAATGCCACAGTGCTTGTGGGTTTTACCGGCTATCTCTATTCCATTGTTGTTATTGCCCTTATCGTGGGCAGGGCCCACCGCACGCCGCGCAGCACCGTTGCCCCCACAAAAAAACCAGCCCCGCTGCCTGCGCGCTCTCCGCAATCATCTTCCGCCAAAAAACCGCCGGAAGCCTGACCCCATCCTGATTCTGCACCAGCTTCACGCCAGAGGTCAGCAGCACACGGCCAGCCTGATTTATGCACGCCTTATGAGGGGCGCTTAGACCACCCGCTCAGGCCTTGCGCTTGAACATCCACACGGCAACGCCCACCGCCACCGCGCTGATGCAGGCAATCTTGCCAAGGCTCACCGCTGCCGCAGCCACGGTTATATCTTTGAGAAAAACCCCCTGCACAATGGTGGTAAAATGCCGCATGGGGTTCAGCTGGCTGGCGTATTGCAAAAATGGCGGCATGTTGATGACGGGCGTAACCGCGCCGGAAATAAGAATACACGGCACCCCTACGGTAAAGGCCCCCAGAAAGGCCTGCTGCTGCGTGGCAGATAACGACGACACCATCAGCCCCACCCCGCCCGAAGCCATGGCAAAAACCAGCATGGCCACATAGAGCAGCACCAGAGAGCCGGTAAACGGCACCCCGAAACCGAAAATAGATATGAGCAGAAAAATTGTGCCGTGCACCAGCCCCACCAGACAACCCGGCACTAGTTTGGCAAGGGCAATCTCCGTAGGGGTGGCCGGAGAAACCAGCAACTGGTCAAAGGTGCCCACCTCGCGCTCCCGCGCCACGGAAAGCCCCGTCACCACCAGCCCCAGCATAAAGCCCAGCATGCCTATAAGGTTGGGCAAAAAGAACCACTGAAATTCCAGATTGGGGTTGAACCAGCAGCGCACGCGCACATCCAGCTTGGGCGCGCCGCCTGCGGCAGTTGCAGCGCCGAGCGCCATTTGCCCCCGTGGCGTGGATTCCCCAATGCCGCGCACAATGGTTTCAAGATAATAGGAGGCAATCTGCGCCGCATTGGAGCGCCTGCCGTCAAGTATTACCTGCATCTGCGCTGGCGCACCTGCATCGACCCTGCGGGAAAATTCATCATCAAACACCATGACAAACAGGGCTTTTTGCCGCTCGATGGTCGGGCGAATATCCGCCTCGCCATCCAGAAATGTCACGCTGCGGAAGGTATGCGACCCCTGTAGCCTGCGTACGATCTCGCGGCTCCAGTTGCCGCTGTCATGGTTGAGCACGGCCACATCCACATTGCGCACTTCCATGGTGGCCGCCCAGCCAAACACCACAATCTGCATGAGCGGCGGCACAATAATGAGCATGCGCGAAACCTTGTTGCACAGCAGAACCAGCAGTTCCTTGCGCACAATGGTCGCCATGCGCCGCAGGTTCAGACGGGGCAGTTTTATCCTTGCCATCACGCATCCAGCCTTTTGACAAGGTTGCGGTACACCAGCCCCAGCAATACCGAGGCCAGCAGCCCCATGAACAGCAGGCTGGGGCCAAACACGCCCCACACGTCCCCGGTCAGGAAAATGGTACGTAAACAGGTATTGAAGTAGCTGGCGGGCAAAAGCCGCGTCAGGGCCTGAAGCACGGGCGGCATGCTGTTGATGTCAAACACAAAGCCCGAGAGCAGCAGTGCGGGCAAAAAGCCGGAGAACAATCCCGCTTCAGCCGCCACCAATTGCCCGCGCAGTGTTACGGAAATCAGCAGCCCCTGACCCAGCGCGCTCAGCATGAATACGGACGACAAGAGCACAAGTACCCACAAGGAGCCGCGAAACGGCACGGCAAAGAGCGTCACCGCCGCCACCGCGCACAGGGCCATGCTGAACATGCCCATGCAGAAATACGGAATCAGCTTGCCCAGCAGCAGTTGCATGCGGCTTACTGGCGTGGCGAACATGGCCTCCATGGTGCCGCGCTCCCACTCGCGGGCAAATACCAGGGAGGTCAGCAGTGTGCCGATAAGCGTCATGATAACGGTTATGGCCCCCGGCACAAGAAACTGCACACTCTTGGCAGCAGGGTTGTACCAGAAGCGCGGCTGAATATTGATGGGCAGCGCTGCTGCAACGCCATCCGGCAAGGCCGTGCGCTGCCAGGCCATAATCAGCCCCTGGCTGTAGTTCTGGATATACTGGGCGGTATTGGGTTCTGAACCGTCCACAAGCACCTGCACGGCCCCGGCACTGCCGCGCTCAAGCTGCTCGTCAAAATCCTGCTGAATCACCAGTATGCCCTGCACCACAGAATCGCGCATCATACGCCCGGCCTCGGCCATGGTTCCCACAGGGCGCGTGGCAAACCACGGGGAGTGGGCAAAATCCGCCGCAAGGCTCAAAGAATGCCGCCCGCCGCTCTGATCCAGCACAGCCACCCGCAGCACGCCCGCATCCAGGGTAATGCCGTAGCCAAAGAGCAGCAGAAAGATGAAAGGCAAAACCCCGGCCACAAGATAGGATGAGGGATCGCGCACGATCTGCTGAAATTCCTTGCCCACCAGGGCAAAAAGCTGTCGTAACCAGATATTGCTTTGCATGTGTGCCGGGCCGTTTGTTGTGGATCGGGCAGCAGAACCTTACGAAAAAAATCTTCTGTCTCGCGGCCTGCTACTGCGGATGCTCCCTGTCGTATCTTTCAATGTTGGCAATAAAGGCTTCTTCCAGCGTGGGGTCTTCCACCTCGGTGCAGGATGCCTTGAGTTCGTCTGGTGTTCCCATGCTGATCATGGCTCCGCGGTAGATCAGCGCGATGCGGTCGCAGTATTCCGCCTCTTCCATGAAGTGGGTCGTCACCAGCACAGCGGCCCCGGCTGTGGTCATGGCGGAAATGTGCTTCCAGAAATCCCGGCGGGTGCGCGCGTCCACGCCAGAGGTCGGCTCGTCAAGAAACAGCACGGGCGGCTCGTGCAGGGTGGCGCACAGCAGGGCCAGCCGCTGCTTTTGCCCCAGCGGCAGCGAGCCTGTGCGGCTGCGCAGATAGGGCTGCAATTCAAGCGCCTCGGCCAGCTCGGGCAAAAGGGCGTTGCGCCGTTCCTTGGACAGACCATACAGCTCGGCAAAAATATTGATGTTCTCACGCACGGGAATATCCGGGTACAGCGAAAACTTCTGCGCCATGTAGCCCAGCCGCGAGCGGGCCTCGCTGCCCGCGCGCAGCAGATCTACCCCGTCCACGGCGCAATTGCCGGATGTGGGGCGCGAAAGCCCGCAGAGCATGCGGAATGTGGTGGACTTGCCCGCCCCGTTGGGCCCAAGCAGGCCAAAAATTTCACCGGGGCGCACATCAAAGGAGATATCGCGCGCCGCCACAAATGCGCCAAACCGTTTGGTGAGGTTGCGGGCCGAGATGGAAAAAGTCGGGCCGGAATCAGCGGAAGCAAAGGACGAAGCCGCATCTGACGAAGTGGCAGCCGAGGGAGGCGCTCCTGCCGCGCCCTCTGATTCCAGAACATTACTGCCGCCGACGCTGCCCTGAGTGCCAGCGTGGTTGCCGCCGTTGTGGGACACATTCAGTTTGCCATAGGGCGAAGGGCTCTGGTTGATGCCGCCCACGGCGCTCATGTAGGCGTCTTCCAGCCGTGGGGCCACGGCCTCGCCGCCACGGGCCAGCACCTCGCGCCGCAGATCGTCAGGGGCATTTGCCGCCAGCACAAGCCGGATGCGGCTGCCCTGAATAAGGGCATCTTCAATGCCCGAGCGCATGGTCCAGAGGGTCAATTCCTTTTTATGCATTCCCGCAGCGGCCCGAAGCAGAAAAACCCGCCCTTCGGCCCGCGCGGTGAGTTCCTCCGGCGGCCCGGCAAACAACACGCGGCCACTGTCCAGCATGATCACGCCGGGGCAGCGCTCGGCCTCGTCCAGATAGGCGGTGGACCACACAACCGTCATGCCTCCCTGGCTCAAATCCTGCACCATGCGCCAGAGTTCACGGCGCGACTGCGGGTCAACGCCCACGCCGGGTTCGTCAAGCAGCAGCAGGCGCGGCGCCCCTAGCAGAGCGCAGGCGATGCCCAGTTTCTGCTTCATGCCGCCAGACAATCTGCCCGCAAGGCGCTCGGTAAAAGGGGCAAGGTTCGTGAATCCCAGCAACTTTTCAAACACGCGGTCGCGCTCTGCCCCTTCAAGCCCGCGCAGGCTGGCATGCAGCCGCATGTTGGCCATGACGGAAATATCCTCATACAGGCCAAAGCGCTGCGGCATGTAGCCAATGCTGTTGGGCTGGCTGCGCATAAGCTCTACCGGGCTTTGCCCAAAGAGGTTTGCGCGCCCCTCGCTTGGCAACATAAGGCCCGCCATGATGCGCATGAGCGTGGTTTTACCCGCCGCGTCAGGCCCCACCAGCCCGGTGATGCGCCCGGCGGGGATGACCGCGTTCACGCCGTCCAGAGCGGTGACGGCCTCGCGCCCCTTGCCGAAGCGCATGACCAGCCCCTCCAGGCAGACGGCCTGGGCATCGGCGGCATTGCCGCTCATGGCGCGGGCGTATCCTGCAAAATGATGGTCACGGGCATGCCCTGCCGCATGACATTTTCCGGATCCTGCGCCTGCACTCGCAGCCGGTAGACCAGAGCAGTGCGCACCTCGGAGGTTTCAACCGTCTTGGGGGTAAATTCCGCCGAGGGTGAAATAAAGCCCACCGTACCGGGAAAGCTCTTTCCTGGCGCGGCGTCCACCAGAATTTTCACAGCCATGCCGGGTTTGACGCGCCCCAGATTGGGTTCATCCACATAGGCCCGCAGCCACAAGGGGTCAGGAAGTGTAAGCGTGTATACAGTCTGCCCGGCCTGCACTATGGCCCCGGCCTCGCGGGCGCGGGTAAGCACTATACCTTTTTGCGGCGCCACAAGGGTTGCGTCCTGCAACCGTATTTCCGCCTGGTTGAGGGCTGCCGCCGTAGAGGCGACCGCCGCTCTTTGCTCCAGCACTTCTTCTTCCCGGTAGCCGGAAAGCAGCATGTCGAGCTGATCCTGATTGGAACGCAGTTTGGCGCTGGCTTCACGATACTGGGCGCGGGCGTTGTCCAGGTCTTTTTGCGAAATAGCGTTGGAGACACGCATGGCGGCAACACGATTCAGATTGATCTGCGCGTTTTCTGCCAGAGCGGCAGAACCGCTCACCGCCGCACGGGCCTGAGCGATTTCTTCCACCCGGTAGCCGCGTTCAAGCCGCACCAGAGAAGCCTGCTGTTTTGCAAGTTCTGCGGCGGCCTGATCACGCTGCTGGGTCAGCAGATCATCATCAATCCGGGCCAGTGCCTGGCCGGGGGCAACGGCATCACCTTCGTCGACCAGCACTTTTGCAATGCGCCCATTAACGCGAAAACTCAGATCAACCTGCCGTATGTCCACATTGCCATACAGCACAAGCTGATCTCCATCATGCCGCAGCCACTGCCACAATAATAATGCAACCAGCAGCAGCACAGCAAGCGCCGCGCAAAAAATCAGAACCTTACGGGGAACAGTCATATTCCTCCCAGCTTGCATCCACCGCAAGCAGTACCGCGCCAGATAGTTTTATGACGGGGCAGTTGCCCCGCTGCCAGTCAGAATAGCTAGAGGAGGGGGGCTTGTCCATGCGGCACAACACATACAATACAATAGTTGATTTCGGCGAGTTTGTGGGGCATGCAAAAGAAACAGCAAAATGCTGCCAGGAACATGTCTTAAACTATACCGGGGACATCATGACAAACCATTCACCTGTTTTCAGCATCGTCAGGGTTACGGTGGCACTTGCACTAACCTTGATTCTGTGCGCCCCGTTCAGCTACGCCGCGCAACAGCCGAAAGAATTTCCCGATGCCGCTGCGGTAGAAAACATTGCCGCGCAAGGTTTTGTTTATGGCCTGCCCATAGTGATGCACTACGCCGTCACCTACGAATACTCCGTTGACACCAAGTCCCCGCAGTACAAAGCGCCCTTCAACGCCCTGCGCAACGGGGCGCGGGTGTTCACCTACAAGGATACCGTGGTCATCACGCCCAACAGCGACACGCCCTACTCCTTTGCCTGTCTTGACCTCAGGGCCGAACCGGTGGTCATTACCGTGCCGAAGGATACGGACGGGCGGTATTTCAGTGTGCAGCTTGTGGACGCCAATACTTTCAACTTTGGCTACATAGGCAGCAGAACAACGGGCAACGGCGGGGGCAGCTATCTTGTGGCGGGGCCGGAATGGAAGGGCGCAGCGCCTGCGGGCATGCGCGTGTTCCGCTCCAATGCGCAGTTTGCCATGGCCCTGTTCCGCACCCAGCTGTTCAACCCCGCAGATATTGAAAATGTGCTGAAATTCCAGACAGGCTACGCCGTAAAACCCCTCTCGGCCTTTTTGGGTCAAACGCCGCCCCCGGCGCTTCCCATGCCGCCCTTCCCCAACATCGGGCAGGATTTTGTAAAGCCGGAATTTTTTGATTATCTGGCCTTTGCGCTCCAATTTGCCCCGGCCGGGCCGGAAGAAGTCGCTATCCGCGCCCAGCTTGCCAGTATTGGCGTTGTCGCAGGCAAACCTTTTGTATTTGATGCCCTGCCCAAGGATACGCAGGCAGCACTGCTGCGCGGCCTGCAAAAAGGCGCTGGCATGGTCGATGCCTCAGTCACAAGGCCGGGGCTTCGCGTGAACGGCTGGAAGATGCGTTCTCCCTTTGGCAACAGGGAGTTCTTTAACGGGGACTGGCTGATGCGGGCAGCCGGGGCCAAGGCGGGCATTTACGGCAATGATGCCGAAGAAGCCGTGTACCCCATGACCAAAACGCTGGCTGACGGCAGCCCTCTTGACGGAAGCAAGCACAAGTACCACATGACCATTCCCGCCGGACAATACCCTCCGGCCAAGGCTTTCTGGTCTGTGACCATGTACGACGGCAATACCCAGTTGCTCATAAAGAATCCCATTGACCGCTACCTGATCAATTCGCCCATGCTGCCGGACATGAAAAAGAATCCCGATGGCTCGCTTACCATCCTGATCCAGCGCGATTCCCCTGGCAAAGCGCACGAAAGCAACTGGCTGCCCGCGCCGGACGGCCCGATCTTTCTTGTAATGCGCCTGTACTGGCCTGAAACCGAAGGGCTCTCCGTGCTGCCGCTGGGCAAGGGAACCTGGCAGCCCCCCAAGGTGGAATTGAACGACTAAGCACGCAGCGCAAAAGGATCATATGACTTTTCATTTCACAGTGCGCCCTGCAATCTGGGCGGTCTGCGCTGCTGCCATCTGGCTGGCCCTGATGGCAGCAGCGCAGACCGCAAGGGCCGAGAACTACGGCTGGTTTTCATTGGAAACGCCCCAGGGCTGGCAGGCCGAAGCCCCGTCAACCCTGGCCGGAGCGTGGGTGCTTGCACTCACCGGGCCGGAAGAGGCCGTCCATGTGCGCATCATGGTGGGCAAAACCGCAGGGCCGCCGGATGCGGCTGACGTGGCAGGATTGCTGCGCGCCGCCGCCGGGGTGCGGGAGCCTCTGCACAGGGCTGATGTCCAGTATGTTTTCAGAGGAAAAGACGCGCTGGGAGTGGACACGGCCTGCATTGTGGGAGCGGATCAACAGGCGGGCGTATATATGGCCGTGCTGTGCAGTGGAGACGTTGACCGCGCAGAAGACCTGCTGGCCGCGCTGCACGGGGGGGCAAACCCCGCCATGCTGCCCATGCGGCATGCCGTGCGCGGCAGCATTGAACACCGTTTTCTGCCCGCTGCGCAATAAACAGCACGGGGCAGGCCGGGGTAAAAGACAAAAAATTACTGTTGCAGCACTGGCTTGCGGCTGCGCTGTATGGGCTTGCCCAGCCCCATGCCTTCTGTGGAGCGCAGCACCTCTGCGGCCCTGGCCTCATCGCCGCGCAGCAGCACCAGCACCACATAGAGTTTACCCGAGCGCTCCATCTTTGTACGCATTCCCCGACCCTCCAGACGCTGACGCAAAGAGTCCACAGCGTCCGCATCCTTGAATGCTCCCACCTGAAATACATAATCGTACATTCCAGAGGTCTGCGGCCTTGCAATGCCGACTTGAGCCGCCGGCTGCCCTGCCGCGCCACCTTGCGCGCCACCTTGCTGTGCTGGCGCAACCCCGGCCTGAGCCACGCCTGCAGGTTTGGGCTGCACTGGCGTCATGGGCGGCAAGGGTTTGAGCGGGGCATCGCCCGTGGCGGCATCGTTGCGCAGCACTCTGGCAAAACGCAGTTCCTCGGCGGCCAGCACTTTTTGTTTGGGTTCGCTTGCTCCCGCATCCGCGCTGGAGGCTTGATCGCCGCCCGCGGCATGCGGGTCATCGTCCGGCGTGGTCGCGGATGAAGGGGCGCTTGCCGCAGACGTGCCCGACCTGACCGCAGTGGGTTGCGGGTGGGCCTTCCAGTAGGCCCTGCCGCTCATAACCCCGCCAAGGTATGCCAACACCACTGCCGCCACCACCAGAAAGCCTGCCGCCAGCAAGGACGAAGGGCGCAGGCACAGGCATTTTTTATCATTTGCCTGATCGGATGAAGGCTGACGGGTAGCAGGAGGCATGGAATCTCCGGATGTTGGGGTTTGCTGCGATAATCGTGCGCAGGGAGGGACAGAAAGAACGTCGGCGCGGGCAACCATATCAATGCATGGCGCTGGCGTAAAGTGCGCCGGTAATCTGCACGACAGATCACTGCAAACACTGCCCTATATAGCCTTTTACAACCAGAGCTTCCGTGGCCGCTTGCGGGCCTGCCCTGCGCTCTGCTATCATGCTGGCACAAGTTACAAACATGGAGTACGCCATGACCAAGGATGTATGGTTTCTTCGCATATACGCGGCCATCTGTCTTGTGCTGGCCGGAGCGATCATTGCTGGCGCGGCCTCTGCCGCCCATATAGCAAAACCCGGCCCTGAACCGCAAATCCTCACCATCGTCAACGCCACAGGCGAGGATATTCTGAGCATGGGCTTTCAGACTGGCCGCAGTATGCATTTTGTGCGGTTCGACATGCCTCCCGCCGGGCGGGACGACATTGAAAACCCCGGCGCGGTCACCAACCTGCGCGTGGACACAGGCCTTGCCCTGTGGATTTTCAAAGATGTGCCGCTGGCCAAGGCGCAAAGCGTGACCCTGCGCATGGGCGAAAAACCCGTGCTGGAACTCGCCATTTCCAAGGGGGAACAGCAACGCCTGACCGGCGAAGCGCAAAGCCTGCTGCCTGGGCCGGATGCTGGCCCGGTCTGCGCGCTTGACCGTTTTCGCCCCGGTATGCCCATGAAGGACGTTTGCACTCTGCTGAGCGCCACGCCGCAACGTGACGACAACGATGCCGTGCTTGCCAGCCTTGGCTTTGCGGGTATGGTCTGGGCCGCGCGGCTCGAGCCTGCCCAGCGCGGGGAAAAGCCTTCAAGCAAGACTCCCCTTGTGCTTGACCACATGGAACTGCGCCGCAAGCTGGATCAGGAAACCCTGGACAAACTGCTGAGCGCCCTTTACGAGCAAAAATACAGCCCATGGCAGGCCGAATTGCCGGGGCTGGACATCAACTTTACCCAAATGCCGTCCATGGATCTGAACAAGCAAAAGGACATGCTGCGGCAGGTGCTTGAGTATTTCATGTCTGCCAGCAAGGGCGAAGCCACCATCATGCTCGCTCCCACAGAAATGCTGCCCAAGCTTGCGGATGCCGATGCCCCGAGCAGCGATGTGCAGCTGTTCACCATCACCCTGCGCCCGGCTTCAAAAAATCTTGTGGTTGATGTTGCCGCCTATCAGGAAAGCGAAGAATCAAGATAAATTATCGATAGAATATTCCAGAGCCTGTCAACCGGACGGTCTGAACGTAAAAAGGCATCCACAGCCAAGAGCCGGGGATGCCTTTTTGAATTTTCAGTATCGGGCTGGGGCTGTTTAAAGCCTGCCTTCCTTCTTGGCGGCGCGCATGTTCCGCAGCCAGTTGTACCAGCCTTCAAGGCCATCGCCTTTGCGGCAGGAAACCTCAAAGATATCCAGATCTTTATTGAGCTTTGTGGCAAAATTGCGGGCGCGCGCAAGGTCAAAATCCACGTAGGGCAGCAGGTCGACCTTGTTGAGCACCATTGCCTTGGCAAGGTTGAACAGCAGGGGGTACTTTTCCGGCTTGTCGTCACCTTCGGCAACGCTCAACAGGGCGACCTTGGCGTCTTCGCCGCAGTCAAATTCCACAGGGCACACCAGGTTGCCCACGTTTTCAATAAAAAGGATATCCACGCCGGTGAGGTCAAGGCTTTCCAGCGAGGTAAGGATCATGTTGCTGTCGAGGTGGCAGCCGCCGTCTGTATTGATCTGCACGGCCTGCGCGCCTGTGGCGGCAACGCGACGGGCATCGTTATCTGTCTGGAGGTCGCCTTCCACCACCGCCATGCGGAATTCTCCGGCCAGATCGCTCAGGGTGCGTTCCAGCAGGGTGGTTTTACCCGCGCCGGGCGAACTGATGAGATTCAGCGACAATATTCCCTTTTCGGTAAGCAGCCGACGCACGTTATCGGCCATTTTTTCGTTGGCTTCCAATACATTGCGAACCACAGGAATTTGCATTCAATTCTCCTTGCTTGCCGTCGGTACGGCGTGGTCATGAGCCTGAAAGATAAGACAAAGGCAAAGACGGCAGTGAAAGGAGCAAACCGCCCCTCTGGAGAGCCAGAGGGCAAAAGGGTTAGCTGGCTTCCAGACGGTTGAGATAGAGTTCCCTGCCCTGCTCAACCACATGTCCGAACTGCTCGCCGCAATCGGGACACGGCAGCCAGAGAGCATCCTGCCCCTCCCCGCCAAAAACTTTACCGCAGGCGGAGCAGCGCAGCCGTAGCGGAAGCTCGGTAAGCTCCAGGCGCGCGCCTTCGTGCGGGGTACCCTGCACCATGACTTCAAAGCAGAATTGCAGCGACTCGGGCACAACACCAGAAAGTGAACCGTACGTGACGTTCACAACTTCCAGACGAGTGCAGCCCTGACGGGCTATTTCATCCTCAGCCATCTGCAACAGGCTTTGTGCTATGGACATTTCGTGCATGGGGTCATGCTAGCCCAAAGACCCGGCCCCGTAAAGGCCAGAAGCGAATCTTGCTATTCGACGCAAATAATGTACATTTTGCACATGCGTCGCTCAAAATTTTCTGGCGTCTTCTCATTCTCTGCCGACTGGACAGAGAGCCGCAGCAAAACGCACTACTTCGTCTGGGAGCTTCCAGACGGAGCCTTTGCGGTGCAGGAACTCAACGCCGCGTTCCAGCCTGTGACAGAAGTGGAGCGCATAAACGCAAAAACCTTTTCCCAGTCATTCAAGGCAGAGCACAATATTTTGGCTATGCCGGTGATCACGCCGGATCTCAGCCATTTTGAATCCGCCCCGTCCGCGCCAGCCCCCCAACAACCGGATGCTGCGGCAGCACAACCTGCCCGCAAGGCTGGAGCACCCAAAGCCAAAGCAGGGAGTACGCCGCTCCAGACGCTTTCAAAGGCCAAACTGCCCGAATCGGTGGAAGTGGCCCCCGAGCTGCCCGACATGGGGCTTATCCCCTTTCCTTCCCGTACCGCCACCGGCGTCACCGCTGTTCACTATGACGAAGGCCCAGCGCCAGCTGCCGCTACCGCGCCCAAGAAGGCCTACGACCTTGAAGCCGCCCGCAAGGCCAAGATGGTGGAGTCAAAGCTGCGGGAGACTTTTCGCCAGACATTGCTGCGCCTCAAACGCCCGCGCGAGCGCAAGGCAGCACTGCTTGCCCTTGAGCAGTTGGCGCAGACCAAGGACGGCATCATACCCGCCCACAAGCATATGTTCCGTGATTTTGGCGTACGTCTGCGCCAGAATTCCCAGCCCGACCTCGCCCTGCTTTTTTCACGCAAGGCAGTGGAACTGGCCCCCGAGGACGATCACGCCCACTTCAACCTGGCGCGCATTCTCTGTTCGCTTGGCCTGTATGACGAAGCCGCCACCCACATCGGCACGGCTTTGAGCATGTCCAGCGGAGAGCCTCTCTACTTCAAGCTGTTGGAACACATCCGCGAACTCAAACGGACGCGCAGCGCTGGCAAGCCCACGCCCCAGCGCTGAGCAGCTGTTCCAACCCAAGTCATTGGCAGGAGCCTTTTGGCATGAACAAAGTAATTCTCGGTCTTCTTGTGGCAGTGTGTGTTCTGGGCATGGCGCTTATCATGCTCAATGAACGCATGCGCAAGCCTGAACCAGCAAACCCCGCAGGCATTATCGCGCCTGTCACCTCCCCGGATGCGGCCCCGCCCGCCGATGCTGGCAACCAGTCCGCCACGTCTCCTTCCCTGCATCTGCCCCCGCAGACCCCGAGCGGCATTCCTGATCTCAACGCCAGCGGCGAAGCCCCGGCCCGCGCGCCCATCCCCAGCCTGAAGCCGGAGGAAAAGAGCGCCCCGACAAGCAATGTAGCCGCTGCCGAACCTCAGCCAGCCGTTGCCAAGCCAGTGGTGCAGCCCAAGCCTGTGACCCCTGTCACGGAAAAAACAGCGCCAACGGCAGAACCCGCGAAGGATAAAGCCGCCAAGGCCGCGCCACAGCACAAGAACATCACCAAGTTTGTGGTTCTTGCGCGCGACAAGGGCGCAACAGTGCGCCTCGTGGGTGCTGCGCCCATTGTCTACAAAAATATGCAACTCAGCGGCCCTGAACGTCTGGTTATTGACCTGGACGGCAAGTGGCAGGTCAAGGCGCCCGGCGTACCCAAGAACCCTGCGGTGACCAACGTGCGCATTGGCAAGAGCGATGACAAAACACGCATTGTCATTGACCTGACGGGCAAGATTCAGCCCAAGTTCACGCTTTCAAAAGATGGTCACACCCTGGACATCCGCCTGGATCATTAGGGCATGACCGGGCGACCCACGCCGCCCCGACACCATCAGATATCTCCGCAGACAGAGAAACCGGCTGTTGTTAACAACAGCCGGTTTTTATTTTCATGCCCTGTCAGGCGTACTAGCAAACGACAGGCCAACGGCAGGCGCAGGGCCTCAGCTTTCCATTTCCTTGCCGCGCGCGTTGGCGGCCAGCACGGATTCCACCAGCAGACCTGCAAGGCCCGCGCGGTCAAGCACGTTCACGCCCGCGATAGTCACCCCGCCGGGGGAGCAGACATCGTCACGCAACTGCATGATGGGCGAGGTGCTCTGCTCGACCATTTTGGCGCATCCGCCAAAAAGGGCCGTGACCATCTCGCGCGATTCCTTGTGCTGAAAACCAAGGGTAACGCCAGCCTGCACCAGCCCCTGCATCATGGCAAACACATAGGCAGGCCCGGCCCCGATAAGGGCTGTGAACGCCGTGAACTTGCTTTCCGGCAGTTCCACGCACACACCCAACGCGCCGAACAAAGCCTGAATGTCAGCCTTGCTGGTTTCGGGCAGGTCAGGATCATCAAAGCAGAGGGCGAACACGCCCATGCCCACAAGGGCCGGGGTGTTGGGCATGCAGCGCACCACGGGGCAACGCCCTTCAACTGCCTCGGTGAGGCGCTGAAGGCTCACGCCAGCAGCTACGGAAACCAGGGTTTTCCCGGCTGTCAGCTCTGGGCGCATCTGCGCAAGCACCTCTGCCGCCTGATAGGGTTTAACGCCCAGCACCAGCACGTCGGCGGCCTGCGCCACAGCCCGGGGGCTTTCCATCACACGCACGCCAAGCTCTTCAAGGGGGCGCATGCGTGCAGCGGTTCTGTTGAAACCGCACAGTTCGTAGCCGCCCTTGCGGGCAAGCCCGGCCATGATGGCCCCGCCCATGTTGCCGCATCCGACACAGCCGATTTTGAGCGCCATAATATTACTCCGTGATTTCCAGGCCGCTGAAGAAGTAGCCTATTTCAAAAGCCGCGGTTTCAGCGGCGTCCGAGCCGTGAACAGCATTGGCTTCCAGGCTTTGGCCATACTTGTGACGCAGGGTGCCGGGCTCTGCCTGAGCCGGATTGGTGGCCCCCATGAGGGCGCGCCAGCGGGGCACCGCGTCTTCGCCGCGCAATGCAACGCAAACCACCGGGCCGGAAGACATGTAGTCGGTCAGGCTGTCAAAAAAGGGGCGCTCGCTGTGGACGGCATAAAAGCCCGCAGCCTGGGCCTTGGAAAGGCGCAAACGCTTGAGAGCCACTATTTTGAGGCCGGAAGCTTCCATGGCAGCCAGAATTTCCCCGGTCAGATTGCGCGAAACTGCGTCAGGCTTGATAATGGCGAAAGTGGATTGCATGCTTACTCCTTTTCCATGTTGTTGTTAGCAGGATACGAACGCGCCGCAACGGCGGCTCCATCCTGGGCCAGTTTCCAGAGTATGCGCCGCAAGGGCACCACCGCCACGCCGTCCTTGTCCTGCCAGTCGCGCAGAGCGCGCAGGGTTTCAGAATAAGGATGGCCAATGGCCACAGCCATGCCTTGAGCGCGGGCGCGGGCTGCCGCCGCGTCCAGCGCAGACAGAATGGCCGCAGTGTCGCGGCGCGTATCCAGAAAAACATCGCGTGCAAGGCTGACCAGCCCCGCTTCTCTGGCTGCAAGTGCCAGCTGGGGGTCTGGGCGCGTAACACTGTCGAGCACGGCGAGCCCTCGCCCGCCAAGCATACTGCACAGTGCTCTGCACAACGAAATATCACCAGTAAAAGCTGACCCCATGTGGTTGTTGAGGCCAACAACCGAGGGTAAAATCCGCAGATTTTCCTCAAGCACCGTCTGCAGCTCCTGCGCGCTCATACTGGTGAGCAGCGCTCCAGGGCCAGGGTCCGGCCTGCCATGCATGGCCCGTGGCAGGGCCTCCATGGGCTGGTGCAAGAGGCAATCAAGCCGCCGGGATGCCGCAATCACGGCGGTTTCCTGCGCATGAGGCGATCTGGGCCAGATGGCCAGAGTCACCGGGAATGGCAGCGAGGAAAGAGCTTCTGCGGATTCGAGCTTCTGGCCCATGTCATCAATGACAATAGCCAGGGCCACCGGCGGCAGAGGTTGTGCCAAATCTGAAAGCTGCCCCTCCCGACCAGGGAAGCTAACAACATAGTATACCAGATGATTGAGTAGGACTTCAAGGGTTCCTTGCGGCGTCCAGCGCACCTCGGCGCGCACTCCTGCCCTTTCCAGAACAGGATTTTGATCGCGCAGCCCCTGAAGCAGAGCCAGCCCAAGACGCAGCGGCGCGCATGGGCCGCTGACGATGAACTGCCGCAGATCCGCCGTGCTTGCAGATGTAGCGGCATATGCCGCCTGCCCGGCGGAAGTGGTGGAAATGGGAAGAATGGTTGCCCCGGAGGGCACTTGCGAAGTTTCGACAGGTAAATTTTCTTGCAAAGCGAGCTGCTGCCACTGCGCCTGAGGCAAGGCCAGCGGAAGCGTGCGCGCAAGCAGCGCATCCACACATTCCAGAGCCAGCGCCCGGTCAAAACCCGGCCCACTGGCATGGGCACCTGCGGATTTGTGGGCAACAGCAAAAGGCAAAGCCGCGCCTGACGCAGTCGACTGTTTCTGGGCCGGGGCTTCCAGCTGCCAGTAAACCCAGCAGGATACGGCCAGACTGCATAAAAGCCACAGCAAGCCGCCCACGGCAAGCTGTGCAGACGCAGACAGCCCCCCGGCGAACCGCAAGGGCCCGGCCAGAAGGCTGTCTGATAACTTTGTGTCGCGCAAAGGCAACACCCTGTTTATTCCTGCCCGCCCGCTTTACGCGGTTACGGGGTTAATTCCTGATTTCCCGCATCTTGGGGAGGCTCTTGACCATTTGCAGGGCCATGCGCAACTGGTTGTCGCGCGCGAGCTGTTCGGCGGCATCTTCCTTGCTGTTCTTGGCCTTGGAAGATTTTTTATCCTTGCCGTTTTCAATGTGACGGTTCAAATCCTGTTCGCGCACCATAAGGCGGGAATTATCCTTGTCGTCCGTGCGGGGGGCTTCAAACGGCACTTCCACATCAGGCACAACGCCTTCGGCCTGAATGGAGCTGCCGTTGGGCGTGTAGTACAGGGCAACCGTAAGCTTGAGGCCGGAACCGTCAGAGAGCGGGATGATGTTCTGCACGGATCCCTTGCCGAACGAACGCTCGCCCACTGTGAGGGCGCGCTTCTGGTCGCGCAGGGCGCCAGCCACGATTTCAGAGGCGGAGGCGGAACCGGCGTTGATCAGCACAACCATGGGGGCGTGGATATCGTCGCCCTGCTTTTTGGCTTCGTACACGCGGTCAGTATTGTCGCGCCGTCCCTTGATGGAAACGATGACGCCCTTGTCGAGGAACGTGTCAGAAACACTCACAGCCTGATCAAGCAGCCCGCCGGGGTTATTGCGCAGATCAAGCACAATGCCCTTGATGCCGCCGGAATTCTTGGTTTCCTTTTCTGCCGCCTTAAGGGCGTCGCGCAGCTCTTCTGTGGTGCGCTCAGAAAAACGCGTGAGGCGAATCCAGTAATACCCGTCCTCGAGCTTCTTGGACTTCACGCTGATAAGCGGAATGGCATCGCGCACAAGGCGGACAGTCTGCGGGGCCTTGGCATCGCTGTGCAGGATGGCAAGCTCTACCTCCGAGCCCTTGGGGCCACGGATGCGGGAAACAACTTCCTGCAACGAGAGTTCCTGCGCGGGCTGCCCGTTGATGGACAGAATAATATCGCCAGATTTGAGCCCGGCCCGGTACGCAGGGGTGTCCTCAATGGGAGTCACCACCGTAACCTGACCGTTCTCCATGGAAATTTCTATGCCAATACCAAAGAATTCGCCGGAGGTGGTCTCCTGCATTTCTTTGTATTCTTCGGCGTTCATAAAGGTGGAGTGCGGGTCAAGGCCCTGAAGCATGCCTTTGACTGCGCCATTGATAAGGTCGCCCTGCGTCACATCACGCACGTAATAACGCTCCACCAGATCAAGAACCTGGCTGAAACGCTTGAGCGCATCAAACTTACTGGGGGCTTCCTTGGACGTTTCCTTTTTTTCGGCGCACTGGGGAGTGCCCGGCAGGGCGACCATGCCGCCCACGGCAAGCAGAAGCACAAGAAGGCTAAGACGGACAAGAAGACGCATAACAACGATCTCCACGCGGACGTAATGAACGAACACAGCGCCGCAAGCCCAAAAAGCCGCAACGCAGGGGGTGCTGCAACGCCAGCCAATGGAGGGGCCGCGCACCAGCCGGATAGTGCCCCTTTTCAAGCTAAATTGCAAATCAAAAAGGCGCGTTTTGCGCCTTGCAGGCCACCCTCAAAGGTGCTGACGCTCACATTCCCGCAAGCGACGAAACACGGCCCCTCTCTTCATGCAACATGCGCCGGAGAAACTGCTGCATCAACAAATCAGTTTCCTCCGGCGCATATCGAGCGCGTCAAGACATGCCAGGCCTTCGTGCAGGACTGCTATTGCCAGCCTGTCTCAAGCCCGTTCATGCGGATTTTATCCGCAATGTGCCTGCATGCGCCGCAAAGGCCGAGCTAGGCTTCAACCTTGAAGAAAGCAGCCGCGCCGCCGCCGCACACAGGACATGCGTCGCAGGGGCCTTCGTGGGTATAGCCGCAAACCTTGCACACGTAATAATCGGTGGCGGGCAGAGCGGCGGGATTTTCCAGAGCCTTTTTGTAGAGCTTGGCGTGGATTTCTTCCACCTGATTGGCAAAGTCAAAATACTTGGCAACGGCGCTCTGGCCTTCGGCCTGGGCCTGCTTGATCATGTCGGGGTACATGGTGGTGAATTCGTAGGTTTCACCTTCGATGGCCGACTTGAGGTTGGCCATGGTGTTGCCGATTTTGCCAGCATTCTTGAGGTGGGCATGAGCGTGAACGGTTTCAGCAGCCGCAGCAGCGCGGAACAGCTTGGCAACCTGATGCATGCCTTCCTTGTCGGCAGCGACAGCAAAGGCAAGGTACTTGCGGTTGGCCTGGGATTCGCCGGCAAAGGCCGCCATCAAATTTTCTTGTGTGGTGCTCATGGGTATTCTCCTCGATGAAGTTGTTGTTTTTATCAGGAACAATTCCTGATTAAAGAATTCTCGCTGTCTTGTAAAGCAGTTTTTTACAAAAAAATATTTTTACAGGCCCGCCCTTTAGCCCTTGATACCGTTGCGCAGAACGCTATGACAAGCTAAAAGGAACCTATGAACGCCCAAGAAATCATATCCTATTTCGGCATGCGGCCCCACCCCGAAGGGGGGTTCTATCACCGCACATACGAAGCTCCGCAAATTCTTACGGCGGATGAAATGCCCTGTGGTTTTATAGGGCCAAGACCTGTATCTACAGCTATTCTTTTTCTGCTTGAGCAGGGGCAATATTCGCGTTTGCACCGCATCCGGCAGGATGAACTGTGGCATTTCCACCTTGGCGGCCCCTTGCGCCTGGCCTGTATTGATACCCACGGGCAACCGCGCGAAGTGATTCTTGGCCCGAATATTATGGCGGGGCAACACGTGCAGTTTACCATTCCCGGCGGCTGCTGGTTTGGCGCAACGCCCGCGCCAGGCACCGAGTTTGCGCTTGTGGGCTGCACAGTCTCACCGGGCTTTGACATGGAAGACCTGCGCCTCGGTCAGCCGGAAGAGCTGACCCTGCGCTACCCCAATGCAAAAGACTGCATACGCGAATTCTGCCCACCTCTGAACGACGCCCAGCGCGCCGCCTGTAGAAGATGCGGTGACGACGAATGACGCGCTATGCCGTGCCTGATGTTGCGCCCCAACACCCGCACAGCACAGAAATCGTTATCCGCCGCAGCCGCTTTCTGGCCCAGTGCGCCCATACGCCGGATGCGTCAACAGCGCGGGCCTTTGTGGAACAGGTACGCCGCCAGCACGCCGATGCAACGCATAACTGCTGGGCATACGCCGCTGGCGCGCCGGGAAACACGGCGCAGATCGGCTCTTCTGACGATGGAGAACCCCACGGGACGGCTGGCAGGCCCATGCTGCAAATTGTGCTGCACAGCGGCATCGGCGAATTGTGCGTGGTGGTGAGCCGCTGGTTTGGCGGCGTCAAACTTGGCACCGGCGGCCTTGTGCGGGCCTATCAGGACAGTGTGCGCGAAAATCTGGCCGACCTGCCCGTGAGGCAGCGAGTGCCGGAAACCAGTTTGCAGCTTACGGTTGCCTACGCACACCTTGATGCCCTGCGCCGCATGTTGCCAACCTACGAAGCCCGCCTTGAAAGTGAAGACTATCAGGCTGAGGCCAGATTGCAACTGCGATTGCCCGCCGAACACGTGGAGGCCTTTCAGATCGCGCTGGCGGGCGTGAGCAATGGCGCGGCCCTGTGCAGCGAGCTTACGGACGGCGACACCGCCTGAGACAAAATTTATGTGCGTTCAAAGCCCATCGACATATGCCGGTGGGCTTTTTGTTTTGCAGTGCTGCCGTTGAACCATACCCGGCCCCCAGAAAAACTGTCAGGGCCGCCGGATTTCTCCAGTGGCCCTGACGGATATTCATTGCACGGGGTGCGAGTTAGACGCCCTTGGCCTTAAGCTCTTCAAGAAAGCCTTCCGGCACTTCAAAACCCAGAGCCTGCGCCTTTTTGGCGGATTCTGCGGCATCGGCGTACTGTTCCATTTCAAACTGCGCCAGCGCCAGATTGTTCCAGGCCGGGGCAAAACCGGGCTGCAGCTTGATCACTTCCTTGCAGGCCGTTTCGCAAGCCGCAAAGTCGCCCTTCATATAATAGGCGGTGGAAAGCGCATTCCGGGCCTGCACAAAATTGGGATCCCACTTGAGGGCCTTGTTCAGGGCCGTGATGGCCTTGTCGGGCTCGCCGCGCTGCAAATGCACAAAGGCAATGTTGCCCCACGGCACCGGGAACTTGGCGCGGCAGTTGGCGGCTTCCTCATTATAGCGCAGGCAGCCGTCAAGGTCGCCGCGTTCAAGGCAGATGCCGCCAAGCTGCACGTAGGCTTCCGCCAGATGCGGCGAATTGCGCACCGCGTTCAGCAGGGCTTCTTCAGCAGCCACAAAGTCGCGCTTGGTCAGCAGGGCCAGACCAAGATTGTAGTAATGGGTAGCGCACTGCTCGTTCTGGGCGATTTCCGCCTTCAGATCGGCAATGTATTCATCCAGGTCATCGTAGCGAGCTTTCATGCTATGTGCCCCTCTTTTTTCAAAAGATCATGGTACCATCGGCAAAAATCAAAAATGCCCATGTACTTTTCGTCCTTATTGACCACGCCAAGGGCGCATTCGGTAGCGCCCTTGCTGTAGGCCTTGCCATACGGCCCTTTTTTGGCCGCGTCTTTCAGAAATTCGTTGACCAGCTGCTGCGTGGTGCGCTTGGACACATCTGTCCGCATATCAAGCGGCTCGTTGGGCTTCTGGAAAGGATCCCAGTTTTCATAGCCGATGCGGTCCACAAATTTACGACGGCGCGGATTCATGCGCTCATAAATTTCGCGCTTGAGACCTTCCTGCTCATCCGTAAGCTGCTGCGGCGTTCCATCGCGAAAGACGGTGGCGGGAATGCTGCCGTACATTTCAAACTCCTTTCACGCCCGATCAGGCCTCTTCTTTCTTGGCCGGGCCAATACCCAGATATGCCTCATCGTAGCGGGTTAGCAGAGCCATGGACAAAGGCACATACACGTCATGCAGTTCTTTAAAGCGGCTCTGCACTGTTGTGGCCACATCCCTGCTCAGGTCTTCAAGCCTGTTCTGGATCTTGTCCATATGGATGGTGGGGTATGGCTTGCCCTTTTCAAAGGCGGAAAAACCGCACACATGCCCCTGCCCGGCAATGGCCGTGGGCACGCCGTACACGCGGCAGGTAATGGGCCGGGCGTGGTACAGCAGGCATTGGTTATTATCGTCCAGCAGAGGGCAGCGCAGCTTGATCTGAGCCGCGCGTTCCATGATGGCCTCGGGGCTTTCGCCGTCTTTTTCCGCCCGGTACAGCTCGCGCTTGATGCGCGTGGCGCGGCGGTCCAGATCAGAAGCGCGCTCAAGAATGGCGGAGCGCTGCGGCCCGTAACCAAAGGCGGCCTCAAATGCCTTGTTGATGTACATGGCTTCAACAAGGGAAAGATCAAAAAGCGCGTGGCAACAATCGCTACAGCCTTCCTTGCAGACTACGCACTGGGGAAAGGCCCCGCGCACCCTGCCGAAAAGGTCGTCAACTTCGGCCCGCAATGTTTCATAGCGGGTAAAAATAGAGCTCAGATCAGGGATCATGGTTATCCTGCGGTAGTGCGGAAGACATGAGGGAGAACAGACGATTTCACACAGAAATCGCCCTGGCGGCTGCGTGAGCAGACGTCCGCCACAGAGGCGTGAGCGCGGTTTGTATGCGCTGATAAGCGCCTTAGCGGGCGTCTTGAAACTTTAAGAATGCACATTCTCAAAGTCAGGATGCTCTGGCGGCAAAGCGGCCTGTGCCTTATGAAAATGCCGCCTGGCGCGTGCGCGCCGGGCGGCACAATGAAAACTCGGCAGAATCAGCAAGGGAATGCCGCTTGGGCACCCCTGCAATTCCTAGTTTTCTTCAACGGTGATAGCGCTGACTTCGCAAACTTCCACACAGGATTCGCAGCCCAGGCATTCTTCGGCGTTCACGGCTTCGGACTTGCCGTCCTTGATTTCGTAAACTTCAACGGGGCACACGTCCACGCATTCGCCACAGCCCACGCACTTGTCAACGTCAACATTAACATTATAACCCATGGTGTCCTCCAAATTTGCATTGACTTGCTTGATTTTTCAAGCGGCTAAATTCCGCTTGTGCAATGGATAGCTTTAGGCATCCACCCTGTCAAGTGTCGGCTGGAAAATAGCCAACCGTGCAACAACTACAGGAATATCAAGCCCCGCTCCAGTGCAGGCGGAAAAGTTTTTTAAAAAATATTTTGCCTCAACAACTGGTTACAAAACGCCTATGAGCCTTATGGCACAAGACGCGCGTAATAGCCTTTGCCGTTGCGCACAACCTGCAACAAAATCTGCCCGGACATGCGCTCTCTTCTGAAAGCCTGTAAAAAATCTTCCATGGTTCTGGTTTCGGCAGCGCCCACCGCTGTTATGTGGTCGCCCTGACGCAAAAAAGATGCCGGGCCGTCTGCCCTGGCCTGCCGCACCACCACGCCCTGCGCAGTTTGCGCTGCGCTGAATCCCCAGCGACGCTCCAGCAGGGCGCGGGCCTCCGCATCGCCAAAGGGTTCGGGGGTCGCCTCGATCTTCAACGGCCCGCCCTCGCGCAGCAGTTGCAGCCGCAAGGGGGTTCCGGCTGTCTGGTTGCGCAAAATATCCAGATAATCGCGCCTGTCGCGCACAGGTGAAGAATTTATGGTTTCAAGTATGTCGCCGGGCGCTATGCCCACCTTGGCAGCGGGAGAACCGGGAAACACCGCCGTAACCAGCACGCCGCCGGCATCTTTGAGGCCCAGGGCCATGGCAGTTTGCCCGTCCACATCCTGCAAATCAAGGCCCAGCCAGAGCGGGGCCACGCGGCCTGCGCTCATGAGGTCGTGCATGACGCGGCGGGCCTTGTTGATGGGGATTGCAAAACCGATCCCCTCGGCGCGTGCATCCACGGCCGTATTGATGCCTATGAGCACCCCCTCGATGTTCAGCAGCGGGCCGCCGCTGTTGCCGGGGTTAATGGCCGCGTCAGTCTGCACAAGGTCGGTGAACGCGCCGTCCTTGTTGCGGATAGTGCGCCCAAGGGCAGAAACCACGCCCGTGGTGACGGTATGGTTGAAACCAAAGGGATTGCCGATGGCGATGACGGTCTCGCCCGGCATGATGTCGCCTGAATCGCCGAGCTTTACGGCAGGCAGCTTTGACGCTCCCTTGATCTGGAGCACGGCAATGTCAAAATCCGGGTCAGCCCCTTTGACGGCGGCGGGAAATTCCCTGCCGTCCAGCAGATGCACCATGACTTCGTCCCCACCCGCGATAACATGCGCGTTGGTGAGCACAAGGCCTTTTTCTCCGTCTACAATGACGCCAGAACCAAGACTGACGCGCTTTTGTCGCACTTTACGCCCGCCGGGCATATCAAAACCCGGCAAGCCGGGAAAGCCCGGTCCGAAAAACTGCTCAAGGGGCGAAAGCCGCTGCCCTTCAACAATATGTGTGCTCGTTATGTTCACAACCGCCGGGGCAACTGCCTGCACGGCGCGCACCACAGGGGTCATGCGGGGGCTGTCCGCCGCTACGGCCCCAGCCCGAGAAGGTGTGCACAGCAGCAGCGCCGCTGCCAGCATCAAAAAAAACAGGCGCAGGGCAAAACTTCCCTCAACTGCCGCCGCTTCTACCCGTCCGAGGCGCGAACTCCCACGGCAAGGCAGATTTTTTTGTATATAGATGGGTCTGATTTTCATATAAATTCCTTACCTCGTCGCTAACATAAGCACGTTGACGCGATCGTAAAGGCCCCCAAATGGATTTACTCCGCACAGCGGCGAGCCGTCCCGTCTTGCGCACGCCCCTTGTTAAGGATAAATAAGCGGCATGAAAACCACTCAATCCGACCTGTTGGAATTGATTTTGCCCGGCCTGCGCATTGCGCCCCTGCTTCAGAAAGACCTGGACGATGCCCAGGCCCATCTGGATGACCTCACCAAACCGCAGGGCAGCCTTGGCCGCCTCGAAGACCTCGCCCAGAGGCTCTACGCCATGAGCGGCGGGCAAGCGCCCATCAGCGTCAGCCCTGCCATCATGCTTACGGTTGCTGGCGACCACGGCGTTGCCGATCAGGGCGTTTCGCCTTTTCCCAAGGCCGTGACGCGCCAGATGGTGCAAAACTTTTTCAACAACGGCGCGGCGGTCAATGTTCTGTGCAAGACCTCGGGCATGGATCTGCGCGTGGTGGACGCAGGCTGCGATGGCGGCCCCTATGAGCCGCACTCCATCCTCATTGAGCGCCGTCTGGGCGACGGCACCGCAGATATGAGCCAGGGCCCGGCCATGAGCCGCGAAACATGCCTCAAGGGGCTGCGCATGGGCGTGGAACTGGCGCACCAGCTTGCGGATAATGGGTACCGCTGCCTCGGCGTGGGCGAAATGGGCATTGCCAACAGCACGGCAGGCACGGCCCTGTACTGCGCCTTGCTGCACTTTGACCCCGAGCAGATGACAGGCCCCGGCGCTGGCGCGGACCCCGACATGGTGCGCCACAAGACCGAAATCGTGCGCCGCGCGCTGGCAGTCAATGCTTCCATGCTGGAAGGCGACGACCCCATCAATATTCTGGCCGCCTTGGGCGGATTTGAAATTGTCCTCATGGCCGGGCTGATGCTTGGCGCAGCCTCGCGCCGCCTGCCCGTGCTGGTTGACGGCTTTATATGCAGCGCGGCCTATGTGGCGGGCCTGCACATCTGCCCCCAGCTTGCCGACTACGCCGTGCTTTCCCACGCCTCGGCAGAGCCGGGCCACGTACGCGCGCTCTCCAAGCTGACCGGCGGCGAAACCCGCAACAATCCGCTGCTGCACCTGAGCATGCGCCTTGGCGAAGGAACGGGCGGCGCTGTGGCCTATCACCTGCTGCGTTGCGCTGCCTCCGTGTACAACGACATGGCGACTTTCAGCTCCGCAGGCGTGGCGGGCAAAACATGCTGAATCAGCTTGCGCCGGACCAGTCTTCCGCATCCGCCCTGCTGCGGCTGGAGGATGTCTCACGGGTGTTTGACATCCGGCGAGGGCTGTTCGGCGAAAGGCGCTCTTTGGTTGCCGTAGACGGCGTTAGCCTGAGCCTCGCCAAGGGCGCAAGCCTTGGTCTGGTGGGCGAATCCGGCTGCGGCAAATCCACCCTCGGGCGTCTGGCCTGCGGGTTGCTGGCCCCTTCTCAGGGGCAGGTGCTGCTTGATGGCCGCTCCCTGCCCCCCGCCGGGGCGGACAGTTGGGCTGCCGGGCGCATTCAGATGATCTTTCAGGATCCTTTTTCGTCCCTCAATCCCCGGCTCACGGTGGGCAATTCCGTGGCAGAGCCGCTGGCGGCGCGCGGCGTCTCCCGCGAGGAACGCCATGCACAGGCCGAGGCCATGCTGGCTACCGTGGGGCTTGAAGGCACGGGCCGCCGCTATCCGCACGAGTTTTCCGGGGGGCAGCGGCAGCGCATTGCCGTGGCGCGGGCGCTCATCACCCGGCCAGACGTGGTTGTGTGCGACGAACCTGTTTCCGCACTCGATGCCTCGGTGCAGGCGCAGGCGCTCAACCTCCTGCGCGAAGTGCAGGAGCAGTTCGGGCCAGCCTATCTTTTCATTTCGCACGATCTGGCGGTGGTGGGCTTTCTGTGCCGCCATATCCTGGTCATGTATCTGGGCCAGATTGTGGAAGAAGGCCCCACCGATGCCATTTTTGGCGGCGCGGCGCACCCCTATACACAGGCTCTCATGGCTGCCATGCCCACCGGGAGCCGCCGGGGCGAACCCATTGCCGCGCTGGAAGGTGAATTGCCAAGCCCCTTGGCTCCGCCCGCCGGATGCCGCTTTCACCCGCGTTGCCCCAAGGCAAAGGACATTTGCCGCCACGAAGCCCCACAGTGGAAGGAACTTGGCTCCGGCTGGCGGGCAAGGTGTTGGGAGGCGTAATTTCGCTTTATGCGCCTTCCCGGCGCGGGTTGATTAGCATTGTTGCCCTTCGGGCACGAGGTTCCGCCCTCCGGCGGAGTATGGGACGCCTGTGCGGCGTGCGATTTCACATCCCCGGCGAGGGATGCCCTTTGGTTCTTGCTGCCCTGCGGGCACGGCGTTTTCGCCATCCGGCGAAGTTGGGACGCCTGTGCGGCGCGCAGCAAGGCGGGGCCGGTTATGGGGCTGTGCCCGCCAATCTGATGCCAAACCCGCAACGCGGTGTTTGGGCCGCCATCGGCGGTATGGCCGCCGGGCGGAAAGGCACGGATATCAGTCGCTGACGGCGCGGCAAAGCCGCGACCCGCTCCTGATTTCCGGTCGCGTTGACTGCGTCAACACTCCGGCCCCCCTTGCATCCCTCCCGAAGCACCTCCCTAAGAAAGGTTTTCAACTTCCATAAATTGGCGAGGGCAACGCGTCTTATGCTGCGGGAGCTTCCCTCACTCGCTACGCTCGTTCAGGTGATCTCCCTCCGCGCCGCGTAAATGCCAGAGGATGCTTTCGCTTTGAATGTGAGTCCGTTTCAGCCCACGATCACGGGCAGAATTGACTATTGAAAAAACTACGCGCAACTGGAACCGAACTGCAATCCTCACCACGCTCCCGCTCTCCCTGTTGTAACCACACTTCCCTCCTACCCAGCCGAAATCGCTACTACCTCACACTTGCGGCAAAAACTAGTTCTATGTCGAATCACAAGACAACTCATTAGCCCAGAAGCAATATTTCCCCTATCCCTGACGCTCGCTGACCCTCTGAACAACAAAAATCTAACCCGATCCACGGGCTTTTGCCTTCTCTCTAGCTGCCCTTATGCTTTTCCTTACAGTCACCATAAGGAGCAGGTCGTGGCGTCGCCTTCCTTAAACTCGCCGGAGCAGCGCGGAGGCGATGGCTGGTGTTGGGCGAATTTGCAAAATACGCGTTTTGCGGTCTGAAAAGGAAGCGCCGGGATTTTGAACGCAGCGTACTCAAGTACGTGAGCATCAAAATCCCGGCGCTGACGCATTCAGGGTGCAAAAGTCGGGTTTGCGTAAATCAGCCTGACAGGCTCACCCACTCCACCAAGCTCTTCCGACTCTTTTGCCTTTTCTGACTTTCTTGCCTTTAACTGCCTTTCACCCACTAGCCATCATCAGAAGCAGGTCGTGGCGTTGCCTTCCTTATACTCGCCGGAGCCAATGCGGAGGCGATGGCTGGTGTTGAGTGAATTTGCAAAATACGCATTTTTCTGGCCGGACAAGGAAAAATCCTGTTTTTGAGCGCAGCGTACTCGTGTACGTGAGCATCAAAAACAGGATTTTAACGCAGTCAGGTCAAAAAAGTCGGGTTTGCGTAAATGCGCTCGACAGGCTCACCCCGCCGCCAAACTTTCCCAGCCTTACTGTCTTATTTCTACCGCACAGGCTACCCTGCGCAGCCTCTACCGTTCAAAATAGGTGTACCCGCGCAACCCGTCTTCAAATGCCTGCATAATGGCAAACCGGTCGCTGGCCGAAATCCGCCCTTGCCGCACAGCCTGCTCCGCCGTACTGCGCAGATCTTCCAGAATGCGGCGCGGTTCATATTCCACATAGCTCAGAATATCCGCCACAGAGTCACCCCTGATTTCGCGCACATACTCATAATTGCCGTCATCCCGCACCCTGATGGAAACAACGTTGGTGTCGCCCATAAGGTTGTGCAGATCACCCAGGGTTTCCTGATACGCACCCACCAGGAACACGCCAAGGTAGTATTCCTCGCCGTCCCGCAAGGGGTGCAGATCAAGGGTGGGCTTCATGCCCTGCGGGTCAATGAAATGGTCAATCCGGCCATCAGAATCGCAGGTAATATCAGAAATAATGCCCTGCCGCGAAGGAAATTCCTTGAGCCGATGCACGGGCATAACCGGGAACAGCTGGTCAATGGCCCAGGAGTCGGGCAAGGACTGGAACACGCTGAAGTTGCCGTAATAGATGTCGGCAAGGCTCACGTCGATATCCGCAAGATCGCGGGGTATCGTCTTGAGCCGTGTTTTCTCCTGAGCAATGCGCATGATGATGGCCCAGAAAAACCGCTCGGCCAAGGTGCGCTGACGCAGATTCACCCGCCCGGTCGAGAACAGCTGACGCATCTCGTCCCGGTAGTAAATGGCATCGTTATAGCACTCCTGCAAATTGCGCAGGGTGATGTTGGCAAGGGTTTCGCGCAGGTTCTGCACCGGCTCCGGCGTACCTTCGGGCAGGGTGTCGGGCAATTGCACTTCTTCCACCATGCTCACATCAAGCACGTTAAAGAGCAGCACGGAATAGTAGGCCACTGTGGCGCGGCCGGATTCCGTAATGATGTGCGGATGCGGGATCTTCTGCTCATCAAGAATGCTCATGATGGCTTCAACAATGTCGGCGCTGTATTCATCGAGCGTATAGTTGCGCGACGAAACATAGTTGGTGTGCGAACCGTCATAGTCCACAGCCAGACCGCCGCCAAGGTCAAGATAGCCCATGGGGGCGCCTTCCTGCACCAGGCCCACGTAAAGGCGCGCGCCTTCCATGACACCGGTACGGATGTCGCGAATATTGGAAACCTGCGACCCGAGGTGGTAGTGCAGCAGCTTGAAGCAATCAAGCATGTCGTTGGCCTTGAGAGTATCCACCACGTCCACGATCTGCGCGGGTGAAAGGCCAAAGGTGGAGCGTTCGCCGCCGGAATCCGTCCAGTGGCCGCTGGCCTTTACGGCCAGCTTGGCGCGCACGCCGATGTTGGGCCGCACGCCGAGCGCCTTGCTGCGCTCAAGCACAACTTCCAGCTCGCTGGGCATTTCGAGAACAAAGAGCACGTTAAAGCCAAGGCGCAGAGCCTGAAGCCCAAGGTCGATGAATTCTTCGTCCTTGTAGCCGTTGCAGACAATGCAGGCCTCGCGGTCGCGCATGAGCGACACGGCGGCAATGAGTTCCGCCTTGGAGCCGACCTCCAGGCCGTGATGGTAGGTGGAGCCGAACTGGGCTATTTTTTCCACAACCTGCTGCTGCTGGTTGACCTTGATGGGAAAAACGCCACGGTACGAACCCGTATAATTCAGATTTTTGATAGCCTTGCGGAATGATTCGTGGATATTGGCAATGCGCGAATCCAGAATGTTTTCCACGCGCAACAGCACGGGCATATCATACCCGCGCTCTTTCAGCCCGGCGATAACTTCCGGTATCGAAACCTGCGGCCCCTTGGGCCCCTGCGGACAAATCACAACTTCGCCCGCATCCGACACGTCAAAATACCCGGCACCCCAATTACGGATGCCGTACAGTTCGATGGAATCTTCCACCCGCCACTGCTGCAATGCGCGGTTTTTTGCCAATTCCTGCTCCTGGAGCGCCGCAAGGCGCATATATAATGTTGATTCAGCTCCGAAAATGGGGCGTTAGGCTGCCGCCGTTCAAAAAACGACCACAGATGGTTGCACGAAAAATGCGGCGTAATTATGCCGTGACCGTGCCGAATGTCAATCATCGCAAAAAGGGCGGCAAGCGCAGATTGTTAGGTGCGTGGCTAACTATCTTCTTGACGGCGGGTACTCCTTGCTTCATTTTTTCTCTTGCGCGCAACGGCCTTATGTCGGCTATTTCACACTTATGGGGAACGCCATGAAACCAGCCCAGAATCCCCTTCCTCTCCTCCTGCTTTTTTTTCTGCTCGCCCTTGGGGCCTGCTCGCAAGACGACAGCAAAAAAAATGCTGTGCCGTCTGCCCCTGTGCGGGTTGAAGCCGTTGCACGGGCCGATGTGCCGCGCCTGCTGCATGCTGTGGGCAACGTGCGGGCTTCTGCCTCTGTGGGGGTAAAGCCCCGCGTAACGGGCGAAATTCAGCAGGTTCACTTTACCGAAGGTCAGAATGTGCGCGAGGGCGCCCCGCTTATCACCATTGACCCCCGCCCCTTTGAGGCCGCGCTGCGCGAAAAGAAAGGGCAACTTGCCAAATCGCAGGCGCAGCTTGCCAAAGCCCAAGACGACATGAACCGTTACGGCAAGCTCGTGGGCGGCGGTTACGTAAGCCGCGATGCCTATGAGAAGACCGCGACCGATGCGGCGGCCCTGCGCGCCACGGTGCAGTCTGACAAGGCAGCTGTGGAAAGCGCCGCCCTTGACCTCAGCTACTGCACGGTGGTGGCTCCCATCAGCGGGCGAGTGGGCGCACTCAATGTGGACAAGGGCAACATGGTCAAA
This sequence comes from Desulfovibrio intestinivivus, assembly GCF_053570665.1. Lineage (NCBI taxonomy): Bacteria > Pseudomonadati > Thermodesulfobacteriota > Desulfovibrionia > Desulfovibrionales > Desulfovibrionaceae > Desulfovibrio > Desulfovibrio intestinivivus. The sequence continues at coordinate 1,860,983 of NZ_JBRBQT010000001.1, read as the reverse complement.
TCAGCTGACGCCACAGTTATTGTCAGCATAGACACGCTTTCGCCCATTTATGTGGGCTTTTCTGTGCCAGAGGCGCACCTGCCTGTCATCATAGAACAGATGGCGCAAACAACGGTATCGGTTTCTGCAACGCCTGCCGGGGGCGCGACGGAAAAAGGCCTTCTCACCCTTGTGGACAATACGGTAGACACGCGTACCGGCACCATCCGGCTGCGCGCCACCTTTGAAAACAGCCAGCGCCGTTTGTGGCCGGGGCAATTTGTGCAGGTGGAGCTGCCGCTGGGCATGGCCGCCGGGGCTCTGACCGTGCCCACACGTGCCGTGCAGTCTGGCCGGGACGAATCCTACGTGTACGTGGTGGATAAGGACAGCCGGGCCAGCTATCGCAAGGTGAGGCCGTTGTTTGAATACGCTGACCGCACGGTTGTGGACGGCAACGTGGCCGAGGGCGACAAAATTGTGGTGGATGGTCAGGTACGGCTGGCTCCGGGCCTGATGGTCAAGATCATGGACTGAAACTTTACAGAAGCAAACCAGTGCCGCACACAACGGCCTGATATTTGCATATTTTCGGGCAATACCAACAGGCGGTCAATTTTTCCACATGGCCGCCGCGCGCTCAAGCGCGAGTGCAATGACGCAGCAAGGCGTCAAGCCTGAGGAGAAGCCCGATGGAACTGGAATTCCGTTTTCGCAATAATGATCTGGGGCCTGTTTTTCCTACCTTTCAGGAAAGGGTCAACTCCATGCTGCCCGTGAACAGGGCAGAAAGTACCCCCGCGGCCCCGGCAGCGCCCGCTGACGATGACGTCAGCACCTCCGCCGCGCCGGTTCTGGAACAGACTGTTCCCGGCACCCCGCACATGCTCAATTCTGATGAAATGCGTCAGGCCCTTGCTCAGGTGGAGCAGGAAGCCATGCAGCACAGTCAGGATCTTGTGCAGGTGCATAGCGGCCTGAACGAACAGCGCGTTGCGCGTTTGCTGGGCCTGCTGGACTAGACCGGGGCTGCCCTCGCCCTAACGGAGCAATTTCTAACAAGAATTGCTCACCCCTGTATTTCGCCGGATGGCAAATTGCTCAAACAAAAGCCGTTCCCGCCTTTTTCGGCAAGGAACGGCTTTTGTCGTTGCTCAAAATCCTTTTGGCGTGCGCTGTACAGGCTATTCCTGAATGAGCGCCCGCACGTTTCCGAGCAGCAGGCAACAAAGAGCCGACATCTCGCGGTAAAACACCGTATTGGCGCATTCCGAAGCCTTTTTCAGACAGTCTCCAGCCTAGGCCAGGATGTGCTCGTCCATAAAAGCCGCCAGCGCAGCCGCCGGGGATTGCCCCTGGCTTGAGGCAACGGCCCCGTCCATGTTCTGCACAAGAAAAAGAATGAAGGCCAGTTCCAGCCCCAGATGGTCCTCGGGCTCGTGCCCGTCCCGCTCTGCGGCAATGCCCCACGCCCTGTAGCAGTCGCGCACTTCCTGGGTTCTGCGGCCAAAAAGCAGGCGGTCTTTCTCCCGCCACACGGATTCCCACGGCGCGGCGGCAGGCTGCGGCCCGGAAAACAGGGCCAGATGATCCATGTGCAGATCCAGGTACAGCGCGCGGCAGGAGCCCTGCGCCGCCTCTGCCGGATAGGCTGCCGTAAGGGCGGCAGTGCGGCCCTCCGGATCAAGAGCCTCGCCCCAAAGCTTTTCAGCCAGCTCTGAAGGCCTGAAACATGACCAAGCACCAAAACCTTGCAAAAGCCCGCCGCCAATGACGCCGCGCAGCAGGTCTTCATCCGGCGAATTCTGGAAAATGCGGCTGCAAAACTGCAAAGCCACAACGTATTGCGTCAACTGTTCCTGTTCCATATGTATTGATGCGGGGGCCAGATGGCCCCCGTAGAGTTTGCCGTGCCTACATGCCCAGGCGTGAATAGGAAAGATAAAAAACAAGCCGCCCGAACACTTCACCCAGAACAATCAGGAGAAATGCGGGAACCGCCAGCGCCGGACGAAATCCTTTGCCCTGCATGCCACGGGCCGCAGCCAGAGCCAGCAGTACAACGCCCAGACCCGAGGCCAATGCGTGCAACCCGTGCGACCAGGCAATACACGCCGGGGGTAGCAGGCGGGAACCCGGATTGACAAGGGCAGACTGCTCAGGCATTGCCAGCGGCAGGCTCACGGCCATAAGCACAAGGCCCAGCACCGCCCACACAAGGCAGGGGCCCAGTGCGCGCACGGGTGCGGCTTCCTTGCACAGGCTCAGCACCACGCCATGCCAGGATCCACCCAGCAGACATGTGGAAGCCAGAAAGGCTGTAAAAACGCCCCAGTTGCGCCAGCCGGGCATTGTGGCCTGATTGTAAACGCAGCTCATAACGAACAGCAGCGCTATACCGCACAGGCCCGCCACGATCATGGCTTTCTTCTCGCCATCCACCGCATGCTTTTTGCGCCCGACCACCACCAGCCACAGCAGGGCAATCCCCACAAGGCCGATCATGAGAATTTCGCGGCTGAGCCACGACTGCGTCACGTGCAGCAAGGTAAAGGGTGCATGCAGGGGCGTGCCCAGATGCACAAAACTGATGATCACGGCCACGGCAAACAGAAGCAGCGCCGCCACATTCTGCCGCCGCACGCCTTCACGCAGTGCGCGGTCGGCTTCGTTGCCAAGCACGCACTTGCCCACCAGCACCATGCCTACGGCCATCTGCACCAGCAAGGTAAAGAATACCAGCGGAAATTCCTGAAGATACTCCATGTTACATTTCCTCCGGATTACGGATGCAGCCCATGTTGCTGCCCACAGGCTGCGCATTGTGAGGCGGCGTAATCACAAGACAGGGGGAGGTCACGTTCTGCTCCGGCAGCGGAGCCACATGCACGGCATCGCCGAACTGCTTTTTCAGGTCTTCATATTCGCCAAAGTGGATGGCCCGCATGGGGCAGGCTTCCACGCACAGGGGTTTGAGCCCGGCTGCCAGCCTGTCCTTGCAGAAATCGCACTTGGTCATTCTGCCCATCTGCTTGTCATACTGAGGGGCGGAATAAGGGCAGTTCCACTCGCAATAGCGGCACCCCACGCACTTGTCGGGGTCCACGCTCACAATGCCCTGCTCGTCCTTGTGCATGGCTGTGGTGGGGCAAACCTTCACGCACACGGGGTTCTGACAGTGGTTGCAACTGACGGACGTATAGTAGGAGAACACGTTCTGGTCATACGTGCCGTTGGCGCGGCGCACCCATTTGCCGCCCGTGTACTCCGCCACGCGCCGCCACATGACGCCCTGAGGCAGGTCGTGGCCGTCTATACAGGCCACCATACATGTTTTGCAGCCCGTACAGGCTGTCATATCTATATAAAAAGCCGGCTGTTTCACAATAAATCTCCTCAATGCAGACAGTTCCGCGCAACAGGCTAGATTTTAACCACATCCACAAGATTGGTGTGCTGCGGATTGCCTTTGGCCAAGGGGGTCATGTGCGTTTTTGTCAGGGTGTTGATGCACCCGCCCTGATCCACGCCGTTTTTGTCCGGGGTGTACCATGCGCCCTGCGGCAGGCTGAGCACACCGGGCATGATGCGCGGCGTCACCTTGACCCGCACGACCACAGCGCCGCGGTCGTTGAACACCTTGACCATGTCATCGTGCCTGATGCCGCGCTGCGCCGCATCGGCCTCGTTCATCCAGAGCTGCTGCGGGGCAACCTGCTCAAGCCAGGGAATGTTGGCGTAGCTTGAATGCGCGCGCCCCTTGTAGTGGTGGCCGATAAGCTGGAAGGGATGTTTTTTCATGCCCTCATAATCGCACGGGCCTTCCCATGTTTTTTCATGCACGGGTATGGCGTAAATAGCATCGCCCTCGGGCAGTTCCCAAGTCTGGTTCAGATCCCACAGGCGCTTGGAGAATATTTCGATCTTGCCCGAAGGCGTCTTGAGCGGATTGGCCGCCGGATCGTCACGAAAAGCCTTGAAGGCAACCTTTTGCGGCATGGGGAACCACTTGAACAGGCCGATCTTTGAAGCTTCGTCAAAGGATTCCGGCAGTTCCGGCTTTTTGGCGCGGGCCTGGGCGTAAAGGTGCTTCACCCAGTCAAGCTGGCTGCGGCCCTCGGTATATTTTGCCGTCAGATCGGGCAGGCCCAGAAGCTTGCCGATTTTTTCGCTCAGGGCCGCGCAAATATCATACTGCGAGCGGGTCTCGAACAGGGGTTCAATGGCCTTGCGGGCAATGAGCAGGGAGCTCTGATCCACCTGATAGCCCTGCTGGATGATGTCGTCCTGTTCCAGCGGCGTCACGGAAGGCAGGAGGATATCCGCAAATTTTGCCGAAGCCGTCATGCGGTTTTCCACCACCACAATGCACTCGCACTTGCTTTCATCTTCAAGAATCTTGCGTGTGCCGTTGATGTCCGAATGCTGGTTGATGAGGGCGTTGCCCGAGCTGTTCCACAAGAACTTGATGCCGTGATCCAGCTTTTCCTTGTTGCGCAGGCCCATCTTTTTGGCAGTCACCTGGGTGTAGTCATCAATGGCGTTGACCCAGGTGTAGAAAGAAATGCGCGTCTTGACCGGATTAGTGCCTTCGGGCATGCGTGGAAAACCGATCTGGCTCACGCTTTCCGCACTGCCGGAACCGCCCCCGGCAATGCCCACGTTGCCGGTAAGGATGGCAAGCATGGCAATGGAACGGGAAATGGTGTCACCGTTGGCGTGGCGCTGCGGCCCCCAACCCTGAATAACGCAGCAGGGCTTGGTGGAGCCGATCTCGCGGGCAAGGCGGATGATCTTTTCCGCCGGATACCCGGTGATGGTTTCCGCCCACTGCGGCGTTTTCGCCGTTTTATCCGGGCCTTCGCCAATGATGTACGCGCGGTAGCTGTTGCCTGCGGGCACGCCCTCGGGCATGTGCTCCTCGTCAAAACCAAGGCAGTGGGTGTCCACAAACTGCTGGTCAACCAGCCCTTCGTTCATGAGCACATAGGCAATGGCCGCGATAAGCGCGCCGTCAGAACCGGGGCGGATGGGCACCCATTCGTCCCCCAGCTTTGCCATGGAATCCGAATACCGGGGATCAACCATGATGATGCGGGCATTGCCCTTTTTTCTGGCTTCAAACAACTCATAAGAAAGGCCGCCGCCGCTCTGGCGGGTTTCAAGAATGTTGCAGCCAAACATGACGATGAGCTTTGAGTTAGCCATGTCATTGATGGTATTGCCCGCATTGATTCCGTAGAGATATGGAATGGCTGCTGAAATCTGGGCAGTGCTGTATGTGCCGTATTCGTCCAGATGCCCACCAAGCAAATTGGCAAGCCTGAAAAATTCGTTGCGGCGCGTCATGCCGCTGGACGTTGTGCCCGAGCCGTACAGGCGGTGGATGGACTCCGGCCCGTAGGTGTTCAGTACGCGCACCCATTCCTTGGCCACGGTATCGAGGGCTTCGTCCCAGGAAATGCGCTCGAACTTTCCTTCGCCGCGCTTGGCGCCGGGTACGCGCCGCATGGGGTACTTAATGCGGTCGGGCGAATAGGTGTATTTACGCATTGAACGCCCGCGCAGACAGGCGCGGATGGCCCTGTTGTTGGGGCCGTCATCGGAATTATCCGTTTCCACGCGCGTAACGCGGCCATCTTTGACAAAGGCGCGCAGCGTACACTGCGAGCCGCAGTTCACCACGCAGCCGGAATAAAAGCACTGCTCGCCCGCGCCATACGGCGGCTGGGTGGCGGCACGGGCCAGACCAAGGGGCAAACCACCGCCCAATGGCAAAAGGGATGCACCGCCAAGCGCGGTACACCACTTGAGAACTTCGCGCCGGGTCACTTCCCTGTGCGCGAGCAAAGGCGGGGTGGAGTCGGAATATTTTTTCATCACAATCCTCATTCTGTGCCGCAGACGCGGCAAGGTAACCTTTCCCCTCCGGGACAGGAGGGGGAAATCAGAGTAGGGGCAAACCCAAGAGCAGGTGAAGACAGGACTGAATCAAAAGGACATAGGCCACGTATTGGCACTCAGGAGTATCGGACAAAATCCACGGGGTGGGCGATGGTTCCTGGCGGGCGCGCTCCATCTGACGGAGCGCCTCAAAAGTGGGGAGCTACTGTTCCTTGCACATTATTCAGGCTGTTGCGAGGTTGAAAAACCGCAATATTCACGCTCGTTGCCATAACCGTTACTGTTACCCTCCATTTTACAGGAAGGCAATACCGCCGGAGTCGGCCTCAACGCATGCGTTTTGAGCAACTTTGCATTTTCAGGATAGCCGCTTGCGCAGCATGTTCAGAAAAATATGAGCAGTTTACGATCGGGATTGCGGAGAATGCATGGATTTGTTCTGCCCGGTACTACACTGTGAGGGGGCAGGCCTCAGGCAAAAAAATGCCGGGCTGGAACCGCTTGATTCCAGCCCGGCGACAGAGATGACTTGCGGCCTTAGAATTCCAGGCACAGCCCCACGGGGCAGTGGTCTGAACCAAAGACGTCCGTTTCAATCCAGGCATCGCGCACAGCCGGCACTAGCTCCTGCGATACAAAAAAATAGTCGATACGCCAGCCCACGTTCTTTTCCCGTGCGCGGCTCTTGTACGACCACCAGGAATAGCTGTCTGCCTTGTCGCCATGCACATGACGGAAGGTGTCCACATAGCCCATGGCTGTAAAGCGATCCAGAAAGGCCCGCTCTTCGGGCAAAAAACCCGTATACTTTTCGTTCTGCTTGGGGCGCGCTAGGTCAATGGGCCTGTGCGCTATATTAAAATCCCCGCAAACCACAATAGGCTTGCTCTTGCGGCATTCTTCCGCATAGGCGAGAAAGGCGTCGAAAAAGCCCATTTTGTAAGGCACACGCTTGAAGCGGCCCGTGGGCTTGCCGTTGTCGTCCAGTTCTTCCGCACCGCCATTGGGAAAGTAGCCATTAAAAAAGTGGAACTGCGGGTACTCCAGATGCAGCAGACGGCCTTCGCCCTGAAATTCCGGCTGGGGCAGCTCTATGCTGACATTCAGCGAAGGTATCTTGCTGAATACCGCCACGCCCGAGTAGCCCTTTTTTACCGTGCTCCACGACCAGTGGGATTCCCATCCGTCAGGATCGCGCACGTCTTCGCTCAACTGGTCAGGGTGGGCCTTGGTTTCCTGCAAGGCCACAACCTGCGCTTCAGTACGCGAAAACCATTCCCATTCGGGCTTGCCCGCCACGGCGCGCAGGCCATTGACATTCCATGAAACAAGCTTGAGCTGCATACGTCCTCCTGCCGCAGCATAGCCTTGCCTTGCTTTGCGGGCAAGGGGCCTCAGGGATGGCTTTATCTGCAACGCATTGCCAGAACGGGCTTTTTGCGGTATCAAGAATGTGGGCGTATATACGCCGCCAAACCCTTTTCGGGACATTTTTCAAGGAGTCGCTTATGGATATTTTGCCAATTCGTCGCGCTATTCTGAGCGTTACGGACAAAAGCGGCCTTGTGGAGTTTGCCACGTTTCTTACCTCGCGGGGGGTGGAGCTTATCTCCACCGGCGGCACCCAGAAGGCCCTTGAGGCGGCCGGGCTGGCCGTTACCGCAGTAAGCACGGTAACAGGATTCCCAGAGATTCTGGGGGGCCGGGTCAAAACCCTGCACCCCAAGATTCATGCGGGCATTCTGGCCAACAAGGACGAGCCGCAGCACATGCAGACCCTGACGGAAAAGGGCATTCGCCCCTTTGACCTTGTCTGCGTCAACCTTTACGACTTTGCAGGCGCGGTGGAACGTCACCTCTCGCTTGAGCAGGCCGTGGAGGAAATTGACATCGGCGGCCCCTGCATGCTGCGCGCTGCGGCCAAGAACTTCCACAGCATTCTGGTGCTGCCCTCGCCGCAGTGGTACACCGCCGCCATGGAAGAAATGGAAAAAGACACCACCGTGGGCCTTGAGTTCCGGCAGGTCATGGCCTCGCGCGCTTTTGAGGCAACCTCGCGCTATGACGCACTGATCACCTCGTATCTGCGTCCCTAGGCTTGTACACAGCCCACGCACCGCATTTGTTCACGCACCCGCAGCCCTGCCCCTTTTGAGGTACAGTGGTTGCGGGTGCGGTTAACATTTTTTCGTTCAGGAGCTTCCCATCCCAAAGCCAGAAGGTAACGTTCAGGGGCTCAAGCCGAGCCAGCTTGCAGCACTCACCCGTCTGTTCAACCGTCGTTTCCCGGCGGAAGAAGTCTACACCGTTGACCAGGCGCGGGAACTCTCCCTGCTTTCACGCGCCGTGGGGCGGCAACTGGGCCTGCTCATCGACCGCAAGGGCCGGGTGCAGATGGTTATTGTGGGCGAGGCGGGCAGCATCATGATCCCTGAACTGCCGCGCGGTCGCAGCGGGCAGGAACGCCTGCGCGGCCTGCGCCTGCTGCACACCCACCTTTCCCCCGGCGGCATCAGCCAGGAAGACCTGATGGATATGCTGTTTCTGCGGCTGGATGCCGTGGTGGCGCTCACCGTGAACCCGGTTGGCGAGCCCGTGCAGTGGCAGGCGGCCCATCTTTTGCCCAATCCTTCGGGCAGCCAGCCCTATCATCTGGATACGCCCCAGCCGTGGGACCGCACGGAATCACAGTTTGTAGCCACCGCGGAAGCCCTGGAAGAAGAGCTGGCCCGCAAGGCAGAGGACGCCCGCGAGGCGGACGATACCCCCCGCGCCATGCTGGTTTCTGTAGGCACGCAGCCACGCATCATTCAGGAACGCAATCTGGACGAACTGGCGGAACTGGCCCGCACCGCAGGCTTGACCGTTGCCGGGCGCATGGTGCAACGCGTGGCGCAGATCAACCCGCGCCTCATCATGGGCAAGGGCAAGGTGGCAGAACTTGAAGTGCTGGCCCTGCAAGGCCGTGCAGGCATGATGGTTTTTGACGGCGAGCTTTCGCCCGCTCAGTTGCACAATCTGGCAGACATCACCGAGCGCAAGGTCATTGACCGCACCCAGCTTATTCTGGATATTTTTGCCCAGCACGCGGTGAGCCGCGCGGGCAAGCTCCAGGTGGAACTGGCCCAGTTGCGCTATACGCAGCCACGCCTTGTGGGTAAAAATCGCGCCATGGACCGCCTCATGGGCGGCATTGGCGGGCGCGGCCCCGGCGAAACCAAGCTGGAGACCGACCGCCGCAAAATCCGCGAACGCATGGCCCGCATCCGCAAAGAGCTTGACCAGTTGCGGCGGCAGCGCTCGTTCACCCGCGCCAGGCGCTCACGTCAGGGCATCCCGCTGGCGGCCCTTGTGGGCTACACCAATGCGGGCAAGTCCACCCTGCTCAACACGCTTACCCGCTCGGAAGTGCTGGCCGAAAACAAACTCTTCGCCACGCTTGACCCCACCACCCGACGGCTGCGCTTCCCTGCGGAAAAAGAAATCATCATGGCCGACACCGTGGGCTTTATCCGCAATCTGCCCAAGGAGCTGATGGACGCCTTTCGCGCGACCCTTGAGGAGCTGGAAGCCGCCGATCTTTTGCTGCACGTTGCCGATGCCTCGCATCCTGACCTCTTGCAGCAGATAAGCGCTGTGGAAGGCATCCTCGCCGAAATGGAACTGGATCACATGCCGCGTCTGATGATTCTGAACAAGTGGGATCAACTGGAAGCCCCGGCTCGCGCGGAGCTGGCGGATGCCTTTCCCCATGCGTTGACGATTTCCGCCATGAACGGCGAGGGCTGCAAGGCTTTGCTGGAGGAGCTGGAGCTTTTATTGCTGCGGCATCCTGCGAGCATGATCGCGTCTGATGCGCCGACAGTACTGAATTAGGGGGAGATGCCTGCGCGGCGGCGATTGATTATTTTTGCTGCCCTGCGGGCACTGGGTTCCGCCCTCCGGCGGAGTTTGGACGCCTGCGCGGCGTGCGGTTTCGCCTAGCCTGCCAGAAACTAATTCTTTTTGCTGCCCTGCGGGCACTCGGTTCCGCCTTCTGGCGGAGTTTGGGACGCCTGCGCGGCGTGCGGCAAGGTGGGGCCGGTTATGGGGCTTCGCCCCCTTCTCGGCCCCCCTTGCATCCCCCCCGAAGCACCCCCTAAGAGCGCTTTCAACTGCCTCAAAACAACGAGGGCAACGCGGCCATAGCTGCGGGAGCTTCCCTCGCTCGCTGCACTCGCTCAGGTGATCTCCCTCCGCGCCGCGTTAATGCCAGAGGGCGCTTTCGATCCGATCAAAATCCGCTTCAGCCAAATATGAGTCGCAATTATAGATACTAAAGAAAAACACTTAGAATCTATTTTGAGAGTTTTAACGCCCAAAGCCCCTGTTCCAACACGGCTATCTAAAGAGCTCGTGGCCTCTCGACCACACTATTCTTCAAACATCTCAGAATAAAGGCCAACCAAATTTTTCCTTGGCATGCGGATTCGCTCGTAAGTATTCGTTCGTATCCAACCAAACTTGATGGGAGTATTGTTTTCTGTATTGAATGCGTAGGCGACTCTCCGCCATTGACTGTCCGGGGTTCTGTCCCACATGAGTGCTACAAATTCCTTATGCTCAAATTTGTAAACTGGAGCAACGTCATCCGTTGCATCAGGGTAAACGCGTGCACCATTAGGGTTTGTTATTTCGGCCACCGGGGTATTAATCCCCATGCCCTGGCGCAATGATGCATATTCACACGCGGGAATACTAGAAATTTTTACTGCAATATCTCTTCTAAATTCAAGCACATAAAAAGCAATCAAAGGGATAATCACACACTGGATAATTACATTAATAAGCAACCTGGTTCCGGGCGACAATGTTGCCATCTTCGTCTGAAGGTCGGATGCGCCGGAATTTGAATTTAAATAGGCGCTTGCTGCTGCATAAGCTGCCCTGCATTGTCCCTCAGAAATTGATGACAAATCATTAGTGTGTGATTCAACATCATTAATAAGTGTTTCAAATTTCTTTGCACTGACTTGCTGAGAGCCGCATAGCCCGTCAGGCAACTTACACCTAAGTTTTTCAAAATCCCCCTTTAATTTTTTGCTTGCATCTATACTAGACAGATATTGATCGACACCAACTCCATCGTATTGCGTAAGGAGTTTTAGCAAAGGAGAAAATTTACTTTTCTGTTCGTAATATCTTTGCCACTGCTTAGCAGAACGGCCAATACTGGAATTTTGATGAAAAGATGAAACAGAAAGGCTTGATTTAAAGTCTATGATCTTCCATTGATCAACAATGGACTTCATCACACTTGATAAAGAATTATTCCAACCGGTAGAGTTCAGCTTACTTCCAATGCCTGCGATGCAATTGATCTGTTCGAGATCGTTTTCTAGTTTTTTGAATGGCGATGCATCATTTAATCTGCGTTTAAGTGTCGCCTGTGGCTCAGTAATTTTATTTATAATATTCTTTAAATAATTCTCTTGGTTTTGTTCAAAAATTCTAATTTGACCATAGAGTGAATTATTAAATGCATCCATTTGCTCTCGAAATAGCCTTGTGCCTGATTCTTCCAATTTTTTTTTAGAAGTATCGTCAAGATTTATTTTCCTCAACTTGGCCTTACTCATAGCTAATCTACTCGCAAGCTAATAATAACAATCATTTTTATCTTTCAGACTGCCACCGCAATACCCAAAAAGCAGGTGCCAAGTATCTCCGACAAGCGTATTGCTTAACGGACTTTTCCTTCACGCGCTGCGCTCGCCAAGGTGATCACCCTCCGCGCTTCCTTAATGCCGGAGAGCGCTTTCGCTTTAATTAATATCTTTTTCAGCCCAATACCACTGATCTCGCCAAAATTCAGGGATTAGCTTTGTCTCTTTCTCAGTAGCCCTAAATATTCTGGCATCACCACGCGTGGACAAATTCTGACAGAAAACAAAGAAATGTGCTACTTCAACAAGGTACTTGCGATAATGGCAAATTCCATTCAACAATGACCAGATGGGAAGTTTGTGAGTCAGAAAACTCCACCGCCATCAGGAGATGGTCGTGGGGTCGCCTTCCTTAAACTCGCCGGAGCAACGCGAAGGCGATGGCTGGTGTTGGGCGAATTTGCAAAATACGCTTTTTGCGTCCTGAAAAGGAAGCGCCGGGATTTTGAGCGCAGCGTACTCATGTACGTGAGCATCAAAATCCCGGCGCTGACGCATTCAGGGCGTAAAAGACGGGTTTGCGTAAATCAGCATGACAGGCTCACCCCGCCACCAATCCCTTCTTACTTCGCCCTATGCGCTCGCAAATTTACCCTAAATCTTCGTCACGCCATCCTTGTCGGCGCGATTCCCCGGCACAGGGGCCTTCTCCGGCGCTTCCTTGGGCGTGGGCGCTACCGGCGCAGGCTTTTCAGGAGCAGCCGGAGCCTTCTGCAGCGCATACTCTCTGGCAGTGCTTTCCATCACGGCCTGCCCAACCACCAGCCACTTCTCGCCCACCTTGCGCAGGGCAAGCCAACTGGTCATGCGGGCGGGCGTAGTCACCTGCGCCACCGCCGCATCGGCCCCAAGCTCGGTAACCTTGGCGGCCTTCAGACTCTCAGGCACCCACGGACAGTCAGGAGTGTCAGCCTTGCCGCACTGGGCTACCAGCTCGCCCGTGCTCACGCCGCGCATATACTGCTTTTGCAAGCGCGCCTGCATATCCACAACGCTGCCCAAAAGGTCTTCCATACCACCCAGCCCGAGCAAACGCCCCATGGAATCCAGGGCGTTGAGCGCCTGATCTTCGCGCGTCATATTTTTAATCTGGTTGGTTGCAAAGGGCTTCATGTCAATTTGCGCCAGAAAAGCCGCGCCGTCATTTTTGTTCAGGGCGTCGGCCACATCATTCAGCGCCTTCTGCGGGCCGGAAGTAACGCAGGCCGCAACCAGTGCGCCCATCAGCAGCACCAGCGGCAACAGCAAACCACGGCGAAACAACATCATAACTACCTCTCTTGCGCACAAAAAAGTTTGGGTTTGAATGCGCTTTGCTTATTCTACGCCGTGCGGGCGCAAATGCAAAGTGCATCCCGTCGGCCCAAGCCCCCTTGCGGGGCTTTTTTTCCTTGCGCCCTTCTGCTACACATGGGCCACACGCCGCGAACGGAACAAGCCATGAAACGCGGCGGCAGGAGGCTTAGAATGAAAGTCATCATCATGTGCGGCGGCAAGGGTACGCGTCTGCGCGAAGAAACCTCGGTCAAACCCAAGCCCATGGTCGAGATCGGCGGACGGCCCGTGCTCTGGCACATCATGTCCATCTATGCGCGCTTTGGCTTCAAGGATTTCATCCTGCCCCTTGGTTACAAGGGCGAGGTCATCAAGCAGTATTTCCATGATTACAACATCCGCAATACGGATTTTACGGTTGACCTCAAGAGCGGCAACATTACCACCTACCCCAATCCCATTGAAGACTGGCGCGTAACCCTGTGCGACACCGGGCAGGAAACGCAAAAAGGTGGACGCCTCAAGCGCGTTGCCAAGCACATTGACACCGACCGCTTTATGGTTACTTACGGCGACGGCGTTGCCGATATCGACCTGAACAAGCTCATCGAATTCCACAAGCAGTCGGGCAGCATCGGCACCTTTACCGGTGTGCGCATGCCCTCGCGCTTTGGCACGGTGCGCACCGATGCCAGCGGCAAGATCCTTTCGTGGGAAGAAAAGCCCGTGCTGGACGAATTTATCAACTGCGGATTTTTCGTCTTCAAACGCGAATTTCTTGACTACCTCACCGAGGACGAAGCCTGCGATCTGGAAAAAGAACCCTTGCAGCGGCTGGCGGCGGAAGGGCAGCTCTCCATGTATCCGCACCCCGGCCAGTGGCAGTGCATGGACACGCTGCGCGACTCCATCAAGCTCAACGAGATGTGGGACGCGGGCAAGGCCTTCTGGATCTAAACGGCGCTTCGCAACACTTAGTTAAAGCTTCGGCTGCGGCCTGCCCGTAGCCGAAGCTTACTTCACAGGCTGCACATCCCCTTTCCGCGTCAGCCAACGCGCGAAAACCCAACGAGGAACCAACATGTTTGCCAACGCATATAAAGGACGCCGGGTCTTTGTAACCGGACACACGGGATTCAAAGGTTCATGGCTTGCGGCATGGCTGACCCAGATGGGCGCAGTGGTCGGCGGTTTTTCTGACTGCGTGCCCACCACTCCCTCGCACTACACCGCCATGGATCTTTGCGCGCACCTCGAGGCCGATGTACGCGGCGACATCCGCGACCGCGAGAGCATGATCAAGGCCATGCGCCAGTTCCGCCCCGATGTGGTCTTCCACCTTGCGGCGCAGGCACTGGTGCGCAAGTCGTATGACGACCCGGCCCTGACCTTTGAAGCCAACATGATGGGCACTCTCAACGTGCTTGAGGCTGTGCGCGCCTGCCCCGATGTGCAGGCCGTCATCATGATTACTTCCGATAAATGCTACCGCAATGATGAATGGGTCTGGGGCTACCGCGAAACCGACCACCTCGGCGGGCACGACCCCTACTCCGCCTCCAAGGGCTGCGCGGAAATCATCGCCCACTCCTATTTTGAAAGCTTTTTCAAGGAGGGCCCAGCCTGCGCCACCGTGCGCGCCGGCAATGTGATTGGCGGCGGCGACTGGGCACAGGATCGCATTGTGCCCGACTGCGCCCGCGCATGGGCCGCCGGGCAGCCTGTGCAGATCCGCAGCCCGTGGTCCACGCGCCCCTGGCAGCTGGTGCTGGAGCCTCTTTCCGGCTACCTGTGGCTTGGCGCGCGTCTGCTGCTGGGCCTCAACGAGCCTTTCAACCTGCGCGGTCAGGCCTACAACTTCGGCCCTGCGGCAGACGTCAACAACACCGTCGCCGAAGTGGTGGATGCCCTTGCCCTGCACTGGCCCGGCTTTGCCAGCGAAATGGACAAGAATGGTCAGGCTGGCATGAAAGAATGCACCCTGCTCAAGCTCTGCTGCGATAAAGCGCTGGCGCATCTGGGCTGGAAGGCCACCCTCACCTTTGAGGAAACCATCCGCTACACCGCCGAATGGTACCACTGCTTCTATCGGGGCCAGAACGGCAAACAGCCCCAGAACATGCTCGACTTCACCCTTGGGCAGATCGCGGCCTACGTCAACGCGGCCGAACAGCGCAATCAGGTGTGGGTAAAGTAATGAATACGGAAGAAATGACTGCGCAGGATGTGGGCATTGCAGGCGCACTGCTGCACCCCCTGAAGGTCATTCCGACAGAAGGCGGGCCGGTGCTGCACATGCTGCGCCCCGGTTCGCCCCTGTTGCCAGACTTCAGCAAGGGCTTTGGCGAAATCTATTTTTCAGAGGTGCTGCCCGGCCACGTCAAGGCATGGAAGCGCCACACCCGCCAGACCCAGCACTTTGCCGTGCCTTCCGGCCTGCTGAAAATCGTGATGTATGACGACAGGCCAGATTCCGAGACGCGCGGCGTTTTGTGCGAACTGGCCCTTGGCAGACCGGAACACTACGGCCTGCTGCGCATCCCCGTGAACGTGTGGTACGGCTTTACGGCTATGGGTGACGCCCCGGCGCTCATCTGCAACTGTGCCGACATCCCCCACGACCCCACTGAAGGGCAGCGACTGCCCGCCGATGACCCTTCCATTCCCTACACATGGAGTGAAGGAGGCGTATAACATGCGCTGCGGCGATCTTTTGCGCGAGGCATGGGTTCCCCGCCCTGCCCTCGCGCCAAAGCTTACTTTCCGCCAACAGGCAAGGGCGTGGTGGCAGGCCTGCCGCCCGCCTTTTTTCATTACGGCGGCTATTCCGGTTACTCTGGCTCTGGCACTGACCTTTCGCCTGCAAGGGAGCATCCGGCCAGGGCAGTGGGCAACCTACGCCCTGCTGCTGGCTGGCTGCTTTATGGGCCTGACCATTGCCAATCTGGCCAATGACCTCTTTGATCATATTCTTGGCGTGGACGGCGGCGACAACATCGGCGGCTCGCGCGTCATCCAATCCGGCCTTATCAGCCCGCGCCAACTGTCCATTGTTCTGCTCCTGCTTACCCCGGCAACGCTTGCCGTGGGCGGCCTGCTGATTCTGGGGCTGGCCCCGGCCCTGCGGCCTGCGCTCTGGGCATTGAGCGTGTTCGCGGTGGGTTCCGCCGTTTTTTACGTGGCGCCGCCCATCCGCTACGGGCATCGCGCCCTGGGCGAAGTTTTTGTATGTCTGAACATGGGCTTTATCATGGTGAGCGCCAGCGCCACTCTGCTGCTGGGCCGTTTTGAACCGTGCAGCCTTGCGCTGGCATTGCCCGTGGGCCTGATGGTGGCGGGGGTGCTGTACTACCAGAGCCTGCCGGAAATCGAAACTGATCTGGCGGCAGGCAAGCATACTCTTGCCAATACTCTGGGCAAGGCCGGAGCATTTTTGCTGTTCCGCCTGTGGTGGCCGCTGGTGTGGCTGCTGCTGTGCAACCTGTGGGCAGCGGGGCTGGCGGGCTGGCCGGTGGTGCTGTGTCTGACGGGCCTGCCCTTTTATCTGGCCGCCTGCCGCCGCATCCGCCTTGCCGGGGATGGCGACTGGCTGCCGCTGGACGCTCACGGGCCTCTGGTGCGCAAATGCTACCTCATCAGCGGCGCGGCACTGATACTGGGTGTGCTGCTGTAAAACGCTCACTGCTGCAATCAACTGAAAAAGGGCATTCCTGGTTGCCGGTTTATACCAGCAATCGGGAATGCCCTTAAAAATGCATACAGACCTGTTTAAGCCGGAGATTTACCGGCTTTTTTTGCGCCTTTAGTTACGATGCGGGCAGTCAATCATTGAAAATATTTCTTTGTTTCCGCTATGACTATGGGGCTTAGCACCAATAGTGCAATAAGGTTGGGAAAGGCCATACAGGCATTGGTGATATCGGCCATATACCAGATAGGCCTGATGGACAGATACGGGGCAACCGCTACGCACAAAATATACAGTATTTTGTAGCTCATTACGTATTTTACCCCGTCCGTAAGATACACAACGCACCGTTCGCCGTAGTAATTCCAGCCAATGATTGTTGTAAACGAAAAAAATACCAGCCCGATGGAGACTACGTACATCCCCATGTCGCCGGACATACCAGCATTGAATGCGGCGTTGGAAAGGATACCGCCGTCAAGCGTAGAACTTTCCAGCAAACCAGAGGTGATAATAACCAGCCCCGTCATGGTGCAGATGACAATGGTCGTGAAAAACACGCCGGTCATGGCAATCAGGCCTTGCCGCACGCCGGAATCAGACTTGGCTGCGGCCACCACAATGGGGGCGCTGCCAAGCCCGGCTTCGTTGGTATACACACCTCGGGCAATGCCGGTGCGCATGGCGGTCATTACAGAAACTATGACAGCGCCGGTAGCGCCGCCAGCCACGGCAGTCGGCTCAAAAGCAGACTTCACAACCAGAACAAAAGCTCCAGGAAGCGCCGCCGACTGGTTGAACAGCACATAGGCCGAAGCTGCAACGTAAAAGGCCGCCATCAGCGGCACAACAAATTCAGCCACGCTGGAAATGGACTTGATGCCGCCAAGAACAACGGCGGCGGTGGCAATTGTCACAACAGCGCCCACCAGTGAGATCGGCATATTAAAGGCATTGCTGACTGATTCCGTGATCGCATTGACCTGCGGGAATGTGCCGCAGCCCATCAGGGCTGTCACCGCGCCAAAAAATGCAAACAGCTTGGCAAGCCACTTCCACTTAATGCCCATGCCCTGCTCAATGTAGTACATGGGGCCGCCAGCCACTTCACCATTCTCGTCTATGGAGCGGTATTTGATGGCCAACACGCCTTCAGCGTACTTTGTGGCCATGCCAAGAACTGCCGAAACCCACATCCAGAAGAGCGCGCCCGGCCCGCCCACACGCAGGGCGGTTGCCACGCCAACAATGCTGCCTGTGCCAATGGTTGCGGCCAGCGCCGTGCAGAGGGAAGCAAATGCGGAAACATCGCCCACACTGCCTTCTTCTTTTTCAAAAATATAACGAATGGCTTTGGGGAGATGGATAAACTGAAGAAATCCCAACCGGAGAGTATAATAAAGCCCGGTAATCAGGAGAAGGATCATGGTTGGGGGGCCCCAGACAATTTCCTGAATTTGTTGCAGCACGCCAATAAGACTTTCCATACACACTCTAATTTTCTTAAATATTTGGTGAGTTGAAGAAAATTTGCTATAAGATGCCACGTCCCGCGCACATGCCACCGCAAGGCATGTCCCGGCTATTACGAGCAGCATCTCACCACCATAGCAATGTATATCACCGCTATGAGAATAGGCCGGGCTGTTGTGATATGCGACTTTTTGCCATTCCGCAACTCCCGTTTTAATCTACTGCGATATCCACACTCAAACAGCCTGGCTTCCCCCTACCAGGATATTCACGCTTGACCAGCTTTCATTCCGCAACTTTTGGGGAAAATGCATATAGCGTCCACAATTCACCAGCAAGTTGCATGCGTCATCTAGCGCATGCTGCAACAAAAAGTGGGGATACGGCGACCGTATCCCCACGCATAAAAAAGCTACCAAGCCTGTCAGTCAAAGAGGCGCGATAACGCCCTCCTGTCACTTGCTCAGTTGCTCCGCCTTTTTCATCAGGCTGAAATTGCGCATTTCAGAAATGCCCAATCCAAGCAGCGTCAGGGCTGTTCCGAGCGCAGCCATCCAGGTAATCTGCTCATGCAGCACCAGAACAGCAGTAATCACCGTGACAACGGGAATAAGGTAGATGTACACGCAGCTTTTGACAGCCCCAAGCCTCTGAATGGCAAACGTCCAGGCCACAAAACACAGGGCGGACGCCCCCAGCCCCAGAAACAGCAGGTTGAGGCTGTTAACCGAATTTTCCAGCCGTTCCAGCCCCAGATGAAATTCCATAAATGGCAGGCAAGGCAGCATGAACAGCAAGCCGTAGAAAAAGCAGCGCTTTGTGACCAGCAGGCTGTTATAGCCAAAGACCAGGAGCTTGCGCGTCAAAATGGAATACCCTGCCCAGGAAAGCCCGGCCAGCACGGCAAGTATATCCCCCAGAGGATTGAGACGCAGTTGCGTGCTGCCGCTAAAGCTGATGAGGCCGATGCCGAGCATGGCAGCCACAAAGCCCAAAAAGAAATTCAGCCCCGGGCGCTCGGCCCGCAGCAGCCAGAAGGCCAGCAAGCCTGCAAAAAATGGCGATATGGCAACAATCACGCCCACATTTGAGGCAAACGTATAAGTAAGAGCGATATTTTCAAGCAGAAAATACAGGGTCACGCCGCACAGCCCAGCCAAGGCGAACAGCACTTCCTGCCGTTTGTCCGTAATGCGCAGCAAGCGCGGGCAGGCAAGCCACAAGGCCACATAGCCCAGCAAAAAACGGAAAAAAAGAATCTCCACAGGCGTAAAAGCCCGCAACAGAACCTTTGTGGAAATAAATGTAATGCCCCACACGACAATGCAGAACAATGCCGCCATGTGACCTGCGACAGATTTACTGAGCATTGGAATCACCAATTCAGAGCTTGTCCCGAAACAGGCAGGCAGCGCGAAACGGGGAGGGAATAAACAGAAAGGATACCGCGCCGCAGCCTAAAGGCCGCTACGCAGAGCGATACCGGGGCCGCCCGACTGCCGGGGGCCCCGGTAAAAATCAGTTACGACGCTGGTCGGCCATGCCCAACTCAATGAGCCTCTCAAGCAACTGGCCAAAGTCGAGCCCCACGGTGCGGGCCTCGCGCGGCACAAGGCTGGTGGCCGTCATGCCCGGCAGGGTGTTTACCTCAAGTATGGTCAGGCTGTCGTCCGGGCCAAGAATAAAATCAGCCCGACTGTAGCCGCTCAGGCCAAGAGCCTTGTGCGCCGCAAGGGCAAGCTCCTGCACACGGGCGGTCAGCGCTTCGCTAATTGGCGCAGGGCATATCTCGCGCGCTCCGTCCTTGGCGTACTTGCTTTCATAGTCAAAAAAATCGCCAGCCACAGGCTCAATAAGAATGGGCGGCAGTGCTTCCTCGCCCAGAATGCCGCAGGTCACTTCCCTCCCTGCGAGCACGGGTTCCATGATGACCTCGTCGCCAGCGGCAAAAATGGATGCCAGCACTGCGTCAAGCTCGGCCCGGTTGCTGGCGCGGCCCATGCGCAGCGAAGACCCGCCCGTATTGCTTTTGACAAAGAGCGGATAGAGCAAGCGCGGCTGCCAGCCTGCCTCAGGGGCGCAAGGCAAAAATTCCCAGTCTGCCGTGGGCAGGCCCGCCTGCCGAAATATCTGCTTGGCAGCACTTTTGTTGAGCGCCAGGAAAGACCCCGCAGGGCCGGAACCTTGATAGGGGCAGCCCACCCGCTCAAGCATGGCCTGCACAAGGCCGTCTTCGCCGGGTGCGCCGTGCAGGTTGATGAGCGCAAAATCGTGCGCGGCTGCTGTCTCAAGCAGGCAGTCAAAGCCCGAAAGCAGGTCAAAAAACGTTACCGAATGGCCGCGTTGCGCAAGCGCCTCCTGCATGGCGCGCGCCCCGTTGAGCGAAACTTCGCGCTCAGTGGACCACCCGCCCGCAATCAAAAGAATTTTCATGTAAGGCCCATCCCAGCTGCGCCTCAAGGGCGCTTTCAATATTTTTTCCCTGTCTGTAGGCAACGCCAATGCCCTCGCGCGCAGCCTCGGTACGGCCATAGCGCTCAAGCAGATCTTCGTAGCGTTCTTCAAGCGTTACGCAGGCATCGTGCCTGATGCGCTTGTCGGCATAGATCACAAAAAAAGGCAGTGAACAGATTTCCGGCCCCTGGGGCAAGGCCCACGGCCACCACACGTGCATCATCACGCCCTGCGCAATGGCATAGTTACCCGTTTCAGCCACGGTCCAGGCTGCGCCCACCTGTGCATGGCTGCCGCCGTGCTTGACGCAGTAGGTCTTGGCAATGTCGTGCAAAAGGCCGCCAGCGCGAACCTCGGGGACGCATACGGCAAAGCCCCTGTCTGCCGCCCGCTGGGCCAGCGTGGCTGCCACATGCGCCACCAGCAGAGAGTGCCGCCGAATATTCGGCAGCATGCCGTATTTGTCCCACAGGGCCGAGCATGCGGCTTCACTGGGTACGGGCCGCAGAGCGCCCGCGCTGCAAAGCGATGGCAAGGGAGGCAGATCGGCCAGAGGCCGGTTGCTTTCTTTCAGAGGGGGCTGCGCGCCGGAATTAGTGTTCATCCTCAAAGTATGCCACCGCAATAAAGGGATGGCAAGATTGTCATTGGTGGCCTTCAGTTGGCGGCAGATACACCCCGGATTCCATCCATGCTTTTCCGGCACAGAGCACTGCCGATCATTGATGCCTGCCTGGGCGGGTTTTGCGCGCAAAAAATCCCGCTGCCCAGAGGACAACGGGATGGTGGTACATGGATAAATTTAAACCGTCAGTTTGCAGGCTTAACTGGCTTTGGAGCCTTGCTCACCGGTTTGGCAGCCTTGGCCGGAGCGGCTTTACCAGCTTTTGCCGGGGCAGGCTTGCCCGCAGCGGCCGGGGCTGCCTTGGCCGAGGCCTCGGGCGAGGGCGCGCCGTTGATCATGTCTGACAGGGCCAGAATGGTATTGGCATAGATGGCGGCATGATTGTAAGCCATGAGTAGCTGATGCTGCCGTGTGCGCGGCAGGCCCGACTTCCAGCCATGCTTGGCCAGATAGTTGGAAAGACTTGCCACAGCATCGGGGATGGTGAACAGATCAACCTTGCCATCGCCATCACCGTCCGCGCCGTACATGGCGATATTGGAGGGCATGAACTGGCACAGGCCCACAGCACCGTAGATGGAACTCGGCAGATGGTGCGGATCGATATTATCGCGCAGCATATGCTCCACCAGGGCCTTAACTTCCTTGTAGGCCCAATCCGCCCGTTTGGGCATGATTTCGGCAAACCAGTCGAGATGCTCCTGATAGCTGGGCATGCGCGGCAGCCAGTCAGGGATATCAGAAGGCTGACGCGTTACCGACATGCTGGCAAGCGTGTAAAAGGCGTTTTCCGGCACATCGGCCAGCACCTTGCCAAGACGGGTTTCCACAAACAGCAGGGATACCGCTATGGATGAAGGCACGCCAAAACGGGCCTCTGCCTGATCAAAGGCGCGCTTGTTCTGCGCCACAAACTGGCGGCACAACTGCACATTGGCATCGGTCAGCACGCCCTTGTAATACAGGGCCGCAGGCGCGGTGGAAGGCGGTTTGGGGAAAAATTTGCGGTTATACAGCTCGCGCATTTTTCTGCCCATGGGCGACTGCGTGGGCGTGGCGCTGAGCGTAGCCAGCAGGGCGTCCACCCGTGGGCCGGAAAGCCCGTCAGCCGCAAGCCGATCAGCCAAAGGCCGCCATGCCGGAGCTATGGCAGCGGAGCCTGCCGCTGGCTGCGGCTGGCTTTGCTGATACGACGGGGTATACGTTGGCGCAGGCGAGGGCGCATATGTTGGAGCTGGCGCGGCATAGGCTGGAGCCTGACTTTGCGGCTCTCCATAGCTTGGGGCTGCCGTAGTGCCCGCACCGTTGCTGCCCCCCGCATACCCACCGGAATAACCGCCTGAATAATTGGGGGTCGCGTAACCCTGCCCCGTGTTTGACGAAGCGGCAGGGGGTGCCCCAGCCGTGCTGTAGGAAGGCTGGCTTGCAGCAGGAGAGGACGGCAAATCATACGATGTAATACCGTCCCCACCGCGTGAGGCCGCTGTCTGCGCGCCGCTACAGGCGCACAGCAGCAGACAGCCCGCAAGACCGCACACCGACCAGGCTCTTCGGCAAAACGAATGAACGGCAAAAGCCGGTTGCAGCATCATTTTTCTACACTTCCTGCAACACCCACGCCACGCGGCCAAGCATGCGCTTGGCAAGCAGGCCCGCAGCCAACTGGGTTTCGGGGAAGCTTGCCGCCTCGGAGCGCAGCACATAGCCATCCTGGGTGCTGTTCAAAAACACCCTGCGCAGCACTACGCCCTCGTTGGGGGCAAAAATGGCATAGATGCGGCCAGACACCACATCCGTATCCATTGTATCCACACCCACGTGCGCCCCTTCCGAGATAAGTGGGGCCATGTTGGCGCCGCGCACCCGCAGCACCTGAAGGCCGTCACGGGTGAGCGAAAGCGGCAGCGATATCTTGCCCGCCAGGGCCAGGGCAGGACGGGGGGCATCATCATTGTAGACGCACTTGGCGTCGTACACGGAATGGATGCCGCCACGGGCCATGGCATCGCCATAGTGGGCAGCTGTCTCTGCAAGGGAGGCCGGTGCGTCTTCAGGCACATAGCCCTGCTCGGTGCGCAAGTACATGGGGCCTACACCCTGCTTGAGCCAGTCAGGGTTCAGCCCAAACTTCTCGAAGAGCTTCATGAACCAGTCACCGGGCACGGAATTGCGCCGTTTCGCATCGGAAATACTGGACTGACGAATGTCCAGAACCTCGGCCAGCTCAACCTGTGTACGGCTGTTGGTGGCCAGCTTGATGCGTTCATATATTTCTGCAAAACCGGGCATAACTCTTTGACTCCTGGCGTGGAAAACCACGCATCAATGTTGCTGATTGAGCAGTGGCGTTTCGTTGGAAAGCACCATCTTGCTGTTCTCTTTTAGTGATTTACGCATGGCGTCAAGCCAGCGTTGGTACGCATAGAACTGAGGGGCCTTGTTATAGGCCTGGGCGTAAACTGCCGCAGCCTTGGCATCGCCCAATCCTCGTTCAATCTGCGCGGCGCGCACCGCGTCTGCCAGAATAACCGCGCGCTGGCGGTCGGCATCGGAACGAATACGCGTCGACTCCTCTTCACCTTCCGAACGGTACTGCTTTGCCTGCCGTTCACGTTCGGCCCGCATGCGTCCAAAAATCGCACGCTGGTTTTCAGGTGGCAGGTCTGTACGCTTGATGCGCACATCCAGCACCTCGACTCCGTAGCCATGCATGAGGTCGGAAACCTTGTTGGTCACTTCCTTCATGATGGCCGCCCTGTGGGAGGACACGACCTCTGTAAGGGTGTACGCACCCACAAGCGCCCGCAGTTGCGAATAAACAACGTCGTCCAACCGCGCCTGCGCTCCGGGAATGGAACGCATGGTACGGTAAAACTGCAGGGGATCAATGATCTTCCAACGCGCATAGTTATCAAGAACTATGGCCTTTTTATCTACGGTAAAGGCCTCTCTTGAGCGCGCTTCATAGTCCAGAACGCGGGCATCGAAATAGACCACGTTCTGGATGAAAGGAATTTTAAAATGCAGACCAGGCCCGTACACGCGTGAAAGCGGTTCGCCCAGCTGCAGAACCAGAGCCTTCTGGGTCTGGTGAACAGTAAAGAATCCCTGGGTAACAACAATAAGCAGTACCAGAGCAACAAGAATCAGCACCAGAGGATTTTTACTCATTATTTCTTCTCCAGCATCTTGGGCGAAGCAGGAGCGCCGAAACCAGGCAAGGTGAGATAGGGCAACGCGCGGCCAGCAGCCGGATTGTCCATAAGCACCTTTTCGCTCGAGTTGGAAAGGATCTCTTCCACGGCTTCATAATAAAGACGCTGTTCCGTGACCTTGGGGGCCTTGTCGTGCTCGATGCGCAGGGCCTCAAAACGGGAGGCATCGCCCTCTGCGGTACGCATGCGAGTTGCGCTGTAGGAAGCGGCCTCGTTGCCCATGGCGGCAGCCTGGCCCCTGGCCTTGGGCAGCAGCTCGTTGCGGTAGGCTTCGGCCTCGTTGATGATGCGGCTCTTGTCCTCGCGGGCGCTTGCCACATCCTTGAACGCGTCAATAACTTCCTGCGGGGGGTGCACATCCTGCAACTGCACGGCCAGCACCTGTATACCCGCGCCGTAGCGGTCAAGCACGGTTTGCAGCAGCTGGGTGGCTTCGCTCTGAATTTTCAGCTTGCCATCGGTAATGGCAGAGTCGATCTGGCTGTTGCCGATGACCTCGCGCATGGCCGCCTCTGCGGCATTGCGCACCAGTGCGCCGGGTGCGGTGACATTAAAAAGGTATTCCACGGGGTCGCTGATCTTGTACTGCACACTGAACTGCACGTTGACGATGTTTTCATCACCCGTGAGCATGGAGGCTTCCTCCGGAATAGTGCGCAACTGCCCCTGCTGGAACGTGACCGCCTGCCCAACGGAGCGAAAGCCCACCTCGCTACGCAAAACCTGGGTCACCTGCGGTTTATATACTGATTCAATGGGAATAGGCCACGCGTAGTGCGGGCCGGGCCCTTCGGTGCGGTCATACTTGCCAAAGCGCAGCACAATGCCCTGCTCATCGGGATTAACAATATAAATACCCGAGAGAAGCCACAGAACCACAATGGCAAAACCCACCAGGCCAGCCGCCCTTCCGTTGGGAAAGCGCATGCGGGCTATTTTGGAAAAAGGATTTTCGCCACCGGGGCCACGGCCGTTGTTAAAAGGAGTGCGCTTGGCACGAGGGGTTTCTTCTTCCTGCCCCATATCGTCAGAATCCATATCCTGAGGAGGTCGGGGCGGAGGGTTAGAACCCTGCTTCTGCCTTTTTTCCTGAAGTTTGTCCCAGTCCCAATTCATAACGCAAACATGTCCTTTAAAGAATGCGTGATGTTATTGCCGAACAAAAAGTATCGGTCAGTAACTCACTAATATTATGGAGAAATAAGGAAGTTAAACATGGCACTACAGTGACGAGAACAATAAGGCTTTTCATCCCTTCTAATCGGGCATCTTGTACAATGTAGGCACATTCTGAAACAAAGTCAATATAACATGGCAAATTACTATGTTTTACAAGCAATACGGTAAAAATTACAGCTAATTGCAATTTAAAACAAAGGGAAGAACCGTTCCCGATTAGTGATCTTCAGATACGACGGGGTGCAACAAGCAAAAAACACACTTCTGCATCTCCTTTTTAGACTACGCGCGACACGTCAGCCCTCCAGCAGAATGACCGCTGAAAGGACAAGATCAAAAAAGGTGAGAGATTGTACACAAAAAATGGGCCGCCCGCTACTGGTGCGTGGCAATCCAACTTTTCAAAATAAAAACAGCCTAATAGGCCAAGGAAACAGCAGCAGATTTATCCGCGTTCACGCTGGGGCTGCGCAGGTTGGCTCCCGCCAGCGGCACAACCCGCACAGAATTGACCACATCCGCCCGCACATCAAAACCTGGGGTATAGGCAAACTGGCCGCTTTCTCCCATGCTTTCGCCGCGCCAAAGGGTAACTGCAAAGAACAGCGCGCAGCCAAAGAGCGCCGCGCTCAATGCCATATAGGGAACTGACCTTACACGATTGTGACCGTTCATGACGACTCCCTGCGGCAGCTTTTGCCGCCGCCAAGTTTTCGTCAGAACGATGCAAAAAATACGCCGAAAATTTTACTGACGCAGGCGGGTACACTCCTCCACAAGGCGCGTCAGTTCCGCATCGTCCGGCAGTTCCTTGAGGCCGGCCCGCGCATGCCCGATGGCGCGCACATATTCGCCCGCATCCATCATGGCCCGGGCCATCATGCCAAAGATGGCCTTTTCGTCCTTGTAGTGTTTGAGAGCCTCGGCAAAACAGGCATCAGCCTCTGACGGCTTACCCTCTGCCAAAAACTTTTTGCCGTCGCTGAAACCGTGGTCAAGGTTCAGCTTGCGCTGCAAGGCCGCCTGATATTCCTCTTCCTTTTCCTGTCCCTTCAGGGAGCGGTAAAGCTGCGAAAGAAGCTGGAGCAGATCTTTTTCCGCACCGGGAGTATAGACAAAGGCGGGCGCTCCGGCGGCTTTCAGCTCCGGATCAACAGCCAGATCCGCTACTGCGGCCCGAAAATCCCCCCGCAGATCAAGCGGGGCGCTCTGGCCGCCCAGTTCCTTGAGGGCCGAAATGGTTAGAAAGAGCGCCCGCTCCGTATCACGGCGCGCGCAACAGGCCTTGGCGCGGCCCAGGTCTTCTCTGACTTTACGTGCGTTCATCACAGCCCCTTATCAATTTTTGTTGCCTGCGCGTGCTTTTCAAGCACCTGCCGCATGGCGTCCGCCGTAGGCGCATCCAGTTTGTAGGACATGACATAATCCCGAAAACGGGCGTTCAGCCCTGCAGCCACCTGCGCAAGATCGCGCTGAAAATCCTTGTATTCCTTACGCTCTGCCAGCCGCACCCGGCCCTGCCCGTCCACATCGTCTACAACATAGCGCTGTAGTGGCGCAAGAGAGCGCAGGCCGGAAAGGTAGAGGATTTTATTCATGAACAGCTTGCCCATGCACAGGTTATCCCTGACGACCAGCTCGCGGTGCAGCCTGCGCTTGTCTATGCCGCGTGCGGCATAGGTTTCGCGCGCGTCATCGTCTTCCCTGATATTTTCAAAATACTCGGGCCCGAGGTAATAGTACTGCGGCAGGCCCGCCGCCTGCATGCGCAGGCCGTAATCACCGTCTTCGCCGCCGTAGAGGCCGTATTCCTCATTCCAGAAACCCAGCTTTTCAGAAACAGCCTGCGGCACAAGCACGGCCTGACCGGGCAGATTGCCCACGCACAGCCCAAGCTCACCGTGCGGGGTTTGCAGGCTGCCGGGAGTTTTGCGCAGCATTTCGCGGTTAAACGCGCCGCCAAGATTGGAGAGCGGCTGCCCGTGGCTCCACAGGGCCAGCAGGTCGCGCAGCCAGTGTTTGCGCACAATGGCTGTGTCGTTATCCAGCTTCATGTACAGCGGCGCGGGCACAAGCTGCCAGCCCACGTTGGCCGCGCAGGCCACGCCCATATTGCGCGGCAGCAAAAAAAGATTGTCGATCAAGCCCTCTGCCCGCAAGGCCAGCAGCTTTTTTACAAGCTCCGGCTCGCTGCCGTTGTCCACCACCGTGATATGGAACGGCACCTCGCGCGAGGTGGCTGCCAGGGCGCGGATGGCGCGCTCCGTGGCCGCAGGCCTGTTAAAAACCGGGATGGTCACGTTGCAGAGCGGCCCCTGCGGGCTCGCCCCGGTGCTGGGCTCGTGCATGTATGCTCCGCTGGCGCTGCTGCGCCCCGCAATCAGATGTGACAAACAGCAATGAATGCGTGATGGTAGATAACAGGCCCTTGTGCGTCAAGACGAGCAATTGACGCTACTGCCGTGCATTGGTAGGCTTGCCGCCGCAAACCCGCCGCCTATTCTGCGGCAGGGATAAAGGAGAACCATGGCGCGCGTACTTTACGGCATTCACGGCACAGGTCACGGGCACGCCATGCGCGGCCTGACCATAGCCCGCCGCCTTTCACGGCACGAATTTCTTTTTGTGGCGGACGACGATGCCCCAAAAATTCTTGAGCCGGAATTTCCCGTGCGCCGACTGCCCAACCTGGGCACGGTGTTCAAGGACTACAAGGTAGACATGGCCGCCACCATCAGCCGGGCCCTGCCCCTGCTGTGGCACAGGCAGCGCTA
Organism: Desulfovibrio intestinivivus; assembly: GCF_053570665.1. Lineage (NCBI taxonomy): Bacteria > Pseudomonadati > Thermodesulfobacteriota > Desulfovibrionia > Desulfovibrionales > Desulfovibrionaceae > Desulfovibrio > Desulfovibrio intestinivivus. The sequence goes on along the minus strand of NZ_JBRBQT010000001.1, from coordinate 1,832,712 downwards.
CATTGATCAGGTGTCGCGCCTCATTGATGAATTCCAGCCCGATGTCTGCATGACAGATCTGGAATATTTTGTGCCGCGCGCCGCCGAAAAAGCCGGGCTGCCCTGCCTGACCCTCGACCATCAGCACATCATCACCTGCTGCCAGCACAACCTGCCGCCCAACATGTGGTGGGATACCTTTGTGCAGGGCCTCACCCCGCGCTATCTCTTCCGCCCCACGGCGGAAAACCTCATCATATCTTTCTACTCGCCGCCTGTGCTGCCGCAGTACAAGGCGCGCGTGGCCCCGCCCATCCTGCGCGACAGCGTGCTTGCGCTCAACCCGCGCGATGACGGCCACGTACTCGTATACCAGAGCAATTCCACCCACCGTAAACTGGTGGACTTTCTGCGCGCCGCCACGCGCAAAACCTGCTACGTCTTCGGCTATGACCGCACCGAAGGGCAGGAGGACAACGTTATCTTCATGCGCAAGAGCGAAGAAGGCTTTCTGCGACTGCTGGAAGGCTGCTCCTACGTTATCCAGGGCGGCGGGCATACCCTCATGGGCGAGGCCCTGCACCTGGGCAAACCCATACTCACCCTGCCCCTCAAGGCCATGGTGGAGCAACGCTTCAACGCGCTCTATATTGAACGCCTGAACTACGGCATGCAGGCCGACATGCACACGCTGGAACCGGAACTGCTCCAGCGCTTTGAGGCAAACCTGCCTGCCTACAAGGCGGCCATAGCCGCAGGAAACTTCTGCGGCAATGAAATGGTTTTCGGCCTTGTGGATCACTTTATCCGCAACGGCTCCCTGCCTGTGCACGGCAACCCCGCCGTGCAGGAATAACTCCGGCAAGCCGCTTTTTCAGCGCAACTCCAGGGCCAGACCTCCGGCACATCGGCGGTCTGGCTTTTTTCTGCCCTCCTCCGCCCTGCTCCATCGGTTTTTCCATCTATCTGTACTTGCAGCATAATATTTCTGGCATACTGTTGTACCAGCGCCGTCACACCTGAAGCAATGGCGTAATTGGCCGTTGCGCTTGTCATTTATTTTGAAAAAGTCTAGATTTCAGCAATATTTCCCACAAATCCACAAAAGAGGCTTTTACATGGACGGCATCCGCTATATTCACGCCGCCGATCTGCATCTGGACACTCCGTTTCAGGGGCTTTCCCGCACGGCTGCGCAGGGTGGGCATCTGGCGCGTCTGCTGCAAGAGGCCACCTTCAAGGCCATGGACCGCCTCTTCCGGCTTTGCGAATCAGACAAGCCGGATTTTCTCATATTGGCTGGCGACGTGTATAATGAGGAAAACCATAGCGTTAAAGCTCAGCTTAAACTGTGCGACGGCTGCCGCCGCCTGCGTGATGCCGGAGTGCGCGTTTTTCTGGCGCACGGCAACCACGATCCCCTTTCCTCAAGGCTGGCGGCTGTACAGTGGCCGGACAACGTCACTGTTTTCGGGCCGGATGCCGAAAGCCACACGGTTGAAAAAGACGGCAAGGTCGTGGCCGTTGTGCACGGCATCAGCCACGCCAAGATCAAGGAAGGCCGCAACCTGGCCCGCCTGTTCCGGCGCGACCAGCACCACGACTGCTTTCAGCTTGGCGTTCTGCACTGCACGGTCGAAGGCCAGAACAAGGCCGACCGCTACGCCCCCTGCTCGCTGGACGACCTCAAAAATACCGGGCTTGACGCCTGGGCGCTGGGCCATGTGCACGAGCGGGCCACACTTTGCACCACCCCTTTTATCGCCTACAGCGGCAACGCTCAGGGCCTGCACGTCAATGAGCCGGGGCCACGCGGCTGCCTGCGGGTGACGGCAAGCCCGCAACCGGGCGGCGGCTATGCCTGCAACGAGGATTTTGTGCGTCTGGGCCCTGTGCAGTGGGCCAGGGTGCAGATTGTGCTTGACGATGTGGCCCACCTCAACGAGGTGGAAAACAGAATGACCCGCGCGCTGGAACAGGCCGCCGAAGCCACTGACCCCGGCTGCGAGGCTCTGATGGCCCGCGTCGTTTTGCACGGGCGCACCCAGCTTGACGCCGCCCTGCGCGATGCCCCCAATCAGGAAGACCTTGCCGAACGGCTGTCGCACCTGCAAACAGGCACTCCCAGCGTGTGGATCAAGGACATGGTGGCCGAAACAAGCCCCGCCATTGACCGTGCCCAGTATCTGCAACGGGAAGACCTGCTTGGCGAAACCCTGCGGCTGGCCGAGCGCATGGCGCAAAGCAGCGACACCCTGCACGATGTGGCAACCCCGGCGCTGAAACAGGTCTATGACCACGGGCAGCTCCGCCATATTCTCACCCAACCCGACGATGCGCGTATGCGAGCCCTTCTGGAAGAGGCCGAACGCCTGTGCACGGATCTTCTGGAGGCACGCTGATGTATATCCAGTCCTTCCACATGGACGGTTTCGGTATTTTTTCTGACGTGAGTGTTGAAAATCTCTCGCCGGGGCTTTCCATTTTTCTGGGTGAAAACGAAGCGGGCAAGTCCACTTGCCTGGAATTTTTGCGCACCATGCTCATCGGCTATCCCGACCCGCGCAACAAGGAATACAAGCGTATCCCCGGCCCCCTGCGCGGCGGGCAGCCCGGCGGCAGCATGGAACTGCGCTCGGACGAACGCGGCATTCTGCGCCTTACCCGGCGGCCCGGCAGCAACGGCGGCGTACTCACCCTCACCGATCCGGAAGGCAAACCGCTGGAACCAGACATGCTGCGCCAGATGCTCTCCGGCGTGAGCCGCGATGTGTACCGCAACGTGTTCGGCTTCAGCCTCACAGAGCTTGAAGACCTCAACAGCCTCACTGACGAAGGCGTGCGCAACGCCCTGTACGGCGCAAGTTTCGGGCCGGGGCTGCGTTCGCCCGGCGAGGCGCTCAAGCTGCTGGACAAACAGGCCGATGAAATTTTCAAGAGCGGCGGCAGCAAGCCCGCCCTCAACGCCGCCCTGCGCCAGCTTGCCGAACTGCGGCAACGCAAGATCGAACTGGAACAGGAATGCGCCGGGTACGACAGCATGGCAATGGACCTTGCCGAAAAGCGCGACGATCTGGCAAATCTGCGCCACCGCAAACTCCAGCTTGAAGAAGAACGCCGCATCCTTGAACGCCGCCTTGGCGTGTGGTTGCAGTGGAACGAATGGCGCATGGCGGGCGCGCGCCTTGAGCGGCTTGACCCCATAAGCGCCACCTTTCCCGAAAACGGCAGGGAGCGCCTTGCCCGCGCGCAGGAGGCCCGCGAGGGCTGCGAGCGCCAATGGGCCGCGCAGATGGAAAAGCTCACCCGGCTGCGCCAGAGGCGTGACGAACTTGAGATCAACTATCCCCTGCTGGAGGCCCTGCCCGCCCTGCGCCGCATGGCAGAGCGCAAAAGCGGCTTCAGGCAGGCATTGAGCGCCCTGCCCGCACAGGAAGAAGCCCTGCTGCGCGCGCAGGAAGACCTCACCCGCGAACTCTCGCGCCTCGGGCCGGACTGGTCGTGCGACCGCATCCGGGCCACTGACCGCTCCCTCTTTGCCCGCGAGGACATTGAACGCCAGGGGCGGGAAATGCGCGCCGCAGCCTCGGCCCATCAGGCCGCCGTGGACAGCCTCACCCAGAGCAACCGCGAAGTGGAAAGCGCAGAGCGCGAGGTGGCCTCCAACACAGCCGCCCTTGATCTGCTGCCCGCGCCGCCCGCAGCGCTGGATGACGATGCCCGCGACAATTTGCGTCAGGCCCTTGCCCGGCAGGAAGAAGCCCGCCGCCAGCGTCCCCTGCGCCAACGCGCTGTGAACGAAGCAAAAACAACATTTTCCCGAGCTTTCAATCCCCTGCGGCTGGTGGTCAACGGTGCAAGTGACGGCGCTCAGGCAGAAGCCCTGCTTGATTCGCTCCTTTCGCGGCAGGAAGAAGCTCTCGCCCTTGCTGCCGATGTGCAGGAAAAAATGCGGCAGGCTGACGATGCCGCGCAGGACGTGCGCCAGGCGGAGGAACAGGTTGCCGCGGTCAAGGGCCGCGTGGAAGCCCTGCGCGAAGAACAGCGCCATATAAACGGCCCCACCCGCGAGGATCTTGACGGGCAAAGCCTTGCCCTGCGCAAGCTGCGCGCCCTTTCCGCCACCTTGGGCACGGAGCGTGAGCGGCTTGAAGAACTCAGCGCCCGCATCGGCAATGAGCCGCCTGTCACAAGAGTGAAAAATTTGCCCCTGCTGGTTCTGGGCCTTGCATTCTTTCTTGGCGGCGCGGGCATGCTGCTGGCTTACTGGCGCATGGGCATCACGAGCATTGGCCTCACGGCCGACATTGAGCTGCCCGTGAGCCTGTGGTCCGGCTATCTGCTGCTGCTCTGCGGCGTTGGCTTTATGGCTGGCGGCGTACCACACACTGGCGCGGAGGCAAAACGCCGCCAGATGGAACATCTGCAACTTCAGGGCAGACGCGATTCGTGCGCGGCCCACGTGGCGGAACTGGACGAGCAGGCCAACCAGCTTTGCGCGGCGGCTGGCGTACAGAGCATGGACCTGGTGACGCTTGAGGCCAGGGAAGTGCTGCTTGAACACGAACGCGAGCAATGCTTTGAAGAAGAACGCGCCCGCAAGGACATGGACGAACTGAAGCACGCCATGGATCTCGCCCGCACGGAAGTGAGCAAAAGGCAGGCTGTGCGCTCCGAGGTAGAAGGCATTGTGCAGCAGACCCGCCGCCGCTGGCACGAATTCATGCTGGCCCTGCACGTGGCCAATGTGCCCTCGCCCGAGGGTGCGGCTGCCTTTTTTGCCAGGGTGGAATCAGCACGGCTCGCCTTTGGCGGCGTTGCCGCCGCCGATGCGGAGCTGCAAACTCTGGATGACGACTTGCGTCAGACAGAAGCCCGCATGCGTCTGGTGCCTGCCGTGGCTGAACGCCTGCCCGCCAACGCGGATTCAGATTCACTGGCGGAGGCTGTGCGGCAGGTGCTTGAATCCTGCCGCGAGGCCGATGCCGCCCGCGAACTGCGTATCAAGGCCGAGGCCGCGCTGCAAAATTCACAGAGCGAACTTAACCGCGCCCGCACCCGCCAGGCAGAAGCCAGCGCGGAACAGCGTCAGGCGCAGGAGCGGCTCAACGAAGCGCGTTCGCAATGGACGGCCTGCTTGCATGATCTTGGCCTCGGCACCGACCTTGACCCGGAAACAGTGCGGGAAGCCCTGAAATACATGGAAAACTGCCTGGCTGCCGAGGCTTCGGTGCAGCGCGCCCAATCGCAGCTCAATCAGGGCCGTACAGAGCTGTCTGCCCTGCGCGACCCGCTGCAAGCCCTGCTGGCGGAGCTTGGCCTGCCGCCGCATCAGGATGCGGACAACCGCCCCGACTGGCTGCTCAGCCTTGATGCCGCGCTGGAAGCGGCGGAAGCCATGTCGCAGGCGCAGAGCCGCCGCCGCAACCTCGATAATGAAGTGACGGAAATGGAGGACGAGGCCCGCGCTGCGGAAGCCGCCCTTGAAAGCGCCCGGAGCGCGGAGCGCTCCCTGCTTGCCATGGCGGGTGCGCACGATGCAGAAGAATTTTTGCGTCAGGCCGCCCTGCACGAAGAACTGCGCGCCCTTACCCAGCGCCGTCAGGATCTGGAAGACGCCCTGCGGCTGGCTGCGGACAAAACACCCCTGAAGGAATTTCTCGATTCCTTCGAGCATGAGGATCAGGAAAGTCAGGAGCGCCGTAGCGCGACCATCAGCGAAGAACTGACTGGCATTCAGGAGCAGGAAGAAAATCTGGTCAAACGCGTTGCGGAACTGCGCAGCAAGGTGGACGCCCTTTCGCGCACCGAGGAGCTTTCACAGCTATTGCAGCAGGAGGCGGCCCTTGTGGAAGACATGGAGCGCATGGCCTTTGCCTGGAGCCGCGTGGCCCTTGCCCGCAGCATCCTTGAAACAGCCAAGCGCACCTTTGAGCGGGAACGCCAGCCAGAGGTCATTCGCCTTGCCTCAAGCATCTTCACCCGCATTACGGGCCAGCGCTGGCGCGGCATCAACGCCTCGCTGGAAGACGCCAGCCTCGCCATCCTGCCCGTGCAGGGCGAACCCATAGCGCCGGAAAATCTGAGCCGTGGCGCGCGCGAGCAGGCCTATCTGGCCCTGCGGCTGGCCTACATAAAAAATCATGCCCTGCATGCCGCGCCCCTGCCTGTGATCATGGACGAAGTGCTGGTCAACTTTGACCCGCAAAGGGCTGAGCGCACGGCGCGCGCCTTTGTGGAACTGACCGGCGGCAGCCAGGGCAAGGCCCATCAGCTGCTCTACTTTACCTGCCAGCCGCACATGGCGGAACTGCTGCGCAAGGCAGAACCCCAGGCCGCGCTGTTCCATGTGCAAGACGGCAGCATCAAGGCCGCATAAGCGCTAACAAATCCTCCTTCTGCACAGCGGGCGGGTGTTCCTTGGGAGCATCCGCCCCTATTTATTGGCAAAACCCTCAGTTCAACTCCGCACCGTCATATTCGCAGCCTAAAATCGATTAGCAATCTTTCTTTTCCAATTGAACATGTTAGGAAAAATACAATTTTTTGTACAATTTTTAATAATAAAATCAGCATGATATGATTTGAATTTGAAAAGTAATTTCATTTTTATTGACACACCGCTCTGCCTGTGACAGTGTACCGCCATGCACATTCAGCAAAGCGGAGATAAAAATATGGATCAGCAGCCGGTGTTTACCGATCATACGGGTTTAAGCCACCGTTTCAGCCACGACAACCTCCACATTTCCGTTTCTTCCCGCTTCGATCCTCCCCAGGCAACTGCGCTTATTGAGCTTCTTCAGTGCAATCAGGCAAACTGCAAACGCATTTTCATTGACGTGCGCCACGTAGCCAACCCACATCCTTCCGCCGTTGACGCCCTCAAGACCTCGCTCCTGCTGGGCGGTCTCAGCACAGAACGTATCGTATTCAAGGGCAAGAGCGGCTTTGACATGGCCGTTACCGGCAATCGCGTTCTCATCGAGCAAAAGAAAAAGCACGTCTGCAAGGGCAACTGCGCCAACTGCAAGTGCGGCCACCACAAGAACCACCACGCGGAAAACTGATCGCCCCCTCGCTTGCGGCAGATGGGGGCGTATTAGGCCAAGGACATGACCCTGCGGCTGCACGCCAAGCGCCAGCCCGCCAGGGATGTCTTCTGAAAAAATAACGCGCGCGTTGCAAGGGCCTGTGGCGTCTGCGACCGTTGCGCAAACCCTTTACGAGGAGAAAGGAATGAGTTCACGAGAAAGGAATGGTCTGAACCGCTTTAAAAAGGTGTGCATGGTCACACTGCTTGCAGCAGGCATGCTGATGGGCGTGGCCGGGGGGGCCAAGGCCATTGACTTCAAGGCCAAGGGCGAATGGCTGGTTGGTTTTGGCGTGGGCGAAGGCGTCCTCACCAAGAACACCAGAGACAAAGACGGAGCCAAGTCCAAAACCAACACTGAAGACCAGTTTGGCGCTTCCCAGCGCATCCGCCTCCAGTTGGACGCCGTGGCCTCCGAGGCCCTGTCCGGCACGGTGTATTTTGAAATCGGCGATCAGAAGTGGGGCAAATCAGGCGATGGCGCAGCTCTTGGCGCTGACGGGAACAACCAGGTCAAGGTTAAAAACGCCTACATCGACTGGCTGATTCCGCAGACTGACGCCCGCGTGCGCATGGGCCTCCAGGCAGCCGCAATGCCCAACGTGGCTGGCGGCTCCGCCATTATGGACTGCGATGTCGCGGCCCTGACCGCCAACTACAAGTTTAACGAAAACGTGGGCCTCACCTTTATGTGGGCGCGCCCGGTCAACGACAACTTTAATGGCGCGTTTGTTGACGGCAATGGCCGCTCCAGCACGGAAAAGACCAACTACCTCGACAACCTTGATCTGTTCATGTTCTCCATGCCCCTGAGCTTTGACGGTGTTGAAGTCACCCCCTGGGCCATGTACGGAATGCGCGGCAAAAATTCCCTGCGCGGCCTGGATGACGAAACCTACGGCTCGCCCTGGGAAACCAGCGACGGCAAACTTGGCCTCACCATTCCCGGCACCAACCCCGGCTTCAACTACGCCAACGGCCTGAACCCCCTCAACTCCTCCAGCACCAACAAGCAATACGGCTCCATGTTCTGGGCGGGTCTGCCGGTGGCCATCACCATGTTCGATCCCCTGAACATCGAATTCGACATCAACTACGGCTACTCCGAAGCCATGGGCCGCTACGATGTGCTCAAGCGCGGCGTGGAAAGCGTGCGCGCCAGCACCGAGCGTCAGGGCTGGCTGGCAAAAGCCCTTGTTGAATACAAGCTGGACTGGGGCGTTCCCGGCATCTTTGGCTGGTACGCCAGCGGCGACGACGGCAACGTGAAAAACGGCTCCGAGCGCATGCCTTCCATCGCTGGCGCGGGCAACTTCACCTCCTTTGTCGGCGACGGCAACCTTTCGTGGAGCCCGGTTGCCAATGGGTGCGACTGGAGCATGAGCTATGCCGGCACCTGGGGCATCGGCGCACAGCTGAAAGACATGAGCTTTATTGAAAACATCTCCCACACCTTCCGTCTGGCCTACTGGGGCGGCACCAACGCCACCTCCATGGTCAAGTACATGAAGGATGCCTCCTCCTGGCAGGCGGGCTACGGCGGCGACGGTCCCTATCTGACCACCAACGACGGGCTGCTGGAATTCAACCTCGTCAATACGTGGCAGGCCTACGAAAACCTGAGTGTGAATCTGGAACTCGGCTACGTTGCCAACATGATCGACAAGGACACATGGAAAAAGGCCGGTTACAACAACGGCGCTGGCAACGGCAGCTTTGACAAGCAGGACGCCTGGAAAGCCCAGGTTGTGTTCCAGTACAGCTTCTAAGCCTCTCTGCCTTTTGTAAGCGCCGTTCCCTTCCCGGCGCGCAGGCTTCGCCGCTTCCCTTTGCAGGGAAGCGGCGTTTCCTTTGCGGCAGCACGGCGCACCGCTGTGCAAAGTCACCTGCGCATGGGGTCCCCTTACGCGGCGCTCAGCTACTTATGGGCTTCATCCCAGGCGGCAAGCCCGCCCTCCACATACTGCACGTCAAAACCTTTCTGCCCCAATGCCGCCTGGACAGACTTGCTTACAGAGCCGCCCCGCACGCAATAGATGGCTACGGGTTTGTCCTTGGGCAGCTGCGCCGCCCACACGTCCACCTGCTCCGGGTCATGCCATGCGGCGCCGGGGATAGTGCGCGGGTCAGCCTCGTAATCAGCCCGCCTGCGCACATCGCAAACAGTCGCGGTATTGGCGGCCAGCATACCCTGAAGTTCCTGCGGCGTAATGGTTGCGTTCATACGTTCCCCCACGTGTCAGACGTTAAGGATAAAAATCCTGTGCAGACAAGACGGCATCGCCTTGCCAGCCCCAGGCCAATGAAGAACCGCCCCACACCCGCAAGGCATCAGAGCATCTGCCAGACCAGCCCGGCAAGCCCGCTCAACCCCACCAGCGCATGCATGGAGAGCTTAAAGCGCACCAGAGCCACCAGCGACACCAGCGCAACAGTCACGGCAAATACATCAAGTCCCGTAGCCGGGAAAAAGGTGTTCCAGGCAAAGAATACGCCGATCTTGAGCACCACGCCCACCACCGCGCCGGATATGCCCGTAAGTGCGGCATTGAGTTTTTTGTTGGCCGTAATGGCCTCAATGTAGGGCGCACCGGCAAATATGAACATGAAGCTCGGCAAAAACGTGGTGAAGGTGGTGAGCAGGCCGCCCAGAATGCCTGCCGTCATGGGCGTCAGACCGCCGGGCTGGTTCCAGGCGGTGATGAAGCCCACAAACTGCGTTACCATGATCAGCGGGCCGGGGGTCGTTTCCGCCAGGCCAAGGCCCAGCAGCATTTCCTTTTCCGTCAGCCAGCCAAGGTTCACTGCATGCTCTATAATATAGGCAAGCACGGCATATGCGCCGCCAAAGGTCACAAAGGGCGCTTTGCTGAAAAAAATGGATATCTGGGAAAGTATGTCGCCCATGCCTCGCCATGCGAAAACGGGCAGAATCACAGCCATCCAGATCACCGCGAATATCCCCACCACCTTGAAAAGGTGCGTCAGCGGCGGCAGATTGGTGAAAGATTCCGGCGCGTCAATCAGGCATTCATTGGTTCCCGGCTTTTTCTGGCAAAAAATGTCTGGACGAAATTTGCCAAGAATGACACCAGCCACACCAGCCAACAACACAATCGCAGGAAAGGACACGCCAAAGAACTGCCCCAGTACAAACGAGCCGCCCGCAAAAGCATACAAGGCAGGATGTTTGAGCGATTTTTTTGAAAGCCGGATAAGCGCTTCAATCACAATGGCCACAACGGCGGCGGCGATTCCGTGAAAAATCCCGGCCACAAAGGGAACCTGCCCCTGGGCGGCAGCCAGCCATGAAAGGAACAACATCAGAATAACCGAGGGGAACAAAAAGCACAGCCCGGCAATGGTTCCGCCCCAGTAGCCGTTGAGCCGCCAGCCTATGTACACAGCCAGTTGATGCGCTTCCGGCCCCGGCAACAGCATACAGAAATTGAGCGCCCGCAGAAAAACCTTTTCGCTGATCCACTCCCTGCCATCCACCAAATTCTTGTGCATCATGGCGATCTGCCCGGCAGGCCCGCCAAAATTGATGAAGCCGAGCTTGAACCAGTAAAGGAATGCTTCCCGCAAGGTAACCTGATGCGTTGCGTTGCTTTCATTCATGGAATTTTCCTTGCTCGCAAGATAGTTACATAGCTAAATGGCCTGCCGGTTCACCATAAACGAATGCATAAAGACTTCAGAATACCCTACTATTTGCACTCTCGCAGATCAATCATGTGATGGAACATTGCGTAAAAAGACAGGGATCGACAAAAAGATACAAACTGCGAGCAAGGGAAAGCTCACTTGATACCCTCCCCAGCCAATGAGCAGGCCCGCACAAATAGGGCCGGACGCGTGCCCGATATCAAAGATGGTTCCAAAAGCTCCCATAGCCGAACCAAAACGGCGGTCGCGGCACATGTCTGCCACCAGAGCTGCGGAAGAAGACGTAACGAGCGCCTCGCCCATGCCAAATACAAGGCAAGCCGCCAGCAAAGACAAGAATGCATGCAAAAAGGGAATCGCGCCAAGCGCGCCGCCGCACAAGATCAAACCAGCCACTATCAAGCCGCGCCTGCCGCGCGAGTCCGACATTTTCCCCAGCAGGGGCTTGCTGAGCATGGTTACAAATATCTGCACACCCCACAGCAGGCCAGCCTGAAATTCTGACAAGCCCACCACTGTTACAGCATATATGGGTAAAAAGGCCTCTAGCGCGCCCATGCCCATATTTTGCACGCCTTCGACGGCAGAGGCCGTCACCAATTGCCGGTCAGAGAGCACCTCGGCAATACCCTGACGAAAGCGCTGCAAGCCCGACCCTGCCGCCCGCTCCGTTTCGGACGGCGCATCGTGCCCCAGAGTTTTAAGGCCAAGCAGCAGAGCCGCCATGCCAGAAACGGCACTAAGGGCAAAAACCATACGGAACTGCCACAGCACCGGGCCGCCGCTGGCGCTCACATCAAGTACCAGCCCGCCAATGGGCGCGCCCAGCAGGGTGCCGATTATACCCACAGATGAAAACCACGAGAGCAGTTCGCCACGGCGTGAACCAGCCACCTCTGCCACCACGGCCATAGCCACAGGGCCATAAATTGCAGTTGCCAAGCCATGCAGAAAGCGAACAACAATCAACGCCCGGTATGAATCGATAAAAAAATAGGCAAAGGGCATGAGTCCAAATACCACAAGCCCCGCCAGCATGGTACGCCTTCTGCCCACCACGTCTGAAAGCGCGCCAGCGGGCAACTTGAACAGAATACCTGTAACCGTGGAAATGCCGACAGCCAGCCCTACGGCCTCCGGCCCTGCCCCCAAAAAGAGAGCGAAGAGCGGCAGCATAGGGTTTCTGACCAGTGCATAGGAAAAACGGGCAAGAAAACCCACGGTGCACAGGCTAGTGAAATCTCGCATACATGCCTCAACGGGGTGGCGTCATGAACACCACCAGAATTGTTGCCTAGTGTTTTGGCGCAGAACGGTCGAAGAAAATGGATTTACCGTAAAAGCCCACGGGGATACCCATGACGACCTCGGCATCGATAAGCCCCAGATGTTTTGCCGCCGCACCCACACGCTGCTGGATACGGTTGTCCAGATTGAGCAGACTGGCAGTTTTGGCGGCAGCCACAAGGGCCGCGCCCACATCCATCATGCGCAGGGCGCAGAAGGGGCCGGAGTAACCCATCTCTTTTTCGTCAAGCTTCCGCTTTTTCATAAACTCCGCGCAGGTGGGGTAGCCGCATGCGCCGCAGTCATACCCGCCGCACACGCTGTTTTTCAGCCCCACCAGCACCAAGGCCTGGCATTTTTCTATATTGGCGGCATCGCGCCAGCCAAAAGGCCTCGTTGGTGCTTTTGGGCGCGTAGGCCTTCATGGTCAGGGCAATCTTTTGCAGATCATCGTCCATATGAATAACGCCGATTTCCAGAAAATCCTTGCCGCCAGCCTTGGGGGCAGTGCGGGCAGAGGCAGCCATAAGCTGCGCAACATGGATTGCGGTGTCTTTCATCTCACGCTCCTGTGGGTGCGGTTGGGGTGTATGAGGCAAGCAGGGTGTCAAAAAAATAAAGAGCCTGCTCTGTGCGAACGTGGTCATCATTATCGGCTGCAACCAACCCGTCGAGCATGCGTTTGATGCCATGGGTTTCAACCGGGGCAGCATCCAGCTCTTCAAGGTCAATTGCCTTTATGACCTCGCGCATCCTTTGTGGAACCTGCGCAGTCAAACCAAAGGCATCAACAAGCACTTCAAAGGTGATAAACCCGCCCACGTGCGTAAAGTCGGCATGGGCCATATCAAATGAAACAACGTCTGGCCCAGCGGGCACTGCCTCTGATTCTTGCAAAAACACGATGCGTGGGGTCGGATCAATAAAACGCCTTATCAGCCAGAATGACGCAAGCCTGTCCACATAGGGATTGGCGCGGGTTACCCAGGTTTTTTGCTGGTAACGGTTGGCGTCCATTACAGGAACCACAGGCCGGGGGGCATCGAGGCTGCTCCGTGCTTCCTCCAGCATTTTTTGCAAACTTGCCCCTTTGCCACTGGGGAAAAAATCGATGGACTGTATGGCCTCAAGTCTTTTTTCAAGTTTTCGGAGCATGGTTGGCGCGTCAGGTGACACTACAGCAGCGGCAACGCTCCGGATTTCCTCACCCAGAACATGGTAATCAGCATCGCGCGCCTGTGTGAAGGCTGCGGCTATCTGCGCGTCTGAAAAATGCAGCAGTTTGCCGTGCATGATAATCAGAAACTCCCCACCCTGCTCGTCAGTCTCTTTGCTCATCCATGTAAGCTGCTCCTGATGGTGGTCAGTTGCGGGTAGAACATAGATGGAGTTTTTTATCTGAACTGCCCCCAATTGGTTGATTTTTCGCCATATTTTCACACGAAAGCCTTGCAGCTTTGCCGGAACGGAAAATGAAAAGAAGAGCCATTTTTTGTTATTCATATAACTTTTTTAGTTATAATCATAACATTGTCAACTAAAAAATTCACAGAGCAGATCGTGACAAGGCGAAGCAACCATAACCAGCAAAGCTTAGAGCAACTACGACAAAAAGGCCGCCCAACTGGACGGCCTTTTACTGGTCTGGATTTATGAGATTTTGCCTAGCCTTGACGCTTCATCTCGCCAATCAGATGCTGAAGCGTTTGCGACTGCTGCGCAAGATCGGCGACTGCGCTGGAAGCCTGCTCCATGGCCTGAGCGGTTTCAGCAGAGATTGTAGCCACCTGCTCCACAGAGCGGTTGATTTCTTCACTGGCGGCAGACTGCTGCTCGCTGGCGGTGGCAATTGACTGCACCTGATCGTTAACAAGCTGCACACACTCGAGGATATTTTTCAACGATTCGCCCGACTGCACGGAGAGCTTTGTGGCGGCTTCAATGGACTCGCCTGTGTGCTCCACGCTCTGAATATTTTTCTTTGTGCCTTCCTGAATTTCCTTGATGGCCCGGCCCACTTCCTGCGTTGCGGTCATGGTTTTTTCCGCCAGTTTGCGCACTTCGTCCGCCACCACGGCAAAGCCACGGCCAGCATCACCAGCGCGCGCAGCCTCAATGGCGGCGTTAAGCGCAAGCAGATTGGTCTGGTCGGCAATGTCGGCAATAACGCCCATTACCTGCCCGATACTCTCGGCCTGCTTGCCAAGGGCATCCATATCCTGCTTGAGGGCCAGCGACTGCGTGTGCACGGTGCTTATGCCTTTTACAGCTTCATTGACTATCTGCGAGCCTTCAATGGCCTGCTTTCTGGCATTGCTGGAAACGTCCGCAGCCTGCTGTGCGTTTCTGGCAACTTCCAGCACGGTGGCGTTCATTTCTTCCATGGCGGTTGCGGTTTCGCGCACGCGCGCGGACTGTTCATCAGCGCCACGGCTCGACTGCTCCACCTGGGCGGAAAGCTCCTCAGAAGCAGAGGTTACAATTTCTACCACGCCTTCAAGCTGGTGAGCAGCCTGAAGCATGCCCTCGGCCTTGGCGCGCTCGGCCTGGCGGCGTGCTTCTTCCGCATCGGCAGTGGCTTTTTGGGCGCGCTCGGATTCTTCCCTGGCCTGCTGGCTCTTTTGATCAGCCTCTGCAATTTTGCCCTTGAGGGTGGCCACCATCTGCTTCATGGCGCCAAAGACGCCGATCTCTGGCCGTGCAGGATTAAACTTTGCATCCAGATCCCCGCCTGCAATCTTCAAGGCAAGTTCAGAGAGCGAGGCAGGCTCGTCGCCAAGCTGGCGCAGCATGCTGCGCGAAAGAAAATACCCCACGCCAAGGCCCACCAAAACTGACAGCAGCACGCCCACAATGGTTATCAGCCGCGCGCGTTCGTACTCCTGCATACTTTTTTTGCTCAATTCCTGGGCGAATTCCAGCTTTTTGTGGCCTATATCCTCCAAAAGATCAGCCAGCTTTTTCGCCAGCGCACGCCCGGTGGTGGACGAAACTTCCTGCGCCTTTTCATTCATGGCAGGATCGGTAGTGCTGCCCAGTTCAACAACCTTGTTATGCACTGTACGCCATTCACTGAGCAGGCCGTTCAGTTCGGCAAGCAGCTTGCGGGCACTCTCGGTCATAAAATAGCGCGGCAGTTCATTATGGTATTTATCCAGCACTGCATATTCTTTTTGCAGATTATTCAAGACGGTGCGGTTACCCTCTTCCGTAGTGCTGATAATAAGATTTTTTTCTTCACGGATGATCCGCAAAACTTCGATATTGGTCATCCGGAGCAAATCCAGCCCCTTCATATGCATTGAACTCAGTTCCTCAACGTCAGTCGCCAGATTGCTCAGACGGCTGACGCCAAACATGCCAATAATCACCGTGAACAGGCACAGGAGCAAACTCAAGCCTGCCATCTTCTGCATTGTCGTAATTCTTTGCATAGTTATATCCTACCCATACTTATATGAAGAGGTTATACACAGTAGATGCACATAGACTATATTTCATTAAACGTACAATACGCAAATTTATTTAGGGCATTTCTTGAAGCTCCAGGATTTATTTATTTCATAGCTAGCTATTAATCTATTTATATATTATTATAAAAATAACAACATAAATGATAATTAAACATAATTTTTCACTAAAACAAGAGAGTTTGTTTCCATTTCAACAGCATTAAACACACAATAAATTTTATAATACTCAAAATACATAATATATAAACAGTATTTTTTACATGCTACACATCTAGTAAATACAATTTACCTACTTGTTCAAATTATCATAAATACATATTTCTATATCATAGTTTTGTATCCATGATGAATGATTACGTATCTTTGCACTGTTCGCATATACAATCAATGTCTGCAAAATGCCACCCCTTAGCAACCAGCCGCAAACAAAAGCCGACTGCCTCGTGAGAAGCAGTCGGCTTTTTACAGCGCGTTTAATTGCGGATTACGTGGCGTCAGCCTCAGTATCGCGCACCACTTCAAAAATGGGCGGCAATACGCGGATGGCCTCAATAAGCTGGTAGAGCTGGGTGGCATCGAGCACCTCTACGGTAATACGCAGCCTGGCACGTCCATCCACCTGATTGTCCATGTTCAGGCCAATAATGTTGACGCCGTTGCGCGCCATGACCTCGGCAACCTTGGCCAGAACGCCCTGTTCGTTCTTGGCGATAATGAATATGCCTGCTGCGTAGGGCTTTTCTTCCATGCCGTCCCAATGCACGGAAATAAGGCGCTCCGGCTCCATATTGGCAACATTGGGGCAGTCGGCACGGTGTACGCTGATGCCAAGACCACGGCTGATGTAGCCGATAATGGGATCGCCCGGCACCGGGTTGCAGCACTTGGCAAAGCGCATGAGCACGCCGTCCACGCCGGAAATGCCCACGCCCTCACCCTTGCGGGAGGCGGCTTCCTTGCTTTCCTTCACCGTGGGGGTGGCAGGTTCCGCAGTTGTGGCGGCCTCGGGGTGCAGTACGGCATACAGCTTGTTGAGCACCTTGCGCGGCGTGGTGTGTGCGTAGCCAACGGCGGCAACCAGATCATCCACGCTGTCAAAATTCATTTCCTGGGCCACAATGGCCAGGTGCCCGTCCTTGGTGGCCTTGCCCACGTTCAGACTGACCTTGCGGCCTTCTTTTTCCAGCAGTTCGCGACCAAGAGTCACGGCGTGGGTGCGTTCTTCCGTGCGCAGATAGTGTTGAATACGGCTGCGCGCCTTGGCGGTTTTGACAATCTTGAGCCAGTCGCGGTTGGGATTGCGCGCCGGGTCGGTGAGGATTTCCACCACGTCGCCGTTTTTCAGCTCCGTGCCAAGGGGCATGAGGCGGCCATTGATCTTTGCGCCGCTGCAATGCTGGCCCACCTTGGTGTGGATCACAAAGGCAAAGTCCAGCGGCGTAGCGCCCTCGGGCAGTTCCTTAACATCGCCCGCCGGGGTGTAGATGTAGACCTCGTCCTTGAACAGATCCATTTTCAGCGAATGCATGAACTCGCGGGAATCTGTTTCTTCACTCTGGCGCTCAAAAATTTCGCGCAGCCATGCAAACTGCTCAAGGTCTTTACTGTTGACGCGGCCTTTTTCCTTGTACAGCCAGTGGGCGGCAACGCCGTGTTCGGCCTGCCTGTGCATTTCCTCGGTGCGTATCTGGATTTCAATACGCTCGCCTTCCGGCCCGATGACCGTGGTGTGCAGGCTCTGGTAGCCGTTGGTCTTGGGCATGGAAATATAATCTTTAAAACGCCCGTGCACAGGCCGCCACTGGGAGTGCACAAGCCCCAGCGTGGCGTAACAGTCCTTGATATCCTGCACCAGCACGCGAAAGGCCATGATGTCGTGCATTTCGTCCAGAGTCATGGACTGGGCCTGCATCTTTTTATAGATGCTGTGCTTGTGCTTGATGCGCCCGTAAACCTGCCCGGTGATGCCGTTTGATTCCAGCAGATCCTGAATCAGGCCCACAACCTTGCCGATGATCTGCTTTTCCACAACCTGATGGTTGTCCAGCCAGTGATCGATCTGGTTGTAAATGTCTGGGCGCATGTATTTGAAGCTCAGGTCTTCCAGGTCGCGCTTCATCACGTACAAACCAAGGCGGTTGGCCAGGGGCGCGTAGATATCCATGGTTTCCTGGGCAATGCGCTTCTGCTTGTGACTTTTCTGAAAGTCCAGCGTGCGCATATTGTGCAGGCGGTCGGCCAGCTTGACCATGAGAACCCGCATGTCGTGGCTCATGGCCAGGATCATCTTGCGGATATTCTCCGCCTGGGCTTCTTCCTTGTTCTCAAAGGTGATCTGGCTGATCTTGGTAACGCCGTCGACAATGTCGGCCACTTCCTCGCCAAAATTTTCGTCCAGCTCTTCGATGGTGGCCTTGGTGTCTTCTACTGTGTCGTGCAGCAGGCCGGCGGCAATGGTGGGTTCGTCAAAACCCATGCCCGCCAGAATGCTGGCAACCGCCAGGGGGTGGGAAAGGTACGGCTCGCCCGAAAGGCGGGTTTGCCCCGCATGAGCGGTGGCGGCAAACACATACGCCTTCTGGATCAGCTCCAGATCCGCGTTCGGGTTGCCAGCCGAAACCTTATCGAGAATTTCCTGAATACGAATCATGCGTAACGTCCACCCACAGCGTAAAAAAATATCTTCAACCAGTTCTGGAACTATGTTCCGACTAAAGCGGCCTTGTCAACGCCGAGGGCTGCCGAATTGTAGGCCAAGGCGCACAAACGCAACGGCCCCGGCTGGACAACCAGCCAGGGCCTGTTCAAATCCGCTTGGTCTGAATATGCGCCTGCAAGCCAGCAGGCAAGGGCAAAAAAACTGCCGCGTGCCCGGTGCGCAGTGCTTATGGCTCCATCTGCGTGTGCTGCAACGCCTTGGGAATCCACCACTTCTCAAAATTATACATTATGCCCGCCAGCGCGGGTTCTATGCCCTGAAACCGCCGCTGCACCACAGGCAGGGCATAGGGCACAAACAAAAAGCAGTAGGGCTGCTCCGCATCAAATATTTCCTGAATGCGGTAGTACAGTTCTGCGCGCTTTTTCTGATCGGGCGTGGACTGTGCTTCTTCAAGCAGCTTGTCCACCTCGGGATTGCGGTAGTGGGTAAAATTCAGCCCGCCCTCAAAGGTCTGCGATGAATGCCATACAGAAAACAGATCCGGATCCTGGGGGATTGTCCAACCCAGCAGCACGGCGTCAAACCGCCCCTTGTTGACAAATTCGCGGATAAAGGCCGCCCACTCCACGGTACGGATACGCACGTCAATGCCCACCTCGCGCAGTTGCGACTGCATGACGGTAGCCGCAAGAATGCGCTGCTCGTTGCCCTGATTGGTCAGGATGGTAAAGGCCAGCGGCTGGCCGTCACGGTCAAGCAGGCCATCGCCGTTGTGGTCGGCAAAACCCGCCTCGGCCAGCAGGGCGCGCGCGGCGGCAATGTTTCTGGGCATGGGCTTGAGGCCGGGATGGTACGGCCACGAGCCGGGCTTGAACGGCCCAAAAGCCGGAACCCCCTGCCCCAGCAAGACGCCCTTGATGATGCCCTCCCGGTCGATTGCCATGGAAATGGCCCGCCGCACCCGAACATCCTTGAAAAACGGATGCTCCAGATTAAAGCCGAGGAAGATGTACACCGAGGCAATATAGCGGAATTTATGGAATCGGCTCTGCCATTCCGGGCCGGAGGTCTGCCGCAGATATTGCAGGGGCGAAAGATCCATCACGTCCAGCCTGCCCGCACGGGTTTCCATAAACATGGTAGCGTTGTCGGGAATGATCCTGTACACCACTTCGTCAATACGCGGCTTGCCCGCAAAATAGGTGGGCGATGCCTCCAGCACTATGCGGCTCCCCGGCTCCCACGACTTGAGCCGATACGGCCCGGCCCCCATGGGCTTGCGCGCAAAAGGCGTGGAACGGATGTTTTGCCCTTCCAGAATATGTTTGGGCAAGATAGGGTTCATCCAGGTGGATACCGCCCGCGCAAAAAACTGGTCATAGCGCACTTCAAACGTGTAGCGGTCAATGACCCGCAGCTCCTTGATACGCAAAAAATCCTCGGCATAAGGGCTGCCGGTGGCAGGGTCTGCCGCCAGCTTGCAGGTAAAGGCCACATCTTCAGCGGTCAGCTCCTGCCCGTCCTCCCACAAAATGCCTTTGCGCAGGGTAAAACGCATGCGTTTGCCGCCGTCTTCCATGCTCCAAGATTCTGCTGCCCATGGCTCAGGCTGCAAATCCTTGTTGTAACGCAACGGCGCTGTGTAGATAAGATCTGCCACCTCATGCGAAGCGGAGTCTGATGTGAGGTAAGGAATAAGATTTGAAGCCTCGCCAATGGTGCCAAAAAATATGCTGCCGCCCGAAGCCGGGGGGCCAGCCTGGCTGACTGCCGCACCCGTGGGGGCAAGGCCGGTTTCTTCCGGCAGATCACCCGCAGAATTGGCGCAAAAAGCCGATGATGCACAAATGCACAGTAAAGCACATGAAATTGTGACCCAACGAATCCACTTTTTCCCGTAAAATCGGGTGGCCCGTTGGGCCGATATTGATTCCAACATATTGATTGCGCGCTCAAAATTTATTTTTTTCATAAAAGTCACACTTCATATTGCTTTCGCCCCCCAACCTGTGCTATTTATCGCAAACGTCATAACATCGCTCCGTTTCTGGAATTTTCCAGAAATTTCACCGGAGTATTTTTGGGGAACCCATGAGTCGATCTGAACAGAGCGTCGTTCGCGAAATGTGCCAGACTTTCCTGCACGATAGTGTGCCGGAATACATCCGCGACGCTGCCTACTATATCCTGTCCGAAGGTGAGGTGCAAAAAATAAATATTCAGGAGGGCGAAACCTGGGACGTCCAAGGCGTCATCCAGGGCGAAGACCTGCAGGTCTTCACGCCGAGCCTGAGCCTCACCATTACGGACCGCAGCACCCGCCACCAGTGCAACTGCTCTGATGCGTTCTCAGGCATCTGCCGCCATGTGGCAGCACTTGCTTTGCGCCTTGTGGAAGAACTGCGCAAGGAACAGGGCGACCCGGAAGAAACCCCACCCCCCAGCACCGACTGGAAACAGAGCTTCCGCAACTTTTTTTCTACCGACATGGAACCGGAACCAGGCCGCCACTATCTCATATTCCGCTTTGAACCGGAACAGGGCCGTCTGCTGGTTTCCTTTTTCCGTGGGCGGCAGAATAAATCCGGGCTTTCCAGCGTACACAACGAGGTAACACTGGATCAGATCATCCAGAACCCCGACTGGTGCGAATTTTCACCGCAGTTGCCGCATGTGGCCCGCCAGATCGGCCAGCACCTCGACTATTACGGCCACCGGGTTGAAATCCCGCAGGGGCTGACCTCATGGTTTTTCTGGTCTGTGCGCAAGGAATATTATCTGCTGTGGAAAGACACGGATAAACCCTGCCGCATCGAGAGCACGCCTTTTGCGCTCAAGCTCAAGCCCATTCTGGACGACTCGGGCTTTCGCTTTGAAGTGCTGCTCAAGCGCGAGGGCCGCCCCCCGCTGCCCATCCGCGCGGGGCGCAGCAATCCCAGCGACCGCAACCCGACCGAGAGCACCGCGCCGGAAGACGCGCCCATCACCTTTCACGGGCAAATGCCCCTCTGGGTCTGCTACCAGCACAATTTCTATCCGGTGCAGACGGGCCTCTATCCTTCGCTGGTGCGCAACCTTATTTACGAACGCCCGGTTGTGCCGCACGAAGAAATTTCCGAATTTCTCGACCGTGTGTGGACGCGCCTGCCAGCTTCGGAACTCTACGAACCGCAGCAGTTCCTCAAGCTCATGGAACCGGTGTTCCAGCCTGCCACCTATAATCCCAAGCTCTTCCTTGATGAAGAAGGCAGCCTGCTGACGCTGGAAATCGACAACGTCTATGAAACGCGCCACGGCGAATTCACTCTCAACGGGCCCAACCCCGACTTCCAGACCGGCAGCTATGCCTATGAAGGGCAAACCTATCTGGTGCGCCGCCATCAGGACGAGGAAGCCCAGTTGATGAACGAACTGAGCGGCATGGACTTTCAGGCCCGCTCAAGCAAACTGTGGTTCCTTGAGCCGGAAGAAGCCATTGCCTTCCTGCTCGACTCGTACCCCAAGCTGATTGAAAACTACCGCGTCTACGGCGAAAAGGCCCTCTCGCGCTACAAGGTGCGCACGGCTTCTTCCAACATCACGGCGCAGGTGGTCAGCAATGAAAAGGAAAAATGGTTCTCGCTGGACATCAACGTGGAATACGAAGGTCAGAGCCTGCCCCTGGAAAAGATATGGAAGGCCTGGACCCGTGGCAAGCGCTATGTGCAGTTGAAAGACGGCTCCTATACCAGCCTGCCCGAAGCATGGCTTGAAAAGCTCTCGCATAAGCTCACGGCTCTGGGGCTGGATCCTTCAAAGCCCCCACAGCAGAAATTCAAGCAGTTTGAGGCCCCGGTGCTCGACAGCCTGCTGGAAGACCTGCCCGGCGCCGCCACAGATTCCTTCTGGAACAACCTGCGCGAAAAAATCCGCTCGTTCCGCGAGGTGCGGCCCATCGCGCCGCCCAAGGGGCTCAACGCCAACCTGCGCAGCTATCAGGTGCAAGGCCTTTCGTACCTCAACTTCCTTTCGGAATACGGGTTCGGCGGTATTCTTGCCGACGAAATGGGCCTTGGCAAAACCGTGCAGACCCTGGCCTTTATCCAGCACATGATTGACGTGCACCATGACGGGCCAAACCTTATTGTGGTGCCCACCTCGGTGCTGCCCAACTGGGAGCGCGAAGCGGAAAAGTTCGTTCCCGGCCTCAAACGGCTGACCATTTACGGCACCCGCCGCGAGGGCATGTTCAAGCATATTTCCAGCTCGGATCTCATCATCACCACCTACGCACTGCTCCGGCGCGATCTGGAGGAGATGGAAAAATACGAGTTCAACACCGTTATTCTTGACGAAGCCCAGAACATCAAGAATCCCAACACCATCACAGCCCGCGCCGTGCGCCGCATCAATGCCCGCATGCGCCTGTGCCTCTCGGGTACGCCCATCGAAAACAACCTTTTCGAGCTGTGGTCGCTGTTCGAGTTCCTCATGCCGGGCTTTCTGGGTTCGCAGCACGCCTTCCAGCGGGGCATCGTCAAGCCCATCAAGGACGGCGACGCTGAAACGCTGGACTATCTGCGCACCCGTGTGCGCCCCTTCATTCTGCGCCGTACCAAGGCCGAAGTGGCCAAGGATCTGCCGCCCAAGGTGGAAAGCGTCACCTGTTGCGCGCTGGAAGAAGCGCAGGCCGAGCTGTACGCAGCCCTTGCCCGCAAGCTGCGCGCCCAGGTGCTCGCAGACGTGGATCAGAAAGGCCTTGCCAAAAGCCAGATGTCCATTCTTGATGCCCTCCTCAAGCTGCGTCAGATCTGCTGCCACCCGCGCCTGCTCAAGCTCGACATGCCCGGCTTCTCCAACAACCTGCCTTCGGGCAAGTTCGATGCCTTCAAGGACATGATCGTGGAAATTGTAGAAGGCGGCCACAAGGTGCTGGTCTTCTCACAGTTTGTGCAGATGCTGCAAATCATCAAGCAGTGGCTGGAATTCTCGCAGATTCCCTTCTGCTACCTTGATGGCGCGAGCAAAGACCGTTTCGATCAGGTAGACAAGTTCAACAATACGCCTGAAATCCCGATCTTCCTGATCTCGCTCAAGGCTGGCGGCACGGGCCTCAACCTGACCTCCGCCGACTACGTTATCCACTACGACCCGTGGTGGAACCCCGCCGTGGAAAGTCAGGCCACAGACCGTACCCACCGTATCGGTCAGACCCGTCAGGTCTTTTCCTACAAGCTCATCTGCCAGAACACGGTGGAAGAGAAGATTCTCAAATTGCAGGAAGCCAAACGCGGCGTTGCGGAAGCCATCATTCCCGGTCAAGACACCTGGAAGTCGCTTACGCGTGAAGATCTGGAAATGCTCTTTGACGTGTAGCTTCAAGGTTTGCCCAAATGACATAACAGCAAGGCCCTCTGGCGACAGGGGGCCTTGCTTGCGTTTCGGGCACTCTGCTTCGGGCATGAAAAAACCGCCCCAAGGGGCGGTTCTATAATCTGTGATGCAGGATCTGTCGGGCAGATATTACTTAGCCAGAAAAATCCATGCAACTATCTGAAACAAAAAATATTTAGAGTATTAGATCCCCGCAACACGTCCCGCTGCAACCTGCCTCTGAAAAGCTAGGAAAGCACTGCCTTGGCTTCGGCCACACGGGCCTCTTCTTCCCTTCCAAGCTTGCGCAGGGCACGGGCAAGGGTTTCCCAGGCCTCGGGCTTATCGTGCAGGCCAGCGCTTTTGCGGGCCAGCAGCTCCGCCATGGCCGGATCTTCATTGCTATCCAGATAGATATTCGCCAGCAGCAGCATGGAGGCCGCATCCTGCGGATTGCGCACCAGCGCCTCGTGCAGCAGTTCGCGGGCCTCGCCCCCCTTGCGCTGGCGCACAGCCACACGCGCAAGATGCCTGCGGGCAAGGCTGGGCGCGCCGGGGCGCGCATCTTCCAGGGCAGCGGCTGTTTCATAAAAACGCCGTGCCTCGGCCCTTCTGCCGCCCTGCTCGCACAGTTGCCCAAGACGGATGTGGGCAAATTGGTGATCGGGCGAAACCTTGACGCACTGTCGGTAATACCGGGCTGCGGCGCGCTTTTCGCCAAGCCCCTGACAGACCGTGCCCAGATTGTAGTAAATCTGTTCGGCAAGAGCTTTATCCGGCCCGCGCCGCAAGGCTTCCGTAAAATGCCGCCGGGCTTCGTGCTGCCGCCCAAGGGCCGCCATACATACGCCAAGGGAATTCCAGGCCATGGCATTGGCCTCGTCAGCCAGCAGCGCAAGTTTGTATTCTTCCACCGCGCCAAAAACATCGCCTAGGCTGTACCGCCTGTCGGCGCTGATGTTCAGCGCAAGGGAATTGCACACGCCCACCTTGGGGTCTGGCAGCAGCAGGGCGTATTCCAGAGCCTTCAGGGCGCAGTCGGGCATTTCTCCCCTGCGGAACTGAAGGAAGGGATACCCAGCAAGCCCCACAGAAGCCGAAATGCCACGGCTGTTTAGTTCGCCGCATACGCCCTCGTACAGAGACACAAGGGCTTGCGCTTCCACATCCGGATGGAAAAATATCAGGCTGTTGCTGCCGTAGCGTCCAGCCATCGGCTGCGGCAGGCTCTGCGTCTTGCCAAGGGCATCGCGCCACACGTTGAGGGCTGTTTCAATAATTCCCTGCCGATTTGCAGCATCGTGCACGCCATCCAGCGGAACGGCATCCGTGTTCGCTGCCTCACCCGAGTCAGAATTGCCAGGCTCCAGCCGCAACAGGCAAAGCGTAAAGCGGTTGCGCCTCTCCGCCTCCACGGCAAAACGGTTCAAAAAATCACCGTGCCCGCACAAACCGCCAGCACACTCTGCTGACTGGGACACGGCAGCTGCGGAAGCACCGCACGCGGCAGCGGCATGTTTGCCACCTTCGGCGGATTCTGCCCTCTGGTTCTGCTCCTGCACGGCCACCGCCGCATTTGGAATGGCAGGGCGCGCGGCGGAAAAATCCTGTTCGTCCAGATCTGGGCTCAGAACGGGCGTTTCACCCAGCAGGGTGAGCCTGTCCCCCACCTCGGGGCGGCAGGTAACATCAACCAGATGCAGGGCCTCGGCAACGGAATCCGTATCCCGCGTATGCAGCACCACCAGTTCGCCCTTGTAATGGGGCGAACCGCTTTCCGCCTGTCCCCACAGGGCAAACCGCATGCCCTCGCGGGCCTTGGCCTGACGCCCAAGGCTAAGCCGCACGCGGCCCAGCGGCAGGGATTCCAGCACCATGCCGCCTTCTTGCAGGATGCGCGCAAAGGGCATGATGCGGCTTTCCACAGCCTGAGCGCCGTCAGCCTCCTGCCCGGCCACATCTGCGGCGAGGCGGGCGCGATCCATGCACAGGCGAGCCTGATCGTGCATTTCAAGGTGCATTTCTGTACCGCGCATATCCTGCGGGTACAGGGCATGCCCGGCGCACAGACGCGGGCGCACCGGCTTTTTCAGCAGCGGATAGGGCATGCGCACCGCTTCCATGCGCGTCAGGGCTGCGCGGGCCAACTTATGGCAAGCGCCGCGCCCGCTGGCGGGAAAGAGCAAGGCAATTTCCCAGCGCCCCACGCGCGCTGCCAGAACATCCGACGGCAGGGCTTCGCGGCAGGCGTCTGCCAGAGCCTTGAGATATTTTTCTGCAAAAGCATGCCCGCCGCGCCGCACCACAGAATCCCCGTTGGCAAGCCGCAGCAGCACAATCCCCATGCACAGCCAGTGCAGGGGAGCGGGGCCGCTTTCTTCCGCGCCCGGCTCTTCCAGATAGGCCCGCAAACGCTCCGCGGCATTTTCCATATGCGCAAACAGGGCTTCTTCTGTGGCAAGCCCGGTAACGGAATCCGTGCGCATGGCCTTGGCTCTGGCAAGATTTTCCAGACACAGGGCCGTTATGGCAGACAGAAAAGGCAAAAGGGGCCGGGCCTCGCGCGCCTTGACGCCGTGCAGCATGGCAACGCCAAGCAGATGGTCGTCGCGGCGCAAGGGCAGCAGCAGCCTGCGTTCCCGCGACAGCAATTGCGGCTCTTCGGGCGCGCGGCTGGTAGGAAAATACAGGGCGTGCCCTGAAAAGGACAGGAATGAAGACAACTGTTCACACAACAGGCCTTCCATTTCCATGAGGTCTTCACGCGCGAGTTCGAGCTGCGGGCAGTTTTTTTGCATCTTCAAATTGTAGTGTGGCAAAGGCTGCTTGTCTAGAAAATTTCAAGACAGAGAACCCCCGTCGGCCTGACGACCAAAGGATGGCTTTTCCGTTCGGCCCCATCCCGGAGCTGCCCGCCGAGGCCAAACCATGCCCGCAACTTGATTTTGCCCCATTGTGCGGCTAATTTTATGGAAATTGAACGCAGTGGCGGGCAAAAATTTTGCCGCTGCCGTCTTGTTAACGCGCCAGGCGCTTGCCTGTGAACACCATCCACGATAGCATATCCAAAGTCGGTATTTTTGCGCGCAGCAAACCACTGCGCGCCTGATATCGACAAGCCAAAGGAACTTTTATGCCAGTTGCCACGTTTCCCCTCGGCCCTTTGCAGACCAACAGCTACCTTATCCACAGCGGCACTCAGGCAGTTGCGGTGGACGTGGGCGGCGACCCGGAACCCATGCTGGAGTATCTGGCTACGCACGGTCTGAAACTGGCTGCCATCTGCATTACCCATCGGCACTTCGACCACGTTTACGGCGTGGCGGATTTGCAGAAGGCTACAGGAGCACCTGTTTACATCAGCGCCGATGATGACTGCCTGGAGGGGACGGAATCCGCGCAGGGCGGCCTGTGGGGCTTTCCCACTGTGACTCCGTATCAGTCGCAGCCCATAGCTCTGGGCAAGACCTCGTTCGGCGGAATGGAATGCGAAGTGCTTGCCACCCCAGGGCACACCCCGGGCGGAGTTTCGCTGTTTTTCCCTACTGAACAACTTGTTTTTACAGGAGATGCGCTCTTTTACCGCTCTATTGGCCGCACGGACTTTCCCGGCGGCGATCACGACGGCCTGCTGCGTTCAGTGACGGAAGTACTTTTCAAACTGCCGGAAGACGCCGTTGTGTACCCTGGTCACGGTCCCTCCACCACCATTGGCGATGAAAAAAAGAGCAACCCTTTTTGCGGTGAATTTCAGCTATGAACAACGTGCTTGTGCTCCAGTGCAGTCCTCATGTGGGAGGCGTTTCTGATTCGGTGGCAAACCTTTTTACAAAAGGCATGGCTGAAGCCGGAATTGAAGCGCGCACTGTAGCCTTGCGCGACTATGCATATTCGCCCTGTACGGGGTGCGGCGGCTGCTCCAGGCCGCCGCACAAATGCATTCTGGCCAACCGGCCCCTGCCCGGTCAGAATGATGCCTGCGCCCAGATGGATCAGGCTGAAGAAATTTTTCAAATGATCAACGAAGCTCAGCTGGTCATGATTTCTTCCCCCATTTATTTCTATTTTCTGCCCGCGCACTTCAAGGCGCTCATCGACAGAACCCAACGATTCTGGATGATGCAGGGCGGCGAAGACCGCGGTTCCCTGCCGCTTTCCCGCGCTAAGCCCGTGCTTGTAGCTATGACTGCAGGGCGTCGGCGCGGCAATCTGCTGTTTTCAGGCTCTCTGATTTCGCTCAAGTACTCTCTGGCCCCCCTTGGGGCTGCCGTTCGGGAAACCCGCCTGCTGCGCGGGCTTGAATCAACCAAGGATCTGCACGAACGCCCCGCAGTAATGGCCGCCCTGCATGCCTGGGGGCACGACTGGGGCCACAGGCTCGCCACAGAAAATGCCAGCTATGAGCTGACCCAGCCCCTGCCCGAAGCTGCGGACAAACCATAGACCGCGCCTTTTGTACCCCGTTCCTCACCCCATGCCACATGACAAGCCCCAGCCGCACGCACCTGCACGTCGTGGCTGGCTGGGTTCTGCAGTGGCCCGCATGCAAAAAGCACTGGGGCTGAACCAAGACCGCTGTTTGCACTGTCTGCGTCCCTTTTCCCCTGCGTTTGCGGCGCATCTCAATGCCGCGGCAGCGCCGGAATCCCTCCTTTGCCCCCAATGCTGCGACCTGCTCGCCCCATACGCCGGGCCCAGATGCCCGCGTTGCGGAATTCCGCCTTCTGATCCACAGGCAGGCAACAGCATCTGCGGCGCATGTCTACAAAATCCACCGCAGTGGAGCGGCGCTGCTTTCTACGGCCTCTATCAGGGGGCCCTGCGGCACACCCTGCTGCGGCTCAAGTTTGACGGGCATCTGTACCTTGCCCCCCTGTTGGGAAATTTTCTGCTTGAATCGGTGACCTGCCTGCCCCGGCCAGATGTCATTGTGGCAGTGCCGCAGCATCCCGCCCATCTGCGCCGCCGGGGATACAATCAGGCCCACGAACTGGCGCGGGCACTGCACGACCTGTCAGGCCTGTCTGTGTCTTCAAGGCTGCTTTCCCGCCCCGTGCCCGGTCAGGAGCAGGCGCACCTGGGGGCAAAAGACCGGCGCAGCAACGTGCGTCACAGCTTTGCCGCCTCGCCGGAGGCAAGGGGGCTGCGCGTATGGATTGTGGACGATGTTATGACCACTGGCAGCACCATGAATGCCGCAGCCAGCGCCCTGCTCGCAGGTGGAGCCGCGCGGGTGGATGCGGTATTTGCCGCCAGAACGCCGCTCAACACAGCCAACGAAATTTCGCATATCCCAAGCCATGCGGGGTAAGTGTGCACGCAGCACATGACAAGCTCATGCTCTTGGGCTATACACAGGTCACATACACTAGCGCCCCGCCCTCTACGTGCGGAAACAGAGTCAATCCCTCTGCATATCGCAGGCTTGGGCGCACAGGAGATTTCATGCCCAGCGCACACCGTTCCTGTCATCTGGGGTTATTTGAACATAAAAGTGCAGTTGTCGCCGCGTGTTGGGCTGTTTTGTCCTTCCTTTTTTTTGCGCCATCCGCACAGGCGCAGGTGACGCTGCTGGTGCCCAGCCAACCCAGCATTGAGGCACCAGCCCCCCGACAAAAGCAGGACGCCCCCGCCAAACGCGAAGATAAAAAAGACGAAAAGCGCCAGCAGGACGCCAAAACAGCATCCGGCAAGGCAGACCAGCCCGCTGATGCCGCCGGCAAGCAGCCGGAACCGGCCCCCGCTGGGCCCACTGCCGAAGGCAAACCCGCTCCCAGCGGCGAGGCCGCCCCAGCAGACGCCCCGCCCAAGCCGGAACAGGGCGCTGCCCCCGCGCCAACGCCCGCTGACACGCAGATAGATGAAGAAGTAGACGTACTTATTACTATGATGCGCCCCTTCCTGTACGAAGGGTTGGTCATGGACATGCCGCAGATGTTTGCGGTGCTGCGTTACGACAGCACCACACCGATAAAAGACGGCGTGGCGCAGCCCGAACGGCGCGACCTGCTGGGAGACATGGAAGAAATCCGCTACCTGAACCAGAAAGCATGGGGGGCCAACGTTGCCCTGACCAAGCCCGGCCTCTACCAGTTCATCATTGAAGGCCGTCCCTGGTGGGATGCCGCGCACGGACGCTTTTTGCAACATTACGTCAAAACAACGCTGCCGGTGTACGGCGTTGAGCGCGGCTGGAGCCTGCCCGTAGGCCAGCGTTTTGAAATCGTTCCGCTTTCCCGCCCCTTTGGTCTTACTGCGCCCGCCATGTTTTCCGGCGTGGTGCTCATGGACGGCAAGCCTCTTGCCGCCGCTTCTGTACGCATGGCGCGCATAAATACCGAAAAACGCCCCGTGCCGACCTCATGGCATGAGGATATCGCCGCCCGCACCAACAACAAGGGGGAATTCTCCTTTGTATTAAGCCAACCCGGCTGGTGGTGTTGCATGGCCAGCATTCCCGGTGATCCCCTCAAGGGGCCTGACGGCCAGCCCAAGCCGCTGCAACTGGGGACGCTGTTCTGGTTGTATGTGGACAGTCTTTCCAGCGAGGCGCGGAAGCGCTAGCTTGTTGAAAATTGAGAGTCCCCGGTTACGGTAGCGTGACCGGGGATTTTTGCGTTTTATGCCTGCGTGGTGTGCGGTTTCGCCTAGGCGGGCCGATGGTAATCCTTTTTGCTTCCCTGCGGCACTGGATTCCGCCCTCCGAGGAGTTTGGACGCCTGCCCGGCGGCGGCAAGGCGGGACTGTGCGGAGCTAATCCTTTTTACTGCCCTTCGGGCATGGTGTTTCGCCTGTCGGCGGAGCTTGGGACGCCTTCCCGGCGCGGGGCAAAGGGGGCCTGTTCGGGGCTGCGCCCGCCAATCTGATGCCAAACACCGCGTTGCGGGTTTGGGCCGCCATCGGCGGTATGGCCGCCGGGCGGAAAGGCACGGATATCAGTCGCTGACGGCGCGGCAAAGCCGCGACCTGCTCCTGATTTCCGGTCGCGTTGACTGCGTCAACACTCCGGCCCCCCTTGCATCCCCCCCGAAGCACCCCCAAGAGGGTTTTCAGTTTCCATAAAACGACGAGGGCGACGCGGCCATAGCTGCGGGAGCTTCCTTCCCTCGCTCCGCTCGATCAGGTGATCTCCCTCCGCGCCGCGTTAATGCCAGAGTCCACTTTCGCTTCGATCAATAATACGCTTCAGCCCAATACCATTGATGCGGGAACTGCTTCAGGAAATGGCTTTGTACCTTTTTCCATTGCTTCAGGACATGTTGGCATCACACGAACTTGGAAAAAATCAAACTGCATCACGAACATGACCACCAGCTTCACTCTGCCTGTAGTGATGGTAATTGCCATTCAACCATGACCTGACAGGAAATTTACGAGTCAGAAAAAAAATTCACCATCAGAAGCTGGTTGTGGAGTTGCCTTCCTTATACTCGCCGGAGCCGCGCGAAGGCGATGGCTGGTGTTGAGTGAGTTTGCAAAATACGCATTTTTCTGGACTGACAAGGAAAAATCCTGTTTTTGAGCGCAGCGTACTCCAGTACGTGAGCATCAAAAACAGGATTTTAACGCAGCCAGGCCAAAAAAGTCGGGTTTGCGTAAATGCGCTCGACAGGCTCTCCCCGCCACCAAACTCGCCACCGTTGCGGCGCTATTTTCCGTCACCCAGCTTTGACAGCAACGTCTTGCGGTTAATCCCCAAACGCCGCGCAGCCTCGCTCTTGTTGCCGCCAACCTGCGCCAATGTATCCATAACCGCCAGACGCTCAATCTCCTCAAGCGTCATATTGGCAAAATCCAGCCGCGACGCCGCCGGGGCCTCCGCCTCCTGCCCGCCAATGGTAGGGGGCAGCTCGCGCTCACTGATATATTCGCCCACCAGCAGCACCACAGCCCGCTCCACGGCATTTTCCAGCTCACGCACGTTGCCGGGCCAGTTGTGCTTCAACAGGCGATCCATGGCCCCAGGCGTAAATCCCTTGACGGTCTTGCCATTGCGCTCGGCAAAAAGCTTCATAAAATGCATGGCAAGCAGGGGGATATCCTCGCCGCGCTCGCGCAGCGGCGGCAACTGCAAGGCGACCACGTTAAGCCGGTAATACAGATCCTGACGGAAGCGCCCTTCTTCCACCTCGCGCGCCAGATCCTTGTTGGTGGCCGCCAGAATACGCACATCCACCCGTACGGTCTGATCGCCGCCCACGCGCTGCAACTCTCGCTCCTGAATGACGCGCAACAGCTTTACCTGCATGGAAAGCGGAATATCGCCAATCTCGTCCAGAAATATCGTGCCTTTGTCCGCTGCCAGAAACCGCCCCTCGCGACGCTTTTCCGCCCCGGTGAACGCGCCCTTTTCATGGCCGAAAAGCTCCGATTCCAGCAGGGTTTCCGTCAGGGCCGCGCAGTTCACGGCCACATAGGGGCCAGAGCGGCGGTTGCTGTTGGCGTGGATGAGCTTGGCCACCACCTCCTTGCCGGTGCCGGATTCGCCCGTCACAAGCACTGTGGCCTCAGAGGGCGCAATGGCCGAAACAAGATCCAGTACCTGCCGCATGGCCTGGCTTTGTCCTATGATGTTGCGGGCGTCCAGACCAGCCGCAAGCTCGTGGCGCAAAGTACGCACCTCGTGCCGCAGGCTGGCATGGTCCAGCGCGCGTTCAAGGGCAAGCTTGAGGGCATCAAAGGCCAGCGGTTTGGTAAGGTAGTCGTACGCCCCGGCCTTAAGCGCCTCCACGGCGCTGGAAACGTCCGAGTAGGCCGTCATGATCAGGATGGGAATTGCAGGATTGTAACCCTTGACGGCCCGTGTGGCTTCTATGCCGCTCATGCCCCCCATGCGCACATCCATAAGAATGAGGTCAAAAGGACGTTCACGACACAGTTCCAGGGCTTCCTCGCCGCTGGAGGCCCCGGTGGGCGCGTAGCCCCACTCTTCAAGCAGGGCGCGCAGCATTTCGCGGTGATTGTGGTCGTCATCCACCACCAGCAGCTGCATGGCGGGATTTGCAGTCATAACACTATCCTTGAACTGATCGGGATTGCATGGTTCGCAAGCGTTACAGGCATGACGCAACAGTGCGGGACTGCCCTAACTCTTGCCGTTTACAGGCAGGGTGAGCGTAAATTCCGCCCCATGCCCCGGCGCGTTGCCAACGCTGACGCGCCCGCCGTGCCCCTCGGCAATCTGATAGACGATGGCAAGCCCAAGGCCGGTTCCCGAGGATTTGGTGGTAAAGTAGGGCGTAAAAATGGAAGCCTGGATCTCTGCCGGGATGCCCGGCCCCGTGTCGGCCACGGTGATGCTGAACATGCCCTCGGGCAGCGCGCGCGTGCTCACACGCAGGGTGCCGCCGTGATCCATGGCCTGAACCGCGTTGAGAAAAAGATTCAGCAGGGCCTGAGTGAGCCGCTCCGTACTGATGCGCACCAGCGGAAAACCCGGTTCCATTTCAAAAACCACAGTAATGTTCTTGGCCTTGAGGTCGGCCTCTGCAAGCCGCAGCGCACGCCCTATAACTTCGCCAAGATCAGCCTCCACTGTTTCAAACGAACCGGGACGCGCAAATTCCAACAACTCGGAAACCACGCGGTCCAGCCGTTCCACTTCGTCAATCATGCGTTGGGCGGCTTCTTCCTCGCGCCCGCCCAGAGGCATGCGCTTGGCGATATACAGGGCCACGCCCTTGATGGTGCTCAGGGGATTGCGGATTTCGTGCGCCACACCCGCCGCCAGATGCCCAAGGGCCGCAAGCCGGTCATTGCGCTGGGCGTCAGTCTGAAGGCGCTTCATTTCCGTAATGTCGCGCAACACAAACACGTTGCCCAAAAAAGCGCCGTCCTCATTGCGCATGGCCGCGCCGCCAAGGCTGATGGTCAGCGTTTTGATCCCCGGCACGGCAAGTGTTGTTTCCTGCTCCAGAATGCGCGATCCCTTAACCAGTTTACCCGCCAGGGCTTCCCATTCCAGGCCGGGCAGACTGTTCAGCCGCCTTGCCCGTGCGGGTTTGCCGGGCATGTCTGGGCCGCCTTGAGAGGCCGCCGCGCCAGAAGGAAATATCTCTGCGCGCTGTTTGCCAAACATGACCAGAGCCGTGTCGTTTATCATGGCAATGCGCCCGTCCGGGTCGCTGATCACCAGTCCCAGGGGGAGGTTAGCCACGACCTCTGCGGCCATGACTTGCTGATCGCGCACAATACGCCGCCAGCGCCGGTTGTTGTGCATCCAGAACAAGGAGACAAAGGCGGCCAGCCCCAAGGCGGCAGCCAGTGCGGCAGAAAGCAGGTTGTTGCGCGCGTCCTGCGCCAGAGCATCCTCAAAAGGACGCGCGTCAAAGCCCACCAAGGCCACACCCACCACCTGCCGGGGGGCCTCAGGGCCGGGGCGGGCACCAAACCCTCCACGTACGGGAGGGGGCGGCGGCGGATTGCCAAACAGATCGCGATCATACGGGCCTCCAGCACTCTCAGGGCCATCAATCCCCATCATCCGGCCCATCATGCCCATGCCGTGGGGGCCATGCCCGCCACCCATATGTTGTTGCCCGCCCATGTACTGTTGCCCATGTGAACGGCTCAGGGGCGCAAACACACGAAAAACCTCAAAAACTTCCCTTCCATCCACCGTCCTTACCCTCCACATGGGCCGGTCTGAAACTTGGGCAAGGTGGGGGATATCCTGTGGCTGCACCAGCATGGGGGTGGGGACAAATTCCGGCGCGGCGTCATCCGGCACACCGGGGATTGGCGAACTGTCGCCGCTCTGGGCTAGTATGGCCCCGCTGGTGTCTGTCACGGCCATATAGAGAATGCCGGGCTGTCGGGCGGTTTCACTGAGCAGCGGACGCAGGCCGAGCACAGCGCCGGGGCTGAGGCGCAGGCCCGTGCGGGTTCCGGCTTCAAGCGCCCAGATGAGCGCCTCGGCCCTGTCCGTAAGGTTGTGCACCATAAAGGCCCGTTCGCGTTGATTGCTACGAACGGAAAGCCCCACCAGAGTCAGGCCGAGAATAAGGGCTGCCCCAATCAGCATCCAGGGTGAAAGGCCCATGCGCGACAAGCGCTGGGAGAAAGATGAGCGAAAACGGATCATGAGTGTTTCCTCAACGGCGCAGTATCAAAAGTATGTATTTTTTACTCACCGCGCAAGCCCCCTGGTAAAAATTGGATAGCTGTCCAGCCAACTGAGTAAAAAACGGACAAATTAATCCGACCAGCGAGCTATCGTTTGTCATAAATTTTATTTAATGATGTAAATTCAAATAGTTACAGCCTATGACCAATGTTGGCACGGCCTTTGCGTATACAACATCAAACGGTGCTGAAATACGCAACACCAATCAGCAGATAAACAATAAACTGACGGCGCAACGTAACACTGAGGATACTGATATGTATGGCTGCGATATAGGAAGCGTAATGGGATGGGGAAATGGCATGACGCACCTCATATTCATGATACTGATTATTTCCCTTGCGGTCGCTTTTATCAGCAGAATATTTCCGTTACAGAGAAAGAACATGGATTACACAGATTCCATGGCGATTCTTAAAAGACGGCTTGCCTCTGGAGAAATCACTCTTGAGGAATACGAAAAACTGAAAAAATCCATCTGAGCGGCCTTGCCCTCTGCAGGCCGAGATAAAGGAGAATATTCATGAACTCTATCAAACTTACCCTGGTTTTCGCTTCCCTGGCGCTGGTGCTGGCCTTTGCGGTAAACGCCTCAGCCGCCAACACGGCTAACACCCAGATCAGTTCCACCTGGTGCGGCGGTGGTCAATCCGCCTCGCACGGCCCCCACGGCCACGGCCACGGTTATGGACGTTAAGCTTCCCGGCAGCCAGAGCAAATAATTACCACGAAAATATTATCAAACCATAAGGATATAACTACAATGAAGACCTCCAAGATCGTTACCAGCGGCGCGGCCCTTACCCTTGCCATTTTCCTCGGCCTTTCGGGCGTTGCCTCTGCACGGCAAGGCGATGGGCAAGGCCCCGCGGGTATGGGACCCGGCACAGGCATGGGTATGGGTATGGGCCCCGGCATGGGTTATGGCATGGGTCCTGGCATGGGATTGTCCAGCGAACAGATGGAAACCATGCAGCAGATCCACCAGAGCTTTGTTGAAAAAACACAGCCCACCATGCAGCAGCACTTTTCCAAGATGGCTGAACTG
The DNA here is from genome assembly GCF_053570665.1 of Desulfovibrio intestinivivus. NCBI lineage: Bacteria > Pseudomonadati > Thermodesulfobacteriota > Desulfovibrionia > Desulfovibrionales > Desulfovibrionaceae > Desulfovibrio > Desulfovibrio intestinivivus. The sequence continues at coordinate 1,797,024 of NZ_JBRBQT010000001.1, read as the reverse complement.
AACAATCTTGACGCCGCTGGCGCCAAGCCCGACGATGCCCGCGTCAAGGCCGCCCAGAAGGATCTGCGCGAAATCGACGCCAAGCTATACAGCGCCAAGGCCGAAATGCTCAAGCAGATGTCCGACAAGGGCATTCCCTTCATGGCTGGCCACGGCATGGGCCGGGGCATGGGACACCGCATGGGCGGACACGGCATGGGACATGGCATGATGGGTAACGGCATGATGAATCCCGGCGACTGCCCCGGCATGGCTGGCATGCCTGGCGCAGCCAATACAACTGGCAATGCCGTGCAGTCCGGCGCTACCGGCAACAAGTAACCTCACAGCAGCGCACCGCGTAGCCCGTTTAAGGGCAACGCACCTCCATAAAGCAAGCCTCCGGAACCGCATGATTCCGGAGGCTTGAGCGTTTACGCAGCATCATATGCCGCACTGACCGTCATGCGCAAAAAAACCGCCCGCTCCTGGGAGCAGACGGCCTGATCACAAGCAAAAACCGCCGTGAAACCCTGATTTCACGGCGGTTTTTCTGTCCGGGCGGCTATGCGGTATAGTCGCCCCTATTGAACTTGATTTTTTCTGTCGTTGTCATCACGTCAAGCTCGTTGACCAGAGAATCAAGCCCAGCATTCTGGCCGCGTACAGAGGCCGTGCTGTTCTTGAGGGCGGAAACCTGCCCGTCTATCCCCTGCAACAGGGAATAGGCTTCGCGCAAGGAACCATTCTGGCCCGAGGAGCCCAGGGCGTTAACGTACGAATCCCACATGTCCAGCGTACCGGAAGCCTGTGAAAAGGCACTCTGGATAACGTCTTCGTCCACATCTACCGATTCGGACTGGGTGGAGCCAAGCAGCATCTGACTGATCATGGATGCTTGCGAAGCCTGCCCCGCCGCCGTCGTGGGGAACGCAGAAGATGCAACGGCATTTTCAAGGCCCATCTGTTCGCTCAAAGCCGCCTCAAAGCCGCCCTGCGCCGTCTGCGCTCGGGTTGTGCCCGGGGTCTGGCTCTGCTGGCGTAACAGCGCCTCAAGTTGATCGTTGGTAACTTTCATGTCGCCTCCAGGGTTGGCGTACTGCCGTTGCAGAAAAAGTGCAAAAATCCTGCCACAAAGGCTCACTTCCATAACAGGCTGATTTTTCACAGGCTGGCAGAAGCAATGGGGAAAAAATTTCCCTGCCCCTTGGCGGCGTTAGGCGAAATGTCTTGTCTATTGTGCCAAAAAAAACTACCATTTATTACAGATGAAGGCAAAGGATAAAGGCTGCGACCCCAAACCAACCCCCTCTTGGTCAGCCATATTCAGCCAGCCCGTTAATCAATCTGCCTACCGGGGGGAACAGGAGTTTGCCATGAAGGATATCAAGAAGATTCTTTGCGCGGTAGACCTTTCCGAACACAGCAAGGAAGTTGCCGAATACGCGGTGCTTCTTGCCAAGGGCCTCAAGGCGAGCGTGCTTGTTGTATACACTGCCCCCTCGCTGAGCCAGTACGTGGGCTTTCATGTACCCCCAAACACCATTGAAAACTTTGTCGGCGAAATCGTGACCGGCGCTGAAAAGTCCATGGAATCGTTTGTGGCCGAAAATTTCGTGGGCGTTGAAGCCAAGGGGCAGGTGCTCATCGGCTATGCCGCCGAAGAAATCCTCAACCGCGCCCGTGAAGAAAAGGCCGACCTTATCGTTATGGGCACCCATGGCCGCAAGGGCATTGACCGCATTCTTTTCGGCTCTGTGGCAGAAAAGGTGGTCAAGAACGCCGACATGCCCGTGCTGACCGTGCGCCCCACGGAAGCAGGCGAATAACAGGCGGATCTGGCCCTTCCTGCAGGCACGCGGGCATTTGCGCCAGTACCAGAGCCATAAAGAAAGACAAGCTTTCCAACTTTTTCAGCCAGCAAGCTGTCGCATTGCGATGGTTTGCTGGCTGAAACATACTGACAAACGCCGCAAAACGCCTTGCGCCCATGCGCAGCCATGAATCTTCGCCTTTGCGGGCGATACCGGTGGAGTAACCATGTCCGAGATCAGTGTGCGCCAGGAAATTATGGCCCTCAAGGCCTATGTTCCCGGCCTTTCCATTGCCGAAATCCAGGATAAGTACAACCTGCCCCAGGTTATCAAGATGGCCAGCAACGAAAACCCGCTGGGCATGCCTCCTCTGGCCCGCGAGGCTGTGGAACGCCACGCGGCCGGGGCCTTTCGGTATCCGCAGGGCGGCAATCCGCGGCTGGCAAAGGCACTGGGCCAGCGACACGGCGTTGACGAGCACCGCGTGGTTGTGGGCAACGGTTCGGACGAAATCATTGACCTGCTTATCCGTATTCTGGCGATACCCGGCGCGCACAACATTGTGTGCTTCAACCCCTGTTTCAGTATTTACCCCATTCAGGGGCGCATTTGCGGCGTAGAAATCCGGCGGCAGCCCCTTGAGGAAGATTTTTCCTTCAACTTTGCCGCCCTGCTGGAACTGGTGGACGCCAACACGCGCATTGTTTTTGTAACCACGCCCGACAATCCCTCGGGCTTTTGCCCCCCGCGTGCTGCGGTGGAGGCCCTTGCGCGCGATCTGGCGCACAAGGCCCCCGACTGCCTGCTGGTGGTGGACGAGGCCTACGTGGATTTTGCCGAAAATGAAAAAGCCGCATCCCTGCTGGCGAGCGGCATCATGCCCAAGAATACCGCCTTCATGCGCACGTTTTCCAAAAGCTTCGGGCTTGCGGGCATGCGCGTGGGCTACGGCATTTTGCCTGACCATCTGGCGGACTTTGTCTGGCGTGCGCGCCTGCCCTTCTCTGTCAACATTCTGGCAGAAGAAGCGGCTCTGGCGGCTCTGGCTGACGACACCTTTTACAACGCCACGCAGGATGCCGTGCGCACAGGCCGCAAGGAGCTGTTTGCGGGTCTGACCGCTCTGGGCTGCAAGGTGTGGCCGAGCGAAGCAAACTTTTTGATGTTCGGCATGCCCGAGGGCGCGCCCACCGCAGCCGAATGCTTTGAAACGCTGCTCGCGCGCGGCATCATCATCCGTCCGCTCAAGAGCTACGGCTTGCCGGATCTGTTGAGGGTCAGCATTGGCAACCAGCAGGAAAACCTCGCCTTCCTTTCCGCCATGGCAGACATTATTGCCCGCAAAGGGGAAAAGGCATGAGTGCGCGGCTTCCTGTGGTGACGCTTGACGGCCCGGCAGGCGTTGGCAAAACAACGCTGGCCCGGCGTGTGGCCGAAGGGCTTGGCCTTTCCTACCTTGATACCGGAGCCATGTTCCGCTGTATGGCGCTCAAGCTGGGTGCCGGGGCGGAAACATTGCCGGAAGAAGAACTGCGCACCCGCTGCGCGGAGTGGACGTTCACCCTTTCGGGCCTTGGTCAGCAGTCCACCCTGTTCTGCAACGGCGTTGCCGTGCGGGGCGAGGTGCGCACCGAGACCGTGGGCATGCTGGCAGCCCGCATAGCCACTGTGCCTGTGGTGCGCGAAATTCTGCGCGCCACCCAGCGCGCCATTGGCGAGCAGTACCCGCTGGTGGCCGAAGGGCGCGACATGGGAACAGTGGTTTTTCCCGATGCGCGCTTTAAGTTCTTTCTGGATGCAGCGCCTGAGGTACGCGCCATGCGCCGTCTGCACGACCTTGAGTCCAGCGGGCAGAAAGCAGATCTCGCCACCCTGACCGAACAAATCCGCCAGCGCGACGCCCTTGACCGCAACCGCGCCGTGGCCCCCCTGCGCCCCGCGCAGGATTCGCTGATTGTGGACACGTCCCACCTTGACATTGAGGGGGTGCTGGGCGTCATCCTGCACCACATCAACGTGCATGGCGGTACGCAGAGCCTTCGCTCCGCCTGACGCGCACAGTAATCCACGCACCAATTCGCACCCTTAAAGGCCGAACCGTTTTATGGTTCGGCCTTCTTTTGTTTCCCTCTGGGCTACCTGCAAAGCACAGCGGCAAGAATTGCCCAACCAGGAAAATCCTGCCCGCACGGCGCCCCTGAGCGCCAAGGCTTTGGCGCTTTAAAGTGGTGCAAAGCCGCCCCCCTGGCGTATATTTTATACAAACTGCAAATCACCACATTGTATTTATTGCACTCTTTTACTATTGGCACGTTCAGTGCATATGAAAAGGCAAGTCAGTGGCGCATAAAGCGTCCGACCACAAACCAGCCTCAGTTGGGGAGGATACCATGAGCAATCAACTGGATTACGAAATCAATAAGGAATTGGGCGAGTGCTACCTTTTCATGGGTGACTTTGACAAGGCCGAGGAATACTACCGCAAGGCCGCAGGCAGCAACTCCCAGAGCGCGGCCCCCTTCCTGGGCCTGGCCACCGTGGCCGTGCAGCGCTCTGATCTGGACAAGGCTCTGGTTCTGTACCAGAAGGCCGCCTCCGTGGAAGAAACCGACAAGGCCCTGTGCGGCATTGGCCTTGTGTACATGGAAAAGGGCGAACACCAGCAGGCCTTTGACTACTTTGCTGCTGCCCTGAAGAAATCCAGGGAAAACATTGTGGCTCTCAACTGCCTGGTGCGCGAATCTTATCAGCTTGGCTGCGTTGAAAACGCGCTGCCCTATCTGGAAGACACCCTGCGCTCCGGCGTGGAAGCCGAGGCCGTTCGCGTCACTCTGGCCGGCTGCATGATCTACCTGGGCCGCGCCGAAGAAGCCCGGCAGCACCTTGAAGCCGTGTTGGGCGCTAACCCCACCAACACCAATGCCAAGGAACTTTTCGACACCATGGCTGCCTAGGAATGGCCAAAGCCATACCTCAGCCTGTACATACTCCCCTCCCCACATGATTTTCCGGCCCCTGGCGGGTGTCGGGGGCCGGAAAATCATTCCCTGAGGGAAGCCACGCGCCGCTGCCGCTATTGATCCGTTCTTCGGATCGGGCACGGCGGCACGGAGCGCCGGAAAAACCCCTGATGTATGTCAGGGGTTTTTGTGTGTGGACGGCTCACTCCGCCTGCGATTTACTGTGGGCAGCGGCAATTGCCTCTGTTCAGATTTTCGCCCGGATTTCATCGTAGCTTTCCCGCAGCTTCATAATCTGCGGATCGCCGAGAACCAGTGCTCCATCGCGCGCCACAGCGCACATGAAAAGCAGGGCCTCCTCTGCATCAGACATGCTGTTGCAGACAATATCATAGTATTCCGTCTTGTTGGCCGGATCAATCTTTCTGGCGCTTTCTGCCGCTTGCCGGAAGGTCTTGATAAACACCTCGCACTGTTCGTGCCGGAAGACCCGGCGGCCAAAAACCTGCAACATGGGTGTCTCCGCATGCGCGCCCGCAAGCACGCCTTCCACCTCGCGCACAAGGGCCGCGCCAGCCTCGGCGCTGCGGGCGTTTAAGGCGGTTACATCGTTCAAACATTCGCGCACCACCAGCCGCACGTCTGCTACGCTGAAACGGCGCTCGCGCGATTTTTTAAATTCGTCCATGAGCAGCAGGAACATGCGCTCCCGGTGGTATATCTGCGCAGCCTTTTTCTGCTTTTGCAGCTCCTTGCGCTGCTCGCGCATTTCATCGTTCTGCATTTTTATGGAAACAATGATGCCCGCAAATGCGAGCCCTGAAAACAACGTGTTAAGCACTCCGAAGGAATCGCCAAAGGTTCCGGATTTGCTGAAATCTTCCACTGACCAGTAGAGCAACACAGCCGATGCGGCCCAGATAACGGTCACAAGCAAGGCCGCTTTCCAGAACAGCGCCCATGTCACCCTGTCAGGCGAAGCTTCCGCTGCGGCGTGAGCATGCGCACCTCCAGAAGCGGATGGCATCCCCGTATTCAAAAAACTTGCGTTTTCAGCATCCTTAGCGCGCGGTGAGCGTGCTGCCATACAGTGTTCCTCCATTGCTTGCGCGGCGCAAACCCCGCCGCACGCCTAACATAGCCTTTCGGCGCTGCCCGCGCAAACAAGGCAGGCGGCGATGGCCCCAAGCTCCGGTGCAGGCTGTTGACGAGCCATGTTGCAGCAGATATGAGATTTACGCTCTGTTCAACTTCTTCCGGCCTGCCAGGCATTTGCTCTTGCGACCGCCCGATGGATCTTCCATGCAGATACCAATTCCCGTCAGCACCGTGGGCCTGCTGTTCTGTTCCAATCTTTTCATGACCTTTGCATGGTACGGGCATCTGCGTTACAGAAGCACCGCACTGCCGCTGGTTATCATTACAAGCTGGGGCATCGCCTTTTTTGAATATGTTTTGCAAGTACCTGCCAACAGGATCGGATACGGCTATTTTTCAGCGGCAGAACTGAAAACCATTCAAGAAGTCATCTCCCTGACTGTTTTCATGGGTTTTTCCGCTTTTTGGCTGCACGAGCCGTTGCGCTGGAACCACCTTGTGGGTTTTGCGCTTATTGTGCTGGCAGCATGGGTTATCTTTAAGGAATGGTAGGCAGCGTGTTGGATTTCAGTCTTGCTACATACGTCATTGGCATAGCCGCGGCATTCGGGGGCGGGTTTATTGATTCCATCGCTGGCGGCGGAGGGCTTATCACCATGCCCGCCCTGCTGCTTTCCGGTGTACCGCCGCACCAGTCCCTGGGCATCAACAAGGTCAGCGCCTGCCTTGGCACCACGGTTGCCCTTGGCAACTTTGCCCGCAGTAATCTGGTATTGTGGCGGGTAGCCTTGGCGGGCATCGCTTTTTCACTGGTTGGCTCGTGGGCCGGGTCACGCCTTGCCCTGCTGCTGGACGCGGCTGTTCTTGGCAAGGTGCTGGTGGCCTTGCTGCCCATAGGCATGTGCGCAACCCTGTTGCCCAAAAAAGAACGCAAGCAAACACCCCTGCCGCACTCAGGCCCCCGCTTCTGGATTCCCGTGGCCTTTGTGTGCCTTGTTATGGGCGGCTATGACGGATTTTTCGGCCCCGGCACCGGGAGCTTTCTTATCCTCGCCTTTCACTGGATTCTGCGCATGGGCCTGATGGAAGCCTCCGCCACCTCCAAGGTGCTCAACCTTGCCTCGAACTTTGCCGGAGCCGTGGTTTTCATCATCAACGGCGTGGTGGTGTGGAGTCTGGCCCTGCCCATGGCCGCAGCCTGCTGCCTCGGCAACTGGATGGGAAGCCGCATGGCTATTCGCGTGGGGCCTGCGGCTGTGCGCCGCTTTTTGACCATTTCGCTTAGCCTCTTGCTGCTTACCCTGGTATGGCAGTATTTTCTGGCTCCGAGCATGCATTAACAAACCAGGGCCATACAGTTCAATGCAAACAGCCCCGGAATGAGATATTCCGAGGCTGTTTGCCATTGAGAGAAATGCAGAACTAGCCGCGCTTCATCTCGCTGATAAGTTCACTCATGCGATCGGCCTGCCGGGCAAGCTCGCTCACGGCCCGGGAAGCCTCACCCATGGCCTGGGCCGTCTGGCTGGACATTTCGTTGACGCTGACAATGGACTGGTTGATCTCGTCGCTGGTGGCGGACTGCTGCTCGCTTGCCGTCGCGATGGCGCTCACCTGATCTGCCGATTCCTCGACCTTGGTTACAATCCCCTGCAAGGCTTCGCCAGACTGCTTTGCAAGCTCGGTGGCCTTTTCCACCTCTGCCAGCGCCTTGTCCATAGCGGCAACGCTCTGTCCTGCGCTGCCCTGGATGGCAGAAATGGCATTGCCCACGTCATTGGTGGAGGCCATGGTTTTTTCCGCCAGTTTGCGCACTTCATCGGCCACCACGGCAAAACCGCGCCCGGCCTCGCCCGCACGGGCGGCCTCAATGGCGGCATTGAGCGCCAGCAGGTTGGTCTGGTCGGCGATGTCAGAGATCACGTTCATGATCTGGGTGATGGCCTGGGCATGCTGGTTCAGCGTGGTCATGTCGCCCTTGAGCGCCAGCGAAACCTTGTGCACCTGCCCAATGCTCTGCAAGGCGTTTTCCACAATATTCGCACCGCTTTCGGCATTGGCCCGCGTTTCCGCAGACACCGCCGAAGCAGCGGACGCATTACGGGCAACTTCCTGCACAGTGGCGTTCATTTCATTCATGGCAGTGGCGGCCTCGGCCAGACGCTGGGCGGATTCCACGGCGCTCCTGTCCGACTGTTCGATCTGCGCGGAAAGCTCTGTGGAAGCGGCGGAAATAACGCTCACCACTTCTTCCAGTTGCCCCGCTGCCGTCAGCATGCCCTCACGCTTGGCGCTCTCGGCCTGACGTGCAGCTTCTTCGGCTCTGGCTGTGGCTTTTTCCGCCTCTTCCGTAGCGTGCTGCGCGGCCTGTGTTTTGTGTTCACTTTCGCTCAAAAGGTGCCTGATGCTTTGCACCATGCGCCGCATGCCCGCCGCAAGCGTACTGAACTCATCACCGCGCTTTTCAGCAACGTCAAACAGGGCGCGTTCCTTGTCGTTGGTTTCAAGGCGGCCACCAGCAACGGCTTCGGCCACGCTAGAAATGCCGCCCACCATGCGCACAATGCCCCGGGCCGAGAAAAAGATCATGGTTCCTACTATCAGCGCACAGGCCAGAGTAAGCAGGCTGGCGTTGGTCAGCAGGTCGCTGGTGGGTTTGAAGATTTCTCCACGGTCAAATTCCACGCACAAAATCCAGCCTTCATGCGGTAGCGGCTTGTAGTACAAGCCCTTTTCGCCATTGCCAATGTCAAATCGGGTGCGGCCTTCTTTTTGCTGCAACAGGGCCGCCACATGGGCAATCTTGCTGTCGTTGCGCCCAATGACCTTTCCATCAGGGTGCAGTGCTACGCGCCCCTGAAGATCATATACGTAGACCATGCCCTTCTGGCCGATCTTGATCTTATCCGTGGTATTTTTGCCCAGAATTTTATTGTCTATGCCCGCAGCCAGCACAGCCATGTTTTTCCCGTCCAGCTTGAGCGGCATGGCGAGCACGGTGTAGACCTCGCCAGTGGCGGCATCTACCATGCCGACAACACTGGGTTGGCCATTCTTGCTCTTTACAAAGTATTCCTTGTCAGAAAAATTGGCGCCGACAAACTTGTTCTTCCCCTGCTGCTTATCGACGCGGTACCCAAGCACGGTGCCGTCCATGGCAATAATGGCAGCGGAAGAAACCATATCGTTATTTGTCACAAAAGAATCAAGCGCCTGGTCTGCCCGCGTGAACAGGGAACCCTCAAAGGCATCCGATTTGTTGCGGGAGTAGGCCTCCACCTGATCCTTGATGCGCTGGTTCTCGGTCATAGTTTGCAGGCCCTGTTCTATCCCCGAGAACACAGCGTCAAGCCCGATGCTCTGGCATTCAAGCAAGGCGCTCATATCTGTGGCGATCTGCTCTCTCAGGATTTCTTCTGACATCTTGTAGCAAACCCCTGCCACAAGCATCAGCCCCACTATTGCAGGCGTGAGGATGGAAATTCCCATTTTCGCAAGTAATCCGAGTTTCATCATTACCCCTTTTGCGTCGCGTCTACGCACTGAATGACCGAAAGGCTAATTACCATGTGAAAAATCAAACTACCCCTAAAATCCCTTAAGGCTGGCGTATTCTAGTGAGCTTATCGGACAAAGCGTGACGTTCAATATATCAATTATACTTATTTTCACAAGAAATTACTACAAACGAGCTAGGGTTTTTTACACTGTTATTTTGGCCTATTGCATATCAATCCCATTTAGGAAGGAAAGCCGTAGACATCTGATACCAGATAACAACAACGATTTGTGTTAAGCGCAGCATGGCAGAACACCGCTAAACTGCGGCGAGCCCTACTGCCGGATAATGATGATCAAAGTTATCAGCGTCTGGAAGCAGCCGGATCGGATAGGTCAGGCAAAGCCCCACCCGCTATGGCCCACAGATACAGGCTTGCAGCCGAACCATAAGGGCTGTAGCGCCGACGATAGACTTCAAAGCGGTCGCGGCTGACTTCCCGGTGCCTATGCAGCATGCGTAGGCCCCGCAGGATGGCAAGGTCGCCAAAACTGAGCACATCAGGCCGCTGGAGTGAAAACAGCATGAGCATTTCCGCAGTCCACACGCCAACCCCGTCCATCGCGCAAAGGGTGGTGCAAAGGCTGGCATCGTCCATGAGCCGCAGGGCCTCCACGTCCAGTTCTCCCAGCAGCACTTTGCGCGCGGCGGCCTTCATATAGCCAACCTTGCGGAAGGAAAGCCCCACTCCCTGCAACTCGGCAGTCTCTGCGCCGTCAATGGTTTCAGGCGTCACTTCGCCAAGGGCAAGCACAAGCCGCGCCCACACGGTCTGCTGCGCCTTGGTGGCAATCTGCTGCCCGACTATGGAATGCATGAGCGCGTCAAACAGGTCTGGCCGCACCTCCCGCTGTATGGGGCCTATGCGTTCAATTGCAGCGGCCAGGCGTTTGTCTTTGCGCGAAAGGAAGTCGGTTTCTTTTTGACCGTAGATAAAATACTGGGGCATTATTTCGTCCTGGACAAGGTTTCTGTATCTGAACATACAGCAAGCCAACGTACTGGCGCAAATAGAAAAATGTAATGGATGCCTTTATCGTGGCTATGAACCATAAAAAACGGCGCGGAATCTCAAAGATTCCACGCCGTAAAGGAATTATGTCCGCTTTTAAAACAGCTAACGCTTAACCAGCCTAGTTTTTGAGGCTGTGAATCGGCGCAGGGATGCGACCGCCAAGGCCGATAAAGTCTGTAGCATCGCCCTTGGGCACGGGAATGATGGCAGCCTTGCCGAGCAGACCGCCAAAAGACACTTCTTCGCCAACGCCCTTGCCGGGCACGGGAATAAGGCGCACCGCCGTGGTCTTGGTGTTGATGACGCCGATGGCCATTTCGTCGGCAATGATGCCGGAAATGGTCGAAGCGGGCGTGGCGCCGGGAATGGCGATCATGTCCAGGCCCACAGAGCACACGCTGGTCATGGCTTCCAGCTTTTCAAGGCTGAGCAGGCCGGAGGTGGCCGCAGCCTCGATGCTGGAATCTTCCGACACGGGGATAAACGCGCCGGACAGGCCGCCCACGGACGAAGAAGCGAACGCTCCGCCCTTTTTCACCGCATCGTTGAGCATGGCCAGCACGGCAGTGGTGCCAGGCGCGCCAATGCTCGAAAGGCCCATGCTCTGGAAAATTTCGCCCACAGAGTCGCCCACCGCAGGCGTGGGAGCCAGGGAAAGGTCGGCCACGCCAAAGGGCAGACCCAGACGGGTAGCTACTTCGGTACCGATCATTTCGCCCACGCGCGTCACCTTGTAGGCCGTGCGCTTGATGACTTCGGCCATATCCAGCAGGGTAAGGCGGCCGCCCTTGCCGTTGTGCCCGGCTTCACGGGCGCGATCCAGAGCCTTTTTGACCACGCCGGGGCCGGAAACACCCACGTTGATGACAACGTCAGGCTCGCCCACGCCAAGGTAAGCGCCAGCCATGAAAGGAACATCCTGCGGAATGTTGGCAAAAACCACCAGCTTGGCGCAGCCAATGCCGCCGCGCTCGGCGGTGGCTTCGGCCACCTTGAGGATCTGCTGCCCCATAAGGGCCACAGCATCCATATTGATACCGCTACGTGACGAAGCCACGTTGATGGATGAGCAGATGCGGTCTGTTTCGGCCAGGGCCTGGGGCAGCGCTTCAATCAGGGCGCGGTCGCCCTTGGCAAAACCCTTTTCCACCAGGGCAGAAAAACCGCCCAGAAAATCAACGCCCGCTTCCTTGGCGGCCTCGTCGAGGGCCTTGCACACGCGCACCATGCCATCGGGGCCAAAAGGCGCGCCCACCACGGCAATGGGGCTCACGCTGATGCGTTTGTTCACCACGGGGATGCCGTATTTGTCGCCCACTTCGTTGCACACGCTCACGAGCTGCGAGGCGTAGCGGTGCAACTTGGCCTTAACGTTGGCGGTAAAAAGATCAAGGTCGTGACTGACGCAGTCAAACAGGCTCACGCCAAGGGTGACTGTGCGCACGTCAAGATGCTCGTTGCGGAGCATGTTCAGAGTGCTTATAACTTCGCGTTCTGAAAGCATGGAGGTCTTCCTGTATGTTCGGGCTGTCGGCCTGCCATATGGCGGCCCCGCCCGGAAGGCGGTTTTGCCCTGACGCGCAAAACCGGGCGTTCAGGGGAATGTGCATCGTTTCTGAAACAGAGCGTTACGCAGTGGTGGGCGTCCGCTCACACAGTCGCAAGGGCAATTTATGTTGAAATTAGCCTCGGGCCTGTTGCCACTATGAGAAGTCTTGTTCCCTGCCAAGGAAGGAAGCCTTTTTATGAAGGGAGTGTACGTTACGGCACTCAACCGGAATAAAAGGTTTTCAGACGCAGGCAGGGGCAAAAGAGCCAGAGTGGCGACATATCCTAAAAAGAATTCACCCGATGCACGGCCTCAAAAATATCCCTGTGCTGGGCACTGACGCGCAGATCGCGTTTCTGCCCTTCGCAGTCAAGCTCACGGCGCAGGCGGCCCATGTCAACGCTGTCAGGCACCATGACCTCAAACACAAAAAGCGCATGGTTGTTGCCGCCCTCGCCCAGAATGGCCTTGAGGCTTTCAATGTTCACACCGTGCTGGGCAAACACGCGACTCATGGCGGCGATAAGACCGGGCTTGTCCGGCCCGTCGGCAGTGACCACAAAGGGTTCGCAGTGCAGGTCTGTGCCCCACTGCCCCTTGATTGCGGGCCGCACGAGGACGGAGAGATCAACCTTGGCGGATTCCAGCCCGGCGCTCAGCTTGGAGCGCAGGGTTTCCGCGTTTTTTTCCGGCGCAGCAACAACAAAGATAGCCGCAAATTCGCCGGAAAGGATGGTCTGGGTCACTTCTTCGATGTTGCAGCCGCTGTCTTCGAGAATGCGGCTGACGTTGGCCACCACGCCGGGGCAGTCGCGCCCCAGAAAGGAGGCTGTAAATTTTTGCATGACGCTTTCCTTGAAAAAGCCGCCAGCTTGAATCTGACGGCGGTTGTATCGTGTAAAAGGGTTTTATATACGTAAACAGGTCAAAACTTCAAGGGGGCGCAAAGCCCCGACTGGCGCGGCTATAAGCCGCCGCATGCATTGATGTTTCCTGTTGCGCCAGAGTCGCATCAACAGTATGAGCATCCAACAAACCACGATTTTACATCAAGTTGCAGACACACTCCTCACAATCTTGACGCCCAAGCGTGAATGGCATACCGTAACGCTCCTTTCAGGTATGGGCCATTCAGGAGTCGTTACGTGGATACTCGGGAAAAGAAAAACAGCAAGCCGGCTATCAAGCTGGGTACCAAGTCGCAGCATGCGGGCTATTTTATGCCCATGCTGGAAAGTTTCGCCGCGCGCGAAGGCCTCAACGAAGTCGTCAAAAACAGAGTTGTCAAATCGTGCGACCTTTTGGATGCGGGCGTTCCGCTTTTCCCCAACGACTTCCGCAAGGAACACGACGTCGCCTGGGTGCTGGACAAATTCGGCGCTCTTGAAGGCGACTCCCTGGACAGTCAGGAAGACGTGTTTGCCATTGCGGGCCGCATAGTTTCCCTGCGCTCGTTCGGCAAGGTGGCCTTCTTCCATATCATGGATCAGAGTGGTCGCATCCAGTGTTACGCCTCGCGCGAACACATGGATGAAGCAAACTACACAGTGGTCAAAAAGCTCGACGTGGGCGACATCGTGGGCGTTTCCGGCCACCTGTTCCGCACCAAGACGGGCGAACTCACCATTGCCTGCCGCAAGATCAAGCTCATCACGCGCTCCATGCGTCCCCTGCCGGAAAAATATCACGGCCTCACAGACATGGAAACGCGCTACCGCCAGCGCTATGTTGACCTTATCGTCACGCCCCGCGCGCGCGAAATTTTCTTTAAACGCAGCCTGATTGTGCGCGAATTCCGCCGCTTTATGGAAGACCACGGATTTATGGAAGTGGAAACTCCCATGATGCAGCCGCTGGCTGGCGGCGCTGCGGCCAAGCCTTTCAAAACGCACCACAATGCCCTTGATCTGCCCCTGTTTTTGCGCATTGCGCCCGAACTGTACCTCAAGCGGCTGCTGGTGGGCGGATTTGAAAAGGTCTTTGAACTGAACCGCAACTTCCGCAACGAAGGTATAGATACGCGCCATAACCCGGAATTCACCATGTGCGAATTCTACTGGGCCTATGCCACGTTTGAAGACCTCATGGACTTTACTGAACAGCTTATTGCCCACCTTGCCATGACTGCCTGCGGCACCACCGTGGTACCCTATCAGGGCGAAATGATCGACCTCACGCCCGGCAAGTGGACGCGCCTCAGCTTCTACGATTCGCTCACCCAGGTGGGCGGGCATTCGCCGGAATTCTACAACGATTACGGCAAGGTCAAGGCATACATCCGCTCGCGTGGTGAAAAGGCCGCCGACAGTGAAAGCCTGCAAAAGCTGCATGCCAAACTTTTTGATCTTGATGTGGAAGGCAAGCTCACCCAGCCCCACTTCATCTATCATTACCCAACGGAAATCTCGCCGCTTTCGCGCCGCAATGACGAGCATCCGGAACTGACGGACCGCTTTGAGCTGTTCATCACCGGGCGTGAGCTATCCAACGCATTTTCCGAGCTCAATGACCCCGTGGATCAGCGCCTGCGCTTTGAAGATCAGGTGCGCGAGCGCGAAGCGGGCGATGACGAAGCCCACAGCATGGATCAGGATTACCTGCGCGCCCTCGAATACGGCATGCCCCCGGCTGCGGGCCAGGGCGTAGGCATTGACCGTCTGGTCATGCTGCTTACCGACTGCGCCTCAATCCGCGAAGTTATTCTCTTCCCCTTGCTGCGCCCCGAAGTGTAACAACGGTAGCATGCTACCTTATTGATCGCCTTTAAAAAATATTGATACGCTCGTTCCACAAAGCGCCGCCTCTTTGGTGGCGCTTTTTTGTTGTTCAGCAGTCTTAACCATGTACAAATTCAGGCTGTCATAAAAAATTACCTGCCAAAAAACATTTTTGAATCAAAAGCATATACTATTGTCGCCACTGGTCGATAGTTATACTCATAAAAAGTGCAAACCAAGCCCATTGGGCATGTTTTCGCGCATGGCGCATACATTTATTGTGGTTTGGGCAAGGAGGTTCTTATGAAAATGGGGCTGCTGAGCAAGATGCTCCTGTCCATTCTTACTCCGGCAATTGCAGGGCTGCTGCTGGTTGCTGGTGTGAGCTATAAAATTTCTGAAAGCAACTTGCGCGAGCAGATTATCAACGATGCAAGGTCGCTGTTGCGCTGCCAAAGCATCGGCCTGCACGCCATGCTGAAGGTGATGGAAGAGTCACTCGCCATGGTTGCCGCCGACAACCGGGTTATTTTATATCTTGATGCTGTCAACGATAAAATGCCTGAAGTCATGACGCGCACGCTGTTCAACGATGCAGATGCCGCACTCAATACATTTGTGACCCTCAATTCCAACTTTGAATTTTGCGGTGTTGCCGGAAGGGACGGCATAGCCATTGCCCATCATCTGGCAGGCGAAAAACATCCCAGCAAATCCGTAGGAGTAAGCTTTACTGACCGCTCTTACTACCAGCGCGCCATGCAAGGCAAAAAAACCATTACTGGCGTGATCAGCAAAACCACAGGCAAGGTTGCAACAATCATTGGCCTCCCCATCATGCGCGATGGCAAGCCCGAAGGCCTCGTGTGGGCAGGCGTTGACAACGAAAATCTCGCCCGCACCACCACAAGCCAGATAGATTTTGGCACCAAGGGCGGCATCTATGCCTATGACACCAAGGGCATGATGATGCTGAACCGCGACCTCAAGGCCTTTGGGCGCGATGACAGCAAAAAACCTCATGTTGCGGAGATGCTGAAAAACCCAGAGGGGTTGGTAAGATTTACGGGCGAAGACGGCAGCAACAAGTCTGTCTTTTACCGGGCCATGCCGGAAGTCGGCTGGGTTCTTTGCCTGGAAGTGGACAGAGACGAAATCTACACACCCATGCGGATAATGCTGGGCAACTCCATGATGCTGACTTTTGCTAGCGCCCTTGTGGTTGGGCTGATCATCTTCTTTGCGGCGCGCGCCATCGCGCGACTGCTCAGGGGCATTTCCGGCATTGCGGAATCCGTTGCTGAGGGCCGCCTTGAAACAACCCCCGCAGAAAAAGCCATGCTCTTTGCCGCAGAAAAACGCCGTGATGAATTCAGCACGCTGGCATCGGGCATGGAACACATGGTTGGCAATATCCAAACACTGCTGCAAGAAAGCGAGCAAAAAGCCAGAGACGCTCAGCAGGCAACTGAAGAAGCCAGGCTTGCTACCTCGCGCGCTGAAGAAGCGGCCCAAAGGGCAGAGAATGCCAAGCGGGAAGGCATGTTGGCTGCCGCTGGGCAACTGGAAGAAGTGGTCGCCATTATTTCTTCTGCCTCAAGCCAGCTTTCCGGGCAGATTGAGCAGTCGGACCAGATAGCCGCGCAGTCGGCCCAGCGCCTCAGCGAGGCCGCAACGGCCATGAATCAGATGAATGTGACCGTGCAGGAAGTGGCCCGCAACGCCTCCTCGGCCTCGGCAGTTTCTGCCGAAACGCGCACCAATGCAGAAAGCGGCGCAAATATTGTGGAAAACGCCCTCCAAAGCATCGGGCAGGTGCAAAAGGTTTCGCTGGCGCTCAAGGACGACATGACCAAGCTGAACCAGCATGCCCAGGCAATTACCCAGATCATGAACGTGATCTCGGACATTGCCGACCAGACCAACCTGCTGGCCCTCAACGCCGCCATTGAAGCTGCCCGCGCTGGCGATGCCGGACGCGGATTTGCGGTTGTGGCCGATGAAGTGCGCAAGCTGGCGGAAAAAACCATGGCCTCCACCAATGATGTGGGCAATGCGATATCTGCCATCCAGCAGAGCGCTTCGCAGAGCGTGGCCGCCATGGACAAGGCCCTGATGGAAGTAAACACGGCCACCGAATTTGCCAACCAGTCGGGTGCCGCCCTGCGGGATATTGTGAGCAATGTGGAGGCCACTGCCGATCAGGTAAGCGCCATTGCAACCGCCAGTGAGGAACAATCCGCCGCCAGTGAAGAAATCAACCAGTCCATCGTGCAGGTCAACGCCATGTCCGGCCAGACTTCGCAGGCGATGGGCGAGGCCACAAAGGCCGTGGCCGACCTTGCCCAGCAGGCGCGCAGGCTGAGCGAACTTATTGAGGCTATGAAACGGGGCTAAAACCCGGAATAATAAAACTTGTGGATGATCTGTCTTGTCCTTGAGGGCAAGAATGAAAAGAGGGTCCCCGGTCTGGTTTGTCAGCCAGCCGGGGGCTTTTGCCTGATAGTTTTCCCGCCATAATGGCTAAAATTCAAAATCACGACAGGCAGAGAAACTAGCAGCAGACAAAAAACCCCAAGAGCTGTCAGCGTTCTGGCAGAACTGAACAGACACGCCAATCTGCCGCCCGGAATCTGCGCCGCGCTCCTGCCCCGCCAGTGGCCCGGCAAGAGAGCGCCCGCACCTCTTGCCATTGCCTGCCAGCAGCAATCCTTGACGCTATTGGCTTGCCTTGCGGCAACGCAATGTCCCAGGTCTAAAATAACTCTTGAATATCCGGGCAAGGTGGGACAATATGCCGCAAATGTCATTTGAACTATTCGTTGCCCTGCGCTACCTCTTTTCGAGGCGAAAGCAGACATTCATCTACATCATATCGATCATGTCCATTCTGGGCGTGGCTATCGGCGTTGGTGCGCTGGTGGTGGTGCTTGGCGTGTACAACGGCCTCACCACCGACATGCGGGACAAGATCCTTGGGGCCAATGCCCACGCCATTGTCATGTCCTATATCCCCTCGGCCTTTGAGAACCGCACCGACCTTCTGGATCGGGTGCGTTCCGTCAAGGGCGTGACCGGGGCAACCCCCTTTATTTACACGGAAGTCATGCTTTCCGCTGGCGGCGGCGTCAAGGGCGTGGTCTTGCGGGGCATTGACCCGCAGTCGGCCCCTGCGGTGCTTTCCATGCTGCGCCAGATGCGCGTTGGTTCTGCCGCCGATCTTGAGCGCGAAGGCGCGCCAGGGCTTATTATTGGCGAGGAACTGGCCAAGCGCCTTGGGCTTGGCATGGGCAGCCGCGTGAACCTGCTTTCTCCCTCAGGGCAAAAAACCACCTCGGGCTATGCGCCGCGTGTGCGTCCCTTTGAAGTGGTAGGCATTTTCAAGACAGGCATGTTTGAATACGACTCCTCGCTGGGTTTTGTTACGCTCAACGCGGCGCGCGATGTGCTGGGCCTGCCGGAAAATTATCTTTCGGGCGTGGAACTGACCGTGGCCGATGTATACAAGGCGGACAAAACCGCAGCCGAGGTTTCAACCGAGCTTGGCTCGCCCTTCTACGTGCGCTCGTGGATGGAAATGAACGCCAACCTTTTTGCAGCGCTCAAGCTGGAAAAAATCGGCATGTTCATTCTGTTGGCAATGGTGGTGCTTATCGGTTCTTTCTCCATTGTAACAACACTGGTCATGCTGGTTATGGAAAAAACCCGCGACATCGCCATTATGATGTCCATGGGTGCCACAAGCGGCATGATACGGCGTATTTTCATGTTTCAGGGAACAATCATCGGGGTTGTCGGCACATTGCTTGGCTATGCGTTTGGGCTTTCGCTCGGCTGGCTGCTCAAGCGCTACCAGTTCATCAAGTTGCCTGAAAACGTCTATACCCTCGATCACCTGCCCATTATCATCACCCTCTCCGATGTACTCATCATTGGCGCAAGCGCCATGCTGCTGTGCTTTCTGGCCACCCTTTACCCGGCACGGCAGGCATCACGCCTGCAACCGGCAGAAGCCCTGCGCTACGAATAGCCATGTCAGCACTCTATACTTTTTCAAACGTGGGCAAAAAATTTGCCACACCTGGTGAAGAGACCGAGATTATCAAGGATATTAACCTGGTTGTGGAAGAAGGCGAGATGCTCGCCATAGTTGGACAGTCCGGTTCCGGAAAGAGTACCCTCTTGCATCTTATGGGTGCACTTGATACTCCAAGTACGGGCGAGATATGTTTTGAAGGGCGCAACATGGCGCTCATGAGCGCTGACCAGAAAGCTGCCTTTCGCAACAAGACTCTGGGCTTCGTTTTTCAATTTCATCATCTGCTGCCGGAATTCTCAGCCCTCGAAAATGTGGCAATGCCGGCAATTATCGGCGGTGCTAAACAAAGCGCCGTTATGAGCCGTGCGCGTGAAATGCTTGATCGCGTGGGGCTATCGGCGCGTATGGAAAGCAAGATCGCCACTCTCTCGGGCGGCGAACGCCAGCGGGTGGCCATTGCGCGTGCGGTTTTTATGCGACCGCGCGTTCTGTTGGCTGACGAGCCCACCGGCAATCTGGATGAAGTTACGGGAGCGCAGGTGGGTGCTCTCATGAACGAACTCAACCGTGAATTGGGCATGACCCTCGTAGTTGTAACGCACAACCGAGAGCTGGCCGCAGGCATGGGCAGAACCCTGGAACTGAAAGCGGGGACCTTGTATGAAAAGATTTTTGGATAACGTACTGTGCAAAGCCCTGTGCCTTGCCGTGCTGGCCTGCGCCACCCTGGCGCTTCCAGGTGGAGCCGTAGCGGCAGAAGGGGCCCTTGTGCTTGTTCTGCCCTTCCAGGTGAACGCCGGGCCTGAAATGCCCAACGCCTCGCAGGATGTGCCGCAGGCGATTGCCGATCAGCTCAAGCAGAACGGCATGCGCACTGTTCCCATGGAAACCGCCCGCGTTTTACAGCGCAACAGCGGCGAATCCATTGACCTTGCCACCGCGCGCGAACTCGGCCGCAAGGCTGGAGCGCGCATGGTTATTTACGGCAAGTTCAACCAGCTTGGTCAAGGTTTTTCCATGGACACGCGCATTGTGCCTGTCTATGAGGGCGAAGCCGTCCCCGCCGGATTTGAGCGCAACTCGCTGACCTCGCTGAACGAATGCGCCGCTGTGCTGGCCAAACGCGCGGCAGAAATTGCAAATCCCGCCACCGCCGCCGAGGCAGCGCCCAAAAAGAGCGATGCGCCGGCCACCCTTGTTCCCATGAATGCCCCCACCTCTGCCCACGGCGGTATTGCCGATGTGCAGGTACGCGGCATGAAGGTGCTTGACCCCGATACCGTGCTCATGCGCCTCACCATCCGCAAGGGCGACAACCCGGACGCCACGGCCATCAACGAAGAAGTGAAGCGCATATGGGATATGGGCTACTTCAGCGATGTGCAGGCCACACTTGAAGGCAACGTGCTTGTGTTCACCGTGGTTGAAAAGCCGCGCATCGACAACATCGTTGTTGATGGTTCGGACAAAGTCAGCAAGGACGACGTGCTGGCAGCCATGGGCACCAAGAGCGGCAGTGTTCTCAACGAACAGGTGCTTTCGGACGACCTTCAGAAAATCAGCGAGCTGTACCACAAGGAAGGCTTTTACCTTGCCAAGGTCACCTACCGTCTTGACGACCGTCAGGGTGGTCGAGGCGCAGTGCTGGTAATCAGCGTTACCGAAGGCAACAAGCTTTATATCAGGGACGTCAAGATTGAAGGCCTTAACAAGCTCAATCGCGGCGATCTTGACAAATACATGGCCCTCAAGACGCGCGGCATGTTCTCGTGGCTGACGGGTACCGGCGTGCTCAAGGACGAATACCTGGAGCGCGACACCAACGCCATTGCCGCCTTTGGCCTTAACGAAGGCTACGTGGACATTCAGGTGGCTGCGCCCACCGTTGAATACCGCGATGACGGCATCTACATCACATTCAACGTGCACGAAGGCCCCCGCTACACCGTGCGCGACGTGGTCTTTGCGGGCGATGTTATCGACAGTGAAGACAAGATGCTTGAAGTCGTGCAGATGGACGACTGGAAAAAGTCCGACAAGTACTTCTCCCTCACGGTCATGCAGGAAGACTCCAAACGCCTGACCGACTACTATTCCGATTACGGATATGCTTTCGCCGAAGTGGACACCAAGGTCGTCAAGGCCGATGACGGCAGCGACCAGGTGGACGTGGGCTATGTGATCAACAAAAAACAGAAGGTCTTCATCCGCCGTCTGTCTGTCGAGGGCAATACCAAAACCCGCGACAACGTCATTCTGCGCGAAATGCGCCTGGGTGACGGCGACATGTACGAAGGCGCCAAGCTGCGCCGCTCCAACGAGCGCCTGAACCGTCTGCACTTCTTCTCTGCCGTGGATATGGAACTGATCCCCACGGAAAACGAAGACGAAGTTGACCTCAAGGTCAAGGTCAAGGAAACCAATACCGGCGCCATCATGGGCGGTGTGGGCTACTCCAGCTACTACAGCGTGGGCGTCACCGCCTCCATCATGGAACGCAACCTCTTTGGCCGCGGCTACTGGTTGCAGCTGCAGGGCTTCTTCTCCTGGCGCCGTACGTCGGGCGTGCTGTCCTTCACCAACCCGCGCCTGTACGATACCGATCTCTCCGTTGGCAACGACCTGTATTACACGCACGATTACTGGGACAACTTTACCAAGGACACCATCGGCGACACCATTCGCCTGTCGTACCCCATTGGTGAATACACCAGCGTAGGCGGCGGTTATCGTCTGGAACGCTATGTTCTTTACGATGTGGACGATAACGCCTCTCCGTACATTCGCGACTACAAGGGCACCAACTGGACAAGCGCCGTTTCTGGCCGCATCCTGCGCGACACTACGGACTCCAAGGAACGTCCCACCAAGGGTACCATTGCGCGCCTGTGGGCTGAATACGGCGGCGGCGGCCTCGGCGGCACAGACAACTTTATCAAGACTGTGGCCGACTGGCAGGGCTTCTGGTCCTTCAACCCGCAGAACACCATCCATGTCCGTGGCCGGTTGGGCGGCGTGTACCAGAACACCAATTCCAACGTCCCGGTGTTTGAACGCTTCTGGGTTGGCGGCATGGATACCATTCGCGGTTACTCCTTCTCCGACCTCTCGCCCCGCGACTACAAATACAACGGCGACCAGATCGGCGGCGACCGCATGGGTGTTGCCAACTTTGAATACATCTGGACCTTCCAGAAGGAGCTTGGCCTTGCTCTGGTTCCCTTCTTCGATACTGGTTACAACATCGACAGCAAGACCATGGGCAACGACCTCAACAAGTACATCGTCTGCTCCACGGGCCTTGAACTGCGCTGGCGTTCACCCATGGGCGATCTGCGTATCGCCTACGGTATCCCGCTGGTTCAGGACTACGACAAGGAACGTGAATCCGGTCGCATAGAATTCAGCATGGGCCAGTTCTTCTAGCCCTCACTTCTGCCGCTGTTGCGGCAAAGAAATTCGGCGCGCCGGAGGCACAGTTTTCTGTGTATCCGGCGCGCTGCTTTTTTCATGCCCATGCCAACGCTTATCAGCCGACAAAAAGCGAATTTTGCCATCTTTGCGCCGCTGGCATACAATATGCTATCAATAACGCAGGCAAAACTTTAAGAGTCAAATTACCGACACCATCATGGCAAAAGGAAAAACCGTGGCCGGAAAAAAAGCCCAGCCCAAGGCTTCCGAACCAACTGGCAACAACCAGATGCGCAGACTTGTTCCGCCTCTGGCTTTTCTGGTTGCTCTGTGCCTGATGGTCGTCTGCTTTTACGACTCCGGCTATACTTCCTTGCCGCCAACGGGCAAGCGTTACGATCTTGCCAAGGCGAATATTGAAACCCTGCGGCAGGACGAAAAGCGTTCGGGCCAGCGTGAACCGTGGGAAAATCTGGCTGCGGAGTTCCGCGCCATCTATGATGCTGATCCGGGCTGGCCCAACCGCCCTGCGGCCCTGTTCCGCGCTGCGGAAAGTCTGGAAGAGCTGGCCCGACGCTCGTTCGCCAAGGCTGACGCCCGCAAGGCCATCGAGTGCTATGAAGCTGTCGCCCAGCGCCATGCCGACAGCCGACTTGCCGATGACGCTCTGTTTCGAGCTGCCAAGCTGCGCGCCGCGTGGCTTAAAGACGACAAGGGGGCACTGGCCCTGCTTGAGCGCATCAAAGCCCAGTACCCCAAGGGCGATATGATTCAGGAAGCCCTGGCCCTGGAAAAGACGCTTCAGGCTGCTGCCAACGGGCGCACCGCCCCAGAGGCGCGTCAGGTTTCCAGCACCGATGGCAAGGAACCCAAGGACGAGGCCGCCCCAGCAAAGGGAGTTTCTGCCTCCACGCCCAATACTGCCGCATCTTCCACTGCTGGCGGCGCAGATGCGGCAGCAGGCCAGCTTGCCAAGGCTTCAGCCTTGCAGCCTGTGCCGCAAGCGGAGCTTTTGCCCCGTTACCGCGAGGCCAAGGCAAAAATGGATGCCCTGCGCGCCGACAAGGTCCGTTCATGCTGGCGTCAGCCCTGGGAAGAACTGACTACTGACTTTCTGCGCATCTATACCAGCCGTAAAGACTGGGCCATTTCTCCCGGGGCGCTGTTCCGCGCTGCTGCCAGCCAGGAGGCCCTTTCAGACTGCTCGCATCTTGCAGATGAATACCGACAGGCGCGCGACCTCTATCTCAAGGTTGCGCAGGAATTTCCCAAGAGCGCCCTGGCTGACGACTCGCTGTTCCGCGCCGCATCCATTGAGGCAGACCGTCTGAACCAGACCTCAGAAGCTCTGGAACTGCTTGACGCCATCATGGCCCTCTACTCCGGCGGCGATATGGTGGCGGAGGCGCAAACCCTGCGCAACCGCCTCACAGGCGCACCTGCTGCCACTGCCAGCAAGGCAGGCGCTGCGACGCAGGTTGCCCGCCCGGTGGTTCAGTCCCTTTCTTGGAATTCGCTGAGCAAAAACAGCGTGGAGATTGTTCTTGAGCTGAGCGCCCCGGCCCGTTACACGGCAAAGTTGAACACAAGCAGCGCCAAAGGCAAGAATAAGGCTGAGCAGGCATCTCTGCATGTCGCGCTGGAAAATGCCTCTGTGGAAAAGGATATTCGCAAGGGCGTGAATATCCGGGGCAGCCTTTTCAAGGGAATGAGCGTCAGCGACAGCAAGGGCGGCGAAACCGTGCTCCAGTTCAATTTTCAGGATGCGCGCCGCTTTGATGCCCGTACAGAAACCAACCCCTGCCGCATCATCCTGCGGGTGGCGGGCGGCAGCACGCAGTTGCCGCCGGTCAGCAATGCAAAAGCCGGATTTGCCGATGCACAGCCAGCAGCGGAAAATCAGGCAACAGTGGCCGATGCCAGCGGCACCCAGCCCGCAACGCCGCCTTCGCCGCGCCTGGTGCGCGATATGGCCCGCCAGCTCGGCCTGACGGTACGCACGGTATTTATTGATGCCGGTCACGGCGGGCGGGATCCAGGCACCAATCACAACGGCGTGCTGGAACGCATCGTATCCCTTGACGTGGCTCTGACCCTGGGACGGCTGCTTGAGGCCAATGGCCTGGAGGTTGTTTACAGCCGCACTGCCGACAAGCATATCTCGCTACGTGAACGCACCACCATGGCCAATGCTGCCGGGGCGGATCTGTTTGTTTCCATCCACGTCAATGCCAATGATGATCCTTCGGTGCAGGGTTTTGAAACATACTACCTTGATATCGCAAGCAATCCTGAGGCGGCGCGGCTTGCCACTCTTGAAAATGCTGACGGCGACCACCGTCTCGGCGATATGCAGAAAATGCTCGCCGATGTCATGCTCAATGCAAGGGTGGACGAATCACGCCATCTGGCGCAAGATATTCAGCGGCTTTCACAGTTCCGTTTGAAGCGCCGCCAGTATGATACAAAGGATAATGGCATCAAATCTGCGCCATTTATTGTTCTGCTTGGCGCACAAATGCCAGCAGTACTTGTGGAAATTGGTTACTGCACCAACAGGGAAGAAGCGGCAAGGCTTCTCACGCCCAAATACCGCATGACCCTGGCCGAGGGGCTTGCCGAGGGCATTCTTGCATACAAGGATAAGCTTCTTAAGCGCAGGACTGTCCAGAATTCCTTGACGCAAGAAGGCGCTGGTGCTATGTGAGGCAAGTAATTTCAACTACGTGTCCCCGGCCTGTATCATAGCAAATGACTGTTCCTTTGGGCGCGTCTGACAATTATAGCTGTTTTGCCAAGTGTATTGAACAGTTGCAAACAGCAGAGGCATCTTCTCTTACGGCGCGCGGGTCATCCCAGTTCCGCAAGGACGACATAACAAATCAGCATTGGGGAAGGAGAACTTTCATGCGCAAGGTTTTGATGACGGCTGTTGCGGTTGGCTTGTTGCTTGCCGGGCAAGTCTATGCTGCAGACGGCGGCGCCGTACCCGCAGCCAAGATCGGTGTTGTTGACATGCAGACCGTGGCGACGCAGAGCGTCCCTGCCCAGGCCGCCAAAACAACAATGGAAAGCAAGTTCGGCACTGAACGTAACGAACTTGAAAAGCAGGGCGAAGCGCTGAAGAAAAAGGCCGATGCTCTGAAAAACCCCAAGGCCAGCGAAGAAAAGAAGCTGGACTTCATCCGCTCCAAGCAGGATCTGGATCAGAAGACCCGCAACTTCCTGCGCAAGGTTGAGCAGGAAGAAGTGAAGCTTCGCCAGGATATGGTTACCCTGGTTTTCAGCGCCACCTATGAAGTTGCCCGCGCCAAGGGCTTTAACTTTGTGGTGGACGTCACCGCCGGTGGCGTGCTGTACGCCGACCAGTCCATGGATCTGACCCAGGACGTGCTGGCCGAAGTGAACAAGATCTACAAAGCAAAAGCCAACGACAAGAGCGGCAAGAAATAAAGCCCTCAGGCGTTCATTCTCAGGCCTCTCAACCCGGATGGGGCGAGAGGCCTTTTTTCATGCCGCCAACAGGCGAATAAGACCAACTCATCAGGAGGCCCCCATGCAGGAAACCGCCCCCCAGAATACGGGCATGGACATACAGCGCATTTTGCGTCTGCTGCCGCACCGCTACCCTTTTTTGCTGGTGGACAGGGTCGTGGAATGCGTAGCAGGCTCGCACATCCGGGCCTATAAAAATGTTACGTTCAACGAGCCTTTCTTTCAGGGGCATTTTCCCGGTGCTCCCATCATGCCCGGCGTGCTCATTCTGGAAGCTCTGGCTCAGACTGGCGGCCTGTTGGCCGTTTCCGGCATGGACAGCCTGGACGACAAGCTCTTTCTCTTTACCGGGCTTGACGGCGTGAAGTTCCGTCGGCAGGTGGTCCCAGGCGACAGGCTCGACCTTGAATGCAGCAACCTGCGCATGAAGCTCAAACTCTGCAAAATGGAAGCCCGCGCCTTTGTGGATGGCAAGCTTGCCGCAGAAGCGCAGATTACCGCAGCCATCGGCGACAGGCCCAAGAGCTAATTCCACAAACGCTGACCGCAATATTTAAGGGGAAGGGATCAATGATCCCTTCCCCTTAAATATTTCTCCCCTCCGTTGCAAGACATCTGCCCACAAGCAGACCACACGACGGAGAATTTTTTACTGCTAGTTGCCTAAAAGAGCGAAAGACTGTGCAGGGCATCCACCACATCCTCCACTGGCAGCGAATCAAGACAGGGGGTGTGGGGCCGTGGATATTCAAAACCCAGGTTGAGGTAGGCGTATGGCCCCTTGTGCGGCAAAAGTGCGCGCACATGACGCCCCACCGGCCCCCAGCGCAAGGGATTGGTTGGCCCATGCAGCCCCACTGTGGGTGCGCCTGCAAGGGCTGCCAGATGCATGGTGCCTGTGTTCACGGAGACTACAGCCGAGGCGCGGCTGAACAGCCAGGCAAGGCCTGCAAGTGATGTTCTGCCCGCAAGCGAAATAGCAGGGCATTGAGGATGCGCCCGCAAAAAAGCGTCATTACGCGGGGCATCAGCTGGCGCACCGGTCAGGTAGACCTCAAACCCCTTGCTGCCCAGCAGTCGGGACAGAGCATCCCAACTGTCGGCGGGCCACTCCTTGAGCCAGGCATTGGAGCCTGAGGGCCACATGTGCAGATAAACCCTCTGCGGCAAGGCATCGCCTATTTCGCCTGTGGGTTCCAGCCTGCCGCAAAGTTCAGCGGGCAGATCATCCGGAGGCGACTGCGGCAAAAGCAGGCGTGGCGCACCCTGAAGATCCGGGTACAGAGCGCGGCCCAGCTCCATGAAATTTTCCACCTCATGCCTGTCATTACGGTGGGGTACCTTGAGGCTATAGCCAAAGGCGCGTTGCTGCCCTTCCGTATCAAAGCCCACTGTGGTTCGGGCGTTGGAAAGATTGCTCAATATGGCGCCAAGCCGCGCCCACTGCGTGCTGTCAATGAGCACATCCAGACGCTGTTCACGCAGCCATGCAGCCATTGCGGAAACATCCCTCACAGCAAAGGCCGCGAACTGGTCAATACCAGGGATCAGGTTGACGGTAGCGGCATTGGCGCGGGACACAAGCAGGGCAATATGTACGTTGGGCAGCCGCTCGCGCAGGGCGGTAATCAGCGCTGAAAGCAGCAGCAGATCGCCAATGGCCCCCAGACAGATAAAGCCCAGACGCTGTGGCACTGCATCGGGCACAGATTTTTTGCCCAGGCGCGCGACTGCGCTACATGCCGCCAAAGGTATGCCCGCATAACGATCTAGCAAACGGTTAAGCCTGTTGCCGCGTTCTCCCATCAGTATGCTCCATACCCGGTTATGACCACAGGAATCGTCTTGGCCAAGATCCACAAATCCATCCAGACAGACCAGTTGTTGATATAATAGTGGTCAAAGGCCACGCGCTCGGCATAGGTGGTATTATTACGGCCAGATATCTGCCACAGCCCAGTAATGCCGGGGCGCACCATGCAGTATTCCTCATACACAGGGCCGTACTTTTGAACTTCGTTCTGCACAATGGGGCGCGGCCCCACAAGGCTCATATCGCCAATGACCACGTTGAGCAGCTGCGGCAGTTCATCCAGGCTGACCTTGCGCAAAATGCGGCCCACGCGGGTTATGCGCGGATCATGCTTGAGCTTGTGGTCTTTCTCCCACTCCGCCCGCAATTCAGAATCGTGCTCAAGCACTTCCCTGAGCACCATATCAGCCTTGTCCACCATAGTGCGAAACTTGAAAATCCTGATCTCGCGCCCCCCGTTGCCAATACGCCGCTGGCGATAAAACACGGGGCCCTTGCTGTCTAGGCGAATAGCCAGAGCCAGCAGCAAGCCAAGGGGCAGCAGCACCACGCCACCAAGGGCGCAGAGCAGCACATCCATAAACCTTTTGACCCGCAGGCGGCGCTTGTCGCGCAGGTTTTGCCGTACCTGCAAGCCCACGGCAGTGCCAAGGTCGCGCGGGGTCAGCCAGTGCGCGCGGAAGCCATCGTTGAACGAAGGCACAACAAGAATGCGCTCAAAATAACGGCTGGCTTCGGTAATATAGTCAAGGCTCTGCCCCTGATCCGCCTTTTGCAGAATCATGGCCATCGCCTTTGGCTTGGCCTGCGACGTTTCCGCAAAGAGTTTGCGCACGGCGGCTTCATTGGTGGGCAAAGAATATATGGCTACCGGGCGCAGCCCGCGCTCGGGGCGGCGCTTGAGGTACCGCCAGAAGTCACGCCCGGCGTTGCCGCTGTCAAAAATTATCAACGGTCTGCCCCACCAGCGGCGGCGCATAAACAGGCGGCGGCAATAGCTGCGCATGAGCGGCAGCGTAAAGACCGTGGCCAGCCAACTGCCCGCAATGACAATTCGGGAGTAGGTATCGCCTGCTTTTGACAGGAAAAGCACGGCCAGAATGATACCGTACATGAGGCTTGTGAGCTGAAACAAGGCCTTGAGTTCGCGGTGCGGAGGCAGGCTTATGCTTTGATAAAGGCCGAGCCCGGCGGCCATCACCGGCCCCATAATCAACAAGGGCAATGCCCCGCGATACTGTGAAAAATCCACGTCGCCAAAAGCGGCGCGCACAAGAAAAACCACCAGGGCCGTGCCCAGGATGGTGAAAAGATCAGCAAGACAAAGCAGGGTTTTTTGCGGGGAAAGCCCGCAAGCCAGAAGCGCCCTGACCCAGAGGGGATATTGTTTCATGAGGAGCGGCGCTGTGCCGATGGACCGGCACCACGTTTACGCGCGGCAAGCCGCGCTGTTGCTGAAAACACAGATACTCAAACAATGTAATGTTATTCTCTTTCTTCGCAAAGCACAATAATCCCCCCCATGCGATACCGGCAGACCCCGGCGGCCCTGTGACGCGGGCTATCGCCCTTGCGGCTTACACATATTCACGAAATGCTCTCGCTTTCGGGTCGGCAAAGCCGACACCGGCTCGTACATTTCGGGCCGCCCCTGCCCCGGCGGCCCTGTGACGCGGGCTATCGCCCTTGCGGCTTACGCATATTCACGAAATGCTCTCGCTTTCGGGTCGGCAAAGCCGACACCGGCTCGTACATTTCGGGCCGCCCCTGCCCCGGCGGCCCTGTGACGCGGGCTATCGCCCTTGCGGCTTACGCATACTCACGAAATGCTCTCGCTTGCGGGTCGGCAAAGCCGACACCGGCTCGTACATTTCGGGCCGCCCCTGCCCCGGCGGCCCTGTGACGCGGGCTATCGCCCTTGCGGCTTACACATATTCACGAAATGCTCTTGCTTTCGGGTCGGCAAAGCCGACACCGGCTCGTACATTTCGGGCCGCCCCTGCCCCGGCGGCCCTGTGACGCGGGCTATCGCCCTTGCGTCACAGTCCTCCTTCTGTTACAGAAAGACCTTGTTTTGCAGTGGCCGCGCGGCGTTGGTAAAAAATTCCAACCGCGCAGGTATGCGCGTCAGCCGCCCCAGGCGGCAGTGTCGGCGCATGTCCGTTCTGTCCTTTCCGAGGGGGAAATTGAACATGAAGAAGCTTCTCGTCTGCGCCCTGCTGGCCGCCGTACTGGCCGCCGTGCCCGCATTTGCCAAAAAGGCCTATGTGAACGGCATTGACCCCGACTATCCGCCCTTTGCCTACATGGATGAAAAAACTGGCAAGCCCGCGGGCTTTGACGTGGATTCCATGAACTGGATAGCCAAGACCATGGGATTTGAAGTGGTTCACAAGCCCATGGCATGGGACGGCATCATCCCCGCCCTGCTCGCCAAGCAGATCGACATGGTTGACTCCGGCATGAGCATCACCGGAGAGCGCGCCAAGGTTGTGCAGTTCTCCAACCCCTACTGGACGGTTTCGCGCGTGTTTGTTGTGCCCGCCGATTCCAAGCTGACCCCTGCCGACATTCTGAGCAAAAAAATCCAGCTCGGCGTGCAGCGCGGCACCTCTGAAGCCAACGACATCAAAAAAGAGCAGGAAGAAAAGAAATATCCTTTTGAACTGCGCTTTTACGAATCTTCCCCCCTTGCGGTTGAAGACCTCCTCAATGGCCGCATCCAGGCTGCCCTGATGGACGAACTCCCCGCCAACAACGCCATTGAAAATGGCCGCGCCGTCAAGAAGGCCGGCACCCACGGCGAACCCGACAATTTCGGCGTTGCCATGCGCAAAGACGACAAGGAACTGCAGAAGCTGGTGAACGAAGGCTATAAAAAGCTTATGGCCGACCCCTACTGGAAAGAACTGCAGCAGAAATACCTGAGCAAATAACGGACGCGCAAGCGCCCACACGTCAAGCGCGAACCGCCTGCAACCCGGACGGTTCGCGCTTGTGCGGAAAAGGCACCCTCCATACATGAATTCACTGCTTGTGGTATACAACGCCCTGCCCTCCATTCTGTCCGGCAGTCTGGTTACGGTGGGCAACGTCACCCTGTCGCTGACAATGGGTCTGCTGCTTGGCGTGCCCATGGCCGTGGCCCAGGTTTATGGCGGCCCATGGCTGCGGCGGCTGGTGGCGTTGTATGTTTGGTTTTTCAGAGGTGTGCCCATTTTGGTGCTGCTGTTTCTCTGCTACGGCCTGTTCATCAGCATCGGTATTTCCATTGATCCATTTTTCATCTGCTGTATCGTTCTTGGCAGCACCAGCTCGGCCTACCAGTCGCAGATTTTCAGGGGCGCTATCGAAAGCCTGCCCCACGGGCAGCTCAATGCCGCGCGCGCCCTTGGCATGCGCGAAAGCACGGGCATCTGCTCCATTATTTTGCCTCAGGCCATGCGGCTCTCCATCCCTGGCTGGGCCAACGAATTTTCTATTCTCCTCAAGGATTCGGCCATCTGCTTTGTGCTCGGTACGCAGGACATCATGGCCCGCACATCCTTTGTGGCGGCCAGAACGCACGAGCATCTGGCCCTCTACGCCACAGCGGGCGTGCTGTATTTTGTGCTGACGCTGGTGGTGCTGAGACTGTTGCGTCTTCTGGAACAAAAAATCCATGTACCCGGCTATTCCTCAGGGATCGGCATGGAAGGCATGGGTATGGGATAAGCATGAGCGTGGATCAACAAGCGGTATTGCAGGTCAAAGGCATTTCCAAGATGTTGGGCGGCAAGCCCATTCTGGATAATTGCAGTCTCACGGTGAACCGGGGCGAACTCAAGGTGCTCATCGGCCCTTCCGGCGCGGGCAAGAGCACATTTCTTCAAAGCATCAACTGCCTTATCCCCCCGGATTCCGGCGAGATATATCTTGAAGGTCAGCTGCTCAACCGCACGGACAAGGCCGCACTGTGCGCCTTTCGCGCCCAGGTTGGCATGATCTTTCAGGATTTCAACCTGTTTGATCACCTTACCGCCGAAGAAAACGTGGCCATAGCCCTGCGCAAGGTGCGCGGCATGTCTGCTGCCGATGCGCGCGCCCGCGCACAGGAAGAACTTGCACGTGTGGGCCTTGCCCGCCGCGCGAGCCTGTACCCGGCGCAGCTCTCTGGCGGCCAGAAGCAACGCGTGGCCATGGCCCGCGCCCTCGCCATGGATCCCAAGGTTATTCTGCTTGATGAGCCGACCTCGGCCCTTGACCCGGAACTTGTGGGCGAAGTGCTTGCCGTTATTCGCGATCTCGCCAGCGGCGGCATGACCATGGTCATGGCAACGCACCAGATGGATTTTGCCCGTGCGCTCGCCACCGAAATTATTTTTATGGAACACGGCAAGCTCATTGAACAGGGCTCGCCCGCAGTGCTGCTGGCCGAAGGGTCAAACACGCGTACCCGCGATTTTTGCCAGCGCCTGCTGGAGATGGGGGCCTAAGTGCTGGACGCGGCCTTTTTCAGCAACGAACTGCTGCCAGCCCTGAACCGTGGGCTGCTGGTTTCGCTTGCGCTCATTATTCCAGCCGGTAGCCTCGGCTTTGTGGGCGGCGTTCTTCTGGGGTGCGCCCGCGCTTTTGGGCCGCGCTGGCTGCGCCGCCTCGGCAACGGCTATACTTCGCTGATACGAGGTGTGCCTCTGGCCGTGCAACTGATGATGATCTATTACGCTCTGCCCAAGCTCGGCATTTTCTTTTCGCCCTTTGGCGCGGCCCTGACCAGTTTTACACTCTGCACAGCCGCCTATCAGTCGGAATACGTGCGGGGCGCGCTGCTTTCCATCAGGCAGGGGCAGGTGCGCGCCGCCCAGGCGCTTGGTTTCAGCCAGTGGCAGACAGTCTCGTGGATCATTATTCCTCAGGCAGCCAGACGCGCTCTGCCCGGCTGCGGTAATGAGATCATCTACCTTATCAAGTACAGTTCGCTGGCCTATCTTGTTACGTGCCTTGAACTCATGGGCGAAGGCAAGGTTGTTGCCTCTGACACGTTTCGCTTCACAGAAGTCTTTATCGCTGTGGGCGCGTACTATCTGGCAATGGTCACGCTGGCGACATTTCTGTTGCGCTGGCTTGAAGACAGATACCGCATCCCCGGCTTTGGAGCGCGCTAGCGCCGCCTCTTTGACTTTCTTCCATGTCACGAGAAAGGCCCGCTTTACGCGGGCCTTTTAACATTTCTTTGTATCGTTGGGCACTTCCGGGGCACCCTGCGCTGGGGCATCAATCCTGCTCAAGCTCCTTTTTGAGCCAGGACTTCACTTCGGGCGTGGGTTCGCTTATGCCGCGCCACGAACCATGAACATTTCGATAGTCTTCCATCAGCCCCGTAGGCAGAGGAACGGTAATCAGATCGTCCGCCCGTTCAGAATTGCGCCTCACAAGTCGGATAACAGGCGTCTCCTGCCAGCTGTCCACCACAAAGTAGTGGGACACGTCTTCCTTGGATCGAACCGGCGGATATTCTGAATGCCAGTCGTTATTTCCCCATTCCAGATACATGGTTACGGCGTGTTCGGGGCTGAGGTTCCAGTCTATATTGTAAAGAGAAAAATCCTTCAGGGATGTCATGGCTTCCTCCTTGTGTGCTTGATTTATTAATAACAATTATCGATAAATTATGCAAGAGGCTGGCCCAAGTTTAGTTACTTCTTCCCCGATTGCTCCGCATCCTTCTTTTTCTGGGCGCGATCCGCCTCAAGCCGACGTTGCTGACGAATACGCTCAAGCCGGGTTTGCTGCGCCTGCTCACGCTGCTGGCGCGCTTCCTCAAGCAGGCGCTCACGCTTGCGGTCAAACACGATTGTCGTGCGCAGGGCCGCTGTCCCCAGAGAAACCATGGTCACAATGAGGATCAGAATCTTTTGGATCGACCACGGTTCGGAGCCAAGAATATCCCGTAGCCAGCCCAAGTGCAGCGCTTCACCCCAAAAATAGATCACCGGCACCGCAACAAAACAGAGCAGCAGCCCCAAGGCCTCCAGCCACATGAACGTTTTGATCAGGGTAAGCCCAAAAAGAGTACCATCGCGCACCATTCGCAAAAATTGCAAGCGCTTGCGCAGACTGCGCAGCAATTCTGCCAAGTGGGGAGTTTCGCCCTGGGCACGCTTGAAGGCTTCGGCCTCCTTGAAGTTGCACGAAAATGCCCGGTTGATGATGCCCGCGCTCTCGTTAAATTCCTGGCTGAACTCCCGCAGGGCCGCGGGGAAGGGAAACCAAGAGGCTTCATCCCGAATTTCTTGCAGGATATCAAGATAGTACTTGTATCGATTGCGGAGATCTTCAACTTCGCGGGCTATGCAGTCTTCCATTTCCCTTTCGAGGTTGGGCCGCTCTGCCACGACCTTGAGGTAGGCAAGGTAGTTGTTGATATTGGCAAGGTTTTCCAGTTCACGCACCTTTTCGCCAAGTTGCAGCTGCACAGGATGTTCCGGCGCAAACCAGGCATTGATGCGGCCACTGATCTCGTTGACGCGAACCCGGTCGGCGTCCGCGCATTTTTTGGCCTCTGTCCACAGGTCATACAGGGCTGATAGGATCAGCAGGCGGCCGCGCTCAAGGGCCGGATCTATGAGAACCCTGTTGAAGTACGCCGGTTCCTCGCGAATGAGCGTTATAAGCTGATCCAGCACAGGCTCGCAAAAACCCATTTTTACCTGACAAACAATTTCGCGGTACTTGACCTCGCGCCACTGGGGCATGACGCGCCAAATTTGTGAATACTGTTCTATGGCCTGAGAAAACTGCCCTTGTTCTTCCGCCAGACGTGCAAGAAAAAATTCTGTCCAGGCCTGTAAGGCGGGCGATGGCGTAAGCACCGCCGCATTGCGGAAGGCAGCTTCAGCACGGGGATAATCGTTGCGCTCAATGTGCGCAAAAGCCTGCACCATGTGCAGACGCGGGTCGCGCTGATGCCGGGAAATTGCCTGGCTTATCTTCTTTTCCATCTCCGACATTTCAGACGGAGATGTGGCTATGAGCTTGTCCAGCAGATCCCAGGCGGGGCTGTCATCCTTGGAGGGCACGGCCTCGTGGGGCTCTGGCTCACGCATGCGGTAAAGCCAGTGCCTCGGCACGTTGCGCAACTGGCAGGCAGAATTGATTTCAAGCACGGCGCGCAGTACCAAAGCGGCATCGTCTTCGCCGCCAAGCACTGCCCCGTAGCCGCCTGCCCCTTTTTCCGTCAGCGTCATTTCTATGCTGCGGAACCCTTCATTGATGGCTTCAAGATCCAGCTGCCCGATGTTTTCCCATACTTCCTGACTATTGGAGGCTGGCCCAAAACGCGTGGGGCATTCTGACGAATCGTGGCTGTGAATACCGCAATAAACGCAGCCCATACCAGAAGGGCTGGGCGATGTAAGGCGGCTTGGCATCAGCAGCGCAATAGACCTGCCGCTGAGGCTGTTTTCGTCCAGCATCACGTTGCACCAGCTGTCCATGGCCATCTGCTCGCCGGTAAAGCGCAGATCGCGAACAGTAAATCCCTCGCCCAGCAGATAGGCATTGCGATAGCTCAGGTAGGGGAAATCCGGCATGAGATTATCCCACTGCAAGCCTATCTTCTTGGGCAGATCAGCATTGAAATTCAGGTTGTTGCAGTCGGCAACCACGCTTACGCAGGGCCAGTAGCCCGCAGCTTCGTTTTTTTCCTTGTCAAAGCTGTGCAGATAGTCGCGCATGAAGGTGCGCAGCATCTGCAGGTTGTCTATGGCAATCATCATGAACGTATTGTCCACGATGGATTTGATCTTGTGCTTTTGCAGCAGGACTTCAAGCCGCTTGAACATGGACGTCCAGCCGACCTGATAGGCCTTGTCGAGCGGGCTGCCCAAGGGGTGCAGCACGGCAAACCACGACTGGGTGGAGGCGTAGGGCATGCGCACGTCAACCGTCATGGAAGCCCAGTCCACGCCCGCCATGCCCTGCCGCCCGGAACGGCGCTCAAAGGTAATGCCAGGAAGGCCTTTTTTACCCTCGCGGCTCTTGGGATGTATCCAGATTTCAAGGGCATCGGTCACAACGATCTGCTGGGCCTGCAAGGCGCCGTCTAGCAGCAAGTTGACCTCGCGCTTGCGCCCGAACTGCAACCGCCCCGGGAACAGCTCAATAGCAACGGGCAGTTCGTTAAAATTGCCCCACACCATTAGCCGGGCCAGAGCCAGAAATACGTCGTCAGTAAAGAAGAACCAGATTGACTGCTCCGCTTCTTCGCCCACCAGCATGCCGCCATAATTCAGCAGCGTCTGGCCTACGGCGGGGGCGAGCCTGTCGTGCCAGCTCACCCACACCACATGGCCCATGGTGCTCATGCGCACATCAATATTGCCCGGCAGGCGTGAGAGTAACTGCGATAAATGCGCCATGAATAAAGTCCTTTATACAAAGGCTGCCATGTTGTAGCCTAAACTGAACGGTGTTGATCTAGCCAATAAAACCAAGGCGGTTTTTATGGATATTAACAAAACTCTTCAGGAACTCAAAGCCCGCCCCGGCTTCGCCGACCACGTGGGTATGATGCTGGTGCACAACGGTGTTGTGCGCGCATGGTCGCGCGGGGATCATGCCCCGGTTACCGCCGTGCAAGTTTCGCACGACACTGCTAAAATGGACGCCATCTGCCGCGAGATGGAAAAACAGCCGGGAATTTTTGCCATCGTTGCCCATGCCGAAGAAGGTCTTCTCAAGCCGGGCGATGACCTGCTCTTCCTTGTGGTGGCGGGCGACATACGCGAGCACGTTAAAGCCACCTTTGCAGAACTGCTTGACCGTATCAAGGCCGAGGCCGTCATCAAGCAGGAAATTCACGATGCCTGACGCTTTTGCTTCTGTTTTCCTTATCGGCTGACTTGTAAAAAAGGCATGCCCACAGCATGCCTTTTTTCATTACCGATGCACAGCGGTACAATCCCTATGGCTGAAAAACAAAACCCCCGGCTGCTCTGGCAACCGAGGGTTTTCATTGATCTTTCAGGCAAAGCAGCTCTGCGCTTTGCAACAAAGGCTACACAACGCCGTGTTCGCCAGGGCGCTCGTATCGTCCTTTTTGCTGCACAAGGGCAACATAAAAATCCGTATCGCCAAGTGCCAGCAGCACTGCAGAAGACACGTAGATGGAAGAGAGCGTACCCACAACCACGCCAATAAGCACCGTCAACGCGAAATCATGGATAACGCCGCCGCCCACAAGGAACAGGGAAAGCGTTGCCAAAAAGGTCGTGCCGCTGGTGAGGATGGTGCGCGAAAGGGTCTGGTTAACGCTGCGGTTAATCAGATCAGCCATGCTCAGCTCGGGCGCAGCGCGCAAGTTTTCGCGCAGGCGGTCATAAACGATGATGGTATCGTTGAGCGAGTAGCCCACGAGGGTCAGCAGGGCCGCCATAACGTTGAGGTCAACCTCAACCTTCATGAGCGAGAGCAGGCCCAGAGTGATGCCCACGTCGTGGAGCAGGCCCACAACAGCGCCGAGCGCAAAGTTGAGCCGCAGCACAAAGCACACCACAAGGGTGATGGCAAGCGAGATGAGCACAAGCCAGCCCATGCCAAGCCCGGTAAGGCCGACAAGATAGGTGCCGCCCCACAAGGCCGCAGCCATGGCCGCGCCAGCCATCCAGCGTTGTTCGAACCGGCCGGAGATATACACGGCAATGAGCAAAACTGCGTAAAAAAGTGCGCTCAGCGCCTTGTTGGTCAAGTCTGCGCCAACCTTGGGGCCGACCACTTCCAGACGCTGGATCTCAGCCTTGTTGTCCGGGAAGGCAGCTGCCAGAGAATCCACAACAGCTGTACGAACCTGCGTTGCGTCACTGTTTTCCGAATTGGAAAAACGCAGCAGATAGTCCCTGTCGCCATCGCCGAACTTCTGGGTGGTGATGCCCGGCAGTGCGGGAACTTCAATACTTTTCTTTAATGCTTCATCCTTCACCGGCTGCTGAAACTGGATCTGAACAATAACGCCGCCCGCGAAGTCGATGCCCATCTTGAGGCCGTTGCCCCACATGGTGGAGATAATGCCCACCAGAATCAGCAAGGCCGAGATACCGTATGCCCAATGGCGCAGGCCAATAAAATCAAACTTGGTGTCGTGTCTGATAAATGCGAAACCCATAATTGCCTCCCGGCGCGCTAGAGCAGAGTAGCATTAAAATGTTTGTCTGCTCTGCGCGGATTTTGAAAAGAAAATCCGCGCCACGAAATGCTTGCAAGGCGAACTTGCTTCGCCGTTAAGCAAGTATTTCAAAGTGGAAATGCTCTAGATGCTGATGCCCTTGGGGCCGCAATGCCGCGCCCACTCCTCAAAGATAGCCCGCGATACAAAGATGGCCGTAAACATGGAGGCCACGATGCCCAATCCAAGCGTTACGGCAAAGCCACGGATGGGCCCGGTGCCGAACTGGTACAGGATGACGGTCACGATGATGGACGTGAGGTTGGAGTCTGTAATGGAAATGGCCGCGCGGTCAAAACCCGCGCGCACAGCGGCAAGTGGGGTGAGGCCCAGCCGTATTTCCTCGCGTATGCGCTCGTAGATCAGCACGTTGGCGTCAACCGCCATACCGATTGTCAAAACGATACCTGCTATGCCCGGCAGCGTCAGGGTTGCGCCAAAAGCGCCCATGCCCGCCATAACAATGAGCATGGTAAAGCAGAGCATGACGTCGGCGATGAGGCCGCTCAAACCGTAGTAGATGCCGATGAACAGCACCACGCCCACTGCGCCAACCATGGCGGCATGAAGGCCGCTGTCGATGGCTTCCTGACCCAGCGAGGGGCCGACCGTGCGCTCTTCAAGCACGGAGACGGGCGCGGGCAATGAACCTGCGCGCAGCACAATGGCAAGATCCTGAGCTTCGGCAGTGGTGAAGCTGCCCGAGATGCTGGCCTTGCCACCGCCGATGCGCTCGCGGATGGAAGGTGCGGAATACACCTTGCCGTCAAGCACAATAGCCATGCGGCGGCCCACGCTTTCACCAGTCACGCGTTCAAAGATACGCGCGCCGCGGGCATTAAAATTCAGAGTGACGTACGACTGGTTCATGTTGTCAAAGGCGGGCCGGGCGTCCGACACGTCTTCGCCGGTGAGCATGGCGTCTTTTTCAACAGCGATGAGCGTTTCTTTCTGCTGCTGGCCGGGGTTCTTCTCCAGCATGGGCAGCGCGATCACGCCAGGGGGCAGCACAGCCTTGCCGGGGTCAACATCCTCGCGCACCAGATGGAACTCGAGGTGAGCGGTCTGGCCGATAACCTGCACGGCGCGGCGCGGGTCAGAAATACCCGGCAACTGCACCTGAATGCGGTTGCCAGCCTGCTTGCGGATATCGGGTTCGGCCACGCCAAACTGGTCAATACGGTTGCGGATGGTGCGCAGGGCCTGATCAAGCGAAAGATCTTCAATGCGCTTGACTTCCGCCGGACTAAAACGAGCCACATAGCGCAACTGGCCCGCTTCGCCAGCCTGGGGTTCGCCCACGCTCAACTGCGGAAAGTGACGGGCCAGCAGCTCGCGGAACTGCGGTTCGTTTTCTGCGCGCGGCAGCACAAATTCAAGAGCGGTGCCGCCCACCACGCGGGGGCGCAGCACAACAATCTTTTCATCTTCGGCCACGCGGCGCAAATCCTGCCCGGTCAGGGCCAGCGAATTGCTCACGGCCTTGGCAACGTCAACGCCAAGCGTCAGATGGATGCCGCCCTTGAGGTCAAGGCCGAGATTGATTTTGCTCGACGGCAGAACGCGCTCAAGAGCTGTTCCCAGGTAGGGAACGCTGGGGAGCGCGTAAACAAGGGACAACACAAAAACCATGATGGCTATGGACAAGCGCCAGAGCAGACCCATCGTTCACCTTCCACACAACAGATTAAGCTTTGCCGCAACCGCGCGGCTATCCCCATGAGGGACAGCCGCAGGGCTACCGACAAAGCCGGAAACTCCGAAGACCCGAAAATCCGGGCACGTCAAGAGGCAAAAGCCCTTGAGCCGATCCGGCGAGCGCCAGTCCAGCTCATGGGCCATGCACTTTGCCCGCCTGGCAGAGGCAGACACAAGCCGCAAAAGCGACCTGCTACTTTTCTTCCTTGGTGTCCTTGCCGCCCTTGACAGGCACAACGCCGCCGATGGAGCCGCGCGAAACGCGCACCTTGGCTTCGCCGCTCTCAAGAAGCACCTGTTCATCGTCGATCTCAAGAATACGGCCAAGCAGACCGCTTGAGGTCATAACGTGGTCGCCGCGCTTGAGTTCAGCCAGCATCTGCTTGTGAACCTTGGCCCGCTTCTGCTGGGGACGGATGAGCAGGAACCAGAAAATGACAAACATGACGATGAGGGGCAGAAACTGCATCAGCATTTCCTGTCCGCTGGCGGGGGCCGCCCCGGCCTGGGGAGTGCCCATGGCATAAGCTAAGGATTCAAACAAAACGCACCTCCATAGGGTGTGGGTATAGCATTAAAAAGTACCGCCCGACATCAGCAAGGGCAAAACGTTGCCCTCACCCGATTTTCGGGCAATGCCAGCGAATTTCTATATACGCTGCGGCGCAATCTTGCAAGCCTTTCCCGCCGCCACTTCGCTGGCAAAGGCCACGGCAATGGCGGCCACGCGCTCGCGGCTTTCCACGTGCGTTGTTGGCAAATGCCCGCCGTGGGGGCTTGTTACCCGCAAAAGATGCAGCCTCACATCAGCCGCGCCGCACTGTTCAACCAAAAAACTGGAATTGAAAGGCGGGCATACGCCATCACTATACAGCTGCACGGCGCACAGCGGCACAGATATCCCGCCAAGAGCCGCCCGCACCCTTTTTTGCGCCAGCGCCAATTGCTGCAAGTGGCGGTACGAACACAGGGTTTCGTGCCCTTGCCAGGGGGCAACGGCCCTGCTCGCCGCAGACCGTGGCGGCACCCGCCGCACAGGCTGCAAGCGGCTCCACAGGGGCAGCAGGGGCATGCGCCAGTCGGCAAGAAAAAGGGGATGCAAGCGCCACAAGAAAAGCGGCGTTGCCAGCAGGAGCAGGCCCGCCGGGGCCGGAAGCTGCCCCTCGGCGGCCTCTACGGCAATATCCAGAGCCAGCAACCCGCCCAGCGAGTACCCCGCCAGCAGCGCGGGGCCGTCTGCGCACTGGTCAAGATAGGCTGCGCGGGCACAGTCAAGCCACTGCGCGTAGGAGCTTGCCAGATATTCCTTTTCCAAGGCGGCATGCCCCGGCAGCACCGGGCACTCGGCAACATGCCCCGCAGCTTCAAGGGCATCGGCCACAGGGCGCACCTCAAAAGGGCTTCCCGCAAGGCCGTGCAAAACCAGACAACGCATGCTGTTCACCGTCGTTCCACCCGGTGCGGCAAGGGATCTTGCCAAGCGCGAGCCAGGGAGCTACACCTGAAATATCGCGTCATTAATAGAGATATTACGCCAACCTGTCTGCGGAGAAACCATGCACCACTGCGACACATTGCTCCATGCCGCCTGCATCGTCACACAAGACGCGCAGCGCCGCGTTATAGAAAAGGCCTCTCTGGCCATCGACAAGGGACTGATTGCCGCAGTCGGACCCACCGCCGAGATTGTCCAGAACTGGCAGTCCGCCAACACTCTGCACCTTGAAAACATGCTCGTTCTGCCGGGCCTCGTCAACGCCCACACCCATGCGGCCATGACCTTTCTGCGCGGCCTTGCCGATGACATGCCGCTCATGGACTGGCTGAACCAGCGTATCTTCCCCGTGGAGCAAAAACTGACGCCGGAAATGGTGCGCCTGGGCAGCCTGCTTGGCTACGCGGAAATGCTGCGCACGGGCACCACTGCCTGTGTGGACATGTACCTTTTTGAAGAGTCGGTCTTTGAGGCCGCCGACACGGCAGGCCTGCGCTGTCTGGGCGGCGAAGCGGTTTTTGCCTTTCCCTCTGCGGCCTTTCCGGGGCCGGAGGCTGCGCTTGACGCCACCCGCGCTCTAGCGGAAAAATATCGCAATCACGACCGCCTGCGTGTGGCCGTGAACCCGCACAGCGTCTACACCACCACACCGGAAATCCTGACCGCCTGCCGCGACCTCGCGCAGGAGCTTGCCCTGCCCCTGCACATTCATCTGGCGGAAACCCCGTCAGAAACGCAGATATGCCTGTCTGCCCAGGAAAAGAGGCCAACGGAATACTGCCGCAGCCTCGGCCTGCTTGACGTGCCTTGCACCCTTGCCCATGTGGTGGATGTGACCTCGGCGGAGCTTGACCTGCTGGCCCGGCAAAAGGCCGTGGTGGCCCACAATCCTTCGTCCAATATGAAGCTGGCCTCAGGTGCTGCTCCTGTGACGGCCATGCTGGCGCGTGGCATGCACGTGGGCCTTGGCACAGATGGCGCTGCCAGCAACAACCGGCTGAACATGTTTTCTGAAATGGGCCGTGCCGCCCTGCTGCACAAGCTCACAGGCCTTGACCCTACCCTGCTGCCTGCGGGGCAGGTTCTGGATATGGCGACCCTCGGCGGCGCTGCCGCCATGCACGATGAGCGCCTTGGCTCGCTGGCCCCTGGCAAGGCAGCCGACTGCGTGGCCCTTGACCTCAGCGAACCAAACCTGCAACCCATGTATAATGAAGTGTCGCACCTTGTGTACGCGGCCACGGGCATGGAAACCCGCATGACCATGGTGGGCGGCGAGGTGCTGTATCAGGACGGGCGCTTTACCCGCTTCGACTACCCCGCCCTGTGCGAAGAAATACGTAACGTGCGCCGCTTTGTGCTACAGGTTTCGGGCGCATAGCCTTTTTTTATTTGTATATGCCAAAGGGCCGCCCCGGATCACGGAGCGGCCCTTTTCATTATCAAGGCTCTATGGGGCTGCTACATGCCCAGGGCTTTTTTGCCAGCCTCGAGCACTGTAACAATCTTGTCCACATCATACACGCTGCCGCCCCAGGTGCCGCCGCTCACGGCCTGCAAGGCCGCCCACAGGCGGGTGTCGTCAGGCAGGGCGGGCGCGGGCTTGAGGCCGGGGTGCGTTTCGCGCCCGGCAAGCACCTTGGCGCCTTCCTCGGGCGTGAGGGGGTGCTGCGGGTCAGTGCCGATAAAGTTGACACGGCCTTCCAGCTTGTTGCAGTCCACGACCATTTCCACAATATCGCCGTCGCGCAGTTTGGAAACAGGGCCGCCCACCAGTGCTTCCGGCCCGATATGGCCCACGCACGCGCCGGTGGAGACGCCGGAGAAACGCGCGTCCGTCAGCAGGCACACATACTTGCCATACGACAGGTGCTTGAGCGCCGAGGTAAGCTGATAGGTTTCTTCCATACCGGTGCCGCAGGGGCCGCCGCCGATAACTACCAGCATATCGCCCTTTTCGATTTTTCCGGCCTTGATGGCCTTGATGGCGTCAGGCTCGGCGGTGAAAACCTTGATGGCCGCCGTGTGACGATACACTCCGTCAGCATCGATAACCGAGGGGTCAATGGCCGTGGACTTGATGACCGAACCCTCGGGCGCAATGTTGCCCACGGGGAAGGTAATGGTGGAGGTCAGGCCGCGCTCCTTGGCGCGGGCGGGCGACATGATCACATCGTCCGGCTCCACGTTGTCCAGTTCCTTGAGCATGCGGCGGAAGTGGGCGCGGCGTTCGCTCTTTTCCCACCATTCAAGGTTTTCGCCCACGGTGTGACCGGTGACAGTGAGGGCGTCCAGGTGCAGCAGGCCGAGATCGCGCAGATGCAGCATGACTTCCGGCACGCCGCCCGCCATAAAGGCGCGGACAGTGGGATGATACACAGGGCCGTTGGGCAGCACGCTGACCAGACGGGGGGCCTTGCTGTTCACGCGCGCCCAGTCTTCCACCGTGGGACGGTGACAACCGCCCGCATGGGCAATGGCGGGCAGATGCAGCAGCAGGTTGGTGGACCCGCCAAAGGCCGCATGCACCATCATGGCGTTTTCAATGGCCTTGTCGGTGATGATATCCTTGATGGTGATGCCTTTTTTCAGCAGGCCCATCACGGCCTTGGCCGACTGACGGCCCACTTCCACCCACACGGGTTCGCCAGAGGGGGCAAGGGCCGTGTGCGGCAGGGCCAGACCAAGGCCTTCGGCCACAACCTGCGAGGTTCCGGCCGTGCCAAGGAACTGGCAGCCGCCACCGGCTGAACCGCAGGCGCGGCAGCCAAGGCGGGCTGCGTCCTCAAGGCTCAGCTCGTTGTTGGAATAACGCGCGCCGATGGTCTGCACCTTGCCGAGGTCTTCGCCGTCGGTGGGGGGCAGGGTCGAACCGCCGGGCACGAGTACGCAGGGCAGGTCGTGCATGGAGGCCAGGGCCATCATGGTTGCGGGCAGGCCCTTGTCGCAGCTGGCAACGCCGATAACAGCGCCAACTGTGGGCAGGGAACGGATCTGCCTGCGGAAAACCATGGCCGCATCGTTACGGAAGGGAAGGGAATCATACATACCGGTTGTGCCCTGAGTGCGTCCGTCGCAGGGGTCGGTCACGTATGAGGCAAAAGGTACACCCTTCTGCTGTTTGATCTCCTTGCTGGCGGCGGAAATCTGCAAACCCAGCTCCCAGTGGCCCACGTGCAGGCCCAGGGCGTCAGGGGTGCCGTCATCGTTGCGCTTGCCCCCAAGGGTGCTGATGATCAGCACGTTGGGGCCAAGAATATCTTCGGGCTTCCAGCCCATACCCGCATCCAGGGTCATGCCGAAAATATCGCCGCAGGGCAGCTCGCGCAGCATGTCGCCAGTGAGCGGCAGCGCACCCTTGGGGCCGGAAGCGTGGGTCTTTACATCATATACATCGTTCTGCGGATTGGCGTAAATATCTGCAATGGACATAGCATACTCTCTTTGTTGAGAAGTTGCCGGTTTCAGCGGGCGGCCAGAGGGAAGGCCGCCCTTTGCATCCTTACAGAACACCTGAAACCGAGACGGCGTCAGCGTAACCAACGCCGATTGCTCCATCTGGGGCATTTCACGCAGGAAGTGCCCTAAAAGCCGCGCATGAATTCCCGCACGGCAAACATCTGGGCAGAGGTTGCCTCCTGATAGGGGGACGCAACCGTGGTAGAGGCAAAAATGCCCGCATCCACAAGCAGGCCTTTCATGGCCGCCATGAAGGGCGAGGAGAATCCGTACACGCCCACAATGCGGTTGAACAACTGCTGATACTTCATGGTGCCGTCAAAATCACGGGCCTTCATGGCATCGCGCCAGGCCACGCACAGGTCGGGCCGCACGTTGGACACAGCCGCAATGCAGCCATCGCCGCCAGCCAGAACGTTTGACGCAAAGTTATGGTCAAAGCCGCTCAGCACTTCAAACGAGGGGATGTTGCCCTTGACGGTCTGGATAAGCTCCACCGTGTGCGCCATGTCGGGGATGGTGTCCTTGATGCCCACAATGTTGGGATAGCGGCGCGCGAGTTCAAGCACCACGCTGGGCGAAATGCTGTACCCGGTGCGGTCG
This sequence comes from Desulfovibrio intestinivivus, assembly GCF_053570665.1. Classification (NCBI taxonomy): domain Bacteria; kingdom Pseudomonadati; phylum Thermodesulfobacteriota; class Desulfovibrionia; order Desulfovibrionales; family Desulfovibrionaceae; genus Desulfovibrio; species Desulfovibrio intestinivivus. The sequence goes on along the minus strand of NZ_JBRBQT010000001.1, from coordinate 1,752,116 downwards.
GGGTAGTTATAGATGTACACCTTGCCGCGCACCTGCTCCGCCACAGCGCCGAAGTAGCTCATCACATCCGCATCGGTGAGGGCAAAATACCACGGCCCCACCACCATCACGCCGTCCGCGCCCTGCTCAAAAGCAAAGTTGGACATGGCTACGCATTCTTCAACCCGCATGTCGCCAGTGCCGATCAGCACCTGCATGCGGCGGTCGATATGCTTGATGGCCGCAGAAATCAGGCTCTTGCGTTCCTCAACAGAAAGATGCGGAAATTCACCGGAACTGCCGAATATGGCCGCGCCGTCAATACCGGCATTGATAAGAAAGTCGTAGTGCTTGAGGCACGACTGCACGTCGATTTCTGTTTTGCTTTTCAGCGCGGTAAGTGTGGGCGTTATATATTTCATCATAATCTCCGTATAGCTCAGTTAGATAACAAACGATGCCAGGTAGCAGAATATAGCCGTAATGATCGACACAATGCAGCCGGACAAGGTGAAGGACATATACATGTCTTTGACCGACATGTTCAAAAATTCGCGGAAGAACCAGAAGCCGGAGTCCGTAACGTGCGACCAGCCGATGGCCCCAGCGCCGATGGAAATGCACATGAGCGCAGGGTCAACAGGATGCACGGCCAGCACGGGGCTGATAAAGCCCGCAGCCGTCATCATGGCGACGGTGGCGCTGCCCAATGCAAAGCGCATGATGGACGCAATGAGCCAGGCCATGATGACCGGGTGCATATTGAGCGTGACCAGTACGTCCTTGAGAACGTTGCCCATGCCGGAATCCATGATGACCTTGTTGAAGCTGCCCGCAGCGCCAATGACCAGCAGGATGGAAACCATGGGCAAGAGGGATTTGTCGCAGAAACCGCTCAGTTCAATGGAGCTGAAGCCCCGCTTCACGCCGAGGAAGATCAGGGAAGCCACGGCGGAAATGAACAGGGCGATCACAGGATGGCCCAAAAATTCTACCAGGGGCATGTAGGCTGCATCCTTGCTGGAAGAAAATTCCACCACGGTCTTGCCGATCATGAGGATCAGCGGCAGCAGGGTCAGCAGCAGGGTTCCGACAAAGTTGGGCAGATCACGGCCATCCTTGCTGATGACGGTGGTAACAGCCCCTTCAGGCAGCGGCACAATGATGCGCTTGCTGATGTACTTGGCAAAGATGGGGCCGCCGATGATGGCGCCGGGCACCACCAGGATGAGGCCGTAAAGAATCACCTTGCCCACATCGGCGTTCAGTTCTTTGGCAATGGCCATGGCTGCGGGATGCGGCGGCACAACGCAGTGCACAACCAGCAGGCCAGTGTAGAGGGAAAGCGCCACCAGCAGGATGGAAAGCTTGGATTCCTTGGAAATGGAGAAGGCCAGGGGCATCAAGAGCACCATGCCCACCTGGGCAAACACGGGGATGCCGCAGATATAGCCGATGATGAGCATGGCCCAATAGGCCTTGGTCTGACCAAAAACGCCAATAAGCGATTTGGCGAGCCGCTGTGCGCCGCCCGAAACCTCGAGCATTTTGCCCATGAACGCGCCCAGCGCGAGGATGGGGGCCAGAAAGCCCAGGGTATTGCCCATGCCCTTTTCAATGGACGAGCCAATGGCACCCAGGGGCATGCCGCTGGCAATCCCCAAAAAGGCGCAAGCGGCCATCAACGCCAAAAATGCATGAACCCTGTAACGCACGCACAGCACCACAATGCCGACGATCGTTACGCCAAGAATAATCAGAGCACCCGTTGTTCCCATTTGGTCACCCTCTTTTCAGGATTGCAGCCACTTGTTTGCATATACGAACTCAATACGTAAATACAAACTATCCGGACAAACAATCTGCGTCAAGTATCCCCCTGACCCTTTCTTGAAAAAATTGCTTTTCCGTGCAAAACACTGGTCATGCAAGACCAACATAAACCAACCGTCCACATGCCGACCCAGCGGGTCATTTCACTTCTTGAAGCCCTGGCTGATGCAGAACACGGCCTCACGCTTACTCAGCTTTCCCTGTGCATCGGCAGCAGCAAGGGGACGATCTCGCCCATTCTTGAAACACTGCAACGGCATGATTTTGTTCGCAGAGACAAACTCTCGGGCCGGTATGAACTGGGCCGGGGCCTGTATCTGTTTTCAGAGGGTTTTCGCACGCAAGACCCCCTTATGGCACAGGCGCAGGCCTGCATGCGACAGGTGGTGGACGCCTGCGCCGAAATCTGCCAGCTGGGCATCCTCTCCCATACCGAGGTGCTGTACATAGCCAAGGTGGATTCTCGCGAGCCTATCCAGATCATTTCCCGCGTTGGTTCGCGCATGCCCGCCCGCAAAACGGCGCTGGGCAAGGCGCTGCTCAGCCAGTGCAAAAGGGAGGAAGTGGTTGCCCTTTTTGCCGGGGAGCTCTGCACCGAGCCTTTTGACATGGACGCTTTTCTGGAAGAACTGCAAGGGGTACGACAGGGGGCCATTGCCCGAGATATTGGCGAAATCAACCCGCAGCTGCATTGCTATGCTGTGCCTGTTACCTTTGCCGGGCGCGTGGATTGCGCCATGAGCGTCTCCCTGCCAGCCTTTCGCGACACGCCGGAGAAACACCAGCAGGTTGAAAACGAACTGCGCAAGGCTGTGGCAAAGCTTGAGCAGTTCATGGACGAAACGCACGAATGCTTCTGCCCCTAGGGCGGTGGGCAGACTATCAATCATTGAGCTATGCTGCGGAGTGGGGCCTTTTGTAAAAGAACTTCCATCCCGCCCCCCAGTGTTTCTTACCGCATCAAGCTATGCAGGAAGTCCCCGCCTGAAACTGGGCCGGAACTGACCCCTTGCAGCCTGCGCCCGTCCCCGCTGGCCCGCGCATGTCTGCCGCCCATAAAAAAAGCCCCTCTGCCGGACATTCCGGCGGAGGGGCACGACTTTTTCAGCAAAGCCAGCCTACTGCGTCATAAAGGCGTGCATGGTCACAAGCGTGTCCATGTGCGCGGAGGAAAAATGGTTCATGGCGCGGTCGGTATCTGCCCCGGCCTTGACGGCCATTTCAAGCTCAAGCGCAGCGGCGGCCAGCGCCTTGGCCCCCAGGTTGGCGGCTGCTCCCTTGGTGCTGTGCACAAGGTTGCGGGCTTCTTCCATGTTGCCGCTCTTCAGGGCCTGAGCTACCTTTGACGGGGTGTCGCGCTCCGTTTCAATAAACTTGGCAAGCAGCTTGACGTACATGTCGCGCTTGTTGAGCACCCTGGCAATGGCTTCCTTCCAATCCAAAACTTCCTCGGTCATGTTGTCCTTCTTGGCGCAGGTTAAGAAAAAGCGGCAAGCCGCTTGCAGTAAATAACGCGATCGGCATCCCCAAACCCGGATAAGCCGCAAATACCCCCTGGCGGCGCAACCGGCAGGCTGGCGATACATGCCGTAACGGCGTCAGTCTGCTGGGCGAATACTGCCAGCAACAAATTACCCTGACAAGGACTTTATGCGCCAAACACAAACACAGATAATCGAGAATAATTTCAAGGTATTTATAGCTGCCTTCAGAGGCGTGACAGCTATTTGCGATCCTCAGAAAACGCTGTTGGCTCGTGGATGGCTAGTAGGTCAGGTTTTCTGGCAGCACACAAAAATCCGCAGGCCCGCCCTTTTCCAGCCGCCCTGCCCCGCAGCCCAGAAGATTCAGGGCGGCAGCGCCGTTAATCGTCAGCATGCGCACCAGAGCTTCCGGCGGCACGTCCATTGCTTCGCGCAGCCACACCGCCTCTTTGCGCACATCCAGATCGCGGTTGGAGGTCAGCCCGTCCGTGCCAAGGCACAGCAGCGCGCCGCTTTCCATAAGCTCGCGCACAGGCGGCACCCCTACGCCAAGATTGCGGTTTGAGCGAGGGCAAAGGCACAGGGCCGCGCCGCTGGCTGCCAGGACCTCGACTTCCTGCGCGTCAAGCTGCACGCCGTGCACGGCCAGAGTACCGGGGCCGAGCAGGCCCAGCTTCACCGCATAAGCCAGCGGGCGCAGACCCGGCGCAGACCAATCTGGCGGCAGCACAACCCCGGCGTACAGATCGCGCAAAGGCCCGCTGCCCGATGTGAGCAACTGGGTTTCTTCGGGCGATTCCGCAAGGTGGAAGGAAAACACGCGTCCCATGCGGGAGCAGTCCTGCCGCGCGGCGCTGAGGATTTCCGGCCCGGTGGAATACAGGGCATGCCCGCCGGGAGCGCAACGGGCCATGAGAAAGGGATCATCGGCAAGAGCCTGACGGCAGCGCGGCGGCCAGGGGCGTTCACCATCGGCAAAGGGCGCGCCAAAGCCAAACCATTCGCAAAAATGGCTTACGGTCAGCCCCGCCTCATTGCAGGCCGCATCGACCAGAGCCGTGCCGCCGGGCAGGGAGCCAGTGATGTTGCCCACATACAGCGTGCCATACAGGGCCAGTGCGGCGCAGGCGCTTTCCACGGCATCCGCCTGCGGGGCAGCGCCCAACAGGGGAATAAGGCTTTGCAGCCATGCGGTAAAGCCGCGCCCCCAGCGGGTTTTCTCCGCCAGATGCGAAAGTTCCAGATGCGTGTGCGCGTTGACGCAGGCAGGGGCAAGGCAGACCGCGCCCACATCGCGCACCAGCGCACCTGCGGGCAGTTTGGCCTGCGACCACGGCAGAACATCCTCCACCAGCCCGCCGCGCACCAGCAGCACGCCGTTGTCGATCTTTTTCAGCGGGGCAAAAAGGCGGGCGGCCCGTGCAGGGCCTTCGCCTCCAAGGGTCAGAATGCTCTTGGCCCTGATGGCCAGCAAGGCCTCCGACGGCTCGTCAGATTCAGGAGATTCCGTGGCTTCCGGGTTCATGGGGCCTCCGCCGTCAACGGCTTCTGCGGGCAAACTGCCCGCCCGACACATAGAACGTGTTTTCCACAATGAACAGGGCGCGCGGATCAATGCTGAACACCAGATTCTCCAGCCGCTTGAGCGCCACATTGTTGGTGACGGTGAGCAGGATTTCGCGGTCGGAGCCGGAGTAGGCCCCCTTGCCGCGTACAAGCGTAGCGCCAAAGCGCTCTGTCACCAAAATGGCCTCGCTGATTTCTTCACCGTGGTCAGAAATGATCATAACGAGCTTGCGCCGGTTGAACAGGCCCAGCACATACTCCAGCGTACTGGCCGAAATGAACATCATCAGCATGGAAGCAACAATAAGATCCAGCGCCATGTGCGAGGCCGCCGTAAGAAACAGCAGGGAATTGAACAGAAAATTGAATTGCCCGATGGGCACGCTCCAGCGTTCCTTGAGCAGCACGGCGACCACATCCGTACCGCCGCTGCTGCCAAGGGTGCGCAGCATGATGCCGCAGGCTGCACCGTGCAGCACCCCGCCCACCACGGTGGCGTACACTTCGTTGGTAATGGGGATTTCAAAGGTGATGAAAAAACTGAACAACGTGGTGCAAAGGGTTCCGTAGGCCGTGTAGAGCAAAAATCGTTTGCCCACGCCAAACCAGCCCAAAGCATACACAGGAACGCACAGCAGGGCATACCAGACCAGCGGCGTGAGCGTGCCTGTCCAGTAATTGACCAGCAGGCCCACGCCCATGACTCCCCCGGAAAGGAAGCCATGGGGCGCGGCCACGCTCTGAATGCATATGGCCATAAGAACCGACCCCAGCGTAAGCCAGAGCAGGTTCCAGACCACCGATTCGGCCAGAGCCTTGTTGTACGACTGAAGCTTCATGGGTCTACGTTACACCAGGCCCCAGATCATCTTCAAGGCCACAAGGATCAAAAAACAGGCAAAACCTTTCTTGAGCTTGGCCGCAGGCAACGCATGCGAAAGCTTTGCTCCAAGCGGAGCGGTCATAAAGCTGGCTGTGGCAATACCCAGCAGCGCCCACAGGTTCACAAAGCCAAGCGACATGGCGGGTAGATCGGGCCTGCCCCAGCCGCCCACAATAAAGCCCAGCGTTCCTGCCACGGCAATGGGAAAACCAATGGCGGCGGAGGTGCCCACGGCATGGTGCAGCGGCACATTGCAAAAGGTCATGAACGGCACGGAAAGCGTACCGCCGCCGATACCCACAAAGCTCGACACGAGGCCGATGACGCCGCCCACGCCGGCGGTTCCCATCTTGCCGGGCAGATCACGGCTGGCCGGGGGCCGGTAGTTGGAGAGCATCTGCGCCGACACAAAAAGGATAAAGCAGATAAAAAATATCTTCAGGAACATGGTGGGCATATGGGTAGCAACAAGACCACCGAAGAACGTACCCACAAGGATGCCGGGGGTAATGGCCTTGAAAATATCCCAGTGCACGGCGCCGCGGGCATTATGCGCCCGCGCGCTGGAGATGGAGGTGATCATGATGCTGGCAAGCGAAGTGCCGAGCGCCATCTGCTGCACATACTGGGGGGGAACTCCCACTGTGGGGAAAATGGCAACCATCAGGGGCACCAGAACAATACCGCCGCCAACACCCAGAAGCCCGGCCAGAACACCGGCCACAGCCCCGCACAAGACGTAGGCCACAAGAGACACAAGCATGTGGTTCTCCTCGCTGAAGATACTTACAGCCGCGCCGCAAAAAACGTCTGCGTTGGTGCGCGGTACGCCCTACAACTAGACAATGCCCCTGCAAGCGTCAACCGACTTTTTGCTTTACAAAGCGTCCAAGCGCGCCTACATTTGCTACTTATGAAGACCAACGCCCGTTTGCGCAATTTCCTATGGCAGGGCAAGCACAGCGCCCCCGGCCTCCCTGATTTTTTTCGCATTTGCAGGCGTTTTTCGTATTCCCCCGTTGTATAGCAACGGGGATTTTTTTTGACCTTTTTACCACGCAACGTCATGAATACCGACAATCGCTACCACTGGCCCCACAAAGACCTGCTGGACGTCACCCAACTGAGCGCGGAAGACACCATGCACCTGCTGGACCTGGCCGCCAGCTTTCAGGAAATCAACAGCCGTCCGGTCAAGAAGGTGCCAACCCTCAAGGGCAAGACCGTTGTGCTGTTTTTCGTGGAAAACAGCACCCGCACCAAGACGTCCTTTGACGTGGCGGGCAAACGCCTTTCCGCCGACACCTATTCCCTGGCAAAATCAGGCTCAAGCCTGAACAAGGGCGAAAGCCTCAAAGATACGGGGCTCACCCTTCAGGCCATGGGGCCGGATGTCATTGTCATCCGCCACCCCAGCAGCGGCGCGGCGCGCTTTCTTGCGGAGCTGCTGCCCTGCGGCATTGTCAACGGAGGCGACGGCTGGCATGCCCACCCCACGCAGGCCCTGCTTGACTGCTACAGCCTGCGGCAGGCATGGCAAAACCGCTTTGCCGGGCGTACCCTGCTGATTCTGGGCGACATTGCCCACAGCCGCGTGGCCCGGTCAAACATGCATTTGCTCACCATGCTGGGCGTCAAGGTGCGCCTGTGCGCCCCGCGCACCCTGCTGCCTGCCGGTGTGGATCACTGGCCCGTGGAAATCTACACGGAGCTGGACAAAGCCGTGCGCGATGTGGACGCCGTCATGTGTCTGCGCCTGCAACTTGAGCGCCAGCAGGCGGGCCTTTTGCCCGACCTTGCGGAATATTCCCGCCGTTTCTGCCTTGGCTCCAGCCAGATGGCCCTTGCCGCGCCCGAAGCCAAGGTTTTGCATCCCGGCCCCATGAACCGTGGGCTTGAGATTTCCAATGACATAGCAGACGCCCCCGCGAGCCTGGTGCTGAATCAGGTGGCCGCAGGCGTCGCCACGCGCATGGCCGTGCTCTATCTGCTGGCCACGCGCAACGATGGAGTACGCGCATGAGCCTCTTGATAAAGAACGCACGCCACCTTGAAGCCCCGGTAGACCTGCTGGTACGGCACGGCAAAATTGTCACCATGACCCCGGCAGGTCACCATACCTACGACAGCCGCGAAGTTTTTGACGCCCACGGCCTTGTGCTCATGCCAAGTTGCATCGACGCCCACGTGCACCTGCGCGAACCGGGCTTTGAATACAAGGAAGATATAGCCTCCGGCCTCGAGGCCGCGGCTCGGGGCGGCTTTGGCGCAGTGATGTGCATGGCCAACACCAAGCCTGTCAACGACACGGCCAGCATCACGCGCGCCATGCTCGACAGCGCGCGCAAGAGCCATCCCAACGGCCCGCGCCTCCACCCCATTGCCGCCGCCACCGTGGGCCTCAAGGGCGAGGAAATGGCCCCCCTCGCGGAACTCAAGGAAGCAGGCTGCGTGGCTGTTTCCAACGATGGCCGCCCGCTGGAAAATGCGGAGCTTGTGCGGCGCATCATGGAATACGGCGCAGACCTTGATCTGGTGCTCATAGACCACTGCGAGGACCCGCAACTGGCTAAGGGCTGGCGCATGCACGAAGGCGTGACCAGCGGTCTGCTCGGCGTCAAAGGACAGCCCGCCGCTGGCGAGGCCAATCAGGCCATGCGCGACATCATGCTGGCCGAATACCTTGGCGTACCCGTACATATTGCCCATGTTTCCGCAGCGCTGACCGTTGACTGTATCGCCTGGGGCAAGGCGCGCGGCGTCAAGGTGACTGCCGAAACCTGCCCCCACTATCTGCTGCTGGATGAAACCGCCCTTGAGGGCTACAACACCCAGGCCAAGGTCAGCCCGCCCCTACGCACCGCCGCAGACCGCGAGGCCTTGCGCCGCGCCGTGAAAAACGGCACCATCGACATACTCGCCACAGACCACGCCCCCCACGCCGCCCACGAAAAAGAAGGCACCCTGGACGATGCCATGTGCGGCTTTACCGGGCTTGATCTGGCTGTCAGCCTCACCTGGGGGCTGGTGGCCGAAGGCGTGCTGACAGAGGCCGATGTGCACCGGCTGTGGAGCCGCCGCCCGGCAGAAATTTTCAACCTGCCCTGCAACGGCTTTACCCCCGGCGATCCAGCAGATTTCTTCCTGCTTGACCCGGACGAAACATGGGTTCCCGGGCCGGAAAACCTCTATTCCAAAAGCTGCAACACGCCATTTCTGGGTCAGACCCTGCGCGGCAGGGTCAAGCACCACTGGATAGACGGCATGCAGCTGTTCTGATGCCCTGCGGGGCTCATGACGGGGGGTTTTATGTACCGTATTCTGCATGATCAGGAGCTGTTCCGCAGCCAGTGCCTCATCAACGGGCACTGGCGCGATGCGGCCGACAAAAGCGTTATTGAAGTCATTAATCCCGCCAACGGCAAACAGTTGGGCACCGTGCCCAACTGCGGCGAGGCCGAAACCCGCGAGGCCATTGAGGCCGCGCAGGCTGCCTTTGCTGTCTGGAGCGCAAGAACTCCTCTGGAACGGGGCGCTCTACTCCACGCCTGGGAACGCGCCATTGCCGATAACATTGAAGATCTGGCCCGCCTGCTTACCCTTGAAGAAGGCAAGCCCCTGGCCGAGGCCAGAGCAGAGATCCTTCAGGGTGCATCGTACTTTCCCTGGTTTGCGGAAGAAGCCCGCCGCTTCAGCGGCGAGGTCACGCCCGTATACCGCCACGGGGTGCAGGCCCTCACCCGTCATGCCCCTGTGGGCGTGGCTGCGGCCATCACGCCGTGGAACTTCCCCATGTCCATGATCCCGCGCAAGGTGGCCCCTGCGCTGGCGGCAGGCTGCACCATGGTGGTCAAACCTGCCAGCGCCACGCCTTACAGCGCGCTGGCAATGGCGGAACTGGCCGTGAGGGTGGGCATCCCAGCCGGTGTTTTCAACGTTGTTACGGGCAGCGCGCGGCGCATCGGCAACGAGATCACCTCCAACCCGCTGGTGCGCAAGCTCAGTTTTACCGGCTCAACGGCGGTGGGGCTGCAACTGGCAACCCAGTGCGGGCCTACGCTCAAGCGCATTTCCATGGAGCTTGGCGGCAACGCGCCCTTTATTGTGTTTGACGATGCGGACATGGACAAGGCCGTGACAATGGCCATGGCCTGCAAATTCCGCAATGCCGGGCAAACCTGCATATGCGCCAACCGTTTTCTGGTGCAGAGCGGGGTGATGGAGACCTTCGCCACCAATCTGCTCGATCACATCAGCGCCCTGCGCGTGGGCGACGGCCTCAAGCCGGAAACCGACATGGGGCCGCTTATCAATGCCGATGCAGTGGCCCACACGGATGCTCTGGTAAAGGACGCCGTGAAAAAAGGCGCGCAACTGCTGTTTGGCGGCAAGCCCCACAGCCTTGGCGGCAATTTTTACGAGCCGACCCTGTTGTTGGGCCTGAACCCGCAGATGCGCATTTTCCGCGAGGAAATATTCGGCCCGGTGGCCGCCCTCATGACTTTTGACGATGAGGAAGAAGCCATTTCCCTTGCCAATGATACGGAATTCGGCCTGGCCTCATATATCTGCACGCGCGACATGCCGCGCATCTGGCGGCTGTTCAACAAATTGCAGTACGGCATGGCTGGCTTTAATGATGCGGGCCTTGCTGCTGCCGAAACACCCTTTGGCGGCGTGAAATTCAGCGGCATTGGCCGGGAAGGCAGCCGCGAGGGCCTTCAGGAATACATGGAAACCCACTATGCCCTGCTGGGCGGGCTGAACTGACGCGCCAGCGAGGAGTACTCATGCCCGAACGTGAACCAGTCGCAGCCGGGCGTTTCTATCCCGCTTCGCCCGGTGAGCTGCAAAAGGAAATCAGGTCATACCTCACGGCTGGAAAAGCCTTGTCGGCAACTGCGCCCATTGACGCAAAGCGCAAGGCGTCCGCAAGCCTGTGCGGCCTTATGCTTCCCCATGCTGGCTATGTATACTGCGGTAAGGTGCTTGGGGCCGCGCTCATGAGCCCCTGGAACAAAACGACAGCCGGAGCCAGCCTGCCGGAGCGGCTCGTGCTGCTCTGCCCCAACCACACGGGCAGAGGCGCGCCCCTCGGCGTGTGGCCGGATGGCACGTGGCGTACCCCGCTGGGCAGTGTTGACGTGGATGCGGAACTGGCCGCCAGCCTGTGCGGCAAGGGCGGTTTTACGCCTGACCTGCACTCGCACCTTGGCGAGCATTCCATAGAAGTCCTGCTGCCTTTTCTGCAATGCATGCCGCCGCAGGGAACGCCCGGCGCGACCCGCCGCATCACCCCTGTGTGCGTGGGCACCATGCAGCACAAGGCCCTGCAGGATGCGGGGCTTGCGCTGGCGGAGGTCATCCGCCAGTACGAAAGCAAGGGCGAACGGATCGGCATCATCGTCAGCTCCGACATGAACCATTACGAAGACCAAGAAACCACCATGCGCAAGGACGCCTTCGCCCTTTCGCAGGCGCTGGCCTGCGACCCGGAAGGTCTGCTCACCATGGTGCAGCGTGAAAAAATCACCATGTGCGGGGCGGCCCCCATGGCCCTGGCCCTGTTTGCCGCCCGCGCCCTGGGCGAACCGTGGGCGGAACTGTGCCTGTACGACACTTCAGCCACGGCATCGGGCGATACCCGCAAGGTGGTAGGCTATGCCGCGCTGAGGTTTGGCCTTGCCTGAGGGTTCAGCATGACGCCCCGGCACAGATAATTCTTGCCCGTCAGGCACTGCTGCGCGGCAGTGGGGAACTAAACCCTGCTGCCGTGCAGTGTAGCGTGATCTTGCCTGTACATTTTTACCATATCTGACATATGCCGCATATCCGGCAAAGGCGCGCCAGCATTTGAACAGCGCCGCTACACCTCGCCACGCTCCAATAAAGACAGGCAGCTGAATGCGCCGCATCTCTGGACAGGGGGTGGCAAGTTTGCCACTATGCGGCATCACAAAACCAAGGGGATTACCATGGAAGTGTGCATCGCTTATCTGCGTGGCAAACCGATCATGCTGGAGCTGCGGGACGGCATCGCCTATCTCGACAACGAGCCCCAGCCCATCAAATATCTCGATGAAGCAAAACTCCAGGAATTCAGCGATTCCATTCGGGCCATTCCGTATTCCGCTGATCCTGGCTATGAAGCGCTGGTCAATTCCAAGCGCGCGAACTTTATTGTCAGCCTGATTGGCAGCGCCGTGGGCGAGGAATGCGTCTCCAGGCTGACCCATATTCTGGATCACGTGCATTACGATGTGCTGGAGTATCTGGGCGAAACCGGAGAAGAAGATGCTTGAAATCCGTGACCTGCACGTTTCGGTCAAGGGCACGCCCGTGCTCAAGGGCATTGATCTGCACATCTGTCCAGGCGAAACATTCATTCTTTTTGGCCCCAACGGCTCCGGCAAAACCACCCTGCTCATGACCCTCATGGGCTTTGCGGGGTATGAGGTTACGCAGGGCCAGATTATCTACAAAGGCACAGACATTACCCACGCGCCCATGTACGAGCGTGCGCGCCTTGGCATCGGTATGTCGTTTCAGCGGCCCCCCACCATTCATGGCCTGCCCACGGGCAAGCTGGTGGAACTGTGCGGGCGCGGGCGCAAGATGGATATAGAAGACATGGCCCGCAAGGTGCATTTTGACCATTTTCTCAAGCGCGATGTGAACGCGGGCTTTTCCGGCGGCGAAATCAAGCGCTCCGAACTGCTGCAACTCATGGCCCAAAAGCCCGATCTGCTGCTCTTTGACGAGCCGGAATCCGGCGTTGACCTTGAAAACATGGCGCTTGTGGGCAAAACCGTGCGCTACCTGCTTGACGGCACGCCCGACCGATGTTGCGCCACGCTGCGGCAGCGTGAAAAGGTGCGCTCCACCAGCGGTCTTATCATCACCCACACCGGCCATATTCTCGAATACGTCAATGCCCACCGCGGGCAGGTCATGTATCAGGGCAAGCTGTGCTGCGAGGCGCGGCCCCGCGAAATTCTGGATCACATCGCTACCCATGGCTATCAGGAATGTCTGCGCTGCCTCACCGGCGACATGCTTGGCAAAATTGCGGAGGCGCCCCTTAAATGAGTTCTGTCAATCTTTCCCGCTTTCAGTTCAGCGGCGGCGAAAACGCCGCACCCATTGAAAACCTCGCAGCCCTGCCCCGCGAAGATCAGGAACGTCTGGTGCTGGCTGGCATCGATGTGAACGACAGCACCGCCAGCGGCGCGTTCATGCAGCTCAACCACGCGGGCGTGCACTGCGAAACGCGCCATGAGGGGCTCGACCTCATGGACATCCGCACGGCGCTGAAAAAGTTCGACGGCCTGCCCCAGTATTACTGGAAGCTGCTGAATCCTGAAAAGGACGAGTTCACGCGCATGGCGCAGGAGCACTGCAACGGCGGCTACTTTGTGCGGGCGCGCAAGGGCGTCAAAATCGCCCAGCCCGTGCAGTCCTGCATGTTCATCAAGGGGCACGGCGCGGGCCAGAGCATCCACAATATCGTGATTGTTGAAGAAGGCGCCGAGCTGCACATTCTTGGCGGTTGCGCCACTGCGCACGATGCCAACGATGCCGCCCATCTGGGCGTCACCGAGTATTATGTGGAAAAAGGCGGCAAGCTGACCTTTACCATGATTCACAACTGGGGCAGCAGCACGACGGTGCGCCCCCGTTCTGCCGGGATTGTGGAAGCCGGGGGCGAGTTCCAGAACAACTACATTCTGCTCAAGCCTGTGGGCGACCTGCAAATGTACCCCACCATGACTCTGGCTGGAGCCGGAGCAGTGGCCCGCTTCAACTCTGTTGTGGTGGCCCCCACAGGCTCCTATGTGGACTGCGGCAACCGCATCGACCTTGCGGCCCCCGATACGCGCGGCGAAATCATCTCGCGCGTTGTCACCACGGGCGGCACGGTCATCAACCGGGGCTTTATCGGCGCTTCCGCCGCTCCCGCCAAGGGGCACCTTGAATGCAAGGGGCTGATTCTTGGCGGCGGGCGCATGCACGCCATCCCCGAGCTGGACAGCAACCAGGACGGCGTGGAGCTTTCGCACGAGGCCGCGGTGGGCAAGATCGCGCAGGAGGAAATTGAATACCTCATGGCGCGCGGTCTGGACGAAGACGAAGCCGCCGCCACCATTGTGCGGGGCTTTTTGAACGTGGACATCATGGGCCTGCCCGCCCCGCTGAAAAAGGCCATGGACGAGCAGATTTCCTTGTTGGAAGCAGGCAACGCCATGTAGTAGGGGCTGGTTTGGCGACGTGCCGGAGCTGCACGCCAAAAACCACCCAATACACGCACTTGACCGAAGCCAGCCTTGCAGCTATATTTCCCCTCCTTGGGGCCTATAGCTCAGTTGGTAGAGCCTCCGGCTCATAACCGGCCCGTCCCAGGTTCAAGTCCTGGTGGGCCCACCAAGAACTGTTCAGACAAAGTCCGCCGAAGTTGCACAACTTCGGCGGACTTTGCGTTTTGTGGAAACTGCCCCCACAAAAAAGCGGGCGTTGCTTGAAGTGAATACTGCGTCACTTGCCCGTGAATAACGCATTTGCCTGGGTAGCGCCCAGGCACTTCAACGACAAGGACAAAAAATGCTGTTGATATTCTGCGGTCTGCCGGGAACAGGCAAAACTACAATAGCGCGCAAGGTCGCTCAAAAACTTTCCGCCGCATACATACGCATAGACAGTTTGGAACTGGCGTTTGTTCGTTCCGGGTTGGCAAAAAGTCAGTGGGATTTAGGTCCAGCTGGGTATATTACCGGCTACGCTTTGGCTGCGGACAATCTACGTCTAGGGCTTTCGGTTGTGGCAGACTCAGTGAATCCATTACGAATTACCCGTGACGCATGGCGGGATGTCGCTGTTCAAGAGGGCGTTGATTATCTGAAAGTTGAAATCATCTGCTCGGATACGGAGCAACATAGGGAAAGGGTCGAAGGCCGGTCGCCAGACATTCCCGGCCTTGTTCTGCCCGATTGGCAAAGTGTAGTTAACCGAAAATATGAGCCTTGGGACAGAGAGCACCTTGTTTTAGATACTGCAAAGCTACAGGCTGATGCGGCCGTCAGTGAAATATTTAATGCACTTGGCGGGCATGTTGCCCATGCCCCGATATTCCAGGCATTCACGCTCTAAGCCGAGATGACGGCAAACAATGACTGAGCATTTATTTCCTGCCCCTGGTCTTGGTCTGATCCACCAAAACAAAGTGCCATTTCCCTAACCATCTCTCCTGCCGCGCAAGCGAGGGAGACCAATCAATCACGGAATGATTGATGACCATCCACAGACCGCTTCTGCGCACTTACCATCCCTTGCGCAAATCGTATTGCCCTTTACCCCCGTTTGCGCCAGTATTACCATAGATTTCATACCGTCGCGCACATGAACCGGAGGGCCGGGTGAAGCCTTTTTTGACATTGCAATCAGTTGAATCGGTGCTTGAGCATATTCGGGCCTTTCCCCTTTTGGGTGAAGAGCGCGTCCAGCTGGACGATGCCCTTGGTCGCGGACTTGCCCAATGCTTTTCGGCAACAGAAGACCTGCCGGGATTTGACCGCTCCACCGTTGATGGTTTTGCCTGCCGCGCCCGCGATGTTTTTGGCGCGCAGGAGGGCAACCCCGCTCTGGTGGAATGCGTGGCCGACTGCCGCATGGGCGAAGTGCCGGATATCAAGCTCGAAGAAGGACAGGCCGCGCGCATTCTCACCGGGGGCATGCTGCCACAGGGTGCGGATTGCGTGGTGATGGTTGAATACTCCCGCCCTGCGGGAGGCAACCTCATTGAGATTACCCGCAGTCAGGCTCCGGGCGACAATGTTATTTTTCGCGATGATGACGCAACCGCAGGGTCTTTGCTGCTGCAAGCCGGGCACCGCCTGCGCCCACAGGATATTGGCCTGCTGGCGGCTTTTGGCGTGGTGGAGGTGGAGGTGCGCCGCAAACCGCTGGTTGCCGTGCTCTCCACGGGCGACGAGGTTGTCCCCAGTTCCGCGACTCCGCCGCCGGGCAAAATCCGCGACATCAACGCCCACAGCATTGCAGCCCTCTGCCGCGAGGCTGGCGCGCAGGCCGTGAGAGCCGGGATTGTCAACGATGACGCCGCCAAGCTCAAAACAGCCGTAACCCAACTTGCAGAGATGCATGACGTGGTGGTGGTTTCCGGCGGCTCCTCTGCGGGCATGCGCGATCACACCGTGGAGATTTTTGAGTCCCTGCCTCAGGCTCAGTTACTTGTGCACGGAGTTGCCATCAGCCCCGGCAAACCCTTTATTCTGGCCAAAGCCATAGTAAACGGGCGCACAGTCTGCCTTGTGGGCCTGCCCGGTCATGTCGCCAGCGCGCTTGTCTGCGCCCGCGTATTTCTTGCTCCCTTGCTGGAGCATCTGCAGGGGCGTGCCGATTCCGCAAAACAACCGCAGGTTCCCGCAGTGCTTGCACGGTCTGTTGCTTCTGCACAGGGCAGGCGCGACTATCTGCGCGTGAAACTGCGCCCCCTGCCCAGCCAGCCCCCCACGCAAACGCAGTCAAGCCAAACCCTGCAACCGCTGTACGAGGCGGAACCCATCATGGGCGCATCGGGCCTTATTTCAGGCATTGCTGCGGCAGACGGCCTCATGGTCTGCCCTGAAAATCGCGAAGGCTACGATGCGGGCGACACCGTAATGGTGGAACTTTTTCGCTAGACCAGTATGCGTCTGGCACTATTGCTGGGAGAATTATCTTGAAGCGCAACACCTATCTGACCCTGCTGCCCCCGGAAGAAGCCCGCGCCAACTGGTTTTCATGCCTTGACGCCAAAGCCTTCGCCCTTGGCGAAGAACGCATCCCTCTGGCGCAGGCCCTGCGCCGCGTGCTCAGCAGGCCCGTGGCTGCCCTGCGCTCATCCCCGGCATTTCACGGCGCGGCAATGGACGGCATCGCCGTACATGCGGAGGATACATTCACCGCCTCTGCCCGCACCCCCTTGCGCCTCAAAATCGGCGAGCAGGCCCACTGGATCAATACCGGCCACCCCTTGCCGCAGGGCTGCAATGCCGTAGTCATGATGGAGAACATCAATACCGAGACCGAAAAGGATTCTCAGGGCGAATCGCAGTGGGCCGTCATTGAAAAGGCCGCCTTCCCCTGGCAGCACGTGCGCAAAATGGGTGAAGACATGGTGGCTACAGAGATCATCCTGCCGCCCGGCACGTGCATTGGCCCCTACGACCTTGGCGCGCTGGCGGCTGGCGGCGCGCTTGAAGTACCAGTATTCCGCCGCCCCCGCGTTTCCATCATCCCCAGCGGGTCGGAAATTGTGCCGCTGGTGGATGCGCGTGAGGAGGACCTGCGCGCAGGCCGTGTGCTGCCCGAATTCAATTCACTGATTTTTTCGGCCATGATCACGGAGGCCGGGGGCGAAGCCGCCACCCTGCCTGTGGTTCCTGACGATCCTGAAGCCATACGGGCCGCCATTGCCAGCGCCATTGCAACTGCCGATATGGTCATTCTCAACGCCGGGTCTTCGGCTGGCAGCCACGACTTTACGGCCCATGTGCTCGGGCAGATGGGCACTGTGGTGACGCACGGCATTTCAGTCATGCCGGGCAAACCCACGGTGCTGGCGGTGGTCAACGGCAAGCCCGTGGTGGGTGTGCCGGGGTATCCGGTTTCTGCTGGCATATCCATGGAAGAATTTGTTCTGCCCTTGCTGGCCCTGTGGCAGAAACGAGCCATGAGCGAACGGCAGAAGATCACTGCGGTTCCCTGCAATCCCCTGCCCTCGCGCCCCGGCATGGAAGAAAGACTGCGGGTCAAACTGGGCTGCGTGGGTGATACGGTTGTGGCCGTGCCCCTGCCGCGCGGCGCGGGCACCATAACCAGCCTCAGCCGGGCCGACGGCATCATTCGCATTCCACGCGACAGCGAAGGCTGCAATGCCGGGGAACCCGTTACAGTTGAACTGCTGCGCCCCGCCACGGCCCTTGCGGGCGCACTGCTTGCCATCGGCAGTCACGACAACACGCTTGACCTGCTGGACAGCATGCTGCGCAAGGCGCATCCGCAGTACCGGCTCACCTCGGCCCATGTGGGTTCGCTGGGCGGCATCATGGCGCTCAAGCGCGGGCAATGCCATCTGGCGGGCAGCCATCTGCTCGACCCGGCAAGCGGAGTGTACAACCGCAAGGCCATTGAGGATAATCTGGAAGAGCCCACCGTGCTACTGCGTCTGGTGGACAGGGAACAGGGAATTCTGACCGCGCCCGGCAACCCCCTTGGCATCAACAGCATTGAAGACCTCGCCAAGCCGGGGGTACGCTTCATCAACCGCCAGCGCGGCAGCGGAACCCGCGTGCTGCTTGATTACCGCCTGAGTTGCCTTGGCATCGCGCCCACAAGCATCAACGGCTACCGCGACGAGGAATATACCCACATGAACGTCGCTGCGGCTGTGCTTTCCGGCCGGGTGGATGCCGGGCTTGCCGTGCGGGCGGCAGCCAACGCGCTGGGCCTGCCATTCACGCCCATTGGTGTTGAGGAATATGATCTGGTCATTCCCCGGCGTTTTTTTGATGGGGATGCGGTTCAGGCCCTGCTGGATGTTATCCGCAGCGAAGCATTCCACCAGACAGTGGAGGGCATGGGCGGTTACGGCACGGAAAAAACCGGGCAGATTATCTGGGAATACTCCGGAAAATAGGAAGAAAATGGAATGAACGGCTAGGTCTTGCCCGCCCAGTCAAAACGCTCCATTTCCGGCACGGAGAGGTCAAGGTGGAACAGCGCGCTGCTGGCGGTGCGGCTCAAAATGGCCCGCAGAGCCAGCTTTGCCATGAGGCAGGCAACCGAAGCCGGGGCCAGCGCCCCAACGCCTTCGCGCCTTGCATGCTCAAGCTCGCTGTTGCTCTGCCCCTGCGGGTAAAGCTCCTCAAGACGCGCCTGCGGGCCTGAGTTGGCGTAGCAAAAGCCTTCTTCGCGCAGTACGGAACCGTGAACAAAGGGCACGCCAGCAGCAAGGGCTGCCCGCTCCAGAGCTGTTTTGGCGCTGATGTTGTCCAGACAGTCCAGAGCCACGTCCATACCAGCCACAAGATCGGGCAGATTGTCCGCATCTGCTACTAATCCAAGAGCTTCTGTTTCCACGTGGCTGGCAATATCCGCCAGGGCATTGCGCACTACGCAGACCTTGCGCTGCCCCAGCATACGCTCGGAGCAGAATCGTTGGCGGTTGAGATTGCTCTCGTCAAACACATCGTTATCCACCAGCCGGATCCTGCCCACGCCGGAGCGGGCCAGCAGCTCGGCCACATGTCCCCCCAGACCGCCGCAGCCCAGCACTAGGGCACGGCTTTGCAGCAGCCGCGTCATTTCCTCCGCTGTGACCAGCCCGAAATTCCGGCGAAAGCGCTCCGGCCAGATGTTCTGCCCCAACAGATAAATCATGGCAGCACGTAACGTCAGAGCCTGGGACGCAGCCCAAAGGCGCAAGCCCTCAAGGCTCACGAACAGTGTTTCCTGCGCGTCGCCAGCAGATTTTGTGGGGTATCTTGCCCGGATATAGGGGCGGAAGAACTGATGCAGATCAGATATTGTCATGGTCAACGGGCCTAGCCTCCTCCGACAGCCGGAAAATAGGCAATACGGTCTCCGTCGCGCATGGGATCGCTCACCTTCTGCTGGCGTCCGTTGACCATGACAATTTTTATGTCTTGCGGCGGCAAACCCAGATGTTGCGCCAACTGGGCCACAGTGCTTCCTTCCGGCATTTCCACCTGCAGGCCTGTTTCCGGCACGTAGTCCGGCACGTAGTCACGCAGGGTGGTGCTCAGCTTAACGGTCAGTTTCATGGACGCTCCTTGACCTCATGAGATCTTGTCCAGTTATGCCCGCCCTGTCCGAAAACAGTCAAGCCAGCCGGGGCGCGCTATGGCACCGCCGTAAAACAAAATTTCGGGTCTCCGCTCCGAGCCAGCCGG
Organism: Desulfovibrio intestinivivus; assembly: GCF_053570665.1. NCBI lineage: Bacteria > Pseudomonadati > Thermodesulfobacteriota > Desulfovibrionia > Desulfovibrionales > Desulfovibrionaceae > Desulfovibrio > Desulfovibrio intestinivivus. Next base: position 1,732,404 of record NZ_JBRBQT010000001.1, on the reverse strand, counting down.
AGCGGAGACCAATAAGGGCGACCCTACTTCTTTTCCTCAATCCAGTTGAAGACCGTCTTGAGTTCTTCGTGGGTGATGTCGAAAGTGGTGTTGTGCGGGGGCAGCTTTTCGTCAGTGAAGAAATCGGGCAGCACGTCCGCAGCCTGGGTGATACCCGCGCGGCGGTTGAAGTCGATTTCTGTGGAAAGAATGCGCTGGCCCAACGTCACAACGTCATCGCCGGTGAGCTTCCAGCCAAACTTGGCATTGAGCATGTCCACAATGGCGGGCAAGGCATCCGGCACGTCAAGGATGGCAAATGCCGTGAACAGGCACAGGCCCACGGAATCCACAGAGGCGGTAGCCACCTGGAGATTGCGTGAAAGCTCGATCTGACCGTCCTTCTTAAGGGGGTCAACCGTACCGCCGCAGTTAAGGATGTTGGCCGTCACCGCGTAACCGGCGGTGTGGTCCGCGCCCATGGGCGAGGTGGCGTAGGTGACGCCCTGGCCCTTGACCGCACGGGGATCATATGCGGGCAGGCTCTGGCCCTTGACCGCAGGCACGCGCCGCACGCCAAACACCCGGCCCGTGGTGGCCGCGCCGCAACCAACAATACGACCAAGCGGAGAGCCCTCGCTGATGCCGTTCATGACATCAAGCACAGCCTTGGTATCTCCGTAGGGGATACCTCCGCCAGCCATGGCAACGCCCACGGCAACGCCCACGTCGATGGTGTCAACGCCGATATCATCGCACATGTAGTCGTACTTGGAGATGGCATCAAGGTCGCCAATGCCGGAGTGGGGGCCGAAACACCAGAGGGTTTCGTATTCGGGCCACTTGCTCTGGAACTTGCCCTTTTTGTCGGGCAAAATGCCGCTGCAACGGATCATGCAGCCGCTCATGCAGCCGTGGGCAACTATGCCCTCGCCGCCGCGTTCCTTGGTGAGCTGGTTCAAAAGTTCGCCCGAAACAGCCTCATGCTTGTCAAACTGCCCAACAGTAAAGTTGGCGGTGGGCAGGCCGCCCGCCTCGTGCAGGATGTTGACGAGCACGGCGGTGCCGTATTCGGCAAGCCCCTTGCTGGTGATGGGGTGTTCGGAAAGCGCCGTGGCGAAGCGCTTGGAAGCCTCACGAAAAGCCTTTTCGTCTGCCAGAGGCTGGCTCTTGCCGCCTTCGGGATTCACAATGATGGCCTTGAGGCCCTTGGAACCCATTACCGCTCCAACGCCGCCGCGCCCGGCATGGCGCATGGGGCGCAGTTCTCGGTCGGTGCAGGCAATGGAAGCCGCAGTGAGCTTGAATTCGCCCGCACGGCCAATGGTGATGTAGCTGCAATCCTTGCCGTACTTTTCCACCAGCTTGGCCACGGCATCAAAGTTGTTCATTCCGGCCACTTCGGCGGGAATCAGCTTGGCGTGGTCCTTGCTCACTTCAAGCTGCCACCACTCGCCTTCCTTGGCCATGTCTTCCACAATAACAGCCAGAATGCCCAAACGGGCCAAGTGACCGCCGGGCTGACCGCCCGCGTTGGATTCCTTGATGCCTTCGGTCAGCGGGCTTTTGCAGCCCACGGAAATACGGTTGGCGTTGGGGCTATTGGTGGCGCCCAGCAGGCCGGGAGCAAAAACAAGCTTGTTGTGGGGGCCAATGGGCGTACAGGTGGGCGGCACCTCACGCGCAACGATGGTAGAAGTCAACGCACGGCCGCCAAGGCCAGCGTATTCTTGAGGGATTTCTTCAAAAACACAGGTCTTGGTTGCCATATTGACGCGCAAAAAACGGAACATGGAGCCTCCTTAAACAAGGCGCATCTACGCCTGTTTGTGTTTATCCTTCGATACCATTGCGAGAAAAAAAAGTGCAAGCGGGCAAAAAAAACGTCTCGCTTTTCTCCCGCAAGAGGAAAAGTTGGGGAGGAAAGGGGAGTTTTTGTGCAATACGGAGGAATAAGGGGAAATGCTGTAAGCGGGAACCGGGATAATGCAGGCAGGATCTATGATGACGAAACGCGGGCGTCCATGTCCCACGCTGCGCCAAGTTTGATTTCCCTTGCATCAAGGGCGCGCAAAAGAGCCGGATCATGTGTGGCGCAGACAACAGTCATGCCTTCTGCCGTGCTGTTCCTTACTGCCAGGGCAATAGCCCGTGCGCTTGCGGCATCCACATTGGCTGTTGGTTCATCGAGCAGCAGCACTCTGGGCCGCAGGGCCAGGCGCGATGCCAGGGCAACCCGCTGGCGTTCTCCGCCAGAGAGTTCGCGCGGGCCGCGATCCGCAAAATTCCAGGGATCGCCAAAACCTGCGGCCTGCATGCAGCGTTCAAAAGTCTGCCGCAGGTCAGCCGTCTGGTTGCGGAACTTCAGCCCAAGCACCACATTGTTGAAAACGCTCATGTGCAACAGGTAGGGATCCTGCAAAAGCAGGGTTGCCTCCTTGCGCCCTTCCGCACCACCGGCATAGCGCAGCTCGCCAGCAGCCGGGTGCTCCAGAAAGGCCAGCAGCCGCAACAGGGTCGATTTGCCGCAGCCATTGGGGCCGGTGAGGAATACGGCCTCACCCTCTTCAATAGAAAGATACTGCACACTGAGCGCCTCTCGCCCATTGTAGCGCTGCACAAGGTTGCGGGCTTCATACAAATTGGCGCTCATGCCCGCCCTCTGCGCCTGAAAAATGCAAGCGCCAGATTGACCACAAAGGCCATGAGCAGCAGCACAAGGCCAAGGGCAATACCCTGGGCAAAATCGCCCTTGCTGGTTTCAAGGGCAATGGCCGTTGTCATGGTGCGGGTGGCATAACGGATGTTGCCCCCAAGCATCATGGCCACGCCCACTTCTGTAATGACGCGACCAAAGGCCGTAACGCACACCATGCCCACGGCGTAACGGCACTCCCACAGCGCGTACATGGCAAGCTGCCTGCCGTTGGCACCCAGCGTAAGCAGGGTTTCGCGGCAGCGGGGATCAAGGTCTTCAAGCGCCTGTGCTGTCCACGAAATCACTATGGGCAGGGCCAGTACCGCCTGCCCGATGGCCATACCCGGAAGCGTAAACAGCAGACCGTATTCGCCAAGGGGGCCGCGCGCGGTGATAAAGGCGTAGACCAGCAGGCCGATCAGCACTGTGGGAAAGGCCAGCAAGGTATCTGAAATCAGCCGCAGCGCCCTTTTGCCGGGAAAGGAGCAATGCCCAAGCAGAAAACCCAGCGGCACCCCCAGCAGCAAGGCTGCCGCCATGGCGTAGCAGGTAGACGCAATGGTTGCGTAAATGGCCGAAAGCGTGGCCGCATCCATATGCGTGAGCAGATACAAGGCACTGCTGAAGCCGTTGATGAGATAATCCATTGCTGCCGCTCGTTGCTGGTCAAAACAGCATTCGCCCGAAGCCGGGGCACACCACTGGCCTCGGGCGAATGCGTGTTACATGCCTGCGCTACCGGGGTGCGCTACTTGTTGGCATTGGGGAAGAAAAGCTGTTTCCCCTTGAGCATGTACCCGGCGATCTTCTGCTGGGTGGCCGGGGCAACCCACCAGTCTTCAAACTTCTTGGCCAGATCGGTCTTGACCTTGGGGCACTGGGCGGGATTGACCGTGATGACGCTGTACTGGTTGAACAGGGCCTTGTCGCCTTCAACCACGATAGCCAGCGGATTTTTATCGCCCATCTTGTCGGCAAAGGTGATCCAGGTTCCACGGTCTGTGAGGGCGTAGGCCTGCTTTTCTGCAGCCATGTTCAGGGTAGAGATCATGCCCTGCCCCGCAGAAAAATATTTGGGATCCTTGTCAGGCACAATATTGCTCTGCTGCCACAACTTCTGCTCCGCCTTGTGCGTGCCGGACTGGTCGCCACGGCTCACAAAGCCCGACTTGGTATCCAGAATACGCTTCAGCGCCTCGGCAGTGGTCTGCCCTTTCACGCCAGCGGGGTCAGCCACGGGGCCAACGATCACAAAGTCATTGTACATGACCTGACGGCGGTCCACGCCATGCCCGGCCTTGACGAATTCAAGCTCAGCCGAAGGCGCATGCACCAGCAGCACGTCGGCATCGCAATTTTTGGCGATTTCAAGGGCTTTGCCGGTGCCCACGGCAACCCACTTAAGCTCAATGCCGGTTTCCTGCTTGAAGACAGGCTCCAGATATTCGAGCAGGCCGGAATCCTGCGTGCTGGTGGTGGTTGCCATCATGAGAGTATCGGCGGCCAGAACTGGCGCGGCGCAGGCCATGTAGCCCGCAGCGCAAGCCAGGAGCAGAAAACGGGGTAAACGGAACATGGATCAGACTCCTTTTGAAGAGGTAATCTTAATAGACCAACTCTGTTCAGCGCGACTTTAATCACGCTATCATGAAAAAGCGGGACATAAAAGATTGCAAAAGAAGGCCAAAACAGGGAGGCAACAAACCAGCTTCATACGGGCCGCAGCAATATCTGAAAAAACTACTCGGCCACCAGCCGAACGGCGCTGGAGGCAAAATGGGCATACACCTTTTTGCCGTCACGCAGATGCATGTTGTCCAGCGTGCAGGTGTCTACCGTGGCCCGCAGGGTTGTGCCGTCTGGCAAGCCAACGCAGACAAAGGTTTCCACCATGTCAGAGTGCAGACTGTCCACCACGCCCTTGACGCAGTTGGCAAGACTCATGGACGATTTTTCAGGGCTTAAAACTATGCGCTCTGGGTCTACCCGCACGCTCAGCACCTGATTTTCGTGCACTTCATGCAGGGCGGCTTCTTCCGGTGTGCAGGCCGCCGCGAGCCTGAAATCAGAAAAAGTGGTTATCTCCACATACACCTTGCGCATGCCGGTAAATATGCGGGTAACAATGCCCCAAAAAAGATTGGTTCCGTCATCGGCCTCGCCGCCGTGGCAGGCGCTTGCCGAGGTGTCTTTTCCTTGAGCCTGCGTGGTCAGCAGTTTGCGCACCTCGCCGTCAGAAAAGTTCAGAAAGGCCAGCAGTTGGTCAGCATCCTGCTGCCCAAGAAATTTGAGTACCAACGGCACGGGCACATGCAGTTCCAGCAATTCAAGCCCGCGCGAATAACGTATGGCGCGAGGCCCAACGCAGGCAGAAGGCAGGCCCATCAAGCTGCCCACTGCGTAAAATTTCTTGCGCAGAAAGCTCTGGTCAAACTGCAAAAAATCAGGCTCCGCCGCCTGCGGCAGACCAAGAATGCGCCGGATGTTGCGCATGGCGCTCACTGGCAGCAGAATTTCGCGCGCGTTGGAGCCAGAAACGCGCAGCATGCCAGTGACGGTGTCTATGGAGGAACGAAGCTCCAGCGCCAGCACTTCGCCCAGCCGCAAGCCGCCGTAGCGCATCAGCAAAAAAATCAGGTGCAGACGCGCACGCATGGTTTTTTGCGTGCGTGTTGCGGCCTCGGCCTCCCACTGTTCCCAGCACAGGGTCAGGCCTTCGAGTTGTTGGCGGGTCAGATGATTACGCATAATTTTTCTTGGGGCGACAATAGCAGGTTGCACAGCCGCTGTCAGCTATGCCTTTTTTACGCATCTATACTGCTCGCTGTGAATCCCATACCACTTTGCGCATAACTTGGCTTTCAAATGGCAGGTGACATCAAAACATGAAGCGGGGTCACTCAGGCGAAAAGTATTGTTGAAGTAAATTATTTTAATTTTGTTTGAGGTGACACGCCAAGAACAGTTCACGCAAACGTCCGCCGGAGTTGCACAACTTCGGCGGACGTTTGCATTTATAAACGAACAGTTCCGGGGAACGCGTTCAGATAACCTCTCGGTTATTTGGACGCGTTCTGGCCCGTGAACTTTCCTGCTACTTTTATCAGTTCGGCAAGCAGTCCCAGAGTCTGTTTGCCTTCCGCGCTGCCAAGCGCCCCAATAAGGCCAAAGACGCCCGTGGGCTTCACGTTGGCCGTGTCGATCTCGCCCAGCATGCCGATCAGGTTCGTGATCTTGGCTTGCAGGTCGGGGTCGGCAAGGCGCTGCAACTGGCTGATCAAAAAGGCCAGGCCTTCGCCTGTTTTGGCAATGTCTTCCGGGCTCATGGAGCCAAGCAGGTTGCCGCCGGCGTTTTTGAATGCAGACATCTTTTCAAACACGCCATCCTTTTCCCACTCGCCCATCTTTTCGATAATGTGCGGAAAAGTCGGCGCAAACGCAGGGTGCAGAATCTTCCACAGGTCGGTGGCGTTCTCGAGCTGGTCGAGCAGCCACGTAAGCCTGGGAACAGTCAGCAAACCCTTTCGGCCCAGATCCAGAATGTCGTCAAGCGTAACCCTGCCGTTGAGGGTTTCCATCTCTTCAACAATAAGGCGAAAGGCATGGTTACCAATGGGCGTCAGCTCGCTCAGCAGCATGCTGCTGCTTTCCTTGCTCGCTTGAAGGTCGCTGAGCCTTCCTTCAATGGCTTCCAGCCGCTCAAGAATTTTATCTTCAGGTGTCATATGATCCCTCCGGTCTACTTGCTTCTCAGCAAGGAGGTATCTTTCCCTGCAAGATACATATTGGGTTCAAACGGGAGCTCATGACCTTTCAGCATGAGGTTGTAATACACCCACTTGAACATGAGCTTACCCCAATAGTTGATGTGGCTTTCGCCCAGCAGCTCAAAGGGGCCAACGCCAGGCAGCGGGAACATGCCCGGCAGGGGTTCCACAGCGTAGCTGAAGTCGATCAGCGAGGCTTTTTCAAAGCCTGTGACGATAAAGCAGTTGGTATGGCCGTCAAACCTGTAATAGTTGTCGGTGCCTTCAATGTCGGCCATCAGGTTCTGGGCGATCACGTCCGCTTCAAAGTGGGCCACAGACCCGGCTTTTGACGCGGGGACGTTTGTTGCGTCGCCGATGATATACATGTTCTCGAACTTCTTGGACTTCAGCAGTTCCTTGTCCGTATCAATAAAGCCGGTCACGTCGGAGACTTCAGATTCAATAAGGAATTCCTGCCCAAGGTTCGGGGGAATGCTCACCAGCAGGTCGTAGGGGATTTCATCGCCCGTGACGGAAGCGATCACGGCGCGGTCGGCTTCCACGCTGTCCACAGTCCAGTTTGTGGTGACCTTGATGCCCTTCTGTTCGCACAGCGCGCCAAGGATGTTGTTGGCCACAGGCTTGGTAAAAGCACCCGTAAGCGGCGTGACAAGCTCAATTTCCACATCTTTGCGCACGCCCATTTTTTGCAGATACCAGTCGGCCATGTACACAAATTCCAGAGGCGCAACCGGGCACTTGATGGGGGTTTCGCAAATATGGAGAACAAGACGACCCTTCTTGAAGTGCTTCAGCTTGTTGCCAAGCGCCGCAGCGCCGTCATGGGTGTAGAAGTTGTGGATTTTGCCGCCCCAGTCGTCCAGAAGACCGGGCACTTCATCAGGAGCGATCCTCGCGCCAGAGGCAACAACAATCCAGTCATAGGTGTGCGTGCTGTTTTTGCATTCGACCTTGCGCTGAATAGGATCAACAGCGGTGATCGTATCAATCACGAAGTTAACTCCGCGGCTGATAAAATCCTTTTTGGGACGAACGCAACCCTGCGGCGTATCAACCCCGAACGGAATCAGGAGCCAACCGGGCTGATAGTGATGGACGGGATCCCGGTCAATCAGCGTTATTTCCCATTCTCTTTCACTCAAGAGCTTTCTCATTTTCGTGGCGATCATGGTTCCGCCAGCGCCAGCACCAAGAATAAGCAATTTTTTCATGCAATTAACCCCAAAATAAAATATATAGCAGTGCGCCATAAAAAGGTTTCCCTACTACGACCAGCCACAATCATTGCGCGCCGATATCATAGTAAGATGGTATTATTTGCGTACTACCACAGCTAATTTTTAACTGCACTAATTATGTCAATAAAAATGGACATATATCATTTAATACCTACTAACTAAGTATTTTATTGCGCATAACGCGTAGATGCCTGCGATGTGCGACAGCGTCTATTTTTCTGTAAAGTTAAGGGGATGCATGAAACGCCCAACAAGCTTGGGCTATTGCGGGGGCTATCGAAAAATGAGCGAGAGGCATAGGCTGATAAAGAGGGATGTGTGTTCCTTGGCAAATAATTTCTTTGTAACCCTGGTTTATGGAAAAATTCAAATGCGTGCGCATAATAAAAAGCTCTTATTCCTTATTGCCTTAACTCTACTGCTTATATGTTCCTGCACAAAAAATTCAAATCAACATCTTGAATATACGCCAATAGAGGAATATTCTATTGCAATAACTAGAAAAATGTCGCCAATGGAAAATTATATACACAGTTTTATGGAGACTGTGCGCCAGTATTGGGCATTTTCATCACCAAAGGATGAAACCATGGCTTGCACAATAGATGTGAATGTCTCGCCAGACGGAGAAATTGTAGCATACAAGCTTATAAAAAGCTCTGGAAACAAGTATTTTGACAACTCCGCCCAGAACGCCATAGTGCGAACCCAGAGGAGCGGAGTGCGGCTCCCGCCTCCTGAACCTCTCCCCAAGGGTCTGACCATTATTTTCAACCTGCCTGAACGCATCAAGCGATGATTAGCAATACGCATTGAACGAAGTAGGCCGCCTTTTAGGCGGCCTACTTTATTTACAGGCTTGGCTTCGACCCGCCAGATCAGTAGAAATTCCCGGGCAAGGCCGGTCAGACTGTTTCCCGTCCGACAAAATACCTGCGGCGAATATACAGTGCCACATTCACAAGGGCGATCAGCACCGGAACTTCCACCAATGGGCCGATAACCGCCACAAAGGCCTCGCCGGAATTGAGACCGAACACGGCAATGGCTACGGCAATGGCAAGCTCAAAGTTGTTGGACGCAGCGGTAAACGACAACGTTGCCGACTGCTCGTAGTTCGCCCCTGCCCGCCACGAAAGGTAGAACGACAGCAAAAACATAATGAGAAAGTAAACCAGCAGGGGGATGGCAACCTTCACCACATCCATGGGCAGCTGCACAATGTACTCGCCCTTGAGGGAGAACATCACAACAATGGTGAACAGCAACGCCCGCAACGTCCATGGGCTGATACGCGGAATAAAAACATTCTCGTACCAGTCCTCCCCCTTGACCTTGAGTCCGTAGAAGCGGGACACAATGCCCCCAATAAAGGGGATGCCAAGGTAAATGAACACGCTTTCGGCAATCTGCCCCATACTCACATCCACAACCGCCCCCGAAAGGCCGAGCCAACCGGGCAGCACCGTGATGAACACATAGGCGTAAACAGAGAAAAACAGCACCTGAAATATGGCGTTAAAGGCCACAAGCCCCGCGCAATATTCCCTGTCGCCTCCGGCAAGGTCGTTCCACACAATGACCATGGCAATGCACCGCGCAAGGCCGATCAGTATGAGCCCCACCATGTAGCTGTTGTTGCCGGAAAGAAAGGCTATCGCCAGCAGAAACATAAGAACTGGGCCGATCACCCAGTTTTGCACCAGCGAAAGCAGCAAGACCTTTTTATTGCGAAACACATGGCCAAGCTGCTCGTATTTCACTTTCGCCAGCGGCGGATACATCATCAGGATAAGGCCGATGGCAATGGGAATGTTGGTGGTGCCAACCTGAAAAAAGTTGATGACGTTCTTTACACCCGGCGCAGCCCAGCCAAGCCCCACGCCCGCGAACATGGCGAGAAAAATCCACAGGGTCAGGAATCTGTCGAGGAATGAAAGCCGCTGCAATGTTGACTGACTCATAATTTGCGCCCCTTAGTGCGCGGCAATGCCGTCAAGAATGTTTTTCAGAGCGTTGGCGTCCATGCCCGGCTGTGCGGCAAGCGCATGCACCAGAGCCGTGATACGCCTGCGCAGCACCGACAGCGTTTCGTCAAAGGCGGCCCTGATGGTGGCTTCATCGCCCTGCACCTTGGCTGGATCGGGCATGCCCCAGTGGCTGCGTATTACTGAGCCGAAGTACACGGGGCAGGCTTCACCCGCCGCATCGGCGCACAGGGTTATGACCGCCGAGGGTTTTTCCGGCAGATCATCCCATGACTTGCTGGCAAGGCCTTGGGCAGAAATTCCGGCCTCGGCCAGCGCCTCAAGAGCGCGGGGATGCACATGGCCCGCAGGCTTGCTGCCAGCGCTCTGGGCTGTTACCCCCGCTGGGGCCATGGAGCGGAAAAGCGCCTCGGCAATGATTGAGCGGCAGGAATTGCCCGTGCACAAAAAAAGGATGTTCATACCTACCTCTACTTTCTGGCTTCAATAGAAAGGCTGACGATATAATCTGCCATTTCCTCGCCCTTGGGCAGTGCCTCGGCAATCTGCCTGTACAGCGGGTCGTTCCAGTTCTGCATGTTCCGCACGTAGTCGGGCTTTGGCGTGAGTTCTATGGAAGAAAAGCCCGCTTCTTCAAGCATGCCTCTGGTTTCGCTCACCAACACGGCACCGGCCACGCACCCCACCAGCGCTGCCGCCATTTCCCGAACTGTATCCGGCAACATCTTCAGCAGCGCAAGATCTGAAACAGACACCTTGCCGCCGGGCTTCAATACGCGAAAAACTTCGCGCCACACCTGCGCCTTGTCTGGCGAAAGGTTGATGACGCAATTGGAAAGAACCACATCAACGCAAGCATCCGGCACGGGCAGATGTTCGATTTCGCCAAGGCGGAACTCCACATTGGCAAGCCCCGTGCGCTGCTGATAAAAATCAGTATTTTTGCGGGCCTTGGCGATCATTTCCGGCGTCATGTCCACACCGATGACACGTCCGCCCGCCTTTACCCTTTCACCAGCCTGAAACGCGTCAAAGCCGCCGCCGCTGCCAAGGTCAAGCACGGTCTGGCCTTCCCGCAAGGCTGCTATGGCCACAGGATTGCCGCACGAAAGCCCCATGTTTGCCCCTTCCGGCAGCCTGGCGAGGTCTTCAGCCGAATAGCCTATGGCCTGCGCCAGCCGTGCAGGGTCATGGGTATTGCACGAGCCGCAGCAGCAGGCGCTCTGGCCACTGGCAATAGCCGCGTATCCGGCGCGCACTGTTTCGCGCACCTGTTCCTTGTGTGCAGTTTTTTCAGCATCACTCATGGCCGCTCTCCGGGTCAGAGGTTTTGCCCCCGCAGCAGTCGGGCAGAAACACCGCATCCACACAACTCTCACGGCGATACGTCCTGCACTGCTCGGGATGGCCAGAGCAGCACTCGGCAGTCAGATAAGATATGGTTTCAAGCATCAGAGGAATATTTGCCCTGTAGCGCGTATTGCGCCCCTCCCGCTCCACGCTGGCAAGCCCGCTGTGAACAAGAGTTTTCAGATGAAAGGAAAGGTTGGTCTTGGGGATATCCGCCAGGCGGGAAAGCTCCCCCGCCACCAGCCCGTCAGGAGCATGCTTGACCAGCAAGCGAAAAATGCAAAGGCGCGCCTCGGACGTAAGGGCTTCAAACACTTGTGTGGCTTTTTTTGTTTCCATTGGACAATCATTCAACACCAATTGAACAATGTCAAGTGTGGCTGACGCGGAAACCACATCGGCCTTAATACAAATTTTATACTCCCGCCCCAAGTTTAACACCCATTTTATGCGCTTTTTCATACCGTGTTCCCGTGGGCAAGGTTTAAACCCCACAGGAGGACGTTATGGAAAACATGATCGAGCAATGCCTGCTGTACATCATACTGCTCGCCCTGCTGGCATGGCCGCTGGGCATTTACATGGGCAAGGTCATGGACGGAGAGCCGTTCTGGCTGCAAAAAATGCTGGGCCCCTGCGAGCGCGGCCTGTACCGCGTCATGGGCATCAACCCGGCAGAACAGATGGGCTGGAAGCGTTACCTCGGCTGCGTGCTTGCTTTCAGTGCCGTGAGCATTGCGGCACTTATGCTGCTGCTTATGGCGCAGGGCAGCCTGCCCCTGAATCCGCAGGGCATAGCGGGTACAAGCTGGGATCTGGCGTTGAACACGGCGGTGAGCTTTGTCACCAATACCAACTGGCAAGCCTATTCGGGCGAAAACGCCATGGGCTATCTGGCCCAGATGGCAGGGCTTACAGTGCAGAACTTTGTTTCCGCCGCTGTGGGCATTGCGGTGCTGTTCGCCTTTATCCGTGGCCTGCGCGCACGAAAACCAGAAACATCCGGCGTGCCAGATACTTCCGCCACGCCAGCCGTTTCAGGCCTTGGCAACTTCTGGGCGGACGCCACCCGCGCCACCTTGTACATTCTTGTGCCGCTCTCCCTTGCGCTTTCGCTGCTGCTCATCTGGCAGGGTGTGCCGCAGAATTTTTCCCCTTACAAAACTGTTGCCCTGCTTGAACCGCTTACAACCGAAAACGGGACCACCGTTACGGAGCAGATGGTTCCCATGGGGCCGCAGGCCTCACAGATTGCGCCCAAGCAGCTTGGCACCAACGGCGGCGGCTACAACGGCGTCAATTCCGCCCACCCACACGAGAACCCTACCCCCCTCGCAGATATGCTGGAAATGCTGGCCCTGCTGCTCATTCCCGCAGGGCTGTGCTTCACCTTTGGCAGGCAGATCAAGGACATGCGTCAGGGCGTAGCCATATTCATCGCCATGACCCTGCTGCTTGCCGCCGCCATCGGCTTCACCGCCTGGGCCGAACAGAGCGCCACTCCGCAACTGGCCCAGACCGGGCAGACAGACCTTGCCGCCAGCAGCGGCCTGCTGGCTCAGGCCGGAGGCAACATGGAAGGCAAGGAAGCGCGCTTTGGCATAACAGGCAGCGCCATCTGGGCCGCTGCCACCACTGCCGCTTCCAACGGCTCGGTCAACGCCATGCACGACAGCCTCACGCCGTTGGGGGGGATGGTTCCCATGGTGCTCATGCAGTTGGGCGAAGTGGTCTTTGGTGGTGTTGGCAGCGGCCTCTACGGCATGCTGGCATTTGTGCTGCTGACCGTTTTCATGGCTGGCCTGATGGTGGGCCGCACCCCAGAATATCTGGGCAAAAAAGTGGAACCCTTTGAAATGAAGATGGCCGTTGTGGTCTGCCTGACCACACCAGTCGTCATCCTGATCGGGGCTGGTCTGATGAGTCTTGTTCCGCAAGTTGTGGAAAGCCTGAACAACGCCCTGCCCCACGGCTTCAGCGAGCTGCTCTATGCCGCCACTTCTGCCGGGGCAAACAATGGCTCGGCTTTTGCCGGGCTGAACGCCAACACTCCATTTCTGAATGTACTGCTGAGCGCGCTTATGCTTGCCGGGCGCTTTGTGCCCGTGGCTGCCATACTTGCCGCCGCAGCAAGTATGGCGGGCAAAAAAACCGTGGCTGCAAGCTCCGGCACGCTCTCCACCAGCAACGGCATGTTTGTTTTTCTGCTCATATTTGTGGTGCTGCTGGTGGGCGCACTGAGCTTCTTCCCCGCTCTGGCTCTCGGCCCCGTGGCCGAACACCTGCAAATGACGCGCTAATTAGCGCTCAATAATAGAGGATACAGCCATGTCAGCCAAAACTGCACATGCCCCACGCAACAGCCGGATGCTCCGCCGGGCCCTTGGCGACTCGTTCATCAAGCTGGCCCCGCACATTCAGGCGCGCAATTTTGTTATGTTCACCGTATATCTTTCCGCCATCATGACCACTGGCCTTGCGCTGGCAGGGGCGTGGGGATTGATGCCCGCCGTTGCAAACCAAAGCGCATTTGCCTGTGCCATTGCCGCCATACTCTGGTTCACGGTGCTCTTTGCCAACTTTGCGGAAGCCATCGCCGAAGGCCGGGGCAAGGCCCAGGCCGACAGCTTGCGCAAATCGCGCAAGAGCGTTGACGCCCGTAAGCTGCCGGATCCTGCACAGCACGAGGCCTTTGTCATAACTTCGTCCACGGAGCTGAAACCCAGCGACTACGTGCTTGTGCTGGCAGGCGAGATGATCCCCGCCGACGGCGATGTGGTAGAAGGGGCCGCCTCTGTGGACGAAAGCGCCATCACAGGCGAATCCGCCCCTGTCATACGCGAGAGCGGCGGCGACCGCAGCGCCGTTACCGGCGGCACCACGGTGCTTTCCGACTGGCTGGTGTTGCGCGTTACCAGCGAGGTTGGCCGCAGCTTTCTGGACAAAATGATCGCCATGGTCGAAGGGGCCGCCCGCCAGAAAACCCCCAATGAGATCGCCCTGAACATCCTGCTGGTGGCGCTTACGGTCATTTTTCTGCTGGTCACGGGCACACTGTGGTGCTTTGCCCGCTTTGCGGCAGATCAGAACCATGCGGCAAACCCGGCGGATGTTACCTCGCTGGTGGCGCTCTTTGTCTGCCTGGCCCCCACCACCATCGGCGCGCTGCTTTCATCCATAGGTATTGCGGGCATGAGCCGCCTCAATCAGGCCAACGTGCTTGCCATGAGTGGACGCGCCATTGAAGCTGCTGGCGATGTTGACGTGCTCCTGCTCGACAAGACAGGCACCATAACCCTTGGCAACCGGCTGGCCGTCAGCTTTATACCTGTGGACGGACACACCGAACCGGAACTGGCGGAGGCCGCCCGCCTTGCCTCGCTTGCGGACGAAACCCCCGAGGGCCGCAGCATTGTACAACTGGCAAACAGCCTGTTCCCGCAGAACGGCACAACATCTCCTGAAAATGATACAGTCTTTGTTCCCTTTTCCGCGCATACCCGCATGAGCGGTGTTGACGCGCGGGGTTCCTCCATACGCAAAGGCGCGGCAGACGCCGTGCGCGCTTTTGCGGAGCAGCTTGGCGGGCGTTTGAGCACCCAGTGCGATGAAGTGGTGCAGGGCATTGCCCGCCAGGGCGGCACGCCGCTGGTGGTTGCCCGCGATGCCGCAGTGCTTGGCGTGATCCACCTCAAGGATGTCATCAAGGACGGCGTGCGTGAAAAATTCGGCGAGCTCCGCCGCATGGGCATCAAGACCGTCATGATCACGGGCGACAATCCGCTCACTGCCGCCGCCATTGCCGCCGAAGCCGGGGTGGATGACTTTCTGGCCGAGGCCACGCCGGAGACCAAGCTGAACCTGATCAGGGAATATCAGGCCAAGGGACATCTGGTCGCCATGACGGGCGACGGCACCAATGACGCCCCGGCTCTGGCGCAGGCGGACGTGGCGGTTGCCATGAACACGGGCACGCAGGCCGCCAAGGAAGCGGGCAACATGGTTGATCTGGATTCCTCGCCCACCAAACTGCTGGATATCGTGCGCATCGGCAAGCAGCTGCTCATGACGCGCGGCAGCCTCACCACCTTTTCCCTTGCCAACGACGCGGCAAAATACTTTGCCATCATTCCGGCCCTGTTCATGGGGCTGTACCCCGGCCTTGCCGCACTGAACATCATGGGTCTGCACAGCCCGCAAAGCGCCATACTGGCGGCCACCATATACAATGCCCTCATCATTGTGGCCCTCATTCCGCTGGCCCTGCGCGGCGTGCCCTACAGGGAGGAAAGCTCTGAGCTGCTGTTGCGCCGCAACCTCTTTATTTACGGCCTCGGCGGGCTTGCGGCTCCCTTTGCCGCCATCAAACTTATTGACCTCTGCCTGGTCGGCCTTGGGCTGGCCTGAGGAGAAACATCATGTCCATCACAACATTGCTGCGCCGCTCTCTGGTTTTTCTGTGCATCATGACGGCCCTCACCTGCGCCTATACCGGCGCGCTCACCCTTGCGGGCAAGGCGCTGTTTCCCTTTCAGGCTGAAGGCAGTATCATTACAGCCAAGGGCAGGCACTACAGCTCTTTGCTAGGCCAGCCCTTTACAGCAGCCAACCACCTGTGGGGTCGCCCCGTGAGTGCAGATACCGACACCTATACCGACAACGGCAAGCCCCTGCTCTACGCCGGTCCAAGCAACAAAAGCCCTGCCACTGCCGCATACGCTACAACGTTGCAGGAGCGCGCGGCACGCATCCGGCTGGCGCATCCGGAAAAATCCGGCCAGCCCATTCCTGTGGATATGCTCACGGAATCAGGCAGCGGGCTTGATCCACATATTTCGCCAGCCGCAGCAGAATTTCAGGTGGAGCGGCTGGCCCGCGCCACAGGTTTTACGGCTGCGGAAGTGCGCCGCACCATCGCCATGTATACGCAGGGCCGCACTCTGGGTCTGCTGGGCGAGGCGCGGGTCAACGTGCTTGAAGTCAATCTGGCGCTGGAAGGCCTGCTGCCCAACGGACGCACTGCTTCAGTGGCATCGGCCGCTGCTCCCCGCTGAATGCCGCGCGGTATACGAACCTGAGAACAACCATGACAGACAGCTACAAACGTCCATCCCCCGATGCCCTGCTGGCCCAGTTGCAACAGGTGGCTCCGGGCGGCAAGCCCCTCGCTGGCGAGGCGGGCGCAATCGTGCGCCCATCGCCCAGAGGATTGCTCAAGATATTTTTCGGCTATGCGGCTGGCGTGGGCAAAACATATTCCATGCTGCGGGCGGCCCACGCCGCTCAGGAGCAGGGGCACAGCATTGTTGTGGGCTATGTGGAGCCGCATCCAAGGCCGGAGACAGCGGCCCTGCTGCCGGGTCTGGAGGCCGTGCCGCCCCTGCGGATCGAGCACAGGACCATCACGCTCAACGAGCTGGATGTGGATGCCGTGCTGGCTCGCAAGCCGGAAATCGCCCTTGTGGATGAGCTGGCCCACTCCAATGCGCAGGGCTGCCGCAACCTCAAGCGTTTTCAGGATGTGGAGGAGCTGCTCCAGGCGGGCATATCCGTATGGACCACGGTTAACGTGCAACATCTGGAAAGCCTTAACGATGTGGTAGCCGCCATGACCGGAGTGGTGGTACGCGAGCGCATACCCGACAGCGTTTTTGACGGTGCAGATCAGGTGGAACTGGTCGATCTGGAGCCAGATGAACTTGTATCCCGCCTTCGCGAAGGCAAAATATACGCCGAGGCGCAGGCGCAACGGGCGCTGGGACACTTTTTTCTGCCAGCCAACCTCATTGCCCTGCGGGAGATTGCCCTGCGCCGCATGGCCGACCGCGTCAACCGGCGGGCATCCGCCGCTGGCGGAGGGCAGGAAACAGGGCGGCAGATCAAGGAGCACATTCTCATCTGCCTTTCAGGCGCGCCCAGCAATGCGCGGGTTATCCGCACCGCCGCGCGCATGGTGGAGGCCTTTCGTGCTGATTTCACCGCCCTTTTTGTGCAAAACACTGCGCCGCGCCGCAGTGACGCCAAAAGCCGCGACACCCTGCACGACAACCTGAAACTGGCGGAAGACCTGGGCGCGGTTATCGTGACCCTGCACGGTGAGGACGTTCCCGCCCAGATAGCGGAATACGCGCGCATGAGCGGGGTAAGCAAGATTGTGGTGGGGCGCTCCCCGGCCAGCGGGTGGCTGTTCCGCAAAAGCAAAACGCTGGTGGAGCGCCTTGCCGAACTTGCGCCGGAGATGGAAACCTACATCATCCCCGATGCCGTGCCCGTGGGCAGAGCACCCGAACATGCCGGGCCTTTGTTTGCGGCGCTCAGAGCCTTGCGGGGCACAGCCCCCCGCTCGTGGCGGCAATGGTGCGCCACTGCTGCGATCATGGCCGTGTGCAGCGTTGCAGGTCTGCTCATGTTCTCGCTGGGCATGCCCAATGGCGGCATTGCGGGCCTGTATATGCTGGGAGTGCTGGGCGTTTCCATCCTCACCACCGGGCCGTGGTACGGTGTGGCGTCTTCCGTGGCCGGGGTGGGCCTCTTCGATTTTCTGTTTGTTGAGCCGCGTTTCAGCTTTACGGTTTACGATACGGACTATGTGGGGCTTTTTTGCGCAATGCTGCTGGTTTCTGCCGCCACCAGCGCCATCACGGGGCGGGCACGTATGCAGGCGCGGCAAAGCACGGTGCGGGCGCTGCATACGGAACTGCTGCTGGGCAACAGCCGCCGCCTGCAAAAGGCCAAGGACGAACCAGCCATCCTGCTGGAAACTGCCCGCCAGCTCGGCACCCTGCTGGGGTGCGAAACAACGCTCTATTCCGTGCGGCAAGGGCTGCTTGAAACCCGGCCCGTTTTTTCCTACCGGGCTGACAAAATGCAGGGTTCTGCCAGCTCACGCGCGGCATCGCGAGATAACAGGGACACGCCAAAAGACGAACTGGGCGTTGCCCAGTGGGTTGCCAAAAATAACCGCCCTGCCGGCGCGGGAACAGACTCCCTGCCCGGATCGCGGCACAGCTTTATCCCCATCAGCAGCCAGTCTGCCGTGCTCGCCGTGGCCGAGCTACATGTTCTGCCGGGGCGCACGGCTCCGCTTGCCGATGCCAACAGCAAAAACCTTGTTCTGGCCCTGGCAGGGGAATGCGCGCTGGCTCTGGAAAAAGAACGACTCACGAAGGCCAACGCCAGTATTGCCGTACGTGCGCAGCAGGAAAAACTGCGCGCCGATGTGCTGCGCTCCATCTCGCACGATCTGCGCACGCCGCTCACCGGCATCTGCGGCAATGCCGCCATCCTCGCCGGGCAGGGCGGATCCGGCTCGCCGGAACGCAATGCGGCCCTTGCCTCTTCCATTGAAGAGGAAGCCCGCTATCTTGTGGGCATGGTGGAAAACCTGCTGGCCCTCACCCGGCTTGAGCAGCAGGATTTTACCCTTCGCCTTGAACCGGAGCTGCTTGAAGATGTCATCGCCGAGGCCGTACAGATCACCAGCCGCCGAGCAGCACACCACGATCTGCGCGCGGAAATGCCCGAAGGCATGCTCATGGCCCGCATGGACGCCCGGCTCATGGTGCAGGTGCTGGTCAATCTGCTGGACAATGCCGTCAAACATACGCCAGAGGGAACAGCCATCCGCATACGGGCGAGGGCTGACGGGCCGTGGGTCAGGCTGGAAGTTGCCGACAACGGCCCGGGGATTTCAAAAGAGGAACAGGGCCGCATTTTTGACATGTTCCACTCCGCAGCCATAAAAAATGGCGATGGCCGCAGAGGGATGGGGCTTGGGCTGGCCTTGTGCCGCAGCATTGTGCAGGCCCACGGCGGAAGTATTGAGGTATTTGACAACACGCCGCAGGGCTCGGTTTTTTCCATGACTTTGCCACGCGAAACCGAAGATTTTACCCTCCCGGCCTGACAGAAGGAGCATCCATGCCGCTATATTCGCCAGCAGCTACTCCCCCAGCGCAGAACGCCAACGGAGTCCCAGAGCGTATTCTTGTGGTGGAAGACGACAAGGTCATCCGCGCGCTTATGACCACCACGCTTGAGAGCCACGGCATATCCTCTCTGACCGCCGCCACCGGGCGCGAGGCCCTTGCAGAGGCTTCGCGGGCCAATCCTGACGTCATACTGCTTGATCTGGGCCTGCCGGATATGGACGGGGTAGATATCATCCGGGCGGTGCGCCAATGGTCCATGCTGCCCATTATTGTGCTGAGCGCCCGCACCGAAGATGACGACAAGGTCGCCGCGTTGGACGCAGGCGCGGACGACTACCTTACCAAACCTTTCAGCGTTGATGAATTGCTGGCCCGGCTGCGCGCCGCCCTGCGCCGCGTTCGGTATGAACGCGGGCACATGGGCCGCAGCGAAAGCAGCTTTGAGAATGGCGACCTGCATATTGATTTTGCCGCAGGGTGCGTGAGCGTTGCCGGGCAACAGGTGCATCTTGCGCCCATGGAATACAAACTGCTGTGCCTGCTGGCAAACAATGTGGGCAAGGTGCTTACGCACAAAACAATCTTGCAGGCCGTGTGGGGCAGTGCCCTGCCGCAGTCCCTTCCTTCATTGCGCGTGTTCATGGCAACCTTGCGCAAAAAACTGGAGGCCGCATCGCCGCAATGTGATTGCATCCGCACCCATGTGGGCATTGGCTACCGCATGAGCCGTTCTGATGGCTGACCCAGGCAGGCCGTTGTTCCTTGGCATTGATCCCAAGCCGCCCTTTTGTTGTGCGCACCAGCCCGGCAAACAAGCCATATTCATTCGGCTGCTTTTAAGACAAAAAGAAGGCCGCGATTTCTCGCGGCCTTCCATATCAAGCGAATTTGGTCGACTACCAGCGACGGGGGGCGGGCTTTTTGGGCTCAGCCTTGTTGATGCGAAGGGCGCGGCCGTCAAATTCCTTGCCGTCAAGAGCAGCAATGGCGTTGATGGCGTCGGCGTCTTCCATTTCCACAAAGCCAAAGCCACGGGCGCGGCCGGTTTCGCGGTCGGAAACGAGCTTCACGGAAAGAACTTCGCCGTAGGGGTTGAACAGGGATTCAACGCTTTCCTGAGTGGCGGACCAGGGCAGATTGCCGACGTAGATAGAAGTAGCCATAAGGACTCCAGAGATTACGGGAGGTAGACTTTCCGCTTGGAGCCTTACCCATGTAAAGCCTCTGCAAAAAAATTTACTATACCCAATCAGTGATTGCCCAAACATAATTTGGGGCATTTTCAATGTCAACAGATATTATTTTTTTCAAGCAAAAAACTGAGCCTGCCCGCTGGCGGCACCGCATTTCCCTACCTGTTCACAGTGTTTTTTGCCAAACTTCAGCTTTCTCAATTTTGTTTAGTACGAAATGCGGGTATACTGTATTTTTTGGATATGAAATACCCGCTAAAATTCGGTACCGCTATGTCCATTCAGCAATCCGATTTTTTCAGCAAAGCCCGGCAGGGTGTTTTTACAGTGCATTGCCAGCCCGCCAGCCAACATGCGTCTGCAACAGCAGACCACCGATAATCCTTAACGCAAAGCTAACGCCCCTCCCGGTATGTTTCAACATACATAATGGTAGCGGATAGGCCGCAACTACGCCGCAACCATTGCCTCCGCAGCCACAGCTGCGGATACGCCGATGCTGCCACATGGGCGTATCCCCTTCCCTCCTCCTGCGCGAAGCGCCCTGATAAACCGGGGCGCTTCCTGCGCATGGCAGCACAAAAGCTTTTTATGAGCTTTTGTGCTGCCAACCTCAGCCCTGCTCCACAAAAAAAGGCCGACACTCCAAAGGGAGTCGGCCTTTGCCAGATGCAAGCTGGTTAAATATCCTGCAAGCTACAATGCGAAACGTTCACGCGCAGGAGGTATGCATTTGCCCGGTCAAACACGGGAGTGTACTTGCAAAAGCTGCAACTGCCCGCTCCGCCGAGGCTTTATCTAATTGATCCAGGAACTCAGGGCGTCAACAATCTTGCGGGCCTGATCCGCACTGGAAATATTGAATTTGGACTGCTGGCGGTATTCACCACCCGCCTTTTTGTAGCGCCGGATAACATACATGTCCGGGCCAAAACAGTCTTTTTCCGGTTGCCACTGCTGATAGCGAAAAAGAATGGTGGTCCACGCGCCCTTGCTCAGCACAACCTTGTCCAGTTCGTTAACGATAACCTGACCGTTTTCCTCAAACTGCACTGTGAGATCATCAATTGTTTCGTTCAAAAAAAGCCCCCCAAGTAGGCATTAGTAACGTAGTAACAGCAAGCAAGGGCCAAGCGCTGCCTTCCGGGCCTTGCGGCCATCCAGCAACGGTAGGCAACAGCGCTTTTGGCAGAAAACTTACCCGGCGTGTTCGACCAGTATCCCTTTGACGTTTTCCGGCAGTTCCGGCTTCTTCAACACCATTTCGGCGGGGCCGGGGCCATAATTTTTGGCCATCTCGCCAGCAGATGCGGAAAGAGCCATCAGTTCTTCTGCCGTGGTCAGAGAACTGCCGCTCACATACTTTCTCCCAACGATATCCAGCACGAGGTCATTGGGATTGACGGGTTTGACAACATTATTGTCCATATGTGCCTCCCTCACGTTAGGGCATCAGAATAGCTTTTTCCTCCGCCCTCTGCAAGCGTTGCCGCCTGTGCGTTTACTGACGCAACAAAACCAGCGTGTAGCGTTCCACCGGGGCAAAATCATCCGTAAGTGCCGGGGTGGCAAAAGGGTCTGTACCCGTGTACCTGCTTGCCAGCATGTCGGCAAGGCGCAAGCCGCCTGACGGGGCATTTTCTGTGCCTGCCGCCGCAAGGGATGGCAGCGCGCCCGCGGTGCTGTCGGGCCGTTGTTCGGGAAAGGCCGCAACCATCAGGTTTTGCAGCTTCTCGGGTGCTTCGCCGCCAGCGCAATACACCTGCACCTCGGCAAAGGACTGGCGCAACGCGTTGAAAATCCCCTGAAACAGGCGGCCATCCGGCCCTTCCACAGCGGAAATAACGTTCATGAGCACAACCCCGCCAGGGGCCACCGCCCGCCGCAGGGCAGCCGCGGCCTCGCGTGTTCCCATCTGGAAAGGCACGGCGTAGTGCGAGTTGAAAACATCCACAAACACCAAGTCATACTGATCGCGCTGACGGTTCAGAAAAGCCCTGGCGTCCTCGTGGCGCACTGTCAGACGGGGATCGTCGCGCAGAGAAAACCAGCGCCGGGCGGTTTCCGTCATGGCCGGGTCAAGCTCCACCACGGTCACACGCGCGGCTTCGGGCTTTGCCAGAGGGGAATTATCGGCAAGCAGCCACTTGGGAACAGAATACCCGCCGCCGCCCAGCATGAGCACCCGGCTCGCATGGGGCGTAAAATGCGGCCCCAGCGCGTAAAACTGGGTGTACCGAAAATACAGCTCATTGGGGGCGTCCAGATACATGCCCGACTGGCTGTAACCGGGGTCAGTAGCCATAAGGCGCACGGGCCTGCCGTTCTGCGCCCAGTCTACCCCTTCAAAAATGCGGATGCTGTTATAGGGGCTTTCCACCAGATGGCTCATGGCCCTGCCATCCTGCCAGCGACCATAGTTTGCCGCCACCACAGCCATAAGCCCGCAAACAGCCAGCAGCACAACGCGCAAACGCACCTGTCCCCCGCCGTTGCACAGCGAAAGCCCAAGCATGGCCGCAGCCACACTCCATAAAATACTTGTGCTGCCCAAAAATGATATGAGGATAAAGCCGCCCAGAAAGGTCCCCACAATACTGCCCGCAGTGGAAAGGGCGTACAGCCTGCCCACGGTAGCACCTGAGGAATCCACGCTCTCGATGCGCAGGCGTATGGCATAAGGCGTCACCATGCCGAAAAAAAAGGCGGGCAGGGCAAAAATGCACACCGCCGCCAGAACCGCCGCCGCATACAGGTTACCCACGGCAGCCGTCACCCATTGGCCGATGGCCTCATGGCACAAGGCCGTCAGCCCGCTGCCAAGGCCTGCCCCGGCCAGAGCCAGGGCCAACCCCCGCCGGGAAAGGGTCTTGTCGGCCATCCGTCCTCCCGCCCATGCACCCAAGGCAAGGCAGGCCAGCACCACGCCTATAAGGCTTGTCCACACTACGGCAGATGTTCCCACATGCGGGGCCAATACCCGCGCGCCGACCATTTCAAGCACCATGACCAGCGCGCCGCTCATAAATACTGTCAGTTCGAGCATACTGCTCCTGTGGCAGGTTGTGCGGCGGATGCAGGACTCAGACCCCGCCGCGGCTTCATTTCGACATGCCAGCCTACTCGCGCCTCTGGCCAAAAAAGTCGTGCAGCAAGGAGGCGCATTCCTCGGAAAGCACGCCGCCCATGTGCCATACCCTGTGATTGGCGCACTGGGCGTCAAAATATTCGGCGCGGGAAACAACAGCTCCGGCCAGAGGGTCGGCTGCGCCGTACACAAGCCCCGCAATGCGCGCATGGATTATGGCGGCGGCGCACATGGCGCAGGGTTCAAGCGTCACCACCAGCACACACTGGTTGAGCCTGTAGTTGCCAAGCGCAGCACCGGCGGCCCGCAGCGCCAGCACCTCGGCATGGGCGGTGGGATCATTGCCGCCGATGGGCGCATTGCCGCAACAGGCAAGGATGCGGCCATCCGGGGCCACCACAAGCGCGCCCACGGGCACTTCGCCCGCTGCGCCGCTGGCGCGGGCCTTTTCCAGAGCCAGCCGCATCAGCCCCTGCCAGGTATGACCCGGCGGGGGCGGCGTTAACGGCCCGGCAGGAGAAAAGGCCCGCGCGTCAACACTACCCGCATTCATGCGGGCGGCTAAATAACGACTACCTTGCACAGTTGGGTAACCACTTCTTCAGGCGTGTCGCAAACTGTAATGAGCTTGTCGATTTCGCCCTCCTTGATGAAGCCCCGCGCCGACATGGTCTTGCGCATCCATTCCAGCAGGCCGCTCCAGTAGCTCGAATCGTACAGAATGATGGGGAAAGGCCGGGTGCGCCCGGTCTGGGCCAGCACAAAAGCCTCGGAAAGTTCATCTATCGTTCCCATACCGCCGGGCATGACCACGTAGGCCATGGCATATTTGACAAACATAAACTTACGGATGAAAAAGTAACGGAAATTGCAGCGTGTTTTTACATACTGGTTGCAGCCCTGCTCGTGCGGCAACTGGATGTGCAGGCCAACGGATACGCCGCCTGCATCATACGCCCCTTTGTTGGCGGCTTCCATAATGCCGGGGCCGCCGCCGCTGATAATGCCAAAACCCGCTTGTGCCAACAGACGTGAAATTTTTTCAGCATCTTTATATTCCTGCGAATCGAGTGTGCACCGGGCAGAACCAAAAAGGGATATGCACTTGACCTTGAGCGCGTTGAGCGCATCAAGCGCCTCCACCATTTCCGCCATAATGCGGAAGGTGCGCCAGGATTCTGTGGTGACGGAAGAGAGATCGTCAATCATGTTCTGTTGCAGTTCAGGCATGAATGCTCCTTGTACTTCTTGAAGTATGGGGGGAGACCTGCGCGCAAAAGACGCCGCACGGGCCAGTAACTTTCAGTATATGTGGGCCTTCGGCCAAAGGCAATGCGGGAACATTGTCGGCTGAGCCCTTGCTTGACGCTGGGGCACGCTTGCGGCTATGGAAAAAAGTCTCCTTGCGTCTTTTCCGCCTTGTATCTCGGGCAGCAAGGGGCTTGCGGCCTTTCAGGCCGCCAACCCTCAGTGGAGGAACAGATGAAAGTACAATTTCTGGGTGCGGCGCAAACCGTGACCGGTTCGTGTTATATGGTTGAGGCAGCTGGCAAGCGCTTTTGCATTGACTGCGGCATGCACCAGGGCAACAAGGCCATAGAAGCCCGCAACCGCGAAGCGGAACTTTATCAGCCCACCGCCATTGACTTTATTCTTGTCACCCACGCCCACATTGACCACTCCGGCCTGCTGCCCAAGATGGTCAAGGAGGGTTTTGCCGGCCCCATTTTCTGCACCAAGGCCACCAGCGAACTGCTGGACCTCATGTTGCAGGACAGCGCCCACATCCAGGAAATGGAAGCCCTGTGGGAAGCGCGCAAATACCAGCGGCGCGGGCTTAAAAATCCCCCCACGGCCCTGTACAATGTTGAGGACGCCCAAAAAACGACCACTCTTTTTCAAACTGTTGATTACCACAAGGTGTTTGAACCTGCACCGGGCATTCGCGTAACCTATTATGATGCTGGCCATATCCTTGGTTCCGGCTCGTTGCGCCTTGAAGCCGATGAAGACGGCAAAACCACCAGTCTCATTTTTTCGGGCGACATTGGCCGCCCGCAGTCGCTCATTGTACGCAGCCCAGAAACCCCGCCCAAGGCCGATTACGTGTTCATGGAATCCACCTACGGCGACCGTGACCACAAGGATGAAAACCTCAGCGTGGACGAACTGGGCGAAGCCATTGCCTACAGCTACGGCAAGGGCGAAAAGGTAATTATTCCGGCATTTGCCGTGGAGCGTACGCAGGAAGTGCTCTATTGCCTGCACATGCTCACCAAGCAGAACAAACTGCCGACGGATATGCCCGTATTTGTGGACAGCCCCCTGGCCATCCGCGCCACAGAAGTTTTTGAGCGCAACCGTGAGCTTTTTGACGATGAAGCCCTCAAAATGCTCAACGGCGGGGATGATCCCTTCTCGCTGCCCAACCTGCGCTACACGCTTTCCGCCGCCGAATCTCAGGCCATCAATGACTACAAGGGCCCTGCCATCGTCATTTCGGCCAGCGGCATGTGCAACGCGGGCCGTGTACGCCATCACCTGCGCCACAATATCTGGAAGCCCGGCGCAAGCATTGTTTTTGTGGGCTATCAGGGCGTGGGCACGCCGGGCCGCAAGCTGGTGGAAAAAGCCAAAAAAATCACGCTTTTTGGCGAAGATATTGAAGTTGCCGCCCGCATTTTCACCATCAACGGATTTTCCGGCCACGCCGGGCAAAGCCAGCTGATTGAATGGCTCAAACCCCTGACCGGCAACGGCGCGCAGGTGGTGCTGACCCACGGCGAGACAAAGGCCCAGAGCGTGCTGGCCGGACTCATTGAGCAAAAATTCGCCAAGCGCCCCTTTATTGCCACCTATCTTGAAGAAATGGTGCTTGAAGGGCCGCAGCTCACCGAAACCGTGCAGCACGAAACCCAGGCCCATCCCCGCGTCAACTGGACGTTCCTCACGGACGAAGTGGAACGCAAATGGGGCATGTTCAAAGGCAAGATGGCCGATGTTGAAAACCGCCCGTGGGTGGAACAAACCGAGCTGCAGGAGGCCATGGAAAAGATGGATTACGCCCTCACTCGCCTGCTCTCACGCATGTAGGCCGTCATGCGGATTATTTCGGGGCGTCTTGGCGGACGCAACCTTAAGACTGTTGAAGGCGAGGGCTATCGCCCCGCCATGGGCAAAACGCGCGAGGCGCTTTTTTCCATGCTCGCCGCGCGCGGCATGGACTGGTACAGCGCGCGGGTGCTAGACCTCTTTGCGGGTAGCGGCAGCCTGACCTTTGAAGCCATCAGCCGGGGCGCGGAACACGCCCTGATGGTGGAAATGGCCCCCCAGGCCGTGCGCTGCCTCAAGGACAACATCACCGCCCTGGGGGTGGAAAATGAGGCCCGCATTGTGAGCGACGATGTGCTGCGTGTGCTCAAAACTCCCCCTGCGGAGCCGTATTCGCTTATTTTTATGGATCCGCCTTACCGCAAAAATCTTGCCAATCCGGCCCTCAAGCTGCTGGCCACTCGCCGCTGGCTCGCGCCAGGGGCCTTTGTAACGGCTGAAATTGAAAAAGACGCACGGGTAAACCTGCCCGCAGAATGGACTCTTGAGGCCGAACGCCTGTTCGGTCAGACACGCATATGCATCTGGACACTGCCATGAGAATAGCACTCTACCCCGGCACCTTCGATCCGCTGACCAATGGGCACCTTAGCCTTATCCGGCGCGGCTGCGAAGTATTTGACCAAATTGTTGTGGCCGTGGCGGACAACACGCCCAAATTCCCCCTGTTCAGCCATGAAGAACGTGTGGAAATGGCCCGGGAGGCGCTTAAGGATGAGCCGCGCGCCGTGGTGGAGCCTTTCTCCGGCCTCACGGTGGAATACGCTGCCCAACGCGGGGCCTGCGCCCTGCTGCGCGGGCTGCGCGCCGCCTCGGACTTTGAGTACGAATTCCAGCTGGCGCTCATGAACCGCCGCCTGCAACGCCGCATCCAGACGGTCTTTTTGATGACCGACTACCAGTGGCTGTTCATCAGTTCCACCATCGTCAAGGCAGCCGCCAGCCACGGCGCGGACATCAAGGGCCTCGTGCCTGAAAACGTGCGCACGGCCCTTATGGATAAATACCGCAAAGGTGAAGTACGTCAGGGTACGCCCTGTCTTGCACCGCCTTTTGGCGGCTTCCGCGTTAAGTGATCATGCCTGAAACGACTTCTGCGCCGCTGCCGGTTATCTGCCTGGCCGGGCCTACCGGCTCGGGCAAAACGGCGGCGGCGCTTGCCATGGCCGCAGCTCTTGACGGCGAAGTGATCAACGCGGACTCGCGCCAGGTCTATGCCGATTTCCCCTTGATTACGGCCCAGCCCTCGCCGGAAGAACGCGCCTGCTGCCCTCACCACCTGTACGGTTTTTTGCCTACCGAAAAAAAGATCAGCGCAGGCCGCTGGGCAGAGGCCGCCGTGGACAAGGTGCGCGAAATCCTTGCACGGGGCAAAACGCCCCTGCTGGTGGGCGGCACGGGGCTGTACTTTCAGGCCTTGCTGCGGGGCATGGCGGAAATTCCACCTGTTGACCCGCAACTCACCGCTGCGATCACCGCCCGCGTGGACGCGCAAGGAGCACCCTCCCTGCATGCCGAACTGGCGCAGACCGACCCCGCCTATGCCGCCAAAATCCACCCCAACGACCGGCAGCGCATCATCCGCGCGCTGGAGGTATACCAAAGCACGGGGCGGCCCTTTACGTGGTGGCACAGCAATTCCATGAGTACGCCGCTCTGCGTCGGCCCCCTGCTGACCCTGGACGCGCCCCTTGCATGGCTTGAGCCACGGCTGGCCCGCCGCCTTGACCTCATGCTTGCGGGCGGTGCGCTGGACGAGGCCCGCGCGGCCATGCGCCATTGCGCCGCCCCTGCCGCGCCGGGCTGGTCAGGCATTGGCTGTGCCGAAGCGCTGGCGCACTTGCTGGGCCGTCTTTCGCTTGAGGACTGCCGCTTCCTCTGGCTGCGCAACACCCGGGCCTATGCCAAGCGGCAACTCACGTGGTTTCGCGCCCGGCCCGAGGCCCAATGGCTGCCGCCGGACGATCCCGCCGCAGTGGTGGAGGCCGCCTGCCGCTTCTGGCAAAAGGCGCGCACCAGCTAAAATTTTGGTGTTGGATGCTTTGCTTGCCAAGGCCCACCTGGAACTATTATTGCTGTTTCAAGCCATTGCAGGGAGTACCCGTGGATATGCTCATGCCCGCCATTTCCATTGATCCTCATTTACGTTCACTCTGGCCGGATACCGCCCTCGGCTGTGTTTTCTGGTCTGCTCCTGTTCGAGCCGAAGAACCGCGACTATGGCAATTTTTCGGCCAGAATGTGCTGCCCGGTTTGCGCCAACGTCTTGAACACACGGAGCTTGCCGACATGCCGCAAATAGGTGCCTCGCGCCAGGCATTCAAGGCTTTTGGACGCGATCCGGGCCGGGTGCGCATTTCCTCCGAGGCGCTCTACCGCCGCGTGCGGCAGGGCAAGGATCTGTACCGCATAAACTCCGCAGTGGATGCCAACAATCTGGTTTCGCTTGAAACGGGCTTTTCGCTTGGCACCTACGATCTTGCCCGCCTGAGCGGCAATATCGTGCTGCGCGCGGGGCGAGAAGGCGAATCCTATGCGGGCATTGGCAAGGACGAACTCGACCTCTGCCGCATGCCTCTTCTGGCGGATGATCAGGGCGCGTTCGGCTGCCCTTGCAGTGATTCCCGCCGGGCCATGATTGCCGAGGACGGGCCGGACACCTCTTCGCCCCGGCGTCTGCTCACTGTTATTTATGGCTTTTCCGGCGCCGGACACGTCTCTGATGCGCTGAACATTACGCAAAAACATCTTGAACTGTTTGCCGGTGCACAGATATTCGCCTCTTCCGTGCTCTGCTGAACGCCCTTGCTCGGCCAAAATCACACGATACGAATGTTTTTTCGCAAACGATCTGTGTTTTCTGTAGGTTGCGTGAACAATCAATAGAACGCTCTTTTTAGCGAAAAATATCCCAAGCTCCCTGTTCCCAAGGCATAAGAAGCAATTACAACAACGGCCCCTCCTTGACGTGTCTTGCATGCTGGGATACCGTTGCAATATCTGCGTGTTCACCCCCGTAGGGATCGGGGGTACGGAGGAACCCGCTGCAATGTATGCGGCGGGCGTTGGGGTAATGTCTGATTGCAAAAGGACAAGCACATGAGGAACGGCACATCACTGCTTTTGCTGGCGGCTCTGGCCCTGGCGGGCGCGGCGTGTCTGACGGCGCTCGGAGCTGGATCGGCCACGGCCGCAGCTTTGGAGCCGACAGACAGCGGCGCGCCGTCGGCCATTGTCATGTTTCCGGTAAGCGCCAAGCCCAATCCCAAGGGCGCGGCCATGAAACCCGCTGTTTTCAATCATCTCGCTCATGAGAAAAAGATTGCAAACTGCGAAACATGTCACCACACCGGCGATCCTGTGGCCTGTAGCACCTGCCACACTACAGAAGGCAAGGCGGAAGGCAATTTCGTGACGCTTGACCGCGCCATGCATGCCACCAATATCGCCAAACGCGCCAAGGGAAACACCCCTGTGAGCTGCGTGAGCTGTCATGAACAGCAAACCAAAGAACGGCGCGAATGCGCGGGCTGCCACGCCATTGTGACACCCAAGCGCGACCAGGCATGGTGCGCCACCTGCCACAATGTTACGTCTTCCATGACGCCGGAGCAGATGCAGCAGGGCATCAAGGGCAAACTGCCCCCCGACCAGAACGAAGCCCTGGCCGCTGAAACCGTGCTGAACCACAAGCCCGTGCAGCCCCTTACCGCCATGCAGGGTCCCTACAAGGTGAGCATTGATGCGCTGGCCGACAAGTACGAGCCCAGCAACTTCACGCACCGCCGCCATATGGCCTCCCTTATGGAACGCATCAAGGGCGACAAGCTGGCCGAAGCTTTCCACAACAAGCCCGAGACTCTGTGCGCCACGTGCCACCACAGAAGCCCGCTTTCGGCTACGCCTCCCAAGTGCGGCAGTTGTCACACCAAGGAAATCGACCCCGCCAATCCCAACCGTCCGAGCCTAAAGGCTGCCTATCACCTCCAGTGCATGGGTTGCCACCAGGGTATGAACGTGGGTCGTCCTAAGAACACCGACTGCACCACTTGTCATAAGGCCCGCCCGTAGGGCGCCAACTGCACGGAGAAACGCATATGAATCGCAGAAAATTCCTGGCCATCATGGGAAGCGCGGGCGTGGTTTCGGCATTGGGCACTGCCAAGGTGGCCAATGCCGGGGTACACACCTTCCCCTACTATGCAGACAGCTACGGCGTGCTGCATGACACCACGCGCTGCATCGGCTGCCGCCGTTGCGAAGAAGCCTGCAACGCGGTGAACCACCTGCCCAAGCCCAAAAAACCCTTCACCGACCTTTCGGTGACTGCCACCAAGCGCCGCACCTCGGCCTATGAGTGGACAGTGGTTAACAAGTACAACGTCAACGGCAAGGACGTGTTCCGCAAGTTGCAGTGCTTCCACTGCAACGACCCGGCCTGCGCCTCTGCCTGTTTTGCCAAATGTTTCCAGAAGCTGCCCGATGGCAGCGTGGCCTACGATGGTTCGCAGTGCGTAGGCTGCCGGTATTGCATGGTTGCCTGCCCCTTCTATGTGCCGGGCTTCCAGTACGACGAGGCGTTCGATCCTCTGGTGCAGAAGTGCACCTTCTGCGAACCCCGCCTCAAGGAAGGCAAGCTGCCCGGTTGCGTGGAAGCCTGCCCCATGGACGCCCTGACCTTTGGCCGCCGCAGCGACCTGATCAGGATTGCCCGCTCGCGGATCACTGAAAATCCCGGCAAGTACGTGAACTACGTTTACGGCGAACACGATGCCGGCGGTACCGCGTGGATGGTGCTTTCTCCCGCCGTGGCTGCTCCCGCAGTCGCCAAGGACGCCAAGGCCCATGATCCTCACGCCGACACCAGCGAACTCAAGCAGCTTGGGCTCGACAAAAACCTGGGCTCGCAGCCCATGGGCGAGTTGACCTACGGCGCGCTGGGTACCGTGCCCATGATCGTGGCCTTCTGGCCTGTGCTGTTTGGCGGTGCTTACGCCATGACCAAACGCCGCGACGCCATCTTCAAGGCGGAGAAGGACGCACACGTCAAGGAGACCAAGGACGATCTGGCCGCAGCCGTTGACGCAGCAGTGCGCAAGATTGAGGAAACCCAGGGTCCGGGCGCTGCCGACACAGCCCGCCGCGCAATGACCGACGCCTTGAAGGCTCGGGAAGCGGAGTGCTGCAAGGAGCACGGGGAGGATAAATAAATGGCACACCACAGCATAGTTATTCCCACCAGGGACAAGCTGTTCAATATCAGCGAATTCCTGACGCCCACCCCCGGCAACATCATTTCTGCCATCATTCTGGCCGTGGGCTTTGTTATCACCGTTATCCGCTTTACCGTGGGCATCGGTTCCGTCACCAACCTCAGCGATGTGCAGCCCTGGGGCATGTGGATCGGCTTTGACCTTCTGTGCGGCGTGTGCCTTGCAGCGGGCGGCTATTTTACCACTGTCGCCTGCTACATCATGGGCATGAAACACTTCCACTCGGCGGTGCGTCCGGCCATCACCACAGCCTTTTTGGGCTACGCCTTCGTGGTTATCGCCCTGCTGTACGATCTGGGCCATCCGCTGCGTCTGCCCTTCATGTTCTTCTTCCCCGGCACCACGTCCGTTCTGTTTGAAGTGGGCCTGTGCGTGGCGACCTACGTTTCCGTGCTGCTCATCGAATTTTCGGTGGCCCCGCTGGAATGGATGTCCTGCCGCTACCCCTGGCTCATCAAGATCCGCAAGATCGTGGTCAAGTGCACCATTCCGTTGACCATCTTCGGCGTGACCCTGTCCACCCTGCACCAGTCCTCGCTGGGTTCGCTCTACCTGATCTCCCCCGGCAAGGTCTTCCCCCTGTGGTACTCGCCCTTCATGCCCATGTTCTTCTTTGTGAGTTCCATGGCCGCTGGCGCGTCCATGGTTATCTTTGAAGGCATGCTGGCCCACCGTGGCGTGCACCACTACATGGACAAAACCCACCTGCGTGAAGCTGACGACGTAACCTTCAGCTTTGCCCGGGCGGCTTCGTTCATTCTCTTTGCCTACTTCATGCTCAAGCTTATCGACATGCTTGTGCAAGCCAACTTCCCCTACCTCTTCACGGGTTACGGGGCCTGGTGGCTGGTGGAAATGCTGGGCTTTGTGCTGATGCCCGCCCTGATCTACGCCAAGGGCGCGCGTGACCGCAATCTGACCCTGTGCCGCATTGGCGCGACCAACACGGTGCTGGGCATCGTGCTGAACCGCTTC
Source organism: Desulfovibrio intestinivivus (assembly GCF_053570665.1). NCBI lineage: Bacteria > Pseudomonadati > Thermodesulfobacteriota > Desulfovibrionia > Desulfovibrionales > Desulfovibrionaceae > Desulfovibrio > Desulfovibrio intestinivivus. The sequence continues at coordinate 1,699,810 of NZ_JBRBQT010000001.1, read as the reverse complement.
AACGTTTCCATGATCGCCTTCAACTACAACTTGCCGTCGGCGGAACGCTACTTCCCCAGCATCTGGGAAATCTGCATCTCCATGTTTGTGGTGACCATGATTGTCACGGTCTACCGCTTTATCGTCTACAACATGCCGGTGCTGTACGAACACCCAGACTTCAAGGGCGAGCACTAAGCCGCGCGTAGGAGGAGAATCCCATGGAATTCAATACTTTCTATCAGTATTTTCTCTTCACGAAGAGCTGGGCTTATGTGATGATGTTTGTGGTACTGCCCCTTTATGTGCTGTACTGGAACTTCGTCCTGTTCCCCGAAAAGAAAGAACGTAACAACAACTCCAAGCACTAGCCTGCTCGGGGTACGGAATCACAAGGGCGGAACCGCAAGGCTCCGCCCTTGTTTTTTGCTCTGCTGGTTGCGGCAACCTCTGCCCGAAAAATTCATGCACACTATATTAATTGATAATTTCACACCTAAAACGAAGTTTTGCTTTTGTGCTTGCACATACGCAGGCCAACTGTTAGGCTAAGCTGATACAAATTGCGCAATCGTGGCGGCAAGCTTTCCGTATAAAGGATAGCTGCAATTTTTTCTGTATTCAAACGTTTTTTTAGACCAGGACAATACAATGCGTTTCTGCGTTTCTTTTGCAAAAAACATTTCCAGCGAAGTGACAAAACTTCGCGTTTTTTTTGCAACCTGATAACGCCCGCTTAACTACAATTCACAAAAAAGAGGGCGTATCGGTTACGCCCTCTTTTTTTATGCAACGCGCGCTGCCTTACGCAGCGCACAGGAGGTAAATATGCAAGAATATCCTAACATTACCATCACGAGCAAGGATGCAGCGCGGCTGGAAACCCTGCTGGAGACCCTGCCCGCCGACGGCTTCCCTGGGCGCAAGGCTCTGGAAGAAGAGCTCTACCGCGCAAATGTTGTGGCCCCAGAAGAAGTGCCGCCCTCAGTGGTGACCATGAACTCCACCGTACGTTTTGCCATGCTGCCTTCTGGCACAGAGCGCCGCCTGAAGCTTGTGTACCCCGGCAAATCAGACGCCAGCGAAGATTCCATTTCCATTCTGGCGCCTGTGGGCAGCGCGCTGCTGGGGCTTTCCGAGGGTGATGACATCCGCTGGCCCAACCCCAACGGCGGAACCCTGCACCTCGTGGTGCAGGAAGTGGAAGACCAGCCGGAACGCGCCGGGCACTACGACCTGTAAGCTCATTCCAACACCCGTTGCCGATCCAGCGGGAACGGAACAACATTATTCCCCACCTATGCGAGGAGGTATCATGGTGGATGTGATCGCCAAGGCGACTAACGAACTGAATCCGACAGACATACTGTTTCAGACTCCCTATTGGGCGCAGGTCAAATCGCATATGGGCATGGCCCCCCTGGCTTTTGACATTCATTCTACAAAAACCTGGGGCGACGTGCTGGTGCTGATAAAAGACCATTGCGGGCACAAGATGGCTCTTGTGCCGCAGGGGCCGGAGTATGCGCCTTCAGAGGATTCATACGGACAGTATCTGGAAGACCTCTCCGTTGCCCTGGCAGACCGGCTTGAACCGGACGTGGCCTTTATCCGCTACGACCTGCCGTGGAAATCCCTGTATGCGGACGAAATGCAGGAGCAGGGATGGTGCGCCTTTCCTGAAGCGCGCATACGCGAAATGCGTATGAACATGGGCACCCGATTCTGGAACTTCAAAAAGGCTTCCGCAGACATGACTGTGGCCAGTTCGCTGGTGGTGGATCTTGACGGCAGCGAAGACGACATCCTTGGCAGAATGAAGCCCAAAACCCGCTACAATATCGGCCTGGCCCGACGCAAGGGCGTGACTGTGGAGAAAGCGGACAGCAGCAACCTTGCTGATTTTTACGGCCTGTACGAACAGACAGCCAGAAGAAACGGCTTTGCCCCATGCAGCTGCAAGCAGTTCTCGGCCATGTTCCGATGCAATTTCGGCGCAAAGGATGGAGCAGATATTGTATTCTTGCTGGCCCGGCACGGGCGCGATATCCTTTCCGGCGCTATAATCGGCATCTCAGGGCAACACGCCAACTTTCTGTACGGGGCATCGGGCAATATCAAGCGCAACTACATGGCTTCCAGCCTTATGCACTGGACAGGCATACGCATTGCGCGGCAACTAGGCTGCCGCAGTTACGAAATGGGGGCTGTTTCGCCCACGCCTAATGCCACCCACCCCTTCAACGGGTTGCACCAGTTCAAGGTCGGCTTTGGCGGCCGCATCGAACTGCGGAGCGGCTCGTGGGACTATCCGCTGCATCAGGGGGCATACCGCGCCATACAGAATGCCGAGGCTATGTACAGGGAACTTGGGGAATGAAGGAAACGGTTGCGTGCATCACGCTCATAAGAGCACGCCATACCCTGACGGCTTTGGCAGTGGGTGCGCAACAGGCAGGCAGCCATAGATACTGCACAGATCCGAACAGCTCCGCCCGTTGCGTGCCCTGCCGCCACTGCATCAAGGCACCTTGCGTGAAGCTTGCCGCGCTGATAAGCTGAAAATCTGCGGAACAGTCGCGGCCTTGCAACCGGGCATTCAGTGATTATCTGCCTTTCAAGAGGTACCCAATATGTGTCTTGCCATACCAGCCAGAATTGAAGAACTCCAGGGAGAGGGCATGGCCCGCGTGCGCGTGGGCGAAAGCTCCACCTTTCTCACCGCTTCCATCATGCTGCTGCCCGAAGAACCCAAGGTCGGCGATTATGTGATCGTACACGCCGGTTTTGCCCTTCACACCATGACGCAGCAAGAAGCTGAAGACAGTCTGTCGGCCCTGCGCGAACTGGCCCAGGCCATGGATGGCGCTCCGGCAAACTTCTGACGGCCTAGTCCGCATAACTGTGCGGTCATTGCTGCGGAACAGAATATCCCGGGCGTTTCACTATTGCGCGCAACGCGTCTGAAACGCCCTTTTTGTTGGTGCTCCACGAGCATGAGCCAGCTTTTTCGTTCATGAAGAGGCACATTTTGCAAGGCGGGTTGCCATGCAGCTACACAGTATCAGCGCGATCTGCCAAACATTTTCATGCTCAGCCTGCGCACATACAGGCCACGCCAGCAGGCACGCAGTGCCCTGCTCTTCTTGACTTTGCCCCGCTCTTTGCCCACAGTAGAGCGATTTTTTCACCGTACTATATTGCCAAGTCCTTGAGTTGAACTGTGCCGGGAGCCAGCATGAGCGATTATAAGAAAACATTGAACTTGCCTCAGACCGCCTTTCCCATGAAAGCCAACCTGGCCCAGCGTGAGCCGGAAACCCTGAAAAAATGGGATGCCATTAACAGCTACGAAGCAATGGTTGAAGCTTCCGGCAGCAAGGGAACCTACGTGCTGCACGACGGCCCTCCCTATGCCAACGGCCACATCCACATGGGCACGGCCCTGAACAAGATTCTCAAGGACATTATTGTTAAATCGCGCAACATGGCTGGTTTTGCCTCGCGCTATGTGCCGGGCTGGGACTGTCACGGTCTGCCCATTGAGCACAAGGTCGAGCAGGAACTGAAAGAAAAGAAAAAGACCCTGCCCGCCCATGTGGTGCGCAAGCTCTGCCGCGACTACGCCTCCAAGTGGATTGACGTGCAGCGCAAGGAATTTCGTCGGCTCGGCGTGCTGGGCAACTGGGAAGATCCCTACATGAGCATGCGGCCCACCTATGAGGCCGCCACGGCCCGCGAGCTTGCCAACTTTGTGGAAACGGGCGGCGTCATGCGCTCCAAAAAGCCCATCTACTGGTGCTGCTCGTGCCATACGGCCCTTGCAGAGGCAGAGGTGGAGTACTACGACCACACGTCCCCTTCCATCTTTGTGCGCTTTCCCTTGCAGGACGATGGCCTGAAAAAGGTATTCTCCGCTGCCGATCCCGCCCATGCTTTTGTGGTCATCTGGACCACCACCCCCTGGACGCTGCCGGACAACATGGCCGTGTGTCTGCACCCCGAGTTCACCTATGTTCTCGTGGAAGTGGACGGCGCGCAGTACGTGCTGGCCGAAGAACTGCTCGCCTCCTGCGCGGAGCAGTTCGGCTGGAGCGAACCCAAAATCCTTGGCCGCGCCACCGGCGAACAGCTTGAAGGCCTCAAGGCCCGCCACCCCTTCTACGACCGCGTGTCGCCCATCATCCTGGGCCAGCACGTCACCCTTGAGGCTGGCACGGGCTGCGTACACACCGCCCCCGGTCATGGCCGCGAAGACTACGAAGTGGGCCTCAAATACGGCCTCGAAATCTATTCGCCCATGGACGATGCCGGGCGCTTTTTGCCCACGGTGCAGTTTTTTGCCGGGTTGAATGTTTTTGAAGCCAACCCCAAGGTTATCGAAAAGCTTGAAGAAGTCGGTGCATTGCTGCGCCAGGCCAAGATCAAGCACTCCTACCCGCACTGCTGGCGCTGCAAACAGCCGGTTATTTTCCGCGCTACCACCCAGTGGTTCATCAGCATGGAAAAGAACGACCTGCGTGGCCGCGCGCTCAAGGCCATTGACGAGCAGGTGCGCTGGATCCCCGCCTGGGGCCGCGAACGCATCCACAACATGATCGAATTCCGGCCTGACTGGTGCATCTCGCGCCAGCGTCAGTGGGGCGTGCCCATCATGGCCCTGCTCTGCGAAGACTGCGGCGAAGCCTGGAACGACCCCAACTGGATGCGCGAAATTTGCGACCGCTTTGCCAAGCACCCCACTGGCTGCGACTACTGGTACGAGGCCGAACTTTCGGAAATCGTGCCGGAAGGCCTTGCCTGCCCGCACTGCGGCGGCAACCACTGGAAGCGCGAAACAGACATCCTTGACGTGTGGTTTGACTCCGGCACCAGCTTTGCCGCTGTGCTGGAACAGCGGCCCGAGCTTGCCTACCCCGCCGATCTGTACCTTGAAGGTTCGGATCAGCACCGCGGCTGGTTCCACAGTTCCCTGCTGGTCAGCGAAGGCACGCGCCAGCGCGCCCCCTACAAGGCTGTGCTCACGCACGGCTATGTGGTGGACGGCGAAGGACGCAAGATGTCCAAGTCCATCGGCAACGTCATCGCACCGCAAGAACTCATTGAAAAATTCGGTGCAGAAATCGTGCGCCTGTGGGTTTCCTCGGTGGAATACCGCGAGGACATACGCATTTCCGATGAAATTCTTGGCCGCCTTGTGGATGCCTACCGCCGCATCCGCAACACCTGCCGCTTCATCCTTGGCAACCTTGAAGGCCTCGGCAAGGACGATCTGCTGCCACTGAACGAGTTGATGCCGCTTGACCGCTTTGCCATTGACGCTGCGGCCCGGGTGCACGACCGTGTGCAGCAGGCCTATATGGATTTTGACTTCCACAAGGTCTACCACACCCTGCACAACTACTGCGTGACCGACCTTTCGTCCATGTATCTGGACGTGCTGAAAGACCGTCTCTACGCCTCCGGCCCCGCCAGCGCGGAACGCCGCTCGGCCCAGACCGCCCTGTGGCACATCCTTGGCCTGTTGCTGCGCGACATGGCCCCGGTGCTCTCCTTCACTGCGGAAGAAATCTTTGCGCACCTGCCCGAAGGCCTGCGCGGTTCGGAACCCACGGTATTTGCCCTTCAGCCCATTGAATCTGCCCCGCTTATGCTTGACGAAGGCACGCGCGACGACTGGAACGTGCTCGCCGCCGTGCGCGGGGCGGTAACCAAGGCCATTGAGCCCATGCGGCGCGATGGCGTTATCGGCCACTCACTCGACACGCGCGTGACCCTCTTTGTGGCAGACGAACTGCGCCAGCGCCTTGAGGGCCTGAACACTGACCTGCGCGCCTTCTGCATTGTTTCGCAAATCGCCATGCAGCCCCTTGAAAGCGCACCGCAAGGCGCGTACTGCGATGAAGAAATCGCCGGGCTTGCCATCGGCGTGGAAAAGGCTCACGGCGAAAAGTGCGAACGTTGCTGGATTTACAGCACGGAACTTGGCACCGATGTGGAGCATCCCACGCTCTGCCCCCGCTGCACCGCCGTTATCAAGGCCATGGAAGCGTAACAGGAATGCCAAGGCGTTATCGCATACTCGGCATAGCGGCCATTGTCGCCCTTGTTTTCGATCAGGTGAGCAAGTGGGCTGTCATGCAGTTCATACCCGAGCACAGGCCCATCACGGTCATTGCCGGGCTGTTTGATCTGGTCAACATCCGCAATCGCGGCGCGGCCTTTGGCTTTTTAAATCGGTCTGACATTGAGTGGCAGTTCTGGCTTTTTCTCGCGGCCACGGTTGTGGCTGTGTGGGCCATTGTCATGCTGGTGCGCAGCTCGGATGAAGACCCCTGGCTGTTCGCGGCCCTTGGGCTTGTGATGGGCGGTGCACTTGGCAATCTGGTTGACCGTGTGCGCTTTCGCGCCGTGGTGGACTTTTTGGATGTCTATTGGGGCGACTGGCACTGGCCAGCCTTCAATATAGCCGACTCGGCCATATTTGTGGGCGCGGTGCTGGCCTGCCTGATTCTCTGGCGCAAGCCCCAGGCTGTCGCCAGCGACAAAGGCGGCAAACCAACCCCCGGCAAGGGAGGAACCGCATGATTTTTCATTGGTGGCATGTGCTTGTGGTAATGTTCCCCATGATCCCGACATTGTGGAGCATTCTGCACATATGGGGACATGAGTTTGAAACCCCGCAACAGCGCGCCCTGTGGCTTGTGCTGGTAGTTTTTCTGCCATGTGTGGGGGGAATCATCTATATTTTCACCGGACGAAAAAAAGTTCTGGGAAAAGTGCAAAATTGAAAGAGGGTACTATGCGCACACTCCGTACTATGTACATCCTGACTCTGGCTTGCGCGGCGCTGCCTTTGAGCGGCTGCATGGGCGGCAGCACCAGCAGCGGTAATGGCAGCATCTCACTGGAACAGCAGGTGCAACAGCAAGACGTGCAATTGCGCCAGTTGCAGCCTGCTCAGGCTGATGCCTGGAGCCAGATTCAGACGCTGAGGCAGGAAGTCAACACGCTCAAGGGCCAGATTGACGATCTGCAAAACGCAGGCGGTGCCAAGGCCCTGGTGGGCCGTGTGAGAACGCACGATGAAGCTCTGCGTCAGGTGGAGCGCAGCATGGCGCTGAACCTGAACCTTGGCGACCCCATGACCAGCGGCGGCAGCGGTGCAGCCCCCTTTGCGCAGGCGGCACCCCAGGCTGCTCCTCAAGCGGCGCCCCAGGCAGCGCCTGCATTCAGCCAGCCGGGTTATGGGCAGCCTTCTTACGGGCAGGCAGCGGCAGGCGGCATGGCCGCTGGTTCCGTGGGCTACGCTGCGGCCTCCGCCGCTGGCGATCAGGGCGCAGCTGCGGCACACCCACAGCCCGTCATCAACCCCAGCTCCAGCACCTGGGGCCAGCCCAGCCCCCAGCCCGAGCCGCAGGTTCAGGCTCCCCAAAAGGACATCTCGCTGGCGCTTTTTGACGCTGGCGTTAACGCCTACCAGTCCCGCAAGTACGATGAGGCGCAGCGTTCTTTCAATGACTTTCTGAAAAACTACAAAGACCACAGCCAGGCTCCCGAGGCCCAGTATTATCTGGCCGAGTGCTATTTCCAGCGCAACCAGTTTGCGGATGCGGCCCTGGCGTACGATGCTGTTATCAAAAAGTATCCTTCTTCTTCCAGCGCGCCTGGCGCGTACCTCAAGCAGGGCATCAGCTTCAGCAAGCTCAATCAGTCTGCGGCTGCCAAAACCCGCCTGGAAGAGCTGATCAAGAAATATCCCAACTCGCCAGAAGCTGCGCGGGCCAAGACGTTTCTGAAGACCAACAAGTAAGTATCCCGGCTCCGCCGCGCCCTCGCGCGGCGGAGTTTTTTACTGCATTTTTTACCTTTGACCATTCACCTTCAAAGGTTCAAACACACAAATTAAACCGCGCCGCGCGCAAAGGGGACGGGCATGAGCGACGAAAAGCCCGAAGCCGCAGTTTACAAGCAGATCAGCACGGAAATGCGTCAGGGTCTGAGAGAGATTTTTGAGCGCATCTCCACTGCCTCCAAGGGCCAGCCCCTGCCCCCCCCAAATCCAGATGCGCTATTTCTGGAAGCATCAAGCCAGCTGGATGAAGTGCTGAAAGATACGGAAAGCGCCACCATGACCATTATGGAAATTGTGGAGCGGCATCTGGATCTTCAAGAACAGAATACGGCGCATCTGGCAGGATTGCTTAGCGGCGGCGCGGATGCGGCCCCCATTGCCGAGCTGGAAGCAAACAACAAGCTCCTTGGCGATGACCTCACGTCAGTGCTGACCGCCCTGAGCTTTCAGGACATCACAGGCCAGCGCATTAAAAAGGTCGTTTCTGCCCTGAACCAGATTGAGGCAATGGTGGTGGAACTCTATGTTTCCACGGGCCTTATTCTGGACGCGGCTGAAAAAGACCCCAGCAAGAACGTTCAGGAATTGCAGGATGAAGCACGTCAGGCGGTCAAGGAATTCAATCAGGGCCGTAGCGAACTCAAAGGGCCTGACAAGACCGGAGCTTCGCAGGGCGCTATTGACGACATGCTTTCCCAGTTGGGCCTCTAGACGGATATCTTGTTAAAATCTTTTCGGCTATTGAATGAGGGCGTTGCAAAACGCCCTTTTTTTGCGCCCAATGCCACGTTGCAGTTCTTTACTGTTTATTCAGGCCCAACAGGGTTCAGCCGGAAGCGGCCACCATTGGCGCGATGAGACCCTGAAGAAGATTCGCATGGGAGAGGATGCCCAGCTTGGCGGACCTGCAAGTGCACCTAGCACTCCTGGATTGGTTTGTTTTGCAACGCAAAAGGCCCCGAAAGGGGCCTTTATGCAGTACAGATAATACCTGTGGCGGGAGTGAGCTTACTTTTGCTTAGCGGCTTCGCGGGCGCTGGCGGCCATGTGGCAGGGACGGCATCCCTTGAACTTGGCGCCGTACTTGGCGGGATTTTCCTGAGCCTTCTGCGAGTGGCAGCCGTAGCAGGAGCGGTCGCCATTCTTGGAGTGGAAGGCCATGAACATGCTCATGGGGTCACGTTCGCGCGCACCAGGGGTGGCGTGGCATTCGGTACAGGCTACGTAGCGGCTGTCGCTGCCCACTTCGTGGTGGCAGTGCATACAGTTGATGCCTTTATGCGCCGTGTGGGGGAACATGACGCTCATGCGCGGGGATGTTCCACCAGGAATTTCAATAGGCTTTTTAATGACCTGCGACATTTCCTTGATATCACGCGCCTGCGCTTCGCCAACCCACGCGAGGCTCAACGCAAGCAGCAACAAGGTCACATATTTCATCAGCTATTCCTCCTACTGGGTTCGTAAAGCGCAGGAGCAGGCCCCGGCGCACCACAGGCGGCTGAAAAACCGCCATCAACACCACTCTCTCCGCAGCGGTTGTTCTACCCTAATAATGCCTGCATGTGCAATAATTAAAGACTGCTACATCAGGAGCATTTAAACGGTTCAACAAACCGACTCAGCAATCCGCAGACAGTCAGCCTGCCAGCAATAAATTTTGCAGTAAAGGCAGCTTCAAAAAACGCCTTTCGGGTTTGCCCCTAGCTGCCGCTAAAACATGTTCCAGAATGACGGCCTGACTGGTTTCAACTTTTTACGTGCCGCCACCATGTCCAGATGCAGCATACCAAGCGCCAGCGCATCCAGGTTGGGAACAAACTCGCGTTCGCGCAGATCCACCGCCGGGCAGTAAGACTTGCACTTGGTGCACCAATCCAGCCGCTCACCGTGAGCAGTGCCGCTTTCACGCAGCAGTTCCATAACTCCGCTGCCTTCCTCGCCGCATGCAGGGCATGCGCCACGCCGGAATTTCCAGTCCGCTCCGCACACGCCGCAGTGCAGGTGTTTTTTACCTCCGCCGCCCGCAAGAAAAGCATTTTTTTCATCAATGCTGGGTTTATCCATCCAGCCGATGGTAGGCAGTGCGCCGCACACAGGGCAATAGCCCTGCCGCCATACATCGCCGGCTTCCCAGGGGGTGTCGCCGTCTGCGGCTACGGCCTGGGCGGTCATGCCGCGCAAAATCGGCGCAACGATGAACCCCGTCACAAAGTCCAGCACCAAGGGGTCAAGGCCAATTTTTTCAGCCAGAGCCGCCAGGGCATCCCTGTCGCCCGAGGCAGCGGCGCAAACCAGCTCTTCTGCTCGTTGGTCTTCAGCTCCGTCAGATTTCAGAAAAAAATCCGTGAGCTTGGCCTTGTGGGGAACTACGGCGTCCATGCGGCACAACATGGGCAGCAGCTTTTCTGCGCAAATACGCACCGCTGGGGCCACGCCTGCAAAGGGAGCTCCGGCAAGTATTGAAACACCCTGCTCCATTCGCTGCGGCTCAGCCTGCGGCAGAGACAAGCCCTCTTTTTTCAGGCTTTCGGCCACAGCGTCACCAAGCTCTTCCTGAGCGGTGAGCAGCGGTTCAAACGACCGCAGCACAGGGGCCAATACCGGGCGCCACGAGATAACTTCTTCAAGGGTTTGGGCAACGGTTTGCCTTTTAACAGCCATTGATACTCCGTATGCCGAGGGATACTCCCGGCTAATTTCCCAAACTATGCAACACTGAGAATGTCTGCTCCCAATGTTTTCAAAATGCTCATTCCGGCATTTCGCAACGCAAATGCATGGGGTGCTGCCATTTCCGCGTACCGATCAGGCACCGGGCTGACAGACCGTTACACTGCCTTGGCAAACACCTGCTCTTGGAGCTGCCCGCGCATTTCAAAGCGAGCCTGCGTCAACCGGTTGAGGCAAAAAACCAGGGGCCGCTCCAGCAAAGTTCGCGCCGCAACAAGGCAAACGTGCTTGCTGGTATTGTACCCTGATGGTGAACCAAAGCGAAGGATTTGCCAAGCCCCCGCAGTGCTTTTCTACCCCCGCAGCCATACGCCTGCGGGGGTAGAGGGGATAAGGCCTTACATGAAGGCCGCGTATTCGTAGTAGTGTTCTTTTTCTTCGGCCAGCAGGTAGATGACGCTCACGTCCTCTACATCAGCCAGAAAAGCCTTGGGGAAGGTCTTTTTGACAATCTCAAGCCGCTTTTTGGCCATGGGCAGGATTTCTTCCCTTTCGCCAAAAGCCATGGTGCCCGTGGGGCACGTCTTGACGCAGATGGGCAGCATGCCCGCAGTGACGCGGTCAATGCACATGTCGCACTTGGTCAGACATTTGGTCTTGGGATCCAGCCGGGGGATGTTGTAAGGGCAGGCGTCAATAACGGCCTGCGCATCCTCGGGGCTCAGCTTGGCGCTTTTGTCCGTGGCTATCACCATGCCCGTTTTGGGATCCTTGATGATGGCGCCGGGCACGGCCATGTCGGCCACTTCCTTGCAAATAGGCGTAAGGCAGTGGCGGCACTGGTCGGGGAAGAAGTTCCACACGACGGTGCCGTCAGGCTTCATACGCTCGCGAAAACGAACAATCTTGAGGTTGTTGGGGTTCAGATCCGGCGGATTCTGATGAGTGCCGCGCTGCTTGGTCTCATTGGCAGGCAGGTCATGCCATTCCTTACAGGCCAACTGGCAGCCCCGGCATGCCGTGCACCGAGTGGTGTCGATCAAAAAAGTCTTCGGCATAGCAATGCTCCTTGGCGGGCGCGCTCCATCAAGGAGCGCGCCCGGCTCGTTAGCCTATTTCGGTCAGCTTGTCGGCCTTACGCAGATTGACGCAGCAGGCCTTGGATTCAGGAATGGTGGTGTTGGGGTCATACGCACCAACGGTCAGCCTGTTGGTGGAGTCGCCGCACTTGGGCGTTGTCCAGCCAAAGGCAAAAGGCATACCCACAAGGTGGATCGTTCTGCCCATAACCGTAAAGGGACGAATGCGCACCGTCACCATGGCGATGGCCTCGCAGATACCGCGAATGCTTTCAAGAAGGACGCCATCGCCGTTCTTGATGCCCTTTTCCTTGGCCAGCTCTGGGCTCATTTCCACATAGAGCTGTGGCTCGGTTTCGAGCAGGTTGGGCACATTGCGCGTTTCGCCGCCGCCGCACCAGTGTTCGGTGAGGCTGTAGGTGGTCAGCACATAGGGGTAGTTGGGGTCAGCCGGTGCGGCGATCTTGTCCATATCAGAGGTATGGAACTTGTACACCGGGCTGCTCAACTGCCTTGAGAACGGATGGCTGGCCAGAGGCGTTTCCGCGGGTTCGTAGTGTTCGGGGAAGGGGCCATCGGCGGGGCCGGGGCCGAAGAACTGGGAGTGACCGTCCTTCACCATGATGAAGGGCAGCTTGCCGCCCTCATTGGCCATGGGCGGCCAGGGGCCGTCGGGCACGTCGCCCACCCACTTGGTTCCGTCCCATTCAATAACGGCCTTCTTGGGATTGAACGGCTTGCCGTTCACATCCACAGAAGCACGGTTATACAGGATGCGACGGTTCACCGGCCAGCACCACGACCAGTTGGGGAACAGGCCGATGTTGGCCTGCATGGGCGTCTGGCTGGTATTGCGGCGTTTGGACTTGTTGCCTTCTTCTTCCGTCCAGCTGCCTGTGTATATCCAGTTGAGTGAAGACGTTGATCCATCATCTTTCAGCGCGCCAAATGTAGGAACAAGTTGACCGCGCTTGTACTGCTTGTCGCCCACCTTGGCATCAGCCCAGAAGAAGCCGTTGATGCGCCGCGCCCACTCGGCAGCATCGTACTTGTCCGGCCAGTTCATCTTGAGGATGGGCTCGGGCAGCACACCGCCTTCGGTCTTGTACAGATCGCGGATCTGGTTGAACAGGGGCACAACGATGTCCGCAAAGTTGCGTGCTTCGCCGCCGGGCGTGACGCCCTGATCGAACCACTGCAACCAGCGGCCGCTGTTGCTGATTGTGCCTTCCTTTTCAATACGGTGAGCCGAAGGCAAAAGGAACACTTCGGTCTTGCAGGCCTTGGGGTCCACACCGGGGCGCTTCCAGTTGTCCGTGGTTTCCGAATTGTGCAGTTCCGAGCACACGAGCCAGTCCAGCTTGTCCAGAGCGGCGCGCATCTTGTTGGTATTGGGGAAGCTGTTCATGGGGTTCACGCCAAAAATGAACCCGCCGCGCATCTTGCCCTGATAGAGTCTATCCATGGCATACATGTACGAGCAGTCTTCATTCGGCTCCAGCTTGGCCAGCAGGTCATAGCAGAAGTCGTTTTCAGGCGTGGCTTCATCGCCAAACCAGCCCTTGAGCAGGCTGGCGATATACTTGGGCCGGTTGCTCCACCAGTTGGCGCTGTTGGGCAGCTTGGTGACAGGGGTGTTGGCCTTGTTGTAGTCGGCCAGGGTCTGCCACGGGGCGCGAGGGGTGCCGTGGTAGCCAGGCAGGTTGTTGTACAGCAGGGCATGGTCAGTGGAACCCTGTACATTGGGCTCGCCGCGCAGGGCGTTGATGCCGCCGCCAGCCACGCCGATATTGCCCAGCAGGAGCTGGATCAGCGAAGAGAGGCGGATGTTCTGCACGCCCACGGTGTGCTGTGTCCAGCCCAGAGCGTACATGATGGTGCCAGCCTTGTCGGGGCCGCCAGTGGCGCAGAAGGCCTTGTAGACCTTGAGCAGATTTTCCTGCGAAACGCCCGTAACGTCAGAAACGTTTTTAAGCGTGTAGCGGGAATAGTGCTGGCGCATCATGTTGATGACGCAGCGCTCGTTCTGGAAGGTGGGATCGACCACAGGCTTGCCGTCAGGCCCCATTTCCAACGCCCACGTCTTTTTGTCATATGTGCGCGTGGCAGGATCATAACCGCTGAAAAGGCCGTCGTTGAAAGCGTAGTCCTTGCCCACCACAAAGGCGGCGTTAGTGTACTTTTCAACGTAGTCCTTAAAGTACAGCTTGTTTTCCAGAATGTAGTTGAGCATACCACCCAGGAAGGGAATATCCGTACCCGAGCGCAGAGGCACGTGGAAGTCGCAACGGGCAGACGTGCGCGAGAACTTGGGGTCAACGTGCATAAGCACGGCCCCGTTGTCCTTGGCCCGCATGACCCACTTAAAGGCGACAGGATGATGTTCAGCGGCATTGCTGCCGATAATAAGCACTGCATCGCTATTCTTGATATCGATCCAGTGGTTCGTCATAGCACCGCGTCCGAACGACTCTGCCAGAGCCGCAACAGTGGGGCTGTGTCAGACCCGTGCCTGGTGGTCCATATGGACAACACCCAGGCCGCGTATTGCTTGGTGAATGACAGCGCATTCTTCGTTGGAGGCGTGCGAGGTTCCCATCCAGAAGATGGAATCAAGACGGTTGACCGTCTGCCCCTTGGCATTCTTGAGAATAAAGTCTTTGTCGCGGGTGTCTTTGACCCGGCGGGCGATCTGGGCCAGGGTCCAGTCCCAGTCTTTTTCCACCCAGTGATCGCTGTTGGGCGCGCGGTAAAGCGGCTTTTTCAGGCGGTGGTCATTGGTGTACATGCTGAAGAGCGCCGCGCCCTTGGCGCAGAGCGCGCCTTCGTTGACGGGAAAGTCCGGGTCGCCCTCTGTGGAAACGAGCTTGCCGTCACGCACATAGGCTATGACCTGACAGCAGACCGAACAGAAGGGGCAGACGCTGATGACTTCCTTTGCGCCTTCTATCTTGAGTTTTACGGCGTAAGCCTGGGCCTCGCCCAGGTCGAAGCCCAGCTGCCCCAATGTGAGGCAGAGAACTCCTGCACCGACGCCCTTGAGGAAGCTCCTCCGGGTGCTTTTCATGATGACACTCCTTTTTTAGGCCAATCACGCAACGCAAGGTCAGAACTCCTGCGTTGAACAAGACGCCTCTGAACTGCGTCAACTAACAAGATGGAGATTTGTTTTCACCATAGTTGAAAAAACGTGATATCGCAAGATACTTACAATTTTTTAAAGGGAACCGACCCTGTTTGTGACCATTTTCCCAATAGTAGAATTTTGCATGCCATTTCAGTGTGATGGAACACTATAATTGATAGAATTGTACACACAAACAGCATAAATTGGGCGATATCTTTTCCTTCGCTATCACTGAAATAATTATACTTTTTTCTTGAAAAATTACGTTTTCTCCAGTCACCAGATAGTCTATCACATAAAAAACCACCTGCATCAGCCAGGTGGTTTACAAAAAGCCGTCATAAAAAAGCGTGCCAATTCAGGCCGAAGCTCAAAGGCTGCGCCCTTGCAAAACTTCTTTGCACCAGCGGAGCAGCAGGTCATAACCTTGCCTTTCGCTGTGGGCAGCGAGCCAGAGGGGGAGGTCAAGCCCGGCCGCAATGATATCTCTCTCCGTGCCGTCAAGACTCGTCAGCAGTTCTTTTTTGCTGCGGCAGAACACGCCGGAAGCCAGGTAGCGCCGCACCAGCATGACAAAAAAAGCTGCTTTATAGGCATCTTTCAAAACAAGGGGTCTGGTCTCCGCATCTGCATACAGATACGTGTGCGTAAGAAGATGAACAAGTCCGGCTGCACCGATTTTTGCGCCGTCCGCAGCGTCTTTATCCGTAATAGCGGGGAGGAAATCCTCCAGCTTGCCAAACCAGTCTTCTGTGTCCTTCTGGAATGCAAAAAGCTCATGACGCGGCCAATGGAATAAATCCCCAGTACCGCCAATAAAGCCGCAGGCTTTTTGCCCCTCCGGCATGGCGCGGACAATGGCCCGGTAAACATCAAGATCATCCAGGGCAACAACATCCAGCAGCACAACCACATCAATATCGCTGGCTTCAGTGGCCTCGCCCCGGCGGTAGCTGCCCTGCAGCCCAATGTATTGCAGGCGCGCGCCAAAGGTTTGCTGCAATTGCGGCAAGAGGTCTGCCATCCATGTTTCAGCATTGATCACAGCAGGCTCCATCCCCTTCGTACCGTTTATAAAGATAGCTGAATCGGCCTTCTTCCACGCCAAGGGCTTTTTCTGCCATCCAGGCAAGAGCCCTGGCCTTTTGCAGACGCTCGGCGCTACTCCACGCAAATGCCGACCCGTGCAGAATAAATTCTGACGCGGCAAGCAAAATCTCCATGCATTCCTTAGGGTATGCAGTTTTGAACGTGCCCTCGCGCATTCCCTGCCGGACAACACCCTCCAAAATTGGCGAAAGCCGCAGGACAATGGATGCCATGGTGCGCTGGTGCATATCCGCATTACCCACGGCACTGGCTGCTTTTTCCAGGCGGTCACCGCGCTCGTTGTCTCGCCCCGCATCTGTGAGAATGCGAAACATTTTTTCGTGAGCCGACATCTGCGGCTCGTCCGCAATAGCATGCGCCACAGCCATTTCCGCATCAATGTACCGCTCAATAACGGCGTCCATAAGTGCCTCTTTTGAGGCAAAGTAATGATAAAACGTGCCCTTGGCGATATTCAGGGCTGCAAGAATGTCACTGATGCTAGTGCGGGCGTAGCCGTTTGACGCGAACAGGGTTTCTGCGGCGTCAACAATTTCCGCCCTGCGCTCGCCATGTTCTTTAATGATGCGCATATGCTCCCTCTCTTCATCAATAGACCGACGGTCGGTCTATTAAGTATCCGCCATTTTCAGCTACGTCAACAAACTGGGTCATGGCTCCACTCTCTGCATGTGCAGCTGATGGCGACAAAAAAAGGAGGCCCCGAAAAAAATTTCGGAGCCTCCGCAAAAAGGCGTGTCCGCCTTTGCACAAGATGCAAATTATTTACCGAACCAACACTTGGGATAGGTGCAGGTGTGGCATGCCAGGCAGTACCCGCCCTCACCCATGCGGGCAGCCTCGGCGCGGGTCAGGCCACGGCCTGCCAGCATGCGCGGCAGCACCAGATCAAGGAAGGTTGTTTTAAAATACAGGGCGCAGGCGGGCACGCCCAGCACCTGCATATCGCCCTGCGGGCCAGGGATGCGGCCCATGAGGCTCATGGTGCCGGGAAGGATGGGCACGCCGTGCAGCACGTCTGTCAGACCTGCTTCCACAAGGGCCTGGCGGGTCACATCGTCCGGGTCAACCGAAAGCCCGCCCGTGGTGATCAGCAGATCGGCCCCGGCCTCGCGCATGGCGGCCACGGAGGCCTGCATCATGGCTTTGTCGTCCGGCACAATGTCGGTACGCACCACGGTGCAGTCCAGCATGCTGACCTTGGCGGTGATGACAGGGATGAACTTGTCTTCAATAATCCCCTGAAAAACTTCGGTTCCGGTCACAAGAATGCCCACGCGGGCCTTGCGCAGGGGCAACACACGGAACAGAGGCCCGCCTTCCAGCGCTTCCAGCGCCTGGCCAAGCCGCTCGCGCGTAATGTGGAGCGGGATGGCGCGGGTGCCGCAAAGCGGGCCGCCCTGCTTGACCAGGGTTCCATCCTGACGCGAGGCCACCATGACCTCGGGCACCAGATTGAACCGCGTCATGCGCTCCACATCCACGCAGAAAAGTCCGTTACAGGCAGCCTTGAAGTCAATTTTGCCTTCATGGGGCGGCAGTTCGTAGGTAATGCCTTCGCCAGCCATGCGGCGCGCAAAAATTTCCGCAACTTCGTTTTCATGCACCAAGGCACGGGGATCATCAGGGGAGACCTGCGCGCTGACTGGGGCATCATCATCTGTAATGGCCACATGGAAGCGGCCCATCTGCTGCAAGCGGCAGATATCGCCCACAGAAATGCGCTGCCCGGCCTTGAATTCCGGCCCCTTGAACTGACCGGGATCAATGCGGGTCATGTCGTGGGCCACGGTTTTGCCCACGGCTTCTTCCACAGGCACAACACGAACGCCCGTTGCGGCCTTGTGGCGCTCTGCCGCAAGGGCCTGACAATCTTCCTTAAGCTCGCGCCGCGCCAGCACATAGGGGGCCTCGCCCTGACAGCCACGGCACACGGGGCCGTCTTCCACCGGGTAGGCCTCGCCGCACACGGGGCAGCATAAAATGCGTGTCATGTGCTTGTGGCCCATAAACCGCCGCTTGACCGTGATGGGTTCCACCTTGCAGATGCTGTCGCCTGCGGCTTCAATTTCTGATTCCAGCAGGGCAATATCCTGGTCTTTTTTAGCCTTTTCCTTAAAGAACCAAGCCTTGAGTTCTGGATAGGCAGCCATTTTTACCGGATCCAGGCTCACGCGCACGCCCTCGCCAGTGTGCTTGTCAAACAGCGACACCGCGTAGCGGCCAAGATTGTGAATCTTCATCCAGTTGTTGCCGATACTGCACAGGGTGAGCAACTGCACCGCGTCAGGCAGGCACTTGCCCGATTCGACCACGGCCTCAAACAGCGTGCCCTCGGGCAGATGGCGCTTCGCAAGCTCCACCATATAGCCGCCCACAAGCAGACCCGGAGCGGCATAGCCGTGAAAATTCTCTGCAAGGCGATGAAATTCCTTAAACGTGTAAGCCCCAATATCCATGTTTGCTCCAAATCACCGCAACGGGCTGAACAAAGTCATTGGTGCGGCTGTGTTTTCACGCGCGTTTTCTCCGCTCGCCCGGGCAGACGCGCAGCCGCGCCGGGTAGCAAATATTGGTTGGCGGCAGATATGCTTCCGCCGGATAATCACGATTACTTAGATGACCGTGAACTGGTAGAGAGAGACTAATGGGAAGCGTCCAGAATATCCAGCGCCCTTTGCAGGTCATCGGGGTGGTTCAGATTGAAAAATGGACGGGCTTCTTCCGGGCCATAGGGCAAACGGCACTGCCGTTCAAGCGGCACGACCCTGTTGAGCCTGCCGCCGTGAAAGGCAAGCGAATCTTCAAACCAGGGCAGCGCCGCTGTTTCGTATACGGCGGAAAGAGCCTCGGGTCTGCCGCTAACCGCATCTATATAGAGCGTGGCAAGGGTATCTGCCGGGGCTGCATCGCGGGCGGCAAGCAATTTGCGCAAGGTGGGCGCATCCATAAAGGGCATGTCGCAGGAAAGTACCAGCACGGCAGAAAATCCCTGCGCCTGCGCCGTGCGCAGGGCCGCGACCACCCCCGCTACGGGGCCGCAATCGTTTTTTTCATCAAAAATGCACCCATACCCGGCTCGGGGAA
This sequence comes from Desulfovibrio intestinivivus, assembly GCF_053570665.1. Classification (NCBI taxonomy): domain Bacteria; kingdom Pseudomonadati; phylum Thermodesulfobacteriota; class Desulfovibrionia; order Desulfovibrionales; family Desulfovibrionaceae; genus Desulfovibrio; species Desulfovibrio intestinivivus. The sequence continues at coordinate 1,680,900 of NZ_JBRBQT010000001.1, read as the reverse complement.
GGCCCGGCCTGCACGACACCCAGCACTGCGGCAGCAAGGAGACAAGCAGCGTGTGCGTACGGGCCAGCAGATCAGGATTGGCCGAGCCGTAGACCCGCAGCAGCGCCTTGTCGCGCCCCATGCGTAAAGAAAGCCCCCCCGCCAACACCACGCCCGCCACACGGCCCCGCAATGTATCCATCATGCCTCCTGCCCGGCCTGTTATTCCGCCCTGTGATGCTGCACGGTTGTGTTCTGCGCACAAAGGACAATGCGCTGTGGGGCTGAACGCTTTGGTCCTTTTGCACCCCGCACTCCCCTATGATAGGGTTTGGCGATGATGCACCAACAGTCCCCCGCACCGCAAGCCTGCATGAGCGAGTCGGAAATCATTGCTTTCCGCTCTGCACCAGTGCAGCGCAAGGCCGCCAGCCTTGCCGCAGACTGCGCATCTGAAATGGAACTCATTGAAAAAACTTTTGTATTTGTGCGCGATAGCATTGCGCACTCGGTGGATTGCGGCGGCACTGCTGTTACATGCAGCGCATCGGAAGTTCTGCATGTGGGGCAGGGCCTGTGTTATGCCAAGGCGCATCTTCTGGCGGCATTGCTGCGCGCCAACGGTATTGCCGCAGGGTTCTGCTACCAGTTGCTGGGTTTTGAAGACGAGCACGATCCCCACCGGGTGCTGCACGGCCTCAATGCCGTATGGATCAGCGAACGGCAGGTCTGGCAGAGGTTGGACGCGCGGGGCAACAAACCCGGCGTTGACGCGCAGTTCTTGCAAAACGGCCCGGAGCAACTGGCCTTTACCGTGCATCCGCAGTGCGGCGAGGTGGACTACCCCCATATTTTTGCAGAGCCGGACCCCGGCGTGATTCTGGCCCTGCGCAGCCACAGCAGTATTGCCCAACTGCTGCCCCGTCTGCCGCAACAGCTTGCCTGCCCTGTTTGACGCTCCGCCGCCCCGCAGATACTGCGCCCCCTGCGTGCAGCCTCCCGGTCATCCATGTTCCATACCGCAACTACACCAACAGCTTGCGGCCAATCTGCCCCCGAGGCACGTTGTGCCGCAGGCCAGCATCTGCTATGCTCTGCCCCGCCGCAGGTCAAAGGCCTCGGCGCGAAAGCCTTCCCGGCAACGGCCCGCCACGCGGGCAATACAGCCGCAACGGAGAACGCATGGGTCAGGATATTTTCGACCTTATCATAGTGCTTATACTGGTATTTTTTGGCACGCGGGGCTTTATCCACGGTTTTGTGGGCGAAGTTGCCGGGCTTATTTCGCTGCTGGGCGGCTTCTGGGCCGCGCACCATTACCACCCGCTGCTTGCACCGCGCCTTACGCTCATCACTGATCCCTCATGGCGCATCATTGCGGCATACGTGCTCATTTTTCTGGGGGTCATCATTTCGGTGGCCATCATTGCGCGCATCCTGCAAAAAATACTTTCCTTCTCCTTTGTGTCATGGGCAGACAAACTGGCTGGCGGCATGCTTGGTCTTGCCAAGGGCGTCCTGCTCTGCTCGCTGGCCCTGCTGTTTCTGCAAAAATTTTTCGCAGGCGCGCCCTTTATGCAGCATTCGCGCGCACTGCCCTACTTCAACGCGCTCATGACCCAGGTACACGGCTGGCTGCCGCCTGACCTCACCGCCCGCCTGGGCATTTAACTGCCAGAATTACCAAGGAAATACGCCATCATGGAAAAGACCGCCCTCGAAGAATTGCAGCTCATCATAGACAAGCTCACCGCTCCCGATGGCTGCCCCTGGGACAAGGAACAGACCCCCGAAAGCCTTGCCGAATACGTTATTGAAGAAAGCCATGAGCTTGTGAGCGCCATCCGCTCCGGCAATGTGGCCGACATCCGCGAAGAACTGGGCGATGTGGCCTTTTTGCTGCTTTTTGTGGCGCGCCTGTACGAAAAGCAGGGGCAGTTCAACCTTGACGATGCCCTCAACAACAACAGGGCCAAGATGATCCGCCGCCACCCCCATGTGTTCAGCAACACGGTTTTTGACAGCCTTGAAGAACAGCTCAAAGCCTGGGAAAAAATCAAGCGTGCCGAGCATACTGATGACGAAGGAAAGCCCAAGGGCCTGTTTGACAGCCTGCCCGAGAGCCTGCCCCCGCTTGCCAAGGCCTACCGCATCAATTCCAAAGCGGCCCGCGTGGGCTTTACCTGGCAGGAAGATGAAGAGGTGGAACAGCAGGTGGAAGCCGAATGGCTGGAATGGCTGGACGCCTCCGCTGGCGGCGATCAGGATGCCCAGAAGCACGAACTGGGCGATTTGCTGTTCAGCATTGCAGAGCTTGGCCGCCGCAAGGGCATCAAGGCCAGCGAAGCGCTGGACTACGCCAACCGGCGCTTCCTCAAACGTTTTGCCCGCATGGAAGAAATCGCCCGCGAGCAGAACATTGATTTTTCGGCCCTGACCCTTGATGAAAAGGACGAGCTGTGGAACACAGCCAAGGCCGAGGAAACCGCGGCAAAGGCCTGACGGTCGCAACCATGCGTGCCCAACCATTGCGAAAGAATCTGCGGCGGCCCGTACCGCTGACCGCCTGGCTTGCGGCCCGGCTGCCCCTGCTGGCCGTGCTTGTGGCGGCTCTTGTGGTCGGCCTGTGCCTTGCGGCCTGCACAAAGCACAGCGGGACGGCAACGTCCCTGCGCCGCGAGCAGCCTACAGGGAACGCATCTCTGCTGCCGCGCGCGGATCCGGGGTATCTGCAATGGCTTGAGCGCCAGTCCATGCTCGGCTCCACCCAGGAGCTGACAGGGCAGGTTTCCGGCACTGATCTTATCTGGCGCAACAGCGCCTCGGCACGGCGTGTGCCCCTGCTGCTTACCGCCGCGCCCAACTGGTTTGACGTGAACCCGCACAACCTTGGTGCGGGGCAACCAGCCCTGCGGGCGCTGGCCCAACCCGGCGTGGACGCTTTTTGGGCGCAAGCGGGCTTTGGCGGGCTTTTCCTGGCTCCCTTGGGCGAAAAGGGCGACATCTGGAGTGCCCATGCGGCTTCCGCACTGCCTGACGCCGCATCAGAGGCGGGCGACAACGTCACCGCCCTGCGGCCAGACCCTTCGCTGGGCACTGGCGAGGATTTTTCGCGGCTGACTGCAAAGCTTGATCAGACGCAGATGCAGATGGGCGGCGAACTGCCCCCCGCCGCCACAGGACTGGGGCCAGATTTTATTCTTCAAGCTCGCCGGGCCTCGCGCTTTGACGGCCTGTATGCCATGATGTCTGTGCCGCAGAAAGACTGGGATATTTTGCCAGCCACCGCTGGCGAATGGGACTGCCTGCCCTTGCGCCAGAACGCTGTGGCGGAATTGCGTAAACGTGGAGTCGTTCCTGATCAGTTACGGCGCGACACTCTTGACTGGGCAACCCCCGGCGGATGGGCCGTCACCGGCGAAGTGCGCGGCGCGGATGGTCAGGTGAGGCGCTGGGTCTACCGCTACAGCGGCAATGCCCTGCGGCCCGTGCTGCTGTGGCAGGACCCTTCCGGTCAGGCTCGACGGGTGTTTTCCGCCGCCGTTATCCAGCACACTGGCTTGCAGCAGCAAACGCTTGCGGGCATCAGGCTGGAGGCCCTCATGGGGCTTGACGCGCAGGTGGACGGCCAGAGCGGGGGCAGAACAGACCCTTCGGCTCTGGTTCCGGGCCTTGAAGCTTTGGAATCCCTGGCGGGCGAGGTGCACCGCTACGGTGGATGGGCCGTGCAGGACGATGTGCTGCCACCTTCGCTGACCAAGGCGGTGCTTGCCACAGCCGTAGATTTCAGCCGCGACAGCATCACCCCGGCAGCAGCCGCATATGCCCTGCTGAGCGGCGATGCCGCGCCCCTGGGCGCACTGCTCAAAGCCTCGCTCGCGGCGGGCGTTGACCACAGCCGCCTTGCGCGTGGACTGCGGGACAGGCAATATGTTGACTGGCGTCCCCTGCTGGATCTGCCGGACGGTCAGGCTCTTGTGCGCCGCGCGCAATCCCTTGCCAAGGGCGCGCCAGAGGCCTCGGGTCTGCCCGTCACCCAGGCGGAACTTGCCGCGCGTGCCATTGGGCTTGACGCTGCCAGTGCCGTGCGCCCCGACCACGCGCAAGCTATGGAATCCGCCTGCCAGCTCCTGCTGGGCTGGCGCATCGGCTTGCCGGGTCTGACTTTTTTAAGCCCGCAGGATATTACGGGCGCACTGGGGCTGCCGCAGGGGTCGGGCAAGGGCGCGTCCAGCGCTGGCAGCGGGCCCCTGTGGGGTGCCACAAACCTGCCCGGCGGGCAAAGCCCCGCCCCATTGGCCTTTGGCCCGCTGGACATGCAGTGGAGCCGGGAAACAAGTTTTGCCAGGCAGATTGCCCGCCTGTTGCAGGCCAGACGCGCCACCGGGCTTGCCTCTGGCCGCCTCGTGCAGGTGGTGAACGGCCCTGCAGGCTGCGTGGCGACCCTGAGCTCCTTGCCGGGCGGTGGCTACTGGCTGCTGGCGGCTAATTTTTCAGACCGTAAACAACACCTTGCCTGCCCTCTGCCCGCCGGCGCGCAAGGCCCTGCGCGTGATGTGCTGAACGGCCAGAACCTGCCCACGGGGCGCGCCGTAGAAATTGACCTCGATGCCCGCCAGGCGCGACATATCCTGCTTGGCGAGCCGAAAACGCATGAAGGAGCGATGCCATGACCCAGAACAGCGCCCAGAATCCCGAAGACCAGGCTGCCTGTCAGTCTGGGGGCCAGCAGACCAGCGCGGAAGGGGCACACGCCCAGTCCGAAACGCAAGCTGCCAAGGCAGTTTCCCAGCCAGCTGCACCGGCTCCCGAACCTGCGGGCACGGCCAAGGCCGCTGCGAGCGCCGCAGCCGCCGCACCTCAGGCCGAAGGCGCAGCCCCCAAGGCTTCCCGCCCGGTGACGATCTCGGCCAAGGGATTCAGGGGGATGTTCGGCAACTCCGGCAAGGAAGGCAAACCCGCTGCCTCCGCAAAACCGGCAGAATCCGCTCCTCAGTCAGCCGCTCCCGGTTTTGCCGACAATATTTTTGACGCAGCCAGCGTTGTTGGGCCGCTTGCCCTCTTGCTCATCATGCTGGCCCAGGCCTGGCCCGCCCTTATGGGACACAGCCTGTACTGCCCGCGCGAGGCCGCAGGCATTCTGGCCTTTACCCAAACCGCGCAAAGCGGCATGTGGCTTGCCCCGGCTGGCGACGGTCTTTCGCAATGGCCCGTATTTTTCTGGTTTTTGCGCGGCATTGAAGCCCTGCTCGCCAAGGCCGCGCCGCAGTTTGCCCATCTGCTCTTTCCCCTGGCCGCGATGACCGGAACCCTGATCTGCCTTGTGGCTGTGTGGGTTCTTGGCCGCGTTGCAGGGCTTGACCGCCGGGCCGCGCTGGCTGGCGGCATGCTGCTGCTCTGCGCGCCCATCTTTGCGCCGCTCTCCACCTTTACCGGGCCGGAAGCTTTGGCCGCAGCCGTGACCCTGCTTTCCCTCGCCTGCCTTTGCCACGGCTGGCAACAGCCGGACACGACCATCACCCTGCCTCTGGGTTTTGCATTGGCGGCTTTGGCTGGCCTGACGGGCGGCCTTTTTAACCTGTTGCTACCAGTGCTTGCCAGCCTGGCCTTTCTGCTCTGGCGTTGCGGATTCCGCCGCGCCCAAAAGGCGGACGGGCTCGTGGGTTTTGTACTCATGCTGGGCATGGTCGGTTGCTGGCTTGCTGTTGTCATGCTCTGGCATCAGCCGGAGGGATACCTCAAAAACCTTGGCACCCAGCTTGTGACCTGGCCCATCACCAAGGCCACATGGTGGAAGCCTCTGGCCTTTGCGGCTCTGGGCCTGCTGCCCTGGCTGGCCGTCATCTGCGGTGTTTCCTGGGCGCGTGTGCTGCGCACAGCCCCGGCTGATCTGGCCGCCTCCCGCAACGAAAAAGCCGGAATGGCCTTTTTGTGGATAGCCCTTGTGTTCGCCTGCCTGCTGAGCATTTTTGCTGCCGACATGGTAGGAGCTGCCGTGTGCACGGCCTGCCTTGCCGCCCTCCTGCTGGGCAAGGCTCTGCTGCGCCTGCCAGTTGCCGGAGCCAAACTGTTCTACATCATCGCGGCCCTGTGCCTGCTGCACGCCAGTATGGCCCTGGTGGCCGCAGGTTTTGGCTACACGCTTGACTGGCTTGGCAAGTTCTTCCACTTTACGCTTACCGAAAGCCAGCGCACCGCCGTGCTTGGCCTCAAGGCCCTGCCCGTGCTTGGCGGCATAGGCATTGTGGCTGCGGTACTGCTTGCCCGTCTGGTGCGCCGTGGCGCACACGGCGGCACCAGCGGTTCGCTCGTGCTGTGCGCAATCATTGCTGTTGTTCTGGCCCAGCCCGCATCGCTCATGCTCATGCCGCAACTGGAAAAAACGCCTGAAGCGCAGGTAAAGAGCCTGAGCACCATCCTGGCTCCTGCGCCAGAAGCTCCCGCCGCAGCACCTGCCGAGGCCCCCAAACTTGAACCCGCCACCCCGGCAATCGCGCCTGAATCCGCGCCTGCCGCTCCGGCTGAAAAGCCCGCGCCTGTGCAGGAACCTGCGGCTGCCCCTGCCGCCGCGCAGCCTGCGGAAGCGTCTGCTCCCCAAACAATGGCACCTGCGGTTCCGGCTGCTCCGACTGAAGCCCCAGCAACAGCGCCTGCGCCGACGCCTGCCGATGCAGCCAAGGAACTCGCCAAGGAAGTGGTCAAAGAGTCCGCCCCCGTTACGCCAGCGGAACAGACCCCTGCGGCGCAACCTGAGCAACCCAAGGAAGCGCCCAAGGCTCCTGCTAACTAGCCAGAGAAACACAGATCAGCTCGGCGCAGACCGCGCTCACAATACCAAGGCCCCTCCCACGAGGGGCTTTTTTTCGCCATATGTCAGTTCAGAACGTTCCCCAGTGGGAGGGCATGCACCTGCGGCTACCCCTGTATAAGAACGTCTCAGCTTCGCCGCTTTACCTCCGTTTGCAGACAAGGAGCGTTGCTGACCAACTACCCGCCAATAAAAAAGGCCCCGGAATCAACCGGAGCCTTTCATCGATCATTTGTCTGCGCCCGCACTGCGGGCCTCTGAAAAGCAGCCCTATTTGTTTATGGGCGGCACATCTCCACCAGCTTTGAGCATGGTGCCAAGGTGACGCCGCGCAAGGGCAAGCTCGCCTTCTGAAACTTCGGGCATATCCTTGGAGCGCGCGCCGCTCATGTCGTTGCCTTCTTCCACAATGGAAAGAGCAGCTGCCATGCGGCCCATGACGCAGAAAAAGCGCACCGGGTTCCAGTTATGCGCCTGCACCCAGGCCGCGGCATTGGGCGAATAGAGAAAATCCGCCTTGTTGTTGCGCATGATGGGGTGGGCTTCTTCATTATTGCCCTTGGCCCAGGCCCGGAACTGCGGCAGAAGTTCAAGAAAGTCCAGCAGTTCCTTGTCTGTCACCGGGGGCTGTTTTTCATACACGTTAACGCTTGCGCTGGAACTTGGGGCAGGCTGCTCCACCTTTTTCTTGGCAGCAGGAGCCTGTGCGGCCTCGGCCATGCCGGGGGCAACAACCACCAGCGGCAGGGCCAGCACCAATGCCGCAAAAACACCGCAGAGAGATGAAATTTTATTCATTCAATACCGAACCGCGCTAAATTTCGAGAGTCTGTCCATATTATGGTAAGACTCCACATATCGCAGGGTGCCGGTTTTGCCGCGCAAAACCAGCGAGTGGGTAACGGCGTACTTGGCACTGTAGCGCACGCCTCTCAAAAAATCACCGCCGGAAATACCCGTGGCGGCAAAAAAACAGTCGTCGCTGCGCACCAGATCATGCACAGTGAGCACTTCACGCACGTCAATGCCCGCTTCAGTGATGGCTTCTTTTTCCACATACGACTGGGGGTCCAGACGGGCCAGAATCTGCCCGCCCATGCCCTTGATGGCGCAGGCAGACAACACGCCCTCGGGGGTGCCGCCCGTACCCATCATGATATCAACCTCGGAACGTGGATCAACAGCCATGAGCGCGCCGGCCACGTCGCCATCGGTTTGCAACTGAATGCGCGCGCCGGCCTGGCGAATTTCCGTAATAAGCTTTTCGTGACGGGGCTTGTCGAGCACAAAGACCACAAGGTCCTGCACGCTCTTGCCCATGGCCTTGGCCACGTTGGACAGATTGACATTTACCGGCGCATCGAGGTCAACCACATCGCGGGCCTCGCGGGGCACCACCAGCTTCTGCATGTAATAGCTGGGGCCGGGGTTGAACATGCTGCCGCTCTGCGCAACACCCACAACCGAAATGGCATTGGGGCGGCCATAAGCCAGCAGATTGGTGCCTTCCACAGGGTCAACGGCCACGTCAAGGCTGGGGCCGCAGCCCTTGCCCACCTTTTCGCCGTTAAAGAGCATGGGGGCATTGTCTTTTTCGCCCTCGCCGATAATGACCTTGCCATCAATACTGAGGGTGGCGAAGCTGACGCGCATGGCGTCAACGGCGGCGCCGTCACCGGCTTCCTTGTCTCCCCGACCGAGCCAGCGGGCCGATGCAAGGGCCGCAGCCTCGGTAATGCGAACAATGTCCAGAGCCAGATTTTTCTCCGGTGCTTCCGCCATGATATCCTCCACTCAGATCAGCGTTGTGCAACACACTGCTCTTACCCCAGTGCGTTGCGGGCTTCAAGGAAAAACCCCGCCCTTCGGGATGGACCATGCGGCAACTCTTTTGCCGCACAGCCCTTTTCCATACTTCTTTTTTATACAGCCTATTTATTGGGCGAGCTGAAACGCCCGGCAACGGGCGTCTGCCAGCCGCCGCCAAAGGGCATGCGGCTCATGTAAAGCGACAACGGCTCCTGACGGCGCTTGAATTCAGCCCTGAACAGCTTGTCGCGCACTTCCATGTGCGCTGCTGAAAGCGGGCCGGATTCCGCCTCCGCAGGCTGCAACAGATCTTCAAGAATCGGATCCAGATCTTCATAGGGCAACAGGCTGTCCGAATCTTTCTGACCGGGGCGCAGCTCCGCAGAAGGAGCCTTGGTGAAAATTTCATCGGGGATGATCTCCGCCCCACGATGGGCGTTGTACCAGCGGCCAACAGCGTACACCTGGGTCTTGGTCAGGTCACCGATAACGGCCAGCGCGCCCACGGAATCGCCGTAAAGGGTGCAGTAGCCCATGGCCCCCTCGCTCTTGTTGCCCGTATTGAGCACAAGGGCGTTGGCCCTGTTGGCCAGCGAGGTGATGAGCGTGCCGCGTATGCGGGCCTGCACGTTCTCAAAGGTCACGTCGCCGGGCTTTTCTTCAAATAGGTCAAGGCCGGGCTTGAGCGCGGCGGCAAAAGCATCCATAAGCGGGCCAATGGGCAAGGTCACCGTGGTGATACCCAGATTTTCCGCCAGCTTTGCGGCGTCCGTCAGCGAACCCTCGCTGCTGTGGGGCGAGGGCAGGAGCACACCGGTGACGTTTTGCGCGCCAAGAGCCTCCACCGCCACACTGCACACCAGAGCGGAATCCATGCCTCCGGAAATGGCTACGATGCCTTTCTCCACCCCGCACTTGCGCACAAAGTCCCGTGTGCCGAGCACAAGGGCGCGCCAGTAATCTTCTTCAACGCAGGCGGCCAACGGTTCCGGGGTTTTAACAGCACCCTGCCCGCGCGCAGTGTCCACCACGAGCACGTCTTCCTCAAAGGCTTTGCCCCGGGCAAGCAACTGCCCTGTGGGATCAAAAACCAGGCTCTGCCCGTTATACACGCGACTGTCGTTGCCGCCCACCATGTTCACCGAAAACATATGCACATGATGCCGGGCCGCCACGTGCGAAAGCAGGTGTTCGTCCGTTTCCTGCGCGCCCACGCTAAAGGGCGCCGCGGCCATGTGTACAAGCGCGTCCACGCCGCGCTGCACCAGTTCCATCAGCGGATTATGACCGCTGGCGTAACGGGTTTTCCAGAACGAAGCGTCTTCGCTCTGGGCATCTTCGCAGAGCACAACGCCGATGCGCCAGCCGCCCATGGTGACAATGCCGCACGAAATGCCACGGTCAAAATAGCGGGCGTCCTCGTCTGTGGATTCGGCCACGCTGTTCTGGCCCTGATTTTGATACACCTTGCGCGAAATAACCTGCCAGCCGCCATTTTCAACCAACACTGCCGCGTTGGAAAGCAGGCCCGAGGCATACACGCTGGGCACAGGCGCACCCACCAGCACAGAAGGGCCATCCTTGAGTTCGGCGGCCATGATATCCAGAGCCTTGAGGCAACCCGCCGCAAAACCCTGAGCGCAGAGGTAGTGGCCGGGGGCCACGCCGCAAAGCGCCAGCTCCGGCGTAACGCACAGGTTTGCCCCTGCTGCGCCTGCCTGACGGGCGGTGCTGATGATACGTTCCAGATTTCCGGCCACGTCGCCGGTAACGGTATTGCACTGCAATAGGGCGATTTTCATGCCGATGCCTCCCCCAGGTTACAAGTAGTTATGTAAGGGGCCGCCCGGCGCTGCCAGGGCTTCCACCTTGCGTATGACCGCCGGTTCCTCTTCCAGTGGGGGGGCATGGAAGGGCTTCAGGCGTGCGTCGATGACCAGCGGCGCTTCGCACGACCAGTGCCTGGCCCGTGTGGCGGCATGAGCGCCATACACGTCTGTGGCCGGGTCTGACCGGGTAAAGGCCACCCACAAAAAATTATCCAGATTTGCGGCGCAAAAGTCCGCATCGTCCGCCACTATCGCAAGCGGGAAGGCCTCGCGCCCCGGCCATTGGGCCAGAGCCTGCGCAAGCGCTTCCATCTGCGGATCGGGCTGGCTGCGATCAAGGGCATGCCTCGGCCCGCCAATGGCAACAAGGCCGGGGCCGCACACGCGTACCGGGCCAAAGCCCTCCGGCAGAGGCGGCAGGTCTGCGGCAGGGCCGGAAAGTTCGCACCCAAGCTCCCGCCGCTTTTTACCGGCAGAGGCCCACACAAGCTTGGAGCCTTCGTTAAGTGCGCTGCCCGTGTAGTCCAGCGTATCATTGGTACTGCGGGTGATGAAGTGCAGATCGCGCGAAAAATCAGCCCGCTCCAGCAAATGCCGCAAAAAGGCGGGCACATCGCGGGCGGTGAGGCCCGGCGCGTCTTCATGCGCCACAAGAAAAACATACTTTGCCAGGGCCGTCTGGGTGGTCCCGAGCAGATGCAGGCCCGCAGTGATCAGTTCGCGCGGGCGGCGCTCGTCTTCATAGGGCGTATAACGTTCGCTGCCCACGGCCAGCAGCAGCGGATGCACCCCGGCTGCGTCCACGGCATGCACGTCGCACACGCCCTGAAAAACCTGCGGCACCAGCGGCCCTGTGAGTTCGTGGATAAAGTCGCCAAAGACCGTATCTTCCTGCGGCGGGCGGCCCACGGCGGTAAAGGGCCAGATGGCCCCCTTACGGTGATAGACGGCGTCCACCTTGAGCACGGGGAAATCATGCGCGAGGCTGTAATAACCCACATGGTCGCCAAAGGGGCCTTCGGGCTTGCACTGGGGCAGCACGTGCCCGCTGATGCAAAAATCCGCCTGCGCGAGCACCGGCAGGGGCAGACCCGGCACTGCGGCCATCTCTGTGCGCCTGCCGCCGAGCAATCCGGCAAAGCGCAGTTCAGAAAGCCCTTCGGGCAAGGGCATGACCGCAGCCACGGTGAGGCTGGGCGGCCCGCCCACATAAATATGCACGGGCAGGGGTTTGCCCATTTCCAGCGCACGGGCGTGGTGCGCTCCTATGCCCCGGTGGATCTGGTAGTGCAGGCCTACTTCATCCGCCGCGTACTCGTTGCCACCAAGCTGCACACGGTACATGCCGAGGTTGGAGGCGTCCGCACCGGGCTTGGCGGGGTCTTCGCTGTACACCAAAGGCAGGGTAATGAAAGGGCCGCCGTCCATGGGCCAGCAGACAAGCTGGGGCAGGTCGGCCAGTTTGCACTGGCATTCCAGCACCGGGGCCGCTGCCGCCGCCTGCTCCGCGCGCACCCGGCTCACACTCGGCAGCATGTTCAGCAGACCGGGCACAGCCTTGAGCGACTGTAGGGGATGTTTCATGGCTGCTGCGGGGTCGGCCTTGGCGCCCAGCACAGCCTCCACCGCAGGCAGGCTGCGCCGAAAAATAAAATGCAGGCGCTCACGCGTGCCAAAAAGATTGGAGAGCATGGGAAAGGGCGTGCCCTTGACCCGCGTAAACAGCAGGGCCGGAGCCTTGGCGCGAAAGGCGCGCCGCTGGATGGCGGCCAGTTCCAGATGCGGATCGACCTCGGCGTCAATGCGCACCAGATGACCATGGGCCTCAAGATCGGCAACGCATTCCTGAAGATTGCGATAACTCATGAATGCGTCCCTTCCCCGCAGGTTCCGGCTGCTCCGGCAACCGCGTCAAATGATGGCTGTATGCCGGCAAGCAAACGCTCACCAGCCAGCATGGCCTTGAAATCTGCCAGAATCTGCGCATGGTCAAAGACCAGCGGCTGCGGCAGTGCATCCAGAGGATAAAAGGCCGCATGGGCCGCATCGTCCCCGGCGCACAAGGCTTCGGGATTGCGCGGCCTGCCTGTAAAAGCCACGGTCAGCGTGTGCTGGCGGGGGTCACGGTCAGGCCTGGAATACACGCCCAAAAGCCCGGTCAGCTCCACGTCCAGCCCGGTTTCTTCACGCATTTCGCGCACTGCGGCGGTTTCCGCGCATTCGCCCTCTTCAATAAAACCGCCGGGCAGGGCAAAGCCCACGGGTTCGTTGGCGCGGCTGATGATGACCACCCCGCGATCAGGCGAATAGATAACCACATCCGCCGTGGGCGTGGGATTTTTATAGCTGGAATACGACTTGCCGCAATGCGGGCAGATAACCTGGCGTTTCATGCGTTCTCCGTATGGTTCGCGCCATTGCGCGCAACTGCCGCATACTAAGCCAGCATGCCCCGCGCCGCAAGCGCTGGGAGCAAATGCCGCCAAGCTGTCAAATACTGCCCCGCGCGACAATTGACAAAAAAGTATGGAAGCCATACCAAAACACCATGAAAAATGACTGCCATAAAAAAACCGCTGTTGAACTGCGTATCCAGAAATCCATGGTCAAAACACTGGGGCATGCTGCCGCCCACTCTACGCGCAGCGCGCCGGTCAGCATCTCCTTGCTGGGCATAGTGACCCGGTTTTATGAGCTTGAGCGCCAGTGCAGCAAATTCGGCACCGATGTGGACATCCACCTGGCGGAAATCCACACAATCATGGCCATCCACAACAATGAAGGCATCCATGTGGGTGGACTGGCCGAACTGCTGGGCGTTACCAAGGGCAGCGTTTCTGAGCTGTTGCGCAGGCTGGAGCGCAAGGGCCTGGCCTACAAGGCCAAGGATCCGCTTAAAATGACCCGCCTCAATGTTTTTTTGACGGAAAAGGGCAAAATTGCCAGCAGCCACCATCTGGGTTTTCACGCGCAGCTGGACGAGCTGGTGGACAAGGCTATGGGCAGCCGTTCGTCGGAGGAAGTGAAAAGTATCGTGAGCTTTCTGAATGAAATCCTGACCAGGCTGACTGAGGCGGACGTCAAGGATGACCTGCCGCAGCAACAAAAATCTGAAGCGGAAGCCTGAACCGCCACGCTGGACAGATCAGACCAGAGCAAAACCTGCGGCCTCAAGGGCGGTGGCACTCACAGCCCCGGCCCGCACTATCCGCAGCCGCCCTGCCCCGCCAGCCCCGCCGCTCAGCGGCTCCACCACGGTTGAGGGCAAGCCGCCAGCGGGCAGCGGCCCGCCAAGAGCCAATGGCAGGGAAACTTCTGCTTTTGCAGCCTGCGCCGCGCACCCCGCAGGGCACGGTATGCCCTGCGTCATGCTGCGCAATGCTTCCAGCAGGGCCGGATCAAGCTTGTCTGGAGAGCATACGGGCGCACCGCCGCTGAGGTTGGCGCTGCTAGCCGTAAGCGCGCCGCCTGCCTGCTCCGCCAGTTGCGCAGCCAGTGGATGCGGCGTCACGCGCACCGCCGCAAGCCCCTGCCCGTTGACCAGTGCCGGGGGCAAACAGGAGCGCGCGGGCAGCAAAACCGTGAGCGGGCCGGGCCAAAAGGCCAAAAGCCCCTTGGGCATGGCGGCAAGTTCCGCCACGGCATCCACCTGCGCCGCATGCGCCGCCAGCAGGGGCAAGGGTTTGTGGACGGGCCGATGCTTCAACTGATACACCCTTGCCACGGCTTCCGCGTTGGCGGCAAGGCAGCCCAGCCCATAGAACGTCTCCGTAGGAAACACGAGCACGCCGCCGTTACGCAAAAAACGCGCCGCAGCCGCAAGCTCCATCCCGGCATCCGGGCTGATACTGCATTCAGACGCGCCATCCGCCATATTTAACGAAACATGAGAAGACATGACTGGCAAACCCTTGAAATACATAAGTGTGGGCAAACTGAAAACGCCGTTCTGGAAGGATGCCGCAGCCCACTACACCACGCGCATCACCCGCTGGCGCAAGCTGGACATAACCGAAGTGCGCGACGGCGATTCCGCCCTGCCGCAAGATCAGCGCAACGCCCTTGAAGGACGCCGAATCATTGAGGCCCTCGACCCGCAGGACATAGCGCTCGTTCTTGACGAACACGGCCAGCACCTCACCTCGCCCCAGCTGGCAGATATGCTGCGCCAGATGGATCACGACGCCCGAGGCAGAGCCTGCTTTATTGTGGGCGGCGCGTGGGGGCTGGATGAAGCCGTGCGCCAGCGCGCCAGCCGCTGCATCAGCCTTTCGCACATGACCCTGCCCCACGAACTGGCCAGAGTGGTTCTGCTTGAGCAGCTTTACCGGGCGGAATGCATCCTGCGCAAGGTTCCGTACCACCACTAGATGTCTGTCTCTAACTGCTTCTTTTGTCCAACGGGCTGCGTCAAAAGGTTATTTTTACTCCAGTCATGTACCGTAAGAGTACACTTCTTTCGCAAAAAAACCTTTTTCCTTGCCCTTGGCGCAAAATCATCCAGTTAGACTGCCCTTGATTGCACATGCGGCGGCCCGCAAACGCAACCACCTACAGAACTTCGTAAATTCTGGCGAACACGTTGTCGTACACCAGCTTGAAATAGGGCGAAACGCGCGGATCCTGCGGGTCGCCCACCAAAAGCTGCACCATCAGCGAATTGTACAAACCCGCATCCATGGCAAGCTTTTCGTCCGTTACGCGGTTGAAAAAAAAGTTGATGTTGCGGCGCTTGGAAAGAAATTCGTGCTGTTCTTCGGGCGTTGCCGAGGGATGCGCGTCAAACCAGTCCTGAATATAGTTGCGACGCGTCACGCCAGTCTCTTCAAACACGCTGATGGACGAGGCATAAATGGCGCTGCTGTTGCCCTCAAGCCGCACCTCGCCCGAATCGAGCTTGTAGGCAAGGGCCTGCGGCACAATGGAAAGCGCCCCGCCTTCGCCCGCACGGGTAACAAAATTCCAGTTGCCGAAATTGCTTATCCAGAAACCAAGCCGCAGCATTTCAAAGCTCACCACCACATAGAGCCGCCCCTTGGTTTCAATGAGCGGGGTCTCGGGCGAGCGCAGCTTGTCCATAAGGGCCTGCGCGCCTTCACCGTCCAGACCTTCAAACACATTGCCCGGCTCATTGCCGCACTGGGCCGTATAGCGGATGATCTGGCGCGCAAAGCGCGGATTGTCTGTGGCAAAAACCGCTGCGGGCAGATAGAGGGACGGCCCTGCATGCTGCGCTCCATCAGCAATGGTCTGCCGCTGGGCAAAGTGGTTGGCGGCATAGCCCCAATCCCACCACAGCCAGAGCATGGCATCGGGCGGGGTCATGGCCTTGGCGCGCAAAAGGGCTTCTGCATGGCGGCGGTTGATGATTGGCCCCTGCGACATGGCCGGGATCATATCGGCAAAGGGAGCTACCAGCAGGGCCAGCAGCACGCCGCTGGTCAGGATACCCGCCACAGCGCCGCGCAAATCCACGCGCAGCAGTCTTTGCAGCAGCCAGTAAAAGGGCAAGGTCAGCCCAATGGCCATGATGGGTGCGCCAAACATGACCATGCGGCCCCCCATCTTGACGCTCAGAATACCCAGCCCTGCCAGCGGCAGCAAAAAGAGCGCACCTGGGCGGCGTATCGCTACCAGGGCAAAACCCAGCAGACCAAGCACCGCGGCTTCCATCCAGGGATGGAAGTAGGGAAAAATCTCGATGATGCCCAGATCCTGCACTTCAATGATGGACTGCGCCACCGAGGGGTATTCCAGCGAAAGCCCGCCGCCAGTGCTCTTCACATCACCCGTATGTTTCACATAGGCATTGATGTGGTTCACAATGGACGTAAGAATTTCGCCCTGAAGCATCAAAATGCCCACGCCCGCCAGCAGAAGGGCCAGCAGCCAGGGGCGGCACAGCAGGCGGCGCAGGCGGTAGCCTGTCCTTGTGCCAGCAGCCAGCAGCAGGAAACTGAAGCTGAGGCCCCACGGCCCCGCCAGCGTAGGCAGGGCGTAGGCCATGCTGCCCAGAAGCAGCAGGGCGCGCCGCCCGCGCGGGGCCATCACCATGCTCATAAAGGCCAGCAAGGCCACATTGTAGCGGATCAGGTACGGAAAAACAGAATGCCATTCCTGCGTCCACCACGAAACGACGCCGGAACAGCCAAGCAGCACAACCCATTGCCAGCGCAGGGGATTGCCCATGTGCTCCGCCTGTTTGAGGCGCGGCGTCCAGT
Organism: Desulfovibrio intestinivivus; assembly: GCF_053570665.1. NCBI lineage: Bacteria > Pseudomonadati > Thermodesulfobacteriota > Desulfovibrionia > Desulfovibrionales > Desulfovibrionaceae > Desulfovibrio > Desulfovibrio intestinivivus. Next base: position 1,664,254 of record NZ_JBRBQT010000001.1, on the reverse strand, counting down.
GGCCCTCGGGCTGATTGCGGGAAAAAAGGCGGCGCACGTTCATCACGCCGGAAGTCATGGAAAGACGACGCAGTACCATACCCGGCAGCAGCATATAGCGCATGGCCCAACTGGCCGGGGCAAGGGTCATGAGCAGGGGAAAGAACAGGGTTACGAGGTCGGTATCGTAAAATCCCAGCAGGGTGCGGGCCAGAAAACCCGGCGCAATGGATGTGAGTATGCCTGCGGCAACGCCAGCTTCAATGCTGCCCAGCGCCCACACCCAGGCAAAGGCGATAACAGCCACAAAGCTCGCCAGCAAGGCAGGGAACCAAAAGGCCACGGCAGCGGGAGAAGTGCCCACAAGGTCGGACATGGCCTTGAGCATCACAGACATGGGATGCCCCACGGCAAGGCCGAAATCTTCCGCCCCGGCCACCCATGTATAGGCATCATGCGTGGCCAGAAGCCACTCGTTGCCAAGTCGGTATTCCGGATTTTGCCAGCAGGGCCATTCCAGCATGCGAAGGGCAAAGGCAAGGGCAAGCGTCACCAGCCCCCAGAACAGCCCCCGTGCCCAATACCGCCCGGAAGGCAGCGAGCGTTTGCCGCTGTGCAACCCTGCGCCGCCAGTGGGCAACAGAACCCCGCCGTGCGCGGCATGTGAGGCGGCGGGCTGCTTCGCACAGGCTGACTCCGCAGCAGGCAGCTCTTCAGATTCGAGGTGCGGCTGCCCAGTGCGCCGGGTTTCGTCTGCATCGTTTCCGGCAGGCGCGGCGCTGGCAGAGGCTTGGGCTGCGGGGTGCATGGCGTTCTCCGTAAGGATCATGGTCCTGTTCATACTGGCATGCAGATGGCGACAAAAAGTCCTGTGCGGCGGCTCTTGGGCCATTCACGCGCATAACAAGGTCTGCGCGGTTCACCACAGAGCTTTTCGCCAGAACATTCAGGTATACGTACTTTAGCCAGCCCGATGCGTTGCGGCATCATAGGTCAGCCGCTCGGCCCCTGCGCTGGGGGCAAGCGCCCAGAACCAGCGCCCGTGCCCGCCTACAACATAAGAGAGCTGCTCCACCAGACGCCAGGGCGCTGGCAGCTCGCTGGGGGCTGGCTCGAGCGCCAGCACGACCAGCACTCCGTTATCGTGCAGCCTGGGGCTGGCGAGGTCAAGCAGTTGCCGCCAGGGCATGAAGGCGCGGCTCAGAATGCAGTCCGCCTTATAATACTGACCCTGAAAAAAATGCTCCACCGGCCCTCTGAAAATATGGGTGGAGGGCAACTGAAGGCGGGAAAGTACACTGGAGATGAACAGGGCGCGCTTTTCGCGCACTTCTATCATATAGTATGCGCCGCGCGTCCAGGCCATGCGCAGGGGAATGCCCGGCAGGCCTGCGCCCGCGCCAAGATCCCAGCACAGGGGAGCTTCGGGCAGATTGAGCTTGTCCAGAAAGCTGGCCAGATGAAAACTGTCCAACGCCAGCCGGGTAAGCATATCCTGCCAGGTGTGCGGGCCGACCAGGTTCATGGCCTTGTTCCACTGGCAAAGCATTTCAAGATATTCCGCCAGCGGCTCCAGAGCCGATTGCGGCACTTCCGCGCCCGAGGCCGCAGCCAGACGCGCCAATTCCTTTCTGTCAACCGATTGTCGCTGCATGATCCTTTCCTACGCTTGTTCGCCCGTTGCGGGCCTTTCCGGCGTTTCTGCCGGGTTCACTGTCATATCCCCGCAGACCGGGACTTGCAAGCCCTGCGCCGATAACGTAAAAAAGAGGGCTTGCGCGCAATGCGCACCCTAAACGAACCCAAGGCCGCAAGGCCACGCCAATGCGCGCACGTGCGCGCCACTGGAGGATAAACCCCGCATGACACAAGCCGTTTTGCTCTTTCCCGGCCAGGGCTCGCAAGAGTCGGGCATGGGCCGCGATCTGGCCGAGGCTTCTTCTGACGCCATGAACCTCTGGAAGCAGGCCGAGCGCATCAGTGGCCTGCCCCTGCGCGAAATTTACTGGGAAGGCGATGATGCCGCCATGAGCGACACCCGCGCCCTCCAGCCCGCCCTCACAGTGGTGAACCTGAACCTCTGGAGCGCGGTTGCCGCGCGCGCCAACGTGTGCGGCGCAGCCGGGCACAGCCTTGGCGAGTTCAGCGCCATGGCCGCCGCTGGCGTGCTTTCTGCCGAGAGCGCCCTTGAGCTTACAGCCCTGCGTGGCCGCCTCATGGCTGAGGCCGATCCCGACGGCAAGGGCGGCATGGCCGCTCTGCTCAAGCTGGATCAGCCCGCCATTGAAGAAATTGTGGCCGAAACCGTTGCCCAGTGCGGCGAACTGTTGCTGGTGGCCAACTACAACACCCCCGGCCAGCTTGTTATCAGCGGGGCCAAGGCCGCCGTGGCTCTGGCCTGCCAGAAGGCCAAGGAGCGCAGGGGCCGTGGCCTTGAACTCAAGGTCAGCGGCGCGTTCCACAGTCCCATGATGGCCGAGGCCAACAAAGAACTCACCCCCCTGCTGCGCAAGGCCGTGTGGAGCAAGCCCAGGTTCCCCGTATACTGCAATGCCCACGGCAAGGCCGTGACAGATGGCGAAAGCGCCCGCGAAAGCCTGCTTGTGCAGATGACATCCTCCGTGCAGTGGATAGACACCGTGCGCAACCAGTATGCCGACGGCGCGCGCCGCTGGCTGGAGCTTGGCCCCAAGGCCGTGCTCGGCAAGATGGTGGCCCCCTGCCTTGCAGGAACTGCCACGGCGGAAGACCTTGCCATTGAGCTCGTTAACAACGCCGAAACAGCGGCGGCCTTTGCAGGATAGATTTTTGCGGAGGAAGGCCTTTCACGCGGACGGCCTTCCCCGCCTTGCCTGAAACTTTTTCTTCATGCGTCTCCGTGCGGTACTGCCGCAACCGGCCTGCGCATGGACCTGAAACGGGGTTCCCGGCGGCAGTGCCCCGGGCCGCCCGAGGCGTAAAGCCGCAACCGTTGCACAATAAAGGACACCAGCACTATGCGCGCCATTGACACCCTGCGCACGGCCCTCAAGGCCATTATTGAAGAAGAAGGCCTTGCCTGGCCCGTCAAAACCGTTATTGAACCGCCCCGCGACCCCAAGCACGGCGATCTTTCCGTCAACTCCGCCATGTTGCTCGCCAAGGAAGCCAAGGCCAACCCCCGCGAGCTGGCGCAGAAATTCGCCCAGAAGCTTGTGGAGCGCTGCCCCGATGTGTCCCATGCCGAAGCCGCCGGCCCCGGATTCTGCAACGTGACCTTCACGCAGGATTTCTGGCGCGCCACCGTGGCGGACATTGAAGCCGCGGGCAAGGAATACGGCAAGAGCACAGGCGGCGCAGGCAAAAAAGTGCTGCTGGAATATGTTTCCGCCAATCCCACCGGCCCCCTGCATGTGGGCCACGGGCGCGGCGCTGCCGTGGGCGACAGCCTTGCCCGCCTGCTGCGCGTGGCTGGTTATGACGTTAACACCGAATACTACATCAATGATGCCGGTCGCCAGATGCGCCTGCTGGGCCTTTCTGTGTGGCTGCGCGCCAAGGAACTGGCCGGAAAGCCCGTCACCTGGCCCGAAGACTACTACAAGGGCGACTATATCATCGACATCGCCCGCGAAATGCTGGATGCCAACCCCGCCCTCGTGGAACTGCCCGACGCCAAAGGCCAGGACGTGTGCTACGACAAGGCCATGAACGACATCCTGAACGGCATCAAGGACGACCTCAACGAATTCCGCGTGGAGCACCAGCGCTGGTTCTCTGAAAAAACCCTTGTGGAAGGCGGGGCCGTTGCCGCGGCTTTTGACGCGCTTGATTCCGCCGGGTATACGTATGAGAAAGACAATGCCTACTGGTTTGCCACCGAAAATCTGGGCGACGACAAAAACCGCGTGCTGCGCAAGTCGGACGGCAGCCTGACCTACTTTGCCTCCGACATCGCCTACCATCACGACAAATTTCAGCGCGGCTACGACTGGCTCATTGATATCTGGGGCGCGGATCACCACGGCTACATCCCCCGCATGCGCGCGGCCATCACGGCCATGGGCAAAACGCAGGACAGCTTTGACGTGGTGCTCATCCAGCTGGTGAACCTGCTGCGCGAGGGCCAGCCCGTGAGCATGTCCACCCGCGCGGGCACCTTTGAAACCCTGGCCGATGTCATCAAGGAAGTGGGCGTTGACGCGGCGCGCTTCATGTTTCTTTCGCGCAAGAGCGACAGCCCGCTGGACTTTGACCTTGAGCTTGCCAAGCAGCGCAGCCTCGACAACCCGGTGTACTATGTGCAGTACGCCCACGCGCGCATCTGCGCCGTGCTGCGCCGGGCTGAGGAACGCGGCTTCGTGCTGCCCGCCAAGGCCGATGCGGAGCTGCTGCACGGGCTGGATACGCCCGAAGACATGGCCCTGCTGCGCAAGGCCGCCACGTTTGAAGACATGCTGGCCTCCGCCGCCAAATCGCTTGGCGTCCACCACGTGAGCACCTACCTCACGGAACTGGCCGGACAGCTGCACAGCTACTATGCCAAACATCAGGTGCTGCTGGCCGATGACGCGCCCCGCACCCTGGCCCGTCTTGCCCTCCTGCGTTCCATCGGTCAGGTGCTGCGCAACGGTCTGGACGTGCTTGGCGTGAGCGCCCCGGAAAGCATGTAACATTCGTATAAACTGGATTTTGAACTGCTCTCGAACGGAAACAGCGTCGGTTCGATCCTGCCAGATGGCTCCTGTGGGGCCACTCCCGCAGAACCATCCCCGCTGTTTGCATAAACGTCGAATATTCGGCGTGCGACAAATCTGCTCTGTGCCTGTTACCGTTAAGGCGCGTTTTGGACGAGGCCTTGCGTGTGCTCTGCCTGCCCCGGACAAGACGCGCCTTAACGGTTAAACCAAACCCCGCAGATTACCGCACGACGGAGGATAATGAATGGCCGCCCCCTTACGTAAACCCCGCAAATCCGCCATTTCCCAACCTTCTGGCGAGAAGCGCCGCTTTGTCATCCGCCTTTCGGGGCCAATGCTTGCCCTGCTGGGCGCAATCCTCTCGGTTGCTGTGGGCTGGTCATTTTTTATGGGATTCATGGTCGGGCGCGGGCAAAACCCTGAAACGCGCGTGGAGCAGATGACCGGCATGATCTCCAAGGACGCGCCCAAGGCCAAACCAGCTCCGGAGACCCCCGCGCCTGACGCGGCAGCTCCGGCGGCACAGGCCGAAACCGCCGATGCCCAGAATCCGGCCCCCGGCGCTGAGGAAAATCAGGCTACGCCCGCAGGCGCGCCCCAACCCGGCAAACCGGGGCAGGATCAAAAGGGACAGAAAGCAGCAGCCCAGCCGCCGCAGGGCAAACAGGGCCAGCAATCCCCGCAGGGGGCCTATCCCTTTGCGCAGCCTTCGGGCAACAGTCTGGCGGCCTGGGGCATCAAGCCCGGCGCCAACCAGAATGGGCAGGGCCAGGGCGCTCAAGCCAACGGACAGGCCAGCGCACAAAACGGGGCGCAGGCAGCAAAGCCCGCACCGGCCAAGACTGGCCCGCAGTTTGATTATGTATATCAGGTAGCTGCATTCAAATCTGACGAAGACGCGGACAAGCTGCGCACCCGCCTTGAAGGCAAGGGGCTGCGCACCCGCACCCAGAAAAACGGCAAGCTCGTGCTGGTTATGGTCAGCATTCGCGGAACGGAAGACGATGCATTCAACCTGCGTGAAGACCTGCGCCACATGAAGCTGGGCGTACCCATTCAGATTTCGCAAAAACCTGTTTCAAGCAAACCGCAAAAATCAGGGCGGTGAGGCAAACCATGACCGCAACCGAAAATTTCGGCGATTTTCTGCGCAGGATAGGCCGCCCCTGCCTGAACGGCATAGACGCTCTTGGCAACACTGCACTGTTCATGTTTGGAGGCCTGGCCCAGATATTTGCCAGCCCCAAGATTTTTCCGCGCACCATGCAGCAGCTCTATGTCATTGGCTCCAAATCGCTCTTTCTTATCATGCTGATCGGCGTGTTCTGCGGCATGGTGCTGGGGCTTCAGGGCTACTACACACTGGTGAAGTTCGGCTCCGTGGGCATGCTTGGCTCCGCCGTGTCGCTTACCCTGATCCGCGAGCTTGGGCCGGTGCTCACGGCCATCATGCTCACGGGCCGCGCCGGGTCTTCCATGACGGCAGAAATCGGCGTCATGCGCATTACCGACCAGATTGACGCACTGGACGTCATGGACATCAATTCCATGGGCTATCTGGTCAGCCCGCGCCTCCTGGCCTCGCTCATCGCCTTTCCGCTGCTGACGGCGGTATTTGACGTTATCGGCATCATCGGCGGCTATCTCACGGGTGTGCTCATGCTGGGCATCAACGAAGGCGCGTATTTTTACCGCATCACCAGCTCGGTGACGGCAACGGACGTGAACGGCGGTTTCATCAAGGCCGTGCTCTTTGGCCTGCTTGTGACCACCATCTGCTGCCGCCAGGGCTATTACACCAACAAGAGGCGCGACAGCGTTGGCCCGGAGGCCGTGGGCAACGCCACCACCTCCGCCGTGGTTATTTCCTGCGTGCTGATTCTTGCGGCTGACTACATTGTTACCTCATTTTTGCTGTAGCAGACCATGCAGTCTGTAACGGTCATCGGCATCGACCCCGGCTCCCAGCGCACGGGCTGGGGCGTGGTGCGCGAGGTTTCGGGCGTGTTGCAGCTGGTGGACTGCGGCGTGGTGCGCACGGCCTCGGCGGGAAAGGAATTTTCTGACCGCCTCGCCCGCATCTATCATGAGCTTTCAGGCGTTCTGGCCCGCCTCAAGCCGGAAGAAGCCGCCATTGAGCAGGTCTTTACCGCCAAGAACGCGGCTTCGGCCCTCAAGCTTGGTCAGGCGCGGGGCGTTGCCGTGGCCGCCTGCGCGGCGCACGGCCTCACCATCAGCGATTATGAACCAACCCTTGTCAAAAAATCCCTTGTGGGAACGGGCCGAGCAGAGAAGGAGCAGGTGGCCTTTATGGTGCAGCGCCTGCTCAACGTCAAAAACGCCAACTGGGCGCTGGATACCTCCGATGCGCTGGCTGTGGCAGTATGCCACCTGACCGTGCGCCGCTTTGCCGCCCTGGCGGGCAAGTAGAGTCCACCAAAGTCCGTATCTCAGCAGTTTTCCCTGCCCGCCTGATTTCCTCTCGCCCATGCGCTGGGCCTGCCGTCTACGCGGCGGGGTATTCCGCCATATGTGGAACCACGGCCTTGCCCAACCAGTCAATAGCTCTGCCCAGATGCCGCATATTTTCCAGGGCAAAGGCGTCCTTTGCCGCATCCCCCTCCGCATGGCCGAAGCCCACGTTCCAGTAGGTCGAACCGGGAACCAGCATCTTGGACATCAGAAACATATGGTTGATGCTGTCATAGGCATGGGTGGCTCCGGCGCGCCCCGCAGCCACTACTGCCGCGCCAATCTTGCCCTGAAAAAGGCCGCCGTTCACATAGGCCACAAATCCGGCTCTATCCACCAGTGCCTTCAGTTCCGCAGACATATCCGTGAAATAACAGGGCGTACCCAGGATCATGGCGTCCGCTGCCAGCATTTTTTGCAGCAGTTCGTTGAGCATGTCGTTGTCAAAAACGCAGCGCCCGTTTTTGAGTTCCGCACATTTTTCGCAACCACGGCAGCCCTGAATCTTCTTGCCGCCCAACTGTACAGTTTCCCACCTCCCAACCAGCCTCGCGCAGGGGCACAAGGGCCTCATGCAGCAAAAAAGCCGTATTGCCGTTTTTTCTGGGGCTTCCGTTTATGGCCAGTACTTTCATGATGATTCTCCTGAGTGCTAGATTTGCACCCATACTATGCCTAATCTGCAAAAGTTGAAGTACTGACAAAAAATTCATATAATGACGCCAATAACAGGTACTGACAAATAGTATAGTTTTGAACAGGAAAGCGTATGGACACTCCCGACATTTGCCCGCCCGTACAGGGCAATTACCGTTGCCATTTTGAACTGACCTTGCAGCTCATTGGCGGCAAGTGGAAATTGCTGGTTATTTATTTTCTTTCATTGCAGGAAGTTATCCGTTTCAGCCAGTTGCGGCGAGCCCTGCCGGAGATCAGCGAGCGCATGCTGGTGCGCCAGTTGCGCGAACTGGAAGAAGACGGCCTTGTACACCGCAAGGTCTACGGCACGGTGCCGCCGCGCGTGGATTATTCGCTCACGCCGTTGGGCGTGTCGCTTGTGCCCATCATGGAATCGCTGAAAGCCTGGGGCAGCATGTATGAAAAAAGCCGTAGCCAGACTGAGTCTGACCACGGCGAGAGAGCTCAAATCTGTAAATGAAAAGCTTCAATAACGGTAGCTAACGACACCTAATCAAAGGCGAGTCGCCAAATTGTCATACCCAAGCAATGAAGCAGGGTTAAACTCTGTAAAGTCCCACCTTGGCAGTTGACGTGCTCCACGTTGATAACTCGCCAAGAGCGGAGCAAGTTCTTCCTTTGAATCAATACCCAGCAGCACCTTGACCTTTTCAAAATAAGATTTTGAGATAGCCCGAGCAAAAATTTCAAATGAACTATTATGATAGTCAACATAAAGTAATGTTTCTGGCCACCACCTCCTGTAACTGTCTTGGCTCTCAATTTCAGCTCTCATGAACGCGACAAAATCCGCTTGTAATAACTGGCGAAAATCTATTCCTATCCCAACACAACGTTCTTTTAGCAAGTCGGCCCTAAGAGAAAGTCGCCCAAGATTTAATCTTTTATTTCGGCGAGTTAGAGAAGATAAATTCCCTCGAAAGACCGTAAAGTTGACCATCTTGTTCAAACCACTTTCTATATCCATTGCCGCATAATACTGTTGTTGCAGAAGAAAATTAGCATTTTCAAATCTATTATATTTAATCATGATAGAAAGCACATACAAAAACAATTCATGAATAATAAATCTATAGTTGTCAAAATCCCATTCACTCCAGCGTGTCACATTCTGCGGCCTACTCATGTATGGAATAAGTTTTTCAAAAAAACGATGGATAATTTGTATATATTCATCGCTATCGTTGTACTGCGCAATTATGACAAAAATCTGAATAATTTCATTGCGGTATGGCAAAAAATCTTCAATATTCTTCACCACAGCATCGTCAAACTCTCCAGAAGGATTAGATATGCGAATCCGTTCTAGATTGTCAGCAAAAATTGTGCAGTATTCATCAAAAGCTCCCGCAGCATGAGATTTATGATTTTTTATTGCATCAACGCAGCGTTTGAAAGTTGCTGTCGTTCCAAGAGTGATTTGATTATCTTCTGATAGAAAATGAGGCCTTTTGCCAATTTTTGGCTTTTCATATAGCGGCTTATCAAAAATCCAGCGTAGTAATCGCTCAAAATTATCCGCATACCTGTCAGCTTCACTAAGGTCTATATAAATTCGAGATTTATAGTATGTAGGGAGATACGCTTTACCATTTTCGTCTTTACCGCACACAATAGCTACAAACTTCTCTTGAGATTGGTTTTCATAAACCTCTTTAGAAATAATCTGAGTTTCTGTTCCAACCCCACCGAACCTTCCATCTGCTTTAGCCGCGTAGGTTTCATCACAAATAATTGCCACTTTCTTGATTTCAGGATCAGTGACCATCTTCTCCATAAATACAACAGAATCATGCCCTTCTTTAAGATCCCATTTGTCTAAAATCACGTCTACGCCTGATTCACGCAGCTCAGTTGCAAGGTCAATAACCCACTGTTCATGCTCTACATCTGACCAACTATACGAAATAAAAAGTTTTGGGTTTTCCATTGTGCGACTCCACTAAAATTAGGGGATTTTTTTGACTATAGGAAAGAGGCAAAACCACATGCAAAAAATTCTGCTCTTGTTTGCACCTCATATCAAACGCATTTTATATAAATAGCATGTGATATAATGACAACTGCTAAAAGTCCCCCAACCATGTAAAATACCCCACCGAATTCTAAAAAAAACGGAGGGCTCAACGAACCCTCCGTCTACACACGGCCGGCAGTGCCGCCGTATGATCATTCTTTTGCGGTTTATTCCACGATAACGGCCTTCTTGATAATCACGCTTTCCATGGGCACGTCGTCGTAGTAGCCCTTCTTGCCGGTCTGCACGGCGGCGATTTTGTCTACCACTTCCTGCCCCTTGATGACCTTGCCAAACACGGCATAGCCCCAGCCCTGCGGCGTCTGGCTCTTGAAGTCGAGGAAGTCGTTATCCTTGGTGTTGATAAAGAACTGCGCAGATGCCGAATGCGGCTCGCTGGTGCGGGCCATGGCGATGGTGTACTTTTTGTTCTTGAGGCCGTTGTCTGCTTCATTACGGATGGAGGCGCGGGCAGACTTCTGCTTCAGGTCGGGGGTAAAGCCGCCGCCCTGGATCATGAAATTCTTGATAACGCGGTGAAACACCGTGCCGTCATAAAAACCGGATTTGACGTACTGCACAAAATTGGCCGTGCTGATGGGGGCTTTGCGGGCATCAAGGCGCACCACAATGTCGCCAAGGTTGGTTTCAAGCTTCACAGCCGGATCAGGATCAGCAGCCTGCGCCTGCCCTGCCAGGGCAAGCATGCCACCGAGGCAAAGAGTCAGTGTAACTACACGAAAAAAAACACGAATTGATTTCATGGATTACTCCTCGCAATATGATGTGCCGGGTCTACCCCGGCAGGCCGCAAGGTAGCACGCTGCTTTACACGCAGCAAGCGCGGCCAGGCGGACTGCACCAGGGCAGCCTCAACCCGAGTTCCACAAGCTCCAGCCATGCTGTACGCAGCCGCCAGCGCCGAACTTTCCCCTTCCGGCCCTTGCTAAATGCCGCTGCCGTTATTATACTTGAACTCAGAAGACAATCTTCAAGCCCGCCCGACGGCACTGCGGCACGGAGCCGTAGCCGCCGAACGGACTGAGCGCCTTCAACTGCTTTTCGGAGGATATAATGTCATACAGCCGCAGTGTTGCTCAAAGCGCCGCTACCAGCGTTGCTTCCCTTTACATGCGTCAGGTCTATCAGTGGATGACGGCCGGTCTGGCAGTAACCACTGTCGTGGCCTACGCCGTTGCCAGTTCGCCTGCCGTGCAGGCGGCCATTTTTGGCAACACCATTGTGCTTATTCTCATGCTGGTGGCCCAGTTCGGTCTTGTCATCGCCCTTTCGGCGGCGGTTCACAAAATGTCCGGCGGCACGGCCACGGGTCTGTTTCTGTTGTATTCCGCTGTTACGGGCGCAACCCTTTCGTCCATCTTTGTAGTGTACCCCATTGCGTCCATCGCCAACGCGTTTCTGGTAACCACCGGCACCTTCCTTGCCATGTCGGTCTACGGCACCGTCACCAAGCGCGACCTCACGTCCATGGGCAGCTTTTTGTTCATGGGCCTCATCGGCATTGTCATTGCCTCGCTGGTGAATATCTTCCTCAAGAGCAGCATGATGGACTTCATCATCAGCTGCCTTGGCGTGCTGATCTTCACCGGCCTGACCGCCTATGACACGCAGAAGCTGCGTCGGTTCGGCGAAAACGCCCCCATGGAAGACGGTACCGCCGTGCGCCGTGGCGCCATCCTTGGCGCGCTGACGCTCTACCTCGACTTCATCAACCTTTTCCTCATGATGCTGCGCCTGTTCGGCGGCAACCGCGAGTGATGCGGTACTGCGCCAACGCAGCCTGAAATTTGTGCGATCGGGGGCGAAAGGCCATGCCTTTTGCCCCCTTCTTTCGCACTACGGAACCCTATGAAAAAGAAAAATTTCCAACGCGGAGCGCCAGGCGCTCCCTCCCATACCCCCGGCTTTCCCTCGCGAGAGGAACTGCTGGAGGCCTTTTCCGCCCAGACGCGCCCCATGCGCGTGGACGGCCTTTTGCGTGTGCTGGGCCTTGCCCGCCGCGCCAAGGGCGACCTTGAAGTCGCTCTGACAACACTGGCCGAACAGGGCCGCCTGCTGCGGCTGCGGGGCGGCCTTTGGGCACGCCCAGAAGCCCTCAAACATATTACGGGCCGCTTCAGTTCGCTGCGCGACGGCGGGGGCTTTGTTACGCCCATGCGACCGGTTGCCGAGGGTGAAAACAACCGCGACAGCCAGCTGGAATTTACCGGCGCGCGCGATGTGTATATCCCCGCGGCGCTGACCGGCGAAGCCTGGCATCAGGATATTGTGCGCGTGGCGCTCTCCCCCGGTGCATCGCGCGGCCCATCCCCCGAAGGACGCATTGTTGAAGTCGTGGAACGCGGCCTCAAGGAAATCCCCGCCCATGCCGCCCACCGCACAGGGAATACACTTTTTTGCCGTCCGGCGGACGCGCGTCTCTCCGTCAATTTCAGCGTGGAGCTGGCTGCTGGCGAAACGCCCCCCGAGCCTGGCACTCTGGTATTGCTGGCCCCGGTGCAGCGCCTTGCCTCCGACCTTTGGACAGCCCGCATTGTGGGCGACTACGGGCGCGAGGACGATGTGGCCGTGCAGGAAGAACTGGTCAAGCTCAACCACGAGGTTCCGCGCGACTTTCCTGCCGGGGTGCTGGCTGAGGCCCAGCACCTGCCCAGTGGCCCCACGCCTGAAGACATGCACGACCGCGAAGACGTGCGCGGCCTGCCCCTTGTGACCATTGACGGCGCGGATGCCCGTGATTTTGACGATGCTGTGGAGGTCGAAGACCGCCCTGGCGGCGGCTGGCTGCTGCGCGTGGCCATTGCCGATGTGAGCCACTACGTGCGCCCCCGCGGCAACGGCAGCACCGGAGCGCTGGATGCGGAGGCCCTCTCGCGCGGCAACTCCTGGTATTTCCCCAAATCCGTGGAACCCATGTTGCCGGAGGCTCTTTCCAACGGCCTGTGCAGCCTGCGCCCGGACGAAGACCGCCTCGCCATGCTGGCGGAAATTCCCTTTTCCGCACAGGGCAAGCCCGGCACACCGCGCTTTGCTCAGGTGGTCATGCGCTCTGCGGCGCGGCTGACCTACGATCAGGTCAAGGCCTGCATGCTCGACAACGATGCCGCAGCCCTTGCCGCCCTGCGCGAAAACCCCCGCGGTGAAGAAGTTATCACCATGCTGCAAAGGGCCTTTGCCCTGTATGCGGCTCTGCGTGATGCCCGCCGTCAGCGCGGCAGCCTTGATTTTGACCTGCCCGAGGCAGACAGCCGCCTGGACGAAGCCGGACGCGTTGTCTGGATCGGGCATCGCCAACGGCACGATGCCCACCGCCTCATTGAGGAATTTATGATCGCGGCCAACGAGGCCGTGGCTCGCCACCTGGGCGATGTGGGCATGCCCTTTCTCTACCGAGTGCATCCCTTGCCCGACCCGGAACGGCTGGAAAGCCTTTTTGACACCCTCGCGGGCGTGGGTATGGAAGACCTGCCGCCCCGGCCGGAAGCCGCAGCCATGCAGGGCATTCTTGCCCGCGTGCAGGGCACGGATCAGGAATTTCTGGTCAACCGCCTCTGTCTGCGGGCCATGCCGCAGGCGCGCTATCAGCCTTTCAACGAAGGACATTTTGGCCTTGCTTCGCAGGCCTACTGCCACTTTACCTCGCCCATCCGCCGCTATGCGGACCTGCTGACCCACCGGGCGCTCAAAACAGCCATGGGCATCGGCGTGGGCGCGCTGGCCGCAGGGCAGAAGCTGCTGCGCATCAGCGACCAGATCAACAGGCGCGAACGCGCGGCCATGGCCTGCGAACGCGAGATGGATCGCCGCATGGGCTGCCTTGCCCTGCTGCCCCGCGTGGGCGAACACTTCAAGGGCATGGTGGCCGGGGTCACGGACTTTGGCATTTTTGTGGAACTGGCCGACATGCCTGTGGAAGGCATGATCCGCATTGATGACCTCGGGGATGACTGGTACGACTTTGACCCCCGCACCATGAGCCTTGTGGGCCAGCGCTCCGGCGTCATGTGGCGCATGGGCCAGAGCCTTGAAGTCGCGCTGACGGAAGTGAATATGGGGCGGCTTGAAATCCGGCTCATGCCGCTGGAACTGCCCAAGGCGGCGCAGGGCAACTGGCGCGGCAGGGGCAAAACATCCCGCAAGCCTGCTCACAAGGGCGACGCAAAACCGGGACGTACAAGCCGTTCCGGCGGTTCGCGCTCCGGCTGGAAGATCACCTCGCCTGGTGACGAGTCCAGCAAGAGCGGGGGCAAGGGTGGAGCAAAGGGCAAGGCCCGCCGCAGCGAGGGGGGGCCAAAGCGAGGCCCCAAGGCTGGAGGCCAGGGCAAGGGCGGTAGCACCGGTTCTGGCGCGCGCGGGCGCAGCGCGGGCAACGGCAGCAAAAAGCGGGACCGCTGATGGCACTGCTTTCCGCACAGCAACGTATGGGCGCAGCCGCGCTCATACTGGCGGCCAGCACGGTTCTTTCGCGCCTTATGGGCCTTGCGCGCGACAAGATCATTTCGTGGCAGTTCGGCGCAGGCGGCGAATCCGATATGTATTTCGCCGCCTTTGTGGTGCCGGACATCATCAATTATCTGCTGGCGGGCGGCTTTATGTCCATCACCATCATCCCCCTGCTGACCCGCAGGTTTCAGGAGGATGAGGCGGACGCATGGCGCTTTTTTTCCTGTGTTTTCTGCTGGATGGCGGCTGCCTCCACCCTGCTGACCCTTGGCGGCATGGCCCTTGCGCCCTGGCTGGCGCAGGCGGTGGCCCCCGGCTTTAGGCCGGAGCAGTGGGAACGGCTGGCCTTTTTTATGCGCATCATCCTGCCCGCCCAAATTTTCTTTTTGTGCGGGGCATGCGTCACGGCCCTGCTGTTCATGCGGCGTCAGTTCCGCGTTCCGGCGCTGGCCCCGCTGATCTATAACGGGGCCATCATTGCCGTGGGCCTGCTGCTGCCCTGGCTGGCAAGCACACAGGTTGCGCAGGCCGCTCTTCCCGCAGGCCTGCTGGCCCACATGGACGGCATGACCGGCTATTGCGTGGGCGTGGCCCTTGGCGCGGCCCTTGGCACCTTTGTACTGCCCCTGCGGGTGGCGGCCCAGCAGGGCCTGCGCCTGCACATGGAATGGCGGCACCCGCTCATGGGCAAATTTCTGCTCACGGCCCTGCCCCTCATGCTGGGGCAAACCATCATGATGCTGGACGAGCAATTTTTGCGGGTCTTTGGCAGTCTGGCGGGTGATGGCGCGGTGAGCCTGCTCAACTACGCGCGACGCATCACCCAGGTTCCTGTGGGGCTGGTGGGTCAGGCCGCCGCCGTGGCGTCCTATCCCTTTTTGGTGGCGCTGCTGGCGCAGGGCGACACCGAGCGCTTCAACTCCACCCTGCGCACGGCCCTGCGGGCCAGCGTTGCCCTCATCATTCCTTGCGCGTTCTGCATGGCGGCCACAAGCTGGCCCATCCTTGGCGTTATTTTTCAGGGCGGGCGCTTCAGCCTCGCAGACACGCTGGCTACCTTGCCGCTCACCCGCATCATGCTGGCCTCCACGCCCTTCTGGATTATCTACATGGTGCTGGTGCGGGCCTACTACGCCCACGGCGACACCATCACCCCGGCTGTGACCGGCAGCATCATGACGGCGCTGTGCATACCCATGTACTACTGGTGGGCTGTTCCCAACGGGGCGTGGGCCATCGCGGCCCTTTCGGGCCTGAGCGTGAGCCTCTACGTACTCTGGCTGGTGGGCATATGGATTCGCCGCCACGGCTGCGGGGCCTTTGCGGGCCTGACCGGGCTTGCGGCGCGGGTGATCTTTTGCAGTCTGCCCGCCACGGCTGCGGGCTGGTGGGTCTCTGAGGTCTGCATGCGCTCGTTTACCCTGTCCCCCATCCTCAAGGCCTGCGTGGTGCTGATGCTGGGCAGTTGCGCCTTTGCGGCCCTGTTTCTGCCCCTTGCATGGCAGACCGCGCCCGAAGCTCTGGAGCCAGTACTGCAAAGGCTGCGGCGCAGGCGCGGCACAGCCTGATTCTGCGGGATAAACCAAGCTTGAAACGTTCGGGGGAGGGCCATCACCCCTGAAACATTTATTGGCTGCGCAAGCCCGCTCTTGAAACCGACCGTAGTCAGAGCGCGTCATCCTTAGCCGCACCTCTTCCATATCACATCTGATCAGGCTGCCCATAGGCCTATGATTTTGCCTCTGTGCCAGTGGCATGCCTTTGCTGCAACCGCTGCTCCAGCAGGGAAACCAACGCGCTCGCCAGCAGGGCCGCGCCCGATGCAAGGCCGTAACACAGCCACAGGGACAGATGCTCAACCCCTGTCATCACCACCACCGCAAAGGCTATGCAGCCAAACCACCCAGCCATAATGCCCCGAAAAATGCTTATCACGGCCCCAGCCCCCAGCGTGGCATGGGCAAAGGGCACAATGGAGCAGACCATGACCGGAAAAAACATGAGTACGCCGCTCCAGCCGGGGCCAAGCCAATGGGCGGCCTCCGTCACGGCAAAGACCAGCCCGGCCCCGCAGGCCATCTGTATGGGAACGCGCACATAGGCCGTCATAGCATGGCCGGGCCTGCACATTGCCACAACCCTCGGCAGGCAGGTCAGTACCAGCACCGGAGAAAGTGAGGACAGCGCCACTGCCCACAAATGCGTGAACGGCAGGTGCAGCACTGCCCAGCCCCCGCCAAAAAATCCGCACAGAGCCGCAGGCAGGGCCACAAACCAGGGCAGGCCCCAGGCGGCAAGCCAGGGATAGACAAGCGCTGTTATCGTGCAGGCCAGCACCCCAAGCAGGGTGTTGAATGAGGCTGCGGCAGAAAAAGCCGCGCCCTGCTCCAGCGTGAGGAAAAAGGAAACCGGGCCGGAAATGAGCGGCAAGCCAGCAATGACGCCGCCCACAAATGAGCCCCAGCGGCGGGCCACCAGCAGGCACATGAGAATAAGCAATGGCGTGAGAAATATTTTGACCAGCATCTATGCCGCCCTGTGAGTGCAAAGAGTCCGCGCCGGGTGTACCCGCCGGATCAGAACCAGCTTCCGTGGCCCAGTTTGCGGGTCAGGCGCAGCAGGTCTTCGTGAAAGAACAGCCACGTTGCCCCTGCCACACAAGCCAGAAAACAGTATTCACCGAGGCTCCCTGTGGAGCACAGCTTGAACGACAGTTTGTTCTGGCGCGAAAAAGGCGTCAGCGGCACCCCTGAGGGGGTCAGCATATCCAGCAGCACATGGCTCAGCCCGCCAAAACCCAGGCCAAGAAGGGCATCGCGCCCCAAGGAACCAAGGCTGGCAGGCGGCAGGGCAAAAGCCGCCACGCAAACCGCCAGCCACCAGCCGAACCAGTGGGTTGTGCCCCGGTGGATGGCGTTGAACACTTTTTGGCGGCCCCTGCGGGTGGGGGCGAGGCCCGCAATGCGCTGATCCAGCACATCGGGCAGCACAGCGCCAGCGCAAGCCGCCGCCACGCCCTCCCAGGGAAGATGCAGCGCCAGCGCCGCCGCCACAGCCGTGGCCTGATGCGTAATCCATTTC
The DNA here is from genome assembly GCF_053570665.1 of Desulfovibrio intestinivivus. Classification (NCBI taxonomy): domain Bacteria; kingdom Pseudomonadati; phylum Thermodesulfobacteriota; class Desulfovibrionia; order Desulfovibrionales; family Desulfovibrionaceae; genus Desulfovibrio; species Desulfovibrio intestinivivus. The sequence continues at coordinate 1,646,863 of NZ_JBRBQT010000001.1, read as the reverse complement.
ATGGTGTAAACCGCTTATGAAATAACAGTGCGGGGAAGCGCCTCTTGTACAAAAGAGCGCCCTCCCCCGCAAGGATATTACTGATCTGTTTGCTGCTTGCCTTGAGCCGCCGGGAGCTGCTGCGCGGATTTTTATAAAACCGCTCTGCCCCGCCTGGGCCAGGAGACCCCGCAAAATATCTTGCCGTCAGTCAGTTCCAATCATTACCCGCAACGCGAAAAACCGCAGCCGGGGCAGATGAGGCAGCCTTCCTGAAATACCAGCGGTTCGCCGCATTCAGGGCAGTTCTGGGCTTGCAGGTCGTTGACGTCGCCGATGTGCTCATCCTTGAGATAGCGCCTTTCCAGCACCCAGGCGATGGCATCGGGGATGGAAAGCAACAGCCCCTTGCCGCGAAACACGGGGTGCTCGCCGCCGATGCCCTTGATCTGGGCCACAACATCGCGCACGTGCACGCCGGAGCGCAAGGCCAGCGACACCAGGCGGCCAATGGCCTCGGCCTTGGCCGTGATGGAGCGGCCAGACTTGCCTATGGTGGCAAAAACCTCAAAGGGCTGGCCGTCAACCTCGTTGACGGTGAGGTACATCACGCCAAGCCCGGTGGGCACCTTCTGCGTGAAGCCCCACACAATGTCGGGCCGCTTGCGCACGCCAGCCCCAACCTGGGAACCAGACGAACCAGACTGCGCAGGCTCAGCACCGCTTTCGCCGTCCATTTTCTTTTGCCCTTCGCCCGTGGCCAGCACCTGGATGCTCTTGCAGCCGTCACGGTACACAGTCACGCCCTTGCAGCCTTCCTGATAGGCCAGCCAGTAAATATCAAAAATATCCTGTTCCGTTGCGCTGTTGGTCAGGTTCACGGTTTTTGACACGGCATTGTCGGTATGGCGCTGAAAGGCCGCCTGCATGCGCAAATGCCACACAGGGGCGATATCCATAGCCGTGACAAAGACCTTGCGCAGCTTGGCGGGCAGGTAGTCCATTTCCTGAATGGAACCCTTGGCCACCACCGCATCCATGAGCTCGTGGCTGAACAGCCCGGCATCGGCAAGGGCCGCCTCAAAGTGGGGATTCACCTCCACAAGGCGCTCGCCGTCAAGGATATTACGGGTAAAGCACAGGGCAAACAGCGGCTCCACGCCGGAAGAGCAGCCCGCGATGATGGAAAGCGTCCCCGTGGGCGCAATGGTGGTTACCGTGGCGTTGCGGTAGGGGCCAAGCTTCTTTTTGGCGTACACCGATGTAGCGTAGGAAGGGAAAGCCCCGCGCTCCACAGCCAGTTGGGCCGAGGCCTTGTGCCCCTCCTCCTGAATAAAGGCCATGATGCGCTCGCCAAGCTCAAGGCCCTGCTGCGAATCATAGGCCATTTCAAGCTGGTAGAGCAGGTCGGCAAAACCCATGACGCCAAGGCCGATCTTGCGGTTCCTGCGCACGGTTTCTGTGATGCTGTCCAGCGGGAAACGCGAGGCATCAATGACGTTGTCAAGAAAGCGCACAGAAAGGTGCACCACGCGCTTGAGCTCGACCCAGTCAATGCAATCGCGGGCCGGATCAGCCGCATCGTTATGACCTGGAATGTAAAAGCACGAAAGGTTGATGGAACCCAGATTGCAAGCCTCGTAGGGCAACAGGGGCTGCTCGCCGCAAGGGTTGGTGGATTCTATCTCGCCCTGGTCAGGCGTGGGATTGTCGCGGTTGATGCGGTCAAGAAACACAATACCCGGATCGCCGGACTGCCAGGCCTTTTTGACCAACAGCTCAAAAATCTCACGCGCGCGCAGGCGGTTGATAACTTCGCCGGAATTGGGAGCAATGAGGTCGTAATGCTCATCGTTTTCCACGGCGCGCATGAAGACTTCTGTCAGTCCCACGGAAAGATTGAAGTTATTGAACTCGCCTTCTTTTTCCTTGGCGCGAATAAATTCAAGGATGTCAGGGTGATCCACGCGCAGAATGCCCATATTGGCCCCGCGCCTCGTGCCGCCCTGCTTCACCTGCTCTGTGGCGGTGTTGAAGATGCGCAGAAACGACACCGGCCCAGAGGCAACGCCCCCGGTGGAACCCACGCGGCTATCCTTGGGGCGCAGGCGCGAAAAGGAAAATCCCGTGCCGCCGCCAGACTTGTGGATCATGGCCGCGTATTTGACCGCGTCAAAAATTTCTTCAATGGAGTCGCCCACCGGCAGCACAAAGCAGGCCGAAAGCTGCCCCAGATCAGTGCCCGCATTCATGAGCGTGGGCGAATTGGGCAAAAACTTCCAGCTGGTCATAAGGTCATAAAAATCGCGCGCCAGCACGTCGCCCTTGCAGGTGGACTGGCTGTACTTGGCTTCCTCGGCGGCAATGCAAGATGCCACCCGCCAGAAAAGATCACGCGGGGTTTCTACCTGCTTGCCAGTCAGATCCTTGCGCAGATAGCGCTTTTGCAGAACAACTTCCGTATTGGGCTTCAACTGTGGCTGCGGCAAATTCTTGGGCATTGTGAGCATGAAAAAACAGCCTCGTATTTAAGGTATGCAGCCGCCAAGGCGGCTCCGAAGTTTCCAGATAACTAACCGCAAAACAGAAGCCGCAGCATGGCGGCTCGGGTTAGGTTCTTAATAATAAGTGGTGAGTATACACGGAACAGATGCAAATAAAAGTCCCTGAAAACCCGCATACTACCATTAACATACTTAATTATTTATATAAATTAATAATAAAAATAATCAATAGCGACAAAAAACTTTAGACGCTTCCAGCTCCGCACCCATTTTTTAGCCAGTGGCGCGGATATGCGGGGCAAGTTTTTTTGAGCAAAATATTGCGCGGGCAACCTGGTTGGAGGTGGTGGAAAATGCCTCGCGACCTTAAGGGGTACCTATGAGCATTCCGGGCCGAAAATTCTGCGGAGGGCGCAGCGGTTGCGCGTCATACACAGGAAAGGGGAGGCAAAAGCCCCCCCTGAAGTTTGCAGCTAAACAAGGCTATGCGGAACAGACAAAAACATCTGTGCCGAAGTCCCGTATAGCCTAAGGCTTGTTGCGACGCGGGCCAGAAGGTTTGCCAGCACGATTGCCGCCAGGCCGCCGGTCGCCAGAGCGGTTGTCAGAAGAACCTCCACGGCCCTTTCTGTCCTGCCCGCCCGGTCTGTCCTGACGGTTGTTCCGATCCTGCCGCCCCTGCTGATTGGGCCGATTGGGCCGATCAGGCCTGTCCGAACGGTCAGACCTATCTGAACGGTTTGAACGGTCGGGCTGGCCCTGCCGATCCTGGCGGCCTTTCCGGTCCGGACGGTCGTCACGGCCACGGCGGTCATCCCTGCCCGAACGATCATCGCGGCGCGGCCTGTCGTCACGGCCTGAACGGTCGTCACGCTGAGGACGGTCATTGCCATGAGGCCGGGATGGACGCCCGCCCTGCCCCCTGCGGTCATCCCCCTGACTGCGGTCGCCCTGCGGAGCGCGGGACGGACGGTCTGGATAGCCCTTTCCTGCGGGCTTATTGCCTTCGCGGGTGCCCTCACGGCTTCCATCCCTGCCGCCTTCTCTATTGTCCCGGTTGTATGGCCCGGGCCTGCGCCCTTGTTCATCAGCACCGGGGCGATGCTCAGACCGGGGGGCTCCCCCCTGCTGCGCCGGAGGGCTCACCTGCAAGGCGCCGCTTTTGCGGTCGCGTGGCCCGCCAGCGGCAATGGAAACAGTCAGTTCATCACCAGAGGCCAGAGATTCGGCATTTTCCAGCAGCAGTATCCCCTTGCCTGAGCAGGCGTAGCGTGCCCTGCCCGCCAGCCCCGGCACCATAAAGGGAGCAGAAAGCACCCTGGCGGCCAGGGGACCGGACGTTTGCGCTTCTGCCTCGGGCATGGCGGCAAGCAACAGGGGGGAGAGGCTCAGGCCGCTTTTGCCAAGGCCCGAAGCTTGCGACAGGTCTTCAAGCCACAACGGCGCGCCTTCGCTGCCAAAGGTAAAGTGGCACCATGTGCGCCCGCCCTGACCGCGCAGCAGGGGGCAATCAGCCTGATGCGTACAGGGCGCAAGGGCCGTCAGCCCGCCGTCAACGGCAAGCTGGCGCAAACGCATGATGGTGGAGCCGCCAAGGCGCGTACCGGGCTCCACAAACAGCAGGGAAGGCCCAACAGGGGCAGGGCTGCCCGCAGCCGCCTCGCCGCGCGAACCCACGTGGTCAAAAAACGGCGACAGGGATTCAAGGAAGCTGTCGAGCCGATCCTCGCGGCAGCCTTCCGGCTTTTCGCCATCGGCCTCGCCCGCAACGGGATTGCCGTCAATATCCATGTCCTCGGCATCCAGCGAATCAAATTCGTCCTCATCTTCTATGGCGCTTGCGCCGCGTGAACGCTTTTTGCCAAAACGCAGTTCGTTGAGCACGTTGGCCGCGCTGACCAGCCACGGACGTGCCCGCCCGCCAGAAAGCAGGGGGGCAGCCTGCCGCACGACCTGATCAAGAGGTGCACGGGCAACGCGCACGGGCCATACGGGCTGGCCCGTCAGTTCGCCCAGAACTTCCATAAGGGTTTTGCCCAGTTCAAGCGGCTGCGACGAGGTATCCAGCGCCAGCACCTGCACTGGGGCGCTGCGCCATTCAGGCCTTGCCAGCCAGAGAGCCAGCGGCAGGGTCAGAGGGCCAGAACCCACGTCCATCAGCAGAGCCTCGCCACCCTGCGGAGCCACCGCGCGGGGGTCGGCCAGGGGCAGGCTTGCCAGCAGGCGCGTGAGGCGCACGAGATTCCATGGCAGAAAATAATACAGATAAGCGCTGATGGAAGCCGGAGAACTCCAGTACGGACGCGCCAGCCCGGCACGCTCTGTGGTCAGAAGGCGCGAGAGTTGGGCCACGTCATCGGGCAATGAGCGCTTGTGCCCCGCATTGAGCGGCCATACCTTGGTCAGGGCTTCGGGCAGCAGTTCCAGAATGCGCTGTGTTTCAGCCGAAAGCGGCGGGAACAGCGCTCTGGCGGCAGGCCATGCCCCCGATTCAAAAGAACGCGCTGTGGGGCGCTGATTCTGGCGCTCGAAGTTGCGCTGCCCGGAAGGAGCAACGTCCCTGTCGCCCTCGCGCTTCTCAGGCCGGAATGCAGGCCTGCCGTAGCGGTCCTTGGGTGCGTTGGGCGAACGTCCATCCTGACGGCGGTCGTCACGCCGATCAGCGGGGCGATCATTGGGACGCCTGTCGTCACGGCGATTGTCGCGGGGGTCTTCTCGCCTCCCATCACGCCGGGCATCACGGCGTTCATCCTGCCCCCTGGAGGGTCGACTATTGGGGCGACCGCCAGGTCGGCTGCCGGGCCTGTCGTCACGGCGGTCAGAGGAACGCCCGTCCCGGCGGTTATCCCGGCGGTCGTCCTGACGGCCAGAGTTACGGTCATCGCGTCCAGCAAATCTGCCGTCCGCGCCATCGCGCCGCACGGGCCTGTCGTCAGGTCTGCGCGGGGACTGGCGGCGGGGCTGGCTGGTGCCCTCGCCGGAACGGCGGCTACGCCGATCGGAATCGTTAAAAGAATCGTCTTTCGCGGACATTTATACTCCAAAGCGCATACGGCGCAGATAATCGGTGTGAAAATTCGGTTCGTCTACAAGGGGAAGCACCACGGCCTCGCGGCACATGCGGGCCAGAGGCGGAATTTTTTTGCTGTGCAGCGCAAGCAGCGCGGCTCCGTCCAGCGCACTATTGCCCACAGCGCGGATGCGCGGAGCCAGAACAGCGGGGACAAAGCCCAGAGTTTCAAGGTCGTCCGGCCTGACATATTCGCCCAGCGTACCAGCCAGACATACTGCCGCAACATTGCTGGCGGGAATATCCGCCGCGCGCAGCAGCGCATCCAGGGCCAGAGCAAAGGCAGCCTTGACCTGCAACAGGGCCTCCACATCAGCGGCGGCAAGCCACAGGCCATGCGGCAGGCGCAGGCGCGCGCCTGACCGGGGCAGGCCGGATGATGGGGGTTCCCCTGCCAGATTGGGCTGCTCCAGCCCGGCAGCCAGCTTGCGCGCCAGCGGCATGACCGGATTCGCCACAAACTGCCCATCGGTGCGCAGAACACCCGCGCGCAGCAACAAGGCCAGCAGGGACAAGTATCCTGTGGCGCTTATGCCGCGCGCAACAGCTCCCGCAGATCCAACTCCAGCGCCAGCCGCAGCCCCTGCCGCAAGCCCCGCAGGGTTCTGCCCCGCGTTTGCGCTCTGGCATGCAGAGCACGGGCAAGCACTACTCTGCGCCATATGGTGATGCGCCGCATCCGCTGCATTTTCTGCATCCGGGGACGCGCTTTCATAAAACTGCGCAGCAAGCCCCAGGGGCGTGAGCGTAAAGCCCGTTACCACACCGGGGCCAGCCAGCTGCCCGCATTCAGGCCCAATACCTTCCAGAGCCGGGCCAAGGGGTACGCTGGTCAGCCACAACTGTCCAGTCTCGGTTACCAGTGCAAGCTCGCCGTTGGTGCCAAGGTCGGCCAGCACAAAGGGCCGGGGAACCTCCGCCTCCAGCAGGGCGGCCAGCCCCGCGCTCACATCGCCGCCCACAAAGGGCGCGGGCAGCGGCGGTACATAGAGAGGTGGGAAATCCGGCAGCGCAAGTGTTTCATCGCCGCTGTGCGTCAGCCTGTACGGCGCTGCGCACAGACCCTCCACATCGCGATCAAGAAAAATATCCGTCATGGCCGTATTGGCAGCCAGACACAACCGCGTCACCCGCCCCGCGCCCGTCTGCGCCAGCGAATCCATGATGCCCAGCAGTAGCCGCCGGGCAAGCCCGGCCAGCACGGCCCGCCCCTCTGGCGCGCGTGCCACGGCAAGGCGCGACATGACATCCGCCCCGGCACCGGCCTGAGGATTGAGCGTACGGCCCTCAGCCACTGCCCGGCCCTGCATATCAAGCGCCCGCCAGCAGAGGGATGTGGTGCCAAGATCAACAGCCAGCGCCAAATCCGGCGGCGTTATGCCGTGGCCGGGCAAATGCCCTGTCGCTTGCGCTCCCGCAGGCAGAACAAGATTCTCCGGCGGCAACTCAAGATCAAGCGCTGCAACGCTCCCCGCCGCAGCCATTTCTGGGTCGGGCACCTGACGGCGGCAGGCCAGACGCCAGCCAGCCTCCAGTTGCGGGGCGGAAAAAACGTCCTCCTCCGCAGGCAGGCATGGCGGCGCATGGCGCACAAAACGCACGCGGCAGCGCCCGCAACGCCCAAGCCCGCCGCACAGGGGCAAAGGGCGCACCTGCCCAGAAAGCCAGATGGCCTGCGAAAGGCTTTGCCCCGGCCTTGCGGCAATAGTTACAACTGGCGCGGCTGGAGCAGCCACGAGTGGGTCTGCAAAGGCATGGTCACTGGCCGAAAAAAGACGTACAAACATCCTTTGAGATTGCCTGACAGGCCCTGGAAAGGCAAGCATGGCGCACTCCCTGCCGTGCGGCGGCTGATCTGGCAAAAGGTGCTGTACTGCTTGTCAAACTGGCCTTTATCTTGCATATTCCAACTGCGTGGTCGTGTGCGGAAAAACACGCCGCAACACACATTTTCACGACTGTTCCGAGGCTGGTATGAATAAAGTTCTGGCGCAAGACGAAGTTGATGCCCTGCTGCGCGGGCTTTCCGGCGGGGAAATCGAAAACGAAACGGAAACGCAGGAAGACGATTCCGGTATTGTGTCCTTTGACCTTGCCAATCAGGATCGCATCATCCGCGGGCGCATGCCCGTGCTTGAAATCGTTAACGACCGGTTTTCGCGGCTTTGCACCAACGCCCTTTCAAACTCTGTGCGCAAGCGCGTGGAGCTGAACCCCATATCCATTGATATGACCAAGTTCGGCGAGTTTATGCGCTCGCTGCCGGTGCCCACCTCCATCAATATTTTCAAAATGGATCCCCTGCGCGGCAATGCCATCATGGTTGTTGATTCGCGTCTGGTATTTGCTCTGGTGGAAAACGTGTTTGGCGGCGCTGGCTCCCAGCCCAAGGTTGAGGGCCGCGAATTTACGCGCATTGAACAGGCCGTGGTGGACAAGATTGTCAAAATCGCGCTGGAAAACATGGAAGAATCGTGGCGGCCTGTGCATGACGTAAAGCTTGAGCTGGTGCGCAGCGAAATCAATCCGCAGTTCGCCGCCATTGTTCCCCCCAGCGACGTTGTGGTGGTCATCACCTTTGAAGTCGAGCTGGACACGGCGCTCGGCTCCATGATCATCTGCCTGCCCTACGCCACCATTGAACCCATTCGTTCCAAGCTGCATGCAAGCTTTCAGACCGAACGCCTCGAAGTTGACCACGCATGGGTGGCGCGTCTTAAAGAACGTCTGCTGGAAACCCCGGTGGAGATGAAGGTGCATTTTGGCCGCACCACTATCACGGGCAACCAGTTGCTGCGCATGCAGGTGGGCGATATTATCGTTCTGGATACCGATCACGAAGACATGCTCAACTGCACGGTTGCCGGAGTGACCAAGTATCAAGGCCTCCCCGGCACCATCAAGGCCATGAAAGCCTTTCAGATTATCAAGGAAAACGAGCCGCAATACACCTGATGCGGTCAGCCGCGCGGCAAAGGCGGGCACACGGCTGCCTGCCACACTGACGCCGCTCCCCCACGCATTAAAATTTTCCGCAAAGGCCTCTATCTGAAAGAACTGCACCAACCGCAGCTTCCGTCAGACAGGGGCCTTGCTGCATCTACAGGTGCGTAGGGCTAAAATTTCGGGCCTGCCTGTAGATAAAAATTATCCTTTGCCAGCCCCGCCCTCACAGCCAGAACCACCACTGCCGGGGAGGCAGGAGCTATCGGAGCTGTCCTTTCCCCCACAGTGAGCCCCACAGCCGCCAGGCAGGCGGGAGAGCCTGTGCGCCCGCATCTCAGGCGCAAGAATATGCACCCCGGCGGCAGGCAGATGTGGCACCACCTTTACGCCTTCTGGCACGGGTACGTTATCTTCGTACGCGCCCACCGGGGGGCGCAATAGCACGCAACTGCACCCGGCGGCCAGCCCGGCCTCCATATCGCGCACACGATCGCCAATCATCCAGGAGCGCGCAAGATCAATATTCAGATCGGCAGCGGCTTGCAGGATGAGGCCCGGCTCTGGTTTGCGGCAGTTGCAAGGGCCAGTAACCTCCGGCAGATGTGGGCAATAGTACCACGCATCGATAACGGCGTTGTGCGCCGCCAGATCTTCATTAACCCATGCTTCCAGAGCGTGCAGATCGTCCTCGCTGAACATGCCGCGCGCCAGCCCAGACTGATTGCTCACCACCACAAGCAGATACCCTACGGCATGAAAGCGCCTGAGGGTTTCAACCACACCCGGCAGCCACTGCCAGTCTTCCTTGCGGTGAATATAGCCAGTATCGTGATTCAGGGTGCCGTCGCGATCCAAAAAAATGGCGCGGCGCAGCGCTTCTGCTGTGCTCATGAAAGCCCTTGCCCTTTTCCGGGGCTACCCGGCAGTTTGGTGTGCTGCAATCCTTGGTAATTATGCGCCAAACCCAAAAAAAATGCAAAAACTGCCCGCAAAAGCCTAACCGGTGTCCCAAACAGAAGCGGCCCACTTGTGGGCCGCTTCTTTCCCCTGCCCGATGAGGCGGAGAATGCAAAAACAAGACTGCTGACAGACAGACCGCAGAATTACTTCTTGGCGGTCATTCTCCGTTCCCACAGCTTCATGTCGTTCATTTTTTTGCGGCGTTCACGCTGCAAAGCCTTGCAGGCAAGAGGGGTACCCTTTTTAAAGCCCCACTTTGCAAGATATTCTTCTGTAGAGAGGCCGTGTGTAGCCAAGTGACGTTTAGTCAAAATCTTGAAGCTCTTACCACACTCAAGGCAGGTAACGCTCTTTTCCTTGATCGATTTTCTGGCTTCAAGAACAGCCCCATCAAAATCGGGCTCGCCAGCGGCTTCGCCCATGGCAACAGCCCTGATGCTGCCAGCAACCTTTTGGACAAAGGCCGTAATTTCTTCCGCGCTCATAACCCTGACGCCAGCCTGAGCCTTGGAAATTTCCAAAGCACCCTTCAAAAAATCGTCCATCTTCACTCCGCGATATATTAAGTTAAAAAACTTTTGAACTATAAGGATTCAGCACTAACACTATTTCGATAAAGCAATTTGTGTCAACCCAATAAACGAAAAAAGACATCACAATCAAACCAGGGCGCTTGAAGCGTAAGGAGGGCAATATAAATAGCTTTTAGAGAATATGCCCATCCATATTTAGGGGGGCACCGCGCTTCAGCCACAATTTGTCGCACATTACTACTGTAAAAATAAAAAATGGCCCCAACTGGCTGCCATAATACAAATAAACTCCCAGCTTTTTACATTTCATGACAAGCAAAGAAAGAAATAAATTACACAAAATTACATCAATGTACATAGATATAATATAAAAACTAGAAATCATATCAAAAATCAGTCATTTAAGAGCTTACTGCTCCCTGCTGATATAATTCAATTTAATTTTTTTTAATAACATAATTATCGTAAATAAATATAAAACAATTCAAAACAAAAATGTAACATGCAAAAATCGTATTTAATTGTCTTTTTTATTCACAAACAAACAAGCATTAAAGCCTATAGATATTAAATCAAACTACTTCGCTATCCAATTCTACAGAAAACCGATTTGTCAAAAAAAATCCCCCTCGAAAAAGTTTCAACAATCTTCTGGCTAACAGCCAAAAATATCAGCATATTAAATCTATTAGATAAAAATCATCATTTGCTTTTGTGCGTTATTAATCACTACAAAAGAGTTCATTGCAATAAATTTTCCATCCGTAGACTAAGCGATCCACACAACTTTCCATAGATATGCTGCACGGGGCTTTGGGGGGCTTTTCATGAAAAGACAAAAATATTTCAAATCTACTCCATATTCTGTTGAATTCTGGAGGATTCGCCCGTAAATCACTTAGCACAACAAGCAAATCAAACATGCTTGCCGAAGGTGGCGTAAGCACACTTGCGACAGCAAGCTCACAGCAAGATGCGCTTGGCTGCTCACCAATGGAGCAATTATTGAAAAAGAAGCTCTACATAAAATTATTGCGCATCAGACAGCGCATGGGCATATTCTGGCCGTTAATGATCAACGGCACAGTACTCTTTGTTATATTTATACTTGGTAGTCTTGGGTATAAATATGTTGAAGGCTGGTCGCTGTTTGACGGTTTTTACATGGTACTTATCACCCTTTCAACAATCGGATTCGGCGAAATACACCCCTTGAGCGATCAGGGAAAACTGCTTACCAGCGCTGTTATTATTTCCGGCGTAGTCTATTTTGCACTTCTCATTGGTTATTTTGTGCAACTGGCTTCAGAAGGGCGCGTTTTTCAAATGATGCGGAGGCGCAGAGTGGACAAGGCAATTGCGGCACTTTCCGGCCATTGCGTTTTGTGCGGTTACGGTTTGGTGGGCCGGGTAGTGGCCGCTGAACTGGCCGCAGACGGCGTTGACGTGGTGGTGGTTGAAACCGATGACAAGAAAGCTGAAGAAATCGAGAGCGCTGGCTATTTTCTTGTGCTTGGCGATGCAACATCAGACAGCGTGATGATGCGTGTTGGACTCGACAGGGCAAAGGCTCTTGTGGCTTCCATGTCCAACGACCCCGCCAACGTATACGTGGTGCTCTCTGCCCGGTCCATGAACCCCGATCTCTACATTGTTTCACGCGCCAGCGATAACCGCCACATCAGCAAGCTCAAAACCGCAGGGGCCAACCGCGTTATACTGCCGCACATGATCGGCGGCCAATCCATCGCCCAGGCCATTCAGCGGCCCCTGGTTGAATCCTTCATGCACCGCAGCAACACCAACGATGAAGTGCTGCTCGATGAATTTCTGGTTTCGGACACATCGCCCCTTGTGGGCAAAAGCCTGGCGGAAGCTGCCCTGACCAAATCGCATGATGTTATCATCCTCGCCATTAAAAGCCAGGATACCCCCATTTTGCAAAAAACCAGGGCTGACACGGTAGTTCAGGCGGGCGATGTGCTGCTTGTGGCTGGATCAAAAATCCATCTGCAAGGCCTCAATGAAATGATGTAGCACCACACATCCCTTGCCGAGGCAGAAGACCGCGCAAGCTGAGCGGCCTTCTGCCAGAGTACCTGGCTAACCCTGACTTTTCATGTCGCGGATAAGCCCCTGAAGCACCTGAGACTGCTGCGCCAGATCTGCCACTGCCTTTGCCGCCTGCTCCATGGCCTGCGCGGTCTCTGACGAAATTGTGGCAACCTGCTCCACCGAATGATTGATCTCCTCACTGGCAGCCGACTGCTGTTCGCTGGCCGTGGCTATGGACTGAACCTGATCGTTGACCATGTGCACGTTTTCCAGAATCTGCTTCAGCGATTCGCCGGAACGGATTGAAAGTTTTGTGGCTTCTTCAATGGATTCTGCAGACTTATCCACATTATCAATATTCTTCTTTGTGCCTTCCTGAATGCCTCTGATGGCCTGCCCCACTTCCTGCGTCGCGGTCATGGTTTTTTCAGCAAGCTTGCGCACTTCATCGGCAACCACGGCAAATCCGCGCCCGGCATCACCGGCGCGGGCGGCTTCAATGGCGGCATTGAGCGCCAAAAGGTTTGTCTGATCGGCAATATCGGCGATAACGCTCATGATCTGGCCGATACCTTCTGCCTGCTGGCCCAGAGCGTTCATGTCTTCCATGATGGACAGCGACTGGTTATGCACAGATTCTATACCCTTGACGGCATCACTGACTATTTTTGCACCCTCAAGAGCTTGCTTCTGCGCCTGACTGGAGACGTCCGCCGCCTGCTGCGCATTTTTTGCCACCTCAAGCACGGTGGCGTTCATTTCTTCCATAGCCGTGGCTGTTTCGCGAACACGGCTCGACTGTTCGTCCGCCCCACGGCTGGACTGCTCAATCTGTGCGGACAATTCCTCTGATGCAGAGGTGACTATTTCAACTACGCCCTCAAGCTGCCGGGCGGCCTGCAACATGCCCTCGGCCTTGGCGCGCTCGGCCTGCTTCCGTGCATCCTCCGCCTCAAGGGTGGCCTGCTGGGCGCGTTCAGATTCTTCCGTGGCTTCCTGGCTCTTTTGATCGGCCTCGGCTATTTTGCCCTTGAGGGTTGCAACCATTTGCTTCATGGCTCCAAAAACGCCAACTTCACTTCGGTTGGGATTAAACTGCGCGTTGAGGTCGCCGCCAGCAATACGCAGGGCAAGATTGGCAAGGGAAGCAGGCTCATCGCCAAGTTGGCGGAGCATATTTCGGGCAAGCAGGGAGCCCAGACCAAGCCCCGCCAACAAGGACAGCACAACTCCGCATACAGTAATATTTCTGGCGAGTATAAAATCCGCATTGCTTTGCTGGCTGACTTTCTGGGCATAAGCAATCTTTGTATCAACAACATTCTGAATCGTTGCTGCAAGATTACGTGTTTTTTCTCTGCCTGCGGTCAAGGATATCTCTTGTGCCTTGGCGTTCATGGCAGGGTCTGTGGTTTTTCCCAGCTCAACCGTCCTATTGTGAACTTCCCGCCATTCCTTGATCACGGCAAACATCTTTGAAAGGAACAATTGCCCCTCTGCTGAAACAAAATATTTTTGTATTTCTTTAAGATAGCTATCAAGAACAGTGTACTCTTCCGCAAGAGATTTAAGCTGTTTTTTGTTTTCTTCTTCCGTAGTGCTTATGATGAGATTTTTTTCTTCGCGGACAATACGCAACACGCTGATATTTATCGACTTCGCAACATCAAGTCCACGCATATGAACTGAATACAGCTCATCAACATCATCAGATATATTGCTTAACTCCTTTACACTAAATGCCCCGACGCCAACCGTAAATAATGAAAGCAACAAACTTAACCCAAACAATTTTTGCATAGTTGAAATTTTAGACATGTTCGTACCTTCCTTGTTAAGCGTGCATCATAAAGTGTGAACCATTCACTCGCCCCCACAAAAATCGGTATTATTATATATTCGGCAATCATAAATATACGTTTAGGGGAGTGATCTAAAAATATAGCTTATCAATAAGCACATTTTTAATAGTTTTTTAAATTTTAATAAAAAATAGCAATATTTTTAAAATATTTTACAAATTATTACATAAAAATTTTAAGCAACATAACTTATATGTAAATATCTGCTATCCAAAAAAAATTTCTCCGATCAAAAGGCACAGTCTATTTGCAAATACAACACTTGCACATCTTCCATTTTCAATTACTCTTTATAATATGAAATCATACAATTCTCGCATATTTACTATAAAAAATTTAGCCGTAAATAAACTACCTCAAGAAAAAATTGACAAACATTTTTCAGCAACAGCGCATAATAAAGCATAAATTATTTTTTTATCAGAACAAAATTGTTAGGATAATTTGCCTATGGCATTACAGAAATCATGTGTGCAGGTATCTACACAGACAGCACGCTGTTGTGGGCATCTGTAACGAATGGCTAGACCCGTTTATTAAAACTGGGTTAAATACCATACCGATACTTGCAGGACCCGATGCTGGTTATATGATCTGCCCGCTTGCCCTTCTTCCCTGTCACGGCAGCCACACACAACGGCACTTTGCCCAGCAATGAGGCCCCATGAAGAACACGCTGAACGTCATAAAAAAAGCTTCAGGCATTGCCGCATACTCCAGGCTGATTATACTGCTGACCGTGTGCCTTATTTTTCCGCAAACCGCCCTTGCCGCTATAATTGCGGATGGCGACTATCTTGTTCAGATGGCAGACAGCAATCTGGCAGTAGTTTCCAGCGGCATGACCGTGATGGAACAGGTTACGCTTGGGCAGAATGAACAATCGGGCATATGGCGCTTTGAGCACCTCGGCAACGGCTACTACAAAGTTATTGCGCCCAAGCTGGCAATGGTGTTGGATTCATCTGAAAGCAAAAAATACAATGGCGTTCCCATCATCATATTCCCTTGGCACGGCGGTAGAAATCAGCGTTGGAAGGTCAGTGCAAAGGGAGAATTTTACACTCTCACCAATCAGGAAACCGGCCTCGCCCTTGACTTGAAAGGCAATGCGCAACGCGCGGGCACGGTTTTTCAGGGGTATGTCGAGAACACCTCGCGCGGGCAACTTTTTCGTCTGACGCCAATGGACAAACAAAGCCCGCCCACAAAGGCCCGCGACAGCCATGAAAAAAACCCGCTTGTCAAATCCTTCAGCAACGGCCCTGCGGGACGGTAGATTAGCCCTAAGGACGAACTCTGCGCCGATCGGCCTGCCACACCAGCGAAGGAAAAACCGACAGTGGGATAGCTGGCGCATATGGTAAGAACTGCGCGACTCGTCAAGATAAAAACAGCTCGTTGCACAGCAGTCAGACGGAAACAAACAGATGCATTTTGTGAAAGCAAAGGGAATTTTATCCGC
This sequence comes from Desulfovibrio intestinivivus, assembly GCF_053570665.1. Lineage (NCBI taxonomy): Bacteria > Pseudomonadati > Thermodesulfobacteriota > Desulfovibrionia > Desulfovibrionales > Desulfovibrionaceae > Desulfovibrio > Desulfovibrio intestinivivus. Next base: position 1,631,489 of record NZ_JBRBQT010000001.1, on the reverse strand, counting down.
TAAAAACGGCATGAATATCTATCGCGGATGTTCGCATGGGTGTATCTACTGCGATTCGCGCAGCGCTTGCTATGGTATGGAGCATGAATTTGAAGATATAGAAGTAAAGGAAAACGCCATAGAACTGCTTGATAACGCCCTTCAGCGCAAACGCAAAAAGTGCATGATTGGCACAGGCTCCATGACGGATCCATACATTCCGGCAGAAATGGAAATCGGAAATGTCAGAAAGGCTTTGTCGCTGCTACATGAGTATGGTTTTGGCTTTACCGTGATCACAAAGTCAGATCGAATATTGCGCGACATCGACCTGTTTCAAAAAATACATGAAAAGGCCAAGTGTGTAGTTCAGATAACCCTGACCACATACAATGAAGAGTTGTGCAAAAAGCTGGAACCCAACGTAAGTACCACAAGGGAACGGTTTAACGTTCTGCTCCGCTTGCGCGATGCAGGAATACCGACGGTGGTATGGCTTTGCCCCATACTCCCCTTCATCAATGATACAAAAGAAAATATTGCGGGGATTCTGGAGTACTGCGCCGAGGCCAAGGTGCGCGGCATCATCAACTTTGGCATGGGAATGACGCTTCGCCAGGGAAACCGACAATACTTCTATGACCAGCTTGATCGGCACTTTCCAGGAATGAAGGAAAGATATATTCGCACCTACGGCACGCAATACATATTGAGCAGCCCTAACAACAAATACCTGATGGACTTTTTCCGCCATTACTGCTTGCAGCATGGCATTATGCATGAGCCTGAGCAGATTTTTCAATACCTGAATACGTTTGAAGAGAAGCAGGGCCTCAAGCAACTGAGCCTCTTCGGGTGACGTAAAGTCCAAATAGAAACAGCTCATCAAACAAAAAAGACCGCCCATTCCTGAGCGGCCTTTTGAATACACGGGCTGAGAGGGTTATCCCTTCTTCATCTGACCAATAAGACGCTGTAATGCTTGGGACTGCTGCGCAAGGTCAGCCACAGCTCTGGATGCCTGCTCCATTGCTTGAGCAGTTTCAGACGAAATGGTTGCTACCTGTTCCACAGAATGATTGATCTCTTCGCTTGCTGCGGATTGCTGCTCACTAGCCGTTGCAATGGACTGAACCTGGTCGTTGACCATATTGACAAATTCCAGAATCTGCTTGAGCGATTCACCAGACGTGACTGAAAGCCTTGCGGCTTCTTCAATGGACACACCAGTCAGCTCCACGTTGTGGATATTCTTGCGCGTACCTTCCTGAATACCTGTGATGGCCTGCCCTACCTCTTGGGTAGCGGTCATGGTCTTTTCAGCAAGCTTGCGCACTTCATCGGCAACCACAGCAAAACCACGCCCGGCATCACCGGCACGAGCGGCTTCGATGGCGGCGTTCAGAGCCAGCAGGTTTGTTTGATCAGCAATATCGGCAATCACACCCATAATCTGCCCGATGCCTTCTGCCTGCTTGCCCAAAGCGTCCATGTCTTCCTTAATGGCGATGGATTGGGAGTGAACAGATTCGATACTTTTAATGGCATCAGTGACAATTTTAGAGCCTTCCTGGGCCTGCTGCCGTGCCTGATGAGAAATGTCAGCGGCCTGTTGAGCATTGCGTGCAACTTCCAGAACTGTGGCGTTCATTTCTTCCATGGCGGTTGCGGTTTCACGCACACGGTTAGACTGTTCACCAGCCCCACGACTGGATTGTTCAATTTGCGTGGAAAGTTCTTCTGAAGCAGAGGATACGACCTGAACAACCCCCTCAAGCTGCTGCGCAGCCTGAAGCATGCCCTCGGCCTTGGCTCGTTCAGCTTGCTTTCGGGCTTCTTCAGCTTCCACCGTCGCTTTTTGTGCTCGCTCAGATTCTTCCTTGGCCTCGAGGCTTTTTTGATCGGCTTCAGCAATCTTTGACTTCAGTGTGGCGACCATCTGCTTCATGGCCCCAAACACGCCAATTTCTGATCGGCGGGGATTAAACTGCGCGTTCAAGTTTCCACCGGCAATATCAAGTGCAAGATCAGAAAGCGATGCTGGCTCGTCGCCAAGCTGACGCAGCATATTCCGTGCGAGAAAATACCCTGCGCACAGCCCTACAAGCACCGACATGGCAATGCCTGCCACTGTAATCCAAAAAGCCTGCTTGTACATGGCCGCACTGGAATCATTAAGACGTTTGGCAGTATTGATTTTGGAGTCAACAGTTGTCTGGATTGTCTGGGCAAGAACGCGCTGCTTGTCATTGCCAAGGGTAGACGAAAGCTTTTGCGCTTCTTTATTGGCGGCCGGGTCAACATTCCTGCCCAGCTCAACCACCCGATCATGGGCGGCGCGCCACTCTTTTGCAGCAGCATTAATGCTTGCAAGCAGTTCATAGCCACGTGTTGTAACGAAATAGTTAGGCAAATCCTGTAGAATACTATCGTACTCTTTGTATTCGTTATTCAGAATTTGCAAATATTTTTCTATCTCTTGTTCGCCGTCGCTGATGATTAGATTCTTCTCATCTTGTGCAATACGCAAAACTTTTATATTTAATGCACGTGTTTGATCTAACCCTTTCATATGAACAGTGTAAAGGGTATTTAAGTCAAACGTAAGTTTTTGCAAACTTGTTACTGCGTATCCACCAATTGCAACTGGAAATAGCGAGAGCAGCAAACACAAACCAAAAAGTTTTTGCATTGTAGAAATTTTGCCCATAACATCACCTCCGTCATGCTCATCAAAACATATATTCAGCAACGTGAAACCATGCAGATTTCATCAATAATAGATCGGAGGATTTTAATAAATATTTATGCTGGTCATAAAAATTTTTTCTAATAAAACATCATAATGAAATTCATATAAATAAACAATTAAGCATTACGATTCGTGAGTATCATAGATATCTTTAACATGGAAAATATAATTTTACATTATTTACCACAAAAACATCAATTAACATTCAAAAAAATTGCACAAATTATCCAATATTCACACGTCATTGAGTCGCTGATACTTTTTTTAACCTTGGTGATGGTTCACGATAAATTTAAATCTATATCGGATAGTCCGGAATTTAAAAAAATTCTGCAAACTTCCACTTTTGGCGACCCCATTCAACGCAGAAAAGGGATAGCCAGACTTGCGTCTGACTATCCCTTTATCTTGGATAAATGGTCGGAGCGAAAGGATTCGAACCTTCGACCCCCTGCTCCCAAAGCAGGTGCGCTACCAGGCTGCGCCACGCTCCGAAAAAAAACCCGCGCCGTTGCGGCGCGGGAAAATTGTGGGGCGAAAGATGGGACTTGAACCCACGGCCACCTGGGCCACAACCAGGTGCTCTACCTACTGAGCTACTTCCGCCACGGGAAAATTCTTATAAGCAGGTTATTTTAGTTTGGCAAGCATTTTTTCCACATAGCTTCATCTGGATTTTATCTAGAAAAGTAACTACACTGGCAGCCGCTACTTGGCTTGGCGGCAAAATACCCGCCAGCCAGGCCATTTGCCAGCCTCGCAAGTCATGGATATCGCGTCTGCAATTCAGGCGCTTTCGGCACGTCAGGCGTCAAACATTTTTTCGGGGACACTCCATGGATAAACTGGTTATTGAAGGCGGCGTTCCGCTTACTGGCGGCATTGAGGTCAGCGGCTCCAAAAATGCGGCCCTGCCCATTCTTTTTGCCTGCATTCTGCTGTCAGAGCCGGTCACCATCACCAATGTGCCCAACCTGCGCGATATACATACCACCATCAAGCTCCTGAACATGTTGGGCTGCACCTGCGAATACAACGATCATCGGGTACAGGTGCAGCCCGGCAATTTACTGCCGGAAGCTCCATATGATCTGGTGCGCACCATGCGCGCCTCAGTTCTGTGCCTTGGCCCGTTGCTGGCCCGCATTGGCCAGGCGCGCGTAGCCCTGCCCGGCGGTTGCGCCATTGGCGCACGCCCCGTAGACCAGCACCTCAAGGGACTGGAGCAGATGGGCGCCAGCTTTCAGCTTGAGGAAGGTTATATCATTGGCCGCTGCCGCCAGCTCAAGGGCGCGCACATTTCCTTTGACATGCCCACCGTGGGCGGCACGGAAAACCTGCTCATGGCCGCAGCTCTGGCAGATGGCGAAACCATGCTCGAAAACGCCGCACGCGAACCAGAAATTGTTGACCTGGCGAACTTCTTGCGAGCCTGCGGCGCAAAAATCGAAGGCCACGGCACGTCTGTCATCCGCATTCAGGGCGTTACCTCTCTGCACGATGGGGAATACCCCGTTATGCCCGACCGCATCGAGGCGGGAACCTTCCTCGTGGCTGCGGGCATTACCGGCGGCGAACTGATGCTGCGCAACTGTCCGTTTAAAGACCTTGAAGCCGTCATTCTCAAACTGCGCAGTATGGGCATGGAGATCACCAACACCCCCGAGGGAGTTCTGGCGCGTTGCGCTGGCCCCTTGCGCGGCACGGATGTGAAAACCCAGCCCTACCCCGGCTTTCCCACAGACATGCAGGCCCAGCTGATGGCGCTCATGTGCCTTGCCGAAGGGGCCAGCGTTGTGGAAGAAAGCATTTTTGAAAATCGCTTCATGCACGTGCTTGAACTCATGCGCATGGGCGCGCAGATCAAGGTTTCCGGCCACACGGCCATGGTACGCGGTGTGCAGAAGCTCACCGGCGCGCCGGTGATGGCCTCCGACCTCCGTGCCAGCGCGTCCTTGGTTCTGGCAGGTCTTGCGGCCAAGGGCGTTACCGAAGTGCGGCGCATCTACCACCTCGACCGTGGCTATGAGAGCATCGAGCACAAGCTGAACGCCGTTGGGGCACGTATCCGCCGCGAAAAAGAATAAAAAACTCCGCTCCTTTTGCAGGCAGCCTCCATGGCACGCCCGCAAAGGCGAGTTGATCGACTACGTTAAGACGCTTCGCCCGCAACGCGGGTTTCAGGAGGATTCCATGAGACGACTGGCGCTTCTACTGCTGCTGCTTTGCGTCACCCTGCTCAACGGCTGCGCATACACCGGCTATTCCATCTATGACGACCAGCGCCTGATGGGCACCATGTCGGACGACAAGGAACTCTCTGCCAAAATCAAGACGGCCCTGCTTGACGAAAGCTTCTCCGGCGGCTGGTCTGTTGCGGTATACAGTTTTTACGGGCATGTCTTCCTTGTGGGAGAAATACCCGACACCATGCAGGGCAAGGCTGTGACCATAGCCAACCGCTACAAACCCCGCTCGGTCACGCCCCACTGGTTCACCCCCGCCACCAGCGACACCAGCAACTTTGTGCTGGCCACCAAGCTGCGCAAAGACCTTATTTCCACCAAAGGGCTCTCTTCCACCCGTATAGATACGGAGGTGAACTCCGGACGTGTGGTGCTGCTCGGCGTGGTAAGGGATGATGCTGAAAAGCAGCTCGCCATACAGGCCGCGCGCGGCGTTGCTGGAGTAACAGGCGTAACAAGCTACCTTATGTTCCCCCAAAAGGCGGGCCAGCTTGACAACATGCAGCCGGAGCATGCCACAGGCGTGAGCCCCATGGACGGCAGCATGGAACCTTCCGGCAGCCCAAGCAGCACCCCGGTTTCCAGCGGAGCAAACAGCTCCGGGGGCTCAGGTGATGTTGAGTCGCGCGAGCTGCCGTAGACCGCTGCAAAAAGTTGATAATTCCAGCACTCGTGGCTGACAGCCACGGCGCATATAGTTTGGCTTTTCCCTTTAATAAATGCTTACCGACGAATCTCTTTCGCCGGTAAGCATTTTACGTTCAGATTGCTGCACAAACCTGTCCTAAGCGCTAGTCCAGGCGCACAATTTGCGCATGGCAAGAAATTTTGCAGCCGCATCGCGCTGCGCTCTGGACCGCACCTGATTGATCTGCAACGCATTCTTTACAACCAGGGCTACAATATCCGCATCAAGCTGCTTGTTAACCGCCATGGCCGACATGCAGGCAACCACACTGGTCAGATCCATGCCGCCCCGGTAAGGGCGGCTCTCCGTCAAAGCGGTAAACACATCAGCCACAGCCATAACGCGCATTGGCAAGGAGAGCTTTGCTGCTCCCAGACCATACGGATACCCTTTTCCATCCAGCCTCTCGTGGTGCATTCCGGCCCAATCGCAAACACAGTGAAAACCGGGGATTGAATCAAGAAGCTGTATCCCAATCTCGGCATGCTGCTTTATTTCATGCCGCTCTTGATCAGAAAGTGCCCCCGGTTTCTCAAGAATATCCACCGGAACAGCCAACTTGCCTATGTCGTGCAAGAGCCCCGCAATGTAGATCGTCAGGTAATCTTCGCTTGATGCCAGACCAGTCAGCTTGAGTATTTCCTGCGCAGTATGGGCAACGCCATGTGAATGTGTTGCGGTGAACGGACTTTTTGAGTCAATAATCTGAGAAAACAGATCGCACAAAATCAAGAGACTTTGGGTTGAAAGGATGTCTTTACAAAATTCGTTGCTCAAATACGCATCCATCTCCCCGGATGATTGATACGCAGCAGCAATGGCTTTGTTTTTTGCTATGTGAGCAAAGGCATTACGCCAGATGTAAGAAAAATTACCCGCTTTCTTTTCCATCGCAATCGCCAGCTGGGGGAAGCTCGCATCCGGGTGGGCGAGCATTTCAGCATCAACTGCATCGGCAAAATAAATACAGTTTGCGCTGATGGCGTTATCCTCCTGCGGTGTCAGCTCTTTCCACGGAGTCTTTCTGAGCAGAACCATGTTGCAAACATCTTCAGGAAGCTTGGCTGTTCTGCAAAAAACCCAGCCAGCCACGCAGTAGTCTTCTTTTTCAAAAACAAAATTGGTCAGGCCATCCTTCAGCGGGATAGTCCCGATCTCATGCAGCATGCTTGCAATAAGCAGGTATTTTCTTTCCTGATGATCCAGGCCGCAATGCTCTGCCAACACCTGCGCCAGATAGGCCACACGCAGATTGTGTTCTGTCAGTTCTTGGCAAACAAGCCCAAGCGCCTGCGAAAAACCAGAAAGCAAACTGTAAAGGCGAACTGACTCCATTGGCACCACTCAATGTAGAAGACAAGATTTCAGCAAAGCCTAGCAAACGAGGGAGTTGCGCTGCCTGCTTTTTCGCAAGCGGACAAGCAACGTGGCCTCTTTGCGGAGGATGGCAAAACCGGCCTGAAAAAGGCAAAAAAATGCGGGGTTCACTAGCGGGGTAATTTTCTGCTTTCAGAATGGGGCCGCACCATTTAACGGAGCGCCCCCGCAACAAACAATGTTCAGCATTCTGGCAAAGTTATTTCAATAATCCTTGCAGGCCTAACTGGTGCGCATTTCAGAAATAAGGCTTGCAAGCTTGCCCGCCTGCACTGCCAGATCACTCACAGCCTTGGCAGCTTCGGCCATTCCTTCGGCTGTCTGGCGCGACATTTCATTAACTTCAATAATTGTCTGATTGATTTCTTCGCTGGCGGCAGACTGTTCTTCACTGGCCGTGGCAATGGCATTGGCCTGATCGGCTGTAACATCAGCGGTGACAACAATTTCGCTCAGGGCCTGCCCAGAAAGGCTGGCGCTCTCCGTAGCAGTATTGACCTGCTCGACGGCATTATCCATTGAAACAAGGCTTTTCGTGGTACTTTCCTGAATGGAGCGGATCACCCGCCCAACATCCGTTGTTGAAGCCATGGTTTTTTCTGCAAGCTTGCGCACTTCGTCCGCCACCACGGCAAAACCGCGCCCGGCCTCGCCTGCCCGCGCCGCTTCGATGGCAGCATTGAGGGCCAGCAGATTGGTCTGGTCGGCGATGTCGGAAATGACCGTCATGATCTGTGAAATATCCTGCGCATGCCCATTCAGTTGCGCCATGTCATCTTTCAGCTCCATCGAGAGGCGGTGCACAAGCTGGATACTCTCCAGCGAGTTGCCCACAATCGTGGCACCGTGCTCGGCCTTCGCCTTGGTATCTGCCGATGCGGATGACGCCGCGCCAGCATTTTTGGCAACTTCCTGCACGGTGGCATTCATCTCGTTCATGGCGGTAGCTGCTTCACCCAGCCGCTGCGCCGTTTGCACTGCGCCCCTGTCGGCTTGTTCTATCTGGGCAGAAAGCTGCGTTGAGGCAGAGCTGACCGCATGGGCCACTTCTTCCAGTTGCGCTGCCGCCGCCAGCATTGCGCTGGATTTTGACTGGGCAATCTTGCCGGATTCCTCGGCATTGCGCATGGCCTCTGTGGCTTTTGCAGCCTGATTCTGGGCGTTCAGCGACTCATCATGAGCCTTTTCCATGTTGGCTTTAAGCGACTCAACCATTGATACAATTGAATCATAGACGCCAATTCTGGCACTGCCGTCAGCAATCTCATAATCCCCATCAACAACGCGGCGGGCCAGTGCATTCAGCTGCCCAGGGTCTTTGCCTAATTGCCGCATAACGCTACGCGTCAGCAGATAGGTAATTATTATGCTGATGGCGACTGCAAGCAGGCTGAGCACCAAACCGGTGTTTTTTGCCATTGCGCCAAGTGCTATGGCGTCAACCATATTTTCCTTGCAACTCCTGGTCGTCAGGTTGACCAGCTCCGCATAGACAGGGGCAAGCTTGCGAAACTGGGGACCGTATTCTGCGGAGAACAGGGCTGTCGCCTCGTCAAATTTACCTTCAGCAACCAGCTTTGTTGAATTTCTTCTTATAATTCCCATACCTTCTGAGATATCATCTATCTGCCGGATCAACTTTTTTGCCTGGGCAGCTATGTCGCCATCAAACAATGCTGTATATTCAATATATTTTTTTTGATCCTCTGCAATTTTTTGCAGGGACTCTTTGATTATTGAGTCATACCGCGCAGCGGCGGATACTTCGCGCGCAAGAAGCATAGTTGTCAGGTTTGCTCTCACTGTCCAAAAATTTAAATGCATGTCACCAACGGCTATCACAGCAGGAATATACGCTTTATCAACATCATCAATACTTTCATCCAATTTTGAAGTACTGATCATGGATGATGTTGAAATCGCCAAAATAACAATAATCATGCCAGCAAATGACAAGATAAGTTTTGTGGACAACCGCATATTTTAAACCCCGCATCGATGCACGTTATTTTAGTGCCCAAAAGGGCATGACCTCACGTCAAAATCTCCAGTCTGCCATTTTTATTGATGAAAGTGCTGCCTATACATGGACAATAGTGTGTATTTTAGCAATATCGCACTCAAACAGTATATAATGTATATACAGGATTATTTCTCGTCCAATCACTTTAGAATACATCCCCTAACACCTTTTCTTACTTTAACGCACTATATGATCAATACTGATAAGTAAAATATTATTTTTGCATGCCGCATGCACACCGTAAATATTTGAGTCTAACATTGATTCAAGTCCCATAGTGATATATACTGTCATGCAAAAATAATTATATACTATAAAATAATATGTGAATAAATTCTTAATCCAAAAAATGGAGAAAATACTCTACTTTCTAATTTGATGCTTATTTATTGATAGCCAGACTCTCAACTGCAAAGGCAAACGCTTGATGCACCAGGTACGATCATGGAAATAAGACATCTTAAAACATTGATGATGGTTGCATCAGCACGAAGCATTTCAAAAGCATCGCACATGTTACACCTGTCTCAGCCCTCAGTAACAAGGATAGTGCAAGAAATAGAGAATATTGTAGGATCTCCACTGTTTTCAAGAACAAAAGATGGAATGATTCTCACAAATGATGGCAAAAAATTCTATAAACTCGCCACAAAAATCATTTCATCGATTCACGAAGCAATATCAGACTTAAAAAATTCACATAAAAAATGCGTCATAAACATTGGATTTTGTCCAAGCATTATGATTTTCGACCTTATTGAACAGTTGCGTTACGCGAATTTCAGAATGGATTACATCAGATTCCATGAATTCAATGCAAAAAGACAGCTTATAGCGTTGAAGAATAATCATATTGATATTTCAATTACGCGGGGCGCAGACACAGATAACTGTGATGGTCTTGAACAGATAACCCTGCACAAGGCTGAGTTGTTTGCGGTCATTCCGGCTGCGCATCGGCTTTCAGGAAAAAAGATGCTTAACCTGGGTGAGCTGAAAGACGACCAGTTTGTGACACTGTCTGAAAAATTCTTTCCCTTTTACAGCAGCACCCTGGCGGCCATGTGCAAAAATGCAGGATTCACGCCGCTCATCGGCTTTAGAGCAAATGGATACGTTGCCGCTCTGGCAACCATCGCAACAGGATCACATGTGGGGATTTTTCCACGCGGTATTGTCAATTCAATCATACCTGGCTACGTGTATATTCCAATACGCTCCAGCGATAATTTCATTGATATATCTTGCTATTTGCGGAAAGGCGAAAACAGAAAAGAAGTCATTGACATTATATCAATAATTCGCAATCAATTCTGCAACTTTGGACTGGCAGATATATGACAAAATTCTTATTTTGATATCTCTGAACCACCCACTCAAAGGGGCAATGGAGAATGCCGCCAAGGTTCTGCGCTTCCGCCATCGGCCCCCCACTTACTGCGAACCAACCAAACCTTGCTCAGGTGCAATCATGACCATCCGGCCAGCCACTACCACTGACATCAACGATATCTTTGCCATTCGCACCAACGTGCGCGAAAATCACCTGTCGCTGGAACAGCTCAGACATATGGGCATTACTGAAGAAAGCATTGGCAGCATTATCAGCGAGGCTGAATGCACATGGATTGCCGAAGCGGAAGGCGTGACCGTGGGCTTTGCCATGGCGGATGCGGAAGATGGCAGCGTTTTTGCACTTTTGTGCGCCCGGAGTGGGAGAATAAAGGCGTGGGCAAGCATCTGCTGGCGAAGGTGGAGGCGTTTCTACTTGCCCGGCATGAGATGATCTGGCTCGAAACAGATGGGAGCAGCCGTGCCGCTGGCTTCTACGCCCACCTTGGGTGGACGCGCGCAGCAGAGCTGGAAAACGGTGATGCCCGTTTTGAAAAAAGGCGTTAACTATCGGCTGAATTATTATATTTTTTATCAGCCCGCTCCCGCAGCTTCTCGCCCATGTGGCGCAACACCGGGTTCGGCTCGACCTCAAAATCTTTCCAGTCGCCATCGGCATAGGCCAGCAAGGCAGCCACAACGTCCAGCGCTTCTTCCACGCTGTCAACCCAACCGCTGACAGCCCCGTGCAGCATCAGGCCCGGCCCTTCCAGCGGGCCGCGTATACCGAGCACAGGGACTCCAGCCCCGGCGGCCAGCCCCACTTCCACCCCGGCATCCTGGCCTGACGCGCCGTAATAGATGACCATGTCCGCTGTCAGGCAGGCATTGTGGCAAAAGGCGTAGACCTCGCCGCCGTCACGGTCGGTGTCCATCCAGATGCGCCGTTCGGCGGGGGTCAGCCCTGACGGCGGCACGGCTTTGTCTGTCCAGTCCAGCATGAGGCAGCCCATGCCCCGCAGCTCGCGCCCCAGAAGGCGCACTCCGTGCTTGTGCTTGAAAGACCCGGCCACATAGATGGTCAACACAGACATATACCCGAATTCCTTTTGCAAATACTGGCGAACATACCCAGAAAGGCAACCACAGAGGCTAAAATTCTATGCCCGGAGCGGCTTTGACGCCCGTGCGCCAAGGATGCTTGATTTCGGTCATGGAGGTCACAAGGTCTGCCGCATCCACGAGCCATTCTGGCGCACTGCGGCCAGACAGCACGAGATGACAATCCCTGGCGCGTGCCAGCGCCATGAGTTCTTCCAGCTCCTGCTGCCCAAGTATCCCGGCGCTCAGGGCATACAGGGTTTCATCCAGCACCAGCATGTCTGCCTGCTCGAGCTGCTCGCGAGCCCAGCCGAGTACCCGCAGGGCGGCCTCACGGTGCGCGGGGCGCTCTGCATCGGTACGCAAAAAGCCCAACCCACCGGCAAAAAAGCGCTCTCCCAGCAGTTTGGCAAGCATGGCCTGCTCGCCCGCCTGCCCATCACGTTTCATGAACTGCCCAAAGGCCACAACCAGATTCTGCCCCAGGGCGCGCACGGTCTGCCCCACGCAGGCGCTGGTTTTTCCTTTACCGTCACCAGTATACACAAGAATCATTATTTCCAGACTCCCGGGATCTGCACGCCGCACTTGGGGCACTTGCCTTCTGCGCCCAGCACCCGCGTGTCGTATCCGTTCCGTTCAATAACCAGCGCATTGCATTCCGGGCAAAACGTATTGCTGCCCAAGGGGCTGCGCGTGTTTCCTATATAAACATAATTCAAACCGGCCTCGCGCCCGATGCGCCAACAGGCCTCAAGTGTCGCCAGCGGCGTGTCCGGATGGTCGATCATCAGGTGCGCGCCGTGAAACCCCGTCACATGCCACGGCGTATCCGGCCCCAGCTCGTCACGGATAAAGGCTGCCAGCGCTTCCATCTCCGCCTGCCCGTCGTTAAGACCGGGAATAACAAGGGTCGTGACCTCAAGCCACCAGCCAAGCTTTTTGATGGCTTTCAGATTTTCCAGTACGGGCTGAAGATGCCCGCCGCAGTATTTGCGGTAAAAGGCTTCGCTGAATGACTTCAGATCCACATTGGCGGCGCAGATGCACCGGCTCAGGGCCGCCAGGCAATCCTTGGACATATAGCCGTTGGTCACAAGCACACTGCGTATGCCTTTCTTGGCCGCCATGCCTGCGGTTTCGTAAAGCAGCTCAAAAAAAACCGTAGGCTCGTTGTAGGTAAAGGCAAGGGTCTGGGCGCGGTTGGCCAGAGCGTGGGCCAGCAGATCTTCTGGCGCAGCGCGCTTGCCGGGCACTATGCCGCTTTCCGGCACGTGAGCTATGTTGTTGTTCTGGCAGAAATGGCAGGAAAAGTTGCATCCGGCGCTGCCTACAGAGAAAATCTTGCTGCCGGGCAAAAAATGGTAAAGAGGCTTTTTTTCAATGGGATCCATGGCAGCAGCGGTAACGACCCTGCTGACCAGAGAAACCATTTCTCCCCGCATGTTGACGCGCACCCCGCAAATGCCCTTGGCCCCTTTGCGCAGGCGGCAACGGTGAGCGCACAGACGGCACACAACAGTGCCGTCAGGCTGAGAATCCCAAAGCGCGGCAAGCATGCTCAACGCCTCTCCCTTCCATCACGGCCCCTGTCGGCGCCGCGCGGGTCATACTGTGAATCGCCCTGATTGCCGGGGCGCGGGTTATACCTGTCATCTCCCCGCTGGTCATGGCTGTTGTCGCGCGGCCTGTTGGGGCCGTTGTAGCCACCGTCGCGCGAATCATACTGCTCGCGGCGCGGGCCATCGTAACGGCCATCGTGCGGGCGGTCATCATACCGGCGATTATCATACTGCCGATCGTCATAGCGCCGATCATCATAAGGTCTGTCGTCATGCCGCCTGTCGTCATGGCGATGCCTGTTATGGTCTGGCTGCGGCGCGGGCTGCCAGATAACCGAAGGCATGTTCTGCTGCCCCGGCCACGAAGGCCCACCGGGTCTGGGCATGGGGCCATACGGATTGGGCCCCCAGGGGTTGCCATCGGGATAAATCTGCGGAGCCACAAAAAAAGTGCCGTAATTCTGCTGATCCGGGGGAGCGGGCGGCACCACAGAGGTAACGATGTCGCCAGTCTGCGGATCCCGATACTGGGTCGCGATGCCCCTGTCGTTGAAATTTTCACCCTGGAGCTGCCCTGTGCCTGAAACAAAGCTGTCGCCCTGTCCCTGCCAGCCGGGTGCGGGCGCAGGATAAGGCGCATAGCCAGGCCCATAACCTGGCGCATACTCGGGGGCAAAGCCCGGGGCAGGCGCTGGCGGCGGCACGTCCGCAGGATTTGGCACAGGAGCCGCAGTGGGAGCAGGAGCGGGGGCAGGAGCATCCGCAGGCCCCGGTAGGGAACCAAAAGAGGAATAGGGGGCCATGCCTCCTGCATTGGGCCAGGGGGTCGGCTGCCCGGAAGCGGCAGTCTGCAAAGCGGGTGACGGCCCAGCCACCGGTTGGCCCACCGATTGCCCTGGCTGCGGGCCAGGCAGTTGCGGCGCAGCTGGCTTCTCTACAGATGGCGGGCCTGGCGCAGCAGGCGGCTCAGGCTGAGCAGGCTGCACGGGGCCAAGCTTCACACCTGTGACAGGCGCGCGGTATTCCGCAGCGCCATCCGCAGCAAGGGACGCGCCGGAACAAACGAAAGTCAGTACGGCGCAGAAAATATACAATCCGGCATATCCACGCATGACACGCTCCTTACCCCTCCGGCTTTATCCTAGCAGTGGCGAGCAAGCCGGTCTATGAAAAAACTCGCGGGCAGGGCCTCAAAAAGTCGCTTGGGGTTTGAAAGAACCTATGTTATGTAGCGCAGATTCAAAGGAGGCAACGGATGTCCAGCGACCGCGCAAAAGCCTACACTCAGGCAGGCGTTGATATTGAGGCGGGAAACGCTCTCGTTTCACGCATCAAAAGCATGGTTCAGAGCACGCAGACCAGAGGCGTCATTTCCGATATTGGCGGCTTCGGAGGCCTGTTCCGGCCTGACCTCAACGGCATGACCGAACCTGTGCTTGTTTCTTCCACCGATGGCGTGGGAACCAAGCTCAAACTGGCTTTTGCCTGCAACAAGCACGATACTGTGGGCATCGACCTTGTGGCCATGAGTGTCAACGACATTCTGGTTCAGGGTGCCAACCCCCTGTTTTTTCTTGACTATTTTGCAACCGGCAAGCTTGACGTAGAAACCGCCCAGACCGTCATTGGCGGCGTGGCCGAAGGTTGCCGTCAATCCGGATGCGCCCTGCTTGGCGGTGAAACCGCCGAAATGCCCGACATGTACGCGCCAGGCGAGTATGACCTTGCCGGTTTTTGCGTGGGCATTGTGGATAATGCCAAGCTCATTGACGGTTCCGGCATTCAGGTGGGCGACAAGATCATCGGCATAGCCTCCTCGGGCCTGCACTCCAACGGCTTTTCCCTGGCCCGCAAGGTGCTTGACCAGAGCGGCCTTTCACTCACCGATCCCTTCCCCGGCGCGGATGGAGCCAGCGTTGGCGATGTGCTGCTGACGCCCACCACCATCTACGTGGAAGCGGTGCGCTCCCTGCTGCGCGACATGAACGTCAAGGGCATGGCCCACATCACCGGCGGCGGCTTTTACGACAATATTCCCCGTGTACTGCCCGCACAGGTGGAAGCGCGCATTCATTTTGGCAGCTGGCAGATGGCCCCCGTCTTCAACTGGCTCAAGGAAGCGGGCAACCTCAGCTGGCCGGAAATTCTGCAAATATTCAACGGCGGCATCGGCTATGTGCTGGTGGTGCCCGCCGATCAGGCCGAAGAAGCGATCAACCGCATTCAGGCCTTCAAGCTGCGGGCATGGTGCATAGGCGAGATAGCCCGCCGCTCCAAGGATGACGACCAGGAACAGGTCATCATCAACTTCTAGGGCATATTGGCTGTTTATCTGCTCTAGCCCAGATTATAAAGGGCCGCCCGGCATCACCGGGCGGCCCTTTCGTTTCAAACTGCTTTTCTTTTTCGCATTGCGTTGACATACTCAGCGCTCAATGGCCGCATGAATACCACACGGCCCACTTCAGGAGGATATCATGAACGACGCCATAAGTTGCCTTGGAAACGCCATCTGGTTTTTGTGCGGCGGCATTGTCATGGGCCTTGTGTGGTGGATATACGGAGTGCTCTGCTTTATTTCCATCGTTGGCATTCCCTGGGGCAGGGCATGCTTTGTCATGGGCAGTTTCGCTTTTTTCCCATTCGGCAAAATGCCCGTTGCGCGCGATGTGCTCACCGGCAGACAGGACCTAGGCACCGGCCCGTGGGGCACGGTGGGCAACATCGTATGGCTTGTGCTGGCGGGCGTGTGGATTGCCATGGGGCATCTGGTCTCCGCCGTCATGTGCGCGGTGACCATAATCGGTATTCCTTTTGCGTGGCAGCACGTCAAACTTGCTGCGCTGGCCCTCTGCCCCATAGGCAAGACCATTGTACCCGCGCCCCTGGCCGATGCTGCCGAACGCGCAGCAGCAGAACGAGGCTTCCGCGACAGGCGCTAGTAAAGTTCGCTTTGCCGCATCACCGCGCGATCAAAAATTGCGGAGCTGGCGCAGCTTCAGTCCGCAGGTTCGCAGGCGAACAGTTCCGCCAGTTGCTTTGCATAAAATTTATTCATGTACTCAATGTCGATCCGGGGCGAATCCGCTCCGCGCAGCAGATTAACGACCATTGACGCCCCCATGATCTGCGCCAGTATCAGCTCTGCCCGCGTGGCAGCCTGCTCACCGGGCAGCACCTCCATGATGTGCTGGCGGATGTTGTCGTAGGTTTTTGCCATCACGTCCGAAACATTAGGATCCAACGCAGAAAGGGCCGTGATGCGAAAATCTGTGGCCCATGCGCTCTGCGCTCCGCCAGAGAGAATGCTGCCCATGGCCATACTGGTTTTTTCCATAGGCGGCACATCAGGCAGGGCCTCAATGCCTTCTGAATTCAGAATGGACGCCACTTCAAGAAAAAGATTCCTTTTTGAGCCAAAATAGCGGCTGATGAGTGCCGGGTTTACCCCTGCCGCCGCGCCGATTTCCCGTATCCCGACGTTGCCGTAGTTGGCTTTGGCAAAGAGCCTTCGTGCCGCCTGCAAAAGACGATTTCTGGTTTCTGCGGCATTGCGTTTGCGCTGCGGGCCCGTGGCTGGTTTACGTTCAGGAGCCATTGCTATCCCCTATAGTTGCTGCGACTTGACACAGTTGGTTTCATGAGGCTATTTTTGAGTAATCAATTGATTACAGATTTTCCATGAAAAGTGCAATGCCTTTGTTGCACGGGAGGATTCATGAAAATACGGGGATTGTCGTGCTTGGCGACATTAACCATTTTTCTTTTAATGGCTTTTTCTGCCATTGCGGAAGACGGCAAGAGCGACAGCAATCGCTGGGGATTCAACCTCGGTATTGGCGGTACTGTTTCCACCTCGGAATACAAGGGCGTGGAAAGGCTGGGCACGGCACTGCCCTTGCTGGGATATGAAGGCGAGTATCTGTATTTGCGGGGATTGAGCGGCGGTGTGCACCTGTTCAAGAACGAATATCATGAGGTCAACGTGCAGCTTTCGTATCTGCCGCAGCATTTTTATGCCTCATGGAGCGACAACTCGGGCATGAAAAAGCTTGATGACCGCTATGCCTCGGCAATGGCTGGCATCAACTACCGCTTGCGCACCGAACTTGGCGTGCTGGCAGCCACCCTTTCCACCGATGCGCTGGGCGTGAATAAGGGCGTGATGGCCGATGCCTCCTATTCCTACCCCATCCGCTTTGCCAATATGTCGCTTATCCCCACGGCTGGCGTGCAGTGGACCGACGTGAACTACAACGACTATTATTACGGCGTGAGCAAGAGCGAGGCCCGAGCCAGCGGCCTGAGCAACTACTCGCCGGAATCAGCCCTCTCGCCTTATGCCGAACTGACGCTGCGGGTCGGCCTTACAGAAAGCTGGAGCGCTTTTGTGAGTGGAAAAAGCCAGTTTTTGGGACAGGAAATAACCGACAGCCCCATGGTTGAACGCAACAACAAGTATTCGTTGAGCGGGGGCTTTCTTTACGCGTTTTAGAGCAGATTGACGTTGTTCCCGGCGGCTTGCCGCTGGGTTATCACCAAGGGCGCTTTCTGAACGGGCGGAAAAGTGCGGGTCTTTGCCGCGGCCTGCACTGCTCTACCGTTCAGAAGCGCAACCGCTCTGGCAAAGATGCCCAGGGCCGAAAGGCACAAGCCTGCCCGCAGCAAATGCGTTAAGGCAGTCGGCCACGGTGGGCAGATTGGCATTGTAATACACGGCTATACCTGCCTCCTGCAAAGCCCGCAGGGGCCGCATGCCCATGCCGCCCGCAAGCAGTGCGCCAACTCCAAGACGTAGAAGGGCCTGCACCGGCCCGGCGCAATCCCCGCCCTGATGCATGGGATTGGGCTGAATGCTGACCGTCCCGATAGTTCCGTCCTCCACCCTGGCAAGGGTGTAGAACTCACATCGGCCAAAATGCGCGTTGGGCGCAGCATCCGGGCCGCCGGGGGCAATGCTTGGCACAGCCACCACCAGTCCGCCCGGCATGGCATCCTCGCTTTCCGCCCCCTCGACAGTTGCATCCACAGCGCACACCCCGCCCTCAATACGCAGGGCCTGCCCCTGCACAAGAGCCTGAGCCACACTGCGCCGCGCGCGCCGCAAAAGCCTGCCAAAGGTATGCCGCGAAACACCCATACGGGCTGCGGCGGCATCCATATTCAGGTCTTCAAAGTCGGCCAGCCGCAGGGCTTCCAGGCCATCCAGCGACAGCACAACCTCTTCAAGTTCATGCAGGGGAATACCGTTGGGCTTGAAACATCTGTTTTTTGGCAGGGCGCTTACGCGCCTGCAATGGCAAGGTCTTGGCATAATTTCCCAGTAATATGGTTTTATTTGAGAATAAGCCAATGCCACGCCTCGCGCAAGTGGCGCAAGCCGTGGCCGTGCCCATATGCCGTTTTGCGCATGACCGGGCAAAAACCGGGAGGGGTAAACCCGGTTCAAGCCCGGCCATGCTTCCCGTGGGCCGGAGGCTGCTTGCGCGCAGGCAGTGCGCGCCCAAGGCGCCGTGCAAACCAAGGGTATGGACAATGGTTTGCGGGAACAGTAAAACCTGCCGCGCATGGCGGCTATCATTCTATCAGGCCTGAAGCTCCGTCAGCAGGCGCGTCACGCGGCGCGCATCGTCCGCTGTGGGCCTAGTCGGCAGCGAGGCAAGAATGCCCAGACCTTCCATGACGTCATGGAAAACATCTTCCGGCATATCGCTGACAACCGCCGTATGCACCAGTGCGTTCACACGCATGATGCCGATGACAGCCTGTTTCGCCTGCTCCTGCGAGGCGGCATCCAGCACCACCAGCGCAGGGGCCTGCCCCTGGACGCTTTTTTTGCAGGCTTCTGCATCGGCAACTGTCGTTACGGTGCAGCCCTGCCGCTCAAGCTCATCCACAAAGGCGGCAAAAACTGCGGGCCGCCCTGTCTGCAACAGAATGGAGCGTTTCATAACGGTTTAATGCCCGCCGCCGCAGGTATGCTCGGGGGTGAACTCCGTCAGTTTGCCCTGGCAAAATGCCTGCACGGCCATGCCCACGGTGGGCTGGTTGCCTGCAAAATACACGCTGATGCCCATCTGGTTGAAGCCCATGAGGGGGCGCATGCCCATGCCGCCAGCCAGAAGCGCATTGACGCCGTGGGAGGCCAGATACTGCACCGGAGCCATGCACCCGCCCTGCTGGTGCGGGATGGATTCAAGGGTGGACTGGGCGGCGACCTGACCGTTTTCCAGTTCCACGATGGTGTAAATATCGCAATGTCCAAAATGCATACCCATGCCGGAATCCATGCCGCCGGGCATTTGAGAAGGAATTGCCAGAATAGTCTTGCTCATGATGCTTTCCTTTTACAGGTGTTTTATGTCGCCCTGCCGCCCCGGTTGCGATGCCAGAGAGCACACGCGCTCCCAGGCTGCTGCCAGAGTTTCGGCCAGGGGTTTGGTAAGGGTTGAAATTTCTTCGGTCAGGGCCTGCCGCCGCACCATGGCCTGCGTGACCAGCGGGCTGAAGGGCAGCTCGCCCACCACATGATGCCCACCCTCATCGGCCAGGGCGTGTATGCGGGCCACCTCATCCGCGTTCAGGTCGGCCTTGTTGATGAGCACCGCCACGGGAATACGGAAATGCGCGCACAGCTCCGCCACACGGGCAAAGTCATGCCGGCCCGAAGGCGTTGGCTCTACCACGGCCACGGCCAATGCTGCGCCGGAGAGGGAGCTGATCACAGGGCAGCCCACACCCGGCGAGCCATCGCACAGCACAAGGTCTGCGCCCATACTGGTTGCCTTGTCCCGGGCCTGACGCTTGAGCAGGGCCACCAGACGACCCGAATTTTCCTGCCCGGGGTCAAGCTGCGCATGTACAAAGGGGCCAAAACGGGTGTCGCTGACATACCACACGCCACAGCGCCGTTCGGGAAATTCCACAGCGTGCGCCGGGCAAAGTTTGTGGCACACGCCGCAGCCCTCGCAGCCCAGTTCGTCTATGCAGTACAGGCCATTTTCAAGCCGCACCGCATCAAAGCGGCACAGCTCGGCGCAACGCCCGCAGGCTGTGCACAGATCAGGATTGATGCGGGCCGTATTGCCGGAAATAAAAACTTCCTCCTGCTGCACCTGGGGGTTCAGCAAAATGTGCATGTCCGGCACGTCCACATCCAGGTCGCAGAGAACTGCTTTTTGCCCTTGCGCATGGGCCAGTGCGGCAAATGCGGCGCAGACGGTGGTTTTTCCCGTACCGCCCTTGCCGCTGATAACAACTATCTCACGCATGGCTGGCCCCCTTGGCAAACTCCCGCAGTTTGCCGGCAAGTTCTGCAAAGCGCAGCCGCCATTCCTGCCCGGTCGCGCCCTTTGCTTGCGTGGGCGGCAAGCCGTGGGCATAGGCGTGGGCGGCCTCGCGCTGGAAGGGCAGTTCTGCCAGTATGGGCAGTGTTGCGCCCGCGCACCATGCGCGCAGTTCATCCTCGCAATCGGCGTTGCCTTCCATGCCCACGCGGTTCATCACCACGGCAACGGGCCGCCCCAACTGCGCAAAGGCTGCGTGCGCCAGCTTGAAATCATAAAAGCCAAAGGGGGTTGGTTCCGCCACCAGTAAGACGGCATCCGCACCGCGCGCTGCCGTCATTGCCGGGCAGCTCACGCCGGGGGGAGCGTCCATGAGTACGTCAGAGGGATGCCCCGCAAGCAGTTCTGCCAGTTTGCGTTCCTGCGCGCGCAGGAGCGGCGGAGTCATGGCCTCGCCCACGCGGGTACGGCCCATGAGGAAGGGCAGCGTTTTGCCGCCAGCGGACACAGAACCCTGCAACAGTGCGCCAAGTTCCCGCTGCGCCACGCGCAGCGCCTGTTCCGGGCACACCTCAAAACAGCCGCCGCAGCCGTGGCACATATCCTGGAAATACATTGGCTTTGCACCCATCATGGCGATGGCCCCGTAGGAACACATGGGGCGGCATGCGCCGCAGCCCGTGCATTTTTCCTCCACCAGTTCCGGTACTTCAAGATATACCGGTTCCGGCTCCGCGAGGTTCGGGTGCAGCAAAAGGTGCAGATTGGGCGCTTCCACGTCCGCGTCCACGAGCAACAAATCGCGTTCCCAGTGTCCGGCAAGACAGGCGGTCACGGTGGTCTTTCCCGCGCCGCCTTTGCCGCTGGCAATCACAATACGCATACGGGCCTACTTGTTGGGAGCCGTGGCTGGGCTGGCCGAGCCATCGGCAAGGCAGCGCACGGCTTCGCCCACGCTGCGGTTGTCCATATCCTGATACACGTCCAGCCCCGCCGCCTTGAGGGCCGTAAAAGCCTTGGGCCCCACGTAGCCGCTCATGACGGCCTGCACACCCAGCCCCGCCAGCCGCTCCGCAGTCTGGATGCCAGCTCCCTGCGCTGCTGCCTGCGATGCGCCGTTGTCCACATAATCTGCCTGCATGGTGTCCATATCCACGATCACGAATCCGCCAGCCCTGCCGAACCGTGGATCAACCTGCGATTCCAGCCCCGGCCCTTCGCTTGAAACGGCTACTTTCATGGCTACTCCCTTGCTCGTTATTTTTGCTCAAATGAGCATAATCCTGCACGCAAAAATGTCAACACAATAAAGAATCCGCCGCACCAGCTTTTGCTGATACGGCGGACATGCCGCCACATGGCGGCCCGGGGGGGATGTAGAAACTACTTGTGCACGTAATGATCCAGCGCCTTTACCCTGTAGCTGTTGACCGGCATAAGGTCGGTGGTCACGTAGCCCGGCGCGGCGTTAATAAGGTCTGGTATGCGGTTGACGATGGTGGCGCAGGTCAGTTCCACCGTGGCGGGACGGGTAATGACCACCTGCGTATCCGGCTCGCCCATGAGCGTCCAGTCGTTGCGGTCAACCTCGCCAGGCGCGTAAACCTTGCCCACGCATTCGCTCTCGATGACGATGCCCTCCGCCGTTTCCGTGGTCACCACGGCCGACATGCCCGTGGCGTGCCCGACGGGGATGGTCATGCCCAGCGTTTCAGAACGCAACTCGGCGCTGTGGGTCTGGGGCACGCACTTCTGCACCTGGCTTTTGACCGTAAGGCCCAGACGCTCAGCCAGCCAGCCGTTGACGTTCCACATATAGGAGGGCAAAAACTCGCCGCGCTCGATCAACTGCTGGCGTTCGGCGGGCGAGATGGCGTCTGCCGAGGCTATTTCCTTCTCAAAGGCGGGCAGGTCAAGCCCAGCGCCGTGAACCTTGGCAAGGGCGATGCCGTAGTCTTCCACATTGTAGCTAGAGCTGCCCTTGATCTTGTTGATGGTATGCATGGCCCCGGCCAGGGTGGCGATCAGATTGCCCCAGAACACATCCTGATAGCCGGAACCGCAAACCGTGCAGCCCGTCTTTTTCGCCATGGCGTCCACCTCGCGTGTGATGGCGGGCGAAGAATTCATGGGGAAGATGGCTTCCTCGTTGGTGGTGATGGCGTTGACGCCGTTTCTGGCGCAGACCATGAGAGCATCCACGATATCGCGCATGAGGCTCATGGTGGTAATGATGCAGGCATCGGGCTTGAGCGCTGCCAGTACCTTGTCGGCCTCGTCAGCGTGGTGCACCACAACGCCCCGCTCCGGCCCGCCAATGATGGCACTGATATCCCGGCCGATCACTGCGGGGTTCACGTCAAAGGCAGCTACAATTTCCGCGCCTTTTTCGTACACGTATCGCATGGAATACTTGGACATCTTTCCGCAACCATACTGGGCAATCCGCAATTTGCTCATGAGTTTCCTCCTGGTTTGGGATGCGCGCAACCTGAAATACGCCTTCAGTTCCACCATACGCGCCGCTTGTGAAAAAACAAGCATGTCACGGATTGAAAAATTAGCGCTTTGGCAACCGCACGCCCAAAGCCACGCCAAGGCCCGCCACAATAGCGGCAGCACCCGCCACATCGGCAGGCAGGATGGGCACGCCCAGCAACAGTGCCGAAAGCGCCAGCCCGGCCAGGGGATTGAGCATATTGTAGGCTGCGGCTGTGGATGCCCCCTGCGTGCGGATGAGCAGCAGCCACAGGGCCATGCCCAGCAGGCTCACCACCGCAAGCCAGGTCAGTCCCAGCAGGGCCGGGGTGGAAACCGCCAAAGGCGTCACACTGCTCTGCATGGCCGCCGGAGCAAAACAGAGCATGGCGCAGACAGACATCCAGAAATTGACGGGCAGCAGCGGCATGTTGCTGTATCTGCCGCGAAAGAGCACCGCACCTACGGAAAAAGCCACTGTTGCCCCGGCAGCCAGCAGCAGGCCCTGAACAGCCCCGCCGTCCGGCTTGCCCACGCCCACCATGAGCACAATGCCCGCCAGCGACAGGCCAAAGCCCAGCAGCTTTGCCGCGCTGAACGATTCCAGCCCGCGCGCAACGCCAAGCATAAGAGTGACAAAGGGCGAGCAGGATACAATCACAATAACCCAGGGGGGCGATACCTGTTGCAGGGCAGAGAAGCTCAACCCAAGATAGGCCACGTTGTTCAGCAGGCCGAGCACAAACCCCGCCCGTATCGCCCTGCCCGCCTGCGGCCCCCACAGGCTTTTGCCGCACAATAGGCCCAATACAAAAACAGTGCCCACAAAGCGGTAAAACAGGCTTACGAATGGCCCCATTTCCGTCACCACAATCTTGCCCGCCACAAAGGCTGAGCTCCAGATAACGCTAAAGCATACGCCCACAGCCACGTGCCGCCAGTTCAGACGCTTTTGGGCCGTGCTTGCCGCGCTTCCGTGTCCCAATCCTGGCCCGTGCGCTTCCAACGGCCTTTCCACACTTGCTGTTTTTTCCATTTTTCACCCCTACCCCTTGCAGCAATATGATTGCGTTTACAGTAGGCGGGGGCTTGATAATTTGTAAAATTTATTTTTATCATGAGCAAATCAGTTCATCTTATTTTAAGGCGGTCAGCGTTATGAAACTCCCGGCAGACACGCGCAGCATTACCCTTGAGCATATGAGGGCATTTATTGCCGTGGCCCACAGCCGCAGCTTTCAGAAAGCCGGGGAGCAGCTCTGCCGCAGCCAGTCGGCGGTGACGCAGTCAGTCAAAAAGCTGGAGGCGCACCTCAACTGCACACTGGTGGAGCGTGGCAACGGGCACACCTTTGGCCTCACCACGGCGGGGCAACGCATCTTGCCGGAACTGGAGGATATTCTGCTGCGCTTTGACGCGGTCTTGCGTGCAGCCCGGCAACCTGAATTGCGGGGGCGCATCACGGTGGGTATCCCGCCAAGTTTCAGCACGGTGGAATTGCAGGCAGCCGTGGCCCGCCTGCTGGCCCTGAACCCAGACCTTCAGATCGGTGTGATTTCGGCCATGTCTGCGGATATTGACCGCATGCTGGCAGACGGCAGCCTGGATGTGGCCCTGATCAACCAGTACCGCTTTGACAGCAGCCACGCGCCCGAGGGCATATTCGAGGTATTGGCGCAGCAGCCTCTGCACTGGGCCAGCGGCGGACACATTGAGCTTGCGCCAACCACGCCAGTGCCGCTGGCCACCTACAGCGAGGGCAGCCCCTGGCGCGCCGCCACGCTGGAAGCCCTCAATGCCGCAGGCAGAAGCTACGACTTTGCCTATGTGAGCGCCTCGTACGAAAGCCTGTGCAGTTCGGTGCTGGCGGGTTTTGGCATAACCGCCCTCCCCGATTGGGATATGGACGGACGCTTTGTCATCCTTGACGGCACGTGCGGCCTGCCACCCCTGCCGCAGGTGCGCACAGTGCTTAAAACCGCCGCGTCCAGCGCGGTGCTGCGGCAGTTTTGCGACTTCATCATGCAATTGCCGTTTTTTAAAAATCTGCGCCCTCGCCTGAGCGGCACGCAAAAAGCCCCCGAATCCTGAGATCCGGGGGCCTGAATCAGCTATGGACGCTGCCGCAAAGCGGCATGTACCAGGGTTTGTTAACTCTATGAGCAATTTTGTTCTCTGCCAAGGAAGGAAGCCTTTTTATGAAGGGAGTGTACTCCCTTCGGTACTCGACCGAAATAAAAAGGCTTCCTGACGCAGACAGAGGGCAAAAGAGCCATAGTGCACAGGCCCTAGCCTCTGTCTTCCAGCGCCGCCACAGAGGGCAGCACCTTGCCTTCCAGCAGTTCCAGCGATGCGCCGCCGCCGGTGGAGATATAGCCCATTTTTTCGGACAGGCCGTACTTTTCCACCGCAGCCACGGAATCACCGCCGCCCACCACCACAAAGGCCTTGGAATCAGCAAGATAGTGCGCCAGTGCCTTGGTGCCTTCGCCAAAGGGATCGGTTTCAAACGCGCCCACAGGGCCGTTCCACACCACGGTGGCAACCTTGGACAGCAGTTTTTTGTACTGCGCGATCGTGTCGCGGCCAACGTCCAGAATCATCTGGTCGGCGGGCACGTCGCCCACGGCGCGGGTTGTAGCCGCCTGACCGGGAGCCAGTTCCTCGGCGGTCACAACATCCACGGGCAGGGGCAGATCCCTGTTCAGGTTCTTGGCCTGCTCCATAATGCGCTTGGCCTCCGGCACCAGATCTTCCTCGTACAGCGACTTGCCGACCATGTATCCGGCAGCCGCAAGGAAGGTATTGGCAATGCCGCCGCCCACAATGAGCACATCCACTTTTTCCAGCAGGTTTTCCAGCAGGGCCAGCTTGGTGGACACCTTGGAACCGCCGATGATGGCTGCCAGCGGGCGGGCGGGATTGTTCAGCACCTTGGCAAAGGCATCCAGCTCCGCCTGAAGCAACGGCCCGGCGCAGGCAACCTTGGCAACGCGCACCGCGCCCTCGGTGGAGGCATGCGCGCGATGGGCCGCCCCAAAGGCGTCCATCACATATACATCACCCAGGGCGGCAAGCTGCGCGGCCAGGGCGGGGTCGTTCTTTTTCTCGCCCTTGAGAAAACGCACGTTCTCAAGCAGGGTCACCGTGCCGGGAGCCGCCTTGGCTTCTTCCAGCGTGGCAACGAGGGCAACGGGCTTGCCCAGCAGCTCGGAGAGGCGGGCGGCCACGGGCTTAAGGGAGAACTGCTCTTCATACTGCCCTTCTGTAGGGCGGCCCAGATGCGAAAGCAGCACCACGCCTGCGCCTTTTTCAAGGGCCGTGGTAATGGTGGGCAGCGAAGCGCGGATGCGCTTGTCGTTGGATACCTGTCCGTCCTTCATGGGCACGTTCAGGTCTTCGCGAATCACAACGGTTTTGCCGGTCAGGTCCAGATCCTGCATTTTCTTGATGGGCATATGCGTTCTCCCTGTAAGAGGATTTGCTTCGTTCTGTCGGCCAGTTACTTCCCAAGCTGCCGGAAAAGGCCTTCCGCCACTTCCAGCACATGCGCCACGGTAAAGCCCAGACGCTCAAAAATGATCTTGGCAGGGGCGGAAGCGCCAAAGCGCTCCATGCCCACCACCGCGCCGTCCAGGCCCACGTACTTGCGCCAGTAATCCGCAGCGGCGGCTTCAATGGCAATGCGGGCGCGCACGCCACGGGGCAGTACGCTTTCCTTGTAGGCCGCGTCCTGCGCGTCAAAAATCTCAGCGCAGGGCATGGAGACCACGCGGGCCTTGCGGCCATCTGCGGTAAGCTGGTCAGCGGCTTCAAGGGCAAGCGACACTTCTGAACCAGTGGCGATAAGGATGATCTCGGGTGTACCTTCGCAGTCGCGCAGCACATAGCCGCCGCGCGCAATGGCTTCCACCTGGGCGGCATTGCGCTGGCAGAAAGGCAGGTTCTGGCGCGAGAGCGAAAGACCGGTGGGCGTATGGACGCTTTCAAGGGCGCTGCGCCAGGCCACGGCGGTTTCCACCGTGTCGCAGGGACGCCACAGATTGAAATTGGGCATGAGGCGCAGCATGCCGAGCTGTTCCACAGGCTGGTGCGTGGGGCCGTCTTCGCCCACGCCGATGGAGTCGTGCGTCAGCACCCACACGGCGCGGATGCCCATGATGGCGGCCAAGCGCAGGGCGTTCTTGGCCTGATCGGCAAAGGACATGAACGTGCCCGCGTAGGGGATGAACCCGCCGTGCAGGGCAAAGCCGTTCATGATGGCGCTCATGCCGAATTCGCGCACGCCGTAGGAAACATAGTTGCCCTTGTGGGTCTGCACGTCCATATGCTCGGAGGCGCTGGTCAGCGTACCCACGGAGCCGGTGAGGTCGGCGGAGCCGCCCACAAGTTCGGGCAGTCGGGGCACGAGGCATTCAAGGGTTTTCTTGGAGGCCACGCGCGTTGCCGTGGTTTCGGCCTTGCTCACGGCTTCTTCAATCATGCCGCGCGCTATGGCGGCCCAGTCTTCGGGCAGTTCGCCGCGCATACGGCGGGTAAATTCAGCGGCAAGCTCGGGATTGGCCTTGGCGTAGGCGGCATAGGTATGCTCCCAGGCGGCCTCGGCAGTCTTGCCCTTTTCACGCGCGTCCCACGCGGAATACAGATCCTGCGGCACGGTAAAGGGTTCTTCGTTCCAGCCCAGAGCCGCGCGGGTGGCTGCAATGCCATCGTCGCCAAGGGGCGAACCGTGGCAGGAGGCGGAATCGGCCTTGGGCGAACCAAAACCAATGTGGGTGCGGCAGATGATCAGGCTGGGACGGCTGTGGTCGGCCTTGGCCTCAGCAATGGCGGCGTCCAGTGAGGCGGCGTCATGCCCGTTGATGGGACCGATGACCTGCCAGTGGTAAGCGCGGAAGCGGGCCGCCACGTCTTCGTTGAACCAGCCGTCAATCTTGCCGTCAATGGAAATACCGTTGGAGTCATAAAGGGCAATGAGCTTGCCCAGGCCCCAGGTGCCAGCCAACGAGCAGGCTTCGTGCGAAACGCCTTCCATGAGGCAGCCGTCGCCCGTGAACACATAGGTGTGGTGATCCACAACCGTGTGCTCGGGAGTGTTGTAGCGGGCGGCCAGCATGCTTTCGGCCAGCGCCATGCCCACGGCGGAAGAAATACCCTGCCCCAGCGGGCCAGTGGTCATTTCAATACCCAGATCAGGCTCGTATTCGGGGTGCCCTGCGGTTTTGGCTCCCCACTGGCGGAAATTGCGCAGTTCCTCCATGGGCAGATCATAGCCCGTGAGGTGCAGCAAGGCGTAGAGCAGCATGGAGGCATGGCCGTTGGAAAGCACAAAGCGGTCGCGGTCAAACCAGCGGGGGTTGCTCGGATTGTGCTTGAAACCATGACGCCACAGGGCTTCGGCCATGTCGGCCATACCCAGAGGTGCGCCGGGGTGGCCGGAGCGGGCTTTTTCAATGGCGTCCATGGCAAGGGCGCGGATGGCATTGGCGCACTGTCTGCGGGTGGGCATGACTCTTTCCTCTATTTTTGCGTGATATGGTTGGCGGCGCGGCGTCTCAGGGCATCTTCCGCATGGCGGGGCGTTCTGCCCGCAAGCGGAGCCATAAAGGCGGCAAGCCGTTTGTCGTAAGGTTTGTGGCCAAAAAAGGCCGAGCCGGATACAAGAACTTCCGCCCCGGCGTCCACAAGTTGGGCCGTGTTTTCGGGGCATACGCCGCCGTCAATCTGGATGAGCGCCTCTGCCCCGCCGTTGGCGTCAAGCATCTGCCGGGCGGCGCGGATTTTGTCGAACGTGGCGGGGATGAATGCCTGACCCGAAAAACCGGGGTTCACGCTCATGAGCAGCAGCATGTCCATATCCGCCGCCAGCCAGCGTGCAGCATTCACATCCGTGCCGGGGTTGAGGGCAAGCCCCGCCTTGCAACCCATGGCCCGGATGGCCGTGAGCGTGCGCTGCGGGTGCTTGTCGGCCTCGGCATGGATGACCAGCATGTCTGCCCCGGCCTTGTGGAAGTCGGCAATATAGCGGGCCGGATCATTCACCATGAGGTGCACGTCAAAAAAAAGCCCGCTGACAGACCGTAGAGCCTTTATCAGCGGGGGACCAAAGGTGATGTTGGGCACAAAAGCCCCGTCCATCACGTCCAGATGCAGCCAGGTGACTCCGGCGGCCTCAAGGGCGCCAAGCTCTTCGGCCAGACGGGCAAAATCGGCAGACAGCAATGAGGGCGATAAGATCATGATTATATCGGGGTGAGCGTGTTTGCGGGGGAGGGCCACCAACAGAAAGGGTCGCCTCCCCCGCGTCCCTTCCCTGAAATATTCTTACACCAGCAGGCCGCAGCCTATTTTTCGCTGAGCAGGCGGCGTAACGAGATCAGCTCCCGCTGGAGCATGCGCATAAAATTCGGGTCCGGCACCGCGGCCACGCGTTCGGGCAGGCTTTCATCCACCACGGCGCTGCCCGCAAGTACGCGGCGCGCGCCTTCAATGGTCATGCCCTGCTCGTGCAACAACTGCCGGATACGCCTCAAGAGGGCCACGTTTTCTTCCGTGTACAGGCGCTGCCCCTTACCGGTGCGCAGCGGCGCCAACTGGGGAAACTCCGTTTCCCAGAAGCGCAACACATGGGTTTTGAGGTCGAGCAGTTCTGCGACCTCACCTATGCGGTAGGTATTGTCGGGCGTGTGGTCCGACATGTCATACCCCTCCTGACACTCTCTGAAAATGTGCCGGAATTGCGCAGGCCCGAAAAAGCCGGGCCTGCGCGCACTGTGTTAGATCTTTACGCCCAGAGCGCTTACAAGCGACTGTGCCACCTTCTCCCGCTCCTTGTCCACTTCCGTATCCTTGAGAGTACGCTCCGCATGGCGGAACGTGAGCCGGAAGGTCAGGTTGCGCAAGGGTTCCCCGCCCTGCTCCGTCTTGGGTTCAAAACAGTCGACCAGAGTCACTCCGTCCAGCAAAGGCAGCTTGAGCCCCTGCACGTGGGCAGTGATGTCGGCCACCTTGAGGCCCGGCCCGGCAGTCACGGTAATGTCGCGCCGCACGGGCGGATACACCGGCAGGGGCGCAAAGCGCACCGTGGCGGCATCGTGCAGTTCGCGCAGGATGTCGAGGTTCATTTCAGCCAGCCACACGTCCTTGCGGGCGTGGTATTCATCGGCCATGGCGGGTTTGACCCGGCCCATGAAGCCCACGGCGCGGCCATCCACAAAGATATTCACGCAGGGCAGCAAAAAGGCATGCTCCTGAGCCAGTTCATAGATGGGCGCTCCAAGATGCAGATAGTGCAACAGGTTTTCCACCACGCCCTTGAGGTCGGCATAATCCATGTCGCCCTCAGCCTGAGGCCAGGCCGTGTCGTAGCGCGCGCCATACAGGAGCACGCCCAGCATGCCCGTTTCGCGGGCGGTGGTTTCAGAGGAGGCGTCAGCTTCAAAAATATTGGCAAGTTCAAACAGCCGCAGACCCTGCGCTCCCTGAGCGAGGTTGTTGCGCAGATCGTACATGAGGCCGGGGGCCAGAGCGGTGCGCAGGGCATCCTGCTCCGCCGAGAGCGGGTTCATGATGGAAATGCGGCCCTCGCGCGGCATGGCAAGGTGATCCATGTCCTTGTGGCCCACAAAGCTGTAGTTCACGGCCTCGTTGAGGCCGAGGCCAGCGCCCCAGTGCTTGAGGCGCGACCAGAATCCGTAACGGGATTCCGGCTCGCCTGCGCGGTCGAGGTTGCGGGCAATGGCGGGCAACACGGGGGCAATGGTATCCAGCCCGTGCACGCGGCCCACTTCTTCGATCAGATCAGCCTCGCGGGTGAGGTCGGGCCGCCAGGAGGGCTGGCTGACGCGCCACACGGGGCTGCTTTCGCCCTTGTCCACATTGCAGCCCATGCCGGTGAGCACTTTTTCGTCAAAGTCCGCGCCAAGCTGCACGCCCAGCAGGGAATCGGCCCGCGCCGGGCGGAATTCAATGCTGGCCGCCTTGAAGGGGCGTGGCTCGTTGATGGAAAGGCCGCGCTGCACACGCCCGCCGCTGACGGCGGCCATCATGGCGCAGGCGCGGTCAAGCGCCCACACGGTGCGCTGCTGGTCGATGCCGCGCTCAAAGCGGTAGGATGCTTCGGACGAGAGACCCAGACGGCGTGATGTTTTGCGGATGGTGGCGGGCTTGAAGACCGCACTTTCCAGAAACACATTGGTGCTGGTATCGGAAATTTCGCTGTTCAGGCCGCCCATAACGCCAGCAAGAGCCACGGCGCGAGCGCCGTCGCGGATGCAGAGGTCGGCTGCGGTGAGCGCACGTTCCTGCCCGTCAAGGGTGGTGAAGGTATCGCCTTCCTGCGCGCGGCGCACCACGATGCGGCCGCCTTCCAGCTTGTCCATGTCAAAGGAGTGCAAGGGCTGACCGTATTCAAACAGAATATAGTTGGTCACGTCCACGATATTGGAAATGGGGCGCACACCCACGGCATGCAGGCGGTGACGCAGGCGCATGGGCGAAGGCCCGATCTTGACGCCCGTGATGACGCGGCCGGAATACAGCCAGCAGTGCTCGGGGTCATCAATATCAATGGGCACCAGCACTTCTGCGCCGGAGTCCAGCTCCAGCGGCAGCTCGGGGATGGAGAGCGGCAGGTTGCAGGCCAGGGCGGTTTCACGCGCAAGGCCAAGCACTGAAAGGCAGTCGGCGCGGTTGGGCGTGATGGAAATATCCAGCACTTCGCGGTCAAGCTCAAGCTGCTCCACCAGAGGTTTGCCCACCACAAAACTTTCGGGCAGCACCATGATGCCGGTGTGGTCTTCGGTCAGGCCCAGTTCGCG
Organism: Desulfovibrio intestinivivus; assembly: GCF_053570665.1. Taxonomy (NCBI): domain Bacteria; kingdom Pseudomonadati; phylum Thermodesulfobacteriota; class Desulfovibrionia; order Desulfovibrionales; family Desulfovibrionaceae; genus Desulfovibrio; species Desulfovibrio intestinivivus. The sequence goes on along the minus strand of NZ_JBRBQT010000001.1, from coordinate 1,599,846 downwards.
CTCGGAGCAGATCATGCCAAAGGATTGCGCGCCGCGCAGCTTGGCCTTTTTGATCACCATGCCATCGGGCATCTTGGTGCCCACCAGGGCCACAGGCACTTTCTGGCCCGCAGCAACGTTGGGTGCGCCGCAAACGATATCAAGCAGCTCGCCCTGCCCGGCGTCCACCTTGCAGACGTGCAGATGGTCGGATTCCGGATGATTGTCGCACGAAACCACATGCCCCACCACAATGGAGCTTATGGCATCGTAGGGCCGGCTGATGTCTTCCAGCTCAAGGCCGAGCATGGTCAGGCGGTCGCCCAGCGCCTCAGCCGTTCCTTCATACGGAGTAAATTCACGCAGCCATGAAAGTGAGAGCAGCATAGTTCGTCCTGTTTCCGCGCCTTGGCGTGGTTATTTGAAACTCCAGGCAGGAGTCTGATTTTGCGGATCGGGCAGTGGGCGCTCGTAGCGCTCGCTCTGGCCCGCGCCCACACCGTAGGCCCCAGGTCTTGGGCGCTTGGGAGCGGGTTTTTCTTCCGGCTGGCGGTCGTCAATGGTGTTGCCGTAAGCGTCCGTATAGCCCATGCCGCCTTCTGCCGTGCGCCCTGCGTTCTTGCTGGGCAAGGTTTCGATGCGCTTGGGTTCACCCGGCGCATCCATGCCCGAATGACGCGGGGTGTAGGCTGAGGCGGCGTGAGCTTCATCCGCCGCCAGCCAGCACGGACTGCCGGGCAACAGGGATGCCGCCGCCAACAGGCCCAGCAATACAATACACACGGGCAAGGCCGTAAGGCGGCCTGCGCGCATGCGGGCATTGCTGCCAGATATGGGGCTCATGACGCTGGGCATAGTGTCCTACCGGGCAAACTGGCCAAGGAAGCGCACGTCGTTTTCAAAAAACATCCGCAGATCGCCAATGCCGTACTTGAGCATGGTCACGCGTTCCACGCCCATGCCAAAGGCAAAGCCGCTGACGTCCGCAGGATAGCCCACGGCTTCAAACACGGCAGGATCGACCATGCCGCAACCAAGGATTTCAACCCAGCCCGTGGTTTTGCACACGCGGCAGGGCGCATCGCCAATGTGGCCCTTGCCGCCGCACATGCAGCAGGAGATGTCCACTTCTGCCGAAGGTTCGGTAAAGGGGAAGAAGCTGGGGCGGAAGCGCACTTGGGTTTCAGCTCCAAAGACCGCGCGCACAAAGGCTGTGAGCGTGCCGCGCAGATGGGCCATGCTGATGCCCTCGCCCACCATGAGGCCTTCGATCTGATGGAACATGGGGGTGTGGGTGAGGTCGCTGTCGCGCCGGTACACCTTGCCGGGGGCAATGACGGCCAGAGGAGGCTTGCGCGCCAGCATGGTGCGGGCCTGCACGGGCGAGGTGTGCGTGCGCATGAGCACCTTTTCGGTGACATACAGGGTATCCTGCATGTCGCGGGCGGGATGCTCGGGCGGCATGTTCAGGGCTTCAAAATTGTAGTAGTCGATTTCCACTTCCGGGCCGGAAGCCACGTCAAAGCCCAAATTTTGAAAAATCTGGCAGATTTCTTCCGTCACCAGAGTGGTGGGATGCAGGCTGCCGCGCCAGGGCGCGCGACCGGGGACGGAAGGATCGAAACGGCGCAGCGCTTCGGCCTCTCGCCCGGCCTCAAGAGCGGCCTTGCGGGCTTCAAACAGGGCGTTGCAGCGCTCTTTGACGCTATTGGCGGTCTGGCCCACGGCGGGGCGCTCTGCCGGGGCCAACGAGGGCAACTGGGCCATGATCTGGGCTATGCGGCCCTTGCGGCCCAGAACATCCACGCGCAAAGCCTCAAGGGCATCCAACGAAGAAGCCTGGCCCAGACCTTTTTCAAGTTCGGGAACCAGGCTTTCCAGTGCAGAAATCAGATCCATAGCGGATATCCCAATGCCGCGCGGCGCGGCTTTTTGTTAAGGGAGGCGCAGAAAAACGGAAATGACGGCACCCGCTCTCGGTCAAGCCAGACGGCCCTGCCCTGCGGAACATCCTGCCATTTCTGCGGCCTGCGCATCCTCACGGCATGAATTCGCCCTGCCCGCCAGGCAATCCCCGGCGATACAAAAAAATCAAGGCGCGGACGGCGCTTGTGCACCGCCCGCGCCTTATACCATGCAAGGCCCCGCTCCCGCAAGCCGCTCTGCGCCCTATAAGACACAGGCGTCGCTGCCAGGAGGTCTCCCTCCGGCGCGGGGAGCACCGCTCTTAATTCAGAGCGGCCTTGGCCAGATCGACGATCTTGGCGAAGTCGTCCTTGTGATACACGGCAAGGTCAGCCAGAACCTTGCGGTTCAGTTCAATGCCAGCCAGCTTGAGGCCGTGCATGAAACGGCTGTAGGAAAGACCGCTCAGACGCGCGCCGGCGTTGATGCGGAGAATCCACAGAGTGCGGAAATCGCGTTTCCTCAGCTTGCGGCCCACATAGGAATACTGCATCGAGCGTTCCACAGCCTCGCGCGCGGTGCGGTACAGACGGCTGCGACCACCACGAAAACCCTTGGCTGCGTTCAAATATTTCTTATGACGACGATGACTTGCAAGACCTCTCTTCACACGCATATGCGTTGCCTCCTTCTCCCAACTAGGCGGAGGAATGCCCGTTGGGGAGCGTAAAAAACTTCAGGCTCTCGAATGTGAGACGCGGATTGAACGTCAGTCGCGGCTCCGCATGCGCCGCCGATGCCGTAGCATCGCGCTGAATTACCTTTTCCCGTCAGAATTTGCCTTTTGCACTGCAGCTCTCGCTGCAATTTGCGCAGGATTTTTACTTGCGGACAAGAAAGCCAAGCGGCGCGCCGAAGCGGAGCATAGCTGTCTATGTGACCGAGGCGCGCCCGCGTAGGCTGCCGCAGTCAGCAAGCAAAAAGACAAGCAAATTAGCCGTTGGGCAGCATCCGGCGCACAGCCTTTTCATTGGTCTGATCCACCAGGGTGGACTGACCCAAGCGCATTTTGCGGCTGGCGGCCTTCTTGGTCAGAATGTGGCGCAGGTTCTGGCGGCGACGCTTGAACTTGCCGCTGCCGGTCTGCGAAAAACGCTTGGCGGCGGAACGCCGGGTTTTGATCTTGGGCATGGCGTACTCCTTAAAAACGTATACACTCGGACGCCGTTTTACGGGCGCACCGAGGGAAGGGCATAATGCCCCAAAGCACCGAACCACGCAAGGGGAAATTCACATCCCCCGCACAGACGGCCTACGACTGCTTTTTGGGCACCAGCATCATCTGCAAGGTGCGGCCTTCAGCGCGGGCTTCCTGATCCACCTTGGCGATATCGGCAAGGTCTTGCACAACCCGTTCAAGAATGGCCATGCCGCGATCTTTATGCACAATTTCGCGGCCCCTGAAAAACACCGTAATCTTACAGCGGTCACCCTCTTCAAGAAAACGGCGGATGTGGCGGACCTTGGTTTCGTAATCATGGTCATCGGTTTTGGGACGAACCTTGATTTCCTTAATCTGCACCACGGCCTGCCGCTTTTTGGCTTCCTGCTTCTTTTTCTGCTGTTCGTACTTGAACTTGCCGTAGTCCATTATGCGACAAACGGGCGGTTCAGAAGTGGAAGCCACTTCCACAAGATCCATGCCGGCTTCTTTGGCCCGGTCAATAGCATCGTTGCGTTGCAGAATTCCAAGCTGCTCGCCATCGGCGGCGATCACGCGCACTTCACGGGCGCGGATCATCTCGTTGCGACGCACGCCGTCCTGTGGCATGTCGCGACGGAATCTCATATTAGGCGAAGCTATAGCGCATCCCTCCTTGTTTGAAAGGCTCTTCGGCATCCGTCCGGATCAGCGCGGCGATTTCCGCTACGGATTTGAGCCCCATATTGTCCCCATTGCGCAGGCGCACATTGGCGCCGCCCGCCTGCACTTCTTTTTCCCCCACCACCAGAATATACGGAACCTTGGCCAGCTGCGCCTCGCGCACCTTGAAGCCCAGTTTCTCGTTGCGGGTATCGGCGGTGGCGCGAATGCCCATCGCCTTGAGTTCTTCGCACATTTTGAGGGTGGCTTCATCGCCCGCTTCCGTCACGGTAAGCAGACGGGCCTGCTCGGGCGCAAGCCATGTGGGCAGTGCACCGGCAAAGTTCTCAACGAGAATGCCGATGAACCGCTCAAGCGACCCCATGATAGCCCGGTGCACCATGACCGGGCGGTGCTTTTCGCCGTCCTGCCCCACATAGGTGAGGTCAAAACGCTCCGGCAGGGTAAAATCAACCTGTATCGTTGAGCATTGCCATTCACGGCCAATGCAGTCAAGCAGTCGCACGTCAATTTTGGGGCCGTAGAACGCGCCGTCGCCCTCATTAATCTCATAGGGCAGTCCGGCCTTTTCCACAGCCTTGGTGAGCGCGTTGGTGGCAAGCTCCCACGCTTCGTCCGTGCCGATGCTGCTCTCGGGCCGGGTGGAAACGGCAACCTTGTACTGGAAGCCGAAGAGATTCATGAGGTCGCGGATAAGATGGATGACCTCAAGAATTTCACCCTCAAGCTGCTCGGGCGCGCACAGAATATGGGCATCGTCCTGCGTGAACTGGCGCACGCGCAACAACCCGTGCAGCACGCCGCTCTTTTCGTGGCGGTGCACCACGCCCAGTTCAAAATAACGCTGGGGCAGATCGCGGTAGCTGTGCAACTCGTTGCCGTAAATGAGCATATGCGAGATGCAGTTCATGGGCTTGACGCCGTAGGCGTCTTCCTCGATCTGCGTAAAATACATATTTTCGCGGTAGTGGTCGTAGTGGCCGGATTTCTGCCACGTTTCCACGCGCAGCAACTGCGGCCCCTGCACGATTTCGTATCCGCGCTTGAGATGCTCGCGCCGCCAGAAGTCTTCAAGAATGGTACGCACCATCATGCCTCTGGGCAACCAGAAGACCATGCCGGGGGCCACATCTTCCTTGAAGGTGAAGAGGCTCAACTCGCGGCCAAGCTTGCGGTGGTCGCGGCGCTTGGCTTCTTCAAGCTGCTTCAGGTAGGCGTCCAGAGCTTTCTGGTCGGCAAAGGCAGTGCCGTAAATGCGTGAAAGCATGCGGTTCTTTTCATCACCGCGCCAATAGGCCCCGGCCACGCTCATGAGCTTTGCCGCCTTGGCAAAACCCGTGTGCGGCACGTGGGGGCCACGGCACAGATCAGTGAAATCTCCGCAGGTATAGAGCGACACCGTGTCGGCATCGATGCTCTCAATCAGCTCAACCTTGTAAGCTTCGCCCATATTGCGGAACACTTCAACAGCTTCCGCCTTGGGCAGCACCTTGCAGGTGAAGGGTTTGCGCGCATCGGCAATACGCTGCATTTCCGCTTCGATAGCGGGGAAATCTTCGCTGGAAAAGGGCTTTTCCACGTCAAAGTCGTAGTAAAATCCGGTGTCGATGGAGGGGCCGATAGTGACCTTGGCAGTGGGGAAGAGACGCTTGACCGCCGCCGCCATGACGTGGGCGGTGGAATGGCGGATCATTTGCAGCCCCTCGGGCGAGTCGGCGTACACGGGCGCAAGCTCGACGCAGCCAGCAGGCAGGGGGGCGGAAAGATCCAGCAGAGCGCCGTTATCGGCGCGTGCGGCCACAGCCGCCTTGAACTTTTTGCCGCTCAAGGCTTTTTGCAGGACAGAAGCAACGGAGTCACCGGCTTCCACCATCTGCCCTTCCACACGGACTTCCATGAAAAGCTCCTTACAAAAATACCCGGAGGCACATAAAACAAAGTGGGGAGGTAAACCTCCCCACTGCGCCGAATCCGGTCTTCGGGTCGCATCAAGCGACCTGTGCTATGGGCGGGGCCAAGGCCTTCCGCCGTTTAGGGGAACTATCCCCGAAGAGTCATTTGGTAGGAACGAACAGACTTGAACTGTTGACCCCTTCCGTGTCAAGGAAGTGCTCTAGCCACCTGAGCTACGCTCCTACATGAGGCAAGCGGTTATATAGCTACTCCCCATGCCGCCGTCAACACTTTTTTGACACATTGCCGCAATTTATCTCTGAAACCCTGATAGATGCGCCATGTGCCTGCGTGTGTGCAGCCGGAGAAATCATTGCAACCACGTGCATCAAATATCATTACAAAAAACGCGAGCCTCTGCAAGCACCTTAAATAGCGCCTGCCTCGCGCTGCGCCGCGAGCCATTCGCCGAATGTTTCCTGCGCGCGGGCGGAATACAGGGCCTTGCGATCTTTTTTGCGCGCCCTTTCACCCAGTTCCGGCACAAGGCCGAAGTGCGCGTTGGAGGGCTGAAAATGCTTTACCGGCGTGCGCAGATGATTGAGCAGCCCGCCAAGAGCGCTTTCCACCGGCGGATGCGGCAATTCAAGACCACGTGCGCGGGCATTGAGCAGCAGGGCCAGCCATAGGCCGCTGGCGGCTGATTCCACATAGCCCTCCACCCCTGTGATCTGCCCCGCAAGATACACGCCGGGCCGCGCACGCAGCGACAAATCCGGGGCCAGCACGTCAGGCGCGTTCACATAGGTATTGCGGTGCATACTGCCAAAGCGCGCAAACTCCGCATTTTCCAAACCCGGCACCAGCCGGAACACGCGGGCCTGCTCGCCCTGGGTCAGCTTGGTCTGGCAGCCCACAAGGTTGCAGGTTTCGCTGTTGGCCTTTTCTGCCCGCAGTTGCAGAATGGCCCAAGGTCTGCGCCCTGTACGCGGGTCCACAAACCCCACAGGTTTAAGAGGGCCAAAGGTCAGGGTGCGCGGGCCGCGCTCGGCAAGGGCCTCCACAGGCATACAGCCTTCAAAATGCTTTTCCTGCTCAAATTCGTGGGTAGAAACTTTTTGCGCTTCCAGCAAGGCCGCATAAAAAACATCGTATTCGTCGCGGCTCATGGGGCAGTTGAGATAGTCGCCCTCACCATCGGCCTCGCCGTTTTCCTGCCCATAGCGGGAGGCACGGAACACCACATCCATATTAAGTGAGTGCGTCCACACAATGGGCGCGATGGCGTCATAAAAATAGCAGTGCTTTGCGCCCACAGCTTCTGCCAGCGAGGCGGAAAGCGCCTCTGAGGCCATTGGTCCGGCAGCCAGCACCACTGCCCCGCCCTCGCCCGTAAAGGGCGCGAGCACCGGGTCATCCAGCGATGTCACCTGATGTTCCACCATGGTGATATTGGCCTGCGCGGCCACGCGTTCGGTCATGGCGCGGGCAAAAGCCTCGCGGTCAACGGCCAGCGCCTTGCCAGCGGGTACGCGGTGGGCATCGGCCAGTTCCATAAAATCACTGCCCAGAGCGCGCATTTCGGCCTTGAGCAGGCCCACGCCGGATGTGAGTTCATCTGACCGCAGGGAGTTGGAGCATACAAGTTCGGCCAGATGCTCGCTGATATGGGCAGCCGACCTGTGGCCCGGCTTTTGTTCAAACAGGGTTACGGAGTGACCAGCGCGGGCCAGATGCAGGGCGCATTCGCACCCGGCGAGGCCGCCGCCAACTACGGCTATGGACATAATCTGCATATATTCTCCTTGCCGCGCAGCTTGAAAGAAATCCCGTCTGATGGCAAGCCCGCCCGCTTCTTACCCAACAAAAAGCGCCCCGACACGTCAGGGCGCTGAAGGCAAACAAATACATTCCTGCGAGCATGACCACAACAGCCGGAACAATCCTGTGCAGCTGCCGCCAGTCTCCGTTGGCCTCAGTTCAAGGCCGCAAGAATTTTGTAGACCGCTTTTTCGGAAAGAAAATACCGTTCCGCCAGTTGCGCAACAGACCAGCCCGCCTTGCGCCGCGCAGCCATCTCGGTGTTTCTGGCAGCACGGACGGCACGGTTGGGGGCGGTTTCTCCCCAGTGTTTTCTGTTTTCTTCCTTGCGGGGAATGTACAGGTATTCCCCGTCAACATATTCCTGTACGGCCCGCAACAAGTGTTGCGGCAGAACTTTAGTCGCTTTTTTATAGCCCATAATGCTTCCTCCCGATGAAATGTCAGGACGGAGCAAGGGCTATTGCCTAAACAATCAAGCTGTTATGCAATAGCCCCTGCTATGCATAACGGGCAGAATCCTGGTACGTGTACATCCAATAATCCTGTTGAGTGTTGATAATAGATTTTCTGTATACACAGCAAAATGCCAAGTCAACAGGGTTGCGCCCCAATCCGGCTCTTGCCCCCAACGGAAAGCTGCGCTAGTAACAACCGATGCGCGACGACCACTCACAGCAGCACACCGCCGAAAAGGCAAACGACCTCCACGAGGGCATGGCCCCCGTGGACATTGCGTTTGTGCGCCCCGGCGCGCGTGAACTCTATGCCCAGGGGCAGGATGATTTTCTTGCTCCCGCCACCAGCCAGTCGGCAGGCATGGATCTGCGCGCCTGCCTTGATACGCCCGAAGCGGCTATTCCCGCCGGGGGCAGGCTCAAGGTAAGCACGGGCATCAGTGTGCAGCCCCGCGCGGTTGGCATTGCCGGTTTTGTTTACTCGCGCAGCGGCCTTGGCGCGCGCGACGGCATAACCGTCGCCCAGGGCGTCGGCATCATCGACCCGGACTATACCGGGGAAATTCTGGTGTTCCTTCTGAACACCTCCGGCCAGGAGCGCCGCATCCAGAACGGCGAGCGCGTGGCCCAGCTCATTTTTCAGCCCTTTGTGCGACCGCGATGGCGTGAAGTTACGGAACTGTCTGCCACAGAGCGCGGTTCCGGCGGTTTCGGTCACACCGGGCGCTGATACTCTGCGCTGGCAACCGCCAGCGACTTTCATCCATTCCACCATTCATACGTTCACCGAGAAGGAGTTTGTCCATGTCACAAGCCTTTGCCGCCGTGAAAGCCGGGGAAGAGAGCCTGCTCTGCCGTTCCTACAGCCGTTACCCGCTGGCTATCGTGCGAGGCAAGGGCGCGCGACTCTGGGATGTGGACGGCAAGGAATATGTCGATCTGCTGGCGGGCATTGCCGTAACGGCCCTTGGCCACTGCAATGATGAAATCTGCGCCGCCCTTGAGGCCCAGTCGCACAAGCTCTGGCACGTGAGCAACCTGTTTTATCAGGAAGAACAGCTTGAACTGGCGAGGCTGCTGCTCTCAACGAGCCACCACAGCAAGGCCTTTTTCTGCAACTCCGGTGCGGAAGCCAACGAGGCCTGCATAAAGCTGGCGCGCCGCTACATGCGTAGCGTGAAAAAGCGCGATGCCTATGAAATCATCACCCTTGAGGGCTGCTTTCATGGCCGCACGCTCGGATCACTGGCAGCCACTGGGCGCGAAAGCCTGAGCAATGGCTTTACCCCCCTGCCCGAGGGCTTCAAGCAGGTTCCGGCCAACGACCTTGCAGCGATGGAAGCCGCCATCACCCCCGCCACCGCCGCTGTGCTGGTTGAAGTGGTGCAGGGCGAAGGCGGCATTGTGCCCCTGCCCGCAGACTATCTGCACGCTGTTGAGGCCCTGTGCCGCAAGCACGACATCCTCTTTATGTGCGATGAAGTGCAGGCGGGCCTGTGCCGTACCGGCAAGTTCTGGGCCTTCCAGACCTGCGGCCTCACGCCCGACATCATCAGCATGGCCAAATCGCTCGCCAACGGCCTGCCCATGGGCGCCATGCTGGCAACGGACGAAGTCGCGCAGGGCTTTGAGGCAGGCAGCCACGCCACCACCTTTGGCGGCGGCGCGCTTGTTTCCGCTGTGGCGGCCAAGACGGTTGAAATCATGCTGCGCGACAAGCTGGCAGACCGCGCCAGCACTCTGGGCGAGCACATGAAGGCCCAGCTGGCCGCGCTCCAACAGCGCGTTCCCGGAAAAATCCGCGAAGTGCGCGGCATTGGCCTCATGCTGGGTATTGAGCTGACCGTTTCAGGCAAGGATGTGTGGGAAGAACTGCTGCGCCGGGGCTTCATATGCAATCTGAGCCACGGCATCACCCTGCGCCTCCTGCCGCCCCTGAACATTGAGCAGGCGGATCTGGACAGCTTTGTGACCACGCTTGAAGACATTTTGAAGACTTTTTAAAAAAATCGACCTGTCCGGGTCTTTACAGAAGCACGATTGTACACTACATAGGGCTTCCTGAAAATATTCTGCAAAAATTACGGCAACCCCGCTCTGCGGGGTTGCCGCTTGCTTTACACAAGGAGTACTCATGGACGTTTTTGATCAGGCTACCGAGCTGGAGCGCCTTGACCGCGAATCAGCCCTCTTGCGGGCCCGTGCCGCTGTGGATCGCGGCGGCCCGGAATGGATCAACGGCGTAGCCTGCTGCCGTGAATGCGGTGACCCCATCCCCGCCAAGCGCCTTGAAGCCCTGCCCGGTGTTGGCTTGTGTCGTGCCTGCCAGGAAGAACGCGAAGGCAGCCGCGACTAACCTGCACTGGATGCCCTTGCGGCCCAGCCGCTGGCGCACCTTGCGTGATAAGGCCTGCGCGGCTCCGACACCCCCCGGCGATATCTGCATGTGCAGCGCGCCCGCACACCGGCGAGCGCGCACTGATTGCGCTCGGCTTTTGATCCTGCCAGCGTGACGGCACCATTTGCGCGCAATTTTCTCTCCCTCTGCAAGCCCTTCCATCTCCGCAATCATTGCGGCATGCCCCGGACATTCTTGTTCTGACCAGAACTTGATGCTCACTGGCTGTATCAGGCAGACAAATGGAAGCCTACGGCACTACGCGTACACCCTGAAATAAAAAACCCTGTCCCGGCAGATCGCGGGGACAGGGTTTTTGAATGGTCTCTCACGCAAGGCGGGCGCAGGGCCAACGCATTGCGTGCCAAGTCCGATCAGTTCCAGATAAAATGCAGCAGCCAGTAGGAAACAAACCCCACGCCTGCCGCAGCGGGCAAGGTGAGGACCCATGCGGTCACCAGATTTGCGGCCACATTCCAGCGCACTGCTGAAAGCCTTTTGGAAGACCCCACACCAAAAATGCAGGCGGATATGGTGTGCGTGGTGCTGACCGGGGCACCCATGAGGGATGCGCCGGTGATGACCAGGGCGGCGGAGCTTTCCGCAGCAAAGCCGTGCACCGGCTCCAGCTTGAAAATACGGTGCCCCATTGTCTTAACAATCTTCCAGCCGCCAACGGCGGTGCCAAGAGCCATGGCCCCGGCGCAGGAAAGCTTGACCCACAACGGCACTTCCACCGTGTCAATCTTGCCAAAAATCATCAGGGCCAGGGTGACGATGCCCATGGTCTTCTGGGCATCGTTGAGGCCGTGGCTGGTGGCCATAAGCGCGGCTGACAGCAGCTGCAGACGCCGGAACGAGGCATTGACCTTACGACGGTGTATATTTCCGCAGATCCAGTAAATGATCCACATGCAGCAAAAACCCATTGCGTAGCCAGCCAGAGGCGAGGCCACAAGGGGCACCAGCACCTTGTCCCAGATGCCCTTGGCGTTCAGTGCGCTGAAGCCCGCATCTGCTACAGCCGCGCCGATAAGCCCGCCAATCAGGGCGTGGGACGACGATGAGGGGATGCCGAAATACCAGGTTATGCAGTTCCAGGTGATGGCCCCCACCAGGGCGGCCAGCACAAGCACATGGCTGCCCTCCACCACCTGCGGCAAAACAATGCCGCTGCCCAGTGTTTTTGCCACTTCAGTACCAAGCAGTGCCCCGCCAAGATTGAGCAGGGCCGCAGCGCCCACCGCAAAACGCGGCGTCACCACCTTGGTGGAAACCACGGTGGCAATGGCATTGGCGCAGTCGTGCGCGCCATTGGTGAAGTCGAACACCAGGGCTACCAGCACAATGAGCGCCAGCAGCACGGGGATATCAAACATTTTTCAGCACCGCTTCTTCAATGGTTTCCGCCAGCGCATTGACCTGCTCAAGCAGGATGTTCATGCGCTCATAGGCCTGACTCCACTTGAGCACCCGCATGAGAGCCTTGCTTGTCAGCTCCTGATGCTCGTCCATCAGTTCCGCCAGGCCCACGGCCAGCACCATATCGCATTCGCTGCGCAGGCCGCGAAAAGCACGGGTCTTGTGGCAGTCGCGCCGATTGGCGAGGCCAGCAAGCATCTCATAGGTCAGCTCAAGCATGGCGCTGATGGTGCGCGCCATCTGCAAGGCGGGAAAACGGATTGAGGCAAATTCAAAAATATGCAGCCGCGTGCTCAGGCTGTGCAGGCAGTCCATGCACTCTTCCTGTTCCTGGTTGATGCGCAGGATGTCCTCGCGGTCGATGGGCGTGATAAACGTCTGGGAAAGCGCCCGGATGATCTTGCTGTGCAGCAGGTCGGCCTCTTCTTCCAGAAAGGCGATTTCCTTGTGCACGTGATCCATGTTGGAAACGTCTTCCAGCATGTTTACCAGCAGGGCGGACATGCGGCGCAGCAGATCGTTCTGCTCGTTGAGCATGGCAAAAAACGGAGCGGATTTGGGCAGTAGAGCAGGAAACATCCTTTCTCCTTGAACTGGTTGCAAGCGCGGAGCGCCACGAATGGTAGCTGTTTGCGCAGGCATTGCCCGGGCGCGCAGCTTCCGGGGGCGAGCAGAGCATCACTTCGCCAACCCGTTTGACCTCTTCCGTTTATACCGGGCAGAACTTTGTGCCAAGAGAAAACAGGGCGTCAAATTAAACTTTTCAATGAGTAAAAAAGAAATCAAATCATAGCGGTATGTTATGAGGTCATTTTTTTGCGCATTTCCGCGGCTGACGCGACTTTTCGCGGGAAAATTCCGTGATAGATTGAGCGCACAATCTATAATACGGCGCTGCCTGGCGCGCAATACTTTGCTACGTGAACTTGAGGAAAAACAACCAACCTGAGAAAAGCTCAGTCGACAGATGTCAGCCATTCCAAAACTTGCCGGGCAACAGCTTCTGGCAAAAAAGACCAGGGGGGCGGCATGACGCAGTTTGTCCCCGGCAGCAGCAGGCAGCCGTGGTGCAGATAGAACGTGCCGTGGGATGTTTGAGCTTCAGCTTCGGGATCTTTGTCTGCGTAGAGGGGATCGTTCCACAGGGGGTGCCCCACAGCGGCGGCATGCGCGCGGATCTGATGGCGCGCGCCACGCCGGATGCGGCACCCGGCCAGGGTCAGCCCTGCACGGTGGAACTGTGGATCCATTTTGAGGGCGAGTTGCGGCAGGTCGTCCCCTTCAAAATAATGCAGGGGCGTAAAATTCGTCCAGCGTGTGCAGCCGGCATCGCGATCAAGCACGCGGCTTTTGCTGCGCTTGTCCGTGCGCAGGGCAAAAGTCACGGTAAAATTTTCTTCCAGCCGCCCGGCCAAAAGCGCAATATAACGCTTTTCACAGCGTCCAGCCGCCTCGGCCAATCGGAAAGTCTTGGCCGCCTGCGGGGAAAGCGCCGCGCACACAATGCCAGAAGTGCCGTGATCAAGGCGCTGCATCAACTGAGGGGGCACAGCCTCCGCACTCATATCCGCACCATCTTGAGGGCCAGCCTCAGTGCAGCCCTGCCCTGCCAGCAACTGCGGCAGCATGCTCTCCAGGCTGGGCATGTTGCCGCCTGTTAATGCGGCAGTGTGCAAGCCCACGGGCTTGTAAAAAAAGCAGAACTCGCCCTGCCGCTCCAAAAGCCTGGGCAAAGTTTCAAAATTCGCATCTGCAGGGCATGCGTCAGTATCGACCGCGTCAACAACGGCGTTCTGGGTCTGCTGGTCAGCGGTCGGCGCATCCGCCAGCGAAACCACATCGCCTTTACGCAAACGTTGCGCTGCCTTGCAGGAGCGCCCATTGACGAGCACCTGCCCACTTTCAATGCTGCGCTTGCGCCCCCGCAGGCCCATCTGCGGCAGCAGCAAGGTCAGGGCATAGTCCAGCCTCTGGCCGATCATGTCTGCACCGGAAGCTTCAAACTGTTTTGCAGTCGCTTGCTGCGCCTCGATGCAAGACACGGGGGGAGTTTCATTGTTCACAGGGTCACCGAACTGCCGGGAACAAGCTCCAGCAGGGCTTTGGCGGTTAATTCCGGCACATGGCGCTGCGGATCATTTTCGTAGACCATGTGTTTTTCTACCAGCCGCACACCCAGTTGGGCGAGGGCGTCACGTTCACCAGCATCAAGCCCGCCCTCGTAGCGACCATTACGGGCATCAACCAGCACGGTCTGCAACAGGGCCTCGGCGGGGGCGTCGGGGGCGTCTTCACGCAGATGGCGCAAGATCATGGCTGTCTGCCCCGCCACGGTCAGCCCGTGCAGTTCGACGTCTGTTCCGGTATTGGGAATAAAAATTTTCGGGCACTCTACGGCAGCCACGGCACGGCCTACATTCTGGGGCAACAAGTTGGCAAGCACGCTGGTGTAAAAACTGCCCATGGGATAGCAGATGGCTGCCGCCGAACGCAGGTAAGCCACCGAGGCCGGGGCAAGAGGCGGGCGGCAAGGGATTTGCAGTTTTTCTGCCTGCTCGGATCCCCGGCCTGGTTCGTGCACGGTGAGGAACAGCCGCCGCACTGCTCCGCTGAGATTTTTAAAGCGGTGCTGGCCCACCACAAGAGAGCCGTCTTCCAGCTCTGCCGCCAGATGCAGGCTTTCGCTCACAATGGGCAGTACCACGCCGCGCGTTTGCAGCAACCGACTGAGAAAAGCCATGACCGGGCCAAACACCCGCTTGTGGTGCAGGTAGCCCCCGGCCAGGATCAGATTGCCCAGGCAGGCGCGGAAGGGGTCGAAATCTTCGGGCATGCGTTGCAGAAAAAAATTGAGATGCAGACGCAACGCATCTGCAAACAGCGGCGGCATCGCCGCCCATGCGGGATGCTCCCCGCTGCCCATGGCGCGCAACTGTTGGCGCAGTTCGTGCGGATCGTTGCATTCCGCCGACTGTTCCGGCAGCCTGCTGGCGCAGAATTCCATTACCGAGGCGGGCACAACCGCGCTGTCGGCCAGTGCCAGCAAACGGTTACGGATGTCGCCCACGGCAGGCATGGCAAAGCTGCGGCGCAGAGCAGCAGAACTGCCACCGGAATCAAAGGGCGTGACAAGATGAACGGAATTGTGGGTGTAGTGGATCAGTTCACGGCTCAGATCGCGCAGAGCCGTGCCGCCCGTAAAAAAAACCAGTCTGGGGCCAAGGGGCGGAAAGCAGAACAGCGAAGCACTTTCGCTCACACGGAGCTCCCCGCTGCCAGGGCATCGTTGCACGGCACGTCCTCGGACGCGCTGCGACAGGAGGGAATGAGCCCCATTTCGCACATGCGCAAAAAAATCAGCCGTCCGATCCAGGCATCGGTGGCGGCGTAGGCAATCTGACGCGGGGTCAGCTCCATGAGGCTCCAGTTAGAGCACTGCGAACCTTTGGAAATACGCCAGCCAAAAAAATTAGCCGCAAGGGTGCGCAACCCCTGACTGGGCATTTTGTGCGCACGGGCCACTCCGCCAAGATCCACAAGCCCCGCGGGCTCAAAGTCATGCAGGCGGGCAAGATCACGCATATCGTCGCGGATGCCCACACCAGCCTTGACCTGATCGGGATTTGCCAGAACTTCGACCACATGCGGCCCGAACGGCAAAAAGGCCAACTGCACCAGATACACGGCATTGGCCGTGGCAAGCTGGATCAAAGCCGGAAAATTGCGGCGTCCCTTGCGAAAGGAAGGCCGTGTCTCCGTATCAAATCCAAGCAAATCTGCGGATCGCAGATCCGGCAGCGCATTTTTCCAGTCCTCCAGGGTGCGAATAACCTGCACTGGCCCTTCGTAATGAAAAAGGGGCATGCCGTTGATTTCTTCGCAACTCAGCCTGCGGCGCAAAACGTCCATATCCATAGGTTACTTACCAATGCAGAATTGGGCAAATATGCTGTTGAGCACTTCAGCCGGGCTGGAAAGCCCGGTCACTTCCCCCAGATGAGCGGCGGCCATATCAAGTCTGACCGCGCAACAATCGTAAGGCTGCCCTGCAACAACATCAGCACGCAGCCCTTCAAGTTCTTTCAAAGCCTTTTCCAGCGCCATGGATTGCCTTGCGTTGGGCGCAAGACCGTCTTCCGGCGCGGCATCCGAACCGCCCCCAAGCAGCACAGATCGCAACATGGTTGCAAGCTCTTCGACATATGTATCGGAAAGTGCGCTCACTGCGCAACAGGTTCGCGCACCAATCCAGCGGGGAGGGAACACTTTTGGCATGCAAATGTCACATTTGTTCCACACCACGAGCAGGGGCGTGTCGCCCACAGAGTCAAGAACCTCGCTGGCCGCAGGGTCAGGGCAGACCTCTGCCGCCGCACCCTCCTCGCCCAGCAGCCCGCCATCAAGCACAAGCACAACAAGGTCCGCCTGCGAAACTTTTTCGCGGCTGCGCGTTACGCCAAGCTGCTCAACGGTTTCTTCAGCCTGCCGCAGGCCTGCTGTGTCTGTCAGACGCACTGGCAGGCCGTCAAGATTGCAGGTTTCTTCCAGAAAATCACGCGTTGTGCCGGGGATATCGGTCACAAGGGCGCGCTCGCGCCCTAGCAGCGCATTGAGAAGGCTGGATTTGCCAGCATTCACCGCGCCAGCCAGCACCACCACGGCGCCCTGCTGCACGATCTGGGCCCGTCTGCTCCCGGCCAGCAGCCGCCGCACGGCCAGCATGACCCTGTCGAGAACTTCACAGAGCGCGGCTGGCTCCATGCCTTCAACTTCTTCGTCAGGAAAATCCACAGCAAGACACATCTGGGCGCGCAGCATTTCCAGTTCTTCGCGCAGTTCGGCAGTGCGCCGACCAAGAACGCCTTCCAGGCGGTTGAGCCCGTAGCGCAGGGCCTCGCGCGAGGGGGCGGCTATAAGCTCGGCCACGGCTTCGGCCTGGCTCAGATCTATGCGCCCGTTGACAAAGGCGCGGCGCGAAAACTCACCGCGCTCAGCCTGCCGCGCCCCATGGCGCAGCGCACTTTCAAGCACGGCCTGCACCAAAAAGGGGCCGCCGTGGCTGTGAATCTCGGCTACATCTTCGCCCGTGAAGGTACGCGGCCCAGGCATAAAAACAGCTAGGGCATCATCCAGCGCCTCGCCGTTCCAGTCCAGCACGCGGCCCCTGTGCAAAAGCCAGGGATGAAAATTTTCCACCTGTGCTGAAAGGGGCAGAAACATACGGGCAAGAATTTTCTTGGCCCGAGGGCCGGAAAGGCGCACTATGCCAATCCCCCCGGCACCGGGAGGGGTTGCAATGGCGGCGATGGTATCGCCACGATCTGTCTGCATTGCTGTTTCCATATCTTGCCCTATGTTTGCGCGGCTTCGCCAACGCGTGTTGCCGGAGATCTGCGCCCAGTCAGGCTGTTTCTCCGGCAACGTAACAAGCACCTTCAAGACCCTGCTGGCCCCGCTTGCGGTATGAGCGCGCCTAGCGCATCTGCCAGTGAGGCTGAAGCTAGGCGCGTTCTCCCTTTCTGCGCATTATGACCACGCGCTTCATGGGGCCATCGCCCGTACTGCGGGTCTGCACGTCAACGGCCTCTTGCAGGCACACGTGCACAATACGCCGATGGTACGAAGAAAGCGGCCTTGTGGAGTAGGAGCGCCCGCTCTGGCGCACCTTGTCTGCAAGAGCCAGAGCCATTTCGCGCAGTTTTTCATCCTGACGGCGGCGGTATTCCCCGGCGTCAAGCTGCACACGCACGGCTGCATTCATACCGCGCGATACAATGCGCGATATCATGTATTGCAGGGCGGCAAGGGTCTGCCCCTCGCGACCAATCAGAAGGCCGGAGTCTTCATCGCAATCAATGCCCACATAAACCCTGCCGCCGCCGATCTTGACGGTGATGCCCACGCCGTCCCCTGTAATGGGTCGGATGAGCTTGCGCACGGTTTCATCCACAAGGGCTTCAAGTTTTGCGGCGTCAAGCTGCTCCAGGGGAGTAACCGGCAAACCCTCGCCTGCGGCTTCAAAATCATCTTCCAGTCCATCCGCAGGTGCGTCAGGGCGCGGTGCGCGCTCTGGGCGGTGATTCTCGCGCTGGGCGGAACGGGCCTCTGCCCTGCCGTTGTTCCTGGTGTCGGAACGGTTGCTTGAACGATTGTCAGGTTGACTGTCAGGCCGGGAATCATTGCGCCGCCCTCTGGCTTCGCGCGCAGGGGTCTCGGCGGGATTGACCGCCTCCACGCCTTCTCCGCCTTCCACATTTCTGCCTGTGCGGTCACGGCCCCGGTCGTTTCTGGAATTTCTGCCGGAAGGCTTGGCCCCATTTCTGTCAGGCTTGCCGTTACGCTCGCCCCGGCGATCAAAGGGCCGGTCGGCGGGTTTTTCCAGCACATTGCCATTAACGGCGGCATCCAGATCTTCTTCACTCTCAAAGGCGTCCAGAGACTGCGGCTTGCGGTTGCGGCCCCGGTTGCGCCTGTCATCCTGCTGGTTGCGTCTGTCGTCTTGTTGATTACGCTGAGGGCGGGCCTCCTGCTGGCGGTCACGCCCGTCGCCCCGGCCATTTTCGGCCTGAACCTCGGGAGCGTTGGGAGCACCCGAAGTCTTGGGGGCAGCCGATGCTGACGGCTCAGGTGCAGCCGTAGGCGCTTGCTCTTGCCGGTTGCCGCCGTTTTTGCGCTGCTCCACAGCCCCGGAGTTCTCACTCGCAGATGCGGGCTGCCCGACAGACGGCGCAGGGACCGGAGCCCCCTCGCCGTTCTTTCTGCCCAGAATGCTTTCCACAGTCTCGCGCAGTTGCACACGCCTTGCGCGAACCTGAGCCTTGCGCGCTCCAACGATGCCGAAAATGCCGGACTTGGCGTCCTGCACGATTTCAATCTCGAGCTTTTCACGCGCTGTATTGAAGTAGCCGCAGGCTTCTTCTATGGCGCTGTCGAGATCCTTTCCCTGGAATTCCTTAAACCCTTCCATACGAACCCCTTGCTGTGTCACGCGAACCCGCCGGGGCGGCCTACTTCGCTGCGGATGTAGAGAACTTCTTCGCCATCATCCTCTGCTGCGCAATGGACAGGATGTTGTTGACCAGCCAGTACACCACGAGGCCCGAGGGGAAGCTCAGGAACATGGCGGTGAAGATCAGCGGCAGGAACATCATGATCTTCTGCTGGGTGGGGTCAGTGGCCGGGGGGCTCATTTTCTGCTGGATGAACATGGTCAGGCCCATGACGACGGGCGTGATGTAGAACGGGTCTTTAGCCGAAAGGTCAGCCAGCCAGATGATGTCAGTGCCGGGCAGATAGGTGATGAAGGGCGCGTGACGCAACTCGATGGACGTGAGCAGGGCCTGATACAGGCCAAAGAACACGGGCATCTGGATGAGAATGGGCACACAGCCGCTGGCCGGGTTAACCCCGTAGGTCTTGTAGAGCGCCATGACTTCCTTGTTCATGAGCTCCTTGTTGTCCTTGTGCTTCTCACGAATAGCCACCATGTGCGGCTGAAGCTTCTTCATCTTTTCCATGGAGGCGTAGCTCTTGGCCGTAAGGGGCCAGAACAGGGCCTTGATGAGAACCGTCAGCAAAATGATGGCCACGCCCCAGTTGTTCACGTACTTCTGGAAAAATTCAAGCAGCCACAGCAAGCCCTTGGCGATCACATGGAACATGCCAAGGTCAATACTCTTGGCAAGCTGGTCAGAAACGGCGGCAAGCTTGGCGCGTTCCTTGGGGCCAACCCAGTAAGAAACCGTAAGTTCGCGCTCCTGACCGGGGCCGAGCATCACTTCAGGTTCTTCAACGGCAGCGCGGAACACGTTCTGCTGCATGCGGCCCTTGACGGTCACGTTGCTCGTGTCGCCGGGCAGCACCGCAGCAAGAAAATAGGTGCTCATGGTGCCAGCCCAGTAAATCTTGCCAGCAACCTGCGCGCCTGTGGTTTCAAGCGTTTTGGGCGAAGATTCTTCGCCAAGGCTTCCATCGTTGTCCCAGGCAAGGCGCATGGCATCGTAACGGTCGCCTGCGGCATTGCTGGCATCGGCGGCCACAGTGTAGCTGACGCGAACACTGCGGGCCTGATCTGTGGTGTTCACCACGCGGATTTTTTCGCGGATAAGATAGGTATCGGAGCTAAAGGTCATTTCGCGGATAACGCGCAGGCTGTCCACCTCGCCGTCAAAGCGCAGCACGCCCTGCTGTCCGGCGCCGATGTTCAGGCCGTTTTCGTTGCCTTCCACAGACCACTGACCAGTGCTCCACGAGGGCTGACTGTTTACCACAAGGCCCAGAGGGGCAACTGCGGCGGTCTTGGGGTCAACAAGGTTGACCAGCGGGGAATCCACCGCAAGACCGGTCTGATACTGCTTGAGCTTGAAGGAGCGCAGCGCGCCGCCGCCAGTGTGAAAAACGGCTTCATAAAGGGGGGAGTTGACCGTGAGGTCGCGGCCCGGGGCGGGCGTGAATACGGGCATGGCCTGCTGCGCGGTTGCGGCGGTCTGCTGGGCCTGTTGCTGCTGGGCAGCCTGCTGCTGCTCCTGCTGTTGCTGGGCAACAATGGCCGGATCAGGCTTGCGGACCCAGCCCATGTACTCGGACACGTAACTCCAGCCCACAATAACGACGAGGCACAAAAGGATGGCGATGATCAGATTTTTTCCGTCTTGCATGAGGGCGTTCACTCCTGGGACAGTGGCGGGACGTCACGGGGACGTCTTGGTGGTGGAACAGGATCATAGCCTGAACCGCCCCAGGGGTGGCAGCGGGCAAGACGCTTGAGCGCAAGCCAGCCGCCCCGGAATATGCCGTGGGTCATGATGGCCTCTGCGGCATAGGCGGAACAGGTGGGATAAAACCGACAGGCGGGGGGAAGCACTGGCGAGATGCAAAGCTGGTAAACGCGTATGGGTAATATGCACAGATTACGCAGCAAATGACTCATGGCAGCCCATCCAATGCCGGACGGCCCGGCTCTCGCCGAACCACGCGCCGCATCAGCGGCAAAAGCTCGGCGGCTACGCTGGCCAAATCCAGCGCAGCCTCTCCGGCATGCTTTTTAGCAACGGTAACGATGTCAGCTTCTTTGGGCAAATCGCTGCGATGCAGGCGATAAAATTCCCTCAGCAGCCTTTTGACGCGATTGCGCACAACAGCATTGCCTACCTTGCGGGAAACAGCCATGCCAGTGCGCGCAGCTAGACCGGGACTATTGCCCGACAGCACAAAAACAAGGAAATGCTCTGTATGCAGACGCCTGCCCCGCTCATAGCACGCTACGAATTCCGCCCTACGGCGTATCCGCAGGTGCTGCGGCAGACCATTCTGGTTCATGGGAATACCCATGTAGAACGGGGCAAGCCCGCCCCGCTAGGCGCTCAGAACCTTACGGCCCTTGGCGCGGCGACGACGGATGATGGCGCGCCCGCTGGGGGTGGCCATGCGGGTACGGAACCCGTGAGTGCGGGCCCTTCTGATTTTGCTCGGCTGATATGTTCTTTTCATGGCAGACTCCTTAAAAAATTTCCGGCAGGGCCTTGGGCCGACCACCGGAGCGATGCGGCACGCCGGGCCTGAGCGGTTTTGGGGCTACCCCCGGCTTTTAAGCGCGGAAGGGCAGCATTGCCCTGGCGTTAAAATATATGGAAGAAGCTACATACACGCCAGCACGGTCTCCGTCAAGCGCCAGATTCCCCATACGACGCGCGACTACAATGCCCTTGTTGCAAACATGCCGCAAGAGTAAACGCGCCACGCTCAAAAAAAATCTGATCTCAGCGCCTTCACACATTTTTTAGCGGATACTTCAAAGCGGCGCAGGCGGCTCGTGTGGCAAACATGGTTCGCGTGCGCAGTCATCACGAACCAGGATACCCGATATCTCAAGGCGTTAAGGCCGGGCGTTGGCCCTCGGCAGCACGTCATCCGCTGAAAATGCCGGTGGTGCGGGCACATCTGGCATAGCCCCGCTACCAGCACCACCAATACTGCCCACAGACGATGCCGCTGCCGACGAATATGGCATGGGCGCAGAACTTGGCGCGGGCACAGCATTGGCCGCTTTGGTCGGGCCAGCAGCAGAAGCGCCAGACTTGGCCTGCGCTGGAGCAGCGTTGCTCAGCGGCGGGATGGCGCTGCTGCTGACAGGCGCCGGAAGAGATGTTTTGCCCACCCCCTTGGGTGCCGGAGATGTGGCGGGCTGCGGGGCGGCCTTTGAAACCTTGACCTTGCGCTTTGCCTGGCGCGCGGGCGTTTTTTTGTCCACCTGAGGAGTCATGGCCAACTCCGGTACAGCCGCAGGATCCACAAACCGCGCCCCTTCCAGCGCAATCTGCCGGGGCGTCACCAGTGTGTTCCAATACAGCCGCCCGCCACCGCTGTGCAGCCACACATCGGTAAGGTTGGTGGCCCCGGAGGCTGTGTGAGCAGGTACCTGAGGCGGCAGGGGGACGGCCTCCACGGCGGCCGCAACGGGAGCGCGGCAAAGGGAAAATGCCAAAAAAGCAAGCAATAACATACCAACTGTCTTGCGCATAAAACTCACCTCTACTGCGCTTATCGGCCTTGAAGCAAAAAAACTTTAGCCTGCGAAAAAAAAGAGCTCCGGCGCAGAGGAGAATGCAGAATGCAGAATGCTGCGCACCGTCAGCCGCTGGTTGGCAAAGCCCGGCGTTGACAGGCAGCGTTGGCTTGGGCACATTCCCACTAACCGATTTACTTTCAGAAATTTACGTATGCACCCGCATGACCGCATAGAGGCCATGCGCTTCCATTCAAGCAATTCAGGAGTCCGCATGTCCAGCAAGCCGGATTTAACCGCAGCCCCCTCGATGCCTGCCCCCTGCATAACCCTCATAGGCATGGCCGGAGCGGGCAAATCCACTGTGGGTTCAGCCCTGGCGCAGGAGCTGGGATGGGCTTTTGTTGACAGCGACCACCTGATCGAAGCCGCCTACGGCGCACGCCTGCAAGACATCACCGACACATTGGGCAAGGCAGCCTTTCTGGATACCGAGGGCAAAGTAATCTGCGCCATCAAGGCCAACAGAACGGTCATAGCCACTGGCGGCAGCGTCATCTACCGCGATGCGGCCATGCGGCATCTGGCTGCGCTTGGGCCTGTCGTTTATATTGATGTGCCCTTTCATCTGATTGAAGAACGCATCGCCCGCAATCCAGAACGCGGCATTGCCATGAACCCCGGCGAAAAGCTCGAGGATATTTTTAACGAACGCAAGGCCCTGTATACATATTATGCAACCCTGCGTTGCCCCGCCGAGGGTAAAAATCCGGCCCAGTGCGCGCGCTGGATTCGCGATCACCTGCCCGAGGGTTTTCTAAAAGGCGATGCCGCCTGATCTGGCTCTTGCCGCTCCCACCACTGGCAAGGGCAATTCACCCATTTTGTTCTGACCGTATTGCCAGGGCCAAAAGCCCGGTCCATTCTGCGTATCAGGGCCAGCCTGCGGGTGCAGTTCTGTCTGTACGGTGGCACCGCCGCTCACGATCAAAAAAAGCAAAAGCGGGGCCGAAACCCCGCTGAAATCTCTTCACGAACGGCGAATCACCGGTCGTGGAACATCCGCTCCGGCAGAACGCAGCACCAGGCAGCGCGCAACCAGAGCGGCGTTACTACTTTTGCTAATACTGCCAGGTCGAACCGTCAAAACGGATCAGCTCGTTAATGTTGCGGGCCTTGACCTGTTCGCACGAAGCAGTAGACATCGCTTCCTGACGGGTCTTGCCACGGCAATCCATTACCCTTTCCTGATACCGGATAAAGCCGACGTACTGACCAGTGGGGCTGGGGCGCAATTCAGTGGTTACGTTGGAAGAGTCCACATCAATGTAGGTCCCCACGTAATCCTTGCCGTCCTGGCGCACTTCCCTGGAAGACTTGGAAGGCATCACCGTGCGGGCAGCCTGGGCAGCCAGCCTGTTGCCCACCATGGTGAGCTCGGCGGCGACCTGGGCTTCGGTCTTCGCGCCTTTTTTGGTGGCAACGGGCTTAACTTCAGCCGGTTTTTCGGCCTTGGTTTTACCCTTCTTGCCCTTCGCGTCCTTGGCAGGAGCAACAGGGGCCGGAGCCGGTTCGGGGGCTGCGGTCTGTTCCTGCGGCTGAGCGGGCTTTATTTCTTCATCTGTGGAAGAAGAGCCGCCAAACCAGGCGCAACCGCCAGTGGTCAACCCCAACGTGAGAATGAGTGCCAGAATCTTACGCATGTGCCATGCACCTCATAAAAAGCCGGGCGGCATACACCACCCGGCTTTTGCTTTAATTCGACTGACGCGAAGACGCTCCGAGATTACTCGAAGGACACTTCGGTGCGCCGGTTCATGGCGCGACCTTCGTCGGTCTTGTTGTCATACTTGAAGGACTTGCCGCGGCCAATGGCGGTCATGCGGCTGGAGGGGATGCCCTGCTTCACGAGGTAGTTCTTCACGGAGCTGGCGCGTTCCTGCGAAAGCTTCATGTTGTAAGCATCGGAACCCACAAAGTCGGTCCAGCCGGAGAGAACAACGCGCTTGTTGGGGTTGTTCTTGATCAGGGTGGCGGCTTCGTTCAGGATGCCCATGGCCTTGCCGTCAAGAGCATAGGAATTGAAAGCGAAGTGCACGCCGCGCAGCACAATGACGTCTTCGTCCTTGCAGAACACGGAAAGCACAAAGCGTTCAACAGCGGCATCGCTGGTGGCCAGATCTTCACCGCGCACCACAATGGCGTTGGAGTTCAGAGCGCCGAGCTTTTTGATGGTGGCTTCACCGTTGGGGGTGTCGGCCAGGGAGATAACATGCACAACCAGGTTACGCTGGCTGGCGTACATCTGGCTCACAACCTGCACGAGGTCGGTACCACGGTTGTTGTCGCCGTCGGTCACGAGGATCAGGGCGGCGTCGCGCTTCATGCTGGAGATGAAGGGTTCATACGCCTGCAAGCCGGTGCCCATGCTGGTCATGCGACCAAAAATATCAAAGTCGCTACGCAGCTTTTTGATGCCCGCAGCCATGGCGGCGCGGTCCCAGGGACCCTGAGAAATGATGGCGCTGTTGGGCGTAATGGTGTGCAAGCCACCATTGTAGCTCAGAGCGGGGATAGCGGCGTTGATGCGCGTAAGCACATTTTTGGCCACAACAATCTTGTCCTGCTTGAGCCTGTCGTTCTTCATCATCATGGAACCAGAATAGTCCACTACGAAGTCGAAGCTCTCAATTTTCTTGTTACAAGCTGGAGCGGCCGCAGCGGCCACGGCGTAGCTCAGAACAAGAGCGGCCGCAAGAGCAAGAAGACGAAACGATTTCATACTGCCTCCCAAACGTTGTTAGTGTCGTCGATTACCGTCAACAACAGTAAATCGCGGTGTGCCCGCCACGTTACCGGCTCACTCACAGCCATAGGCCTTGGAGACGGCAACTGCCTTTCACATACCCGCGTTTAGGAAAAACCGCAAGTTGTAAATAGGAAACACTCTTTCGCTTTTTCATCACAGTCCAACTGCAACGTACATCCGATTATTTCCTTTTGTCAGCAAAAATCTGGCGGCTGCCCCCACTCTGCCGCCAGCGCTGGACAGCTAGCCGGGGCTGAGGCATACTTTGTCAAGAACCAAGGATTTTCCATGCCTGCACTGACTTTTTCCAAATGGAGCCCCGGGGGCAACACCACCCTGCTTTTCCCCGACACTGGCCAGCGCCCGGCAGAACAGGCGCGTCTGGCGTCATTGGCGCTGGATTCTTCCATGCTTGGGGGCGAACAGGCGGGATTTGTGAACCTGCCCCAGCACAAGCTGCGCATGGCGGGCGGTGAATTTTGCGTCAATGCCAGCCGCGCTGTGGGGGCCTTGCTGGCATACTCTGCCCAATATTCAGGCCCGGAACAGGGAATGCTGGACGGAATTGCCCCTCGCAACGAGCGAGCGCCCGAAGCTGCTGCCCCCGCAGAAAACCCTGTCCGCTTTGATGAAATCCAGGTTTCCGGCTGGCAGACGCCTGTGCGCCTGCGCACCCGAGGCTCTGCCCCGCTCTGGCAGGTGGAGGCCCTGCTGCGCCTCCCTGAATATTCCATTACTACTATAGAAAAAGGCGCGCATCTGGTTCGCCTGCCGGGCATCTGCCATCTGCTGCTTGGCGGGGCAACGCACCCCCTGCCCGATGACTGCCATGCCGTGGCCGCCCAGCTACGCCAGCAGCACGGCCTTGAGGCCGAACCTGCCGCAGGCGTCATCTGGTGGCGGGAATGCCAGGGCCTGCTGGACATGCTGCCCCTTGTGCATGTGCGCGATGCTGGAACAACATTTCTTGAGAATGCCTGCGGTTCAGGGGCCTTGGCCCTGGCCCTGTGCCTTGCGCGTGCAGGCACACGCCGATCTTTTTCCATCATGCAGCCCGGCGGTTCGGCCCTGGACGTGCGGCTGTTTGCCGAAGGCGGCCTTGATATGGCTGGCATAGACGGCCCGGTGTCGCTTGTGGCCCGTGGCAAGGTCTGGCTGCCCGATCCTGACGCCCGCCCCGGGTTGGCCCCAAATCCGGCTCCCGGCCTGACATCCAGTTTGTCCCCCACTTTGAGCTGACGCATGGCCGAAAAGCTTCGGGAAGGGTTCACTACCGGCAGCGCCGCCACGGGGGCAGCGCTGGCCGCATTGCAACTGTTGCGCACAGGCACAGCGCCGGATGCAGTCCCGGTGCCCCTGCCCCCTTTTGGGGGTGGTCAGGGCAAGCACAATCAGTGCAAGGGCAGCAATGGCCGGCCTGAGCCTCGGGGCTGGCTGCGCCTGAACATTGAAAGCTGCGCCACAGGCCCTGCGCCGGAACTGGACGCCGCATGGGCTGCTGCCGAAGCTGGCGCCGCAAGCGGGCTGACCGATCCGCCTCCACCGGGCATCATTGCCATTGCCCACGCCAGCATAATCAAGGACGGCGGCGATGACCCTGACGCCACGTCTGGCGCGCGCATAACGGCCACGGTGGTCGAGAGCGCGCTGCCCCCCAAGCATCGCCCTGCAAACCAGGTCGAGGATGCGGTACGGCATACGCCCGCCCATAACGCGGGGGGGGCATACCCCGACACGGCAGTTGCATACCCCGACCACATCATTATAAAGGGAGGGCCGGGGGTGGGGCGCGTCACCTTGCCCGGTCTGCCTGTAGCCATTGGTCAGGCTGCGGTCAACCCGGTACCACGCCAGCAGATAACCTACGCCCTGCAAGCGCAGGAACAGGAATATGCCGCTGCCCTCCAGTGCCGCACATGGCTGACGGTATTTGTCAGCGTGCCTGCTGGCGCGCAGCTGGCGCACAAGACCTTCAACCCCAGATTGGGCATTGAAGGCGGCATTTCCATATTGGGAACCCAGGGCACGGTGCGTCCGTTCAGCCATGATGCGTGGAAGGCCACCATTGAGCAGGGACTTGCCGTGGCCCGCGCCACAGGCTGCCAATGCGCATGCCTGACCACGGGAAGGCGCTCTGAACGGCTGCTTATGGAGCGCTACCCCGAGCTGCCGGAGCGATGCTTTGTGCAGGTGGCGGATTTTGCGCAGTTCTCCCTGCAAGCTGTAGGGAGCATGCAGTTTGAGCGCATTATCTGGGGCTGTTTTTTTGGTAAACTGGTCAAGCTGGCCCAAGGGCATGCGTACACTCATGCCAAGGATTCCACGCTGGACATGCAGGCCCTTGGGCGGCTTGCCAGCGAGGCTGGCGCTGCCTGCGCGGATGCCGTCACCCGGTGCGTAACAGCAGCTCACGCACTGGAACTGCTGCTGGCAGACAGCGCCGGGGCAGAGACTATCAAGCGGGTGGCGCAGCAGGCGGCACGCACAGCGCAACTTTTTGCAGGCCGCCCCGTGAGCTTGCACCTTTTTCACACTGACGGCAGGGAATTATTGGCGTTATGAAACATCAGGTCTCACTGCCCGGCTTTGCCGTGCCAACCCATACGCCCGACACCCAGACACGGGACGATGACGCAGCCAACACAGTTCCGGCCGAGGCCCTTGCCGCTGGCCCACTGGAGACTCCCTGCGAGCATCCTGCAGGTCAGCCCCTTGCGCAGGCCGCTGCCGAGGCTGTTGAGCAGGCTGCCAACTTGCCGAAATTTCCTGCTGACGACCCGGCTGCTGCCCCAAATATCTGCGCCTTTGCGGAGCCCGCCTCTCCGCACTGTGACGCCGCGATTACCACGGATAAAGCGCTGCCCTTCTCTGGCAGTGCGAACACCGAAACGGCAGATGCGGACGCATCAGACAGGGATGACCCCCTCCTTATAGATTCCACTCCCGCAAACGCCGATGAAGCCCCTGCTGCGCCCGCAGAGTTGGCGGGCGAATCCGCTGCAACAGCAGCTACAAGCACTCTTGCCGCCAATACCACACAGGCCGCACCTGAGGCCGAAAGCGCGCCTGCCATTGCCGCAACTCGCGCAGCCACGCCCGCCAGCCCCGCCGTTGCAGGCACGTCCGAGCAGGATGACTGGCCGCCCATGTCGGAAATGTTGCAGTCATTCTTTGTTTTTGAGCCAACAACTGTCGCGCCGGAACCCATCACGGTCATGGGCCTCGACTGCGCACGCCCGCGAGGCATGGCAGGTCTGGCCGAAGCGCAGCGCCAGCTGGCGGAACAAGCCGATGTGATCTGCGCCGGACGCATGCTGCTGGAGGAATTTTCCAGCAGTAGTCTGGAATCCAGCAACACCTCAAACTTGGCAGCAACGGGTGCCGCAGACGGACATTCCACAGAAGGTCAGCCCGCACATGACCAGACAGCAGACGATCAGAATGCCTCACCCGCAGCAGGCCCCGCTCTCAAGGCGCGGCTGCTGCCCCTGACCACGCCGCTGGAACCGCTGCTCACCCGGCTCAGCCAGTTGCGGGCCGCAGGGGAGCGTGTGCTTGTGCTGGCAGACGGCGACCCCCTGCTCTTTGGCATCGGCGCGACCCTTGTGCGCCGCATGGGGGCAGATGCCGTGCGCCTGCTGCCCGCTGTCAGTTCTCTGCAGCAGGCTTGCGCGCGCCTTTCCTTGCCGTGGCACAAGGTTATCTGCCTCTCCCTGCACGGTCGAGATGATTTGCGCCCCCTCAACGTGGCCTGCGGCAAGAATGCGCCGCTCTGCATCCTTACTGATGCGCGCATGTCGCCCGATGTGCTCGCTCGCCATCTGCTCGACCGTGGGGTGGATTGGTTTGATGCCCATATTTTTGAACGCATGGGCGCTGCCGATGAATGCGTCAGCCACCTGAGCATGGCCGATGCCGCTGGGCGCGAATTTGGCCCGGCCTGCACAATGGTGCTGATACCGATGGCTCCGGCCCGCCGCCCGCATCTTGGGCTTGACGCCGACCAGCTTGCGGTTGACCGTGGCCTCATAAGCAAAAAGCCCGTGCGCGCCGCCGCTCTGGCGCTGCTGCGCATTGAAGCCGGGCATGTGGTGTGGGATCTCGGTTCCGGCTCGGGCGCTGTGGCTCTTGAAGCTTCCGTGCTGGCGCACGAGGGCCGCGTGATCGCGGTGGAACGCTCCGCCGGCCGCGCCATGGGCATTCAGGAAAACCGCCGCCGCTTTGGCGCGGCCAATGTGGAAGTACGCCTCGGGCAAGCCCCCGAATGCCTGCCCGGTCTGCCTGATCCGCAACGGGTATTTATAGGCGGCGGCCTTTCCGGTGATGACGGGGATGACATCTTGGGGCATGTATGCCTGCGCCTGCCTGTGGGGGGGCGCGTGGTGGTCAGTTGTGTGCTTCTGGACAGTTTCAGCCTGTGCCGCCGCTTTTTTGAAGACATGGGCTGGCCTGTGGAAATTCTGCAAATCAGCGCATCTGAGGGCAAGAGCCTTGGCGGCGATGTGCACCTGGCGGCCATGAACCCCGTATTTTTGCTTGCCGCCCAAAAACCCGCGCCTGCTCCCATCCAGTCCGGCGCACAGCCCGAAGGCAGGTAGCAGCATGGACAACGCGCAGCAGACCGGGATTACGCCCGGCATCGTTACATTTGTGGGCGCAGGGCCAGGCGATCCAGACCTCATGACCATCAAGGGGCGCAAGGCCATTGAGCAGGCCGCCCTTGTGCTCTATGCGGGTTCGCTGGTACCGCGCGAGGTGGTGGCCTGCGCCGCGCCCAACGCCATGGTTGTGGATTCCGCCCCACTGAATCTTGAGCAGTGCCATGCGCTGGTGCGGGCAACCGCGCTGGAGGGCCGCTCCGTGGCCCGCGTGCATACGGGCGACCCCTCCTTGTACGGCGCCTTGCGCGAACAGGCCGCCCTGCTGGATGCGGACGGCATCCCCTGGCGTGTGGTGCCGGGCGTTACCGCCGCCTGTGCGGCTGCGGCTGCGGCGGGCATTACCTTTACCGTACCGGAAGTAACCCAGAGCCTCATTATCAGCCGCCTTGAAGGGCGCACTCCGGTGCCGCCGCGCGAACATCTGCATCTGCTGGCGCAGCATGGGGCCTCCATGGCCGTATACCTTTCCGCAGCGTCAGGTCAGGCTCTTCAGGACGAGCTTTCGCGCAGCTTGCCGCCAGAAACCCAGGTTTTTTGCGCCCATATGGTCAGCTGGCCCGAGGAGCAGCTGCACTGGACAACGCTGGGCGAGCTGGCCCAGTGCATAACACGCCACAACCTCACCCGGCAGACCGTTTTTCTTGTGCTGCCCGCAGAAAGCCGCGAGGGTGCGCCCTCCCGCCTGTACGCCGCCGATTTTTCGCACGGTTACCGCTCAGCCGAAAGCTGATTTCATTCCGACATACCGCCATTACTATGGGATTCAGGCAGTGTGCTTTTACGCATCCTGGCTGAATCCCATATCTTTTTTGATCGAGCCATCCTGCTACGCAATAATAGCGTGACACATTTGCAAAATAAGCCTGCATTGCTTTATTTACTACGCAACAAGCAGATTTTATAGTGTTGCATGATTATATAAATATAATTTTAAATTGTATTTTTTTTCACAATGTGTATTAAATCATGCCATCATGAACAAAAATCTACTATTCAATATGGATTTGCAATCCATATATCTCCCCTATTGTCTTTTTAGACAATCATGGTTTAAAAAAAAGGAGTGATTCATGAACAAACCGGATATTCAGGATTCGTACTCCCTATTCATCGACGGCCAGTGGAAACAGGCCTCTGACGGCGGCACGTTTGAAACGTTCTGCCCCGCCAATGGCGAACGCCTGGCAACCTGCGCCGAAGCCACCAAGGAAGACGTGGACGCAGCTGTGGCGGCTGCCAACAATGCCTGGGACAGCTGGAAAAAGATCGACCCCATTGAACGGGCCAATATGCTGCTGAAAATTGCAGACATTATTGATGCCAACAAAGAACACCTTGCCATGGTGGAAACCCTGGACAACGGCAAGCCCATCCGGGAAACCATGAATGTGGACGTTCCCTTTGCCGCCGACCACTTCCGCTACTTTGCCGGGGTGGTGCGCGCCGATGAAGGCACCGCCGTCATGCTGGACGAAAACACCATGTCCCTGGTGTTCCGCGAACCCATAGGCGTTGTGGGCCAGATTGTGCCGTGGAACTTCCCCTTCCTCATGGCTGCCTGGAAGCTGGCCCCCGTGCTTGCCGCCGGGTGCTGCACCGTGTTCAAGCCTTCCAACCACACGTCCCTTTCCGTGCTGGAGCTGGCGCGGCTTATTGCAGGTGTGCTGCCAAAGGGCGTGTTCAACGTCATCACCGGGCGCGGCTCCCGCTCCGGCCAGTTCATGCTCGAGCATCCCGGCTTCCGCAAGCTGGCCTTCACCGGGTCTACAGAAGTTGGCCGTCAGGTTGGCCTTGCAGCGGCAAAACGCCTCATCCCCTCCACCCTTGAGCTGGGCGGCAAATCGGCCAACATCTACTTTCCCGATTGTCAGTGGGATCTGGCCATGGACGGCCTGCAAATGGGCATTCTGTTCAACCAGGGGCAGGTATGCTGCGCCGGGTCGCGCGTGTTTGTGCATGAGGACATTTACGACCAGTTTGTGGCAGAAGCCGTGGAACGCTTCAACCGCGTTAAGGTTGGCCTGCCGTGGGATCCCGCAACCCAGATGGGTTCGCAGATTTACGAATCGCACCTCAAGGCCATTCAGCTTTGCATTGAACAGGCCAAGGCGGAGGGAGCCACCGTGCTTTGCGGCGGCGAGCGCATCACGGATGGCGAGCTTGCCAAGGGCTGCTTCATGCGTCCTACCCTGCTCGGCAACGTCACCAACACCATGCGTGTGGCGCAGGACGAAATCTTCGGCCCCGTGGCGGTCATCATCAAGTTCAGAACGGAAGAGGAAGTTGTGGCCATGGCCAACGACAGCCCCTACGGTCTGGGCGGCGCTGTCTGGACGCGCGACATCAACAGGGCCATGCGCATAAGCCGCGCCATTGAAACAGGCCGCATGTGGGTGAATACCTACAACAGCATCCCGGCCGGCGCGCCCTTTGGCGGGCACAAGGAGTCGGGCATCGGGCGTGAAACGCACAAGATCATTCTTGAGCATTACACCCAGCAAAAAAACATCCTCATCAACCTCTCGGAAAAGCCCACGGGATTCTATCCCTAGCAGCAAGCACACATGCGGCGAACGCTCTGGGCGGTTGCCGACGTATCAGAACGGCCCCGGAAGGGGCCGTTCTCTCTGGCGAGGCCACACTGAGAGCCGCCATAAAAAACGCGAGAGGCAGAGGCCCCACGCCCCCGCTACAGGCGCAATGCGCCGAGGATAACCTCGGCCAAAGACACGAAAAGATTTCGCTATCGGCGCGGCAAAGCCGCGACCGGCTCAAACTTTTCGGTGCTGCCGCTGCACGACAGCACGAGAGGCGGGCCATCGCTGACTGAAGATATTTGCGGCGCATAAAACGCGAGAGGCAGAGGCCCCACGCCCCCGCTACAGGCGCAATGCGCCGAGGATAACCTCGGCCAAAGACACGAAAAGATTTCGCTATCGAAAAAGCCGCGACACGAACAGCACGAGAGGCGGGCCATCGCTGACTGAAGATAGTTGCGACGCATAAAACGCGAGAGGCAGAGGCCCCACGGCAATGCGCCGAGGACCGGCTAAAGGCACGAAAAGCTTCCGCTGTCGGCGCGGCAAAGCCGCGACCGGCTCAATCTTTTCGGTGCTGCCGCTGCACGACAGCACGAGAGGCGGGCCATCGCTGACTGAAGATATTTGCGACGCATAAAACGCGAGAGGCAGAGGCCCCACGCCCCCGCTACAGGCGCAATGCGCCGAGGATAACCTCGGCTAAAGGCACGAAAAGATTTCGCTATCGGCGCGGCAAAAGCCGCGACCGGCTCAAACTTTTCGGTGCTGCCGCTGCACGACAGCACGAGAGGCGGGCCATCGCTGACTGAAGATATTTGCGACGCATAAAACGCGAGAGGCAGAGGCCCCACGCCCCCGCTACAGGCGCAATGCGCCGAGGATAACCTCGGCTAAAGACACGAAAAGATTTCGCTATCGGCGCGGCAAAGCCGCGACCGGCTCAAACTTTTCGGTGCTGCCGCTGCACGACAGCACGAGAGGCGGGCCATCGCTGACTGAAGATATTTGCGGCGCATAAAACGCGAGAGGCAGAGGCCCCACGCCCCCGCCTCTCTATGAGTGGAGAATTCGTCATGGATTGCGGACTGCCATGCCCCCTATCATGTCACGGAAAAGTGATGCTAGTGGTTTGTGTTCTGCAATGCCGCGTTAATGATGCATTGAGAACGCATGGTCGTTCTGCATCCGGGCCGGAGTTCAACGTAGAATTCCGTCCGGTTTATTGTTCGGGCGCGTCAGGAACGCGCCTCACAAGAGCCAGGGCCAGCAAGGCCGGAGACATCCTGGGCATCTGGGCAGGTCTGCGCAGCTGCCGCCGCACAAAACCCGCCATGTCCAAAGCCATATCCGCGTCAGTCAAAGCTGAGCGGCATGCCTTTTTGTTTTCTTCCAGAACTGCAAGATACCGCTCAACCAGCCTCAGATCACGATTATGTGATGGATTATCGGCC
Organism: Desulfovibrio intestinivivus; assembly: GCF_053570665.1. Classification (NCBI taxonomy): domain Bacteria; kingdom Pseudomonadati; phylum Thermodesulfobacteriota; class Desulfovibrionia; order Desulfovibrionales; family Desulfovibrionaceae; genus Desulfovibrio; species Desulfovibrio intestinivivus. The sequence continues at coordinate 1,566,120 of NZ_JBRBQT010000001.1, read as the reverse complement.
GATTCAGGCGGCGAGGCTCCCAACTGGAAAACGTCACCGATGTGTTGCGACATGACCATTCCTCCATGAATGGATCACTTGCTTCCTTGCAAAGGGGTTGGCCCCGTCCGCCTCCTTGTTTGGTTTTGTACCTTCTCCCCTTCCCCACTCGTCAAGATTTTTATCGGAACATTAGGCCAAATCTTTAGGCTACGTCTAAAAAAAAGACCCATTGCATGCCCGCAAGCGCAAAGTAAAAACGGAGAACAAATTATATCAGTCATGTAAAAGAGATACGATAAAACTGTTACTTGCAAGTAATTTCGATCGCAGCTACCATGCAGCAACTCAGATGCCTGACGAGGAGAACCTATGCCAACACCTATATTGCACAAGGAAAGCCTGATCCCGGGCAAAACCAGCAAACTGGTGCTCCACGCGCCGCAAATCGCGCTGAAAGCGCGCCCCGGCCACTTCGTCATGCTGCGCATGAGCGAACAGGGCGAGCGCATTCCGCTGACCATTGCAGATACTGACCGGGAAAACGGCACCATTACCATAGTGTATCTGGTTATGGGCAAGAGTACCGCCATGCTTGAAGCGCTCGGCGTTGGAGATGCCATTCTTGACGTCTGCGGCCCCCTGGGCCACCCCACCCATATTGAAAAACGCGGCACGGTCGTATGCGTGGGCGGCGGCACCGGTATTGCCGCCATGCACCACATCGCCAAGGGCCATGCCCGCATCGGCAACAAGGTCGTGGGCGTTATCGGCGCTCGCAGCAAAGACCTGCTGCTCTTTGAAAACGAGCTCAAATCCTTTGTGGATGAACTGCTTGTTTCCACGGACGATGGCAGCTACGGCCACAAGGGCCTTGTTACCGAGCTTCTGCGCGACCGGCTGGAAAAGGACAAGGACGTGTTTGAAGTCGTGGCGGTCGGCCCCGTGCCAATGATGGCCGCCGTGGCGGAAACCACGCGCCCCTTTGGCGTCAAGACCACGGTCAGCCTCAACCCCATCATGGTTGACGGCATCGGCATGTGCGGCGCCTGCCGCGTCACCGTGGGCGGCAAAACCAAGTTCGCCTGTGTGGACGGCCCCGAATTTGACGGTCACGAAGTGGATTTTCCCGAACTGCGCCGCCGCCTGGCCGCCTACCGGGAGCAGGAAACCATTTCCATTGAAGAATACCGGAGAGTCAGCCATGGAGAATAGCAAACCCAAAAAGACCGTGGCTCCCCGTGTGGACATGCCCTGCCAGCCCGCAAATGTGCGCCGCGCCAATTTTGAAGAAGTCGCCCTTGGCTACACCAAGGAAATGGCTCAGACCGAGGCCAGCCGCTGCCTTCAGTGCAAAAAGCCCCTGTGCGTCTCGGGCTGCCCTGTTGAAGTGCCCATCCGCGACTTTATCCATCAGGTTGCCGAAGGCAACATGGACGCCGCCTACCGCATCATCAAGACCACCAACAGCCTCCCCGCCGTGTGCGGGCGCGTGTGCCCCCAGGAGCACCAGTGCGAAGGCAAGTGCGTACTCAAGGCCAAGGGTCAGCCCGTGGCCATTGGTCGCCTTGAGCGCTTTGTGGCAGACACGTATATCGCCACCACAGCCTGTGAGCAGGTGACCGGCACCAATGCCTGCGCCCTGCCCCTGGGAGCCAAAAAGGTGGCCTGCATCGGCTCCGGCCCTTCGTCCCTGACCTGTGCTGGCGTGTGCGCCACCTCAGGCATCAAGGTCGATGTGTTTGAAGCCCTGCACGAGCCCGGCGGCGTGCTTATTTACGGCATCCCCGCCTTCCGTCTGCCCAAGAATGTGGTAGCCACGGAAATCAACGGCCTGCGTCAGGCCGGTGTGGACTTCCACCTCAATTCCGTGGGTGGCCGCACCATTGATATTGACGACCTGCGCAAGGAATACGATGCCATTTTCATCGGCGTTGGCGCTGGTCTGCCCGTCTTTTTGGGCGTTCCCGGCGAAAATCTGGTGGGCGTGTTCTCCGCTAACGAATACCTCACCCGCGTCAACCTTGGCCGCGCCTACAACTTCCCCTCGCAGGACACTCCGGCCTACCCCGGCAAGCACGTTACCGTGTTCGGCGCGGGCAACGTGGCCATGGACGCGGCGCGCACAGCCCTGCGCATGGGCGCGGAAAGCGTGCATGTGGTCTATCGCCGCACAAGGGCCGAAATGCCCGCCCGTCTGGAAGAGCTGGAGCATGCGGAGGAAGAAGGCGTGCAGTTTGCCATGCTTTCCGCCCCGCTGCGCTTCAACGGCGATGCGGAAATGCGCCTTCAGTCCGTAACCCTGCAGCGTATGGAACTGGGCGAGCCCGATGCTTCTGGCCGCCGCAGGCCAGTGCCGGTGGAAGGCTCGGAATACGATCTGCCCACCGACCTTGCCATTGTGGCTCTGGGCACTCGTTCCAACCCCATCCTCCTCGAGGCTACCCCTGAGCTCAAGCTGAACAAGTGGGGCTACATCGAGGCCGATGAGGCCACTGGCGAAACCTCCATTCCCAACGTCTTTGCGGGCGGCGACATCGTCACCGGCGCAGCCACGGTCATTCTGGCCATGGGCGCGGGGCGCAAGGCCGGACAGGAAATAGTCAAAAGAATCGCAGGCTGATTGCAGCCCGGCATCTGATAAAAGGGGGGCCTCCGCTGGAGGCTCCCTTTTTTCATAGCCCATCGACAAAAACAGGCAGCAATTCCGCCTGCCCAGTGGCCTCGGCTTGCCAGACCGGCTGTTCGCGGTCATACTCAAACCAGAGGTCACACCAGCACCAGACCTGCCGCCCCCTGCGCCGCTATGGCAGGCCCTCTTATATCGACAACATCCCCTTTCAGGGGCCGGAATGTCATTCTCCGGCGGGCCAAGGGCGCGGCCCGGGCATATTCAGGAAGATCAGCATGATTCTCGCAGACCTGCACACGCACACCAAGTATTCGCACGGCGGCAACACTCCGGCAGAAATGTACGCTGCCGCCCAAGCCAAGGGGCTAGAGTACATGGGTTTTACCGAGCATTCGCCCCGGCCCGTGGGCTTTGACTACACCCACGAATACCGCGAGCAGCTGACCCGCCACCTGCCGGACTACGAGCGCGAGGTTTGCGCCCTCAAGGCCGCCAACCTTAATGGCCCCTGCCGCGTTTTGTTCGGCATGGAAATGGACTGGCTTGAAGGGCAGGAGGACTACACACGCGCCTCCTGCGCCGCCTTTGACTTTGATTACCTGCTGGGGAGCGTGCATTTTATCGGTCACTGGGGCTTTGACGATGGCGCTGAGCCGTGGAAAGCCTTTTCGCAGGAAGAATGCGACAAGCAGTACCAGGCCTATTTTGAAGCCTGGGAACGCATGATCCTATCCGGCCTCTTCAACATTGCCGCGCACCCTGACCTCATCAAGATTTTCTCTGTGGAGCAGTTCCACATCTGGCTGGCAAAGCCGGAAAGCATGGCGCTGGTGCAGCGCGGCCTTGCGGCCCTGCAACGTATGGGCATGAGCATGGAGATATCTTCCGCTGGTCTGCGCAAGGCCTGCCGCGAAATTTACCCCGCACCGCCCATCATGCTTATGGCCGCGCAAATGGGCTTGCCCGTGAGTTTTGCCTCGGATGCGCACGGCACCGATGACGTGGGCTACGGCTTTGCCCGGCTGGCCTCCTACGCGCGCGCCTTCGGCTTTGCCGAGTACACCATTTTTAATCGGGGCCAGCGGATTGTGCTGCCCCTGTAAAACGGCGCATGCCTTTGACACCACGGATCACGTATGTCAGAAATTATTGTATCCATTGACGACGTAAGTCTTTTCCTGCCCGGCGACGCCAGCCAGAAGCATGTGCTGCACGAGATCAACTGGCAGGTGCGGCGCGGCGCGCACTGCGCACTCATTGGCCCCAATGGCTCGGGCAAGTCCACCCTGCTGCGGCTCATGCGCGGCGAGCTGTGGCCCGCCCACGGGCGCATCCAGTGGCACGGGCCTGACGGCCCGGAAGACTCCCCACTGGCGGGCAGGGGCATGACAAGCCTTGTCTCTCCTGCGCAGCAGGAAAACTATCAACGGCAGGCCTGGGATCTCACAGGCCGCGACCTGCTGCTTACAGGCTTTGAAGATACCCCCCTGGTCTATGCCGACAGCACGGCCTACAGGCGGCAGGCTGTGGAAGACATGGCCGCGCGCCTTGACGCCGAAGGCCTGCTTGAACGCACTGTACCCACATTTTCGCAGGGGCAGCTGCGTTTGCTGCTGCTTGGCCGCGCCCTCCTGCGCGCGCCTACCCTACTGCTGCTTGACGAGTGCGATGAAGGCCTTGACGAACGCTATCGCCAGATTTTCTTTGAGACCCTCGGTGAATACGCCAGCCGCTGCACGGTTGTAATGACGGCGCACCGCGCCGCCAATATTCCCGATTGGTGCGCTGGCCGCCGTTATGTGCGTAATGGCCGCCTGCTCACGGCGCCGCCTGCGTCTGAGGCCAGCGAAGAAGCGCCGAAGATGCCGCAGAACGACAATGCCTCTGGCGTTGCGGAGCACGTGCTCAACGGCGGGCACGCCATGCTTGATCTGGATAACGTCACCGTATTCATTGATCGGCAGGAAGTGCTGCACGACATCAGCTGGAGCATGCATCAGGGCGAAAACTGGCGCATCACCGGGGCCAACGGCTCGGGCAAATCCACTTTGCTGCGCCTGCTGGCTGGGGATGAATTTGTTGCTGCCGGGGGCAGATTTGACCGCTGGCTGCCCGGTCAGGGCGGGCAGGTAGATACCCTTGAAGCCCTGCGCAAGGGAGTGCGCCTTGTGTCAGATCTTTCGCAGGCTCTGTACGGCTATTCCCTCAATGCGCTTGATATGGTCTGCACGGGTTTTGACAACAGCATAGGCGTATACCGCCGTTTTTCTGATGCCGAACGGGCCGAGGCCGCAAGCCGCATGGCCCAGATGTTCCCCAATGAAAGCGCCTCGGGGCTGAAGCAGCTTGGGCGGCAATCCATCCGCCATCTGTCCACGGGTCAGTTGCGCCGCCTGTTCCTGGCGCGCGCATTGGTGGGCGGGCCGGATATCCTGCTGCTAGATGAACCCTGCTCCGGCCTGGATGCGCCAAGCCGCGCCCAGTACCTGCATTTGCTGGATCAGCTTGCCTTGCAGGGCGTCCAGATGGTTTTTGTCTCCCACCATAATGAAGACGCCCCCCTGTGCATCAACAGGGAGGCGCATATGGAAGGCGGACGCCTGCGTGTGGTGCTGTAGGGCCTAATCCTTACCCTTCCCAAATTTGGAGCGCGCTACTTCAATAACAACGGGTAGCACGGAAACAATGATGATGCCGTAAACAATCAGGCTGAAGTTCTGCCGCGCCCATTCCAGGTTACCGAGGAAGTACCCGGCGGAAACCAGCCCGCCCACCCAGAGTACGCAGCCCGTGATGTTGAACAGAAAAAACGTGGGCGGATGCATCAGGGCAATGCCCGCCACAAAGGGCGCAAAGGTACGCACAATGGGCACAAAGCGGGCCAGCACGATAGCCTTGCCGCCGTGCCTCTCGTAAAAGCCGTGCGCCTTGAGCAGGTGGGACTTTTTGATAAGGCGGTTCTCGCGCGAAAAGATGGCCGGGCCCACATGCCGCCCGATAAAGTAATTCACCGCATCGCCCAGTATGCCCGCCGCCAGCAGTACGCCCATCACTTCGCCATAGCCCAGCAGCCCGGCCCCGGCCACCACACCGGAGGCAAACAGCAGGGAATCGCCTGGCAGGAAGGGGGTTACCACAAGGCCTGTTTCGCAAAAAACAATGACGAACAGTATGGCGTAAAGCCACAGCCCGTACTGATCGGCAAGCTCAAACAAATGCACGTCTATGTGCAGAATAAAACTGACAAAGCTGCTCAGTAGTTCCATAAAGGCTGATCTCCCTCATCGGGCGCATTGGCGCGCCTTCGGTCTGCTCTTGTACCCCAAGGCCGCTTGTGGCACAACACAGCCATGCGCGTACTCACCACCATAGCTGTCCTTGCCCTGCTCCTGTTCGCTCCTGCCGCCAATGCCGCCGACACCTATATGGTCGGCTTCAGAACGCTTGGCCAGTGGTCGCCGGAAACAGGCCTGCGCCTGGATGTGAATGTGTGGTATCCATCATCTCGCCCGCCGCGTGATCTCAACTATGCTCCGTGGGAGATTTCCGCCTCCCGCGCAGGCAAGGCTGTGGACGGGCGTTTTCCCCTGCTTCTGCTCTCGCACGATACCGCAGGAACGCGTTTTTCCTACCATGATACCGCCGCCTGGCTGGCATCGCTGGGCTTTGTGGTGGCTGCCCCCAATCACCCTGGCGACAACATGGACAACATGGACAACCTGTTGACCTGGCAGCAGCTTGAAAACCGTGCGCACGAACTTTCTGGCAGCATTGACCTGCTCCTGCATGATCCCGAAGTGGAGCCCAGCATTGACGCTTCGCGCATCGGAGCAATCGGCTTTGGCGTTGGCGGCGCGGCGGCTTTGTTGCTGGGCGGTGCACTGCCCGACTGCGAGGGCTGGGCCAGCTATTGCTCGCGCACAGCTCCAAACGACATGTATTGCAATACCTGGGCTCGCGAGCGCATGGAATCGCTGTGCAAAAACCTGCCGCTCACACGCAGCCTCGCCGACACGCGCATTCACGCCATCGCGGCGGTGGCGCCCGGTTTTGGCATGCTGTTTTCGCGCCAGTCGTTCCACTGGTTCTACCCGCCGCTGTTGATTATGGCCGCGCCCAATGACAGCCTGAACAACCCAGCCCTGCATGCGCGGCGCATATTTGAACTTATGGATAAAAAACCTCGATGGTTGAGCCTGCCGCAGGCCGACACGGGCGCGCTCATGGCGCCATGCCCCGAGTCTCTGGCCATGGAGTTGCCTGAACTGTGCCGCTCGGTCACTGAAGAAACACGCGGGGCAATCCACAGACGCATGACGGAATCCCTGGGCGATTTTTTTCTGCACTACCTTGGCAATGCCCAGAATCTGCCCCAGATTCCACCGCCGCCCGACCTTACGCCGCAGCCGCAAAAGGCAGCGCCAGAGCCAACTACGCCGCCTGCGCCAAAATCCAAAAAGCGCCGCCCCGGATAGGCTTGTAAAGGCATATTACATGCGCCTTCACAGTCTCCTTGACAATTGCCGCGCGCCTCACTAAAGGGTGTGACATGGCGGTAGAATCATACCGTAACATGCAAATTTCCCTATCCGGAACAGGATGATATGCGGAACACACTTTATTTGTTCTGTTTTTTACTGACTGCCCTTGTCCCTGCAACCGCCTGGAGCATAGACAGCCAGGGTTTGCCAGAACAACAAGGCTGGGTGGTCATGCCAGCTGGCGCGCGCCCTGCCTACTTTGGCATACACGGCGGCACCATGCCCGTCAGCCTGCTTGTGTACGGCGACGGCTCTTCGCTTGTGACCTTTGTTGGGCGCACCGGCAACGACTTTATTGATGTGCTGCGCAGGGCCGAAGTCTCCATGCCAAGCCTGCTCAACGCCACCTCACAGCGCTCGGCCGCTGGAAAAAACGTCTCGCCTTCGGCCAATGCCACCGCTGTTCTTATGGCTGGTTCTTCTTCAAGCAGCCTTCCGGTGTTCAATGTCAGCGGCGAGAGACTCTCACACATGGATGTTCCGCCCGGACAGCTTCAACCCTTCGGGCTTTCCGACAAGGCGCTATCTATCGAAGGCGAAGTAACAGCCCCTCAGAGGCTGTCTACAGTGAAGCAGTACCGCCTACTTTTTCAGCCGCAATATCTGCAACCACGGCGCAACCAGCGTTAGCCTAATTGCAAAAAGCAACCTTTACTTTTAGCAAAAAATCAAAAAAACTTTTTTACAGTTTAAAGGACATAATAAGTAGACTGCTTAAATAATTTTAGTTTCAAACTCGGCCTTTTAACACTGCTTATAATCACAGCCTGCCCTGAACAAGAGCGGGCTTTTTTTTCGCCTGCTTGATTTGAATATTTATAGAAGATAAGCTATCTCCAAGCAGAACATTTTGTCTCAGGAGCCAAGCTATGCCGCTTTCAGATCATTTAGAACTTATGCAGCGCCTCTGTGCCAAAGCAGGACAGGGTCATGAGTGCCCCTTCGATAAACACTTTCGTTCAGGCATTATGTCACTCAAGGAATTCAGCACGGATTATGATGCCATAGTTGACGAGCACAACCCCTTTTATCAGGAATTTACAAAATACCTGAACCAGGATGCCCTGGAGACTGACGATCTGTTTTCGCTTTTTGAATGTCTGGTGATCTTTATCCGCATGCGCCAGATGGCACGCTCCGGGCTTGAACTCAGCCCCGAGGAGCAGAGTGTGCTGGACTATTTTGAATCATGCGGTGAGTGGGCGTCACGTGACAATACGCTTGTGAGCAACTGGTACTGGAAGCAACTCCCAGGTAAACAACGCAGTCATTAGAAGAACAGAATTCTACAAAGGGTTATCCAGACAATCCACCAGACGCCAGCCCGATCTATGCGCAAAGGCCGCCCAGCAATGCTGAGCGGCCTTTACAACATATGTGCTGCGGCTATGCCGCCAGCATTCTAAAACACTCCAGGATTAAGCATCACCAGCACGGTGCAGATAATGCCCACCTGGCGCCGCTGGACGTGAAAGGCCAAAACGTGCGGCGCGCAGAACCTCATCTTCCCAAGCAGCTCAACACGGAAATTTGAAAAAGATATAGGTGCGGCCCTCCCCACAGTGGAGAACCGCACCTTCCCTCAACTTTCCTGCGGATGAAGAGCCTTGGCTTTCAATCCGCAGGAAGATGTTTCGTTGGATTATTTTTTCAGGTTTTCAGCCAGAAGCTCGGCAATATGATCGACCTTGATCTTGAGGCCCTGCTTTTCAGCACCGCCACGGATCTGCATGACGCAGCCGGGGCAGTCCACCACCAGGCGGTCAGCGCCGGTGGCCTTCATGTTGGCGATCTTCTTGTCCAGCAACTGGGCGGAGATTTCGGGGAACTTCACTGAGTAGCTGCCGCCAAAGCCGCAACACACTTCTTCTTCCTCGCAAGGCACGTATTCAGCCGCATCGCCAATAAGCTCGCGAGGGGCCTTTTTGACGCCCAGGCCACGGCACAGGTGGCAAGCGGCGTGGTAGGTGACCTTCTGCGCAGACTTGTTGAAGTCCTCAGCCTTGAGGCCCAGCACGTCATGCACAAAGGAGCTGAAGTCGATAATCTTGGACGCAAAGGCCTGAGCTTCCACAGTCGAGAAATCATTGTCGAGAATTTCAGGATAGTGGTGCGTAAGATGACCGGCGCAGCTGGCGCACAGCGTGATGATGTAGTCGTAGTTGCCGCCACGGAAGGCCGCAATGTTCTGCTTGGCCACATCCATGGAGGTTTTGCGCTGGCCCATCATTTCGAGGGGCAAGCCGCAGCAGGACTGTTCCATGGGGAAGTCCACGGCCACGTTCTTGGCGGCCAGAATCTTCACGCAGGCTTCCAGTTCTTCGGGGTAGATGAAGTCCTGGGCGCAGCCAGCGAAGATAGCCACACGATAGGTGGGGTTCTGCACCTTGGGGGCCAGTTCGGGCCAACGGTCGCGGAAGGACTTGTTTGCAATGGCGGGCAGAGCCTTGAAGTTGTGCTTGCCAAGGAAGACGGCAGGCAGATGGCGCTGGAACTGCGCCCCACGAGTGAAGGGCTTCTGGGCGAAGCTGGCGAACTTGAGCAGCTTGTGGAACAGCTTGCGGTTCTTCATCACAGCGGAAAGCAGGTTGGCTTCGATGGGCGCGCCCTGCTCCACGTTGAGGCGCGAGCGCACTTCGCGGATAAGACGCGGCAGGTCGATGCCGCCAGCGCACACATTGGCGCACGATTCGCAGCCCATGCAGTTCTGGCTGAGAATACGCGCACGATCCTTGCCGTGGAAGAAGTAGGTAAGGATCAGGCCGATGGCGCCAATGTAGATGTAGCCCATCTTGTGGCCGCCCACGAGGCGGTACACGGGGCAGACGTTGGCGCAAGCGCCGCAGCGCACGCAGCGGAACACCTGCGAGAACAGGGGATCCTTGGCGATTTCGGTACGGCCGTTATCGAGGAAGATAACATGCAGAATCTTTTTATCGTCGGCATTGGCCGCGCAGGGGCCTGCGCCGCACATCCAGGTAACATAGGAGGTAAGGCGCTGGGCGGTGGCGTTGCGGGGCAGCACCTGAAGGGCCACCAGGGCATCGTCCAGCTTGGCAACGAGCTTGTCCAGACCGGCAATGGCAACGTGCACACGCGGCAGGGTCGTAACCATGCGGGCGTTGCCTTCGTTGGTCACGGTGGAGATCGCGCCGTTTTCGGCCACGGCAAAGTTACAGCCGCTCACGCCCATGTCGGCGGCGATGAACTTGCGGCGCAACTGCACGCGGGCCACCTTGACCAGACGCTGCACGTCAGAATCCTGCTTGACGCCGGTGGCCTTGGTGAAGTCGTCCGCCACCTGATAACGCGAAAGGTGGATGGCGGGCATAACCATGTGCGAAGGACCTTCGTGGCGCAGCTGGATGATCCATTCGCCAAGGTCGGTTTCGTCCACGATCAGGCCGTTGCCTTCCAGCGCGGTGTTCAGGCCGATTTCTTCGGCGGTCATGGACTTGGACTTGACCACCTTCTTCACTTTGTTTTCTTTGGCGATGCGAACGATCATGTCGTTGGCTTCGGCAGCGGTGGCGGCACGGTGCACGTGCACGCCGCGCTTTTCAGCTTCGGCCTTGAACTGAGCGTACAGTTCGTCCATGTGCTGACAGGCGTAGTCCTTGGCGTCGGCGATCTGCTTGATCAGCGCTTTCTCGTCCACTTCCTTGAACACGGCTTCGCGGTTGGCGCGGTAGGCCACGGCAAAGGTATCAAGCGTGCGACGCAAAAATTCGTCGTTCAGGGCTTCGTCCAGTTCCTTATGATATCCCGATGAGCTCTTGAGGGCGTCATGCATGGGTTAGTCCTCCAGCAGAATGATATGCAGTTCCAGCGGCCCATGCACGCCCACGGCAGCCACGCGCTCAATGTCGGCGGTACGGCTGGGGCCAGTCACCAGGGTGGTGTACGTGGCAGTACCTTCGTTCATGCGCTCGCGCAGCAACTGGGCTATGGAGGGCAGATCGGGGTAGATGGTGGACTTGCGCAGCATCAGCACGGAAACTTCCGAGATCATGCCCGTAAGGCGCACGTCTTCGCTGTCGGTATTGAGCAGGCAGGTGCCGCTGGCGGCAACGCCAAGCTCGGCAGTGGAGACGCCCACGTCAATACCGGCAAGATAGTTGCGCAGCCCTTCACGAATGCACAGAAAACCTTTTTCTTCACAGGCAGCTGCCAGCGCGGCAAAGTCGGCGTCGCCAAGCTGCGGCGCTGCCACCACACGCTGCACGCGCGTGGGAACCTTATTGGGGCCAAGGGGGCCTTGTTCCGTGCCGGGTTCGTCAGCCAAAAGCTCTGCGGGAGCCTTGTTGGCGCAAACGTCCACAACATACTGCAAGGCGGCTGCCATGTTGGGCACTTCCTGCACTACGGCGTTAACAGCCGCAGCCTTGGCGGAAAAGGCTTCTACCAATTCCTGATGTGTCATAAACAACTCCTTTTTCAAAACACGCCGGGTTCTTGAACCATGCAGCTTCGCCGCGAAAAGTAGTGTGCAGAGGGCCGGATTCACCCGCTGCCATTGTTTGCGCTCATATTCCTGCGAACGGCGTAACACGCCCATAACTTCCGAAACAAACCCCCACGGCTCTTCTTCAGATGGGCATTCTGGCAGAATAACCGCCGGGTTGATAAACGCGGCGGAGGAACCACAGTCCCCCGCCGCGCTCACATGTTACTTCAGGCTTTCAGCGTACAACTCCACAGTGTGCTTGACGCGCACGGAGTCATGGTTGTGCGAAAGCACGTCCTCAAGCTGCATCATGCAGGCAGGGCAGCCGGCGGCCACAATCTTGGCTCCGGAAGCCACCACATTGTTGCGCTTGCGCTGGCCGATCTTGCGCGAATAGTCGTAGTGGAAGAGGTTGAACGATCCGCCGCAGCCGCAGCAGCGGTCAGCTTCGGCCATTTCCGTAATTTTGTAGGCCGGGTTGGCCGCAACAACGGAACGGGGCTGGCTGACAACTCCAAGCGACTTTTTGAGGTGGCAAGAATCGTGGTAGGTCACGCTGACGGCGTTTTCCTGAGCCTGCTCGGCGGGCTGCACCTTGAGCACATCCACCAGGAAGGCATTGATGTCCATGGCCTTGGCGGCCAGTTCTTCAATCTTGTGCTTTTCGGCAGAACCCAGACGGTGCGCGTAGCGGGGCCACAGTTCCTTGACCGTGGAGGTGCAGGAACCGCAGGGGCTGAGGATATAGTCGAAGTCGCCGTTTTTGAGGGCTTCCACGTTCACGCGCATCTGCTCCACCATGCCCTTGGCATCACCGGACGAAAGCGCCGGAATACCACAGCAGGTGAGATTTTTGGGCATGAACACGGCCACGTTGTGATAACGCAGCACCTTCAGGCAGGCTTCTGCCATATCTGTGTACATTTTGTCGCCCACGCAACCGGGGAAGAACGCCACCTTGAGCCCGCCAGCGCGGCGTGGCTCGTCAAGCGCGCCGTAGCGGGCGTGCAGAGGCGTTTTTGCCAGGGGGTGGATGTGACGGTCGCCCAGCATGAAGTTGAGCAGAGGCGCACACACGGTACCCTGCGCGTCGTTGCTCGAGCCAAAGATAAGGCCCTGCATGGGCGCGCCAACGCGCATGGCGAAGTTGAAGAGGCCAGGCTTGGTCAGAAGCGAACGGAAGATCATCTTCTTGACCGGGTGCAGGCCAATGAACTCGTTTACGATTTCACGGGCTTCCATGAAGACGTCCATAATCTGGACGCCGGGCGGGCAGGACGCCTGACAGGAACCGCACAAAAGGCAGCGGCCCAGTTTTTCGGCCACAGCCGCAGGGTCATGAATCATCTCATGGGCCAGGTTGTCAATAAGGGCTAGCTTGCCGCGAGCCACGTCAGCTTCCATACCGGTGGCGCCGAACATGGGGCACACGGCCTGGCACATGCCGCATTTCATGCAGGCAGTGATCCTGTCGTCCAGGGCCATAAGGCGCTGGGCCAGTTCGTGCATAGTACTCATGAAACGCTCCTGGAGCGGTTGAATTTTAGCTCTTGCCCGGTAGCGCCCGCACTGGGCGGGCAGCCCCCGGAAAAGACGGGGGCCAAAAGACCCCGCCTCTGCAATGCCGGAGCGAACTGCCTAGATGCCCACCAGCTTGGTGGAGTTAAGCAGTCCCTTGGGGTCAAGAGCCCGGCGCAGCCGCTGCGAGAACAGAATGGTGCCGCGTGAGGTTTCCTTTTCCATCCACTTGGACTTGGCGGTGCCGATGCCGTGTTCGCCGGAGAGCGTACCCTTCAGCTTGATAGCCGTATCGAACATTTCGTCGATGGCTTCTTCCACGCGCTTGAATTCGTCGGCGTCGCGCTTGTCGCACAAGAATGTGGGGTGCAGGTTGCCATCGCCAGCGTGACCAAAGGTGCCCACTTCAAGGCGATACTTGGCCGCGATGTCGTTGACGGCCTTGACCATGGCAGGGATCTGCGAACGCGGCACGGTGGCGTCTTCAAGCACGGTGGTGGGACGGGCGCGGGCCAGCACGGGCAGGGCCATGCGACGGGCTTCCCACAGCTTGAACTTTTCGGCTGCGTCCTTGGGCACGTGCACGGCGGTGGCGTGATTGGCCTTCAGCACCTTTTCAACGGCTTCGGCATCGTCAGCAACCTGGGCGGGGTGGCCGTCCACTTCGATGAGCAGGATGGCACCCGCTTCGCGCGGCAGACCAGCCTTGGTGAAGTCGTCAACACGCACGATGGTGTTATTGTCGAGGAATTCGAGAGTACAGGGCACAACGTGGGCGGCAATGATGCCAGCCACGGCGTCAGCGGCGTCCTGCACGTCAGAGAACACTGCCATCAAGGCCTTGGAGGCCTTGGGCGGCGGCACGAGCTTGAGAATGGCTTCAGAAATAATGCCCAGCGTGCCTTCAGACTGCACCATCATGCCGGCGAGGTTGTAACCGGTAACGCACTTGACCGTGCGCGAACCGGATTTGACCACTTCGCCCGTGGCGTCGAAAAATTCGATGCCCATGAGGTAATCCTTGGTAACGCCGTACTTGAGACCGCGCAGGCCGCCAGCGTTTTCAGCAATGTTGCCCGCAAGGGTGGACACTGCCTGGGAACCCGGATCGGGGGGGTAAAAAAGATTTTTTTTGGCAACGGTAGCCGCAAATTCAGCAGTAATGACGCCCGGTTCCACCACAGCGTAGAGGTCGTCAGAATTGATTTCAATGATGCGGTTAAGGCCGGTGGTCAGAATAACCACAGTTTCAGATTTGTCCGGGATGGTGCCGCCGGAAAGGTTGGTTCCCGCGCCGCGCACGGTCATGGGGATACCGTTGTCATACAGTTTTTTCACACACTGGCCGAGCTGCTCCTTGGTAGTGGGGCGCACCACCAAAGAAGGCATGACTGGCGGCAGCACCGCAGAATCATACGAATAGCTCATGCGGTCGGCTTCGGAACTGAACACGTTTTCCTTGCCGATCATGTCTTCAAAATCCTTAATCAACGCCTGGCTTGCCATAAGGCCTCCTTAAAAGTCCGTCATGAACGTCTTTATGGTAAGGCACAGACCTCGCGCCCCTTGCGCGGGCCTGACAGATTTGGATTCCCATACGGTTGTTTGAACAGTCGGTCAACTTTTTTACGAGAATGAAGTCGTATAGCGTTGTTTGACAAGTTTGCAAAGGGCACGAGCCAAAAAACTTTGGTATCACAGTCTGACATTCTCGCAAAAAGCTTGCCTACTGTCGTTGCTCCCATACCGGGGCAATGCGATCTGCATCATTGCAATTCAAATCGTTTTAAACAGTTAAGCCTTATACGCGGTATTGTGAAGACGCAGTGCCCACAAAGTTTCCTGCCGTCTGACGGGAAGGAAAACATAAAAAAAATTCTGCGGCTGTCATGAAAAAAGATATTCCGTGTTCTCCCAACGGATCGCAAAACTCAACCAGAGAGGAGACGTGAAAAGGACGGCCCATTGCCAGGCAGACATGCCGGAATCAGGCGATTGTGAGGATGTGGCGGCGCAGCGCGCGCCGCCACAAAAAAATACCGCTGCCAATAGCTGCCGTCAACGGCAGATACCAGCGGATATGCCCGAACGGACAGATTTTGCTAGCTTGCCTGAGGCTTTTTTGTCGCGGCCTGCTTCCAAAAGAAAAAATGCCCCAGCGCCATGCCGCCATGCCCAACGGCATAGGCCATCAAAAGCCATACAAAGATGCTGTGCAGGCTTGCCGCAGTGTGCGACACATCACCCATCTGCCACGAGCGGAACCACCACAGACCCGTGAGCAGGGCCATGCTCAAGGCGCCCATGCCAAGCCCCTGCACAACACAGGCAAGCCCCTTGGGGCGCGGCGCGATAATCAGCTTGCCGCTGCGTATGGCCGCAACGTCCCTGCCAAGCTGATCCATGTCGCCCCACAGATAGGGAAAGTAGTGGCGCGGCCCCCGCATGCCAAGCCCACATGCCACAAGCCCAAATCCCAGCACGCACAACACAAGGCCCAGAATCATGTGGACAGTGCCAAGGCCAAAAAGTTGCGTCAGCACCTGCACCATTATCAGGCAGACCACCAGCGCGTGCAAAAAACGCAGCACCGGGGGCTGAAAAAATCCGAGAAACTTCCACAGCAAACCCAACTGGGTTTTCAGCATTTCACCCAAGCCCATAGCGTCGCTCCCTGTTTTGCACCTTTTCAAGAACGGCGGCGCAACGGCGCGCCTGTGGCTTCAATCCCTGCAAAAAGACAAGCGCCGCCCCAAGGGGGCGGCGCAACATATCTAATGGAGGCACGAGCATGAAAGCATGTGCGCCATCTTTTCCTTCTTGGTACGCAGATAGTTTTCATTCTCCGGGCAGGCTTCCATTTCAATGGATACCCGCTCCACAATCTCGATGCCGTAGCCGGAAAGCCCCACAATCTTTTTGGGGTTATTGGTCAGCAGACGGATCTTGTGGATGCCCAGGTCAACCAGCATCTGCGCGCCAGTGCCGTAGTCGCGCAAATCCGGGGGGAAGCCCAGCTTGCGGTTGGCTTCGACCGTGTCGTAGCCTTCATCCTGCAAGGCGTAGGCCTTGATCTTGTTGGCGAGGCCGATGCCGCGCCCTTCCTGACGCATGTAGAGCAGCGCGCCGCGTCCTTCTTTTTCAATCTGGCGCAGGGCAGCACCCAACTGGCCGCCGCAATCGCAACGCAGTGAACCCAGGGCATCGCCCGTGAGGCATTCGCTGTGGATGCGCGTCAGCACCGGCTCCGGCGTGGAAAGGTCGCCCTTCACAAGAGCCAGATGCGTGCCGGGTTCATTTTCGCTTTCATAGGCAATGACCGAGAATTCGCCAAAACGCGTGGGCAGGTGGGCCTGCGCCACGCGGCGCACGGAAACCTGACCCCGGTCAAGGCGGTAACGGATGAGATCCTTGACCGCGGCAATCTTGAGGCCATGTTCTTCGGCAAAAATTTCAAGGTCGGGCATACGTGCCATGGTGCCGTCGTCGCGCATGATTTCGCAGATGACAGACGCAGGCTTGAGCCCGGCCAGACGGGAAAGGTCAACGCCGCCTTCGGTCTGCCCGGCGCGCGAAAGCACGCCGCCAGCCTTGGCCCGCAGGGGGAAGATATGGCCGGGGGTGACGATGTCGTCAGGCCGCACATTGTCTGCCACGGCAGCCAGAATGGTCGTGGCGCGGTCGGCGGCGGAAATGCCCGTGGTCACGCCCTCGCGGGCTTCAATGGAAATGGTGAAGTTGGTGCCAAAGCGCGAGCCGTTGCGCTGGGTCATCAGGGGCAATTGCAAGCGGTCGATGATTTCGGGAGCCATAGGCAGGCAGATGAGCCCCCTGCCGAACTTGGCCATAAAATTGATGGCTTCCGGAGTCACATGCTCGGCTGCCATGGTGAGGTCGCCTTCGTTTTCGCGGCCTTCGTCATCTACCAGAATAATCATTTTGCCCTGCCGGATGTCGGCAATGGCCTCTTCAATACTGCACAATGGCATGTTGCTTCCTTCATTGCCCGCCTGGGGGCGTGATTTTTTTACTTTCATCAAAGGTTAGGTACGGAGGTCTGTTCTGTCAACCGCAGGCAGGGCAAACGCCCAGCGCCTTTCTGCCCGCAAAAGGGGCAGGGCCGCCACGCAGAGGCAACTCGCCCGCGCTGGGCTAACTGCCCGAAACAGGCTTGAGGCCTACCTCTGCCAACAGATCCTTGACCGACCTGCCGAACAAAAAGGGTAACATGGCGCGGGGGACGCCTGCGCGCTCCACGCAAAGGTCGCGAAAAGCGGCGTCCAAGCGGGCGGCTTCGCCCAGTTCCGCCACGGCGGCTTCCCGTTCGCTACCCTCCAGCGGGCCTTGCTCCGCATAACGCTCCACCGTCAGGCCTTGCGCCTGCTGCGGAAAAAATCCCAGCCTGTCGGCCAGTTCAAGCACCGCCCGCACAGAAACCTGCTCTTCATGCGCGCTCACAAGGTCAGGCAGCAATGCCCTGCTGGCAGCACTCAGGGTGGAAAATCCGGGGATCCCGTCGGCCAGCGCGTTCAGAGCCGCATAGCGCCCAAGGTGCGAGGCCTTGGCAAGCAGCATTTCCAGCGGTCCGGTGTCCATGCAGAACAGGGCCGTGCATTGCGCAGGGCGCTGTTCATAGATGCCGCAGCCCGCGCCTTCACGATAATAGCGGCAGCGCCATGGGTGCACCCTGCCGCCGGGCCCGGCAATCTTGATACGTTCCCCTTCCAGTGGCCGCAATGCCTTGCGCGCGTCGTCCCGTGCCCACTCCCCGGCGCGCAGGCACACCAGAGCTTCAAGGGTCAAGGTGCCGGAAACCAGCAATGCGGCGTCGCTCAGCATCAGGGTCGGCCCGCCCAGCAGGCAGCAGGTGCCGCAGCGCCTGCAAACAGGCGCTCCGCCGGAATCGGCGGGCATGGATGAAAAAGAGGAATTCTGCATACTCATAGGTTCTCCAGGGCCGGATCAGTGCGAAGGAGGAAAGGGTTGCCCTTTCTCCGCAGGCTCCTGCCGGTTCTGCTTGAAACGCCCGCCCCAGAGGCGTCCCAGCCTGCGGGAGAGTTTTTCCATATAATAGTAGTACACTGGCGTGATGTAGAGCGTGACCAGCTGCGAAAAACACAGCCCGCCCACCACAGCCAGACCCAGCGCACGGCGGGCGTCGGCCCCCGCGCCAATGCCCACGGCAATGGGCAGCGCGCCCATGAGCGCGGCCACGGTGGTCATCATGATAGGCCGAAAGCGCACATGACAGCCCTGGGTAATGGCTGCCAGCGGGTCAAGGGACGGATTCTTCTTCTGCGCTTCCAGTGCGAAATCGAGCATCATGATGGCGTTTTTCTTTACAATGCCAAGCAGCATGATGATGCCCACAAAACCGTACAGATCAAGCTCCATGCCGAACAGCCACAGGGTCGCCAGCGCGCCAAAACCCGCCGATGGCAAGCCGGAAAGAATGGTGAACGGGTGGATGAAGCTCTCGTACAAAATGCCCAACACAAGATAAATGACCACAATGGCCAGCACAAGCAGCCAGCCCATACCCTTGAGCGAACTCTGGAAGGCCTGCGCAGTGCCCTGCGATTCTGCGGTCACCGTATCGGGCAGCAGCGGGCGCGCCGCCGCCTCCACCGCGCCCACGCCCTGACTGAGCGAAATACCGGGGCGCAGGTTGTACGAGATGGTCACGGAGGGGAACTGCCCGTTGTGGTTAACCGCGATGGGGCCAACCCCGGTGGAAAACTGGGCCAGGGTATTCAGCGGTACAAGATCGCCGCCCTTGGAGCGCACATAGAGCCGCGAAAGGGCCGAGCGATCTTTCTGGAAGGGTTTTTGCAATTCCACAAAGACCGAATAGTCGTCCGTAGGCGCGTAAATTGTCGAAACCTCGCGAGAACCGTAGGCCGACTGCAGGGCCAGTTCTATCTGCTGCGGGGTCACGCCTAGCGCTGCGGCGCGGTTGCGGTCAATGGTCACGCGCAGCTCAGGATTCTTGAGTTGCAGGTCGCTGTTGACGTCCTGTAATTCCGGCAGCTTGCGCAGGGCATCCTCAATGCGCTGGGCGCTTTCAAAAAGCGAGCCCATATCCGGCCCAAACAGCGTGTATTGATACAGAGCCTTGGACGCACGGCCGCCAATGCTGATGGTGGGCGGCACACGCACAAATACGCGCATGGAAGGCGATGTGTTGAGATCCTTGCGCAGCTTCTGGGCCACGGCCTCAATGCCGGGGCGTTTATCGTGCTCCGCAAGCCGCATGAGCAGAATGCCGTTGTTCATGCTCTGGCTGCCGCCCACAATGCCCACAATGGAGTTGTAGGCCGCCACATGGGCGGAGGATTCCAGCATGGGGTCAAGGCTGTGCTGCGCCCGTACCATGCCCTCAAAGGACACGCCCTGCTCCGCCTCGGTGCTTGCCTGCAACAGGCCCATGTCTTCCGTGGGCAAAAATCCCTTGGGAATAATCATGCCCAGCCAAACTGTCAGGGCCAACAGGCCAAACGAGGCCAGCAGGGTGATGCGCCGATGGCGCAGCGCCACGTCCAGCGAACGGGCGTACAGGTCGGCCAGCCTGTCAAAACATCGTTCAAGCGCGCCGTACAGCCCGCTCACGGCAGGCTTGTGCCCGGCCATGTTCCGCCCCTGCGCCTTCAAAAAATAGGCGCAGAGCATGGGCGTGAGCGTGAGCGAAACCACGCCGGAACTCAGGATTGCGGCAATGATGACCACCGCGAATTCGCGGAACAGCCGCCCCACAATGCCGCCCATGAACAGCACGGGAATGAACACCGCCGCCAGCGAGAGCGTCATGGAAACAATGGTGAAGCCGATCTCCGCCGAGCCGTCAAAAGCCGCAGTCTGCGGGTCCTTGCCCATTTCCTGATGCCGCACGATATTTTCAAGCATGACGATGGCATCGTCCACCACAAAACCCACGGCAAGGGTCAGGGCCATGAGCGAGAGGTTGTCCAGGCTGTAGCCCAGCACAGACATGACGGCAAAGGTCGAAATAACCGACATGGGCAGAGCAAGGCTGGGAATGATGGTGGCGGGCAGGTTACGCAAAAAGATAAAGATGACCAGCACCACCAGAAATACCGTAAGCACCAGAGTGAATTTTACGTCCGCCACGGATTCGCGGATGGATTCGGAGCGGTCGTAAAAAACCTCCACCTTGGCGGAGGGCGGCAACTGCTTTTCCAGCGCGGGCAACAGGGCGCGGATGGAATCCACCACCTGCACGGTATTGGTGCCGGGCTGGCGCTCCACGGCCAGCATGATGCTGGGCGCGCCGCCGTTGCTCCAGGTGAGCTGCTTGTCCTGCTTGAAGCTGTCCACCACTTCGCCCAAATCGCGCAGGCGCACAGGCGCGCCGTTGCGGTAGGCCACCACCGCGTCGCTGAAGGCGCGGGCGTTCATAAGCTGGCCCGAAGATTTGATGGAATCAGCCCGGTGCGACCCTTCCAGCGAGCCTGTGGGCAGCATGCT
Source organism: Desulfovibrio intestinivivus (assembly GCF_053570665.1). Taxonomy (NCBI): domain Bacteria; kingdom Pseudomonadati; phylum Thermodesulfobacteriota; class Desulfovibrionia; order Desulfovibrionales; family Desulfovibrionaceae; genus Desulfovibrio; species Desulfovibrio intestinivivus. Next base: position 1,545,518 of record NZ_JBRBQT010000001.1, on the reverse strand, counting down.
GTTGGCTGCGGCAACAGCCTCTGCCACCTCGTCAATGCCAAGGCCGCGTGTAGCCAGCTCGTCCGGATTCAGCTGCACGCGCACGGCGTACTGCTTCTGCCCGTAAATGACCACCTGGGCCACGCCGTCCACCATGGAAAGGCGCTGGCCGATGAGCGTGTCCGCGTATTCATTGAGCACATAGAGCGGCAAGGTGGCAGACGATACGCGCAATTGCAGGATGGGCAGATCGGCGGGGTTCACCTTGCGGAAGCTCGGCGGCACGGTCATGTTGGAGGGCAAACGGCGCTGGGCAAGGCCTATGGCCGACTGCACGTCCAGAGCCGCGGCATCGATATTGCGGTCAAGGGCAAACTGGATAGTGATGCGTGTGCGGCCTGTGGAATTGACCGATGAAATGGAATCGATGCCCGCAATGGTGAAAAATTCTTTTTCCAGCGGCGTAGCCACGGAGGAGGCCATGGTTTCCGGGTCGGCCCCGGCAAGCTCGGCCTGCACCTGAATGGTGGGAAAATCCACCGTGGGCAACTGGTTTACAGGCAGGTTGCGGTACCCCGACACGCCAAAAAAGAGCATGCCCAGCATTATCAGCACAGTGGCCACAGGGCGGCGGATAAAAAGCGCGGCGATATTCATGCGGCCCCCCTCGGGGAATGCAACGGACGGCACACTTGCCTTGCGGCAAAGGGGCAGCCCGAATCAGGTCTGCCCGTGGAAAACAATCAACGTCTGAGCCACTCGCCTTGTGGCGGCCAAAGCCCGCCCAAGCCTGCTTTGGAAAAATCCATTTCGATCAATTCAAAAAATACTGCTCCAGTTCGCGCAGCAGCAGAAACAGGCCAAGCAAGCAGCATACGCCGCCAATGAGGGTGCGCAGCATGCCCGTTGGCGTGCGTTTTGCCAGAACCACGCCGCATGCAAAACCAGCGATTTCAAGAATGCATACTATCGGCAACAGGGCAAAATCCACATGCCCGTCAGCTATATTGCCCACGGTGCCAAACAGGGCTGTAACCACCTGATACGGCATGGCAAGGCCCACAGCCGTCATGGGGGCAACCCCGGCGGCTATCATCCAGGGTATGGTCAGCACCGGGCCGCCAGCGCCGGTCATGCCCGCCAGAAAGCCCGTGCTCGCCCCGATGAAAAAAAATCCCGCTCTGCTCTGCCAAAAAACGCTGCCGCCAGCCTTTGGGGGCCGCAATACGCAAAAGCCCGCAAACAGGATGATGCCCGCAAGCAAAATCACCAGCGGCTTTGCGTTGATGCTGGCGTTGAGCACGGCCCCCGGCAGAGCCGCGAGGCCGCCGATCATAAAGGGCGTGGCCCGCGACCAGTCCACATGGCCCAAACGGCGGTACATGACGGTTCCCACCAGCCCAATGGGCAAAAAGGATGCCAGCGCCGTCCCCATGGCCTCGTGCGGCTCAAGCCCGCTCAGCAGGATCAGCCCCGGAGGAACAAGAATACCGCCTACGCCCGTAAGCCCAACCAGAATACCCACCAGCAGGCATACAGCACCCAGCACTATTAACAACATATCTTCCTCAAAAATTAGGCAGACTGACCACCATGAAGCACAGCCAGAGCGTTAGTCCCCCACACAAGGCGCTATAGCGCAAGAGTTCGCAAAGCGCCAGCAAGCGCTTGCGATCCCAGGGCGCGGCCTCGTCCTGCTCCGGCCCGAGCCAGGGTTTTGGCGTCAGCGTGCCAAAGTACACGGACGGCCCGCCCATGCGCGCGCCGCACAGCCATGCGCAGACCGTCATGGACCAGCCGGAATTGGGGCTTGGCATGCCCACGGCCTGTCGGGCTACAACCAGGAAACCGGGCCAGCGGCCTTGCCAGTGGCGTACAGGCCGCATCTTGCCGGGCAAAAAGCGCAGATGATGCTCACAGAAGGCCGCGCATCTGTCCGCAAGGCAGGCCGCGCAGGCCGACAAGCGGGCAGGAACGTAGGCCAGCGCATCATCGCCGCGCGCCCCGGCCCAGCCCAGCCAGCGCCACTTTTCCGTCACGTAGCCCCACATGGAATCAGTTGTGCTCACGGCCTTGTAGCACCACATGGCCACAGGCCCGCCCACGAGCAGCCAGAAAAAAGGAGCCATAAAGGCGTCCGTAAGATTTTCAGAAAGCGTATCGGCCAGGGTTTTGCGCATGAGGGGCCGATCCATGCTGGATGTATCCCTGCTGACCAACCACGAAAGCGCTTCGCGCGCTTGCGGCTCGTCATAGTGTTCCACCCGGCGCAGCACCTCCTGCCCGGTACGCAGCAAACTGCCCAGGGCAAGCCCGGCCCAGGCCAGATACAGGGCCAGCAGCGGACCAACCACCGGCAAGGAAACCAGCCCCCAAGCAACCGCGCCCGTCAGGCCCACAAGCACTGCCAGGGCAACTGCCCCGGCAAAGCGCCCGCGCTGGCGTTCGACATCCGGCCCGTTCTTGCGCATAAAGTGCCGCGCCGGGGCTTCCAGCCAGTTCAGCAGCTTGCCCACCGCGCAGACAGGGTGCCGCCACGGCAGGTCAGGGTCGCCCAGCCAGAGATCAAAAATCAGGGCCAGAGGGGCAAGCCACCAGCATTCCCACACGGAATAGGGGAATAGCTGCGCCAGACTCACGCCCAATCCTCCATGAGACCGGTGCGGGCCAGGGCCATGTACAGCACAATGCCCGCCGATGTGGAAAGATTGAGGCTGCGCACGCGGCCCTCCAGCATGGGAATACGGATGCGGTGGGGCGAAAGCGCCAGGATTTCCTGCGGCAGACCGCGCGTTTCCGGCCCGAACACAAGGCAGTCCTCCGGTTCAAAGGCAAACTGGTGCGCCGGGGCGCTGACCTGCCCTTTCTTGGCCGAGGTCAGCACAAGGCGCGCGCCCTGCTGCCCCTGCGCCGCAAAGGCGGCCCAATCGGGCCAGACGCGCAGCCGCACGTTGGGCCAGTAATCCAGCCCCGCGCGCTTGAGGTAGCGGTCTTCAAGCTTGAAGCCCAGAGGCTCAATGAGGTTCAGGGTGGTATCCGTAGCGGCGCACAGCCGGGCGATATTGCCTGTATTGGGGGGAATTTCCGGCTCAAAAAGAACTATCTGCATGGTGTAGCTGACTGGTGGTAATAAGGTGAATGACTCAGACTGGAAGTGCCAGCCATATTGCCGTGGCAAACAGATTTAGTTGCCCTCTCCCGCGAGGGGCAGGCGCATGCCCGTGCGGTTGGTCAGGCCGCAACGCTTTTCTTCTTCAAGAATATCCTTGAGAAACTGGGGCACGTCCGCATCATGCAGCGCCGTGAAGCCCAACCGGGCGTAAAATGGCGCATTCCAGGGCACGTGGGTAAACGTTGTCAGATAGAGGGCGGGTAGTTTGCGCTGCCGCAAGCGCCCTGCAACCAGCCCAATGAGCGCTGCTCCTATGCCTTTGCGCATGTGGTCGGGGTGCACGTCAATCTGGGCAAGCAGGGCGGCATGGTCAATCAACCGCACATAGGCATAGCCCACAGGATTGCCCGCTTGGTCAAGGGCCGCCCAGAGAAGGCCGTTTTGAACAGCTTCATGCAGCTTGTCCACAGGCGTGAAATCGGAGCGGATGTGATCCGGTATGGAACCTGGAGGAAAAATCCCCGCAGCGGCCACTTCTATGGCCGCCAGCAGGGGCACAAGACCTGCCGTTGCCTGCTCTATGGTGTATCCCTGAGGAATTTTCATATCAATCCGCCGCGCTTCTCGTGTCACTTACGATAAACAGGGCTTCAATTCTTTGAAACTCTCCCCAACAGGGCATGTCTGCACGGAGTGTCACTTGCTTTCCACCGAAATTTTGAATGTCTTCGTGAGCGGGTGCGCCGTGCGATGGATTTTTTCTTTCGGCAAGGAAGCTTCGGTTTTCATGCAGGGAGTGTACAGCGCGGTACTCGACCGAAATGGAAACCGATGCTGACACAGCCGAAAGGAAAAAGACACGCACGGCGCACCCGCTCACCTAGCCTACCTTGGCAGAGAGGCCGGGAACTACTTGACACACAACCCGAATATCCTTGCTCCCAAAACCTGCGTCATCCAGCGTGGCAAATATGTCGGCCTCGGTCACTTCCACCCGCGCGCCGCTGATGCCAGCCGCCTCCAACCTTTCGCGCAGCAGGGCGCTGGCCCGCTGGCGGGCTTCGCTCAGGCTGTAGCCCTTGCCGATGCGCTCGGTCAATTCAACGGCCGGGATTGTCAGCACGCAACGTCCGGTATCGGCGTAGAGTTCGAGCGCGTCTGTGGGCAGGGTCAGGGCCGCGCCCACGGCATTGGCAACATCCGCGTGTGGCGGCGTTTCCACGGGCATGTTCAGCGCTGTGGACATGCGCCGGGCAACGCAGGCCGCAGGGCCGCCCACCAGCCACACATGCTGCGGGCGCGCCTCGCGCACAGCCTTGAGGGCCGCCAGAGTGTAAATGGGACGGGCATTGATGCCATCGGTCAGGGCACGAGCTGCGGCAGCCACCTGCGCAAGGGCATCGTCTGCGGCCATTTGGGCCAGAGATTCAGGAGATAGACCGTATTCTGCGGCCAATGCGGCAATGCCCGCAATGGATGCTGCCACATCACCCGCCACGGCATCCCCGCCATTTATGCCCTGCGCGTCAGCCGGGCCAGCGGCAGAATTCAATATGTTCAGAGCATCCAGCAGAGTGGGCCGTGAACCGCCAAAGGCCATGGCCGGGCCTTCACGCAAGGGGCCGACCTGAACCGGACGCGCAGCGTCGGGCGCGGCATCCACCGTAAGCAGCGAATCGCCGCCCACACCGATGGAAACCGAAGCCAGAGCGCGCACAAGGGTGCGCCGCCCTTTAAGCAACATGCCGTCCCTGTCCACCACCGGGGAGCCGTCCACAAAGAGCGCCATGTCTGTTGTGGTGCCGCCCATATCGAGCAGCAGTGAGCAGCCCTGCCGCATGGCCTTGCTGCCGCCGCACAGGGCGAGCACGCCCATGACGCTGGCCGCAGGGCCGGAAAGTATGGACTGCACAGGCTCCCGGCGCGAAAGCGTCAGCGGCACCGCACCGCCGTCCGCCTTGAGCAGACGCACTGAGGCTGTAATGCCAGCTTCGGCAAGGGCCGCCTCCACGGCGTCCAGAAATTCATTGTGCAGGCGTTGCACGGCGGCGTTGAAATAGGCGGTTGCCATGCGCCGGGGAAAGTTGAGCCGCCCCGAAAGCCTGTGACCCACAGTTATGGACATCTGCGGCGCAGCCGACCGCACGGCCTCGCTCATGGCCAGCTCGTGCGCGGCATTACGCGGCGAGAATTTGCCCACGCAGGCCACGGCGGCAACCCCCGCCGACTCCCATTCCCTGACAGCGGCAGGCAGGGAGGCTGTACGCAGAGGGCTGACCTCCACGCCCCGGTGGTCCAGCCCGCCAGGGACAACGCAGACATGCGCGCCCATTGCAAAACGATGCGGGTCAAGCCCCGGCCCGGCGGAAAGTGCCAGACCCACAGGGTCTGCACGATCCTGCACCAAGGCGTTGACGGCCAAAGTCGCCCCAAGCGTCACGCGTGAAATAGCGCCAAAATCACAGTCAGGAGCAGCCTTTGCCAGGGCGGCAAGCACCTCGCGCACAGACGCTGGCAGATTGTCGTGACGGGTGCGCGCCTTGGCGCTGGCCACCAGCCGGGCGGCGGGCAACGCTTCGGCGCCAAATCCATCTGCGCCCGTCCCGTCCGGAACCATTTCTTCTGCGGCGGCATCGCAGGCAAGCAGTACGGCATCGGTATGCGTACCCCCGGCGTCAATGCCCAGCACATATGTTTCGCTCATAATTCCGGCCTCATAATACTTGTTTGCTGGCCCTGAACATACGGCATCGCCATCCGCAGGGCCAGCCCTTATTATTGGGCAGTTTTCAGGCGGCCTTACCCGCCCTGCCGCACCGCGCATCCCCTTTGCCTGCTCCATGCGCCCGCAATTGTGGATATTCTTTCTCCCACTGGCGCAATTGCTTGCCATATTCGGTCATTTTCAGTAGATTTTTGCTCTTGCGGCAACCGCCGGGACTGCCCCGGCGCGCCCGCGTCTTATACAGCAGGCTACTGCGGAGGAAAGCCATGCAGAACGCAAAGTTTATCTGGTTTGACGGAAAAATGCTCCCTTCTGAACAAGCACAGGTTCATGTGCTGACCCACGCCTTGCATTACGGCAGCGCCGTATTTGAAGGCATTCGCGCATACGCCTGCGCCGACGGCACTTCTGCCGTATTCCGTCTGGAAGACCACTGCAAGCGCCTAATTAACTCCGCTAAGATTATGCGCCTGGAAGTACCCTTCACGGCTGAACAGCTCGTAGCCGCCTGTATTGAGACCCTCAAGGCCAACAAACTGCCCGAAGGTTACGTGCGCCCCCTTTCTTTTGTGGGCCACGGCGAAATGGGCGTCTACCCCGGCAACAACCCGGTGCAGACCATCGTCGCCGCCTGGGCGTGGGGCGCGTACCTTGGCGCAGAAGCTCTTGAAAAGGGCATCCGCGTCAAGACCAGCAGCTTTGCCCGCAGCCATGTGAATACCAGCATGTCCAAGGCCAAGGCCGCCGGCAACTACATCAACTCCATCCTTGCCAAGGTGGAGGCCAAGGAAGACGGCTATGACGAAGCCGTGATGCTCGACACCAACGGCTATGTTTCCGAAGCCACGGGCGAGAACATCTTTATCGTACGCGACGGCGTGATCAAAACCACGCCCTGGACGTCCATTCTGGGCGGCCTCACGCGCGATTCCGTCATGAAGCTTGCCAGAGACCTCGGCTACACCGTGGAAGAACAACAGTTCACCCGCGATGAATTCTACATCGCTGATGAAGCGTTCTTTACCGGCACCGCGGCAGAAATCACTCCCATCCGCGAGCTTGACCACCGCCAGATCGGCGTTGGACACGCTGGCCCGGTGACCAAGCATCTGCAAAAAGAATACTTTGCCATCGTCAAGGGCGAAAATCCCAAGTACGAAGGCTGGCTGCACCGCTTTACAATTTAATGCAGACAAACGGCGGGCCGCAATGCCGCCGCTATAGAGATATGCATCCGGCAGTTCCGCCCTCGCGGGGCTGCCGGATGCCAAAGAGTAAATAAGTCCAACCCGCGTCGTAATTCGGCGCAGCGCGGACACAACAGGTAACAGCCTTTCCTGCGGGTTCGCGCGCAGCGCAATCCGGGACTGCCCGACAGCCCGTTGGTCATCTTTCAAAGGCAACGAGCGCCATGAAACATCTTTCCCTCGCCGCACGATACAGGCCGCAAAACTTCGCCCAGGTAGCAGGACAGGACATGGTCAAGGCCGTCCTTTCCCGCGCTGCGGCAGAAGACAGGCCCGCAGCCGCCTACCTTTTGAGCGGCACTCGCGGCGTGGGCAAAACCACCATTGCCCGCATTTTTGCCAAGGCGCTCAACTGCCAGCATGCACCAGGGCCGGAACCCTGCAACCAGTGCGAGCAGTGCCGCAAGATCACCCAGGGCGTGCACGTTGACGTGACCGAGATCGACGGCGCTTCCAACAACAGCGTGGAAGACGCCCGCTCCCTGCGCGAAACCATCGGCTATGCGCCCATGGAAGGCCGCTACAAGATATTCATCATTGACGAAGCCCACATGCTTACCCGCAACGCCTTCAACGCGTTGCTGAAAACGCTGGAAGAGCCGCCGGAACGCGTGGTCTTTATTTTTGCCACCACCGAGGCGCACAAGTTCCCCATCACCATTGTGAGCCGCTGCCAGCATTTTGTATTTCGCCACCTGAGTGAAGACGCGCTCTTTGCCCACCTCACCGCCGTGCTGCGCAAAGAAAACGCCGCCTTTGAAGAGGGGGCCGTGCGGCTTATTGCGCGCAGGGCTGCGGGCAGCGTGCGCGACAGCATGTCGCTGCTCGATCAGACCCTTGCCCTTGGCGGCGAGGAACTCACCGTTGCAGCCACCCGGCAGGTGCTCGGCCTCGCAGGGCAGGAACTGTTTGCGGAGCTGTTTACCGCCCTGCAAGGGCAGGATTGCACCGCCGTGGCAAACCTGTGCGGCCAGATATTGCAGCAAGGCGTGGATATTGGCTTTTTCATGCGTGAGCTTGCAGGCAATCTGCGCAACCTTTTTTTGCTGCGCCAGAGCGGTCAGGCCATTGTGCCGAGCTTGCGCCTTCCCGCAGACGAAGCCGCCCTGTGGCAGGGCATTGCCCCGCAATTTTCTGCCGCGCATCTGCACGCGGCATGGCAGATGGCCCTTGACGCGCAGCGCGGCATAGTGCAAAGCCCGGAACCAGCAGCAGCGCTTGAACTGCTTTTGCTCAACCTTGCCCTGCTGCCGCAGTTGCTGCCCGTTGGGCAAGCCACGCCCGGCCCCGTTGGACAGGCTGGCGGAGCCGGACAGGGAACCCAGCAGGCTCATGCCGTGCCCCCCTCTGCGCAACGTGTGGAAAACAGCGCGGAAATGCCCGCCGGAAGCGCGCAGATGGCGCAATCCCGCCCCAGGGATGCCGCCACGGGCCAGCACGCCGCCAATGATGCGGACGATGCGGAAGCCGACGAGCCTGACGCGGCCCAGAATTTTGCAGCCCCTACGCACCGCCCCTGGCGGCCCGGTGCGCAAACAGGTGCAGTGCAACCAGACCAGAACAGACCTGCTTATGGCGGGCCTGACCAGGGTTGCTCAAGCCAGAGCAGCTCAAATCTGGGCAACTCAAGTCTGGGCAACTCAAGTCTGGGCAACTCAAGTCTGGGTAGTCCAGGCCAGAAGTCCCCCCGTCAGGAAGATTCTGCCCCCAGAAATTTAGGGCAAGAGGATTCTGGACAATATGGAACTGGCCCCAGTGATTCTGACCAGCCCGACTCCGGCGCAAGCGTCGCTGACGGGCAAGGCTTCAAACAGGGCGGCGCGGGCACACCAGGCCAGGGCAAGCAGGAAGGTCAGGCTGCCTGCAACTGGGCGGCATTTTGTGATTTTTGCTCTTCATGGCAAGGCGCCGGGCGCGACATGCCGCGCCAGCATTTGCTGCGCAGCGTGAGCGCCACATGGGCTGACGGAATTTTACGCCTCTCCCCCAAGGCTGAAACCCAGTTATTTCAGCTTGAACGCGGACGCGAGGAGCTGACAGCAGCTCTGGCCGCCTACGGCGCAGGGCAGACGCAGCTGGAACTCGTGGCGCCCCGGCCCTATCGCCCAGAGGCAGAACTTATTGAAGAATTCAGCCAGCGGCCCGAGCTACAACCTTGCCTTGAAGTGCTGAACGCACGGGTCAAAGGGTGCCGCCCGGTGGATCAGGACAACCGCTGAGGCCGCTGACAACTGAAAAAACTTTCCGCGTCCGCCCGGCCCACGCCGCCGGAACCGGAAGCATGCAACAGACGCAAGGAGAAACACATGCGGAACATGAACGACATTCTGCGCCAGGCGCAGGTTATGCAGAGCAAGATCGCCAAGCTTCAGCAGGAACTGGGCGAGCACAGCTACGAAGCCAGCAGCGGCGGCGGCATGGTCAAGGCCGAAGTTTCCGGCAAGCAGGAACTGCGCAAGCTGGTCATTGATCCCAAAGCCCTTGAAGGCAATGATGTTGAAATGCTCCAGGATCTTATTCTGGCTGCCGTTAACGAAGCCGGTCGCATCGCCCGCGAAACCATGGAGCGCGAAATGAGCTCCATCTCCGGCGGCATCAAGCTGCCCGGCCTTTTCTAGAGCCATGCACGATCGGATTCCCGAACCGCTCAAGGCCCTGGTAGAGCAGCTTTCGCGTCTGCCGGGCCTTGGCCCCAAATCCGCCATGCGGGCCGCCATGGCCCTGCTCAAATGGCCGGAAGCCGAAACACGGCGTCTTGGGCGCGGCATCCACGACCTGCGCGACAATCTGCACCTCTGCTCGCGCTGCGGCGGGCTTTCTTCCACTGACCCCTGCGCCGTCTGTTCCGATACGGAGCGCACCCGCGACACGCTTTGCCTTGTCACGGAATGGGACAGCATGCTCACACTGGACGAAGGCGGCTTTTATCACGGCCAGTATTTGATACTGGGCGGCCTGCTCGCCCCTCTTGAGCGCATGGATTCCGACAGCCTCGACATGGACAGACTGGTGAAGCGCCTGGGCGAAGGCGAGGTGCAGGAGCTTATTCTTGCCCTGGGCGCAACGCTTGAGGCAGAGAATACGGCTTCCTTCATTCGGCAGATGGTGCGCAGGCAGTTCCCTGCCGTGCGCGTTTCGCGTCTTGCTCAGGGTATCCCCCTTGGGGCCGAAGTAAAATTTATGGACAAAGAAACACTGCGACAATCCCTGCAATTCCGGCAGGATCTCTCCTGACATCCCGCATATCCAACTCAGCGACTCGTCTTTTTTTTCACTCCGGTATAAATTTTTCGATGATTCTGCCGTAAGAAGGGCAACACCGAGATTGTCTGCGTTGCCCTGCAATGCGTTTGTGATTTGTGCACATTTGCGCAATCTCCTTGTTTTTCTGCCTCCTAGCATATACTATTGATTACATAATATATGCTACGTGTTTTGCCAAAGACACATGCATCGTAAAAGCTTTCAGGAATCTCAGTGGGATGGTTTCTGTTTGCGCGTTGCATTTCTTTGCACTGGCCAACTGACAGCGCCCGGGCCAAATGGCGTTTGCCAGCAAATCAAAGGCGCAGGATGAGGTTCCATTCCATGAACATGACTTTGGCTTATCGCATTATTTTTGTTTTTGTTGCGGGTCTCGTACTGGCCTGTATGGCCATGCTCATCGGGTTTACCATGGTTCTGGGCGATGCCCTGTCCGGCGCTGCCGCCCTGAAAGCCCTGCTGATTGGCGGCGGCCTTACACTCCTGCTAGCCGTTGCTGGCTCTTTTTTTATATGCAACAGACTTTGCCCCATCCGTAAAATTGTGCTCTACGCCAAGGCCATTGCCGCTGGCGATGAAAAAGCAAAGCTGGAAATAGACCGCTCCGACTGCCTGGGCCACATGGCCACTGCCCTGCAGGAAATGGTTGCCAAGCTCGAAGGCCAGGCTCACTGGTACGAGAGCATACTCAATACCCTGCCCCTCTCCATTTCGGTGACAGACAACGAAATGGTCTGGACCTTCTGCAACAAGATCGCGCTTGAGAGCATGAATAAGTCCTGTCAGGGCGATGTGGTGGGCAAGCACTGCTCGGAAAAGCAGGGCAACATATGCAACACGCCGCAGTGCGGCATTGAGCAACTACGCCGGGGCAACAAGCAGGTCATCAATGAAATGCCCAATGGCAAAACCATGCAGATCATGCTCGACTTTTTGCAGGATCGGCGCGGCAACGTGGTGGGCCATGTAGAAATTGGCGAGGACATCACCGAACGCATTGCCCTTGAAAAGAAAGCTGATCAAGCCGCGCACAAGGCCCGCATGGAAACTGTGAACCAGCTTGAGGGCGTTGTGGAAACATTGCAGCATGCCGCCAATACTCTCGACAAATCACTCAACGATGTGCGCGACAAGTCCGGCACGGTGGCCGACCGCATGGCCGAAACCGCCACTGCCATGGACGAAATGAACTCCACCGTGCTTGAAGTGGCCCACAATGCAGATGGCGCTGCCGATGCGGCCAATTCCGTGCAGGGACACGCCCAGGAAGGCGCGGACATTGTGCTGCGCACCATCAAGAATATGCAGGAAGTGCAAGGCAAGGCCTCTGGCCTCAAGGGCGAAATGAGCACGCTGGACAAACAGGCAAGGGATATTGGTGCCGTGCTGACGCTTATCCGCGACATTGCCGACCAGACCAACCTGCTTGCCCTTAACGCCGCCATTGAGGCCGCCCGCGCTGGCGATGCCGGTCGCGGTTTTGCCGTGGTGGCGGACGAAGTGCGCAAGCTGGCCGAAAAAACCATGAGTGCCACCAGCGAGGTGGAAAAAGCCATTGCCGCCATTCAGGAAGGCACCAGCAAAAGCGGCAGCACAGTGGATCTCACTGTCAATTCCATTGAAGAAGTGAGTCATATGGCGCAGGAATCGGGGCACTCGCTTGACCTTATCTCAAATCTTGCAGGCGATTCCAGCAGCCGGGTTTCCGCCATTGCCGCGGCAGCCACCCAACAGTCGGCAGCCTCGGAAGAAATCAACCGCAATATTGCCGAGGTCAACACGCTGAGCGCCCGCATTGCCGAGGCCACCAATGCCGCCGCTGGTCAGGTGCGTGATCTTGCCGCTCAGGTCAATATTGTAACGGACATCCTTGACGACATCCGCAAAAGCGACGCCAGGCAGAGTAAACCCAATATATAAGGATGCGCTGCCTCATGGCGGCACAAGCAACAAACAGCGCCGGAACCCAGGTTTCGGCGCTGTTTCATTTATGTTTGATGCCTGCCCCGCAAGGCTATCAGGCACAGATGTCAGGCGTTAGACAAAAAGGCTAGGGATGATCCTTGAATTTGTTCATTGTCCCCTTTGCGCCGCTATGGCAGGGGGTGCAATCCATGGTTCCCTTGGCCCAGTTGGCCTCATTGCCCTTGGTTTGATGACATTCGCCGCAATATGACACTGACTTCTGCACAGGGAATATCCCTTTGTAATCTTTGCCCGCATCGATTTTGGCGTTGAGAATTTCTGCAGTTTTTGCAGCCACGTCAGCCGTCAGCCTGCCGCAACGCTCGCTGCGTTGCTTGCTTTCGGCTTCAATTTTATTGACGTAACACCATCTAGAAACAGAAATGTGGCACAGTACCGAATCCGATTCACTCTGCGGCAGGCTCCCCTTGAAACCCAGTGCCTTTTCACCAGGATCAAATACGGGGAGTTTTGCGGTTTCGTACCAGCGGAACAGATCGTTGGCCATCGGCCGCACTTCCTTTCTGCCCCAGAACAGGGAAAAGGTTGATACGCCGCCGTAAAGCGCCCCGCAAATTGTGCCCCAATCCGAGATGCCGCCCTTGTTGGCCTCGAGCATGGCGAAGGGAAACTGGTTGTAGGGCGCACCGTACTTTTCTGCCATAAGGCCAATGATGGCATAAAATGCGCCATAACCACAGCCGTAGTCTTTGTGCCAGTAGCCAAGGTAGGCCACTTCTGCACACTCCTTGGGATCGAGCTTGTGCGGTTTCCAGCCATGATCTCCACCGACCTGCTCAAACCGGCCACCCGGCTGCGTCTGCCCCGCAGCAAGGCTGTTGCCGACGACAGATGTCATCCCGCCCGCAAGTACAAGCCCGCCCAGCCCTGTCAATAGTGTTCTTCTGCCAAATTCCATAGGTCTCCTCCTGATGTTATTTGACATACCAGAGAAAGGGTATGTGAAAAAAAACGCTACAGCTCTTTTAACCTGACCGTCAATGAGGACGCAGGGCACAAAAGGAATTTTTTGTTTTTTTTCCACAACAAGACTAGACGATAACGGAGAAGGACTTACATATTGTTCGCGCCCAACCAATGGCGCTGATTTTCCCGCGCTCGCCGCCGTTTGCGCACTCCCTGAGGCCCCTCGGAGGTGGTAGCGCGAAGCGTACAGAGAAGTTTTCCTGAGGAGGATTCAGATATGTCCAAGATCATAGGCATCGACCTGGGTACCACTAACTCCTGCGTCTACGTAATGGAGGGCAAGGACCCCAAGTGCATCACCAATCCCGAAGGTGGCCGTACCACTCCTTCCGTGGTCGCCTTTACAGATAAGGAACGTCTGGTGGGCGATATTGCCAAGCGCCAGGCTGTCACCAACCCCAAGCGCACGGTTTTCGCCATCAAGCGCCTCATGGGCCGTAAATTTGAAAGCCCCGAAGTCGGCCGCTGGAAAGAGCATTCGCCCTACGCCATCGTCAAGGCCGCCAATGAAGATGCTGGCGTGGAAGTTGATGGTCGCACCTACAGCGCACCTGAAGTTTCGGCCATGATTCTGGCCAAGCTGAAGGCCGATGCGGAAGCCTACCTCGGCGAAACCGTTACCGAAGCGGTCATCACCGTGCCCGCCTACTTTAACGATGCCCAGCGCCAGGCCACCAAGGACGCGGGCCGCATCGCCGGTCTTGACGTCAAGCGTATCATCAACGAGCCCACTGCGGCCTCGCTGGCGTATGGCGCGGACAAAAAGGCCAACGAAAAGATCGCTGTGTTCGACCTCGGCGGCGGCACCTTTGATATTTCCATTCTCGAAGTTGGCGACAACGTCGTGGAAGTGCGCGCCACCAATGGCGACACCTTCCTTGGCGGCGAAGACTTTGACCAGCGCGTCATCAACTTCCTGGTGGAAGAATTCAAGCGTGAAAACGGCATTGACCTTTCCAAGGACAGCATGGCCCTCCAGCGCCTGAAAGAAGCCGCTGAAAAGGCGAAGAAAGACCTTTCCACCTCCATGGAGGCCGAGGTCAATCTGCCCTTTATCACTGCCGACCAAAACGGCCCCAAGCATATGCTCGTCAAGATTGGCCGCGCCAAGCTTGAATCGCTGGTCAGCGATCTTGTTGACCGCACCATTGAGCCCTGCAAAAAGGCTCTGGCCGACGCTGGCATGGATGCCTCGCAGATTGACGAAGTCATTCTTGTGGGTGGCATGACCCGTATGCCTCTGGTGCAGACGGTTGTGGGCAAGTTCTTTGGCAAGGAGCCCAACCGCTCCGTGAACCCCGACGAAGTTGTGGCCATGGGCGCTGCCATTCAGGGCGGCATCCTCACCGGCGACGTCAAGGACGTGCTGCTGCTCGACGTGACCCCGCTCTCCCTTGGTATTGAAACCATGGGCGGCGTGTTCACCAAGCTGATCGACCGCAACACCACCATCCCCACGCGCAAAAGCCAGGTGTTCACCACTGCGTCCGACAACCAGCCCTCGGTGTCCATCCACGTGCTTCAGGGCGAGCGTCCCATGGCGCCCGACAACATGACCCTGGCCCGTTTTGACCTGGCTGGCATTCCCCCGGCGCCCCGTGGCGTGCCGCAGGTTGAGGTGTCTTTTGACATTGACGCCAACGGCATCGTGAACGTGTCTGCCAAGGACATGGGCACCGGCAAGGAACAGTCCATCAAGATCACGGCTTCTTCCGGCCTGTCGGAAGACGACATCCAGCGCCTGGTGCGCGAGGCTGAAACCCACGCCACTGACGACAAGAAGAAGCAGGAACTGATTGAAGCGCGCAACCACGCCGACAGCCTGATCTATGGCACGGAGAAATCCCTGACCGATCTGGGCGACAAGGCCGATGCCGCGCTCAAGAGCGACATTGACGGCAAAATCGCCGCTCTGCGCAAGCTCATGGAAGGCGAAGACGCCGCAGCTATCAAGGCTGCCACCGATGACCTCGCCAAGACTTCGCACAAGCTTGCCGAGCAGCTCTATCAGCAGCAGGCCCAGCAGACTGGCGGCCAGCCCGGCGCAGAGGCCGGAGCCGCGGGCGCAGGCCAGCAGCATGGCAATGCCGGCGATGATGTTGTGGACGCAGACTACACTGAAGTGAAGAAATAAGGGCAAGGGCAGCTCGGCGGCACACGCCCCGAACTTGCAACCACGCCTACCCTGTACTAAAAAGGTCTGGTTCCCTGAACCAGACCTTTTTTTGCGGCTCGCGTACGGCGGGCCTGCCGGTACTACAACCAGGATACCGTCATGAATTTTTGCCGCTCTTTCGCCGCGCTGGCTCGCAACGTTTCGCTGCTGGCGCTTCTTGGCTGTCTTGCCGCGTGTCAGATGCCCTTTGGCCTTGGTCAAAGAGCGCCCGAGCCCAAACCCCAACCGGTTGCCTCCGCGCCCGCCTCCGGCCCCTGCGTGGTGCTGGCCCTGCCGTCTTCCGGCACGTATGCTCCCATTGCGAGCAAGGTGCGCCACGGCGCGCAGATGGCCCAGACCGAGCTTGCCGCCAACGGCGTCAAGATGCGCATTGAAACGGTCAACACAGAAGCAGCCGACTGGTTGCAGCGTCTGGACGCGCTGCCCCCGGCCTGTGCTGTTGTGGGCGGCCCCCTGCAGGCGCGCAACTACGCTCAGGCCCGCGAGCACGGTCAGCTCGAAAAAAGAGCCTTCTTCACCTTTGTGCCTTCGCTTGAACAGGGTGACGAAGGTGCGCGCGCCTGGCGCTTTTTCCCCAGCCCGCAAGACCAGATCGACACGCTCATCAACTTTGCCAGCACGGGCCTGAACATCCGCACTTACGGGGCTTTTTATCCTACCGATGCCTACGGTGTGCGTATGACCGGCCTCATGGAGCAGAGCCTTGCCAGCCACAACATGCTGTTGCAAAAGGCCTCGTATAACCCCGCCGACTCCACATCGTGGAGCAATGCCGTGGCTCCGCTCATCAACGCCCAGACGCCGCAGGGCAGCAAAACCCCTGTGCCGCAGACCTCCTTTGAAGCCCTGTTGCTGCCTGACTCTTGGAAAAG
Source organism: Desulfovibrio intestinivivus (assembly GCF_053570665.1). NCBI lineage: Bacteria > Pseudomonadati > Thermodesulfobacteriota > Desulfovibrionia > Desulfovibrionales > Desulfovibrionaceae > Desulfovibrio > Desulfovibrio intestinivivus. The sequence continues at coordinate 1,529,191 of NZ_JBRBQT010000001.1, read as the reverse complement.
CATGGAAATGCTGACCACAAGCCTGCTCTATAACGGCGAGGATCGGCTGGTGCTCCTGGGAACCACGCTTTGGGAGCAGAGCCTCTCCGGCAAAACCATCGCCAATGCCGACAAATTCGCGCTGGCGGTCTTTCCCGGCGCATGGAACCAGCCGCAGGCCCCCCGCGCCCTTCAAGCACCCGGCACGGACTTCTGGAACGCCCTGGGCTACGACTTCGTGCGCTTTGCCGTGTCCATGGGGCTTGATTCGCGCCTGACAACACCGCAGATTACGGCCCGCGCGCAGCGCGCCTCCAAGATGATCTGGGGCATGGCCCCCATTACGTGGGACAACGCGGGCGTTGCCCATCAGAAGCTCTTCTTGTTCGGCGTTTCGCCCACTGGCATGACGCCCGTGGATGTGGAAACCTTCCAGCAAACTCGCGCTCGCGTATTGCAGCAGGCTGCTCTGCGCATGCAGGGTCTGCCCCCCGTGGACGCTACCGGCGCACCCCTCGCGGCCCCTGCCGCAGGTGCGGAAGCCGCCCCGGCGGTGCAGACGGGTCAGACGCCGTCTGCGCCCATCATGAGCAACACGCCGCGCCCCTCGTATAAACTCAGCCTGCCCGCTGCGCGCTGATCGCGCCCGCAGGCATTGCCTTTAAAGGACTACACATGGCAGACAACAAAAACATCAGCCTGGAAGAAGTGGCCCACATGGCTACACTTTCCCGGTTGAGCGTCAGCGAAGAAGAACAGACCCTGTTTGCCCGCCAGATGGGCGATATTCTGGCCTATATGGACGTGCTCGCGCGCGTTGACACCAAGGATGTGGAGCCTCTGTACAGCACGGCCCAGCATCCTGGCCCCCTGCGGGACGATGTGTCGGCCCGGCGGCGTGAGCGCAGCGAAGTGCTCGCCAACGCGCCCGAGGCCGATGGCGAATATTTCATCGTGCCCCGTATCGTCTAGCGCAGCTCCAGAGCAATATTGCTCTGGCCCGGCCCAGTGCAGCAGCCCGGCGAATCACCAGCGCCGAAGCAACTCGCACAAAAACGCACAGCATTGCGCAAAACGCAGTGCAGAACATATTTGAGAACGCCATGACCGAAATTTGTTCCCTCTCGCTCACACAAGCGGCTCAGGCCCTGCAAAAAAAGGAACTGAGCGCAGTTGACGCCGTTACGGCCTGCCTTGCGCGCATGGACGCCACCGAGCCGCGCATCGCGGCCCTGCTGACCGTGGACAGGGAAGGGGCGCTTGCCGCTGCCGCCGCCCTGGACAAGGAAGGCCCCAATCCGGCCAAACCCCTGTGGGGCGTGCCGGTAACGGTCAAGGACGCCCTTTCCACCAAGGGGCTGCGCACCACTGCCGGTTCGCGTATTCTCGAAAATTACACGCCCTTTTATGACGCCTTTGCCGTGCAGCAACTGCGCGAGGCCGGGGCCGTCATTCTGGGCAAGAACAACATGGACGAGTTCGCCATGGGTTCCACCACGGAAAACTCCTCCTACCAGACAACCCGCAATCCGCGCGATATAAACCGCGTTCCCGGCGGCTCCAGCGGCGGCTCTGCCGCGTCCGTCACCGCTGGGCAATGCTTTGCTTCGCTGGGTACGGATACCGGCGGCTCCATCCGTCAGCCCGCCTCCCTGTGCGGTTGCGTTGGCCTCAAGCCCACCTATGGGCGCGTGTCGCGCTACGGCGTTATCGCCTATGGCTCGTCACTGGATCAGGTGGGCCCGCTGACCCGCAGCGTGGAAGACTGCGCCCGCGTGCTCGGCGTTATTGCCGGGCATGACCAACGTGACGGCACCTGCGCTCCGCGCCCGGTGGACGACTATGTGGCCGCACTGAACAGCAAGCCCCTCAAGGGCGCGCGGCTGGGTATACCCAAGGAATTTTTTGGCGAAGGGCTGGCCCCTGAAGTACGCGCCGTATGCCAGAACGCCATGAACATTGCTCAGGCCCAAGGCGCGGAACTGGTGGAAGTGAGTCTGCCCCACACCGATGCGGCCATCGCCACCTACTATATCATCGCCATGGCCGAGGCCAGTTCCAACCTCGCCCGCTTTGACGGCGTTCGCTACGGTCGCCGCGCTACGGATATCAAGAATCTTGAAGACCTGTACGTGCGCTCTCGCACCGAGGGCTTCGGGCAGGAAGTCAAACGCCGCATCATGCTGGGAGCCTATGTGCTTTCCTCCGGCTATTACGATGCGTATTACCGCAAGGCCGCGCAGGTGCGCCGCCTCATCCGCGATGAATACCTCGCCGCCCTTGATAAATGCGATGCCCTGTTGGCCCCGGTTTCGCCCGTTCCTGCGTGGAATGTGGGCAGTCTGACCGCCGATCCGCTTCAAATGTACCTCATGGACGCCTACACGCTTTCGCTCAATCTGGCGGGTTTGCCCGGGCTTTCCATGCCTGTGGGTGTTGGCGCCGAGAGCGGGCTGCCCGTGGGTATGCAGCTTTTTGGCAAGGCCTTTGCCGAGGGTGAGTTGCTTTCTCTTGGGCATGCCTTGGAGCAGGTTGTGCCGGGGGTTGGAGCGGCGAAGTTGTAGATTTGTTTTTTGCAAGGATTTGCTGGGGAGCAGGCCTAAGGGTTTGCTCCCTTTTTTGTTAGCCTGACAGGCTCACATACTCCATCAGTACTCTTTTTCTTTTCTGCCCTTCGGGCACGGTATTCCGCCCTCCGGCGGCGTTTGGGACGCCTCCCCGGCGTGGGGCAGGGGGACCTGTTAGGGGCTGCGCCCCTTCATCCTGATGCCAAATCCCGTTTTACGGGCTTTGGGCCGCCATCGGCGTCTGCGCCGCCGGGCGGTAAGCCACGGAAATCAGTCGCATACGGCGCGGCAAAGCCGCGACCTACTCCTGATTTTCGGTCGTGTTGACGGTGCCAACACTCCATCGGGGCGATGCCCCTCTCCCCCCCCTTGCATCCCCCCCGAAGCACCCCTAAGAAGGGCTTTCAGCATTCTTCATGCGGCGAGGGCAACGCGACTATAGCTGCGGGAGCTTCCTTCCCTCGCTACGCTCGCTCAGGTGATCTCCCTCCGCGCCGCGTAAATGCCAGCGTTCGCTTTCGCTCTGGATGTGAATCTGTTTCAGCCAAATACCGCCGATACGTTGCCTGAAAAGGACATGGCTTTGCACCGTTTTCAGGGCATCTCTAAAATTTCAATCATCACCGGCTTGACCGATCCAGGTCGCAATGGATGAGACTTCGGGGTCACTCTCACCTGCGAGCATTCCGCTCTCAAGTCGACCGCAAGCAGGCAGAGAAATTGCGAGTCAGAATAGTCCACTCGCCATTAAAAGCTGGTCGTGGAGTCGCCTTCCTTAAACTCGCCGAAGCAGCGCGAAGGCGATGGCTGGTGTTGGGCGAATTTGCAAAATACGCATTTTTCTGGACTGACAAGGAAAACTCCTGTTTTTGAGCGCAGCGTACTCAAGTACGTGAGCATCAAAAACAGGAGTTTAACGCAGTCAGGCCAAAAAAGTCGGGTTTGCGTAAATCAGCCTGACAGGCTCTACCCCGCCGCCAACCCTCTGCTTTTGCCTTTTCTGCCTTCCCCCCCCAGCCGTCATCAGAAGCTGGTCGTGGCGTTGCCTTCCTTAAACTCGCCGGAGCAAGGCGAAGGCGATGGCTGGTGTTGAGTGAATTTGCAAAATACGCGTTTTGCGGCCTGAAAAGGAAACACCGGGATTTTGAGCGCAGCGTACTCAAGTACGTGAGCATCAAAATCCCGGCGCTGACGCATTCAGGGTGCAAAAGCCGGGTTTGCGTAAATGCGCTCGACAGGCTCACCCACCCCACAAACTCGCCCTGCCTTTCTGCTTTACTTTTCCTTGCCACCGTGCCGCTTCACGCCAAAACGGATGCAATCCGTGGGACAACTCTCCGCACAATCACCGCAATTGGTGCAATTCTCCTCACCCGGCCTCGTCCGCATAACGCAAACCCGCCTGCACTTGTCGCAATCGTTGCACTGCTCAGTCCTGTAAAAACGGAACGGCGCAAACTTGCGCGCCACTTCCAGCGCCGCGCCAAAAGGACAGACAAACCGGCACCAGCACATCAGCACAACCAGCCCCAACGCCAGCCCGCCCAAGGTGATAAGCAGACGCAAATCCCACATGGGGAAAGCATGCTTCCACGTAAGCCAGGCCGAGGGCCAAAATTCCCCCACTCGGATAGGCACGTCCACGCGCGGCTGCCCCAAAACAAACCATGCCGTCAACCCCGCCGCCAGCATCAGATACCGGGCCCAGCGAAAATTTGCCACGCCCACGGGATTAGGGCCAAAACGAAAAGGATTGAGCGCAAGTACCCGGTTCGCCAGCTGCCCAGGGCACAGCCAGCCGCAAAAAGCCTTGCCAAACAAGGCCGCCACAGCCAGCCACACGCCCCAGAATCCCCAGAACATCCGCGTGGCCTGACCGGGACAGGTAATGACCGGGCAGTTCTGGCAGCTCACAAAGGGCACAACAAAGGGGCAGCGGAACACGCCAAATAAGGCCCACTCGCCCAAAAACAGCGTGGAGGCGAACAGCACCGCGCGATTAAACCACTGGAGCGCTCTCAAGCGCAGGCTGGGACGGGCGACAATTTCATGCAACATCCTTTACCCCCAGCTTTTCCACAAGTTCCATGCCCTTGGGCGAAATGGCGGGGATAAATCCCGCCTTTTCAAAGTAAGCCTGTCCCTGCGCGCTGGTAATCCAATCCATATAGGCTGCGGCCTTTGCCGGATCAGCCGCGTTGGTCATCATGCCCACGGTAAAGGTCAGCGGCCCGGCGGGGAAAAACCGTTCGGGAATTTCCACCAAGTCCAACCGATCGGCAAACCGCGTCATGCGGGTGATGCGCCGCTCCACAATCATGGCGTCAGCCTTGCCCTCGGCAACGCTTTCCACAGAACGCTGCACACAACTGCCCTGCTCGGGCACGTTGGCAAGTACCTTGGGCGTGATGTCCGCAGCCTTGAGGATGCCCATAACAGCTTGTCCACCAGGAGCGGAAGCATCCCGCGCCATGGAAACCCGCACTCCGGGGCGCGTCAGGTCTTCAATATCGTTGATCTTGGCGGGATTGCCCTTGGGAACCGCGATGACGTAGCTGGTAAAACACAAGGGCCTGAAATTGACCATCTTGCCAGCCTTGCGCAGATTCTGGGCCAGAGCCAGGACGCGCCCGGCAAAGACCTCCGTCTGCCCGCCGCCAGTCAGCAGGGATTTGCCCAAGGCCGCGGCAAAGGCACCTGTGTAGACAACCTTGACGCCCGATTGCTGCTGATAGGCCTCATGCGCAGGCATCATGGCTTCGGCAAGGCCGCCGCACGACCATACCTGCAAGGTGCCGCCCTCCGCCGCATTGGCGGTTTGCGGCGACAGCATGGCAGCGCCCGCGGCCCCCAGCGCCAGGGATTTGAGAAAATTGCGCCGTCCTTTTTCGGTAGTTTCCATATGCCTCTCCACAAAAAATAGTGATCCTGCATAAGCGCAAAGCGCGCATTCAACCCTTAAAAATAAAAAACGGTTCCGCATTCGGGATGCGAAACCTGGATTGTGGAGGGGGAGCGCCTGAGCTTAATTGATCGGGAGAGTGGGAATCAGCGGAAAGCCCGACCAGCGGCACGTAGCGAGACAACCTGCCCCACAGAGTCCGCACGTCAGGTCATGCCCGCGCCCGTGGCTGCAAGCATGCCAGCAGTCAACATCTGCAGCCGAGAAAATGCCGCGCAAGCATCCGACAGATATTGGCAGAAACCGCCACGCAGGCCAGCATACCGGGGCATGCGGTGCGCGCAGCTAGTAGGCCTGCCAGAAATTTTGTGGTGCTTGCGCATGGTGCCGTATCTTCCCCATTGCTTGCGCCCGCCGCCGCAAACCGTTTATGGATGCGCGCGCCGGGTTCATGATGCAAAAACGAACAATCGGAAATGGTCGGGCCTACTCCAGAATATAGCGCATTGGGTCAACCGGTACACCGTTAAGGCGCACCTCGTAGTGCAGATGCGGCCCGGTGGTGCGGCCACTCATGCCCACATAGCCCACAATTTCGCCACGCTTGACCCACTGGCCTTCCTGCACGGCGCAACGCTGCATGTGCCCGTATTTGGTGACAATGCCGCTGCCGTGGTTGATTTCAACACTGAAACCATACGCGCCATCGCGCCCCGAGAGGGTCACCATGCCCTGGGCTGGAGCCATGATGGGCGTGCCTATACGGTTGGTGATGTCCAGGCCCTTGTGGAACTGCCCGCGCCCGCCAAATGGTGCCGAGCGCCAGCCAAAACTGGAAGAAACAAAACCCACCACAGGCCAGATGGTCGGCATGGAAGAAAGGGCATCGCGGTTTTCGCGCAGTGCCAGCAGCAAGTCCTGCTGGCGCACTTCTTCAAGCCGCACGGACTCAGAGAGTCGGGTAAGGAACTCGAGCATCTTGCGGGCGGCAAGTTCCTGCCGATGCAAGGGCAGATAGGTACGCGAAAAATCCCCCGGCCTGTCGCCGATGGAACCGGCCTCCGTGGGATCTTTCTCCATATTCATCATGATGCGCAGCTTGGAGTCGAAGCTCTGCACCCGCTCCAGATCACGCCCCACAACAGAAATGCGCTCAACCAGATTCACAAGCTGGCGGCGCTGTTCTTCAATGGTTTTGTCTGCATTGCGCAGGTCGTCGCCCAGATGCCGGGTTTCAAGCCAACTGCGCAGCAGCCAGACATTGCAGGCCACAAGGGCCAGCACCAGCACACAGGCAATAAAGCCAAACCAGCCGCGCATGCGCAGGTTGCGGCTGCCGCTACGACCTTCAGTGAAGATGACTATGTGATATTTGCCGAACAGCATTGGGCTAACACTCTAGAGCCGGGATACGGCCTGTGTCAATCCGCAACGCCGTCATGTGCACCGGCGTCCGGCAGGGGCGGCTCATCGCCCAAGCCCGCAGCCGCGCTGTTCTTTTCAAGCTGCCAGCGGGTCAAACCATTAAAAATGCACCGGCGCGAGTCTTTGGATACCCCATACAGGTGTTGCAGGGTTTCCCCCATGGAACTGCGGGCGGTATTGCCCGCCGAGGGGCAGGCATTGGCCCATATGGGCAGTTCCCATTGCTTGGCGGCCTTGAGGATAAACTTTTTTTCCACCAGCAGCAGTGGGCGTATCAGTTGCAGGCCGCCGCCAAAAAACGACTCATTCATGCTCATGCCGTCCACGCGCCCATTGCGGCTCAGATTCATAAAGAACGTCTGCACCAGATCGTCCGCATTGTGCCCAAGCGCGAGGTGAGTCACGCCATACTGGGCGCACAACTCAAAAAGGCGCTTGCGACGCAGCCAGGAGCAGCGGAAACAGGCCGATCTGCGCAGATTTTTTTCTGAATGCGCGTCCGGGCCGTAGGTTGTCATTTCAATGTGGCCGGGTATGCCCCGCTTGGCCAGCCAGGGCAAAAGAGCCGCGTGGCTCTGCTCGTCAAAGCCGGGGTTGAGGTGGATCGCCATGATTTCAAAGTGAAAAGGTACGATTCCTTGGCGAATTTTAAGGCTTTGCAGCAGCACAAAACTGTCCACACCGCCAGAAACGGCAACGGCAACACGGCATCCAGGCCACAGCATGCCTGTTTTCTGCATGGCCTTGCCCGCGCTTTTAACACAGGTTTCCTGTGCGAATGATCTTTTTTCTCTGCTCATAATTTTTTCCGTAAACTTGTTTCCGGCAAACCCGTCAACTTTCAGGATGCTTGTTGTTCCGCACTGGCTGCCGCTTCAGCAGCCCTATTGACAGCACAGCGGACGACATATATCAATTCTTATTTCAGCAGGGGAATCCTGCACCAAGGCGTTTGCACACGCCCGGCCTTTACAAATGGTCGGGCGGTATTATTTATCAACCGGGTTGCCCGTGGCGGCCCGGAATGCGGCGTTTCAGCCGCGCACTTACGGAGGCAGCATGGCCCGCATTACCGTGGAAGATTGTCAGCAGCGCGTAGACAACCGTTTTCTGTTGGTGCAGATGGCTATCAAGCGTGTGCACCAGTACCGCGAAGGCTATGAACCGCTGGTAGAATCCCGCAACAAAGAGGCCGTAACCGCCCTGCGCGAAATTGCCGCCGGAAAGGTTCTGCCTGATGACGACAGTCTTTACAACCCCCTGCCCGGCCATAACGCGGCCGCCGCAGAGGAATAGCCTTTTGGGGACAAATTGTCCGCGCGGCGGCTTCCCCAGGGGAGCCGCCGCGTTTATGTACAACCTTTAGCACAGGCGCACAAGCCGCACAGTGACCGGAACTACGATGGAGCTCGATTACTACGAAGTGCTGGGCGTAAGCCGCAGCGCCGAAGATGACGAAATAAAACGGGCCTACCGTAAGCTGGCCTTGAAGTATCACCCTGACCACAACCCCGACAATGCCGAGGCCGAACAAAAGTTCAAGGAAGCCGCCGAAGCGTATGACGTACTGCGCGACCCTGAAAAACGCGCGCGCTACGACCGTTTTGGACGCGCTGGCGTTCAGGGCGGCGCGGGCGGTTTTGGCAGCAACGATGATATTTTTGCGCATTTCAGCGATATCTTCGGCGATCTTTTTGGCTTTTCTACCGCAACGCGCGGCCCCAGGCCCATGGCCGGGGCTGACCTGCGCTACAATCTGACCATCACCTTTGCACAGGCCGCCAAGGGCGACGAGATCAGCATCTCCCTGCCCAAGCACGTTACCTGCTCCGAATGCAACGGCAGCGGCGCGGCCCCCGGCAGCAAGGCGGAAACATGCCGCCAGTGCGGCGGCAGCGGTCAGGTGCGTCGGTCGCAAGGATTTTTCCAGATATCCATGCCCTGTCCCTCCTGTCAGGGTTCGGGCCGAGTCATCACCAAGCCCTGCCCCAAGTGCAAGGGCGAAGGCATCACCACAGACACCCGCGAACTTGTGGTGCGTGTGCCTGCGGGTGTGGACAGCGGCACCCGCCTGCGCGTTCGCGGCGAGGGTGAGCCTGGTGTCCACGGCGGCCCGGCTGGCGATCTCTATGTTGTGCTCACCGTTGAGCAGGACAAGCGCTGGCAGCGTCAGGGACAAGACCTTATTTACGCCCTCGAGATCAGCTTTGTGCAGGCGGCTCTGGGCCATCGGGCGGAAGTTCCCGGCCTTGACGGCAATCTGCCGCTGGAAATCCCCAAGGGTATTCAGAGCGGCACCCTGCTGCGCGTTTCCGGAGAGGGGATGCCCTACCCCGGACGCCGTTCGCGCGGCGATCTGCTGGTGGAGGTGAAAGTGCTTACCCCCACCCGCCTTTCTGCCAAGCAGGAAGAACTGCTGCGCGAATTTGAGTCAGCGGCGGAAAAAAGCCCGCTGGAAAAGGTCAAAAAGGCCGCAAAAAAAATCAGCAAGGCCATGGGCATCGACTAAACATTCCACTCAGTATTGAGCGTAAAAAAGCCGGGTTTGCACCCGGCTTTTTGCATTTGTGGCGGAGAGTTCGAGCATTCAAGCGGCGGTTCTCCAGCCGGAAACAATAATGCCCATGCCCAACAGAGCCACCGCACCGCCCAAGATATCTGTGCTGGCCAGCGGTACACCGTCAACCAGGCGCAGCCACAAGAGGGCTGTAACCACATATACGCAGCCATAGGCGGCATAGACCCTGCCACTGGCTGCGGGGTGCAGGGTCAGCAACCAGGCAAACACCGCAAGACTCAGGCAGGCGGGCACCAACAGCCAGACAGAGCCGCCTTTGCGCAGCCACAGCCAGGGCAGGTAGCACCCTGTTATCTCTGCCAGGGCCGTGACCACAAAAAGCGCGAACGTCTTGATCATCAATGTACTATCCCTGTAGTGGCGCGCAGTGGATTGCGCCGCAGTGCGATTTTGTGTGTCACGTTCAATCTGCCGACAACCGGACATCTACCGTATACTTGGCAAGTACCTTCTGCGGTGCAAAATAGCAAAGATCCGCACCCTATACATGCGACTGATATATGTGCAACAGCACAGAAGCAAAGCTGAGCAATACGCTCATGCAATCGTGCGGCAAACTTTTCTGGTGTGGACAACCTTTTGCTTTGGCGGGAAAAACATTTTGGCCCGGCGGCATCTGTGGTATGCTGCCGGGCCAACATTGTCCTGTTTACCGCTCCGCCAGGCGAGGAGAGAGCGGCACGGACGCAGAGGCAGGCAAAACTGTTCCGTTAAGGGGTACGGATTCGCAGAAGGGGTCTGCGGATTTTGCCGAGGGTTGCCATCTGTAATTTTTACAGCCTGTTATGAGGCCGATCAATTAACGTTTCCAAAGCAGACTGGGCCTTCCCTGGACTGTTTGTGCGCTCAATCTAGCACCTTGTCAAACAGCATGCAAGTTATTAATTTCACCACCGCTGTTTTTTCCACTAACAATTTCAGCGCAACAGTGCAACACCAAACTCATTAAATACAAAATGTTACAAATTATTTCGTTTGGCAGCAGGCAAAGCCTGTGAACAATGCACAAGTACGCCCCCCAGGCGAAGTTGCCAGACAAAAAAACCCGGCTGTTTCTCAACAGCCGGGTCAATGTGACATAAAAAAGTAACGTCTTATTTCGTGGGTGTGGCCTTGGCGCAGCAACATTCCTGAGGGTTGGCACCATCAGCAGCTGTAGTTTCTGCATCCTGTGTTTCTTCCACAGGTTTGAGCGAGTGCAGGTTCACCTGCTGCAACCCTTCGCCGCACTGTGGCACCTGCAAACCCACGCGGGCCTCATAGTTGATGACAATGGGGCCGGTGAGATTAAGCGCGGCCTGCTCGGGCGCGCCCGCAGGAATGGAAACCGTCACCAGCACGGCTGCCTGCTCAAGGCTCTCGATATGGAGCAACTGCCTTTCGGCATCTCCCACCAGAGGGGCATAGGATTTGTCAAAAAAACTGTATGGATCGGCAACCAGCAGGCCCACTACCGGGGTATTCACGCTCTGCAAAATAAGCAAGGGCGCTTCAGGTCGGATCTGAAGCAGGATAAAATCCCGCTCGTTTTCAAACCCGGCCAGCCCGCGGGGAAAGTGCACAACCTTATCCGTATCGATACAACGGCGTCCAAGACGGGTGTCGATTTCTATTTCTTTGTTTCGTGCCATAGTTCAGCAGCCACCATGAGGTCGTTATTACTGGTTTCAAGGGCGCGCCGGTTTTCCTCAACAACCCGCTTGTAAACTTCTTCGCGGTATACCGTGGTGTCATCGGGTACTTCCAGGCCCAGTTTGACCTGTTTACCCTGCATGCCCAGGATAGTTATGCGTATATTCTCGCCCAGATATAGGCTTTCTCCTGGGCGTCGCGTCAATATGAGCATAGGTGCTTCCGTTAATTATATCGTTGCATGAACCGCTCCCGGGCAGCGTTTATGTCTACCCGGCATCAGGCGGCAAAACCCGCCGCTACTCGGCATCAGAGATAACTGGCCAGGCTCATCTGCATTATCTTTGAAGAAGACTGAAGCACTGTCTGATACGTCAACTGTTGCCGGGTCAGCTTTGTCAGCAACTCGGTCAGGTCTATGTCTTCAGTATAGCTCAATCGTTCCTGCTGGTCTAGCTTTTGAAAGCTGAGCACATCGCTGGCAGTTGACACCCGGTTTTCAAGCCCGCCGATGCGGGCTGTCTGGGTGAGCACATTCTGCTGCACAGTGGCAATCTTTGCGAGCGTCTGCTGGCAGCCTTCCTGATTGTTATTTTCGCAATAACTGACGAATTCGCCCACCATGTCAAACAGGTTTGTCGAACCCGGCAGGGCTGGCTTGCCTTCGTAGTATCCGCCAAAGATATCCTTGCCGACGTTGTTTACCGAAATATACGAACCCTTCATTATTTCAAGATTCAGATCTGCGCGGTCAGGGTGCACAAGAATCTGCGTGCCAGCGTTTACGGTCTTGCCAGCTACCGTTGTGGCATCCATATCCACATATCCGCTTGGCACGAGCAGTCGAATCTTGCTTGAACCATCAGTGGAGGCAGTTGCCGCTACCCAGGTTGAGCCACTGTCGGTGCTGTACGAATAGTTGACCGTGCTGCCAGACGAGGCAAGGTTGGCGTTGCTGTCCATGCGCACAAGAACGTTGTTGCCAAATGCACCGGCAGCAGACGTGAGAAGACCTGACGGCCCGCCCATGGCAGTTGTCTTCGGCGGCGGGTCATTGTCGTCGCCCTGATAGACGGCTGTAGGCCGGATATACACCAACGTACCGTTCTTTGAACCTGCCCCGGCGCTTATATTGGCTGCGGTAACAGCCATATCGTTCTTCATGGTGACGGTTACACCGTTGGCCGTCAGTGTTCTGCCAGTGGTAGTGCCAGGGGTCCAGGTGGTGCCGCCATCATTTGACCAGCGAAAGCTCTGCGAGCCGCCATCCAGAGTTCCAGTAGTGGTAAACTGGATCATCATGGATTTGCTGGACGCGCCCTGAATCGTATAGCCCCCAGCCTGAATGGCCGTATCCCAGTTGGTATCGGCACTGGTCAGGGCCAACCCCTCTTCAAAGGCGTTGCGGTCATAGCGCTGACCGCCAAAAATACTGTTGCCCTCATACTGGGTGTTGGAAAGATTGAGCATCTGACCAAATATCTGACGGGCCTGATCCGCGATCTGTTTGCGGTTCTCTGCCGAATAGGTACCAGTAGAGGCTTGCTCAGCGAGCGCTTTAAGGCTTGTCAGCGAGTTGCTCAACTGTGTGCCAAGCACGTTGTCGGCAAGCGACAGCCAGCCCTTGGCCGTATCCACATTGCTCTGATACTGGGCGGTGGTGCTGATGTCGTTACGGGTCACCAGCACACGGTATGCACCCGCAGGATCATCAGATGGCCTGTTGATCTTTTTTTGCGAAGAGCCTTGCTCGTTGCTTTCCATGTAGGCAGCCAGACTTTTCTGCATCTGGCTCGTCATTTTGTCATACATGGTGTTTTGCGTAACGCGTATAGCCATGTCAGGCTCCTATTGCTTAAGCCCAAGAAGGGTTTGCAGCATCTGGTCGGCGGTGGTTATCAATTTTGCCGCTGCCGTGTAGGAGTGTTGGTATTTGATAAGGTTGGCCATTTCTTCGTCAAGGTTGACGCCAGATGCAGAACTTACCTGCTCGGAGAGGTCGCTGGTGAGCGCCTTGTGGTATTCCGAATTTGTTTTGGCAAGGCGGGTATCCGCACCCACGGTTGTAACCAGGCTGGCATAGTACTGGCCGATGGTCTGGTTGCTCGTTGTCTTCCACGCGGTTGAAATGGTCACGTTGGTGCTGGACAGTTTGCCAATGGCTGTGGCCGTGGCATTATCGCCCTTGTTGATCTGTTGCTGGCCGTTGACCTGCCCTGCGGCAATGTAGTTCACATTGTCGTGCAACTGGCTGCTCGTGGCGATGTTGCTGGCATCTGTGCCGGTAAAAAACGTATTCACGCCGAGGGCTGCCATCATGCCAGTGCTGTCGGTGCCCAGCGCAAATTGCAGGTTGCTGCCAGCCGCAGTGTTGAGCACAAGCTTGCCATCCTGAATGCTGGCCGTAAGCTTGCCGGGGAACGAAGAATTGATGGCTGAAACAACATCATCCAGCGAGTGCTTGCTGGGATCAAAATTCGGCGTTCCAGGGGTAATGCTGCTGAAGTCGATCTGCCCCGACGAAACATAGTCGCCCGAAGTTTTGTTGTAAAAAAAGAAATTGACGTTGCCGGCCTGGAGCCTGCTGGACTCCGGCAGCACAGCCTGCGCCGAACCCAGGGGCACCGCAGTATTAGAAATACCCTGCTGCCCCTGCGCATAATCAAACAACGAGGTGCCCGCACCCTGGCTGTGGATACGGTTCACTTCCCAGATAAGCGACTTGGCGGTGGCATCCAGCTCGTCAATATACCGACCACAGTTGTCATCGCGGATATTGAAGTAGGTGGTCAGCTTGCCGCCAGACACGCGGCTGGGGTTGTCCGTGCCGTCAAAGCCCACCTGAGGCGTCACATTTTGCGGGCCGCGCGTGGGCTCAATCCAGTAAAGCCCGGTCTTGGGCGTTATGTCGAACTTGTCGCCAGCATTAAAATTGCTGATGGAATCGAAGGATATCTTCAGATTCTTCACTTGCACGGGGTCGGTGCTTGCGCCATTGGAGCTTATTTCGTAGTGCTGCTCCTTGCCGTTCTCATCACGCAGCCATGTTTTGCCGCCGTCCAGCGAAACGCGGAACGAGGGGTTACCCGTGCTGCCTGCAGCGCCAGCATTGCCGCCTGAAATGACTTCTACCGTATATTCATGACTGTCGGATCCGTCATACTTGATGTTTCCAGCGTAGGAAGAGCCTATGGCAAGCCGGTTTTCCGCGCGAGGCGCAAGAACCTGCAAGTCATTGGTTGTAATACCCTGCACCAGAGGCTGCCCGGTGGAGAGCGAAACCGTAAAATCACCGTTTCCTGCGTCTACGGTCTGAACATTAACATACGTGGACATTTCGCGCACGAGCTGATCGCGCTGGTCAAGCAATGCATTGGGATTGCTTACTCCATCGATGGTCGTGGCATTGATCTGTTTATTAAGAGAAGCAATGCTCTTGGCAAGCTCATTGACGCGGCTAACACCCTGATTGATGGAAACATCCATCTGGCTTTGCAGCGCCTTGACTGATGCAGAAGTATTGCCGAGCATGTCGCAAAGGTTGTCTGCGTACGAAAGCAGATCTTCGCGCGAGGCAGTATCGCCAGGGCGCTGCGCAAGCTTCTGCCATGCCGTAAAAAATGCGTTCATGGACGAACTTACGCCCGCCCGGTTGGATTCGTTGAAAAGGCTTTCCAACGTCCCCATGATGTTTTCCTGCTCTCCCCAGCGGGCGGAGTTGGTGGACTGACGCACGTAGGAGCTTTCAAGAAAGGAGTTGAAGTACCGCAGCACCTGCTGCGCATTGACGCCAAGGCCCTCGCCGCCCGGTTTGGCGGTGATGGTGCCGGCATCGCGCTGGTCCACATAGCGACGGGTGTAGCCTTCGGTATCGGCATTGGCGATATTGCCGCCCGTGACCGAAATCCAGGCTTGCGCGGCGTTGAGGGCTGTCCTGCCCACATTCATAAGACCGCTGAGCATGGCTACAGCCTCCCGGAGATCAACGCGGCCTGCGTCTGCCGCTGCACACTCATGCCACCACGGCGGCCATAGGTTTCCGCCTTCGGCGGCATGGCCTGACTTGTGAGCGCCTGAAGCGTACGGCTGCTCTGGTCAAGCAGTGCCAGAGAAAGATTGGTATTGCGTGCGGCCTGGCGCGCAACTGACTGTTCGCTCGCATCTATCTGGAGCAGGGTTTCCCGCAGGGCAGCGCCCATATCTTCAGGCAGCGCAGTGGCGTATTCCATGGCCCGCATGCCGCCCAGCCCTCTGATGACAGAAGTTTTTTCCACGGCCAGCTGGCGGATCAGCTCCTGTATGGAGAACTCAAGAGACACCACGGCATCAGTATCGCGCTTGAGAAGGCAAGTATATTCTTCTTCAAGAAGGTCGCGCAGCAGGCAAAGGGCCTTATCCTGACGCGAAAGCGATTCGTAAATGGCGTTGTGCATGTGAACCTCCCGAGGGCCTTTGTTTTCAGCCGTAGTCAGGATATTGCCCGACAGGAAAAGGCAGAAACTGCCGCCCCGGCACAATTAAAGCAAAATTCGTGCCTGAAAATCCTTCCGGCGCAGGCTTCCGAGCGGTTGAACGAGAGATTGATCATGGGGGGCCGCACTCGCCGCAGAAGCGTGCTGCAGCACCAGCTCAGCCCCGCCGGAGCAATCTCGCAACAGATATTAGTTAGGGTTTGCCGTACACGTCTGTAGCTGTCAGCGGCGGTATACCCGAGGCTGCCGCGCTCTTGGCTACTCCGCCCTGGCCGCCCTGACGCACGAATATCTGCCCGCCCGTCAGCGGCACAGGGCTGGTCACGCCTTGAGCAGATGCGGGCGAAGCCACCGGGGCAACACCGGGGTTCACAGGCTGATTGGGGGCCTGGACGCCGGGGCTTGCGGGCTGACTTGCTGCCAGAACTGCGGGCTGACCCGCCGGGCCCATGGGCAGGGTGCTTACCTGCGCTGCGGGCTGTGCCCCCTGTGCAGGAGCCTGTTGCTGCATGCCTGCGCCCTGCACCTGCTGGGCATGGTAGGCGGCAATGCCGGCACCCGCATTGCTGTTGGGGCCTGCGCCGTCAACATTGAGCGTACGGATCAAGCCCTGCTTGCCGCCTCGCCCTGTGGGCGGAATATTGGTGGTATAGCGAACCTTTTGCGGCTGCGGAGGCGCTGCCTGGCCCACCGGAGCGTTTGAGCCTGGCTGCATATTCTGCCCCTGCATAGCCTGCCCCTGCATAGCCTGCTGATGCATGGCCGCCTGCATGGCTGACTGCATGCCTCCAGCAGAATTCAGGGACTGAGCATCCAGCACATTCCCCGTAAGCGGCGGAATACCCATGCCGGACATATCCATCTGCATGCCGCCCTGATCCCAGTTCTGTCCGTCCGCCTGTGCGGTTCTGCTCTGCGGCTGGGCAAGGCCCAGCATCTGCTGCATGGGCGGGCGCACCGCATTGGGCCCCAGTTTGCTGCCCGCTTCAAACTGCGCCTTGCGGGCAAGATTGAGGCCAGAATTCATATTGCCGACAACATTGGTGGTGCGCACAACCCTGTGCCGCTCCGGTTGGGCCGAGGCCTGCATGGCCTGCTCGGCAAGACGCGCTGCTTCTTCAGGATCCTGCCCGCCTGCTGCGGCCTGAGCTCCGGTCAGCGTGCGCGCTGCAGCGGAACCATTTTCCGCATGTCCGGCGTCCTGCATGGGAGCAACCCCTCCGTACACGGACGCAGCAGCGCTTGATGTTGCAGACTTGCCCTTAGCTGCGTCCTTGTCACTCTCGTTGTGCGGGCTATCTGCATCCGGCGTTGGTGGAAGCATGGGGGCGGCCTCAGGCGTAAAGGGTCGCTGAATGGCGGAAGCATCCGTTGCCGTGGCGCGGCTTGCGGATGTCAGGCTGCGCGAAAGCTGGGCGTACATCATATCGGCCAGACCTATGCCGCCAGCCGATGTCATTTTTTTGGCCAGTTCCTGATCGTACATGCCCTGCCAGAACTGCTCCTCCTTGCCGTGCAGCAAGGTGGACTTGGGCAGGGTTTTGCGCATTTCTTCCCACATTTTCTGGATGAAGATGGACTCGAAGCCCTCGCAGGATTCGCGCAGCTTCTTTTCCTTTTGCGCAGGGTCAATATTTTTTCCGCCCAGATTGCCAATGCCCGCCAGGCGCGACTGAACTTCCTTGCGGGCAATTTCGCCCGCTCCGGCATCAGGAGGAATGAGAGCGGTTGACATGGGCGTGGTCATTTAAATTACCTCCAGATCCGCGTGCAAGGAGCCCGAGGCCTGCATTGTCCGTAAAATGGAGATGAGGTCGCGGGGGGTTGCGCCAATGGCATTGAGGCCGTCTACTAATTCCTGAAGGGTCGCGCCTTCCACCATCATAAGATGTCGGTTTTCTTCGCGCACGTTGGTTTCCGTCTGCGGCGTCACCACGGTCTGCCCTTGCGAGAAGGGGCCGGGCTGCGAAACCTGTTCGCTTTCCTGCACAGTGATTTGCAGGTTGCCGTGGGCCACAGCAGCGCGGGAGATGCGCACATCACGCCCAAGCACAACCGTGCCTGTCTTTTCGTCCACCACCACCTTGGCGGAGGTGTCGGGGCTGACATCCAGATTTTCCACCGAGGCCATGAGCGGCACAAGGTTGTTGCGGTACTGGGGAGGTACGTCCATGGTCACGCTGGTGGCGTCCACAGCGCGGGCATAGTGCCCGCCCATGGCTCCATTGAGGCGTTCCGCAATCTGCTGCGCTGTAGAGAAATCACCCACGCGCAGATTGAGCGTGAGTTTGTCCTGCTGGTTGAACTCAAAGGGAATGCCCCGTTCCACAATGCCGCCGCCGGGGATGATGCCCACGGTGGCGATATTCTTTGTGGTGCTGGCGGCTTTGCCCGAAGCCGAAAAACCGCCCACGGTCAACGCGCCCTGAGCCAGGGTGTATATCTTGCCGTCCACGCCCTTGAGGGCCGTTTGCAGCAACACCCCACCCATGAGGGAGGTAGCGTCACCCACGGAGGACACCGTCACGTCCAGACGGGTACCGGGCTTGGCCGACACCGGCATGCGCGCAGTAACCATGACCGAGGCCACGTTTTTGATTTTAAGTGCGGAGGCGTCCACGCCCACGCCCATTCTGTCCATCATGTTTTTCATGGAACTGAGCGTAAAGACGGAGTCCTTCTTATCGCCGGTTCCGGCCAGACCAACCACCAGCCCGTAACCGATGAGCTGGTTGTCGCGCACGCCCGAAAACGTGGCGATGTCCTTGATGCGCACGGCATGCGCAGGCAAGGCCCAGCACACAAGCAGGGCAGCGGTGGTTATCCAGAAGGCCGGATGGCGCAGTATTGTCAATTTCATGGCGCTGACTCCTTGCCGGAATACCGGCACACAGGGAATTGCAGAAACCATGCCGAACATGCCGACGTACTGCTGGGCACACCGGGCGGCCTGATCCTGAGCGCCAGCCCAGCCCCCTCCCTCTTGCCTGCCCCGTAAAACAGTTTTCCGCCTGCCCCTCCGCCCAACAGAAAAGAGCGGTCAGGGATTCTGCTCCCTGACCGCTCTTTTCGAGTATTTTTTAGTGATTATTTTCGGCTGCTGCCCTACCTGAACAAACCCGGCTCCTCACGCACAAGATTGGCGGCAATAAGCTTGCTGTCAGGCTTGTAGGTGCCGTTGGAGACCTGAATGCGCAATGCTTCCACCTTTTCGGCGCGCACATCGGGCGTATTCTGAGCTGTGCGCCGTGCTTCCGTCAGCAGCTGGGCTTCCTGCGATACGCTGACGGTGTCCCCTTGCGGGCTTTCAGAAGGTGTGGCGCTGGCTCTGCCCTTCAGTCTGGCTTCGCCGCTTTTTTCAAGGTTGGCCGTGTTGCTGTAGGGGTCGAGAAACGTATTGATCTTTCCCTGAATTTCCATAGTTCTCTCCGCTTGCTCAACCTGCTGCCGACCTAAATGGCAGGCGGTTCGTCAAGCATGCTTTCGTCAACTTTTTTTCGTGTGACGCGCCACAGGGCGTTACGGGTCGCACGCAGTTTTTCATCCGATAAAGGTTCCAGGCCTTCCGGCCCCTGCCCCACTATACGCAGTCTGCCGCCAGGCGGATAGGTAAACTGCACTTCTTGCCCCACTTCACGGCCAAGTTCCTGGCGGATTTCCTCCACCACAGGATTGTCGCTTCCGGTATAGAGCAGGGTTTCGTAGAGCTCGCGGGCGACCTTCTCAACCATCATGTG
Source organism: Desulfovibrio intestinivivus (assembly GCF_053570665.1). NCBI lineage: Bacteria > Pseudomonadati > Thermodesulfobacteriota > Desulfovibrionia > Desulfovibrionales > Desulfovibrionaceae > Desulfovibrio > Desulfovibrio intestinivivus. Next base: position 1,509,899 of record NZ_JBRBQT010000001.1, on the reverse strand, counting down.
ACGGCTGGCAGAAGGATCAGGGTCGCTGGGGTCATCGCCTTCGGCAACTCTGCGCCGCATTCTGAGCCTTGCAAGACGCCGGGCTGCCAGCAGCTGCTGTTCATACCCCTGTAGCATCATGCGCAGTTGTGCGGAGGTTGCGTCGGCCATTGCGTTATCCGTCCTTCAACCTTTTTCGGCGGAACCGATAAAAACTTTAGATTTCCCCCGAGGCATTTTTCTCTGCGGACCTGCCTCATTTTGTAAAAGGTGCGGCATGACTGTCCGCGAGGGGGCAGGTGATCAGCGATATCAACGGGCGATAAAAATGGCGATCAACGGCGGTTGCGGGCCAATGCGCAGCCCACAGCCAGGAGGTTGAGCACGCCAAAGATTATCAGGTCAACGCGCATGGCCCCCATAAAGGCATCAATATTATGCGTTCCAGCTGGTTCGCTGCCAAGAAAAAGCCCGAGGGTCAGGGTTATGAGCGCCATATTGAATAACTGGCCGCCCGTACGCACAGCGCCCGTGAGCCCTGCGGCCTGCCCCACCCGATCGCGCCCCGCGCTCTCAAGAATAATGGTGGTATTGGGCAGCGCAAACAGGCTGATGCCAACGCCGAGCAGACATTGGGCCAGAACAAGCACGTACATGGGCGAATCCACCCGCAAAAGCCCGCACACAACAAGGCCCAGCCCGCACAGGGCAATGCCCGCCGCACTGACCTTGCCCGGCTCAAACCTGCCGCACAACCGCGCGGCAACAGGGGTGGTCATGACCTGCATTACAGACTGGAGCGCAAGAAAAAGCCCGGCCTGCTGCACGGTCATACCGCGCCCGAACTGGAGATACAGGCTGAAAAAAAACACGATGCCGAAAAACGAACTGTAGTTGATGAAGGCAGCCAATGACGACAGGGCAAAAACCCTGTTGCGGGCAAGCAACCGGAGATCAAGCAGGGGATAGTCGCTCTTGAGTTCCTTGACGCAGAAAGCCGCCATAAGCCCCACAAAAGCCACCAGCAGGCCGCCAGCCAGGGCCGGAGCATCGGCCAGCTCGGACGAGCCAAAAGTCAGGGCCGTCATTGCTCCCGCATAGATGCAGCAGCCCTTCCAGTCAAAAGGCTTGCCCTTGGCCATGCGCCATTCAAGCTTGACGCGGTATTTCATCAGCAGCAGCACACCCACGGACGCCAGAGCGCTACCCCAGAACAGCCATTGCCAGCCAAGCCACCCGGCCACAAAGCCCGCAACAGGCGGCCCGCAGGCAATGCCTGCGTAAACTGACGATCCGCTGTAGCCAAGATAGGAAGCGCGCCGTCCCTCAGGAGCCGCCGAGGCCAGCAGGGCCAGACCGCAGGCGTTGAACATGGCCCCGCCCACCCCCTGCACAAAACGCAGCAGCAGAAACAGCGGCACAGAATTGACAAAACCCAGCAAGGCTCCGGCCAGCGCAAACAGGGCGATGCCCCACAAGAATATGCGCCGATACCCCCAGATGTCGCCCATGCTGCCGCTGGCCAGCTGAAACACAGCCAGCCCCATGGAATAAAAGGCCCCCATGAGACCCAGTTCGCGCGCGCTGGCATGGAGGCTTTGCCCCAGCGGCGGCAGCACGGCGTTCACTCCGGCCATCATGAACGGCATAAAAAACAGGGAGGTACACACTGCCACAAGCAGCCAGCCGTGTCCTTTTTCGATGGATGAACTCATGGCGGCAGAGTAGCCTTGAGCACGCGGGGTGGTCAATACGCCCCGCATGCCCGGTCAATTTGAACTTTTCAGAACCAGAGCGGACACCCTGAACCTTTGAAAACGCACATTCTCAAAGGCAACAGGTCTAAAGCGTACCAACGGCTTCGGCCAGCCGCAGGCACATATCAGCCTTGTTCAATGTATACAGGTGGATGCCCGGCGCGCCAGCATCAAGCAGGCTGCGTATCTGCCGCACCGCGTAATCAAGGCCCACCTGCCGCACGGCTTCCGCCCCGCCATCGTTATTGGCCTTCTCAAGGGCAAGGTAGAGCTTGCCCGGAATATTGGCCCCGCACAGCGAGAGCACCCGCCGCAGCGAGTCAAAACTCTGAATGGGCAGAATACCGGGGATGATCGGCGTGGTAATGCCCTTCCCGCGCAAATGACTCACCAGGTCTTCATATTCGCGGGCGTCAAAAAACAACTGGGTCAGGGCAAAATCCGCCCCGGCGCGCATTTTTTCGGCCGTGCAGCGCCTGTCTTCCGCAAAGGTGGGCGATTCGGGGTGCGGGGCGGGATAGGCAGCTACGCCTATGCCCAGGCCGGGCTGCTGCTCGCGGGCAAAGGCCACCAGGTCAGAGGCATTGTGAAAGTGGGCTTTGTTCCAGTCCCACGGTTTGTCGGCGGGCGGATCGCCGCGCAGGGCCAGCACATTGTTGACGCCAGAAGCATGCAGATCGTGCAAAAATGTGGCGATGGACTGGGGATCCGCGCCCACGCATGTGAGATGCGCCATGGCAGTAATGCCCCGCCGCGCCAGCTCCGCCGTGACGGCAAGTGTATTCTGCTGCCGCGCGCCGCCCGCACCGTAGGTTACTGACGCAAACAGGGGGTTGAGTGCGCGCAGGCGGTCCACCGTGGCATAAAAATCAGGCAACTGGGCCGTGTCAGAAGGAGGAAAAAACTCCAAAGAGTAAAAAGGGACCGAAAGTTCCCTGATCATTTTGCCGATATGCATGGAAAGACTCCTTGGCGCGATATGCCCGCAGCCTGATAAATTACTGCGGCGTGACTATTTATGTTTATATCAAGATAAGTTGATATGTCAATAAAAATGTGCCATCGCACCTTGCCAAATGGCAAAAGCGGTCGTAATGCAGGTTACGGACAATAAAAATAGACGGCAAGACATGAATACCCGGCAGTTTTTCTTTATAGCAACGGACGCAATCCGGCCCGCATGGCGGGTAATCCGCAGTCTGCCGACCACATGGCTGGCGGCCCTGATTGTCTGTTGCACAGTAGCCATGCCCCGGCCCGGCCTTGCCGCGCCAGACCAGCAGGGCAATCAGTCCCCCGGCGCAGTATTGCCCGCCGAGGGGCACGCGTCTGTGCTGCCTGCCGCCCCGGCATTGCTTGCCGCTGACTCCCACGCCATGCAGCCCGCTGACGCCGCAGCCGCCAAAGGCGGCGTGGACGCTCAGGGCCGGGCTGACTGGCGGGAGCTTGAACCGGGCCTTCTGTTTGGCGAATTTCAGCTCGACGAAGGCGATGCCCGCCTCACCGTCCTGCGTATTGACCCTGCCGCATTTGACTTTACCCTCTGCTCCCGCTCGCAGGATGGCGGCCCCTCCCGCCAGCTGAACCAGTGGGGAGAACAGTACAACCTTGTTGCGGCCATCAATGCCAGCATGTACCTGCCCGACGCTGCCACCAGCACAGGCTACATGCGTCAGGGTTCGCATGTGAACAACGGGCGCGTGGTGCAGCGTTTCGGCGCTTTTTTTGTGGCCGGGCCGGACGAACCTACGCTGCCCAAGGCAGCCATTCTTGACCGCGATAGCCCCTTGTGGCGGCAGCAGATGGATCATTATGATCTTGTGATTCAAAACTACCGCATGATCAATGCCGACAGGCGCATCCTCTGGTCGCCCGGCGGTCCGCACTACTCCATTTCCGCAGTGGCGCAGGACGGAGACGGGCAGATTCTCTTCATGCACTGCCGCCAGCCCGTGGAGGCCTATTCCTTTGCGCAGCAGGTCTTGCACCTGCCCCTCAACGTGCGCACCGTCATGTATGTGGAAGGCGGGGGTCAGGCTGGCCTGCTGGTCCGTTCCGCAGCGCTGACCCGCGAGCTTGTGGGCCTGAGCCCCAGCGGCCTACTGGTGACTGGCGATCTGCGGGCGGTGCTGCCCAATGTGCTTGGAGCGCGCCGCAAAAATGCTGAGGGAAATTCCGGCGGCGCGGACACAAAGCCCGCAGCATCTGTGGAAACGCCAGCGCCATCAGCCTCTACTCCTGCACCCGCAGCAAATGCGGATCAGGCCCAGCCCGCAACTGACACGCCTGCGCAACCGTCACAGACCAATCCCTCCGGGCAAGCTCCTTCAGACACAACACCCGATGTGGCTGCACCCACCAAGCCAGAAGCCGCCTCTGATGCGGTGGCTGCTCCGGCAAACGCAACACAGCCTGCGCAAGCCCAGGGCGCAGCAACAAGCGCCCCTGCCGCGCCTGAAGCACCCAAGGTTTCCCCGCTAGAATCGGCTCCCCCTGATGCCCCGCTCACAGTACCGGGAACGTCCCTTGCCCCTCCGGCATCCGGCCCGGAAGGCGCAAGCTTGCCCAAAGGGCAGAACAAGTAGTTTTTCGATCAGTTTCGACTCCAGAAAAGTGGCCTTTCATGCGCTTTTCACGGACTCACCGCTCCCGCCTTCTTGTTGATAATAATTATCAATGCTAAAAAAAAGACTTTACATCGGGGGCCACTTCTTTCACAATATTTCTTGGTAAGGGGCTGAACGCGCTGATTGCGGCATGCTCAGCCGCCTCCCCCCAGGCTAACCTGTCAAAACAAGTGAGGGACTCATGCCCACGCAACTCGAAGTGTATAAGTGTACCCACTGCGGCAATATCGTTGAAGTTCTCCACGGCGGCGGCGCAGACATCGTCTGCTGTGGCGATCCCATGAAGCTGATGGTCGAAGGCGCAACAGACGGCGCGCTTGAAAAGCACGTGCCTGTTATCGAAAAGGTTGAAGGCGGCTACATGGTCAAGGTCGGCAGCGTTGCCCACCCCATGGAAGAAAAGCACTACATTGAATGGATCGAGCTGCTGGCCGACGGCAGGAGCTACACCAAGTTCCTGAAGCCCGGCGATGCGCCCGAAGCCTTCTTTGCCATTGACGCTGCCAAGGTTACCGCCCGTGAATACTGCAATCTGCACGGTCACTGGAAGGCGGAAAACTAGTTCTTTCTGATGCAGGAGCCGAGCGGTTCCCATTTGTTACAACGGCATCAAGCCACAATTATATATTCAGGAGACATGCCATGCAAAAGTATGTTTGCGGCGTTTGCGGCTACGAATACGACCCCGCTGAAAACGACAACGTGCCTTTTGAAGATCTGCCCGATGACTGGACCTGCCCCGTTTGCGGCGTGGGTAAAGACCAGTTCACCCCTGCCTAATTTTTTCCTTTCCCCGTTCTTTCCCCCGCTTTGCCTTGCCCTAAGGCAGGGCGGGGATTTTTATAGAAGGGGATTCCCCAACACTGCGGAGACACATCATGCAGCCAGTAGAAATAAAAAAAGATATTTTCTGGGTCGGCTTTGTCGACTACGATCACAGGGATTTTCACGGTTATTCCCGTTCGCCTGACGGTTCGACCTACAACGCCTACCTGATCAAGGACGAAAAAAACGTCCTGCTTGATACCGTCGCCTCGGGCTGCGAGGGCACCCTGCTGTGCCGCATGGCCCAGGTGCTTGAGCCGGAAAAAGTCGACTACATCATCTGCAACCACATGGAACTGGACCACGCAGGCGCGCTGGAAGCCATTATTGAGCGCTGCAAGCCGGAAAAGATTTTTGTGTCGCAGACCGGCCTCAAATCCATGGCTGGCTACTTTGACTGCAAAAACTGGCCCGTGCAGGCCGTGAAAAGCGGCGACAGCATCAACATCGGCAAGCGCACCATCGTATTTCAGGAAACCCGCATGCTGCACTGGCCCGACAGCATGGTTTCTTACATTCCTGAAGACAAGCTGCTGGTCAGCAACGACATTTTTGGCCAGAACATCGCCAGCTCCGCCCGCTTTGTTGACGAATTCGGCGACGACGGCGAGTACACGCGCCGCGTCAAGGAATACTACTTCAACATCGTGCTGCCCTATTCCCCCATGGTTCTCAAGACCCTGCCCGTGGTGGAAAAACTTGATATCGACATGATCGCCCCTGACCACGGCCTCATCCACAGGGGTGAAAAGGCCGTGCGCGGCATCATCGACATGTACCGCGCCATGGCCGAGCAGAAGCCCCAGCAGCGCGCGCTCGTTTTTTACGACACCATGTGGCAGTCCACAGAAACCATGGCCTACGCCATTTGCAGCGGCCTGGAAGAAAACGGCGTTCCCACGCGCATCATGAGCGTGAAGCAGAACCACCACAGCGCCGTCATGACCGAACTGGCCGACTGCGGCGCGGTCATTGCCGGTTCGCCCACCCACAACAACACCGTGCTGCCTCTCGTAGCCGCCCAGCTTACCTACATGAAGGGCCTGCGCCCCCTGAACCGCATTGGCGGGGCGTTCGGCTCCTACGGCTGGTCGGGCGAAGGCCCCAAGTATCTGCACGAACAGCTTGCCTCCATGAACATGGAAATGCCCGCTGAACCCGTGAAGTGCACCTGGCGGCCTGATCACGAGGCCCTCAAGGCCTGCCACCAGATGGGCGTCACCATTGCCGAGGCCCTCAAAAAGAAATGCCAGGGTTAAGCCCAGACTGCCCCTGACTGAAAACAGCAGCGCCCGCATATGCGGGCGCTGCTGTTTTTTTATGATGTGCACACCTGTAGCGGCGTGTTGTGCAATCAGGCTGCCACAAGCCCTGCCTGCGGCACGCTCCAATCAGGCCATATTACTCTGCTAGCCCAGCCTTTGCGGCAAAAGGATCCCAGGAAGGGTCACGGTGGGGCTCGTACTCCGTCACAAGCGCCACCCAGTCGCTCAGCGGCTGACCGAACAGGCGGGCTATGACCGCAATGGTCATGTCCATACCGGCAGAAACTCCCGACGACGTCACAACAGAACCGCCGTCAACCCAACGGGCTTTGGCGACCCATCGCACCTTGGGCCCCGGGGCAATGGAAGCCTTGAACGCCATCTTGTTGGTGGTGGCGAGTCTGCCGTCCAACAGCCCTGCGGCGGCAAGCAGCGAAGCCCCGTTGCACACAGACATGACGAGCTTGGTGTTTTTGGCCTGCGCCCGTATCCAGCTCAGGGTTGCTTTGTCCTGCAACAAGGGGATGACGCCTATGCCGCCAGGGACAAGCAGATAGTCCAGCGCAGGGGCGTCAGCATAGCTGTACTCCGCCAGTGTTTTTGGCCCCTGATTGGAAGCCACCGCCCCCTTCTGCGCTGCCACAGTCACGAGCCTGATGTCCACACGGTCTGATTCTTCTCCCCAAAACCTGGTAGGGGCGTTTTTGAGGCTGCCCCACATTTCCATGGGGCCGTAGGCATCCAGCATTTCAAATCCGGGGAAGAGCAAAACGCCAAGTGTCAGATGTCTTGAGGCAGGCTTGGGAACGGCATCATACATATCGCCATTTTCCACCTGAACGGATGTTTGCCCGGCTTGCGCCTGTACTCCAATGGGCCAGAACGTTGCAAGCAGCGCCAGCAAAAGGGCCAAAAGTTGCAGACGGCGCTGAATATTCTGGTGCATACACATCTCCTTGTTTTCCGGGTAATGGAACACCCCGGCGTTGAAGTTATGCACGCATCCTAGGGCATGGCAGCGGCTGGCAACAATGACAATAAAAATGATCTTTCTGCCAACGCTAACAGCATGCATGTCCATGCGGAAAAGGAGTGTCGGACGCGCACCAGAAGACGGGAGCGCAAACCAAACAAAAAAGCCCTCCGAAGCGGAAGGCTTTTATCATAATCGGGCGGCGTGCAGAGCGCACGGCCCCTTATCAGCGGGGGAGCACCCCGGAACTAATTGCGCACGTCGTCGTCATTGTCGGCAGGGCGCGCAGCGGGGCGCTGCCCCTTCTGGGAGTCGCGCTGCTGCATGTCGCGCGGGGGACGGCGGTCATCGCGCGGGCGGCCCATCTCGTCGCCACGGGAGCTGCGGCGGTCGCCCTTGTCGTTGTCGTAGCGGGGCTTGCCCATTTTTTCGCCCTGTGCGCTGCGGTTGTCGTGGCGTCCGTCCATGCGCCCATTGGGGTGGTTCTTGCTGTCCTTGCGGTCATCATGTCGCCCGCCACGATCAGCGTCCTGACGCCCGTCACGGTCGCCCTTCTGTTTGTAGCCTTGCGGGGCATCTCCATTCTGGCCCGCCTGCACGGCAGGGGTGCCCACAAAAAGCAGGCCCACGGCAAGGGCGCTCAGCGCCAACGGTTTCAACACATATTTCATACGCATAAAGTTCCTCCTTGGGTGGGCATTTCGCCCATTGCCTCCTTACGCCAGCTCGAGCCTGTGCGCAAGATGGCAGCCATGTTATGGAACTTTATGTTAAAAAGCCGTTAGCGCGCCAACCCGCAGGATACAAGGAGCAGAACTTGCACCGCAAAAAGGCCCATCAATTTTTGGCGCACGCATTGCGCAGGGCCGGGACGCCCACGCCGCTAAGCCGGGCTGCGGCCTTGAGCGCGTCTGCCTCGGGGCGCACATACGTTTGCCCTTCAATAGAATACTCCTTGGCGGCAAAAGATTGCCCCGCCATGTCCACTGAAACGGCGCGACGCGGCGCAACCACGCGATCAAGCGTCTGTTCGCGCAGACCCAGCGTATGGGTGTGGCGCAACACGGCATTTTCCACACAATCTCTCTGCCCGGGCAGGCACAGCACACGCAGCAATCCGGCTGGGCGGTTCTTCTTGCCCACACCCGGCAGCCACAGCACGTCAAGAACCTCCGGCATGGCGGAGAGCGCCTCCAGCGCCATACCCAGGTCTTCGCCGTTGAGGTGATCAATATGGCTCTCGAACTGCATAACCTTCTCGCGCCCGCCAAGCACATGGTCAGCGCCGCCTGCGCCGTCTTCCACAAGCCACGCCCGCAGGCCCATGGGCGCGGGGCGGGAGCCGTAGCCTGTGCCAAGCGCAAGGGGCACACCCTCCGGGCCGGGAACAAACTGGTCTACCAGGGTGTGCACCAGGGCTGCGCCCGTGGGCGTAACAAGCTCCTCGCGCGCATCTGTGGCAAAAACCGGCTTACCGCGCATAAGGTGGGCCGTTGCGGGCGCTGGCAGCGGGATGCGCCCGTGGGCGCACTCAACGATTCCGGTAAACCACGGCAGCGGCGAGGCGCATATCCGGCTCACGCCCAAGGCCTCCACGGCATAGGCCGCGCCCAGAATATCCACAAGGGTATCGATGGCCCCCACCTCGTGAAAGTGCACCTCAGCCGGGGCAATCTGGTGCGCGTGCGCCTCGGCCTCGGTCAGCGCGTTCAGGGCTGCCAGCGCGCGGCTGCGCACACCGGGCGAAACGTCAACCCTTTCAAATATGGCGGCGATATCCGCCGGATGCCGCAGTGGCTGCCCCTCGGCATTCCAGCTTACGGCAACCATTTGCCCCGGCCCGCCGGTCCGTGTTTCGCCCCTGGCGTCAATGCGGCAATCCACGCCAGCGCGGGCCAGAACAGCAGCCAGCGGGGCATAATCCACCCCAAGGTGCGCAAGGGCCGCAAGGGTCATATCCCCGCTGATGCCGCCAGAGCAATCAAGATATAAAAGCATATCGGCCCCTTCCAAATGTGTCTGCGCGCGCAAACTGAGCACGCGCACTTGTGCAGCCTCGGCACATTGGTGTATAAAAGGATCGTGCGGGTCGCTGCGACCACGCCGTTATAACCTGAAACATATCCCCCCGGAGGGAAGCATGCCTGTACAGAATTGGATGACCACCGATGTTGTCAGCGTTGGCCCCGATACATCGCTGCTCAAAGTGGGCAAGCTCATGAAGGATCACCACATCCGCCGCATCCCGGTTGTTGATGAAAACGGTCAGGTCGTTGGCATTATTTCTGACCGCGACGTGCGCGACGCCTCCCCCTCCAAGGCCACCACGCTCGACATGTACGAAATGCACTATCTGCTGGCCGAGCTGAAGGCCAAAAACATTATGACGGCCAAGCCCATCACCGTCAAACCGACCGACACTGTCGAGCAGGCAGCCCTGATCATGCTGGACAACAAGGTTGGCGGCTTGCCCGTGGTGGACGACAGCAGCAAGCTTGTGGGCATCATTTCCGACCACGATGTTTTCAAGGCTCTGGTCGACATCACCGGCGCACGCATGGGCGGCTTGCAATTTGCCATAGAATTGCCCGACCAGCCCGGCACGGCGCGCCCCCTGTTTGACCTGCTGCGCGCGCACAATGCCCGTTTGCTCTCGGTGCTGACCGTCTCCAATGCCGATGGCAATCGCCACCTGTTCATCCGTGTGCGCGACCTTGAAAATTCCAAGGCCGAGCAGGAGCTTATGGACGGAGTAGGCAAGCTCGGCAAAGTGCTCTATTGCCAGCACTAAATCCCTACAATTTAATCATATTTATCCTATGACATCTGAATTACTCAACAAAAGCCGCAACAAAAAAAGTGGGGCAAGAGCAAAAAAGATGCACAGGACTTGCCATCAAAAATTATTTGTGTCATAAGGACTCTCGTTGTGATTGCGGTATGCTTTCGCGCCCAACGGAGGAATTCGGCCGGAAATATCCGGTTGTGCAACGCCTGGGCGTCCGCCCCGGCGAGGTTGAGCAATAGCTGTCCAAGGAGGACACACGCATGGCTGAGATCACCTATAAAGGTAAAAGCTTTGAAGTTGACGAAGACGGTTTCCTTCTGCGTTTTGACGACTGGTGCCCCGAATGGATGGACTATGTGAAGGAATCCGAAGGCATCTCTGAGATCAATGCTGATCACCAGAAGATCCTTGACTTCCTGCAGGACTACTACAAGAAGAACGGCATCGCCCCCATGGTCCGTATTCTTTCCAAGAACACCGGCTACAAGCTGAAGGAAGTGTACGAACTCTTCCCCTCCGGCCCCGGCAAAGGCGCCTGCAAAATGGCCGGCCTGCCCAAGCCCACTGGCTGCGTGTAGTCCAGCCGCAACATTTTGGAAAAAAGCGGAAGGGAAACCTTCCGCTTTTTTTTGCCCACACCGCCCTGCACGGGCATGCGCCGCCCATACCGTGCGGCGCGCCCGCCGGGGCTTGCCTTTCTGGCAACATTTCATATCTTCTCATCAGCCCGCGCTACTCTCCCCTCCCTTTACGCCGGGCCAAAAAAACGGTATCGCCCTGCCATGAAAATTCGTCTGTCCCTGAAAAAATGCGCCCTCTGGTTTATGGGCATCGTTATAGTCTGCGGCCTTCTGGGCGGCGGTGCGGTGACCATGCTTTTTTACTGGGCCTCGCGCGACCTGCCCGACCTGAACCGTATCGCCGAGTACAAGCAGCCGCAGGCTACTGTCGTTCTGGCGCGCGACGGTTCAACCCTTGGTACCCTCTATCACGAAAAGCGCTTTGTCATTGGACTCAAGGACATGTCGCGCTATCTGCCCATGTCTTTTCTGGCTGCGGAAGACGACGCGTTCTACAGGCACATGGGTATTGACCCCGTAGCCATCGCGCGCGCCGCCATCAACAACTTCCGCAAGGGGCGTCAGGGCGAGGGCGGCAGCACCATTACACAGCAGCTCATCAAGCAATTGCTGCTCACATCCGAGCGCAGCTATACCCGCAAGATGAAAGAGGCCATTCTGGCCTATCAGCTTGAAAGAAACTTCACCAAGGATCAGATCCTTACCATATATCTGAACCAGATATACCTCGGTGAACACGCCTTTGGCGTGGAGTCGGCTGCACGTACCTATTTTGGCAAGCACGCCTCTGACATCACCCTGGCCGAAAGCGCCGTCATCGCCGGCCTGCCCAAGGCCCCCAGTTCTTACAATCCCTTCCGCAGGCCGGAAGAAGCCAAGAACCGGCAGATGTACGTGCTGGGCCGTCTGCGCGACCTCAAATGGATCACCCAGGCCGAGTATGATCAGGCCGTGGCTGAACCGCTGGTCTACTGGAGCATGCCCGAGGGCATGGGCGGTGCGGCGCAGTGGTATCTTGAAGAAGCCCGCCGCCTGCTGGTGGAATTTTTTACGGAATCCAACCTCCGCGCTCTGGGGGTGGAAACCACCAAGTACGGTGCGGATTACGTGTATGAAGCGGGCCTGACCGTGCAAACCGCCATGGATCCTGCACATCAGACCGCGGCTGGCGCGGCCTTGCGCCGTGGGCTGGAAGATCTGGATAAACGCCAGGGCTGGCGCGGCCCTGTGGAGCAGCTTGATTCTGCCAAACAAAAAGAATTTCTGGCGAAGAACCAGTTTTCTCCCCTTGATCTCGCTGGCGGCGACTGGGTGAAAGCCCTTGTGACCGCCGTGGACACCAAGGAAGTCAAAGTGGCTCTGGGCCAGGGCTATACGGGTATTGTGCCGGTTTCGGCCATGTCCTGGGCGCGCAAGCCCAACCCCAAGGTTGCGGCTGCCAACGCGCCAGCCATCAAAGACCCCCGACAGGTGGTGGCGGTTGGCGATGTGATATGGGTTTCCGCCGAAGAAATCACGGTTACGGAAACCAATGCCAAGGGTCGTAAAGAGCAGAAAACCATTCCTTTTGATTCCTCTGCGGTCAAAAAGAATACCCCCATCCATCTGCGCTTGCAGCAAGACCCGCTGGTGCAGGGGGCCATTGCCTCCGTGGAACCGCAGAGCGGCGACGTTGTGGCCCTTATCGGCGGCTACCAGTTTGGCGACAGCCACTTTAACCGCGCAACCCAGGCACGCCGTCAGCCCGGCTCCAGCTTCAAGCCCGTGGTCTATTCCACGGCCATGGACTTTGGCTTTACGCCCGCCTCCACGGTGCTGGACGCCCCCTTTGTGTATGTGAACCCTTACACCAATGAAGTGTGGCGGCCCTCAAACTACGAGCATAACTACAAGGGCGAATTGCCCCTGCACACGGCTCTGGCCCTTTCGCGCAATACCTGCACCGTGCGCGTGGCACAGCAGGTCGGCATAGCCAATGTGGTGCAGCGCGCCAAGGCTCTGGGGCTTGAACCGCACTTTCCGCAGGAGCTGGCCATCAGCCTCGGCGCTGTGGCCGTGTCGCCGCTTAACCTTACCCAGGCCTACGCAGCCTTTGCCAACCAGGGGTTGGGGGTGCGCCCGCGCATCATCACCTCCATCAGCGACCCGCAGGGCCGGGTGCTCTACAGGCAGGAAGTGGAACACTGGCAGGCCGTCAGCCCACAGAACGCCTATATTATGGACACCCTGCTCAAGGAAGTTGTCAATTCCGGCACGGGCGGACGCGCCAAGATCGAAGGGCGCATCATAGCGGGTAAAACCGGCACCACCAACGATGAACGCGATGCGTGGTTCATGGGTTTTTCGCCCTATCTCGTGACCGGCGTCTACGTGGGCTACGATCAGGTGCAAAGCCTTGGCCGTCTTGAGCAGGGCGGGCGCACTGCCGCCCCCATCTTCCGCTACTACCGCAGTGAAGTAGAAGACCGGTATCCCAAGGACGACTTTGTAATGCCCGAGGGCATTGTGATGGCCGATGGCCTGGCCTTCAAGGCCGACCAGCCCATGCAGGGCGCATCAGCCACCTCCCCCACCACAGCCGATGGGACGGCAGTGGATACCTCGGAAGGCGGCGAAGACCTGATGCGCCAGATGTTCTAAGCGCAGAACTCAGAAGCCAGACATTTAAAGCCACCGTCACACACGGGAATTGCATCAGCTAGAAAGGCGATGCAATTCCCGTGTGTGACGCGGCGCAGACAAAACAACCCGGCAAAAGCCGAAATTTCCATCCTGCAAACGCCCCGGCGTGGTGCAGCCTGCCCTGCTGGGCGGAGACCGCCATGAAGCACCGCATCAACATGGCCGCCGGAAGCGAACCGGCGGATATACTCATCACAAACGCCAGAGTTGTTGATGTTTTTTCCGGTCTGGTGCGGCAGGATTCCGTAGCCATCGGAGACGGCGTTTTTCTGGGGTTCGGCCAGCGCGAAGCCCGCGAAGTGGTGGATGCCCAGGGGGCCTATCTGCTGCCCGGTTTCATCGATGCCCACATTCATCTGGAATCCAGCATGGTCACTCCGGCGCGCTTTGCCGAAATGGCCCTGCCCCACGGCACCACATCCGTGGTGGCCGACCCGCACGAACTGGCAAACGTATGCGGCGCCGCGGCCTTGCGCTTCTTGCTTGCCAGCGCCCAAACCCTGCCCCTGAGCATCTTTCTGGCCCTGCCTTCATGCGTTCCGGCCACGCCTTTTGAAGACAGCGGCGCTGTGCTGCAAGCCAAAGACCTGGCACCCTTCATGGACGACCCGCACGTTGCCTCGCTGGGCGAGATGATGAACTACCCCGGCGTGCTCAGCGGCGACCCGGAAGTGCTGGAAAAACTGGCCCTGAGCCGTTCGCGGCGCAAGCCCGTTGACGGACATGCCCCGGCCCTGCTGGGCAGGGAACTCGACGCCTACCTGTGCACGGGCATTGCCAATACGCACGAATGCACTACGGCTGAAGAATTTCACCAGAACCTCATGCGCGGTTGCCGCATCTTTTTGCGTGACGGCTCCGCAGCGCGCAACCTGCCTGCGCTGGCCCCGCTGGTCACGCCCGGCAACTGCCACCGCTGCGCCTTCTGCTGCGACGACCGCCACGCCTCCGAGCTGCTGACGGCGGGCCATATGGATGAAGTGCTGCGCAAGGCCGTGGCTCTGGGCATGGATCCCGTCACCGCCGTACGCCTGTGCACCCTCAACGCCGCCGAGGCCGAGGGGCTGCAAGGCAAGGGCGCCATTGCCCCCGGCTATGACGCCGACTGTGTGCTGGTTGACGATCTGGCGTCCTTCAATGTGCGCATGACCTTTGCGGGCGGGAGGCAGATCGCCGCTGAAGGCCGCATACTCACCTTGCTGGCAGATCCGCCACTGAACGACCTGACCAATACGGTGCGGCTTGCTCCCCTGCCGGATGATGTGTTTGCGCTGCCCCTGCCATCGGGCCGTGCGCGGGTAATCCGTCTGCACCCCGGCTCGCTGGTGACGGATGCCGAAGAGCACGATGTCTCCTGCACCAATGGACTTTTTGACGCCCGCCAGACCGATGGCCTGTGCAAGCTGGCCGTTGTGGAACGCCACAAGGCCACGGGCAAGGTGGGCGTGGGCATCCTGGCTGGATACGGCCTGCGCAACGCGGCAGTGGCAACCTCTGTCAGCCACGACTCGCACAATATTGTGGTCTGCGGCGATAACGATGCAGACATGCTGGCCGCCGTGCGCCGCGTGGCTGCCATGGGCGGCGGCATCGCCGTTGCAAGCGAGGGCCGGATTCTGGAGGAGCTGCCCCTGCCCGTGGCCGGGCTGATGACCCACGAAGCCCCGGAAACCGTTGTACGCGCGCTGGATGCCATCCACGGTCTGCTGCACGGGCACGGAATTCCGGCCAATGTGGCTCCGCTCATGGCTCTGAGCTTCATGGCCCTGCCCGTGATTCCCTCACTCAAGCTGACCGCGCGCGGTCTTTTTTCCGTTGCCGACTGGCGCTTTGTTTCGGTAGACGCGGCAGCGCGGCACTGAGGCATTTTTTTCTGACACCTGAGGGAAGCGCCCCTTGCGCGGCCCTGAAGCAGCTAATAAAGGAACCTCATGATTCCCTTCGGTACGCTTGTCGTCTATGTAACCCCCAAGGGCCGCCGCTATGTCAAACGCCTCGTTGAAGGCCAGGACTGGCACAGCAACGATGGCACCCTTGTTTCCGCCGATGTGGCGCAGGCCGATCTTGGCTCTGTGGTCTACACCAACCAGAATGTGCCCATTCAGGTGATGGAAGCCACCCTGTATGACCGACTCAAGGGCCTCAAGCGTCAGACGCAGATTATCTACCCCAAGGATATCGCCTATATCTGCCTGCGCCTCGGTGCCGGGCCTGGCCGTACCATCATTGAGGCGGGCTGCGGTTCCGGCGGCCTGACCACGGGGCTTTCGTGGTTTTGCGGCCCTACCGGACACGTGGTGAGCCACGAGGCCCGCGAGGAATTCATGAAGCTGGCGCGCCGCAACCTTGAGTGGGCGGGCGTAGGCGAAAATGTGGAGCTGCACAACCGCGATGTGGCCGAAGGCTTTGCCGTAACTGGCGCGGACGCGCTGTTCCTTGATGTGCGCACTCCCTGGGAATACCTCGACCACGCCCTGGCCGCTGTGCGCCCCGGTGCAAGCTTCGGCTTTTTGCTGCCCACGGTGGATCAGGTGAGCAAGCTGCTGCTGGGCCTTGAGCGTGGCCCCTTTGCCGATGTGGAAGTGTGCGAGATTCTTATTCGCCGCTGGAAGCCCGTGGCTGACCGCCTGCGCCCCGAAGACCGCATGACAGCCCACACGGGTTTTCTGGTTTTTGCCCGCCAGCAGAATCGCAGCGCGGATTTTGATTCGCGCAAGCCCATGGGCACGCGTGAGCGCAAGCAGGAAGCCGCCCGTCAGGCCCGCCTTGGCCTGACTGACGAAGCCCCTGAAGCTCTTGAAGGCGATATGGAATGAATCCCTGGGTAGCGCTCATTGCAGCGGGCTTGTGCGAGATCGGCTGGCCCCTCGGACTCAGGGCAGCACACCTAACACCCTCCGGGCAAGAGTCGACCATTTTCTTCAGGCACGCA
Source organism: Desulfovibrio intestinivivus (assembly GCF_053570665.1). Classification (NCBI taxonomy): domain Bacteria; kingdom Pseudomonadati; phylum Thermodesulfobacteriota; class Desulfovibrionia; order Desulfovibrionales; family Desulfovibrionaceae; genus Desulfovibrio; species Desulfovibrio intestinivivus. The sequence continues at coordinate 1,493,490 of NZ_JBRBQT010000001.1, read as the reverse complement.
CTGGGCGTTGCCATGATTATCGGCGGCGTTGTTGTGCTGAAAGCAATGACGCCCTGATCCCGCACGTAGTGCATATAATGAAGGCCCGCCAATTGGCGGGCCTTCGTTTTTACTCTTCCCGGCATTGCCACTTGATGGAGCGCCCCCACAAAAGCAGGAGCAGCACGCACACGCTGCAAAGCGCCAGAGCCGGAGCAAAGCCGCCCAAGTATTCGCGCACCACGCCCAGCAGCAGAATCAGGCCCACATTCACGCAGTTGGCAAGCATGGACATGAAGCCAATGCCTGTTGCCGTATGGCTGGCCCCAGCGGCCTCAATGGTCAGGGTAAAAACCGAGGCATAGGTGCCGCCGCAGCACACGGCCAGTGCAAAGGCGCAGGCCAGCAGCATCCATGTGCTGCCCGCCAGAGCCAGAAGCAGATAAAAAAGCCCGATGCCGAGCACAAGACCCACAAGCAGTTTCTGCTTGGGCAAGGCGCGGCCAAGTTCGCCGCCAGCAATCCGCGCCATTGTACCCGCCAACAGCACAAGGCTTGTAGGCAATGCCCAGGCTTCTGCGCCACTGCTGCCTGCAACGGCCCCAGAACTGGCACTGTCTGCCAGCATCATGGAAAGCCAGTTGCCCAGAGCCGTGATGGTGCCGAAAGAAAATCCGTGGCAGCAGCCGATAAACCACAGCCGCCTGTTGCGCGCCACCTGCCCCAGCACGCGCAGCACATTGCCCGCAGAGCTTGGTTTTGTTCCGGTTTCGCGGCGCAGCGGCGCAAGGGGCGGGCACAGGAGCGAAGCCAGCAAGGCCACGGACATAAGGCCACCCAGAATATAGGCCGCCGCCCAGCCGTTTTCGCCAAAATATGGGAGCACGATAAAGGGAACCATTGTTCCCAGGCTGAATGCCGCGCCCTGCAAGCCTTGCGCCCGGCTCATGAAGGCCGGGGGGCACAGGGTCTTGACGGCGGAAACCATTGAAAGAAACAGCAAGCCCGTAGCCAGCCCGATGAGCATGCGCATACACACGGCCAGAACCATGCTATGCGGCAGGAGCAATGGCACAAAGCCGCCAACGGCGCACAAAAGAGCTGAGAGAGCCAGTGTGCGCAGTGTGCCGAGCCTGTCCACCACAAGGCCCGCAGGGACCTGCACCAGCGTGTGCGCCCAAAAGGGCGCGCTGAGAAAAACACCAAGCCCTGCGTAATTGAGGCTGAAAAGACTCCTGAACTGCTCCGCCACGGCAGATACGTTCAGAAACATAAAGCCCATGCCCAGGCAGCCCAGAGCAGGAAGCCAGTAATAAACGGGAACCATGCAGCGTCCTTGCCGCGAAACAGGTGCAGGCGGGTTTTGCCCGCAGTCAAACAGCTATTTCAGGCGGTAACAGTTCTAAAAAAAAGGTTGCGCCCCAATGGAACGCAACCGTGTGGATGTATACTTCTGGACGCTGATCCGCAATGTCTGAAACAGGCACCCGGCTAGCGTATGATTTTGAAAAAACGCAACCTCAGGGCGTTGGTAACTACAGAAACGGAAGACAGCGCCATGGCCGTGCCCGCCAGCATGGGCGAAAGCATGGGGCCTCCAAAAGCATGCAGCAGCCCTGCCGCCACAGGCAGGCCGAGCACGTTGTAGCCAAAGGCCCAAAAAAGATTCTGGCGGATGTTGCGCATGGTCGCGCGCGAGAGCGCCAGAGCCGTGAGCACGGCCTCCATACCGTCCCGCATGAGCACGATATCGCCCGCCTCGGCGCTCACGTCCACGCCAGTTCCCACTGCCATGCCCACATTGGCGGCAGCCAGGGCAGGGGCATCATTGATGCCGTCGCCTACCATGCCCACCACGTGACCTTCATCCTGCATCCGCCGCACATAGGCGGCCTTGTCCGCGGGCAACAGCCCAGCGGCAATTTCCTCCACGCCAGCCAGCGCCGCCACGGCTTTTGCTGTGCGCTCATTGTCGCCCGTCAACATGACCACGCGCACGCCCATGCCGCGCAGGGCCGCCACCACAGAGGCGGATTCGGGGCGCAAGGCGTCCGCAAGGGCCAGAATACCCGCAAGGCTTGTGCTGCCATTGTTTTCAAGAGCCAGCAGCAAGGGCGTCTGCCCGGCCTCGGCCAACAGAGCCAGCCTTTGCTGCGCTTGTTCCGACACGGAGAGCCCACGCTCAGTCATGAATGTTCTGTTGCCCACGGCAAGGCCGTAGTCCACGCCATCCAGCTTCACCCGGCCCGAAATACCCATGCCGGGCGCTACCTGCACATCATCCACCGGGAGGGATGCCAGATTGCGCTCCCTGGCCGCCCCCACAAGGGCCAAAGCCAGAGGATGCTCGGAACGCGCCTCCAGCGAGGCGGCCATGCTCAGCAGCCTATTTTCGTCCATACCCGCAGGAGCACTCAGCAGGGTCACGCCTGTCAGCACGGGTTTGCCCGTGGTGAGGGTGCCTGTTTTGTCCACGGCCAGCACGCTGATGTGCCCGGCCTGCTCCAGAGCAGCGCCGTTCTTGATCAGCACGCCAAGCTGCGCGCCCCGCCCCGTGCCCACCATGATGGACATGGGCGTGGCAAGGCCCATGGCGCAGGGGCAGGCCATGACCAGCACAGCCACAAAAATCGTCAGCGGCGTTGTAATGGGTTCAGAGCTGAACACAAGCCATGCAAGGGCCGCCACAAGGGCAATGACCATAACGGCGGGCACAAAATAAAAACTTACCCTGTCGGCCAGCCGGGCGATGGGAGCCTTGCTTCCCTGAGCCTCGCGCACCAGTTTTATGATGCGGGCAAGGCGGGTGTTGCCGCCCACAGCGTCAGCCACAAAAGTCAGCGAACCTTCGCCGTTTACACTGCCCGCCGCCAGCTTGTCCCCCGGCCCGATGGGCACCGGGATGGATTCGCCTGTGAGCAGCGACAGATCAACAGCGCTTTTGCCGGTCAGCACGGTGCCGTCAACGGGCACGCGCCCCCCAGGACGCAGCAGCAGATGATCTCCCACTCGCACCTGGGCCAAAGGCATTTCTTCCGGCGCTGCGGCGGCATCGGCAGGGTTGAGCCGCAAAGCGGTTTCCGGCGTCAGGCTCATGAGCGCGCCCATGGCGTCACCGGCGCGCCGCTTGGCAACGGCCTCCAGATACTGCCCGAATTCAATCATGGTCAGCAGTACGGCGCAGGATTCATAATACAGGTTCATGGCGCGTGTCATAGGTTCGCTGCCGGCAAGCCCCAGCAGGGTGTTGCCAAGGCTGAACAAAAAGGCCGCGCCCGTGCCCACGGCCACAAGGCTATCCATGGCCGGGGCCTTGCGCAGGAGGGCCTTGATGCCGTCCACATAGAAGTGGCGGCCCAGCCACACCACGGGCAAGGTGAGTACAAGCTGCGCCAGCATGAAGGCGCGTGGCGAAAGGTGCGGATCAAGCGCCTGCGGCAATGGCAGGCCGAGCATGTGGCCCATGGAGATAACCAGCAGAGGTGCGGCAAACGCAACCATGGGCAGCAGACGGCGCAAACGGGCCTGAATGTCTGCCGCAGCTCTGGCTTTGCCTTCTTCAAATTGGCGGGGGGCGTCATCATCCGCAGCGGGAGCCGCGCTGAACCCAAGGGTGGCCACGCGCTCCATTATCCTTTGCTGCAAGTCGCTGTCCTGCCCATCGCCGGGCCACACTTCCGCACTGGCGGCAGCAAGGTTCACGCTGATTTTTTCCACCCCTTCCATACGTCCCACTACCCGCTCAATGCGCGAGGAGCAGGCAGCGCAGTGCATGCCGCTGATGTCAAAACGCAAAGGGCAGGCTTTATCCGTAGTTATGCTCATGGGTTCTCCACTTGTCATTCCGTATGGCGGCGAGTAAGCTGTAGATGAAAATGAAAACTCTTTCCTGCATGGAGGATATGATGAAAACCCTGAAAGTCAATGGCATGCGTTGCGGCCACTGCAAGGCCGCTGTAGAAGAAGCTGCGACAAAAATATCTGGCGTTGCCAATCCCCAGGTCAACCTTGAGGATAAAGAGCTGCGCTTTGAAGAAACAGGGCCAGTAGATATGCAGGCCCTAAAAACCGCCATCAGCAACATTGGTTTTGACCCGGAATAAGCGTATGAATCTGTGATAGCCATCACAGAGCTGCACCTTTCGCGGCGCGCTGCCCGATTGCTGGTTTTCAGACCAGGCACGGCAGCGCGCCTTTGCTTCATGCTGCCGCCTATGACATTTTGTGCAGACGCCGCGCAGGCACGGCCGCACAAAATTCCTTATGACATCACGTTGCCAGTTGCCTCAGCCTTGCCCGTTCAGACCCCGTTCATCTTGCCGTTTTCTGCCGAATAGCGTACTTCTTGGCAGGCAAATACGGTCACTGATCCTCTGCACCTTCAGCGCGAAACACCACAGGCATGCAAACACAAACCACACGCATCATCAGCATATTTTGCGGCGGAAAGAGCCGTTTTCAAACCCTTCTGTTCTTTTTCCTGTGCTGTTTTTTTGTGGCTGCTCCGTCAGTGGCGGCACCCGGCAACTTTACGCTGGACTTTACAACCGTCCGATTGGGCGACGAAGCGCCGGAACTGACGCAGGCCATCCCCGCAATTGTGCGCACTGACGACAGTGGTGCTGCAAACGCCGATACTAATGCCACCGCGCAAATGGCGGCTCCGGCTTCGGCAGTGGTGCTGGTGGTTGGCGGCATTCAGGGTGACGAACCGGGCGGATTTTCTGCCGCGACCCTGCTGACCACGCACTACACCATCCGCAAGGGCGTATTGTGGGTGGTGCCGAATCTCAATTTTCCCAGCATTATCAAGAGGTCGCGCGGGCTGCACGGCGACATGAACCGCAAGTTTGCCAAACTTGACGACCGCGACCCCGAATTTGGCACTGTACGCCGCATTCAGGAGCTCATAAGCCACCCCCGCGTGGCGCTGGTGCTCAACCTGCACGATGGCAGCGGGTATTACCGCCCCTCCTTTGAGGACAAGCTGCGCAACCCCAACCGCTGGGGGCAGTCTGTGATCATTGACCAGGAAGCGCTTGACGGCGTGTTCATGGGGGATTTGGGCGCCGAGGCCCGGCAGGCCGCAGAATCAGCCAACAGCAAGCTGCTCTCCCCGCAACATGCCCTGCACGTGCATAATACCAAAACCGCCGAAGGCGATCACGAGATGGACAGAAGCCTTTCCTATTACGCCGTGCGGCAGGGAAAGGCAGCCTTTGGGCTGGAAGCCAGCAAGGAATTTCCTGTTGAAGTACGGGCATATTACCATCTGCTGATGGTGGAATCGTTCCTTGCGCAGGCTGGAGTGGAATTTACGCGCGGCTTTGCGCTTACGCCCGAGGGAGTGCGCGACGCCCTGCTGGACAAGCTGGACGTTACTTTTGCAGAAAACAAAGTCTTTTTGCCGCTGGAAGACGTGCGCCCGGCCATCAATCTGCTGCCGCTTTCCAAGGATGCTCCCGCGCAGGCCGTCACATCCAAGCCCATCATGGCAGTGCTGCCCTGCGCCAAGGGCGAGGAAGGCCAGTACTGCGTGCACTATGGCAACCGCATGATCACGCTTATCCGCCCTGACTGGCGCGAAATGGATCACAGCATAACGGGCATGCGGGTGCTGGTGGACGGGCGGGAGACCGAGGCCCCCTTCGGGCAGGTGCTGGAAGTGACAAAAAGCCTGCTCGTACAGCCAGCGGAAGGCTACCGCGTCAACGCCATTGGTTATGACAGCGGCCGCAAGGACGAAAGCGGCGAGGTCATGACCCTCAAGGATTTTCAAACACGCTTTTCCGTTGACCGCCAGGGCAGGCTGTATCGCGTTGAAGTGTACAAAGATCAGCGCTTCAGTGGCATGTTTCTGGTGCGTTTTGGTTCAGGCAGCAACCGACTGACAAGCAACGACGCTCCGTCCATTCCAAAGGACAGACTGCCCGACAAACCGGGGCAGGAATCAAATCTGGGGTTCTGAACCGACCATGTCCAATCCTGAAATCTGCGTTGCTGGCGGCGGAAGCTGGGGCACAGCCCTGGCCCACCTGCTGGCAACAAACGGCTACAAGACCAGCCTCTGGCTGCGCGATGCCGCAGTGGCCGAGGCTGTGTGCAAGCGCCACGAAAACCCGCGCTACCTGCCGGGCTTTGCCCTGCATCCCAACCTTGGCGCAACCACTGACCCTGCTGTCATGGGCCGGGAAATCGTTGTGCTGGCAGTTCCCTGCCAACAGTTGCGGGGCTGGCTTGCCGCCAACGCCTCCTTTTTTCGCAAAAACGTGGTGCTGGTAAACGCCGCCAAGGGCATTGAAACCGCAAACCTCGCCACGTGCGCGGAGGTGACGGAGCAGAGCCTTGGGCATCTTGCACCCCGCTACGCGGCGCTTTCCGGGCCGTCATTTGCGGCGGACGTTCTGCGCGGTCTGCCCACGGCTGTGGTTCTGGCTACGTCGGACGAAGCCCTGGGGCACCTGCTGCGACAGATATTTTCCGGCAACTCCTTTCGCTGCTACTCCAGCACCGATGTGATGGGCGTTGAAATGGGCGGCGCGGTCAAAAATGTCATGGCCATAGCTGCTGGCGTTTGCGACGGCCTCGGCCTTGGGCACAACAGCCGCGCGGCGCTCATTACCCGTGGGCTTGCAGAAATGAGCCGGCTGGGTGTTGCCCGCGGGGCGCAGCCGCATACCTTCATGGGGCTTTCCGGCCTTGGCGACCTCACCCTCACCTGCACTGGCGACCTTTCGCGTAATCGTCAGGTAGGCCTGCGGCTTGGGCGCGGTGAAAAGCTTGAACATATCACGACCAGCCTTGGCATGGTGGCCGAAGGTGTTAAAACCACAGCCGCCATTCACGAGCTTGCCCGCAGGCTTGAAGTTGACGCGCCTCTTACAGACGCTGTGTACAGCATCCTGTATGAAGACAGCGACCCTCAAGAGGTGCTGCATAATCTTATGTCCCGCCGCCTGCGTGACGAATAGCGCAGTACACTCCACATCAGCATTGCACCATTCCATATAACATGCATTTTGCAGTGCAAAATGCTGTTTTCCTTTTCTCTGATGCAGCAAGTTCTGGAGCTTTTCGGCAGCCGCAAGCCCGGCCCGAAGAGCGCTGCTTTTGCCCGCTCTACCCCCCCCTTTTTTCCTCTTCAGAAAATTTTTTTCTTTTTTTTCACGGGTTCAAAATTTTATTTCACATTTCTTGTGCTGCGCACACACTGGTAAAATAAATCACAAAAAAGGTGACTGCGCGCAATGGAATTGTTATCAATTTCGGCGCAATTTTAACACGTTTTTAAAATTTGTATTACTTCATTTTTTGCGCGATCACCCCCTTTTAACGATAGTTCAAAAAATCACATTTTAACGTGGCGTTGTCATTGAATTTCACAACGTTGCACAATGCATTAGCGCTTTTTTGCACAATTTGTTTGTGTAACCAATTAAATCAAGACTAACATACCGATTTCACAGCCTCTCAAAATCGCGCAAATAGCAAACCGTTTATTGCTCCCACCCTCACATTACCCATTTTGATACCATTTTTTGCAATCTACCTGTTCTTCTTGGAAGAGTTGTTGCTTGCAACGGTTTGCAAAGTGGGCTAAGCCAAAAAAACTTTTTAAGATCATTTTTTCACGACATGGTATTGTGGTGATACCACGATGCCATTTAGGAAGTGCGGCCCGGACTTGACCGGGTTGATCCGCCGGGTACATCCGAGAGACCCGCAAACCACGGGGCAAACTATGACGGAATCACTGTTTTCGGCAGGCGGCTTTCTTGTGCCGCTTCTCGTGGGCATGGCCCTTATGCTGTATGGCGCGGCGCAGTCCGTGCGACAGCGCAACAATCCCCGCAGCCTGATCCTATGGGGTTCGCTGCATGATGCAGGCATTTTCTGCCTGGGTCTTGGAGCAAGCGGCGGCATCAACAGTACGGGCCTGTGGCTTTTTGTGCTGTTCCAGGCAGCCGCACGGCTGCTAGCCTGGACCGCCCTTTCACGGCTGACCCCCCCGGCGCTCAACGCACCGGTGCAGCTGCAGGATTTGCGCGCCACGGGCAAACGTCAACCCTGGACAGCAGCCTGCTTCGGCCTTGGCATGCTGGCTGCGGTGGGCGGTTCGCCCTTCCTGGTGCCTGAAGCCCGCATGTTCATCAGTTCTGGCATTCTGGACAGCATGCCCGGCGCCATGGCGGCGCTCCTGTGCATGGCCCTCGCCACCACAGTTCTAATCTGGCTGCATGTGGAAGCAGTACGCATTGCCGTGCTGGACACCACAGGCGAAGAAACCCCGGCTTCATGGGCAGCGCCTTCCGGCAATGTCGTTGTGATGCTGGGCCTCGCGGTAGTTGTGGCGCTGCTGGGCCTGTTCAGAGGCCCCATCACCGAACTGTTCGCTTCTTCCTACAATGTGGCAGTTCCGCATTCGGCAACGCACCCGGCATATTGGTGTTATTACGCCGGTGCGTTCCTGACCGGCATCGCATTCCTGGCAAAGTTCGACCGCGCGCCCCTGGTGGGCGTGGCCTTTTCCGCCCTAGCGCTGGCGACCACCATCGCCACCCCGGCGGGCCCCACGGCCAAACTCTTCCTGGTTATGATCGCCGTTGTGGGTCTGGTGGTCAGCATATACTCGCTGAGCTACATCCACGAACGCCAGGGCCGCTACTGGTTCTTCCTGCTGCTGACATTCGCATCGCTGGCGGGCATTGTTTCCGCCGCCGACTCGGCGAGCATGTACGGCTACTGGGAACTCATGACCTTCGCCTCCTACTTTCTGGTGGTACATGAGAACAACCGTAGCGCCTACAATGCTGGCCTCAAATATTATGTGATGTGCGCGGGCGGTGCGCTGTTCATGCTGCCCGGCCTTCTGCTGCTGGGCGATCCTTCGCTTTCGTTCGGGCTGATGCAGGGCGCGTTTGTGCTCTGCCTGGCTGGCTTTGGCGTGAAGATGGGTCTTGTGCCCCTGCACTCCTGGCTGCCTGACGCCCACCCCGCCGCGCCTTCCTCGGTGTCTGGTCCCCTTTCGGGTATCATCACCAAGATGGGCGTGTTCGGCATAGTGGCAGTGCTGCTCATGCGGCCCATGATCATGGGCATGCCCGGCCTGTTCGGCCTTTCCTGGCTGGGCACCGGCCTTGTGGCCATGGGCGCGGCAACCCTGATCTTTGGCGAGATCATGGCTCTGCGCCAGGACGACATCAAACGCATGCTGGCCTATTCGACCCTCGGGCAGATTGGTGAAATCGCTCTGGTGCTCGGCGTAGGCACGTGGCTTTCGACCACTGGCGCGCTGTGGCACATGCTCAACCACGCCATCATGAAAGACCTGCTCTTCCTTGGAGCCGGCGCTCTCATCATGCGCGCGGGCAGCCGCAAGCTTGCAGATCTGCGCGGCCTTGGCCGCCAGATGCCCGTGACCGTTGCCTGCATGGGCATCGGCCTTGTGAGCATCATGGGCCTGCCGCCTTTTGGCGCTTTCTACAGCAAGTTCCTGATGATTCAGGCGGCCACCACCGCCGGGCACATCTGGCTGGCGGCCCTGATTCTGGGCGGCTCGCTGGTGGGCCTGATCTACTACACGCGCATTCTGAAAACCCTTGTGTTCGAAGAACGCCCCGCCGACCTGCCCGCCGTGACCGAAGCGCCGCGCAGCATGCAGATCGGCCTGATCATTCTGGCGGGCATTTGCGTCATCATGGGTCTTGCCCCGCAGCTCGCCATGAACCTTGTGGTGCCGGTGGCCTCCATGTGCTTTACGCCCAACCTCAACGACCCCGATGTGCTCCTGGCCATGAATGTGTCCTGGCCCATCTTCGTGGTTGTTCCCGTGTTTGGCGCCGTGCTGCCCGCCCTGTTCTACCGTGACCGCAAAAAGGCCGGATGGGCCAGCGTGGGCGTGATGCTGTTTACCGCGCTGCTGGTCATCCTGTTTGGCCGCGATCTGGATACGCTTTCCTTCTGCTTTGCCCTGCTGGTTCCTGTGCTTGGCGCGGTCAACATGGCCTACGCCCTCGGCTACATGGAACACAGCCACCGCCAGTGGCGCTTCTACTGCGCCTTTACCGCCATGTGCGGCGGCCTGGTCGGCATGGCCGCCAGCCAGTACATGCTGAGCTTCTTCCTGTTCTGGGAAATCATGAGCTCGTGGACGCTGTATCTGGCCATTGCCCATGAGGGCGACAAAGACTCGCTCCGCGAGGCCTTCAAGTACTTTATCTTCAACGTGTTCGGCGCGGGCTTCATCTTCCTGGGCCTGTGCGTTGTGGGGCCGTTAACGCCTTTCAACGCCACACTGCTCACGGGTGCCGCACCCTACATTCCCCACGGCGCGGCATGGCTCGGCATGGCACTGCTGGCTGCCGGTTTTCTGATGAAGGCGGCCCAGCTGCCCTTCCGCATTGACTGGCAGATGCACCCGGCCCTGGCCCCCACGCCTGTTTCCGGCTACATCTCGTCCGTGCTGCTTAAGAGTGCCATCCTCGGCCTCATCAAGCTGTTCATGCTCATGGGCGGCGGCTTTATGCTGGCTGGCGTGCTGGGCGGCATGGAGCAGAACATCATCAGCACCGTTGCCATGTGGATCGGCGGCATCACCATCATCATGGCTGCCGTGCAGGCCCTGCGAACCAACGTCATCAAGCTTGTGTTCATCTATTCCACGGTGAGCCAGCTTGGGTACATGGTGCTGGCGGTTGCCGCTGGCGGCGCGCTGGGTTACGCGGGCGGCATGCTGCACGTGATCAACCACGTGTTCTTCAAAGACCTGCTGTTCCTTGTGTGCGGCGCAGTCATGTTTGCCACCCACAGGGAAACGCTGGAAGACCTTGGCGGCATTGGCCGCCAGATGCCCTTTACCCTTGCCATGTTCGCCATTGCCGGGCTTTCGGTTGTGGGCGTGCCGCCCACCAGCGGATTCTCGTCCAAATGGCTTATCTACCATGCCCTCATGGAAGCGGGCCAGCCCTTCCTGGCGCTGCTCTCCCTGATCGGCAGCGTGCTGACCATGGCCTACATCGCCAAGTTCATGCATGCGGCATTCCTGGGCCAGCCCTCGCCCAACCTGCACGATGTGCATGAGGCCCCGCTGATCATGCGCGTGCCCATGGGCATTCTGGCTGCCGGTTGCGTGCTCACGGGCGTGTTCCCCGGCCTGGCTCTTGGGCCCATCAACAACGTGTTGGCTGAATACGGCTTTATGCCGCTCAATGTGGGCCTGTCCGGCGTGCTTTCCGGCCCCGGCGCATGGAACGCCACAGGCATGTTCGTCATGATGGTTCTTGCATTTGCTGGCGGACGCTGGTTCGTGCTGCGCTTTACCCGCCTGCGCGAAATTGACGTCCATACCTGCGGTCTGCCGGTCGAAACGTCCACCAGCCGCATGAAGCCCTCCAGCATTTTCGGGGAAATCCTCGGCCTTATGGGCGGCAATAAGCCCGCCAAGGAGAACCGCTGATGAGCGACACCCTGCTTGCCATACTGCACATGTGCATCTTCCCCGGCGGGGCCTTTGCCCTGCTGGTGGCCATGTTCTTCAAAGGGCTTGACCGCCGGGTCGAAGCGCGGCTGCAACGCCGCGTCGGCCCCCCGCTGATCCAGCCCTGGCTCGACATAGCCAAGCTGCTGACCAAGGAAACCCTTATCCCCAAAACCGCCTGCCGCTCGGCCTTTTTGATGGCCCCGGTGTTCGGTTTCACGGGTATGGCCGTGTGCGCGGCCTTCATACCGATCCCCGGCGTGTTCAACGGCCTGTTCAACATGGGCGACCTGCTGGTGATCTTCTACCTGCTGCCCATCCCGGCCATGGCCATCATGCTGGGCGGCTCCGCCTCCAGTTCGCCATACGGCGCTGTGGGCTTCTCGCGCGAAATGATGCTGATGCTGGCCTATGAAACGCCGCTGCTCATGATTCTGCTCTCTGTCGCCATGCTTACGGGCAAGGTGCTGAGCGGCGGTGCCTGGGGCGCGGAATTCTCGCTGCTCAAGATCGTCGCCATGCAGCAGCAGGTGGGTTCCTTCGGGTTCAACCCGACCATGATCCCCGCATTGCTGGCCTATCTGATCTTCCTGCCCGGCACCATGGGCGTTGTGCCCTTTGATATCCCCGAGGCGGAAACTGAACTGATTGAAGGCCCGCTGCTGGAATACGGCGGTCCCCTGCTGGCCCTGTTCCAGATCACGTCCGCGCTCAAGACCTTTGTAGTTTTGGGTCTGGGGGTTGCGCTTTTCTTCCCCGGCACCATATCTGACATATGGCTGGTGAATCTGGTCTGGTTTCTGCTCAAGTGCCTTGGCCTCATGCTGGTTTCGCTCACGCTGGTCAAGTCGGCCACAGGGCGCTTCCGCATTGACCAGGCCTTCCGTTTCTACATAACTGTGCCCACGGCGCTTGCGCTGTGCAGCCTTATACTGGTCTGGGTGATGTAAGGAGGCCGACGTGTCGCTGGATAACATGCTTAAAAAACTCTCCGTGCGGTCGCCGTGGCTTTTCCGCATCAACGCTGGCTCGTGCAACGGTTGCGACGTGGAACTGGCAACCACGGCCTGTATTCCGCGCTATGACGTGGAACGCCTGGGTTGCCGCTATTGCGGCAGCCCCCGCCATGCCGACATTGTGCTTGTAACAGGCCCTCTGACCACCAGGGTGCGCGACCGCGTGCTTAAAGTGTGGAACGAAATTCCCGAACCCAAGGTCACTGTGGCGGTGGGCATCTGCCCCATCTCGGGTGGCGTGTTCCGCGAAGGCTATTCCATTGAAGGCCCGCTGGACCGTTACATCCCGGTAGACGTCAACGTGCCCGGTTGCCCGCCTCGCCCGCAGGCCATTCTTGAGGCTGTAGTGCTGGCGCGTTCCATCTGGCTGAAAAAACTGGGCGTGGAGGAGTGATATGGCGGGCTTTCTAAAAGTTCTGTTCCGCAATTTGCTGGAAGGTCCAAGCACCGACCCCTTCCCCTTGGGCGAAACCTTCACCCCGGAAAGGTTGCGCGGCAAGGCTGTTGTTGATCCCGATCTGTGCATGGGCTGCGGCATCTGCCGTCACTCGTGCGCGGCAGGGGCCATCAACATCTCGCCGCTGCCTGACCGCAAGGGTTTTACCATCACCATATGGCAAAACTCCTGCTGCCTGTGCGCCTCGTGCCGCCATTACTGCCCCACCGGGGCCATGAGCATCACGACAGACTGGCACACCGCGCATCCGGAATCGGAAAAATTCAACCGCATCGAACAGCAGACGATTCGCTACGAACCCTGCGCCGGTTGCGGCGAGCTTATGCGCCCCCTGCCCAAAAAGCTGGCCGAAAAGCTCTATGCCTATAATGATGAAATCGACAGGGATCTGACGCGCAGGCTCTGCCCCAAATGCCGCCAGCTTGAGGACGCCAAACGCAATGCCTGCGTTCTGCCTGCCGCAAGCGGCGAGGCAGCGGCGACCAGCGTCACTTCTGCCGCTCCCACCAAGGATTAGCGGTTCATACCCGCGGAGAACATATGCAAGAGACAATTAACGGCAACGCCAAAGTCATCGAGGGGCTTTCAGCCCTGTGCACCGAAGACGACGCCGTACACCACAGCACGGATAGCTTCGGCAACGCTTTTCACTGGTTCAGGCTGGGTACGCCCCGCATGTTGCAGGATGCCGCCGCCATCATGAGCGAAGCCAAGGCGCGCCTGTGCATGACCACCGCTTACAACCGCCGCCAGCTCAGCGAACCCATGCAGGAAGTTTGCTACCACTTTGAGCTGGACGGCGTGGTCTACAACATGACTGTGACCCTTAACGGCGAATGGCCCACCGTGCCCTCCATTACCCCCCTATTTGCCAATGCCGACTGGCACGAACGGGAAATGATGGAACTTTACGGCATTCAGGTTACAGGCCACCCCAATCCCACGCGCCTGTTTCTGGATGAAGAGCTTGACGCAGGCATTCTCAACGAGGCCGTGCCCCTGTCCATCATGATGAACGGGGCCTGCACCACCGACCTCTGGGAACGCATTCTCAATGACAAGGAGCGCAACCATGAGTAACACCTTCACCATGCCTCTGGGCCCCGTACACGTGGCCCTCGAGGAACCGGTATATTTCCACCTCACGGTGGAGGGTGAAACGGTTCGCCACGTGGAGCTGACCTCCGGTCACGTGCACCGCGGCATGGAAGCCATGGCTACCCAGCGCAACCTCGTCAAGAACGTCACCCTTACAGAACGCGTGTGCTCGTTGTGCTCCAACAGCCACTCCTTCACCTACAGCATGGTGGTGGAAAACGTGCTCGGCATCACCATTCCCGAGCGCGCCTGCTACCTGCGCGTGGTGGCCGAAGAAATCAAGCGTATTGCCTCGCATCTCTTCAACACCGCCATTCAGGCGCATATCATCGGCTTCAAGTCGCTGTTCATGCACGTGATGGAAGTGCGCGAAATGATGCAGGACCTCAAGGAAACCGTTTACGGCAACCGCATGAACCTGGCGGCCAACTGCATCGGCGGCGTAAAATACAATGTCACGCCCGATCTGTTGGATTACATGCTCAAGACCCTTGCCAAGGTTGAACCGCAGGTGGATGAAATCCGCGAGATCTACGCCACCAACGGCATGGTTCTTGGCCGCACCAAGGGCCTTGGCCTGCTGCCCAAGGAAGACGCAGTGCATCTTGGCATTGTTGGCCCCGTGGCCCGTGGTTCCGGCGTTGCCATCGACGTGCGCAAGGATTCGCCTTACGCCGCCTACGGCAAGCTAAACTTCAACTCGGTTCTTGAGCACGGCTGCTGCGTGAACTCACGCACCATGGTGCGGCTGCATGAGATATTTGAATCGTTCAGCCTCATCCGCCAGTGCATCGAAAGGATGCCCGAGGGCGAGATCACGGCGCCCATGCGCCAGATCCGCACGGCAGAGGCCTGCGCCCGCACCGAAGCCCCGCGCGGCGAAGTGTTTTACTACATTCGCACCAACGGCACGGATATGCCCTCGCGCCTCAAATGGCGTGTGCCTTCCTACATGAACTGGAAGGCTCTGGGCGTCATGATGCGTGACTGCAAGGTGGCCGATGTGGCGCTGATAACCAACAGCATCGACCCATGCGTTTCCTGCACCGAACGCTAGGCGCGAAGGGTTGGAGAGTTTGATCCATGCATGAGGCAACGCTGGTCCAGGGACTGCTGAACATGGCCATCAAGGCTGTGGAAGACCACAATAAGGCGCATCCGGAATCTCCGGTCAGCCGTATCGTGGAGTTCCAGTGCGAACTGGGCCTGCTTGCCTGCGTGGAAGCGCAAACGCTCACCGCCTGCTTTGAACTGCTGGCGGAAGGGACCCTTGCCGAGGGCGCAAAGCTTACGCTTGCCTGCGCGCCCCTGGCCTGTACCTGCAATCAGTGCGGACATGAATTCAGCCTGACGCAACGGCATTTCGTCTGCCCCAGTTGCGGCGGCGAAAACATCCACTTCAACGGGGGTCATGGGATGACGCTTATGGCCCTGCACGTTGCATCCAAGGAAACGGACCATGACTGAACATATCCAGGTCGTACCCGACAAATGCCGCGCCTGCCGCCGCTGTGAAGTGGCCTGCATTGCCGCCCACCACGGCATGAGCTTTAAAGAGGCCATGAAACACCGCGACGAACTGGTTTCGCGCGTACAGGTGGTCAAGGCCGAAGGCTTCAAGACCACCGTGCGTTGCCACCAGTGCGACCACGCGCCCTGCGCCAACGTGTGCCCCACTGGCGCATTGCAGCAGGATGCCGATGGCCGCATCATCATGCGCGTACAATACTGCGTTGCCTGTAAGATGTGCATCGCTGCATGCCCTTACGGCACCATCACCCTTGACACCATCGGCATGCCCTCCGTGGATGGCGACGATGGTGAAACCCTGGCCCAGCGCGCCCGCCGCGAAGTGGCCGTGCGCTGCGACATGTGCCGCGCATGGCGTATGGAAAACGGCAAGCGCATCACCGCCTGCATGGAAGCCTGCCCGGCCCACGCCCTTTCGCTGGTGCTGGCCGACGGTTCAGTGGTGGAAGCCCCTGCGCCGGAAAAGAAGCCCGCCATTGAAGGCGCGCCGGAAAAACCCGCCGCTCCCGTGGCCGAACCTGGCCCCCGTGCATCCGTGACCGCTGCTGGCCGCGCCCCTGAAGAAGCTAAGGCTGAGGAAACCAAGGCTGAAGCCCCTGCCGCCCCTGTGGCGGAAGCGGCGGCTCCGGCACCTGAGGCAGAGACTCCCGCCGCGCCCAAAGCCGAGGAACACAAGGTTGAGACTCCTGTGGAAGCCCCTGTCGAAGACAAAGCCGCTCCGGTAGTGGAAGAAGCGACCGCGCCTGAAGTCAAGGCGGAGCCTGCGGCAGAAGCTCCGGCAACGGAACCCGCAACACCGGTTGAAACCAAGCCCGAACCTACTCCGGCAGCGCCCTCCAAGCCTGCCAAGAGCAACAAAAAGAGCACCAAGAAGGGCGGCAAGAAGTAAGCGCTTCTGCCCACTCTGCACATTCAGGCCTCGGCGCGGCAGTCGGAATATTCCGGCTTCTGCGCCGAGGCTTTGCGCTTTATGCAAAGGCCGCACATTTCCCGCAGATTGCAGCCTCTATAACCTTAAGCACTTGAAATGCTCGCTTACACCAGCCAAAAACCTGCCTGCTCGCATTTCGTGGCAAGGATTTTCGGGAACGTCCTTGCGGAGCAATTAATTCATTTCATTTGCCCCCTGTTCTAAAATCACCTTAACATACAGCATGTTGCTTTGATTTAGCCTGAAATCCGGCTTTGAATTGCAAGTTTTTGTGATCTCGGTCACAGAACATCCCGGGCATTTCTGGTGTATTGCCAGTGTTGCTGACAACAGGCCTTGCTGTCAGCCAATGGCACTGAGGCGTTCCGTACAGACGTAAGCGAAACTGCAATACCAGACCGCCCGCACACATGCTGCGGTCTGAGGGGAGACGAGATGGAAAACAGCGACCTGCAAACCATCCATGCTGCCTTGCAAACCGGCCCCTTTGCGGCCATGTCGGATACTGAACGCCAAAAGCTGGCGCTGCACGCCCGTGTGCAGCCATTCAGCCAGGGCACGACACTTTTTCGCGAAGGCGAAGCCACTGCCGATGCCATGCTGCTGCTCTCGGGCATGGTCAAACTGTGCCGCCACTCGGCTCAGGGCAAGGAATGTGTGCTGCACCTTGTGCGTTGCGGCAGAATGCTGGACGCAGGGGTGCTTTTTTACGAAGAAGGCCTGCCCGCAACGGCCATCGGAGTGCAGAACGGCGTAGTTTTGCGGCTGGAACGCAAGGCACTGCTTGAAGCCCTGCACAACGATGCGGCCCTTGGAGTCGCCATGCTGGCGGCCATGAGCCTGCGCCAGCGCCTGTTCATCAACAAGATTGCGGGGTCGCAGGGTCGCATTTCCGTTTCGGGCCGGGTAGCGGCATGGCTGCTGCACCGTGCAAAGATGGAAAAAAGCGCCACCCTGAGCATGGGAGTTACCCAGGAAACCCTGGCCCGCCAGATGGGCATAAGCCGCGAGAGTTTGAGCCGGGAGCTCAGTGCCCTGGCATCAGCCGGTCTCATTGACCGCGATCGCCGCCGCATCATTCTGCTTGATGCCAACGCCCTGCGCGAAAGGGCAGAAGCATAGATTCATTTCATATCGATACCACTCTGTCGGCTGCAGGCGCAGCTTTGACCGTTATGTAGTGAAGATGCCGCCACTCAGGCAGCACCGCCTTTATGAGTGCGCGCTCGCCAAGGAGCGCTCCAAACGCGATGGGAATGCAAATTCTCAAAACAGATTTTCAGGATCCGCATGAACGCTTGCATTGTTTATTCTTCCTGCACGGGCAATACCCGCAAAGTGGCTGAGGCTCTGGCCGACACCTCGGGTCTTCCCTGCTTTCCCGTGCGCATCGCCCCTGAGCCGGATGACTTTGATATACTGGCCCTGGGCTTCTGGGTGCGCAAAGGCCTGCCTGATGCCCGCGCCCTGCGCTACATGGAGCGAGTGCGCGGCAAGCACGTATTTTTTTTCGGCACGCTGGGCGCGTGGCCCCATTCAGACCACGCCCGCCGCTGCATGGCTGCAACACATGAAATTTTACAGGCTGGCGGCAATACGGTAGTTGATGGATTCTTGTGTCAGGGCCGGGTCAATCCGCAGGTGGTTGCCGCATCGCAGCGCAAGGGCGGTCATCCACTGAGCCCCGAGCGTCTGGCCCGCCTGCGCGAGGCAGAGCGCCACCCGGACGCGACAGATCTCACGGCGGCGCGCCTGCACTGGCAACGCAGCCTGCAGAATCACACTGCCAATTTTTCTGTGACGCCACCCCCCTGCTTTGTCGCAGACATTTCATCCACGCCGGACCCCATCGGCAGCAATACCTCGCTGTAACCCAGCCAGCAGGCCAGTATCAGGAGCCGCAAATGCGCAAACAAAACCGCGAATGCCTTGATCCGGCATTTTTTGACGAAGTTTTTTCCACGGCTGAAGACCTCTGCCTTGCCATGCACGACGGGGAATTTCCCTATGCCATTCCGCTCAACTTTGTGCGCCAGGGCAACTGCATCTATATCCACTGCGCCCTTGAAGGCCACAAGCTGGACTGCATCCGCCGCAACCCCAATGTGGCCTTTACCTTGTGCGCGGATGTGACCATCCACAGGGAAAAGTCCACGACCTATTACAAATCGCTGTGCGGCACCGGCCGCGCCGTGATTGTGGATGACCCGGCGGAAAAGGGCCTTGCCCTTGATGCCCTGGCAGTGCGCTACGCCGCCCTCTGCCCCACGCCCACGCCGGATGCGGCCCTAGCCCGCACGGGTGTAGTGCGCATCGACATTGTGGATCTGGTGGGCAAGCGCAAACTGCCCAAGTAAACGCCTCACCCCATGCACGGCGGCGCGTAGCAGCGCCATAACATGCCGAATGTAAAGGAAGTCTGACATGCGCGGAGCTTCCCGCCTTATCCCCTTGCCTTCTTTTCTGGCCCTGCTGCCTGCCGGAGCGCACTTCTGGCGCAACGGTCAGCCCGGCCTTGCCGCCGCCTGCCTTGCACTGGCCCTGCTTGCCTGGGGCCGCGCCGCATGGGTGCGTTTGCTCCTGCTGCTGGTGTTGCCCCTGCTGGCCGCCCGCTGGATATGGGCTGCGGCCCAGTTTGTACAAATGCGCATGTTCATGGGCGAACCGTGGCACAGGCTGGCTGTTATCCTGCTGAGCGTAGCCCTGCTGACGGCGCTTGCCGCCCTGCCCCTGCTGCGCGAATCCGCACGACAACGCTACCATAAAGGCGACACGACCGCACGCACCCAACTGGGCGCGCTGCTCCTTTGCCTTGGCCTGTTGTTGCCAGTCTGGTTTATGAAGCCGCAACTGCTCGTTATTGAACGGTTTTTCCCTCAATGGGGATCACTGCAACTTGCGCTGGCGGGCATTTGGGCGGCCTGCGCAGCCGGATGGCTGAGCGGCAAAAAGGTTCCGCAGGTCAGAATGCGCCTGTGGCGGCTTTTTTCACTGGTTTTTTTCGCCCAGCTTGTCCTTGGGCTGGCTCTGGAAAGCCGTTTTCTGCTCAGCGGGCAACTGCATCTGCCTGTTCCGGGGCTGATCGCCGCTGCACCCATCTATCGTGGCGGCGGCTGGTTCATGCTGGGGTTGTTCGGTTTTTCCACCCTGATTGCTGGCGCGGCCTGGTGCAGCCATCTTTGCTACTTTGGCGTGTGGGATGCCAGCGCCGCAAAATCCTGCGTCGGCGGCCCGCGTGGATTGACTGCGATAAAAAATTCCGGCTCCGCAAACACCGATTCCGGTAATGCTGCTCTGCCCATTCCCCGCCGCGCGCCCAGGTGGCTGCCATATCTGCGGCTCGCCATGCTGGGCCTGACCCTTGCCGTTCCCCTGCTCTTGCGTCTTTCGGGTGCGCCGCTGGAGGCGGCTCTTGCCTGCGGCCTATTGCTTGGACTGCTGGCTGTACCGGCATCCCTGCTGGTCAGCCGCAAGGCTGGATACGCCGCCTACTGCCGGGGCCTCTGCCCCTTGGGGCTGCTGACAAAGTGGATTGGGCGCATTGCCCCCTGGCGCGTGCGCCGCACAGGCCCCTGCCGCCGCTGCATGGCCTGCGTGCGGGTATGCCGTCAGGACGCCATGGGCGATCCCATGACGACATCAGGCCCCAATGCGGACTGCAATCTGTGCCGCGACTGCATAGCTGTATGCCCGCAAAAGGCGCTCTCCATAACCTGCTACGGCATGCACGGCACGCAGGCCTGGGCAGGCCCAACACTTATTGCCCTGCTTGCCGCCCTGCACACGGCCTTTCTTGCCATGGCCCGGATATAGACAGCCAGCCCATTCAACCAGGGAAGCACGGCTTCACAACCGCGACTCTCGCAACATCGAGTAACGAGGATGCCAATGATGCGTGTTTTGCGCCGCCTGCGGGCAGGCACAATGGCCCCGCCCAGGGCCGACTGGAATGAAATATTCTGGGCGTGGGCAGGCAGTTGTCTGTCCATAATCAGCCTTGCGCTGCTTGAAAAGCTCTGCTCGCAAGAGTGGAATCTGCCCCTGCTCATCGGCTCGTTCGGCGCGTCCGCCGTGCTGGCCTTTGGTGCGCCCCACAGTCCGCTGGCCCAGCCCCGCAATCTTGTGGGCGGGCATGTGCTTTCCGCGCTTGTGGGCGTGACCTGCCAGCTCCTGTTCAGCGATAATCCGGTGCTGGCCTCGGGCCTTGCTGTTTCCACAGCTATTGCCCTCATGCACGCAACGCAGACCCTGCATCCTCCTGGGGGCGCAACGGCCCTTATCGCCGTCATCGGCGGCCCCGGCATCCACAGCCTTGGCTACTGGTACGTACTCCTGCCCTGCGCAGCGGGGGCCATCTGCATGCTGGCCCTGGCATATGCCGCCAATAATCTCGCCGCCCGCAAAAGGTATCCCCTGTTCTGGTGGTAAAGATCTCACAAAAAACGTGGTGCTGACGATTCATATTTGCAGCACAGAGCCATAACAGTTTGCCTGCCTTCGTGGAGTCTGCCCCCGCGCCCCTTCACGAAGGCAGGCAAACTTTGCTTCGAGGATGGATGGCTGCAACCGAAACACCCCGCATTGCATTCTCCATTGCTTCTGCTTGCCTCATGCCAGAGGGGAATCAGCCGAACTCCCGCCATCCGCCGGGCTTGGAACCAAGACCCGGCTTCGGCTTGCCAGCCAGGGGCAAAGGGCGTAGCCTCATTGTCTTACTTTTATCGAGGTTATGACATGTCCGGCATATCTTCCGCTTCCCCCCTGGCGGAGGGCCTGCGGCGCGCCCTGCCCATTGTGCTGGGCTACCTGCCCGTAGGCTTCGCTTTTGGGGTTCTTGCCGTCAAGAACAACATCCCGCCCTCTTTGGCTGTCGCCATGTCCGTGCTCATGTTTTCCGGCTCCGGCCAGTTCGTGTTCGCGGGCATGTGGGGCGCTGGCGCAAGCGCGCTCTCCATCATGGCGGCAGTGTTTATTGTAAACCTGCGCTATCTGTTGCAATCCGCCGCAGAATCTCCCTGGCTGGCAGGCCTGCCGCGCGGACAACGCTTTTTGCTGGGCCTCGGCCTCACGGATGAGACCTTTGCCGTCCACGTCACAGCTTTTCAGAACGGCTGGCAGCGCAGCCTCACCACGCTCTTTGTCTGCAACCAGACCGCGCAGCTGGGCTGGGTTTCCGGCGCGGCCATCGGCGCGTTCTGCGGAGAACTGGTGAGTGATGTCAAGCCGCTGGGTCTTGATTATGCGCTCACCGCCATGTTTCTGGCCCTGCTGGTGCCGCAGTGCGTCAGCCGCCTGCATGTGCTGGTGGCGCTCTTTACCACCACGCTTTCCATCAGCCTCAAGGCTGCGGGCATGACCCAGTGGAATATTGCCGTTGCCACGGTGCTGGGCGCAAGCCTTGGCACATGGCTGCTGGTGCGCAAGGCGCAGCACGATGGCGCGCCCCTTGACCTTGCCTGCGCAGCGCACACACCCGCCAAAGACTGCGAAACTGCGAGCCTGAACACACAGCGCACAGAGGAGGCCGAATCATGAACGAAAGCGGATGGTTCAGCACCCATGCGGCCCTGATGCTCTGCCTGCTTGGCAGTGTTCTGGTTACGGTTCTGCCAAAGATCCTGCCTGTCACCTTTTTGAAGGGCGACAGCCTGCCCCCGCTGCTGCGGCACTGGCTGTCCTTTGTGCCCGTTGCCGTCATGGCCGCCCTGGTGGGGCCGGACGTGTTCTTTTACGAAGGGCATTTCAACGCTGGGCCTTCCAACCTGTTTCTGATGGTGGCCCTGCCCTCGCTGCTGGTTGCGTGGTGGTCAAAGAATTATTTTCTCACCATTGCCTTTGGCATCGGGCTGGTGATTCTGGCCCGCTGGGCCGGGTTGTACTGATGCCGCGCGCACGGGGTTCCGCTTCCGGGCCGCCCTCACTGCGCGAGAGGCGCAAACCGGCTCCCGCACTGCCGCCGCCAACACGCAGCGCCAGCCTTTTGGTGCGCATTGCGCCGGAGCATACGGGGCTGTTCCGCTTTTTGCTCGAAGCCTATGAGCACATTGCCTATTTTACCGTACTTGAAAATAAGACCGCCCTGCTGCGGGTTATCTTTTCACCTCACAGAGAGCGAGAGGCGCGCGAGGCTCTGACCCAGATGGCCCAAAGCCTGCCATTTACCATTGAGGAATGGCCCAAATAGACGTACTCGCCGTTTCCAGACTGCGCCAGCGGCATCTGCTCAGGGCAGTTCAACCCTGCCGGGACTGCAGATGCAAAAACACTTTGAGCTGCGCGCAAGTTCTGTTACAATTTTTTCGTTTTGGGGCGGGGCCAAAAGCCCAGCCCTTTTCCTGCGTCCGGCGAAAGCCCGCAACACCTCAGCCTTTACCAAGGCGGACTCATGCCCACACTGAAATACAAGCGCGTGCTGCTCAAGCTGAGCGGCGAGGCCCTGGCCGGAGAAAACAAGACCGGCATTGACCCCGAAACCGTAGCCACCATCTGCCGTGAAATCGGCACCGTGCTCGAAATGGGCGTGGAAATGGCCCTTGTGATTGGCGGGGGCAACATTTTTCGCGGGCTTTCCGGCTCGGCCAAGGGCATGGAACGTTCGTCCGCCGACTACATGGGCATGTTGGCCACAGTGCTTAACGCGCTGGCCGTGCAGGACATGCTGGAAAAGCTGGGCTACCCCACGCGCGTGCTTTCGGCCATCACCATGCAGGAAGTGTGCGAGCCTTTTATTCGCCGCCGCGCCCTGCGCCATATGGAAAAGGGCCGCGTGGTCATCTGCGCCGCAGGCACCGGCAACCCCTACTTCACCACTGACACCACCGCCGCCCTGCGCGGCATGGAGCTGAAGTGCGACGCCATCATCAAGGCCACCAAGGTTGACGGCATCTACGACAAAGACCCCAACAAATATTCCGATGCCGTCAAGTACGACAGCATCACCTATGACGAAACACTGGCGCGCCATCTGGGCGTCATGGACGCCACGGCCTTTGCCCTTGTGCGCGACAACAACGTGCCCATCATCGTGTGCCGCATGTTTGGCGGCGACATCTGCCGCGCCGTCACCGGCGAGTCCGTAGGCACCATCGTTCAGAACTGAGCCCCCCCAAGGAGAATACTGATGGATATAGACAGCATCCTTCTGGACGCCGAAGACCGTATGGAAAAGGCCCTTGCCGCACAGGAACGCGATTTTTCCAAACTGCGTACGGGCCGCGCCTCCACCGCTCTGGTGGACGGCATCAAGGGCGACTATTACGGCACCCCAACGCCCATCAGCCAGATGGCCTCCGTTGCCGTGCCCGACAGCCGCACGGTGACCATCCAGCCATGGGACAAGGGCGGCATTTCGGTGATTGAAAAGGCCATTCTGAAGTCTGACCTTGGCCTTACGCCCATCAATGACGGCAAGGTCATCCGCATCATGATACCGCCGTTGACCGAAGAACGCCGCAAGGATCTGGTCAAGGTTGCCCGCAAATACACCGAGGACGCCAAGGTGGCTGTACGCAACGTGCGCCGCGATGCCAACGACAGCCTGAAAAAGCTGGAAAAAGACAAGGCCATCAGCGAGGACGAACAGAAGAAGGCTTCTGAAGACGTGCAAAAGCTGACGGACAAGTTTGTGGCTGATGCCGACAAAAAGTGCGCGGCCAAAGAAAAGGAAATCATGGAAATATAGCCCATGGCGGATTTTCCGCCCGGGTTGCGCGCGCCCCGCAAGCACATTGCGGGGCGCGGCTTTGCCGCCGCAGACAAGGCCGCAGACCCGCAGGACTTTTCACCACAGGCTTTTGCATGACGGATCATCCAGACAAACTGCCCACACACCTCGCCATCATCATGGACGGCAATGGCCGCTGGGCTCAGGCGCGCGGGTTGCCCCGCGAAGCAGGCCACCGCGCTGGCGCGGAAACCGTACGCAACATTGTGACCGATTGCCGATCGCTGGGCATACGCCACCTCACGCTTTACACCTTTTCCAGCGAAAACTGGAACCGCCCCAAGACAGAAATCAGCGCCCTTTTCAGCCTGCTGATGGAATTTCTGAGCCGCGAGGTGCCGCGCATGGTCGAACAAGGCATTTCCATGCGCGTTCTGGGCGATCTTGACTCCATGCCCCTTGCTCAGCGCACTGCCCTGCGCCATGCCATCAAACGCACCGAGGGCGGTAAGGACATGGTTCTGAATCTCGCCCTCAACTATGGCGGCAGGGGCGAAATTGTACGAGCCATGCAAACCATGCTGCGCGAAGGTCTGCGCCCTGAAGACGTGACCGAACAGACCGTAGCCGATCATCTGTATACTGCCGGGCAACCGGACCCTGACCTGCTTATCCGCACCAGCGGCGAGCAGAGGCTGAGCAATTATCTGCTCTACCAATGCGCCTACAGCGAGCTGTATTTCACGCCCGTGCCATGGCCGGACTTCGACGCCGCGCAGCTCCGCATGGCCCTTGACGCCTATGCCGCCCGTTCGCGCCGCTTCGGCAAAACACAGGAGCAAATTGATGCCCATTGATCCTTCAACGCAATCCATCGATATCCGCCGCATTTTCACAGGTCTTGCCCTTGCTGCGGTCTTGCTGCTGGCACTCTGGTTCAGGGGCCTGCCTTTGTTGTTCGTCATTTTGCTGGTATGCGCCCTCGGCCTGTGGGAGTTCTACTCCCTGTTCTGGGGCTCCAGCCGTGTGCCCAGCCGCATCTGCGCCATCGTGCTTGGCTGGTGCATGATCTGCCTCACGTGGCTGCACAGGCCGCAAGATGCTCTGGTCTGCCTTGGCGCTGGCTTTGTGCTGGCGTCCATGAGTTTTCTTTTCCGGTGGGATGTTGTTGAAGACGACAATGCCTTTGCCTCCAGCGGCATCTTTATGGCGGGGCTGGCCTATGTGCCCCTGCTGCTGCTTCCGGCGACCTATCTTTCCACCACCAAGCTCATCTTTGTTATTGCAGCGGTGGCTATTTCAGACACCACCGCCTACTTTGTGGGCACACGCTTTGGGCACCACAAGCTGTGGCCCCGCGTCAGCCCCAAGAAAAGCTCGGAAGGCGCGGTGGGCAGCCTTGTTGGCTGCGTGATCTTTTGCGCCATATACGGCGAAATTTACGGCAAGACAGGATGGTTCTCCTTTGCGCTGCTGGGCATTGCGGTCAATGCCTTCGCCCAGTTGGGCGACCTCTTTGAATCCGCCCTCAAGCGCTCGGTAAACATCAAGGATTCCGGCAATCTGTTGCCAGGGCACGGCGGCATCCTCGACAGAGCCGACAGCCTGCTGTTTGCCATGCCCATGGTGGCTGTTGTTGACCAGTGGTTTTTCTTCTTTTAGGGCCTGGTAACGCTATGCCTCTTTTGCCCCCTGCTTGCGGCGGGGGGCGAAGCTTCTCATAGTGTTAATGGCCCTTAGAGCATTTTTATTTTGAAATCCTCGGTTATCCCCACCGGGGAGCTTGAATTTTTTGCCGCAGTACCAATCTTATGCGCACACGCGCCGCGAGCACCTGCGCGCGCCCATTAAAGGACAACGTCACCATGGCGCAACTCTGGCCCGGCCTGGGCGGCCCTTCCATCAATTACATTTCTGACGCCCCCGGTGAAAGCTGGCAGCAAACATGGCCGCGCAGTCTGGTACTGCTGGGTTCCACAGGCTCCATAGGCCGCAGCACGCTGGAAGTTGCCGCTGTGCATCCGCAGGCCTTCCGCATGGTGGGTTTTGCCTGCGCCCGCAACGTGCAGCGCCTTGCGGAACAGGCCCTTACATGGAGACCGCCGCATCTGGCAGTGCTGGATGAAGAATCCGCAGCCAAACTGCGCGCACTGCTGCCTGCGGACTACCGCCCCCGTATTCTTGTGGGGAGCGACGGCTACGCAGAACTTGCTTCCCTGCCTGAGGCCTCCACCGTGCTTTCCGCACAGGTGGGCGCGGCGGGCCTTGCCGGAACGCTGGCGGCGGCCCTGGCAGGCAAGGTCATCTGCCTTGCCAACAAGGAATCGCTGGTGCTGGCTGGCGAGCTTGTGCGACGCGTTTGCGCCCGCACCGGGGCAGTAGTGCTGCCCGTGGATTCCGAACACAACGCCATTTTTCAGTGTCTGGCCGGGCGTGGGCAAGAAGTGGACAAGCTCATACTTACGGCATCCGGCGGTCCCTTTCGCGGCTGGACGCAAGAAGCACTGCGCGACGTTACGCCGGAGCAGGCACTCAAGCATCCCAACTGGAGCATGGGTGCCAAGATCACCATTGATTCGGCCACACTTATGAACAAGGGGCTGGAGGTCATTGAGGCTTTTCACCTCTACGGCCTGCCCGTTGAGCGCATCAAAGTGCTGGTGCATCCACAGTCTGTAGTACATTCGCTTGTAGAATTTCACGATGGAAGCCAACTTGCGCAGCTGGGCACACCCGACATGCGCATGGCAATTTCGGCCTGCCTGCTCTGGCCGCGCTGTGTAACGGCAAATGTGCCACGCCTTGACCTTACGGCAAAGCAGCTTACCTTCCATGATCCAGACGAAACCGCTTTTCCCTGTCTTGGACTGGCCAGACAGGTGCTGGAAAACCGTGGCGGACGTTGCGTTGTACTCAACGCCGCCAACGAGGCCGCAGTGGATCTTTTCCTTACAGGCCGCTGCGCGTTTATGGATATTCCCCGGCTTATAGCCGCCGCACTGGAGGCGCATGACGCTTCCAACCCCGGCAATCAGCCTTTATGCGCGCCTCTTGAAGGTGCAGCTTCCGCAACTGATAGCGAAGCCGCACTGACAATCGAGGCGCATACACTGGCGGAGCGCATGCAGCGTCTTGACTGCCAGAGCCGCGATCTGGTCTACGGACTGGCCCGTGACGGAGGTTCCTTGTGCTGACAACAATTATTGCAGTAGTGGTCGTTCTTGGCGGCCTGATCTTTTTCCACGAACTGGGACACTTTGCCGTGGCTCGTGGTCTTGGCATGGGCGTTTCCACGTTCTCGCTGGGCTTTGGCCCCAAGATTCTCAAATACCGCAAGGGCAAGACGGAATACGCCCTGTCGCTGGTGCCGCTTGGCGGCTATGTGGCCCTGGTGGGTGAAAGCGACCCCAAGGATATCCCCGAAGGCTTTAGCGAAAAAGAAAGCTTTGCCCTGCGCCCCGCATGGCAGCGTCTGCTTGTGGTTGCCGCTGGCCCCGCCGCCAATATCCTTCTGGCGTGGCTGCTCTGCTGGACCCTGGCCCTGGGCTGGGGCACCCCCGTGCTGCTGCCGCAGGTTGGCGGCGTTGTGCAGAACGGCCCTGCGGACAAGGCGGGCATTCAGCCCGGCGACACCATTGTGAGCATCAACGGCGCTGCCGTTGCCAACTGGCAGGCCATGGCCGACGCCATTACGCAGAGCAACGGCAAAACTCTTGCCGTCACGCTTTCGCGCCCCGATATGGCCCCCCAGGCTGATGATCAAACACGCGCCGATGAAGCCGCGCAGCCCGAGCAGGGCATGATCATCAGCGTGGAACTCACGCCTGAACGTTCCACGCGCAAGACAATCTTTGGCGAAGAAGAAAGCGCCTGGCTTATCGGCATCCGTAATTCCGGCGCTGTGCGGCTCGTGCAGCACAATTTTGCCGATGCGGCCATTGCCGGAGCGGGCCAGACCGCAGACATGGTTTCACTCACGTGGCAGAGTTTTGTAAAACTGGCCGAGCGCGTGGTGCCTCTGGATCAGGTGGGCGGCCCCATCATGATCATGCAGATGGTGGGCAAGCAGGCCCACGAAGGCCTTGCCGGGCTGCTGGCGCTGGCAGCGCTCATCAGCATCAACCTTGGCATCCTGAACCTGCTGCCCATCCCCGTGCTGGATGGCGGGCAGATTGTGTTTTGCCTGTGGGAAATAATTTTCCGCCGTCCGCTCAACGCACGTTTGCAGGATTACGCCATGCGCGCGGGCATTGCCCTGCTGGTGGCTCTCATGCTGCTTGCCACCTATAATGACCTGTGGCGCATCCTCAAAAATACCGGATGGTTCGGGAGCGGCTCATAATGCAGAACGGCACCGGGCTTGAGCTTATCCTCAATGCCGCAGAGGGCGTGCTCCAGATCATTGTCACCGAAGATGAGCGGCTGATCTGCGTGCAGGAATGGCACAAGGCCGACAGGGCTACGGAAATTCTGGCCCCGGCCCTTGCAGAGATTTGCAGCAGCCTTGGCATCAAGCCCGCCGACTTTCGGCGCATTGCCTGCGTGTGCGGGCCGGGTTCCTTTACGGGCATACGGCTGGTGCTGACCACCGCCGCAGCCCTGCGCCGCGTGGGGCAGGCCCGCTTGGCGGGGCTGGACTACATGCAGGCTCTGGCCACCAGCGCCGTGCTCCAGCACAACCTGTTTTACGGTACGCCTGTCTGGGTGCTCACCCACGCCCGCCGCAATCTTGTGCACTGCCAGCCCTTCATGTCGTATGGGCCGCAGATTCCGGCCCAGCCCACGCAGGCTGTTGATCTCTGCGCGCCGCAGGAGGCCTTGCGGCGTGTCGAGAACGCACAGGGAGCGCCCCTGCCGGATGGCACCGACAAACACCGTCGCACACATGTTTGCGGCAGCGGCCTTGCCCGCAATGCAGATGTATTTACGGCTCTGGAAGGCATGCGTATGGTTCCCGTAGAAGAGGAAACCGACTCGCCATTCGCCATGCCCCGGCTGGTCTGCCCTGATACGGCTTCGCTGTGTCTGCTGGCCCGTCACGGCGATTATTTTGACGCAGATGTGGAGCCGCTCTATGTGCGCCCCTGCGATGCGGTTGAAAATCTCCCCCAACTGGCCCCGCGCATGGGCATGACCGGCGAATACGCGGTTGCCGCGCTCGACACCATGCTGGAACGTTCCCCTACAAGCGAAATCTGAACATTCTGCTGCAAGGCGTGCTTGACCATGCGCGTTTGCGAAACTGTAATCTTGCCTGTATTTCATAGCGAACCGCTACTGGTACAAACCCAACCACCACACGGAGAACACCCATGATCCGTACCGTCAGACGCTCACTTTCCCTATTGCTTTCATTGGCGGCTCTTGCCCTTATCCCCGCCGCGCCCACAGCTGTGAACGCTGCGGACAGCACCGCCCGCATGGAACTGCCCGCCCCCAATAAAACCGGCGGCATGCCCCTGATGCAGGCCCTGGCCCAGCGTCGCTCCATCAAAACGGGCTTCAGCGGAGCAGCCCTTTCGCCCCAACAGTTGAGCGATCTGCTGTGGGCCACTTGGGGCGTCAACCGCGACGGCGGCCGCAGAACAGCCCCCACGGCCATGAACCGGCAGGATGTACGCCTGTACGTGGCCCTTGAAAGCGGCGTGTGGCTCTATGAGCCTGAGCACGCGCTCGTCAAGGTGATGGATGGCGACTGGCGCGCCCAGATGGGCGGAGGCTCGCTCACCCTGCTCTACGCCATACCGCAGGGCAACGAATGGGGCGGGGCGCATGTGGGCTCCCTGTATCAGAATGCCGGGCTGTTCTGTGCCTCCGCAGGGCTGGGCAACTTTGTACATGTTTCAGGCCTGCATGCGCTGGACGGCAAACTTCCCCTGCCTGAAGGTTGGAAGGTCTTTATCATCCAGACGGTGGGCCTGCTGAAGTAAGACTTTGTCAGACGCAAAAGCGAATCCCCGCTCTTCATGCGAAGAACGGGGATTTTTCATATCTTGCACACGCAGAGAGTGTGAGCAAAAAGGGCCAATAGAGCTAGAACGTCAGTTCCCTGCTCTCGCGGGCCACGCAGATGCGGCTGCGCGTAAAACCAAAGGACGCTGCATAGGCCGCCAGTTCCGTAAAATGCGAGCCAGTATCTTCCATATTGTGCGCGTCTGAACCAAAGCTGATGCGCAGACCCAGATCCGCCGCCAAGCGCATGATGGTCGGACCGGGGTAGGGTTCGTGGAAGGGCTTGCGCAAGCCAGCCGAAGAAACTTCCATGGCTGTATCTGTGGCGCGCATAGCTTCAAGCACGGCTGCTATGCGGTCTGTGCTGCCCGGCTGGGCCAGCCATGCCTGAAAATCATCAAAGCAGCACACCTTAATGAAATCCGGATGGGCCACCACATCCACCATCCCGCTGGCAGCCAGCCACCGCATGGCATCATAATAGGCATTGTAGCGCGCAAAGCGCTCTTGGCGCTCCACTTCCGGCCCCCAACTGCGGGGAGAGCCCACTGGCACGTCGTCCACAAAGTGCAGCCCGCCGATGATGTAGTCAAAGGCGTAGCGGCTGACCATATCGCGCATCCACGGGGTGTTGACCGGCAGCCAGTCAAGCTCCATGCCCAGCAGTACGCGCGGTTGGGCCTGCGCGCCGGATTTTTGGCTGGAGGTCTGCTCCCTCAAGGCCAGTACTTCTTCGGCATAGGCAGGGAAGGTCACGGCGAGGTCGCCCTTGTACAAAGGGCAGGAATAACCGGGCGGCAAGGGCGAGTGCTCTGAAAAACCGTACCAGACCAGCTTGCGCGCCTGTGCGGCAGCAAACATTTCGGCCACTGTGGCAAGGCCGTGCGAGGCAACGGTATGGTTATGAATGTCGGCGCAGATCATGGTTTCTCCAGCCGCCCCCGGCCCTCCTAAAAAGCAGCCTGTGCAAGCAGGGAGCGGGCGTCCTTCACATCCTGGGCAATGCGCTGTTTGAGAGCGTCCACCGAGGCAAAACGTTCTTCACCACGCACACGGCCCACAAACTCCAGGCGCATCATTTGACCATAAAGGTTTTTGCCGTCTTCCAGCAAAAAAGTTTCAACGCCAAGCTCGTTGTCGCCAAAGGTGGGTTTGCGACCCACACAGGTCACTGCGGGCCAGCTGTGTTCCCCCAGAGTTGCGCGGGTGGCATACACGCCTTCCACAGGAAGCACCACTTCGGGCTTGCGCTGGTTGGCGGTGGGAAAGCCCAGACCAGCCCCGCGCCCATCGCCGTGTATGACTTCGCCGCTGAAACCGTGGAAGCGCCCAAGCAAGCGCGCGGCCCTCGCCACATCCCCCTGGCCGATAAGCCCGCGCAGAGATGTGGAGCTGACCACCATGCCTTCTACCAGCACAGGTTCAAGCTGCTCCACGGTGAAGCCTGTCAGTGCGCCAAGCTCGCGCAGCACGGTGACCTGCCCCCCACGGTTGCGGCCCAGCGTAAAATCGTAGCCCACCACAAGGCGGCGCAGATGCATGGGTTCAAGGATGGTCTGCACGAATGTTCCGGCATCCAGCGAGGCCAGTTCGCGCGTAAAGGGCAGCTCAAGCACAAAGGGAACGCCCAGCGCTTCAAGCAGGGCGAACCTGTCTTCACGCGTGGTGAGGGGCATGTGCCCGCGCTCGGGAAACAGCACCTGACGGGGGTGCGGCCAGAAGGTCATGACCACCGGGGTCAGGCCTTCCTGCGCCGCAACCTGAAGGGTGCGGCGGATAAGAGCCTGATGCCCAAGATGGACGCCGTCGAAATTACCGATGGTGACGGCTGAACCCGCGAGGGTGCCCAGCGCGTCAACTGAATGGACGATTTTCATTAGATATGCCGATTCCCGAACAAATAGCGCACGCCCGGCGGCTAGATGAGCCGGTCGAAAACGAGTTTGTAAATCTTGCGGATATGCAGCACCAGTTTGAGATTGATGCTCTTGGCCTGACCGGGATCCAGCGTGGAAAAGGAGCACAGGTGGCGAGCAAGCTCGCTGAAGTCACCATCGCCCCGCGGTTCAAGCATGGCCCAGTATTCATTGGCCCGCTGCACAATATGGGTGCTGTGCTTGTCCTTGTGCGCCCGCACGTATTCCTGCTGAAAAAGCTCAAACATGCGCGGAGCATCAACAGGAAAAGACCTCGCCAGCGCCAGTCGCCACAGGGCCATGTAAAGCCCCATGAGTTCCGACTGCATCTGACGGCGACGCATAAACTGCATGCGCTTTACGCCCAGCAGTTCAAGTTCAAGGGTAAAGTCGGCATCGGCCAGCAATGCCTTGAAATTCTCCAAAGCCGCGCGCGCGGCTTCAGTCGGGGCACCGTCTGTCGATGCCTCCTGCGTGGTGAGATCGTCACTGTTCTGCATGGCTGTCACACTTAACTGTTTGCTCGTAAGATCCCAAAATGCCTAGCCCTCGCCCTCTTGGGACGAACCCTGGCCCTGCCCATCGGCAGATTGCCCTGCAGTACCCTCGGTTGCATTGCCGCCACGGCGTCGCGAGGAACGGCGACGGCGTTTGCCGGAATGCGAAGATTTGCCTTCGTCAGCGCCAGAATCAGAACCGGAATCCGGGGCTGATCCCCCGCTCTGCTCTTCAGGGGCAGCGGGCCTGGCTTCCACGGCGTCCGCGCTGCGGCCACCGGACGGCTTTGGCCGGGCACCGCGGGAACGCCCCTGCTGGGGCTGGCGCGACGGACGGTGCTGGCCTTCGGAGGCGCGGGGCCGTCCATCGGGAAAGCGCGTTTCGCACAGGCTTTCCTGATGGCAGGCATCCAGCAGCATGGCCAGAAGCAGCACGTTGTCTTCTTCATCGCTCTGCGTGGCCAGATCGCGCGCAAGCTGGGCATAGCGCCCAACGCGCATGCGTTCAAGCCCGGTCAGATTGCGGAACCGCCCTTCAAGAATGGCGGTCAGCCTGGCCCCGGCTACCCGGGCCACGTCTTCGTCAGAAGGCAGAGGCAGGGGTATTATGCCGATCTTGTAGTGCTTGGCGATACGGTCAAGCTCCATGCGCTGCATCACGTCCACCAGCGAAATGACCGTACCGGCGGCACCCGCACGGCCTGTGCGGCCTGCGCGATGGATGTAGCTTTCGTGATCTTCCGGCGGCTCATAAAGAAAAACGTGCGAGAGCTGCGCAATATCAATGCCGCGCGCCGCAACATCTGTAGCCACAAGATATTGCAGCTTGCCCGCCCGGATTTTTTCAAGCACGGCCTCGCGGCGCGACTGCGAAAGATCAGCGGAAAGCTCGTCGGCGCTGTAGCCAAAGCCCTGCAAAACGCCCGTCACATAATGAACGTTGGACTTGGTATTGCAAAAAATAATGGCGGAGGCGGGGTTTTCCGTTTCCAGCAGGCGCACGAGCGCGCGGTCTTTATCCATGGGCTTCACCTCGCAAAAGAGGTGCTGCACTTCGGCCACGTGCACTTCTTTTTGCGAGAGGGAAAGCATGGCCGGTTCCGCCATGAATTCACGCGCCAGCTTGAGCACATGGGGCGGATACGTGGCGGAGAACAGGCAGGTATGGATGCGCTTTTGCGGCAGGTAGCTCTGAATTTCCTTCATGTCGGGATAAAACCCGATGGAAAGCATGCGATCGGCCTCGTCAAAAACCAGAACGCGCAGGTCGCGCAGCTCCATGGTGCGGCGCAGCAAATGGTCAAGAACGCGACCGGGCGTGCCCACAATAACCTGCGCGCCGTCGCGCAGGGCATCCATCTGCTTTTTATAGCCCACGCCGCCATAAACAGCGGCAGTGCGGATACCAGTTTCTGCAAAAATTACAGCAGCTTCGCGCTCAACCTGAACGGCGAGTTCGCGCGTGGGGGCCAGCACCAGGGCCTGCGGGGCCTTGAGGTCGGCAGAAATATGGGGAAGCATGGGCAAGAGGTAGCAGCCCGTCTTGCCGCTGCCAGTGCGGGACTGCACCATGATGTCGCGCCCGGCCAGCAGATAGGGCAAGGCCAGCGACTGCACGGGCATAAGGCTTTGCCAGCCGGCCCGGCGGCAGGCCGCACTCACGGTTTCGGGCAATTCGTCAAGAGTCACCCTGGGCAGGGCATCATCGGGTTCGCTGATGGAAATGCCGTGCAGCACGGCATCAGAAGCGGAATCCGCACAATCATTCACAGTGGAATCGTAATCGGCCATGTATTTTCCCGGCGGCACACCCGCCATAACTAAGAGTTTTGCTAACGTGCCAGCATGCCACACCCGGCATGGATTCGCAAGTTGCGCTTTTGCGGCAGACCATGCCGTCTCAGGAACGCAGCTCTTGCGTCCTGCGGCTCTTGCAGGTAGATTTAACTGTTTGCGCGGAACAAACCGCACTATTAGACACCGTATTTTGTCGGCACAACGCAAGCGCGCACAGCCCTGCCAACCGACACAACAAAGGAGGCCCCATGTCCGCTACCCCTGACGGCAGCGCGGCTCTGGAAGGCAACCCCGGCTTTCAGCCCGATTTCAGCAAGGGGCTTTTGCCCGCCATCGCCCAGGATTGCGACAGCGGCGAAGTGCTCATGCTGGCCTATATGAACGAAGACGCATGGCGCAAAACCCTTGAAACCGGCGAGGCCCATTACTGGAGCCGCAGCCGCAAGGAGCTTTGGCACAAGGGCGGCACATCGGGCAATGTACAAAAAGTGCGTTCCCTGCGGCTTGATTGTGACAATGACACAATACTGCTGCTTATTGAGCAGATCGGCGGGGCCGCCTGTCATACAGGACGGCGCTCCTGCTTTTACAGGGAATTGAAGCAAGGTTCGGTGCGGGAATGCTCCCCGCAGGTTTTTGACCCCAAAAAAGTCTACGGTCGATAGAAGGAAACTGTCATGAGCGCGGATACCATGCCCATCATCAAGCTTGGCGTGCCCAAGGGCTCGCTGGAAGAAGCCACCATCAACCTTTTTGAACGCGCGGGCTGGAAAATCCGCAAACATACGCGCAACTATTTTCCCGACATCAACGACCCGCAGATCACCGCTTCGCTCTGCCGTGTACAGGAAATCGGCGAATACATTGAAGCTGGCGTGCTGGACGTGGGCATCACCGGCCTCGACTGGCTGACCGAACGCAACCACGAAGACAAAGTAGTACGCGTTTCCGACCTTGTATATTCCAAGACCTCCAACCGCCCCTGCCGCTGGGTGCTGGCCGTGGCGGGCGATTCGCCCTACCAGAAGGCCGCCGACCTCGCGGGCAAGCGCATCGCCACCGAGCTGCAAGGCCTGACGCAGCGCTACTTTGACCGCGAAGGCGTTAAGGTTGACGTATTCTACTCCTGGGGCGCGACCGAAGCCAAGGTTGTGGAAGGCCTGGCTGACGGCATTGTGGAAGTGACCGAAACCGGCACCACCATCCGCGCTCACGGCCTGCGCATTATTGACGAGGTCATGGTTTCCTACCCCGTGCTCATTGCCAATAAAGAAGCGTGGAAAGACCCCGCCAAGCGCGCCAAAATCGAACAGCTCGATCTGCTGCTCCAGGGCGCGCTCAAGGCAGAAAATCTGGTGGCCCTCAAGATGAACGCGCCAGCGGACAATCTGGCCGCCATCCTTGAAATGCTGCCCTCGCTCAATTCGCCCACGGTTTCGCCCCTGCGCGACACCCACTGGCTCTCGGTGGAATCCGTGGTGCAGATTGATGTGGTGCGCGATCTGATTCCCCGCCTGCGCCTCGCTGGCGCGGAGGGTATCATTGAATACGCGCTGAACAAGGTCATTTAGCACTAGCCGTCCACACAGGCGGCAGCACAAATAACGGCAAGGCGGCCTGCGCAAGCGGGCCGCTTTCTGCCCGCGCGGCGGGCATTTATTGTTTCCTCGCCCCGCGCCGCCGCGCCACGGGCACGCAACCAGGAGCGCCCATGTCCTCTGATGCCAGCCGTGAACTTCTCGACAGCCTGCCAGAACTGAAACCTGACGAAACATTCTGCTTTGACTGCAACCCAGATGTCCCCTGTTTCAACCGTTGCTGCGCAGAGCTGACCCTGCCACTGACCCCTTACGACGTGCTGCGCCTGCGGCGTAATCTGGGCCTTGGCAGCGAGGACTTTCTTGGCACCTTTACCACCTTGCGCTCGTTTCCCGACACAGGCTTTCCCCTGCCCATGCTGCGCATGCTTGACGGACCGGACGAACCCTGCCCCTTTGTGACCCCTGCGGGCTGCTCAGTGTACGAAGACAGGCCCGGCGCATGCCGCTACTACCCCTTGGGGCGCGGCACAAAGATGGCGACAAACGGCGTTTCAGAACGCTTCTTTGTGGTGCGCGAGCCACACTGCCTTGGCTTTGACAAAGGCACCGTGCGCACCCCTCATCAGTGGCTGGAAAACGAGGAGCTAAGGCACTTCAACACTTCCAACGACCGCTATATGCGCCTCATGGCCATGGTACGGGCAACGGGTCAACCACTTGAACCCCGACTGGTAACTATGATAGTGCTGTGTCTGTTTCAGATCGACAAGTTCCGTGAGCTTATCACAAACATGCGTGTATTCTCGCATGTGGACATAAGCGACCAGCGCAAGGCGGACATCATGGAAGACAGCCAGCACGGCGATGAGGCCGCGCTTGATTTCGGGCTGGACTGGATGGAGCTTGTCATTTTTGGCCAGAGCCAGGGCCTGACAAAAAAATAGATTGTTTTGAATTTCACAAATATGGCGAAAAAGCGCCCCCCACAGCAATGCGAGGGTGCGCTTTTTCATATCTTGCCGAGGTTATTAAGCATTCCAGCATAGCGAAAACATGGCGAATACCGGGGCTATTTTTTGGAAGTTTGCAGACCGAGCAGCCTTGCTCGTGATAAATTTCTTTTACAAATTCCGGCTAATATGTCAGAGTGACTGGGTACAGGATATTTTGAGCTGGAGATTGATAAAAAACCAAAGAATTCAAGCATATCTACTGACAGAACCCAGCTGTGTGTGACGCGACGCACGGCATTGCCTTAGACGGTTTGTTTGTATTGGGGCCACGACCTCGGCCATTGGCCGGAACAATCGTATTGGAGGAGAGTATGAGTTTTGGCAGACAGGTGTATGAGTTTCTGCTGAGCAGCTCCCAGGCTTATGCCAAATGGGATTTGGAAGTCTCCACTTCCATTCTCAAAAGCAGGAAAAAGCTGCTCATCTTGTTGGCTCTTGCAGTTCCCATTCTGGCGGGCTGCTTTGCCGAAGCCTATGAGTATCACGAAATGCTGGGCGGAAAAACCGCCTATGCCCCGGCTTTTTACACCAACACAATCTTTTTGGCATCCATTGCCGTTGGCCTTGCAGCCGGTCTGATCACCGGGTGTATCGGTGCTGGCGGCGGCTTCATCATTACTCCTGCCCTTATGGCGGCGGGCGTGAAAGGCATTTTGGCGGTGGGTACTGACCTGTTCCACATTTTCGCCAAAGCCATCATGGGCACCACGGTGCACAAAAAACTGGGCAACGTTTCCACCAAGCTGGCCATCGCCTTTCTTGTAGGCTCCGGCGTGGGAACAGTTATTGGCGGCGCGATCAACAAAGGGTTGTACAACGCTGACCCGCTGCTTTCCGAACTGTTCATCAGCACCATTTACGCCGTGCTGCTGGGTTTTCTTGGCTTTTATGCCCTGTTTGACTTTTTGAAGAGCTCCCGCGGCGCCGCCGCGGCGAATCAGGACGCGCACGGCGGCAGCGCCGGTATGACAGGCGTTGCCCTGAAGCTTCAGGCTCTGGCCGTGCCGCCCATGATCACCTTTGACGAAGACCTCATTCCCGGCGGCCGCCGGATCTCCGGCTGGATCGTTGCCGCGGGCGGCGTCATCGTGGGCATGCTGGCCGCCATCATGGGCGTGGGTGGCGGTTTCGTCACCTTCCCCATGTTCGTGTACATCTTCGGCGTGTCGTCCATGACCACTGTTGGTACCGACATTCTGCAGATTATCTTTACCGCTGGTTTTGCCTCCATCGGCCAGTACGCCATTTACGGTTACGTGTTCTACACGCTGGCTGTCGGCATGCTGCTTGGTTCGCTGCTGGGCATCCAGGTGGGCGCTCTGACCACCAAGGTAGTCAAAGGCATCCACATTCGCGGTTTTTACGCCATCTCCATCATTGCCGGCTTCATCAACCGTGCGGCCACCCTGCCCAAGAAGCTCGTTGAGCTTGAAGTGCTGAACTGGTCGCCCAGTGTGGTGGGCATTATTGAAGATGTGGGCAACGTGGTTTTCTGGGTTGTCGTTGCTTTCTTCGGCATCTGGGTGTTCAGCAAGTTCTTCTTCAACCTCGGCAAGCTTAGAGGGGAGGCCTGATCATGCTTATTCATGCCAAAGCCCCGTTCTTCCGGGGCAGCTTGATGCTTATTTCGTTTCTGGCTCTGTTTGCCACCCTGCTCATGCCCATCCTGCGTGACGAAAACGGCAAGCACGTTACCGGCCTTGAATACGCCGATAACGTCTTCAACGAGCTCTCCAAGGGTTCGTCCTACTTTATTCCCGGCGTTCGTGAAAACCTGAAAAAAGTTGACGGCAAAGTAGTGACGATTACGGTCAAGCTCAAGAAGGCCGCCCTTGCCCCCGTTGCCGCCATGGTCCTGCAAACTGCGGGTGCCACGGATGTGAGCGCT
Organism: Desulfovibrio intestinivivus; assembly: GCF_053570665.1. Lineage (NCBI taxonomy): Bacteria > Pseudomonadati > Thermodesulfobacteriota > Desulfovibrionia > Desulfovibrionales > Desulfovibrionaceae > Desulfovibrio > Desulfovibrio intestinivivus. Next base: position 1,454,736 of record NZ_JBRBQT010000001.1, on the reverse strand, counting down.
ACTGACGGCAAGGTTACCTTTACCGGCGACTTGGGCAAGATTCTCACCTCCGCCACTGACGATTCCGATGCCCTGTATCACAACGATACGGACAAGGTTTCGCAGAAATACGGTGGAGAAAATGCCCTTAAAGTGGCTTCCGCATGGTGGTACCTGCTTTCGCCCAGCATCAAGGAACTGCAAAAGCAGCGCCTGATTACCGAGTCGCAGGTAGTGGATCATGTGCTGCGCCGCGCCATTGAGCCGGGCAACAACTTCTACAGCGTGACCGCCGCCAAGGTGTCCGAGCACGTTCTGTTGATGGTTGGCATGCTGGTTTTCTATGTGCTTTACACCCTGTGGTATGGCTTTGCCATCTTCGAACTGTTCGAAGGTATTGGCCTTGCCATGACCAAGTCCAAAGTCAAAAAAGAAGGCTAAGGCATAAAACCGGAGACGCACACATCCCCATAGCTCGCGTCTGCTAAAAAATGGGGATATGCCGGCTTTGCCTGGTTGGATATTGAAGAAGGCCGTCTTCCTGTGGAAGACGGCCTTCTGAGCGTTGATGGCGTCAACGCGACCAGCAATCTGGAACAGGTCGCGGCTTGCCCGCGCCGTCGCGACAGATTGATGGACTCTTATTCACGTTGGCAGCCGTCTTCCTGTGGAAGACGGCCTTCTGAGCGTTGATGCCGTCAACGCGACCAGCAAGCTGGAGCAGGTCGCGGCTTGCCCGCGCCGTCGCGACAGATTGATGGACTCTTATTCACGTTGGCAGCCGTCTTCCTGTGGAAGACGGCCTTCTGAGCGTTGATGCCGTCAACGCGACCAGCAATCTGGAACAGGTCGCGGCTTGCCCGCGCCGTCGTGACAGATTGGTGGACTCTTATTCACGTTGGCAGCCGTCTTCCTGTGGAAGACGGCCTTCTGAGCGTTGATGCCGTCAACGCGACCAGCAAGCTGGAGCAGGTCGCGGCTTGACCGCGCACACCACCAGACACTACATATGCAATCTGATACATTTCAAAAAAAGTCTGTTATAAGTAACAACTTAGGCACAATCGGACTGTATATTATCCAAGCAAATATCACTAACATATTGACATAATACCAGTATTAATATATTTACACGGCTTTACCAACTCATTCAAGGCTGTCCCATGAATTCAGACGCTTCATTCTGCCTCTGGAACTCAAGCTGCCATGAGGCGCTGGCCGATGCACAAAACACCGGGGCCAATGTACACCTTGAATGCTGCCTTATCTGGTGCGGCGAAACTGCCTGCATATCTGTGGAGGGTCTGGTACGCGAGGTCAACGGCAGGGAGGCCCAGCTTGTTGTGCGTTCCATGAGCATGCAGCCCCAGAACCCCAAGGTTTTAATAAACCAGGGCAAATTTTACTTCAGCGTCAAGCGGCACATTGCGCAGGATATGACGGCGCGCCTTGGCGTTTACGGTAGCGCGCAGATTCTCGAAACAGCTGTGGGGCCCAGTGGCGAAATGCTGTATTTGAGACTGCGCTTTTCACGCCATGTGACTGTACGGCAGTTGCGCAGCAGCAAACGGATACCCTGGCGCGCTGGATACAGCCGCATGTCGAGCGTGCTGCTCGCGCCGGAGCGCCCCGACACCATCAACGATTTGCGCATCATGCTTGGGGAGTACAGTCAGCTGCCCCCGCCAGCCACGCGCATTCTGGATGTTTCAGAAGGCGGGGCATGCGTCTGCATGCCGGAAGAACTGGCGGTACCTTCCTTCACCTCCGATGCAACCTACCTGTTTTTTCTCCAGCCCAGCGTGGTGCCTGTTACTGTGCCTCCCTACGTTTTTCTTGCCAAGCGGGCAGGTTTTGGCAAGGCCCCTGACGCACAGGGTATTGCCGTGCGCCTGCGCTTTCAGGAAGAACTGGACTGGAGCGCCCGCCGCGCCAGGCTGCGCTGGCTCAACGTCAAGGGCGGCTCCCCCCGTTTGCGTCAGTGCCTCACCAAATACGCCGATGCGTCAAAGGATCAGCAAGAATCCGCTTAGGCGCAAGTAGCCGCAACGTTCCTGCTTTTGCCACGACCTTACCCTACTGACCCTTCTCCCAATCCGGGTTTTATGGCCCTAAAATTGCATGATTTGTGGCAGTATTGCCGCCATGCGGAAAATTTGACCCATGCAGGTCATCAACATAAAGGATACCGCCATGAAAATTTCCGGACTCAACCCCACTCCGGCCTTTGCCTTCCCCGCCATGGAAAAAGATGAAAACACCGCTGCCAGCATGCCTTCCCGCGATGTTGTCAGCCTGAGCGCCCCCAATTTGCTGGCAGATGACGAAGTGGACGGCGTGCTTGACGACACCATGAGCATGATCTCGCAAAATCCCATGGATGCGCTTTCCGTTCACGGCGGCCTGAGCGCCAGCCGCGTTGCCTCGCTGCTGAGCCTGTAGGCTGGCTGATTCTCTGCGGCATGGTTTGACACTATCGCCGCCTTGGGGGTATCACTTTCCGTCTACGTCGGCGCATATTTTTTTTGGTCCGGCGTTTTTTACCGAAGCCAGCACAGAGGTAAGGGTGATGACGGATATTGACCGCCAAATGGCCACCATCAAGCGCGGCATGGCCGAGCTGATTGACGAAAACGAACTGCGCAAAAAGATTGCGCGCGGCAAGCCGCTGCGCATCAAGGTGGGCTTTGACCCCACCGCTCCTGACCTGCACCTTGGGCATACGGTTGTTATGCACAAGATGCGTCATTTTCAGGAACTGGGGCACCATGTCATCTTTCTTATCGGCGACTTTACGGGCCGCATAGGCGACCCCTCCGGCCGCTCGGAAACCCGCCCCCCCCTCACTGAGGAGCAGGTTCTTGCCAACGCGGAAACCTACAAAAAACAGGTTTTCAAAATTCTTGATCCGCAGAAGACCGAGGTTGCCTTCAACTCGGCATGGCTGGGCAAGATGGACGCCACGGGCTTTATCAAGCTGGCTTCCAGCTATACCGTTGCCCGCATGATGGAACGCGATGATTTTGAAAAGCGTTTCCGCGAGCAGCGTCCCATATCAATCCACGAATTTCTGTATCCGCTGTGTCAGGGTTATGACTCTGTCGCTCTCAAGAGCGATGTGGAAATGGGCGGCACTGACCAGAAGTTCAACCTGCTGGTGGGCCGCACCCTCCAGGCGCACTACGGCATAGAAAGCCAGTGCATTCTGACCCTGCCCCTGCTCGAAGGCACCGATGGCGTGCGCAAGATGTCAAAATCTTACGGCAACTACATTGGTATTGACGAAGCCCCTTCCCAGATTTTCGGCAAGGTCATGGCTATCTCTGATGAGCTCATGTGGCGCTACTATGAGCTGCTCTCGGCCAAAAGCCTTGAAGACATTGCAGCCCTCAAGGCTTCCGTGGCCAACGGCGAGCTGCACCCCAAGGCCGCCAAGGAAAATCTTGCCCACGAGATGGTGGCCCGCTACCACAGCGAAAAAGATGCCGATGAAGCAAAGCAGGGCTTTAATGCCGTTTTTGCTGGCGGCGGCGTGCCGGACGATATGCCCGAGCACCAGTGCGCCTGCGGCGAAGACAGCACCCCCCCGGTGTTTCTTGAGGCCGCAGGCCTTGTCAAAAGCCGGGGCGAAGCAAAACGCCTGATGAAAGAAGGCGCGCTCTCCATTGACGGGGAACGCTGCGAAGACGCCGTCACCCCGCTTGCAGCCGGTGAATACGTAGTCAAGCTCGGCAAAAAGCGCTTCCTCAAGCTGAAGGTGCGTTAAGGCGCAATCAGCCTGGATACTTGGAGAACGCCCTTGTGCCGCAGATACAGACCTGCCGCGCAAGGGCGTCCTTTTTATGCGCCAAAACCCTGACCCTCCGAATTCTCCACAGCGGGCGGCAACAAATTGTCCGCAAGGCATACGCGATTACGGCCACTGTTCTTGGCCCGGTAGAGGGCAAGGTCTGCCCTCTTCACCATGTCTTCCAGGGGATTTTCCACATCTGCCTGTAAATCCGCCAGGCCAATGCTAACTGTAAAACGAATGTTCTTTTCGTTGTGCCACACGACCATTTCTTCCACGCGCCTGCGCAAGCGCTCTGCAATGGCCTCTGCCTGATCGGGCACAACGCTGGCTAGCAGAATGCCAAATTCTTCACCGCCAAGCCGCCCCACATGGTCAGAGGTACGCATGGTGTCATGCAGCAGCGCGCCAAGCCCCTTCAGCACGGCATCACCCGTATCATGCCCGTACGTGTCATTGATCTTTTTGAAATGGTCGATATCAAGCATAAAGAAGACCATGTTCAGACCATAGCGCTTGGCCCTTTCAATCTCGAACTGAATTTTTTCCAGCAAATTCCTGCGGTTGTTCAAGCCAGTAAGCGCGTCAGTGGTGGCCAGCGAGTACAGGTCTTCAATACGTTTTTCCAGGCTCTGCTGTGTCTGCTTGAGTTCTGTAATGTCAGAGGCAATAACAAAAAAACCCCGCACCTCCCGTCCATCCATATCCGGTATGTAGCGGGACAGCACATAGCCTGTTGAGCCGTCGGCCCTGACCCTTTCCTGCTCAAAATCCTGTGGTTCGCCGCGCAGGGTCGCATCAACAAGGGGGGCGCATTTGACAAGCAGCTCCTCGCCAAGCAAGGATTGCAAATCGATGCCGATGATCTCCTCCTCACCTTTGCCAAACCATGCCCTGTACATTCTGTTGGCGTAATGGCACCGCCGCTCCGCGTCCCAGTAGGAGACCATGATGGGCGCGTGGTCCATCAGGATACTGATGAACTTGTCGCGCGAGCGCATGGCGCTTTGCAGTTTTTCTGTGGAAAGTTCAGAACGGCGGCGTCTGCGCGCTTCTATCACCAGGAGTGAAGTTGAGAGCACAGCCGCAGTTAGCCATATCAGCACTTGAGCGAGCAGGTCGCTACGCCAGTGGGCATAGCTGTTTTCGCCGCTGATGATTGTTCCCACCACCAGGGGGCCGCCCTCCAGAAAGGGCGCTGCCGCCTGCTGCAAGGTAAGCATGGACCGCGCCCCATCAGCCCGCAGGGGCTGGGTGTGCAAGGCCGCCGCATCGGGTGCCATGTTTGCAATGCTCTCCGCCAGAAATGTATTTTCAGCGTTGTCCAGGTCGGCAAAGGGCAGCAAAGGACGTCCAGAGGCCGTATAGACTGCAACCTTGGCATCTGCGCGACTGAACGCATACGCCAGTTTGTATCCCCAGAATTCTGGTTTCAGGGCAATGCTTACAGATACGGAGGGAAGCCCGTCCTTTGCGGTGGAACGGGAAAAAACGGCTGTGGACGCAGAAGAAATTTCGCCAGTGGAGGCCCGGGGCGCACCGTTGAGCTCGACAGCAATGGCGGCGACAAAGGGATTATCCCGCACCATATCTTGCATCCTGCCGGCAAGCTGGTCTTCGTCCAAGGAGGAAATGGCGGCGCTTTCCACCGAGTTCAGCAGATAGGTGATGCCGCCCACTTCCATTTTGACAATATTGACGGCAATGCTGCTTTCAGAGAGCAGCAGACGCAGCTCGTTTTCCTGAAGCAGAAAATAATCGTCCACCACGTTGGCGCACAGGAGGCCAGCAAGCACGACCAGCCAGACACTGTGGATGGCCCAGTGCAACCGGGAAGCCAGCGTTCTGAAAAAGGCCGTGATGCTCATGTCAAAACTCGGCAGGTAAATATGTTTATTGCATAATACTACCGCCATCGCGGGCAGGCAAGGAGCGACCCGCCCCATCCAGCAGAGTTCTTTTATTTTTTTCTCTTTTCTCCTACCATGCGGCAACGGAGGTCGTATGCAGAAACTTTATGTCGCCATGGTCGGTCTGCCCGCAAGGGGAAAATCCACTCTGGCAAAGCGCATCCGCGACGGTCTTGTGACCGAAGGCATTGCCGCAAAGCTGTTCAATAACGGCGACATGCGTCGCGCGCTCATTGGCGCGGAATCCACCGACCCCAATTTTTACGATCCCAACAACAAACTGGGACGAGATGCGCGCGAAATGATCTGCATGCGCAACATGGAGATTGCCCGCGAATGGCTGGCCAAGGACGGCGAGGTGGCCATTCTTGACGCCACCAACGTCAGCCGCGCGCGCAGGCACCTCATAGAAACCACGCTCACCGACTACCCGGTGCTCTTTGTGGAATGCGTCAACGAAGACCAGCTGCTGCTCAATGCCTGCATACGCCGCAAGACCACCCTGCCGGAATACGCCTCGTATACTGAAGAAGAAGCCCTTGCCAGCTTTATGAAGCGCATCAGCTACTATGAAACCATTTACGAGTCATTGCAGGACGAAAAATACTGGTTGCGCGTTGATTCCACAGCCAACCGCATTCTGGACGAGCGCCCCTGCGAAAGTTCACCCTACTACCCCGCTATCCGCGAAATGGTTGTCAGCGTGTGGATCCAGTGCCTGTATCTGGCGCGCCACGGGCAGACGGAATTCAATCTGCGGGGCCGCATCGGCGGCGACCCGCCGCTCACAGCCACAGGCCGCGCCCAGGCGCTTGCCCTTGCCACCCACCTGCGCAACAAACCCATTGAGTGGGTGTTTACCTCCACGCGCATACGCTCGCACGAAACGGCAACCCCATTGCTGACCGAACGGCCCGAGGCGCATGCCATGGCCTTTAAGGAGTTTGACGAAATATGGGCGGGCGATTGCGAGGGCATGCTCTACAGCGAAATCCGCGAGCGCATGCCCGAGGTCACCCAAGGCCGCAACGCCAGCAAGTACACCTACACTTACCCCAATGGCGAGAGCTACGCCCTGCTGCGCGAGCGGGTACAACGCGGTTTGCGGCGGGCGCTTTTTCTGGCTGGGGATGCGCCCCTGATCATTGTGGGGCATCAGGCCATCAACCGAGTGCTGCTTTCGCTCTTTCTCCGACAGCGCAACGAAGACGTACCCTTTATCTATATTCCGCAAAACCAGTACTACCACATCAGCCTGACCCCGCGCCGCAAGGTCTTTGAACGCTTGCCCTATGACGGCGGGCCGGGGGCCAGCCTGCTGGCTGAATAAAAAAGGCTGCACCCTATCTGCCAGCGCGTCCATCAAACGCAGGCAGATAGGGGCACAGCCCGTGGACAGCCTGTTACGCGGGGCGCGGTGTTATGTTGGTACGCACCGCGCCCTGCTCTTGTTTAGCATTCAAGGCAACCGGCCAGGCGGTTGAAGACCGTCGGTTCCGCATGCCCCACCTGCACATCCAGCACATCGTGCAGCTTGCGCACCTGCTTGACTATCTGCTCCATGCGCCCGTCGTCCTTGACCACCAGCCACATGCGGCAGGTATCGCCGTCTGCTTCCGGCGTAACAAGCACGCCTTCAAGGTTGTAGGCACGGCCAGCAAAGAGGCCGCACACGTGCGAAAGCACACCAGGATGATTGTTGACGCTCAAGTGCAAAGTTGTAAGCGCGCTCGTCACGGAACCGTTCATGCGTTAACCCCCTCTATCATCTGACTGTTTGCCGCTCCTGGCGGCACCATGGGAAAAACTTTTTCTTCTGCGCTCATGCGCACTTCAAGCAGGCATGGGCCGGGCGTGCCCAAGGCCTTTTCCAGCACGGCCCTGGGGTCGCGCTCGTTGTTAAGACAGATGGCCGGCATGCCAAAGCCTTGGGCAATACGCACAAAGTCCGTGCCTGCCGTGAAAGCCGAGCCGAACAGCCGCCCTCCAAAGAACAGATCCTGCTGTTGCTGCACAAGCCCAAGTCCATCGTTGTTGCACAGGATAATCTTGACGTTGGCCTGATTTTCAACAGCCGTGGCCATTTCCTGAATATTCATGAGCAGGCTGCCATCGCCGGAAAAACAGACCACGGTTTCCTCCGGCTTTGCCAGCGCAGCGCCTATGGCGGCAGGCAGGCCAAAACCCATTGTTCCCAGCCCGCCGGATGTGAGCCACTGCCGGGGCTGCATCATGGGGTAGGCCTGAGCCACGCGCATCTGGTGCTGGCCCACGTCTGTGCTCACAATGCCCTTGCCGTGCAGGGCGTCCGCCACGTGTCTGATGATGCCGTAGGGCGAACAGACCTCATCCATGCGGTCAAAACGCAGGCCGTGCTCCGCCTTGCATGCTGCTACGCGCTCAAGCCACGGCTCGTGGTCTGTCTTGCGCAACAGGGGCAGCAGGGCCGTGAGAGCCTCTGCCGCGTCCGCCGTAATACCCACCTGCGGAATACGCAGCTTGCCCACCTCGCAGGCATCAATATCAATATGGACAAGGCCCGTCTTGGGGCAAAAGCCGTCCAGCCTGCCCGTAGCGCGGTCGCCAAGACGAGCGCCCACAACCATGAGCAGATCGCATTCGTCCACCAGCATGTTGGAAGCGCGCGCTCCATGCATGCCAAGCATGCCCACGGCCAGTTCATGCCCGTGCGGCACCGTGCCCAGCCCGCGCAGGGACATGACGGCAGGGATGCGACGGGCCTCCATAAAGGAAACCACCGCCGCCGAAGCCTCGGGTGAAGACGTGCCGCCGCCCAGCAACAACAGGGGGCGCTTTGCGGCGTTCATCATTTCCGCCGCGCGGGCAAGGGCCTGCGGGTCTGGCTGGGGCAAGGGAGCGGGGGTTCCGGCGGCGGGCAGATCCTGCAATTCAGCAACAGCCACCTGCACGTCACGCGGGATGTCCACCAATACAGGGCCGGGGCGATCGCCAGCGGCAATGGCAAAGGCCTCGGGAATCACGCGCAGCAGTTCGTCAATGGAGCGCACAATGAAGTTGTGCTTGGTGGCTGGAATGGACATGCCGTAGATGTCCACTTCCTGGAAGGCATCGGTGCCGATCATGTTCAGGGGCACCTGCCCGGTAATGCAGACCAGAGGCACGGAATCCATGCGCGCATCGGCGAGCGCCGTGAGCGTATTGGTGGCGCCGGGGCCGGAAGTGGCAAAGATAACGCCGGGGCGGCCCGTGACTCTTGCCATGCCCTGAGCGATGAAGCCTGCGCCCTGTTCATGACGGGCAAGGATGTGCCGGATGGTTCCACTGCGCCCGAGGGCATCGTAGAGAGGAAGATTGAAACCGCCCGGGATGCCGGCAATGTGCGTGACACCCTGATTTTCCAGCAGGCGGATGGTGAGTTCTGCTCCCGAAAGACGTAACATCGCCGCAAGACTCCTTTTCGATGGTGAGGCTTGTCGGCGGCGGTGCGGAATAAAAAAAACCCGCCGACTCGCGCCGGCGGGGTTTGCAATACTACCTTAGATCTTCCCTGCTCAGAACGCGCGCAAAGTGTGACACCGTACTACTACGGCGCACATAATGGATAGCAGCGCTACGTGGCGGAAAGAAGATTGTGTGTTCATGCTCATGCTTTGAACCCTACGCCCGCACCCGGCAAGCTGTCAACATGTCAGACCAGTTCGGCCCAACAATTTTATTTCTTGCGTTTCTTGCCATCGGCATGGGGCAGCAGCAGCTTGACCGCCCGCACTTCGTCAATACGGCGGCGATCCATGCGGGTTATCTCCAGATCCCAGCCCTGATAGCGCAGGCGCGCGCCTTTTTCAGGTATGCGGCCAAGGCGCTCCATAATGAGCCCCCCGAGGGTGGCGCTGAACAGACGGCGCGGCAGGCTCACCCCAAGCCAGCTTGCAAACAGGTCAACAGCCAGACGCCCGGGCAGAACCCAACTGCCGTCAGGCCTGCGGCAAACCTCCGGCCCGGCGGGCATGTCGCCCATCTGGCCCGCAAGCACGCTCAGCAGTTCCGCAGGGGTGATAATACCCACAACGCTGCCGTATTCATCCCGCACAAAGGCCAGTGGCGCGGGATTGGTACGAAAATCTTCCAGCAGGGTCGTCAGCGGCGTATGCTCGAATATGGTGGGCGCGGGGCGCACGTAGGTTTTAAGATCCCACTCGCGGTTGCCTATGCCCTGCTGCTCCTGTTGCAGAATTTCACCGGGATGCACCACGCCCAGCACTTCGTCCGTGTCGCACCGCAGCACGGGCAGCCAGGCAAGGCGCGAGGCCGCGGCAAAACGCGTGACCGTGGCGCGGTCGGCGTTACTGTCCAGCCAGTCCACGCGCTGGCGCGGGATCATGATAAAACGTGCCGTGCGCCCGCCAAGGCGGATCACACGAGCCACCATGTCCCGCTCCATGGGGGCAAAGAGCTGGCCCCCGGCATCGCCTGCCAGCGCCGCTGCCTCCAGCTGCGCCTCGCCGCCGCCGGGCACGCCGCCGCCAAGCAGATTCAGAATGACCCGTGCCGTGGATTCACGCATGTCGCGCATGCTGTAACGCCTGCGCCGACTGCGCAAGGCCCACTGGTTGCAGGCCTCAACCAGCACCGAGAACCCAATGGCCGCGTACATATAGCCTTTGGGGATATGGTAGCCAAGGCCATCGGCCAGCAGGCTCAGACCGATCATCAGCAAAAATCCCAGGCACAGCACGATAACTGTGGGATGGCGCTCCACAAATTCCAGCAGGGGAGCCGCGGCGAGCACCATGATGACCATGGCAGCCAGCACCGCCAGCATCATGATGAACACATGGTCCACCATGCCCACGGACGTGATGATGGAATCCAGGGAAAATACGGCATCCAGAATGATGATCTGAAAAATCACCTGCCAGTAGCCAGCTTGCGGCCCGCTGGTATCGAACCTGCCCGCGTGGCCTTCAAGCCTATCGTGCAGTTCCATGGTGCCCTTGAGCAGCAAAAACACGCCGCCAGCCATAAGGATAAGATCGCGGGCAGAATAGCCATGCCCGCCCAGGGTAAACAGGGGGTCCGTGAGGGCAACCAGCCGCGCCATGAAGGCCAGCAGTACCATGCGCATGAGCAGGGCAAGCCCAAGGCCGGTCATGAAGGCCTGACGCTTCTTTTCCTGCGGCAGTTTGTTCACAAGAATGGAAATAAAAACCAGGTTGTCTACGCCCAGCACCACTTCCAGCAGCACCAGCGTACCCAGACCAGCCCAGGCTGCGGGGTCAGTTACCCATGCCAGATCCCACATATCTTCTCCGGCGGCCATGCCGCGTTTCCGTATTAAAAAAGGGGCCAGAGGCCCCCAGCAGACAGCAATTCCCGCCTGGCGGGATTTGAAGAAACCATTCGCGCCCGACAACACCGCAAGGCGCTGTCAATTTATGATTTCTGGTTGCGCTGACTTTGTCAAACGCAATGGGGGGCCAAAGGCCCCCCATAAAACCGTGCTTGGCCAGAAGGCGTACACTTATGTGCCGTAATCCGGCGCAGCGCTGTGCCTATTCGGCAGCAAGCTGGATGCGTTCGAAACCGGTAACCGTGATTTCGTCGCCGATGGTCTTGCCCGTTTCGCGCACGATGTCGGAAATAATCTTCTTGTCGTCGCGGATGTAGGGCTGTTCCATGAGGCATACTTCCTTCTGGAACTTCTTCACCGCGCCATCGGCAATCTTGTCCACGATCTGGGCGGGCTTGCCTTCTTCAATGGCCTTCTGGCGGTAAACTTCGCGTTCACGTTCCACAGCGGCCTGATCAAGGCTGGCAGCGTCAAGAGCCAGGGGGCTGGCGGCGGCAACCTGCATGGAGAGATTCTTGGCCAGTTCCAGCACTTCGGGCTTGGCGGCGCTTTCGGCCTTGCCGCAGGTCAGGTACACAAGAACGCCGATCTTGCCGTTGGCGTGGATGTACTGACCCACCACATCGTTGGCGCTCTTTTTGCTGAAGCGGGCAAACTTGCCAAGCTGCATGTTTTCGCCCACGGAGGCGATGAGCTGGGTCACTTCTTCGCCCAAGAGGGCTTCAAGAGCTGCGGCATCGGCAGGAGCCTTTTCAAGGATGACCTGGGTCACGCGGGCAGCCATGGTCTGGAACTGTTCGCCGCGAGCCACGAAGTCGGTTTCGCAAAGCAGCGAACCCATGGCGACGTGCATGTTGTCGGCAGTGGCGGCCACGGTCACGAGGCCTTCGCTGGTGGCGCGGCCAGACTTTTTGGCAGCCTTGGCCATGCCCTTCTGGCGCAGCCAGTCAACGGCCTTTTCCAGGTCGCCTTCCACTTCCACCAGGGCTTTCTTGCAATCCATCATGCCTGCGGCGGTCATGTCGCGCAGTTCTTTAACCAATTGTGCAGTGATAGCCATAGTATACTCCACACGCTGTCCGGCCCCAAGCCGGAGTTTTGTAAATGCCTGATCGGTTGCGCGGCCTCCGCGAAGCGCGGCGCGCAATCTTTCATCCAGACGGGGGCAGCGCAGCCTTTACAGGTTGCGCCGCCCCCAGGATACGGAATATGGAAAGGCCAGCTATTCGGCGGGAGCGGCTTCCGGAGCGGAAGCGGCGGCTTCGGCCTTCTGCATGGCTTCTTCAGCGTTGACGACTTCGCCCTTGTGATCCTTGTTCATGGCTTCGCCTTCCATGCAGGCTTCGGCGAAAGCAGCCACAAACAACTTGATGGCGCGGATGGCGTCGTCGTTGCCGGGGATGATGTAGTCAATAACATCGGGGTCGCAGTTGGTGTCGGTCACGGCCACGATCGGGATGCCGAGCTTGCGGCATTCCTTCACGGCGATGTCTTCACGGTGCGGGTCGATGATAAAGGCAAGCTGGGGAGTGCGGTCCATGTTCTTGATACCGCCCAAGGTTTCCTCGAGCTTTTTCATTTCGCGTTCCAGAAGCAGAATTTCCTTCTTCTGGTAGCGATTGATGGTGCCGTCGCCAAACATGGCTTCCAGCTTCTTCAGACGATCCACGCTCTTCTGGATGGTGACAAAGTTGGTGAGCGTGCCGCCCATCCAACGGTTGGTCACGTGGAACTGACCGGCGCGGCCAGCTTCAGCGGCCACGGCTTCCTGAGCCTGGCGCTTGGTACCGATGAACAGCACCTTGCCGCCCTTGGCAACAGTGTCGACCACTTTGTCGTAGGCAACGCGGAACAGCTTGACGGTCTGCTGCAGGTCGATGATATGGATGCCGTTGCGGGCGCCAAAGATGTAAGGACGCATCTTGGGGTTCCAGCGGCGGGTCTGGTGACCGAAATGCACGCCGGTTTCCAGCATTTGCTTCATGCTGACATAAGCCATTGGGATTCCTCCAAAGGGTTAACTTCTTCCACCCATGCCCTGACCCTGCAACCCGATGTCCACACCCAGGATGGGCAAACCGTCCTTGGGCGCAAAAAATGGACGACACCACACGCGCCGTCCCACCGGGCACCCCGGGCCGCTGCCTTTGGGTGTGCTTGATGGAAAGGGAGTCAATACACTACCATCTTGCGAATAGCAAGCACTGATGCGGAAATTTCCGCGCAAACCGCACATCAGCTACCGACCCAGCCCCTGCACAAGCTCAGGCTGGGTTTCGCGAAGACTCTTTCCTGCATAAATTACCAGAACATCGCTGCTCTTTACGCGGACAAGATCGGGATGCGCGTCAAAAAACGCCTCCGCCCGCTCAAATTCCCCGCGCGACACCCCGCCCCCGCCGCCCGCAAGGTAGGCCGTGCCCGCATAGGGTGAAATCATCACCACGCTGTCGTTCAGCGCCCCGTCCATGTGCGATATGTCGGCGGTATAGCGCTGATAGGGATAAAATACGTGCGGCCCAAGGCCGGACTGCGCCCACACTCGCACAGTCGGGGGAAAATCCGGCAACTGCCCCAGAGCTTCGCGCAGGCGCGCATACGACTGGGCATCGGGATGTTGCAGCAGCCGCGCCACTGTCGCAGCCGGATTGTACCAACCCGTCTGCGTAGAGAGCATTATGACGGCCATCACAACACCAGCGGCAGGCAGAAGCTTTTTCCACAATGCGGGGCGCAGTTTGCCCTGCACCCACATGCAGGCGTGGCAGATGGACAGCATCAGGAACACGCCGGGCAAATCCTCATACTGTCCGGCCATGGCCCACATATGACCGTAGCCGGAAACAGCCACCATGGCGAGATAGGGCAAGGTACACAGCAGGCAGAGCATGGCCTTGCGCCCAAGCAGGGGCAAAAACCACGAGTAAGCCAGCAGATGCAGATAGTAGCGCAGCTTGAAATTCCACTGTCCGCCAACATCTACAAAATTGCTGAAGGCATAGCCCGTTCCCGCGCCCGCAAGCTGGCGCATGTAGGGCAGCCATACCTTTGTGACCGTGACAAACCACAGCCCGGAACACAGGCATAAAATCGCGCCGACACGCCGCTGCCCCAGCAGCAAAAAGGCATACATGCCCAGGCAGAAAATACTGGGTGCGGCGCGTTCCTGCGCCAGAAAGACCACAAGGCAGCATCCGGCAAGCGCCCACCAGCGGCGCTTGTGCAGCATGAGCACGGCCAGCATGAGCATGGGCGTAACAAGAGTTGTGTAGTGAACCTGCCGCGACCACGGCGTGAGCACCGGGCGGAAAAAAAAGAAAAGAAGCAGCGCAAAACCAGCCGTCCACACCCAGTTGCCGGAAGGCGTATCGCCGTCTGCTTCTTCATGCAGGGCGCGCACCAGCCGGGGCAGAATAAAGGCCATTGCCCCCACCGCCACGCCTTGCAGAGCGCTGAGGGGGTACGGGCTTTTCCACGGCCCCACAAGGGGAGCCAGCAGGGCCGTCAGAGGGGTGCAATGGTGGGCGTAAAAGGGTTTGCCCTCATAGACGTTGGAAAAAGGAGCCTGCCAGTCCCAGCCGTTCCAGACCCGCCAAATCTGCGTGATAAAGTAGCCAAAATCCGCATCATTGATGACAAAGCTGCGCATCTGCAACACGCTGCCCCATATGAACAAGGCGGCAAAAGCCAGAGGAATGTACCAGAGCACCAGCTTTTCTGCCAGCGCAGACCCACCTGTACAGGACTTGCAGTTCATGTTCATATCATCTCGTTCAATCAAAAATTTGCTGCCCCGCGCAAGGGCACGGGCAGATTTCAGTATCACGCCGGAGGCCGTGTCACAAGCTTGGGATGGCGTGCCACAGACTGCGCCCCTTTTCAAACGGCGCATCTACACTTATAGTTAGAGTTCACGCTGCGCCTCAAGCGGCGCTGCACATCAACACTCCAGGATTCATCATGAACAAGCACGGATTCACTCTTCTTACAGAACAGCATCTGCACGAAGTGGACGGCACCGCCCGTTTGTGGCGGCACGAGGCCACGGGGGCGCAACTGCTTTCCATTAATAACTCTGACGAAAACAAGTGCTTTGGCGTCAACTTTCGCACGCCGCCAGCCGACTCCACAGGTGTTGCCCACATTCTGGAGCACTCCGTTCTTTGCGGGTCGGACAAATATCCCGTCAAGGAACCCTTTGTGGAACTGATGAAGGGATCGCTGCAAACCTTTCTCAACGCATTCACCTTTCCCGACAAGACCTGCTACCCCATCGCTAGCTGCAATCTGCGCGATTTTTACAATCTCATTGACGTCTACATAGACGCAGTGTTCCACCCGCGCATCGATGAGGATATCTTCCGGCAGGAAGGCTGGCACGTGGAGGCCGAAACGTCCGATGGCCCGTGGTCATACAAGGGCGTGGTCTACAATGAAATGAAGGGCGTTTACTCCTCGCCCGATTCCGTCCTCGCGGAGCAGAGCCAGCAGGCGCTTTTCCCCGATACGCTCTACAGCCTTGATTCCGGCGGCAATCCGGAAAATATCCCCGACCTCACCTACGAGGCCTTTTACGATTTTCACAGCCGCTACTACCACCCCAGCAACGCCCGCTTTTTCTTCTGGGGCGACGACCCGGAAGACGAACGCCTGCGCCTGACGGCAGCCGCGCTTGAAGGCTACACGGCCCGCCCGGTCAATTCCGATGTGCCTTTGCAGCCGCGCCTGGAAACCCCACGCCAGATTGAAGTGGCCTATGCCGCCTCCAAGGGCGAAAAACGCGCACTGTTTACGGTCAACTGGCTTTTGGGCGAGCGTGGGGACGTGCATCAGGCCCTGCTGATGGAAATGCTCGAGCATATCCTTGAAGGCCTGCCCGGCTCCCCCCTGCGCAAGGCGCTCATCGCCTCCGGCCTTGGTGAAGACACCACGGGCTGCGGGCTGGAGACTGACCTGCGCCAGATGTACTACTCCACCGGTCTCAAGGGCGTGGCCCCGCGCGATGTGCAGCAGGCCGAACTGCTCATTTTTGACACCCTGGCCCAACTGGCGGAAGAAGGCATCCCCCGCTCGGCAGTGGAAGCCGCCGTCAACAGCGTGGAATTCGCCTACCGTGAAAACAATTCGGGGCGCTTCCCCCGTGGGCTTTCGGCCATGGTGCAGTCCCTGACCACATGGCTGTATGATGGCGATCCGCTGGCTCCGCTGGCATGGGAATCCCCGCTCAACGCCCTCAAAGCCCGCATCGAGGCTGGCGAACCCGTATTTGAACGGGCCATCAAGGACTGGTTCCTGAACAACGAGCACCGCGCCACCGTGGTGCTGCTGCCGGACACCAAGCTGGGCAAAGCCCGCGAACATGCGGAAAAGGCCCGCGTGGACGCCGTACAGGCCGATGCCGATGCCGAGGCCCGCGCCAAGATGGTGGAAGAAACCGCCCGCCTCATGGAAGCCCAGAGCGCGCCCGACAGCCCGGAGGCTCTTGCGACCATCCCGGCCTTGGGGATTGAAGACCTGCCGCGTGAAAACGCCTTGCTGCCCCGCGCAGTGGCAGAACTGCCCGAGACATTTCTAACGCACGAACTGCCCACACAGGGTATTGCCTACGCGACCCTGCTGCTGCCCCTTGCCAATGTGCCGGACAGGCTCGTGCCCCTGCTGCCGCTTTTTGCCCGTTCCCTCACCGAAACAGGTACCGCCAAACGCGATTTTACGGAGCTTGGCGCACTCATGGCCGCCAAAACGGGCGGCCTTGGCGCTGAAACGCTGGTGGGCCTTGTGCGCGGCAGCCGCAAGACTTTTGGCTACCTTGGCGTGTCGGGCAAGGCCGTGTACGACAAGCTGCCCGATCTCTTTGCCCTGACCCGCGAAATCCTGCTGGAACCCCTGACGGACGCCGATGTGCTGCGCGAACGCCTGGGCCAGATGCTGCTTGAAGGCAAGGCCCGGCTGGAACATGGCTTGCAGTCCGCCGGTCATGCGGCGGTCAGCGCCCGCCTGCGGGCGCGCTTCAACGGCGCAAGCGCCATTGCCGAACGCACGTCGGGCCTGAGCTACCTTGAAAGCGTGCGCGGCCTGCTGGAGCGTATGGACACTGACCCGCAGTCTGTTTTGAATGATCTGGAAGAACTGCGCTCGCGCATCATCGCCCGTCCCGGCGCTGTTGTGGACTGCACCGCAGAGGCGCAGGGTCTTGCGCTGGTAGAAACGGAAGCCCGCCAGCTGCTGCGCTCGCTTTTGCCCGCGCGGGCAGGGGCGTCAACGGACTTTGGCAGCGCCCCTCTGGAACTGCCCAAGGGCGAAGCCTTCATTGCCCCGGCCCAGATCAACTATGTGGGCAAGGCCGCCAACATCTATGACCAGGGCTATGTGTACCATGGCTCCGCCAGCGTTATCCTGCGCAGCCTGCGCATGGGCTACCTGTGGGAGCGGGTGCGTGTACGCGGCGGCGCGTACGGCGCGTTCTGCAACCTTGACCGCCTGGGCGGCACCCTTGTGTGCGCCTCATACCGCGACCCCAACGTGGACGACACCCTGGCGGCCTTTGACGGCATGGCCGAATACCTGCGCACCTTCAGCCCGGACAAGGCCCAGCTCACCCAGGCCATAGTGGGCGCGGTGGGGGATCTGGACAGCTACCTGCTGCCCGACGCCAAGGGCGCGCAGTCCCTCTCGCGCTGGCTCACGGACGACACAGATGCCGCCCGCGCCCTCATGCGCGAAGAAATCCTTTCCACCACCGGAAAGCACTTCCGCGAATTTGCCGAGGTGCTGGCCGAGGTTGCGCGCAACGGAGCCACCTGCGTGCTGGGCGGCCCCAAGACCGAAGCAGCAGCCAAAGAACACAGCTGGAGCAGCACCAAACTGGTGTAGCATTCCGCAATTATAGAATGATAAAGGGGGAGATTTTCCGGAAATCTCCCCCTTTTGCGCACAGTGGCGGCAAGGCCGACACTGTATGCCGCGCACAAGGAACACCCGATGTCCCAAGATTCAGGCGACCAGCCGCTCCAGCCAGACACGCCGCATCTGCGGCCCGCACGCTTTGCAGGCCGTCTGGCCGCGCCGTCCTTTGTGCTGCCCGCCGGAGTGGCGGAAAATGCGCGTTTTCTGGCTGGCAAGGTGGACGAGGTAGGACT
Organism: Desulfovibrio intestinivivus; assembly: GCF_053570665.1. Classification (NCBI taxonomy): domain Bacteria; kingdom Pseudomonadati; phylum Thermodesulfobacteriota; class Desulfovibrionia; order Desulfovibrionales; family Desulfovibrionaceae; genus Desulfovibrio; species Desulfovibrio intestinivivus. The sequence continues at coordinate 1,436,586 of NZ_JBRBQT010000001.1, read as the reverse complement.
GTGCTTTTTTGAAGCTCAGTCCTGCCTGAATTACGGGCCGCAGGACTTGCCGCCCGATCTGGCAACCCTGCCCCTGCGCTGGCATGTGCATCTGCCCGTTGACCTGCCCTGGCCCTCCAGCAAAAGTTCTGCCGCGCATCCTGCCCGCAGGGCAGCGCAATTGGCATTGTCTGTACTTGGCAAGGCGGCATTTCTTCAGCCGCGCTGTGCCGTGCTGCACCCGCCCCAAGGCTCGCCGATGGTGCAACGCAGCCTTCTGGCAGGGTTTGCCTCTCACTGGAAAAGCTGCTGTCATATTCCGCTGTTGTTGGAAAACGTTGCCCACAGCGATATTGCCTGCCTTGGACAGGGATTTCTTCAGGATCACGGACTGGGGCTGTGTCTGGACGTAGGGCACCTCCTGGGCTATGGTCAAAAAAACCTGTTGGTTTCGCCCCTGCCAGAGCAGGCGAGCATGACGCACTGGAGCGCCCCCGGCGACGGCGACCGGCATCTGCCCCTCACGGCTTTTACGCCCGGGCAGGCGCAGACCGCAGCCGCCCTCATGCAGCGCATCCCCGATTCAGCAGTGCATATGGTCGAGATATTCAACTGGGATCGTTTGGCCGCATCCCTGCCGGTGCTGGAGGCGCTTGCGCAACCGCATTCCGGCGAATGAACATTGGCAAACGCACTTTCGCAAGCGGGCTTTCGCAGAAGAACTTTTAAGGAGAATCATGGCTGGCGCCACAGACCACATCGCCCTGCTGCAAAAATGGCGGGCAGGTCTCAGCAAGGACGACCGCTGGTGCATCCTCATCAATGCCGACCCCGATGCCCTGGCATCGGCGCTGGCGCTCAAGCGTATTATGATCCACAAGGTGCACAACGTGGACATTGCGCGCATCAATGAGGTGACCCGGCCCGACAACCTGGCCATGATCCGCTACCTGAACATCCCGGTGCGCCCCTGGCAGCCTGAAAATGCCGACCAGTACACCCACTTTGCCATGGTGGATTCCCAGCCGCACCACAGCAAGGCTTTTCAAGGCCTGCACTTTGACTGCATTATCGACCATCATCCCCTGCCCCGCGTTACCAACAACATTGCGGCATGCTCGCTGGCTGGCCCGGCCTTGCTGCGTGATATCCGCCCCAATATGGGCGCCACCAGCACCATGATGGCCCGTTATCTCAAGGCCTTGCGCATGCGCCCAGGGCCAAGGCTTGCCACAGCCCTGCTGTACGGCATACGCACAGACACGGCGGCTTTTGAGCGCTCCGGCGGCGAAGACGATTTTCGCGCGTATCAGTGGCTTTCGCGCCATGCGGACAACGGCCTGCTGCGCCGTATTCTGCGTAGCGAATACCTGCGGGAATGGCTGCCGTTGTTTTCACGCGCATTCCGTTCCCTTGCCGACTGCCGAGGCGGCGGAGCCTTTGCCTCGCTCAACGAGGTCAACAGCGCAGACCTTTTGGTGGCAGTGGCGGACTTTTTCACACGCGTGCACGGCCTGCGGTGGATAGCCGTGAGCGGCGTGGTGGACAAAACCGTTATCGTGATCTTTCGCGGCGATGGCGGACGGGACATTGGCCGTCTGGCGGACGCCTGTTTTTACGATGTGGGCGAGGCTGGCGGGCATCGCAATCTGGCCCGCGCGGAATTTCCCCTGTCGGCAGTACCGGAAGGGGTCAAACCCGGCGAGTTTGTGCTCAGGCGGCTTGAAACGCGCAAGCGGCGGCGCAAAACAACAGCCCCGGAGGCCCCCTCTGACCCCGCAGAGCGGGGCGCAGCCTGACTTTGCGAATAATTTGCATGCAAACTTCAATTTTTTATTGACAGGCTTTTGCATGCCGCGTAGCTTTTTACCTAGAAAATTTAAGGATACTTTCATGCAGCGCATTTCTTCCAACCACACCTCCTCCTACGCCGCCGGCATCTTTAGCTGGTATTATTTTGCGTACTTTACCGGAGCCTGTGGTCGGGAGCTTTGCTGACGCGTAAAAGTTAGAAAGTTCAACGGGCCGCAGGCAACAAGCCAGCGGCCCTTTTTTTGTATGGGCCGCCGGAAAAAATGCGGCAAACCCCGCTCCACGCGGGTCACCTTAAAGCAGCAGACTGAAAGGAGCGAGCCCATGTACCTTGGAAAAAAAATCCGCCTGGAACGCATCATCAACCGCACAAATGGCCGTACCATCATTGTTCCCATGGATCACGGCGTGACCATTGGTGCTGTTGAAGGTCTGGTGGACATGCGAGACACCGTCAACGACATGGCCACGGGCGGCGCAGACGCAGTGCTCATGCACAAGGGCCTTGTGCGTTGCGGCCACCGCAACGCGGGCAGCGACATCGGTCTTATCATCCACCTCTCCGCCTCCACCACGCTTTCGCCCCTCGGCAACACCAAAACCCTCGTGGCCACAGTTGAAGAAGCAATCAAGCACGGCGCGGACTGCGTTTCTGTCCACGTGAACTTGGGCGACCCCAACGAACGCCTCATGCTGGCCGATCTGGGCCGTGTGGCCGAATCATGCGACAACTGGGGCATCCCGCTGCTGGCCATGATGTACGCCCGCGGCCCCCAGATCCAGAACGGTTACGCCAAGGACGTGGTGGCCCACTGCGCCCGCGTGGGCGTTGAGCTGGGCGCGGATATCGTCAAGGTGCCCTACACCGGCGATGCGGAAAGCTTCTCTGAAGTCGTGGCCGCCTGCTGTGTGCCCGTGGTTATCGCCGGTGGCGAGCGCATGGATTCCACCCGCCAGATCCTCCAGATGGTTCAGGATTCGCTGAGCGCAGGCGGGGCGGGCATTTCCGTGGGCCGCAACGTCTTCCAGCATCCCAACCGCGTTGCTCTGGTCAAGGCCCTGCGCGCCATCGTACACGACAACGTTTCCGTGGATCAGGCCATGGAAATTGTAGGAGAGTAAGCCGCATGTCCCGCATCTATTTCAACTGCGTTCCCTTTGACAAGGGCGATGTGACCCTGGCGCTGGAATCCGGCGTGGACGGCGTTATTGTGCCGCGCAAGCATGTGGAAGAAGTTTCCGGTCTTTCGCGCTGCCCAGTGTGGGCCGCCGAAGATACCGCCATGATGACGCTCACCGTCAAGGCTGACGAAGAAGCCGTGCTCGAACGGCTGCATAAGGGCGAGCGTGTGGTTCTGGCTCGCGGCTGGGAGGTAATACCTGTGGAAAACCTTCTGGCCCAGAGCGACAGCGTTCTGGCTGAGGCCGCTACGCTGGACGAGGCCCGCCTTGCCGCAGGAATTTTGGAACGCGGTGTGGCGGGCATTGTTGTATCCAGAGAGGCCGTGGCCGATCTCAAGACCATTGTCAGCCAGTGCAAGCTTTCGCAGGGGCATGAAGAACTGCTGCCCGCCGTGATCACCCGTGTCGAATCTGTGGGCCTCGGGCACCGAGTCTGCGCCGATACGCTCTCCATCCTGCGCAAGGGCCAGGGCATGCTGGTGGGCAATTCCAGCGCCTTTACCTTTCTTGTGCACGCGGAAACCGAACGCAACGAGTATGTTGCCGCCCGCCCCTTCAGGGTCAATGCGGGGGCTGTGCATGCCTACGTGCGCCTGCCCGGCGACAAAACCACCTATCTTGGCGAATTCAAGGCGGGGCAGGAAGTGCTGATCGTGGACGCCAACGGCGAAACCAGCCTTGCCACCCTTGGCAGGGTCAAGATTGAAGTGCGCCCCATGCTGCTGGTTGAAGCCCAGGTTACCACCGAAGACGGCGTTAAAACCGGCGCGGTATTTTTGCAGAATGCCGAAACCATCCGCCTGACGACCCCCGGCGGCGAGCCGGTAAGCGTGGTGAGCCTGAAACCCGGCGATACCGTGCTGTGCCGTCTGGACGAAGCTGGTCGCCATTTTGGCATGCGCATCCGCGAAGACATCCGGGAGATATAAGCATGGACGACAGCAACAGCCACTGGCCCAAGGACCACCCCGCAGCCGCAGCAGACCGTCAGGCAGCCTCTCCAGATGAGGCGGGCGCGCGCCTTGCCGCCATCCGGCACGAGATTGACGCCGTGGATCAGGATCTGCTCGCGCTCTTTAACCAGCGGGCGGCCCTGAGCCTCGAAGTGGGACGCATCAAGGCCGATGTGCCGGGCATTATCTTCAAGCCCCTGCGGGAAAAGGAAGTGCTGGACAGTCTGGCAACGCGCAACCCAGGCCCCCTGCCGGAGGATCATCTGCGGGCCATCTGGCGCGAGATATTTTCTTCCTCCCGCTCCTTGCAGCGGCCCCAGAATGTGGCCTATCTCGGCCCGGAAGGCACGTTTTCCTACTTTGCGGGCGTGGAATACCTCGGCCATGCCGCCCAGTTCCGCCCCTGCAACGATATTACGCAGGTCTTTCAGGAAGTGGCTTCCGGCCAGTGCGAGCTCGGCGTGGTGCCGCTGGAAAATTCCCTTCAGGGAACCGTGGGCGTGAGCTTTGACTTGTTCCTCAAGTACGACGTGCATATTCAGGCCGAACTGTTTTCGCGCATTTCGCACTGTCTGCTGAGCAACGCGCCTTCGCTGGCCGCCGTGCGCACCGTGTATTCCCACCCCCAGCCGCTGGCTCAGTGCGGCGCGTGGCTGCGCGCCCATCTGCCCGGCGCAGGCCTTGTGCCGGTGGAATCCACCGCTGCCGCCGCCCAGTACGCCGCTGGCAAGGAAGACGCTGCCGCCATTGGTCACGGCAAGCTGGCCGACCTCATGGGCATTGCCGTTCTGGCCCGCCGCATTGAGGACGAGCCCGGCAACTGGACGCGCTTTGTGATCATCGGCCCCGGCGATGCGCGCTCGGGCAGCCGCACGGGCGGCCCCCAGCCCGGCCATACCGGCGCGGACAAAACCTCGCTGCTGTTCACCACGGCAGACAAGGCGGGCGCGCTCTCAAGCGTGCTTGACCTGCTGGCAAGCAACGGCATCAACATGCGCAAGCTGGAATCGCGCCCCCTGCGCGGCCAGCGCTGGAAATACGTCTTCTTTGCCGATGTGGAAAGCGACCTGGAAGATCCCCGTTACGCCCCCCTGCTGGAAAAACTGCACGAAGTCTGCACCAGCTTCCGCATACTGGGCAGCTACCCCACAGGGCCGCAACTGGACCGTCTTGACCTCCACTCGGAAACACCGGAGCAGCCAGCCTCATGAGCCAGAGCACCATTATCATCACTGAGGCCGAAAAGCAGGCCACGGCAAGCGTTACCGCACCCGCTTCCAAATCTGTTTCGCACCGCTACCTTATTGGCGCGGCGCTGGCGCAGGGAGTTTCCACAGTGCGGCACACCCTTGAAAGCCGCGACCTCGAACGCACCCGCGCCATCCTGTGCGGGGCCGGGGCGAGCATGGAAACCCTGCCCGAAAGCACACAAGCCTCCGGCGCGTGGCGCGTGACGGGCATGGGCGGCAAGCCCCGCGGCGGCGCAACGGGCGATCCTCTTTCCTGTGATGTGGAAGAATCCGGCACCACATGTCGGCTGCTCACCGCCGTGCTGGCCGCTGGCGAGGGTGAATTTCGCGTGCACGGCGCGCCGCGCATGCACGAACGCCCCATTGAAGAACTGACCGATGCCCTCAAAAAACTGGGCCTTGCCGTCACATTTGAGGGCAAGCCCGACTGTCCGCCTCTGGTGCTGCACGCCAAGGGCCTCAACCCTGCCCTGTGCGGGGGAGAGGTGACGCTGGGCATGGATATTTCGAGCCAGTATTTTTCGGGTCTGTTGCTGGCGGCCCCCATGGGGCCTGCGCCCTTGTCCGTAACGCTTGGCGGGCAGAAAGCCGTGTCCTGGCCCTATGTGGGGCTGACCCTGCAATGCCTGACAGACTACGGCATCCACTTTGACGTGGAAACCCGCGACGCGGCCGATGCTCCGTGGGAAATGCTGCCTCCTGGCGTATGGCGCGAACTCAAGGCCGCGCATCCCGGCTGCCTGCGCGTGACAGTCCATCCCGGCGCGTACCGCGCGGGCAACTACACCGTTGAAGGCGACTGGTCTGGCGCGTCCTATCTGCTGGCCGCTGGCGCACTGGGCCTTAAGCCCGTGAGGGTTGAAGGTTTGCGCACGGATTCCCTGCAGGGGGACCGCGCCATGCTGGGCATTTTGGAGCGCATGGGCGCGCGCATGACCATGACGGAAAATTCCGTCATCGTGTACCCCTCCGCCCTTCATGGCGTGGAGTTGGACATGGGCGACTGCCCCGACCTCGTGCCCACTGTAGCTGTGCTGGCAGCCTTTGCGCAGGGTTCCACACGCATCAGCAATGTGGCCCATTTGCGTTATAAAGAATCGGATCGCATCAGCGCCCCGGCGCAGGAGCTTGCCAAGGCTGGCGTGGTCATTGACCAGCTTTCCGACGGCATGCTCATTCACGGCCTGGCCGGGCGCGGCAACGGCAAGCCGGACTGTCCGCGCTTGCCCGAGGGCGTTTCCCTCTCGGCCCACAACGACCACCGCATTGCCATGTCTCTGGCCCTGCTGGGGCTGCGCCAGCCTGAAACAAATGTACGCGGCCTGCTGGACGACCCGCTGGTGGTGCGCAAATCCTTTCCGCAATTCTGGAATATCTGGGAGCAACTGGCATGAACGGCAATCAAGGCAGCAACGGCGTCCCTGCCGCCCAGAACGGCGGGGAATCCGCTGTGGATGATGGATTTGACGGCTTTACCGGCTTCTGCCCGCGCAATCCCGTAAAAACCGTCATTGTTGGCTCCACTGGCCGCATGGGTGCCATGCTGCTGGCTCGCGCCGAGTCGGCAGGGCTGAACGTGGCTGGCGTGGACGTGCCCCTGACGCCCGAAGTTCTGGCTCCCGCCTGCGCGGGTGCCGAGCTGGCCATCATTTGCGTTCCTGCCGCTGTTTTCAGCGAGGTTATTGCTGTGGTCTGCCCGCATCTGCTCCCTGGGGCGGTGCTGGCGGACATAACCTCCGTCAAGGAAATCCCGCTGCAACAGATGGAAAAGGTCTGGGCCGGGCCAGTAGTGGGCACGCACCCCCTCTTTGGCCCCAAGCCGGATCCGCAGGCAGACCAGCCCGTGGCCATTGTGCCGGGGGACCATGCGGGGCAAGATCATGTGGAACTGGCCTCGGGCTTTTTTACAGCCCTTGGCTGCCGTGTTTTCTGCACCACTGCCGAAAAACACGACAAGGCCATGGCCAGCATCCAGAACATGAACTTCATCACCAGCCTGGCGTACTTTGCCCTGCTGGCGGAGCATGAGGACCTGCTGCCCTTTCTTACGCCTTCATTCCGCCGCCGCCAGAACGCTGCCCGCAAAATGCTGACAGAAGACGCGAGCATGTTCGCTGGCCTATTTGAGGCCAATCCCTACAGCTACGAAGCTGTGCGCCAATACCGGCAGATGCTCAACCTCGCCGCCGCTGGCGATATTGACCTGCTCTGCCAGCGCGCCCGCTGGTGGTGGCAGAAAGAAGCGGATCAGCAAACTCCCTGATTTCAAACAGCCCACAACAGATGACGCACATGCGGAGGAAACTCCATGCGCCCAATGACCATTGCGCCCTGATCTGATATGCCCGCCAGTTCTCTGACGGGCATATTTTTTGCTATTGCCTGGGCAAAGCGCTTAACAGCGCCAACCAAACCAGGGCGGTAAGAGCATGTTCGGTTCGCAGCAAGATCCAAGCAGAACAGAAAGAGCCACTCCAAAACGCGTCAGTAAGCAGCGTGAGGAGGGCAATGTTCCCAAAGCGCCAGAACTGGGCAAGGCAGTGAGCCTGCTGGGGGGCTTGTGTGTTCTTTATGCCTGGATCGGCCCCATGGCCGACAACATCAAGCGCCTGTTCCGCCACTTTCTCAGCCACTCGTGGGAGTTCGATCCCAACCCTGAAAACGTCTACAGCCTCAGCATTGAGGTCACGCTTGAAATTGCCCGCATGATCATGCCCATTCTGCTGACCTTGGGCTTTTTGGCCTTTCTGGCGCAGCGCTTACAGGTGGGAAAACTCTGGACAACCAAGGCCATGCGCCCCACCTTGAAGCGCTTCAACATAGTCCAGGGGCTCAAGCAGATGCTGGCATCGCCGCAAACAGCCCTGCGCACCATCAAGAGCCTGCTGTTTTCTCTTGTTCTTGGCATCATCCCTGGCTGGATCATCTTCAAGGAACATCAGAATTTTCTGCCCATGTACTACGCCAGCACCGAAGGCGTGGCGACCTACATGCTGCAAATGGCTTTCAAGCTGACCTGCTACGCGCTGCTGCCCATCATTGCCATTGCCATTTTTGACGTATGGCAGTCGCACTATGCCTATAACGAAGGCATGAAGATGACCAAGTCAGAAGTGAAGGACGAGCAGAAACAGGCTGAAGGCGACCCCGTGATCAAGGGACAGCAGCGCAGAAAAATGATGGAAATGATGAGCAAGCGTATGTTGGCCGACGTGCCCAAGGCGGATGTGGTGGTCACAAACCCCACGCACATAGCCGTGGCCCTGAGCTATAATACCTCGGAAGCTCCCGCGCCCATCGTGCTTGCCAAGGGTGCAGACAATCTGGCCGAAAAAATCAAGGAAGTAGCCCGCGAAAACCGGATTCCCATTCGCGAAAACGTGCCTCTGGCACGGGCTTTGTATAAGTCCACAGAGGTGGGCGACATGATTCCCGAAGAGCTTTACAAAGCAGTGGCTGCTGTGCTGGCCAGCATCTGGAAGCTCAAGCCCAAGGCGGCAAGGCCCTAGAAAGGCAAGGAATTTTTCCATCTTGTCCATACGTACCAGGGTAAACCCGCTTTCGGGAACCAACGCAGAGAGGTGTCATAAAAATGGCTGCCGTAGTAATCCCCCAGCTTGATTACGCTCGATTTTCAAAAAACGGCGAAATATTTCTTGCAGCCGGTGTGGTCATCATCCTGTTTGTCATGCTGGTGCCTCTGCCCACGTTTTTTCTCGATTTCATGCTCTGCATCAGTATTTCCATTTCCCTGCTGGTGCTTATAACCACCATGTTCATGACCTCGCCGCTGGAATTTACCATCTTTCCTTCCTTGCTGCTGGTCACAACCCTTCTGAGGCTGGCGCTCAACGTGGCGTCCACCCGCCTTATTCTGCTCAACGGCAATATGGGCGCAAACGCTGCGGGCGAAGTCATCCGCGCATTCGGCCAGTTTGTTGTGGGCGGCAGTTACGTTGTGGGCGCCGTTATCTTTATGATCCTGTTCATTCTGAACAAGACCGTTATCACCGCTGGTACCTCGCGTATCGCAGAAGTGGCTGCCCGCTTCACCTTGGACGCCATGCCCGGCAAGCAGATGGCCATTGAAGCTGACCTCAACGCTGGTTTGCTGGATGAAGAACAGGCCAATGCCCGCCGCGCAGGACTGCGCAAGGAAGCAGATTTTTACGGCGCCATGGACGGTGCCTGCAAATTTGTTTCGGGCGACGTGAACGCAGGCATGTTCATCACCCTGGTGAACCTTGTGGGCGGTATCATCATTGGTATGGTCCAGAAGGATATGGACTGGAACACAGCCCTCACCACCTATTCTCTGCTGACCATCGGTGACGGCCTGGTTTCCACCATACCTTCCATCATTGTTTCCACCGGCACTGGCTTGCTGGTTTCGCGCGCCGCCTCCGAAGCCAAGATGGGCGAAGAATTTCTGGCCCAGCTTACCTTCAACAGCCGTGCGCTCAAGATGGTCTCGGCCGTGTTGCTGCTGTTTGCGCTGGTTCCCGGCCTGCCGACCATCCCCTTCCTCTGCATATCCATCCTTATCTTTGTGGTGAGCCGCCTCACGGAAAACAAGGATCAGGAGGCCGCCGACAAGGCCAAGGCAGACAAGAAAAAGAAAAGCGGTTCCGGCACCGCCGACACGCCGGAAGAGGTACAGGCGCTGTTGCCCCTTGATACACTTGAACTTGAAGTGGGCTACGGCCTCATCCCCCTGGTGGACGAAGAACAGAGCGGCAACCTGCTGGCCCGCATCCGCTCCATACGCCGACAGTTTGCTCTGGACATGGGCGTGGTCATTCCCTCGTTGCACCTGCGCGATAACCTTCAGCTCAAGCCCGGCCAGTACGCCCTGCTTATCAAGGGCAATCAGGTGGCTTCGGCAGAAATTCTGGTCGATCACTTTCTGGCCATGGATCCCGGCAACGTGACCACCAAGATCAGCGGCATTGAAACGCGCGAGCCTGCCTTTAACCTGCCTGCCCTGTGGATTCCCGACAGTCAGCGCGAGGAGGCCATGCTTGCGGGCTACACTGTGGTTGACCCGGCAACGGTTATCGCTACGCATCTGACGGAAGTGTTCAAGCGTCAGCTGGCCGACTTTCTTGACCGCCAGGGCGTGCAAGGGCTGCTGGACACGGTCGCCAAGCATTCGCCCAAGGCAGTGGAAGACCTGGTGCCCAACGTGCTGCCCCTTGGCGTGGTGCAGAAAGTGCTGCAACTGCTGGTGCGCGAAAGCGTCAGCATACGCGACATGCTCACCATTGTGGAAACTCTGGGCGATTTTGGCTCAAGCGTCAAAAATCCCGACACGCTGGCAGAATATGTGCGCGAAAAACTCTCCCGCGCCATTGTACGGCCCTATCTGGACAGCCAGGGAACGCTTTCAGTGCTGACCCTTGCGCCCAATGCCGAGCGTCTGGTGCAGGAAGGCATTCGCCATGCCGACAACGGCGTGACCTTCCTCTCCATGAATCCGGCTGTGGCCCAGCGGCTGGTGAACAACATCAGCACGGCTGCCGACAATGCGGTGAATACCGATGCCCAGCCCGTGCTGCTGGTGACGCCGATCATCCGCCCGCATCTGGCCCAGATTGTCACGCGCTTTTTGCCCACGGTGCCGGTCATCTCGCAGGCGGAGATTCCGCCCGACATCCGGCTGCAATCGGTGGGCGTGGTAAGCGCCGAATAATCCGGCCTGCCCCAACGTTACGCGGCGCTCCGACCCTTGTGTCAGAGCGCCGCTTTATTTTTTATATTCATCTCCAGCTATCAGGATTCGTTGCCTTTTACTTTTCCACCAGCTAGTATTGTTTATGGCAAAAGCTGTGTTCCCGTGGTTGAAATCGCATGGGCCAATACTGCCCAAAAAGTTGGCCCCGAATTTGCAAATACAGGTTTGTCGTCAAACAAACGGCACTGATGCGCCGTTGGGCGATATTGAACCGTAAGGCAAAGGAATGGGCCATGCAGGTAAAGACGTTCACAGGGGCCACATCACAGGAAATTTTGGCCAGAATCAAGGCCGAGATGGGGCCTGACGCCGTTATCCTGGGCAACCGCACCTATCGCAAGAACGGGGCCGTCTGCCATGAAATAACTGCCGGGATCGAGCGCCCCAAGACCGAAGGAACGCAAGCCGCAGGCGCGCCTGCTGGCTGGGGTGAATGGCACAAGGAATGGATGCATCTCAAGGATCAAATATTTGCCTTGATGAAGCCAGCCATTCAGCTTGAACGCCTCACGCCCCGCCAGCGAGTTGCTCTGGAATATTTGCAGCGCGAAGGTGTTTCTGACTCTGTGGCGGTTGACCTCTACCAGCGTTTGCTGGCAGAACCCGGAGCCTCTGTACTGGAATGCCTCTGCGGCATGGTGCCGGTTAAGGCCTGGGGTGCGGAACAGTGGCGGCAGCGTATCCACCTGATGGCCGGGCCTTTCGGTTTTGGTAAAACCACAACTGCCCTGCGCTTTGCACTGCACCTGCGCAAACACGAACCAGAAGCGCGCATTGCCTTTATCAACGCCGACTGCCTGCGCGGCAACGGCAGGCTGATTTTGCGCCACTGGGCGGAACTTTCCAATTTTACGTATATGGAAGCGCCCGACAAGGCCGCCATGGAACTTGCCCTGGCCGCCACCCGCGAGGCCCGCGCCGTATTCATTGATGTTCCCGGCCTTGACCGCAACGGCAATCTTGCTCACTGGCGGGCCGACATGGGTCTGGACACTGTGGAAACCGCTACACACCTTACGCTTTCGCCATTTTTTGACGCTCTGCAAACACAGGCGTTTTTACAAAGATACAAATTTGAAGGGCCTGGCTCCCTTGTATGGACCAAGCTGGACGAAGCCGTAAGCTTCGGCAATATTGTGAATGTGGCCTGCGCTGCCGGATTGCCGGTTTCAGCACTGTCGTTCGGCGCGGAACTCAAGGAAAGCCTTGCCCCGGCCACCGAGCCGCTGGTCTGGCGTCTTATTTTCAAAAGGCAACTTCCCGGCCAGGCCGCCTAGCGCGGTATGAGCCATAACATGTGGAGCAGACAGATGAGCGGCACTTTCCCTCTGGTTTTTTCCGTCACCTCAGGCAAGGGCGGCGTAGGCAAGACCAATATCTCGGTTAATCTTGCCATTTGCCTTGCGCAACTGGGCAAGCAGGTGGTGCTTATTGACGCCGACCTCGGCCTGGCCAATGTAGACGTGGTGCTTGGTCTGACCCCGCAGAAGAATATTTTTCATCTGTTCCACGAAGGGGCCACCATTTCGGACATACTCTTTCCCACGCCTTACGGTTTTTCCATCTTGCCTGCTTCTTCCGGCATGAGCGAAATGCTCACCCTTTCCACGGGTCAAAAGCTTGAACTGCTTGAAGCCGTTGACGAAATGGAAGACGGGCTTGACTACCTCATCGTGGACACAGGTGCAGGCATCAGCGACAACGTGCTCTATTTCAACATGGCCGCGCAAGAACGCCTGGTAGTGCTTACACCGGAACCGACCTCGCTCACTGACGCCTATGCTCTTATCAAGGTGCTGAAAAACAATCACGGCGTTGAACGCTTCAAGGTGTGCGTTAACATGGCCCCGGACCTCAAGACGGCCAAGGACATGTTTGTGCGTCTGCATCAGGCCTGCGACCATTTTCTCAGTGGCGTCTCCCTGGAACTCGTGGGCGTTATCCCGCGCGATACAGGCGTACGCAAGGCCGTGGTGCAGCAGTTGCCCTATTGCATAAGCGAACCGCAAAGCCCGGCGGCAAAGGCCACCATGTCGCTGGCCAAGAACATCAGCGCATGGGAAGCCCCCGAAAACCTCGACGGCAACATCAAGTTTTTCTGGAAAAAACTGCTGTTCCGCTAGAATTGCGGGTGGGATTCCTGACCTGACAGGCCTTTTGCGACAGAAACAACGCTCCATAACCTCAACGTGTCAAAAACGCAGCGCAACCAGCCTTGGCGGGCAGGTGGAGCGAGGCATAACAGGCATCCAGATGCCACGGGGTAGAAGAGGCAAATCCGAAGGAAACCAACATGAAGACCGGCACAGCGCAAGCGCAAGCTCCCTGCCCCTGGGAAGCGCTCGAAACCGGGGCAACCCCTTGGGAGAGCTTTTCACCGGCAGAGCAGGAATCCGTGGTGCGTCACTATGCGCCCAAGATACGCTTTCTCGCTTTGCGGCTCAAAGCCAAGTTGCCACGCAGCATAGAACTTGGGGAGCTGATCAGCTCCGGCACCCTGGGCCTCATGGAAGCCTTGGGCAAGTTCAGGCCGCAGCTCGGCATCCGCTTTGAAACGTATGCCGAAAGCCGCATCAAGGGAGCCATGCTCGATGAATTGCGCCGGCTTGACTGGTTTCCCCGGTCCTTGCGTCAGCGTGTGCGGGTGCTTGATGAAGCCATGCGCAAGGTTGAGCACGAGCAAGGCCGACAGGCCACCGAGGACGAGCTGCAAAAGATCACCGGCCTCGACATGCGCGATGTGCGGCAGGGTCTTGAAGCCCTGCAAAACCAGCTCTGGATTTCACTTGACGCCATTCAGGACACGCTCTCGGGCGAAGGCCCCGAAGGCGGAGAACCCTTCCGCAGCACTGCCCTGCAAGAGCTCATCGAGCGTGTGGCGCCGCTGATCGACCGCTTGACGCCAAGAGAAAAGTTGGTACTCTCGCTGTATTATACTGATGAGCTGAATATGCGTGAAACTGCCGAAGTCATGGGCATCACCGAAGGCAGGGTTTCACAATTGCATTCACAGGCACTGAGCCGCCTTCGCAAGGAATTTCATAATCTCTACGGCGAAGGCACTGAAATATAAGCTTACAACAGACAGTGGCGCACGGCTGCAACGTCTGTTGCAAACCGATATTGACGGCGCTTCAAGGAGTTTTTCTCATGCCTTACAATCCGAATATGCGTGTTCTTGTGGTTGACGATTTTTCCACCATGCGCCGTATTGTGCGCAACATTCTGCGCCAGCTTGGTTTTCAGAACGTGGTGGAAGCCGATGACGGGACCTCGGCATGGGATGTTCTGAACCGCGAAAAGATCGACTTTATCGTTTCGGACTGGAACATGCCCCAGATGACAGGCATTGATCTGCTCCGCAAGGTTCGCTCAAGCGAGCAGTTTGCCAACATCCCCTTTCTGATGGTCACTGCTGAAGCCCAGCAGGAAAACATAATTGAAGCTGTGCAGGCCAAGGTTTCCAACTACATCGTCAAGCCTTTTACTGCGGACACGATGAAGCAGAAAATCGACAAGATTTTTCCCTAGGGCATTCCACATTGAAATACTTGCCAGTGGCGATGTGCATTCGCCCGGCACGTATGCGTGGCGCGGATATCCATCAATATCCACGCAGGGCAGCCAGCCTTTTCGCAGGCAACCTGCCCTTGGCTACAGCGCCAAAATTTCCCTGGCTTTGACGGCCCGCTTCTGGCCGGGGTCAGCGCTGCATGCGCTCACCTGGTTCGGGGCGGGTTTTTTGTTCTTAGTGGTTGCGGTCGTGTAATGCTGGTCACGGCATGGAACAGATGAACAGGCCGTGTTTGTCAGGAGAGGCGCGTGGCTGAAAAGCAGGATTTGAAAGACGCCCCCGTCAAGGATGAACTTCAGGTTGCGGTCAGCCAGGATACAAGCCTGCGCAAGGTCGAACTTGATCTTGACGATGCCCCGTTCCTTGTGGAACAGGCGCCTCCTCCCCAGGCCAAAACCGAGGAAGCCCCACTTCAGGTAGCCGAAGATGGGGCCGAACCACCCAAGAAGAAAAAAAAACTTCTGATCATTGCTGCCGCTGCTGGCCTGCTCGTGCTGCTGGTGGCAGGCGCTGCAATCTGGTGGTTTGTACTGCGCACTCCCCCGCCGCTGCCTCCGGAGCCAATCAAGCCAGAGGTCATCGTGGTGCCTTCTGCAAAAACGCCCACTGCCCAGCCTGACAGCGTCAAGGAACTGGCGCCATTTGTTATACCCCGGCAAACACCCACTGGCGCGCGCTTTTTGATCTGCAAATTTTCAACAGTCAGTCAAAGCCCCAGGGTCGGCATGGAGATTGACCACAAGCTCATTCCTCTGCGCGATGCCCTGTATTATTACCTGAGCAGCAAGTCGGACGAATTTTTGCTGAATCCGGCCAATACGGCTACCATAAAAAAAGACCTCAGCGGGGTGCTGAACGATTACCTGACGCAGGGGCGCATTGATGACATTTTGTTTGAGAGTTATCTGAACGAATAGCCACAGCAGCAGCTGTCGGGCAGTGAAGCCCGCAAACGCCAGCGCCCGTTGCGCGGCGCAAGCATAACCCGCTGCTGCACACGCGACCCTCTGAATGGTCGTACAGGCCCCCGGAACCGGCAACAGGAGGCCTCCATGAGCGTTGACGCCACCATGGCCGTGCTGTATGCCCAGACCAGCCTGGGCACATCCATAAGCAATGCCGCTGCTGTCGCCCCGCAGGCATCGGCTGCAATGTCGCGCGTTATTGCTGCCGCCATGGCAAAGCAGGAGCAGCAACAGGTAGCACGCACAGAACCTGGGAGCCAGACGGCGCTAACCCCGGATGCCGATCACCAGGGCGCACCCCATTTTGGCAGCCGCAGAAGGCGGCGGCCCCCCCCTGAACCGGAAGCCCCATCGGGTGAAACTTCATCCCCGCTTGTGGGCAACCTTTTGAACATAAAAGTATGAACGACACCCTGCTTTACGCACTTATCATGCTCTTTTCCCTCTTCGAGCTTGCCATACTTGGCGGTGTGCTTGTTTTCTACCTGCGCTTGCGCCGGTCGGAAGCCCTGCTCAACGCCTTGCAGGGCAATCAGGACAGCCTGCTGGCGCGCATAGAAATGAACGCTCGGCTGGAAAAGGAAATCGTGGCTACGTTTGCCCAACGACAAGCAGAATTGCGGAATCTGGATGAAAAGCTCGAAGCGCGGACGCATGAACTGCGCCGTCTGCTGGAACAGGCCGAGGGCATCAGCCGCTCGCCCCAGTTTTTGCGGGAACTGATTTTGAATGGCCACCGCAAAGGCTTGACCAATAGGCAGATCGCCAAAAACGCTGGCCTCAGCGTGGATGAAGTGGATCTTATCCTTGCGCAGAACGTTCAGTAACGCTCATACAGCGTTGCAGTTGCTGTGCAGCTATTCCTGATGCAAGCCTACATTCCCAGACAAACAATCGCTTACTCAGGGCGACCAGGCTAGAAGTCAAGCTTGAACTGCATGCCCAGCCCCAGGGCAGATTCCGGCTGCTTGTTGGCATTGGTCCGCTCGCGCTGCTCATCCTTGAGGATCAGCTCAGGCCCCACCCTGATGCTCAGGTCATCGCCCGCGTCTACATCCGCATAGGCCCGTACAACATGGCGGCTCTGCATAGGGATGTTTTCGTCAGCCTCTATTTCATGCTGCCCCTTCTTCCGCCACGCGGAGTCTTCCTGCCCCACGCTCACGGCCATGCCGCTTTTGTGTTCTTCTTTTGCCAGCGGCCCCTTGAGGGCGGAATTGATGCTGGCCGTGGTATTTACTGATTTTTCCTTGGGCGCGTCATCCACCACGGCCCGCTTTTGCAAATCTTTGGAGCTTGTACCTTCCCGCCATGCATCTCGGCTCTGCGCCTCGCCGCCAAACGCCCACGCTGGCGCGTGAATACCTTTGGAGTTCTTTTCCTTCTGCTTGCTTTCGCGCCGGTTTGCCTTGGCAGAGACCCCCTTTTTTTCGCCAGAACGCTTGGCTCTGGAGCTTTTTGGGGCAATCTGGGGGGCACTTATGTCGGTCTGCTCTGACGAAGCCGGATTTTCCTTGGCGCATGCCAAATCAGGCGCAGAGCAGCACAAGCCCAGCGCAACGCAAAGAGAAAGGAAAATCAGGGGCAACTTCTTATCCATGTTTTTCCCTTTACGACAGGCCTGCCCCTTCTGTAAAGCCCCGCGAGCGGGCAGGACTGGCTTCAATTCCCAGATATGGGCCGAATATGCACGCAAACGCACAGTGGGGGAAACGCCGTCAGACGCCTCCCCCACTGTTTATCAGTCAGCGGCAGCATGCCGCTTGGGTTCGTGTGTTATTCGGATTTAGCCGCAGGCGCGCTTGCCCGCCCGCCAGCCTGCTCCTGCAACAGCTTTTCTGTGTTCACCACAGGGAAGCTGGGGCTTGTGCCGGGGTCCTGCCAGCCGCCGCCAAGGGCCATGCATACGCTGACCACGCTATCAAGCCTGTCGCGCAGCGCTGTCGCCAACCGCAGTTCGGCAGCAAAAAGCTGACGCTCTGCGTCCAGCACCGTCAGGTAGTCCGTATAGCCGTTGTCGTATTGCAGGCCAGCAATCTGGGCGGCACGCCGCAGGCTTTCAACCTGCACCTGCATGCTGCGCACGATGTGGTCAGCCTCGCGCTGCGAGGTAAGCGCCGTACGGATGTCCTCAAAGGCAGTCTGCACGGTTTTGCGGTACACGGCGGTGGCTGCCTTTTTCTGGGCTTCGGCATCCTTGAGGTTATACCAGTTGCGGCCAAAATCCAGCAACGGCACGGTGCCGCTTGCGCCATAGCTCCATGTACCAGCGGGGCCGGTAAAAAGGTTGCCCATGGAAGCGCTCAGGGAACCCAGCATGCCCGTAAGGGAAATGGAGGGGAAGAACTGCGCCCGGGCTACGCCGATATTGGCATTGTAGGCCATGATGCTGAATTCTGCTGCGCGCACGTCTGGCCGACGCTCCAGAAGATCAGAAGGCAGGCCAGCGGGCAGCACGGGCGGCGCGGGCAACATGTGGATGCCCTGTCCGCGCTTCATGGCCCGATCCATAATGTCGCGGGGCGAACGGCCAAGCAGTACGGCCAGGCCAGCCTCAGCCTTGTCCACATCCACGGTGCTGGTGTGCACCTGGGCGCGGGCGGTTTCCACCTCTGCACGGGCGCGCTGCCAGTCAAGCTCGGTTATATCTCCCTGCTTGTAGCGGGCAGTATAAATCTGGAATGATTGCTCACGCGATTTCAGGGTGCGCCGGGCCGTATCAAGCTGCATGTCCTGCGCCAGCAGGGCAAAGTACCCCTGGGCCGTCTGCCCAGCCACCGAGAGGCGGAGAGCTTCGTGCCCAATGACCGTGTTCATCAGGATATCGCTGAGCATGGTGTACTGGTTGCGGATCTTGCCCCAGAAATCCAGCTCCCAGGAGGCGCTCAGCGCGCCCTGGTAGGCTGTGGTAGAACGCGACATCTTGCTCTGGTCAAAAGGCACCGTGTTGGCGGCTTTTTCTGATGCGCCCTGAGCGGCGGCGGAACCGGTGCCGTTGATGACGGGCATCAACGCGGCTGTGCCTACACCCACCTTGGCGGCGGCAGATTCGATCTTGGCCATGGATTCGGCCAGATCCTGGTTGTTCTTCAGCGCTTCTTCAACCAGTTCTGACAGCACAGGATCGTTAAACCTGTTCCACCAGTCGGTATGCAGGGGCGCTGAACCCATATCCACTGCCCGCCACTGCTTGGGCATTTCCTGCTCCGGCCTGTCATAGCGCGGAGCAAGAGAGCATGCCGAAAGCAGCATGGCCAGCATCAGCACCAATGCAGGTGTCTTGAGCATTATGGCCGGGGCCTTGCCGGAAGCGCTCATATGTCGTCCTCCTGGTCTTCCGCAAGGTGGTCCCTGCCCGCATTGGGATCAGTTTTGCCCTGCAGTTTCAGTGAGAGTTGCATGATGGCCTTAAAGAAGAACGGCACAAACAGCGTGGCGATGCACGTTGCCGCCAGCATGCCGCCGATGACCGCCGTGCCGATGGCGTGGCGGCTGTTTGCGCCCGCGCCCGTGCTGATGGCCAACGGCACGCAGCCGAGGATAAAGGCAAGCGAGGTCATCACGATGGGACGGAAACGCAGCTTGGATGCGTGGATGGCCGCCGCATCAAGGCTGCGCCCGGCGCGCCAGGCCTCAACAGCGAATTCCACGATAAGGATGGCGTTTTTAGCCGCCAGACCAACCAGGGTCACTAGTGCCACCTGGAAGTAGATGTCGTTGGAAAGTCCGCGACCCCAGGTCGCCACCAATGCACCGAACACGCCAAAAGGCACTGCCGTGAGCACTGAAAGCGGCAACGACCATGATTCATATTGTGCGGCAAGAATCAGGAAGACCATGACCAGCGCCAGCACAAAAATGACAGTGGTGTCGGCGCTTGCCAGCTTTTCCTGAAGGGCGGTACCAACCCAGCCCAGCTGATAATCGGAGGACAAGACCACAGAAGCGGCTTTTTCCATTTCGTTGAGGGCCTGGCCCGAAGAATACCCAGGCGAGGGTGAACCCATGATGTGGGCCGCGGGGAACACGTTGTAGCGCTCCACCACCTGCGGGGCTGTGCGACGTTCAAGAGTCATCACAGCCGTAAGGGGCACCATGTCCCCGCTCTTGTTGGGCACGTATATGTCGTTGAGGCTTTCAGGCAGCACACGAATATCCGCCTCAGCCTGCAAGCGTACCTGGAAGGTGCGGCCCATGAGGTTGAAGTCGTTGACGTATGAACTGCCGAAGGTGGCGCTCATGGCCGAATACACATCGGCGATGCTGATGCCCATATCCTTGCAGCGTTCGCGGTCAAGGTTGGCGTAGAGCTGGGGCGAACCAGTAGTGAAGAGGTTGCGCACCATGCCCACTGCCGGGTACTTGGGCTTGCCGTCGGCATTTTTGGAGGTCACTTCAAGCACCAGCTTGTTGGCAGCTTCTTCCATGTCCTTGAGGCTGCCGCTGCCGCGCATCTGCACATAGCCTTCAAAACCACCGGTATTGCTCATGCCGCTGATGGGCGGCGGCGTAAAGCCCAAGATAAAGGCCTCGGGCTGCATCACGGTTACAGCGCCCACCGAGTTAACGATGACGCTGGCTGCATCCTTGGGATCCTTGCGTTCTCCCCAGGGCTTGAGCAGGGCAAAGAAGGTGCCGTAGTTACTCTTGGCAGCCATGGAGGTGATGTCCAGACCGGAGAGCGTACCCACGCTCAAGACCGCAGGGTTCTTGAGCATGAAGTCGGTAAGCACCTTGTTGACCGCGCGGGTGCGGGGCTGGGCCGCGCCATCGTCCAGAATGGCCAGACCAAGCAGGTAGCCCTGGTCTTCATCCGGCACAAGGCCGCCGGGCACTACGCGGAACAGCCCCACGATGCACAGAACCATGACTACGCAGAGCGCCAGCGCACGCCAGGCGGAGGCTTTGACAAAACGCACGGCGTTTACATAGCGGCGGGTAATGCGACCAAACACATAGTTGAACCACACAAAGCCCTTGGCAGGCGTGTGGTCATGGGCATGCGGCTTGAGCAGCAGGGCGCAGAGCGCCGGAGTGAGCGTCAGCGCCACAATGCCCGAAAGCACCACCGATACCGAGATCGTAATGGCAAACTGCTTGTACATCTGCCCCGCAAGGCCGCCCATGAACGAAACAGGGATAAACACGGCGCACAGCACAAGCACAATGGCGATAACCGGGGCCGTAACTTCGTTCATGGCCTTTGCTGTCGCCTCCCTGGGCGGCAGATGCTCCGAACTCATGATACGTTCAACGTTTTCAAGCACAACGATGGCATCGTCCACCACGATACCGATGGCAAGCACCAGAGCGAACAGCGTAAGCGTGTTGATGGTGTAGCCAAAGGCGTACAGACCCGCGAACGTGCCGATAATGGATACAGGTACGGCAATGCAGGGAATGAGCGTGGCGCGCCAGTTTTGCAAAAAGACGTAAACAACGATGAACACCAGGATCATGGCTTCGACCAGGGTGCTCACCACTTCCTTGATGGATTCGATAACGAAGTCGTTGTTGTCCACCAGCAGGGTGTAAGCCAGACCATCGGGCATGCGCGAGGCAATGTCCTCCAGCTTGGCCTTTACCATATCGCCAGTGGCGATGGCGTTGGCGCCCGGCAACAGATACACGGCGCCCATGCGGGCACCCATGCCGTTGTAGCTGGAAAGAACGCTGTAGTCCTTGCCGCCCAGTTCTATACGCGCCACATCCTTGAGCCGCAGCATGGCGCTGTCATCGCCGGAGCGGATGATGATTTCGCCAAATTCTTCAGGCGTTACAAGGCGGCCCTGAGTGTCGATCTGCCAGGTAAGCTGGGTGGAGTCTGCCGTGGGCATGTCGCCCAGACGCCCAGGCGCATACTGCGAGTTCTGCTCCTGAATGGCCGAGGTTACCTGCTTTGTGGTAATGCCGTACTTGGCAAGCTTGTCCGGCTGCAGCCAGATGCGCATGGAGTAGTCCATGCTGCCAAAAAGCGTGCAGTCGCCCACGCCGTTGATGCGTTTGAGTTCGTCAACAACATTGACCTGGGCCCAGTTGTGGATGAACACGTCGCTATAGCGCCCGTCGGGCGAATAGAAACAGAACACCTGCAACATGGCGGGCGAACGCTTGACGACCGTGACGCCCTGCCTGCGCACATCTTCCGGCAAGGTGGCCTGGGCCAGGTTAACCTTGTTGTTAACGTTGACCAGGGCCATGTTGGCATCACTGCCCAGCTTGAAGTACACGTTGATGTTGCCCGAGCCGGAACCCGAAGCGGCAATGGAAGTCATGTAGAGCATGTTTTCCACACCGTTGATATTCACTTCGAGGGGGGCCAGAACCGTGGAGGCAATGGTTTCCGCAGAAGCGCCGGGGTACGACACGCTCACGTTGACCGTGGGCGGCACAAGGTCGGGGTATTGTGCGATGGGCAGGGCCTTCATGGCCAGCGCGCCCACCAGGGTTATGACAATAGAGATAACGGCCGACAGAACCGGCCTGCGCAAAAAGAAATTCGGCTTTGTAGAAACAGCCATATGCTACCTACTTCTTCGGCGCGGCATCCTGGGGCTGCTGCCCACCGGCTTGCTGCACGCGCACTTGAGTCCCGGGACGGGCTTTGATGATACCTTCACTGATGATGCGTTCCCCGCCCTTGAGGCCGGAACCCACCAGATATTGATCTCCCACAGCCACAGTCACAGTGATGGGGATGGCGTAGACCTTGTCGTCCTTGTCCAGCCCCATGACCACGGTACCCTTCTGGGTCACGATAACGCACTTTTGCGGAATAAGAATGGCGTTCTTGAGGATGTCGCCTTCCACAAACAGGCGCACATACTGCCCGGGCATAATCTGCCCGTCGGCATTGGGAAACACCGCGCGGGCCTTGATAACGCCCGTGGTGGGCTGCACCTGGCTATCGATAAAGGTCACTTCGCCTTCCGTGCCGTACATGGTGCCGTCCAGCAGGCGCAACCTGGCCTTGTAGCGGTTGTCCTTCGGGAACATCAGGATGCCCGAGGCTGCAAGCTGCTGGCGCAGCATGCGGTCAGGGGCGGCAATGGAAAAGTCAATGTACATGGGGTCTGTCTGGTTCACATAGGTAAGCAGCGAGTTGTTGCTCACCAGGTTGCCGGGGGTGTAGTTTTCCTTGCTGCTGTAGCCGGAAACAGGAGCCACCACCTGGCAGTAATCCAGATTGATCTTGGCCTGACGCAGGGATGCCTTGGCGCTGTCGTACGCGGCCAAGGCAGAATCGCGGTCTTTCTGCGAAACGGCGTTCTTTTCGTACAGAGGGCGAATGCGCTTCCATTCACGTTCCGCGTTCACGTACTGGGCCTGCGCCTGCTGTACCTGGGCTTCGTACTGGTCGCGTTCAAGCTGGAACATCTGCTTTCCGGCCTTAACGAAATCGCCTTCGTTATACAGACGCTTTTCAATAATCCCTTGAACGCGGGCGCGCACTTCAACAGCGCGTGAACCTGAGGCCTGCGCCTGGAACTGGCTGGGCCAGGAGGCATCGGCAACGGTTACTTCAACAGCCGACACCGGCAAGCGCATGTCGGGCTGTCCTTTTTTGTCGCTCTCGCAGGCGACAAGGGCAAGGCAAAGCCCCAATACAACTGAAATTTTTGCAATAGATCTGATACTCATGAATAACTCCATATGGCGTGGCGCACGGCGCTCAAAACACGCACGGCGTAACGGCGGTGGCTTAATTTTCCACCGAGACGGGTCATCGCTAAACGTCGTTCCTGGGGGGGATCAGCATGAAAGATTTGGCGCTAACAAGCGCCTCATGACGCGTTGGGGGCGTCATACGGCCCCAGCCTGATAAACTCACCGACAATTGCAGTAAACCACCCCTTTAAAAAGCACAGTTCACGCCAAAAAGCAATGTATCTGGCTGTTTGGCAGCCAAATGCTGAGCGTGATTATTCTTTGTAATTTCAGGTAGTTACAATATCGTGGTATTTTTTTATAACATGCTGAAATCACTAACTATTTTTTTAGAAAAATTCTCCATCAGAATCAGGGGTTTCACTCTTCTCAAAGTACTCCCTGATGTGTCTGGCATTGGCGCTTGCGCTGTCCAGAAAGACCACCCACCATACGGTATCCTTGAACAGCTCCATGCGTTTGAACTTGTGGCGCTCGTCAGTCATGCGCAGCACTGTTATCTCCAGCTGCTTCTCTGCGCCATTTTCGCCCATAAAGACAATCCGCAGGCCAGCGCGCAGCATGACGCGCAGGTCTGCCGGGGAATACTGGGTAAGTATTCTGCCTGCCACGTCGGTGGCCTTGAGGAAACTGGTTGCTTGGGCGGATGAAATGCCCACCTTGCGCACATCGCCGTTGATCAACAGTTCCATACGCTTGATGTTGGCCAGATTGATACGGCTGCGGTTGATGACCTTGCCATCGCGCAGCACACGGTAATAACACGCCCCGATTTCCTCAGAAACGCCCATAACAACGGTGGCGCTTACATCAGGATAAAAAACGCCGATGCTGGCCGTCATGCCGGAGGCCCTGGCAATATCGCCCTTCTCCTCTGCGATGCAGCGCAGATGGCGCGCAGTACGCATCCTGGCATTTATATAAATGCCTACAAGCAGGAGGAACAGCAGGGCGACAATTGTAAGGGTCATGCAAAGCGCCTTGGAGGGTAAGGGATGAAGTATCTGCGCACCCGGCAATCCGGCAGCAGGCAACTGCGCGGCGGAGCGGCGCACACTCGCCTTTCAGGGCCAGTTAGCACCTGAAAGACGCCTATAGAAGGCAAAAGCCTGCCTGCCCGCATTTCGCCGCAAGAATTTTCAAAAAAATTTTGCCAAGCAGTTAATTCATTTCATTGTCAACTGCTCTAGTCGTCAAACCGCAGGCGCATCAGGGTTCCGGCACGGGCGGCCAGCAGTTCGGCCACGATGGAAACTGCAATCTGCTGCGGGGTTTCCGCTTCTATGGAAAGGCCAATGGGGCAGCATACGGCAGCCAGTTCCGCATCCGGCACACCCTGCTTGCGCAAAGCGGCATAGACCTGTTCGCGCTTGGTTCTGCTGCCGATCATCCCCACATACTGGGCATGACTTGTCAGGGCCTGAGCCAAGGCCTCACGGTCAAAACTGTGCCCGCGCGTGATAATGGCCACAAAATGTCTGCGCCCGATGTCGCAGGTCTGCACAAGATTTTCGTAGCCCGGCAAAACCCGGCAATGGCGGGCCATGGGGAAGCGCCCCGCATTGGAAAACTCTTCGCGGTCGTCCACCACATCCACCACAAAGCCGCAGGAATGGGCCAGCCGCGCAACTTCCAGCGACACATGCCCGCCGCCGCACAGTAGGAGCACTGGCGGCGCATCCAGAGGTTCCACGTAAAAGATGCGTCCGTCAACGTCTACCAGGCCAGGGCGGCCCTTGCGCGTCTCAAGCTGGGAGTTTACCGCGTCCAGCCCCAGGGTCACGCCTTCGGGCTGAACGGAATGCTCCGGCAAGGCGTCCACAAACAGCCGCCGCTGCGGGGTTTCCGCCTCGCCATGCAGCGAAACGCCGTCCTGACGCAGTTCAACCAGCCATGCGCCCCGCCCCCCCAGCCGCAACACCTCTGCCGCAAGGGCGAACATTTCAGCCTGACGTGGTGCAAGCACCTCGCACAGTACTTCCATGCCGCCGCCGCAGATCATGTCGCTGTTGGGCGTAAAGCCGCTCATGTCGCACGAAACACGCGCAGAAAGGCCGCTTGCAAGGCTGTTGCGGGCAGCTTCCATGGCGCGGGCTTCAAGCAGGCCGCCGCCCACTGTTCCTTCAAATCCATTGCGCGTCTGAAGGGCGCGGGTTCCGGCTTCGCGCGGGGCAGAGCCTGTGCGGCTCACCACAGTCACAAGCACCAGAGGTTCGCCCCCTGTCAGCAGGGCCGCGGCGCGGGCTTCAAGCGTGTCTTCCCACGGGATTGTCACCAGAGATTCCGGCGTGCCCTTGGGGCCTTCGCCGTTTGAAGGCAACAGAGAGGCCTCGTTTTTCTTACCCATCTCCATCCTCCTTCACATAGCCGCACCCTTTGACCGGGCAGATGACCTTTGCGCCATCGCGGCTTTTCTTTTCGATCAGATAGGGCGAATTGCACCGTGGGCAGGGGCCGGGCACGGGCTTGTCCCACAGGGCAAAATCACACTGCGGGTACTGGTCGCATGAATAGAATATCTTGCCGCGCTTGGTGCTTTTTTCAACCAGCGAGCCCTTGCCGCAACGCGGGCAAGGCACCCCGGTGGAAAGCGGAGCCGCGTACTTGCAATCGGGATAGCCCGTGCAGGCAATGAAGCTGCTGCCCGTGCGGGACTTCTTGATCACCAGGTCTTTGCCGCACTGCGGGCAGTCCCCCACCTTTTCATACTGGGGCTTTTCCTGGGCCACGGCTTCCACGGTGCCGTCTTCCGTGCGCTCAAAATTGCTTGTGTAGCGGCATTCCGGATAGCCCGAACAGGCCAGAAAAGCCCCGGCCTTGCCAAACTTGATGAGCAGATCCTTGCCGCACTCCGGGCAGGGCAGGTTTGCGGGCATGCCCCCCTTGAGGCTCTTCATATTTTTGGACGCAGCCGCCAGCGTGGGATTGAAATCTTCCGAAAAACGCCGCAGCAGTTCGACCCACTGTTCCTGACCTTCGGCCACCTTGTCCAGGTTTTCTTCCATCTGGGCGGTGAAACCCACGTCCATGAGCTTGCCGAAATGCTCCACAAGCTGGGTACATACCACGCGCCCAAGGTCGGTGGGCACAAAATGGCGTTCCTTCAGGCTCACGTATTCCCTGTCCTGAAGGGTGGAAATAATGGCCGCATAGGTGGAAGGACGCCCGATGCCCAGTTCTTCCAGCTCGCGCACAAGGCTTGCTTCGCTGAAGCGGGCCGGGGGCTGGGTGAACTTCTGTTCCTTGTCGAGCTTTTCGAGCGTGAGCGTCTGCCCAGCGGTCAGGGGCGGCAGCTCAGCGTCCGCCTCATCCTTGCCGCGCGGCATGGCCGCCAGAAAACCGGGGAACAGCAGGCGCTCGCCCTTGGCCTTCCACTGCGTATGCGCGCAGGCAATACTGGCCGTTGTGTCGTGAAAGCGCGCCCCGGCCATCTGCGAGGCCACAAAGCGCGACCAGATGAGCCGATAAAGATTGTACTGCTCCGGCGGCAGGTGAGTTTTCACCTCATCGGGCGTGAT
The DNA here is from genome assembly GCF_053570665.1 of Desulfovibrio intestinivivus. Classification (NCBI taxonomy): domain Bacteria; kingdom Pseudomonadati; phylum Thermodesulfobacteriota; class Desulfovibrionia; order Desulfovibrionales; family Desulfovibrionaceae; genus Desulfovibrio; species Desulfovibrio intestinivivus. The sequence continues at coordinate 1,409,951 of NZ_JBRBQT010000001.1, read as the reverse complement.
GGCCACGTCAACAGGGCGGATGGCTTCATGCGCGTCCTGCGCGCCGCCCTTGGCCTTGTAGACCCTGGCCCGCTTGGGCAGATATTCCTTGCCAAAGCTGCCTTCAATAAAGGCCTTGGCCGCATCGCGGGCTTCATCGGCAATGCGTGTGGAGTCGGTACGCATGTAGGTGATGAGTGCCGTGAGCCCCCTGTCGCCCAGTTCAACGCCTTCGTACAAACGCTGGGCAATATTCATGGTGCGCTTGGCAGTGTACGAAAGGCGCTGGTTGGCAGCCTGCTGCAAGGTTGAGGTAATGAAGGGCGGCTGCGGGGCGCGTTCGCGCTCTTTTTCTTCCACACTTTCCACCACAAAGGGCTTGCCCGCCATGGCGTCTTCAATATCCTTGGCCTGGGCCGCATTGCTGACCACAGCCTTTTTGCCGCCCACCTTGGCAAGCTCGGCCTTGAAGGGCGGCGGAACTTCCGCAGCCAGCAGAGCCTTGAACAGCCAGTATTCTTCGGGCTTGAAGACCTCGCGGGCCTCCTCGCGCTCAACAATGAGGCGCAGGGCCACTGACTGCACACGCCCGGCAGAAATACCGCGCTTGATGGACTTCCACAGCAGGGGCGAAATCTTGTAGCCCACCAGCCGGTCCAGTACACGGCGCGCCTGCTGCGCGTCAAAAAGATGTACGTTGAGCTCGCGCGGATGCGCCAGGGCTTCTTTCACCGCCTTGGCCGTGATCTCGTTGAACTGGATACGTTTGATATCCTTGGCCTTGTCGCGGATAAGCTCCGCCACATGCCAGGCAATGGCCTCTCCCTCGCGGTCGGGGTCGGGCGCGAGATATACGGTATCGGCCTTGGAAGCGGCCGCGCGGAGTTCGCTGACCACATTCTTTTTATTGTCTATAACCTCGTAGTGCGGCGCAAAGTCGTTGGCTTCGTCCACACCAAGCGAGCTGGACGGCAGGTCGCGCACATGGCCAACACTGGCCTGCACCATGTACTGCGGCCCCAGAAACTTCTTGATGGTCTTCACCTTGGCGGGTGATTCCACAATGATAAGCTGTTTGCCCATGCTGCCCCTCGGTTATCTCGTGCTTGCCGGCAAAAGACGCGCGGCCCTGTCAACGCTCACGCCATCGCGTGGCTGCCGCCCGCACCCTGCACCGTCACTTATATGGTTGTCAGCGCGGCGTTTTCGCGCAATTTTTCTTACGTGCAATCGCAACGCAACACGCCCTCGCAACGATTATTTCCCGTTGCCAAAATCCATTGCAGCGCCATAACGCCCCATTGGCGGCAATGCGCGACACAACCAATAGCGTCAAGTACGAAGCATTTGTCAAGTCCCGACCTATCTCAGTGCCATGCGCCAACACCGCTTACCCTGGGGTCAACCGTGCCAAACTGGACAGCAAGGCCAATCTGCGCTATTTATGATAGTGTCGTTCAAAATTGCAAGGAAGCATATGCCAATCTGTTTTCTGCCACGTAACTTTTTTGCGGCTCTGTGCCTGCTGACCCTGTTTGCTTTTGGCGCGGGTTGCGCCACGCATCAGGAGCAGCCGGGCACCCCGCCTGCCGCAGATTCCGGAACGCAGCCAGGCAGAGATGCAGACGTTTCTGATGCGCCGCTGCAAAGTGTGCAGGTGCGCAAAGGGCAGACCGTGCACGTGACAGTGAGCGGCGGCGACGCCTCGTTTAACGCCGACTTTGAATCCATGCTCACGAGTTATTTACAGAGCGAAAAAGATCTGACCCCCGCCGATTCGGCGCAAAAGGCAGACCTGCTCATACGCGTGAAGGTGGAGGACATATACCCTCTGGGTTCGCGCAACGCGCCTGTGAGCGCAGGGCATGCCCTGGGTTCAACCGCCACCGGAGCCATGCTGGGCGTGCTGCTTGGCGGCACAACCGGCGGCAGAAGCGGGGCAGCCTGGGGGGCCGGCGCCGGAGCAGCCCTTGGCCTGGGCGTGGCCCTGCTGGACAGTTCCGGCAAAAGCAAAATATGGGGAATGAAAGCTCTTGTAGGCGTGGGCCGCAACGGACGGGAACCGTCAGATGCGGACATGCACCGCACCACGGTGCGCGCTGAGGGAGCCAACATGGGCAAGGAGGAAATCCTGCCAGCCCTAGAGGACACATTAAGCCGAAAGATTCTCGAGTCGCTGCGCTCCTGATTTCGCGCCAACGCTATCCGCATTCCAGCCCTCGCCCTGCGAGGCTGGGCGCAAATACTATCTCCCCCCGAATACAACTCAGATCCGCGCCTTTTTTGGCGGCGGCATCTCAAAGGAGCAGTATGTCCTTTATCCGCTATATTCTGATGCTGTGCCTGGCCTTTGCCTCCCTGTGCGGCTGCGTGCGCCAATCGGCGGACGCCGCACGTGTGGAAGTGCTGCGCCAGGGCCAGATTGAGGAGCCGGAAGCCGATGTGAACATCCATCCGGCGGTTTATGTCAACGTGCGCGACAATACCAACAAGATTTTCGGCCTGCGCACCCAGGTGGAAACATGGCTGCAACGCCAGGGCTACACGGTAGTGCCAAACCCCAGCGAAGCTGGCTACATCCTCCAGATAGTCGTGCTTGCTGCCGGGACGACCGCACCGGAAACCGCCCGTCAGGTGGTGACTGCAGGGTATGACGCCCCCTCGCAACTGAGCGGCAAAGGCGGCACCGCCATGGTGGCGGATGTATTGCTGGTGCAGCGCCATGTCCCCAGCACTCAGGGTTCCCGCCGCACAAACCTCAAAAACATTGGCAAACGCAATGCCGTTGGCAGCAGCCAGATGCGCATTGCCTTGCTCGTCCATCAGGAATTCAAGACGGGCGCGGGCATGCCCCCGGTCTTTGCCGAAACCCTTGCCAAGGAACTGGCGACTTCCGTTCACCGCGCCAACACCGAAGAAGCACCAACCCAACCCGCAAAGCAGTAGCTGCTTCCGCGCGGAAGACCCGGCCTGACTCCCACCCCATTGTCTTTCCCAAGGGCAACCGACAGCGTCGGTTGCCCTTGTTATTGACGGCGGCCCTGAAGGGTTCCTGCGCCAGCGTCAGCATTCCGGCGCAGGCCCGATCCGCAAAATATAACCTGTCGTTTTACCCGCGCATATCCAGAGTTGGCACTGTACTTGCTTTTTCCTCAACGCGGAGCCTCAGCCCCGCAGGAGGAACACATGGCACTTTCCAATTTTCTGATCCGCCCCCCATCTGATGCACAAAAGGCCCAGGCGGGCGCTCCACGCCGCACTGCGCCTGCGCAGGCCGGAAACCCCGCGTCCTTTGCCAACATCATGAGCGGCCAGACCACCAATGCGGAAAACGCCAGCACTGCCGAAACGCAGCGCACAGGCATGGCCCTGGCCGGGAACATGGGGCAGCAGGGCATGATACTGGCAGGGCGCTCGCCAAGCGATCTTGCCCGCACTCAGGTATTCAGCAAGGCAGAAACCGACATGCGGCAGACCAAGGCCATTGACAGCCTCATGCAGACAGTATCCGGCGGCAACTCCACCCTTGATCTTGCCCGCAGCATGGGTACTGCCCGGCATCTGCGCTCCATGACCAGCGCCATGGACAACCGCGTCAAGGGGCTCAGCATGGGCGATTTTGTCCATTCGCGCACCCAGCCCCAGGCTCAGGCCCGCACCAAGGCCTCGCATAAGGTCGAGGACATGGAGCTCGGTCAGCTTTCAGCCCGCTTTGAGTCTGGCAGCGACGGCATTGCCGCCGTGGGCTATGACCGCAACGGCGGCACCTCTTACGGCAAGTATCAGGTATCGTCACGCGCGGGCAGCCTGAAGGATTTTCTGGATTTTCTGGATACGGAAGCCCCGGATCTTTCCAAACGCCTGCGCTCCTCAGGCCCCGGCAACACGGGCAGCCGCAAGGGCGCCATGCCCGACACCTGGCGCGCCATCGCCAGCGAACAGCCCGAGCGTTTTGAGGATCTTCAGGAGGCCTTTGTGCGTCAGAGCCATTACAAACCCGCACTGGATTCCATTGCGCAACGCATCGGACTGAACCCCGACAAGGTTTCCACAGCCATGCGCGAGGTTATCTGGAGCACATCCGTGCAGCACGGCCCTGCGGGCGCGGCCCGCATTTTCGAGCGGGCGCACGCCATGAGCGGCAAGCCGACCGATGCGGCCTATGAACGCAACCTCATCAACAACGTGTACAACATACGCGTGGGGCAGTTTGGATCTTCCGACAGCAATATTCAGGCAGCCGTGGCCAACCGATTCAAGCAGGAAAAGGCTCTGGCCCTGAACCTTCTGAACGGCGGCAAAACCTCGGCGCTGGCATAAGGCGGCCAAGCAATGGAGACCACCAGCTCTGCGGATGACCGCTCAGGCACCACACTGGTCATCAACCTGACGCGATTTGGCGACCTGCTGCAATGCCAGCCCCTCATTGAGGATCTGCATCGTCAGGGCCAGACAGTGCATCTGGTGTGTCTGGACAATTTCTCCAGCGCCCAGCCCCTGCTGCGCCATGTGGAGCGCACCTGGCCCCTGCCCGGCGCGCGGCTCATGGCCGACATGGACAAGGATTGGCGCATCGCAACGGCCCTTCTGCTGGAATTTGCCCGCGCCGTCAGGAGCGAGGCAAGGCCCGGCTGCGTTGTCAACCTGACTACCACCCTGCCTGCGCGGCTGCTCACAGGCTTGCTGGCTGGCGGGCAGGCTGACGGGCAGGCCGAAATTCGCGGTTTCTGCCTTGACGCGCACGGTTTTGGGCAGAACAGGGGCATCTGGTCCACATTCCTGAACAGCGGCGCTACAAACCGTCTGAGCGCTCCCTTCAATATTGCGGATATGTTCCGCATGGTGGGCGCGCCGCACACACCAGCAGCCGCAGCCGTGCAGACTCGCCAAAGGCTGGCCGATCCGCCCCAGGAAGCCCAGGATGCAGCGGATGCCCTGCTTGCCGGAGTTCCGCCAGAGACATGCGGTTTTGTGGCCATGCAGTTGGGCGCAAGTGAAGCACGGCGGCAGTGGCCCGCACATTTTTTTGCCGAGGTGGGCGACCAGCTGTGGCGCGAGCGTAAGCTCTGCCCGGTGCTGCTTGGCTCACCTGCCGAACGCCCGCTGGCCGAGGCCTATGCTCAGGCTGCCCAAAGCCATTGGGTGGATGCCGTGGGCAAGACCAATCTTACCCAACTGGCGGCTTTGCTGCGCCGGTCAAAATTGTTGTTTACCAACGATACCGGCACCATGCATCTAGCTGCTGGCCTTGGGGTGCCCTGCCTGGCCATATTCCTTGCCACGGCCCAGCCCTGCGACACTGGCCCCTATCTGCCCGGATGCTGCTGTCTGGAACCTGCCCTGCCCTGCCATCCCTGCCCCTTTGGCCGCCCCTGCCCCAATAATCTGGCGTGTGTGACGCATGTCAGCCCCAGGAGCGTGGAATCCCTCGCTCTGTCGTGGCTTGACGCTGGCCGCTGGGATGCCGCCCCACTCGACCTTGTGGGGCACGAGGCCCGCGTATGGCTGACGGAGCAGGACGACAAGGGATTTATGACCGTGCGCTGCCTTACGAGGCACGCCGCCGAAGATCGCAGCCTATGGCTTGCGCAGCAGCGGATTTTCTGGCGTCAGATACTTGACGAACTGGACGATGCCGCCCGGCCCGCAGCTGTGGAGCAACAGAGCGCGGATACCAGGCTGTCTGAAGAAAATGCCCCTTCAGCATCTGCGCACGGCACAGCACATGCGGACGGCCCGGCTGCCGCGTTTTCTGCCGGATTTGCGCAACGCATGGCGGCATCGCTGGAGCAGGCCGCACAACTTTTTGAAATGCTTACGCAACAAGGGCAACTGCTGGGCAAGAGCCCCAAGGCAGGGCAATTGTTTTTGCGTAATTGCGAACGCCTGCAAACAGTTTTTGACGCCTGCCCCGAGCTGCGCTCATTGGGAGCCTTCTGGCGTGAACTGCGCCAGGAACGCGGCGACCGGCTGGACGACCTGCTGGAGCTTACTGCCCAGCTTGGCGCGCATTTCGTTATCTGGCGTCATAAATTTACCGATGGCACGTCATTTGCTTAAACATACTCAGAACACATTACGGTAAAATCTTCCCTGTGGGGAGAGGAGGGAACTGGAATGATAATCATAGACGGCTCACAAAGCGAAAAAAGTATTTCTGCCTTTGCCAACCTTGAAGAACTGCTCAAGGATGTAATGCTGGAAGACCAGATGGTCAACCGCGTGGTAACGGACGTTCTGGTAAACAACGAAGCGTTTTCCGAGATCTATCCGCATCAGGCCGAAGACATCGCCTGCTCCGAAATTTCTTCCATTGAGGTGCGCTCCGTGCCCATGGCTGAAATGGCTGTGGATATGTCCGCCGAATTGGGCAAGGTCGCCCAGATGATGGCCCACGGCTCGCGCGAAGTGGCCCGGTTATTCCGCGCCGCCTCTGACACGGACGCCCTGGAACTTTTTCAGGATCTGCTGGACGTGACCCGCGACTTCATGGGCATGCTGGGCGAACTGCGCACCAACTACACAGATGGTGCTCTGCCCGATTTTGCCGAAAAAACCGAAAAATTTTCCAGCCTGCTTTCTGAAATGGGCGACGTGCTGGAAAACGAAGACTGGATTCTTCTGGCAGACCTGCTTGAATATGAATTCATCCCGCTTTGCGACGATTGGCGCGCCACCAGCGAGATTCTGCACAAGCAGGTTGCCGAACACATGGCCCAATAGGCCTCAGGAGCTTGCATGAATCAGGGAGTATGCCTTCTTGATGAAGCGCTGAATCTTGCCCGCCTGGAAATGGCGGCACTGGAAGACGGCGCATACGACAGGGCGGTCGAGCTTGCCGAAAGGCGGGGCGAAGTGACCAGCATGGCATGGCACATGCTGGAAGACAGCCAGGCCGACCAGTACAAAACTCACCTGATTGAACTGGCCCGTGTGCAGGATCAACTGACGGAACTTGCCACCAGGGCGCACAGCGAAATCAGGTCGCAGCTGCAACGCTCACGCCTCGAAAGTCGCCGCATGCGCGGCTACCACAGGGCAGTGGGCCAGGCGCTGCAATAGCACACCATGCGTTCTGAATCATAGATGGCGGCATACGCAACAGCGTGTGCCGCCACCTTTTTTGGGGCTGGCCCGCTCCAGGTGTAGAGTGTCAACACGTTGTTCACCCTTCCCTTCACTCGGTTTGTTGTTGTCTGGTAACAACAGCTTTACCGATTTATGGAGGGTGAACAACCTATTGGAATATTACATCTAGGGGCTGTTTCTAAATAAAAGATTTTGCGCCGAGGACAAGGAAAACAGTGTTTTTTACGACAGGAGTGGACTCGCTTTAGCCGTTGCGACGCAGGAATCTACGGATAAAGACAGCAGCGCTTTTTGTCCATGACTGGAGTAAAAAATGCTGGATGACGCAGTGATCGGCCAAAAGAATTATTTAGAAACAGGCCCTACCCCACCATGCCTTCACGCATGGCCTTGCGCACATCTTCCACTCTGGTACGGATGTCGGGCGCGCCGACCAGTTCGCTCACAAGCGAGCAGCAGCGCGCGCCGTGCCGCGCGACTTCCGCAATGTTATGCCGCTTGATGCCGCCAATGGCCACAAAGGGCAAATCCCCATTGCGGGCGACCCAATCCAGATACTCGTACCCAACGGGATCAACCACGTCTTCCTTGGTGTTGGTGGCAAAGATCGGCCCCACGCCAATGTAGTCCGCGCCAAGGCTGCGGGCTTCCCGTGCCTGTTCCGGCAGATGGGTGGAAAGGCCGATGATCATTTCCGGCCCCACAAGGCTGCGCACGTCGGGGACAGGCAAATCCTCCTGCCCCACATGCACGCCGTCGGCCTGCACCAGCATGGCGATATCCACGTGGTCGTTGACGATAAAGCAGGCTCCGGCCTCCTTGGTCAGCCGCCGCAACAGGCGGCATTCCTCCAGCATGGCACCGGATTTCAGCTTTTTTTCGCGATATTGCAAAATGCGCACGCCTGCCCCCATAAGGGCGGAAACAACTTCTTCAAGCGGCCTTCCCAGTGAAAGACCGGCATCCGTGATGGCATAAATATCCGTTTCTCCAGGCAGGATTCTGGGCATATGAGGCTCCTTGGCGGCTATTTTCTGAACGCCGCAACAATGCGGCGAAAACAACTGTGTACAAAGCGGGCAGGATGAAAGGACGTGTGCGAAAGCTCCGCTGGCAACTGAAATCCTTCGGATGAAAAATCCCCGGGGCTTCGCAGGGGAAAGACAGCCCCAATGCCGTCATACCCTTCTGCCGGGGCGCTGCCCCAGGCCTGGCGGCGGCACAGGGCCGCACCCAGAGGCACATCCTGCGGCGCAAGGCCCAATACGGCATACAGCGCTTCGTCCAGCGCCACGGCAGAGGCGCTGGCCCCGACCACGCCCAGTGCATAAGGGCTGCCGTTGCTCGGCCCTGTAACGTGCATGGCCGTAACGCCGTCCGCAACTGCGGCAACAGGGGGCAAGGCCGCCCACAACGCCGCAAGGCAGTCGGCAAAAAACAGGGGGTCGCGCCCCTCGCGGGCGTGGGCAAAAGCCTTGTGCAGGCCGCGCACGCAACCAAAACAGTTTTTGACGGAGAGCGTCACCAGCATCTGCGCATGGGCCTTGACCCGGGGAACCGACACAATAAAATCGCTCTCAAGCGCCAGACGCGCCACATGAAAGCGCGATCCGCCCGCCTGCAAACCAGCCTTTTGCGCCGCTTCGCCCTCAAGGGGCAGAGGCACCGGCTCCGCAGGGCCGATCTCTTCAACTTCAAGCCCCAGAGGGCGCAAAGCCGCCTCAAGCCCCACAGCCCGGGCCACGGAGGCCGCACGTCCAAAACCCGGCGAATCCGCAACACGCACCCGCGCCCCGTGATCCATAAGCCAGGCGCATACGGCGGCCACAACCTGCGGCGAAGCGCAAGCAAGGGGCTTTGCCAGCAAAAGGTTGGGCTTTACCAGTACGCGCGCACCGGGGCGCAGGGGGCAAAGTTCCGTCAGGCGGGCGGCGTCCATGACGTCGCCCACAGCCCTGACCAAGCCGGGATCATGGTAATCCTCTTGCTGCAACAAGGCCACGGGCAGTGAAGCCGGGGCGGCGACAGGGCTGTTTTCCAGCCCGGCAGGCGGGGTATTGATGCCGTTTTCCATGCCCGGACTATGCCGCCCGTCCGGCCCCTTGTAAAGACCGCGGCCTTTTCAAACGGCCTTTCTTGACGTATGGAAGGGCATCCACCTTCAGGGACAACCGACTGTAATCTGAGGATTCCATGCACGCACCCAAATTGCTGATAACCGCCCTTTTATTGACCCTGTGCTGTGCCCTGGCCTCTCCCGCCGTATTTGCGGCGGAACCGACCCCCGCCGCCAAGCAGGATTCCCCCAAGGCAGACACTGCCAAGCCTGATACTGCCAAACCCGATGCCGCCAAACAGGACGCCCCCAAGGGCGACAAGGCTGACAAGCCTGACAAAGCAGACAAACCTGACAAGGCCGACAAGCCCGCCGCCAAAACCGATGCAAAAGCTGATGCAAAAGCAGACGCCAAGGCTGACGCAAAAGCCGATGCCAAGGCCGACGCAAAAGCCGACCCAAAGGCTGGCGACAAGGCTGAGGGCAAGGTTGACACCAACGAAGAACCCGCCATCGCCACCCTGCCCCTGCGCGATCCCTGGGAGATGGTCTGGAGCGGGCAAAAGGCCATGCTCGATGAAATCACCCAGAAGGCCACGGCCATGGGTGATACCTTTGCCCAGCGGTCAACCAATCTGAGCCAGAAGGTTCAGCCCTTTATGGAAGAAGCGCGCCGCCTGCTGGTGCTGCTCAATACGTATAAAAACTGGCCCAACCCCGTTGAAGCTGTCAGCCGCCGCATCACGGCCACGGTGCTTGATCTGCGCAAGGTGCTTGACCCTGTGCTGGTTGCGCGCACCGAAGCCCAGGCCCTGCTGGAACGCGTGGGCTATCTGGCCGACAGCATGCCTGAAGACCTGCACGATGGCAGTCTTAGCCCTGAAATGCAGGAATACGGCAAAACGCTGGCTCTTACCCGTTTGCGCCTTACAGCCGTGCTGGCGCAGTACGACTCGGCCCTTGCTCCTGCTCTGGCGCTTATCAAACGGCTGGAAAAAATGCAGGAAGAGATCAACACCCAGATCCCCCTGCTATGGAAGAACTATTATCTGCAAAGCCCGGTGCCCTGGCTCAGCCCCGATGCATGGGCCGACTTTGGGCGGCAGATGCACTATTCGGTTCAGGGCATGATCCTGCGCCTGCCTGTGGAAGTTCCCGTCACGCTTGAACGCTGGGGCACAGCAGTGCTGCGCTTTATCCTCGGACTGCTGCTTACCGGCGTGCTCACCGTGTTGCTGTACCGCCGCTGGGCCGCGCAGGACAAGGACGAAAACAGCACCCTGCGGCATGTTTTCCGCGTCAGTCTGCCCTGGCTGTGCGTGGGGCTGGCATTTCTTGGCAGTTCCATGTCCGCATCCGGCGAGTTCTTTCGCCTGTTTCTGGCCCTGGGCAACCTGTGCCTCATTGTGGCCCAGATCCATCTGGCATGGGACCTGCGCCTGCTGAAATACCCCGAGGTGCCCCGCCAAAAGCCGCCCTTCTGGATACTCATTCAGCCAACGCTGTGCTCATACGTGCTGCTTTATCTGCCGCTGACCAAGCCTCTGGTGCTGGTTATCTGGCTGTGCATCGTCATCATTTCCATTGTGCGGCAGCACCGCCGGCCCAAGCTTGATCTTGGCCCCATGCATGTGGAAACCAGCGTGCTTGAATGCGAACCCATCGTGCTGTGGATATGCCTTGTGCTGACCCTGGCCGGGCTGCACATCTACAGCATGGTGCTGTACCTGCTCTTTGTTTCCTGCTCGCTGGCCCTGCAACTCTGCATGGGCGGCATGTCTCTTGTCAGCAGCCTCAACGACAAGCTGCCTCAGGAAGGCGTGCGCGCAGCCCTTGCTCACCTTGCCGTGGCGCTCTCCGCCCCTGTGGTGCTGGTTGCGGCCTTTGTGGGGGTTTCGCAGTGGGTTGGCACATTGCCCGGCGGCATGTACCTGCTCCAGCATTATGTTCTGCGCGGCGTCAATGTGGGCGCAACGCAGTTCAATGTTGTGCACCTGCTGCTTATCATCACCATGTTCTACCTCACGCGCACGGCCGTTGCCATGGGTTCGCGCTTTCTGGCGCGACTGCCCAAACAGGGGCTGGCTATCGACGCCACGCTCATTCCTCCCATGCAGACGGCCTTTACCTATGCGCTGTGGTGCTGCTTCGGCCTGTTCGCCCTGCGCGCCGTAGGCATGGAACTGAGCAACCTTGCCATGGTAGCCGGTGGTCTTTCTGTCGGTATCGGTTTCGGCATGCAGACCATCGTCAACAACTTCCTGTCGGGTCTGATACTGATCTTCAGCCGCACCCTCCAGGCGGGCGATGTGGTGGAAGTGGGCGGCACTCAGGGCCGCGTGCGCAAGATCAGCGTGCGCGCTACCATGGTGGAAACCTTTGACAATGCCCTGATCATTGTCCCCAACTCGGAATTTGTGGCCAGCCGCCTTATCAACTGGACGCGCAACAGCCGCACCGTGCGCAGGGAAATCAAGATCGGCGTGGCCTATGGCTCAGATGCCAATGCGGTGATGAAAATCCTGCTGGCCACGGCCAACGCCAACAGCAACGTGCTCAAATATCCCCCGCCGAGCGTGGCCTTTGTGGATTTTGGAGCCAGCACGCTTGATTTCAGCCTGAAGTTCTGGGTGCGGGATTATGACGTATCTGTTTCCACAGCTTCGGACATCCGCGTGGAAATCGAGCGCGAATTCCGCGAACAGAGCATTGAAATCGCCTTCCCGCAGCTTGATGTGAACATCAAGGAACTGCCGCCGCTCACAAGGGCGCTTCAACCGCCGACAGAGCCGCGCGCAAGCAAAAGACGCGCGCCGCGCCGTCCGCGCAAGGTTCTGCCTGCCGGTGCCAAGGGCAAGCCGGACGCCAAAAATGCGCCAGCCGCCGCCCCCGATGACGGGGACGATGACGAGAACACCAACTAAGCGCCTACCGCGCGAATGATCGCCGCAGCAATGCCCGGTTATCACGCGGGCATTGCGGGCGGGCCTTGCAAAACAAGGAAACGCGCTCTTGCAGCCCAGTTTTAACCGGCGCATCCGCGCCCGAACCACAGGAGAACACCATGATCAACCGCGCTGACGCTCTGGAATGCTTTGAAAAGGAACTTTTTGGCGGGCCGGGCGCCGTCCACTTTACCAAGATCGTCAATGAGAACGGGCTGGCTGGCAAAGGCCGCCTCTTCAACATCGGCACTCTCAAGCCCGGCTGTGCCGTGGGCAACCACAAACACAACGGCGAAATCGAGATATACTATATCCTTGAAGGCGAAGGCATGTACAACGACAACGGCGTTGAAGCCCCTGTCAAAGCCGGCGACGTGACCGTGTGCAACGATGGCGAAAGCCACGCCCTGCTCAATACCGGCTCCACGGATCTCAAGATGGTGGCGCTGATTCTGTTTACCAAGTAAGCAAGCCGCCCCCTGATATGAAATAGACGAGGCCCCTCAGTGAGGGGCCTCGTCTATTTCAGCATGTCTGCAATTACTCGCTAATATTGAATATAGGCCACATGAGTCTGGAGGTATTCCATGAGGCCGTGCTTGCCGTCCGCGCCGCCAATGCCCGACTTGCGCCAGCCGGCGTGGAAGCCCTGCATGGCCTCGAAGTTTTCGCGGTTCACGTAGGTCTCGCCAAACTTCAGGCGGTTCACCGCTTCCATGGCCGTGGATACGTTGGTGGTGTAGATGGAGGACGTCAGGCCGTAGTCGCAGTCGTTGGCAAGGGCCAGGGCTTCATCCAGATCGTGGAAGGTCATCATGGGCAGCACAGGGCCAAACACTTCGTTACGCACGATTTCCATGTCCTGGCGGCAGTTGCGCAGCAAGGTGGGCGTATAGAAGTAGCCGGAATCGCGGTCTGCGGGCGCGCCGCCGACAACGGCTTCCGCGCCGTCCGCTTCCGCGCGCTTGACCATGCCGCTGATCTTTTCAAGATGCTCGGCGCTGATCTGGCTGCACATGTCCGGGGCCGGATCGTCAAAAGGATTGCCCAGCCGCACTGCGGCAAAGGCAGCCGCCAGTTTTTCGGCGAACATGTCGGCCACGCTTTCGTGCACATAGAGGCGTTCCGCGCAGTTGCACACCTGCCCGCTGAACACCGTGCGCGAGGCCGTAACGGCCTTGACCGCCAGATCCATATCCGCATCGGCGCAGACAATGGCCGGGGCTTTGCCGCCCAGTTCCAGCGAAACCTTGGTGATGTTCTGCGCGCCAGCGGCAATGATGCGTTGTCCGGCCTCCACGCTGCCTGTCAGGCTGACCATGTCGGTCATGGAGCTGGAAGAAAGGGCCTCGCCCAGGGTGCTGCCGCCGCCCGTGACAAAGTTTACCACGCCAGCGGGCAGATCCAGTTCCGTAAGCAGGCTGGCAAAATGCATGACCGTGGCCGGGGCGATACTACTGGGCTTGATGACCGTGGTGCAGCCCACCAGCAGCGAGGGGGCGACCTTGCGCGCCATGACAAAGAAGGGGAAGTTCCACGGGCAGATGCCCACCACAACGCCAATGGGCTTGCGGTACAGTAGTATGTTTTCGCGCGGGCGGTCGCTCTGGATGATCTCGCCCTCGTAGATGCGCGCCCATCCGGCATAGTAGTCAAAATACTCGGCGGTGAGGTCGATTTCTACCTGGGCCAGGGGGTGGGTTTTGGCCTGTTCCTCGGCGAGGATGCGCCCAAGCTCCAGCCTGTGCTTGCGGATAAGATCCGCCATTTTTTTAAGGTATCCGGCGCGTGCCACCGCCGGAAGCGCCGCCCAGGCATCCTGTGCCCTGTGCGCGGCTGCAAGCGCCGCCAGCCCGTCCTCACGCCCGCCGTTGGGCGTCTGGGCCATTATTTTGCCTGTGGAGGGGTTCTCCACTTCAATCATTGCAAAGCCTGTAGGGGAAACCAATTTGCCGTTGATGAATTGTTGGTATGTACGCATGGTTGCTCCTTGGTTTGGGCAAGCATAGGCACACATGGCAGCAAAGGTAAAGATACTCACTTTTTTACGTATTCAGCAAAGGCGCATGGCGCAAGGCGGGGCCAGCCGTGCAACGGCTCCCTCACCCTGCGGCCATACGCAACAGACGCCACACAGGCGCTACGCTGTATGCGATCCTACATATGTGAAATCACGGCCAATGCACCGTCCATAAAGTGCTGGTCGACATCCTCTATGCCGCCCTTGTCACAGGCTTGCGCAAGGGCAGGGTCAATGGGCAGGCGGGCAAGCACCTTCAGGCCGTACCGCTGGGCCACGGCGTCAATGTGACTCTCGCCAAATATTTTGTATTCCTTGTTGTTATCCGGGCACTTGAAGTACGAGTAGTTCTCCACCAGCCCAAGGATGGGAATATCCATCTGGCGCGCCATATCAATGGCTTTCTGCACGATCATGCTCACCAGTTCCTGCGGCGAGGTCACAACCACAATACCGTCCACCGGCAGGGACTGGAACACGGTCAGCGGCACATCGCCCGTTCCTGGAGGCATGTCCACAAACATGTAGTCCACATCGCGCCAGACCACATCCGACCAGAACTGCTTGACCGCTCCAGCAATGATGGGGCCACGCCAGAGCACGGCGTCTGAATCGCCGGGCAGCAGCAGGTTCATGGACATGATGTCTACCCCGCCCTTGCTGCGCTCGGGCACAAGGCCATCACCCTCAACATGGGCCTTGCCCGTCAGGCCGAACACGCGCGGAATGGAAGGGCCAGTGATGTCCGCATCCAGAATGGCGCAGTGTTTGCCCTGCCGGGTAAGGGCTACTGCCAGCAGGGATGTTACCAGCGACTTGCCGACGCCGCCCTTGCCGCTGACAATGCCTATAACCTTGCCAACGCGGCTTTTGGGGTGCGGTTTAACGCGAAAATCCACCTGCGCCTCCTGCCCCTCGCTGCGCTCGTCGCACTGCTCGCCGCAGGAACCGCACTGATGATTGCAATCACTCATGATTTTTTGCCCTCTCAAGATGAACTGCTTTCAGAAGCATTTTTTCAGACAAATTGGCCTTGCCTGATTTTTTGTTATTGACATATGTCAAAAACAGACATACTCCTATTTATGACATATGTCAATAACACCAACACAAGGAGCATCATATGCCTAATTTTGATCACACAGGCCCTGAAGGCAACGGTTCGCGCACAGGGCGCGGTATGGGCAAGTGCGGCGGCAAGTCCGCCCGCGCGGCAGGTCGCGGCATGGGAGCCATGCCCGATGCAGGCCAGACCGCAGATCAGGGGAAGGACACAAGCCAGAATATGGGCCGGGGCATGGGCCAGGGCATAGGGCAAGGCCGCTGCTGCCGCCACGGACAACGACACGGCAACAGGGGCGGCAACTGCGCCATGAACGGGCAGGAAGCAGGCATGGGACGTGGTATGGGTCGCGGTATGCAGCAGGGCAACGGGCCCGCAGGTCAGGCCGAAAGCTGCGGTGCAGGCCCTGCGGCAGGCAGTGACGCAGCGGGCAATAACGGCTAAAGTGCCCGCATATGAATGAGCAAGGCCGCCCGGCCAGTGTGCGCATCCTGTGCGCGCCATTGCCGGACGGCCACTAAGAGGATTGCATGCCAAGACCAAAAAAATGGCGCAAAGTCTGCTGCCTGCCGGAAACCCGCAACTTTGGGCCGCTGCCGGGCTTTGGGCAGAGCGCCCCGCAGGTGCAGCAGGAAGTCATCATGACCGTGGACGAATATGAGGCCGTGCGCCTCATTGATCTTGAGGGCATGAATCAGGAGGCCTGCGCTGAAAAAATGCGCATTGCCCGCACCACTGTGCAGAGCATCTATGCGGAAGCGCGCAAAAAACTGGCCGACTCGCTGGTGAACGGCAAACTGCTGCGCATAGAAGGCGGAGATTATGAACTGTGCGACGGGCACGGCACACGCTGCGGCGTGGGCGGCTGCCACAGACGGCGCGGCGGTTTTGGGCAGTAGGGCAAAAAAATCAGCTCACCGGGCCGCTCTGACGCAACAATCCGCAGATGAACGCCCCGCCCGCAGGATCACGCACGGCACCTGCCGCAACGCAGTATTATCCTACGGGCGTATCAGCACAAAAAAATCATAATTCTTCGTTCTTGCACACGTCCACCCACACGCCGCCCGTGACCCGCTCCAGCTCCGCCAGAGTGAGTTTGGCGGCATTATTGGGCGCGCCCGCAGCCGGGTACACAGGATCGTAGCGCCTGAGGCTTTCGTCCAGATACACGGCAACGCCCTCGGGCAGGGCAAAGGGGCAGACGCCGCCCATGGGATGCCCCACCTGGGCCTCCAGATCTTCCGGCTTGATAAAACGGGCCTTGGCGTGAAAAGCGTCCTTGAACTTGCGGTTGTCCAGACGGGCCGTGCCCATGACCACCAGCACCATCGGCGCATCGTTGACGCTGATGGAAAGGCTCTTGGCAATGCGCCCCGGCTCGCAGCCGATGGCTTGAGCCGCCAGATCAACTGTGGCGCTTGAAACTTCAAACTCCCGGTATGCCTCTTCAAGACCGTGACGGGCCAAAAACTCCCGCACTGCATCAACGCGCATTTCTTTCCCTTATTTTTGCTGCAACGCCAGCCTCTTGCCGCGCGCCGCAGGCATTATCAGCGGCGCACCACAAGGGCAATGCCCGCCAGCACCAACACCAGCCCAAGCATTCTGCGCCAGTCAAAAGGAATCGTATTGAGGCCGAACCAGCCGTTGTGGTCAATAATGGCCGCCATAACGAGGTTGCCAAAAATCATGGCGACCAGCGTAGCCAGCACGCCAATACGCGGCGCGGCCATGGTTGTGCTCACAACCATGAACGCGCCCAGCACCCCGCCAGCCCACTGCCAGACAGGAGTTTCAATTACGCGGAACACATTGCCCCGCCCCATCAGCAGCACGGGGACAGCCAGAAAAACCGCGCCTATGGCAAAGGAAATAAGCCCGCTTTCCAGCAGCCCCACCGTGCGGCTCAAGGCTGCGTTAATGGGCGGTTGCAGGGCCACAATGCAGCCCGCAAATACCACCAGCGCAATGTAGTACATGCCGCCTCCCTGCTCAGGCCGTTTCCTCCGCCGAAGCCGCCTCGCGCAAAAAAGGCGTGTGCGTAACAGCCATGAGTATACCCTCGGGGCTGAGGAATCTGGTGACGGTCTGCCCCCAGGGTTCTTCCTTCAGCCGGAGGAGCAGCTCATAGCCGTTCTGCTCAAGAATGCGCGTGGCGGAAACAATATCTTCCACATCAAGCTCAAGCCAGGATTGCGGCACAGGCAGGCGCTCCGGCCAGACCTCCTCGCCAAAGCAGGAGAGCGCGGCCTTTTCCAGCGGCCAGAGGGCGAAATGTTTTACGCCCTCCAGACACTGGGAATGCCAATAGCCTTCGTAACCTTCTTCATGGCGCAGGGGCAGGCCCAGCACCTTTCTGTACAGCTTGCCGCTTGCGTCAGGGTCGGCCACTACCGGGCCAAAACCAGCCACAAACAGAACCCGTATACCCTCTGGAAGCTTGTTCTGCATGGTTTACCCCCGGGGTACAGCCCGTTTAAATTGTCTGCCGCAAGGGCGGCCTGCCGCTTAAGCCAGAATGCCTGCGGGCAGGGGGCCAAACACGGATTCATACCGCTGCCGGAAGACTTCCGGTGAATACTCGTGTTCCTGCGTGCCCATTTTTTCAAGGCAGAAGCTGGCGCTCACCGAGCCGATCTTGGCGGCTTCAGGCATGGGAAGCCCGTGCAGAAGGCCCTTGAGCAGGCCCGCGCGGTGCGCGTCGCCCGCGCCGGTGGGGTCGAGAATCTGACGGGGAGGTACAGCGGGAATGCGCGTTTCCGTGCCGTCCGCGCCGCGCACCAGCGCGCCGTCGGCGCCGAGCGTGGTCACAAGCCACAGGGTGCGGCCCACCAGTTCGTCCTCGCTCTTGCCCGTGGCCTTGCAGATCATGTTCAGTTCGTAGTCGTTGGTGATGCAGGCAAAGGAGCCTTCAATGGCCGCCAGCAGATCGTTGCCGGTAAGCACGGGCAACTGCTGGCCGGGGTCGAAAATATAGGGAACGCCCTTTTCGCGGTAAAATCCCGGCAGGCGACGCATGTCTTCCACATTGCCGGGGGAGATGATGGCAATGTCCTTATCCCCATCAATGGCGGGGAAGCTGTAATCAGCAGGGAGGCTCATGGCGCCGGGGTAAAAACCGGTGATCTGGTTGCTGTTGAGGTCGGTGGTGATGTAGCACAGGGCGGTAAAGATTTCTTCCGCCCGGCGGATACCTTCCAGCGGCAGCCCCATATTTTCCAGCACAATGGCGTAAGGGCCAAAGTCGCGCCCAGCGGCGGCAACGATGGTGGGCTTTTCGCCAAGCAGGGCCAGAGAATAGGCAATATTGCCCGCGCAACCGCCGCGCCGTTCATCCATGCCGTCCACCATGAAGCTCACGTTGATCATGTGCAGTTTGTCCATCAGGATGTGATCCTGAAAACTGCCGGGGAAGGTCATGATGCGGTCAAAAGCCAGTGATCCTGAAACATAGATGGACATAGTTTCCTCTTGATGACGTGACGGATGAAGGTTGGTCAGGCCGTGGGCGGCAGACTGTTTTCTGTAATCCAGCGCAAAAAAGGCTGATGGCCGTCTGCAATGGGCATGGCGACCACACAGGGGACTTCATAACTGTGCAGTGCGCGCGCCTTTGCCATAAAATCCGGCAATGCGGCCTCGCTCACCTGGGCTACAAGCAGGCATTCCCCGGCTTCGTGCACCTCGCCCTTCCAGCGGTAAACCGACTGCGCGCCGGGCACCATGTTGACCCCGGCGGCCAGACGCAGACGCACCAGCTCGCGCGCGAGCGTCAGCGCCTCCTCCTGGGTGGGCGCGGTCATATAGACCAGAAAAACCTTGCTGTTTTCCTCGTGTTCCATATAGGCATGCTACACGTAGCCGAAAAAAAAACAAACCCTAGCCACGGGTGCAATATGTATCCGAACGGGGCAAGGGATTGCATCACGGCGGATTGCGCCTCGCCGCCAGCGCGCTTGCTTGCGGGCATGCGCTCCCTGTGGCATAAAGAGACATGAGCGTAAAATCATCCCCACAGGCAACGGCCCGGAACGTTCTTGCCGCCCTGCAAAAACGCTATCCACACCCGCGCACCCATCTGGACGCCCAAAATGCATGGGAACTGCTGGTAGCCACAGTGCTGGCCGCACAGTGCACAGATGCCAGGGTGAATACCGTTACGCCGGAGCTGTTCCGCCGCTGGCCCACCCCTGCCGCCCTGGCAGAGGCCCAGCTGGAAGAACTGGAAAGCGTCATTCGGCCCACAGGATTTTTTCACAGCAAGGCCAAAAACCTGCTGGGGGCAGCGCGGCGTGTGCGTGATGTTTTTGACGGGCAAATTCCCAAAAGCATTGAAGACCTCGTCACAATCCCCGGCGTTGCCCGCAAAACGGCTAATGTTGTGCTGTTTGGCGCATTCGGCATCAATGAGGGGCTTGCTGTTGATACGCATGTAAAACGCATTGCCTACCGCCTGGGGCTGACGGACGAAACCGATCCCATACCTATTGAGCGCGACCTCATGAAACTTTTTCCGCGCGAGGAATGGGGCGATGTGAACCACCGCATGGTCTGGTTTGGGCGCGAAGTGTGCGATGCGCGCAAACCCCTGTGCGACCAGTGTGAAATGCTGAGCTTCTGCCCCCGGCGCGAACCGCCCAAGGCAGCCAAGCCTGCCAGGGGCCGCAAATAGGTTTTTGAACAAAGGCCTTAAGGGAATGCATATCCTGCCGATACATCTCAACAGCGGTTCCCGTAAACGGAGCACACGATATCGGTGGAAAGCCACGCCTTCCGCAGCACAGGATGGAAAGCCATGTCGCAAAACAGCTTGCTGAACGTTAGCAATAACGAACTTGAAATTATTGAATTTATCATTGATGAAAAGCAGCCGGACGGCAAGGTTTACAGCGGGCATTACGGCATCAACGTTGCCAAGGTGCTTGAAATCATCCGGCTGCCCAATATCACCAGTGTGCCCAGCAAGTGCGACCCTTCAGTACTTGGCACGTTCAATCTGCGCGGCAGGGTGCTGCCCATACTGAACCTGGCCGCATGGCTGGGCAAAGAAATGGCCACGGAAGAAAACACCAAGGTCATTGTCACCGAATTCAGCGGCGTGCAGGCGGCGTTTATGGTCTCCTCCGTCACCAGCATCCACCGCATGACCTGGGATCGCATTGAGCCGCCGAACCAGTACGTGCAGACATATTCGCGCGAAAGCATCACGGGCGTTCTGCGCATTCAGGATCGCGTGCTTTTTATTCTGGACATGGAAAAAATTCTCGCCAGCCTCGACAGCACGCTGGACATGTCGCAGGTTGAGGTGGACACCACCCCAGTGGAAGGCGCTGGTCAGTTTCACCTGCTGGTGGCTGACGATTCAAGCTCTCTGCGCAACGTCATGCAGTCGTCGCTGGAAAAATCCGGTTTCCAGGTCACGGCTGTGGGCAGCGGGCGCGCTGCGTGGGATTTTTTGATGCACACCCGTGAGGAAGCCCAGGCCAAGGGCAAGGAACTTACGGATGTGGTGCATCTGGTTATTTCCGACATTGAAATGCCGGAAATGGACGGGCACATGCTCACGGCAAAAATCCGTGAAACCCCCGGCCTCAGCACACTGCCCATCATCCTGTTCTCCTCGCTCATCACCGATGCGCTGTATGAAAAGGGCGTAAAGGTTGGGGCAGACAGGCAGGTTTCCAAGCCTGACCTCCCCGGCTTGAACAAGATCATACGCGAAGTTATTTCCGAAAAACTGAACAAATAAAGGGCCGGAGCAACCTTGCTCCAATCAGCTCCCGGCCAGATTTACCAGCGCCGCAGGAACATATCCTGCGGCGCTTTTTATATAAATGATGTCTATGCCCTGTGCACCGAGGCAAAACTCCGTTCAATACCCTTGCTATAGTGGACGCTCGGATATCCAAACAGCACCGCCACGCCCTCGCGGCTTTTGCAGCGGATGCCATGCCGTTTGCGAAAACGCGCAGCGCTGCCGCCCCACTGCAACAAAGGGTGGATGGAACCTATCATACAGGTGCCAAGGCCCAGAGCCTCGCCAGCCAGCATGGCAAGGGATGCGGCCACCAGCGGATCCGCGGGGTCTGCCCAGGGCGAACCGTAAAAATACATGGTCAGGGGCGCGTCATAGGTAACGATATTTTTCCCCGCATCCATTGAAGACGTGAACGCCGCCAGCGCAGGCCGGACAAAATTGCGGAACAGCCCGTCATTGGCCTTGCCCCAGACTGGGCGCATGAGCGCAAGAAACCATGGGGCAGTGAGCCAGCCAAGGGTTTTGAGGTGTGCGCAAAAATCGCTGGCGAAGGCGCGGTTTTTCTCCCGGCTGTCCAGCACAAGCACATTGACGTCTGAAGGTGGTACGCCCATGGGCGCGGTGCGAGCTGCGTCAAGGATGCGTTCAACCAGCCCTGGCTCCACCTCGGCGGGCATAAATTCGCGCACACTTCTACGCCGCCGCAACAGGGCGTAGTACGCATCAAAACTCGCGGCGCTGCTCCTGGGCGGCAAGGGAAACACATCGTCCGGCCCCAGCGTCCGGCCCCGCACGGTTATGGCCCCGACGGGGCAAACAGCCATGCAATGACCGCAACCCACGCAGCCAAAAAGAGGTTGGGGTGCACGACTGGCCTTGCCGCCTTCAAGCCGCAGGCCAAAATCCTTGCATACGGCAACGCACTGGCCACAGCCAGTGCAGAGTGCGGTTTCAATGCAGACAGTGGCCGCGCTTTGCGTGCGTGATGTGGGAATGGCCATAATATCCCCTTGCAGCAGTGATAGTAGGTGCGTCACAGTAGTACCCAGGACAGAACGCATCAAGCAAGCCATACCGGGAACCGTTCGATGCTGGTATCGCGTGACACCCATTTCAGGCTTGCCGCTCCAATCAATTCGCTCTCCTGTCCTTGGGCGTCACAAGCGTGACGAAATACTTGGCAACCTTTTTGCAAAACTCAATATATGGATGTTTATAATTACGAACCGGCCAGTGTGCTCAGCCTGCTGCTCACCATGATGCGCGTAAGTATCGTCATGTTCATGCTGCCCGTATTTTCCACCAACAACATCCCCACGCAGGTCAAGGCGGCCATAACCATTGTTTTTTGCCTGGGCGTATGGCCGCACCTCACGCTCCCAGCCGCCGCATTGCCTGCGCATCCCTTTGACGTGGCGCTCATGATGCTGGGAGAGATGGTGCTGGGTCTGGTACTTGGCATGGCCGTCAATTTTCTGTTTATGGGCATTCAGGCGGGCGGTGAGCTGCTAGGCTTTCAGATGGGCTTTACCATGATCAACTTTGCCGATCCGCTCACCGGCAACCAGACAGGCGTCACGGCATTTTTTCTGTGGATGGTGTCCCTGCTCGTTTTTCTTAGTCTTGACGGGCATCTGTATATGATCAAGGGATTTGCGGCCTCATTTGACCTGGTGCCGCCGGGAGGGTTGTTTCTCGGGCCTGTGGTGCTGCGTCAGATCCTGTATCTGGCCTCGCAGATGTTTGTGCTGGCCTTGCAGATCGCAGCCCCGGTCATGGTGGCCCTGTTCATGGTTGAAGTGTCGCTGGGCCTCATGGCCCGCACCTCGCCGCAGATACCCATTATGGAATTTGGTTTCCCCATCAAGGTGATGGTGGGCTTTTTCTTTCTGGGGCTGCTCATGGTCATCATGTCTGACCGCATCGCATCCTTTGTGCAGGGGCTGGACGGCCTGTTCATCAACCTACTGCGGTCCATGAGTCCCTTGTACCAGTAAGCCCCTGACAAAATCCAAAACACGTCGCCCGGCTTCCCCTGTCGCCCCTATCCCAAAACACTGTCAGTGCAGAAGGCCCAATTGACGCGGCCAGCCCCCTCCAGCAGTTCAGGCGGCATGCAGGCTACTTCTGTTTTCTGAAAAGAAAGCAACCGCAGCCGTACTTCTGTTGCTGCGCTTCCGCTTCTGAGGCATGCGCAATGAATTCTCCCCTGTCGGTGACAAGGGCAAATTCCTCAAGACACAGGGAGCCAAAGGCCTCTAAAACCGCGCTGTATGTGTAGATACGGTGGGCGTTGTAGTGAATTTTTGCCACCCCGCCTATGGGAACAACAAAGAGCAGACGCCCCCCCTTGCCAAGAACACGCACCAGTTCGCGCATGGCTGTAATATCCCCCTGCGGGGAAAAAGGATCGCCGTAGCGCTCAAGGCCAATATGCTCCACAACGTGCATGCACGACAGGGAATCCACACTTTCATCAGCAAAGGGGAGGCTGGTAAGGTCGGCCCGCTTGCAGCGCAGGTTGCCAAGGGTAAGGGGGGCGGGACGATAGTCGTAAAACGTGATGGGCACAAAGGCCGACGCGATAGACACAAAATAGAGGCTCGAAGAAATGTCTATATGGCTTGCAGGCCGCGTGCGTGCAAGAACGCGTGCCGCCCACGCCGTATGGTAGATATAATGGGCGTCAAAGGGGGTTGTGCCCTGCGCATCATTCAGACAGGGGTGCAGATCTTCCTTGCGGCAGAGGAAACGCCCGCCATCTTGCAGCTGCTCCGCCACTTCCAGAAACCGCAGAAGAAACCGTTCTTTCAGCGCCATTTCTTCACTTTTCACATATCCCCCAGTATCGCTGATCGTTGCCGCAAAAAATGCAAAAAACAGGGTGTGCGCCCGTTATTCTACCGGGCACATATGCCAGCCTTCCACTCGCATGCATTCTCCCGGGATGGGGCTTTTACCGCCACGCCACTTGCTGGGCATGATGACGGTTTTATTCTCCGCCCGCTGCGAAAGCCAGGCCCCCCACCAGCTCAGCGAAGAGTTTGAGATGATGAAGTGTTTACACTGCGTCATCAAAAAGAGATCCCCGGCGACATTGTCGTTGTCGTTGGCATCCACATAAACAAAATCGTAGGGAAGACCGGCGAAGGCTTTTTTTGTCCACTCCATACCGTTGGAAAAAACAAAAAACGTTGGCTTTGGCTGCAAAGCCGCTGCCAAAATTTTGAAGGCGCGTTCAAAATACCGTGGGGTAAGCACCTCATGCATTGAGCCAATGTAGTCGCCGCGGCGTACGTGCACGGCTACCGGCATCGGCGCGGCATGTATGGTTTGCAGCATGGCCTGGTTGCTCTCTTCCACCGCCGGCGCAAACACGTAGGCCTCGCGGATTTCTTTTTCCGCACTGGTTACATACTGCGCATTGACATAATAGCCGCCGAGGTAGGTGGGCTGTTTCAGGGCAAATATTTCAGGATCAAAATTACAAATGCTGTCGGGATAGCGATTGAGAGCTATATGAAAGAACAGACGTTCGTTTTCAGAAGGCAAGCGCAAATTGATATTGGTAAAAACTCGGTTAAGGATAAAAAACCTGTTTTCGACCCCGCGTATATCTTTGCCGTAATGGCGAAACCAGGACAAATCGTGTTTTACCGTAAAGGAACTGTGTTTCCCCACAGCCAACGAAAGGGCGTATTGCCACATTTGACTGCCCAGGCCACCATCCACCTTCACAAGCGCCGTACGCTGGATAGCGGCTACATCGATCGGAAAAGACATTGCGGCTCCTTTATGCGCAATCACCGTGAGTTGCAGGGATGGGCATGGATGCGGTCAAAAAAAGAGCTATTGGGCCTGCCATACCGACAGGTCGCCTTCCTCAAACGGTGCCAGTCCGCAAACGGTTCTGCACAGGCCTACCGGTTGTCAAACTGATGCCGCTGCACGCATAGAGCCACTTCTGCAAAGGATACTGGCGTCTTGCGCTCCAGAATGACGGCGGTATCGGCCTGCTCAACCACGTCAAAATACTCAAGCAGCACATGATAATACTCGCGGGGCGTAAAATCGTGCACCATGATCAGCGGCGTTTTCTCCCTGGTGCGCAGCAGTAGCTGCAAGGCGCAGGCAACCCGGAACCTTCCGTCCACAAGCACAAAATCCAGGCTTGAGGCGTCAACGGCATCCCATATGACCTGATGGTAGTTAAGCCATGCCACGTCAGGCTCATGCGACAGAGGAAATCCCCATTCGCCCGTAGCCCCTATCTCTACATGAAAGGGGCACCAGCGCCGCGCCTTGGCCCATTCCCGCAGAGTGCTGTTGCCCAGCAGCATGCGGTTTATCCACTCCCGGTCAGATTCAACGCTGATCAGCTGGCGTACGCCTTTTTCTGCAAAAAAGGCCGAGCTTCCGCCAGCCCCAAATTCGAGAATGCAGCCATCCGGCGTATATTTGTCCATGAGGGCCACTTCGGCTTCGCTCATCTGGGGCTGCAAGCTTTCCTGGGGAGGAAGAGTGGTATCCATCATTACCTCATTGCGCACGGTTGCGGCAGGCGCCATGCCTTTCTGGCCCGTGAGGTCCATCAGTGCGGCCCTGTCATTGCTGACAATTCCACTTTTGCAGCCGCCACATGTGGGGCTGCGCCAAATGCGGACTGCGCTGCATGGCGGCCGCAAGCCGATCATGCAACAGGGCACTGAACAGATCAGGCGAAAAAAGTTTTCTGGTTGCGTTGGCCATGCGCAGGGTGACAGCCCAATCCACAAGCCCAGACATCTCTTCAGCGGTTTCAACGGGGGCACCGCCATACAGATGGCGGTGATGCATCATCAGTCGGTTGCCAGGCGCAACACCTAGAGCCTGGAATACCTGCATCTGCGCCCTGAAGGCATATTGCGCCTGCTCTGTGCTGCGGGCCGTGGAAATCTGGGCGTCATGCCTGCGATAAAACCCGAGCACATCATCCACATTGGCAAAAGCCATCTGCGGATGACGCAGAAATATCCTGAGGTAAAGCTCGTAATCCAGAGCGCAGATCATTTTTTCAGAATACTGTATGCCAAGGCGGGAAAAAAGATCCCCGTCAAAGGTCACAAAAGGATGCGCCATCGGCGCTTTGAAGAGCAAGTTGGCCTTGATGCTTTCTGAATCAAGAGGCAGCCTGAAAAGCCCGCCCTCACCGGATGGCAGAAAGGCCACAAAATGGCACCCACAGATACCAATATCGGGGTTTGCCTGCATGAGCTGAAGCTGCTTTTCCAGGCGCTGTGGAGCGCAGATATCGTCCGCGTCCATGTGCGCCCAGTACCGCCCCCGGCACTGGGACATAAGCCGGTTGAGACTGCGCGCGATGCCCTGCCCCTCTGCATTGCGCAAAACCTGCACGCGCGGGTCCTGCACGCCCATCATAACGTCGTAGGTTTTGTCGGTGGAGCCGTCATCCAGCATGAGCAATTCAAAATCGTCAACCGTCTGGTCGAGCATGGAGCGCATGGCCTGCTCCACATACTCCTGCACATTGCGGCCTGCCGCAAAAAAAGACACCAGCGGTCTGCTGCTATGGCTCGGGCATGGCGCGCCCGCAACATCCTCGCCCTGTAGATCCGGCATTATCCCCCCTGAAAAGACGCAAGGCCGCAAAGGCACTCTTTTCCACCTTCCCTTGCATGCAATCTCAATACCAGCGCGGATGCGCAAGCTTGCTGCTTCAGAAGAAGCGCACGCTTCAGGCAACCGGGCTCAGACGCGTCAGTGCACGGGGGCAGGAAGGCCGCCTGAGGGTAACATACGCCCATTCTGCGGCACGAGGGTATCCGGCAGTAAAAAACCGGATACCCTCGCCGCTCAAATCAACTCAGGCACTCGTGGCAAAACTGCCCGTTGCGTGAGGTTTTGACAATAAAACGCCTGTTAGCCCATAGCCCGTTGCAGTCGGGCAAGGGTTTCCTGCTTGCCCAGAAAGGCCATGATTTCATTGAGGTGCGAGCCGCCCATAAAGCCCATGAGAGCCGTGCGCAGAGGCGGGGCCACTTCCTTGAACTTCAGCCCGTTGTCGGCAACATAGGCGTTGAGCGCGGCCTCGAGAGCTTCAGCGGTAAAAGGTTCGCACGCGGCAAAAACAGCCGAGAGGGCCTGCAAATGCGCCTTGCCCGCATCGGTAAAATGCTTGGCCGTGTCCTTTTCCACATAGCTGAGTTCTGCGGCAGGCACCACCAACGGACGGAAGGCCTCGCCCAGCGCCTTGAGGTTGTTGGCCCGCTCGCGGAACATGACGCACAATGGCTCAAGCTTTTCCTGCGGCAATGCGCCAAGCCCGGCCTCTTCCACAAAGGGCGCAACCAGCGCCGCCAGTTCTGGCAGGGGTAGCTCACGCATGAAATGGGCGTTGCACCATTCCAGCTTGGCCGGGTCAAAGGCCGCAGCGGCAGGATTCAGATTGGTGCCGTCAAAGTATTCGATCAGCTCTTCCTTGGTAAACAGCTCCTGATTGCCGTGCGACCAGCCAAGCCGCACCAGATAGTTCACCAGAGCCTGAGGCAACAGGCCGTCCTGCTGATACTCAATGACAGCCCGCGCGCCGTGGCGCTTGGAGAGCTTTTGCCGATCCGGGCCAAGGATCATGGGCACATGCCCAAAGCGGGGCACGGGCAGACCCAGAGCTTCATAAATAAGAATCTGGCGCGGCGTGTTGGAAACGTGGTCGTCGCCGCGAACAACATGGGTGATGCCCATTTCGTAGTCGTCCACCACCACGGCCATATTGTAGGTGGGCATGCCGTCTGCGCGGCGGATAACCATGTCGTCCAGTTCGGTGACATCCACGGCTATCTTGCCCTTCACCAGATCGTCAAAAACCACCTTGCCCGCCACAGGCGCCTTGAGGCGCACGCAGTGCCCCTCGCCGGGGCCGATGTTCCGTTCGCGGCAGCGTCCGTTATAGCGAGGCTTGAGGCCGTTCTGACGGGCTTCTTCGCGCATGGCTTCCACTTCTTCCGGCGTGCAGGAGCACCAGTAGGCGTGGCCTGTTTCCAGCAGCTTGTCCACATAGCGGTTGTACACGTCGGCCCGCTGGGTCTGGTAGGTCAGCTCGCCGTCCCAGTCCAGCCCAAGCCAGCGCATGGAGGCTAAGATGGAATCGGTATATTCCTGCTTGGAGCGCAGCAAATCAGTGTCTTCAATGCGCAGATGAAAACGTCCGCCGGAGTGGCGGGCCAGAAGCCAGCAAAAAATGGCGGTACGTGCACCGCCTATGTGCAGATGCCCTGTCGGGCTGGGTGCAAATCGGGTTACCACTTGAGTCATGTTGCTTTCCTTGAAACTGGCGTTGGGGGGAAGGTCGCGCATGGGCGGCTGAGTGTCAAGGGCCGCTGCGCAAGTGAAGGCGGCTTTGCCGCGTCCGGCAAGCCTGCTGCCGTCCGCAGAGCATCAGACATTTCTACTCTGCCGGGTTGCGGCTGAAAAGTTTGAGCGTGCGCCGCAGATCGGCAAGGTTAACGGGCTTGGTCAGGTGCGCGTCCATGCCTTCCTGCATGCTGCGTTCCGCATCGCCCCGCATGGCATAGGCCGTCATGGCGATAATGGGCACGGTTTTCGCCTCCGGCAGGTTACTGGCCCTGATGGCGCGCGTGGCGGAATAGCCGTCCATAACCGGCATCTGCACATCCATGAGGACAATATCAATCTCCGCGCTCCGCTGGTTCCAGATTTCCACGGCCTCCTGCCCGTTGACGGCAGAAATGCAGGTTATGCCCATGTCTTCCAGCAGCACTTCCATGATCTCGCGGTTAATATCGCCGTCTTCGGCCAAAAGCACCCGCAGGCCCTGAAGCGACGCGGCTTCGTCCCCGCTGCTTTCTTCTGCCTGCTCCTGCGCGCAGTCTTGACTGCAAATGGCAAAGGGCAGTTCCACACGAAAAACGCTCCCCTGACCCGGCTCGCTCTGCACGGAAATGCTCCCGCCCATGAGGGCGATCAGGCGGCGGCATAAGGAGAGGCCAAGCCCCGTGCCGCCAAATCTGCGGGTGATGGACGTATCCGCCTGCGAAAAAGGCGTAAATGCGCGGGCCAGTTCATCGGGCGACATGCCAATGCCTTCATCGCTCACAAGAAAGGCCAGCCGCGCCTTGCCGTCACTTTGTTCCAGCAGCTCCACGGCCAGACGCACCGTGCCGCGCTCGGAAAATTTCAGGGCGTTGCCGCCCAGATTCAGCAGAATCTGCCGCAGGCGCAGGGCGTCACCGGAGAGGATTTCCGGGATGCGAGGGTCCATGTGACTCTCAAGACTGAAATCCTTGAGCTTGTGCCCAACCTTGGGCCGCAGCAGGGACATGACCGACTCAAGTTCCTTGCGCGGTTCAAAAGGCAGATTTTCAAGCTCCAGATGGTTGGCCTCAATTTTTGAAAAATCCAGCAAATCGTTGATGATATCCAGCAGCGATTCACAGGTTGCATGGATTTTTTCCACATAATCCCGCTGCTGGGGATTCAGGGGGGTGTTGAGCACCAGATGCGCCATGCCCATGATGCCGTTCATGGGGGTGCGTATCTCGTGGCTCATGTTGGCCAGAAAAATGCTCTTGGCGGCATTGGCGGCTTCGGCGGCCTCCTTGGCCTCGCGCAGGATGCGCTCGTGCTGGCGCGCCTCCGTCACATCGCTGATATAACCGGCAATGCGCAG
The DNA here is from genome assembly GCF_053570665.1 of Desulfovibrio intestinivivus. Lineage (NCBI taxonomy): Bacteria > Pseudomonadati > Thermodesulfobacteriota > Desulfovibrionia > Desulfovibrionales > Desulfovibrionaceae > Desulfovibrio > Desulfovibrio intestinivivus. Next base: position 1,380,352 of record NZ_JBRBQT010000001.1, on the reverse strand, counting down.
CACTCCCGGCCCGCTCACAATCTCATAGGCCAGGGCATACCAGCGCAAGCCCTTACGCGGGTGAGCAACCCGCAAGTCCAGATGCTTCTGCCCGCCAGCCGTCCACCCGGCGGGGTCGCACAGTTTGCGCCACTTGGGCTGATCCTCGCTTACAATGCGCGAACCCAGGATCTCAAGTCTGTCCGCCGTGTTTGCGGCCGTATTGATGCCAAACTGCTCATAAAAAACATCATTGCCTGTGATGTCCAGACCGGAATTTTCAAGGCGCGCTATCTCAAAAACTCCAAGCCAGCCCAGGCGACAGGCCAGCGAAAGCCGCACAAGCCCCTCGCGCAGGCTCTGATGCGCCTCGTGCAGCTCCGTCATATCCTGATGATAGCCGACAACCCGCACAACATCATCATTATCGGCGCTGATGCGCCGCCCGCCGCAGCGCACAGGCACCAGCCCCCACGTGGGATGGTTGTACTGGTAGCGCACTTCATGCATGGCCGTGTCTGCAATAAATTCGTCATGGATGGCCCACAGATGGGGGCGGGAGCGGGCATCAACCCTGTCCACCCAGAAGTTGAAGCATTCTGCGGGGGTCATTTCTTCGCTTGCACCAAGCAGGCGCAGGGTCACCGGATTGGCAAGCATGGATATATGACCGGTGTTTCTGTCGATATCAATGACCCACAGCCCCACATTGGCAGCAGCCAAGGCTTCGCTGTTCCAGTCCTCATTGCGGGACGCGTCTTTTGCAGCGCTTTTTGCGGCCATAACTCCCCCGTTTTCCATTGTACCATACATAGCTGTTTTGCTACTCCAAGACAATGCCGGGGAAGGTTGGGCTGCCAGGGGCCAACGTAATTTGCTCACGGCAACAATCAAAAATTTTACGCATCGCCACACGCTTGTCACATACGACTCTTGCAGGGCGGCGCACAGGGTGCTAGTGCTTCCAACTGTAAACCAAGTACGCAATACTGATGAAAGGCCCGCGCCTGCGCCTAAGCGCGAACGAGGCGGAGCAGCCTTTCCGGCCAGACGGCCAAAGGATCAAACAGATGAAAAACGCTACAGTCGTTATCAAATACGGCGGACACGCCATGGACAAGCCCGAACTCAGTTCGGCCTTTGCAGCAGACCTTGCGCAGCTTACCGAACAGGGCATGGGCCTTGTGGTGGTGCACGGCGGCGGCCCGCAGATTTCTGCCCTGCTCAAACGCCTGAGCATTGAAAGCCATTTTGTGGACGGCCTGCGCGTTACAGATGCCGCCACCATGGAAGCTGTTGAAATGGTGCTGTGCGGGCAGGTGAACAAGGCCGTGGTCAACGAATTTACACGTCAGGGCGTGCGCGCTGCGGGCATTTCAGGCCGCGATGGCGGGCTGCTGCGCGCAAAGGTGAAGAATCCCGCCCTCGGCTTGGTGGGTACTGTGGAAACGGTCGACCCCGCCCTGCCCCGCTGCCTGCTGAATGGAGGCTTTGTGCCCGTTGTGGCCCCTGTGGCCTCCGGACCGGACGGCGAAGCCCTGAACATCAATGCCGACACCGCCGCAGGCGCGCTGGCAGGGGCCATCGGCGCGGAATATTTTGTGCTGATCTCTGATGTTCCCGGCGTGCTGGATGCTGACGGAAGGATCATTCCCAGCCTCAACCGTACGGAAATCCAGAACCTGCGTGAGGCGGGCGTCATCACCGGGGGGATGATCCCCAAGGTGGAAGCCTGCCTTAACGCCCTGGACGCAGGCTGCCAACGCGCGCTCATTCTTGACGGGCGTTCGCCTTCAAGCCTGCGCCGCTACCTGCTTGACGATGCCCCGCTTGGCACTGTGGTCGCCTAGGGCGTTATAACTGCGGGATGTGTTGCGGGGAAAAAGCAGACTGCCAGTTAAAAGGCTGCCCGGCTCCCCAACAAAACATCAAATAAGGCCCGAGACCGGATGACGCGGCAATGCGCCGCCCGGTTTCGGGCCTTTCATACTTCTGAAAATCTGTTTTTAGCGACCTCGCCGCACCCACCATTCCCGCTCAACCTGCCCATACCACCAGCGGTTGTGATCCGCACGCAGCACAGCCTCTGCCACCTGCTGCGCCGCAGGGCTGCGCAGACGCTTTACCGCGCTTTCCAGCCACTGGGCGGCAAAGGCATTGCCCTTGTCCAGCTCGGCCTTGAGGTTGCAGATGAGATCAAGCTGGTCGGCATCGTGCGCCAGAATGGCCTCACGGCTGGCTTCTTCCTCCAGCTCGTCCCAGAGGGGCAGCACGTCTCCCTCAAGCCCGGTTCCATCCACGCAGTCTTCCAGCGCCTTGCGGGCCTGGCACTGCGCATAGCGGTGGTTCACGTAGTTCAGATCGCCCGTGCGCGCCTCGTGCAAATCATGGAACAGGCAAAGATACGTCACCCGCGCTGGATCCATATCGCACATGCGAGCCAGCACATAGCCCATGACGCTCACCCGGTAAGAATGTTCGGCCACGTTCTCCTGCCCGGTGCCCAAAAAGGCGTAACCCGTGCGGGGCGTATGCCGCAGCATGCCGACTTCGTTAAAAAAATCCGCAATCCGGTCAAGCCTATCCGCGCTCACGTCCATAGCCGGGAAATCACCGTTGTTGCTCTTGGATTCACTCATGTATGTTCAATACCGATCCCGGCGGCCTGTGGCAAGGATGCGCGGCGCTGATGGGAGAATGGACAAAAAACGCCTCCGGCGGTTCAAGGGCTGCGCCCTCAAGAACCCCGATTCACCCAATCTTGCCTGCTAATTCATGAGCTTGTCACTGCACTCCGCTGCCTTTTCCGACGAAGGAAACTTCCTATCGCCTTTTACTGGCGGGAGTGTTTTACACGGCAATAACTTTTCGACTGTCTTTTGTATGTGGAAATTTTGTGCGTTGACGAGGCCCGCAAGGAGCGACAGAGGGAGTGGACGGTTCGGTCCATGACCGATGTCGCCTCCGCAGCGGAACGCCGTCAGCGCGCAAAAGAACCCGATCACTCAAGGCCGTACTTGCGGAGCTTGTTATGCAGAGTAGCCCTCGTAATTCCCAACTGCCGGGCCGCCTCGCTCTTGTTATCGCCTGTCTGGCGCAGGGTTTCCTCGATGGCGCGGCGCTCCACGGCATCAAGGGGCAGGCCTGCCAGGGAGGCGTCCACCTCGGGCTGGCGCTCGTCGGGCAGGGCGGGGCCTGTGACCACAGAGGGCAGTTCGCGCTCGGTGATGAGGTCGCCGTTGCAGAGAATCACGGCGCGTTCCACGGCGTTTTCCAGTTCGCGCACATTGCCGGGCCAGCCGTAACGCAGCATGCAGGCCAGAGCTTGCGGCGAAAATCCACGCACGCTTTTGCGGTTGCGGCTGGCAAAGCGTTCCAGAAAATGCGCGGCAAGCACGGGGATATCCTCGGCGCGGTCGCGCAGGGGCGGCACTTCAATACAGATAACATTGAGGCGGAAATACAGATCCTCGCGAAAGCGCTTTTGGGCCACTTCTTCGCGCAGGTCGCGGTTGGTGGCCGCCAGTATGCGCACATCCACGGTTATGGCGGCATCGGCCCCCACGCGCTGCACCTCGCCCTGCTGCAAGGCGCGCAAGAGCTTTGACTGAAGGGCAAGCGGCATCTCGCCGATTTCGTCCAGGAAAAGCGAGCCGCCGTTGGCCTGGGCAAAGCGCCCCTCGCGGCGGCGATCCGCGCCGGTGAACGAGCCCTTTTCGTGCCCGAACAGCTCGGATTCCAGCAGATTTTCGGCCAGGGCCGCGCAGTTCACTGTTACCAGCGGTTTATCCGCTCTTGCGCTGGCGCAGTGCAGGGCGCGGGCCACCAGTTCCTTGCCTGTGCCGGATTCGCCGGAAATGAGCACTGTGGCCTCAGTTGGGGCAACAGTGGCGATAATCTCCTGCATGGCGCGGATGGGGGCGCTGCGACCAAGGATGCCGGGGCGCGCTGCGGCATCGCTGAGCTGACGGCGCAGCTCGCGGTTTTCCACACTGAGGCGCGAATGCTCAATGGCTTTTTCAAGCGTATGCCTGAGAGCCTCAAAATCCAGCGGCTTGACCAGATAGTCGTATGCGCCGAGGCGCAGAGCTTCCACGGCTGTTTCCACTGATGAATAGGCCGTCATGAGCACCACGGGCAGAGCCGGATTATATTCAAGAATGTTTTTGAGCGCGTGGATGCCGTCCATGCGCGCCATGCGCACGTCAGTCAGCACGGCGTCAAAGGATTTTTCGCGCACCAGCGGAATGGCCTCGTCGCCGTCCGTGGCTTCTTCCACAGCATAGCCCCAAGAGCGCAGCATGGTGCGCAGCATGCCGCGGTGTGCATCGTCATCGTCTACAACCAGTATGCAGTTGCTCACCATATCCTCACTTTATGCTTGGCATAAACCTGAAATCCCGGGCCGCGCCGCAGCCGCGCAGGTTATTTTTTACGATTGCCCTGCGCCACTGCGCCTTCTGCCGCGCGGGGCAGCCAGATGCTGAACGTGGTCTCCCCACGGCGCGCAGTTTGCGCGGGGCGCGAGGTAACGCTGATTTCGCCGTCGTGGGCTTCCACAATCTTGTGCACCATGGCAAGCCCCAGCCCCGTACCCTGCCCCTTGGTGGTATAGTAGGGGTCAAAAATATGCGGCAACTGGCTGGCCTCAATACCTGTGCCGTTATCACGCACCATAAGGCACACGCGCCCCTTGCGCTCCACAATGGCAAGCGTGAGCTGCCCGCCATCGGGCATGGCGTCCAGAGCATTGAGGCAGAGGTTCAACAGGGCCTGCCCCATGCGCTCAGGGTCGGCCAGGGCCAGCGGCACCCGCCGGGGCGAACGGCAGACAATCTTGACATTGCGCTTGTCCGCATCCTGATGGATGAGGCGAGTCACGTGATCCACCACAAGTTTGAGATCCGCCGGGTGCGGGCTCACATCGCTGGGACGCGAGAGACCTATGAGATCCATAATTACGCGATTGAGTCGGTCAACCTCATGCACCATCACATTGGCGGCTTCGCGGTCTTCGCTTCCTTCGGGAAAACGCTGACCGAAGTAGGTGGCGTAGCCCTTGATGGAGCTGAGAGGATTGCGGATTTCGTGCGCAACGCCTGCGGCCAGATTGCCCACAGCGGCCAGTTTTTCCTTGCGGCGCACTTCTTCTTCAAGCCGGCGCACCTTGCCCTCGGCCATGCGCTGCCGCTGACGCGACTCCCGCGCCCGCTCGGCATAGTACAGGGCCACCAGACAGGCCAGCCCCACCAGCAGGGTCACAGCGGCCAGCATGGCTACGTAGTCCCGGTTCTGGCTGCGCGTTATTTCAAAGGGCGAAAGGTCAAGCCCGAGAAAAATCACCGGCAGGGGAAAGCCCCTCGGCAGATCGCGTATGCCCGGCGAAAATTGCCTGTACACGGCAAACACGCGCCGCCCCTCCATGCGCATGATGCCCCAGTGGGGCAGCATGTCGGGGGCAAGATCGCGCATGGTGGCCTCATCGGCTTCGTGCGAGCCCACCTGCAAAATTTCGCCAAGCCGGGCAGGATTGCTGTGCGCCACAATGGTGCCGTCAGGCATGGTCACGGCCACAAAAACAATGCCGGGGCTTTCACCCATTTCTTCCAGCAGCACCTGAAGGCGGACGCCAGCCTCGCTGCGCATGCCCGAGCGCAGGATGCTCTCAAAGGCGATGATCAGCGATGAGCCCTTTTCCGCCAGCAGGCGGGCCATGGCCGCCTCGCTGCGGTCAATGGAAATAAGGGTCAGCAGCGTCACCATTAGGGCCAGCACAACGGCGGCCCCGCCCAGCAGCAGGCCGAGCGGCGTATGCGCGCCAACAGCGGTTGCCTGCGCTGTCCGCGCCTTGTCTGTGGGACTTGCGGGATTTGTGGGGTTTGCTGCGGCTGTGCCCTGTTGCGCAGCTTCCTGCCCGTTTTTTTCAGCCGTGCTGTTTTCCATGTTCATACGGCACACTCTGTATTGCGGCGGCACCGCCAAGGGCGCACCACGAGTAAAAAAATTTGCACGCTTTTTGCAATAAAATAATCATTCCTTGTGCCCACAAAGCCGGGAATCTTGCCACCCCGCTCAGTGATTGGTATGAGAGCGGGACGAGTTTATTCTTCAGAAGGTCTTTTATGATGAAACCCCTTCTTTCCCTTTGTGTTCTGGCCAGTCTGTGCCTCCCCCAGCCAACGGCGGCGGATCAGACCGACTATGCGGAATATACACCTTCGCCGGGAAGCCCCGCAGCCAACCACGCCGCAGATATGCGGACATGGCTGCAACAGCTTTCGCCCGCGCAACGGGCCAAAGCCCAGGCCGTCATTGACGAATACTCCCCCAAGGTGAACGATCTGCGCAAAAGCATCATGCTGAAAAAAAACGAGCTTGCCCACCTGAGCTACAACCAGACCACCTCGCCGGAAACGCTGCCCCGTCTGGGGCATGAATTACAGCAATTGCGAGATGAACTGCGCGCCCTTCTGCAACGAGCAGACCAGCGCATGGGTATTGAGGTAGGCGTTCCGCTTGGCAGCCCGCAAACCCGCGGGTGCAGCATGGAATATCCCGGTCTGTCCACTTCCGCCAGCAAATAACCGCGACAATCTGCTCGCAACAACACGCGTCCGCCCTCAAGGCGGGCGCGTTTTTTATTCAATTTTGCCCGGCGACCCCTGTAAGAAAATTATGCAGATGTACAAATTTTATACAGAGACAATGCCCGAATGTATAAAAAACATACGCTTCTCTGCCCGCAGGCGCAACGGCAACAGGGAACACCACATTAAAATACTAATTTTATTAAATAAAATTTAGTTGGCACACGCATTGCTATATACGAAGCAAACGTTGCAGGAACAACGAAACCATATACGAGAAAAAAGACTACGAGGTAGCCTTCCATGAAATCCAAAAACATCGCCATCGCAGCCATACTTGCCGCAACCCTGCTGGGTGGCGCCATAACTGCCTACAGCCAGCCTGGCCCCGCAGGCGATATGCCCGAAGGCATGCGGGAAATGGGCGGCTGCATGGGTGAAATGCCCTGCCCTGGCATGCAGGGACACGGCATGATGGGGCGTGGGGCCTACACCCCCGAACAGCAGCAGAAGTATGATGCCATTGTGGCTGAGTTCGTCAAACAGATGGAACCCGTAAAGGACCAGATGTTCATCAAGAGACAGGAGCTGCGCGCCCTGCAAAATGCCTCCAACCCCGACATTGCGGCTGTGCGCGCCACTGCCACCGAATTGCTGCAACTCAGAAAGCAGCTCGGTCAGATGCACGAAACCATGACCCAGCGTCTTGAAAAGGAAGTGGGCAAGCCTGCCGCTGCCCCCATGCCCAAAAAGGACGCACCCGCTGCGGCGAAACATCAGCACGGCGCGGCCCAGTAACCACAACTTAACCCAAATTGCCGCTCCCAACTCGTCCGCCCAAGGCGGTTGACATATACAGAATCACAGAGAACAAATTTCCGTCCTGCCCCCTACCCCCAAGGGGGGTATCACGGAGCCTCCAAGAACCTCCTCCTTTGAACAGAACCTTATAACCATCAACACCCTCCCTCCCTTCTCGGCCGCCGGTTCCCCCCCGGCGGCCGCCTCCTTTTCCAGAGCAGACAACAAACGCACAGAATCCGCCGTAACGCGGGTTCTGTGCGTTTTGCCCTGCGCGGTATTACTCTGGCCGCGCTTGAATTTTAGTAACTGGGCGTGGGAAAAACCTTTTTACAAAAGGCGTCTCCCTGCAAAACATTTCGCTTCCAACCAGACCTAGATGAAAACAAGCTGCGGCGAGATGTTATCGTCAAAAAATACCGTGCGCAGCCCCAGCGCAGCCCATCTGGCGCGCAGTTCACCCTTCGCGCCCCAAAAGAACCCCTGGGCGGCCCGGGGCAGCAGCAAATCAAACTGCGCGGCTGGTGTTGCCGCACCCTCGCCAAGCACTTCCCTTACCGCCAACAGCAAGGCACGGCCCTTGACCCTGCCGCCAAGCTCCCTGTCCACAGGCCCGGCAAGAACGGCACTCTCCAGCCCCGGCTCCGGGGCAAGCCCCATGCGGATCACGGACACGTTGGCCCGCGCTGCCATGAGCCAGCCGTGGGCAAGGCTTTCAAGCGTATCCTCCAGCGGCCAGGGTTTGTAGCTCCCCTCGCGCCACATGGCGGCAAGACCGGTGCCTTCAAGCACAAGGCAGGGATAAAACCGCAGCATCTGCGCGCCCGCAGCAAGGGCCGTTGGCACATCGTCCCTAAAAAACTGCGTGCTATGCCCCGGCATGCCGGGCAAGAGCTGCACCACCAGCTTGAGGTTCGCAGCCCGCACAAGGGCGCAGGCCGCCTGGGCAGCGCCGCCGGTATAGCCCCGGCGGGAGGCGGCAAGGGCACTGTCGGCAAAACTCTGCACGCCCAGCTCCACCACACCGCAGCCTGCGGCGCGCAACCTCTCCAGTATTGGGGCATCGACCCTGTCCGGACGGGTTGAACAGCGGAAGGAACTTATCCAGCCTTTTTGCTGCGCCTCACAGGCCAGATCAAGGCAGGCTGCCAGATCTTCCTCGGGCAATGCGGTGAACGTGCCGCCGTAAAATGCCAGTTCCGCCGCAGCCTGCCCGCTTTCATGACGCAGACGAAGATTCTCCCGTGCGGCGAGCAGCAGGCCCTCTACACTTGCGGCGCGCGAACTTTCCGCCCTGTCCGGATTTTGGCAACCGCCAATACCCGTCTGCACATCCTGCGCGCAAAAAACACAGCGCACAGGGCAGCCCCTGAATGGTAAAAAAACTGGCACCACTGCCTGCCTTTGTGCCGCACTGCGCCGCAGCCATGTAAAATCCAGCGGCACTACGCGCCCTTTGCCCCCAGTTTGCGATGAACGTTGCGCAATATTCTGAGTCATATCCATATCAGCCCCCCAATATGTGGTTCGGCGGCTGCTTCACAGCAGGTATTCTCGGAATGAGATTGCCTATAAAGGGGTGAAGAAATGCCCATAAAGATCATGGACAAAAACTTTTTTTTGGGGGGCATATGGGGCTCGCTGACTGTGAAACGGTATGTAGAGCGCATTGGACGGCAAATAACATGCAGGCGATTTTTTTAAAAAAATCTTGCTCTGTCTGTAAGTTGCGTGTATTTTACACAAAAGTTCCGTTTGTGTGAAGCTGACAAACATTGCTGCGGGGCATTAGGGACACTGAGTTCCACTCAGCCATACCAGCGCACTGCGCCGGAGAGCACTATGAAAAAAACACTGACCAAAGCGGACATCGTGGAGGCCATCTACGAAGAAACGGACAAAAACCGCGTAGATGTCAAGAACGTGGTAGAAAAACTGCTGGAGATCATGAAGGTCGCCATCAAAAAAGACCGGGCCCTGCTTATCAGCGGCTTCGGCAAGTTTGAGTGTTATGACAAGGCCTCCCGCAAGGGCCGCAACCCTAAGACAGATGAAACCATCACCCTGCCGCCGCGCAAGGTTATGGTGTTTCGCCTCTCGCGCAAGCTTCGCGCAGAGCTGAACCCCTAGGCAAGCTCGGAGCCTCGGCAGCCTTGGCATGCCGGAGGGGGCGCGTGTGACGCGTTTCTTGTCGTGCGCGCTTTTTCTTTGCCATTTGGCCTACAAAAAATGCACAGCCCGGCACGGCAGACATGCATGCCGGGCTTGAGCAACCGCCTTGCCCTGCTGTGCGGAACGCAAGGCGGCACTGGGGATCAAAGCAGGGTGCCCGGCATTTCGGCGGCTCAGCCGCAGAGTGCGGAGCATCCCACACCGCAAACTCGGAAGAATCCAGGCTGACGCCAGCGCGGCGGGCATGTCCACGCCGTCCAACGGGAGTCGCACATGCTTTTCAACTCGTACACATTCCTTTTCGCCTTTCTACCCCTGCTGCTGGTATGCTGGCGGCTGACCCAGGGCTACGGCCCCACGGGTCTTGCCCTGGTGCTGCTGGCTTTTTCCGTAGTATTTTACGGTTTGTGGGGTTTGCCCTTCCTGATTCTGCTGGCTGTGATTCTGGGCATGAACTATGCCTTTGCCCTTGCCCTGGCAGCGCCAGAGCCAGAGCAAAAACAGGATGCAGCCCCCGCTGAAAACGCGGAAGGCGATGCCGAAAAGGCCTGCCTGTGCGGTTCGCGCAAGCAGGCTGGCTGCCGGTTCCACCTGAGCCGCAAGGGTCTGCTTATCCTTGCTCTGGTGCTCAACCTGCTGCCCCTGCTGTGGTTCAAGTATTCCGCCTTTCTGGCCCAGAATCTTGGGGCGCTGCTGCATGCGCAGTGGCATTTCACCCCGCCCGGGCTGCCCTTGGGTATTTCTTTTTATACCTTCATCCAGATCGCCTGGCTTGTCAGCGTATACCGTGGGCAGGTAACGCCTCAGGGCTTTACGCGGCATGCGCTGTTCTCCGCATGTTTTCCCTATGTGATTTCCGGGCCAATCGTGCGTTATGAGCAGATAGGCCCGCAGTTTGATACCCTTGCCCCCACCAATGCTGAGAATCTGGCTCAGGGCTTTACGCTTTTTACCTTCGGCATGATCAAAAAGGTTCTGCTGGCCGACAGCATTGCCATGTACGCCGACTCTGTCTTCAATGCGGCGGAAAAGGCCTTTCCGCTCAGCGGGGCCGAGGCGTGGCTGGGTTCTCTGTGCTATACCTTCCAGCTGTATTTCGACTTTTCGGGCTACACGGACATGGCCATTGGCCTTGCCCTCATGCTGGGCCTCAAACTGCCGGAAAACTTTGATTCGCCCTATAAATCCACAGGCATTGTGGACTTCTGGCGGCGCTGGCACATCACGCTCAGTTCGTGGCTGCGCGATTTTCTGTACATCCCCCTTGGCGGCAACCGCAAAGGGCGGCTCATGCAGTACCGCAACCTGTTTCTGACCATGCTGATCGGCGGCGCGTGGCACGGCGCTGGCTGGACCTTTATTGTCTGGGGCGCGCTGCACGGTTCCATGCTGGGCATCAACCACTTTTTCCGCGCCTGCATCAAGGGCAAAACGCTGGAGCGCGTATTGGCCCTTGCGCCGTTGCGCATCTGCTCCATCCTGTTTACATTTTTCTGCATCAATCTGTGCTGGGTTGTGTTCCGCGCGCTGACAATTGAAGGCGCGGGCCGCATGTTCAAAGCCATGTTCACAGGGCCGTTTACGCGTGAAGCGGCGGGCCTGAGCGCAACAACCGACGGGCTTACGGGCTTTGCCGCCCTGGTGGCCCGCTGGCTGCCCAACAACTACATTCAGGGATGGGTTCCCTTTGCCCTGCTGCTGGTGAGCTTTCTGGTGGTCTGGGCGCTGCCCAACAGCCGCGAGATTCTGCACGGCAGACGCGATGGAAGCCGCCCGCGCCTGAGCTGGCGGCCCACAGCCGCCTGGGCTACGGGGCTGGCCGTTATGGCCTTCCTCACCCTGATTCTGGTTTCGCGCAAGGCGACCTTCCTGTACTTCCAATTTTAACCACGCGTGAACGCCATGAACAACACAGAAACCGCCTTTTTGAAGCGTTATTTTCTCGTGCTGCTGGGCCTTGTCCTGGCGGGATGCCTGCTGGCCGTTCCCTATACCGCGTGGTGGCTGCACAGCAGCGGCGACGTAGCCGTGGAACGGGCCGTCAACGAACAGTCCAAGGGGAATTTTGCCGTGTTTGGATCCGGCGTTTCCCAGGATTTTGTGGACTACAAACTGCAACTCTATGCCAAGGTGAAGCCTGAAATCGCCGTCGTGGGTTCCTCGCGGGTCATGCAGTTCCGGGGCGCATACTTCCGCAAGCCTTTCCTCAATGTGGGCGGCACGGCGGGCAATCTGCCGGTGCTGCGCTCCACCATTGATGCCATGCTGCGCATCCACAAGCCGGATGCCATCATCATCGGGCTGGACTTCTGGTGGTTCATGCCGCAGTGGAATGCCGATCCTTTCAAGGAAGAACCGCCCACCAGCGGATCGTACAACTACGGTTTCGACAGCCTCAAGAAACCTTGGACATGGCTGCTTGAAGGCAAGATTTCGTTCAGGGACTTTATCGCCCCCATGTTGCCGCAGTCCATGGGCGGATTCCGCAACGTCCGTTACGGCATCATGGCCCAGCAGTACAACGACGGCTTTGGCTCTGACGGCTCCTGGTATTATACAGGTGAAAGCACCGGACAAAAGCGGCCCTTTGACTACCAGTTCGAGGACACCCTCAAGCAGGTACGCTACGGTACCAAGGCCTTTTTCCACGCCAAGCCACTGGCTGACAGCCGCGACCCCGGCGGCATCAGCAGCGCCCATCTGGACGCCTTTGCAGAAATTTACTGCCGGCTCAAGGCCAGGGGCATTGCCACCTTTGTTTTCATTTCGCCCCTTTCTGTCCGTGTGCTTGACGCCATGCGCGAACGTGAGGCCGATTATCCGCACCTCTTCAAGCTGCGCGACGCCCTGCTTGCCCGTGGCATTGATGTTATGGAATTTACCGACCCGCGCACCTTTGCCTCTGGCGACTGCGAGTTCTTTGACGGTTTCCACGGCGGGGAAGTCACCTACGCGCGCATGCTGCGTGATATGGCCGACCGCTGGCCCGCCTTGCTGGCTTACGTGAATATGGATAGAATCAATGCCACCTTGCGCGACTGGCGCGGCTATGCTCTGGTGCCTGACGAGCGCCTCACAAGCCGCCCGGAAGTGGACTTTATGAATTTTAACTGCCCCAAACGTAAACCGTAAGGAACACCCGCATGTTTCTTCGATGGGGCGCGGTTTACAGCCGCGCCCATCTTATTTCAGCCATTCGGGCCGTACTCGTGTACAGCCTGTGCGTGTCCCTGGCTCTGTCGGGCGGCGCGGCCTTTGCCGCGTCAGACTCCGTTTTTGTTCAGGGTACTGGCGCGCCCACCGCTCCCATGGGCGGAAGCAATGCGCCCAGCCCCAACGGCATGGGTGGGCAACCCTTCGGGGGTGGCACCTCGCCCACGCTCTCGCAGCCAATGCCAGCGGCGCCAATGCAGACGCCTACGGTTCAGGTGCCTACCGTACAGACACCCACGGTGCAAACCCCAACCGTCGCAAGCCCATCCGTGCCCACGCCGCAGCAGGTCAACCCCCTGACCGCACCGGGAGCGCCCGCCCCTGCTCAGGCCCAGCAACCGCAGGTTCCTGCGGCACAGGGCGCATCTGCCCCAGCAGCTCCTGCCCAGCCTGCAAGCCCTGCCCTTGAAGCGCCCAAAAAGCCAGAAGCTCCAGTAAAGGAAAAGGGCTCAAAAAACCGCAGGGAAAAAAAATCAAAAAAGGGCAAGAAAGAAGAGGCCGCCGAGCAGGAAAAAGCCGCTCCCACAGTGGAAAGCGCGCCCACCAAAGCGCCGGTGCCTGTTCCGCAAAGAACCTCGCCGCCCACACAGGCGGAAGAAGCCGCAGCAGCATACGCCAAAGGCGATTATGCCACAGCGGAGAGCATCTGGAGCAAACAGGCCGAAGCTGGGGATGGGCAGGCCATGAACAACCTTGGCGTGCTCTACGACCTCGGGCAGGGGGTGGAGCCTGACCTGGGCCGCGCCCTGCACTGGTTTGCGGAGTCAGCCAAGACCGGGCACCCCTCCGGCATGAGCAATTACGGGCGCATGCTGGAACAGGGACGCGGCATAGAGCCCAACCCCGCAGAAGCAGCACGCTGGTTTGATCTGGCTGCGCGGCAAGGCCAGCCCGAGGCCCAGTATAATCTGGGCATGCTCTATGAGCTGGGCCGCGGGGTGCAGCAGGATTTCACAGCGGCGGCGGCGTGGTACAGCCGCGCTGCGGCGCAGCAGCAGACTGAGGCCTTGTTCCGCCTTGGGCATTTTTATCGCGTCGGCCAAGGGGTTACCAAGAACCCCTCGCGGGCGGTGCTGCTGCTCTATGCGGCTGCCATGAACGGCGATGCCAACGCCATGAAGGAACTGGAAGACATGGCCCGCGCCGAACCTTCGCGCCCCGAGGCCGTTCTGTTTGGCCAGCGGCTCGACAATACCGACAGAAATTCCATGCGCACGGCCCTGCGACAGTACGGGGCAACCGTTATCCGCGAGGATGACGCCTATATCTGCGATCTGTACGATGCGGCCAAGGTTGCCCCCGGAGCGCGCCAGATGGCGATCTGCTACGGCCCCGGAAACCCCGGCTCACTGGGATTTCTTGAGCTGGATTACACCGCGCCGAACAATACGGTGGAGGGCATGATACTCAAGATGGTCACTGACCGTTTTGGCAAGGCCTCCGCTGGAGAAGGTGATGACGCCCACCTCTGGAATCTGGGCTCGGTGGTGGTTGCCACGCGCTATGAGCCCACGCGCGGGCAGTTGAGCCTCATGTACATGGTTCCCCGCGTGTACCACCTGACGCGCCAGCGTTAGCCCACATAGGGAGCTCTTTGCGCAGTGCTATCTGTTGAGCGGCGACCATGCCCGGCAAAAGCGGATAAACGAGTCCATGCCCGCAGAGTGGTATTTTGACTCATGCCAGCAAAGAGAAAACGTGCGTGAAAACGTCTGTGTCAGGCGGATTATTGAAAAACGGCTGCTGAAACCTGGCAGCTCGGCCATGAGCCGCGAAGCAAAGGTAATGCCCAGCCCCTGTTCCACCATGCCCAGCACCGCCTCGGTGGAGCTGAGGCTCAGGGCCACGGTATAGGGCGCAATGAGTGTGCCTAGGGTGTGCGCAAAAAACGCCCTCGTGCCGGAATCCGGCTCTCGCAGAATCCAGCGCTGGCCCGCCAGCTCTTCCGGCGCATGGGCCTTGCCGTCTGCCAGAGCATGCCCCTTGCGTGCCACCACCGCCATTTCATCCTTGAGCCATTCTTCCGCCACCATGTCGGGCCGATGCTGCTCGCCCTCCAGCAGCACCACATCCAGAACATAACCTTCCACCAGTTCAAGCAGGCGATTGGTGTTGGCTATCTGCGCCTTGGGCAGCCATCCGTGATCCTTTTCAAAATCGTGCATCAGTTGCGGCAGCAGATAGTTGCCAATGGTCTTGCTGGCCCCAATGCTCAAAAAGCAGGCCCCGCCAGCCTGAAATGTCCGCTCGATGGCCTCGGCCCTTTGCATCATTTCGTCCGCCAGCGGCCACAGGCGCGCCCCTTCATGATTCAGCCGCAAATGCGGGTGCACCCTGTCAAACAGACGCACGCCGAGGTGCCGCTCCAGTTCCTGCAAGGCTTGGGAAACCGCGCCCTTGGTCAGAAACACAGCCTCTGCGGCCTGTGTGAGGTTCTGAAACCGCGCCACAGCCAGAAAAACCTGCAATTGCTTGAGTGTCATATCAGTGTTCAATTTTTTTATACGTTACGTTAAATTCATTTCGATTTTCTTAATGCACGATCCGTGGCAAACACGCAAGCAGACCATAACCGAGGATAGTTCCATGTTGCAGAGTGTTCGCAATTTCTTTCGCGCTGTTCCCACGCCCCTTGCGGGCTTGGCCCTTGGCATTGCCAGCCTGGGCATCGGGCTTGAAAAAAGCCTGCCGCTCCACAATTTTGCGCAGGTGCTTGGCGCGCTGACATCCATGACGCTGATCCTGCTCCTGGCAGGCAAATTTGCCATGAACCCAAGGCTGTTGCTCGAAGAACTGCGCCATCCCGTGCTTGGCAGCATTTTACCCACGACCTCAATGGCCCTGATGCTGCAATCCAAGAGCCTGAGCATTCTGGACGCGCAAGCGGCCCAGTGGCTTTGGCTGTTTGCCGTGGCCCTGCATCTCTGCCTTTTGCTGGCCTTTGTGGCCTTCAGGGCACGGCAGTTCAGCCTGCACCACATGCTGCCAAGCTGGTTTGTACCCTTTGTTGGCATCAGCGTGGCGGCCATGACGGTTCCCGGCCCGGCCTACTACCAGCTTGCCTACGACCTGATGATTTTTGGCATGGTCAATTACGCGGCCCTGCTGCCAGTCATGTTGTACCGGCTCATATTTTCCCGGGAAATTGAGGACGCGTCCAAGCCAACCATAGCTGTGCTTGCCGCTCCGGCCAGCCTCTCGCTGGTGGCCTATCTGAGCCTTGAGCCAACCCCCTCCCTGCTCTTGTGCAGTCTGTTGCTCGGGGTGGCGGTGCTGATGACCAGCATCATCTATGTGGCCTTTTTCAAGCTGCTGCGTTTGCCTTTCAGCCCCGGCTTTGCGGCCTACACCTTCCCCATGGCCGTGGGGGCAACAGCGCTGTACAAGGTCTCCGAACTGCTGGCCGCCTATCCGGCAACGCTGGAGTACGCCCTGCAACTCAAGGTGCTGGCAGTGCTGGAAATGATTGTCGCCACTCTGGTTGTAGCCTATGTGTGCTGGCGCTACCTGATCTTTTACGTTCGGGCGTGGGATACGCTGCTGCGCGCGCAAAGGGCGGCGCACGCCTGACCCGCCGGGCGGGGAAAAATACCCTTGCGCCCCACACACGGTAGAGCTAGCCTGCCAGAACTGCGTGGCAATTTCTGCCGCTGCATGTAATTGCTCAATTTTACGCCGCCTGTGGAGGCGGCCTGCGCAGCAGGTGATCTATGCTTATTTTTGCCGCCATGCTTTTGTTGGGGATATTGCTGGGCTTTGTGGGCGCTGGCGGCGCTGGCGTTATGATCACCATGCTTAGCGTGGGCTTTGACATCCCCATGCAGGTTGCCCTTGGCACTTCTCTTGCGGCCATGACGTTTACGTCCCTCTCCGGCTCCGTCAGCCACTTTCGCGAGGGCAATGTCAACCGCAGGCTGGGCTTGCTGCTGGGCGCGTTCGGCGCCGCCGGGGCCTTCTGCGGCGCGCATATCTCGTCCGGGCTTGCCTCCGCCACGCTCAAGCCGTTGACTGGCGTGGTGCTTATGTTCTCTGCCTTCCTCATTTATTTGCGGGTTTTTCACCCGGCCAATCCGCTGTTCAGCTTTCGTTTCACAAGTACCCGAGGCGTGAAGTTCTGGCTGCTGACAGGCATGGTGGGCGTGTTCAACGGTCTGGTTTCCGGGGCCTGCGGCGTGGGGGCAACCCCCTTTATCCAGATGACCCTGCTGATTATCTTCAATGTGCCGCTCTATCAGACCGTAGGCACAACCATGCTGGTCATTCTGCCCATCGCAGCCTTTGGCAGCCTGGGTTTTCTCGCCGCCGGGCATCTGGATCTTGTGCTGTTCCTGCAGGTTCTGGCTGGGGTCAGGTCATCGGCGCATATGTGGGCGCAAAGTTTACCCGCATGGCTCCGCAATTGCTGCTCAAAGGCTGCATGGTCGCGCTGCCGGGGCTGGGCGGTCTGATCCTGCTGCTTGCCCGCTAAAAAGCCCCCGGCGGAATCCGACGGAGGCTCAATATCGATGTCGGTCAGCGGCCCCCAGCGAAGGGGCAGATGCCGAGCGTCGACCGATTACTTCACTAAATAAGACAGCATTTTGGCCACAATGGGCGAGAGCAGCACAATGGCATAGATGCGCACCAGATGGTACACCATCACCATGGGGGCTTCCGCCCCTGTGCCGCCGGAAAGCGCCACCACCGCGTTGAATCCGCCGGGGCTGGTCGCCAGATATGCCCCGCCTACAGAGAGGCCGCCCCAGCGCACGGCAATCCAGGTGCACAAAAGCCCCGCCATCAGAATAATGCCTGTTGAAAGCAGCATCATGGGCCAGGTGTCGCGCACGGCATCGAGCATCCCGGGATTATACATGTTGCCCACAAGCACGCCCACGCACCCGTAGACAATAAAGCGCACCCAGTGCGCCATGTCGGGCGAGGTAATGGAGCCGCAGCTTTTGAAAATCACCACGGCGATCATGGCCCCTGTCATGGCCCCGCCGGGCAGGTGAAAACGGTCAAAAACAAAACTTCCTGCAAGCCCCACGGCAAACAGCATTATTGTTGTACCCATATCGTGTCCTTCGCGCCGCGCAATGCGCGGCTGCCTGCTGATCTGTAGCCGCACCTGCGCGGCGTCAGACCTGCTTACGCCCTTTTTTGTCACCTCTCAATGAGGCTTGCCCGGCATGCCCCGCCCGGTTTTGAGCAAAAGCCACAACTGATTATCATCTGCTGGCAGGAATACAGCACTGGTTTGACGTGCCGCGTTCCCGCCGCTAGTCTGCTGTAGGGTCACGGATTATCCACTGCATGCCATTGGGGTCTTCACAGATTTGCGCCCTGCTGGCGGCACCCATGCGACACCTAGCCACTCACACAGGAAGCATCATGAATTTTGCAGCCAGCCCATATGCGAAAACGGAATCCCAGCGTTTTGACCCCATGACCACACGGGGCATGGTCACATCGCCGCACTACCTTGCCACACAGGCTGGCGTGGATATCCTGCGCAAGGGCGGCACCGCCCTTGACGCCGCCGTGGCCGTGGCTGCGGTGCTGGCCGTTGTGTACCCGCAGATGTGCAGCATCGGCGGCGACAACTTCTGGCTGGCGCACGAGGCGGCCACAGGCGCACTGCACGGCATCAACGCCTGTGGGCGCTCTGGCGAAAATGTCACGCGGGATTTCTTTGCGCAAAAGGGCCTTGTGTCCATTCCTCTGCGCGGGCCGCTGGCTGCCTGCACTGTGCCCGGTGTGGTTTCTGGTTGGGATGCCGCCCACACGCTCAGCCGCTCCTGGGGCAGCCCTCTTGCTCTGGGAGACCTGTTGCAAGAGGCCATCAGCCTCGCGGCAGAAGGTTTTGCCGTAACTCCATCTCTGGCCCACTGGCTGCATGAGGACTGCAAGCCTGACCCCACGGGCTATCGGCAATTGCAGAGGTTTCCCGGCTTTGCGCGCACATTTTTACCCAACGGCACGCCCCCGCAAACAGGGGCTGTGCTGCGTCTGCCCGACCTTGCCGCGACCCTTGACCTTATCGCCCGCGAGGGCGCGCGTGTATTTTATGAAGGCGAACTGGCCGACCGCCTGACCGGCTGGCTTGCAAGCAACGGCGGTCTGCTCACAGCGCGGGATTTCGCCGCACATCAGGCAGAAATCGTCACGCCCCTGCGTGTGCGCTACCGGGGCCTTGAGTGCTGCAACCTGCCGCCCAATACCCAGGGGCTGGCTTCGCTCTCCATACTCAACATCCTTGAACATCTGGATATCCAAGGCATGGGCGAAGGCAGCGCCGAATACCTGCATGCCATAGTCGAAGCCACCAAGCTGGCCTTCGCCGATCGCGATGCCCACGTGACTGATCCCGACTTTGCCGACATACCTGTAGATTATCTACTGTCTCAGGAGCATGGGCGCGAGCTTGCCAACCGCATTGACCCTGTCCGCGCCCTCAACCATGCGGCCCCCCTGGAACCCAAGGGCGACACTTGCTGGTTCGGCGTGGTGGACGCTCAGGGCAACGCCGTTTCTGCCATCCAGAGTATTTTTCATGACTTTGGCGCGGGCCTGGTAGCAGGCGACACGGGCATCCTGCTGCAAAACCGTGGCAGCTTTTTTTCACTCAATCCCACCCATATTAACAGGCTCGAACCGCGCAAGCGCACCATGCATACGCTCAATCCGCCCATGCTGCGCAAGAACGGCAAGCCCTGGCTGGTTTACGGCACCATGGGCGGCGAGGGGCAACCTCAGACGCAGGCGGCCATAGTCACCCGAATGGTAGATTTTGGCCTGAGTCCGCACGATGCCGTGGCCGCACCGCGCTGGCTTTATGGCCGAAGCTGGGGCCTGCCGGTAAACAACCTCCGGCTCGAAGGCCGCTTCAGCCCGCAATTGGCCGAAACCCTGACGAAACAGGGGCACTCGGTTGAACGCATTGCAGACTTTAGCGATCTGATGGGCCATGCCGGAGCCATTCTTTGTGATCAGCAGTCCGGGATGCTGTTTGGAGCAACCGACCCGCGCAGCGACGGGCTGGCTGCTGGTTATTGACCCAGGCAATGCAGTCAATCTTTTTCTGTGGCTTTTGCCGCTGAATCGTGCTTATATACCGCAGGTTTTTTAAACCAGTCGCGCTGCTTTGTCTGGCTTGACTCCACGCGAAAGCAGCGCAGGAAGCGTAGCTGGCGGCAGTGCTGCGAGCAGGGGTTCCTCAGGTTCCAGCAGAGGCGCGAACGCAAGGTCTACCAGTTCGTAGGATATGATAACAAGCTCAAATAATTATATATTTTTTGATTTTCCAGGGGCGATGCTGATAATACGGGCACAACATCCCCACAAAATCGACCGAAAAGTATTTTTTCCTTAAAAACAATTTTGCCTTAATAAACATATAGTTAGTTATTCAGGCGATATACTTTTCTTGCCGCCAAACTGGTGCTCACTGCCAGAAACCCCGCTGGGCTGTAATGCAGCCAGACGAACAATTCAAAAAAGGTTTTTTTAATTCAGCACATTATAGCAATACCCCATAAAAGAACCTAGCCGGTTCCTCCGGCTTGGTATCATATTTGACTTGCGATACCACATATGCGACAAGGTTCATGCTCGTGCTATCGCTTTATTTTTTCACTGTTTTGTCGTGCTGGCGCGCAAGGAACTACCAAAATGTATTTTTTGTGCGGCTAAATTTTACAAATTGTGTTCATTCCCAATAACTTAGCAAAACGGAATATTTTTTGCTTTGTTCAGCCTTACCGTATTTTTGGTACACCCCTGTAACTACGCATAAAACTCGGGAGGCCTTCATGAATTTGCTGAAAGTAGCGTCAGTTTGCGCCCTGTCTCTCTTTGTGGGGCAAGCGGCCATGGCCGCAGAAGCTCCGATCAAAATCGGGTTCCCCATCCCGCTTACTGGTGAGATCCCCAAGGTGGGCGAAGGAACCAAGTATGCGGCTGAAATGCTGAAAGAAGAGATCAATGGCAAGGGCGGACTGAAAGTGGGTGACAAGATGTACCCGCTTGAATTCATTTATGAAGACAATGAATCCAAACCCGAGTCTGCCGTCAACGTGACCCTGAAGCTCATCGAGCGCGACAAGGTCATGGCCATTGTCGGCCCCCAGTCTTCGCGTCAGGCCGTGCCTGCGGGCGCTGTTGCCAATGACGAACAGGTACCCATGATCACCCCCTGGTCCACCAACCCCGATGCCACCAAGGACCGCCCCTGGGTGTTCCGCGGGGCCTTCCTTGACCCCTTCCAGGCTCCTGTGGCCGTGGACTTCACCACCAAGAAGTTCAACGCCAAAAAGGCCGCAGTCCTGTTTGAAGTATCCAACGACTATTCCAAGGGCCTTGCAGACAACTTCAAGGAATCCTTTGAAAAAACCCACGGCAAAGGTTCTGTGGTGGCCATGGAATCGCATGGTCCCAAAGACCAGGATTTCTCTGCCCAGCTGACCAAAATCATCGCCGCCAAGCCCGATTTCATCTTTGTGCCTGAAAACTACAGCTTTGCGGCCCTTATTGTGCCTCAGGCCCGTGACCTCGGCTACAAGGGCCCCTTCATGGGTTCCGATGCCTGGGGTTCCGCCGAGCTTTTCAACCTTTGCGGCAAGGACTGTGTGGACCAGTTTTTCTCCACCCACTACACCGCCGAGGGCGCGACCGGCAAAACCAAGGAATTCATCGACAAGTACAAGGCCAAGTACGGCTATGTGCCTGACGACGTTGCCGCTCTGACCTGGGACTCCATCAACATCGTGCTTCAGGCCATTCAGAAGAACGGCAAGATTGATCCGGACCTCAAGAAAGAACGCAAGATCATTCGCGACAACATGGCTGGCATGGCCAACTTTGACGGCATCACCGGCAGCATGAAGTTTGACGAAAACCGCGACCCCATCAAGTGCGCGGTTATCGTGCGCGTGACGGAAACCGGCGCGTTCGCTTTTGTGGAATCTGTCTGCCCCAAATAGCAGACATCAGCAGGTAATTGGCACTGCCGCGCGGCCCAACCCCCAGGGGGCCGCGCGGCGGCAAAAAGCTCCAATGCGAATGGGAAACTGCGCCTCCGAACGGATCAATATTTTTTGCTTCTGGCAACGTCCCATTGCGAATCAGGAATGGTTTTTTGCGTTTTTTGGGCATAAAAGCATGTAGAGGCAAGGCCTGCCTTGCGACGCTGGCGTAAGCCACCCGCACCCACCCTTGGGACAACAGTTCTTTCGCCTGAACGGGCGGTTCAGGGGCCGCGTACGCGCACTGCCGCTCAAAATTCGGGGCTTGACCACGATTTGAAAAAACTGCGCCACAGAATTCGCACACTGTAACCATCAGCATTTTTGGGTAGCCTATGGACTTTCTGCTGCAACAGACCCTCAACGCCTTGCAATGGGGCAGCTTTTACGCCCTCATCGCCTTGGGCTACACCTTGGTTTACGGGGTGCTGCGCCTCATCAACTTCGCCCACGGCGATATTTTTATGGTTGGGGCCTACATTTCATTTTTTGTGGCCACATATCTGGTTTCTTCCGACGGGCTTGGCCTTTCGAAGCCACTGACGCTGGGTCTGACCATTGTTCTGACAATGGGACTCACAGCCATTGTGGGTGTTACGCTTGAGCGCATTGCCTATCGGCCTCTGCGCCGCAAGGGCGCACACAGGCTCTATGTGGTCATTACCGCACTGATGTGCGGCCTTATTCTTGAAAACGGCAATCTTGCTCTGCTTGGGGCAACCAAGCGCAAGCTGCCCGAGCTTATTGACAAAACCGTATATTCCATCGGGCCGCTGGTCATCACCAACCTGAAAGTATGGGTTATTGTGGCAGCGGTGCTGGTGTTTCTGTTCTTGCAGACCATTGTCACGCGCACCAAGGTGGGCATGGCCATGCGCGCTGTTTCCTGGGATCGCTTTGCCCTGCCGCTCATGGGCATACCGCTCGACAGCGTCATTGTGGTCACCTTTGTTCTTGGCTCGGGCATTGCCGGGCTTGGCGGCATGCTGTTTGCCATGTGCTACCCCAACCTTGAGCCATACATGGGCGCCATGATCGGCTGGAAGGCCTTTATCGCGGCGGTTGTGGGCGGCATTGGCGACATACGCGGCGCATTTGTGGGCGGCTTTATGCTGGCATTTGTAGAAATCATGGTGGTGGCCTTTTTGCCGTCCACCTACATGGATCTGTTTTCCTTCACCATCCTGCTGCTCATCCTGTGGGTGCGGCCCACGGGCATTTTCGGCATGCCGCAAACGACCAAAATCTAGCCGGAGTGTCTGAATGCTGCCTCTTTTTGTACAAACGGTTCTTGTAATACTGGGCGTGCTCTGCTTCGGCTATGCCATCAAACGGGCTGTCAAACAGAAGAAGATAGACTGTCTTCTGTTCCTGATCGGCGGGCTGGTGCTTGTTTTTGCCGAATACTTTTCATGGATTGACGGCTACTGGCTTTCGGTCATCAAGTTCATGGGCCTCAACGTTATTTTTGCCACCAGCCTGAACCTTGTGAACGGCTACATGGGCGAATTTTCCTGTGGTCATGCGGGCTTTATGTGCGTGGGGGCCTATGTGGGCGGGCTTATCTCCATCATTCTGTTCACCAAGAACAAAATGCTGGGCGCTCCGCTGCTGCCGCCAGAGCTTGCGCCCCTGCTCTTTCCCCTGGTGCTTGCCGCAGCAGGCGGCGTGGCGGCCCTCTTTGGCCTGCTGGTGGCCCTGCCCTCGTTCAAAACCCGTGACGACTATCTGGCAATCATCACCATTGCGGCCAACTACATCATCATTTCGCTTATTATCAATATCGACTTTGTGGGCGGCCCGCGCGGCCTTACAGGCATGCGCGGCGTGGTGCGCGCCATGGAGAACGTGGCCGACATCCCCTGGATGATGATCTGGATGCTCCTTGGAGTGATGATCACCACCATGATGTTGTACCGTCTGGTAAACAGCACTCTGGGCAAGGGCATACCTGCGGTGTGCCAGAACGAAGTTGCCGCAGAGATCATGAGCGTCAACACCAAGAAGGTGAAGCTGGTGGCCTTTATGGTTTCGGCGGGCATTGCCGGGGTGGCGGGCGCGCTTTACGCGCACATGTTCAGCTCCATCTACGCCAACAGCTTTGGCATCATGAAGTCTACCGAGGCCATGGTCATGGTGTATCTGGGCGGCATGGGTTCGCTTTCCGGCTCGGTGCTGGCCGCCGTAATGTTTACCCTGCTGATCGAGCTTTTGCGCTTCGCCCTGCCTGCCATGAGCGATCTGGCCCACATGCTGCCCTTTGTGCCCAATTCGTTCAACATCAGCCAGGAATGGAAGTGGGTCATCATCCCGCTGATTCTCATTCTGCTCATGCAGTTCAGGCCCGAGGGCCTCTTGGGCAACAGGGAACTGACCGATGTGTTCCCCAAACTGAAACGGCTGGTAAGCTTCGGCAAGCGCAACTAAAGCAATTGCTGGCCCCAGGGCGGCGCGTCCTGAAAGCGCCATTGATGCAGATACAACCAGAACGAGTGGGGGCTGACCTTGGCACTGCTTGAAATGAAAGAAGTCACGCAACGCTTCGGCGGGCTGATTGCGTTAACGGATTTTTCCATCGCCGTTGAAGACCACAGCCTTGTGGGCCTTATCGGCCCCAACGGCGCGGGCAAAACAACGGTGTTCAATCTGGCCTCTGGCTTTTATCACGCCACTGAGGGGCAGATTGTCTTTAACGGCCATACATACGATACACGCCTGGAACCGCATCAGGTTACGGCCATGGGCATGGCCCGCACCTTTCAGAACATCCGCCTGTGGAACGACATGACGGTGCTCGACAACATCTGCGTGTCGCAATACCACCGGCTGGGATACGGGCTGCTTGACGCGTGGCTCTGCAACGAGCGCTACAGCCGCGAAGAAAAACGCGTGCGGCAAAAGGCCTCAAAGATTCTTGAAATCATGGAACTGGCCGATGTGGCCAATGAATTTCCCAAAAACCTGCCCTACGGCCTGCAGCGCCGGGTGGAGCTGGCCCGCGCCCTTTCCACAGACCCCAAGCTGCTGCTGCTTGATGAACCCGCCGCTGGCCTGAACTCCTCGGATGTGGACGGCCTCATCAAGCACATCCGTTGGATCTTTGACGAATTCAAAATCGCCATCTGGATGATCGAACATCAGATGAAGGTTGTCATGTCGCTGTGTCAGCACATTACCGTGGTGGAATTCGGCAAGACCATTGCCAAGGGCACGCCGCAGGAAATTCAGTCCAACCCCGATGTCATCAAGGCCTACTTGGGCGACGAGAACGTGTGATGCTACTGGAAGTTGAAAATCTCTACGCCGGCTATGGCAAGATTGAAGCCCTTCACGGCATTTCATTTCACGTGAACAAGGGCGAAATAGTCACCCTCATCGGGGCCAACGGCGCTGGCAAATCCACCACGCTCAAGGCCGTCATGCGCCTCACGCCGCCGGAATCGCCCACGGTCATCAGCGGCGACATCCGCTTTAACGGCGAATCCATATTGAAAACAGAGCCGCACCATGTGGTTGCCCGCCTCAAGATGGATCTTGTACCAGAAGGCCGCCATATTTTCGGCAACCTCACGGTGAATGAAAATCTCAAGCTGGCTACCTGGACGCGCAAGGACAACAACATCCAGCGGGATGTGGACAAGGTTTTTGAGCTTTTTCCGCGCCTTAAAGAACGCATGCACCAGCGCAGCGACACGCTCTCTGGCGGCGAACAGCAAATGCTGGCCGTGGGCCGCGCGCTTATGACCAACTGCTCGGTGCTGCTGCTGGACGAACCCTCCATGGGCCTTTCGCCCCTGCTGATGTACGACATGTTCCGCACCTTCAAACAACTCAACAGCGAAGGTCTGACCGTTGTGGTTGTGGAGCAGAACGCCCGGCTGGCGCTTCAGGTGGCGGATCGCGGCTATGTGCTCGACACGGGCAGTATCGTGGCGGAAGGTTCCGCCGCCCATCTGGCCGACACGCCGGAAATCAAGGCAGCCTATCTGGGTGCATAATCCCCGCTGGCGCAACTATCAGTAATGACAAAGCCCCCGTTGAAAAACGGGGGCTTTGCGTTTTGCCGTGGGCAGTACGAAAGCTACTTGGCAGCTGCAACCATTGCAGCTCCTATGCGGCGGGCCTGCTCCAGATCTTGCGGAAAATGCGCGTCGCGATAAGCGGCTTTTTCGGGCTCGGAGAACCGTTCGCACTTATACTTGCTGTAGTCGTCAAACTGGTAGGTATTGTGCACATGCTGCACTTGCGGCTCGCCAAAAAGACGGCCCACAAAGGTTTCCATCCCCTTGAGGTTCTGGAGGTAGCCGTACTGCTCCATTTCTTCGCTGCTCACGTTCATGGGGTAGATAAAGGCCGTGGGCATGCGCTTGGGAGCAAGCGAACTGTAGTCCTTGTCATACACGAAAAAGGGAAACATCAGGCGCTCAAGAAAGCTGCGCATCATGCCCGTGACATTGCCAAAATAAATGGGGCTGCCAAATATAAGCCCGTCCGCCTGCGAGAGCTTTTCCAGCACCGGGGCCAGATCATCCTTGACTGCGCAATGCCCGTAGCTCTTGCCGCCCACCCTTTTGCACGAAAAACAGCTCACGCAACCTTTGTAGTTGAGATCATGCAGGTGGATCATCTCGGTTTCTACGGTTTCGCTACAGGGTGCGGCTGCCGCGCCGCCCAGTGCCGCCTGAAGCAGCTTGGCGGTATTGAACTTCTTTCGAGGGCCACCGTTTATGGCGTAAATTTTCATTATATCCTCCTGTGGGAATTGGTTGATGGCATGAGACTTCTTGACCACCATGTATACCTGCTCTAAAACTATTTTCGCAAGTACGCATTTTTTTCTTCCCTACTTTTAGCGAGCATACCATGACAAAATCTCCTTCACGCGCCACCAGCGGCCTGTATGATGACAAGACTGAATGCCCCATCCTGCACGTTTTCAGGTGCATTGGCGGCAAGTGGAAGTTGCCCGTTCTGTGGCACCTGGCCGAAAAAGACACCATGCGCTACAACGAACTGAAACGCAGCGTGCGGGGCGTCACCAACATGATGCTGACCAAATGCCTGCGCGAGCTGGAAGATTTTGGCCTTGTACATCGCAGGCAGTACAACGAAATTCCGCCAAAGGTTGAATATTCGCTCACAGAGCGCGGCAAAAAACTACTCCCGGCGCTAGAGGCGCTGTACGCCTGGGGCCGGGAGCATCTGGACTTTGCAGTAAGCTCGGGAATGACGGGAACAGACGATTGCGGCTGTCAGCCCCGCGCCTGCCCAGATAGTTTGGTGGAGGGTTCGGCGGATACTTCCAAGGGCGGCTCAGCAGCCTGAGCGCATCCGGCTCCGCTGCGGCAGTTTTCCACCACAATGCCGGTGATAATCAGCGCACCGCCCAGCAGAGTCGCAAGGGTCATCTGTTCACCCAGCATGGCCGCGCCAAGCAGCACCGCCGCCAGAGGATTGAGCGCAATAAATACGCCAGCGCGCGCAACGCCAATTTTCTGGATGCCGTCATAATACCAGATATAGGCCACGGCGGAGCCAACTATGCCCAGATAGAACAGGCTGAGCATCTCACCGGTGCTAAAACGCGGCACAGCGGCAAAATCCAGCGCGCCCGTGCAGACGGTATAGGCCGCAAGCATGAGGGTTCCGGCATAGATGGAATACGTAACCGTGTGCAACGGCCCAAGCTGCCGCACCACTGATTTGCAAAACACGCTGTAGGCGCTCCAGCTCAGCACGCAGCCGCCTATAAGCGCCTCGCCCAGCCAACCGCTGCCGCCACCCCCCGCCCGCTGGGGATCGCCGCCGCCGACCACCAGAGCCACACCGCCGAAACACAGGGCAATGCCAAGCATTTTCAGCGCGCTCACGCGCTCATGGTAAAAAAGATAGGCGATAAGGGCCATGACCGCCGGGTTCAAGGCCACAATCAGCGCCGCGCGCGAAGCGCTGATGTGCTGCAAGCCGCTGAAAAAGAAAAAGCTGTACGAAAATATGCCGCAAAACCCCAGCAGGGTCACCACCAGAGCCTGCCCCGCCGTCACCCGGCGAAAACCCTTGCCGGAAACCACAAGAAACAGACTCAGCGCTGCCGAGGCCAGCAAAAACCGCAGGCTGGCCGAGAACATTGGCGCAATGCCAGCCAGGCTTCTGCCCGCAATGAAGGTGCCCCCCCAGGCCACGGCCACAAGTGCCAACCGCACGTACACGGCGGCGTCCCCCGCGCGTTCTTTTGCAACACTCATTTCAATCCCTGACTTTACTGAAATTCTGCGACCAAAGGCATTGCACAGGCCGCACCCATTGCAGCCGCAAGCTGAACGGCATACATTTACGTGCATGCTCATTCATAGAGAAATGAGCAATAACTCATGGTAAATTGCAATGACGCTGACCCAGCTTGAAATATTCTCCACCGTGGCCGCGAGGCGAGGCTTCACTGCCGCAGCCCTGCAACTGGGGATTTCGCAATCGGGTGTATCCCACGCCATTGAAGCGCTTGAGCAGGAATTTGGCGTGGCCCTGCTGCGGCGCGGCAAAAATCTGGAGCTTACAGATGTGGGTGCTCGCCTGCTGCGGCAGGCTCAGGCAATGCTGGGGCTGGCGGAATCCATGCGGCAGGAGGCCTCGGACGCGCGCGGTATGAAGCGCGGCACGTTGCGCATCGGTTCTTTTGGCCCCACGGCCTCGCTGCGCCTGCTGCCCCCGGTGCTTGAAAAATACCGCGCGGTTTACCCCGGCATTGAAATTCACGTGGATGAAGGCCCTGACGGTGAGGTGGCCCAATGGCTCACAGACCACCGGGTGGACATTGGTTTTGTAACCCTGCCGGATGACCGGTTTGACACCTTTCCCCTCATGGAAGACCAGCTGGTGGCCCTGCTGCCTCTGGCGCACCCGCTGGCGAAAAAAAACGCCGTCACCCTTGAGGAACTTTGCGCCAGCCCCTTTGCCATGACCAGAGCCGGGTCTGAAGACATTATCGGGGGTCTGTTCCGCGCGTTGCGCCTGCAACCCACTATCCGTTGGCGCTCGTTGCAGCTTGTGAGCACCATTGCCGCTGTGGCACGGGGCGAGGCCGTGAGCATTGTGGCGGAATCCGCCCTGCCGCCAAATAAAGCACAGGACTATGTCAAAAAGCCCCTCCGTCCTGCCGCCCGGCGACAGGTAGCCCTGGCAACGCCGGACGCACGCCGCATGTCGCCCGCAGCGCGGGAGTTCATCCACATGGCGCAGGAGGTTTTTCCGCAACCTGTCCAGTCCGCCGCAAGGACGACAAAACGATAAAATTGCCTGTTCCCCGGCAAATGGTATAGATTGCATCAAACGCACGGCTTCGCACAACAGAGGGGGTTCACCATGCATGTTCTCATTCTGGGCGGCACAGGCTTTGTGGGGCGATACATGGCAACGGCGCTCATGCGCCAGGGCCTCACCGTAAGCGTGGTTTCACGCAGGGCGGGCAAGGACGGCAACGGCCCGAGGCGCGTGGTCTGGAACGGCTGGGATGGAGCTGCCCTGGCCGGATTACTGGACGGCGTGGACGCCATCATCAATCTTCAAGGCGAAAATATCGGCGGAGGCCGCTGGACGCCGGAGCGCAAGCAGGCCATTGTGAACAGCCGGGTAGAAACCGGGCAAGCCTTGTGCGTTGCCCTGCGCCTGCGCAAGGAACAATCCCAGCAAGCGCCCGCAACGCTCCTGCAGGCCTCGGCCAGTGGATACTATGGCCTGTGGCAAAACAGCGCGCCGCCCTGCGATGAAGATGCACCCTCCGGCACGGGATTTCTGGCCGAAACATGCCGCCAGTGGGAACAGAGCACCGTGCCCGTTGAAGCATTGGGCATCCGCCGTTGCGTATTGCGCTTTGCCCCGGTGCTGGGCAAAAAGGCGGATGGAACCCCCGGCGGATTTCTGGAGCGCATGCTGCCGCCCTTCCGCATGTTTGTGGGCGGGCCGCTGGGCTCAGGCAAACAGCCCTTCTGCTGGACGCACCTTGAAGACGTAGCCGGAGCCGCATCTCTGCTGCTGCAAAGGCCCGACCTTGCGGGCACGTTCAACATCTGCGCGCCGCGCACCCCCAGCATGAGCGAATTCACCCACACCCTTGGCAAGGCCTGCGGCAGACCCTCGTGGCTGCCCGTGCCAGCGTTGGTACTGCGCCTGATGTTGGGGCAGATGGCCGATGAGCTGCTGCTCGCAGGGCAGAATCCTGTTCCGGCGCGCTTGCAGGCTGCTGGCTATGCCTTTCGCCAGCCGGATCTGGAATCGGCCCTGCGGAGTGTGCTCCGCTAACCGAAAACCTCCAGCTTCAAGGCTGGGAGGACGAACCGTGTTGGCATACTAATTAGACGGATAGCAATGACAAAGGTTTAAGGCCGTCAATAACTCAATTGTGGAACGAACATATTAACAACAACCATTGGAGTTAGTTATGGATTCTATCACAAGCGCTAGCAATAATTCCGTACAGCCTTCTAACATATCAGCAACAACAAATGGAACGAATGTGTCAAAAAAGAACGATTCTTCTGAACAACAGCAGGGAGACACTGTCACAATCTCAGAAGAAGGGAAAAAACTGTCAAAAAGTGTTGATAAAAACACTGAAAATGAGCCGTCTACCAATAGCGATTCAGGGCTTACTGTAAGCAATATGAAAATATCGCAGCAGCTACAGGACGCGAAAGATAAACAAAAACAGCTTACAGCAAAGATTGCGGAAGAAAAAGCCCAAGGGAATGACGTAAGTGCGCTGAACGCCCAGTTATCAGACGCCCAACAAAATGTGAAAAAATTTCAGAACAAGGCTGACCAATAGCTAATTTTTATGGATACTCTCCGAGCAAATACTTGGGCAACTGCTCCGGATTTTAAAAATCCGGAGCAAGACAATATTTTGTATCAACGGGGAGTGAGGGTGAACAACGTGTTGGCGCGCTGAACCTGAAGCTTTTCCACTGGCAACCTGCGCCTAGAAGGCCACCTGTTTTTGCGCGTTCCAGAGCGTTCTGTAGCCGAAATAGAGCGAGCAAAAACAGCACAGGCACACGCAGGCGCAAATAGCCACCATGATGGTTATCTGGTAAAGGATGGCAGTGGTGGGCGCGGTGCCGGAAAGAATCTGGCCTGTCATCATGCCTGGCAGCACCACGATGCCCATGCCCAGCATGGAGTTGAGCGTGGGCACGAGCGCGGTTTCCAGCGCCTGGCACACAAAGGGAAAGAGAACCTTTTCCGGCGTGGCCCCAATGTTCAGCAGCGCCTCCACACGCGCTCGCTGCCCCTCAAGGCCGTTCCAGAACGACTTGAGCCCCAGTGAAACGCCCGTGAGCGCATTGCCCATGAGCATGCCGCTGATGGGGATGAGGTATTGCGGATCAAACACGCTCTGCCCCACAATACAGGTCACGAAAAATATGATGATGCCCAGCCCGCAACTGGCAATGGAAACAGACACTATTACCCGAAAGCGCGGGTTGAGCCTTTTGTTGCGGGAAAGCACCAGATAGATGGTAAAAAACACCAATATGAGCAGATAGCCCATGGTGAGCAGCGGGTGCGGATGCTCGAAAAGAAAGGTCAGCGCGTAGCCTGCGGCAATGAGCTGCAAGGTCATGCGCGCGCTTGCCAGCACCAGCAGTTTGGTCTGGCTGATGCGGCATTTTTTCATAACCGCCAGCACTACCAGCAAGAGCACATAGACGAGCAAAAACGAGCCTAACTGAATCTGGGCAACGCCGTTCATGGTTATTCCGCCTCTGCCCGCAGGCTGATGATATTTTCCGCATGCCGCTCTGTCAGGGCGGGATCATGGCTCACGGCTACCACGGTCATGGCGCGCTCGCGGCAAAAGGCCAGCACCTGCGCCATAAAGCGTTCTGCCGTTTCCTGATCCAGGGCTGAGGTGGGTTCATCCAGCATCAGCACCTTGGGCAGGAATGAAAGGCAGATGGCCAAAAACACGCGCTGGCGTTCACCGCCGGAAAGATGCACGCAGGGCGCATCCAGCGGAAAATTGGCGCAACACAGGCGCAAAAATTTCTGTTTGTCTTCCGCCGCAAGGTTGGCGGATTCTCTGGCTTCGCAAAAGGCGTCAAAATTTTCGCCCACCGTGCCCTCAAAAAGAAACACGGATTGCCCTGCCAGCAAAACCTCGCGCCGCTGGGCAATGCTGTCGATGTCGGCCATGTCCTGCCCCTGGTACAGCACAGAGCCTGCCGTAGGGGCCAGAGTTTTGTTGAACAGCCGCAGCAGCGTACTTTTGCCGCAGCCGCTGGGGCCGCTGATAAATGTGGCCTTGCCCTCTTCTATGTCCAGATCCTTGTAGGATATCTGGCCGTAGGCAAGGCCGCGTGTCTGTATACAGGACATGGTTTCTCCTGATGGCTGACGTGGTGCAGGGCTATCCCGGCGTAGGCCATCCTACAGAGGAGCGCGGCAAGGTCAACAGCCTGTAAACGTTTTGTGCCGTGCAGCAGAAATTTTTTACATCTGCGCCAGAATCGTCATCCCTTGCACGGGGCGGCTTCTGGGCGGTTTTTTTCAGTCAGGCCGCCGTCTGCCGCAATCTGGGGCTGATGGGGCATTGTGCATTGGCGTGTATGAGGCTATGGTACGCTACCAAGTAATTTTTTATGTACAGGAACAGCATGTCCCCATCGTTCGAAGATTTTCATTTGTCCCCGGAATTGTTGCAGGCCGTCAAGGATATGGGTTTTGAAGAACCCTCTCCTATTCAGGTGCTTGCCGTACCCTTTCTGCTGACTGGCCGCGACGCGGTAGGCCAGGCCCAGACCGGCACCGGCAAAACAGCGGCCTTTGGCATGCCCATTCTGGAAAAGCTCACCCCCGCAAGAGCGGTGCAGTCGCTGGTGCTTTGCCCCACGCGCGAGCTTGCCATTCAGGTCGCCGAAGAGTTCAGCAAACTGGCCGCCCGCATGCGCGGCGTTGCCATTTTGCCCATATACGGCGGTCAGGCCATTGAACGCCAGCTCCGCGCTCTTGAACGCGGCGTGCAGGTGGTGGTAGGCACCCCTGGCCGCGTCATGGATCACCTCCAGCGCGGCACCCTCCGCCTGGGTGGCGCAACTACTGTTGTGCTTGATGAAGCCGACGAAATGCTCGATATGGGCTTTCGCGAAGATATAGAAGCCATTCTGGAGCGGGTGCCCGCTGAATGCCAGCGCGTGCTTTTTTCGGCCACCATGCCCCCGGCTATTTTGCAGTTGAGCAAGCGTTTTCTGCGTGAGCCGGAAATGCTGGCCATTGCCCAGAAGACTCTGACCGTGCCCGCCATTGAACAGGTCTACTACGAAGTGCGCCCCCATCAGAAGATGGACGCGCTGTGCCGGGTGCTGGACGCACAGGGATTCCGCAAGGCCCTGGTGTTCTGCTCCACCAAGCGCAGCGTGGACGAAGTGACGGCCCACCTGCAGCAGCGCGGCTATCAGAGCGATGGCCTGCACGGCGACCTTGCCCAGTCGCAGCGCGACAGGGTCATGCAGCGTTTTCGCGGTGAAGGGCTGGACATTCTGATCGCCACAGACGTTGCCGCGCGCGGCATTGACGTGGACGATGTGGATGCCGTGGTCAACTACGACATTCCCCATGACGCAGAGCGCTACGTGCACCGCATTGGCCGCACCGGGCGCGCTGGCCGCGTGGGCAAGGCCTTTACCTTTGTGACCCTGCGCGAGCAGCACAAGCTGCGCGATATTATCCGGCATACCAAGGCCCGCATCCAGCAGGAACGCCTGCCCTCGTTGCGCGACGTTGCCAACATCCGCACCTCGCGGCTGCTGGATGAAGTGCGCGCCACGCTCACCGCAGGGGCGCTGGAAAGCTGCATGCAGATGGTTGAAGACTTTTTGTCCGAACAGTTTGCCGATGATGTCATCACCAGCCGCGATGTGGCCGCAGCCCTGCTCAAGCTGCTGATGCAGCGCGATTTTGGCGATGCCACCAACGTGCCCGAAGAAGATCCGCTGTCCGAAGCGCCCCGCCGCTTTGGCCGCGATGGTCGTGATGGTCGCGATGGCCGTGACGGGTTCCGTCAGGGCGACCGCGATGGCGCCCGCCCGCGCCGCAACGATGCGCCCATGACCCGCCTGCACATCAGCGTGGGCCATGCCCACAAGGTTTCGCCCGGTGAAATGGTGGGTGCCATCACCGGAGAATGCGGCATTGCTGGCCGCAGCATCGGTGCCATCAGCATTCAGAAGCATTTCAGCCTTGTTGAAGTGCAGAGCGAGTTTGCCGATGACGTGCTGGCCGTTCTCAACCGGGGCGTATTTATTGCTGGTACCCGCGTGACCGCCAAGCTGGACGCTGGCGGCGGCTCGTTCCAGCGCAAGAGCTTCGGCCCCGGCCCCCGCGCACCGCGTGGCCCCCGGCCAGGATACCCTGCCCGCAATCCGCGTGATGGCGGCGGAAACAGTGGCGGCGGCAAGCGTTTTACACACCCCGACAAATGGGGCAGAAAACCGCGCGGCGCAGAAGACGAAAAGGATTAAGCTTTGTTGCTAGCACAACGGCCCGTTGGCTCTTAGAGTCAACGGGCCGTTTTTATTTCATCTACGTGCCACCCGTCAGGATTGCCAGAGAATGGAAACTGCCCCCCCATCCGCCATCAAGACCACGCAGACCAGCACGGGAGGCTCCTTCCCTCTTATATTGGGTGACGCCCCAATCTCAGATGCGCTTATCCCTTTATATACCCCAAAAAAAGGGCTTATGGCGGTTAGCCATAAGCCCTTGAAATATATGGTGGGTCGTGCGGGGATCGAACCTGCGACTCTCTGCTTAAAAGGCAGATACTCTACCTACTGAGTTAACGACCCGTAGAGACGCGGAATATAGCGACAGCCTTAGCAACTGTCAAGCGCGTCTTGCAACAAAATGCCGATCAAACCCATATTTGCTCAAAAAGCAGCTATGCGCCCTTCTTTTCCAGCTTGGCCCATGTGTCGCGCAGCGTGGTTGTGCGGTTGAACACGGGCTTGGCATCGGTGCTGTCCTTGTCCTTGCAGTAGTAGCCAAGGCGCTCGAACTGCATCTTGTCCCCTGCCTTGAAAGTAGCCAGGGCTGGTTCCAGCAGGGCCTCCACCTTTGTGAGCGATTCGGGATTAAGGTTATCCAGAAACGTCTTGCCCTCGGGTGCGGCATTGGGGTTTTCCACCGCGAAAAGCTGGTCGTACAGGCGCACTTCTGCGGGGATGGCGTGTGCCGCCGACACCCAATGGATGGTTCCCTTCACCTTGCGGCCATCGGGGCTTTGCCCGCCCTTGCTTTCCGGGTCGTACACGCAGCGCAGTTCAACCACATTGCCCGCATCGTCCAGCACGGCCTCGCGGCAGGTGATAAAGTAGGCGTAGCGCAGGCGCACTTCCGCACCCGGGGCCAGCCGGTGGAACTTCTTGGGCGGCTCAAGGCGGAAGTCGTCCCGCTCAATATACAGCTCGCGCGAGAACGGCACCTTGCGGCTGCCATAGGAGGCATCTTCCGGGTGGTAGGGCATGTCAAACTCTTCCACCTGGCCTACGGGATAGTTCTCAATAACCACCTTCACCGGGTCGAGAACGGCCATAACGCGCGGGGTATGCTCATTAAGATATTCGCGCACGCAGAACTCGAGCATGGAGTATTCCACGGTGGAATCGGCGCGGGCCAGACCGATACGGGAGCAGAATTCGCGCAGGGCCTCGGGCGGGATGCCCCGGCGGCGCATACCGCTCAGGGTGGGCATGCGGGGATCATCCCAGCCTGTAACGTGTCCTTCCTTCACAAGCTGAATGAGCTTGCGCTTGGAGAGTACCGTATAGGTGACATTGAGCCGCGCAAATTCGATCTGCTGCGGACGGTATGCACCGAGGGTTTTGAGCACCCAGTCGTACAGTTCGCGGTTATTGATGAATTCCAGCGTGCAGAGTGAGTGGGTAATACCCTCGATGGAGTCGGACAGGCAATGGGTATAGTCGTACATGGGGTAGATGCACCACTTGTTGCCCGTGCGATGATGTTCCGCATGGCGGATGCGGTACAGCGTGGGATCGCGCATGACCACGTTGGGCGAGGACATGTCGATCTTGGCGCGCAGCACCTTTTGACCATCGCCAAATTCGCCCGCGCGCATGCGGCGGAACAGATCAAGATTTTCGTCCACGCCCCGGTTGCGCCAGGGGCTTTCGCGCCCGGGCTCGGTCAGCGTGCCGCGATATTCGCGGATTTCTTCCGCCGAGAGGTCGTCCACATAGGCCTTGCCCATCTTGATGAGCTGTTCGGCGTAGTCATACAGCTTCTCGAAGTAGTTGGAAGCGTAAAATTCGCGGTCGTCCCACACGCCGCCAAGCCAGCGCACATCCTCACGGATGGAATCAACGTATTCCGTTTCTTCCTTGGTGGGGTTGGTGTCGTCAAAGCGCAGGTTGCACAGCCCGCCAAACTCTTTGGCAACGCCAAAGTTAAGGCAGATGGACTTGGCATGCCCCAGATGCAGATACCCGTTCGGCTCTGGAGGAAAACGCGTATGTACGCGATTGCCGAATCGGCCCGAAGCGTTGTCTTCAGTTATACGGGTGCGGATGAAATCCAGGCCGACTTTTGCGGTATCGCCAGTGGCGGTGCCTTCAGCAACAGTGGCGGGTGTCGTATCATTTTCGGGGGCCATAATGCGCTCCAATAGTTCCATTTAATGAGAAGTCCATAAAATTACGCCAAGCTGCGCCCCCGGTCAATGTGTGGCTGTGTCAGCCGTACGATCCGCTTGCGATGCCCTTTTATTTATAGATGGCAGAACATTCTTGACAGGTGCCGCCGTCTAGGCTAGCTTGCTTTTCTGCATTCCGGTTCGCTTAATTGCTGGCCTGATGCATGCGGAGAGGTGTCCGAGCCGGCCGAAGGAGCTCGCCTGCTAAGCGAGTATACGGGCTTAAACCTGTATCGAGAGTTCAAATCTCTCCCTCTCCGCCACATACGCAAGTAAAACGGCGAGTTACTGTTAAAGGTAACTCGCCGTTTTTGCGTTCTAGCGGGGGTGAAATTCCGAGTGTTGCGGGCTCTACACCAAAGACGGGGGCAAGCCCCTTCAGCGGGCATTTTTCCGCCAGGTTTCTGAACAATTCTCCAGCCATTTCAGCAGCACAGAACGCGCACTCTCAACCTATAATTTTCGAAATTACGGAAGCCATACGCACGCCGCTGGATCAACTTCATTTTACGGTGAAAACCTTCTGTGATGCCGTTATTTCGGGTAAACCGGAACATTCGGGCCACTTCTTCCCGCCAATTATGCAACGTCTTACCCAGGGTGCGCAATGGCGCGAAGGGCGTTTTTCGAAGGTGATCAATTTTATCTAACAATTCAGCTACATACCTGCGACAGCAATCGACACTTTGCGCCCGTACACGCAATAAGTCCGCTGTTTCATGTAAAAATTCATACAGTGATTCAATGTCCGGCCTGTCAGCAAAGTATGCTCGTAATCGCTCTTTCTGTGAGTTTGTTAACCGATCACGGCGAGTCAGCAAAAGACGCATCATACCGCCTCGCCCATAAGCAAGTTGTTTTTCATCAATTGCCTTGCACAGCTCTGAAAAGTGCTGATTCACCAGCCTGATAACATGAAATCTGTCCGCAACAATGTGCGCATTGGGAAACCACTCCCTCACAAGTCGCCGATACGCAGAGTTCATATCAATACAGACCATTTTAACTTTGTGGCGGCCTTGCAACGATTGCAAAAAATCGCGCATATCGGCGGCGCTGCGCCCTTTAACCACATCAAAGACCCTGCGGCGGGCCAAGTCGCAAAATGTGGTTGCAAAGCCCTGCCTGCGCGTAAATCTATGCTCATCAATGCCCAGAATGCGCGGGCATGTGCGGTTTGCCCAGTGGCTGCTCTTGTGCTGCATCATCTGGTGGTAATAGCGCTCCACGCTGGCTACGCCTATGCGGTGCTCGTCGGCGATGTCCTTGCAGGAAACACCTTTGTTGTAGGCCTGAAAAATGTTGCGCTTGAGCAGCTCTGTTGTTCTGCTCCACACTTTTATGCCTGCAAGTCTGGTATTAAAATATCTACCGCATTCTTCGCATCGGTATTTGTGGCAGCGAATCACCAGGCGTGACGCCCTTCCATGAATGGAAATATTACGGATCGTCCGCCAGAATGAGTCCTTGATGCGTAGTTTCTCGCATGCGCAGTGTGGGCACGTATTCTTGCCCGTCCACCTTGCCTCAAAAACCGGGGGCATACGACTCACCACTTTTTCGATTGCAAAATCCCGCAAGCCAATTAAAAATTGTTCCACAGGGCCTTCTCTTCTTTTCTTTGGTCGGAAAACAAAGGTTGCCCTGGTGGGCATACCAGCTTTGCTTGGTATGCCCATTTTTTCTTGGAGCCGCTATGCCCCCGTCTTTGAGGTAGAGCCGGATGTCGGGAATTTTGATCAAGCCAACGGCGGGCCTTACCGACAGATATTTGAGCTGCCGCGCAGCAACAGCACTGGGCACGCAGTCGGCAAACGTAATCGGGCGGGAGCAAGAAAACTCTCTGTTATCCATATCAACTGTTAAACTAGTTTCAGCGCAGCTTCAGACAACGTTCCGCCCCTCCCAAGCCAAGTCAGGGGGACATCCGGTCGAAATAAAGGCAACGCCATACAGCTCCGTTGACATCTTTGTTCTTGGCATATAGTGATTTTCGACAATATACCAGGAGGCAACCTTGAACTTTCGCGCAATCAAAGAATGGATTCCATTCTTTTTCCTGGTATCTCTCACCGCAGGCATAAGTACTTTTTGCCAAATCTGGAGCATCCACCCGTCTGCCCCGATCATAGGCATTAACTTTCTGGCAAGCCTTGCTGCTCTTTCTTTTGCAACTAAAAAAACTTGTGTGATTATTTTTTTATTGCAGTGCATATCGAGCATCATACTAACTTCAGCTGCTTCAGCCCTAAAAGAGCCGCTCACACTAACGGCTATTCTGAATGGCATGGATTATGCTCTTGATTTTGGATCGTCTATTTACATTTATATTCACGTACATATGGCATTATTTTTTGTAATATGCCTAATTCTTCAACTAATTTGTGTTTATAAGATCAACCTGAACGTTAAAAGAACGAAAATTGGCATCATTTCTCTAATTGCACTGCTTTCAGTTTATGCCATAAGTTTTATTTCCCTGCCGCTGTCTGCATTCTGGCCAAATGAAAAAATTGAGCCTGGCGAAGTTGTAAACTGGAACCCACCGGAAAGACGATCTTTACACAAACGTGGCTATCTAGCCACATACCTTATAGAACTCTTCACAGGATATACCTCAAGGGTCATGCAACTTCAGCCAGTTATGGATACACCCAACGGCATTGAAGAGATACCTGCCTTAAAAGCAACAGGGAAGATTATCTTTATCCAAGTTGAAAGTCTTGACTACGATCTGCTCAACACTACCGTTGGGGATGAATATGTAATGCCTTTTTTGCACGACCTGCAAAAAGCCGCGATAATTATTCCCATTGACGGTGCAAAAAAGCTTGGATCTGCAAATTCTGACTTTGAAATTTTCACAGGAAATATTGCATCATCGAATTATATACATTATACATTCACCAAAACATTCCCAAACTCCCTTTTGTCAGAGATATCAAAGAAAATTTCACCCTCATTTGCTTTTCATGGAATGCCCTATTTTTATATGAACCAGGGGCCAGCATATACGGCCCAGGGCGTTGAGCACGTCTTATGCCTTGAAGAAATGCAGAGCGAAGGAATCACGCCGCGCCACATGTGGGGAGACGGCGTAATTGCCGATCAAGACATGTTCCCGCTCGCTTTAAGCAAAATTCCTCAAAGTGGAAACTTTTTTCAATTCATAATTACAATGAATATGCACACCTTTGAAAATCCGCGCGACGTGTGCCCACAAATGCATTTTACTACCGGAGATGATAACGGTTTTTACTCGTGCAGCAGATCGACAGATGATGCCATACGAGACTATATCACACAGGTTCCTGCAGGCACGTTAGTGGCAATATGGGGGGATCATCGTTCGTACTCCAGAGATGGCTCTGGAAAAATTCCATTCATTGCCTTCATCAAAGGCGAAGAACACCCCTTTGACGGCTCTCATCTTCAGGGTCTGACGCGCAGTAAAATGCATTTCTACCTTGAAAAAATCATTCGGCCTATTCTATAGTCAAAAACAAGACGGATTAAATACAGGTTTTAATCTTATGAAAAACTTTATTGAATTAGTACGTCGGCGACTTATCTCCGCTACAAAATATTCTATCGATGGTTTTACTGACGCCTTTCGCCATGAGGAAGCCTTTCGGCTAGAGCTTCTTGTTTTTATTGTTTTGATAGTTGTTCTTTTTTTTGTTCCATGGCCGTTATGGAAGAAAATTTTACTGCCAACAGGTTTTACACTCGTGCTTTTGGCTGAATTACTAAATTCAGCCATAGAAAATATTTGCGATATAATTCATCCACAGGAATCAAAGCTTGTAAAAGCCGCAAAAGACAAAGGTTCCATGGCGGTATTGATTGCTTTGATTGCAAATTTTTTCCTTCTTCTTGCTTTGATAGTTGCTTAGTTGCCATATCCCTATTGATGGACATTATTGCAAATGAAACTGCTGGCCAATTTAATCATCAATAGCCTTTGACAGATGAAAAGTAATGAGAGATCGGATCAATCTCTCTCACCGCCACACTAGCGAATAAAACGGCGAGTCACCATTAAAGGTAACTCACCGTTTTTGCGTCTGAAAGAGATGGAATGCGGCGCGGCTATATACGGTTGCAATATCGCCCAGCTGAACAAAAATCAGGGAACTTATTCCCCCCCGCAGCACTGCCTGCCCCCCTCTTGGAAAGACAGCCTCAGAGGCGTTGTGTGGAAATGATGCCTGCCTCCCCAATTTATCCATGCGGCCACGTTACTTAGCTGTAGTCTCAACCCCGGTTAAAAAAGCGAAGTATTTGCCGTCTTCCTTAACCATGTGGTTCAGCACGAGGTCGTGTATTATGCATTGCAGCATTTGCACAGGGGACACCGGGTTTTCCCCATCCTGTTTGAGCAGACCAGCGCACTTTTGCAGCAATTCTTTGTGCCGGGCCGCATGCTCGTCAACCTCCGGGTACCCACTGCTGCGCAGCACGGCTTCTTCGTCATTAAAATGTTTTTCTACAATATGGTACACATCGTTAAACCGGGGAGTGAGGTCAAGAGCATCTCCCTCTGCGAGCACTCGCTCAAGCAGGCTGTTCACAATGGAAACCAGCTCCATGTGTTGCTCGTCCAGCTCCGCATTGCCGGAAGCATACTCGCTGTTCCATAGCACTTTCAGCCCCAAGCTGTTCCCATTGTGCATCTGGGCATACATCCCGTCTTCATCTGACCGGAATTTAACGCAGTTACGGCCTTCATGCTTTGCCAGATAGAGCTGTTCATCCGCGCGTTGCACAATCAGCTCTGGAGTCGTGGATTCCTGACAGATGCAGGACACGACCCCAACACTGACCGTCACCACCCTGGCTACCTGTGACGCCGCATGGGGAATCCCGCTCTGCATGACAGCCTTGCGTATGCGTTCGGCCAGGCTCACTGCGCCAAGAATGTCGGTTTCGGGCAACAGGCAGACAAATTCCTCTCCACCATACCGCGCGGCCATATCTGTGGGACGGTTAAGGCATTGCGCTACGGTCTGAGCAACAGCCTGAAGGCATTCATCACCCTTCACATGGCCGTATGTGTCATTGTAATTCTTGAAAAAATCTATGTCCAACATGATAAGCGAAAGCCTTGCCCCGGAGCGGATGTGGCGATTTCGCTCATAAGCGAGCATGGCGTCAAAATGCCGCCTGTTGGAAATTTTTGTCAGGCCATCCTCGTTGGTCATGAGTTCGAGCTTGCGGTTGGATTCCGCGAGGGCGATCTCTGCAAGCTTTCGTTCCGTAATGTCTTCGTGCGCCACCACAACCATGCGCGGGCCGTCTCCGCAGAAAGGGTTGACCCTGCCCAAAAACCAGCGCTTTTGCTCTGGCGAGTGGCAGCCATATTCCATGGAGAACGTTTCAAGCTTACATTCAAGAACATCCCTTATGCCCTGAGCAAATGAATTGGCTTCCAGGGCATTATCAACACGCACGCCTTCGCAGACACGTAGATAATTTACCCCTTCGGAAACAAACTCCTGCGACATGCCATTTGCAACAGCAAAGTTGCGCCAGGCCTGATTGACCAGCACAATCTCACCTTCGGCGTTGATGAGTGCGATATTGGCGGAAAGGCCGTCGAGCGTGGACTCCAGAAACTGCTTGGAAGCACGCAACTGGTCGGACAGCTTCTGGCTCACCAGCATAATGAGCCCTATTGTCCAAAAGGTGCTGGTGGTCATAAGGAGAAAATACGTTGCAGCCAGAGGGGATGGGCTTGTGAACAAGGCCATCCCCGGCCCTCCCCACCAGGGAAAAAACGCGAAAACAAAAAGCCACAGCGTATTAAAAATAAACACATACTTTAAAAATTTGGCAGGCAGCGTATGCTTACAGTTGCCGCCAGCAACTGTAATGGCTGAAAACAGCGATAGGATGGAACAGGAGAAAGAAAGGAGTGTTCGCCGTAAAAATATGCTGCCTTCAATAAACGCCAAATAGCTCAGCGCAATCAGCGACACAATCACTATACTCAGCACAGGACGCAGCAGTTTTTT
The DNA here is from genome assembly GCF_053570665.1 of Desulfovibrio intestinivivus. NCBI lineage: Bacteria > Pseudomonadati > Thermodesulfobacteriota > Desulfovibrionia > Desulfovibrionales > Desulfovibrionaceae > Desulfovibrio > Desulfovibrio intestinivivus. The sequence goes on along the minus strand of NZ_JBRBQT010000001.1, from coordinate 1,337,871 downwards.
ATTTTCCACAAATTCGGCAAGGCCAATATATATGCACAAAAAGCAAAGCAAAAACGAAGCTGTATAAGTAAATATTGCAATACTGGCTACTAACTGGACGTCTCTGAACGAATTCATGAAAAATCCAAAAACCATCAGCACGCTGCCCGCTATCCACCACTGAATTCCCTGCCCGCCCTTGTTGATCCGATACTGGAGTATAAAGGCGACAAACTGGGTACAGCAGCACAAACCATAGCAAACAACTAAAGTTTTTATATCAATAAATTCAAGCATATTGCTAAAACTCACGGTTAAGGGATCACCTACTTCGGCTTGCTTACATCAACACAGGGCTGACTGATTGTAAACAGCATTATGCGACGCGCGGGTGTAACACCAACGGCATGGAGCTTCACTAACCGAGTGCGGCTGGATAAATGGGATGACAGGATCGCCAGCCAAGCGCGCATTCGGGCTTGCCCCCGCGGTATTGGGGCAAGCTTGCCTGTGTGGGCCTCTTCTCAACGGCTGCCAGCCCCTTATGCGCCTCGGCACACTTTCCCATAGTGACTTTCAGGCTTCTTCATGTTTCTGTAAAAAGAATTCACCGTTATCGTCAGTAACCGGCCTCCTCCCGTATCGTTTGTTCTTCAGACAATATGGGCGGGTTTTGTTGATGTTCAATGAACAGCTATGGCAAAATATGATGAAAGCTATCGCGTTCTATTTGCCGCAATTTCATGTCATTCCAGAAAATGACATCTACGGCAAAAATTTTACGGAATGGTGCAACGTTCGAGGGGCCGTTCCTCTGTATGATGGGCATGCCCAGCCGCATATTCCTCACGATATTCTGGGCTACTATGATCTTACAGACGAAAAGATCCTGACAAAGCAGCATCACATCGCCTGGGATAACAACGTTACGGCATTCTGCTATTATTACTACAACATGGCTGGCCGCGCACTTTTAGATGCGCCCCTGCACATCATCAACAAAAGCCGCCTGATACGGAACGAATTTTGCCTCTGCTGGGCGCACGAATCATGGTACGACAATACCCAGCCCCAGAGGATAAAACCGTTCATCGCGCAGGGATATTCACCGGAAAATGCCAGGAAGATTATCCGCGACCTGGCGCAGTATTTTGACAACCCGCGCCATATCAGAATAGACGGCAAACCCCTGCTGCTGGTCTTTGCACCGGAGCGCAATCCCCTGATGTCTGTGTATAGCCAGATATGGCGCGAAGAAGCGTGGGCCATGGGGCACACAGAACTTTGTCTGGCTGGCGTGGAATGTCACGTGGGGCAGCATCCCGCCAATCTGGGGTTTGACATGATGGTGGAATTTGCCCCAAACCTGAACCCCATGAACATGCTCTCCACTGCAGGAGAAGAACCCCGCCGTTTTGATTATGCTGCCACCGTGCAAGACATGCTGCTGAAAGAAACCCCCGCCTACACGCGGCTACGCTGCGTCTTCCCCGGCTGGGACAACACACCACGGCGCGGCAGCCACGGACTATCTTTTGAGCGCACCTCAGTGGATGTGTTCACCGCTGCCCTGCGCGCCATGGCGCAGCACACCCGCGAGTATCTGCCGGAGAACTTGCAATATATTTTTATCAACGCATGGAATGAATGGGGCGAGGGTTGCCATCTGGAGCCGGATCAAAAAGACGGCTTTGCGTATCTGCACGCAGTGCGCATGATCATGAACGAATTCAACACCTAGACTGCATCCCCATTGGGGAGGTGTTTTACGACAGCAAAAGATCTAGTGGGCAAGCAAAAGGGCGAAGTACCGCGATGCAACCCACCCTTTCTATTGCAACGCAAGCATCATTTACGCTCTGCCCCATACCGGTGTAATGAAAATCCCAAATGGCGCGTAACTCGCCTTTTTTTCTGACAACTCACCCACTTGCGAGCCGATACGAAATCATATTTTATCAGAACCATACTTTACAAATATTCGTGCGCTGGGCAAATTAAAGCCTGTCAACACGCCCAATCATTCGTTATAGCCGGGACACACCATGAATACTCACGCGCCGCTACGTTATGCCGCGGCTATTTCAATTTTACTTGTTGTTCTCGCGTTACAAGGATGCGGCGTCAGATCCATCTCTGATTCCGGCTATCAGGCGGAGGCGGGCAGATTGCGGCAAGCAGGCCATTCTCTTTACAAAGGAGAGTTGACCGAATTTGAAGTGTTGGGGGTCAATCCTACCGCTTCAGTCTCGCAGGAAGAAATCCAGCGCGCACTGGAAAACAGGCAACAGTTTTCCCTGCCGAAAGGCTCCTCTGTCATGCTTATCCAGTCAGGGGCCATCATGCCGGATGACAGCATGATCCAGGCTTTGGAAGCGCATTATCGGGTTGCGGCATTTTCCGGCATTCCTGCGGGCCAGGGCGACAGCAGTCATGCAGCAGCTTTACGGTTGGCTGCGGCAAAGGGCAATTGCACAAAAATACTGGTCTATTGGGGGGTTCTGGAAACAGCGCAAAAAGATATGAGCACAAAAGCGGTTTCCTGGGTTCCCATAGTTGGCGGCATTATTCCAGATGAATCGCAGGAAATGCGAATCCGCCTGAAAATGGCTCTCATTGATGTTGCAACAGGTCAGTGGGAAGCTTTTTCACCCAAGCCGATTCAGGATACATCGGCCAGTGCGCGCTACACACGCGCGTCTTCAGATCAGCAACAAGTGTCTGTTCTTAAAGCCCAGGCATATGCGGAACTGGCTCACGCCATCGTAAAAAAATACGCTGAATAGCCTGAGAGCAATGCAGAGCCGAGCGGCCCGGCGCAGTGCACTGGCAATGCCAGCTAACTGACTGACTCCGGCCTGTATTGTTCCCTGATGTTCTGCTGGCACTGCAACACAATAGCGTTTATTTCATCCTTGTGCCCTTCTATGGCATCAAACATTTGATCGGAAATCTTTGCAGAAATACTTTTTCTGATTATCTCAAAGGCCGTATCAATAGGCAGACTTTTGCGATACGGGCGATCTTCCATCAAGGCCGCAATCACATCTGAAAACGCCAGTATTTTTGAACCCACATCCAGATTCTCATCTTGCAGGGAATACGGATACCCAGATCCATCGACCTTTTCGTGATGGTTCTTGGCCCAGAGCACAATTTCATAAAACCACTCAGAAATGCTGAGACTGCTCAGTATCTGCCCCGTATAATACGTATGCAGTTTGACCTGATCGAATTCATCATCGGTGAGCGGGCCTCCCTTTTCAATAAGACCGGGGTCGATCCCAATTTTACCTATATCGTGCAGATAGCCGCTGATCTTCAGCTTCAGGCAGCGTTCGCGGGAAAAACCAAATATTTTGCCTAGTTCGCAGGCAAGATTGGCTACCGTGTAGGAATGTGAGGCAGTAAAATGGCTTCGAAAATCAATGATGCGCGAAATGGTCAAGGCAAAATCGAGAACATTTTCAAGTGTAAGATCAAAATTCATCGACGAATCGACCAGCCTGAAAAGCTGATCAAGCTCGAGATTATTGATTTCAATCCAGAAGATATCCGGGGCTGATGCCTGCACAAAGGCAGCAAAGACATCCGGATGAAACGTGGTCGAAACGTTGTCCCTGATTTTTTCTATGACCGAGGCTTTTTGCTTGAGCACAAAAACATCTGGCTTGATCAGCACGTCAACCCGGTCCGCAAGGTGAAGTATGTGACTGTCCAGCAGCACCTCGCCTTCTTCCATATCCAGCGATGCATCATAGTGGATATGATGATGCCTGATGATCCTGGCAACGTCCTTGAACGGGCCGAATGACGAAAGCATTCTGTATCCCATTTCACAGTGCGGCCTTGGATTATGCACATCTGCCTGAATGAGCGCATCGCGCTCCTGAACAGACAAGGCTCCAACATCATGAACCGCAGCTGCAATGATCAGTCTGAAGAGCTGATCACAGTCAAGATTCATTTTTTTGCCAATATGGTATGCAATGACTGCTGTACGCCTATGGTGCGACTTTAACAGGTAATTGCAGCTATCGATGGATTTTATGATAGGGACAGCCAATTCTTTAAGGGAGATAGCTTCCATGACAGGCATCCTTGCGTTAGAGTAAGGCAAAGATAACTTTTTTTACTAAACCATGCAGCGCATAGCAAGAGGTTTACCAGTAAACGCAAAAACAATCCAATTCAACACTACAGTTAGACATTTTTTATGACAAGAACATGGTCAACAAGCAAGGATAGTATTTAGGCGCATTCAATCAATACGATAACAGTAATAAGTTATCCTTATCGATAATAACAACAATCGATAGCCATGCAATAAACTGCCGGATAACTCTTACCCAACGATCACAGAAGTCATAAAACCCTGTTTTGGCAGGGCGTTGGCATTGATAATGCCGTCCGCATGGCATACATATCGGACCCCCCCCAAGAATCCACGCGCCGAGGTCTTGCGCCGAGCTAGTGCCTGCTTGCCTTTTGGCCTTTCCATTCCCCATATACCGCTTCAGGAGACGCCATGTTCCGCTATGTGCACACAAATATCATTGCAAAGGATGCCGCCAGACTCATTGCCTTTTACAAGCAGACGCTGCATTGCTCGAGCATAGGGCAAACGCGTGATCTGCGAGGGCCGTGGCTTGACCGGCTCACCGGTTTGCCCAAGCCCCACATTACTGGCGAGCATCTGCTGCTGCCCGGCTATGACGACAGCCACCCAACGCTTGAAATTTTTTCATACGACAGTCTGCGCGACACCCTGCCGCCGGAGGTCAACCGCCCCGGCTTTGCGCACATTGCATTTGAAGTGGATGACGTGGAAACAACCCTGGCAGAGATCGTTGCCGCAGGTGGTGGGCAGGTTGGCGAGGTTGTCACAGCCGCCTACCCCAAAGACATGGAAGCGGTTTTTGTGTACGCGCGCGACCCAGAGGGCAACATTATTGAGCTGCAAAGCTGGCGCAAGATGGAGACAAATTCATAATCAGCTTTTCCACTGCTCTTCCAGACAGACAAAAGCCCCTGCTGCCCGGTAATTTCGGGCAGCAGGGGCTTTTGCAAAACACGGTAGCCGGTGCTAACTGGAGCGCAAGGCCGCTATAAGCTGTTCAAGCTTTTTGGTCTGAGCCACGAGGGCTTCAACCGCCTCGGTTGACTGAGCCATGGCATCGTCCGTCTCAGTTGCGATAACGCTGATGGAACTGACCGCACGGTTTATCTCTTCAGATGTGGCAGACTGCTGCTCGGCGGCAGTAGCAATGGAACGCACCTGGTCCCCTGCAGATTCAACCATCTCAACGATTTCAGCCAGGGCCTCGCCAGAGCGTTGGGCCAGCCCTGTGGCCTGGGTTACGCGCTCCACAGCGGCATCCATCTGTGCCGCAGCGGTATTGGTGCCGCTTTGTATGCCACCAATGGCCGTGCGCACCTCGGTGGTAGCGTGGGCGGTTTTTTCCGCCAGCTTGCGCACTTCGTCGGCCACCACGGCAAAACCACGTCCGGCCTCGCCAGCGCGCGCCGCCTCAATGGCTGCATTGAGCGCCAGAAGGTTGGTCTGATCGGCGATGTCTGAAATAACGCCCATGATGGCTCCAATGCCTTGCGCCTGCTCGCCCAGGCTGCGCATGCTGTCGGTCATCTGCCCTGCTTCATTGCGGATGCTCAGCACTGCGGCACTGACTTCCTCCACCAGCCGGGCGCCATCCTGCGCCTTCAGCTTGGCTTTTTCGGCATTCTCCGATGTGGCCGAGGCACTTCTGGCTACCTCAAGAATTGTGGCGTTCATCTCTTCCACGGCATTGGCGGTGTCGCTCACGCGACCACTCTGCTCGCGCGCGCCCTCGCTCGAATGCGCGATCTGCTGCGAAAGCTGCTGTGAGGCTGTAGCGATATTTTCCGCCACTTGCGAAACCTCAACGGCAGTCTGGGCAATGGCCGTATTCTGCGCTTCAATGCGCGTTTTCTGACCGTAAATTTCCGTCAGATCCGTCCAGAATGTAATGGAACCCAGCATGCCGCCGTCCAGATCAAAAAATGGCGTTGTCTGCACGGAAACCCGCAATTGTTTTCCAGACTGCGTCGTATAGTCAAACTCACGGTTCAGAGCCTTGCGTTCCTTGATGGCCCGGTCAGACAGCGTCTCATGATTGGCATCCCCCCACGTGAAAAGCCCCGAGCGCTGCCCCAGATATGTATCTTTGGGATCTGCCTTGCCCAGCAAGCTGCACACCTGCTCATTCAGCCAGGTCACCTTGAAATCGCTGCCCACGATGTAGCATGGCGTAGGTATGCCGTTCAGCACCCCCTGCGCAAAACCAAGGCGTTTTTTCAGCTCGTCCACCATGGTGCAGAGGTGCCCGGCAAAGCGTTTCATCTCTGCACGGTATTTGCCTGCGAGCACGGCCTTGAAATCGCCCTGCGCCACGGCTTCTGTAAAATCTGTGAGCTGTTGCAGGGGAGCGAACACAAGCTTGCGGTTCACAACGCGTATCACCAGAGTCAGCAGAACAACCGCGCCCAGGCCCACCATGTACAGCACAGACCGCTGATCCGCCGCTGGCGCTGTAAGCTCGGAATCATAGGCGCTCATGCACACAAGCCACCCTGTAACCGGGATTTTGGCCACAGACATGAACTTGTCCTCACCTTTCCATTCATAGCTGAAGGTTCCGCTGCCCTTTGCGAGCGCATCCTGGATGAATTTTTCCTTGGAATAATCCTGAAGCAGCAGCTTTTTGTCCATGCTGTGGGAAATGAAACGGCCACTCTGGTCGATGGTAAAGCCGTATCCGCGCCGCCCCAGCCGGATAGGATCAATGGTTTTTTCCGTGAAATCCGTCCAGCGGGGGCACACGGCCACAGCGCCGAGCAACGAGCCATCCTTGCCGCGCACTGCTTTGGCCGCCACGTAGATCAGCACGTCGCCCGAGGTGGCTTTCATGACGCTTCCGCTCAGGGCTACATCCTTGCCGCTGAATATCTGGCGGGCATAATCCCGATCAGCCCTGTTGCCCCCGGTCAGGTCGCCCATATCAGAATTGACCCCGGCAACAATACGCCCCTTGAGGTCAAAAAGCAGAAATGACCAATACCCCGGCAAGGATTTGACATAGCTTGTCAACAATTCCTGCGCTTCCTGGGGCTGACCGGCAAAGGCTTTCAGCACAGGTTCCTGCCGGGAAAGGATGGTGGCCACGTCCACGGACTGCTGGATGTATATTTCAGCCGAACGCGCCACAGTTTTGCTGGCTTCGTTCAAGGCCTCGGTCTGCACTCCGGCAACCATGCGGTAGGACGAGGTGGACACGTAGATGACTAGCACGGTAATCACGGCAACAACCGCTGCCGTTACGGACAATGTGCAGATAGTATTGATGCTGATCTGGCGCATGGAAAACTCCGAAAAGCAGAGGTGGGCGTGGTTCGCTACAGGGGGTTCGGGGCTGAAGGCTGAGAGACATTTTCGCATTAATTTCTACCAGTATTGCTTCTTAACGACAATACCTGTCAAAACATTAGAACAACAGCCTGCTCCCCGGCATCAGCAGAACACCCCCTTGGGCTGCATATAAACACATTGACACCGAAAGATATTTACTAATAGATACCTGCTACAGAAACGCATCTCGGGCTTTCAGCCCTTTTCCCTGACAGCATGGGCCAGGACTTTTACGAAATGCAACACACTGAATTAAATTCCGCCGCACAGGCGGCTCAAAAATCCACTCAATTACGTCGCAATCGCCTTATTTTCACAGGCCTGCTCATTATAACCATCATGTCATGGTTCTGCGCCATGACGCCGTGGGTCAGCGATGATCATGCCTTTTCGAGCATTTATCCTGGCTGCACCGGCCTGTGGGACATGCAGGTGCTCGAATACCAGGAATGGAGTGGAAAATTTATCGGGCATTTCATGTCTCGCGTGCTGCTGCGCGGGCCTGCCTGGCTGCACCCCCTGCTCACTCCAGCCATGTTTCTGCTGCTCGTTGCCAGCGGCTCGCTACTGGCCTTGGGCGCGCAGTGGCGTGAACGCCTGAGCGCGTGGCACCTCGCTGTCATGGCCGGGCTTGTGTGGATTGCCCTGCCCGCCTTTGGAACCGTTTTTTTCTGGCGCACCGGCACGGGTGATTACGGATACAGCCTCGTGTGGGGCGTTCTTTTTCTTGTGCCGTACCGCATTTGGGCCGACAAGGCAGACTTCCGCATGCCCGGCGGCCTGCTTTATGCGCTTGTGGGTGTTCTTGCAGGCTGGAGCAACGAAAATGTCGGCATGCTGGTTCTGCTTGCAGCTCTGGGCGTGACGCTGTTCCGCTGGCGCACATCTCGCAGCGTGCCTGAGTGGGCACTCTCGGGCATTGTGGGGGCAGCCTTTGGCTGGGGCATGATGATGGCCGCGCCGGGCAATGCCGTGCGCCTCGCAGCCGTTGGCGGCGCGGAAAAAATCCCGCTGTTGTCCCTGCCTGCTTTTTTGCGCTTTTTGGAGTTCTGGGGCACGCAACAGATTGAAATGCTGCCTTATTTTCTTGCAGCCCTGGCGCTTGCATGGCTGTTGCGCCGCCGGGGGCTTTTAAAGCCTGCCGCCTGGGTCCCTTCCGTAATTTTCTTTCTCATGGCCCAGGCCAGCCTTGCAGCCTTTATTGCCAGCCCCTCAACACCCTACAGGGCCATGAGCGCAACTTTCTTTTTTGCCGTGCTCTGCCCGTTTTCCCTGCTTGCAGCCCTGAACCCCTCAAGCATCAGGGCCAAAGCTCTTTTTATCATATTCTGCACCCTGCTGCTCTCAAGCGTACTGCTTGAGGCCCGCGTTTTTCTTATGGCGCAGCCGGTCATTGCCACGCACCACCAAAACACCCTGCGCAGCGTAGACTACCCGGAAACAGACAAGTATTTCTTTCCCGGCTACGACATCCGCGAGGTAAACCTTTTTTCAACGGATTGGCGTGGTCTTGTGCCGTGGAACGAGTCGCAAACGTTGCGCGTCTTTGAAGCGCCCGGTGCTCGCGCGCTGGTGGCATGCAATATTGCGTTTTTCGGCAACCTGCCCCAGGGCAAAGTCCATGTGGCAGCCAGGATACGTACAGCCACCACTGCAAGCCTGTTGCAACAGGCAGCAAGGGCCTTGTTTGAAAGCCCCGACGAAGGACTTATTTCAGCCAGAACAGTTGCTCTGCGGTATTTTCCCGCATCCGCCACTGTTACGGACGATGGCAAGGCAGCGGTGTTTATTCCCGGCATCAAATCTGTGGACGACATTGCCTATATCGCTGTAGAACAGCCTGGAGCGCCCCTTGTGTGGCGCAGAGCAAGTGCGTCTCATTCGCAAAACTGATCGCACCCAACGTACTCTCCGCATGGAGGAATAAGCCTTGTCCCGCACCGCCCCATTGTTGGCACTGGTTGTACCCTGCTATAATGAAGAGGAAACCCTGCCGCGCACCCTTGATGCCCTGGCCGGTCTGTTGACCGACCTCAAAGAACAGGGCCGTGTGCATGCGGAGAGTTTTGCCCTCTATGTGAACGATGGCAGCCGTGACCGCACTTGGGAGCTGCTTGAAGAACGGCACGCAAGTGATCCCTTTTGCCGGGCTGCAAGCTTTGCCGCCAATGCAGGGCACCAGAACGCCGTTTGGGCGGGCATGGTCACGGCGCGCGACATGAGCGTGGACTGCATCATCAGCCTTGATGCCGACTTGCAGGATGACATTGCCGCCATCCCTGAAATGATTGACCGCTATATGGAAGGCAACGATATCGTCTACGGCGTGCGTAACGACCGCAGCACTGATACGCCTTTCAAACGGCGCACTGCGCACCTGTTTTACGGATTCATGCGCTGGCTCAAGGTGCCGTTGATCCCCGACCATGCCGACTACCGACTTGTGGCCCGCCCCGTGCTGGAAGCGCTGGACGAAATTCACGAGCATTCACTTTTTCTGCGCGGAATTTTTCCGGCTCTCGGCTTTAAAAGCGCGCAGGTCTTCTACGTGCGCCAATGCCGCATGGCTGGCGAAAGCAAGTATCCTTTCTGGAAGATGGTGTCTTTTGCCTGGAAGGGCATTACGGCATGCAGCGTTGCGCCCCTGCGCATTGCGGGCCTTATGAGCATGCTCTGCATGCTGGCGGCGCTGGCCTTCAGCGGTGTTTCCCTGCTCAAATACGTCATGGGCGAAACCATTCAGGGCTGGACATCACTGATTATTGTAGTCTTGCTGCTGGGCTCTGTGCAGCTTTTCTGCATGGCGCTGGTTGGTGAATATCTTGCCAAAGTCTTTACTGAAGTGCGCCAGAGGCCCCGCTACATCATTGCCAAAAAACTGTAGACGCACGCTGTAACGGAATACGCGCGGCACCTCCCGCAAGAGATTTGAGGAAGCTGCCTAGCCGTCGGCGCGAAACTGAGTTGCCGAACTGCCACGAGCACGCTGGCAAGGCAACATCTGCAACAAGCCCGCGTCTAGTATAAAAACAGCCCAATGCTGATGCATTGGGCTGTTTTTATTTTCGCATAGCCAATAGCCGCGTCAGGAATAATATTTGCCAGTGATTTCCTGAATCTTAATCTCAACCACTGCCGTCATTTTAAGCATATTTTCAGGGTAAGCCGCACCTGCGTGCTGGGGCGTGTGCTTGGCCACAATGGCGTCAAGAGCGGCGATTTTTACGGCCCGGTCATTCACTACAGCGGCGTTGCCTGTAATGATCACGCTCTGATAGGCGGTATTGGTGTCGCAGGGGACATCTGCCTGAATAAATGAATGCTGTCCTTCAACTTCAAAGCAGACCCTGGAGTCGGCGCGCAGGTTTTTCAGCTTTTGCCCCGCTGCCAACCCGTGAAAGTAAATATGCCCGTTCATAAACACAAAATGTACTGGTGTTACGTAGGGGAAACCATTTTCGCCCAGAGTGGCCAGATGCCCAACCTGAACAGAGCCCAACAGGGAATCTATCTGTTCAGTGGTCAAGGGGTGTTCTTTCATACGTGCCTGCATGGTTCCTCCAAGGTAAACAGATACAGAAAGCGCAGTGTGAGAGACCTTGCCTGCATCGTGCTGCGCGTGCTGAAAATATGCACTTGCTCGGTGCAGAATAAAAAAACTTTTCGCTCACTCGCTCTCTCCAAAGAATCACTATATTTCAGTTCTGTTGCATTTCAAAGTGAAATACTGCGCACCGGGCAAGTATATTTATTCACGCACGGGATTATCACAGGCAAAATCATGAACGTGCGCTGCCAGCACAATACGCATCGGGCTGTCGCGCTGCCGCAGAGTTACACGCCGTATTCCCGCAGCTTCCGCCACAGGGATGATCGGCTGATGCCCAACATGTCGGCGGCCAGAGTACGGTTGTCGCCCGCCAGTTCAAGTGCGTGCAAGATGTGCTGCTTTTCCATTTCGGCCAGCGGAACAAGGGGGGTCGCTGCGCCTGGTGCTGGCGCGGCTGGCACCGGTGCACATGGCTTTGTTGCCTGGGGGCAAACCGGGGTTGCAGCGGCGGCATCCTCTTGCCGGACGGCGACAGAAGAAGAACCGGGATTGCGGACGGACAGAGGGGCGGCCGCTTCGGAGACTTCCGGAGGCAAATGCGCCAGCCCTATGCTGCCGCCCGGCGGGCAAAACACCGCCGCCCGCTCAAGAATATTGGCCAGCTCGCGCACGTTGCCGGGGAAGGGATACTGCCGCAGCGCATCAAGGGCGTTATCTTCAATCTCCAGCGGCACTGCCCCGCCCTGCTCCGCCAGCCGCGCAAGAAAAAACCGCGCCAGCAGGGGAATGTCCTCAGCCCTGCTGCGCAGGGGCGGCAATTCCTGCGTTACCACAGCCACGCGGTAATACAGATCGCGCCGGAAGCGCCCGGCCTCCACCTCTTCCTTAAGGTTGCGGTTGGTGGCGGCGATAATGCGCACGTCCACGGGTATGTCCACGGTGCCGCCCACACGGCGCAGGTTCTGCTCCTGCAAGACGCGCAACAGCTTGACCTGCATGCCCGCCGACATTTCACCCATCTCGTCCAGAAACAGCGTGCCGCCGCTGGCGGCCTCAAACAGACCTTCCTTGCGCCGCACCGCGCCGGAAAACGCCCCCTGCTCATGCCCGAAAAGCTCACTTTCGAGCAGCTCCGGCGAGAGCGCGCCACAGTTGATCGCCAGAAAGCGCCGACGCGCCCGCTGGCTCTGGGCATGCATGGTGCGGGCCGCCAGTTCCTTGCCGGTGCCTGTTTCACCTTGCAGCAGCACGGCCACATCTGTGGGGGCCAGCCGCATGAGCGCCTGCCGCAGGCCGCACATGGCTGGCGACATGCCCACCATTTCCGGCACGGAGCCGCTGGCCTCAAGCTGGGCGCGCATCTGGACGACCTGTTGACGCAGGCGGCGCTTCTCCAGCGCCCGCGCCACGAGCATGCGCGCTTCTTCCAGCGAATAGGGTTTTGCCAGATAATGAAAGGCCCCCAGCCGCATGGCCTCCACGGCGCTTTCAATCATCGGGTAGCCCGTGACCATGATGACTTCCACATCCGGTTTGCTGGAGCGTACCGCCTTGAGCACTTCCATGCCGTTCATGCCCGCCATGGCGATATCGGTGATGACCACGTCAAAATCCTGCTCGGCCAGCAGTTTCAGGCCTTCTTCGCCGCTGCCCGCCTGAGCCGATTCATGCCCGCCGCGCTCCAGGGCGCGCGCAAGGTTGGCGCGGGCCATGCGCTCATCGTCAATGATCAGCAACCGACCACCGCCCCCAGCCCGCTGCGCGGCGTCAAGCCCGTGCCCGTGCCGAGCTTCGCCGGAGTTTGTCTGTGCGGGTGATTGCTCCGAAAGCCGGAACCGTTCCGTAGTCATGCCTCTGCTCCTGAACCGTCTGCGTCATGCCGTTCCGCAAGAGGCAGACGCACGGTAAAACACGCCCCTTGCCCCGGTTGGCTCTGTACTTCGAGCGTTCCCTTGTGCTTGCCCACAATGCCAAAGGCTATGGACAAACCAAGGCCCGTCCCCTCGCCCACGGGCTTGAGGCTGAAAAAAGGATCAAACACCCGGCCAAGATTCTCGGGTTCAATACCTTTGCCAGAGTCGCGCACGCGCAGTTCCGCCATACCCGCCGGTTCGTCCACAGAGGCGGTGATATGCACTTCGCCCTTGCCGTTCATGGCCTGTGCCGCATTGAGGAGGAGGTTGATAAGCACCTCCTGCATGCGCTGGGCGTCCACGGGCAGTTGCAGCCCTTCAGGCACGTCTACCGTTATACGCACGGCCGCACCCATGTCGTGCCGCACAAGGCCCACAGCTCTGCGCACAAGACCGGAAAGATCATGCAGGGCAACGGTAAAGGGCCGGTCACGCGCAAAATCCAGCAGCCCGCGCACAATATCGCGGGCGCGCACAACCTCGGCCTGGATTTCATCCAGCTGCGCCGTCACGTCTTCCGCCGTGGGCATGGGGCGCAGCCCCTGCCGGGCATCGTTGACATCCTCGCCAAGCAGCTGACAGCCAACGGAAATATTGTTGAGGGGATTATTCAGCTGGTGGGCCACGCCGGAGGTCAGCACGCCAAGAGAAGCCAGCTTTTTTTCCTGCAACAGCAGGGCGTGGCGCTTTTCCAACTCCGCCGCCATACCGTCAAGCGTCTGGAGCACATGGCGCGCTTCTTCCTCAAGCTGCGGCGGGGGCGGCGGCAGGGGCATGCCCGCGCCAACACTGCGCGCGGCGCTTTCAATGGCCCCAAGGGCGCGCATGATATGCCTGCCTATGAGCCAGGCAAAGGCCACCCCGCAGGCCAGCAGGGCCGCAATGGCCCCCAGCAGCTGAGTGCGCAGATCCCCCACGGCGGTAAAAATGCCCTGACGCATGCGGCGCACCGCCGAATCAGCCAGCTCGCTAAGGCGCTGCCCCTGATCGGTGAGCGCAGCGCCGTCTGTGGGCTGATCCTCCAGCAGGGCCTCATAGGTACCGATGCCTTCCAGCAACAGGTCGAGATTATGGTGCGCGCCGTCGCCCACCCGGCGGCCCATGGCTGCGTTATAATCCTGCCCCACGGATGTGGCCCGCTCCCGCGCCAGCTCCACAAAACTGCGCAGGGCAAGCAGGTCGCCCTTTCTGCCGGGAAAAAGTTGCAGATTTTTTTCGTACCTGCGCATCTCGAGCACATCGCTGCGCAGGTCGTCCACCATATCGATCAGGCGGGCTGCCCTGTCGATGCGCCCCAGATCATAACAGGCAATGCCGCCCAAAAGCAGCAGCATGACCAGAAACAGGCCCGTGCCCACGGCAATCTTGCCGCGAATGGTATGCCATATGAAAAAATGCGGAAGCATGCCTCACCCCCGCAGGCGCAAGAGTTTACACCCGCGCCCGACGCTGTTTCAATTTGCAACAGCGTATAAAAATAAAACAAAACTGACAAGCCCTGGTCTGCAACACATTGCAGCCCTTTCCTGTTTGAGCATGTCAGAATGAAACAGTAACGGGGCAGCATGCCACACATTGCGTAACAAATAAATTAATATAAATTCAGCATGTTACAGATTGAACTTTTTGGCACAATAGTTGTAGTCACAAACGCAGGAGGCCGACATGAACACCCTGCAAAAAACGATGGAAAACTGGTTTACCGCTGTGGCGTATGCCGATGCCGGGCAATCCGGCTGGACAGACGATTTGTGGAATCTGAACGGCAAGCGCGAAAACACGGTGCTGAAGCAGACCTTGCTTTATGGCGCGGGCAGCATTGTCATTTACGTACTGGCTTTTAGTAATGCCGATGCCTTTGCCGCCCTGTGCGCAAAGGGCGGTCTGTGGACAGCCCTGCCCATCGCCTCGGTGCTGCTGCTCTCTTACGTGCACGGTCACTTTGCCGGTGCGCTCTGGGAATTGTGCGGTATTACCGGCATGCAAAAGAAGAGCGCGCAACCCACTGCAAAGGTTGCGAGCCGTCAGAGCGCCGCACCTGCCCCCCGGCTGGACACCACTGCCGTGGTTCACGGCTAACCGACCGTTTTTCACAAGTCCGGGCCGCGCCGCCCGGCTCAATTTTTTTGTTCAGCGACGGCATGCCTGGCCTTGCGCCAGCGCACAACAGTACGCCCAGGCAGCCTGCCAGCCGGAGGTAACATGGATCTGCTCAGTCTTGACCCGTCCCAGTTCATCACACTCACGCCCGTTTCCGTGGCCTTTCTGCTGGCCGTGGGATTTGTGGGCGGGCTTGTAAGCGGTTTTATCGGTTCCGGCGGGGCCTTTATTCTCACGCCGGGCATGATGGGCCTGGGTGTGCCCGGTGCCGTGGCTGTTGCCAGCAACATGTGCCACAAGTTCCCCAAGGCCATGGTGGGCGCCATCAAGCGCTACCGCTTCGGTCAGGTGGATGTAAAACTGGGTCTGGTTATCGCTGCAACCGCTGGCATAGGCGTACAGGTTGGCATCCGCATTCAGCGTTTTATTCTGGAAAAATGGGGCCAGGCCGGGTCTGATCTTTACGTCAGCGTTTCCTTTGTGGTGGTTCTCGTTGTGGTGGGCAGCTACATTCTCAAGGATGCCCTGCACTCAAGCCATTCCGGCAAGGAGGATGACGAAAGCACGCCGCCCCTTGCCCAAAAGTTGCAGGCTATCAACCTGCCCCCCATGATGTCCTTTCCCAAATCCGGCTTGCGTATTTCGCTGTGGTTTACCCTGCCCGTGGGCATAGCCACAGGTATGCTGGCTGCCACCATTGCCGTGGGCGGATTCGTGGGCGTGCCGGGGCTTATCTATGTGATCGGCGTACCCGGACTCATTGCATCCGGCACGGAACTTGTCACAGCCTTTGTCATGGGCCTGTGCGGCTCGGTCAACTGGGCCATGCACGGCATGATAGACATCCGCCTCGTCTTTATCATCCTGGCGGGCTCCCTGCTTGGCGTGCAGCTTGGGGCCATCGGCACCACCTACGTCAAACCCATCATGATCAAGTACGTCATGGCCGCCATCATGCTTATTGTTGCCGCAAGCCGCATTGTCGCCCTGCCGGGCTACCTCAGCGCGCTGGGGCTTATCCAGATGGGCCCGGGGATTCTCTATCTGCTCAAGGTCGTGAGCTTCATAACCATGTGCGCCGGATTACTCGTTGGCGCGGGCATGATCCTTGGCGGCATGTGGCGCGGGCAAAAGCGCAACCGCAAAGAAGCGGCGCTGGGCAGCGCGGCCTGAAGCATCTCTCATAAAAAAACCAATAACATCTTCTCCTCAAACCCTATAGCAAAAGGGGGGTGCATTGCGTCTGCACCCCCCTTTTATTTTCCTGACAAAGGCAGTGCGCGAACAGTTAAACCCATTGCCTATTTCCTGATTTTCTGTATGGTTTCAAAATCACCAGCATACTTTACCAGCTTTTCTGCCATCCCTTCGCAGGAGGAGCCATGCGCATATTCACGCGCAGCCTCAAGGCGCAGTTTATTGAGGCATTCACGCTGCTTATCCTGCTGTCATCATGCTTTCTTGCGGCCATAACCGGGCGCGAAGCCAGCAGCGAGGCCCGCTACGAACGCGGCCTGCTGCTGACCAACCGTGTGCAATCCCTTGCCAAGGCCCTTGATCAGTCCATGTGGTTCTGGATCAAGGAGGTGGGCACTCTGCGCCACACGGTGGGGCTGATCGGCGGCGATATGAAAAAACTATCCACCGCCGTGAACCGGTTGCAGGACACCATGCCCGCCTTTGCCTGGATCGGCCTCATGAATCCCCAGGGCAAGGTTCTGGTCGCCACCGATGGAGTGCTGGAAGGAGCAGATCTTTCCATCTGCGCCATCTTCCGCCAGGGCAAAAACGGCCTCTTTGTGGGCGACGTGCGCAAGGCCACCCTGCTTGCCCAGCTGCTGCCCCACCCAGAAAACTCCCCGATGAAATTTGTGGACATCAGCATGCCCATTGGCGAGGGCGATCTGAAAGACTGGGTGCTGGTAGCCCATCTGAGCTGGGCGTGGGCCAGAGAGGTTGAGGAATTCATCCTTTCGGGCGAAGGATCGGATACTAACACCAAGATTATGGTTCTAGGTGCAGACGGTAGCGTCATTCTGGGCGGCGACACTGAAAAGCCCCTGGCCCTGCCCCTGCTGCAAGAACTTGAGCGCTCCACTTCGGCCTGGGCCGTAGAAACATGGCCCGATGGCATTGCCTACCTCACCGCGGCAGTAAGCTGCACGGGATTTAAAGACTACGATGGCTTGCAGTGGAGCGTGGTTGCGCGGCAATCGCTGGATGCCGCCTACGAACCCGTGCGTCGCCTTGTGGCGCGCATTCTTGTGGCTGGCCTCTTGCTGGCGGTGCTGTTCGCACTGGTTGCCGGATACATTGCCCAGCGCACCATTGCCCCCCTCAAGGCGCTTACCGCAGCAGCAGACAGGCTCAGCCGGGGCGAACGCGTCACCATTCCGCGCAATCGGGGCATACGCGAAATCGAGGTACTTTCAGCCTCCTTGTCCACACTGGTCGAAAACCTCACCCGCACAGAAAAAGACCGGAACCGCATACAGCATGCCGCAGAACGCGATGCCCTCACAGGCCTGTTGAACAGGCACGGTCTGGCTGCGCGCATTGAAGAGGCCATGCCCAGCCTGATGCAAAGCCAGGGGCTGGTCGAACTGCTGTATATGGATCTGGACGGCTTCAAACCAGTCAACGATGCGCACGGGCACCACGTGGGCGATGCCGTGCTGACCATTCTGGGGCAGCGCCTTACGCGTTGCTTGCGTAAGGATGATGTGCTGGTGCGGCTGGGAGGCGATGAATTTCTGGCCCTGCTCGGCCATACCAGGGGCACGCCAGACATACTGCGCACAATTAACCGCATCCGCGAGGATGTGGGAGCGCCCATTTCCATCGACGGCCTCATGCTGCGCATCGGCATCAGCATAGGGCACGCCACATGGCACTGCGCGAACGAGTCTGTTGAAGATGCGCTCAAACGGGCCGACAGCGAACTTTACATGGTCAAACGGATGTCAAAATCCTCGCAGGAAATGCTGTAGCAGAACGCCGCCAGCATTAGCCCACCTTTCCCTCGCAGACTGTCACCACCGGCTATTTTTTTTGCACTCGGCTTAAAAGAGCGATACGCCGTCAGGCCGATTGACAGGCCCAGGCCTGCTCCTGCAAATGCCGCAGACACTTGCCCGCTGTGGCAAAAGCCTTGCGCAGATCTGCATAGTCCGGCACCGTGCGCGCGCCGCCCCGGTCATAGAGCACAAGCCCGCCCGCAAAGGTATCCACATCGTCAGGGTCGTGACTGATAATCACGGCAGGGATGGTCAGGTCATCCATCAGTTCGAGCAGTTCTTCGCGCAGGCGTTCGCGCAGCAGAGGATCAAGGGCGGAAAAAGGCTCATCAAGCAGCAGAAGCAAGGGGTCTGCATTGAGCGCCCGCGCCAGAGCCGCGCGTTGCCGCTGCCCGCCAGATATCTGCGAGGGCAGGTGGGCCGCCAGATGCCCGATGCCCAAGCGTTCCAGCATGGCCTGCGCCTTGTCGCGCTCCTCGCCGCGCACCTTCCAGGGCCAGCAGCCCGTGCGCGGATAGGCCACGTTCTGCAACAGGCTCAGGTGTGGAAACAGTGCGTAATCCTGAAACATATAGCCGATACGCCGCTTCTGCACAGAAACAAACACGCCCTGCGCATCATCGTACAACGTGCAGTCGCCAATGCGGATGTGGCCTGCATCGGGCTTTGTCAGCCCCGCCAGGCACTGCATGGTCAGCGATTTTCCGGAACCGGAAGGGCCAAAAAGCACCGCGCACTTGTGCTCGTCGCCGATATCGTAGCGCACATCCAGATTGAAGGGCGTAACCCCGTTCCTGAAACTTTTTACCAGCCGCAACGAGATCATCTGCGCCGCCTCTTGAGTTTCACAAGCAGTTCCGCCGCCATCAGCAGGGTCACGCACACGGCGGAGGTAATGAACACAAGCCAGGAGGCCTGGAGGTCATTACCCGCCTGAAAGGCATCGTAGATGGCAAGGGCCAGAGTCTGGGTCTTGCCGGGGATATTGCCCGCAATCATCAGGGTTGCGCCAAATTCGCCCATGCCGCGCGCAAAGGCCAGCATGATGCCCGCAAAAATACCCTTCCAGGCCAAGGGTAGAGACACGCTGACAAACACCCTCCATTCCGAGGCCCCAAGCGTGCGGGCCGCGTCTTCCAGATGTTTGTCCACCTGCTCCAGCGCTGCGCGGGCCGACTTGTAGATAAGCGGAAAAACCACAACAGTGGCTGCAACCACAGCCCCCTGCCAGGAAAAAATCAGATTGATGCCCAGTTCTGCCAGCCCATGCCCAAAAACGCCGCGCCGCCCCACCAGCAAGATAAGATAGTAGCCAAGCACTGTGGGGGGCAGCACCAGCGGCAACGAGCACAGGGCGTCCAGCAGGGCGGGCATGGGGCCTTTTTTGCGGGCCAGCCGCCAGGCCGCCAGCGTTGCCACAACAAAGGAAACAGCCGTAGCCGCTCCTGCCACGCGCAACGAAAGCTCCAGCGGGCTCCAGATAAACGCCAGGTCAAAATCCATTTCCAACTCTGCCCCCTGCCACTGAACTGATCCGTTGATACGTAAAAAATACTGAAGGCGGTTGCCGCTTCTGCCAAAACGGCAACCGCCAGTAAGCACAATCCATCATTGCAGGCCGGTGCGCAAGGGCACGGGCCGCGCCTTCATGCACTACGGCTTGGAGAAACCGTACTTGGCGAGCACTGCCTGCCCTTCAGGCGAAAGCACAAAGTTCAGAAATTCCTGGCCCATCTTGGCATCCTTGCCAGTGGTGGCAACGGCAATGGGATAGCTCACGGGATCGTGACCTTCCACAATCATGACCACTTCAACCTTGTCCGCAAGCTGCTTGGCATCTGTACGGTAAACAAAACCAGCATCAACCTCGCCACGGGCTACATAGTCCAGCACCTGACGCACACTGTTGCCCATGATAAGCTGGGGCTGCACGGCTTCCCACAGTTTGGCGGTGTTCAGCGCGTCCTTGGTGTAACGTCCGGCGGGCACCGAATCGGGATTGCCGATGGCAATACGCTTGAATGCCTTGATGTCTTCAAGCTTGGCGGGCTTTTTGGAGCCAGCGGGCACGATAAGCACGAGGTCGTTGAGCGCAAAGTCCTTCCGCGTAGCGGGGTCAACAACCTTGGCGGCCACGGCCTTGTCCATGGTGCCCTGGTCGGCAGAGGCAAAGACGTCTACGGGCGCGCCTTCCTGAATCTGTTTGAGCAGCGGATTGGAGGCAGCATAGTTGGTGTGCACCTGCAAGCCGGTGTGCTTCTTTTCAAACACGCCTTTGATTTCGTTAAAGGCATTTGTAAGGCTGGCAGCGGCAGAAACGGTTATTTCCGCAGCCTGAACGGGAAGGCTGAGCAAGGCCACGCAACCCAGCGCCAAAGCTATGCGGCAAAAGGCCCCACGAGCGTATGCAGTCTTTTTCATGAAATTCCTCCGTGCGCCAGAAGCGCGGTTTGTACATCAACAGTACAGAACCCTTGAGGGCGAGCAATACAGTCACGTTTTTTGATGAAAGCGTGAACACTGTACAACAAAAGGGTTTTACTTGTATAAGGCAGGAAAACTGACGGGAATCAGCATGGAAAAAAACAAAAACCGTGAGGAAATGGCCGCGCTTTTGCGCTCCCTCTCTTCCGCAGACAGGGCATGGCTGCGCCAGCGCCTTATGCGGCGCGACTCCGCCGCTCTGCTGCAGGATACAGGGCGCATCAGCCCGCGCGAGCTTCTGGCCGTGGAAACATGGCTGTGGGAACGGGCCAGCGCTGCCCGTGGCCCGCGCGAAAAGCGCCCTCGCCTGCGCATGTGGCTGATTTTCATGCTGCTGCGCTACGCAGCCCTGCGGCTTGTGGAAATTTTTGAAATCATGCCTGCGCATCTTGATTTTCAGGACGGCGTTATCCATGTGCCGGGCAGCAACGATGCCCCCGGTCGCGAGGTTCCCCTGCCGCTTACCATCAGCCGCCGCCTCAAGCGTGTGCTGGAAGACCCGGCGCTGTTTCCTGAAACCCGCGAGCTCATGCGCTGCGACGCCAGTTATGTGCGCCGCTGCCTGCAACAGTGCGGCGCTGCCTGCGGCCTGCCCAAAGGCCTTTTGAGCGCCCGCGCCCTGCGCCATACCCGCGCCCTTGAGCTGGGCAGACAAGGCCTGCCCCTGCCCGTTGTGGATATTTTTCTTGGCCGGCGATCCGCGCCCGGCCAGAGCGGCATTGTCCGCTGCGACCCGCAGGAGGCCAAACGCCTGCTGCGCGAACAACTGCAAAGGGAGCGACCCATGAAAACCAGTGCGCGCAACGTCTTTCAGGGGCGCATAACCTCATTGCGCCAGAGCGGGCTGCTGGTCGAAGTGGTGCTGCGTACCGCAGGCGGCCTGCGTGTGGCCTCGCTCATTACGGACGAAAGCGCCAAGACCCTGGCCCTCAATGAAGGCAAGCTGGTCAATGCCAGCATCAAGGCACCCTGGGTGCTGGTGCAGGGGGGCGAACTCTCGCCCAAAAGCTCTCCTCCGGCGGAGAACTGCTTTACCGGCGTAGTGGAAAGGGTGCGGGAAGATGAAATGGTGGCTGAAATTCTGGTGGCGCTCGGCGAAGGCAGTCAGGTCTGCGCCCTGCGCAACCGTGGGCCGGAAAACCCCATCAATCTTGTGGCCGGGCAAACCGTAACGGTATTTTTCAAGGCTTTTTCCGTCATTCTCACCGTAGATTAGCCAGAAACTCACAAACAAAGCCGCGCCAACAGTCGTTATGACCATCGGCGCGGCTTTATCATTTTTTTATTGCAGCGACAGTTTACTGGCAGGCATTACTTCCACAGGGCGCGGTTTTCTTCCATAAAGCGCTCAAAGGCCTCAATGGCTCGCGCCATATCCTGACGCCCCACGCCATTGTAAGTTGTCAGCCGCAGATGATTCTTGCCCATGCCCTTAGCCAGCAGCCCCAGAGGTGCAAGCTTTTGCTCGAACCATTCTGAAGACCTGCCGGAAGCGCTTATATCCAGCATCACAATATTGCTCTGCACAGGCGTGAGCACAAACTCGTCATAGGCCGCCAAGGCCGCGCCGAGATGGCGGGCGTTTTCGTGGTCTTCCGCAAGGCGCTCAATGCCCCTTCGCAAGGCCACCAGCCCGGCAGCGGCCATAATGCCCGCCTGCCGCATGCCGCCGCCAAGCAATTTGCGCGTCTGCCGCGCCTGGGCAACGAACTCGCGCGTTCCGCACAGCACGGAACCGAACGGAGCGCCCAGCCCCTTGGAAAGGCAGAACATCACGCTGTCCGCGCAGGCGGCCAGATGCGCGGCGTCCACCCCGAGGGCCACGGCGGCGTTGAACAGACGCGCGCCGTCCATATGCACGGGAACCGCCGCCTTGCGGGCCGTAGCGGCGAGCGCCTGCTGCCGCGCCAGCGACACGCAGATGCCGCCGCCGAAGTTGTGGCTGTTTTCCACACAAGCCAGCTTGAGGCCCGGCGTCGCGCAAGCGGATGCAAAGGACGCGACTTCGGGCATGCCCTCCGCATCACGCGTATAAAACACCGGCTTAACGGCCAGGAACTTTTCCATGAATGGCGACTTTTCGGTGCGGAACACATGCAGGTCCGGCTCCAGAGCCGCAGCATCGCCACGGTCGCACCAGGTTGCCAGCGCGACGAGATTGGCCATGGTTCCCGACGGGCAAAAAAGCGCGGCTTCCTTGCCCAGCAGTTCGGCAGCATAATCTTCCAGCCGATTGACTGTGGGGTCGCCGCCGCGCCCTTCCGCATCAACACGGCCATCATCGCCCACTTCGGCCTCGCGCATGGCGGCGCGCATGGCCTCGGTGGGAATGGTCAGGGTATCACTGCGCAGATCGACTACAGGCATGAATTTCACCTTTTAGACTTCGGCGGTTTCTTCCGTCGGTTCATAGGCAATGCCCGCCCAGCGCATGACAAGCTTCACCGCGACGGTGTTGCTGACCACGTTGACGGCTGTACGGCCCATGTCCAGAAAAGCGTCCACCCCCGCGATGATGGCCAGAGCCTCCACAGGAATGCCAATGGTGGTCAGCACCATGGCAATGGCCACAAGGCCGCCTGAGGGCACGTTGGCGCTGCCCTTGCTGGCAAGCGTGGTCACCACGATGATGGAAAGCAGGGTGCTGGGATCCAGCGGAATGTTATAGGCATCCGCCAGAAAGCCCACGGCCAGCGCAAAATACATGATGGAGCCGTCGCGGTTGAAGGCATAGCCCAGAGGCAGCACCACAGAGGCTACGGCCTTGGGAACGCCCATTTCCACCAGTTTTTCCATGTGCAGGGGCAGTGTCGCCTCTGACGAGCGCGTGGCAAAGGCCAGAATCACAGGCTCGCTCACGGCCTTGGCGGTCTTGAGGGGGTGCTCGCCGATGCAGAGCATCAAAATGGCAAACAGCACCAGCAGCACGCCAAGCCCCAGATACATGACTAGGACCAGCTTGAGCAGGGCCAAAATGGTGTGCATGCCCTGCGTGGAAAACAGCCAGGCAATGATGGCGAAGATGGCAATGGGCGACAGGGCGATGATCCAGCCCGTGAGCTTGAAAACAGCGCCCATCAGAGCGTCCAGCACGTCAACGAGAGGCTTTGCCCTGCTGCCGGTGGAGGCCAGAGCAAGACCCAGCAGCACAGCAAACACCAGCACGGGCAGGAGGTTGGTGCCCGACATGGCCGCGAACACGTTGGAGGGGATCATGTCGAGGAAAAACTTTGTCCAGTTGACCGTGGTATTGATGTTCTTGGGCAGTTCTGCGGTGTGCGACAGATTGACGCCCACGCCGGGGTGGAACATGCCGTTGAGGGCAAGGCCAATGATGATCGCCACCACCGTGGCAATAAAAAAATAGAGCAGGCTGATAACGGAAACCTTGCCCAACTGCTTGGCGCTGTTGCCCATCTGGTAGATGCCAAGGGTGATGGCCGTGAACACCAGCGGCACCACGATCATCTTGATGGCCTGCACAAAGGCCGTACCCACCGGGGCCAGAGCCTGGGAAAAGTGCGGCGCAATAAAGCCGAACACAATGCCCAGAACAAGGCCGAGCACCATCTGAATTGGCAGCGGAATGGGCCGCTTTTTGCTGGTTTTTGTCATTTCCATCGCCTCTCTTCCCCCTCTGTTCCTTGCACGTAAAACGCCTTGTGATGCTCAGCGGCCAAGTTTAGTCGAGAACTGCAAGCAGTGAGCGCAGTTTCGTTTCCATGGCCTTTTGCAGATGATCCCAGACAAGCTGGTGAGCCAGGGTTTGATTGCGATCCAGAATGGCGTTGCCAATGGCGATATGTTCCTTGATCACCACGCGTGTCCGTTCTGCATCGTAATTTTTGACGCGCTGCATGGCCAAGGAGTTCTGCACGCGCACGTCTGCATAGAGTTTTGCCAGCCGCGTGTTGCCAGCGGCCTGAAATATGGCTTTGTGGAAATCCCAGCCGATGCGCTGCGCTTCAAAGGTATCAAGCTCCGGCCCGTTGGGCAGGGCCTGAAGTTCGGCAAGACAGGCCCGCAGCTCAGGGCTGCCGCCTTTTTCTGCCGCCAGCTTGGCGGCCATGCCTTCGAGCGCCAGACGCACCTCGTGAATTTCTTTCAGGTCTTCCACAGACAGGCGCTGCACAAAGGTACCCCGCAGGGGCACGCTCATGAGAACGCCCTCCCTGCACAGATCCTTGATGGCCTCGCGCACTGGCGTGCGCCCAAGTTGCAGGCTTTCAGCCAGGCTGCGTTCCGACAGTTCTTCGCCGGGGCTGAGCTGCCCTTGCGCGATCATGGAACGGATGGCCTCATACGCTGTGGAAGATGCCTTGGTGTTTGTCTGCTTCATAACTGGTATACCAGCACAAAGCCAAATAAATGTCCATACGCCACAGGGCGGCTCCAGCATGTTAACCTTATAATATTACAGAGGGGTGGAGTTTTTTGACCGAGAATAAACGAGTTGATTTGCGGCAACACCAAGTGAAACCAACAGGAATTCTTATGAAACCAGCTGAGCAAAGCCGTTAATGACGCAACCAGCCCCCCAGAGCCAACGATTGTGTCCGACAAAGATTTTTGGGCGCTGGCAAGGAAGTAGTTATTTTTGCGAAGGGAGTGTACTCTGACAGTACTCGACCCGAGCAAAATTACTTCTGACGCAGCCAGCGCTCAAAAAGACCGTCGGACACCCCTCAGGGGAGTCGCAGAACTTGCCTTGCCACAACTCCCTCGCCCCCAGCGCCCGCCGCAAATCCCCCAGCAGGCCGCGCTTGTCCGTGGCCCAGGTGGGGGCCAGCAGTTCACCGGGGGCTGGGTCGCTCTGGAGGCGGTGCATGACAATGTGCGAAGGGATGCGCGGCAGGGCGGCGCAGAGAAGGTCGACATATTCATCGCGCCAGAGGGGATGATACTGGCCTGCGGCGTACTGGCGGGCAAGTTCCGTCCCCTTGGGCACGTAAACGTTGTGCAGTTTGAGGCCGCTTATCGGCAGGGAGAGCGCCCAGTCCAGACTTTGCAGAAAATGGCCTTCGCCTTCACCGGGCAGCCCGGCCATGAGGTGAGCGCTTACGGCAATGCCGCGCGCTGCGGCCATGCGCACGGCATTTTCAGCGCTGGCTGCGGAATGGCCCCGGTTAATGCGGGCCAGGGTTTGGTCATGGGCCGTCTGCAAGCCCAGCTCCAGCCAGAGGTCGCAATCAAGGGCTGCGAGCAGGTCGAGCTTCTCGTCATCAAGACAATCGGGGCGGGTTCCCACGGCAATTCCAAAACAGCCGGGCAGTTGGCGAATCGTTTGGAGCAGTTGTTGCAGGCGTTCTGATGGCCCATACGTGTTAGAGAAGGATTGCAGGTATGCAATAAAGCGCGTATTGGGGTCGTCCCGCAGATATATGGAACGCCAGAAATTCCACTGTTGCAGTAGGGAATCGCCTTGTTTTGCACGGCCCGAGCCGGACCCATCGGCATTGCAAAACGTGCAGCCGGAAAATGAAAGCGTACCGTCGCGGTTGGGGCAGGAGGCCCCGGCGTCAAGTGGAATTTTTTGCACCCGGCTGCCATAGCGTCGATTATAATAAGCGGCCAGAGTATGCCAGCGCTGCATGTTTGCGTCCCTTGAAGGCTTATTTCCGCGCCTTCCGGCGGGACAAATATTTTAACCCTGCGTCCACCGTCTTGACTTCATGCCAGTTTTAGCAGAACAGTTTTCAGCCTGACGTTACCAATTCCAACAGCGCCCCCACTCCAGGCCTCTTCGCCTCGCCGGGTGCGGGAGTTGTTTCAACATGACGGTAAGGTAGCACACCAGCACAGCGAGGCAAGTTAGAGTAATGTCCAAAATTCTGGATTTCGCACTAGGATTGTTTTCCAATGATCTGGCCATTGACCTTGGCACAGCCAACACCTGCGTTTATGTCAAGGGGCAGGGAATTGTGTTGCGCGAGCCCTCGGTGGTCGCGGTCAAAAAAGACCCGCGCGGCAACAATGTAGTTCTTGCCGTTGGGCACGATGCCAAGCGCATGCTGGGCAGAACCCCTGGCAACATCTGGGCTATCCGCCCCATGAAAGACGGCGTTATCGCCGACTTTGAAGTTACCGAGGCCATGCTGCGCCACTTTATCGCCAAGGTTCACAATTCGCGGCGTCTTGTGCGCCCGCGTATCATGATCTGCGTACCTACGGGCATCACCCAGGTGGAAAAGCGCGCCGTGAAAGAGTCGGCCCAGTCCGCTGGCGCACGTGAAGTGTACCTCATCGAAGAACCCATGGCAGCGGCCATCGGCGCGGATCTGCCCATTCAGGAACCCACCTCCAACATGGTGGTGGATATCGGCGGCGGCACCACTGAAGTGGCGGTCATCTCCCTTTCGGGCATTGTGTACTCGCGCTCTGTGCGCGTGGGCGGCGACAAGATGGACGAAGCCATCATGACCCACGTCAAGCGCAAGTATAACATGCTCATCGGTGAATCTTCCGCTGAAGAAATCAAGATCAAGATCGCATCCGCCTACCCGCTCGATCCGGAACAACAGATCGAAGTCAAGGGCCGCGACCTTGTGACGGGTATTCCGCAGAACATTATCATCACCTCTGAAGAAGTGCGCAAAGCCATTTCTGAACAGGTGGACAGCATCGTTCAGGCTGTGCGCATCGCCCTGGAACAGACCCCGCCGGAACTGGCGGCGGATATTGTGGACAGGGGCATTGTGCTCACGGGCGGCGGCGCGCTGCTCAAGGGCCTTGACCAACTGCTGCGCGAAGAAACCTCGTTGCCCATTACGGTTGTGGACGATCCCTTGTCCACGGTTGTGGTGGGTACTGGCAAAGCGCTGGACAACCTGCACATTCTCAAAGAAGTGTGCATCGACTAGAACCGACCTTGTCCTCGCGCCCCTGTGCGGCTGACGCAATGCCGGAACACAAGCTTCCGGTTTTGCGTCTCCGGCTCAGGGGCGCGGTTTATTCCGCACCGGCTTTCAGGAGCTTCCGCCTGTGACACTGCGGCGTCTTCTCCTCCTTTCGGGCATTTTGCTCATCCTGTTTCTGGGCATGTACTCCTGGAATCAGCGCACGCGCGTTCTGGATGACCTGGCCGCGAAACTGGGGCTTGAAATCACCGGCGCGGTGCTCACGCCTGTTCGTTCCGCGCAGGACGCTGCGGAAACCATGTGGGATCGCTACTTTGACCTTGTGGGCGTGCGTGAAGAAAACGAAGCCCTCAAGCAAAAGGTGGACGAGCTTGAAGCGCGCCTGCTTGCCAATGGTGAAGACCTGGCCGAGCTCAAACGCCTGCGCGCACTGGTGCAACTGCCGGTAGACCAGACATGGCGCCCCCTTGGCGCCCGCGTTCTTTCCGGCCGCATGGGCCCCAACGCCGTTCTTGACAGCATCACCATCAGCCGGGGTTACAGCACGGGCGGGCGGCCGGGCACGCCGCTGGTTACCCACCTTGGCTTGGTTGGCCGCGTTCTCAAGGCCAGCGCCCACAGCTCCATTGTGTTGCTGCTCACTGATCCCAGCAGCCGCATAGCCGTTTTTTCGCAAGAAAGCCGGGCTCCCGGCATCCTCATGGGCATGGGCACGGGCCAGAAGCTTGAAGTCAACTTTGTGCAGCGCGATGCCAAGGTCAAGCCAGGCGAAATAATCATCACCTCCGGTCTGGACGGCAAGTACCCCAAGGGCATACCCGTGGCGCGCGTACTGCGCGTGGCTCCTTCGGACTACACCCAGTTCATGGCCATCAAGGCTGAACCGCTGGTTGACCTGCAACACCTTGAAGAAGTGCTGCTGCTCGAATCCACCGGCGCGCCCCGCCCGCTGGAACCCAGCGAAGCTCCCAAAGAATTCGTGGGCCCGCCCGCGCCCAAAAGCGCCACGCCATGAGGACGCTCCGCAGCATTGCATGGTGGGCCTTTTTCATGGCCTGCGCCATTGTTTTGCAGGCGGCGGTACCGGGGCTTGACGTGCTCACGGTGGGCCTGATCATCCTGTTGCAGGAACGGGATTATAAAAATATGCTCTGGCTGCTGCCCGTGTTCATCCTGTTGCAGGAAGGCATGGGCACGCGCCCCTTCGGGGCCGTCATTGTCTGGTATGCCGCAGTCATTTTGCTGTTCAAGATGGGCCGCTGGCTGTTTGAAGTGGAAAATTTCATTTTTGTCTTTCTGCTGTCAGCCTGTCTGGGCGCCGCATACTACGCCATTGCGTGGCTCATGGCCCCTTTGCAGAACCTGCCTTTCGATGTGCAGGGAACCCTGGACACAAGCCTGATTCAGGCAATCTTTGTGCCCTTCGCCTGGCGGCTGTTGGTGGCCACCCGCCACTGGAACCCCAATGATCAGGAAAACTGACAACACCTCGCTGCTGGCGCACAAAGACAAGGCGCAGCATAAGGGCATTCGCTCCTGGCTCAAGATTCAGGTCGAGAGCGAGGGCTATCAGCCGCCGCGCGCTGGCGCAATCCTGCTTCAGGTTCTTGTGGGTCTGATGTTTTTTGTGCTTGTGGTGCGCTTCTGGTATTTGCAGGTACACAGAGGCGAAGAATTTGCGCGTCAGGCGCAGGACAACCGCCTGCGTATCGAGCGCATCTTTGCGCCGCGCGGGCGCATCATGGACGACAAGGGCAAGGTGCTGGCCGACAACCGCACCGCCTACGGCCTTTCCATCGTGCGCGAAGACTGCCACGACATCCCCGCCACCCTGGCCCAGATAAGCGAATGGTCGGGCATTCCCCTCCAGCAGGTCTGGGACAAGTTCCGTCAGGACCGCTTCAAGGTCAAACCCTTTGAGCCTCTGCTGCTCATCACCGATATCGACTTTGACCTTGTGGCCCGCATTGAATCCGAGATTCACGAATGGCCGGGGCTTGAAATTGTGGTGCGCACCAAGCGCAGTTACCCCGAGAAGGAACTTTTCGCCCATATTCTTGGCTACGTGGCAGAAGCCAACGAGCAGGAAATGGCCGCGGACAGCGCCCTTGCCATGGGCGATCTGGTGGGCAAGCAGGGGCTGGAACTGGAGCTGGAAAAGCAGTTGCGGGGCCGCAAGGGCCTGTACGATGTCGAGGTTGACGCCCACGCCCGAGTGCTTGGCAAAACCCTGCGTGATGAACCGCGCGGCGGGCACGAAATACATCTTTCGCTCGATGCGGGCCTGCAAAAGGCCGCCTGGGACGCCCTCGGCGGCGAGGCTGGCTGCATCGTGGTCATGGAGCCGGACAGCGGCAAGCTGCGCGCGCTGGTGACATCCCCGGCCTACGACAACAACCTTTTTGCTGCGGGCATTTCGCAACGCGACTGGGACGCCCTGCGCACCAATAACCGCTTTCCCTTGCAGAACCGCGTTATCCAGAGCGTGTACCCTCCAGGTTCCGTATGGAAGCTGATTATGGCCACCATGTTGCTTGAAAAGGGCGTTAATCCGCGTGAAAGCGTGTTCTGCCCCGGCCAGGTCAAACTGGGCAACCAGATTTTCCGCTGCTGGAAGCGCGGCGGGCACGGCTCGGAAGACCTCGTGCACGCGCTCATCGACTCCTGCGATGTCTATTTCTATCTTATGGGCGACCGTCTGGGCATTGACAAGTTGGAAGAATTCGCCAAGGCTTGTGGATTCGGGCGGCCTACAGGCATTGACCTGCCGCACGAAAAATCGGGCCTTGTGCCTTCGCGCGACTGGAAACGGCGGCGTTTTGGCCGTCCGTGGACACGCGGCGAAACCTACAACGTATCCATTGGCCAGGGCTACACTCTGGTGACGCCGGTGCAGGTGGCCGTATTTGTTTCGGCTCTGCTCAACGGCGGCGATCTGCTCAAGCCCCAGCTTGTGGATGACGCCACCCGCGAAGTGCGCGGGCGCGTGCCCGCCAAGCCTGAAACACTCAAGTTTGTGGTGGAGGCCATGCGCCGCACAGCCAACGGCGGCACAGCCAAGGTTGTGGGCCGCAAGGATGCCGACATGGGCGGCAAAACAGGCACGGCACAGGTGGTCAAGCTCAAGATGGCTGCGGGCGACCGCCGCCTGAAAATGTCGGAAATGGAATATGCCCAGCGTGACCACGCATGGATTGCCACTTGGGGTGTTAAAGACGGCAAAACCTATGTGGTTATTGTCATGGTGGAACACGGCGGCGGCGGTTCAAGCGTGGCTGGCCCTGTGGCCCGCAAGGTTTACGACTATCTTTTCGGGCCTGACCCCAACGCGCCCATGATCGTGTTGCCAGCCCCAACCGCAGCCGTAGAGCCCACGGACTAGGCACCATGTGCAAAGAGCCGGCACCGCGCACGGGCGCAAACAACGTTTGCCCCAATGGCGACAGCGCAGCCAACAATCGCAGCAAGGCCCGCCACGGCCAAAGAGTGTTGCGGTGCGGTGCGGCGGCCTATGGGCAAGCCTTTTCACACCACCCTGCAACCACGCATTCCTGACAAGCGGACAAGCGGCATGGATAATCGCCTTTTCAGCTATATCAACTGGGGCCTTCTGGCCTGTATGCTGCTGCTCTATCTTGTGGGCGTGGGCAACCTGTATTCCGCCAGCGGTACGCGCGTGGAATCTGGCCTGGCATTCAATTCCTTTTATCAGCGCCAGCTGATCTGGGGCCTGTGCGGCGTGGTATGCATGCTGCTGGCAATGGTTTTTGACTACCGCCAGTTGCGCAACCTTGCATGGCCTTTCTTTCTCATAACTGTCTTTCTTCTGCTGCTGGTGCCCATTGCAGGCAAAACAGTCTACGGTGCCAAGCGCTGGATTTCGCTGGGTTTCATGAGTTTGCAGCCTTCAGAAATGGCCAAGCTTTCCGTGCTGGTTCTTGTGGCGCGCCTGCTGGCGCGCGACAGCCGCCCCCTGGGCTGGAAAAATTTTTGCAGCGTGCTTTGCGTGGGCCTTGTTCCTTGCGGGCTTATTATCGTTCAGCCCGATCTGGGCACTACCCTGCTGATATTGCTGATCATGGGCGGCATGATCCTGTTCCACGGGCTTAGGGGCTATGTTCTCAAAACATGCCTGCTGGTCGCCCCAGCCGCGGTGGCCTTTATGTGGTTTGTGGGCATGCACGATTATCAGCGCCAACGCATCCTGACGTTTCTGGACCCCGGCAACGACCCGCGCGGCACCGGGTATCACATCATCCAGTCTCGCATTGCCATTGGCTCGGGCGAATTGTGGGGCAAGGGCTTTCGCGAAGGCACACAGAGCCAGTTGCGCTTTTTGCCCGAACGCCACTCCGACTTTGCCGTGGCTGTTTTTGGCGAGGAATGGGGCTTTGTGGGCTGCGTGGCTCTGGTCACGCTGTTCTGCCTGTTTTTGCTTTCCATCTTCTCAACCGCGGTTCAGGCCAAGGATCGCTTTGGCAGTACCCTCGTGGTTGGGGTGTTTTTTTACTTTTTCTGGCAGATTTTTATCAACATGGGCATGGTCATAGGCCTCATGCCGGTGGTGGGCATTCCCTTGCCCTTCATCAGCTACGGCGGCAGCGCCACAGTGGTCAACTTCACACTGCTTGGCATTGTGCTCAACGTGTCCATGCGACGTTTCATGTTTAAAAGCTAACTGTTAAGCCAAAGGGGATAAACGTGGCAAAGGACGAAATAGCGTACCTCGGCTCCGATACCGTCTATGAAGGCAAGCTCAACTTCAAGGGCACTGTGCGCATTGAAGGCCGCTATACTGGCGAAATTGTCAGTGACGGTACGCTCAACGTGGGCAAAGATGCTCAGGTGCAGGGCACCCTTGATGTGGGCGAACTGCTGCTTTCCGGCCACTTCACCGGCGATGTGACGGCAAAACGCCGCATCGTGGTTTACAGTTCCGGGGTGCTTGAAGGCCAGGTTGTCACCCCCAATCTGCTCACAGAAGAAGGCGGCATCATTGAAGGTCAGATCAGCATGAAGGCCCCGGTCAAGCCCAAGGCTTAAGGGCCTAAGGCTTAAGCGCGCAAGGCAAGAGCGCCTGAGGGCGCGCCAGCGGCGTTTTCACAATGTTCGCACTTCCCTGTGCAGATTGATCCATGAAACTCTGCGCGGTTCCGTTGCGGTGCAGGTTTCAGTGCTTGCAGCATAACTTCTGACAATGCAATGATCCGGGCCAGCAGCCCGCTGAAATCGCTTTACATTGGTGCTCTCTTGCCTGTTTGCGACGCATTCGCCGGGCCATGCCAGACCGCATTTGCCTGATGCAGAAAAATAGCGCATAGTTGGAACTGGAAAACGTGTTACAAACCAGATCAACAATTCATGCGCGGCAGGCTTTAATGCCTGTCGAAACGCTTTCCTCAGGAGGCACCTATGGCACACGATTATTTCCGTGCGCTCAGGGATGTGGCGCTGGTTATCAACTCCAGCCTTGAGCCCCGCGAAGTTCTGCACAAAATCACCGAGCAAACCGCCGTAACCATGGGCTGCAAAGCAAGCACCATCCGTCTGCTGGACAGCACCGGACGCTTCTTGCTGCCCAGCGCCGCCCACGGCCTTTCCTCCACCTACATGCGCAAAGGCCCGGTGGAAGTGAAACGCAGCGGCCTTGACGGCGAAGTGCTTTCCGGCAAGACCATCCACCTCAAGGACGCCACCGCCGACGGGCGCTTCCAGTACCCGGAATCGGCCAAGGCCGAAGGCCTTGTTTCCGTGCTGTCCTCTCCCCTCATGGCTGACGGCAAAGCCATTGGCCTCATCCGCGTGTATTCCGACGTGGAGCGCGAATTCAGTGCCGACGAGGAAACCTTCATGGAAGCCGTGGCTGCCATTTCGGCGCTGGCCATTGAAAACTCCCGTCTGCACGAGGCCTTGCGCAACAATTACGAGCTGATGGCCAAACACGCCTACTCTCTCTACGAAGACTAGGCCGCGCACAGGCGATTTTTCCCGGCTGCGGCGGCAGGATTCGACTGCTCGTGCAGCAAAGGCACTGCCGAAAAATGGCAGGCTTTTCTTTCGGGGACCAGAACCGCCGTGGCGCTGTGCATGCGCTTTTGCAAATTTGAGCCGTTGAATTCCGGCGGCAGCGCACGATAACGATTTTCCCTCAACGCTATGAGGAACTTGTATATGAGCAAAATCAAAGTAGGCATCAACGGCTTTGGCCGTATTGGGCGGCAGGTTTTCCGCGCCCTGCACCAAAGCTACCGCGACCAAGTGGAAGTGGTTGCCATCAACGACCTGTTTGA
Source organism: Desulfovibrio intestinivivus (assembly GCF_053570665.1). Taxonomy (NCBI): domain Bacteria; kingdom Pseudomonadati; phylum Thermodesulfobacteriota; class Desulfovibrionia; order Desulfovibrionales; family Desulfovibrionaceae; genus Desulfovibrio; species Desulfovibrio intestinivivus. Next base: position 1,304,234 of record NZ_JBRBQT010000001.1, on the reverse strand, counting down.
CGCGGAATCCAATTTCCACCTGCTGGAATACGATTCCGTCTATGGACGAGCCAACCTTGACGCCAAGGTCAACGGGCAGGACGCCACTGTGGGCGACTGGAACATCCACTGCTTTGCAGAACGCGACCCCAAGCAACTTGCCTGGGGCGCGCATGATGTTGACATCGTGGTGGAAAGCACCGGTATTTTCCGCTCTGCCACCCAGGCGGCCGTGCACATTGAAAACGGCGCCAAAAAGGTCATCATCACCGCCCCCGCCAAGGATGAAGACATCACCATCGTCATGGGCGTGAACCACGAGCAGTACGACCCGGCCAAACACCACGTTGTGTCCAACGCCTCGTGCACCACCAACTGCCTTGCCCCGGTGGCTCTTGTGCTGCAACGCAAGTTCGGCATCCAGATGGGCAACATGACCACCATCCACTCCTACACCAACGATCAGCGCATCCTCGACATGGCCCACAAGGACCCGCGCCGCGCCCGCGCTGCCGCCTGCAACATCATCCCCACCTCCACCGGTGCGGCTCAGGCCGTGGCCAAGGTCATTCCCGAACTCAAGGGCAAGTTCACGGGCTATTCGCTGCGTGTTCCCACGCCCACGGTTTCCGTTGTGGACTTTTCGGGCATTCTGGAAAAATCCACGGATACCGAAAGCCTGCTCGGCGAACTCAAGGAAGCTTCGGAAACCTACCTCAAGGGCATTCTGGCTTACAACGAAAAGCCCCTGGTTTCCATGGACTTCAAGGGCGACCCGCATTCTTCCATTCTTGAAGCCCCCTACACCACCGTGCAGGAAGGCCGCCTGGTCAAGATTGTGGCCTGGTACGACAACGAATGGGGCTATTCCAACCGCGTGTGCGACCTCGCCTGCCTCATGGGGGCCAAGGGCTTCTAGCACAGCACCGTATAACGGCACAGAACGGCCCCCGGTCAGCCGCTCCGCAAGGAGTGGGCCGGGGGCCGTTGTTCGTGCAGGGAGGAGCGCGCCGTGGGCAGTACAGCACAAAGTGAACCGTCTGTTCTTGATCTTCCTGTGGGCATAGACGCCGCTGGAGAACGCGACGAGTTTGACAGCATGGGGCAGGTCATGGTGCCTGCCAACCGTTACTGGGGTGCGCAAACGCAGCGCTCGCTCGAACATTTTTCCATTGGCGATGACAAAATGCCGCTGGAAATCTGCCGCGCCCTCTGCCTGATCAAAAAGGCCAGCGCACAGGTCAACGCCCGCATGGGGCGGCTGCCCGGCTGGAAGGCACAGGCCATTGACCGCGCCGCGCAGGAAGGCATGAACGGCCTGCTGGACGAACATTTTCCGCTCTACGTGTGGCAGACAGGCTCCGGCACCCAGACCAACATGAATGTGAACGAGGTGCTGTCCAACCGCGCCATCCAGTTGCTCGGCGGCGTCATGGGCAGTCAGAAGCCCGTTGGCCCCAATGACGATGTGAACATGAGCCAGTCGTCCAACGATGCCTTTCCCACGGCCATGCATCTGGCCGCCGTGCAGAGCTGCGATGCACGCCTGCTGCCGGAGGTGGAAGCCCTGGCCGAAGCAGTGGAACGCAAGGCCGTGCAGTGGATGGACGTGGTCAAGATTGGCCGCACCCACTTGCAGGATGCCGTGCCCCTCAGCGTGGGGCAGGAATGGTCAGGCTATGCCGCCCAACTGCGCGCCTGCGTTGAGGATATTCAGGCCGCCCGCGAAGGGCTCTACCCTTTGGCTCTGGGCGGCACCGCCGTGGGCACCGGGCTGAACGCGCCAAAGGGCTTCAGCATGGCTGTGGCGGAAGAACTGGCGAGCATCACGGGCAAGCCCTTTGTCACCGCCCCCAACAAGTTCATGGCCCTTGCCTCCCAGGATGCCATAGTGCGCTTTAGCGCCGCCCTGCGCGGCCTCGCCGTGGCCCTTGTCAAAATAGCCAACGACATGCGCTGGCTGGCGGCTGGCCCGCGCTGTGGGCTGGGCGAACTGCAACTTCCAGAGAACGAACCCGGCTCGTCCATCATGCCCGGCAAGATCAACCCCACCCAGTGCGAAGCCCTGATCATGATCGCCATACAGGTCATGGGCAACGACAGTGCCGTGGCCCTTGCGGGCAGCCAGGGCAATTTTGAACTCAATGTCATGCGCCCCGTAGCCATCAAGAACGTGCTGCAATCCGTCAATATTCTGGGTGATGGCTGCCGTAAATTCAGAGAGCATTCCGTTGAAGGCACAACGCTCAACCGGGCAAAAATAGATTCGTTCGTCAATAATTCCCTGATGCTGGTCACGGCGCTTTCGCCCGTCATCGGCTACCAGCAGGCGGCAAAAATCGCGGAAAAAGCCTCGGCGGAAGGCCTCACGCTCCGTCAGGCGGCGCTGGCGCTGGGGAGCGTAACCGAAGAACAGTTCGACAACATTGTGCGGCCCGAAACCATGATTGGTAGTGGCCTGGCTGGCGCATAGGCTCCGCGGGCTGCACGTGCCCTGAAAATCAAACATCCGGCAGTGGATTCCCTGCCGGATGTTTTTTATTTTGCAAAAGCGTCCCGCACGGGGCGGGCCGCATGCTATGCGAAGTTGTAGCCCTGCTCCAGCGCCTTGGCGTTGGCGGAGATCAACTTGGCGTAGTGCGCGCTGACCACGCGATTCAGCGCTTCCTGCACCACATTGAGAGGCAACGCGCCTGTTGCCTTGAGCCATGCGCCCAAGGCCACCATGTTGGCCATCTTTACATTGCCCAGTTCGTGGGCCATGTCGTTCACGGGAATGTAGACCGTGCGCTTCGCTGTATCAAGCAGGGTTTCCCCCACCAGCGAGGCATTGACGATCTGCACACCGTCCGCGCCCAGCCGCGGCTGGAACTTGGAAAGCGAAGGTTCGTTGAGAATGATGGTGGACATGGGCTCGCGCACCAGGGGCGAACCGATGGGATGCTCATCAAGCACCACCGTGCAGTTGGCCGTGCCGCCGCGCATTTCAGCCCCGTAAACCGGGATAAAGCTCACCTCAAGCCCGTGTTCCATGCCGGCCTGCGCCAGCAGGTTGCCGATGAGCATAACGCCCTGACCGCCAAAACCGGCAATAATCACATCCTGATATGCGTTAGACATGATCCGCCTCCACGCTGGCCGTCACATCCTTGTACACCCCAAGGGGGAATACGGGCATCATGGCCTCGGCAATCCGCTTGTTGGCGGCAATGGGATCCAGATGCCAGTTGGTGGGGCAGCCGGAAAGCAGCTCAATGAAGCCAAAGCCAAGACCCTGCAACTGCACTTCAAAGGCTTTGCGCATGGCCTTTTTTGATTCGCGCACATGCTTGACCGAATCCAGCGAGCAGCGGGCGGAATAGGCCACGCCGTCCAGCTGGGCCATGATCTCGGCCATGCGGATGGGGCCGCCCTCATTGCTGATGGAGCGCCCCTGCCGCGAGGTGGTGGTCTTTTGTCCCACCAGGGTGGTGGGGGCCATCTGCCCGCCGGTCATGCCGTACACCGTGTTGTTGATGAAAATGCCGGTGATCTTTTCGCCACGGTTGGCGGCGTGCATGGATTCGGCCATGCCGATGGCTGCCATGTCGCCGTCGCCCTGATAGGTGAACACCACAGCATCCGGGCGGGCGCGGCGTACGCCTGTGGCCACGGCGCAGGCACGGCCATGCGGGGCCTCAAGGCCGTCCACGTTAAAGTAATCGTAAGTGAATGTGGCGCAGCCCACCGAGGCCACCAGAATGGTGCGTTCGGCCACGCCCAGTTCGTGCAGCACCTCGCTCACCAGCCTGTGGGCAATGCCGTGGTGGCAGCCGGGGCAATAGTGGGTGGGGCGCTCGTTGAGCACGGGATTGGTATCAAAAACCAGGCTTTCGCCCTCGGCGGGACGCAATGCGTCCAGTTCCTGAGCTTGCATGATTAGTTCTCCTTGAGGGCCTGAAGCATGGGTTCGCGCAGGGCATCGGCGCCGATGAACAGCCCCGGCATGACGCCGTGCCACAGCACGGATGCGGGCGCAACGCCCGGCTGGCCAAAGAGGGCCAGGCGGACATCTTCCACCATCTGCCCCGTGTTCTGCTCCATAACCAGAAAACGCCGACCGGGCGCAAGAGCGCGCAGGGCTTCATCCGGGAAGGGGAACAGGGTAATGGGCCGGAACAGGCCGATTTTATGCCCCTGGGCGCGCAACTGACGGATGGCGCTGCGGGCAATGCGGGCAATGGAGCCAAAGGCCACCACAATCAGCTCCGCATCTTCAGTATCAACGCATTCAAAGGCGCAGTCGGCCTTCATGGATTCGTATTTGCTCATGAGCATGCGGTTGCGCTCGGCCAGGGCCCCTTCGGCCAGATAGACCGACTTGAGCAGGCGCGGCTGCGCGCCGGGGCCACGGCGGCCATAACCTTCCATGCGCCAGGGCGCGGCAAGGGCGGCAAGGTCCTCGGCGGGCACGGCGTCCTTGGGCGGCACGCGGCGCACGGGTTCCTTGATCTGGCCCACAATGGCGTCGCCCAGCACCATGACCGGGTTGGCGTATTTGAATGCCAGGGCAAAGGCCCTGAACATGAAATCATAGCATTCCTGAGCGGTGGAGGGGGCCAGCACCAGATTGCGGTGGTCGCCGTGTCCGCCGCCCTTGACGGCCTGAAAATAATCGCCCTGCGAGGGGCCTATATCGCCAAGGCCGGGGCCGCCGCGCTGCATGTTGACGATCACGCCGGGGATCTGGCTGCCCGCCATGTAGGAAATGCCTTCCTGCATGAGCGAAATACCGCAGCTGGAGGAAGACGTAAGCGCAGGAATACCGCTGGCTGCCGCACCCAGCACCATGTTGATGGCGCCGACTTCGCTTTCGGCCTGCACAAACTGGCCGCCGACTTCGGGCAACAGGCTGGAGAGGGATTCCGGCACTTCATTCTGCGGGGTGATGGGGTAGCCAAAATAGCAGCGGCAGCCCGCATCTATAGCGCCAAAGGCCACGGCCTCGTTGCCCTTGATGAGCACACGTTCGGTTGCAGCGCTCATGCCTTGCCCCCCTTGGTTTTCGCGCTTTTGAACACGCGTATGGCCACATCGGGACACATGACCGCGCACGAGGCACAGCCCGTGCATTGGCCTTCCATTTCCATCACTTCATAACCGTGGCGGTTAAAACGGCCCGAAGGCCTGAGGATGTGCACCGGGCAGACTTCCACACACAGGCGGCAGCCCTTGCAGCGCTCTTCCATGAATACAACTCTTGACATTTCAGCTCCTTGGGATTCCACACCCGCTTCTTGAAACAATCAGCGAATAAGCATGGCATCGCCATATGAGAAGAACCGATACCCCCTGCTCACAGCCTCGGCATAAGCGGCAAGCACGCGCTCGCGCCCGGCCAGGGCAGAAACCAGCATGATCAGGGAGGACTCAGGCAGATGAAAGTTTGTCAGCAGGCCATCAACCACACGGAAGGGCCTGCCGGGGTACAAAAAGATGTCCGTCCAACCGGTAAAGGGCTGCACCCTGCCGCACAATTCGGCCACGCCCTCCATAGAGCGCAGGCTGGTGGTGCCAACGGCAATCACAGGCCGCCCTTCACGCTTGGCCTCGGCAATGGCAAGCGCCGTTGCCTCGGGCATTTCCACATATTCCCTGTGCATGCGGTGGCCGCGTATGTCGGCGCTGCGCACAGGGCTGAAGGTGCCGTAACCCACATACAGGGTTACGTCCGCCCACTGAAAGCCTCTGGCCTTCAGGGTTTCTCGCATCTCGGGGGTAAAGTGCAGCCCCGCCGTGGGCGCGGCCACAGAACCCGTCTTGTCCTCGCGGGAATAGATGGTCTGGTAGCGGCTCAGATCTTCTTCCGCATCTGTCCGCTTGATGTAGGGCGGCAAAGGAATGTGCCCGGTGGCGGCAAAGGCCTTGGAAAGGTCCCCGTCCCAGGCCAGACGCACACGCCGATGCCCGAATTCGCCCGATTCCAGAACGGTCACGCTGATGCCCGCGCCAAATTCAAGCTTTTCACCATCACGAATGCTGCCGCCGGAGCGTATGAGCCCCTCGACTTCCGCGCTGGAGCCGCCAAGCTTGTCGGACCGTCCCCTTTCAAGCACCAGCGGCAGGGGCGTGAGCAGCAAAAACTCCACCTTGCCGCCAGTGGAGCGTGTTCCCAGCAAGCGCGCCTGCAATACGCGGGAATTGTTGGCTACCAGCAACGCGCCCTCAGGCAGGCAGTCCGGCAGATCGCTGAACTGGTGGTGCTCAAGCTCGAGCGCACCCTGGCGCGGCATGACCAGCAGACGCGAGTTCCCGCGCTCTTCAGGCGGGAACTGGGCTATCTGCGCTTCAGGCAATGCAAAATTATAACTTTCGAGAAAAAAATCCGCTTCCTCAGTGGGCATAATACGTGGGCCTCATTAATGAACCTCTCACGCCGCGGACTTGTCAGCATGCGGCGGAGGCGCTAGTGTACTTGGGTTGCTTCCGGAGCATTTCACGCCGGGAGGAGGAGATTATAGCCATGCGACGCCCGCTTGTCATCCTTGCAGTCACCCTGCTTGCCGCTCTGATGGCGGGCTGCTCGACGATGGAAATCAGCAATCCCTTTACCAATGACCCCCTTACGGGCGGCGTTGATACTGGCACAAGCCAACTTTTGGGGGTTTCCACACCTGCCGGAATGCAGCGTTTCCCCACCCACGGATACCAGACCGCCGGGGCTGGTGGCGCGCAAGGGCTTGAAATATTTCGCGGTGATGCCGACATGGGCTTTGTAGCCCAGATCATGTTCACCGGTTTGCAGGGTCAGGGCTGGCATTTACGCCTGGCCCAACGCAAAGGCATACGCAGCGTATACGTGTACGAACGCGGCTCAACAATGGCTACGCTGACAATTGAACGGGAAACCATGGGCACGGTGCTTGCCATCTGGGTTGCCGACCGCATGCCCGATGGCGCAACCCTGCCCATGCAGGAAAATACAGGCAACCGCGGCTACGGCGGGGGCAACAGCGGCAGCGGCAGCTCGTCCGGTTACAGCGAAAGCTCTGGCGGTGGCGGCGGCATGAATTCCTCCCCCAAACCCGGTTTTACTGAAAGCTGGGGCGGCAACAAGGGCGGTCTACAGGAGCGAAACCTATGAGCGAAAGCAAAAGTGTTCTGAACACTCCCTTTGACCAGAGCACCCGTTATGAACGCAAACGCCTGCACCTTGGAGTTTGCGGTTCCGTGGCCTGCTACAAGGCCGCCGATCTTTTGCGCGCATGGACAGGCATGGGCATGCATGTTTCGGCCACGCTCACGCCGGGCGCGCGCCGCTTTGTGGCTCCCCTGCTCTTTGAGTCGCTGGGCGCTGCCCCTGTGTATGAAGACATGTTTTCACAGGGGCAGGATGTTTTTTCCCATCTTGAACCGGGACAACACGCGCAGGCTCTGGTAGTGGCTCCGGCATCGGCTGACGCCCTGTTCCGTCTGGCGCACGGCGCGGCGGGCGACATGCTGGCCGCGCAGGCTCTGGCCTTTGACGGGCCAATGGTGATCGCCCCGGCCATGAATCCGCGCATGTGGGCCAACCCAGCCACGCAGGCCAACATTGACATTTTGCGGCAACGCGGGGCGCATATTGTAATCCCAGCATGCGGCGGCACGGCCTGCGGCGAACAGGGCGAGGGCCGTCTTGCCCCCCTGCACGATATTTTTCTGGCTGCCCTGCGCGCGCTTTCGCCGCAGGACATGGCGGGCAAACGCGTTATGGTCACGCTGGGCCCCACCCGCGAGGCATGGGACGGCGTGCGCTTCTGGTCAAATCCTTCCAGCGGCCTCATGGGCGCGGCGCTGGCCGTGGCGGCATGGCTGCGCGGCGCAGAGGTTACTGCAGTCTGCGGCCCCGGTGTGCGCGCACGTTTGCCGCGTGAAATCGCCCGGCACGATGTTGTGAGCGCCCGCGACATGTTTCATGCCGCCGCCGATATCTGGCCCGGCATGGACATGGGCATGTTCACCGCTGCTGTGGCAGATTTTTCGCCCCAGCCCTTTGGCCCCCGCAAATTCAAGAAAGCGGACGCGCCGGACGGACTCACCGTGGCCTTTACGCCCAACCCCGATATTCTGCGCACCCTTTCCGAGGGCCGCAAGCCAGGCCAGAAGGTGCTGGGCTTTGCCGCAGAAACCGCCGCCGACATGCAGGCCCTGCTGCCTCTGGCCCATACCAAGCTCCAAGGCAAAAAGGCCGACGTGCTGGCCGCCAACCGCGTCAACGCCACAGACAGCGGCTTTGGCGCTGCCACCAATTCCATGGCTGTTGTAGACGCGACCGGGCATGAAGAAATCTGGCCCAACCAAAGCAAGGCTGATGTGGCCTGGGAACTGTGTTCATGGCTTTTGCGCTCGTAAACCCCGTCAGCGCGCTCTGGCAGCGCCGTGGGCTTACCACCCTGCTCATGCCCGAAGGCTACGATGCCTTTGCCGCCCCCCAACAGGAGGCGTCTCGCGCGGCATCCGCCAACGCCCACAGCCAGGCGCATGCAGGCCAGCCCGCGCGTGAGCGCCAGCCCTGGCAGCAACGTGGTCAGCAGCAAGGCAACCAACAGCCAAGTCCGCGATCGGCAAGCCCCGTGGCAAGCCGAGAAGTCCCCCCTCATCGGCGACCCCACATGCCCGCAGGGCCGGATACCGCCCATGCCGAAGCCGCTCCAGCCGCAGAACAGAGCAAGGCCGCCGCTTGGCTGCCCTTGCCTCCCCACGTGTGGCCCGCCCCATGGCAGGCCCGACTGGAACAGACCCGCCCCGGCCCCATATTGTGGACATACTGGAATCTTGGCCCCGACCTCTGCGACCCGCAGACTCCGGGCCGTCTGGAACGCCGCCAGTTTTTGCAGCGCCTGCTGAAAGATCTGGGGCATCCCGCTGGTACGCATACCTTCTGGCCCTCGTGCCTCCCTCCCGATCCCGCTGCATTGCCGCCAGCCGTACCACCCATGGCGGACAATGGCTTTGCGGCCAATGCGGACGTGTTCTGGTCTGGCGCTGCCCAACTCCGCGCCAGAGGCGTGGTGGTCATGGGTTCGGCGGCAGCCAATGCCGTTGCGCTCCCCGGCGGGCTGCGGCCTCCCCAACAAATCCGCCACCGCGGCAAGCTGGTATGGGTTCTCTGGGACGTGGACAACCTGCTCCAGTTCGACCAGCGCTATGCATCCATGCTGGCCCTGCTGCGCGAAGCCCTGCGCCACATTTTGCGCTAAGCCCCGCAAACAGGACACGTGGGGGTCGCCGCGCGCTTCGGACTGCCCTTCATTGTCGCTCATGGGCGACCGAGAGGAGATTTGCCTTCCATGTTTATTGCGCTTGGACTTACCTTTCTTGGCATGGCCCTTGGCTTTCTGCTGCGCGGCCAGCCCTGGATCACCTCGCTGACACGTTGCGTCACACCCGCCATCATGCTGCTGCTTTTTGCTCTTGGCATATCCGTAGGCAGCAACGAGCTGCTCATGCAGTCCCTGCCTCGGCTTGGCGGCGCTGCCCTGGCCCTCACGGTAGCGGGCATTCTGGGTTCCTTTGTCTGCGTAGCGATGATTCGCCGATTCTTCACCAAAACGCCCACTCCCACAGGGATTTCTCCCCAACAAAAGGCGTCCGATGCTGAGGCACCCAACCATGAAGGGTAGCCTTATCATCCTGTTTTTCTTTTGTTCCGGTGTGTTGCTTGCCCGCGTGGAGCTGATACCCGCCTATCTGGTGGAGCACGACTTCACGATATACGCCCTGTGGCTGCTCATGCTGCTGGTGGGCATTTCCATCGGTTCGGATCGCAGGCTGGGCGAAATTTTGCGCACGTTGCGCCCGCGCGTCTTGCTGCTGCCGCTGGCAACCACTGTGGGCACATTTGCGGGCACGGCTCTCATGAGTCTGTTTCTGGCCTACAGCGTGAGCGAATGCATGGCCGTGGGCGCGGGCTTTGCCTACTACTCGCTGTCGTCCATCTTCATTTCGCAATACAAGGGGCCTGAACTCGGCACCATTGCGCTTATCAGCAACATTGCCCGCGAGCTCATCACGTTGCTGCTCACGCCCTTGCTGGCGAAGTATTTTGGCCCGCTCATGCCCATCAGTTGCGGCGGGGCGTCTACCATGGATACGACGCTGCCTGTTATTACAAGGTATTGCGGCAAGGACTGGATTTTTGTTTCCATCGTGCATGCCATGATACTTGATTTCAGCGTGCCGTTCTGGGTGATTTTCTTTTGTACGTTGTAACCAGAAAGATCCGCGCGGCGGCAAAGCCGCACTTGCTCCTCCGCCCGTGCTCGCCCTGCTGCGCGCGAGTGGGCGGCTCGGTCTACTCGCCGCCTGAACAGACCATGGCCGCCATTTTAAATGGGGGAGGGTGAGCCTGTCAGGCTGATTTACGCAAACCCGACTTTTACGACCTGAATATGTCAGCGCCGGGATTTTGATGCTCACGGATTTAAGAGTAGATGAACTTTGAAAATATATATTTTCAAAGTTCAAGACACGCCAGTTCCGGCACTTAACAGCGCAAATAAATTGCGCTTATGCCTTCACGGCGGGTGCCTGCTTTCGCAGTCACTAAAGCAATTTCAAAATAAAATTACTTAAGTACGCTGCGCTCAAAATCCCGGCGCTTCCTTTTCAGATCGCAAAAAACGTATTTTGCAAATTCGCCCAACAACAACCATCGCCTTCGCTCCGCTCCGGCGAGTATAAGGAAGGCGACTCCACGACCCGCTTCTGATGACGAGTGAATTATCCTGACTCGTAACGCATCCACTTGATCACGGTTGAATGGAACGCTATGGGGTAAAATCTGAATTAGCCCAAGCTTAATGATGACCAAAACTTTGAAGATATCGAAAAGGGTACAATGCATTCCCTGAATCGGCACAATATTCGTGGTCTTTGGCTGAAACGGATATTAATCAAAGCGAAAACATACTCTGGCATTTACGCGTCGCGGAGGGAGATCGCCTGAGCGAGCGCAGCGAGAGAAGGAAGCTCCCGCAGCAGCAGACGCGTGCCCTCGCAAACCCAACGGGAATTGAAACTCCAAGGGGGGTACTCCGGGGGGAGTGCAGAGGGGGCCGAGGAGGGGGCGCAGCCCCATACGGAGTATTGGCTTAGCCAATACGACCTGAAATCAGGAGCAGGTCGCGGCTTTGCCGCGCCGTCAGCGACTGATATCCGTGCCTTACCGCTCGGCGGCAACGCCGCCGAAAGCGGCCCAAAGACCGCAGCGCGGGGTTTGGCATCAGAATGGCGGGGCGCAGCCCCATAACCGGTCCCCTTTGCCCCGTGCCGGGGAGGCGTCCCAAACTTCGCCAGGTGGCGAAACTTCCGTGCCCGAAGGGCGCAATCCCGCCGCAAGGCGAAACAACTCACCAGATTCCTGCCTTGCCAGATTGCTCAAAAGCGCTCACTATAAACGCAAGCTTGGAAACAGACCGTGGAGGAACTGCTCATGGCCCGCATGCGATCCACAAAACAAAAGCTTAAAGAATGCCTTGTCAGCCCGCAGTGGCGCGAACACCTGGACGAAATCGCCCAGGGCGGCCTTGAAAATGTAGGGCCGCTCTTTTCCTTTCTTCTGCTCGGCCCCCAGACCATGCACCGCGCCGCAGTTGTGCTGGGGCAGATAACGGCGCGCCTGATGCAGGAACAGCCGGAAACGGCCAGGAATATCATCCGCCGCCTCATGTGGCACCTCAACGAAGAATCCGGCAACATCGGCTGGGGCATCCCCGAGGCCTTTGCAGAAATCCTCGCTGCCAGCGAATCCCTGGCAAAGGATTTTCACCGCATTCTTATCAGCTACATCATTGATCTTGGCCGCGATGACAACTATTGCGACAACGACACCCTGCGCCGCTCCTGCTACTGGGCCATCGGTCGTCTTGCCCAGGCACGCCCGCAATTGTGCCTGACCGCCCGCCCCTGGCTGCTGAAAGGGCTGGAAGACGTTGACCCTGTGTGCCAGGGCATGGCCGCATGGGCGCTCAGCCAACTGCCGCCTGACCTCATGGACGCCCCTGCCTTGCGCCGACTGGCCGAAGCGGACAATACCGCTCCCTGCGAACTTTTTGACGGCGAAGATGTTTACGAAAAAACCGCCAGCCAGATTGCTGCCGAGGCCCTTGAGGGCAAGCTGAAGTAACGTTCTTCTTTCGCGCAGCCTGCAAGCCATCGCTGGCACTTGCCATAAACAAAAAGCTCCCCCGGAACCGCGAGATTCCGGGGGAGCTTTGTTATGCCCGCCGCCAGCGGCGGCTCTCAGTTATTCTTCTGTTATTCTTCGGCCAGGACGCGCACGGGTTCGCCGTAAGCGTCGTTAACCGTACCCTTGATGTTCATAAGCTCAATCCAGCGGCGGATGGTGCCCACAAGCACAAAGACCATCAGCACCATGACCAGGCAGGCCAGGAAAGCAAGCAGATACTTGCCGCCGGGGATGTAGGTCTTGGTGACCTGCAAGTAGCCAGCCCAGAAGGTCACGGCGGTCAGGAAGATACCGGGGATGGCCGTAACAAGGCTGAGCTTGCCGCGGTTCATGCGCAGCAGCATGGAGGTGCACACGATCAGGGCGCAGCCAGCAAGCAGCTGGTTGCTCAGACCGAACAGGGGCCAGATGTTGCTGATGTTGCCGGTGTACATCAGGTAGCCCCACATGGACGTGAAGATGAAGCTGGTGATGTAGACGCCGGGCATCCAGTTCTTGTCGCCAAAGGGCGCGTACACCTTGCCCAGCATTTCCTGCAGGAAGAAGCGGCCCACGCGGGTACCGGCGTCAATGGCGGTCAGGATGAAGACGGCTTCAAACATGACGGCAAAGTTGTACCAGTAGGCCATCAGGTGATCCATGTAGGGGATCTTGTGGAAAATGTGGGCCATGCCCACGGCCAAGGAAACTGCGCCGCCGGGGCGGGCATGCAGGTTCAGGCCGATCTTTTCTTCAAAGAAGCCCAGGTCAACAGTGTTCAACGCGGGATGCGCGGCGATCAGCGAGCTGAACTTGTCAGGGGTGGAGTTGATGGCAAAATAGTCGCCGGGCATCAGGGTGCAGGCGGCGATCAAGGCCATGATGGCAACAAAACCTTCTGTCAGCATGGCGCCGTAACCCACAAAGAGGATGTCGCGCTCGTTGCCGATCATTTTGGGCGTTGTGCCTGTGCCGATGATGGCGTGGAAGCCGGACATGGCGCCGCAAGCGATGGTGATGAAGATAAAGGGCAATGCAGGCCCGCCGATCACGGGGCCACCACCGTTAATAAAGGGAGTAATGGTGGGCATGAGCAGGGTAGGCTGCACAAAGATGATGCCCACGGCCAGCATAAGGATGGTGCCGATCTTGAGATAGGTGGAAAGATAGTCGCGCGGCACCAGCAGGAACCACACGGGCAGAACGGAAGCCAGGAAACCGTAGCCAGCAATGGCCAGAGCCACGGTGTTGCGATCCCAGTCAAAGGCCCAGCCCAGAACATCCTTCTGCATGAGGTCATGACCGCTCAGAATACCCACAACCAGCAGCACCAGACCCACAAGGCTGGCAAGCAGAACGCTGTTCTGCTTGAAGCGCATGATCAGGCCCATGAGCATGGCGATAGGCATGGTGATGACCACGATAAACAGCGACCAGGGCGCGTTGTGCATGGCGCTGATGCAGGCCAGCGAAAGACCGGCCAGAGTCAGAATAAGAATACACAGCACGGCGATGCCCGCCACGGTACCCGTAACGGGGCCGACCTCGCGCTGGGCGATGGCCGAAAGGCTCTGGCCCTTGTGCCGCACGGAGGCGAACAGCACCACCATATCGTGCACCGCGCCACCAAGCACGCAGCCAATCAGGATCCACAGCGCGCCGGGCAAATAGCCGAACTGCGCGGCAAGCACAGGGCCAACCAGCGGCCCGGCAGCCGCGATGGCGGCAAAATGGTGCCCGTAGAGAACAAATTCGTTGGTTTTGACGTAGTCGTGACCATCGGCAAAACGAACCGCTGGCGTGATACGGCCCGCGTCCAGTTTCAGAACCTTGTTTGCCAGAAAAATGCCATACACCCGATAGGCAATGGCAAATATGCATAATGCCGCAAACACTAGCGTGATGGCATTAATGTGCTCCAAGCTTTCCATCGTGTCTCTCCCTGTTTTGTTCTTCTGGTCGCAGCCTGCAAATCATTCCAAAGTCACTCAGCCGCTACCCCAGAAAAACGCTACTGAATCCTGCGGAACGACGCACAGTCTGCTTCCTCCTTGCCAATGCGTCGCGCTGTTAAAATCGCGACCAACCAGAACCCCCAGTTAACTGGTCAACATTGCTAATCATAAACTTTCCTGCTTTCCGACCTACCCTCAATACCAACTTCTGTCCATACAAATTGTCCGCTCAATGCACTCGCTGTGGACTCTGTCCAAAGCAAATCAGCATACATCCTGCATGTTTTTAAGGAACCAGCACCGTGAGTGCGCCATTAGTACAGTGGTTTACTACTGTTTCAGAAGGTAGGTTGCTTATAATCGCATATTCCAAGCAGTGATGTGAAAATTTTCACCCTTTTCGTGAATCCATGCAAGCACTTTATTCCAAGCATTGTCAGCACTCTTCAAAAAACTGTGCACGATAATTTCTGCTGTTTGCCGCTCGGCGGTTCAGGTGTTGCGCGTTTTGCTTGCATTCCTCTCTGCCTGGGCCTAAACTCAAAAAACCGGCTGGGGGAGCCTCAAAGGCTGAGAAAGGGTGATAGCGCCCTGACCCCTAGAATCGCGCAAAACAACGCGGTTCTGCACCTGACGCGGATAGTGCCGACGAAGGGAAGCTGGCCAACCTGCATTTATTTGCAGGATTGTGCTCGCCCGCAGCCGTAATGGTTTTTGCGGGCATTTCTGTTTTGTGCCGTCCGGCATCAGTTACCCCGCAGAACCATTACAACCTCAACCTCGGAAACAGCCCAGCGGCTGTTTTCCTCTGGAGGCGCGTATGGATGTCATAGTCAACGGGGAAACCGAAGCCATTGCGGAACCATGCAGCGTTGCCGAACTTCTGGCGGCGCGCGGACATGATACGGCACGGGTTGTCGTTGAACGCAACGGAGAAATCCTGCCCCGCGAGCGTTTTGCCCAAACCCTGCTCTGCGGGGGCGACAGTCTGGAAATCGTGCACTTTGTGGGCGGAGGATAACAGGCCAAACCTGTTCCCGGCCCAGAATACCATCATTTTACCAGCACATTCCAGACGGAGAGCACAATGAACGATCCCTTCATCATCGGCGGCGTCACCCTTACAAGCCGTCTTTTCATCGGCACCGGCAAATACGGAGCCGACAGCCTCATCCCTTCAGTGGCCGAAGCCAGCGGCGCGCAAGTCATCACCGTGGCCATGCGGCGTGTGGACAAACAGGCCGAGAATCAGGCCTCCAGCCAGGGCATCATGGGGCATATTCCCGCCCACATGCGCCTTTTGCCCAACACCTCGGGTGCGCGAACCGCCGAGGAAGCGGTGCGTCTGGCTCGGCTGGCCCGTGCTGCGGGTTGCGGCGACTGGATAAAAATTGAAGTCATTTCCGACACCCGCCACCTGCTGCCTGACGGCTACGAAACTGCCAAGGCCACGGAAATACTCGCCAAAGAGGGCTTTACCGTGCTGCCCTACATCAATCCCGATCTCTACGTGGCGCGGGCCTGCGTCAACGCGGGCGCGGCTGCCGTCATGCCGCTGGGTGCGCCCATCGGCACCAACAGGGGCCTGCGCACCAAGGAGATGGTGGGCATCCTGATTGAAGAAATCGACCTGCCCATTGTGGTGGACGCGGGCATTGGCCGCCCTTCGGAGGCTTGCGAAGCCATGGAAATGGGCGCGGCTGCCTGTTTGGTAAACACGGCCATCGCCTCGTCCAGCGACCCCGTCAGCATGGCCCGCGCATTCGGCGCGGCGGTACGGGCCGGGCGCGATGCCTGGCTGGCTGGCCCCGGCGCGGTCATGGCGCAGGGCCAAGGCGCGGAAGCGTCTTCACCGCTGACGGGATTTCTCCGCTAACGTTTGCAGTACACTGCCATGTTGACCGCCAGTTAAACTGCTGGCAGCCGACCGCTTATAAGGATCACACATGGAAACTTTTCAGGAATACTTGCAGGCGTGGCCCTCAGCCCGCCGGGCAGAAGGAGCCGCACGCGCCACAGAAGCGGATGTTCTGGCCGTGCTGCAAAAGGAAATCTTGCAGCCAGCCGATTTCCTTACCCTGCTTTCACCTGCGGCTGCTCCGCACCTTGAGGCCATGGCCCGCCGTGCGCGCGACCTGACCCTGCGTTTCTTTGGCAAGGCCATAAACATATTCACGCCGCTCTACATCTCCGATGTCTGCACCAACCAGTGCCGCTACTGCGGATTCAATGCAAAAAACAAGCAGCCACGCCGCCATCTGAGTATTGATGAGGCTGCTGCGGAGGCCGACGTTATCGCCGACAAGGGCTTTCAGCACATCTTGCTGCTGACGGGCGATGCGCGGCATTTGTCCTCGCCGCAGTACATCGCGGATGCGGCCCGCCGCATCAAACCCCGCTTTGCCTCGGTGGGCGTGGAAGTCTATTCGCTCACCACCGAAGAATATGAACTACTGGTGAACGCCGGCGTGGACAGCATGACCATGTTTCAGGAGACGTATAATCCGGAACTTTATGCATGGTTGCACCCCGTTGGCCCCAAGCATGATTACGGCTTCAGGCTCAATGCGCCGCAGCGTGCGGCAGAGGGCGGCATTCGCTCCATCGGCGTGGGCGCTTTGCTGGGGCTGGAATCTTTTGAGCAGGACGCCTTTGCCACAGGCCTGCACGCATGGTGGCTGCAAAGGCGCTATCCCGGGGTGGATGTGAGCGTTTCCATCCCGCGCATCTGCCCGCATGAAGGCAATTTTGACGTGCAGCACGGTGTGGACGACCGCCATCTTGTACAATATGTTACGGCCATGCGCTGCTTCTTGCCGCGTGCTGGCATCACCTGCTCCAGCCGCGAAAGCGCCTTTATGCGCGATCACCTGGTCCCCATCGGCGTAACCAGAGTTTCCGCCGGTGTTTCCACCGCCGTGGGCGGTCGCGCAACCGAAGATTTGCACAATCCCGGCCAGTTTGAAATCACCGACCGCCGCAGCCTTGAAGAAATGGCGGCATCACTCGCGGGCATAGGCTATCAGGCTGTGCTTAAAGACTGGGAAGACCCGGTGGCCGTATAAAAAACTGCATGCAGCTATCGCACGGCGGTCTGGCGCACACCAGGCCGCCGTGTAAAACAAGCTGACAATTCCAGGCCAAACAACCAACTTACGGATCCACGCCATGCACAATGCACTTCACACGGGCCTTGCCCGCTACCTCAGCCCAGACCAACTGGCGACCCTGCGCGCCGCCCGCGTGGGCATTGCCGGAGCGGGGGGGCTTGGCTCAAACGCAGCCCTGATGCTGGCCCGCAGCGGTGTGGGCAATCTGGTGCTGGTGGATGATGACGTGGTGGACGCCTCCAATCTCAACCGCCAGCAATACTGGCCCCGGCATGTGGGCCGCCCCAAGGTCGAAGCCCTGGCAGAGCTGCTGCTGGAACTGAATCCCGAAATGGGCGTGGAAGCGCGGCGCATGCGTCTTGACCAGAACAACATGGCTGAGGTGCTGCCCGCCTGCCCCATCTGGGTGGAAGCCTTTGACGGGCCAGACGACAAAACACTGCTGGTGGAAACAGCCCTGCTCGGCGGCTATCGCATAGCCAGCGCATCGGGCATGGGCGGATGGGGCGGCAAAGCCATGGGCAAACGCTATCTTGGCAATCTGGTGCTCGTGGGCGACTTTAGCACGGATATCCTGCTGGCCCCGCCCCTTGCTCCCCGTGTGACCGAAGCTGCCGCCCTGCTAGCTGACGCCGTCCTTGAAATGGTGCTGGGCGTGAACGAACAACTATAGAACCTCCAGACATTTTACCACAAAAAAGACCCGTCCCAGACAGATATTGCGCGCTTATCGCTCTATCCGGCTGCAACGGGTCTTGTACTGCCTTGAGGCAAAAAACTGCGCTACACTTTCAGTTGCGCTGTCAGGTCTTCCAGTTTGTCGGTCAGCTCCTGAAGCTTGTCGGTTTCCATGCTTGCCTGGCCCATGGATTGGGACGTGTCGGCCACCATGTGGTTCACCTGATCAATGGTGTGGGTGATCTGCTCGCTGGCGGCTGACTGCTCTTCGCTGGCAGCGGCGATGGCCTTGACCTGTCCCACGGTGTTTTCAACCGTACCCACGATGGCGTCCAGCGCCTCGCCAGACTGCTTGGCGTAGTCTGTGGCCTGCTCCACCTGCTGCACGGCATTGTCCATGGATGACATGCTCTTGGCGGCGCTTTGCTGAATGGCCTCAATGGCACGGCCCACATCCGTGGTGGAAGCCATGGTTTTTTCTGCCAGTTTGCGCACTTCATCGGCCACCACGGCAAAACCGCGCCCGGCTTCACCAGCACGGGCCGCTTCAATGGCGGCGTTGAGGGCCAGCAGGTTGGTCTGGTCGGCAATATCTGAAATAACGTTCATGATCTCGGTAATGGCTCTGGCATGTGATTCCAGCGTGGCCATATCAGTACGCAATTCAAGCGTGACACGGTGCACGTTTTCAATGCCGTGCAGGGCGTTCTGCACAACTTCCGCCCCTGTGGTGGCCTTGGACATGGTGTGGCCTGAAGCTTCGGCGGCCTTATCCGCATTGCCGGCAACTTCCTGCACTCTGGCGTTCATGTGGCCCATGGAAGATGCGGCCTCTTTAAGCTGCCCTGCGGCAATGGCGGCATTTTTGTCCGACTGCCGGATGCTGCCGGTAAGCGCCACCACGATCTGGGCCAGTTCATCCATGGTTTCTTCCAGCGCCTGGGCCACTTCGGCCATACGCTGGTTCTTTTCCGTGATCTGCCGCTGCGCCTCATTGAGCGCGGTCATGTCCACATACACGCACATGCCGCCAATGCAGGCCCCCTCGGCATTGTAGATGGGAAACACGTTGGCGAGCACATTGACCTTGCCGCCCTTGTGGCCACCGATGGTCACTTCAAGATTCTTGAAGCACTCGCCCGTGGCCATGCTCTTGCCCACGGCGGTTTTGCGCGTGGGATCGTTATAAAACAGAAGGGCCAGTGTTTTGCCAAGGCAGGATTCAATGCTGTCGTCGATTTCCAGCATCTTCAGGCATTCCTTGTTGGTGCTGAGCGCGCGCTCGTTGGTGTCCACCAGCAAGTACGGCATGGGCAGGCCACGCAAAATGCCGTCTTTATATTCCCTGTCGTTTTTAAAAGCCTGCCGCAGGTCTTCAAGACTTGTAACCAGCGGAGCAAGAAAGGGATCAGTATTGTTCAGACTTCGGCTGGGATTGGCAGCCACTGCGCAGACAGCCGCACCAGCCTGGCGCAGAGCCCCGTTTGCAAGCGCACGACCGGCAGCAAACGCGCCAAAGGCCGCCACAAGGGCGCTCACTATAACAGCCAAAACGGGCAAACCCGCCAGCTGAGTTACGCCAAAACCAAGACCCGCTGCCAGCAGCGCTGATGCGCAACTGTACAAAAGGAATTTACCGTTCACTGAGCCACCTCGCTTTAAAACGCAAAAACTTTTTATGCTTGGCAAAAACTTGCCGTCTGCATGCCATCGTTTACAAAACGGAACAGCAGCCCCCTAATGCCGCTGTTCCGGTCTATTCTCTTCTCACTCTGTATTTCGGCATTTTTTAAAAAAAAATTAGTTTTCAGAAAAAAAAGGCCATTTTTATCATTTGGTGGTATTCATACTCCATCAATCAAGGCAGGACAACTCACCTTGGTAGATATTGCCCGCATTGCACAAACATCTTGACATTTTTTTTTCACCAAGATAATGAAACTCATTCAAAGCGGCTGGCGTTCGCGCCACTGCTACATCCTGATGCGGAACGCAGTTCCTGCGGGGTGGCCTGAATGGGCCCCCTTTTTTTTGTCCTTGTGACAGGGCAAACCCGCCAGGTAAGCGCATTTTCAGCGCAAAGGAATGCTCTAAGAAACGAATGACCGACGACGTACTCAAAGAAACCATCACCAGTTTGGCCGAGCCCCTCGCAACATCGCTGGGCCTGGTTATCTGGGGTGTGGAAATCGTCCGCGCCGGGCGCACAGTGGTTCGGCTCTTTGTAGACGTGCCGTTTTCTGCGGAATCCGGCACCCAGCCCGCCCCCGCCGACACCGACGACATTGATGCGCCAGCCCTGATCGCGCTTTCTGCCACCCTTGAGCAGTGCGAGCATATCTCGCGCCACATCGGCCTCGCCCTTGAGGTGGAAGATACCATTCCCGAAGCGTACGTGCTGGAGGTTTCCACCCCCGGCCTGACGCGACTTTTCTTCAGCCTTGACCAGATGCGCCATTATATTGGTGATGTGGTGGAAGCCCGTCTGCTCAGGGCCGTTGCTATCAACGAAGGTGCCCCCGAGGGGCCCAACCCCTCGCACGGTGGCCCCCGCCGCCTGTGGCGCGGCACACTGCTTTCTGTTGAAGAAAGTGCATTCACCCTGGCGCCAGCCACCATCTCGCCCGAGGGCGAGGTGACACCCGAAAACCTGCCGCCGGTCAGCATCCCCTGGGATGCAGTGCGCAGGGCAAGCCGCATGTATATTTTCAGGCAGCCGCAAAAGCCTGGCAAGGGCCGCGCCAAAGCGCCCGCCGCCAAGGCCGAGGCCAAGCCCCGCAAGGAAAAGAAAACAAAATCCAGTGGTTCTGAAGAGAACCAATAAAACCTGACGCAACTGCACACTCGCTTGGCATGGCCAGACTCACTGGCCGCCGTGAACAGGGCAGGAACCAGAGATATTTTCGCCGCAGCGCCAGCAGCCGGAGGCACCCATGAATCTTGAACTTAAAAAGGCCATTGACCAGATCAGCAAGGACAAAGGCCTTGACCGTAACATGCTCATCGACACGCTTGAAGACGCGGTGCGCACTTCGGTGCTGCGCCGCTTCAGCGAAGATATGGACGTGGAAGTGACCTACAATGACGAAACAGGCGACATTGAGGTCTACCAGTTCAAAATCGTCATGGAAGACGACGACTTTGCCAATTCTGACACGCAGATCGAATACTCCGAAGCGATCAAGCATGATCCCTCCGTGCAGGTTGATGATGAAATGGGTTTCCGCGTCAAGGTTGAAGACCTTGGCCGCATTGCCGCCCAGTCTGCCAAGCAGGTTATCATCCAGCGCATGCGTGATGCGGAGCAGGAAATCATCTACACCGAATACAAGGACCGCGTGGGCGAAATTGTATCCGGCATCGTGCAGCGCCGCGACAAGGGCGGCTGGGTTGTGAACCTGGGCCGTACCGAAGCCATTCTGCCCCGCGAGGAACAGATTCCGCGTGAGCATTACAAGCGCGGCGACCGCGTACAGGCTCTTATCATTGAAGTGCGTCAGGAAGGGCGCGGCCCGCAGGTTGTTGTTTCGCGTTCGCACCGCGACTACATGGCCGCCCTGTTCCGCCGCGAGGTGCCCGAAGTTGACGATGGCGTGGTGCAGATCATGGGCGTTGCCCGTGATCCTGGCTCCCGTGCCAAGGTTGCCGTGCTTTCGCGTGAGCGCGATGTGGATCCTGTGGGCGCGTGCGTTGGCGTGCGCGGTTCGCGCATCCAGAACATCGTGCAGGAACTGCACGGCGAGCGCATCGACATTGTTGTCTGGAGCGCAGACATCGCCACCTATGCCCGCAACGCCCTGGCCCCGGCCCTGGTTTCGCGCATCGTGGTGGACGAAGAAGAAAATCTTCTGGAAGTCATCGTGCCTGACGATCAGCTCACCAACGCCATCGGGCGCAAGGGGCAGAACGTCAAGCTTGCCGCGCGCCTGCTGGGTTGGAAGGTCGATATCTTTACCGAAACCCGCTACAACGAGGCCAATGCCATCGGGCACGGCCTTGAACAGGTTGCCAGCGTGGCGGAAGTTTCCATTGAAGCGCTTCTGGCCGCGGGTTACAGCTCGCTGGACAACCTGCGCGAGGCTACGGACCAGGAACTGGCTGACAAGCTCACTATCAGCGCGGCCCGCATTGCCGACCTGCGCTCGGCCATCAACTTCCTGGCCCCGATTGTGGAGAGCACTCCCGAATCCTCGGCAGTGGAGCTGAAAATGCCCGCAGCCACGGAAAGCGGAGATGCAAAAGAATAACGCTGCGCCCGTTGAAGTCGGGGAGCAGGCCTGTGACGGGCCGGAGCGCATGTGCGTCATCTGCCGCCGCCGCTTTCCCAAGGCCGATCTCGACCGCCACGTACTGGCGGAGCAGGGAATTTTGACTTTAGACGCAGAAAAAACCAGACCGGGCAGAGGCTGGTATGTATGTTCCGATCCTGTCTGCGCGGCAAAGTTCGCGAAATTCAGACCCGGAACACGGCGCAAGGGGGGAAAACATGTCCGATGATAAAATAAAAATTAAGGATCTCGGCGGGGATATCTCGCAGGATCCCAAGGATATACTGCGTGTCGCGCGTGAGCTCGGCCTGTCGGTAAAATCCGCTACTGGTTCCGTCACCTCAGAGGAGGCCACTCGCTTGCGCGACTACTTTGCCGAACAGAAACAGGTTGATGCGGAGCGTGCCGGTTCGCAGCGCGACGTCATCGTGCGCCGCCGCCGCAAGGACTCCCCGCAGGAAGCCGAAACCACAGCGCAGGAAGCCCCCGTTGCCGCACCGGTTGAAACCGAAGCGCCCAAGGAAGCTGCCCCAGTGCTAGAAGCCGTGGCTGAAGCGGCCCCTGCTGCTCCTGCTGCCGCTGCCGAACCTGCTGCGCCCAAGGCTTCCAAGCCCGCGCAGGAGCCGGCCCCCGCTGCCGAACACAAGGCCCGCATCGTCAAGCCTGCCAAGGTTATCTCGCCCGCGCGCGTCATCAGCCGCCCCAGCGACCAGAAAGAACCCGAAGTTGTGGAAGCTCCGGCTCCCGCCGCTGCGGAGTCTGCCCCAGCGCCTGAAGCAGCGCCTGCCGCCCCTGTGGTGGAAGCCGTTGCTGCAAAGGCTCCGGCTGAAAAGCTCCACGCCGACAAGACTGAAGCGCAGGACAAGGCCGCCAAGGCCCGAGTGGCGCGCCCCGATGCCTCGGCCATGCCCGAAGGCTCGTCTGCGCCTACTCTGCCCCAGCGTTCTGCCGAAGCCCGCGCCAGTGAAGACGGCGAGGAAGGTGCCGCGCCCCGTCGCGCGCCCCGTGCGGAAGCCCCGGCAACGCCGCAGGTTCGCATTATTTCCCGTCCTGTTCCCGGCGCTACGCCCACGCAGGATGCCCGCCCCGCCCGCACTGGCGACAGCCGCCCCGGCGGCTATCCGCCCAGAGACGGCGCTGGCAGGCCTCCCCGTCCCGGCGGTCCCCGTCCTGGCGGCCCCGGTGGCCCCGGCGGCGCGCCGCGCTCTGCTGGCGGCCCCCGTCCCGGTGGTCCCGCAGGCGGCTTTGGGCAGCAGGCTGCGCCTGCCTCCCCTTCCGACACCCGCGATGGACAGAGCAAGAAAAAGCGCCTCAAGGGTCGCCGCACTGTTGATTTTCAGCAGGGTGATTTTGGTCGCCGCAGCGATGACGACGACAATGGTCGCCTGAACAGAGGCAAGGGCCGCCGCAAGTCGGGCCGTTCTTCTGTGGTGCCGCAGTCCACCCAGCCGCTCAAGGCCGCCAAGCGCAAGATCCGTATTACCGAAGCCATCCGCGTTGCCGACATGGCCCACCAGATGGGCCTCAAGGCCAACGAGATCATCAAGGTACTCTTTGGTCTTGGCATCATGGCGACCATCAACCAGACGCTGGATATCGACACCGCCACCCTGGTGGCCGCAGAATTCGGCTACGAAGTTGAAAAAGTCGGCTTTTCTGAAGACGATTATCTGGTTCCCAAGGAAGTGGACGCGCCTGAAACTCTCAAGCCGCGCCCGCCCGTTGTTACCATTATGGGTCACGTTGACCACGGTAAAACCTCGTTGCTCGACGCCATACGCAAGTCCAACGTCACCAGCGGCGAAGCCGGCGGCATCACGCAGCACATCGGCGCATACCATGTGAAGACCAAGCGCGGCGAAATCGTGTTCCTCGACACGCCCGGCCACGAAGCCTTCACCGCCATGCGCGCCCGTGGCGCTCAGGTCACCGACCTTGTTATCCTTGTGGTCGCCGCCGATGACGGCGTCATGGAGCAGACCCGCGAAGCCATCAACCACTCCCGCGCCGCCAATGTTCCCATTATGGTGGCCGTGAACAAGATGGACAAGCCCGGCGCCGACCCTGACCGCGTGTTGCGGGAACTGGCCGAGCTTGGTTTGCAGGCCGAAGAATGGGGCGGCGACACCATCGTTGCCAAGGTTTCGGCCAAGAGCCGCATGGGTCTGGACGAACTGCTCGAAATGGTGGCCCTCCAGTCTGAAATCATGGAGCTCAAGGCCAACCCCGACAAGCCCGCTCGCGGTCATATTGTGGAAGCCAAGCTCGACAAGGGCCGTGGCCCTATCGCCACCGTGCTCATTCAGGAAGGCACCCTGCGCCAGGGCGACAGCTTTGTGTGCGGCACCTTCTCGGGCCGTGTGCGCGCTCTCATGAGCGATCAGGGCAAGAAGGTCAAGGACGCCAGCCCCTCGCTGCCTGTGGAAGTACAGGGCTTTGAAGGCGTGCCGGAAGCCGGTGAGGAATTCTTTGTGGTGGCCGACGAAAAGGTCGCCCGCCGCATTGCCGATTCCCGCGCGATCAAGCAGCGTGAACGTGATCTGGCCTCCGAATCGCGTGTCACCCTTGAAACATTCCTGTCGCAGCGCAAGTCCGATCAGGAAACCCTGACCCTCAACCTTGTGGTCAAGGCGGACGTGCAGGGCAGTCTGGAAGCCATCACCGAAGCTCTGAACAAACAGAGCACGGAAAAGGTGCGCATCAACGTGGTGCACGGCGGCACAGGCGCAATCACGGAATCCGACATTCTGCTGGCTTCTGCCTCGCAGGCTATCATTATCGGCTTCAACGTGCGTCCCACTTCCAAGATCAAGGATGTGGCCGATCACGAAAACGTGGATATCCGCTTCTACGAGATCATTTACAAGCTCGTGGACGATATCAAGAGCGCCATGGCTGGCATGCTCGCCCCTGTGCAGCGTGAAGTGTACCTCGGCCAGGCCGAAGTGCGCGACACCTTCAGCGTGCCCAAGGTCGGCCTTATCGCTGGTTCCTACGTGGCTGACGGCAAGATCGCCCGTAATGCTGGTGTGCGTCTGCTGCGCGATGGCGTGGTGGTCTACACGGGCAAGATCTCTTCCCTCAAGCGCTTCAAGGACGACTCCAAGGAAGTGGTTAAGGGCAACGAGTGCGGCGTGGGTCTTGAAAACTTCAACGACGTGAAGATAGGCGACATCATCGAAGCCTTTGAAACCGTCGAAGAAGCCGCCACTCTTTAAAATCGATTAATTGGAAGGGAGGCCGCTTACTGGCCTCCCTTCTTTTTTTCGCATGCATGCCTTTGACAGCCAGCCTAACAGGTCATATCTGTATTTCTTGGCTGTGCCGGAAGGTGCCCTTGAGGCCAAAAGCACGCCGCCTACCCCTTGCCGCCACAAGGCGGCAAGCCTGCAAAAAGCCTTTCGCCCGGCAGGAATCCAGCCTATGGCCATGTTTATGGCGGTTCTTACCGTAGAATTCAGCCTGGAAGGCAACGACAATCTCAAGGCGAAGCGCCGCGTTGCCAACAGCCTGAAACAGAAGACCAGAAACAAATTTAATGTAGCCATAGCCGAAGCGGGAACAGAAGACAGTCTCTCCCGTCTGCGGCTTGCAGTGGTATCCATTTCCAACAGCGAGAGCCATCTGCGCAGCCGCATGGACAAATGCGCGCTCATGATGGAAGCGGTCTGCCCCGAGGAAATGACGGATAGCCAGGTGGAGATATATGCAGCGGACTGAACTCATTCCCCCGCAATTCCGCGAAGGTGCGGAACGCATGGCCGAAGCTTTTCGCCATGTGGATCAGGTTATTGTGGCCGCCCATGTGAACCCTGACGGCGATGCCGCAGGCGCGGTGGCGGCTGCGGGTCACATTCTGCGGTTCATGGGCAAGGAATTTATGCTCTACGCCCAGCCAGGCCTGCCGGGGTATCTGGACTTTTTTTCCACGCCGGGCTTTGTGCACACTACGCTGGGGCATCCGCCCTTCAAGCCTCGCTGCGCCGTGCTGCTTGATTGCGGCGAACCCGAGCGCCTTGGCCGCGAGCTGGCGGGCCGCCTGCCGGATCTGCAAACTCTGAATATTGACCACCACCTCGGCGGCAACGGCATGGGAAACGTGGCAAACTGGGTTGAACCCCAGGCAGCGGCGACTGCCCAGCTCATGGCCTATGTGGCTCTGGCCGCAGGCCTGCCCCTCACTGGCGAGCTTGCAAACGCCCTGGCCCTTGGCATCATTACCGACACTGGCGGCTTCTGCCACGGCAACACCAGCGCGGAGGTGCTCTACCTCACGGCCCATCTGGTTGAGCATGGCTGTAATATTGCCCAGTTGCGCGAACATCTTGAAAACAGCTGGAGCCGTGGCCGCCTGAACCTCTGGGGCCAGCTTTTGCAGCGGGCGCAGCTTGAGCGCAACGGCAGCGTCTGTTTTTGCCCCGTGTATCTTGAAGACCTGCGCAAATGCGGGGCGCTGAAGGAAGACCTCGAAGGCTTTGTGGAACAACTGCGCCGCCTCCGCGGCGTCCATGTGGCCGCAGTACTGCGGGAGGATTCCCCGGCCTGCTGCAAGTTCAGCCTGCGCTCCTACGGCGCGGTAGACGTGCGCGCCGCAGCGGCCAGACTTGGCGGCGGCGGGCACCGCAATGCTGCGGGCGGCACCGTGCGGGCGGATATGGATACGGCTAGCGCCCAGTTGCTGGCTGCCATAGCTGAAGAACTGGATGCCGAAGACCTGGGTTCGTCCGGCGAGTAACGGTTTTCTGCTTTTTTCTCGGTTTTGGCTCCCGCCAGGGGCCTTTGCCGCTGATATTTTTTTGACTTATGCCCGCTCTGCGGCTATGGTTGCAACTTGCGTATGAGTATGACCAAAGCGGCTGCTGCCGCACCCAGCACCCCAGACCGGCAGCCGGAAAAAAGCTCCGGGGCGGCCCAGTTGCCCCAGCAGCACGGCATTCTGGTGCTGCGCAAGCCCTCCGGCCCCACCTCGGCCCGCTGTCTCACGGCTATCAAACGCCTTGGGCAAAAAAAGATCGGGCATGCGGGCACTCTTGATCCTTTGGCATCAGGAGTTCTGCTTGTTTTGCTGGGGCAGGCCACCAAACTTTCAGGCCATCTGCTGGCTGGCGGCGGCAAGGTTTACAGCGGCACGTTGCGGCTGGGCCAGACCACCGACACCTGGGATATTGAAGGCAAGGTTGTGGCCGAAACGCCGTGGGAGCATGTGAGCGAAGCTGACGTGCGCCGCGAAGTTGCCGCCTGGCTTGAGCTTGCCGAGCAGGCCGTGCCGCCTTATTCAGCGGCCAAGCACGAAGGCCAGCCGCTCTATAAACTGGCGCGCAAGGGCGTAGAAGCCCCTGCCAAGGTCAAACGCATAAAAATTTCACAGGCGGAAACACTCGAAGTGAGTCTTCCGTTTGTGAGCTTTCGGGTCGCTTGCAGTTCTGGCACCTATATACGCTCCCTGGCCCACAGCTTGGGGACGCGCTTAGGGTGTGGAGCCGTGCTCACAGAACTGACCCGGGAGTATAGTCACCCCTTCGGCCTCGATGTGGCCCGCGATCCTGCGGACTTCTCGGCTGATCCCGCCCTGTTGCCGGGTTGCGTGCGTCCCATTGCGGAAGCACTGCCCCACTGGCACAAGGTGGAGCTCACGCCGGATGAAGCCGCTCGCGTGCGCAACGGCATAGCCGTGCCTTGCCGCCCGGAAGCAGCCGCGCAAGCGGATGCCCACGAGCAGGGCGCGACAGATGCCGAGCCTGCGGAGGGCTTTGCGCTGCTGCTTGAACAGGGCACTGCCCTGGCTCTGGCGCAGCTCGAAACCACGCCCGCTGGCCCATGTTGGACCGTGTTGCGGGGACTTTGGAACTAACCCCGACTATCAAGGAGTACTGCTGTGGTAATGGATGCCAGCGACAAGAAAACGGTTATTGATGCCCACGCCAAACACGAAGGCGACACCGGTTCCCCGGAAGTTCAGGTGGCTCTGCTCACCGCCCGTATTGAAGACCTCACCGGTCACTTCAAAGAACACAAGAAGGACTTCCACTCCCGCACCGGTCTGCTCAAGCTGGTTGGCCGTCGTCGCAACATTCTGAACTATCTGAAGAAGAAAGACGTTCAGCGTTACCGCGCTCTTATCGAAAAGCTCGGTCTGCGCAAGTAAGACTTCTGTCGCGCAAGGGGGAGCCAGCGCTCCCCCTTGTTGCCTGAATCAACCCCAGTGAGGGTACAAAACGCGAAGAAGGGGGGTCCGGGAAAATCAGGCAGAGGCCAATGGCCGATGATCTGCCCGCTTTTGCCGGAATCCCCTTCGCACTACGCAAAGGATTTTTTATGTATCAAGATATTTTTGAACCCATCAGGGTTACAGCCATGGTCGGCGGCAAGGAAGTTATCCTTGAAACAGGCCGTATGGCCAATCAGGCCCACGGTTCTGTGTGGATTCAGTGCGGCGGCACCGTGGTGCTCGTCACCGTGTGCTCGCAGACGCTTGAATTCGACAAGGGCTTCTTCCCTCTTACCGTCGAATACTCTGAAAAAATGTACGCCGCTGGCCGCATCCCCGGCAGCTTCTTCCGCCGCGAAATCGGCCGTCCTTCCGAGCGCGAAACCCTGGTTTCCCGCCTGATCGACCGCCCGCTGCGTCCGCTCTTCCCCAAGAAGGGCCTGAACGAAGACGTGCAGGTTCTTGCCAGCGTCATTTCTGCCGATCAGGTGAACGACTCCGACGTGCTGGCGCTTACGGGCGCTTCCGCCGCGGTCATGCTTTCGCCCCTGCCCTTTGACGGCCCGGTGGCCGGTGGCCGCATTGGCCGCATCAATGGTCAGTTTGTGCTGAACCCCACCTTTGAGCAGCAGGAACAGAGCGACCTCAACATCGTGTTTGCCGCCTCTGCCGATGCGCTCACCATGGTGGAAGGCGAAGCCCGCTTTGTGCCCGAAGAAGTCATTATCGACGCTCTTGAATGGGGCCGCCAGCAGATTCAGCCTCTGGTTGAAGCCCAGCTCAAGCTGCGCGAACTGGCCGGCAAGCCCAAGATGGCCTTTACCCCCCACGCCGATGACCCGGTTCTGGTTGCCCGCGTGAAGGAACTGGCCCTTGCCGCTGGCCTGGAAGAAGCCCTGCGCGTGCCTGAAAAGATGTCCCGCAAGGACGCCCGCAAGGCCGTGAAAGAAAAGGTCATGGAAAACCTCAAGAGCGATCCGGCCTGGGCCGAAAACGACGCCGCGCTCAAGAGCGTGGGCGACATGATCTCTGACCTGGAAAAGAAGTTGGTGCGCGCCCGCATTGTCAACGAAGGCACGCGCATTGACGGCCGCGACACCAAGACCGTGCGCCCCATCCAGATCCAGACAGGCCTGCTGCCCCGCGCCCACGGCTCCGCCCTGTTCCGCCGCGGCGAAACCAAGTCCATGGTTGTGACCACCCTTGGTTCCTCCACCGATGAACAGCGCATGGATTCGCTCATCGGCGACGTGACCAAGCGCTTTATGCTGCACTACAACTTCCCGCCCTTCTCTGTGGGCGAGGTCAAGCCCGTGCGCGTTTCGCGCCGCGAAATCGGCCACGGCGCTCTGGCTGAAAAGTCCCTGCGCCCCGTGCTGCCCGCTGACGCTGATTTTCCCTTTACCCTGCGCGTTGTGTCCGAAACTCTCGAATCCAACGGCTCTTCCTCCATGGCTGCCGTGTGCGGCGGTTCGCTTTCGCTCATGGATGCGGGCGTGCCCATCAGCGCCCCTGTGGCCGGTGTGGCCATGGGCCTCATCAAGGAAGGCGACAAGTTCATCGTGCTCACCGATATCCTTGGTGACGAAGACGCCCTCGGCGACATGGACTTCAAGATCGCTGGTACCGCTGAAGGCGTGACCGGCGTGCAGATGGACATCAAGATCACCGGCCTCACCACCGAAATCATGCGCGCCGCCATGAAGCAGGCCCACGAAGGTCGTCATCACATTCTGGAAGAAATGGCCAAGGCCATTGGCGAACCGCGCAAGGAACTTTCGCGCTTTGCTCCCCAGCATGCCGAAGTGTTCGTGAATCCGGACATCATCCGCCTCATCATTGGCCCCGGCGGCAAGAACATCAAGGCCATCACAGCTGCCACCGGCGCTTCTGTGGATATCGAAGACACTGGCCGCGTTTCCATCTTCGCCCCCACGGCTGAAGCCTTGGAAAAAGCCCGCGAAATGGTTTCGTACTATGACCAGCGCCCCGACCTCGGCAAGAACTATCTTGCCAAGGTGCGCAAAATCATGGAAATCGGCGCCATCGTGGAAGTGCTGCCCAATGTGGAAGCCCTTGTGCACGTGTCGCAGCTTGACGTTAACCGCGTGGAACAGCCCGGCGACGTTGCTCGCCTTGGCGAAGACATGATGGTCAAGGTCATTGAAATCAACGGCGACCGCATCCGCGCCAGCCGCAAGGCTGTGCTGCTTGAAGAGCAGGGCCACCCTTGGAATCCCGAAGAAACCGCTCGTCCTCCCCGTTCCGACAGGGGCGACCGCGGCGACAGAAATGGCCGCGGTGACCGTGGCGGGCGTGAGCGCCGCGACCGTGGCGACAGACGTTAAATTGTATTGTGCGCTGGCCGGATACCCTCCGGCCAGCGCCCTGACCGCGCGATGAAAGGAACATTTCATGGCCAAAAAAGCTGAAAACAAAATTCAGGCTGCCGAAACCGAAGCCGAAGAATGGGTTCGCGTTGACAGCAACGGCAATCCTCTTGCCGATCAGGCTCCTACCGCCGAAGAGCTGGAAGCCCAACTGGCTGCCGCCAACCGTGGGCATACAGAAACCCTGGGCGATGCCTGGGCTGTGCTGACGGGGCAAAACCCCGCCGCCATCATGGGCCAGATTGCCACCACCGTCATGCACGACGGCGGCACCCGCCCCTCCTGGCAGTGGAAACGTGACGGCAAGGATCACATCCTGCTGGCATGGCCGCAGGATCAGCCCGTCAGGGCTGCTGTGCTTGTGGCTGGCGAAGAAGGGGAAAAGCTTGCCCCTGTCACCGCCACCCCCCTGCTTGAAGGGCTGCCCAACGATCTCACGGTCGACAATGTGCACCCCTGGCAGACCGGCGTTGAGGCCAACGTGGCCGTGACCATGCTTGAGGGCAAAAACCCCATGTGGTTTTACGACCCGCTGTATGGACGCGACAAGGACGACCTCACCCCCGGCGTCATGCACACATTTTTGCTGGCTGGCCTCGCCCTTGGCCTGCGCAAGGCTCTGCTTGACGAAATCACCATCACTCAGGGCGTGCGTTACGAGGCCTATGCCGAGGCATGGCTTGCCGAAAATCCCGGCAAAACTCGCCTGGACGTGCCGCCTCTCAAGGTGAGCGTCAGCAATCGTCACCTCATCATGCCTGGCCGCAACTTCTGCGAATACCAGATGCGCGCCACCATTGAAGAAGTGAAAGACTGCCAGCTTGAAAAAATGCCCGTAAAGCTGCTCTACGTCAGCTTTCCCTTTGAAGACAGGCAGCCCATGCGTCTGGCTGTTTACGCCTCCAAGATGGTTCTGGGCGACTACGAACCGGAAGTGGGACACGAGGTCGATGCCTATGTATGGCTGCAAGGCCGCATCATTGACATTGACCAGGGACCGCAGCAATAATCTTCTGAAGGGCCGCGCCGCGGGCGCGGCCCTTCAACCCTCTGTGACGGAGCCGCCCTGCCGCCAGCTATGAAGCGGCCCGTTTCAGAACAATCAGCCCCTCTGGGGCCGCTACTGCCTGGGATTGCATCCTCCGCAAACCGACAACAGGTCAGACCAGATCCGCATCTTCCCCCCTCAGTCTGCATCAGCGGGCACCATGTGCCGCTATGCCTGATATGCCGTTCCATATTGCAGCAACTTACTTGAGATTGCTCAGGTTACTGCGTGAGCAGATGCCCGCCACCAAGGCGTAACACAGCTATGGATAATGTTCGGCAACTTCGGAAAACAGCGCCGTACTCACGCCGCATTGAGCAGGGGACATATGCAAGAAGCCCATTTCGCCGCGCCCTTCATGGGCACAGGGCAGTGCCTCGACACCCTTAACCGAGTGTTGGCCGCCCTATCGCCGGGCCATTCCTTTCGTGATTCTCTACAGGAGCTGCTGGCGGCTCTTGCAGAAGACATGCACTTCGACAGACCCCACATTGTGGTTCAGGATCCCGAAAGCGGCGAGCTCAAGCTCTCGCTTTCCTACGGCCCTGCGGACGCGCCCGAGGCCGCCTATGAGCCGGGCTCAGGCATCACTGGCCAGGTTTTTGCCGAAGGACGACCCATAATTGTTTCATGCATGCAGGGGCGGCCCGACTTTCAGAACCGCCTTTTTGGCCGCAGCCAGGAAGAAATGGCCCGGCTGGCATTCATAAGCGTGCCGGTGCGCGTTGAAAATGCCGACCAGACGGAAGTTATCGGCACCCTGAGCGCCGATACCCCCACCGCGCCGGAATCTGAACTGGATTTGCGCTGCCGCTTTCTCGAAACAGTAGCCACGCTTGTGGGTCGGCAGGTGGCCCGTTTGCAGGAAGAAATGGCGCGCCAGCATTTCTGCATGCTGCCCGATGAACCTCTGGTCAGCGGTATGCCAGCCTCGGTTATTGCCACCTCCAAGAGCTTGCGCCACGTGCTGCGCCGCCTCACGCAGGCCGGGGCCAGCCGCGCCACGGTGCTGTTGCGCGGGGAGTCGGGCGTGGGCAAAGAACTGATGGCTCAAGCCCTGCACGCCGCAAGCCCCCGGCGCACGCAGCCGCTGGTCATGCTCAACTGCGCCGCCCTGCCCTCAGAACTCATTGAAGGCGAGCTTTTTGGCTGGCGCAAGGGCGCATTCACAGGCGCGGTGCAAAACCGTGCCGGCCTTTTCCGTCAGGCGGACAAGGGCACGCTGTTTCTGGACGAAATCGGCGACCTTTCCACCACCGCCCAGGCAAAGGTGCTGCGCGCGCTTCAGGAAGGCGAAATACAGCCTCTTGGCGATGAACGCCGCTACAAGGTGGACGTGCGCCTTGTCTGCGCCACCAACCGCCCGCTGGAAGAGCTGGTGGAGCAGGGGCTGTTCCGCGAGGATCTGTACTACCGCATCAATGTCTTTCCCGTGTTCATTCCGCCGCTGCGCGAAAGGCCGGAGGACATTTTGCCCCTCACGGAGCATTTTCTGCGCATGTTCAGCAAGGAATATGATCGCCCGGTACGGCGCATTTCCACGCCCGCCATTGATCTTTTGCTGCAATATCACTGGCCCGGCAACGTGCGTGAGCTGAAAAACGTTATGGAACGCGCCGTGCTCATCTGCGAGGATGCCGTGCTGCGCGCCCATCACCTGCCCAGCACCCTGCAAAGCGCCGAGAGCAGCAGCACCGGCCCCACAGGCGGCGACCTTGGCTTTAACGAAACCATCGCCAGGGTGGAGCAGGAATTTATTGTGGACGCGCTCAAAAACGCCCGTGGCAACATCCATCAGGCCGCGCGCGACCTGGGCATCACCTACCGCATCATCTATTACAAGATGAAAAAATACGGCATAGACCACCGCCGTTTTGCACCTTCAAACCCTGCATAAAGCCGCAAAGAGATGCAGGACATACACACTTCACCCCCGGCCCGGCAGATTAAAAGTCTGCCAGGCCGGGGGTGCTTTTTTGCGCGGACGTTCGAAGCTGTGGTCCGGACAGACAGCACCACTCCGAAGTCGTACAAAAATGTTTTAAAATCTCCAGATTTTACAAAATTGTTTTGACATTAGCGTGCCTATAAAAAATTTATCAAATTATTACGTAATATTACGCAAAATACGACCTTGGAACGCCTCTTGCTTAACTATGTGCTGTAGCAAGCAGCGCGGCAACCATGGGGGTGCGCCGCGTCACGTACAGCCATACAGACAGTTCCAAGGAGGCTCCACATGTTCAAGAAAACGTTGACGGCGTTGGCTCTCATGCTCGTCACCCTGTGCGGTTCGCTGAACGCAAAGGCAGCAGAAGACACCATCAAGGTGGGCATTCTGCATTCGCTCTCCGGCACCATGGCCATCAGCGAAACAACGCTGAAAGACGTCATGCTCATGCTCATTGAAGAGCAGAACAAAAAAGGCGGCCTGCTGGGCAAAAAGCTGGAACCCGTGGTGGTGGACCCTGCCTCCAACTGGCCCCTCTTTGCAGAAAAGGCCCGCGAGCTGCTGAGCAAGGACAAGGTCGCCGCTGTTTTCGGCTGTTGGACCTCTGTTTCGCGCAAGTCCGTGTTGCCCGTGTTTGAAGAACTCAACGGCCTCCTCTTCTACCCCGTGCAGTACGAAGGCGAAGAATCCTCGCGCAACGTCATCTACACCGGCGCGGCCCCGAACCAGCAGGCCATTCCCGCTGTGGACTACCTGATGAACGACCTCGGCGTGAAGCGCTGGGTGCTGGCCGGTACGGACTACGTGTTCCCCCGCACCGCCAACAAGATCATCGAAGCCTACCTGATCTCCAAGGGCGTGAAAAAGGAAGATATCCTTATCAACTACACGCCGTTCGGCCATTCCGACTGGCAGTCCATCGTTGCTGAAATCAAAAAGTTCGGTAACGCGGGCAAAAAGACCGCCGTGGTTTCCACCCTCAACGGCGATGCCAACGTGCCTTTTTACAAGGAACTTGCCAACCAGGGCATCACCGCCGCCGACATTCCCGTCATGGCTTTCTCCGTGGGTGAAGAAGAACTTTCCGGCATAGATACCAAGCCTCTGGTGGGCCATCTGGCCGCCTGGAACTACTTCATGAGCGTGGACAATCCCGCCAACAAGGCCTTCATCAAAAAGTGGCACGACTTCACCAAAAATCCCAAGCGCGTGACCAACGACCCCATGGAAGCCCACTACATCGGCTTCAACCTGTGGGTGAAGGCTGTTGAAAAGGCCCAGAGCACCGATGTGAACAAGGTTCTGAAGGCCATTGTGGGCCTTGAAACCCCCAACCTCACCGGCGGCGTGGCCAAGGTTCTGCCCAACCACCACATCACCAAGCCCGTGCTGATTGGCGAAATCCAGGCCGACGGACAGTTCCAGGTGGTCTGGGAAACGCCCTCCGTGGTTCCCGGCGAAGCGTGGTCGCACTACCTGCCCGAATCCAAGGATCTGATCGGCGACTGGACCGACCCCATCAACTGCGGCAACTACAACACCAAGGCCAAGAAATGCGGCGGTGCTTCCAAATAGCCCGCGCAACCGTATGAATCTGCTGCGGGGGCCCCCCCCGCCCCCCCCAAACCCCCCCCCCCCCGCGGGAGGAGAGTGTTTAAGTCCGAGAGAGGTTACACCGCCGCGTCGGTCACAGCAGATTCAGAGGCATCTTCCGCGCTGCTGGCAGGTGCCGTGTGGTAAAGGTCGTTACGTTCACGGATGCTGCCCAGCCAGATGGTGGATATGGTGCTGATAATACCAGCCACAAGCAGATAGCCGCACAGATACCAGGGTTGCGAACCATTGGCCTGTACCAGCATGGTGGCAATCATGGGCGTCAGGCCCGAGGCGAAGATGCCTGAGAACTGATACACGAAGGAAATACTTGAATAGCGTACAGTGGCGTCAAAGCTGTCGGAGAACAGGCTCGCCATGCTGGCGTAAGCGGCAGCGTAGACGATACCGAAGGGAACGATGATGGCAAGGTACACAAAGAACAGGTTGGTGGTGGCGTAGTTATGCAGCACCCAGAACACGGGGAAGGAGGTGATGCCCAGCAGCACTGCGGCAGTGCCGAAAATGCGGCCCTTGCCTATGCGGTCGGCCATGGCGCCCCACATGGGGATAAAGCAGGCCATGACGGCAGATGCCACCACCACGGCCATAAGGGCCACGGTACGGTTAACGCCGCAGGTATTTGTAAGGTAGGTCAGGGAGAACACGCCAAATACGTTGAAAGCGATACCTTCCACAAAACGCGCACCCACGCAGGCCATCAGGGTCTTGGGGTAACGTTTGAAGGCGTCAATCATGGGGTAGCGGATTTTTTCCACATGCTTTTTGGCGCTGGAAAAGTCCTGAGTTTCCTGCACGGAGGTACGGATGTACGCGCCAACAAGCACCAGTACGGCGCTTAACACAAAGGCCACGCGCCAGCCCCAGGCGATAAAGGCCTCGTCGGGCAGCAGCCAGGAAAGCACGCCGATCACGCCGGATGCCAGCATGAGACCAAGGGAAAGACCCACCTGGGGCAGGCTGCCGTAAAACGCACGCTTGTGGGCAGGGGCCGATTCAAAGGCCATAAGCACCGCACCGCCCCACTCGCCGCCAAGGCCAATGCCCTGGGCAATACGGCAGGTAACCAGCAGAATGGGCGCCCAGATGCCGATGCTGTCATAGGAGGGAATGCAGCCAATAAGCACTGTGGCCACGCCCATGATTTCAAGGGTGAGAATGAGCATTTTTTTGCGGCCGATCTTGTCGCCAAAATGCCCGAAGATAAAACCGCCAAGGGGGCGGGCCACAAAGCCCACGGCAAAGGTCGCAAATGCCAGGATGGTACCAACGCCCGACGAAAAGGACGGGAAAAACAGTTTGTTGAACACAAGCCCGGCGACTACGCCGTAGAGGAAAAAGTCATACCATTCGATGACCGCACCCATCAGGGAAGAAATAACTACGCGGCGCAGGTTTGCCTGGGCAGTTGCTTTATC
Source organism: Desulfovibrio intestinivivus (assembly GCF_053570665.1). NCBI lineage: Bacteria > Pseudomonadati > Thermodesulfobacteriota > Desulfovibrionia > Desulfovibrionales > Desulfovibrionaceae > Desulfovibrio > Desulfovibrio intestinivivus. Next base: position 1,267,425 of record NZ_JBRBQT010000001.1, on the reverse strand, counting down.
AACAGCGTTGCTCATGTGTTTTCTCCTTATGACAGGCCCAGCACGCGGCGGGCGTTTTCATACATGACCTTGCGGCGGACTTCTTCAGTAAGATTAAAGTGCTTGTAGGCATCAAGAGCATCGGCCAGCTCCACAAAGGGATGGGCGCTGGCAAAAAGTATTTTGTCGGGGATGAGGTCGTTCATGGCGCGCACGTACACGTCAACCATGGGCGCGCGCTCGTATTCCGAAATATCCATATACACATTGGCGTTGCGCAGGCAGGTGTAGATGGCCTCGTTTACAAAGGGGTACCCGCCGTGGCTCATGATGAGCGTCAGCTCGGGAAAATCTCTGGCGACCTTGTCCACATCGCGTGGGTCTGCGTATTCCAGAATGGCCCCCGGCACCTGCGGCGGCGGAGCCATGGTGATGAACACAGGAATATTCAGCTCGCAGCACTTGGTGTACAGCGGATAAAACCTGGCCTCGGAAGCGGGTATGTGCGCAAGGTAAGGGTCAATGGCAATACCCTTCATGCCGTAATCGGCAACCACGCGCTCAATTTCGCGCACCGCGTCCATTTTTTTGTGTGGATCAATGCCCCAGAACCCCACAAACTTGTCAGGATAAGCCCTGCAAAATTCCAGCACGCTGTTGTTATTGGCCGGAAACCCGTAAGTGGTTTCGCAGTCACGACCGGTTATGACCCCAAGTTCCACACCAAGATTGTTCAGATCAGCCACAATCTCGTCAAGAGGCTGGGGCTTGCGGGCGTCAAAGCCAATGGCTTTGCAGGCCGCCTTGAACATGGCGCTGTTCTTGATGCCGTTAATGATTTCTGGCGTGTTTGGGCGAAAGCGAAAGTCAATAACGTTCATAATGCGGTTCTCCTGAACCCGCTTGGGGGGTTATGCGGCGCTGGCGGCAAGTGCGTCTGCCAGATCCACGCGGGTTGCCGACCAGGCTTCCCGCGCAGGAAACAAAAAGGTTTCCCATCTCTCTTCTCCAGGCGTTGCTATTTCTAAGCCGTTCAGGTCGCCTCCAACCCACGCGGCTTGTGATATTTTTCGTTTTGCACGATGTGTGCCAGATCACAAAGCCTGATTCTCAGCAATACATCTCGTAAAATTCAATAAAATCAGCATAATATTTTTATTTATATCATATTTTTTTAGTATGTTTTAGAGCCGCGTCGCAAATTTGCATCAAGCAGGAATCGTTCTCTCGCGGGTGAAAAATGGTGCTTGTGAAAATAAAATCATGTTGCTTTTTGTCACGTTACCCCTAGCTGGATAGTTCTCCCAAAACGCTGTGTCGCAAGTTTGCGTCGCAATAAATGCCCTTATTAACGCCAAGCCCTCCTGACTGGTGCAAATTTGCGACTATGGCTTGTTAAAAACCGCACTCGCAAACGTAGTCGGGGAAAAAAATTACAAATACTTAAAAATTTCACATAGTTAAATATTATGGCATGCCGCATGCACAGGGAAAAGCAACCGAGGATTGCCACAACCTTTCGGCGTTCTCCGCGCGGCGGCTACCATTGTCCCGCGCGCCACATATTCATATTTCAGGAGTATCGTGATGAGCACCACCACTTGCGAATGCCGCTCCCCTCAGGAACAGCGCTTGTATGACAAGATCGAGGGCAAGGAAGACAGATTCCGCACAACCCACACCCGCGTTTTCAAGCTGCTGGAGCGTTTTGAGGGGCAGAAGCCGCGCATCGACATTGAACGCGCGCTGTACTTCACCCAGTCCATGCAGGAAACGGACGGCCAGCCTCTGGTGCTGCGCTGGGCAAAGGCCCTCATGCACATTGCGAAAAACATGACCGTATACGTGCAGGAAGACCAGTTGCTGCTTGGCCGCGCAGGTTGCGATGGCCGCTACGGTATCCTGTACCCCGAACTGGACGGCGACTTTCTGGATATCGCCGTGCGCGATCTGCCCACCCGCAAGACCTCGCCCGCCACGATCACGCCTGAAGACGCCAAGCGCGTTATTGAAGAAATTGCGCCGTACTGGAAGGGCAAGACCTACCATGAGGCCCTCAACGCCGCTCTGCCCGCCGAGATCCACAAGCTGACCTATGACGACCCCATGGGGCTTATCTCGCGCTTTATCGTCAACGAGACTTCGTCCTTCCGTTCGTCCATCCAGTGGGTGCACGATTTTGAAAAGATCCTGAAACGCGGTTTCAACAGCATCAAGAAAGAAGCCCAGGAAAAACTGGACGCCCTTGATCCACTGAGCTGCAAGGACGCCTGCGAAAAGCGCCCCTTCCTTGAAGCCGTCGTCATCGTGTGCGATGCCATCGTGCTGTGGGCCAAGCGCCACGCCGTGCTTGCCCGCGAAATGGCAGCCAAGGAATCCGACCCCACCCGCAAGGCCGAACTGCTGCGCATGGCCGACAATGCCGACCACGTACCCGGCGAACCTGCCCGCGACTTCTGGGAAGCCTGCCAGAGCCAGTGGTTCACCCAGATGTTCTCGCGCATTGAACAGAAGACCGGCACCACCATTTCCAATGGCCGCATGGACCAGTACTTCTTCCCCTTCTACGCCAAAGACCGCGCCGAGGGTAAGCTTAATGACGCCCAGGCCATGGAATTGCTGGAATGCATGTGGGTGGGCATGGCCGAATTCATCGACATGTACATTTCGCCCACCGGCGGCGCTTTCAACGAAGGTTATGCCCACTGGGAAGCCGTGACAGTTGGCGGCCAGACCACCGATGGCCGCGATGCCAGCAACGCTCTGACCTACCTGATCCTCAAGTCCAAGCGTGAGTTCCCGCTGCACTACCCCGACCTCGCGGCCCGCATCCACTCCCGCGCGCCCGAACGCTACCTGTGGGACGTGGCCGAAACCATCAAGTACGGCTCCGGCTTCCCCAAGCTTATCAACGACGAAGAAATCGTGCCCCTCTACGTTTCCAAGGGTGCGACCTTTGAGGAAGCCCTGGACTACGCTGTTTCCGGCTGCACCGAAGCCCGCATGCCCAACCGCGACACCTATACCTCGGGCGGCGCGTACATCAACTTTGCCGCTGCCGTGGAAATGGTACTGCGCAATGGCCGCATGAAGAAGTTTGGCGACCAGCTGCTGGGCGTAGAAACCGGCGACCCGCGCAACTTCAAGACCTGGGACGAATTCTGGAACGCCTACGTGCAGCAGCACCTGCTGTTCCTCAAGGCGGCCTTTACCCAGCAGTACATCATCAACAAGCTGCGCGCCCAGCACTTTGCCCAGCCCATGGGCTCGGCCATGCACGACCTGTGCATGAAGCACTGCATCGACCTGCATCAGGAACAGATTCCCGAAGGCATCAACCTGGGCTACTTTGAATACATGGGCCTTGGCACGGTTGTGGACTCCCTCGCCGCCGTGAAAAAGCTGGTGTTTGAAGAAAAGAAACTGAGCATGGACAAGCTGCTGGCCGCCATTGACGCCAACTTTGAAGGCTACGACGACGTGCGCGCCCTGCTGCGTTCCGCCCCTTGCTACGGCAACAACGATGAATACGCCGACGCCATTGGCCGCGAAATCGACAGGATTTCCGTGGAATACGGCGGCAAGTACTCCATGAAGGAACTGGGCATCCACAACGATGTGCGCTATGTGCCCTTTACCTCGCACGTGCCCTTCGGCAAGGTGGTTTCCGCCACGCCCAATGGCCGTACAGACGGCTTCCCGCTTTCCGACGGCTCCTCGGCCTCGCACGGCGCGGACGTCAACGGCCCCACCGCCGTGCTGCTCTCCAACTACCAGACCAAGAACATGGGCATGCGCGACCGCGCCGCCCGCATGCTGAACATCAAGTTCACGCCCAAGTGCGTGGAAGGCGAGCAGGGCACGGAAAAGCTGGTGTCCTTTATCCGCACCTTCTGCGACCTCAAGCTCTGGCATGTGCAGTTCAACGTGGTGAACAAGCAGACCCTGGTGGCCGCGCAGAAAGACCCGCAGAAGTACCGCAGCCTCATCGTGCGCATTGCCGGGTACAGCGCCTACTTTGTGGACCTGTCGCCCGACCTGCAGAACGACCTGATTGCCCGTACTGAACACGACGCTATGTAACAACTCCACGGGCGCGACTGGCCGAAAGGTTGGCCGCGCCCGTTTTTTATAAAAGGATGGTCTTATGTGTCAGGATGACTGCCAACGGCAAGGCATGGTTTTTAACGTACAGAAGTATTCGGTTCATGACGGCCCTGGCATAAGAACCATTGTTTTTCTCAAGGGCTGTAGCCTTTCCTGCCGCTGGTGCAGCAACCCCGAATCGCAGCAACGCGAACCGGAACTCGCCTTTAACGCTGGCCGCTGCCTGGGCGTTTCCAAATGCGGTCACTGCATTGTGGCCTGTCCACACGGTTCCATCACGCTTGGCGAGGATGACAAGCTGAACATAAACCGCAGCCACTGCACCGAATGCCCTATGCCCTGCGCTGCGGCATGTCCGGCTCAGGGTTTGCTGGTTTACGGCAAAAAGCGTACAGTGGATGACGTGCTGCAAGTGGTTGAGCAGGACATGGCCTTCTACGCCCGCTCCGGCGGTGGCCTGACCCTTTCGGGCGGCGAACCCCTGTTGCAGGGTGAATTTGCCGTGGCTCTGCTGCGCGAGGCGCGCACCCGGCGCATCAAGACCGCCGTTGAAACCTGCGGTATGGTTTCGCCAGAGACCATCCGCGCGGCTGCGCCATACCTCAATTACGTGCTGTTCGACATCAAACATATGGACAGCGCCGTGCACGAAGCGCAGACAGGCCTGCCCAACAGGCATATCCTCGAAAACTTCCGCATTCTGGCAGAAGAATTTCCTGCTCTGCCCATATTGGCACGCACGCCGGTTATCCCCGGCTTTAACGACAGCGAAGAGGCCATTGCCGCCATTGCCGGATTCCTCAAGCCTTTTGAGCGGGTGGAATACGAAATGCTGCCCTACCATCGCCTTGGTACGCAGAAATACCAGTTCCTGGACAGACCCGTGCCCATGGGTGATGTAAAGCTGGAAACAGAGCACATGAACAGGCTTCAGGCTGTGGCGCAGGCCATCCTGGGCGATCGGCTCCGCGTACCGCACTGATAACCACTTACCCCCCCGATTGACCTATGGCATGCAGATCTTCCGAGCTTCTATCAAAACATGTGGAGCGCATACTCGACGCCCTGCCTGAAGGCGTCTTTATAAGCGACGCCGCTGGCACCAGCCTGCAGGTTAACCGCATGTACGAGCAGCTGACCGGGCTGACCCAGGAGCAGATACGCGGCAAGAATGTGCGCGATCTGGTGCAGGAAGGCACGTTTGACTGCATTCTGAACCCGGAAATAGTGCGCACGGGCAGGCCCACCACCCATGTGCAGCAGCTCAAGAACGGCAAAAAACTCGTGCTTACGGGCTTTCCCGTTTTTGATGCCAAGGGGGATCTGTGCCTGGTGGTCACGTTTGCGCGCGATGTCACCCTGCTCGCCCAATTGCAGGATCAGGTGGCCGGGCAGTGCAAACTTATTGACCAGATCAACGACCAGTTGGCCTACATTGCACAGGGCGCGGCAAAATCCCGCGAGCCTGTGTATGCCAGCCGGGCCATGGGCGATGTGGTTTCCCTGCTGCGCCGCTTTGCGGACACGGACGCGACCGTGCTTATTTTGGGCGAAACCGGCGCGGGCAAGGACGTTTTTGCCCGCTACACCCATTCCCAGTCGGCCCGCAACGATAAAATCCTGCTCAAGGTCGACTGCGGCGGCATTTCAGAATCTCTCACAGAATCCGAACTGTTCGGCTACATGCCGGGGGCGTTCACGGGCGCTTCCAACAAGGGCAAGGCCGGGTATTTTGAAATTGCTGATGGCAGCACTATTTTTCTGGACGAAGTGGGCGAGTTGCCGCTTTCCATGCAGACGCGGCTTTTGCGCGTGCTCCAGGACGGAGAAATCATGCGGGTGGGCGCTTCCAGCCCGCGCAAGGTGGACGTGCGCATCATTGCCGCCACCAACCGCGATCTGGCCGAAAGCGTGGAGGCCGGAACCTTCCGCCGCGACCTGTACTACCGCCTCAATGTGGCCACAGTGCGCATTCCGCCCCTGCGCGAAAGGCAGGAAGACGTGCGCCCCCTGGCAGAGCACTACCTCGCCCAGTACACGGCCAAATACCACAAGGCCATGGCTTTTATGGACGTGACCCTGGACATCATGACGGCCTATTCCTGGCCCGGCAACGTGCGTGAGCTGCAAAACCTTGTGCACAGTCTGGTCATCACGCTCAGCGGGCCGCTGATTTCCCCGCGCGACCTGCCGCCGCAGATATCCGGCGCACCCCGCGAAGCCTCGTGCTATAGCGAGGACATCCTCGCCGCCCGCCGCCCCCTGCGCGACATCATGGCCGAAATGGAGCGGGATTTTCTGCTCAAGGCCATTGAAGTGCACGGCTCTGTGCAACGCGTGGCGGAGCTGTTCCAGATCAACCGCAGTACGGTGTTCCGCAAGTTGCAGGGCGCACGGCGGATTGACTGATGCGTGTGGACGCCAGGGCTGGCAACGCGACCGTCAAGACGCATGCCTCCCCCTTGATGGTGGCAGCCTTGACGAGCCTGGTCATGGTTCTCTTTGCCGCCAACTCCCTGCTCTGCCGTTTTGCGCTTGCCGAAGGGCAAAACGCTCATCCCCTGAACCCCTCTGTATATACGGCCCTGAGGGCCATTTCTGCCGCTGCCATGCTCTGGCTGCTCCAGATGCGGCGCGGCGGCAATCCCCTGCGGGCTGGCAGCTGGGGCGCGGCGCTGGCGCTGTTTGGCTACATGGCCTGCTTTTCCTGGGCTTATGTACGGATTTCCGCTGCGGCGGGCGCGCTGGTCATAGCCGTGGCCGTGCAGGCTGGCATGCTTGTGGCCGGGCTGCGGCTGGGACAACATCCCGGCAAGGCCCAGAGCCTGGGCATAGGGCTTGCCATGGCGGGGCTTGTCTATCTGCTGCTTCCGGGGCTTGATGCGCCGCCAGCAGGGGCTGCTACGGTCATTTTTTGCTCTGGCCTGTGCTGGGCGGCCTACACGATCTATGGCAGGGGCGGCGACAATGCCGCTGCGGCCACGGCTGGCAATTTTATCCGTTGCGTTCCATTAGCTGTAGCACTGCTGGCCTGGGCTGTGGCTTTTGACCAGGCAGGCATGCCCGCCGCATGGCCATGGGCAGGCGTTGTCTGCGCCCTGGCAGCCGGAGCTCTGGCTTCTGCTCTTGGCTATGTGCTCTGGTATGCTGTTTTGCGCTGGCTCAGCGTGCCCTCTGCCGCTGTGGTGCAGTTGAGCGTACCGCTCATCACCGCCCTTGGCGGCGCCGTGCTCATGAACGAAACTCTGGGGCTGCGGCTGCTGGTGAGCGCCCTTGCCATTCTGGGCGGCATTTTCTGTGCAACGGCCCTGCCCCACCTGCTGCGCAGACGCTGAGCAAACCAGCATGACGCCTGCGCCATCCATTATACCGGGGATAAAAAATGCCGCCGTAAAGGCGCGCAAATCGCTACTTTGCTGATGCGGAAAGCAGATTGGCCAGGATGACTTCCGTCACACGATAAAAAACTTCAAGGTCTGCATCGGATATGCCCGTCAGAGCCTCAACGCGCAGTTTTGTGCCAATGTTCAGAATATCGTTGATGACGCTGTCCGCCTTGGGGGTCAGGCAGATGCGTCTGGCGCGCCTGTCACCCTCCACGCCCACACGCTCCACAAGGCCCATGCGTTCAAGGCCATCCAGTACCCGCACCAGGGTGGGGCCTTCCACGCCCACAGAAGCGGCCAGATCCTTTTGCAGGGCCTTGCCGTTCATTCGCGACAGGTGCATGAGCACCAGCCAGCGCGCCTGGGTCAGCCCCAGATGGGAAAGACGCTCGTCAAGCTTGGTACGCCATGTGCGGGAGGTGCGGTTGATGATTATACCGACAAGGTCTCTGGTAGAAGCGCTCATTGTAATGCCCCCATTGTGTGCGTTGCCAGCTTGCAGTTGACACTTACTTGCCGTCTGCATGGCGCCAACCCAAAACTAATTTTGGCACCGGATGTTATGCACTGCCACATCCAAATGTCTCGCGCAAGTCAGAAAAATTTTCAAAAGCACACATCAGCCCGCAGAATCAGACCGCGCACAGAGGATTACCCTGCAAAGCAGACCTGCAACACGCTACTGGAGCGCATATGGGCAAACAGAACATATGGGGGAAAGTCCCGAAAATAAAGTGAATAAAATATATGAAAATTAATATGGCATAAAAACAGAGCTACACGTCGGCGGTTGAACCCTTTGCCCGCTGCCGCGCCAACTAAAAAAGGCAGTCCAGAAAAATACGGTCGCCAATGCCCTGAATGAATGCGTCAATGTGCACCAGAGCCAGCCGACGTTCCAGAGCCCCACGTTCGTGCCTGCACCCGCAAAGCATATCTTCAAGTTCCGTCACATCCCGAACGCCAAAATAGTCGCCGAACAGACGGATATCGGCGATTATGCCGTCACGCACATCCATATGTACGTCAAGTACGCCGCCGGGGGTCTTTGTGCTGCGTTCAAAGGCGTAATTGGGTGAATAGCCAAAATTCCAGTACCAGGAGCGGTAGCGTTCTTCTGCCAGAGCCTCAATGGCGGTTATTTCCTCCGCGCTCAAGGCCGTCTGCCCTATAGAATCCTCCCCGGCCACAAAGCGCATGAGGTAGTTTATGAATCCCTCAATGGGCATGGGCTGGGGCAAAAAATCCACAATGTTGCCCACGCGGCCACGCACGCTTTTGACAGATTTATCAATGTATTTTGCGGGGCTGGGCTTGAGGGCGGCGCAGACCGAATCCAGGTTGGCAGAATACAGCAGGGTGCCGTGGTGCAGCAGACGGTCGCGGTGCATGTGCTGCGCGTTGCCGGAAATTTTGCTTTCACCAACGACCATGTCGTTGCGGCCATTGAACTCGCAGGGGACGCCAAGGGCATTGAGCGCTTCGGTAATGGGCGTGGCAAAGCGCTTGAAATCCAGCAGCCCCGCATGGTTGTTCAGGCTGATGAAGGTAAAGTTGATATTCCCCAGGTCATGAAAAACCGCGCCCCCGCCGGTAAGCCTGCGCACAACGGGGATGCCGTGCTGCTGCACATAATCGGCGTTGATTTCGGAGTGGGAATTCTGGTTTCGCCCCACAATAACAGAAGCCGCATTACGCCAGAGCATAAAAATGTCGGTTGCGCTATTGCGCAGCAGCCATTCTTCCGCCGCCAGATTGAACGAGGCGTCTGTACAAGGATTATAGATAAAGCGCATACTCCCCCCCATAAAACACATCGTTGGGACATATCGCATTTTCTACATTTGTCCAAGCCATTCGCCGATGCCCCCGTGTACAGGCATGAGGGGGCGCTGTTGCTTTTACGAAAACATCGGGCGTGGAGACAATCCAGTCGTCTTCACGCCCGATGTTTTGTAATCAGTCTGTCAATCCATGCAAGGCGTTAAGGCAGGCTTTGTCTGCCGTAAGTGACCCTTTCAACTGTTAAATGCCTAGTTGTTGACCGCGTGGAGCTTGGGCAGGGTATTGGCCCCGTGGGGCAGCAGTGTTGCCCGCTGGTCCTTGCCGCCGTTCAGCTTTTTTGCCAGTGCAAGTGCTTCGTCCAGCGTTGTGGTGATGTGGATTTTTGTTTTTGCAAAATCCGCAGCATTCATGGAGCTGACCATGATGAGGTTGTGCTTTTCCGCTGATTCCGCAAACAGAAATCCCACATAGCTGCCTATGGAAAAATTCTCGCGCAGGTCTTTCTCCCGTGCGTCCATATTGTCAAAATCGCAGATCTGGTGCTGGGTATCCGGACTACCAAAGCCCTCGGTGCAGGCTGACAGAATGATGATAGTGCCGCCCTCGCTCACCACCGCAAGGGCGTTGGCCAGGGTCTTGATGGTCTGGTAAAAATTGATGTCCTTGGGCGCGCCGCCCGCGCTGGCGATGACCAGGGGAGTGCGTTCTCCCACGTTGACGCCGTCGATGGCATCAACCAGCGCGCAGGCCTCGCGGTGGGCCTGCACCATGTCGCCAGCCACGGCCTTGATGATGTTGTAATTGTCGTCCACCACCACGTTGAGCAGGAAGCTGGGCTTGGCCAGCAGGGCGGCTTCTTCAAGATCGGCGTGAAAAATATTGCTGGTTTCCATATTGGCGCTGCGCACCGCCGCATTGGTGCCGCTGCCAAAGCCCTTGTTCAGGGCCAGATTGTGGTGCCGCTGGATGGTCTCGTAGCTGGCGATGCCGGGCAGCAGATACTTGGGCCCGCCGCCGTACCCGGCCAGAAAGTGGTACACCACGCCGCCGGTCAGGATGATATGGTCGCACTCCATGGCAAAGCGGTTAAACCACACCTCGGTGCCGTTGCTGGTCACGCCCGCCTTGACCATATCCGCCGAATCCCGGCACTTGTGGTCAATAACCTGAATACGGTTATAAATATCTTCGGAAACAATGGCGATATGCTCCTCGCGCGTCATCGGCCGGTGCGTGCCCGTGGCCGTGAGTATACGAATGTCTGCATCGCGGATGCCGCATTTGTTCAGACGGGCCACCACAGCAGGAACATAAACATTGGGCGACTGCCACAGACGCGTGGAATCTGGCACGACAATGCACACCGTCTGGCCGGGTTTGAGCATTTCCTCAAGCCTGGGCGAACCGATGGGATTATCCAGAGCTTCGTTAATGTGCTCCAACGCGCTTTTTGCGGGCAGCGCAACCGCATTGGAATGCAGTTCCGCCGCTATGAGGCCGTTGCCAAGCTCCACAGAAAATTCCCTGTCGCCGTATTTCATGTAATGCTGTGCCATGAGTCGTGTCCCTGTTTGTTGCTGTGCCGCAAATGCAGCGCCGGGCCTTGTTCCGCACAATTTTGCCGCAGCGCAGTTCGTTCAGGGTCTGTTATGCCTCATGCAGGTTTTTGTGAAGAGGGGGAAATTCCGATTTCGCGCCGCTTATGCTCTACCCCAGCAGCGCGCTGCCCGTCATCACAAGGCCCGCACAGGCAAGCATGGCATCAATAAGCAGACTGAAGGTCGCTTCAGACATGCCAAGCACAAAACGCTTGCCCAGAAAGGTGCCAAGAGCCAGCGTAGCCCCCACCACAAGGCCATTGCACAGCACTGGCAGGGGCAGACCACCCACAGCCCCGAATGCCAGAGCTTTGGCAAAATACACTGCAATGGACGCCGCCGCCTCGGTGGCAAGCAGCGCGCCCTTGGCAAGGCCAAAACCGGCAAAGATGGGAATGGTCAGCGGCCCGGTGGAATATACAACCCCAGTCAGATACCCCACAAGGCCGCCCGCCAGGGCCATCTGCCGGGGGCCAAGGCGCATGCCGCGCGTTCGGCTGGCCCGGCGTAAGCCGATGAGCGCAAAAAAGAACAGACCGATGCACAGATTGGAAATCTCCGCGGGCATGATCCAGAGCGTGCGCACACCCAAAACCGCCGCAGGCACGGCAGTTACCGAATAACAGACAAAGGCCTTCAGGCTTATCTGCCGCCGCCAGGCCACCACGCGCGAGGCATTGCCCGCAATGGAGGCAACAGCCATTATGGGGATGGCGGCCTTGGGGCCAAAGGCCAGGCTCAGCACCGGCAGCAGGATTATGGACGACCCGGTGCCCACCACCCCGCTGATGGCCCCTGCCACAATGCCGCATAGAGCAATGAGCGCGTATACCACGGCCTCTCCATACTGCGCGCGCAGATTTGCGTTTACAGGGGCGTAATCTGATCTACCTCGTGGTGGAATACATAGGGGTCTGCCACCAGCTCAAAGCGTTCGTCATCGGGATAGTGCACCGCAAGCTGGTAATTTTCGCCCGCAAAGGCCTTTATGGCCTCCAGCGAATCCCACCATGTAGCAAAGAAAAAATGCTCCCAGCCACGAAAGGTCATGCGTTTGACCGCAACGCCCAGATTGCCGTCAACGCTTTTGGCGTGGTCTTCGCCCGTTTTGCGCAGATGCTCGGCAAAGGCATCGCCCATAGCCACAGGCACGCACCCGTGCCATGTTCTCACAATCATGCTGTCTCCTGTCTGCTCCTACGCCCGCCGCGGACGAGGGCGCATTGTCAACGAAAATCCCTTGTGGTACCCAAACCGCACACCAAGTCATCCTGCCTTCGGGATAATTCCGGCGTACAGGCGGCCCCGCACCTGCGCCCTTGCTGTTTTCGGGGCAACAAACCCTGGCATCACCACATCGATTCACACCGGCCTACAGACCACTTTTCCTGTCCGCCTTCCAGAACGATTTCTATGCCATTACGCGGAGCACGCATATGATCGGGCCAATTGTGAACAGTGGCGGACTTTTCATCGGCGGCATCATCGGCGTTATTTTTGCCGATGTTTTTCCTGAACGGCTCAAAAAAGCGCTGCCTTCCATCTTTGGCGTCATAACCCTGTGTCTGGGCGCAACCCTTGTGGGTAAGGCCGCAGCACTGCCCGCCGTGACGATTTCGCTCATTCTCGGCACCATGGTGGGCGAAATCATGTATGCTGAGGCCCTGTTGCAAAAGTTCCTGCGGGCCATTTTTAGCCTGCTTAAGAGCAAGCGCATGGGCGACGAAAACTTTTCCCTGATGGTCATAACCTTAGTGGCGGCATTCTGCTTTGGCAGCATGGGCTTTTTGGGGGCCTTTCATGAAGGCCTCACCGGCAAGCCCGACATCCTGCTGACCAAGGCCGCGCTGGACATGTTTACCGGCGTGGTTTTCGGTTCCTTCATGGGCTTTTCCGTAAGCCTTATCGCCGTGCCGCAGTTTATTATTCTGGCGCTCATCTACATGGGGGCCACCACCATTGCCCCGTTCATGACCCCGGCCATGCTCAACGACTTTACCGCCTGCGGCGGCGTCATCTTTGTGGCCACGGGCCTGCGCATGTGCGATATCAAGATATTCCCGGTCATCAACATGCTGCCCGCGATGGCCATTATTTTGCCGCTTTCGCACCTGTGGGAGCTGTACTTTCCCTTCAAATAACCGGCCTGCGACCATGACTGAAATACGGTTTTGCCCCCCGGCCTTACGCGCAAGAGGGCAACACCGTTTAAACACTGCGGCTAGTGCAGCGATTGCAGTTGGGCCAGCAGATCTTCCGGCAGATCAATACTATTTCGCTCACTGGCGGCGCGGCTGAGGCCGATGCGGCGGTCGCCCGGCAGGCGCGCGCCCGGCTGGTCGCTGATGAAGCCCAGCAAGTGCTCCACCCGATCCAGAAAGTTCGCCCCTGCCGTAGCCGCAGGGTCCATGACCAGAAAACTCTGCCCAAGGCGCGGCGGCGGGCCGTCCGGCGTGAACAGGGAAGAGGCCTCAATGGCCAGGGAAGCACCCGTAAGCGCTGCCGCCATTATTTCCACAATAAGTGCAAGGGCATAGCCCTTGGGGCCGCCAAAGGGCAGCAGTGCGCCGTTGAAAGCCTTGACCGGATCGCAGGTAGGATTGCCCTCTGCATCCACAGCCGCGCCCTCGGGGATACTCTCGCCCTTTTTTGCGGCCTGCAAAATCTTGCCGCGCGCCAGCAGCCCCATGGAAAGATCAATAACAAGGGGTGGGGCGTTCTTGCGCGGGCAGGCCATGGCCAGAGGGTTCGTGCCAAACGTCACCTTTGAGCCTCCATAGGGGGCCAATGCAGCGGGGCTGTTGGCAAAGCCAAGGGCCAGCAGACCCTGCGCCGCCAGATCCGCCACGGGGAATCCCATCACGCCCGCATGGTGCGAATTGCGCACGGCCATAAGGGCCACGCCAGTCTCCCGGGCGGCCTGAGCCACCACGGGCAGGCCATCGGCAAAAGCGCTGAAGGCGAATCCGCAGCAGGCGTCAACCAGCACCACGCCAGGCTTTGCGCGTTCCACCACCGGAACGGCGTTGCCGTCAACCTTGCCTGCCGCCGCCTGGGATGCATAGTAGGGAATGCGCGAAAATCCGTGCGAGGGCAGGCCTTCCATTTCTGCCCGCAGGAGCGAGGCGATGGTCAATTGGGCATTTCGCTGCCCGACCTTGTGGGCCTGCAAAATGTCTTCGCCCATTTTTTGTGCTTCGGTAAGGCTGATATGAGGCATGGGGTCTCCAAAATCTAGCTGATTTTACTTATAGTTGCTTGCATTGCGCGAGCACTTTTTGCATACCAGTATTGTTGATGGTGGAAAAGGATGTTTTGCGCGCCCACCCTGGGGCTTTTCTACGCGCAAACTAAATGCTAACTTTAAAAAGGCGCGCTGGCTCCCGCTTGGCCCGTGCTGCCGTTGAAGCTCCACGCGCGCGGTCATAATGGCAGTTCTGGCCTGCGCGCGACGACCGGGAACAAAAGCCCTGTATGGGGGCAGCGGGCATCTTTTTTCCGTTTTACAGAAAATTGCTGCTTGACTGCGCGCCTCAGTCGCCATAAGCAAGCTCGCGACAGGCATTGCCGCCGAAAAATTCCCCCCCTTGGAATTCGGCGTTCAGGGTTAGTGCCCCTTTTGGGAATTGCTGCCTCACGCGATGCCAACATAAGGAAGGATAATGACGAGCTTCCACAACTTTCTTCGCAGTCTTTTTCCCATATGCCGCAGTATTACGGGCAACGGGGTGCGGCAGACGTTGCGCATGTTGCAGGAAGAATTACCGGGATTACGCACCTTTGAGGTGCCGTCTGGATCCAAGGTTTTTGACTGGACAGTGCCGGACGAATGGAACATCCGGGGCGCGCGACTGACCGGCCCAGCGGGCGAAGTGATTGCCGACTTTGCCGACACAAACCTGCACGTGATGGGCTATTCAGAACCCGTTGACTGCGACATTTCGCTGGAAGATCTGCAAAATCATTTGCATTCCCTGCCCGAAATGCCCAATGCCATTCCTTACATCACATCATACTATGCCCGGCGCTGGGGCTTCTGCATCAAGCACGATGAGCGGCAAAAGATGGCCCCCGGCATGTACCACGCCTCCATAGATTCCACCCTGGCTCCGGGGCATCTGACGTATGGCGACCTTGTGATTCCCGGCCAGAGCGAGAAAGAAGTTTTTCTTTCCACCTACATCTGCCACCCCTCCATGGCCAACAACGAGCTTTCCGGCCCGGTGGTGGCCACGGCACTGGCGCAGTGGGTGGCGCAGCGCCCGCGCCGCTACACCTACCGCTTTGCCTTTGTGCCGGAAACCATCGGCTCCATCACCTATCTGAGCCGCAACCACGAGGCCTTGCGCCGCAATGTGGTGGCGGGCTTCAACCTCACCTGCATGGGGGATGAACGGGCTTATTCCTATCTGCCCAGCCGCAAGGGCAACACCCTGGCCGACAAGGCCGCCCTGCACGTGCTGCACCACTTTGCGCCCGATTTTATCCGCTACACCTTTCTTGACCGCGAGAGCGACGAGCGCCAGTACTGCGCGCCCGGCATCGACCTGCCCCTGTGCAGCGTCATGCGCAGCAAATACCACGTCTACCCCGAGTATCACACCTCGCTGGACGATTGCTCGCTTGTTACGCAAAAGGGGCTTGAAGGCAGCGTGAACATCATGACGCGCATCCTTGAAGCGCTGGAAGAAAACGTCACCTACGAGCCGCGTGTGCTGTGCGAACCGCAACTGGGCAAACGCGGCCTCTACCCCACGCTGAGCACAAAAACTTCCTGTACGGAACAGGTCAATCTGATGATGGATCTGCTGGCCTATGCCGATGGCGAAACCACGCTGCTTGAAGAAGCAGACATTGTGGGCAGGGATATTTTTCGCTGTGCGGAAACCATGCGCAAGCTGGTTGAAAAGGACGTGCTGGCGGTCAAAAACTGCTGACGACTGTGCGCGGCATGGCTGCAAGGCCTCCGCGCAACAGCCGCGTCACGCCATGTCCCAGCCCTGGGTTGTTTCCCGCCCCTGCTTGTAGCGGAAGTCGCATACATTGCCGCCCTCAGCCAGCGTTGAGGTGCGCGCAAGGCCCGTGCCCTCTGCCCGTGCGGTGGGAAAGTCCACCCGGCAGGGATAAGGAGCCAGCTCTGGCATGCCCAGCGAGGCAAAATACTTCATCAGCCCGCATTCCGTGTAGTTTACACCGATATCAAAATCACGCCCATCTCCCCGAAATACAGTCTGCACCCAGTCCAGCGGGTAGCGCCGCTGCTGGCTGCGCATGGCCCAGCCCTGCAACAGGGCAAAATACTCCGGCGTAAAAAAGCGCTGCCCATTGGCGCGGTACGCTTCCTTTTGCTCCTCAAAACTGTAGACCGCCAGATCGTACACAAGCTTGCCCACATCCCTGGCGCTGAATCCGTACGGGCGCATGGCCGTGTACAGCGCCGCATACTGCGGCCCTACCAGAAAACTGGGGTAGGTCAGGTTCTCCGGCCCGCCGATATCCGGCAGCGGCAGCAACCGGGCATGGGCCTGCCTTGCCTGGGCAAACATGGCGCGCAAATCCTCTGCTGGCCTCTGCCCGGCGAGCATCTGCTCCGCACCGGCGCACATGCCCGCGAATTCGGCCTTAAGGGCCTCATCGCTCACCGGCTTGCCGACACCCTGTGCAATGGAGGCCATACAGGAATAAGGCAGCAGCAGAGCGGCGCAGGTTCCCAGAGCCAGAGAGCAAAATACGCGCCGGGTATAGCGGGGAAGCATAGTGGCATGGTGCATGGCGGTTCCTGCTTGCGGCGCGCTTGCGCGCCAGACTAGGGGGTTACGACTTGGTTCACACTAACGGGAGCTAGGGGCGCTGTCCACGCGAGCCATAGCTGCGGCATGGGAAGTGGCATGGATGCGCGGCACGCCTCCTTTTGCAAGTAAATCACTATTAATTACAAATTATCATTCACTAATTTTAAATATAATTCAGCGTAATATACGCCATAGCGATTTCATTACATTGGTATACCGGTTGACATGTAAACATAACTGGTACATGCAAAACGGCTACCCGGCGCAGATGGAAGACTGACGTCATTTCACCCCTGCCGCCGGAAACTGTTGCCCTGTGATCATATCTGCCGAGGAGCGTTCATGCCAATGCCTTTTGCCGTTGTGGTGTTGCAGCACCACAGTGTCCGCCTTTTCGGTGTGCGCATCCACACAACCCTGCACAACGCCCCGGAGGATTGCCCCCGGCTGTGGAAGGAAGTTTTTACCCCCCGCATGCCAGAGCTGAGCGGCAAGCCCAGCAATACCTATCAGGGGCCGTCTTACGGGCTTTCTTTGTTTACAGACCACGCAGGGCTGGCTTTTGATTACTGGGCTGCAATGGAAGCTCCGGAACTTGCCGCGCCGCCCGCTGGCATGGCCGAGGTCACCCTGCCGGGTGGTCTCTATGCCTGTTGCCGCATCCCCGCCGCCGGAATGCTTCAGGAAGCATACGACTACATGTACGATGAATGGCCCCAAACGCCGGACGGCTATACCGTTCTGGCAGACAAGCCCTGCTTTGAGCGCTACGACAGCCGCTTTATTCAGTCCGGTACCCACGATGTCTATGTACCTGTGCTGCCCCGCGAAAAATAGCCTCCGCTTGCGACCTATTCTCCCTCATCTCCCAGCCCCTTGGGCCTGATTTTCAGGCCTGCCTCTCTTTCATTTCCCTCAACTTTTTCCCTTGCCTGTTTCGGCCACAAATCACACTATAAAAGTATGCTATAAATTGCACTCTTTTGGGGAATATGCCATATTGCGAATGAATCGTAATAATCGGCAATTCGGCTGCACCCTTGCGCCCGCATATGCCGATAAGGGAGCATACATGGCACTGACCCGACGTAATTTTTTGGTGGGCGCGGCCTCTGCGGCAGGCATTGCGGCTGCTGGGCTGGATGCCCGGGCCGAAACCAATGGCGCGAGCGCCTCTGCCCAGCATGCGGAATACGCAACCTTGCTCGACATTGAAAAATGCATCGGCTGTGGCCAGTGCGTGGAGGGCTGCCGCGAGCGCAACGGGAGCCGTTATCCGGAAGTCAAAAAGCCCCTGCCGGTCATGTTTCCGCCTGGAACCAAGGACGAGGACTGGTCTGGCAAGCGGGATGTGGACGACAGGCTCACGCCGTACAACTGGCTGTATATTGAGAGCGTTACCGTGCAGAAGGACGGCGCGCCGCTTGAACTGCACATTCCCCGCCGCTGCCTGCACTGCACAAACCCGCCCTGCGCCAACCTTTGCCCATGGGGCGCTGCCAGCCGCCAGCCAGAAACCGGTACGGTGAGCATAGACAGCCAGACCTGCCTTGGCGGGGCTAAATGCCGCACGGTCTGCCCCTGGCATATACCGCAACGACAATCGGGCGTAGGGCTGTATCTTGACCTCATGCCGCGCTTTGCCGGCAACGGCGTCATGTACAAGTGCGACCGTTGCGCAGACAGCTTTGCCCACGGCCAACTGCCCGCCTGTGTGGAGGTTTGCCCCCAGCAGGTGCAGACCATTGGCCCGCGCGATGAAATTCTGGCGCAAGCCCGCAAGCTGGCGCAGGAGCGCGGCGCGTACCTTTATGGCGTGACGGAAAACGGCGGCACCAATACTTTTTATCTGTCGCCAGTGCCCTTTTCCGAACTGGCGGCGCAGGCCAAACCCGGCCCCGGCAAGCCCACCTTTGGCCCGGTGGCGGACTCCATGGCGCAGGCTGGCAACCTTACCCGCATGCTGATGACAGCACCGCTTGTGGGCGTGGCAGGGGCGCTGGTGAACGCCGCGCGCCAGGGGCAAGACCAGAGTCCGAACCACACGCAGGCCCGCCCTCTGGGTGCGCTGCATGCCCCCAAGGCTGAAGCTGCCCTCTCCGGAGGCTTGCTCAAGAAACTGTGGGTGGCAGTGGCGCTGCTGCTCGGCTTTACGGGCATGATGCAACTGCCCGTGGCAAGCCGCTACGGCATTGCCAAAGTTCCCGGCCTCACATGGACAGGTGATTTCTACACCACGCTGAATGTCCATTATGTTCTGGCTGCTCTGCTGCTGGCGTTGGGCCTGTATTGGCTGACCCTGCAGGTGCGCGGCAGGCTGCGGGGCCGCCTTGCCTACTGGGGCAAGGTGCGGCTGGCAGTGCTTGGCGTTGTGGTGCTGAGCGGCATGGCCCGCGTTGCCAAGAATCTGCCTTCCATCACGTTTTCGCCGGGTATGACGACCTTTATTGACCTTGTGCATCTTGGTTTTGCCGTGCTGCTCGGTGTGCTGTGCCTCTGGCTGTGGGTAACGGGGCGCGGCGCATGGCGCGAGGATGGATAACGGGCACTGCCCGCAAACATGACGGCATGCACAGGCGGATATTCTGCGGAATGCCCGCCTTCATTATGGGTTTGGCTTCCCCAGAAAAAATTTGTCTGTACTGATCACTACAGCTCTTGGCCCCGGCAGGGTTTGGCGCTACGCTGATTGCTGCATCTTCCCTCCTCAAGCTAGTTTTGTGACATCCACCCCCACCAGCGAGGCGCATCATGACCATGCCCGCATTTTACATCCCCCACGGCGGCGGCCCCTGCTTTTTTATGGATTGGATGCCGCCCGACACATGGAATGCTCTTGGCGGCTGGATGCGCTCCATCCCGGCGACTTTGCCGCAACAGCCAAAAGCGCAGATTGTATTCTCCGCCCATTGGGAGCAGTCGGAATTTACCCTGCTGACCACGCGAACCCCCGGCCTGTATTACGATTATTATGACTTTCCACCGCATACCTATGAGTTGCAGTGGCCTGCGCCGCCAGCGCCGGAACTGTTTGACCGGGTGCGCCAGTGCATGCGCTCGGCAGGGTTGCCGCTGGCAGAGGACACTACGCGCGACTTTGACCACGGCGTGTTTGTGCCGGGCCTGCTGATGTACCCAGAGGCGCAGATGCCCACGCTGCAAATATCGCTGAAGCGGGGGCTTGATCCGCTGGAGCATCTGGCGCTGGGCCGGGCGCTGGCCCCGCTGCGCGAAGAGGGCGTGCTGTTTGTGGGCAGCGGCATGAGCTTTCACAACATGCGGGCCTTCCGCTACGGGGATAATACGCCCATTGAAGGGGCGGATGTTTTTGACAACTGGCTGACGGATGCCGTGCGTAACCCCAATGCCGCCATGCGCAACGCTGCCCTTGCGGAATGGGAAAAGGCCCCCGGTGCGCGCTTTGCCCACCCGCGCGAGGAACATCTGATTCCGCTCATGGTGATTGCAGGGGCTGCCGGAGCCGCACAGGGCAAGCTTGCCTGGCATGGCAGAGCTATGGGCGCACCGCTCTCTGCATTTTCTTTTGACTAGATGAAATAAATACTTGCGCCCCACAGAGAAAAGGTATAATTCCAAATTCCTCATGGGGCTGTAGCTCAGTTGGGAGAGCGCTTGAATGGCATTCAAGAGGTCAAGAGTTCAATTCTCTTCAGCTCCACCAGATAGGTAATTAAAACCCCCGATCATTGAAAAATGGTCGGGGGTTTTTTCGTTTTGGGGATTCATGGAAACATGAGTTCCCTTTTTTCGATTCGGCGAGTTTCGGCGTCGCAACTGGAAAAATCAATTATATTGAGATGAAGGAGTCAATTTTTCCACCACTCCCAAGGCAATCTTGCAACTACCAAACGAATGGGTTGAGACTTACGTTTTCTATCTTTAGCCATGAACCAATTACGGTTTTTGAAGGTACAAGCATTGAGAGCGCAGGCAAATTGCTTCAAAATTAATTTTCTGAACAAGAATTGTCATTTGGAGCTTAATTTTGAAACATATTCAAGCTGTTTTTTTACCGCCTCTTTAATTTTTCGTACTTGCCCCTTTATAATATATTGTACTGAGAGGGTATCAGCAATTTTTGAGATTTCTGGATTGTCATGAACTGTAAAAATTATCACACTATTTTTGTCGTTTCCATAATCTCGCAATTCATGAGCAATATAAAGCCCATGAAATTGCTTATAGGCTTGCCCCTTAGATTCTATTAGGGCATTAGACGCAACATCTATCGGAATATTCATGTCTATAATTGATACAGCAAAAAAATGATGTTTTTCTATAAGTTTTAGAGCGTCACTGAAATTGGTGCACATTAAAGGATTGAACCCTAAGTTTTTCACAAACTCCTCAAGCCAGCTCATCGAATATGGCTCATCATCAAGAATTAAGACATTTCTATTGTTCATAGTTACAGACTCTCCGGGAAATATAAAAGTGTTCGACATTTTCCAAATTTTGTGTCGTATTCCATGTCGATACTCCCTTTAAAAATGTCTTCCATTATTCTCTTGCAAATGTACAACCCGATTCCAGAACCTGAAAGCGTATGTTGCTGTGCACTCGCATCACGAAAGCCAAGGTCAAACAGCTGGCCTCGCGTGGAGTTATCAAAAGGAATACTGGAAGTTATCACTTCAACTATTAATTTTTTTGTAGAGTTTTGTATCCATGACTTTACTTCAACAATTGAATGCTCTTTTGAATATTTGACAGCATTGTCAAATATATTTATGAAAACTTGTCGCAATAAGTCATGATTTCCTAAAACTATATGTTGGTCATCTCTGTTTAAATGACGAATTTCAATTTTCTTTTGCATAGCCTGTTCTTGAAAAAACTGCGATGCTTGAATAATTACTTGAGGCACTATACATCTCTTTAAAAGTTTTCCATCATAAACAAAAGTTCCATCTATTGATAGTTTTGCAAAAAAATCAAAATTTCTAATGATGGCAACAATGCTTTCCAATTGTGAGCGTGCAGCGTTGATCTTTTTTAAACTGTTGTGCGGCTTTATAGTGCCATCACAAACATTATCAAGAGTGCCAATTACGCCATTTATTGGGTTAATGATTTGATGGGTAAAATTTGATATGACTTGTAGAAGTTTTTTGTCTTGCATCTTACCCTCTTTGAGTTATTTCAAATGTATTTTCAGCTGTGAAGATTATTTTGTATCGCTTTAACATTGCTAATTCACAAAGAAATTTTTTCATTTCTACAGAAAAAGCGAATCTTGGGCATTCTGCAATGCATAACAGTGTCTTCTGTTT
Organism: Desulfovibrio intestinivivus; assembly: GCF_053570665.1. Classification (NCBI taxonomy): domain Bacteria; kingdom Pseudomonadati; phylum Thermodesulfobacteriota; class Desulfovibrionia; order Desulfovibrionales; family Desulfovibrionaceae; genus Desulfovibrio; species Desulfovibrio intestinivivus. Next base: position 1,245,484 of record NZ_JBRBQT010000001.1, on the reverse strand, counting down.
ATCTAGTTTGCAAGTGAATTTATTTGGCCTTATGTATGTATATGCTGCGGAAAGAATTGCGAAAAAAACATATCTATCATGAACACATTTCCCCTGATATTCCATCCAGTTTTCAAGGTCATCACGTTTTAATGGCTTTATGATAAAATGCCCATTGTTCGAAATATCAGAAAAAATATCATCTACAAGCTCGACAATACATTTTGCCGCGAAGAGTGACGGAGAATTTAGCTTCCCATCCGCCTCAGCATGCGCGGTAAGTATCAATTTTTTTAATTGGAGCAAGCTATGCTCTGAAAAAAATGTGCCAAACTCTGCCTGCTGATTAAAGTAAAGCTGTTTAATGTAACTATTAGTGTTGACGAGACCGACTATATCTGAAATTTGCCAGTATCGTATTTGTGGAAAACGATTGTTTGAGTTCCACTTTTCTATCTCGTCTTTGCATGGATTTGATATTGTTGACGACGTCATAATAAGCATACAGTCAGCTCGATCATTGCTGCTGCAGTATATTTTTTCTGCAACCACCTTCCAAGATATCGATTTTTTGTAATGCTTGCATTCTATATGCCATTTTTGAATATTTGTATGTCCAGAAAAATCTTTAAAAACATACTCACCTACGAGGTCACGACCACCATCGCTAGCTGGTGTACGCCATTTGACGTTAAGCAATCCCAAAAGCAATAATAAATCAAATGACAAATTTTCAAATTCTGTTGGGTCTAATGTGTGTATATCTTTTTTAGTAATTTGTCGTAACATTGCATTTCTCATTTTTTTTAAAAAATATGTTTTTTAGTATAAAAAATCAACGATTGATGATGGTTTTGGGTCCTCTCGGTTAAAAACCGTAATTGGTTCATGGCTAAAGATAGAAAACGTAAGTCTCAACCCATTCGTTTGGTAGTTGCAAGATTGCATTGGGAGTGGTGAAAAAATTGACTCCTTCATCTCAATATAATTGATTTTTCCAGTTGCGACGCCGAAACTCGCCGAATCGAAAAAAGGGAACTCATGTTTCCATGAATCCCCAAAACGAAAAAACCCCCGACCATTTTTCAATGATCGGGGGTTTTGATTACCTATCTGGTGGAGCTGAAGAGAATTGAACTCTTGACCTCTTGAATGCCATACAAGCGTGCTTAGCGCTATGCCTGCGGCAACGGGATAGCCCCCAATTGCCCCCCTTGCCTACCGCCCAAGATCCATCAGGAAAAGGTCTTTCTTGATGCTGACAAACTCCGGCGACACAAGCAAGCAAATCAAACGTAGACATTCACAGAAGGATTCACAGCCGCCTGCGGTGCCGCACTGGCACCCGCGCTATCACTGGCAACGGCTACCTGGGCAGGTTGAACCTGCGCCGGTGAAAGGCTGGGCTGAGGAACTGCCGCAGGGGTAGCTTCCGTAGCAGGTGCACTGGCCGCAGGTGCTGCTTGTGATTTTTGATCCGTCTGCGGCAGTTGTTGCGGCTGGCCTACAGCGTCCTTTCCATCTGCTGAATCTTTGCCCTCTGCTGCTTTCTTTGCCATTTCTTCAATACGTTTCTTGATTTCTTTGAGGTTGCGCCTTGATTCTTCAGAAACGCTCGCTTGCATTGCAAATCCCATTTGCCGAGCTGCCTTTTTAGCCGCGAGCGCCACCTCTGCTGGGGTTTTGGCAGCAGCGCACGCTGCCATGCCTGCTTCAAGAATGGCCTGTTGGCGATTCATGCTGGCGCTTTGCTCGATCTGAGCTCCAACCCGGGAGGCTTTAACGTATTTTGATTCACCTGATGACGCCGACACAAAATTGCGGGACATCAAGCTGGAGTCAACAGATGATATACTCATGATGGCCTCCCTGCGCTCAGACGATGTTACCTGTTTTATCGACTAAAAAAGTAAAAGCTATAGGTAAATATTTTTATATATGACCATGACTCTGATGCTTGCGCACTGCCGTTAAATGCACCGCTGTTGCCACCATGCTGTAATCATATAATTTTATTGATACTCCCACATGTTGCAGATTTTTCTGCATGCCCAAGCCCTCCCCTCCCAAAATGCCCTGCCAGACATGTGGCGCCAAGCCCACGCCAGATTTTCCTCCGAATGTATCGAATTGCTTCTCCACCTTGCCAGCAAACAATATCTTTTTGATACACTTCACATTGCGCAATGCGACAATTTTTGTATAGTTGATATTTTACTGTAATTATTAATGTAATGCACGATGCCCTATTTTTTCTATTGACAAGATATCAAATATCGAAGAGCAGTCATTCTGAAAACTGACCGCTACTGAGTTTTTTGGAGCAGTTCATGAAGTATATTATTCCACTAGTGTTTGCTTTTGCGTTGCTTCCCGCCTGCGCAGGGCCATACCCTCAAAGAACGGGCAAGCCCATTAAACAACTGGCCTGGGCGCAAACCTTTAACCCAGAAACCGGAAAGCCCGCAAAATACTGGTTTCCTGAGTTCAACAAAGAAGAAAATGTTGACCCGGTAGAGGCACGGCAAGAAGAGCTGCGCTGCATATACAAGCTGTATGACGGAAAAAACATCAGCGAGTTGCAGCACCCCAATATGACGCACAAAACCCTGCCAAAAAAAATGCATCAGCGGTGGGCGTATTCGATTTCGTATGTTGAACAAACCACAAAGTCTGAGGGGAATTCTGATTCAGACGAAGTTATAAGAACAAAGAAAAGGACTATTTTTAATTTTTACACTGACGTGGACGGAAACATCATTTCGTGCACATGGATCAAGGGCACCCCAGACTATCTGGCTGAACAGCGCACCAAGGGAGATAAGAATGAAGACGGCCCTGCCCAATAGTACGGTTGCAGCTATTCGTACCCTTGATGCCCGGAGAATCAGATGCTCAAAAATATAGTGCTGTTCGGTTTGTTTGCAGTGCTGATAGGATGCGGCGGTAGGCACGGCAAGGGATACGATGGTCGGGAAGAAAATTATGTTGATACCGGAACCGGCTATACAATGTGGTATCCAAAAAATATGCACGAGCGTCACTACTATACATCTGTAGTCAAGGATTATGCTGAAAGTTGCAGCAACAGCATTTTTATGGATGTGAATCTGCTGCCTGACGCTCAGGATGTGTACAAGGATGATGCCGACGGCATACGCACCTATGCCTTTGTAGGCACATATTATGCCGATGGTGGGAGCTATAAGTCTTTTGACGGCAGTGATGTGAGCCGCACAATTTCCCATGAGTATTTTTTTAACGTCATTATGAACCAGAAGGGCGAGCTGCTGGATTGCAGATCACATCACTCATGGGACACAACCTATTCAGTCGATTCCCACGAGCGGCTCACCTTGCCAGTGATCAGGTTTAAATAGCAAAAACCACGGCCTTTGCCGAAATTGTGCGCCCCCCCCCCCGACCATCTTTCGATGACCGGGGGGTCTTATTTTCCTATATGGTGGAGCAAGACAGAACTTAACTGGCGACCTCTTGAACGTCATTCAAGCGTGACCCAACGCATTATGCCAACGGCGGCGAAATGGCTGTAAAATTTGATTCCCCGCCTACCGGTCAAGAAACATGCGGTAAAACTTGCTGTTCTTGATGCTGGCAAGTTCTGACGGCACAAGCACCCGGTTGATGCTGACCTGATCGTTCTGCGCAAGCTTGAGGTAGTACGGCGCGTAGGGTCTGTCTTTTTTAAGTATGACAAGCACCGTGGGCTTGAGGGGCGACTTGTGATCCTGCTGGCATACAATGCCCGTTGTTTCGTTTGAGAGCTGCACCACCGTACCCACCGGGAATATGCCCACCAGCTTGATAAAGTGCTCTACCAGACCCGGCGCCCACGCCTGCCCCGACATGGTGAACAGCTTTTTTACCGCCTGCGCAGGGGGGATTGCGTTTTTGTACACCCGTGAGGATGTCAGCGCGTCATACACATCGCAAATGGATATAATGCCACCGTGCAGGCTGATGGCCTCGCCGCTGAGCTGGTGCGGATAGCCGGAGCCATCGTGCCGCTCGTGATGGTGCAGTATGCCGTCAAGAATTATACTGTTAATCCAGGGAATATCCTTGAGGTTATCGTGGCCAAGCCTGACGTGCGAACGGATAACCGAGGTTTCGTCCGGGCTCAGGCTGCGCGGCGCATTCAGAATTTCCAGCGGCACAAAGGCCTTGCCGTAGTCGTGAAAAAGCCCGGCCATACCAGTATCAAAAGTTTCATCATCGTCCAGCCCCAGAAACTGGGCAAAGGCGATGGAAAAGATGGCGACGTTGATGCTGTGCCTATAGGTATAATCGCTGGTTTTCTTGATGGTTGTGATAAGCAGCAAGGCGTTGAAATTGCGGTGCAGGCTTTGAATAATCTCGTTTACAAAGGCCTTTAGCTCCGCAACCTCAATGGCGCCCACCTTCTTTTCCTGCATCAGGTTTTTGATGTAGTTGCAGGCGTCAAAATACAAGTCACGCGCCCGGCAAAGCTCCTCGGCGAGCGGTGTTTGCCGTGCGCCGCTGTGCTCCGGCGCGCAATGGCACGTACCTGATTGCACAGGCACGGAGCGGTCAGGATCGTAGTAGGCTTCTGTATAGCCAGACGCAATAATATGCTTGATCTGCTCGGCACTTTTGATGACGCCACTTTTGCCATAGACAAACGGAGCATTTATCCAGGATGCCATGGGCTCTACGAGCCACATTCCCTGGCGTAACTGCGTTACGGATATCTTTATCGGCTTCATGAAATCTCCCGCCAAAAGCATTGCCATGAATATAGGTTTGACCGAGGCAGACCATGCACCTCGCAAGCGAAATGTGATTACTTATCACCTTAATCTGATTTTTTTAATCTATCAAATGGAAATTCGGCTCCATATTTATACAGGAATGCTTATCATCAAAGTCTGAATCGCGTGAAACTATTGATTCATGGCTGAGATTGGAACCAGAAGTTGATACATGCGCGCGGCATGTTGCCCAAATGAATGCACAGCGCATAGGCTGCACCGGCACTGCATCCCCCCTGCATACATACAAAAAACCCTCGAATTGAAAAAATCGAGGGTTTTTTGTGTTGTAGACTCTGGTGGGTTTGCACGCGCGGCTCACTGCGCAGCGGCACGTTCGCCCGTTTCGTAAACTGTCTTTGCATAGCCGGGCAATATGCTTTTAAATAATGCATCGATATCTTTTGGGGTTTGAGCAGGCGGCATTGTATTTTTTTGATATATCCGCATCCCTATACTTCTGACAGGCTCTTTGCTGTCTGACTGAAGGTCAAATGTGCGCAATATGAGCGAGAACCTATACACACGTGGTTCCCACAGTATTCTACGCTGCATCTGGATGTTAAAGAATGGAATAAGAACATATCTGGCCCCTGCCTTTTTGCCGCTTTCAATGGCTTCTTCGTCTGTTTCATATCTGCTGCCGGTGGATATTGCCCCGGCATAGGGGGCAAGGGTTTCCTTGAGCAAAACCACAATCTCCGCGCCAGTTCCGGGGTAGCGCTTTGCATCAACAATACCGCCTCCGGGGCTGTCATCAAAATCAGGAACATCCTTGGGCACGGCAATATACGTGCTCTGGTTCTTCTCAAGTGGTGGAAGCGTCTTGGCTGGTGGCACTTGGGCGGCACACCCGGTCAACGCAAGCAAGGCCAGAAGCAGCATCACGATTTTTTGAAACATCTCTCCTCCAGCATTCAGCATCCACAAAAAAATCTGAAACATGATTATTTCATAATTATTTTTATATTACCACCAATTGCATTAGTATGGTTTGTTGCCTTATGCATCATTGCTGCTGGTGCCCCTTGGGGGGGGACGGTAAAAATTGGGTTCGGGGCCACTATAATCCACTTATTTTTGAGCAGCTTGACAATGATAGTGATAATTGATTTTGTTGCATATAGGTTAAGATTTTTGTTTTACTGGTAGCTGCCGCGCGCGTATTGCCTCCTTTTTGGATGCCCCCCCGTGCGCGCCTATTGCGTCAAACTCCAGATGTGAAGTGACGAACGGCATGTCATCAGTGCGTATTTCCATAGACCGCCTCAAGCCTGGCATGTTTTTGGTCAACCCCGGCATCTCCTGGCTGGCAGAACCCAATCTTTACCAGCAAGAGGGGTTCATCGCCTCGCAGGATGAAATCAGGGCCATTACGCGGCAGGGCTATGCTGAGGCCTGCTACGATCCCATTCGCTCGCAGATTGTGCGCAATCTGGAATCGCCCCCTGCGCCACAGACGCCGCTTACCGAAGAAATTTGTGCGGCACGGGGTGCGTTTTCCGCTGCTTATGGGCATGTAAAATCATTTATGCAGAGCGCCGCCAGCGGCACCATTGAAGTTACGGCTGTGGAGCCATGCCTGAGCGCCATCAAAAAGAGCATTGTGCGCAACCGCAACGCGCTGCTCTTGTTGGCAAATCTCAAGAGTCTGGATGATTACATGTACCGCCACAGCGTCAATGTGGCCATTTTTGCCGTGTCGTTCGCGCAATATTTGGGGATGGATGACGAAGAACAGCGGCAGATAGGCATTGCGGCGTTGTTTCATGATTACGGCAAGGCGCTGCTGCCCGCCAACATTCTTAACGCGCCGCGCAAGCTCAACGCGGACGAAATGCAGATCATGCATTCGCACGTTGAACGCGGTCATGCCAAGCTGCAAGCCACGGGCAAATTTTCGGCAGAAGTACTGGAAGGCATTTTGCAGCATCACGAGCGGCACGATGGCACAGGCTACCCATACAACCTTTCCGGCGACCAGATAGGCATTTTCGGGCGCATCATTTCCATTTGCGATGTGTATGACGCCCTAGCCTCAAAGCGCGTGTACAAAGACGCCATCCACCCCAAGCACGCCCTGGGCACCCTGTTCAAGATGGGCGAGAATGCCTGGGCGCCCGGCTATGCCGAGCATTTCATCAAGATGGTGGGCATCTTCCCCATCGGCACGGCGGTGGTGCTCTCTAACGGGCAAAAAGGCATTGTGTGTCATTCCGACCCGTATGCACCCTCATTGCCGCGCGTGCTGCTGGTCAAGGATTGCGAGCACGGTGTCAGGCCGCTCCGCACCATCGACCTGTGGCGACAAAAAAGCATTTCAGTCAACAGATCACTTTCCAAAATCGAAACAGCCTACTGGGATATTGCCGCCCTGCTTGATTCCGCTCACGAGGACGATGCGTAGCTTTGCCGTGGCCGCAGCATCTGGCGTTCGCAGTATGCAGTGTGTTTGCCAGGTCTTTTGCACATAGCACCACAAGATGCCTTTGTTTGTCGCGTCCGGCTTTGAAAAATCAACCATCATGGAGGCTGTATGGCGTGGCTTTATCTTGTACTGGCGGGCTTTCTTGAAATCGGCTGGCCCATCGGCCTCAAACTGGGCTGGACGGAAGAAGGGCTGCGCGTGCTGTGGCTCGGCTTTGCCATTGCCTGTATTTTGTTGAGCGGCATGATGCTGCTGATGGCCCAAAGAGAAATACCCATGGGCACAGCCTATGCGGTATGGACGGGCATTGGCGCTGTGGGCACCTTTGTGGTGGGCATTGTTGCCTTTGGCGATGCGGCTGCGCCCTTGCGCATGGCCTCCGCCGGTTTGATTATCGCCGGGGTGATCGGCCTTAAATTCGCCTGATTCCAGCCATCGGCAACTCTGATAAAATTGGCGGGGCAGTGGCGCTCAATCATGTTGCGCCACTGCCCCGCCTTTTGTTCATGCCCTTGCAGCCGGGCGTATCCGCCAGACTCCATGCAAAAGCTTGCCCCTACGGGCTACTTTGTCAGGCTTTTCAGTTCTGCATCAGAACCCGCAATGGCAATGCGCGTACCGGGCTGTATGAAGCCCAGAATCTTGACCATCGCTTCTTCCGGCACGCTGATGCAGCCGGATGTGGGCTTGTCCTGCGTGCAGTGCAGAAAGATTGCCGAGCCAGCGCCCTTGACGATTTTATCCGTATTATACTCGATCACGGCTACGTACTTGTAGGCCACGGTTTCTTTGGACAGATCTTCGGCAGATTTCCAGTCAACGGGGGTTGTATCCTTTGTAACCCACTGGTTGTAGCGGGCTGAGGCAACGTCATCCACCCACTTTTCGTCGCCTGCAAGCTTGGTATAGGCAATGTTCACCACAGGGGGCGTAGCCAGCCCAAAACCGCGCCGGATTTCATACACGCCCACGGGCGTTTTGCCATCGCCCTCGCGCTTGTCCACGCTGCAACCGTTTCTGCCCACATAGGCTTGTGTGCGCAGCAGTTCCTGCCGGGTGCCGTTGGCTGTGGAGTACACCACCAGCGTGCCCGTGGTGCCGGAGGCGACAACTTCAATCTCGGTTGTGGCGGCCTGGCACTGGCTTATGCCGTTGCTGCCGCAAACCAGTACGAAAAAAAGCAGACAGACCGAAAATAGATATCTTTGCATGGTGCCTCTGAATGTTTGTACAAGCTTGCTGACCTATTGCCCCGCCGTTGCGCAACGAAAAGCTATGCAAGCTATTTTCTACGCAATAGCCCGGCATACCTGCTACACGCTCGCATACTGCTATCGCGATTCGCGGGCATATTCAACAGCAGGACACGTTACTAAAACAGAAACGAGCCCCATATGCTACAAAAGCCCCGACCAGTGATGAACTGGCCGGAGCTTTTTGCAGACGCGTAATGGCAGAAGATTGTTCTGCCTTACGCGCATCAGTAATCTTTGATTTCCAGGTACACAAGAGTCTGGTTTAACAGCTGGTAGGCTATTTCGCCAAACGTAACAGGCCCGACAAACGCGCCTGTCTTCTTGTTTTCAAGATTGGAGAACAGGTAATTCAGAATACAGTTGCACGAAAACACAACCTTATCTGTATCCGAACCCATTACCTTGCTTACATGCGCATCAAAGGCCGCCACGTAATCAGCAATCGGCTTTGCATGTTTATAACGGATGCCGCTGAAAACCGGTGCATAAAAATGCACCATGTTTTCCGCCTCGTTTATGCACTGAAAACTGATGTTCACCAACGCGCCATAGTAGTCGGCAACGATTGGCAGCCTGGTATCCAGATTGTGTTCTTTGAGGTAGGCAGCGAAATTGTGTGGAACGCCATTGACCATGACATCCTTGGCTGAGAACCCGTCGGCAGAAAAGGTCAGCGTATCGCCATCGCCCTGCTCAAAAAGGTTGATGATGCCGATCTCTGCCAGCTTGCCGGGCTTGAGCTCTGCCCGAAGCACTATGGCGCCATCTTCAATCATGCTTCCCGTACTGCCGTTAAAAACCTTTGGTGTTTTTTTGCCAAGATCGTCCAGATGCACGCCTGCAATCCAGCCGATGAGCGGCGACATGCCGAATGATTTGTAGTTGGGTGCATTCACAGCAAAGGAAAGATGCGTTTCGCTTGCCGCAGGTATCAGAATAAAACTGAATCCCTGCTTTGGCCCCTCCACATACACATTGGCGAGGGTGTCTTTATTGTACTGGGCAATGCTGACGCTTTGGGCAATATCGGTAATGTCTGTAACAAATATGAGTTCACGGGAGGCAAGCCCCCCATGCTCTTTTGTAATGAAATAAGGAATTGTTCCGCCAACCCAGTTGCCCTTTGGCAACTGCTGGATAACAGCTTCTTCGCCTGCAAGAAGAAGTGAACGCCCTTCGGAAATTTTTTTCTGAACGTCATGTATCCCCATAATTGACTGATTCATAAGTTCCTCACTTCCCGAAAATTGTTTTGACATCATCCTGCACGGTTTGCGAATTGGCGTTCTGCACAAACAGGTTATACAGCTGGTCTATACTTGAGGCGATATTCTGCGGTGTTGGGTTGTCATGAACCCCGCGCACCAGCCGACCGAGCATGATCTTGGCTGCCAGAAACTTGAGTTCGAAGGTCTTCTTGCCAGTGATAATGTCTTGCCAGCCCGCATGGCTTTTGCTCGGAACTTCCATTGGCTCCTCCTTTTTCAACTAGCTGAATACACTTGAGTTATGAATTCATGCACATTCCTGTTCTTAATGTAAGAATAACCACATGAAAAATACAAAGTAAAGGTTAAATAATAAGTTATGTAAACAAAATCAGTTACACGCCTTATTTGTGCAATTGCATACATATTTTGCACACAAGCTTGAATTTATATATTTCAAAATCAGCATGTTATAAAAAACACAATAAAAATTGCACATATAGGTTATTTACAAGAGAAAAATTATACAAGCTGAGCGCAGCACGGCTTGCTCAATAGTATCAGCGTCCTGTTGGCAAGCAGGCATAAAAAAACCCGGTCATCGAATGATGATCGGGGGGCACTTTTCACCTATTCGATCCAATTTTTATAAACAGGGAGGCCCACAAGGCCAGCAGAGGGCATTTGGAGGCATCTAACCGTTCTGATGATGATTACCTATTCCAATCCCGAAGAGACCACCAGAAGCCTCTCACGATCCTGACCGTAAACTCCCCCCTAGTGTCACCATGCGATACCTGGGCATTGAGGACAAGGAAGTGCTTGAAATCCTTACCTATGAAATCTGATTGGGATATACAAAATGTATCGAAATGTATCAAAAAGAACGGGGAATATACATTTAATAGCCTGATTTTGTTGGCGGTGTAAGGTTTGGGGCATGATGCCTTAGTATGGCATTCAAGAGGTCAAGAGTTCAATTCTCTTCAGCTCCACCAGATAGGTAATTAAAACCCCCGATCAGAAAGCCCCCGGTCATCGCATCTGACCGGGGGCTTCGTTAACACCTTCAGATTATGTATAATTAAATATTTTTATTGCCATACATAAACCCGTAACGTACGCATATCCAAGGGGGTTAGCCTGTTGTTGTCGGCAGCGTTTTCCGCCGGTTAGGGCAACACAAGCGGTTTTTCTCTGGTTTCGTATTTTTGAGCCTGTTGGAGAACTTCCGCAAAGTAGTGCTGGCAGTTGTGAACCACGGCGTCGTAAACCGGGGGGATGAAATTTTGGTTGAGCGCGGTGTCCCACTTATTTTTTTCTCTTTCTTGAGCGACATCGATCCTTGCCCTGTCTATGTATTCCTTGCGGTATTTGGGGGCTTCCACCTGATATTTTTTTAAGTCTTCAGCGGATTCAGAAAATTCGCCAGAACCGGTCAGGCCAAAATTGCTGCCCTCACTGCCCACAAAGTGCATGTGGTCATAGTGTAAGTTGAAGAGCGGAACTTTCGTCCCGTACATTTTTTTGCCTCTATCGCCAGGAAGTCTGAGTTCCCTCACCCCCATGCGATAGTAGAGAACAGCCGCATCCGGGTCTGGAGAATATTGCTGCAAGGTAGAGTGGTCGCCCTGAGCGTGCTTTTTTACTACGTCAGCAACGCTGGCCGGATACATGCGCTCCTCCAGCGGGGCATTTTGCGAAAAGGGCATGGGAGTCTCAAGCGCTGTTTGTTGCCTGTGGGAGGGTATGGTTGCTGCTGTTGCAGAACCTTTAAAGGTGAATTGCCCGTTGCTCAAACGCGGTTGATCTGAAACGTCGTGCCCCATGTTTCTGGTGCTGAAATTGTTCGCTGCCATGTTTCCTCCTTAAAAGGTTTGGAGGAGATATAGCAGATGAGGGCGTTTATGTAATACTGAAATGTTTCAGTCGTTTTTTTGTTCTTTTCAGTTTGGAATTAGGGGAAGTTGGTGAAGAAAAAAATAAAATCTTTCAGTTGGCTATGATTTCGTGCAGAGGCTGTGGCAAGGGCATAAATGATGAAATTTTTTGCAGATTTTGAAAAAAAATATTTTTATTTTTTTCTGCCCCAATTTGTACATGCTTGAGCAAAACACATAAACCTCTTTGAGGAATTATATGGCATTCCCAACAAAAGCGGAAATAGAAGCAAAATCTGTAGGGCTACTGCGAGAACACTGGCCTAGCATTATTATCTTGATTCTTACTTGGTATGGTTGGCTGGTAGATGACGACTATATGGGGCATGTGGTGCAGGCTGTTGGAGCGGCTGGCGTTATTGTGCTGCTGTCACTTTTTAAATTGCAAAAAAATATATGGATTTATATCTCAGGCATGTCTTTATGCTTCATAGGTGCTGCCGAAATAATAGACACTCACCATATCGCTAACATAATGAGCCTTGGATGGTTGTCCTCATGGTCTACCTTCATAATAACAATTGCAGTTCAGGGTTCTATTGCTTCGTTTATCTGCGTACTGCTCCTGTATATATTCTTCTTTAGGTCGCAGATTAGCGCCGCAATGCTGGTCAAGATCCCCATCTGTATGTTATTTCTGCTCGCGGCCCTGGGGCCAACATTTATGTCTTTCTGGATGCTTATGGCCCTTAGCGGTCTATTCGGGCCAGTATAGTCGCGCATTCTGGCTCAAATTGCTTGTGGTTGTGCGCCGTGAATGAGTAGACGTAACGCAGAGGGTTTACATGACATTCCCAACAAGTGCGGAAATAAAAGTAAAATGGGGGGGCTTGGTGCGGGCGCACTGACCATCATCACTTTGATTTTTACAATTGTGGCGGGCTGGAAAGGCGGACTATATGGGCCTAGCTGTTAAGGCACAGGACGCTTGCCCCGTCTTTGGCGTGTGTAATGAATTGGCTGTTAAGGGCAATACTTGAACGGTCGTTCCCCCATTCTACCCCTCAATATTCTAATATAATTAAACTAAACAAAGTTACGGGTAAATACTTGTGTTTCATTGTGCGGGGAATATATACTAGAAATTATTTTTATCTATAAGTCATAACGCGCGATTGAGTATAACGACCCATGCAGCACCGCCAAGCGTGTGGCTGTTGTGCAGGGCGCTTGAAGCGTAGAAAATTGCAAATAGATGTGTCTGATTTCAATAGCTGCCCGTGCAAATAGTTCATGATATTTTTTCGAATAAATTTTTCTTTGTGTCAATTTTTTTAGTGTGTTGTGCAGCAATGAAAGACTGTTTTTGAACTATAAAAAGGATTTTCATAATGAATGAAGAATGGATTCTCCACAAAAAAGAAACTCGACGTTTTTTCTCTAACGCGACTTGGGTTCCATTAAGGGAATCCACCGACCATGAAAAAGGAAATTTCAAATGTATAGGTTACGTCAGGGAATTTTTTGGATGTGGCTCTGCCGCATTTCCATCAGAGCACAAAAAGCTAGTTGAGGAACATTTATCTTGGAGCGACCTTGGATTAAGTCGAGAGGTCACACCATATGCATATAAAGATGGCTATTATTCACCCATTGATCAGTATCAATATAATGACAAAGAACCAATTGGCGTCAATCTCGTCTTTGTTCACCCTCAGCCTGTCGTTGGTGGAAGGCTATGGATATTGAATCCTGATCTGGTTGTGGCACTCCGCCTTATAAAGGAAGGTGCGAACTGGGTAAGGCCAGAGGAAAATTTTGTTGTCGTTGCTCGTGAGGTTCTTAATGATAAAGGCGAACATGTTTTGATCGAGATTAAGCGAGAATTTCTTCTTGATTATTTAGCCGCAAGAAACCTTTCACTGCGCCTCTCGTATTATCGGCAACGAGTTGAAAATGTAGCTAGTCTTGAGGGAAGTGATTACGTAAATCTAAAAAAGCATCAAGAGGCGCGAGACGGCGGGCGATTTGAACTTCGAATTAATTCTGTAAATAAGGTTTTCGGGGGTAGTTGGGCTTCATTCAGAGCATGGCGAACGGACGTTGATGAAGATGAAGACGCTCCCGTGATGGGGCCAGAAAACGACCATAATACCAGTCATGAAAGCTCTAAAGGGTACCGTGGAGATTATCAAGGTGTTAGGATTGAGGGCGAATTTTGGAGAGATGAATGGATCGATCATCAATCCAAGAGTGTGCGAGTGCGTGGAGATGCAGAATTGAATCTGCCTCAATTCATCGTGGACACTGATGGTAAGCGCATCGGATCATCCGAACTCAACAATGAAGATATTGGTCGTTGGCTGTGGTTCCGTTCCGGTGTTGTCTCTGAGCTTCTTAGTAATCGTGGATTTAAGCTTGAATGGTACACAGCAGAAACAGGTGGCATACACTCAGCATGTGGGTATAGAATTCACTTCGGAATTAATTCATCTGACTTGCTGACTGTCTATGCTTATGATATTGCCCGCCTATCCTCATGGGAGCAACATATTTGGGCTGCATACAACGTTGCTCCAGAAGGTAAAGTGTCCAGTGAACTACTCAATGCACAGGTCAAAGCTCAACCAGCATCCACTTATGCCGTTGAGGAATTACTTTTTCATAGTATGCGACTGCTAGAAGAGGGATTTCAAAAGGACCACCAAATTTCGCTATTCATCAATGACATTGATGACGGCGAGACTATGCAGCAAATTTCTCGATTTGCGAGTAAAGATCAAACCTCACTCTTGAAATTAGCAAAAGAACTTATCCGTGTCTTCTCGGATCGGCTCAACATTCGAGAATTACGGAAGATTTCAACTAGCACAGAGAAAGATAAGCTTGGTTCAAATAAGCTTTTGCAGGATATTTTGTCTCAAAGAATTGGAGTTGAAGCGGCTCGCAAAATTTTCTCCAAAATTGCTGGCACCTATGACATGCGCGTTGGAGATGCGCACCCGACGGGATCAAAGGTTGCAGAAGCCATCAAACTAGCAGGTGTTAACTCGGAGCTCTCTTATCTAAAGCAAGGCGAGCAATTAATTAACAATTTTGGGCGTTCCATCTGGCTGATAGGCAAATATCTCTTTGGGCAATCGGAAGAATAGGCACCGCGCAGGTCACCATGGTGCAAAAAAATCGTTTTGCATCGCTTAAAACTAAGTTTCGACATATTGTGGGGTTGGGCAAGATAAAAGAAAAGGCAGTTTAAGGTGCAACTGAACGGTCTTTTCTTTTATCTGAAGTATATTAGGGTAGGGTACGTGATTAGTATGAATATGGAGTAACAAGAAAACAAATTTGATGTGATTTTAAAAATATACTGGCATTAGATGTCAACTTCATAATTTCCACTGAAGCTAACGCGAGTGCGTAATATATTTTATATATGTGTATTAAATAGAGGAATGCTGTATGGATGAAGTACGTATTATTAATTGTGCCAGTTATGAAGAGAGTATTAACACTTTAAGTGTAATCTACGGAATAGATAAGGAAAAAATTTTAACAGAATTAAATGCTTTAGATATCGAAAGCATATTTAAAAATGCAGAATATGGTTGGCCATTACACTATTACATGTGTGAAAAATTTGGAATTAAGCCAATTCTAATCAATAAAATCCACTGGTTTCATTTTTCAAAAACATTGTGTCCAGCTCTGTATTGCAAAATAGGTATCTTACCAACAAATTTGATCCTGCCTGTACTGATGCGTACATGCTATAATATTATAGAAAATAAATCGAATAAAAGAAGAAAAAGTAAAACAAAGAGGATTAGGAAAAAGTTAAATCAAAAGATATGGAGTAGAAGAAAATGGCGTAAGATCTGGTACTTTGCGTTCAAAGATCTTGATTTTAATGATCGATGCAGATTTGACGCTAGAGTACAAGACCTTGGTCCGAATGGGATGCTAATAAAGGAAGTGGGATTGCACCCTAAGGGAGGAACAGGACATTTTTATGAGTGCCCAGAGATTGTTAGAGGATTATTAGCAGCTATTGATAGACGATATCATACAAACATATTGGATAAATTTATTGAAAAGGGCCAATCATGTGTAGTTACTTTTACCACGCAACTTGACCGAGACATTAAGCACATTGCAGAGCCAATATTAACTTATGTTTTCAAAAAAATTCGTGGAAATGAGTTGGGTCCTGAATGTAATACAAATTACAACGCAAAAAACACTACAATAGGCACAAAAGATATATTGAATGTTGAATCCATTGAAATGATTGATGGGAAAGCAATGTTAAAAACATAAAATAAAATTTTAGTTTGTGATAGCGTGTTTGAATAATATATAAATATGGCTACCTAGCGTAGTTGCAATCATGACCAAGGGGCTTGCCCCCGTCTTTGGTGTAGAGAGCCTGATTGCCTAAGAAATACTCCAGAACACGCAAAAACCCCCGATCATTTTTCGATGATCGGGGGTTTTAATTACCTATCTGGTGGAGCTGAAGAGAATTGAACTCTTGACCTCTTGAATGCCATACTAAGGCATCATGCCCCAAACCTTACACAGCCAATAAAATCAGGCTATTAAATGTATATTTTCCGTCCGTTTTGATACATTTCGATACATTTTGTATATCCCAATCAGATTTCATGCGTAAGGATTTCAAGCACTTCCTTGTCCTCAATGCCCAGGTATCGCATGGTGACACTAGGGGATGAATGGTTGAATCTTTTGCAGATCAGCTCAAAACCCACACCAAATTTTGTCCTCTGAATATATCCGAAGGTTTTTCTAAGGGAATGTGCGCCATAATTGCCTTCAAGGTTTATGGTTTTGCACCACTCCTTAATCATGCGGTTTACGGTCATAATCGTGAGAGGCTTCTGGTGGCCTCTTCGGGATTGGAATAGGTAATCTCATCATCATAATGGTTAGATGCCTCCAGATGCCCTCTGAGGGCCTTGTAGACCTCCCTCGCGATGACTTGCCAAGCATTCTTAGTCTGATAGCCGCTATGTTGGCCCAAATACGCTTAAGGCCAGAATCATCCAAAGCTCCATAAAGGTTGGCCCTAGGGCCGCGAGTAGAAACAACATACAAATTGGAACCTTGACCAACATTGCGGCGCTAATCTGCGACCTAAAGAAGAATATATACAAGAACAGTACGCAGATAAACGAAGCAATAGAGCCCTGAACTGCAATTGTTATTACGATGATAGACCATGAGGACAACCATCCAAGGCCCATTATGTCAGCGATATGTTGAGTGTCTATTATTTCGGCAGCACCTATGAAACATAAAGCCATACCTGAGATATAAATCCATATATTTTTTTGCAAATTAAAAATTGACAATAGCACAATAACTCCAGCCACTCCAATAGCCTGCACCACATGCCCCATATAGTCGTCATCGACCAATCCACCGAACCAAGTAAAAATCAAGATAATAATATTAGGCCAGTGTTCTCGCACTAGGCCCGCAACTTTTGCTTTTATTTCCGGGCTTGTTGGGAATGCCATATAATTCCTCAAAGCTGTTTATGTGTTTTGCTCAAGCATGCTCAAATTTTGGCAGAAAAAATAAAAATATTTTTTCGAGGTCTGCAAAAAATTTCGGCGTTTATGCCATGCCATGACCTCTGCGCAAAATCATAAAGGACTGAAAATTTTATTTTTTTTCATCATAAATGCCCTTATTTATCAAACTGAAAAGGACAAAAAACTACTGAAACCTTTCAGTCTTACAAAAACGTCAGCCTCTGCTATATCTCCTCCAAACCTTTAAGGAGGAAACATGGCAGGGAACAATTTCAACGCCAGAAACATGGGGAACGATGTTTCAGACCAGCCGCGTTTGAGCAACGGGCAATTCACCTTTAAAGGTTCTGCAACAGCAGCAACCATGCCCTATCACAGGCAACAGACAGCACTTGAGGCCCCCATGCCTGTTTCGCAAAATGCTCCACTGGAGGAGCGCATGTACCCAGCCAGCGTTGCTGACGTGGTAAAAAAGCACGCTCAAGGCGACCATTCTACCTTGCAACCGTATTCGCCAGACCCGGATGCGGCTGTTCCCTACTATCGCATGGGGGTGAGAGAACTCGGACTTCCAGACGATATAGGCAAAAAATTGTACGGTCGTAAAGTTATGCTCTTCAACTTACACTATGACCATATGCACTTTGTGGGCAACGAAGGCAGCAATTTTGGCCTGACCGGTTCCGGCGAATTTTCTGAATCCGTAGAAGACTTAAAAAGATATCAGGTTGAAGCCCCCAAATACCGCAAGGAATACATAGACAAGGCAAGGCTCGATGTCGCTCAAGAATGGAAAAAGAATCAGGAAGATACCGCGCTCAATCAAAATTTCGAGCTTCCGCCCTACAATGCTGTAGTTCACAACTGCCAGCACTACTTTGCCGAAGTTCTCAAGCATGCTCAAAAATACGCAACTAGAGAAAAACCGCTTGTGTTGCCCTAAAAGGCAGAAAGCGCTGCCGACGACAGCAGACTAACCCCCTTGGATAAGTGTACTTTGAGGATTAATGCATGGCAATGAAAATATTTATTTTCACATAATCTGCAAGCGTTAACAAAGCCCCCGGTCATCGCATCTGACCGGGGGCTTTCTGTTTGCCCTTGAGCACACACCTTCAACCAAGGCCAATTCTTATTCCTTTTGGGATGTCGAACCAGAATGCTGTCCAATCATCATCCTGATTCTTACATATTGTGGCGGGTTGGAAAGGCGGGACATATGAGCCTCGCTGTCCAAGCCGGGCGCTTGTCGGCTCTACCTCAAAGACGGGGGCATAGCGGCTCCAAGAAAAAATGGGCATACCAAGCAAAGCCGGTATGCCCACCAGGGCAACCTTTGTTTTCCGACCAAAGAAAAGAAGAGAAGGCCCTGTGGAACAATTTTTAATTGGCTTGCGGGATTTTGCAATCGAAAAGGTGGTGAGTCGTACGCCCCCGGTTTTTGAGGCAAGGTGGACGGGCAAGAATACGTGCCCACACTGCGCATGCGAGAAACTACGCATCAAGGACTCATTCTGGCGGACGATCCGTAATATTTCCATTCATGGAAGGGCGTCACGCCTGGTGATTCGCTGCCACAAATACCGATGCGAAGAATGCGGTAGATATTTTAATACCAGACTTGCAGGCATAAAAGTGTGGAGCAGAACAACAGAGCTGCTCAAGCGCAACATTTTTCAGGCCTACAACAAAGGTGTTTCCTGCAAGGACATCGCCGATGAGCACCGCATAGGCGTAGCCAGCGTGGAGCGCTATTACCACCAGATGATGCAGCACAAGAGCAGCCACTGGGCAAACCGCACATGCCCGCGCATTCTGGGTATTGATGAGCATAGATTTACGGCTCTACCTCAAAGACGGGGGCATAGCGGCTCCAAGAAAAAATGGGCATACCAAGCAAAGCTGGTATGCCCACCAGGGCAACCTTTGTTTTCCGACCAAAGAAAAGAAGAGAAGGCCCTGTGGAACAATTTTTAATTGGCTTGCGGGATTTTGCAATCGAAAAAGTGGTGAGTCGTATGCCCCCGGTTTTTGAGGCAAGGTGGACGGGCAAGAATACGTGCCCACACTGCGCATGCGAGAAACTACGCATCAAGGACTCATTCTGGCGGACGATCCGTAATATTTCCATTCATGGAAGGGCGTCACGCCTGGTGATTCGCTGCCACAAATACCGATGCGAAGAATGCGGTAGATATTTTAATACCAGACTTGCAGGCATAAAAGTGTGGAGCAGAACAACAGAGCTGCTCAAGCGCAACATTTTTCAGGCCTACAACAAAGGTGTTTCCTGCAAGGACATCGCCGACGAGCACCGCATAGGCGTAGCCAGCGTGGAGCGCTATTACCACCAGATGATGCAGCACAAGAGCAGCCACTGGGCAAACCGCACATGCCCGCGCATTCTGGGCATTGATGAGCATAGATTTACGCGCAGGCAGGGCTTTGCAACCACATTTTGCGACTTGGCCCGCCGCAGGGTCTTTGATGTGGTTAAAGGGCGCAGCGCCGCCGATATGCGCGATTTTTTGCAATCACTGCAAGGCCGCCACAAAGTTAAAATGGTCTGTATTGATATGAACTCTGCGTATCGGCGACTTGTGCGGGAGTGGTTTCCCAATGCGCACATTGTTGCGGACAGATTTCATGTTATCAGGCTGGTGAATCAGCACTTTTCAGAGCTGTGCAAGGCAATTGATGAAAAACAACTTGCTTATGGGCGAGGCGGTATGATGCGTCTTTTGCTGACTCGCCGTGATCGGTTAACAAACTCACAGAAAGAGCGATTACGAGCATACTTTGCTGACAGGCCGGACATTGAATCACTGTATGAATTTTTACATGAAACAGCGGACTTATTGCGTGTACGGGCGCAAAGTGTCGATTGCTGTCGCAGGTATGTAGCTGAATTGTTAGATAAAATTGATCACCTTCGAAAAACGCCCTTCGCGCCATTGCGCACCCTGGGTAAGACGTTGCATAATTGGCGGGAAGAAGTGGCCCGAATGTTCCGGTTTACCCGAAATAACGGCATCACAGAAGGTTTTCACCGTAAAATGAAGTTGATCCAGCGGCGTGCGTATGGCTTCCGTAATTTCGAAAATTATAGGTTGAGAGTGCGCGTTCTGTGCTGCTGAAATGGCTGGAGAATTGTTCAGAAACCTGGCGGAAAAATGCCCGCTGAAGGGGCTTGCCCCCGTCTTTGGTGTAGAGCCCGCTTGTCCCTGTCTTTGGTGTAGACTCAGGGAACCACGTCATAAAATTTCACTCGCAAAAACCCCCGACCATCTTCCGACGATCGGGGGTTTTAATTACCTATCTGGTGGAGCTGAAGAGAATTGAACTCTTGACCTCTTGAATGCCATTCAAGCGCTCTCCCAACTGAGCTACAGCCCCACGGCGAAAAGCAGAATGACCAAAACTAGCCTAACTGTCAATACAATTTTGCATTTTTTTTACAGCGGCGGTTTTGGCGGCAATTCTGCCACGGTTTTCGGCGCTATTTAGGCTCCGCAGCCAGTTGCTCAAGCACCTTACCGATGCTTTCCAGCGCGCCCTTGAGCACGTCGTCACCCACAGCGTACGAGAAGCGGATGCACTTGTCGTCGCCAAAGGCCGCGCCCGGCACCACGGCCACGTGGGCCTTATCGAGCAGCAGGGTGCAAAGGTCGGTGGAGTTGTGAACGCTGCCGCCATAGCACCTGGAAACGTCCAAAAAGAGGTAGAACGCGCCATCGGGCTTGGGGCAGATGGCAAAGGGCCATCCCTCAATGATCTTCATGGCAAAATCGCGCCGCCGCACAAAGGCCTCGCGCATTTTGTCCACGCATTCCATGCTGCCGGTCAGGGCCGCAAGGCCCGCCTTCTGCGCGATGGAGCAGATATTCGAGGTGCTGTGGCCCTGCATGGCCGATATTTTTTTGATCAGGGTCGGGTGCGCAGCCAAAAAGCCCACGCGCCAGCCTGTCATGGCATAGCTCTTCGAGAGGCCGTTGAGCACGGCCACCTGCTCGGGATACTTGGCAAACCAGCTGATGGCGCTGGTCATTTTGGCAGGGGCGAACACAAGCTGGTCGTAAATTTCATCAGAAAGCACAAACAGCCCGCGCGCAATGGCCCAATCCATAATGGCCGTAAACTCGGCCTCAGTGTAGACCGCGCCAGTGGGGTTGCTGGGTGAGTTCAGAATGAGCAGCTTGGTTTTATCCGTGGTGTGCGCCTCAAGCATGGCGGGCGTCACCTTGAAGCCCTGTTCCGGCCCAGCCAGCACAGGCACGGGGGTTGCGCCGGTCAGCATGACCATATCGGGGTAGCTGAGCCAGTACGGGGCTGGCACAAGCACCTCGTCGCCGGGGTTGAGCATGGCCTGCATGAAATTATAGAGGCAGTGCTTGCCGCCCGCGCCGATAACAATGGATTCCATTGGAACCGGAACGCCGTAGTTTCTTTCAAAATACGCACCCGCGGCCTTGCGGAGTTCGGGAATGCCCGGCACGGCTGTGTAGCGGCAAAAATTGTCGTCAATAGCCGCTTTGGCAGCCTCGCAAACGTGTTTGGGCGTAGGAAAGTCCGGCTCGCCCACGGCAAGGCTGATTACGGAAATGCCCTGAGCCTTAAGCTCAAGGGCGCGGCTGTTGACACTGAGTGTCAGAGAAGGTTTGATACTGCTCAGACGGTCTGAAATCTGCATAAGGAGGCTCCTTGGCGTATGCAACGCACCCGCAATCGGCAGGCGTACTCACAACTGGCTGTTTCTAGCAGCTTCATATCGGGGTGTAAATGAGCTATGAACCCAAAAATGCAGCACATACAGCCGCTGCCGATACCTCCCAGCCCTCCTGCGGAGGCTTGCCGGACTCTGCCAGCACTGCCCCGCTGCTGCCCTTGCCGCCCCACTGCATTGTGGCCGCCTTTGTAGCGCGCCGCAAACGCTTCAGCGTGCTGTTGCAGCATCAGGGCGCAGACCTGTGGGTGCACAGCAACAATTCTGGCAGCATGCTGGGTCTGTGCCTGCCGGGCGCGCCGGTGCTGGCATCCCCGGCAAGCAATCCTGAACGCAAGCTCAAATACACGCAGGAATGCGTGTGGCTGGCACGCAGGGCCGTACCTGAACTGGTTGAGAGCGCGCACGAATCTGGAGCACATGAATCATGCACGCACTCCCCTGTCAGCGGCTTCTGGGTGGGCGTAAACACAAGCACCCCCAATCGCATGCTTGAGGCGGCCTTTCATGCGCGCCGCCTGCCCTTTGCCCAAGGCTACACCACCCTCGTGCGCGAGGCAAAACGCGGGCAAAGCAGGCTGGACGGCCTGCTCACGGCCCCCGATCTGCCGCCTCTGTGGGTGGAGTGCAAAAACGTCACGATGGTGGAAGACAACGCCGCTTGCTTCCCCGATGCCGCCAGTGAACGCGGGCAAAAGCATCTGCGCGAGCTTATGGACATTGTGGCCTGCGGCGAACGCGCAGCCATGTTCTATCTGGTGCAGCGTCCGGATGGAGAATGCTTTGCTCCGGCGGATTTCATTGATCCAGCCTATGCCGCCCTGTTTTACGAGGCGCTGTCCGCTGGGGTGGAGATGTATCCCTTCCGCGCCTTGGTCAGCCCTGCGGGCATTGACCTTGGCCCCATGCTGCCCGTGCGACCGCAGCGCCTGTAATATTTGAGGTGCCCGTAATTTCCGAAGCTTGGGCAGATTCCATGCCCTTGGCGCAAGGCTTTGGTGGTTAGGAACAGTTTATTCAAGTAATTATTTCAATAATAACAGAATAATAAATTAATTGCGCACAATTTGAGCGCCCACATTTAGGGCATGGATTTTTGGCAGCGGCAGAATGGAGGGGAGCCTTCATTCTATCGCTGCCTTTTTTATGCGCTGTGCGGCACGGGCACTACCCACGAACAAGAACTAGTACCTCACAGCTTCCACCCTTGAAATGTTCAAAATAAATACAATAATTACAGTATATTATTTTAGTTTTGAACAATATCTACGCCGACTTTTTGTTCTTGCGCACAATGCCGACATTCTGCCCGACAGCGAAACCGGAGTTCGCCCATTCGCAAACCGGGGCGGATTACGCACAAACCAGCAAGAAATTAATATTGTATTTTCAATATATTATGCAACTTGCGAACATTATCGCCAGGATTGTATGCACAAAAGGCAACACAGAGAACGCTGGAATATGTGGGGAAACACAGGTGGGAAGAAGCAGCCGCCCAATGTGGGTTTGCCCTCCGGGGAGAAAGGACTGTGCGCGCAAAAAAGCCGCCCCGAAGGACGGCTTAAAAAAGGTACACGTGTCATCTGAAAAAGCCTGCGGCTACAGGTAGCCCTCCAGACGCAACAGAGCTTCCTTGATCGGCAATCCGCCGCCGTAGCCAACCATTTTGCCGTCCGCGCCGATAACGCGGTGGCAGGGAATAAATATGGCAATGGGGTTGCGATTGTTGGCAAGGCCCACCGCCCGGTATCCCTTGGGGCAATTGGCGGCTTCGGCTACCTGCCTGTAGCTGCGGGTCTGCCCGTAAGGTATCGTTTGCAGGGCATCCCACACGCCGCGCTGAAAGTCCGTGCCCTCCGGGGCAAGGGGCAAATCAAAATCGCGGCGCTTCCCGGTCAGATATTCGTCAAGCTGCTTAAAGGCTTCGTTCAGCAGTGGCGTTTCCTGTTCCGTAGTATCTTTCAATGGTTCAAAGGGTGCCGTGGGGCCAAGATCGAGACGAATTACGCTCCCCCCGCGCTCCACAATACGCACGGCGCCGATGAGCGGCACTTCGCGCGTCAGCGCATGCGCTGCATGGGGAGGTTCCGTATTTTGTTTGCTGTTCATGCCTTCTTTTCCTTCTTCACGGTTACGGGTTTGAGGGAATAGGCAAAAATCGCGCCCACAATGGAAAGCGCCGCCAGCGACTGAAAGGTGGCTGGCATGCCGTAGTTGTCTGCAATCCAGCCGAGCAGCGGGGCCACCACGCCGCCAAGGCTGGTTGCCAGGCCAAGGGTAATGCCTGAGGCAAAGCCGATGTTCTTGGCAAGATACTGCTGGCCCAGCACAACCTGCGCGCTGAAGGGCGCGTACAGCACAAATCCCAGCAGCGGCAGCAAGGCCCATGCCGCGTACAGGTTGTTGCTCAGGCTGAATACCGCCACCACTGGCGGCAACAGGGCGAATACTCCGCGAATAACAGCGCGGTAGCCAAATCTGTCAGAAAGCATCCCGCCGAAAAAGTTGCTGATAACACCGCATACGCTAAAAAAGGTCAGGGCCACCGCGCCTGTTGCCGTGGACTGCCCGAAGGCGCTGACCCAGTAGAGCGGAATAAAGGTGTTAAAGCCCACAAAGGTGATGGAACGGGTAACGATCGAGACCGTCAGCTTAGAAAATTCGCGCCAGTTGTTCTCGCCGGGGGTTTCCCCTTCCGCCGCAAGGGCTGGCCCGGCCTTGCCGCCTGCCGCCGCGCCCACTTTTTTGGTAGCGCCCATGCGGGCGATGGACCACACCAAGATGCTCGCCGTTATCACGGCCAGTATGGCGAAAACCGTTGTTCCCGTCAGGCCAAAAGCCCCAAGGCAGGCGGTTGCCAGCAGCGGCCCCAGCACAAAGCCTCCATTGCCGCCAATGGAAAACAGGCTCATGCCCGTGCCCTTGTTCTGCCCCGACACCGCATTGGCAAAACGCGCCCCTTCCGGGTGGAACAGGGCCGCCCCAATGCCGCTCAGGCCGATAGCCGCAAAAATCCCCCAGTAGCCGGGCATCCAGCCAATGGCCGCGAGGCCGCAGCCCGCCAGCAGCACGCCCACGGGGATGAACCAGGGTTTGGAAAACCTGTCTGAAAGCAGGCCGAACAGCGGCTGGATCATGGACGACAGGCAGGAGTATGCAAACATCAGCCCGCCCGTGGCCTGATAGCTCAAATCAAAAGCCGACCGCAAAAACGGCAGTATGGCGGGCAAGGCTCCGCCGTTAATATCGCACGACAAATGCCCTAACGACACGAGGAGTATTTTCTTTTTGTCCATTGCGGCACGCTACACCAATGTTGTTCCAAATCCAAGCAACGCGCGCGGCTTCACAAGCGCGGGGACTGCACTGCGTTCCCGGCGGTTGACGCGCTGCACTGGCTCGCTTAAGCAGAGGGAGGCCATGAAAACGACACGTTTCCACACACACGCGGGGCATGCCGCACCACACCCGGCTGCAACAACAGTCAGGGCCGCATCTACCAAGGATTACTCGACCTGCGCCGATATCTGGCTGGCGGCCTCTCTGGCAGGACATGACTTTGTGCCTGCCGCGTTCTGGCGCGGACAACGGGCGGTTATGGCGGAGCACTACCTGCCTTCATCTCAGGTTTTATTGCTTACCGCCGATGGAGAGCCCGCCGCATTTGCCGCAACCCTACCGGATGACAACAGCACGTATCTGGCGGGATTGTTCGTGCTGCCTCGCTGGTGGGGCAAAGGCCTTGGGCGGCAACTGCTGGAACTGGTGCAGGAGCAGGTGCTGGCTGAACTTCCCGATCAAAAGAACGCCAGCCTCCGCTGTTCCGTGTACGAAAAAAACAGCCGTGCCCTGGCATTTTATGCCCGCATGGGGTTTATCCCCGCCGGGCGCAGCATCTGCCCGCATACCAACGAACCGCAGACAGACATGCTCTGGGCTGCGGCGCACACTGTTCAAGACAAAGCGGCTGCAACCTGCCGTCCCTAGGCAAAGCGCGCCGCAGGAGCCACCATGAGCAATCATTCTTCGTCATCGGCCAGTTCCAGCGCAACCTCCTTGCCCAAGGTGGCCCTTATTGCCACGGGCGGCACCATTGCGGGCGTTGCCCCCACGCCGCTTGAGCAGATCAGCTATCAGGCGGGGGTGCTCACCGTTGACAGCATGCTCGAAACCCTGCCCGGCATTGAGGGCGTGGCCCGCATCACCAGTGTGCAATGCGGCAACCTGCCCAGCGAGAACATCACCCCCGAGCATTGGGCCATGCTGGGCGAGCAGTGCGCCAAGGCTCTGGACGACCCAGAAATCTGCGGCGTGGTGCTGACCCACGGTACAGACACGCTGGAAGAATCGGCCTTCTATCTGCACCTCACCCTTGCCAGCCCCAAGCCCGTTGTGCTGACCGGCTCCATGCGCCCCTCCACCTCGCTGAGCGCGGACGGCCCCATCAACATACGCGATGCCGTGGCCGTGGCGGCCTGCCCCCAGGCGCAGGCGCGCGGCGCGCTGCTGGTCATGAACAGCCGGGTGCTCTCGGCCCGCACGGCTGTAAAAGTCGCCACGCTTGATGTGGAAGCCTTCCGCGCGCTGGAATCGGGCTGCCTTGGCCGTGTTATCAACGGCGAACCCCAGTTTTACTACGGCGGGGAGGAAGATCCCGCTCTGGCCGGAACCTTTGCCGAACTTGCAGGCCGTAAAAATCTGCCTCGCGTGGATGTGATCTACGGTTGCGCGGGCATGCCTGTTGATCTTGTGCGCTATTCCGTGGAACGCAGCGCGGGCATAGTGCTGGCTGGCATGGGCAACGGTTCCATGCCCGATGCCGTGCGCCATGAGCTGCGGCAGGCCATTGCCGGGGGCATCCCCGTTATCCGGTGCAGCCGTACCGGTTCCGGCCCTGTAACGCCCCTTGATGAATACGAGGGCTTTGTGCCCGGCGGCATGCTTTCGCCCGCCAAGGCCCGCGTGCTGCTCATGCTGGCGCTGGAACAGCAAAAGGACGCCGAACCGGCACAGCGCATGCTTTCGGTGCGCGAAGTGTTTGCCCTTGGGGCCAAACTGTAGGCAGCAGCGCCCTTTGGGCTTGCCTGCGGCGCAAAAAAACCGCAGTGTGTGGTTTATTTTCTTTTCAAGCCCATGACCCCAATGGAATCAGGAGAGCTTCATGTCGTATCGCTTTATTCCCCAGCTCACCGATGAGGATATCCGCCAGAAACAGCTTGAAGGTCTGCGCTACACCGTGCGTCAGGCCTGGAATTCGCCCCAGTACAGGGCAAAGCTGGAAGCATGCGGCCTAAAGCCGGACGACATCACAAGCCTGGACGACCTGCGCCGCCTGCCCACCTGCGACGTGGAAGACCTGCGCGAGGGCTATCCCCTGCCGCTCCTGTGCGTGCCGCCGCGTGACGTGGCGCGCATCCATGCCTCCAGCGGCACCACGGGCAAACGCAAAATTCTCGCCTACACCCAGCGCGACATTGATACGTTCAGCCTCCAGATCGCCCGCTGCTTTGAGCTGGCGGGCTTTACCCCCGAAGACCGCATGCAGCTTGCCGTGGGCTACGGCCTGTGGACGGCGGGCGCGGGCTTTCAGGCGGGCAGCGAACGGCTTGGCATGCTCACCGTGCCTGTGGGGCCTGGCAATCTTGAAATGCACTTGCAGCTTTTGCAGGATCTTGGGGCCACGGGCTTTACGGCCACGGCATCCATGGCCCTGCTGCTGGCAGAAGAAGTGGAACGCGCCGACCTGCGCGGCAAGATCAAGCTCAAGCGCATGGTCTGCGGTTCAGAAACCCGCAGTGAAAAGATGCGCCTCGCCATTGAAAGCAAGCTCGGCCTTGAGGGCTGTTACGACATCGGCGGCATGACCGAAATGTACGGCCCCGGCACCGCCATCGACTGCGACGCCCACGAAGGCCTGCACTACTGGGCCGACCTCTTCATCATTGAAGTGCTCGACCCCGCCACCATGCAGCCAGTTGCCGAGGGCGAAGTGGGCGAAATGGTCGTGACCAGCCTGTGCAAGGAGGCCGTGCCCCTGCTGCGCTACCGCACTCACGATCTTTCGCGCCTGCTGCCGGGTCAATGCTCGTGCGGCCTTGCCATGCCGCGCCATGACCGCATTCTCGGGCGCTCGGACGACATGATCATTTACCGTGGCGTAAACATCTACCCCGGTCAGCTCATGGAAGTTATCGGCCAGTTTGCGGAACTTGGCGGTGAATATCAGGTGGAACTCACCCGCGACGAGCGCTCCCTCGACCATCTGGCCCTCACCGTGGAACGCGGGCAGGGCCAGACCGCAGGCAACGATGCCGCCCTGGCCCATGAGCTTGAAACCCGCCTGCACAAGGCCATCATGGCCCGCGTTTCCGTGAACGTGGCGGACTACGCCAGCCTGCCGCGTACCTTCAGCAAATCCAAACGCGTGGTGGACAAGCGCTAGGCCGTGGCAAAACATATTGATTACACTGGCGCGGGGTTTTTGCCCTGCGCCTTTATCATTGGCTTTGCCGCCGCATGCCTGCTGGCCTTTTGCCTCTTGGCTCCCGCTGCGTCCGCGAGAGAGATAGCAGAGGTGGACAGCCCCGCATGGTGCGCCCGACACGCCAACACAGCAAAATATCAGGGAAAGGGGCAGTATCAGGCGCAAGCCGAATGTCTGCGGCTTGAAGCTGCCTGCCGCGCTGCCCTGCCCGACCTTGCCCCAGCTGCCAGTTGCCCCGACAGGCAGCTTGACCGCTGCGTGGCGCAACAGCGCGATGGCGGATCATGGTGCGCCATCCTGTGCTGCTTTGCCCCTGATGAGGCATCCTGCCGGGGGGCTGCGGCCAGCATGCCCGCCTTTCTCTCCACGCCCGAACGCTAGGCCAAAACATCAGGCTAAAGTCGCCGCCTCAGTGTGTTAGCCCCCAGTGCCAGCTCAGAACGTTGAGCCCGAAATCCAGTCCCTTGCCCGACGGCGGACTCCTGCATTGCCGCGCGGGCGCTCCGCCCCGGCAAATTATCGCAAGTTCCCTTGCCGCATAGACCTTTCCCCCTTTTTGGCATAGGATTTAATGCGAGCGCGCCCCTGTTCTACGCGCCAGAACCGCCGACACTGGAGCGCGTATGCCCCTTGCCGCCTCACCCGCATCCTTCATCTCGCTTGCAGGCTATCTTATGCTTGCAGGGGGGGCGTTTGCACTGGTGCGGCCAGGGTTGGGCCTGCTTATCATTCCTGTACCGCTTCTGGCTATTCCCCTGCATTTTTTTGCGCGACGCATGGGCGATTTTGCGGGCGTAGCGCATTCCCGCTGGCAGATGCGCACCTTTGGCCTTTTCCTGCTGCTGTTTCTCGGGCTTGTGGGCATCTTTTTTATTCTTGGCGCAAGCTGCACTGACGGCCCGGCTCTGGACAGGCTGGAACTCATCGGTAATGCCTATAATGCGGGCAAGGTGGATCTGTACGCTTCGCTGGTGGGGCTGTGGGAAATCAAGGAATTGCAGGTTTTTACCCTGAGCGCCTCGGTGTGGGCGGGGCTGGCGCTTTTGTGGCCGCTCAAACGGGCATTTCAGGGCATGCTGGCGCTGGCTGCGGGCATTGCGCCCAAGGCATTGCCCCTCTGGGGCTGCTGGCTGGCCTTTGCGGCCGCTATTGCGGCGCAGGGCGGCATGCTGGCATGGCTGGTGGCCCGCCAGGCTTGAGGCACAAACAGACTCAAGCGCACTGAACCCCACGAAAATTCCCGAAAATCCTACGCCGGAAGCAGCACCTCCCGCATTCAGCATTTTCCCGCCCAAAAACGCGGGAGCCGCACAAACCGGGCGCGCTGTCCCGGCTTATGCGGCTCCCGCAACACATGTGCGGCGCAGGCAATGACCCGCTACTGCTTCTTGGGTTCCTTGGTCAGATCATCGAAAGCTTCGCGGGCATGGCGCACCAGAATGGCGCGTGCACCGGCAATCTGGCCCAAACCCTTGAGGTTGGTCTCCACCTTGAAACCTGCGGCCTTGAGCTTCGAGGCCCAGGAATCGTCTTCATCCCCGGCCAGATCGTTGTGCGCATGGTCGCCAGCCACCAGCATGAGCGGCTCGATAACCACTTTCTTGACCTTGGCGGCCTTGAGTTCCACCAGCAGATCGTCCACGCTGCGTGCGCCCTCGACTGTCGCCATAAACACGCGCTTGTCCGCATCGTGGAACACGGCGCGTGTGCCTTCAAACGTCAGATCCGCGCGGCCATGACTCTGGCCGTGACCCATGAGCACCAGGGCTGCATCCTTGCCGCGCAGGGACTTGACGTCTTCCCTGATGGCCTGAATGAGCTCCTGCGCGTCTTTTTTCGATTCCAGCATGGGGCGACCAAGAAAGACGGAGTCAAAGCGGCCCGAATTTTTTTGCAGATCGATAAGCACGGCCCGTTCAAGCTCGCTGAACTCCTCGCCCGCCATGACGTGCAGCGACTGTACGCGCACGACCTTGACGCCATTCTTGGCAAGCTGGGCGAGGCCATCGCTGATGCCGCCCACGGGATGCCCCTCGGCGGCTATTTTTTTGCGGATAATCTGCGAGGTATAGGCCCACACCACAGGCTGACCGGGAAAAGCGGCCTTGAACTCCGCATCCACGGCCTTCATGGAAGCCAGGGCTTCGGGCACGCTGGTGCCAAAGGCCACCAGCAGCACTCCGGCCTTGGGGCTCTCCGCGCCGGATTCAGCGGCAGGGGCAAGCACAGGTGCGCCCATGACGGCGCACAACAAAAAAATGGGCAAAAGAGTACGAGTGAAAAAATGCAAAATGGAATGCGGCGTAGTACGCAGCATGGCAACCTCCTCAATGGCGCGTTGACGGGTTAAGTTTGGATGAAATGCCGGAGGATATTCGGACTTGAGGGCATGGGGGCCTCGCGCCCCTTGCCTAGACTTCGCCTTCGCCGCTCGCGCGACTGGCTGTAGCGCCCCGCCATGTGGCGGAACGATGAAGCTTCGTTCCCTCTTACCGCAGCGCGACTGTTTCCGATTTTAACGGAATTCCCCGCCGACTTTTTCAAAACAATTCATGCGGCAATAAAAGTCAAGGGGGGG
The DNA here is from genome assembly GCF_053570665.1 of Desulfovibrio intestinivivus. Taxonomy (NCBI): domain Bacteria; kingdom Pseudomonadati; phylum Thermodesulfobacteriota; class Desulfovibrionia; order Desulfovibrionales; family Desulfovibrionaceae; genus Desulfovibrio; species Desulfovibrio intestinivivus. The sequence goes on along the minus strand of NZ_JBRBQT010000001.1, from coordinate 1,214,594 downwards.
ATACCCTGCAAGCCCCGCCAGGCAGGCCCTTGCAGGGTATCCCCCTTGCGGGCGGCCACGGCTGCGCCATCAAAAGCGGCGCGGAATCCCGATTTTTCGGCGGCTAAAGCCGATTTGGCGCGTATTTTTTCTTGTTCTTCTGATGAAATCCTGATAATAAAGCACCTCCCTGTTATGGGGAAATTATGTTTGGAGGCTGGACATATGGCAGGTTTGGAAACCGGGCACGACAACGAAATCAATTTCGAAAGCGCCCTTGAAAACTACCTCAATCCCGATTTCGGCGATCTTGAGGAAGGCTCTATCACGAAGGGCGAAATCGTCCGCGTGGATGATGACAATGTGCTTGTTGACGTGAACTTCAAGTCCGAAGGGCAGATTCCCGCGGCAGAATTCCGCGACCCCGCCGGCAACATTTCCGTCAAAGTGGGCGATCGTGTTGACGTTTACGTTGTTCGCAAGAACGAAAACGACGGCACCATCACTCTTTCTTTCGAGAAAGCCAAGCGCATGCAGGTGTTCGACCAGCTCGAAGACGTGCAGGAAAACAACCGGGTCATCAAGGGCCACATTGTCCGCCGCATCAAGGGTGGCTACACCGTGGACATCGGCGGTGTGGAAGCGTTTTTGCCCGGTTCACATGTGGATCTGCGCCCCGTGCCGGATATGGATGCCCTGGTCAACCAGGAATTCGAATTCCGCGTGCTCAAGATCAACCGCCGCCGCAGCAACGTTATCGTTTCTCGCCGCGTGCTGCTTGAAGAGGAGCGCGATTCCAAACGCCAGGATCTGCTGCGCACCCTTGAAGAAAACCAGATCGTTACCGGTAAGGCCAAGAACATCACCGAATACGGCGTGTTTGTTGACCTCGGCGGCCTCGACGGCCTGCTACACATCACCGACATGAGCTGGAAGCGCATTCGCCATCCCAAGGAAATGATCACCATCGGTCAGGAACTGACCCTGAAGGTGCTTTCCTTTGATCGCGACAACAACAAAGTTTCCCTCGGCCTCAAGCAGCTCGTGCCCGATCCGTGGCAGGACATCTCCGCCCGCTTCCCCGAAGGGGCTAAGTGCAGCGGCAAGGTCACCAACCTGGTTGACTACGGCGCATTTGTGGAACTGGAACCCGGCGTTGAAGGCCTGGTGCACATTTCCGAAATGTCCTGGACCCGCAAGCTGCGTCATCCTTCCCAGATGGTTCACACCGGCGACGAAGTCGAAGTGGTCATCCTGGGCGTGGACGGCGACAAGAAGCGCATCAGCCTCGGCATGAAGCAGGTTCGCCCCAATCCCTGGGAACTGGTTGCTGAAAAGTACCCTGAAGGCACCGTCCTTGAAGGCGTCATCAAGAACATCACCGAATTCGGCATGTTCATTGGCATCGAAGACGGCATCGACGGCCTTATCCACGTTTCCGACATTTCCTGGACCAAGAAAGTGCGTCACCCCAATGAGCTGTACAAGGTGGGCGACACCGTGCAGGCCAAGGTGCTGACCGTGGATCAGGAAAACGAAAAGTTCACCCTCGGCGTGAAGCAGCTGGTGGATGATCCGTGGGGCCATGTGCCCAACACCTACCCCGTGGGCTGCACCATCAAGGGTATTGTGACCAACATCACCGACTTCGGCCTCTTTGTTGAAGTGGAAGAAGGTATCGAAGGCCTGGTGCACGTGTCCGAACTTTCCAGCAAGAAAGTGAAGACCCCCGCCGAGATCTACAAGGAAGGCCAGGAAATCCAGGCCAAGGTTATCCATGTCAGCGCTGAAGAGCGCCGCCTGGGCCTGTCCATCAAGCAGATCAAGGACGAGGAAGAACGCCGCAAGCCCAAGGAATTCCATTCCGGCTCGCAAGAAGCCGGTCAGAGCCTGGGCGACCTGCTCAAGCAGAAGTTTGAAGAAAGCGAAAACAGCTAGTCTGTTTCTGCTTCAAAATACAAAAGGGCGTTCCCGCAAGGGAGCGCCCTTTCTTGTTGCCTGCCAGCAACAAACAGCGAGGGGTGATTGCGTTGGTAATGTGCCGGCGATGCACCCGTGATATCTAGGCAGGGCTGACTCCTTGCCCCAGAGGCAGAACGATCACCACACTGGGGTGGACGTGCGCCGCGTTCAGCAAAGGCTGCCTCTCGCAATAGTCCGCTGCCATAATCACCGGCGAGTCTGCCAGCCTGCAACCTTCTGCTCAAGCCAGCTTGAGCAGTGCAGCACCACCGACAACCAACAGCACAGAAAATCCGCGCAAGGGCGTAAAACGCTCGTGCAGCAGCCACATGGCCAGCAGCATGCCAAAGATCACCGAAGTCTCGCGCAGGGCCGCCACAACAGCGATAGGTGCCAGGGTCATGGCCCACAGGGCAATGCCGTATGAACCCATGCTCGCCAACCCGCCAAACGTACCTACAGCAATCCGCTTACGGGCATAGCGCACGTAGCTCCAGCCATGTCGCCACAGGATGTAAACATGCACTGGGAGCGCGTTGATCAAAAAAATCCAGGTGGTGTAGGTCGCTGCGTTGCCGCTTTCGCGCGCACCAAGGCCGTCCGCCAGCGTGTACCCCATGATGATGCATGAGGTGCGCAACGAGATAAAAACTTCGCTCCACCCATAGCCACGGCGCATATTATCCGTGGCAAGGCACAGAATCCCCGCGCACAGCGTAAGCACGCCGCACCATGCGCCCACAGACATGTTCACGCCAAAGGCCAGCAGGGCCAGCGAGGTGAGCAAGGGCGCGCATCCGCGCATTACGGTGTAGGCAAAAGACATGTCTACTCGCTCATACGCGGCAGAAATGCAAATGTAATACCCGAGGTGGCACAGGCACGACATGCCAAGATAAGGCCACGCGGCCTGCGGCAGAGGCGGCAAAAAAGGCAGCAGACACAACGCGCCCACGCAAGCGCCAAAGGCGTTCAAGCCTGTTTCAAACAGCTTGTTCTCACCGCTTTTGACAATAATATTCCAAAGCGCGTGCAGAAATGCGGCAAAGAGGATGGCAAGCAATATTGATGGGGACATGGGCCTTGCTACCTTTTTGCCGGGAGAATGCCAAGACCAGGCCGCATGCTCCACCCAACAAAGAGGGGCAATACTGTGAAGGCGCACACCCATGCCGAGCCACATACATTGCGATAATGCGCCCTCAATCGCCAACGTGATTCCGTGCCCGCGCAAAAGGGCAAAACTCCTCGTGCAGGCTTTGTTGCGTGCTATCGTGGGCAGAACTGCGGCAGGCAATCGTTCCCGCTGCACTGGCCCGGTATTTCGCCAGCGGTGCTGTGTGGGGGATGTTCTGCAAATATAACACGCAAGAGCCGTTATCCCTTTTGACTGCAAGAGCAAAAATCAATACGATCAAAATTCACAGCCGCCGCGCAGGTTCCGCACTCTTGCACGGCGCAATTTTTTTATCCTGCCCCAAACCAATCCCCCATGCGGAAGCAAACATGCAGAAAGTTCTCATCGTTGAAGACAGCCGGACAACAGCGCGCTTTATGGCGCACAATCTCAAGGAACAATTGGGGCTTTCCTACGAATGCGCCGAGGATCGCCAGCAGGCATTGAAACTGCTGGAGGACAATCCCTCGCAGTACTTTCTCGCCCTTTGCGACCTCAACCTGCCCGACGCTCCCAACGGCGAGATTGTCCCTGCCATCCTTGCCCGGCACATCCCTGTGGTGGTGGTCAGCGCCCATTTTGACGAAGACATCTATAAGCGCCTGATGTTGCAGGGCGTTACCGATTATATCGTCAAGCGCACCCCCGATGACATGATGTACCTCATGCGGGTGGTGAGCCGCCTGCGCGCCAACAGCGGCGTTGAAGCCCTGATTGTGGACGATTCCAACCTCTGGTGCATGCAGGTATCCGAGTTGCTGCGGCGCCAGCGCATCACTGCTTACACGGCAGGCAATGGCCTGGAAGCCTTGCAGATTCTCAAGGAGCACCCTGGCATACGCATTGTGCTGGCTGACCACTACATGCCCGGCATGGACGGCATCAAGCTCACCGCCGCCATCCGCAAAACCCACACCATGGACGAGCTGTCCATTATTGTCATTTCTGTGGGTACGGACGCGGGAGCGCAATTTCTGCGGTCAGGGGCCAACGATTACGTATTCAAAACATCCTCCTTTGAGGAACTTTTGTGCCGTATTTCCATGAATCTTGACATTCAGGATCTTATCCGTAAAAACCGCGCCCTTGCAGAGCGCGATGCCCTCACCAACCTGCTGGTGCGCCGTCAGTTTTTCTCTGAAGCGCAAGAGGCTGTGGCCGAGGCAAGAAAAGGACGTCGGGCCATGGCCGCCGCCATGATTGATGTGGATTATTTCAAACAGGTCAATGACCGTTACGGGCACCTGGCGGGCGATATTGCCCTGCGGCAGCTTGGCGGCATGCTGCGCGACGAGTTTCCCGAGCCCTACATTTGCGGACGCTACGGTGGTGAAGAATTTTGCGTGGTCGCGCCGAGCATGGATAAAAACGACTTCGCCCGAAGGCTTGAAAATTTTCGCACTTCCGTTAGTTCAAAACCAGTGCAGATCGGCGCGCTCAGCATAGCCATTTCTGTTTCCATCGGCATGGCCGAACAAAAGGCCAGCGACCTCGAATCGCTCATAAACGCGGCCGATGCCCAGCTTTACACAGCCAAACGGGAAGGGCGCGACCGCTTTATCTGGCAAGCATAAGCCAGCGCTGGCGCGGCACCATACTGAAAATCTCTTTGTTCAAAGGAACATCCATGCACTGCCAGAACCCTCTGTTCGATCCCGCCCGCATTCCTTCGCCCTGTTTTGTTCTGGACGAAGCGCAGCTTCTGGCCAATGCCGCCACTCTGGGCGCTGTTCAGGAACGCACCGGGGCCAAGATTCTTCTTGCGCTCAAGGGTTACGCAGCCTGGGCAACCTTTCCGCTCCTTTCGCGCACCAAGGGGCACGGCCCCTTGTGGGGAGCCTGCGCAAGTTCTGTGGACGAAGCGCGGCTGGCGCGGGAGGACTTTGGGGGCGAGGTGCATGCCTTTGCCGCTGCATGGAACCGGCGCGAGATGGCCGAGTTGCTCACCCTTGTGGATCACCTGGTATTCAACTCCATTGCCCAGTGGCGCGAATTCGCGCCCGCAGTGGCCATGCAGAACAAGAGCCGCTGCCCGGACCGCCAGATTCAGTGCGGCCTGCGCATCAACCCAGAGCATTCCGAGGGCGCAGCCGCCATCTACAACCCCTGCTCGCCGGGCTCGCGCCTGGGCATCAGGCCCAAAGACTTTGACCCTACGGCCCTGGAGGGCATTTCCGGGCTTCATTTCCATACCCTGTGCGAACAGGGGGCAGATGCCCTTGAGCGCACCCTGAGGGCCGTTGAACACCATTTTGGACAGTGGTTGCCGCAATGCCGCTGGATCAACTTTGGCGGCGGGCACCACATCACCAAGCCCGGTTATGATCTTGATCTGCTCTGCCGCTGCCTGACCGGCTGGCGCGACCGCTACAACGCGCAGATATACCTTGAGCCGGGCGAGGCTGTGGCTCTGGACGCAGGCTGGCTTGTGGCAACAGTGCTGGACGTGGTGCAGGCCGACATGCCTGTGGCCATTCTTGATATCGGCGTTCCCTGCCACATGCCCGATGTCATTGAAATGCCCTACCGTCCCCGTGTGCGCTACGAATCAGCACATGTGGCAGAACTTGCAGGCGAAGCCGGAGAACAGGCCTGGACATGCCGCCTTGCCGGAAAATCTTGTCTGGCGGGCGATGTGGCCGGTGAATATTCTTTCAACGCGCCTCTTGTGCCCGGCCAGCGGCTTGTGTTTGAAGACATGGCCATCTACAGCATGGTCAAAACCACCACATTCAACGGCCTGCGCTTGCCATCCATCGGCATTTGCGAAGCCGATGCATCGGGTGACACGCGCTTTCGCATGCTGCGGGAATTTGGCTACCAGGATTTTAGAACGCGACTTTCATAAGCAGACAGAACTGTCCCCGAATCATTCTATGTTGGAAAGCAGAAAGGCCCGGATTGTTGATCCGGGCCTTTCATTTGTACTTCCCTGTGGGGGGGAGGACAGTGGAAAATATGGGGGCACACTCTCATGCCATAGCTGAATTACACGCCTTTGGCAGAGCAATGTCAAAAGAAACATTAATCCCGCATCAGGAGGCAGGAGCCTGCGCCGGGGAAAGGGCAGAGCCTTCTCTCGGCTGGACTGCGCTGCTGCCAGCAGGCTGGGGAGCATCCTGCGCGGGATGCGCGGCAGTGCCCGGCAATGCGGCTTGCCCGGCCATCTCAGGGCTTGGGCTTTCCACCAGTTGCCAGGGGGTGCTGCTGCGCGCAAGAGGGATATCAGCCGAACCGGCAGGGAAGCTGTGCGGCGGCAGTTCTTCTGACTGATGCACGCCTTCAACCTGATGCCGGGCAACCATGGAAGGCTCATCCATGCCGGGTGCGCCGCGCTTGACGCGCGTCATGAGCAGGCCGGGTTCGGGATCCATAAGCCCCTCAAGATAGTCGGTCACGGTCACAAAACGCTGACAACCGCCAGCGCGCAGATCACGGATGATGCGCGGCAGGTCGTCCACAGTGCGCTTGTGCGAATCGTGGAACAAAAAGATACCGCGTAGGGTACCCGGCGCGTAGACCGTGCCCCTGTTGTTGCGCAGGGTGGCGTAATTGTCTGGCAGGCGCTGCCAGTCGCGGCTGTCCATGGACCAGAGCATGAGGGAAAGCCCAAGACCGGCCGCAACTTTTTCAGTAGCGGCGTCATACGAGCCATAGGGCGGGCGCATGAACTGGGGCGAGGCCCCAAGGTTGCGCAATATGGTATCTGTGCGGCGCAGTTCTTCTTCTTTGCGGGCAAGGCTGACTACGCGCAGATTGGGGTGCGAATAGGAGTGGTTGCCCACTTCATGCCCCTCGGCAATGACGCGCTTTACTATGTCGGGATGGCGCTCGGCCTGGTTGCCCAACATGAAAAACGTGGCGGGGATGCCGTATTCTCCCAGCATGTCCAGCAGATGCGGCGTGTTTATCGACGGGCCGTCATCAAAGGTAAGGGCGCACAGGTTCTCCCGCATGGGTTGATCCATGATGACGTTGCCTTCCACCACACGCGCCTGCGCCGACTGGGCAGCAAGCCCAACTGCAAAAAAGCAGGCCGCCAAGCATATCTGCTTGAAAAAAAATCTCATTTTTCTTGTGCCTCAACAGCGAATTGCCCAGAACAGAAAACCGCCTCCACGGCGGCGCGTCCACTGTGCTGCTTTTGCGCCGGAAGCGCGAAAACAGCGGCGTTCAGCGATCTGTAATGTGCTAAGGGAGGTCTAGCACTCCCCAAGAAGCACCGCAACACAAGCAAAAGGACATTATGGGGCATTTTTTTAACTTTCACTTAAAAATCAGCATGTTAAAATTTTTGTCTTGTAAAAATTTTTTTACTTTATTTTTTTCGCTTGACTCTGAGGGGGTGTTTGCGTAGAACTCATTTTCGCCGGGAGGGCAGTTAGCTCAGCTGGTAGAGCACCGCCTTCACACGGCGGGGGCCACAGGTTCAAGTCCTGTACTGCCCACCATCCCAAAAAACGGAGCGGTAGTTAAGTCGGTTATAACGCCGGCCTGTCACGCCGGAGGCCGAGGGTTCGAGTCCCTTCCGCTCCGCCAGAAGTCACCGGGAGGTCAGATCACTGACCTCCCGTTTCTTTTATCTGTAGCCCACGCGCAATAATTCGGCTCTACACCAAAGACGGGGGCAAGCCCCTTCAGCGGGCATTTTTCCGACAGGTTTCTGAACAATTCTCTAGCCATTTCAGCAGCACAGAACGCGCACTCTCAACCGATAATTTTCGAAATTACGGAAGCCATACGCACGCCGCTGGATCAACTTCATTTTACGGTGAAAACCTTCTGTGATGCCGTTATTTCGGGTAAACCGGAACATTCGGGCCACTTCTTCCCGCCAATTATGCAACGTCTTACCCAGGGTGCGCAATGGCGCGAAGGGCGTTTTTCGAAGGTGATCAATTTTATCTAATAATTCAGCTATATACCTGCGACAGCAATCGACACTTTGCGCCCGTACACGCAATAAGTCCGCTGTTTCATGTAAAAATTCATACAGTGATTCAATGTCCGGCCTGTCAGCAAAGTATGCTCGTAATCGCTCTTTCTGTGAGTTTGTTAACCGATCACGGCGAGTCAGCAAAAGACGCATCATACCGCCTCGCCCATAAGCAAGTTGTTTTTCATCAATTGCCTTGCACAGCTCTGAAAAGTGCTGATTCACCAGCCTGATAACATGAAATCTGTCCGCAACAATGTGCGCATTGGGAAACCACTCCCTCACAAGTCGCCGATACGCAGAGTTCATATCAATACAGACCATTTTAACTTTGTGGCGGCCTTGCAACGATTGCAAAAAATCGCGCATATCGGCGGCGCTGCGCCCTTTAACCACATCAAAGACCCTGCGGCGGGCCAAGTCGCAAAATGTGGTTGCAAAGCCCTGCCTGCGCGTAAATCTATGCTCATCAATGCCCAGAATGCGCGGGCATGTGCGGTTTGCCCAGTGGCTGCTCTTGTGCTGCATCATCTGGTGGTAATAGCGCTCCACGCTGGCTACGCCTATGCGGTGCTCGTCGGCGATGTCCTTGCAGGAAACACCTTTGTTGTAGGCCTGAAAAATGTTGCGCTTGAGCAGCTCTGTTGTTCTGCTCCACACTTTTATGCCTGCAAGTCTGGTATTAAAATATCTACCGCATTCTTCGCATCGGTATTTGTGGCAGCGAATCACTAGGCGTGACGCCCTTCCATGAATGGAAATATTACGGATCGTCCGCCAGAATGAGTCCTTGATGCGTAGTTTCTCGCATGCGCAGTGTGGGCACGTATTCTTGCCCGTCCACCTTGCCTCAAAAACCGGGGGCATACGACTCACCACTTTTTCGATTGCAAAATCCCGCAAGCCAATTAAAAATTGTTCCACAGGGCCTTCTCTTCTTTTCTTTGGTCGGAAAACAAAGGTTGCCCTGGTGGGCATGCCAGCTTTGCTTGGTATGCCCATTTTTTCTTGGAGCCGCTATGCCCCCGTCTTTGAGGTAGAGCCAATAATTCAAGGGCCGCCCGCAACTGCGGACGGCCCTGTTTTTATCCATTGAAAGCCCAGGGGCCTCGCCGTCAGTCCTTGTGGCTGCACCCGCCGTCTGCAAGGAACCGCACAACCACCCTTTACCCTATCAGCACAGACTGCCCGCCTCTATTCCTCCGCATTTTTGCTGCCATACTCCTCGGCATACGCCGCTAGAATTTCAGCTATCATCCGCCCAAAGCGGGGCTGCAATTCCTGGCACCGCGGGGTATTCTTGAGCGCAACACCGCTTCTCTCGCTGCGGATCAGGCCAGCCTCGCGCAATATTCTGAAATGCTGCGAAAGGGTCGACTTGGGTATGGCCCTGTCCGGCATGTTCAGGAAATCAGAACACGTTTTGGGCGAATTTGAGCGTATGATTTCCTTGAGAATCTGTACGCGCACAGGATCAGAGAGAGCGTGCAGGAGACCTTCGACCGTCACGTTTTCAACAGCCGGATGGTGCAGGGTTTTCATCATTTTTTCCTGGTATAAAAACAAAGGGACGGTGCCAGACGGCAAACCTGCGCAGGCGATATTGACACTCGCCCCAATAGTTCATAAAAACGGAACTAACGAACAATGCGCATATGTATTCCGCTAAACCAAGCATATACTGGGGCTAGAGGGCATTCAAGCATGCATATGCGGTTTCCTTGCCCCGATGATCCCAGCCAAACAGGAGATCACATGAACAGACGCCAGTTCCTTCAACAGGCAGCAGTCGCTTCACTTGTTTTGCCCGGTGCGGCGCTGTTGCCGCAGCCTTCGCTTGCAGCTACGCTGCCCCCCACGCCGCTTTACCGACAGGCGGGCTACTATTGGTTGCAACTGGGGGATGTCCATGTGGCGGCAATTTCTGATGGCACATTGAACAGCAACGCAAGGCTGATCAGCCCCAAACAGGATCAGGTAGAAGACGCCCTTAAAAAAGCGTATGTGCCCTCGCCCAGACCTACCTCAGTCAACGCCTTTCTTATCCTCGTCCAAAACCGACGCATACTCGTGGACACTGGCTCCGGCAAGCTGCTCGGCCCGACCGTAAATAAGCTTGCCAGCAGCCTTGAGGGGGCCGGATTCAAACCCGGCGATATCACGGATATTCTGCTCACGCACATCCACGGCGACCACTCTGGTGGACTCACGGTGGACGGCAAAAGGGTTTTTCCCACCGCCACCGTGCATGTGAACCGTGTTGAGGCCGAATTCTGGCTCAGTTCGGCCCAGATGGAAAAATCGCCGGAGTATTTCAGGCCCATGTTTGTGAAGGGGCAGGAATCTCTGGCCCCCTACCTCAGCGCAGGCAAGGTGGCACGTTTTGAAGCGGGCCAAATGCTGCTGCCCGGGATATACGCCGTGGCCGCACCGGGGCACACTCCTGGTCACACCTGTTACCTGCTTGAAAGCAACGGTGAAAAATTGCTGTTCTGGGGAGATACGGTTCATGTTGCTGAGGCGCAGCTTCCCCTGCCGGATACGGCCATTGAGTACGACCTTGACCCCGAGGGAGCCGTCAGGCAAAGGCAGCGTCTTTTTGCAGAAGCCGCAGAAAAGGGGCACCTTGTGGCTGGAGCGCACATTTCCTTTCCCGGCATTGGGCACGTGGGCAAGGCGGGCCAGGGGTATCAGTGGTTCCCCATCCCCTATGTCAACGATGCCGTTCAAAGCCCTGCAAAATAACAATGCTCTTCTCTCGCCAGCCACACACCAGCCTCACACCCCGCAGCTTGTGTTTGCCCGCGTAAACGCCTTGGGTGATCCCGCGAGGGATTGCCCAAGGTGGAATGGGGCCAACACTGTCAAAATTGCCGCGCTCCCCAATTATTGGATATCCTTAACAGCACAAACTTACTAAAAAATTTAATACTGGCCGGAAATTTGCATACGCTATTGCAGGTTTGCCACACGCATAACCGCACTGCAAGCAAGCGAGGACAGTATGACGCCGACAATCTGGTTGCTGGGACTTTCCGGCAGTGGAAAAACCACCCTTGGTTCACTGCTGCGCCTGTATCTTGACGGGCAGGGATTTGACGTTGAATTCATCGACGCCGACACCTTCTGCCGCAGCAATAGACTGTCCGCCGCTACCCCTGAGGATCGCGTGCGCAATACCGATATCCTGCGCGATTACGCGCTGAGCATGCAGGCGCAGGGCAAAGTATGCGTGGTCGCAGCCGCCACCCCATACGAGAGCATGCGCCAGAGCAACCGGGCCATGCTGCCCATGTACCGCGAGGTATGGGTGCGCTGCTCGCTGCAAGCTTTGGTGCAGCGCGATGCCAAGGGCTTGTATGCCAAGGCTGAACGCGGCGACCTTTCGACCCTGGATTCAGTTTTTGACGCTTTTGACGAACCCCGCAGCCCCCACTGCATCATTGATACCGACAGGTATTCGCTAGTGGAATGCTATGAGCAACTACGCGACCTCACGCTGGACGCCCTTGCCCAAGACCGCGAATGGGCAGACACCGGGCGCCGCATGTTGCCGCAGGCTTCGGGGCCGTTTATGAATGCCGCCATAGCCCTTTAACGGGGCGCACCTGACAACCTGCATAGACAGGTTCGGCGAAAGATGCCGCGCAGCACATGCCCAAGGCACGCGTTGCGCGGCATCCTTAATTACCAGTGGCTTGCGCTCTCGACTGCGGAGGCTCACCGCCCCGCTGTGCCGGAGAACTGTTGCGAAATGAACGCAGCGTAGTCGTCCGTCATGCCGGACACAAAATCCAGCACCCGCAGATAGGCCATATACAGGCTGTCTTCCCTGCTCGGGGCATTGGCCCCCATGAGCGTAAGGGCGCGTGTTTCCTGATAGCTCATGGCATTGCCCTTGGTGAAGTTGAAGCAGGCAGGAATGAACACATCGAGCAGTCGCCGGTAGAGCGTGTAGGTGCCGATTTCCAGCGCCGTCTTCTGCGGGTTGTTCATTATCTTGCTGTTAAAAACCCGCCCCGCCTCACGCATGAACCCGGCCACATCCTCGCGGGCGTGGTTCAGCAGGCAGCCATCAAGCCGCCCTTCCATGATGGCTTCGTAATTGTCCATGAACGTCTGCGTGATGGACGGAATCATGCGGCCCATGGCCGTGGTGCGCAGCATGCTGGTGCGTCTACGGTCGGAATCCATGGAATCAAGGCGCGGATCGTCCAGACAGTTCACATCCAGCAGGGGCGTCATGGCGGCCTTAAAATCGGCATAGGTGATGATGCGCAGCTCCCGCGCGTCTTCCATGTCGATAATGCGGTAGCAGATGTCATCCGCCGCTTCCAAAAGATACGAAAGCGGATGTCTGCGCCAGCCAGCGCCTTCCGCCAGCCCCATCGCGCCGAAGATCTCGGCGAAAAGGTCCCGTTCCGCCGTATAGAAATTGAACTTGCTCTTGCCCACGCCCTGCGCTTCATAGGCCGAGCGCGGGTACTTCACCAGAGCCGCAATGACAGGGAATGTCAGGCGAAAGCCGCCCCTGTCCTTGTTGTTTTCAAGCGCGTTGATAACGCGGAAGCCCTGGGCGTTGCCGTCAAAAGCCGTAAAATCGGCCCACTCTGCGGGCAGCAGATTTTTGAAATACTGCTCTTTGTTGGCGGAATCCTTGAACCAGTCGCGGATGGCCTCCTCGCCCGCATGCCCAAAGGGCGGGTTGCCGATGTCGTGCGCCAGGCAGGCGGCCTGAATGATCTGGCCCAAGTGGTCAGGTGTGCAGCCCTCGGGCAGGTCGCCGCGCTGCCGCAAGGCATCGCCCACGCCAAGGCCAAGGGATCGCCCCACGCAGCTCACCTCAAGCGAATGGGTAAGGCGGTTGTGAATATGGTCGTTGCGCACCAGCGGGTGCACCTGGGTTTTTCTTGCCAGCCTGCGGAAGGAGCTGGAAAAGATGATCCGGTCATAATCCACCAAAAAGGGATTACGCACCGCGTCCAGCGTGTCGAGCTTCATGCCCGCGCCGGTTTTGCGGTTGGGGGCCAGCAGTTGCGCCCACTGCTCTTTGAATGTGCTCATAATGCCTCCTCCCCTGCATGTACGGCATGCGCGCCAGTGCCGCAAGCGCGGGCGTCGGATGCTTTTCTTTTGTTCCCGCCCTTGCTAGGCTTGCACGACGTTTTAAAAACCGATGCCCTACGGGGAAACCAAACCGTGCAGCAAGGCCAGATCATGACGAATTCGCTTTTTGATATGTCCCTCTCCGCCCATCTGGAGCTTTTTGGCGCGCTACAGACCATGCGCCCCGCCGTGGAAGCGGCGGCAGAGAGGCTGGGCGCGGCCCTTGGGGCAGGCGGCAAAGTGCTTATTGCCGGCAATGGCGGCTCGGCGGCGGACGCCCAGCACTTTGCGGCAGAGCTTGTGGGGCGCTTTCAGTGCAACCGCAAGGCGCTGGCCTGCATCGCCCTGACCACGGACACGTCAAACCTCACGGCCATCGGCAACGACTACGGCTTCAACGATGTTTTCTCCCGTCAGGTAGAGGCCCTTGCCCGCCCCGGCGATGTTTTCGTGGGCATTTCCACCTCCGGCAATTCGGCCAACATCATCGCCGCCGTCAACGAGGCCCGCGCTCAGGGCATTGCCACTATCGCCCTGCTGGGGCGCGATGGCGGCAAGCTGGAATCCCTGGCCGACATGGCTGTTATTGTGCCCCACGATGTCACGGCCCGCATTCAGGAGGCCCATATCTTCATTCTGCACCACTGGGCCGACGTGCTTGAACGCGCCGTGACGCAAAAATAGGCCCGACCGCAAAATCTGCGCACGGCAGGATTACACCAAGCCCTTTCCGGCCAGTCATCCCAGGGCATGAGCCTTGGGCAAACGCCCCCAACGAGGTTAGCCATGGATCAGCAGAACGTAGCCCAGTTCCTTGTTTCATGCCTCAGGGCCGAGGGAGTTAAGTACGTCTTCGGCATCCCCGGTGAGGAAAACATCAAATTTGTGCGGGCTGTGGCCGCCTCCGGCGACATCCGCTTTATTCTTGCCCGGCATGAGCAGGGCGCATCCCTGATGGCCGATATTTATGGCCGCCTGACAGGCAAGGCGGGCGTGTGCGCCGCCACTCTCGGACCGGGAGCCATCAACCTGTTGCTGGGCGCGGCTGACGCGCAGACCAATTCAAGCCCTCTGGTGGCCATTTCCGCCCAGGTGGGGCTGAAGCGCATCTACAAGGAATCACACCAGATTGTTGACCTTGTAGGCATGTTCAAGCCCGTTACCAAGTGGGCGGATACGGTGCTGACGCCCCAGGCCGTGCCCGAAATGGTGCGCAATGCCTTTCAGGTAGCGCAGGAGGAGCGCCCCGGCGCGACCTACCTTGCTATTCCCGAAGACGTGGAAGCGGCCCCCATGCCCGAGGCCGTGCCCCTCAAGGCGGCACCCTGCGCCAAGGCCATACCCTCGCCCGCTGCGGTGGCGGAAGCCGCAGCCTTGCTGCGCTGCGCACGCAAGCCCGTTATCATGGCCGGGCACGGCGTGGCCCGCACAGGCAATGCCGCAGTGCTGGCCGCCTTTGCCGAGCGCTACAAAATCCCAGTGGCGACCACATTCATGGGCAAGGGCGTTATCAGCGACCGCAGCCCGCAGTCGCTGGGCGTCATTGGCTTCATGCGGCACGACTACGAAAACTGCGCCTTCGATCAGGCGGACGTGATTCTTTCCATTGGCTACGAATTGCAGGAATTCACGCCCATGCGCATCAATCCCCATTCAAACAAGCGCATCATCCACATCAACACATTCATGCCCGATGTGGACGCCCACTATATTCCCGAGATCAGCATCATGGCCGATGTGGGCCTTGCCCTGGCCTCTCTGGCCAAGGAGCTTGGGGTGGAACCTCTGCTTTCAGCCGGACGCGGGGCGAGAATCCGCGAACTGGTGGAGGCTGAACTTGCCAAGGGCCGTGAGAGCGACGACTTCCCCCTCAAGCCGCAGCGCATCGTGAGCGACATTCGCGCTGCAATGGACGATGAAGATATTGTGCTGGCCGACACCGGGGCCATAAAAATGTGGATGGCGCGACTCTACCCCACCTATGCGCCCTTAACCTGCATTGTTTCCAACGGCCTTTCCACAATGGCCTTTTCCCTGCCGGGAGCCATCGGCGCGCATCTGGCCTGCCCCGAGCGCAAGGTGCTGGCCGTGATGGGCGATGGCAGCTTTTTGATGAATTCGCAGGAGATGGAAACCGCTGTCCGCGAGAATATTCCGCTCAAGATACTGATCTGGGTGGATGACAGCTACGGGCTCATCAAGTGGAAGATGGACATGGAATCCGGCTCGCACGACTGCGTGGACTTTGGAAATCCCGACTTTGTGACCTATGCCGAAAGCTTTGGCGCCAAGGGTTACCGCATTGAAAGCGCCGCCGAACTTTTGCCCACCTTGCAAAAGGCTCTGGACGAACCCGGCGTGTCGCTGGTGGCCTGCCCTGTGGACTACAGCGAGAACATGGCGCTTATCAATAGCTTGGGTGAGTTGACGCCTGCGCTGTGTGCGCTTGATGAGTTGTAGCGAATTGATATTCTTTTAACGGAGCGGCTGCATCCTTGCTGGATGTGGCCGCTTTGTTGTTTCTTTTGCGATATCCGGTTATTTTTTTCTGCTCTTCGGGCTTGTTATTCCGCCGTCCGGCGAAGTTTGGGACGCCTGCGCGGCGCGCGATTTCGCCTCCCCGGCGTGGGGCAAAGGGGGCCAAGGAGGGGCGCAGCCCCTAACAGGCCCCCTTTGCCCCACGCCGGAGCACCCCCTAAGAAACGTTTTCAATTTCCGTCAGATAACGAGGGCAACGCGTCTCCTGCTGCGGGAGCTTCCTTCTCTCGCCTCGCTCGCTCAGGTGATCTCCCTCCGCGCCGCGTAAATGCCAGAAGATGCTTTCGCTTTGAATGTAAGTCCGCTTCAGCCCAATACCTCTGTAATATTTGCGATTAATGGGCGTGCTTTGTGACCTCGCGCTTACCCTGATGCATATTGCCGCCAGAATTATCGGGAACTGCAGCGTAAAAATTCGATTCCCATGATGCATCCCATGACGCATAAGCAATAACCAAGCGCATTCGGGCACAGAAGCAGGTCACTTGTGCGTCAAAAATTTCAGCCGCCATAAGAAGCTGGTCGTGGAGTCACCTTCCTTAAACTCGCCGGAGCAGCGCGGAGGCGATGGCTGGTGTTGGGCGAATTTGCAAAATACGCGTTTTGCGGTCTGAAAAGGAAGCGCCGGGATTTTGAGCGCAGCGTACTCAAGTACGTGAGCATCAAAATCCCGGCGCTGACGCATTCAGGGCGTAAAAGTCGGGTTTGCGTAAATCTGCCTGACAGGCTCCCCCCCCCTCACCTGTTTTTGCCTTTTCTCTCCTGGTCTTTCGCGCCTTTCACCCGGCACTCAATCAAAAGCAGGTCGTGAAGTCCCCTTCCTTAGACTCGCCGAAGCAAGGCGGAGGCGATGGCTGGTGTTGAGTGAATTTGCAAAATACGCATTTTTCCTTGTCAGGCCAAAAAAGTCGGGTTGGCGTAAATGCGCTCGACAGGCTCGCCCCCTGCCACCAAGCCCTTTTCCGCCTTCCTGCCTTTCTTCCCTCTTCTACTCGCCAATGCCCTCATACAGGGCAGACGACAGATACCTCTCGCCCGCATCAGGCAGAATAACCACAATGGTCTTGCCCTCAAATTCAGGCAAGTCCGCCAGCCGCGCCGCCGCCGCTGCCGCCGCGCCAGAAGAAATACCGGCAAGAATGCCCTCTTCACGCGCCAGCCTGCGGGCAAATTCAATGGCTTCGTCGTTGCCCACAGTCTCCACCCGGTCCAGCAGGCTGACATCCAGCGTTTCAGGAATAAAACCAGCACCAATGCCCTGAATCTTGTGCGGGCCGGGTTGCAGGGGTTTGCCCGCCAGATGCTGACTGATGACCGGGCTCGCCTCAGGCTCCACAGCCACGGAAACAATGTTCTTGCCCCGCACCTGCTTAAGATAGCGCGAAATACCCGTAATTGTGCCGCCTGTGCCCACGCCCGCCACAATGGCATCGACCTGCCCATCTGTGTCGTTCCAGATTTCCGGGCCGGTTGTGGCTTCGTGTATGGCCGGATTAGCCGGATTTTTGAACTGCTGCGGCATAAAATACGCGCCGGGGTTGGCAGCCACCAGTTCTTCGGCCTTTCTTATGGCCCCGGGCATGCCCTCCGCACCGGGCGTCAGCACCAGCTTGGCCCCCAGCATGGCCACCACGCGGCGGCGCTCGAGACTCATGGTCTCGGGCATGGTGAGCGTAAGTTCATAGCCCTTGGCAGCGGCCACATAGGCCAGGGCAATGCCCGTATTGCCGCTGGTGGGCTCCACAATGCCCACGCCGGGGCGTAGCAGGCCACGGCTCTCGGCATCGGCAATCATGGCCGCACCAATGCGGCATTTGACGGAATAGGAGGGGTTGCGGCCTTCAATCTTGGCCAGCACTATGGCCTTGGGGGCGACCACGCGGTTAAGCCGCACCAGAGGAGTATTGCCGATGGAAAGGGGATTATTCTGATAAATTCTGGACATATGCGTTCTCCTTGCCCGCCTTGGCGATGCTGTGTGCAATCCAGATTGTATGGTTCAGCCGTGTCGGGCGGGAATGACACCTCTGGCCCGGCATTAAATACATTAACTCGACTGATTAAGTGATAATAATAGAACTCCTGAAAGGCAAGGCCTGATGCAAAAATATTTCTGCCCGCCCGGAAGAGGCGAAGGCAAACTCGTATCAAATGCTGAAATCGGGGATAGCGGCTGCCTGAGCGTCCACAAGATCCTGAAGCGTGGTGCCGCCGTATACGCTTTCCAATGCCTGCCGCGCCCGCTGCCACAAAGGCATGAACACGCAGTCCGGCCCAAGGGAACACTTGCGCACAGGGCTGTCGCCCTCGCAGTCAAAAGGATGCACCGGACCGTCCAGAAAGCGGATAACCTCGAGCGTGGTGATCTGGCTGGCAGACCGGGCCAGCATAAAGCCGCCAGCTTTGCCGCGTCGGCTGTCCACAAAACCGCCGCGCCTGAGCTGGTTGAGAATGTTCTCAAGAAAACGCGGGGGAATGGCCTGCGCCTCGGCAATCTCCTGAATGCGCGTGGGGGCGCTGCCTGTGCGCCGGGCAAGCTCAAAGAGGGCGCGCAAACCGTATTGGCATTTAAGTGAAACGCTCATGGGTAATCCTTGCGGAAAAAGGCGGTGCAACCGCAGGAAAAAATCAGCCGAAGCTTACGGTCTCGCCGGGGGCCATTTCCACACAGCGGCAGGACAGATGCAGGTTTTCAAGCTCAGCCCTGAACCCTGCTGCGCTCTGCGCCAGCACAGGGAACGTTCCCCAATGCATGGGAATGGCAGCCTTGCAGCGCAGCAGCTTGCAGGCCAGAGCTGCCTGACGCGCATCCATGGTAAACACGCCGCCCACGGGCAGCAGAGCCACGTCTATGCTGTAGAGCTGACCCCACAGCTCCATGCCGCTGAAAATACAGGTGTCGCCCGCATGGTATACGGTGAGTCCATCGGGCATCCGCACAATATAGCCCGCCGGAGCGCCCGAATCGCTGGAATGGTAGGCCTGCG
Organism: Desulfovibrio intestinivivus; assembly: GCF_053570665.1. Taxonomy (NCBI): domain Bacteria; kingdom Pseudomonadati; phylum Thermodesulfobacteriota; class Desulfovibrionia; order Desulfovibrionales; family Desulfovibrionaceae; genus Desulfovibrio; species Desulfovibrio intestinivivus. Next base: position 1,195,909 of record NZ_JBRBQT010000001.1, on the reverse strand, counting down.
TCATGGTCATGCTCACGCCCTGGTGGGTCAGGGTGCCGCCCATGTTAAAGCCAATGCCGTTGAGAATCTGCTCTTGGGGCACACCTGCTTCGGCCAGCTTGCCCGCCGTGCCCACAATGGCTCCCAGCTGCGCCCCTGTGCGGCGGCACAGGGAAACGGCATCGCCCACATGGTCGCCGTGGTCGTGGGTTACCAGCACAATATCCACATCCCCAGCTGCGCTGGAAGATACCCCCGCAGAAGGAGCAAAAAAGGGATCAACAATCACCTGCGCGTCAGGCGCGCTGATTTTGAATGCCGAGTGTCCAAACCAGGTTATGTCGCTCATGCTGCCTCCAGCGTAAGACTTTAACAATTTAAAAAAATACGTGCCTTTAAGGAACGGAAGACGGCAAATGGAGGAGGAGCGGCGTGGTGCCGCTTTTTGCTTGCGCTATGCCTGGCCTGTCCAGCGGGCAAGACTATGTGCAAGCCCCACCTGGTCAAAGATACGGGCACAGAACTGCTCCAGCAGTTCCTCCACGCCCGCAGGCCGCAGATAAAAACAGGGAGAAAACGGCATGATCACCGCGCCAGCCTCGCGCAGGGTCAGCAGGTTGCGCAGATGTATGGCAGAAAGCGGGCTTTCGCGCGTGATCATCACCAGAGGCAAGCGCTCCTTCAGCGCCACATCCGCAGCCCGGTGTACAAGATTGCGCGTGGCTCCGCTGGCGATGGCCCCGACTGTTCCCATGGAGCACGGCACAAGCAGCATGGCTGCTGGTTCGCTGCCGCGCCGCCACCACGAGCCGCTGGCCGGGCCTGCGCCCAAATCTTCTGCGGCATATACGGTATGCGCCAGCGCCGTGAGCAGATCGGCATCCGCGCCGCATTCCGCCCGCAGCACGGCCCGTGCGCCATCGGAGACCACGCAGTGGGTGCGCACATCGGGCATGGCCGCCAGCAGCCGCATGAGGCACAGGGCCAGGGGCATGCCGCTGGCCCCGCTCACCCCAACAAGAATATCACGCATGCATTCTCCGCATAAAATATCACCGAGCAATTGCCCCTGAATCTGATTTTTACCGCACATTGCAGCGGCGCGCAAACCCGCCCCACCCAGTGTGCCTGCGGGAAAGAGGGCGCGAGTTGGTAGCCAGTCGGTTCAGCCCTACGCCTTGACAGTCGCCAGTACAAAGCATATCAGAAATGTTCTTATGCGCTCGTAGCTCAGTTGGATAGAGCGTTGGCCTCCGGAGCCAAAGGCCGTGAGTTCGAATCTCGCCGGGCGCACCATCAAGAATTCAAGCGGTTAGCTGTAAAAAGCTGACCGCTTTTTGTATCTTTTCTTCTCCACGCCTTTCCTTCAGCGCGGTTCTTGCAAGTCGCGTTTTTGTATAATTTATGGCCCCATTGAACCATTCATTTATCTATAGTATTCAACGCGTCACGTTCAAATACTTTAAGCGGGAGACGCATGCGCCACTTATCTTTTATTATAATTATACTATTGATATTGTGTGGATGCACAAAACGACTGACAGATTTTGGTCCGCCTGAATTCGGAACTATGGAGCGCGGTGAAACTGTATATATTGTACCGGATAGTGGAATACTTCATGGCGATGACCGGAGAGAAGGCTACGGTATGCCTGTAGATAGCACACGATACCCTGATATTGAAGTTCAGTTAGCGAAAATGTTCCAGAAATCCTTTAGCCCATTTACAAGGCAGGCCATTATCAGTGATCGACACGAGCAGTGGTACAAAGCCAATGAATTGGCCAAGGCCAACAATGCGCGTTATATAGTATACCTATATTTACAAACCGCACAGACTTCACGTCTTAATGAAAAAGATCCGCAACGATATATGATAGTTACCATCAATGTCATGGATTTAAAAATTTCTTCTTTGCCGCGATCCATATCTGTGCGCTTTGAATTGGGTGTTATTAATCCCCAGGATGTCACCACGATGTTATGGAAAGATTTTCAGCCAGCGTTTCGCAAGATTGCGAAACTCTTATTCGAAGGAGAACCCTGCTCACGCATAATTCTGTGACCAGAGGATTGGTATGGGGGCTGCTTTTGTAGTCAGAAACATGGCCGCAGTGATGCAGGATTGATTTGTGACGGTGCTACAGCCGCCCTGCGTGAAATGTTTTCTCGCCACTCCTGCCATTTTTTGATGCTGCGCTTACGCGCCGTACATTATCGGCACGGCAAATTCTTACCTTCATGGCAAAGCCGCCCATTTTGCACGCGTCTGGCGCATGGTCGTATCAGGCTGCGGCACCCCTCACCCGAGCCTGCTGACCACCGCCTCGAGTCTTGCCCGAACCCTGGTTTCCATTTCCAGCTTTTGCTGCAATTCAGCAATGGCGGTCTCGGCTTTTTCAATGGTGCCGCACAGCCCGCCGAGCAGCGAAAACGCGCAGCCCTCAAGAAACTCAGCATTTTCTACTGTTCCCGCATAGGGGCTGCCGCCAAGGCGTTGCCAACGGGCATAGTCCCGCTGCCATTCAGGAAAGCAGGTGGCGGTGAGGCCGTCATTCCACAGTTTGTACGCTCCAAAGGCATGAACCACAGGCGCAAAGGCCGCCGCTGGATTACGTGGATGCGCGTTGAAGCCCTGTGGTAGCTGAAAAACGCTCTGTGGATACTGCCGCAGCAGCATCTGCGCCAACAGGTTAAAGGCCGCCTGATCAGGGTAACGCAACTTCGCGCCGTGCCGACACACAAATTCCAGGCAGCCCTGACGCAGGGCCTCCGGCGCTGGCAAATCATTGCGGAATACGATGACGCCCGAATTCAGGTTGTCAGCGCCTCCGTCAAATCCCTCAATAGCTTCGTGCAGATTGATCCGCGCTGGCTTGGCCCCCGGAGGGTCAGAAAACTCAGGATCTTCCAGCGCCAGCCCCAGAGGGCCGCAATCAAAGAGGCCTTCCAGACTATCCTGAACCAGCACGTCCGCATCAAGCCATACAATAGACGTATAGCGTTGCAGCAGGTCAAAGCAGTCAAATTTGGCCAGACTGAGCGGCGAAAAGACCTCCAGCGCCTCAGCCGTCAGCTCTGCAGGAACAGGAGTAAAGGGCACAAGCTGCGCACCAAGGCTTTGCAGTATCGCGGCATCGGTTTCCAGCAGTGATTCATCGCAAAAAACGATGATGTCGGCCTCCATCCCCGGATTATGCCGCCGAAGCGCCAGCAGTACCGTGCCCGCGGCAAAGGCCCAGTTGCCGGTTACGCCTGTGACCACCGCGCGGGGGAACCTCACGTCAATGCGGCCTTCAAATGCATCATGCATGGCTGGCTCCTGATGTCGCTTGTACAGCCCGCAGGCTGCCTCAATGTCCCCGGCACAAGACCGGAAAAAGCCCGTTTCGGACGGGGTAGTCTGGTTACCCCGGCCTGAAACGGGCCAACAATGCTATATCCGTCAGTCTCTCCTACCGCGAGGCAGCAAAAATGGCGACAATATCGGGCGGCAACAGTTTTTTTACGCTGCCAATGTGGGTTTTGCCCACAAGAGCCTTCTCGGCCATTTCGGCAATCTGCGCATCAGTAGGCGCGAGATTCAGCTCTTTCAGCGAGGTGGGCATGTGCAGCGAGCGGAAAAACCGCTCCATGGCCTCAATGCCCCGCAGGCCCGTGATGGTTTCCGTTTCCGCCGGGGCAATGCCCATGACCCGTTCTGCAAACAGGGCAAAGCGGTCAGGCCGCAGGGGCAGCACATGGCGCGCCCAGCTGCCCCATATGGCAGACAGCCCCGCACCGTGAGCCACGTCAAACATGCCGCTCAGCTCGTGTTCAATCATGTGAGTGGCCCAGTCGCCGCCGTCAGAACCGCAGCCGGTCAGTCCGTTGTGCGAAAGGCTGCCAGCCCACATGACTTCGGCTCTGGAGTCGTAGTTGGCCGGATCATCGCGCAGCACGGCGGCATGGTGCATGACCACGCGCATGAGGCCCTCACCGATGCTGTCCGTTATATCCATGTTCGAGCCGTGCCCGAAGTAGCGTTCCATGGTGTGCATGAGAATATCCACGCATCCGCAGGCCGTCTGAAAGGGCGGCAGCGACATGGTCAGCTCCGGATTCATAACGGCAAAGGCCGGACGGGCCATATCCGTCTTGAAGCTGCGCTTGAAGCCGTTTTCCTCGTTGGTCACAACGGTCGAACTGCTCATCTCGCTGCCCGCGGCGGCGATGGTCACAACGCAGCCAATGGGCAGGCATGCGTCCGGCTTGCGTTTGCCCATGTAATAATCCCACACGTCCCCCTCGTTGGCTGCGCCGTATGCAATGGCCTTGGCCGAGTCGATAACGCTGCCGCCGCCCACCGCCAGTACAAAATCCACCTGTTCTCTGCGCGCCAGTTCAATACCCTCGCGGATCAACGAAAGCCGAGGGTTGGGCACTACACCGCCAAGGGTGACAAAGGACAGACCTTCAGCCTCGAGAGAGGTCTTGATCCTGTCCACAAGGCCCGAGCGCAGGGCGCTCTGCCCGCCAAAGTGTATAAGCACCTTGCGGCATTTGCAGGCTTTGGCGAGTGCGCCGGTCTGCTGCTCTGTATTTTTGCCGAAAACAACCCTGGTGGGCGTGTAGTACGTAAAATCGTGCATGGTGACCTCCTGACTGTAAAAAACGCGCGGGCGACCAAAGCGCCGGGCCAGGGCGTAAGCATCAGATATTTTCTGCCAGCGCCGCGAGCGAAAGTGTGCGCAAGAGCCTGCCTGTCTGATCCGCCTGTGCTGCATCCGCCGAGGCTTCGCGCAGAATGCGCGCCATAAAAACAAGCATATGGCGTTGCATATATTCATCGTGCCCATAACAGGCTGTCCAGGCCTGCCAGAGGGTATCAAGCCAGCGTAGCGCTGCTCCCGGCTCTGTAAGCCCGCCATAGATCAGCCCTGCGTGCAGTGCCGCCTGTGCGCTTGCCGCCCGGATACCCAGCGGAGGAAACACATGCCCAAGCAGAGCGCGCATATGCCACTGGCGGGCATGGGCTGCTGGCGTATAACGATAGTGCAGCAGCGGCTCTTGCAAATTGACCGCCTGCAATCCGGCCTTGAGCAGGGCATCGGCCCAAAAGCCCATGTCCTCGGCCCTTGCAAGCGCCGCGTCATAGCGTAAGCCAAAGGCGCGCACCGCGTCCAGCCGCACCATGACGCAGCAGTTGGGCACGGGGACCCCAAAGAGCGCGGCCGCGCGGGCGGCATCCGGCTGTTCTGGAAAGAGTTCAAGCGCGCTGGACTGCCCGAAGTACTGGATGCCCGCACCGCAGATGTGGATGTCTGGCTTGGCCTCAAGGCAGGCATGCTGGGCCTGAAGCCTGCGGGGCATGGCTATGTCGTCCGCGTCCATCCAGGCCAGATACCTGCCGCGCGCACGGCCAATGGCCATATTGCGCGCCGTGGCCCGCCCCTTGTTGGCAGGCAGGCGCTCAACGCGAACCCTCTTGTCGGCGCAGGATTGCGCGACGGCAAGTGTATTGTCTGTGGAGCCATCGTCCACCACCAGCAGCTCAAAGTCTTCAAAGCTCTGGGCCAGGATGGAGTTTATCGCTTCAAGCAGGTGGGCGGCGGCATTATAGGCGGGCATTGCCACAGTGATTTCTGGCGTGGGCGAACTCACAGGCGTTCCCCCCTCACCTGCCTGTACATGGCGGCCACATCATCGCGCCCCGAGCCAAATATGGGTTCCGGTCTGCCGAGCGCAGGCTGTCTGCGGCAATAATCCGGCGCTGTTTCCATCATCCGGGCTGTGCGGGCAAAAACGTTGGTGGTTTCCAGTATCCAGTTGCGGCACTGGGCAAGCTCTGCTTGCCGGGCCTCCCACAAACGGCTCTTGATGGCAGACAGAATACTCTGCACACAGGCTTCCAGATCGCCAAGCGGCAAGGGCACAAATCCGGGTGCGGGGCAAACAGCGCCAAGGTTGGGTGCTCCAAGATAGAGCGGCAGCGCCCAGCCGAGCCAGGCATCAGACAGTTTTTCTGTCCAGAAGTTGTCCAGGTAGTTGTTCTCAAGCACCACATGATACTTATAGGGCGCAATGGCCGACATTTTGTCATCCACGGGGTTGAATTCGCGCCCGTACACATGCAGCGCGTCCCCCAGCCTCTCTTTGAGCATACGTACCAGTGCAAGTCGTGCGCGCTGTGCCGACGTTGCCGTCTTGGTGGAACATACTACGGAAATCAAGCCTGTTTTTTCTGGCATAGGAAATGTGCGCAATTCGTTAAGACTGCAGAATTTACTTATGTTTTTTCCTGATGAGCGTTCGACGCCGTAGTGCCAGCTCAGACAGGGGTTGCTGATGACCATGCTGCGCCGCTCGACACCGCGCAAGTCATAAGGAGACACCACCGTGCCGAACTGGCCGAGGTAGGAACGGGGATATTTTTTGATTTCAGGCGGCTCGGTGACAAAGAGGATGCGCCGTTCACGGGGCACTGTGGTGCTGAAACCCGCAGGGGCTTCGTCAAAAACCACGAGCCATGCGCTGGAAGTTTCTGCCGAAGTGGGAAGCGAGGAAAAGGAGCGGGTGGCTGGCGGGGCCAGCACAAATTGCACACGGCCCATAGCGCCGTTGCCGTCTTCTGTCTGCCGCATCCAGGGCCAGGCCTCGGGGATGGTGGCAAAATAGCACAACAGGGTCGAACTTTCAGCCACAAAAGCCTCGCAATGACAAGGCCCCGGCCCGCTTTTTTCTGGTCAGAGGCCGGTTAGCAACACCCTTTGCTCAGGACGCATCGGCAACGGATGTTGAAAATCACTTTAATGCTCAACTGCGTAGATATTGCGGAACACAACGCCATTTTCCTGGCTTCGCACTTCAAGAATGACCTGGGAGTTGGTGAGGCTCATGGGGTGCTCGGCAGAAGCAACCATGACGGCGCGCTTGAACCGACTGATACGAAAACTGCCCACATCTTCGGGCTCAAAGCGCAGGGAATATTTTTTGCCATCGGCTGTCAGCAATGTGCCGCTAACTACACCCGAAAGTATCTTCTGGTTGTCGGCATTGCGCAAATCCAGTGCGACGCGCAGTTTGCCGCCCCGTATTTCACGTACTTGCACATTCCCTACCTTGACGTAATCAAGGTCAATGGAGGGAAAGTCCTCATGCCCCGGCCCTTCGGTGGTGCGGGCCGCATCGCTGGCCCCGCCCTGAGGCTTTTCGGCCGCAGCCCCGCCAGTAATTGCGGGGCCTTCACCAGGTGCCTCCGCAGCTGCGCCGCCGGTGCTGAGTCTGCGCAGCACAAGCTCCCGGCCTGGAATATTTTCTTCGCGCAACAGTTCTTCAAGGTGTTCCAGGCGCTCCGCATTGGCCTGCGCCGTCTGCGAATCGCTTTCAAAGCGCAGCACATTGTCCCGCAACTGCACGTTTTGCTGCCACAAAGTCCAGCACAGCCAGCCCAGAACAGCGCACGCAACAGGCAGGCAGGCCATAACCCCAAGGGCCGCCACAAACCGCCCCCTGCGCACTCGATAGCTGTGCCTGGGGCCGTTATCCCGCATCAGGATTATGCTGAGATTTTCGCGGTACTTCAAACGGTCCTCACGAACTTTGGCGTTTGAAATTTCGGGATGGCCGCACACAACACCTTGTTATGATACCTCGCCATAAAACCGGGCAAACGGTTTGACCAGCCTCTGCCCCCTGTCCAATGTGGCAAAACGGCAGAAGTCCCTATTGACCGGCCTCTCCAATGGGCGCAACAGGCGCGCCAAGGGGTGCCCAGTCTTCGCGGGCGATACGCCAGCCCTTGCCGTCAAAGCGCAGCAAAAGGGTCTTGGTGCCCCGGTCAGTGTGACCGGAGCTGTCGGCGTAAACCTGATTCATGTCGGCGCGCAGGCCCTGCTTGTCAGCCACCAGCCGCAGGCCCGTGATCTGAACCAAAGTGGGCTGCACACGCTGCCAGAGCAGTTCCTTCTGCTTCTGAATGTTCTTTGCGCCCCAACGCCCCTGCTGGATGGCATCGTCCGCATAGTATTCAATGTACTCGTCCAGACGTCCAGCTTCCCAGGCCTTGCGCCATTTTTCAACCATAGCGCTGGCGGCATCGCTGACCTGATCCAGATAATCCGCTGCAAGGCCAAGTTCTTCTGGCTTGAACTGCGAAGCAACAATGCGGAAATCGCCCTTGTCGTCCCGGCTCCACCAGAAGGAACGCACCCCCTGCTCCATGCCGTTGGGGGCCACTACAAGCTGTTCGCAATGGCTCACAGCCAGTGAACCCTGGATCTCCAACGTGGGCTTGCGGCTTATAAGACGCAGCCACGGCACCGCAAAGCGGCGATCAAATTCGCGCATGGTCGAATTGTAGGAATATCCCCGAGGGGTTCCGGCTTCGCGGTTGTACTTGGCCTGATCGTAAAGAGAGGCGATGTTGGTCGAACGCGCGGAAAAATCCGCATTCCAGGCCTGTACGGCCTTTTCCAGAGCGGCGCGAACTTCCGGTGTGAGGGTCAGCTGCTGGGCTGCCGCTGCCACGGGAGCGTTGGCTTGTGCCGGAGCTGCGATGGGAGCCTGAACAGATGTCGGTGCAGGCAAGTTAACAGCCTGCTGGGCTTCTGCGGACTTTACCGCCTGATCGGCAGGCTTGACTGGTGCGGCCTTGGGGGCGGATTCTACCACGCTGCGGGCCGCTTCTTCCATTGCCGGGCGCGCGCCCCAGTTTACTTCTGCCGGGGGTGTTGCACTGCTGCGGCGGGGCACCAGGGGATCATTGACCGCCATGAGCTTGTCGCCCTGACCAGCCCTGGCGGTAGCGGCTTTGTCCTGCGAAGGCTGCGGCGCGGCGAGGGCCGTGGCCTCCGTCTTTTCAGGCGCGGCCTCTGGCATATCCAGCCGGGGGCGCTGCGGCGCTTCGGAAGAAGCATCGCTGACCTGCTGCAAAGGCGCTTCGGCCACAAGCTGGCCTTTCTGGAAATCGGCGCGCATACCCAGATCGCGCGGTGTCCATTCCATTCCAACAATACGGAACTTCTGGTCGTTACCGCGCTGCCAGTACAAACGGCGCACACCTTCTGTGGAAAGATTGGATGCCGTATAGAGCTGCTCTGACCAGGTCACCCAATACCCCGGCCCTTCCAGCACATTGATCTTGCGATTGAAAATCTTGATGAACTGGAGCGACTTGAACAGACGCTCCTTGTTCTGCCGAAAGGCCGTAAAATTTTCCGTCATAGCCTTGGAATAGGCATCGGGATTATAGTAATCAAACATCTTGACCGAACGGGAGGCCCAGGCGGTGCTCCAGTTCTGCATCAGGCGGCGCAGTTCGTTGGCGGTGCTGCTGTCGGGCCGGGGCTGGGCGGTCTCGTCCATATTTTCGGCCAGAACCACTGCCGTACCGGGCGTCAGCTGCGGCCCGACCTCGTCGATTTCCTTAAGGCCAATGGCCACGCAGCCACGTGTGGAAAGCGGTTCAATGCCAAAACCCTTGCTGTGAATCCAGATGCCGTGGCCGGTTTTGCCGCGCAGACGATCCACGGGGTTGGGATAATTCAGGGTATAGGCAATGCCGCCGTATTCCTTGAAATCCAGCCCGCTGGCAATTTTGTATTCCACAAAGTAGATGCCTTCGGGCGTGCGCAGATCGTTGAGCGCCTGCTTGTCGCCGGGCAACTGGCCTGTTGTGCAGGGAAAGGTGTATTTGAGCTTGAGGGGGCTTTTCTTCTCAAAAAACATGAAGGTCTGGCGTTTTTTGTCCACAGCCACCAAATGCGTAGGAAGCCCCTCGTTGTACAGAGAGGCTTGCCATTCTTCGGCCTGCGCCAGATGTGGAGCGGCGAGGGGACAACCAATGCCAAAGACCATCAGCAGCCCCGAGGCCATGCATCTGACAAGGCAATTGGCCAGACAATTGACCAAAGGCCTGACAATGGAACTGGCCGCAGAACCCATCAAGCATTGCGTCAATGCCAGGGGCAAGGCGCGCGGGCCGGTGGGGATCTTAACGCGCAAGGTCCACCAATTCCGCACGGGTAAAGAGCGCAAGCAGGTCATATCCCGCCTCACGGAGCTTTTCCCGGCCACCTTCCTCCCGATCCAGAATGGCGCAAACCGCCACAATGGACAGGCCAGCATCAGCAATACGATCGCAGGCCTTCAGCAGAGAACCGCCGGTGGTAACAACGTCTTCAAGCATTGCCACGCGGTCGCCCGCGCAGAAATTGCCCAGCCCTTCAACAAACTGCCCTGTGCCGTGCCCTTTGGCTTCCTTGCGGACCAAAAGGCCGTTCAACGGTCTGCCCTGTTCGTGAGAGATGACCGTGGTGGCTGCAACCAGAGGGTCAGCACCCATGGTCATGCCGCCGACGCCCTTGATGTCCATCTCGCGGAGCATGTGGTTGAACAGGGTTCCAATAAGCCACGATCCTTCGGCGTGGAGCGCCGTGACGCGGCAATCAAAATAATAATCGCTTCTGCGGCCTGATGCCAGCACAAAATCTCCCTCGCGGTATGATTTTTCTACCAGCAGGCGGGCAAGGCGGCGCTTGAGCGCCAGCAGTTCTTCAGAAGAAAGAGTTTGCATGACAGATCCTTACGCCTTGTTGGCCGCAGCGTTCTTGAACACCCGGGCAAAAATTTCGTCTTCGTGTTGCAGGTAGTACGAAGGGTCAAAAAGCTCGGCCAGCGCAGCTGCGCCCAGCCGCCCGCTCATGTCGGCATCGTTGCGCACCAGATCGGGGAAGGCCGTACGGCTTTCCCAGCTCTGCATGGCAAGGCGCTGCACGGCTTCATAAGCCTGCTGACGCGGAAGCCCGGTGGCAATAAGAGCCGTCAGCACACGCTGCGAAAAATACAGGCCGTAAGAACGCTCCATATTTTCACGCATGCGCTCGGGCTTGACCACCAGACCTTCAAGCAGCTTGGTGAGGCGGGTCAGCACGTAGTCGGCCAGAATGGTGGAATCGGGCATGATTACCCGCTCCACTGAAGAATGGCTGATGTCGCGCTCATGCCACAGGGCCTGATTTTCCAGCGAGGCAAGAGCGTTGGTGCGCAAAAGGCGCGAAAGACCGCTCATGTTTTCTGCCGAAATGGGGTTCTTTTTGTGCGGCATGGCCGACGAACCCTTCTGCCCCTTGGCAAAGCCTTCTTCCACCTCAAGCACTTCCGTGCGTTGCAGGTGGCGCAATTCAACGCACAGGCGCTCTACGCCGCCAGCCAGCACGGCAAGCGAGGTGAAGAAGTGGGCGTAACGGTCGCGCTGAATGATCTGGGTGGAGTGCGGATCAACCTCAAGCTCAAGATAGCTCAGGGCGCGCTGCTCAAGCTCGGGCGACAAAAATGCATAGGTGCCCACCGCGCCAGAAATTTTGCCCACGCGCACGCTTTCAATCCCGGCCTCAACCCGGGCAAGGTGCCGCTCAAACTCGGCGTAGAATCCGGCCATTTTGAGCCCAAAGCTGGTGGGTTCCGCGTGGATGCCGTGGGTGCGGCCCATGCACAGCACACCCTTGTGACGGCGGGCCAGACTTTCAATGGCGGTCAGGAGCTCGCGGATGTCCTTGAGGATCAGACGCCCGGCCTGCATGAGCAGAAGGGCGTTGGCCGTATCCACGATATCGGAGGAGGTACAGCCCAGATGGATGTAGCGCGCGTCTTCCGCGCCAACTTTTTCTTCAAGCGAGGTCAAAAAAGCGATGACGTCGTGGCGGGTCACTTCTTCGATAGCCAGGATGCGGTCCACATCAATGGAAGCCTTGGCCTGAATATTTTCCACCGCGGCGGCAGGGATGCGGCCCATGTCGCTCCAGGCCCGGCAAACGGCAACTTCCACATCAAGCCATGCCTGATAGCGGTTCTCAAGGGTCCAGATACGGCCCATTTCCTGACGGGTGTAGCGATCAATCATGGCTGCCTCATGAAGCCGAGCTGGCGGCTTTGGTGGGTGCCGACGCTGCGGACCCTGTGGTTGGCGTAGGGGCGGAGGCCGCCTTGGCGGCGCTGTTTCCAGAATCGGATGCAGATGCGGAGGCTTTTTCGCCTGCCGTACCGCTGGAAGCGGGGGCAGAGGAACCGCCGGAGGTGCCGGAGGAGGCCGTTGAGCCGCCCTCTTCCGTGACGCCCTTGCGGTAGCCGTAGTCGCTCACATACCAGCCGCCGCCCTTGAGGACGAACGATGTGTGCGACATGATGCGGGGCGAAGGCTCACCGCACTGGGGGCAGGGTTCCTGCCCGTGGGATTCCGATGCCTTGACCCATTCCTCAAACGTATGCTGACACTTGGGGCACTGATATTCGTAGATAGGCATGGTAACACTAAAAAGGCCATGACACGGCATGCTGCCGCGCTGACCGCTGCTGCTTGTTTGCGCCCCGCGCGGCTGCCAAGAGGCAGCCGGGCCGAGCACCATATGTGACGGCGCGTCAATTCGCAGCCGTCGGAACGCCGGTTTCCCGTGTCCGAAGCTTAGGCCTTGGCAGCCTTGGCTTCGCGCACGCGCTGCTTCAGACGCTCTTCACGGCGCTTACGGCGGCGATCCAGTTCTTTCTTACGCTCAATTTTCTTATGTGCCATGATTCCCTCCAGGGGCAAGCCCCGTTAATATAAGTGGGTATTCATATGCTCTTTGATCGGCAAAGTCCAGCCCCGAGCCACATTCCGGGCCGAAAACACTGACCGCAGGCGGAAAAATATCTGCCTCGCCTAGTGCCTTCCGGCGCTGTTGCCCGCATCGTAAAAGCCGCTGATATTGCCGCCAGCCTCCAGCCCGCACGGCCAGAAACCATAACGGATCAGGATGTTCCGCAATTCCGGGAGCAGTTCTTCCGGCAGTTTTTCAGCCTGCAACACAGGCTCCGGCGTGAGCCGCAGACGAAAATCCCCCAGCTCGCCCACGCTGCCCTCCTCCAGCACAATACAGTGCGACTCCCCTTGTGCGGGGGCGGTTGCTCCCAATGCTGCAAGATCGGCCTCCGCCGCTGCCAGACGCGCCAGCGTGTCGGCCTCGGGCCTCATGCCATAGGCCAGCCGCGTCAGCAGGCAGGGCCGTGCGCGCTGCCACGGCCTGTCCAGCCCTGTGGCTCGGGCAGCCTCGCGCACTTGCGCCTTGGTCAGCCCGGCTTCGGCCAGGGGGGAACGCACGCGACCTTCTTCAAGTGCACGCAAGCCCGGTCTGTAGGCCTGCAAATCATCGGCATTGGTGCCATCGCAGAGCACGCGGTCATGAGCTTCCGCCATGGGGGCAAGCTCGCCGCGCAACAGAGCCACAAGCCCGGTTTTGCAGCCGTAGCAGCGTTGGGGGCTGTTGGTCTCCACCTCCGCCAAGGCAAGAGGATCAAACCGCGCCGTATGCAGGCGCAGGCCGCGCTCACTCGCCCAGGCTGCGGCCCCGGCGCTTTCCTGCGGGGGAATGTGCGGGCCGTAAACATGCACGGCCAGCACGTCGCAACCGCACAACAGGGCCGCGTGGCATAAAAAACGGCTGTCCAGCCCGCCGGAAAAAGCCACCGCCACGCGGGGCAGATCGCGCAGCACCGTGGCAAGCGCAGCTGGAACCTGATCCGCACGGAAAGGATTTTTACTCATATCTTCGTCTTCTGATGGGGCAAAAAGCCGCACAGGCCCGTGGGCCGAGCCTACCAGGTCATACGCACCTTGGCCCCGTGCCCGGCCATATATTCCTTGCACTGCCGGATGGAGTACTGCCCGTAGTGAACAATGGACGCGATCAGCGCAGCTGAGGCCCCGCCCTCGGTAACAGCCTCAACCATGTGGCGCGGCTCGCCCGCACCGCCGGAAGCGATTACAGGGATGGACACGGCATCGACTATGGCGCGGGTCAGCTTGAGTTCGTAGCCGTCCTTGGTGCCGTCCGCATCAATGGAATTGACGCAGAGTTCGCCAGCGCCCAACTCCTGGCAGCGGCGCGCCCAGGCAATGGCGTCCAGCCCCATGCGCTTGCGACCGCCGTGGATGACGATTTCATAGCCGGAGGGAATTTCTGCGCTTACCGGAACAGCCAGCACGTCCATGCCCACCACGATAGCCTGGGAGCCGAAGGCATCCGCGCCATCGCTGATGATGTGCGGATCCTTGACCGCCGCCGAATTGACCGAAACCTTTTCCGCCCCGGCCAGCAGCACCGCGCGCATGTCTGCCACGCTGGAAATGCCGCCGCCAACCGAAAAGGGAATGAAAATCTGCTCCGCCACGTGCTCCACTACATCAATAAAGATACCGCGCGCCTCGGCAGAGGCCGTGATGTCGTAGAACACGATTTCGTCCGCGCCTTCCTCATAATACCGCCGTGCGGTTTCAACCGGATCGCCGATGTCTTCGTTGCCCACAAATTTGACGCCCTTGGTCAGCCGCCCGTTGCGCACATCCAGACAGGGAATCACTCGCTTACTGAGCATGACGCGCCTCGCAGTAGTCGTAGAAGTTGCGCAGAATTGTCAGCCCCGGACGCCCGCTTTTTTCGGGGTGGAACTGGGTGGCCCACAGGCCGTCGCGCCCGTATACGGAGCAGAATTCTTTGCCGTAGGTGGTGGTGGCGATCACAAAAGTGGGGTCCGGCTCCACATAATAGCTATGCACAAAATAGAATTCCGCTGTGGGGGCAACGCCCGCGAGCAGGGGGCAGGGGGCGGATACTTTCAGGCTGTTCCAGCCCATGTGCGGGATAGGCGCGGGGGTGCCGTCCTCTTCGCGCATGTTGTCTTCAAAACGGCGGCAAAGGCCCGGCACGATGCCAAGGGTTGTGGTGTCGTTTTCTTCACTGCGGTCAAGCAGAATCTGGCAGCCCAGACAGATGCCCAGCAGGGGCTGACCACGCTTGACGGCCTCGCGCAGCAGCACGTCAAGGCCCGTGGGGTGCAGGGCGCGCATGGCCTGCCCGGCAGCGCCCACACCGGGGAAAATGATGCCGTGGGCGCGCTCCAGTGTTGCGGGGTCCGCCGTGATGGCGCAAGGTATTCCCAAATGTTCAAGGGCGCGGCGCACGCTCGTCTGATTGCCTGCCTTGTAGTCCAGAATGGCCAGCATGGTGCATCCTCTGCTTGTTGTTGCCGTGGGGAGATTGGCGGCTGGTGGCTTTGAAAGGTGCATCATACCTTTTTGCCGGTGTGCAGGCAACGCGCAGGTTGGCATGATGCCCCGGCATCGCAGGAAAAATCAGCGCACCGGCAAGCGGCGGCGGCAAACCTTTTGCGGAACGGCGTGACAATTTTAATGTTCACGGTTATTATAAAAACCGTGAACAGTGAAATTGTCCATGCAAAGAATTTTTTAATATTTCACGATAGTTATCACGCCATCTGCGCAGGAGGCCAGCATGTATTTTCCCACTGCAGGCATTGAATGCAATCCTTTTGTTCCTTTTGCGGTGGCCCTTGGCATCTCTTTTTTCACATCCATGGGCGGCATCTCGGGCGCTTTTTTGCTGCTGCCGTTTCAGATGAGCGTTCTGGGCTATACCAACCCCAGCGTCAGCGCCACCAACCAGTTCTTTAACGTGCTGGCCTGCCCCTCGGGCGTATGGCGCTACTGGCACGAGGGGCGGCTTGTGTGGCCGCTGGCCTTTACCATTGCCCTGGGCACACTGCCGGGCGTGTTTATTGGGGCCATTGTGCGCATCAACCTGCTGCCCAATCCCCAGAGCTTTAAAATCTTTGCAGGCCTTGTGCTGCTGTACATCGGCGGGCGCATGGCCATGACCACATGGCAAGGCAGGGCCTCGCTGTGGTCGCGCAAGGAAAAGAAAGAGAACATGCCCACCTGCGAGGACAAAAACGGCAGGCTCATGTGCTGTCACGTGCTCTACTGGAACATGAAGGAAGTGGCCTTTGTATTTCAGGAAACCAAGTATGTTGTCGCCACCCGCGCACTTGTGCTGCTGAGCCTTGTGGTGGGCCTTGTGGGCGGCATCTACGGCATCGGAGGCGGGGCCATCATGGCGCCGTTTCTGGTTTCGTTTTTCGGGCTGCCTGTCTATGTTGTTGCAGGCTCCACGCTCTTTGCCACCTTCGTAACATCCGTGGCGGGCGTGTCGTTTTACGCCCTGCTCGCGCCCTTTTACCCGGATATGGCCGTTGCGCCCGACTGGCGTATGGGCGTTCTGGTGGGCCTTGGCGGCATGTGCGGCATGTATGCCGGGGCGCGTTGCCAGAAATATGTGCCTTCTCTTGCCTTGAAGGCCCTTCTGACCGCAGTTTTGCTCTTTACAGCCGTGCGCTATTTGGGCCAAGGTTTCTAGCGCCGCTGCCGCCCGAGTTTTTCTGGCCGGAGCGCTTTCGACCTGCCGCAGGGCAGCGCCGGAGGCGCTTCGCCTGTTTTGGGCGGGCAGCAAAGCCCCCACGGCGCGCGTTTTGCAGTATCGCGCGCGGCACTGTAAAGGAAATTGCAATGAATGATTCTTCCCGGTTGCCCATTGGCCTGTTTGATTCCGGCATGGGCGGCCTCACGGTTTTCAAGGCCCTGGCAGAATGTCTGCCCGACGAAGATCTGCTCTATCTTGGCGACACCGCCCGCCTGCCCTACGGCACCAAGGGGCGCGACACCATCACGCGCTATACGCTCAAGGCCGCTCAAAAGCTGGTGGACATGGGCGTTAAAATGCTCGTTATTGCCTGCAACACGGCAACCTCTGCGGCGCTTTCCGCAGTGCGGGAGCAGTTTGCCCCGCTGCCGGTCATGGGCGTGGTGGATCCCGGCGCGCAGGCGGCCGCCACAGCCAGCGCCAACGGTCATATAGTTGTAGTGGCGACAGAGGCCACCATCTCCGGCGGCGCATACCAAAAGGCCATTGCCCGCATCCGGCCCGACGCCGTTGTGACCGGGCGCGCCTGCACCCTCTTTGTGCCCCTTGCCGAAGAAGGCTGGATGAACGGCCCTATTGTGGAAGGCGTTGCAAGGCGCTATCTGGCTGATATTTTTCCGCTTGAGGGAGCCGCCCCCGCAGGGAATCTGGAACCCGATACCCTGCTGCTTGGCTGCACGCACTTTCCACTGTTGCAGGAGGCATTGCAAAACGTGGTGGGGCCACAGGTGCGGATAGTGGATTCTGCCGCCACCACGGCACAGTGCGTGGCTGACGAACTGCGGGCCACCAACCTGCTGCGATCTGCGGATAGCGCCGCGCACTACCGCTTTTTGACCACTGACAATGCCGCCCGCTTTGCCCGGACAGGCAGCCTTTTTCTGGGCCGAAACCTCGGCGATGACGAAGTTTGCCTGGTTGACCTGTAACAGTATTTTTTAATCATTATATTTCGGGCAGATAAAAAACCTCCAGTAAGGGGCTGACTCTTGCATCGAGCCTGTTTGCCCAAACGGTTTTTCGTGAAAAGCTAGAGCAGACGCGGGATTCTGCGCTTTTTCGTTGACAGGAAACCGCCCCTAACGTAAGGAAACAAAAGTTCTGACCGCTGTAGAAGCGGTTTTGATTACGATTCCCCCATGACGTGAAAAAGCCTTGGCGGCTTTTTTGCGGCTGTTTCTTTTGAGTGCGGCGTATCGGGCTCAGGCACCAGACTTCTGGCATGTCGACCCGATCCGGCTTGCAGGGAATAACCGAAATCCTTTATGGAGTAGCATCATGACCAAAGCTGAGCTCGTAGAAAAGATCCATGCCAAAGCCGGCCTGCCCACCAAGGCCAAAGCCGAAGAAGCTCTTGACGCCGTGGTGGCCTCGCTGCGCGAAGCCCTGGCCTCTGGCGAATCCGTGACCTTTACCGGTTTCGGCAGCTTCAAGGTGGTTGAGCGCGCCGCCCGCAAGGGTCGCAACCCCCGCACCGGCAAGGAAATCACCATTCCTGCCAGCAAGGTTGCCAAGTTCACGCCCGGCAAGGGCCTGAAAGACGCCATTAAGTAAGTGGCGTAGCAGCACAATTTTTTCGGCGGCGCTATTGCCTTCACACAGGGTAATCGCGCCGTCGATATTTTCTCCTGCCATGTACGCGGCATTTTGGCCGCCTCTGCATAAAGCCGGAGAAACACCCCTGCGGAGGGGTGGCAGAGCGGTTGATCGCGGCGGTCTTGAAAACCGTTGAAGGTGTGAGCCTTCCGGGGGTTCAAATCCCTCCCCCTCCGCCAGTTTGAGAAGCGTATAAAGCGGCTGGAATCCCACAGGATTTCAGCCGCTTTTTGTTTGGTTGTCAAAAAAATGCTGAGCATGCAGCCCACACGCATTAGCCAAGCAGTTACTCCACCATCTGCGCTAGGGCAAAAGGCATTTAAATTTTCTAGCACCCCTGCGTATAGAACAATGCCAGCCCGCCGCGCGCGGTTTCGCGGTAGTCGTCCTTCATGTCGCGGCCTGTCTGGTTCATGGTGCGGATGCAGAGATCAAGCCCCACAGGGTGTTTGGTACCCTGCCCTGTGCGGGCCATCATCCAGGCGTTCCACGATTTCACGGAACTCATGGCATTGCGCGAAATACAGGGAATCTGCACATAGCCGCCCACAGGGTCGCAGGTCATGCCCAGGTGGTGTTCCAGCGCAAATTCCGCCGCATTTTCCACAACATCGGGCGTTTCGCCCATCACCTGCGACAGCATGGCAGCCGCCATACTTGAGGCGGAGCCGATCTCGCCCTGACAGCCCACATCCGCGCCCGCCACACTGGCGTGCCGCTTGATAAGCGTACCCACCATGGAGGCAACCAGCAGGCCGTCCACAAGGTCGGCCTCTGTTTTGCCGCGCTCCTTGATGAGCATGTGTACCACCGCAGGCATAACTCCTGCGGAACCCGCCGTGGGCGCTGTCACAATGGGGTGCCCCATGGCGTTTTCTTCCGACCCGGCCTGCCCGTAGGCCGACAGCCGCGCCGCAAAGGCATCCGCTGGCTCCGGCGAGCTGGCGGCCTGCTCCAGCATGAGCTTGGCCCGGCGCTCCAGACCAAACGGCCCCTTGAGCTTGCCTTCCAGACCAAGGCCCGTGGCGGCGCAACTGTCCATCACGTGGATGATGCGCTGCGCGCCCTGCCGGATGTTCTGTTCCGACTGCCCGGTGATGGCCATTTCGTTTTCAAGCATAATAAGCGGGATGCTCTTGCCCGTGGTCTTCACGATTTCAAGCAGGCCATTCATGGAATCAAAGGCATGCACGGGCTTGCCTTTGTCCGGGGCCTTCCAGCCCTTCCACTGCAAAAATCCGCCGCCCACGGAATAGTATTCGCGCGAGGCAAGCTGCTTGCCCTTGCCCAGCAGCTCAATGACCAGCACGTTACTGAACGGGGCCTCGATGGTGCCCTGCTCAAAGATCACGTCCGAATCCTTGAGCGGAATCCGGGCCGGGCCAAGCACCACGGTGCGGGTGTCGTCCGGCTTTACAAAAAGATTGTCCAGAAATTCGGCCTTGCATTCATCGGGCTTTTGCCCAAGCAGGCCCGCCGCCACGGCGCGGTCAGTGCCGTGCCCCTTGCCCGTGGCCGAGAGGCTGCCGTACAGATGCACCTTGACGGCGTCCGCCTGGGCAAGCTGCTCCTGCGGCAACTGGGCGCACAGATGGATAAAATCATTGCCCGCCGACATGGGCGCAATGGTGTGCGAACTGGAGGGGCCAGGGCCGATCTTGAACATCTCGAACACGGTCACATCAATGGGATTGGCGCACACGGAGCCAGGCTTCCACAGGGGGTCAAAGCCTGCCCACGTGAGTGAGGGCAGGCACAGGCCCGCGCCCGTCACAGCCATTGATTGCAGGAAACGCCGACGATTACAGTGCATACATGCATCCTCCTGAGTTATCTGGCAGATTGCGAAGCCGACTGCCGGGGCTTTTGGTACGAAACCGGGCCGGTGGAATAGTTGGTGCGGGGCAGCCATGCATCGGGATAGCCTATGTTCTGGGCCATTTTGTCCGGGCTGTTGAGAAAACCCTGGCAGTGCCGCGCCACCAGTTGGGGGAAGAATTCCCGCCAGTCGCGCAACGCCCCCTCTGCCTGCGCCCGCAGAGCCTTGGCAAAGGCGGCCTGCGCCTGCGCCGGGGAGGATGCCGCCTTGGGGGCAAGTTCCTTTTGCAGCGCGGCTACGCGGGCGGCAAAGGCGGCTTCCATGCTGGCCGCTCTGGTCTGAATCTCCTGAGAAATCAGGTCGTAACGGATGTTGGCGTAATCGCTCACCAGGGAATAGGCCCACCATGCGGAATCATTGGCAAAACGGCGGGTGTCGCCCTGTTCGTAGCCTGCGGGCATGGGGGCGACCGCCAGCGGCACAAAGACAGATTCCGCCGCCGGAGCGAGCGCAACCCAGCACACCAGCGCCAGCGGTTCCGGCACATCGGGCCGATACTGCGCAATGGTGGTGTAGCCCACATAATACATGCCCATGGGCCGTTCCCACGCGCCTTCAAGCTTGGTGGTCGGGCTTACATCGCCGCTGGGGTCCTTGGGACCGATAATGCGGTTGGGATTGCCAAACGGCCCCGCCGCAACGCCCTTGGTAAGGTCGAATTCCGTTCCCTCGTAGTGGTCGCGGTGCATGCGCTTGATGTCGTTCAAGCTCAGCAGCTTGTCCGGCTTGACGGAAAAGGGATATGCGCGTGTTGCGCCCTTTTCCACCCAGGCGGGCAGTTTCAGCGAGGGTGCCGCCAGAGAGAGCGCCCGCCACACGCGCCGCAGCGAATAATACGGGTGATTATACTCGCCATCGCTCACGGTGGTCAGCCAGTCCAGAGGTTTGGAGGCGTCCTTGGGGCTGCGCAGGTTGTACTTGTCTACTGTGGCAAACAGGGTTTTGCCGTACATCTGGTCAGGGTTGCCGGGCGTGATGTCGCGGATGCGAAATTCATTGGCCGCCACAAAAAACTGACCGTCCGGCACGCGCTGGGCCACCCACAGCCCGCCGGTACCCGCCGGGGAGGGGGCCATTTCCATAACCCATGCTTCGTTTTTGTCGGCCACAGGCAGGGTTTCGCCCGTTCCGTAGTAGCCATACTGCTCAATGAGCGCGCCCATCAGCTCAATGGCCTCGCGGGCGGTTTTGCAGCGTTCCAGCGCCACGCGCGCCAGCTCGGACGAATAGAAAATGCGCTTGCCCGGCTCTGCCGTGCAGGTATTGTGCGCCCCATCCGTGCATTCGCCAAACATGAGGCCATGCTCGTTCATGATGGCGTAGTTGCCGTCAATATAGGCAAAGGTGTGCCGCACCTGAGGGATGAAGCCGATGGCAATCGTGCGCGGCGTATCCGGGTGATTATATCCCGGCGCGCGCTTGGGGTCTGAAAGGCGGGGAACAAGAAAGGTATTGGTGGCGGGATTCTCCTTCACCGCCACGGCGGAATCGTACACAGGGCGCTGCGCGCCTTCCGGCCAGTCACGGGCGGGAACATACACAATGGACTGGTCGTTGAGGTCGTTGTCGTCAGAATGGCTTACCATCACGGAGCCGTCTGCGCTGGCCCCCCTGGTAACAATAAAGGTAGTGCAGGCAAGGGCTGCCTGGGGCAGCAGCAGGGCCAGAGAAACACAGCATAAGACGATCAGCCGCTTCATGGAACCTCCATAAAAAATCAGACCGTAACATCCCGCATGTCCAAACCGATACGCAAAAACGCCAGCGACCCCGGCGGCAGACGCTGGAATGCTGTACATCAAATCAGCAAACTGTTTTTCTTTTTTGTAACGCAGGGGCGGCAGGGGCACAAGGATTGCGCAGGCCGAAGTGCTTTTTGATTGTAAAACAGTAGCAATCCGAGCCGAGAATTGCTATTGGTAATCCATTGTCATCTCCAGATCAGCACATCCCGCATTTGTAAAAATGCCGGGGTTCCCGTCCAGGTTTCAACGGCAGCAATTCCCCGCCCAGCGCTGTTTCAGGCGCCCACCCAATGACGGCATGAACCGCCACGGAGGTTTGTCCATGCTTGCTTCTCCCTACAAAGAATTCAAAGAAGCCCTTTTGGACTTTATTCCCAAAGACCGCATCCATACTGATCCCCTGCGCCTGTTGGCCTACGGCACAGACGCCAGTGTGTACCGCCTGATCCCCAAGATCGTGGTGGACGTGCTGGACGAGGCAGAAGTGGTGCAACTGGTGGCCCTGGCAGACCGCATGCGCGTGCCTGTGACCTTTCGCGCCGCAGGCACCAGCCTGTCCGGTCAGGCGGTGTCCGATTCCGTCCTTGTGCGCATCGGCAAGGGCTGGCGCAACTGGCGCGTGGGCGAAAACGCCGAGCGCATAACCCTGCAACCCGGCATCATCGGCTCCGGGGCCAACAAGATTCTGGCGGAATTTGGCAAAAAAATCGGGCCTGACCCGGCCTCCATCGACAGTTGCCTTATCGGCGGCATCTTTGCCAACAACGCCAGCGGCATGTGCTGCGGCACCTCCGACAACTCCTATAAGACCGTTGTTTCCTCGCGCATGGTGCTGGCAGACGGCACTCTGCTGGACACGGCGGATGCCAAAAGCCGCGCCGCCTTTGCCAGAACACACGCCCATATTCTCAACGGTCTTGCCGACCTGCGCAAACAGATCATGGACAATCCCGAGCTTGCCGACCGCATCCGGCGCAAGTTCAAGATCAAGAACACCACGGGTTACAGCCTCAACGCCCTGGTGGATTACGAAGATCCCTTTGAAATTTTGCAGCACGTCATGGTCGGCTCTGAAGGCACGCTGGGCTTTATCGCCGAAGTAACCTACCGCACGGTGGAGGAGGCCCCCTTCAAGGCCTCAGCCCTGCTGCTTCTGCCCACCGTCAAGGCCGCCTGTGATCTGGCCTCTGCCGTGGCAACCCTGCCCGTTGCGGCTGCGGAACTTATGGACAGAGCGTCCCTGCGCTCGGTGGAAGGCACCCCCGGCCTGCCCGAAGGGCTGGAAACCCTGGACGACGACGTCTGTTCCCTGCTGGTGGAAACCCGCGCCGCCACCCACGAGCAGCTTGAAAAGAACATCGCCACCATCAATGCGGCATTCAGCAACGTAACCTTTGTGCGGCCCTACGCCTTTACCGACAAACCCGAGGAATTCACCAAGCTGTGGCTCATCCGCAAGGGCATTCTGGCCTCGGTGGGCGGCATGCGGCCCGTGGGCACCTCCATTGTCATTGAAGACGTGGCCTTTACCCTCGACAGGCTGGGCGAGGCCGCCAAAGACCTGCAGGATCTTTTTGCCCGCCACGGCTACACGGTGGCCCCGCTCTTTGGCCACGCGCGCGACGGCAACCTGCACTTTGTTTTCTGGCAGGATTTTGGCGCTCCGGCAGAAGTGGCCCGCTACAAGGGATTCATGGAAGACTTCTGCAAGCTGGTTACGGAAAAGTACGATGGTTCGCTCAAGGCGGAACACGGCACTGGCCGCAACATAGCGCCCTTTGTGGAACTGGAGTGGGGCAGTCAGGCCTATGCCATCATGAAGAGCATCAAGAGCCTGCTCGACCCAAAGAACATCCTCAACCCCGGCGTGCTGCTCAACAGCGATTCGCAGGGGCATCTCAAAAATCTCAAGCCCCTGCACCCCGCCGACGAACTGGTGGACAAATGCATGGAATGCGGTTTCTGCGAGTCTGTCTGTCCCTCGCGCGATCTTACGCTCACGCCGCGCCAGCGCATCACCGTATACCGCGAAATCTGCCGCCTGCGCGAGGCTGCCCCTGAAAGCAGCGAGCTGAAAAAGCTGCAAAAGGGCTACGAATACATGGGCAAGGCCACCTGCGCCACAGACAGCCTGTGCCGCCCGCGCTGCCCCGCAGGCGTGGATACGGGCGTGTTCATCAAGAGCCTGCGCAAAAAGGACGCCGGTTCCCTCGGCAAAAGCATTGCCGGAACCATTGCCGACCACTTTGCGGGAACCTGCAAGGCCATGTCCATTGCGCTCAACAGCGTGGACGCCCTGCACCGCGCCCTTGGCACCACCATCATGCGCGACGGTTCGCGCCTCCTGCGCTGCCTCACCTTCAACAAGGTGCCGCTGTGGAACAAAAACATGCCCAAGGGCGGGGGCTCGGTCTATCTGCCCACCCCGTACTCGGGCAACGCCAAGAAGGTCGTCTACTTCCCCAGCTGCATCGCCCGCAACATGGGCCCCGGCGAGGAGCACAGCGACCGCCGTACAGAGCCGGAAGCGGTCATCAGCGTGCTGCTCAAGGGCGGGTATGACGTCATTCTGCCCAATAATCTGGACAAGCTGTGCTGCGGCATGGCCTTTGCCAGCAAGGGCCTCGCAGACGCCGCACACAAAAAAGAGCAGGAGCTGGAAAAGGCCCTGCGGCAGGCCAGCAACAATGGCGAATACCCCGTGCTGTGCGAAACCAGCCCCTGCCTGCTGCACATGAAGCAGACCCTCGACCCCGGCATCAAGCTTATGGAGCCTGTGCAGTTTATCCTTGAGAACCTCATGGATACGCTCAAGCTCAAAAAGCTGCCCAAGACCGTGGCCCTACACGCCACCTGCTCCATGCGCAAGATGGGCCTTGAGGGCAAGCTGGAAGAACTGGCCCGCAAGTGCGCCGAAACCGTGGTGGTGCCGGACGGCATCAACTGCTGCGGCTGGGCGGGCGACCGGGGCTTTACCCATCCCGAACTCAACGAGGCCGCGCTCAAGGGCCTGCGCATGCAGGTAAGCACCTGCGAGGTGGGCTATTCCTCCAGCCGCACCTGCCAGATCGGCCTGTCGCTGCACGGCGGCATCCCCTACTATTCCATTGTCTATCTGGTTGACGAAGCCAGCGAATAAACAGCAAAGCGGGCGGCTCTCATGGGAGAACCGCCCGCTGTTTTATGTGCAGGAAATGGGGATGCCGCGCCTGACGGCTTTGCCTTTTACGACTGCCGCCGCTTGAACATCTTTTCCAGTTCGGCGCCGTCCCAGCGCAAGACGCAGGGGCGGCCATGCGGGCAATATTCGCGGTCGGGCGTTTCCAGCCACTGCTGCAACAGCCCGGCGGCCTCGTCATCCGCAAGGCGTTGCCCGGCCTTGATGGCTCCCTTGCACGACATGGATATGAACATGTCGGCCAGATCATCCTTACGCCCGGCCAGGGCCTCGCGCAGAAAGTCCCTGGCCTCGGCGCGGGAGAGCACCGGAGGCATGGCGTTGACGCGCAGGTTGCCGCCGCTGACCTCAAGCGCAAAGCCCAGAGATTCCAGCCGGGGCCGCAATTCAAAAAAACGTTCCGTTTCAGCCGGATGCAGGGGCAGATCAAGCGGCAGGGCCAGCAACTGACCAGACCCGGCGAAGCCCCCACGCCGCAAACGGGCATACAGCACCCGCTCGTGCGCCGCGTGCTGGTCGAGCAGCAGCAGCGCGCCGGATGCGTCCCGCAATACCAGATAGGTCAGCGCCACCTGCCCGAGGTAGGCAAACTGCCCAACGCTCAAGGGCTGGCGTTCCTGCGCGGGTGGGAAAATGGCTTCACTGTGCTCGCCCGCCGTATTCGCAGCCTGATACGGGACAGCATCAGGAGTTTGGTGCGCATAGACAGAGGCCGCTTCCGCAAGGCCAGAAATATCTTCCGGCGCGGCAACAAACAGGGCGCTTTCTTTCTGCGTGGGCGCTTGTTCATGGGCAGATACCGCATCACTCTGAACAGAATCGCCCCACCAACTTGCTCCACTATCCGAGCCTGCGTCTGATTCGGGCAACCGGGCCTGCCACGAGGATTCCTCGTCCGGCCTGTCGTCCCGCTCCTGCGCCTTAATAAGTGGCGGGTTGTCCAGCCTGCCCCAAAAACCCTGCGGACGCGGGGCTGATTGTTGGGCAGAGGGCGCAAGGGCGCTTTCCGCAGTGTCGCCTTCTGGCGAGTTCGGCCACAGATTTTCGGCCACATCGTAGGAGGTCAGCAGTGCCCCCTGCACGGCATGCAGCACGGCAGAAAACACGGCGGACTCATCCCGAAAACGCACTTCAGACTTGGCGGGATGTACGTTCACGTCCACTTCCGCCGGGTCCATCTCCACAAACAGTGCTACCTGCGGATAATCCCGGCTGGTCATGCGGCCCTTGTAGGCCTCACGCACAGCAGCAAGCAGGCGCTTGTCCGTCACCGAGCGGCCATTGACGTAAAACAGCATGCGGTCGCCGCGCGGCTGGCTCACATTGGGCAGGGCGGCCAGACCGCGCACCCGGATACCGTGGCGGGTGCCGTCAAAGGGGCGTAGCGCCTCCACAATCAAACGGGGCCAGAGCACGCCAAGGCGGTCGGCAAGGCTTTGCCCCGGCAAAAACCGCAGTGCCTCGCGCTCGCCGGAGCTCAGGCTCAGGCCCACGGCGGGGCGGGCCAGAGCCAGCCGGGCCAGCCAGTCCTGCGCACGTTTGAACTCCGTGGATGGGGTCTTTAAAAATTTCAAGCGTGCTGGTATGTTGGAAAAAAGATCGCGCACTTCCACCCGCGTTCCCCGGTGCAGGGCTGCCGGGGCGGAAACCGTCAGCAAGCCGTGCTCCACCTCAACCCTGTGCGCCTGTGTCTGCCCGTCCGGGTCAGTCACCGCAGAGGTAATGGAAAAACGAGAAACCGAGGCAATGCTCGGCAGGGCCTCGCCCCTGAAACCGTAAGAGCTGATGTGCTCAAGGTCAGACAGGCTGGCAATCTTGCTCGTGGCGTGCCGGGTGACAGCCAGTTCCAGATCGGCTGCGGCTATGCCGCACCCGTCGTCCTGCACGCTGATAAGGCTTTGCCCACCGTTTTCAAGGCAAACGTCGATCTGCGCGGCATCGGCGTCAAGGCTGTTTTCAACCAGTTCCTTGAGCACGCTGGCAGGGCGCTCCACCACTTCACCAGCGGCGATCTGATTGCGCAACTCAGGCGGTAGCAAACGTATATGACGATATTTTTCAGACATAGGCCCAGTGTATTCGGGCGCGCTCCACAAGGCAAGCGGCCCCGCCTGCGGCGCATGCGCGGCTGCGTGTGGAGAATAAATTCCCGTGGCAGGGCTTGCCTCGGCGCACGCTGTGCTTATGTATGGAAGACGAGGCTGCGTATGCGCGCGGCCAGGCTTCTGGCAACACGCAAAGCAAGCCGGGAGGTTTCTATGTACAGCAACACACTGAAAGCCATTGCCGAACCGCTGCGCGGCACCCCAGTGCCCGCAGGCTTTGACCCTGAACTGCTCTATGTTGAGTGCGCCCGTTGCGGCTCGCCCGTCATGTGGGAGCAGGGCAAGGCCACCCATATCCTCAGCTTGGCGGGCATTGACCCCCTTGAACTTGATTCTTCCTGCATGCTGGTCACAGACGGCTGTCCCATGTGCAGCGGCAAAGATCAGTATACGGTACAGATTTTCCGGGTCAGCGGCGATGCGCAGACGCGCCGCCCCCCATTCTTCGGCAACGCATAGCCAGCGCGGGTCTACCCCGCCCGCGTAAACCCTAGCAGAAGGCTGCCGGATCATGTGCCCGGCAGCCTTTTTGCGTTCTGCCGCAGGCCGCACGATACACTTGCGGCGGACGCGCTTTTTCCAGCCCGGAGAGATTCTCCGGGCTTTTTTGTTGCCCCCGATGGGGGGCTGAACGTGTGCTCTGGCTGACCTTTCGTCAATTAACAAAAAACAACATTTTTCTGATAACATAGATAAAAAGTATGAGCTATATCCACAAAATTACCCCACCTGTCTTGACGATATTCCCCTTCAGGAGCATAACACAAAGCAACAAATTTGAAACAAAATTAACACACACCCGTCACACGCCGGAGCCGCCATGTTGCCAGCAGAACGCCGCAGAGAAATGGCCCGCCTCATCAAAAACCGGGGCGCGGTCAACACCCGCGAACTCGCCGAAGCGCTGGGCATTTCCACCATGACTGTGCGCCGCGACCTCAAGGTGCTGGAAGAACGCAACCAGCTTGAACTCACCTGGGGCGGGGCCGTGCCTCTATGTTTTGAAGCCAACGACATCCCCCGCGCCCGCAAGGCCGTTTCCATGCTTGAAGCCAAGCAGGCCATAGCCCGCGCCGCCTGCCAGTTTATCAAAAACGAAGACTTTATTGCCCTGGATGCGGGCACCACCAGCCTTGAGCTGGCCCGCCTGCTGCCCACCCTGCCCCTCACAAGCCTCGGCGTTGTCACGCCTGATCTGGAAATAGCCCTGCTGCTTTCGGGCTGCGACCATATTTCCGTCTTTCTTTCCGGCGGGCTTATCGACCCCGTCAGCCGCGCCTGCAACGACAGCGATGCCGTGGCCTACCTGCGCGGCCTGCGCCTCACCATGGCCTTTGTGGGCACCAACGTATGGGACGCGCACCACGGCGTCACCACCAGCACTTCCGCCAAGATGCATTACAAGCGCCAACTCATGGCCAGCGCCGACAAAACCTTTCTAATGGCGGACACGTCCAAGTACGCCAAGTTCAGCCCCTGGCTGGTGGCCGGGGTGGATCGCTTTGACCACATCATCACCGACAGCGGCCTGACCGCCGAAGCCCGCGCCGCCCTGCAAGACGCAGGCGCGCGCCTGTGCCTCGCCGACTAAGCCCGCCGCCGTCACAAAATCACCGGAAGGTGTCTGTATGATCATAGCTGTTATTGCCGACGACTTTACGGGAGCCAACGACAATGGTGCGCTGCTTGCCGCCAAAGGCTTTTCCAGCGCCACCTGCCTGGGCCTTGCCCACTGGAACCCCAAAGAATTTACACAGTGCGACGCCGTTTGCCTGAATGCCGAGAGCCGCCTTCTGCACCGCGAAGACGCCTATAAAGCGGTGTATGACGCCGTGACAGAATTCAACAAGGAAAAGCCCGCGCTTGTTTCAAAGCGCATAGACTCCACCCTGCGTGGCAATGTGGGTGCGGAGCTTGAGGCCGCCATCAAGGCCATGGACGATACCCACGGTCACAGCCAGACCCTGGCCGTGCTTGTGGCGTCCTATCCGCATTCGGGCCGCATCTGCGTGGGCGGATACCAGATTGTGCATGGCGTGCCGCTGGAGCGCTCGCCCATCGCCAAGGACGCCGCCACTCCCGTGCACCACACGGCAGTGCTCAAGATCATCGCCGATCAGACTTCCCTGCCTTGCGGCTTTGTGTCGCTTGAAAAGGTGCTGGCCGGGCCTGCTGCCGTGCGCGAAACCATTGAGGCCGCACGTGCCCAAGGGTGCCGCGCCGTGGTCTGCGATGCCGTATCGGACGACGACATTGCCGTGATCGCCCAGTCGCTGGCCGATGCGCCCTATCCGCTGGTGTCGCTGGATCCCGGCCCGTTCACATCGGAGCTTGCCGCAGCGCGCATCGAGGCCCCCCGTGCGGAATTTGAAAACCGCATCTTCCTCACTGTGGGCAGCACCAGCGAACTGACCCGAGTACAGCTGGAAACCCTGCGGCTGGCCCACCCCTGCCACATCGTGTCCATGGATGTGCGCAAGGTGCTGGCTGGCGAGGCCGAATCACAGGCGGAGTGCCGCCGCGTGCTGGAGGCCGTGTTTGCCGCGCCCGAAGAAGCCAAGGTTCTTGGCGTGTGCACCGCCGCCAGCAAGGAAGACGTTTTCTCCATGCAGGAAATGTCCCAGACCCTCGGCATCGCGCCCAGCGAAATCTCGCGCCGCATCAATATGGCTCTGGCTCATGTGGCTCAGGAAGCCCTGAAGAACGAAAATCTGCGCATCGGCGGCCTGTACACCTCGGGCGGCGAAGTGACGGTTTCCGTCATGCGTACGCTCAAGGCCGGGGGCTTTTCCGTGCGGATCATGGTGCTGCCCCTTGCCGTGTACGGCCACATCATCGGCGGCGAACACCCCGACCTGCCCATGATCACCAAGGGCGGCTTTGTGGGCGACAAAGACAGCCTTGTGGAATGCATGGAATACCTGTTCACCAAAATTTCAAGCCGCAAGCGGCCCGCCTGACAGCTGCGCCGCACCCACGCAAGTTCATAACCAACAAGGAACAGATAAATGAAACCCCTGATTTGCGCCCCCATGGGCGACCCCGCAGGCGTTGGGCCGGAAATACTGGCCGCCTCGCTGGCAGATGCTGCCGTCACCGACATGGCCAACGTGCTGGTGGTGGGCAATACCGAAATCATGCGCCGCGCCGCCGCAATCATGAAGGTCAACCTCGATTTCAACGAGGTGGATACGGATCTCAACGGCTGGCGCGAGGGCGCTGCCAACATCATCAACATGGACAACGTGGACCTGGCCTCCTTTGCCTACGGCAAGGTGCAGGCCCAGTGCGGCCAGGCGGCTTTTGAATACATCAAGGCCTCCATTGAGCTGACAATGGCGGGCAAAACCGCCGCCGTGGCTACCACGCCCATCAACAAGGAATCGCTCAAGGCAGCCCACGTGCCGTATATCGGACACACCGAAATCTTTGGCGACCTCACCGGCACCAAGGACCCGCTGACCATGTTCCAGGTCCACAGCCTGCGCGTGTTCTTCCTCACCCGGCATCTCTCGCTGATTGATGCTTGCCGCGCCGTGAAAAAAGACCGCGTACTCGACTACATCGACCGCTGCACCAGCGCCCTCAAGCTGCTGGGACTGGAGAACCCGAGCATGGTGGTGGCCGGGCTCAACCCGCACTGCGGCGAACACGGGCTCTTTGGCAATGAGGAAGACGCCGAGGTGGTTCCAGCCATTGAAGAAGCGAGCCGTCAGGGGTTCAACGTGCACGGCCCCAACCCGGCGGACTCTGTGTTCCACTTTGCCCTCAAGGGCGCGTGGGACGCCGTGCTTTCGCTCTATCACGACCAGGGCCACATAGCGACCAAGATGGTGGACTTTGAGCGCACCATTTCCCTTACGCTGGGTATGCCCATTCTGCGCACATCGGTGGATCACGGCACAGCCTTTGACATTGCCGGAACAGGCAAGGTCAGCGCCGTGAGCATGGTGGAAGCCATCCGCCTTGCAGCGGAATACGCGCCCAACTTCAAAAGGGCCTGATTTGCGGCAGAGGATGTGAACTGCGCACCGCATCCGGAGGACGAGCAGAGTAAAACAAGAGAACAAACCGTAAGAGCGTCAACCGTTCCCCCAACTTTTACCGGCGCGGGCACTGCCCGGGCCGTGTCGCAACCACACCACGGAGGTTGAGATGACTGCCGTCCAATCGTTCGGCATCGGCTATTCGATGACCATGCTCTGCATTTCCATCGCCATAGTCATTGTGCTGTGCATCTGCTTCAAAATACATGCCTTTGTGTCCCTGACCGCAGCGAGCCTGTTTCTGGCGCTGACGCACCACATGGAACTGGCCAAGATCGTCATGGCCTTTGAAGGCGGCCTTGGCAAAACTCTGGGCTTTCTTGCGCCCATTCTGGCCCTGGGAGCCATATTGGGCAAACTGATGGAAGTTTCCGGCGCAGCCGAAAGGCTGGCGCGGACGCTCATCAACATTCTCGGCCAGTCAAAAGCGCACTGGGCCATGATGGTTGTGGGCTACATCTGCGGCATTCCTGTTTTTCTTCAGGTGGGCATCATCCTGCTGACGCCGCTCATGTTCTCCATCGTCAAGGAATCCAAGCTGCCGCTCATTCAGGTAGGTATGGCCCTTGTGGTTGCCCTGACCACGGTGCACTGCATCGTGCCGCCGCACCCTGCCGCCATGGCCGTTACCGATCTGCTCAAGGCTGACGTGGGCAAGGTTATCTTTTTCGGTCTGCTGGTGGGCCTGCCCGCCGCCAGCATTGCAGGCCCCATTTACGGCAAGTTCATTGCCAAGCGCCTGCCCGCCGTGCCGCTGACCGGCGTGTACGCCAATACCGAACCGCGCAAGGAATCTGAACTGCCGCCCTTTGGCAGCTCCCTCCTCGTCATGCTGCTGCCCCTGCTGCTCATGATCGCCAAGACTGTGGTGGAACTGACCATCGACAAGCAGAATCCGCCCGCCTACATGCCTTACGTGAACTTCATTGGCACGCCCATGATCGCCCTGTTCATTTCCGCAGTGGTGGCCTATATCGTGTTTGGTCTCAAGCGCGGTTTCAACTGGGATCAGCTGGGCCGTTTCAGCGAGCAGGGCATGGCCCCGCTGGCCTCCATCATGCTGGTTATTGGCGCGGCTGGAGCGCTGAACCAGATCATCACCGACAGCGGCGTGGGCGTTGTGCTCAAGCAGGTGCTCACCAGCATCCAGATCAGCCCCCTGATCCTGGCCTGGATTATCGCCATTGCCCTGCGCTTTGCCCTGGGCAGCGCCACGGTTTCCATGATGACCGCCGCCGGGCTTATCCTGCCCCTGCTCAGCAGCAACCCCGGCATTGACCCGGCCCTCATGGCTATTGTCATCGGCGCTGGCGCGACCGGCGCTTCGCATGTGACCGACTCCGGCTTTTGGTTCGTCAAAGAATCACTTGGAATCCCAATGGGTTCCATGTATGCCACCTATACGGCTGGCACTACCATAGCCTCCGTGCTTGGCCTGTTCGGCACGCTGCTGCTCTCCATGTTCCTGTAAGAACCGCTGCGCCGGGGTCTGGTATTTCACAGGCCCCGGCGCTATTATAGATCAGTGCCCTGTCTTCCACCGCCAGCCCCAGCAAGGAATCAGCAATGAAGATCGTCATCGCGCCCGACTCGTACAAGGAATGCCTGTCTGCCCTGCAAGTGGCTCTTTCCATCGAATCCGGCTTCCGCGAGGTTTTCCCCGATGCGGTCTACGTCAAGGTTCCTGTGGCGGACGGCGGCGAAGGTACCGTAGAAGCCATGGTTGAAGCCACGGCAGGCCGCCGGGTGGACACCACGGTACGCGGCCCGCTGGGCGACCCGGTGGATGCTTTCTACGGCCTGACCGGCGATGGCAAAACAGCTGTGATCGAAATGGCCGCAGCCAGCGGTCTGGCCCTTGTGCCGCCCAAATTGCGCAATCCCCTCAATACCACCAGCTACGGCACGGGCCAGCTTATCCGCTCCGCGCTGGATGCTGGCGCGCGCAAGTTCATTCTGGGCATTGGCGGCAGCGCCACCAACGAAGGCGGCGCTGGCATGCTTCAGGCTCTGGGAGTACGGTTGTTGGACGGCCAGGGGCAGGAAATCGAGCCCACCGGCATGGGCCTTGGCAGGCTTGCGCGCATAGACATGTCCGCCTTTGACGCCCGCCTTGCCGACTGCGTCATTGATGTTGCCTGCGATGTGGACAATCCCCTGTGCGGCCCGCGCGGCGCATCGGCCATCTTTGGCCCGCAGAAAGGGGCCACGCCTGAAATGGTGCAGCAGCTCGACGGGTATTTGCAAAATTTTGCGGCCATTGCGCGCCGCGACCTTGGCGTAGACATGGCGGATATGCCCGGCGCTGGCGCTGCTGGCGGCATGGGCGCGGCCATGTTTGCCTTTTTGAAAGGGCGGCTGCGCCCCGGCAGCGAGATCGTGACCGAAGCCGTGGGGCTGGACGCGCACGTGCGCGACGCTGATATCGTCATTACCGGCGAGGGCCGCATTGACGGGCAGACGGCCTTTGGCAAGACCCCTGTGGGCGTTGCCCGCGTGGCAAAGCGCCACAACAAACCGGTGATCGCCATTGGCGGTTCACTACGGGCCGATGTGGACGCCGTCTTTGCCCACGGTATCGACGCGGTTTCAAGCGTACTCTACCGCCCCTGCACCATTGACGAGGCCCTTACCGAGGGCAATGAAAATCTGCGCAGGGCCGCGCGCAACATAGCCGCCATCCTTTCCATGGGACTTGGCATTGGCGCTTCGGGCGCAAGGGAATAGCATATGTTGACCGCCTACAGGCAAAGCTGGCGCGCACACCCCGGCTTCAATATTCTCTTTGTTTGCGCCATGCTGGCGGCGTGGGGCATGTATGCCCTGCTGTATGCCGCTGCCTTGCCATGGGGTTCGAACCAAGCCAACGTGTTGGTCTTTGTTGCGGCTGCCCTGTGCATGCTGTTTATCTTTGTCACGCCACGATACGGCTTCAAACCTACGGTAACACACTACGCCATAATGGCGGCCACATTGCTGCCCTCGCTGCCCAACGGGCAGGAGATCATCCGGCAGAGCGGCCTGTTTTTCTGATGTGCCGCAGCGCCCCGAGGCGCACGCCATAATAAAAGACGGCCACTCTTTGGGAGTGGCCGTCTTTTATTATGCTTATGATCTTGCGGAGCTCACCCCGCAAAGATGTCTTTTCTGTTTACGCCTTCTTGGCGCGCAGGCCCGCAAAGGCCAGAATCACGCCCAGGGCAATGCCCAACGCCGCCGCGAACACTACCTGGAAATGGGCGGGCAGCATAAAGGTGATGGTGTGCGCGGGAATCCAGAAGAACGGAATGGTCTTCTTGAGCACAAAGCTCCACATGGAATTCCAGTCGATGGTGCGGAACAGGGCCGCCACGTCAGGCTTGGTGCACAGGCTGTTGAGCGTGCCGCCGGTGGCCGCAATATGCAGGTCGGTGAGCTTGTGGGTAATCATCAGCACCGGGGCGAACAACGTGTTGATGAGCACGCTGATGGAAAAAGACATGAGCAGCTTGGCGCCAAAGGTCGTGGGCGCGCCCGAAAGCAGACCCATTTCGTTGAGCAGCTTGAACGTGCCCGCGCCGTACACGGTAAAGGCAATCTTGATGCCTATGCCCAGAAAACCCCAGATAATCGCCTTGGGCAAAACGCCAAAACCAGGCCTGTTATACACACCTGCGGTAATGCGCAGGGCAATGCATTCGCCAAGGGTAGCCAGAATGGCAAACTTGAGAAAGCTCATGCCAAAAGGATACTGGGCAGTCAGGCTGATAAAGCCCTCAAGCGCCCCAGGCCCAAAAGCCAGCCAACCGAACGCCGCCAAACAAACGCCTAAAACCACAAAATCCTTTTGCCGCATACCCTCTCTCCGTATTCTCGTTGACGCTCAGGGACTGTTGACGCTGTGAGAAATTTTGTTCTCTGCCAGGGATTGGAAGCCTTTTTATGAAAGGAGTTTCCGTTGGGTACTCAACTGGAATAAAAAGGTTTTCTGACGCAGGCAGGGAGCAAAAGAGCCATAGCGTGAACAGGCCCAAATCGGTTGGTCCCGCGCCGCGCGTAACCGCAGGCGGCGGGGAAGGATCAGCCATAGCCGCGCAAGGGCGCGGGCAATTCGCATCTGCCGAGCAGACGGAGGGGGGGTACCGTCAAGACCGGCTGCCGCATACTAGTGGCATTTTTGCCCCGCGTAAACACCGGCCTTGCGCAACCCTGCACAGCGGCCTTATTCCTGACCGGAAATCAGGCGCTGGGCCAGCGCACCGGGCGGATTTCCGGGCTGTCTTCGTGCAGTGCGCTCTGCTCTACTGTTCCTTCGGGAGATTCCACGGCCTGGGGCTTCAGCCCGCCGGAAAGCGCCGCCTGCTTGAGCACCTCGCGGGTGCGGGCAAACATGTTGCTGAGAATGGAGTTGGAAACCAGCATACCGCTACGGGTCAGCCGCATATAGCCCTGCCGGATGCGGATAAGCCCGTTTTCGTGCAGGGCCTGCACCAGCCGCTGGTGATCGCGCACAAAGTCGCGCCCGGTCATTTCGCGGTACTCTTTTACGCGTAGACCCCGCGCCGTGCGCAGGCGCAGCATCAAAAGCTCGAGCACGCGTGTTTCGGGCGTGAGTTCTTCCACAGTCTGGGCCAGTTTGCCTTCGCGGGTGCGGGCGTTCCAAGCGGCCTGACTTGACGGATTTGTCCAGCGGCGGTTGTTGATGGTGGACGTGGCCGAAGGGCCAAGGCCAAGGTAGTCTTCCCCCTCCCAGTAGCCCATGTTGTGGCGGCACTGAAACCCCATGCGGGCGAAATTGGAAATTTCATAGTGCAGGTAGCCGTGTTGCTCAAGCATGGCAGCGCCTTCCATGAACATTATGTTCTGGTCGCGCTCCGGCGGCAGGGTCAAACGGCCCTCTTCCACATCAAGCTCCAGCGGGGTTCCCGGCTCAAGCGTGAGGCCGTAGGCGGAAATATGGTCGGGAGTCATGCGGATAACGTCTTTGAGCGTTTGCAGCCACTGGCGCACGCTCTGCCCCGGCAGGCCCCACATGAGATCAAGGTTGATGTTGGCGCAGCCCGCCTCGCGCGCCAAAAAGGCCACGTGCAGACTGTCCTGCGCCTTGTGCGGACGGCCCAGCATGCGCAGCATGCCTTCGTCCATACTCTGCACGCCGATGGAAAGGCGGTTGATGCCCGCATCCAGATACTGGGCCGCGCGGTGCCCGCCGCGCAGGGATTCCGGATTGGCCTCAAGCGTCACCTCAGCCTTGGGAACGAGCCTGAAATACTTGCTTATGCGCTCCATGGTCAGGCCGATGATGCGCGGCGAAAGCAGGCTGGGCGTACCCCCGCCAAAAAAGACAGACTGCACTTCGCTGCCGCCAAGCTGGTCGCCCCAGTGGGCAAGCTCCAGGAACAGGGTATCCACATAGTCGCGCACGGCTGGGGATGCAGCCGCATCAACGCCGCGCCCCAGCGGGCTTGAATGAAAGGCGCAGTAGCGGCAGCGCGTGGAGCAAAAGGGAACATGTATATAAAGCAGCATAAGCGATCCTGTGAGTGACAAAAAAACGACGCTCCGCCTGCGCGTAAGGCCCTGCGGAACAAAGAAAAAACTAGCGTTGCAGCAAACTGGCAACAGACATGAACAAAAGGTGCAAGGAATATGCCCGCATCCGCCGCCGTGCCGGGAATTCCGCGCGCAGGCGGCTGCCCGCCCTTGGCAAAAACGCGGCGGCGAAGTATATTCACCAATTGGAACACGGCGCAAGCGCCCTGCGGCCTTCTGCCGCATCTTTCACCGCGCTGGCGGCTGTACGCAACGCACTTTCAGGAGACGCAGCTCTATGGATATACGCTTTCAGAATCTCGGACCGGAACAATGGAAGGGGGACGTTCTGCTGGCCCCCGTCTGCCAGGACGAAGCCCTGCTTGAGCAGGTTCCTGAACTGGACAAGGTTGCTCCCTGGCTGGTCATAGCCCCTGCCCTGCGCGACTTCAAGGGCAAGACGGGCGAACTGGCCCTTCTGCACGGGCATCCCGACCTTTCCGTTCCCCGGGTGCTGGCCGTGGGCCTTGGCTCGAGGGAAAAGGTCTCCACCGCCGACATCCGCAAGGCCATTGCCGCCGCAGTGCAACTGTGCCGCAAGCAGGGCTACACGTCCATAGTGCTGCCCGAACCGGCTCTGGCAAAACTGCCCGGAGGCCGTGAACGGCTGGTGGAAGAATGCGTATGCGCCGCCCAGCTTGCCCTGTACCGCTTTACGGCCCTTAAAAAGGCCGATGCGGACGAAACCGCCGACCCGCAGTGGCTGGCCGTGGCCTTTGACGGCCAAGAAGTACCGGACGCCGCCCATGCCGCCGCCCGCAGGGGCGAAAACGCCGCCTGGGCCGTGAGCCTTGCGCGCGACCTTGCCACCACGCCGCCCAATTTGCTCTACCCTGAAATGCTGGCCCAGAAAGCGCAGGAACTGGCGCGCGAAAAAGGCTTTGCCTGCACCGTGCTGGACGAAACCGATCTGGAAAAGGAAGGCATGGGCTGCCTCATGGCCGTGGGCCAGGGTTCGGGCCGTCCGCCCCGCCTCATCGTGCTGGAGCACGCTCCTGCCGGACATGAACAGGACAAGCCCCTCGTGCTTGTGGGCAAGGGCATCACCTTTGATACGGGCGGCATCAGCCTCAAGCCCGCCGCCAACATGCACCAGATGAAGGCCGACATGACCGGCGCCGCAACGGTGCTGGCCACGGTGGCGGCCCTTGCGCAGGAAGACGCGCCCCGCCGTGTGGTGGGTTTGCTGGCCTGCGCCGAAAACATGCCCGGTGGCCGCGCCATGCGCCCCGGCGATGTGGTGCGCGCCGCCAATGGCGACACCGTTGAAATCCAGAATACCGATGCGGAAGGCCGCCTTGCCCTGTGCGATGCACTGGCCTACGCCCAGAAAACATGGGTTCCGGCTGCTGTGGTTGATATTGCCACCCTCACCGGGGCCTGCGCCGTTGCGCTGGGAACCCAGCTTGCGGGCCTGTTCAGCGATGATGCCGACCTTGCCGAGCGCATCCGCGCGGCAGGCGGCGCTTGCGGCGAAGAGTACTGGCCCCTGCCGCTGTGGAAGCCCTATGCTGAATCACTCAAAAGCGAAGTGGCCGATATTTGCCACATGGGCCCGCGTGAAGGCGGGGCCATCAACGCCGCGCTCTTTTTGCAACACTTTATTCAAGAGGGCGTGCGCTGGGCCCATCTGGACATTGCCGGGGTAGACTGGGCCGCCAAGGCCACGCCTATTTCTCCGGTAGGGCCCACGGCCTTTGGCGCGCGTACGCTGCTCGATCTCGCCAGGGGAGGCGTATAATGAAGGTATTTCTCATCGGAGCCGGGCCCGGCGATCCGGGACTGCTGACCATCAAGGGGCGTGACGCCCTGGCCGCCGCCGATGTGGTGGTATACGACGCCCTGGCAAACGACAGCCTGCTTTCTTACGCCCGCCCCGATGCGGAAAAAATCTATGTGGGCAAGGTGGCGGGCAACCACGCCCTGCCGCAGGATCAGATCAACGCCCTCCTGGTCAGCAAGGCCAAGGAAGGCAACGTTGTGGCCCGCCTGAAAGGCGGCGACCCCTACATCTTCGGTCGCGGCGGCGAAGAAGGCGAAGAACTGGCGGCTGCGGGCGTTCCCTTTGAAGAGGTGCCCGGCATCAGCAGCACCATCGCCGCCCCCGCCTATGCGGGCATTCCCGTGACCCACAGGGATTTTGCCTCTTCCGTGACCATCATCACCGGGCATGAAAATCCGGACAAGCCCGGCTCCGTGCACAACTGGAAGGCCCTTGCCGCCAGCGCCTCCACTCTGGTCTTTGTGATGGGCATGAAAAACCTGCCCGACATCGCCCGCAATCTGCTTGAAGCAGGGATGGATCCGCACACCCCGGCGGCGCTTATCTATCGCGGCACAACGCCCTATCAGCGCAGCCTCGTGGATACCCTGGCCCGTCTGCCCCAGGCTGCGGTAGAAGCCAAATTCACCAATCCTTCGGTCATTCTTGTGGGCAAGGTTGCCACCTTGCGCGACACCCTTGGCTGGTTTGAGAAAAAGCCGCTTTTTGGCCGCAGCATTGTTGTGACCCGCGCGCGCGAGCAGGCCAGCGGCCTCGCCCAGAGCCTTACGGCGCTGGGGGCCGAGGTCATCCAGTGCCCCACCATTGAAATCAGCCCTCTTGCCGATTATGCGGAACTTGACGCGGCTCTGGACAATCTTGTCAGCTACGGCTGGGTTATCTTTACCTCGGTCAACGGCGTAAAGCACTTCTGGCTGCGGCTGGCAAAAGCGGGCAAGGACAGCCGCGCCCTCGGCAACTGCAAGGTGGCCGCCATCGGCCCCGCCACCGCCGACGCTCTGACCGAACGCGGCATCATCCCCGATTTCATTCCCGAGCGCTACATGGCCGAGGGTGTGCTTGAAGGCCTGATGGCCCTTGAAAACGGCAACGTGGCTGGCATGCGCTTTTTGCTGCCCCGCGCCGCCAAGGCCCGCGAAGTGCTGCCCGAAGAACTGCGCAAGGCAGGGGCCGTGGTAGACGTTATTTCCGCCTACGAAACCGTACCCGCGGCGCACAAAAGGGATGAAGTCCTCGAACGCATCAACGCCGGCACCCTGAACTGCGTGACCTTCGGCTCCTCCTCCACTGTGGAGAACTTCCTCTCCCTTATCCCGGCTGCAATCCTCAAGACGCACCCGGAAGTGAAGCTGGCCGCTATCGGGCCGGTAACGGCAGAAACGCTGCAAAAAAATGGCCTTACCTGCAACATCATGCCCATGGATTACACCATCCCGGCACTGGTGGACGCCCTGAAAACGTACTTTGCGAGATAAAACATGCCCCTGAATATCGCCATACTGGCCTCCGGCAGCGGCACAAACGCTCAGGCCATGATCGACAAGGCCGCCCAGGGCGTGCTTGACGTGAACATTGCCCTGATCGTTTGCAACCGCCCCGGTGCGGGAGTTGTGAGCCGTGCGGAAAAGGCGGGCATCCCCTGCCTTGTACTGGATCACAAAAGCTTCCCCGATCGCGAGAGCTTTGACGCCCGCATGGTTGAGGCCCTGCGTGAAGCCGGGGCGGAGCTTGTGGTGCTGGCGGGCTATATGCGTCTGCTGACCCCTGTGTTCCTTGAGGCCTTTGCCGGAAAGGTCATCAATATCCACCCGGCGCTGCTGCCCAGCTTTCCCGGCGTGCACGGTGGTGCCGATGCCGTCAACTATGGCGTCAAGGTTTCCGGCTGCACCGTGCATTTTGTGGAAGAAAAGGTGGACAGCGGCCCCGTGCTGATTCAGGCCGTTGTGCCGGTCAACGCTGGCGAAAGCGAGGATGACCTCATGAACCGCATCCATGTAATGGAGCACCGCATCTATCCCCAGGCAATCCAGTGGCTGTCGCAGGGGCGCATAGACGTGCAGGGGCGGCAGGTGCACCTCAAGCCCGGCAACAGCCCCCGTGCGCCCCACGATGGCGACTGGCTTGTGTGGCCGCCGCTGGAACAGGGTTTTTAACTGCAGCCCTAAGTGCCTTGAATGAACCTATGAGGAGACTCTTTAGTTAACGAGTCTCCTTTTTTTGACTATTTTCAAAACCGGCGGTGCTGCTGGTTTCGCCGCCCTGGCCTTGCAGCCCGCCGACCTCGCTGTTTTCATTACTTACAAAAGTTTCAAAACTTACAAATCAAGAATCCGCGTTGCTCTGGAACGATTTGGTGTGTTATTTTTCACTATCAACAGAGCATACCTTTATTCTTTGCTCAATCAATCAGCTTTTTGCCGCCCTTTCCGCCCACGTACTTTCTTGCACAACATCTGGAAATAACGGCAAATTCATCTACTTTTGAGGAAACCCTTATGACGCAGCAGTTTACCCGCAGAAAATTTCTGCAATCGGCCTGCATCACCATCAGCGCGCTGACGGTGAACATGAGCGGCATTGAAAAAGCTCTTGCCGCAGCCGCTGGTGTCGGCCCCCTGGCCACCTGCGACATCCTGATCATCGGATCGGGTGGCGCTGGCCTGCGAGCCGCCGTGGCCGCCCTGCAAAAAAATCCCAAGCTCAACGTGGTTGTGGTCAGCAAATGCATGCCCTCGCGCAGCGCCACCTGTATGGCCGAAGGCGGCATCAACGGCGTCACCGATTTCAGCAAGGGCGACTCCTACGAGCTGCACTGCTTTGATACCGTGAAGGGCGGCGACTATCTGGTTGACCAGGAATCCACGCTCAAATTCTGCGAACAGGCAGGCCCCGCCATCCTTGAACTGGATTATCTGGGCATGCCCTTCTCGCGCACGGCTGAAGGCAAGGTCAAGGCCCGTCCTTTTGGCGGCGCTTCCAAGGTGCGTTGCAACTACTCCGCCGACAAAACCGGCCACATCGTTGCCCACACCTGCCTGGACGATGCCCTGAGCCACGGCGTCAAATTCCTCATGGATCACGAGCTGCTTGATGTGGCCGTGGACAATGGCCGCTGCGAAGGCGCCGTGCTGCGCAACATCCGCACCGGCGAAATCGCCCCTGTGCGCGCCAAGGCCGTGGTGCTTGCCACCGGCGGCTATACCCGCATTTTCTGGAACCGCACCTCCACCCCCTACATTGCCACAGGCGACGGCGTTGCCGCTGCCCTGCGCGCGGGCATTCCCTTCAAGGATGCCGAAATGGTGCAGTTCCACCCCACGGGCGTGGTGCACGGCGGCGTGCTGATTACCGAAGCGGCGCGCGGTGAAGGCGGCTATCTGCTCAACAACAAGGGCGAGCGCTTCATGAAGACCTACGCCCCCGCCAAGATGGAACTTGGACCCCGCGACATCGTGGCCCGCGCCATTGAGACGGAAATCCGCGAAGGCCGCGGTTACGGTCAGGGCCTGGAAGCCTATGTGCTGCTTGACCTGAGGCACCTCGGCAAGGATAAGATCGTGCACGATCTGCCGCAGATCCGCCACGTGGGCAAGCTTTTTGAAAATATCGACCTTGTGGACAAGCCCATGGTCATCCGCCCCACGGCCCACTACTCCATGGGCGGCATTGACGTGAACACCTTTGACGACATGGCCACGGTTGTGCCCGGCCTGTTTGCCGCTGGTGAAGCTTCGTGCGTGTCCATCCACGGCGCAAACCGCCTTGGCGGCAATTCGCTGGCCGATGCGGTGGTAACGGGCAAAATCGCCGGTAACGGCGCGGCGGCCTTTGCCAGCCATGCCGATTTTGGCGCGGGCAAACGCCTCACCGACCTGACCGCCCGCTGGCAGGATCGCTTCCGCAACACCACCAACGGCGGCGATGCCAAACAGATGTACTCCATCCGCGAAGAAATGGGCGCGCAGCTCTGGGACAACATGGGTATTTTCCGCACCCAGTCCAAGCTCGACTCCCTGAGCAGCTCCCTGGCCGACCTGCGTTCGCGCTACGACTCCCTGCGCGTCCCCAACGCCAACCCCGTCTACAATACGGTGTTCACCGAATATGTGGAGCTGGGCAACATGCTGCAACTGGCCCAGGCCGCCTGCCTTGCCGCCTCCGAGCGCAAGGAATCGCGCGGCGCGCACACCCGCGAGGACTTCCCCAAGCGTGACGATGCCAACTTCCTCAAGCACAGCATGGTCACCATGGACGACAGCGGCAAAATGCGCATGGGCTGGAAAGAAGTGGAAATCACCAAATTCAAGCCTGAGGAGCGGAAGTACTAATGCCCACTATCATCATTGACCGCTTTGACGGCAAAAACAGTTTTGAGCAGAGCTACAAACTTGATCCGGCAGACGTGGCGGGCAAGACCGTGCTCAACACCCTGCTGTTCATCAAGCAGACCCAGGATCCCACGCTGAACTTCACGGCCTCCTGCCGCTGCGCCATCTGTGGGGCATGTGCCGTGCGCGTCAACGGGCATGCGATTCTGGCCTGCGACACCAAGATGGACGACCTTGCCAAAACCTACGGTTCAGAAACTCTCCACATTTCGCCTCTGGCGAACTTCACGGTTATTTCCGACCTTGTGGTGGACTGGGAACCCGCCATGGAAAACCTGCGCAGGGTGCATCCGGGCATGGTGGCAAAGTCCGAATTCTCCATGAAGGAAGGCTGCCGCCAGAACCAGAAGGAATTCGACCGCATCATCAAGCAGTGGGACTGCATCCTCTGCGGCGCGTGCGCCTCTGAGTGCAACAAACTCAGCGCCGACCGCAGCGACTACATGGAACCCTTTGTCTTCACCCACGCATGGCGCGTGGCCAACGATTCACGCTCCAAGGATCCCCTGCTGCACGGCAAGCCCGCCGTGGCGGGCGGCCTGTGGAACTGCGTGCATTGTCAGGAATGCGCCAGCCGCTGCCCCAAGGGCATCAGCGCTGCCGATGACATCGCCGGCCTGCGGGCCATGGTTATGGCCAAGGGCATGACCGACGGCGTTGGCCCGGCCCACGCCAAGTCGTTCTACACCGATCTGGTGGACGATTCTGGCCGCCTCAACGAAGTGCGCCTTGCCCTGCGTACCGAAGGCATCAGCACCATTGCCCGCGCGGGAATGGCTGTGACCCTGCTGCGCCAGGGCAAGATGAATCCGCTTGAGGCCTTTGGCGGCGAAACCATTGAAGGGCATGATGCCCTGGTGAAGATGATTCAGGCGGCCCATGCCGCAGAGAAGGAGTAGCCGTATGCAGACCGAATTCGCCTTTTTTCCCGGCTGCGTGCTGACTCAGGCCGCCAAGGAATCCAAGATGGCTCTTGAGGCCGTGGCCCCGAAGCTCGGCATCAAACTCAAGGAAATCCCCGGCTGGAGCTGCTGCGGCGCTTCCCAGGCTCAGGATGTTGACCCCGTGGCGACCTTGGTTGCCAACGCCCGCAACATCGCCCTGGCCGAAAAGATGGGCCTGCCC
The DNA here is from genome assembly GCF_053570665.1 of Desulfovibrio intestinivivus. Classification (NCBI taxonomy): domain Bacteria; kingdom Pseudomonadati; phylum Thermodesulfobacteriota; class Desulfovibrionia; order Desulfovibrionales; family Desulfovibrionaceae; genus Desulfovibrio; species Desulfovibrio intestinivivus. Next base: position 1,152,225 of record NZ_JBRBQT010000001.1, on the reverse strand, counting down.
GTGCTGACCTCGTGCAGCACCTGCCTGCTCATGCTGCGTCGCGCCAAGGCAGAGCTTGACGGCGGCAAGAAGGACCGCATCAACACCTTTCTTGCCAAGGGCAACATGACCTATAACGGCACCAGCGAAGTCACCAGCCTGCTCTGGGTGCTGGCGCAAAACGCCCAGACCCTCAAGGCCAAGGTGACCAAGCCGCTTGCGGGCCTTAAAGTGGCGGCCTTTTATGGCTGTCACAGCCTGCGGCCCGAATCCGCCCTGGGCTTTGAAAGCTCGGTGAATCCCTCAAGCTTTGAGACCGTGGTGGCCGCCCTTGGCGGGCAGACGGTCCCCTTTGCCAAGCGGCTGGACTGCTGCGGCTTCCACGCCGTGTATCCGGCGGAAAAATCCGTCATGCGCATGACCAGCCAGATTGTGGACAGCGCGGCAACTTCCGGCGCGGCCTGCATTGTAACCCCCTGCCCGCTCTGCCAAATGCAGCTCGACATTTATCAGGAAGCAGCGCAGGATATAGCCAAGTCGAAAGCCCGTGTGCCCGTGCTGCACCTTTCGCAGCTGGTGGGCCTTGCCCTGGGTATTCCCGGCAAGGAACTGGGCCTCGACTACAACGTGATTGACGCCACCAAGATGGGCTAAACAGCCCTGAAATAGTGACAAAAGGCGGCCCCTACCCCTGGCCGCCCCATGCGCGCCCCCTCTCGTGTCCCTACCCGAGAGGGGGTTGCGCATTGCTGAGGCAGATTAACGCTTGAAGGTCAGCTTACTCGCAAGCTGGCAACTATTTCGTAGTCTGACTGCTCAAAAAGATGGCGCATGCGCAGCAACGGACATCGCAGTGCGCATGCGCTCCGGCGCAGGGCAGGCCTTACGCCAGTTTGGCGATGCGGCACAGATCGCCAAAACCTTCCGCAAGGGTGGGGTGCGCGTGAATGGTGCTGGCCACATCCTCGACACTTGCCCCCATATGGATTGCCAGCGCCGCCTCGGCTATGAGGTCTGTGGCATGCGGGCCGCAAATATGCGCTCCCAGGATTGCCTGGCTTTCCGCATCAATGACCAGTTTGAACATCCCGGCGATTTCGCCCATGGCGTGCGCCTTGCCCAGTTCACGCACGTGCAGTCGGGCGCAACGCACATTGCGCCCTTTTGCCAGCGCCTGCGCTTCAGAAAGCCCCACGCAGCCTATCTCCGGCGTTGTGAAAATAGCCGAGGGCACAAGGGAATAATCACACGGCGTTGACTGCTGCCCCAGGTTTTCGACCACGCATTCCGCCTCTGCGGCGGCCATATGGGCCAGCATGATTTTTCCCGGGCCAAGAATGTCGCCAATGGCGTATACGCCCGGCACGGACGTTTCAAGAAAGGCATCGGTCTGCACCCAGCCGCGCGCGTCACATGCCACGCCTGCCGTTTCCAGCCCCAGTCCCTCCGTATCCGGCACGCGCCCAACAGTGACAAACACGCTTTCCACCTCAAGCGGAGGCGGCACGGATGAGCGCTCGCCGCTGGCAGCTTCTGTATGCAGGCGCACTCCACCGTCGCCCACTTCGGCCCGGCTGACAGTGACTCCCGTTTCGACCTTGATTCCCGCTTTTTTCAGTTCGCGGTGCAGCAGCTTGCTGATTTCTTCATCAACCGCAGGCAAGGGCAACAGACGGTTCTGCCCTTCAACTACCGTAACCTCAGCGCCAAATGCCCTGAAAATGCAGGCCATCTCGCAGCCTATCACGCCGCCGCCCACAATGCAGATACTTGCGGGAACACGATCCAGATTCAGAACGTCGTCGCTGGTCAGGATGTGGCGCTTGTCTGTGGGCAGGGCGGGGAGTTCCAAAGGCCTTGAGCCAACCGCAAGAATGACGGCATCACCGTCAATCCGCTGTGTGCCTCCATCCTTTGCCGTCACCTGCACTTGCTGCGCGCTGACAAGGCGGCCCCTGCCCCTGGCCACAGCCACATTCAGATGTGCGCAAGATTTTTCCAGCCCCTGAGCCAGCAGCCGGATAACGCGGTTTTTGCGCTCCAGAAGGAGGGCCATATCAATGGCTGCCTGCGATGAGCCCGTAACGGCGAATTCGCTCATGTGCCGGAACTTGTCCAGAATATCTGCGGAACTTTTGAACGTCTTGGTGGGAATGCAGCCGGAATTGAGGCATGTGCCGCCAATGGCTTCGCTTTCCACAAGCGTTACGTCATGCCCGGCGCGGGCCGCTGCAAAGGCCGCCGTATATCCGGCAGGGCCGCTGCCGATGATGGTCAGTTTTTTCATTCGATCATCCTCGCGCATATTTTAAGGCACAGAAAGCTAACTGTTTTGCGGCAGCAACTGGCCGTACTGCGCTGCGCGCAGCAGAGCATGCGAGCCTGCCGGAGCTTCGGGCCGTACGCGCGCGATCCAGCCTTTGCCGTAGCAATCCTGGTTTATCAGGGCAGGGGAATCTTCCAGATCGCCGTTGACCGCAATGACGGTTCCGGTAATCGGCGCAAACAAGGCGCTGACGGTCTTCATGGATTCCAGCGAGCCGAATTCTTTTTCGGCTTCCAGCTGCGCGCCAACGTTGGGCACGTCCGCATAGACAACTTCTTCAAGCTGGCTTTGGGCAAAGTCCGTAATGCCCAGCACCAGTTCATCTCCCTCTTGCCGCACCCAGATGTGCTCCGGGGTGTAAAACAGATCTTCTGGCAAGTTATACTGAGGCATACTGTCTCCTGTACACGGGGCCGGGAAGTTCGCGAACTTCCCGGCCCCATCGATGTGGTGGGGAACTGCCTGTCGCAATGGTAAAAAGCGTCGTCAGTTCCGCTGTTCCGCCTCAACTAGGCCGATGCGGTCGGCAGAGGGTAGGCGTGGTGTTCGCCGTTGACCACAAAGCTGTAGTTGATGCGGCTCGCCACCTTGAGCATATTGGCTACGGAGCAGTATTTGACGGCTCCAAGCTCAAATGCGCGCACAAATTTTTCCAGGGTGACGCCTTCGCCGCTGACTGAGTATTCCACATTGATTTCCGTAAATATCTGCGGAATTTCTTCGCGGCGCACAGCATCGGCAGAGATTTTGAATTCTGTGAAGGGAACACGCATTTTGTTGAGGGCATGGCCCACTTCAATGCCCGTGCAGCCCGCCAGAGAAATAAGCAGCAGCTCCATGGGGCGTACGCCTTCGTTATTGCCGCCATATATGGCAGAGGCATCCATAATCACAGGGCGGTTATCGGAATCCCTTCCTTCAAACAGCATGTTCCCTTTCCATTCAACGTTAATCATAGGCATGGTAAACCCCTTTAAGGTATTATCGCTTTAAATGCATGCTGGCGCGCCTAAGCATCTATGCATGTTCGCCGTGCGGGCATTTGGCAGCGCAAATTTTTGTAACGACCGCTCTAGCGGGCAGATGCTTGTTGACGTTCCGTGCTGACAATGAGGGCAATCCAGACAAGAAGAACAAGCAGAAAAGCCGTCATGCCCCAAAGGCCTGTGGCATAGAGCCACCCGCCAGCCGAAACCAGGCAGACAAGCAAGGCCAGAACTACCAACAGCGCCGCATTGCGCAGCATGGCGGCTCCGCCCTGCGGCGTGATGACGCTCCAGCCGCGTTCAGCCAGAGAAACGACTGTCATGCCAATAATATTGGCGGCCATGGCCACCCACACGGGATGTATCTTGAGATAGAAGCTGTTGACGGCCCAACCGCCCATCCAGTTCCACACAAGGCCAGCGCCGCAACCGGCCACAAGGGCGGTGACAGCGGCACGGGGCGTGGCAACGCCCCAGAACAGGGCTGCGACCATGGGAGCGAAGGTTGCGCCGTTGCGGGCCGTCCAGGCGAAGATATTCCACCACGCGGCCTGTTCAGAACGCAGATAGCCAAACAGAATCATGAGCGCCGTCAGCGCCAGCAGAGATATGCGGGTAAAATGCACAAGCTTGGCGTCTGACGCGTCAGGGAACAGGGCCGAGCCGACATCCCTGCCAAGGCTGGTTGCGCCGGAGAACTGGCACGGAGCGCCCCAGCCAAGGGCGCAGGCCCAGATGCCCAGCGTGAACATGCCAACCATGGGCGCGGGCAGGGTTTCCATAAGATATTTGGGTACAGCCACAAGGCCGCGCGCATTGCCGGGCATGGTGATAGCCGCAGCAACGCCCACAAGAACACCCATGACAATGAAGATGATGTTGAATCCGCCAGCGATCAGCAGGCCCTTGCGCCCTTCGTCCGCTGTTTTGCACGACAGGGCCATCTGGAATGCGGCCTGCGCCAGCAGCACATTGATCAGGAATGTGCCAAACCAGGCCAGAATGGTTTGCAGGCCAACGCTGGTCAGGCTGCCGTACTTGACGTTTGTCTCCAGAAAGGTTGCCAGCGCGCCGTAGCCCGGATTGACGCCAATGGCGTAAATGGCCACCGCAAACATGCCCATGAACACAAAAAAATTCGCAGTCTGGGTCATGGCCACAGACCACATGCCGCCAGCACTCAAAAAGACATACATAAGCGCCGCGGTAATAACGACCGAGGCAAGCATGTCCAGCCCTGTGAGGGCGTTGATGCACGAGGCGAAAGCAAGCGCCGTAGCCACAGACCACATGGGAAACGTGATGGCCGTGATGGTTCCGGCTATGCCCTTTGCCATGCGTCCGTATTTATCGCCAATGAGGCCAGAAATGGTGACCATCATTCTTTTGCGGAACGGCCCGATCAGCACCAGTGCGATGATGAGCACGTGGGTCAGTTCCGCAACGCCGTACCAGATGGCTGAAATACCTGTAAAATATGAAAGTTCGAGGATTGCGATATAGGTTGAGCCTGAAAAGAGGCCTGTAATGCAAAAGGCCACGGTCCATCGGCTGAACTTGCGCCCGCCCACAAAAAAATCTTCGCCCGCCTTGGCCTTTTTCTTGGCTATCTGGCTCATGACAATGAGCAGGAGCGTATACGCGAGTGCAAGGCCGAACATCCAAAAAGCCGAAGATGACATATAAACTCCTCATCATAACGGATGATTTTGCCGCTGTCTGGCGGCGGAACGGCAAGGGTAAAGCCCGTGCGCATGGGCTGTACGGCTGACCGCTGCAGCCTGCTTTTCTCTATCTCAGGCGCGCGCCGACCGGGCCCGTGGCGGCAACTGCGACTGAACGTTCTCGTGACTGTGTTTGTACAGCATCACTTCACCAAAGCCTTTCTATTGTGAGCCTGTCTTAGCAATGTTTGTTCCAAAAAGTTTTATCTTGATTATCAAATAGATATAAAAAAGCCCGCGTATACTTCGCGGGCCTCGCTGCGCACAATGCTCAGCAAATGAAATATATAACAATTTGTTTTAATTGAGTTAATAATTTTGAAGGCAACCCCGGGCCTGTGTCGAAACAATGGTTCAAAATCAAACCATGCGGTTCATTTTTAAACCACAGTCAGAACGTAGCCCTTTCACAGGAAAACGGCACCGGAACTCGTGCTGATAACGTCATACAGCAAAAGGCCACGCCAAGTGGTTCATTCCTGAACCGAAAGGCCGTGCTCCCGCATTTTACGCAACAGCGTGGGATGGGATATGCCCAGCTTGCGCGCGGCGGCGCGGATGCTGCTTGTGGCGGCAAGTCCGCTTTCGATGCACTGGCGTTCAAACATCTTGATCTGGTCACGCATGTTGCCAGCACCGACAGCTGCAGCCCTGCCAGCCGGAGCAATACTCTCCCACACTGATGCACAATGCCCGGCGGAAAAACTGGCAATGGTCAGCCTTTCCACAAAATTCCCCAGTTCGCGCACATTGCCCGGCCAGGGATAGGCCAGGAGCATCTGCTCTTCTTCTGGCCCGATCATGCACCGGGTAGAATATTTTTTGCTGAAACTGGCAAGAAAATGCTGTGCAAGCGGCAGGATGTCTTCCGGCCTTTCACGCAGGGGCGGCACCGCAAGCGGAATCACATTGAGACGATAATACAGGTCTTCACGAAAGGTGTTTTCCCGCACCATTTTAAGCAGATCCCTGTTTGTCATGGCAATGATGCGCACATTGAGGTGGACAGGCTTACGCCCTCCGATGCGATAGATCACACCCTCCTGAAGGGCGCGCAGCAGCTTGACCTGGAGGGACATATCCATTTCGCCCACTTCATCGAGCATGAGGGTTCCCTCGTTGGCGACCTCAAGCATGCCCACGCGGCTGGCATTGGCCCCGGTAAAGCTGCCTTTTTCGTAGCCAAACAGTTCCGCTTCCTGGAGGTGCTGGGGAATGGTGCCGCAATTGATCTGCACAAGCGGCCCGTTACGGCGGCCGCTGTGGCTGTGGATATGCATGGCCAGCACTTCTTTTCCCGTGCCGGTTTCACCAGTGATGAGCACGGTTGAATCCACGCTGCCAAGCCTTTCAGCCTCGCGTAGCAAACGCAGCATGGAGGGATTGCACGCAATGACCTTTTTGCCTTTGTGCGAGGCCTCCTGAAAGGCCGCAAGCCGCCGCCGCGTATTCTCCGCCTCTGTCTGCAGGCGGTTGATTTCCGTCATATCCTGCGCGGAAAGCACGCACCGAAACAGCTTTTCCTTTTCATCAAACAAGGGCGTTATGGTGAGCACCACCTGCTTGCCGTTGTGATCTTCAAGCAGTGAACTGTGCGCCTTGCGGTGGGCCACCGCTTTTTTCAACAGGTCGCCCACGACCTCCATGTCCGGAGAAGCGGGCGCTGCCATATTGTCGCAATCTGGCAGCAAGCTGCGGATTTTGTCGTTACTGAACAGCGGGATTCCTTCGGCATCAAAAATCATGATGCCGTCAGTGGCGCAGTTGATAACCTCGCTCAACTCGCGGTTGTGGATATCCGCATTTCTGAAGGCCACGTATATTTTGTGGATCAGTTCCTTCTTGGTCAAAACGCCCACAAGCCTGTCTTCATGATCCAGCACAAGCATTCTGTCGATGGGCATGCTGCACGCCATACCAAAGGTGTCATCGTTGCGGATGCTGACAAGGTTGGTGTCCATGACCTCGCTGATGGGCGTTTCAAAGGACTTCCCTGCGCGCACGGCCTGTACCATGCGAAAAATGGTGAGAATGCCTTTGACCCTCTTTTCCGCATCCAGAATGGGCACGCAGTTCACGCCGTGCCGTTCGTACACCGGGAGCGCGTCCTTGAGCTTATGGTCAGGGGTCAGGGTTTCCGGGTTGTCGTGCATTACCTGTTCGACAAGCATTTTTTCTTCCGGCAGGGCGGGCATAGGCATCTCAGGGTAAAAAAGTGGACGCTGATCCAGCAGGTATGGGGCTTTACAGATTTTTCAGCAGTAAATTTGCGAGACCCTTTGTGTAGCATACTGAAGGTTTCAGGGCTGGGCAAGAAAGGGGCTGCGGGCTGAAGGAGAGCGCACAAAAATGCCATAACGCAAAAAGGCCCTGACCAGTGCGGTCAGGGCCTTCAGAGCATTTTAAGCGAAAACTGCCTTAACCCCAGGCTTCGGTCACCAGATCATACAACTTGACGGAAAGCACCTTGAGATCGGGCTTGGTGTACTGCACGTCAGCCCCCACAACAGCGCATTTCTTGGCAAGCGGTTCATTGATCATGGAAGAGAAGATGGCCACGGGCAACTTTTTAAGGACTCTTTCATCCTTGATGTGCTTGCACAGGGCCAGACCGTCCATGCCGGGCATTTCAATGTCTGTGATGACGCCGTGAATGAAATCGGAAATGGGGCGATCTTCGGCTTCGCAGCGGTCGCGCAGAACCTTAAGGTAATCCCAGGCTTCCTGCCCGTTGACCTTCTGCGTCACGGTAAAGCGGCCTTCCTTGTTGAGCAGATCGAGCAGCAGGCTGCGGATACTGCTTGAATCGTCCACGTGCAGGATATTGTAAATTTTTTCCCCGCTGTGCCGCATGTCTGAGGAGTCAAAGCGCATGGCCATGGCCGGATGCAGTTCGGCTACAATGGCTTCAAGATCCAGCAAAAAGATCACGCGCTCTTCCAGCCGCACCACGCCCGTTACCGAGCTGCGGCTCACATTCTGCAAAAACTGCCCCGGCGCTTCCACATCCGTCCAGCTCAGCCGATAGATGCGGTTGACCCCCGACACCAGAAAGCCCGTACATACGCCGTTGAATTCGGTGACGATAACCTTGGCGTCTTCGTTTTCAATGGGGCCGCTGCCCAAAAACTGGGCCATATCAATCAGCGGCACCACACGGCCATTGCGGTGCAGAAACGCGCCCAAAAGCGCTTTATGGCGCATTTCCGGCATGGCAGTCACCGGCTGGCGACGGCCAATTTCAACCACCTTGGCCACGTTGAGGCCATAGTGGGCTTCGTAACCGTCCTGGTTGACGAAAAATTCCACAATTTCCAGCTCGTTGGTGCCGGTTTCCAGCAGGATGTTGGTCTGCGCCATGGAAATGCTCTCCGTTGGGCTGAAGCCCGTTAATGTCGGACGGCAGACCTGAACTTGTTTGCTGCCAGCCGGTGAGCGAAGCTTACGCTGACTCTCTTATCGGTTGCCAAGTGCAAATATTTAGCCATGCAGGCCGAAAAGACAGTTTTTTTCACATTTTTCTGTTTCGCACAAAACGGGGAACATATCAAACTGAGTGCATTAGCATTGAAAATACCGTCATAAATTAGGTGCAAAGCCAGCTTGCCAGCAGTTTATACTCCGTGAAACAACCGCGTCGACATGTAGCGTTCGCCCGTGTCGCAGGCAAAGGTAACGATATTCTTGTCCTGCATTTCTGGCCGCGCCGCAAGGTCAAGGGCCGCGCGCACGTTGGAGCCTGTGGATATGCCCGCCATGATGCCGTGCTCCATGAGCAGACGGGCGGTTCTTATGGCTTCCTCGCCGTCCATCTGGATAATCTCGTCCAAAAGCGCGCGGTCAAGGATGGCAGGCACAAAATCAGCCCCAATACCCTGAATGAGGTGAGGCCCTGGTTTGCCGCCCGAGAGCACCGGCGAAGCGGCTGGCTCCACGGCAACGACCCTGAAACCGGGTATGCGCTCCTTGAGATACCGCCCTACGCCAGTGATGGTCGAGCCGGAGCCAACGCCCGCAACCAGCACGTCCATCTTTCCCACGCTGTCCTTGAAAATTTCCGGCCCGGTGGTCTTGTAATGGGCTACCACAGCCTGCGGATTGGTAAACTGGCCGAGTACAAAGGCATCCTGCTCATCGGCAATGCACTTTGCAGCGGCCACAGCCCCGCTCATGCCCTGTTCCGCCGGGGTGAGCACAAGCTCTGCGCCCAGCGCCCGCAAGAGGTTGCGGCGCTCAACGCTCATGGATTCGGGCATGGTCAGTATGCAGCGAAAGCCACGCACCGAGGCAACCAGGGCCATGCCTATGCCCATATTGCCGCTGGTGGCCTCCACCAGCACCCCACCCGGCTCTACACGCCCCTCTTCCAGAGCTTCGCCAACAAGGTGAAAAGCCACGCGATCCTTGATGGAACCGCCGGGATTGCGATTTTCAAGCTTCAGCCAGACAGTGCCGGGCAGATCGCGTGAAAGATCAAGCCGCAGCATGGGGGTGTTGCCAATGGTTTGTAAAATGCTGGTTAACATGAAAACATAAGCCTCACAGTAAAAAATACCAGGAAATCCGGCTCTATGGCAGATATTCGCTTTACAATGGGAGAGTTTTGCTTAACTCTTTACATATAACCATAGAAGAATCCGTGCACATTGGCAATTTTCGGTCTGGCCGCTCCAATAGCCCCTTCAGGGAGGATACCATGAAGATTCTGCAAGTAACCACTGTGTTCATAGCCCTTGTTATTGCCCTTTCCGGCGGGCTTGCCCACGCCAAGGCCGACACCGTGGCGCTGTATACCGAAGCCGTCATGACAGGCGACGTCCCGGCCCTTGAAACCCTGCTGGCCCCCAACTACTGGCATATTAATGCCAACGGGCACATTGAGGACAAGGAACACTTCATCAACACCATCAAGAGCAAGGAACTGGTCATTGACCGCCTTACCTTCACAAATGCCCGCACTGCCTTGATCAGCGACGCCAAGCTCATCACCGGCACAGGCTACCTCAAGGCCAAGGCCACGCCTGCGCTGCCCGAGGGCCTCATGCGCATTACCGTGGTGGTCATCACCAACAAGGGGCGCGAACAGGTTGTGCTGTTCCAGGCCACTCCTGTGATCGCCTCCGAAGACTGCAACGACGGCAACTGCAAGATCCAGTAAGGTTAAAAACCGATCGGCCCGATGGGGGCCATCAGGCCGGGGCATGTGCACCCGGCCTTTTTTGTATGAAGAAAACCCCCCGCTAGGCGGGGGGTTCCGTAAAGCTTAAAGCTTTAAGCATGTCAGCAAAACTCCTTTTGATTTGTTACAACGACTTGCGGTCTGGCAACTGCAAACGAAACAAATCAAAAGGAGGTCACAATGGGTGACGCAAAAAGTTTAGCTCACACAAAGTGGAACTGTAAATATCACATCGTCTTTGCTCCCAAATATCGCAGACAAGTATTCTATGGTGAGAAAAGGCGAGCGGTAGGGGATATTTTGCGTAAGCTGTGTGAGTGGAAAGATGTAAAAATACTAGAAGCAGAATGTTGCCCTGACCATATCCACATGTTGCTTGAGATACCTCCGAAAATAAGCGTATCTAGTTTTATGGGGTACTTAAAAGGTAAAAGTAGTTTGATGCTCTATGAGCAATTCGGCGATCTCAAATTTAAATACCGCAGCCGTGAGTTTTGGTGCCGTGGCTTTTATGTAGATACAGTAGGCAAAAACACGGCTAAGATTCAAGATTACATAAAGAAACAGCTGGATCGGGATAAACTCGGTGATCAGCTGAGTCTCCCGTATCCAGGAAGCCCGTTTACGGGCCGCAAGTAACAGAAATGCAAATGTCAGATCGTGCATGCGCCTGCTAGGGCGCAGCTGGTAAGAGAGCCTTACAGGCGCATATGAAAAACCCCCGGCTATGCCGGGGGATATTTATTGTGCGGAAGAATCCTGGGCAGAAGAATAAAAAGCCGCCCCTGTTAGCAGGAGCGGCTTTTAAACGTAACCCGGGGTATGGCGGGGCCGGATTTCGCGTGGTGGGAAAGATCGGAGGCGGAAAGTAATCATTGTGAGCGTTTCAGGCATGCAAGCAAAAACAGCAGACAGAGCAAACAATGCTTGGTCATATTCCGCGGGGGCTCTCAAATCAAAGACCCCCCGCAAAACATCTCAATATTCAGATGCCTAGGCTGGCGAAACTTCAAAGTTGGCAGCCACCTTCACCCTGTCGCCCACAATGGCTGCCGGGATGTTGGGGCCAATACCAAAGTCGCTGCGATTCACCTCGCCAGTGATGCTGAAAGACTGCGTTTCCTTGCTGTTGATGGGGTTGGTGATACGGTCGCTGGCTGTGATGTTGAACGTCACTTCTCTCGAGGTGCCGCGCATTTCGAGCAGGCCTGTTATGGTTCCGGTATGATCCGGCCCAAGGCGCACAGATGTGCTCTGGAAGGTAACTTCGGGGTGCTGCGCCACATCAAAAAAATCCGGCGAGCGCAAGTGCTCGTCCCGCGCATGCACATGCGTGTCAATGCTCACAGCCTTGGCCGTCATGGTAAAGACTGCGTCAGAAAGATCATCGTTGCCGGTTTCAAGGTCAATGCCAACGTCTGCAAACCTGCCGTTAATGTCGGTAATCATGAGATGCCGCACCACAAAACCAAGGTGCGAATGGTCGGGATCGTTCTTCCAGGTAGCCATAACAACCTCCCGCTTAGTGCAGGTTGCGCTCAAATCTATATTGCTGTTTTTATCGGCAACGCCTGCCGGAAAAACATACGTTCAAGCTATGGTTTTTAGTTAAGGCTCTACGCTGCCGAGTCAAGTTGTTCCAGATGATTTATCAAAAAAAATTGCGCCGCTGCCCGCCCTTGTTCGTGATATGCGGGCAGTGCAGGGAGTTCTGCGGCAGACCCAAAGCTTGCCGCAGAACTCCCTGCCAACAGCAAAAACTGTTGCAGCCTAAAACACGCCCGGCAAGCCATGATCCCGCAAAGCCGCATCACAGGAACCCAGATGGTAGGTGGTGTGCGAGGCCAGCATGGCAATCATGGCCGCATAGGTGAGATCCCGGCCAATTTTTTTGCTCACGCGCTCCTGCACCCTGGTCAGGTCGGCATTGGAAAGCGCCGCCAGCCGTGCGTCCACTGCGGCCTTTACGGATTTACCATAAGCCTGCATGGCTTCTTTGCTCACAACATCCTTGCCCTGCTCCTTGAGCATCAGCACGCCAATACCGGCAGGCGCGGGCAAAAAAGTTTCGTCGTCACTTTCAAGAATAAAGAAGTTCAGCACGGCAATGGCGTGGGCCACCTGCTGCCACACGGGCCAGCCGCCGTTGGTTTCGGCCCAGATGTTTTCGGGGCAGATGTCCATATACTGGGCCAGCAGGGCCCAAGAGCGCTGATAGGGTTCTTCAAGGGCGGCAACAATTTCTCTGGACATGGCTTTTCCTCTTCTTTCAGGTTTGGCGCACAGCTTGCCTGTGCGTAAAAGGCCGCTCAAACACAAAACCGCCGCAGCGCCGCAATTGCGGGCATACGGCGGTTCCATGCGACAGCGGTGCAGGCAAAGCCTGCCGCGCCATTTATTCGAAGCGGCTTGCCCCGGTGATCAGCACCATGTCGGTGGGCACATTTTCATGAAAGCCCACGGTCTTGGTCTTAACCTTGGCAATTTTGTCCACATTCTCCATGCCTTCGGTCACTTTGCCGAAAACGCAGTAACCCCAGCCGTCAGGGGTGGGGGAGCTGTGGTTGAGAAAATCGTTGTCCACCAGATTGATGAAGAACTGGGCGGTGGCGCTGTGGGGATCGCGGGTGCGGGCCATGGCCAGGGTGCCGCGCTCGTTCTTGAGGCCGTTGTCGGCTTCGTTGGTCACAGGCTCGCGGGTAGACTTTTCGTCCATGCGCGCGCCGAGGCCGCCGCCCTGGATCATGAAGCCGGGGATAACGCGATGAAAAATGGTGTTGGCATAAAAGCCGTCATCCACATATTTCAAAAAATTGGCAACGGTTTGGGGGGCCTTGTCGGCATAAAGCTCCACAAGAATGTCGCCGGAGGAAGTCTCCAGCAAAACCGTAGGATTGTCGGACATGGGTGCTCCTTGAATGGTTATTCTGCACAGCGGGCGTTCGCCCCGCCATTGGCGCGAATATAGGGTATGGAAGCGCGGATGACAATGCCCGTTTCCCGGTATAGGCTTCGCAGCATGAACCGCAAGACTTCCAAGCCCCAACCGGCAACACTGCCGGGCATGCCGGAACAGGCCGCTGCCAGCACGCATCTGCCGCCCCAGGATCACCTTGGCGAACTGCAAAACGCCCTGCTCAACTGGTTTGCCGCAAACCAGCGCCGCCTGCCGTGGCGGATCAACTACACGCCCTACGAAGTGTGGATTTCAGAGGTCATGCTCCAGCAAACCCAGATGGAGCGGGGCGTCAGCTATTTCAACCGCTGGATGCAGCGCTTCCCCGACATAGCCCGCCTCGCCGCCGCCAGCGAGGAAGACGTGCTGCGCCAATGGGAAGGCCTTGGCTACTATTCGCGCGCCAGACACATCCTGACCGCCGCCCGCAAAATCATGGCGGAACACGGCGGCGTTTTTCCCTCAGAGCTTGAAGCCATCCGTGGTTTGCCCGGCGTTGGCCCCTACACGGCAGGCGCGGTGGCAAGCATTGCCTTTGGTGAAAAACTGCCGTGCGTGGACGCCAATGTGGAACGCGTCATTGCGCGCATTTTTGATGTGGACAGCCCTGTCAAGCAGAACCCGGCAGCGGGGATCATCCACCGCTGGGCCTTGCGGCTGGTGCCTGAGGGCAAATCGCGCGAGCACAATCAGGCCATGATGGAGCTTGGGGCGCTTGTTTGCGGCAAAAAACCGCGCTGCGCAGAATGCCCGCTGGCCCAATTCTGCATCAGCCTGCATCTGGGGATCACAGACCAGCGCCCGGTGCCCGGAAAGCGAGCCACCATCAAGCCCGTCAACGCCGTGACCGGGGTTTTACGCTGCGGCAACAAGTTTTTTGTACAAAAACGCCCGCCTTCGGGCGTGTGGGGCAATCTGTGGGAATTTCCCGGCGGCCGGGTTGAGCAGGATGAGAGTCCCGAACAGGCCACCGTGCGGGAATTTATGGAAGAAACGGGCTTTGCCGTGCGAGTGGCGGCGCAGTATGGCATTATCCGGCACGGATACACCACCTACCGCCTGACGCTGCACTGCTTTGGCCTTGAGTTTGACAGTGCGGCTGCACCGGTTGACCCGCCACAACCGCCGCTACTTTCTGCCGCCACCGAGGCCCGCTGGGTCACACCACAAGAGCTGGACACTCTGGCAATGCCCGCTGCACACCGCAAGCTGGCAGACAAGCTTTTTTCTATTGGAAAAGACAGCGCTGCTGCCGCAAATACGGCTGCGTCCCGTCAGGCAGACCTACCCCTGAAAAAACCATAGCAGACCGCTGAAGGTATTCTCTCCAAGAAACAGGGGCGGGCCATACGGCCCGCCCTTTGCGCTATTAGTCGGCAATGACCGAAAGTACGGACTTTTTGGGGTTCTGTTTGCAGACCTTCATAATCTGGGTCAGGTTGTTTTCCACAGCGTTGACATCCAGAGTCGTGTCGCCGGTTTTGGCGCTGGCGTAACCATCAAGCCAGAAGTAGAACATGGTCATGGTCTGGGCGTCCAACTGCACAAACGCACTGCAAGGCAGCTTGCCGAAATCTATCTTGTCGCTCTTTGCCGAGGCAGTCATGGGCAAGGCAAGCATGGCCGCCAGCACGATTGCAAAACATACTTTTTTCATCTTGCACTTCCAGTGTTACAGGTTTCAGGACGTACAACAGGTAGCATAAAGAGCATATTGAAGCATGATAAAATCCATTGCTGCAATGTCTTAAATCTGGACAAAAAGATGAATTATCCATTTTATCCAATAATATTCAAGCTATGCATAGACAATAATACGCCAGAGCAGCATCCTGTTTAACCAGACACCACATAAGGCATATACCCACATTGCCCTCAATGCTACGCACGGTATAAAAAACACTCCCTTATTTTTTATATTTTGTCGACATACTGCCAATAATTCAGATACACCCACAAACATAATAAAAATTGAGTGCTCTCGCAGTATAAAAATGCAATTTATAATATACGCAAACAACTCATACGTGATAATTTATAATTCACGCAGAGCAGCCATGTACATTGCCGCATAAATATAAAATATTCAGCATTACAAAAGCCTTGCCCCGCCTGTTTTACTTCTCCATTCCAGCTGCCGCCGGGCAAATGCTTAAATGTTGATCATATTTTCAACTCACTTGTACCCATCAATAAGAAAACGCGGCTGCAAAGCCGCGTTTTCTTAGCTCGTTCCCAAAAGGAAAAAAGTGCGTTTACACCTATTTGCCGGATGCCCCCGCCGCCATCTTTTTGCGCTCCATAACCTTGGCTACGGCCTCGGCCAGCCCGCCGAGCGAGGTTTCTTTGTAGCGGGACTGCAAATCAAGCCCGGTGCGGTACATGACCTCAATGATATCATCCAGTGAGATCACCCGCTGCCGCCCGTCTTCCAGCCGCGACAACTGGGCGCAGTTGACCGCGCGTTCCGCGGCCACGCCATTGCGCTCGATGCAGGGAATCTGCACCAGCCCCCCCACAGGATCGCAGGTAAGGCCGAGGTTGTGTTCCATGCCGATCTCCGCCGCCACTTCCACCTGTTTGACGTTGCCGCCCGTAACCGCACAGTACGCGCCAGCAGCCATGGAGCAGGCCACGCCAACTTCGCCCTGGCAGCCCACCTCCGCGCCGGAAATGGACGCATTGAGCTTGTAAAACAGGCCAATGGCCCCGGCAGTGAGTAAAAAATCACGCGCGCCGTCATCCGTCACGTGGGGGTAAAAATTCAGATAATACAGCAGCACAGCCGGCACAATGCCCGCCGCGCCATTGGTGGGCGCGGTCACAATGCGACCGCCGGAGGCGTTTTCTTCCGCCACGGCAAAGGCATAGAGCATGGGCCACAGGCTGAGGTCGCGCCGCCCGGCTGCTTGCAGGGCGCTGACCTTGCGCAGCAGGTTGGGCGCGCGGCGGCGCACATTGTACCCGCCCGGCAGCACGCCGTCCGTATAACAGCCGCGCTCCACGGCCTCGCGCATGACGTCTGTGATGGCCGTTACGCGCTCGTTGACCTCGCTTTCAGACCGCCAGAATACTTCGTTGGCCATAACGATCTGCGCGATGGTCTTGTTTTCGCGGGCGCAGATGTCAAAGAGCTCTGAAGCTTTTTCGTACGGATAGGGGGGCGTGGCGTACAGTTCGCGCGGGCTGTCAAAATCATCGTCTGTGCGGATAAACCCGCCGCCGATGGAATAGAAATTTTTGGAGTATATCAGCGCTCCGTCGGCGCTGAAGGCCGAAAGCGTCATCGCATTGGAATGTTTGGGTAAAAATATGCCCTTGTGCTGACATACATCGCGCTCAAAATTAAAAGGGATGGTGTAGGCGCACATGAGCACCAGATCGGCATTGTTTTGCAGATCTGCGGTGCGGCGGGCCATATGGACAATGTCCACCTCTTGTGGTTCCTCCCCCTCAAGCCCCGCCAGCACGGCCCCAATGGTGCCGTGCCCCTCGCCGGTAAGCGCCAGCGAACCGTAAAGCTCCACCTTTACCCGGCCTACCAGAGGCAGCATGCCCAAAACGGCAAGCTCGCCCGCAAAGGCCTTGCCCGCAATCATGGGCCCAATGGTATGGGAACTGGACGGCCCAATGCCGATCTTGAACAGATCAAAAACGCTGAGCATGACGCTCCTCCCGCAAACCGCATGTCAAGGCGCAATGCCTTTGCCGCAACATATCCCGTAAAGGTCGCAAGACACAAGCGCTTAGCGAAAACTGCCCTACTTTCTGAGGGCAGCAGGGCTTGCCCCGCGCAGTGCAGCAGCCTTGTCCGCCACGCGCTGCATAAATTCCAGCAGATTTTCCTTTTCCTGCGCGCTGAGCACACTGGTCACGGCATCGTCCCATGTTGCAATAACTTCCATTATCTGGGGATACAGCTCCCGCGCCCGCTCGGTGGGAAAAACCGCCGCCGTCCGCTTGTCCACAGGATTAACCTGCCGCCGGATAAGCCCTTTCTTTTCAAGCTGGGCCAGAGTGCGGGCAACATTGCTTTTGTTCACGCAGATACGTTCGGGCAGTTTGTCCTGAGTGATGCCAGGGTCGCGGCACAGGTTGAGAATGAACAGATACTGGCTGCTGTTGATGCCAAAAGGCGCAAGCGCCCGGTTGAGGTACATGTAGTAATGCCGGTTTGCCAGCGTGATCCATTTGTAGACAAGTTCCATGACATATTCCTGTGGCTGGTTGTCAGCAGACTCTGCAAGCCGACTCCCAATGGATTGCGGCAGGCAAGGCCGCAAAAAAAGGCTACGCTTGAGGGGCTTGCCTTGACAAGTGCGCGGCCAGGGGGCCATAAATCGTTGCGTGCGCAACGAACTGCCTTGAACCCTGTTATGGAGGTCAGGCCATGCCCAGGAAACACCTTCACGGCCCAGCGGCCCAGCAGACAGAAGCAGGTTTCATTGAGACCTTTGCCGCCATTTGCCGGGGCAACTTTTTGGTTGTCACCTGCATCAACATGTTGTTGATGACGGACTACTATCTCATCTTTGTCACCGGCACGGCCCATGTGCAAAAAACCTTTGGCACCAGTCTGAGCACAGCAGGGCTGACCTCGGGCATCATGGTCATCGGCTGCCTTGTGGGACGATTCCTTTCAGGCAACCAGCTCTCCACATTTGGTGGTAAACCCTGCCTGCTTGCGGGCCTGCTGCTGTTTACCGCAAGCATTGGCGGCCTGTTTCTGGTGGATTCTCTGCCCATGCTTTTTGTGCAGCGCTTTGCGGCCGGATTTGGCATAGGCGTAGCCGGAACCGCCACAGGAGCCATTGTGGCCTATGTGGTTCCTGTACGGTTTCATGGTCTGGGTATAGGTCTTTTTACCATGAGTGCCGCACTGGCGCTGGCCCTCGGGCCATTTTTGGGCATCTTCCTTTCCCTCAGGTACGGATACCACACCCTCATGCTGCTCAATGCGGGCATCAGCTTGCTGTGTCTGGGAATTTTCTGCTTTTTGCGCAACCTGCCGCCCATGCGCCAGCCCGCGCGCCCGGTCTTGAGCCTGTACAGCTATATTGACCCGCGAGTGGTGCGCTTTTCTCTGGTGGCTCTTGCCGTATGCCCGAGCTATGGCTGCATACAGGCATTCTTGCCTTCCTTTGCGGCGGAGCACGGACTCACGAGCACAGCCAGCATTTTTTTTCTGTGTTACGCCGGGGCGGCCTTGCTCACGCGGCCCCAAAGCGGCCGCCTGTTTGACCGGCACGGCGAACACGTGATTTTGTACCCTGCCCTGCTGCTCACGGCTCTGGCCCTGTTTGTGCTTTCGCGCGCAGAAAGCGCTGCCGTGCTGCTGGGCGCGGGCCTGCTGCTGGGCGTGGGCTTTGCCAACTTTCAATCTGTGGGGCAGGCGGTATCCCTCTCGCTGGTTTCACGCTCGCGCTATGCGCAGGCAACCACAACATTCTACATCTTCTTTGACCTTGGCATCGGCCTTGGGCCATACATATTCGGCCATCTTATTCCTTCACTGGACTACAGCGGCATGTATCTGACCCTGAGCATCGTGGTTCTGGCTTCAGTTGGCATATACCGCATTGTTCACGGTGGATGGGCGCGCTGAACCGGGGGCATGGCGCAGGGGTGCGCAAGCTGCGGGCTTGCCTCTTTTTTCCTCCGGTTGTAGGCTGATGGATAAAGATATTTCCCAAGCTACGAGGAATACATGGCAAACAAAAAGCCCCCAAAAAAGTCCGCAGATACTCCCACGGCAGCGCAGCCTTCCGCGCCCGCCGACAGCACATCCACCCGGGAAACCGCCCCTCAGGCTGAACAGCCCCACGGCATCAGCAAGGTCAGCAAGGGAGTGTTTTTTGTAGGCATCGCCGTTGCCCTTGTGCTGGGCGTCTATGTGGGCAGCCTTGTGCCGTCAATATTCACGCAGGAACCCGCGCAACAAACGCCCGCAGGCCAGACGCAGGCGGCCTCGCAGGCTCCGGGGCAGCCTTCCGCTCAGCCTTCCGGCCAGGCCAAGCAGGACAACCAGCCTCCCATTCCGCCCGAGCTGGCAGCCAAAATCGCCTCCATGGAACAAAATGTCCTTGCCAACCCCAAGGACGCGAACAACTGGACAGACCTTGGCAATCTTTATTTTGACACCGGTCAGTCGCGCAAGGCAGCCAGCGCCTACGAGCGTTCGCTGGCTCTTGCCCCTGACAATGCCGATGTGCTGACCGACCTTGGCATCATGTACCGCGAGCTTGGCGAATACGACAAGGCCGTGACGAGCTTCCGCCGCGCCTCCAGCGTCAATCCCCGGCATGAAAACGCCATGTTCAACGAGGGCGTGGTGCTTTACTTCGACCTCAAGCGCAAGGACGACGCCATGAAGGCATGGCAGCGCCTGCTTGCAGCCAACCCCGCTGCGCGCGCTCCTGACGGGCAGTCCGTTTCTGACGTAATCAGAAACCTGCGCTAGGCACAGCTGCGGCCAAAAGCCGTCCCAGCACGACAAACCGCCCCCTGCATCGGATTTGGAGGCGCATTCGCGCCTGAAGGGGGAATGACCATAGATAGATCGGTGATCATACAGGCGGAACGACCATGACTCTCACTCCCTCCGGCATTTCGCGTGCGTTGCTGCGCGCCTGCGCCCTTTTTTTGTGCATAGCCTGCGCAGGTATTGGAGCGCCGTCCACGGCGCACAGCGGCATGATTCCGCCCGTGTTGCGTTCAGCAAGCACGCCGCTGCTACCCGACCTGCAATACTTTATTGACGTGACGGGAACCATGGATGTGGAGGAGGCTGCCGCCCCTTCCAACAGCCAGATGTTCAAACCCCTCAACGTCAAGGAACTGCCGCGAGTCACCGGAGTGATGTGGCTGCGCTTTACCCTGGCCCCTCTGCCCGCAGGGGGGCGCTCGCAGGCCATGCTGCTGGACATGGGGCCGGATGTTCCGGCTGACCCTGTTCTGTACGAACCTGCCGCCAACCCAACGACAGACAGCGTTGAATGGCGCGAGATTCTCCCGAGCCACCGCAATGTGATGCTGCTGCCCGAGCCGGGGGCCGACCCGATCGCCTGCTATATTCGCCTGGACGGCCTGCCGGGCATCTGGTTTTCCCCCATGCTGCGCAGCCCGCAGGACGCCGCCTCCAACTGGGGCAGCCTTGCAGGCACTGCCGCCCTGCTGGCTCTTGCCGTGGTCATGCTGCTGTGCCTTTTGCGCGGGCTCTCCGAAAGGGGCCAGTGGCGCATCTGGACAGCGCTTTACGTGGGCGTTGCTCTTGCGCAGGGCATAGTTGGCATGCCTGCCTACGGCTCCGGCAGCATAACCCTGAATCAAGCCCTGGCGGTGCTTGCGCCTGGTCTGGCGCTCATGCTCCTGCCCCACGTGGGCCGTCATCTTATGCGTACGAGGGGCCGCTCCCCCCTGCTGGACGCCCAGTTTATATTGCTTTCCCTGCCGGGAGCGGCACTGGCCCTGCTGCCGCTCCTCCCCGGTTTTAGCTGGAGCATCCGTTTTCTTTCCCTCTGGCCTGCCTGCACGGCGATCTTTACCCTGAGCGCCCTTGGCGGGGCCCTCATGGGCCTTGGCGGCTCACGGCGTTTTCTTTTGGGCTGTCTTGTGCCGCCCCTGTTTGTGGCTGCGGGCGTCATGGGGCTTGATTACGGCTACGCCGCAAATCTGCTGGCTTCTGCTCCGCTTTGGGGCACGGCCCTGAGCGCCCTGCTCATTGCCGGAACAGGCATGCCGCGTGATGCTGCCCAAACCGAAGAAGCCAACAAGGCCACAAAGCGCGAATCCGCAGCGGCGAGCAAACGTAACGCTGCCGCGCTGGATGCAGCGCTGATCAGTTCCAGCCTTGGCGCCGGGCCAAACGATGGCCCCATCAGTCTTGATACCCCGCTGGACGACCCCAATCTGCGTCTCTTGCCTCCCTCTGCCGTCACAGGCAAAACCGCCGCTGACTTTTCCGCCCTGCCGGTGGATATTTCTGACAATTCCGATCTGGAACCAGTTGCAGCGCCTGCCAGAAACCAGAAAAAATCCGCCTCCGCCGTTGACCCCGGCATATGGGAAAATCTGCTGCGCCCGCCGCTGGATCGCCTCATGCGCGAAGGCGCGGCTCTCGGACATTGCTCTCTGCCACCTGCGGTGCGCCAGTATGCTGAGAACATGCTTGGCGCGGCTGGCGATCTTGCCAGAATTATTGACAATCCCGGCAAAGAGCTGGATCAGACCAGCGTTGGCGAACAGCGCGCAGCTTTCAACCTGCAACACCTTGTACGCGAGGCGCACGATGCCGTGACCACCGCCGCCGAGAACTCGGGTATTGGCCTTGCGTGGTACATGCCCCCGCTGTTGGGGCACATGTATGAGGGGCAGGCCCGCGCCCTGCGCGAAACCCTCGGGCTGCTGCTTGAAAGCGCCGTACGCGCCACCAAAAGAGGTGCAGTGCACCTTTCTGTGCGGCGTGTGCCCGAAACCGCCGATCCGGGGCATCTGCTGTTTACTGTGACCGACACCGGGGCGGGCATTCCGCCGCGCGACAGATCATCACTGGCGCTCACCCGCGCATGGGAACTGGCCGGTTCCAACAGCGGTTACCTCAATGTGGAATGCGGCCCACAGGGAACATCCATTGCCTTTACCCTGCGCCTGAAGCCGCTGGAGAACGAAACCGGAACAGAAGCCGCGCCGGAACCACAGCGCGCGCCCACCATTACAGTGGTGGCCGAAAGCGCCGTTGACCGTCAGGCGTTGGCCCACATGATAACCACCCTTGGCTGCAACAACACCCAGGCCCGCAGCATACGCGAAGCGCTGGAATGCAACCGCGAAGCTCCCGCACTCATGCTGGTGGCTCAGGACCCCCACGACGGCCCCGCAGAGGCGGACGCTCTGGGGCGCTTTGAGGCCGAAGCCCTCAAGGCCGGGCTGCCCGCATTCAAGGCCCTTGCCGTCACCAAGGACAATACCCGCTGGGATGAGCTGGCAGACACGGGATACACCCACGCACTGCTCGAACCTGTGGACGCGGAAGCCTTTGCCGCTACCCTGCGGGAAGTGCTGGACGAAGCAGGATTTACAGACCATGGACCGGCTGTGTCAGCAGTATCGGCCCCTGTCCCTGCGGCAGAAGAAGATATTCCCCTGCCCGCTCACGAGGAAAATTCGCCCGAGTCCGAGAGCCTGCCTGCCGATGCTGCACCCAACGTACAGGCACAGGAGCAGAACCAGCTGCCCGATCTCTTCGGCCACGACGCCTCCTTGCAGGATGCCCTGCCCGACACGGGCGCATCCGTGGATTCTCAGCCGCTGACAATGCCGCTACCGCATGATGGGTTGCTGTCTTCCCCGCAATCGCTGAATTTTGGCACCGCCGACCAGTCTGGCATGCTGCTGCCCATGATGGAAGATTCCCCGCAGGCAGAAGACGCGCCCATTGAACTGACGGATCTTTTGCCCCCCGAGGACTCTGCACAGGATGCCGGACAGGCGCTTGTCGCCATGCCGGACACTCCAGAAATTTCCCTGGAGGAACCTGCCGCCGCTGTTCCCGCTCCTGTCGACGTTGCCCCTGCGGGTGCTGCCCCGGTAGAAGAGCAACCTGCGCCTCAGCAGCCTGAACCGCTGGATATTTTGCCGGATGCGGCCCAGTCAGAGCCTCTGAGCATGCAGGACGATGCAGAGCATCAGCCCGAAGCGCAGCCGGAAATTATTACGGAGATTTTGCCCGAGCCATCGGCAGAAGAGCCGCAGAAAGCTGACGCTGTTACCCCGCAGCAGGAAGCCTCGCAGGCGGCGAGCAACACTGACGCTGAATTTATGGCCTCGGCTGGCCTTGAAGGCCCGCTGTGGGCGGCAGAAGCCCCTGCTGCCCCGCAGGCGAACGAGCTGGAGCCTGAACCCGCACGGGAACCCGATGCGGAGGGCGCGTCAGCACAGCAAGCGGACCCCGCCCCTGCACCAGTGGAACAGGCGGAACTCGTCACAGATACGCCCGCAGCCACAGCTGTTCTGGAAGCAACGGAGCAAATGTCTGCCCCGGCGGACAAAGCGCCTGCTCCCATTGAAACGCTTGACTGGCCCGAGCCGGAACAGCATTCCGCCCCAACCCCTGCGACCAAGGAAACAGTTACTCCGGCGGAATTTCTTGAGGCTTCCCTGCCTTCGGATCCAGTTTTGCCCACAGAGCCAGACGAACAGCCCATTGCCAAAAGCGCCGACACTCTCAAGGCCATGACAGGTCGGGCCGGCGAAGCCACGCTTTCACCTGTCAACACACAGGGTTTTGATGTTCCCGCGCCTGCTGGCAAGGGCGCATGGGATACCTACAGCCTTCAGGATGAATGGGTGGGAGAACCCATGCCCATTGGCACCCCCATCAAAACAGCCAGCCCTGCGGCGCAGTCTGCGGTCCAATCTGCGCCACAGTCTGCGTCAGGTTTTGTGCAAGGCATGCCACAGACATCCGCACGGGATGCCCTGTCTGCCGCTCGCCCGCCTGCTGCGCCCGCCAGAGAAGAAAAAAGCTATGTCAGCCCCAGCCTCGCGCACCCTGGGGAATGGGTGGGCGAACCCATGCCCATGACCAAGCCCGCCAGGCAGGATGATGCCTCCGGTGCGGTCAACCAGGACTCCAAGCAGGATTCCGGGCATTCCGCTGATGAAAGACGTTCCCGCCAGGTTGAAATGCCGCGCACCGCAACAGGGCGACTCATTCTCAAACTGCTGGGCAGCGCTGGCGACCGCCCCCTTGGGGCAGACAACGAGCCACTGCCCGGCGGCAAGCCAGATCTCATGGCGGATCTGGCGGCCATGCCCCGGCAGGACACTATGCAGGCCGAGTCCCCAGCACTTGCTGGCACGTCCGGCGCAGAGTCGCCTGCCGGAGTTTCTGCCAACGTTGCGGAACCCCAGCGTACCGCCGCGCACCTCAAGGGCAAGGCAACTGGCAATTCCATCATGAATTTCATTGCAGGCGCGGCAGAGGCGCTGCGCCATAATGGGCATGACAACGCCCAGCATGCGCCTCAAGTCGTTCACTCCGGTGAAACACCGCCTGCACAAACCCCTGAGGCAGAGAGCTATAGTACGGCCCCTGCGGAGCAAAAAACCGTGGAGCCACAACCTGCCGCATTTGTGCCGCAGGCTCCTGTGCAACCCACCGCCCCGCGTGAAACGGACCAAACTATTCCGCAGCTTGTGGCACGGCTTGATGCCGCCATGGACGATGCCCAACAGGGCTTCAAAAACCGCCGCTGCGCGGTGGTGGGTGATGCTGCCAACCGCATTGCCTCGGAATCCGATGCCTTTGGCTTCCGCGTGCTGGCCCGTATGGCCCGCTGTGTGGAACGCGCCGCCAAGGCCAATGACATGAACGCACTGCGCGACCTGCTGCCCGAGCTGGCCGTGGCAGTTGAACGCAACCGCATCGGCCTGACCCCGCGCCGCTAAGCGGCCGCTGTCATCAGGCGCAACCAGCATTGTGATAACCTTTGACCCAAGGGAAGCCATGTATAAGACTATTCTGATCCCTGTGAGCGGAAAAAACGGCCTCAGCCGAGCCAAATCTGCCCTGAGTCACGCCAAAAAACTTGCCAGCGACGCTATTGTCCTCCTGCACATTTTTGAACCACTGCCCCAGATTGTCGGTGGCGAAGCCCACGCCGAACTTCTGGCGGAGCAGAAAGCCAAGGGACAGACCCTGCTGAACACTGTGGTGGCGGAAATGGAAAAGCCCGCCGGGTCTGTGCGCTGCCGCATAGAAGAAGGCACCACGGCTGAAACCATCATTCGCGTGGCTCATGAGGAAAATGCAGACCTTATCATCATGTTCACTGACGGGCGCGACGGGCTGCAAGACATGCTGCTCGGCTCCATAACAGAACGTGTGCTGCGCAATACCGATACGCCGCTGCTGGCCATACGCCGCTAAGTACCGCGCCATCAGTTCTGGGTGTGGCGACGCAAAAATGTTTGTGAAGGCTGACTGTCACCTAGCCCGTCTTATACGCAGACATCCCTCGCCGCCCGGCCTTTAACCGCGCGCACCCACTGCTGACGCGCTCTCACTGTGGGAAAACAATGCTGCTATTTTTTGAAACACTGGGCCTCCTGGTCGCCCACATACTTTCGTGGGTTGCCGTCTGCCATGCCCTGCTGACCAAACACGACCCCCGCGCGGCCCTGGGCTGGACTGTCACGGCACTGTTTCTGCCTGTCGTAGGCCCCATTCTGTATGCCTGTTTTGGCATCAGCAGAGCAGAAAGCAGGGCCAGCCGCATCATGCGGCGGCAACAGCCTCTGGAGCCGGATTATGCCCATCCGCCCCTTTCCAAGGTTCCACCGGAAAATATCCCTGACAGCATAGCCCGCATGGAACACATCGGGCGTGTACTCACCGAGCAGCACCTGAGCACCGGCAATACCGTCACCCCTTTGCGCAACGGCGATCAGGCATACCCGGCCATGCTTGCTGCCATAGACAATGCCAAGGATCACGTTTTTCTCTGCACCTATATTTTCAACGCAGGCCAGGTTGCAACGGCCTTTGGCGAGGCCCTGGCCCGTGCTGCGGAGCGCGGCGTGGACGCCCGCCTGCTGGTGGACGGCATCGGCATGCTCTATTCCCTGCGCAAGCCGTGGAAAAAGCTTGCCAAACGCGGGGTGCGCGTGGCTCTGTTCATGCCGCCGCGCCTGTTTCCGCCCAATTTCAGCATCAACCTGCGCAACCACCGCAAAATGCTGGTGTGCGACACCGTGGCGTTTACCGGAGGTATGAACATAGCGGACGACAACATCGCCGCAGGCAAGACCAGGTATGTGCAGGACATGCACTTTCAGTGCGAAGGCCCAATTGTGGATCAGTTGCGCCGCGCATTTTTGCTCAACTGGGGTTTCTGCACCAATAACTACACCCCCCTGCCGCCAACCACCACCCTGCCGCGCGGCGAAAGCCGCTGCCGCATCATCATGGACGGCCCCGGCTCCGAGGCGGATATCCTCAACGACATCTACTGCGCCGTCATCAATGCGGCCCGGCGCTCCGTGCGCATCATGACGCCCTACTTTCTGCCCTCGCACGGGCTGGTTTCCGCACTGCGCTCCGCAGGGCAGCGCGGTGTGGACGTGCGCGTTGTGCTGCCTGAAAAAAACAATCTCTTCTACGTGCACTGGGCGCAGTACCGCCTGCTGCCCACCCTGCTGGAAGCAGGCGTGCGCGTATGGTACCAGCAGCCCCCCTTTGCCCACACCAAGCTGCTGGCCGTGGACGGCTACTATTCACAGATAGGTTCGGCCAATCTCGACGCCCGCAGCCTGCGCCTGAACTTTGAGCTGAACATGGAAGTGTTCAACCCGGACGTGCACGACCAGATCACCGCCCACATAGACCGGGCCATCATCACGGGACGCGAAATCACCAGGGATTACCTTGCAGCCCTGCCCCTGCCCGTAAAGCTGCGCAATGCCGCCTGCTGGATATTTTCGCCATATCTGTAATCACCCCACGCAAAAAGCCCTCAAGGAGTCTCCCAGCCCACATTACGGGCTAAAAAACACCTTGAGGGCCTGAGCATGCATCCCTGAACCAAACTAGGGGCTGTTTCTCAATAAAAGACTTTGCCCCGAGGACAAGGAAAACAGTGTTTTTTACGACAGGAGTGGACGCTTTCTGTCCATGACTGGAGTAAAAAATGCTGGATGGCGCAGTGATCGGCCAAAAGAATTATTGAGAAACGGACTCTAGCCAAACACGCGCACAATATCCCTTGCGTCCATGTCGGGATGGATGGGCTTGAGCGCCAGACGGCAAAAGTCATCAGGCCTGTCCATATCCAGCTTGAGTTCGGGGCGGCGCAGCCAGTCTTCTTCCGGATCAAACGTGCCTATTTTAAAGCTGGAGGCATTGTCCCAGATGTAGTTGAGGCAGTGCTCGCGCTGCGAGGTCTGGGCGGCCTTGGCGTCCAGTTCTTCCAGCAGCTCACGCGAAAGAATTTCCGCACCAAGGCCATCGGGCCAGAGATTGTTGCGCGGAATATGGTTATAGGCATAGTCCCAGCCGCCCTGCTCATAAAAATCCACGAGCCGGTCAATGGCCCCGCTCCAGATGAGCGGATTATCGGCGCATACGCGCACCACGCGCCCGGCATCCGCCGTGCGGGCCGCAAGGCAGAACCGCGCCAGAACATCGTCCTCCGAACCGGCAACGCAGGGTACGCCGCGCCTTTGCAGATGCTCCACGAGCACACGGTCAAGGGGCGTATCCGGCACAGCCACCATGATGCCGTCAAGCTTTGCAGCCTGCGCCAGCCGCCGTGTTACCCAGTCGATAACGGGCACATCACGCAGACAGAGCAGTGATTTCATGGGGAGCCGCGTGGAGCCGAGGCGGGCCTGAACAATGGCTATAACCTTGCCGGTCTTGCGCATGGGTGTTCCTTTGTGGAGCAGGTTACGCTTGCTGCGGTTCTGCGGGGGCGGCAGTTTCCACCACCTGGGGGTTGGCTGGGCCTTCCTGCAGGATATTCTGCATAAGGGCCACAACGCGTCCCTTGTTGGCCGTAAAATTAAGGGCGTTCTGGCGATCCCAAAAGCGTTTGCGCCGGGGATTCTTGAGCATGGCCAGAAAGACATTGCGAATCTTGGCATCGCTGACCCTGTCCATAATGCCCACAAAGGCAAAGCCGTTGCGGGGGCGGGCAAAGGTATGGCGCGCCTCGCGCTCGTGGTGGGCCAGCACCATTGAAGGAATCCGCATGTGGGCCAGTTCGTACACCGTGCGCCCTGCGGAGCAGATGGCGAGGTCGGCCCCTTCCATCATGCGGCTCATGACATTGGTGGCCCAGGTAAATTCCACCAGCGGGTTATCCAGCCGTGCCAGATGCGCCTCCATGGCGTCCTTGTGGGCATAGCCCGGCCCCGCCACAAGGCGGATGCGGATGCCGTAGGCCCGGCAAATGGGTTCGATGATGTCCAGCACCCGGCGCGAGCAGTCGTTGAGATCCGTGCCGCCAAAGGTGATGAGCACTGTCCTGAGTTCAGGGCGGAAGGGATTACGCGCCGCGCCCAAGAATTCATCCCGCAGGCAAAAATAATCCGGCCCGTAGCGCAGACGCTCGTTGCTGTCCCTGTCTTCATACAGGGCGTTGACCACCAGCCGCGCCCAGTCCGCGCCGGGGCCTTCATCCTCAAAGTTGACGCAGCGCACGCCAGCCGTGGTCAGACGCGCCATATAGGCCGCCGTGGTGTTCAGAATATCGTTGACCACAAGGTCGGGCCGCATGCGCAGCACGGTGTCTGCCAGCTCCTCGTTGCCCTGACGCACGATCTTGTAGTCCTTTCGGGCTATGCTTTCCACCGCCAACTCGCTCTCACGCGTGCAGACAAAGCTGATCTTGTGATTGGTGATCTCGTGCGCCAGCATCAGCGCGCGGAACACATGCCCCATGCCGATGGCGGGCCAGCCAGCCACCACAAAGACCACATGCCGCCGCTGCAAAAGGTGCTCGCAAATCCACCAGTCCTGATAGCCCTGAATTTCAATGGCCCTGTCGTTGAGAAAATACGGCACGATCTTGCCGCGCTCAAGAGTGTGGCCGTTGGCCTTGTCCAGCAGGGCAAGCCGCAAAATAATCAGCGCGCGGCTTTCCACCACCAGCATTTTTTCGCTGTCGTGCCCGGCGTCTTCGTCCAGCAGGCTCTCAAGCCCTTCGCCCTGCACATTCCAGATGCGCTGGCGCATGCTTTTGACCGTCACCAGGCTATCGGCCTGCGCCTCGCGAAAGCGCTTCCAGGCGTCTTCCACGTCCACCCAGGTGAGCAGCGGGCAGGAGGCGCGCAAAATCATGCAGTGCTCGTATTCCCGCGCAAGCTCTGTCAGCAGCCCGCGCATTTCGGTAACGATATCAAGGCTGGTGAACCGCAGATCCTTGTTCCAGTGGTGCCGCACGCCCGCGCGTTCGCAGATGAGCGCAATCTCCTGGCTGTCGGTCAGCACAACAATATCATCGCCGGGCAGGACGCTGCGCGCGGTATTGACGGCCCGTTCCACAAGCGTAACCCCGGCCAGTTTTTTAACCAGCTGGTCAGGAATGACGGCATTTTTCTTGATGGCAGGTATGACGATGCAGCGTTCTTTCACGTGTGTTCTCTGCTATGCGGAAGGAACAGGACGCAGTGAGCAAACCCCGGACAACATCGGTAATGCCGATGCCGTCCGGGGCAATACAGACCGCGTTAGCGCAGGCTGGCCAGAACCTCGCGGGTGGAAGCCAGCATGTAGTCAAATTCCTCATCCGTCAGCCAGTGCTGGAAGGGGAAGGAAATCATGGCGTCAAAGAAGGTGTCGGCATTGGGGCAGTCGGCCTTGCCCATGCCCAGACGGCGGTAGTAATCGTAGCGGTCCAGCGGAATATACTGCACCACGCACTTCACGCCCTTCTCGTTGAACATGGCGCGGATAAAGCGGTCGCGGGCTTCGGTGCCCGTGGTCATACGCGCGGCGAGCAGGTGGTAGTTATGACGGCGGGAATCCTCGCGGTGAAACTCCAGCTCTGGAAAGTCCGCCAGCGCATCAATGAAGCGCAGGGCGCGGGCGCGTTTTTCGTCATTGATGCTGTCGATACGCTCAAGCAGCTTGGCCCCCAGCGCGCATTCCGCTTCGCCAAGGCAGTAGTTGTTGGGCTGCAGCGGTTCCCCGTCCAGCATGGGCAGATCAACGTTGCCCATGGCGGGCTTCCAGTAGTCGGGCCGCTCAAAATCATAGCCGCAATGCCCGTTGTGGCGCAGGGTGGGCACCAGGGCCGCCAGCTTGGGATCGCGCACATAGAGCATGCCGCCCTCGCCAAGGGTGGTGAGGTTCTTGTGCGAATGGAAGGAGAAAACGGCCATGTCGCCAAAGCTGCCAGCCTTTTTGCCATTCAGCTCGGAGCCAATGGACTGGGCCGCGTCTTCAATGAGGATAAGCCCGCGCTCTTTGCACAGGGCTGCAATGCCGGCCATGTCTGCCACATAGCCGTACAGGTGCACCACCACAACGGCCTTGGTGCGGGGCGTAATGGCTTTTTCGATGCTTTCGGCTGTAACGACCCGGGTCAGAAGGTCAACGTCAGCCCAGGCCATTGTGGCGCCTTTTTTGATGTAGGGGTAGGCGGAGGCCGTAAAGGTATGCGAAGGCATGACCACTTCATCGCCGGGCTTGAAGCGGCACAGCTGGGCCGAAAGCTCCAGAGCCGAAACGCCGTTCATGGTCACAAAGCAGCTGCCCTGGGCAACGCCCTGATAGCTGGCAAACTTGCTTTCAAAATCACGCATGTGCACGCCCTGGGTGAGCGTGTCGGCATTGCGCATGACCTCGACAACCACGGCGATTTCTTCTTCCGTGTAGCGGATGGCGCGGCCGCTGAAATTTACTTTAAGGTCCATGAGGACTCCTTGTGGCAAATGCGCCGCCGGAAGGCCCGACGGCGCACAATATGCGGTTATCACTGCAAGCGGAGGCGCGGCTTGCGCCGCGCGCTGCTACATGCGCTTGAAGCGCTCGATAACGTTTTCCTTGGTGAGGATCTTTTTGAAATCCGGGCCAAGGCGGTTGGAAAGCGGCTTTTCGTGCACAATACTGGCGCCGTAAAGGGCATCGTACTGCGCATCGGTAAGGCCCTGGCAGATGCCCTTGGGCAGGTCGATGCCCTGGCGTTCCATCATGGCCATAAAATCTTTGTATTCATTGGGGTAGATGTCTTCCAGCACGGTGAGGGCATGGCAGTTGGCAATGCCGTGGTGCATGTGCAGCACCATGCTGAGGCCAGCGGAAAGGGGATGCACCACGCCCACGAAACCGGCGGCCATGCCGCCCAGGAAGGAGGCGATCATGAGCTTTTCGCGGTTTTCATCGCTCATCATGTCGCTGGAAAGGTAGACCTGCTTGCTGAGGTCAATGGCCTTTTCAGCCAGGGAATCCACCACCACGTTGCGGTAAGAGCCAGTAATGCTCTCAAAACAGTGCATGTAGGTGTCGATACCCGTGTAGAAATACTGGTTGCGCGGCACGCTGGCGGTGAGGTCAGGGTCGAGCAGCACCTGTTCAAACATGGTGTAGTCGCTGTTCATGCCCAGCTTGATGTTCTTTTCCTCGTTGCAGATGATGCCAGTGCGCGAGGTTTCGGAACCCGTACCGGAAAGGGTGGGAACGGCGATTTTGTAGGGAGCGGGGTTCTTGACCAGTTCCCATCCCTGATAGTTTTCGGCCTTGCCGGGGTTGTTCAGCAGGTTGCCCACGCACTTGCAGGTATCAAGAACGCAACCGCCGCCAAAGGCCAGCAGGGCGCAGGGGGCCGTGCCGTTGAGGAAGGTCTTCACCTTGTCGGTGTAGCCGTCTATGCTGTCAGTGGTGGGCTCGTTGGTGGTGTCTACATAGACCACCATGTCCTTGCTTTCCACGGGCAGCTTGGCAATGAGATCCTTCCCTTCAAAAAAATGGTCAATAAAGAACACGGCAGGGCCGTTCACTGCGGCGCGGCGCGCGCCGATCAGATCGCCAAGCTGGGCAAGGCTGCCCGAACCAATCATATAGTAACCGACATTCTTTGCGTTGCGAAACATAGTTGCCCTCTCAATATGGCAGATGATGACCGGGCCATACGCTATAGCCGAACGTCTGGCAAGATGGCCTGCAATGGGCCACTGGCGCGGATTTTCGCCTGTTGTCGCCGAAGGGCGGCACAACCTTTATATGGTGGCCCTCAGACCCCGCTGTCGTCAAGTGGATCAGGGCCAAAACGGTTGGCCCCGGAGGTTCCTTTAAGCGCGTACACGACCATCAGCCCAATGCTCGCAATGCCCACGGCCAGGGCCGCTACAATGTACAGCCACTCGGCATCGGCCGCCACGCCGACCAGGCCGGGCAGCATCAATGCCGCAGGCAGTGCCTGCCACCAACCGGAAAGGTCGCGGTCGTGCAGCCTGCGCGTTGACACGCTCACCGTTGGCAGCAACAGCCACAGGGCCTGCACGGCGCTGATGATGGAAGCCAGCGCTGGCGCAATAGCTCCCACAATGCCCACTGCGATATTGATCAGCAGCGTGAACAGGCAGAACCACCAGAATTCGGAGCGCGAGGCCCGGCCCTTAAAGCTGCAATACTTCTTGGTCAGGCAAATTTTTACGGCTTCCCTGAATTCCATGTGCTCTCCCTCCAGCGGGCAAAATCAGGCCCGGTGCTGCCGCCACGACTGCACGGTATTGCTCAGCAGCATGGCAATGGTCATGGGGCCAACGCCGCCGGGCACAGGCGTAATGGCATGCGCCTTGGGGCTTACACTGGCAAAATCCGCATCACCGCACAGACCTTCTGGGGTGCGGTTGATGCCCACATCAATGACCACCGCGCCTTGGCGCACCATGTCTCCAGTGATGCAACGCGGCCTGCCCATGGCAAGAAACAGAAAATCGGCCTGACGGCACTGCTCGGCAAGATCGGGTGTACGCGAATGGCATACGGTCACTGTGGCGTCGCCAAAACGGCCAGAACGGGCCAGCAACATGGCCAGCGGTTTGCCCACAATGTTGGAGCGCCCTACAACCACGGCCTTCTTGCCGCTGGTGGGCAGGTCGTAGCGGCGCAGCAGCTCCATGACCCCGGCGGGCGTGCAGGAGACAAATCCCGGCAAGCCCAGCGAAAGACGGCCCACGCTCACAGGGTGGAAACCGTCCACGTCCTTTTCCGGATCAATGGCCAGCAGGCATTCCTGCGCGTCCAGCCCCTTGGGCAGGGGCAGTTGCAACAGGATGCCGTCCACAGCGGGATTGGCGTTGCACTCGCCAATGAGTTGCAGCAGATCCTGCTGGCTGGTGGTGGCGGGCAAATGGTGCGGAAAGGAAACAATACCGGCCTCGGCGCAAGCGCGCTCCTTGTTGCGCACGTAGACCTGCGAGGCAGGGTCTTCGCCCACAAGGATAACCGCAAGACCCGGAGCACGATGGCCCTGCGCACAGGCGGCGGCCACTTCCGCGCCAAGTTCCGCCCGGATGTCGGCGGCGGTTTTTTTGCCGTCAATCAAGATCATGTCATACTCCAAAAAATAAGATAGCCGCCGCAAACAGGGCGACCGCCGCGCCCGGCTGGTGCGACGGTCGCTGGTGGTACCCGCGCCCTTCCAATATGGTTGCGCGCGGGTTGGAGGTCCATACGCGATCAGCTGTGAAAAGCCCGCAGACCTGGCCGTAGCGCGGCCTGATCTGCGGGCGGATAAACCTAGTCTTCGTCTTCTGCCTGGAGATAGTATTCAGCCATGATGGGGCCGAAGAAGTCCGCATCGTCGTCCAGTTCTTCTTCAATGCGCAGCAACTGGTTGTACTTGGCCATGCGCTCGGAACGGCAGAGCGAACCGGTCTTGATCTGCCCGGCGTTGACGCCCACGGCGAGGTCGGCAATGAAGCTGTCTTCGGTTTCGCCGGAGCGGTGTGAAACAACTGTGCTGTACGAAGCTTCCTTGGCCATCTCGATGGTGTCCAAGGTTTCCGTAACCGTGCCGATCTGGTTGAGCTTGATAAGGATGGAGTTACCCACGCCCTGATCAATGCCCTCGGCCAGAATGCCGGGGTTGGTCACGAACACGTCGTCGCCCACCAGCTGGATATGGTCGCCCAGGGAGGCGGTCAGCATGCCCCAACCGTCCCAATCGCTTTCGGACATGCCGTCTTCGATGGAGATGAGGGGGTACTTCTGGGTGAATTCGGCCAGCCAGTCGCTCATCTCGGCATTGTTGAAGGTCTTGCCTTCGCCGCCGAGCACGTACTTGCCGTCCTTGTAAAATTCGCTGGCCGCGGCGTCGATGGCCAGAGCCACTTCGGAGCCGGGGTTGTAGCCCGCTTCTTCAATGGCCTTGATGATGTAGGTAAAGGCTTCATCATGATTCTTCAGGTTGGGGGCAAAGCCGCCTTCATCGCCAACGCTGGTCACGTGGCCGTCCTTCTTGAGGATGGCCTGAAGGGTGTGGAAAATCTCCGCGCCGATGCGCAGGGAATCACGGAAGGTCATGGCCCCCACGGGCATGATCATGAATTCCTGAATATCCAGATTGTTGGGAGCATGCGCGCCGCCGTTGATGATGTTCATCATGGGCACGGGCAGCACCTTGGCGTTGATGCCGCCAAGATACTTGTAAAGCGGCAGGCCAAGAAATTCGGAAGCCACGCGCGCGCAGGCCATGGAAACGCCCAGCATGGCGTTGGCGCCAAGGCGGGATTTGTTATCAGTGCCGTCAAGGTCGATAAGGGTGTTATCGATCTGCACCTGACGCAGCACGTCCATGCCAACAATGGCCTCGGCGATTTCGCCGTTGACGTTGTCAACGGCCTTGGTCACGCCCTTTCCGCCAAAACGGCTCTTGTCGCCATCACGCATTTCCAGGGCTTCACGGCTGCCCGTGGAGGCCCCGGAGGGTACCGCCGCGCGGGCGCTGTGACCGGATTCCAGCGTCACTTCCACTTCAACAGTGGGGTTGCCGCGCGAATCAAGAATCTCACGGCCATAAACTGAAGCAATGCCGCTCATTGTCTACTCCTTTTGCCCTGGGGGGCTTGTTTACGAAAATGCTTACCACGGCGCAAAGGCCAATGGTCTGCGGATAAGTCGATCAAAATTTTTGCCCGTGAAACGTCTGTTCAGGGCCAGAAGCGCCGCCTGACAGTCAGGCTGGATTCATGGCGCTATTCGTCAACGCTGGGTTCTTCATAGTGCAGCCTGCGCAGGCCTTCAAGCAGCAGCATGGGCAACACCTGATCAAATACGTTGCTGACCCTGGCGATGGAGGAGGCAAAGCCCCCTGTGCCAAGCACTTTGACCGGGCCGGACATTTGCCGTTTGAGGCGCTGCGTAAGGCCCTCGACCATACAGGCAAAGCCAAAAACAATGCCGTGCTGGATGCTGGTGGTGGTATTGCGGCCCGGCGTGGGCTCGTTGGCGCGCACGTCAAGGTTGACCCTTGGCAGCTTGGCGGCCTCACGCGAAAGCGCGGTCAGGGCCGTGCGCGGGCCGGGGAAAATCAGGCCGCCCATGTAGGCATCGCCGCTCACGCAATCGATGGTCACCGCCGTGCCAAAATCAACAATAAGCAAAGAAGGCGCTTCGGGATACATGCGGCGTGCCGCATAGGCTCCCACCAGCCTGTCCGCACCCACTTCCGCAGGGCGTTCATAACGGTTTTCAAGCGGAACGGGCAGTTCCTTGCCCACACGCTGCAAGGGGCAGCCCACATAGCGGGCCACGGCCTCGCGCAGCAGGGGATCAAAACCGGGCGCAACAGATGACGCAACGCAGGCTTTGAGTTGCGCGGGGGCAACGCCCGCATGCTGCAAAAGCGTGAGAAGGGTAAGACCAAAATTGTCCGCCGACTGGGCGGTATCGGTGCGCAGGGTGTACGAAGTCAGCACATGACGCTCGTTGCCCAGCCCAATCTTGATGGAAGTATTGCCTATGTCGAAAAGCAGAATCTCGGGCTGCATATGCGCCTCCGCAAAGGCCTGAAAGGTTACAGAGCCGGATTATGCCCAATTTGCCCGCACTAGGCAAGCCGCGCAGAATCGGGGAATTACGCGGTAATTGCCTGTCAGGCATGACCGAATAGAGCACCAAAATACCGGGCAGCCGGTACACCACAGCAAGCCCCGCGCCTGCCGTGCGTATACATTGGCACGACAGGCGCGGGGCAACTGTTTTCTCGGCGGCGCAGCGCCCGCCGGGGGCTGATATGTTTATTCCACCGTTACGCTCTTGGCCAGGTTGCGGGGCTGGTCCACATCCTTGCCCAGGTAGTCGGCGGTTTCATAGCTGAAAAGCTGAAGCGCGGGCAGGGCCATAAAGCCTGCCAGAGGAGCGGGCAGGGAGGGGATAACCCAGGTATCTTCCGCACCAAGGTCAAAACCCTTGTTGGTCAGGGCGATAACCTTGCCCTGCCGGGCCTGCACCTCGACCATATTGGACTTCACCTTGGGCAGCAGGGCATCGTCCAACGCCAGGGCAAAGGTGGGGAACGAGGGGTCGATCAGGGCAATGGGGCCGTGCTTCATTTCGCCAGCCGCATAGCCTTCTGCATGGATGTACGAAAGTTCCTTGAGCTTCAGCGCGCCTTCCAGAGCCAGGGAGTAGCAATGGCCGCGCCCAAGGTAGAAGAAATTGCGGGCCTGTGCATACTTGCGCGAAAGCTCGCGCGCCTTTTTGTGCATGGCAGGCAGCGAAGCATCCAGCATGGCGGGCAGGTTCTCCAGCATGTCGATGATCTTGCGCCGTTCGTCCGCAGACATGGTGCCGTTGCGCTTGCTCCAGTACAGGGCCATGAGGGCCAGCATGAGCATCTGGCTGCACATGGCCTTGGTGGAAGCCACGCTGATCTCAGGCCCGGCCTGGGTGTAGAGCACGGCAGAGGCATCGCGCGCAATGGACGAACCCACCACGTTGCACAGGCCAAGCACGGTCACGCCCTTTTCCTTGGCAATGCGCAGGGCTGCCAGGGTATCAGCGGTTTCACCGCTCTGGCTGATGACGAGCACCATGTCGTCCTTATCCAGCAGCAACGCGTCCCGATAGCGGAACTCGGAGGCGATTTCTACCTGCACGGGCACATGCGCCCAATGCTCCAGCAGATGCCGCCCCCACAGGCCGGAATGATAAGACGTGCCGCAGGCCACAATATGCAGACGGCGCGGCACAGGCAGGCTGTCCAGCTCCGCAAGGCGCACACCGCTGTGGTCGCCTTCAATGCGACCCGTGAGGCCATCAGTGATAACCCGGGGCTGCTCAAAAATTTCCTTGAGCATAAAGTGGCGGTAGCCGCCCTTTTGCGCGGCCTGCATGTCCCACTGGATGGTCTGCGGCTCGGGCTGCACCGGGCTCAGATCTTTGAGGCGCATGATGGCGAAGTCGGAGGCTGTGGCCCGAACCAGTTCGCCGTCTTCCAGAAAAACCACTTGGCGCGTGTAGGGCAGGAAGGCCGGGATATCGGACGCCACAAAATTTTCGCCAGTGCCCTGACCAAAAATAAGCGGAGCAGACATACGCGCGGCGTAAATAACGCCAGGCTCGTTTTTGTCCATGAGGCAGACCGCATACGCACCGTGCGCTTCGCGCAGGGCGGCGGCAAAGGCATGCAACAGGTCAGGCTCGGTCTTGCAGCGTTCGGCTATCAGGTTCACCAGCACTTCGGTGTCTGTCTCGGAGCTGAACGTATAGCCCTTGGCCGTCAGGTCAGCCTTGATTTCCTGATAATTTTCAATGATGCCGTTGTGCACGATGGCGAGTGCGCCATCGTTGGAACGGTGGGGATGGGCGTTGCGCTCGGCGGGCACGCCGTGCGTGGCCCAACGGGTGTGGCCCATGGCGCTGGTGGGCGTGGCGACGCCTTCTTCGTGAGCGAGCTTTTCTTCCAGCGCGGCCAGCTTGCCGGTGGCGCGCACCACATGCAGATCGCCCTGACGGGCAAAAGCCACGCCCGCAGAGTCGTACCCACGGTATTCCAGACGGCGCAAGCCCTCAACTACAACGGGTACCGCAGGCCTGTGACCCGCATAACCGATAATGCCGCACATAGAGTGCCTCCTTTTATCGCCGGGCAAGGCCCGTTCACAGACCACTCGGTCGACCTGTGAGAAATAGGTAGGTATGTCGTTTTGTAAATATCCCTGCCGCCAGAACGGAGAGGGTTGGGGGGAAATATGCAAGGCCGGAACCGCGTATGCGGTTCTGTTTCAAGCGAAGCGAAGTTCGAAAAGCCATCGCTTGCCGGCGCGGCAAAACCGCAGCCTGCCCTGATTTTCTGTTGTGCTTACATTGTCAACACTCTCGACCGGAACCGCATACGCGGTTCCAGCCGAGAGTTCAATATATCTGTCGCCTGCGTGCCGGGGCCACGGGGCCATCGGCGGGGCAGAGCTACATGTTCTTTCTGTCCACAATGTCCATGTTGTGCACTTCAACCTTGGCGGTCGAAAGCAGACGCTGCATGAAGGTTTCATACATGCCCTGAAGGCGCTCGCGCTCCACGGCATTGACCATGATGTCCTTGATCATGTCCCATTCTGCGGGATCGGGAGGCTGCACCGCGCCAACGTGCACGAGCACGGCGCCCTGCCCGTCCTTGGGGCTGTTGACGGCAAAGGCAACAGGCAGCCACTGGCCGACCTTGGCATGAAACACGGCGGCGGCCAGCTCGGGGTCAGCCCCAAAATCTGCCAGACTTCCGCTGCGATCCATGGGGTTGGCGGTCTTGATGCCCATGCCCGTCTTAACAGTGGGGTTGATGGGGCCGTCCGCAAGGTTCTTGCGGCGCTCCGCCGCCGCGCGCATGGCTTCGGCAAGGGCCTTTTCGCCCTGCAAGCGGGTGGAGATTTTATCTTTCACAGCTTCAAGCGGTGCGGTGGATGCGGACTCAGCCTTAAGCACACGGGCCACCACATAGGCATCGCCAGCTTCAAGCGCCCTGTCCACCGGCGAGTTGGCCGGGGTCTTTTCAAGGCTTGCGGCGGCTTCGGCGTTGATGCCCATCTTCTGTTGCAGATCCTGCGCTGAAGCCATGCCCGTCTGCTGGGCTTCAAGCCCCAGAGCCTGCGCGCTCTTTTCAAGCGGCTTGCCGAGAATGTTGTCTTCAATGAGGTTATCAAGCACATCGCGCAGTTTGTCCGCGCCCTGTTCTTTGGCAATGGCCTTGCGCACATCGGCGGCAACGCTGGCAAAGGGCTGCGTGTCGCCGCCCTTCTTTTCCTCCACCTTGATGATGTGCAGGCCAAACTGGCTGCGCACAGGTGCGGAAATCTTGCCCGGTTCAAGGGCAAAGGCGGTGTCTTCAAAAGGCTTGACCGTGGTGCCGCGCTTGATCCAGCCAAGCTCGCCGCCAGGGCCGGCAGCGTTGGGGCCGTTGTGGGCATTGGCCACATCGGCAAAACTTTTGCCGCTTTTGAGTTCTTTTTCAATGGCCGCAGCAGATTCCTGGGCCTTCTTTACGTCCGCCTCGGCGGCGTCTTCGGCCAGCGGCACAAGAATGTGCGCGGCCTTGACTTCTTCCTGCTGGTTGAAGCGGGAGAGATTGGCATCGTACCACTTGCGGGCGTCAGCCTCGCTGATGGCTTCGGGCTTGACCAGATTTTCCGGCGAAATGCGGATATAGGCCACGTCCACCTTGGGAGGAATGGCAAATTCAGCCTTATGGCTGTCATAATAGGCGGCTACTTCCGCATCCGAGGGCTTGGCATTTGCCATGAACTCGGCAGCAGGAATAAAGATGTAGTCGGGCACCCGCTGTTCACGCAGGAAATTGTAGCGGTTCTGGGCTTCTGCAGGATCATGCCACGCTGCTGCAGTGACCAGGGCAAAGAGCTTCTGCCGCAGCAGGTCTTCGCTCATGTCATGCTCGTACTGCGCGGGCGAGATGCGCTGCATCTGCAAAACGCGCTTGTACGCTTCGGGATCAAACTGCCCCCTGGCGTTCTGGAAGGCCGGGATCTGCCCCACGGCAATGCGCAGCTCAAGCGGCGTCACGGTAATGCCCGCGCTGGCGGCTTCCTGACGTACGAGAGACTGGCTGACCAGATCACGCAGCACCTGACGCCCAAGGCCCTGACGGACCTGCTCGCGCGTTGCGCCGGGGTTGTTGCGCATCACGGATTCTTCCGCATTGCGATAGGCAAGTTCAAAATCACGCACGGTAATGGGTTCGCCGTTAACCATGGCGACCACATTGCCTGCGCCCCGGTCTTTCATACTGCCTACGCCCCAGAAAACAAAGACAAGGATAATGAGGCCAAAAGCCAGTTTGACGCCAAGAGACTGCGAATTGGAACGGATATACTCAAGCATGCTTACTCCGAGATGCGGTATTTCCCAAAAGATAGGGAGGCATCATAAGCGCAAACTGTGGGAAACTCAACAACAGGAACAGTACGAAAGAAAATAGCCACCTACCGACTTGCGGCGCAAAAATCGGGAGCAAAAAAACCTTACCTGTCCATGCCCAACTTGCGCATTCTGTGTTGCAGGGTAGAGCGCGGCACGCCCAGCAGCGCCGCTGCTCCTCGCGGCCCGGAAATACGCCCGCCGGACTGGCGCAACGCTCGTTCAATGTGACCCCGCTCATTTTCTTCAAGCGTGGGAAGGCGCGCCGAGGCTGCCGCCTGCTCGCTACCTGCGCCGCCAGATACCGGATCAGCAACACGCCCCAACATACCGCCCGCCGCAGGAACAGCTGATTCACAGGGCTGTTTTTCTGCAGTTTCAGGTTCCCACTGGTGCAGGGCCTCCAGGACAAAATCTTCCGTCAAAGCCGAATCCAGCGAATGAAGCAGCATACGGCTCACCACATTGCGCAGTTCACGAATATTGCCGGGCCATGAATGCCCGTGCAGAGCCTGCACCACTGACCTGCTCAGCCTGGGAGGGCGTATCTCGTACTCTTTGGCGAACTGATGAATAAAGTGATCCACAAACAGGGGAATATCGCTTTTGCGCTCCCGCAGCGAAGGCATACGCACAACCACAGAGCCAAGCCGGTAGTACAGATCCCGCCGCAAACGCCCCTCGGCCATGGCTGCCGCCAGATCAATATTGGTAGCTGAAATTACGCGGATGTCCACACCAGTGGATTCAGCCTCGCCCACACGCTCGAACGAATTTTCTTCCATGACCAGCAGCAATTTGCTCTGCATTTCCGGCGCAAGCTCGCCAATTTCATCAAGAAACAGGGTTCCGTTCTGTGCCAGTTCAATACGCCCAATGCGCTTGGCTGTGGCCCCGGTAAAGGCCCCCTTGGCGTAACCGAACATTTCGCTTTCAAAAAGGGTAGGCGCTATGGAAGGGCAATTGACCTTGACGAAATTTTCTTCCCTTCGCGGGCTGTGACGGTGCAGCCAGCGCGCCAGCATGCTTTTGCCCGTGCCAGTTTCCCCGGTGATAAGCACGGGAATGTTCAACTTGGCAACCTTGCTGACAATAGCCATAGTGCGGGCCATTGGCGGGGTTTCGAGCAGTTTGCTTTCCAGCAGAATGGTGCCCGAGTTATCCTGTATGCGGCTGGATTGCTCCGGCAGTGGCCTGCCTTTTCCCACGCGTTCCTCCGCCAGCACGGCAAAAAGAAAGGTGGTAAGCACAGGCGTGAGTTCAATGAGAAAGTTCAGAATCTCAACAATATTGTCCGGCTGCTTTACAAAAGAAACATGCAGCGTGCCTATGACTTCGCGGTTGATTATGAGAGGCAGGGCAATGGTTGCGTTGAGGCCCACCGATGAAAGGGGCATGGGGCCATCGCCCAGATTATGGGCCGCCAGATCGTTGATGACCACAGGCTTGCGCGAAGAAATGGCAAGCCCGGCAACGGTATTGCGGGCTATACGGGTATTTGAAAGTGATTCTACAACGGTTCCATCCGCAGCAGTAAACAGGTTCAGAAATTCCCGCTCGGCATCATAGAGGTTGATGCAAAACCGGTCATAGTGAAAGAGCACACGAAGCTGCTTGGATAATATCTGAAAAAACGCGTTTCTATCGATCTTTCCCGCAACAATGCGCGCAAGATGGTGCACAACCTGCCCTACCGTGAGCGAAGGGCTGCTCAATCCATTGGGCGTAATTTTGTATTCCATGGTCTCCGCCTAAATATGGGCAATTTTTTACCCAAATATCATCAATACTGCCAACAAATCAAGCCATTAGTTGAGTGGTCAATCAAGATTGTGAAAAAAATCCATATTTCCCGCCTAATAATTCGGATCGCTGATTTTGGCACACCAATTGCTATAACTCTTACAGCAAAGCTTAAAGGCATAAAAAAGATTTGTATTTACATGTGGGGATAAAATAATCCACATATGCATACTCATAATGCCGCAAGAAAAACTCTTGTTTTTCGCATAATGTCATTAAGTTTTGCCATACAAAACATTTTTTATACCATTGTTATTCAAGGAGAACGGTATGGTAACCCATTTTGTGGTTCACGAACCCGACGATAGCGTCGGCGTTGTCGTTGTCGAAGGGGTGAAGAAAGGCGATAAGCTTAACGGTTGGGTCATGGATGGCAACCAGAGCATCGACTTTGAAACGCTGAGTGACATTCCGATCGGCCACAAGATTGCCCTGAAGGATCTTGCTGTGGGCGATACCGTCATCAAGTACGGCACTGACATTGGCAAAGTTGTAAAGCCCATCAAGCGCGGCGAACATTTGCATGTCCATAACGTCAAAACCAAGAGGTGGTAAGCTGATGCAACAGACATTTATGGGCTATCGCCGCGAAAATGGCCGCGTGGGCATCCGTAACCACGTTATAATTCTGCCCCTGGACGACCTTTCCAATGCCGCTTGCGAAGCTGTTGCCAACAACGTCAAGGGCACGCTTGCTCTTCCGCACGCTTATGGCCGCCTTCAGTTCGGCGAAGACCTTGACCTGCATTTCCGCACGCTGATCGGCGTGGGCTGCAACCCCAACGTTGCCGCCGTTATCGTTATCGGCATCGAGCCCCAGTGGACCAAGCGCGTTGTGGACGGTATCGCCAAGACCGGCAAGCACGTTGAAGGTTTTTCCATTGAACAGCACGGCGACCTTGAGACCATTTGCAGCGCTTCCCGCAAGGCCAAGGAATTCATGCACTTCGCCACCGAACTGCAGCGCACCGAATGCAAAGTGAACGAACTGTGGGTCTCCACCAAGTGCGGCGAATCCGACACCACCTCCGGTATTGCCGCCAACCCCACTGTTGGCAACGCTTTTGACAAGCTGTGGGAAAAGGGCGCCACCACCCTCTTTGG
Source organism: Desulfovibrio intestinivivus (assembly GCF_053570665.1). Lineage (NCBI taxonomy): Bacteria > Pseudomonadati > Thermodesulfobacteriota > Desulfovibrionia > Desulfovibrionales > Desulfovibrionaceae > Desulfovibrio > Desulfovibrio intestinivivus. The sequence goes on along the minus strand of NZ_JBRBQT010000001.1, from coordinate 1,109,293 downwards.
CGAAACCACTGAAATCACCGGCGGCGAGCACCTGGTTATGGAACGCTGCGCCAACGCTGAAGTTCGCGCCCAGTTCAAGGCCTTCTTTGACCGCTACGCCAAGGTTGTGGACGACCACAAGACGGACGACCTGAGCGACTCCCAGCCCACCAAGGGCAACATTGAAGGCGGCCTGACCACCATTGAAGAAAAAGCCTTGGGCAATGTGCAGAAGATTGGCCGCAAAGCGCCTGTCATCGGCTGCCTCGACAAGGCTGAAATGCCCACTGGCCCCGGCCTGTGGTTCATGGATTCCTCTTCCGCCGCTGCCGAAATGGTCACCCTTTGCGCTGCCTCCGGCTTTGTGGCGCACTTCTTCCCCACGGGCCAGGGCAACATCATCGGCAACCCCATCCTGCCCGTGATCAAGCTTTCGGCAAACCCCCGCACCGTGCGCACCATGAGCGAGCACATCGATGTGGACGTTTCCGGCATCCTGCGCCGTGAAATGGACCTCGATGCCGCTGGCGACAAGCTGCTCGAAATGTTGTTCCGCACCTGCAACGGCCGTAACACCGCCGCTGAAGTGCTGGGCCACAGAGAATTCATCATGACCCGTTTGTACGAAAGCGCCTAAGCTACGCTTTAAAAGAGGCCGACCGGCACCGTCAGGGCAGGCCGGCCTCTTTTAAAGCCGTATTAGCCCAAATTTTCACAAATCTGGTGTTTGGCCGTGTTTTTCTTGGCACCCATTTTCCCCCCTTGCCTGATACTGAGGTGGATATGTCGAAAAAAGTATTTTCTTCTCTATATTTCAAAGTTCTTGTAGGCATCGCTCTGGGTATTGCGTTCGGCTTTGTCTCTCCAGATATTGCTGTTAAACTCAAACCCCTTGGCGATGCGTTCATCAATCTTATCAAAATGATCATTACGCCAGTGATTTTCTGCACTGTCGTCGTGGGCATTGCACGCATGGACAGCCTCAAGGCTGTAGGCCGTGTGGGCGGTAAAACACTGCTGTATTTTGAAATAGTTACCACTCTTGCTCTTTTTATCGGTCTGGTTGTTGTACATTTTGTGCAGCCCGGCGCCGGGATTCATGCCGACCCTGCCACCATGGATGCTTCTTCTCTGGGCAAGTTCGCCCATGCCAAGGCGCAGACCACCATGGAATTTGTTATGGGCATCATCCCCAACAGCGTTATCGGCGCGTTTGCAGAGGGCAATCTGCTTCAGGTGCTGCTGTTCTCCGTGCTGTTCGGCATGAGCCTCTCCCACATGTCAGGCAAGCCTAAAGAAGCCATCCTTGGCACGCTTGAACGCTTCAGCACTGCCCTGCTGGGCGTGGTCAACCTGATCATGAAGCTGGCCCCGGTGGGCGCTTTTGGCGCAATCACTTTTACCATCGGCAAGTACGGCGTTGGCGCGCTGGCTTCGCTGGGCAAGCTTGTGCTCTGCCTCTACGTGACGAGCGCGCTCTTTGTTATCGTGGTGCTGGGCCTTATCTGCAAATTTTCGGGCATCAACATATGGCAGCTCATCTGCTATATGAAGGATGAAATTTTCATCACCCTCGGCACTGCCAGCACAGAAGCCGTGCTGCCCCGCAGCATGGAAAAAATGGAAGCCCTGGGCATCAAAAAATCCGTGGTTGGTCTGGTGTTCCCCACTGGCTACTCCTTCAATCTTGACGGTGCGGCCATCTACCTGACTATGGCGGCATCCTTCATTGCCCAGGCCATGGATATTCACCTCGACATCAGCCATCAGATAACCCTCATGCTGGTGCTGCTGCTCACATCCAAGGGCGGCGCGGGTGTTGCCGGTGCAGCCCTTATTGCCCTCGCTGCCACACTTTCGGCCACCAACATCATTCCCGTGGTGGGCATGACACTGGTTATTGGTATTGACCGCGTGCTCAATGAAATGCGCGCCGTGGTCAACCTCATCGGTAACTGCGTCGCCACAGTGGCCATTGGCCGCTGGGAAAAGTCCATTGACCTTGACCGGGCCAACAAGGTGCTTCGGGGCGAAATAGACGTCGACCATGTGCTCAACGATGCTGATGCACGTAATGAAATTGCCGCTTCAATGGTCGCAACAGAAGCCGAACCCTGCAAATAGACCCTCTCCATACCCAAGCGAACTGCCTGCCCTTCCGATGCGTCTTCGGAAGGGCAGGCGGCCGTTCATACACAGCGCCCTGCGCCATGGAACATGTTTATGCGTTACGCCATCAACTGTCAGATTGACCGCCTTTCACCTGAAATTGTGTGCCAGTATGCTGATCTGGCTGTTGCGGATATCTGCGATGCCCTGGGGCGCAACGCAGCCCTGCCGTCAGCGCTCAAGCCATTTAACAAAAGCCGCATTCTGGGTACCGCCTATACCGTCAATCTGCCCGCAAGTGAAAACCTGCTGCTGTACTATGCTGTAGACAACGCCCGGCCCGGCGACGTGCTGGTGGTATCCTGCGCGGGCTATACGGAAAGAGCAGTAGCTGGTGAAATTGTAGCGGCACTTGGTAAGGCGCGCGCTCTGGCAGGCCTTGTTATTGATGGAGCCGTGCGCGATGCCGACGCCCTGCGGCAGACGGATTTTCCCGTCTATGCGCGAGCAGTGTCGCCCAACGGGCCATACAAGGACGCCTGCGGCGAAATCAACGTACCTGTCAGCATGGGCAACGTGGTTATTCAGCCCGGCGATCTGATTGTGGGGGATGCGGACGGTATTGTGTCCATCCGGCGGCAGGAGGCAGCATCTGTGGCGGAACAGGCCCGCAAAATTACAGAAGCTGGTCTAAAAAAGCTGCAATCCATTGAAAAACACGGTTCAATGGACATGGCATGGCTTTATGACAAACTCGCCAAAAGCTGCTGCGACATCCACAGCTAGTACCTTTCACGGTGGGTGTTGGCGGGGGGAGGGGTAGTCTTGAAAAGGCCCCCCGCACGCCCACCTTGGAATTGAGACGCCAACCAGCGCACGGAACGCAAAACGCCCGCATCAGCGGGCGTTTTTATATTTGTCTGAGAAAGTTATCCGGACAAAATCAGTCGATGGGGTGCCCGGCAGCTCGGTATTCGTTCAGCTTGTTGCGCAGCGTGCGCACTGAAATACCCAACAGATCGGCTGCCTGCGTACGGTTGCCGGAGGTTACCTCCAGCCCCTTGAAAATCATGATGCGCTCCATCTCATGCAGAGGAATCACAGCGCCCTGCATGCGGTTGTCTCCAGCCGATACGCCCGTTGCCGGGGCGTACTCGCCGGAGCGGGGCGCATCAACATCCTGAACAGCCGCAGAAGCCGCCAGCGCGTTGGCATGGGCTTCTTCCACCAGAGCAGTCGACTGGGGAGCCTCTTCTTCAAACAGCGGCCAGTCTTCATTCTCAAGCAGAAAATGGCAGGGCTCAACAGGCCTGCCGTTAGCAAGCAGCACTGCGCGTTCCATCAGGTTTTGCAGTTCGCGCACATTGCCGGGAAAGTCATACTGCTGCAACCAGGCAATAGCGCTTTCAGAAAGGGGGGCGGCAGGCAACTGGTATTCACGCGTATACATGCCTATGAAAAATCTGGCCAGTTCCAGCACGTCATCCCCGCGCTCGCGCAATGAAGGCAGACGCAAAGGAATAACGTTCAGCCGAAAATACAAGTCCTGACGGAACTTGCCCTCTTTTACCCAGCCTTCAAGATCGCGGTTGGTGGTGGCAAGCACGCGCACATCAACCTTGATGGTTTCGGTGCCGCCCACGCGGTCGATCTCGCCCTCCTGAAGCACACGGAGGAGCTTCGCCTGCAAGGCCATATCCATCTCAGAAATTTCATCAAGCAGGAGGGTGCCGCCATCGGCAAGCTCAAACTTGCCGGGCTTGCGTGCAATGGCGCCAGTGAAAGCGCCTTTCTCGTGCCCAAAAAGCTCGCTCTCAAGCAGATGTTCCGGCAGGGCGGCGCAGTTAACGGCCACAAAAGCCTGCTCTGCGCGCTTGCTCATGGCATGCAGATAACGGGCAAACATTTCCTTACCAGTACCCGATTCCCCGGTAATCAGCACTGTAGCCCGCGATCCAGCCACCTGGCGGGCCAGTTGCAGCACACGGGCAATGGCCGGGTGCTCGCCCACAATACGCGGGCCAGAGCCTTCGTGGCGGGCCTTGTGCCCACCAAGAGTGGACACTGCCGGAACCGGGGCAGTCTTGCGCTTCTGACCTGCCACAGCGGCGACGCGGTCCACGTCCAGCGGTTCTAGCCAGTAATCGCGCGCGCCCAGCCCCATGAGCCTTTCGGCCTCTTCAGGGCTGCCTTTGTCCGTAATAACTATGACAGGGGGAAAATTAGGGTCTTCCGCGCCAACAGCAAGCAGATCTTCCACACGAAAACCCGGCAATGTGGGGCGTGAGAAAATCACGTCCGGCCCGGATTTTTTTATAAAAACAGAAGCGCCCTTGAGATTTTCTGCAATGCCGAGCTCATAGCCCGCATTTCGCAACGCAGGAAAGACGGCAGTGACTGCCTGAGCGGGGGTAAGAAAAAGAAGACGGCGCGATGACATGAGAATTTGTGTATCGTTTCGCGCTTCACAATGCAACCGCCAAGGCCAAAAACAGGCCATGTTCGGCCACTTGCAGCAAAAATGATGGGAAAACAGTGTAACCTTCAGCTAGATTTGGCTGTTACTTGGGCAAGTACCTGCCTTGGAATGTCGGCATGACAACAGGTCAGTATGTTATATTTTTTATATAACATACTTAAATAATTAATATTATATTAAAATATCCGGGACAAACCAGATCAGGCCCAACCGCTGGCAATAACGCCAATCCCTACCATGTTGGAGGCGGCCAGCCGCCACTGACTCTGCATGAAGGATTTGGCGCTTTCTTCCACGAGCAGGGCTTCCGCAGCTGCCGTAGAATCGTTGATAATAGAGGGGTAGTACGTAATGGCATCCGGGTTGCCGGGCGAACCCGGCAGCACGGTAACAGAAAGCCCGGATGCTGGGTCATAGTATGTCATAAAGCCCCCTGGGCGGAAAATCCGCCACAAAGCCGAGCATCCATTTACCGAGATATGGCAGGCCTGTCGGAAAAAACTTTGCGAGCTGCAAATAAACTAGTTTTTATGCTTTTTTTTGCGCTTTTCGGCCTTGTGTTCCGGCTCGGATGGTGTTTCGGGCTGCGGCATATCCACCTTGTCGACCACAATGCTGTCCACAGTATACTCGGGAAAAGTTTTTTCTCCCTTAAGCGCTGCCAGCTCCACAGCCATAATTTTTTCAAAGGCGCTCATGGCGCTCTTGCTGACCGGTTCGCCTCTGGGGTTAATGGCCTTGGCGGGATTTACGAATTTGCCATTCTGCCGCAGCCTGAAATCAAGATGCGGTCCAGTGGCAAGGCCCGTCATGCCCACAAAACCAATAACCTGCCCCTGACGCACCTTCTGCCCACTTTGCAGACCTCGGGCATAGCCGGATAAATGCGCGTACAAAGACTCCAACCCGCCGCCATGACGCACAATAATCTGGTTGCCGTAGCCGCCAGCCCAGCCACGCTGCGTAACCACACCTTCACCCACAGCCTTGACAGGCGTACCAGTGGGAGCGGCATAGTCCACACCTTCGTGTGGTCTGCTATACCCCAATATGGGATGGAGCCGGTTTTTTGTAAAGCGCGAGGTCACGCGCGTGAATGCCAGGGGAGCCTGTAGCAATGATTTGCGGACGTTTTCGCCCTTGCTGTTATAATAACTGGCGGCCTTGTTTCCTTCGCGGAACAGGTAGGCCTCAAAGGTTTTACCCTTGTTGGTGAAATGCGCGGTCAGAATACGGCCATAGCCCTTGTATTCGCCCTCACGATAGCGCTTTTCAACCAGCACCGAGAAAGAATCGCCTTCCTGCAGATCACGGATAAAGTTGATTTCCGAACCAAAAAGCTCTGCCAGCTTGAGGGCCATTTGCGGGCTTTCCCCGGCATCAGCCACTGCCTGAAAAAGATTGTCGTCAATGGTGGCGCTCATCGTGGTGAGCAGGGTGACATATTCAATGGCCTCCACCCTGGCCACGGGCTGTTCCATGCCCTCCACCACCAGACGGCGGCGGCTGTCTATTTCGTATTCAAAACGCTTTACCTTGCCCGTGGCGGCATCGGTCACAACCACGTAGGGCTGACCATCGCGAAAAGCCCGCATGGAAAACACTCGGCGCGCGGCGCTTATATAATCCTGCACGGCCTGGCTGTCTGCCCCGGCAAGAATTTTAGTGACAGTATCACCTTTCTCAACCGTGCCTTTGACCACTTCCTCGCCAGGGGCGACAGATTCTTCATCTGGATTTGCAGCGTCGGACGTAGCGGATTGCGTCAGGTCTGCTCCTGTATTTCCGTCACCTTCCGCGATATTGGTCTGAGAGGTTGCTTCTGCCCCCTGGGCTTTGAAAACATTGGCAGGATCCTCCCCGCCGTCGGCAGACGCTGCCTGATCAGTAGAAGACTGCTCGCCCGCAACGGGGATGTCAGCTTGCAACTGATCAAACGGGAGCCAGCCCTTTTCCCAGGCAAACAAACCTGCAAAAAGCAGAAACAGGGCCGCGACCAGTATCCAGCGAATCTTCGTGTGCAAAAACATTGCAAACGTATACCTGCCGTGGTGTTCCTTGTCCAGCCGCCTTAACAGGCAGTGAGGTTTTACACAGATTTTAACAGGTAATGCAGTATATTATAAAAACTGTATCCATGCCTTTGACCGGTATCATTGCTCGCCTCTGTTTTTCAACGCCGGAGGGTAAGCCTGGAGGCCATTGAATATGTCGGCACTTGTTTCATATTCAGCTTTATGGTATGCATGCTCTTTGTTCCTTCATGGCGAGAACCGCGCCAAATCCGGTAAACAAGGCCTGTGGGCCCTGCCTGAAATGCCGGCATGTTCTGACGCAATGCCCCGGAGGAAACAGTTATCCACAGGCCTATGGACAGGCCACATACGCTATGCTGAAAAACGAGTTGCAGGACATACTGGCACAGCAAAAGGCCAACGACAGGGGAGACTGGCTGGAATCCCTTACCCTGTGCCATGAAGGCGATACACTAACCGTCGGCTTTCCCCACTTTTATTTTGCCGCGTGGTTCAACCAGCAAAAGCGCGATCTTTTTGAACAGGCGCTTTCCTGCCGCTTTGCCGACAAAAAGCTCCCGCAAATAGTATACGAACAGCCCACCCTGGGGCACGCGCAGACATGGCCGTTCCCGCATGTGGAGCAAAAAACTGCCGATCAGAACAGGCAAAATTTTATGGTGCGCACGGATACCCCCGCAGCGCCCAGAATTGAAAATGATGCCTTCACAGCATTTATTGCCAATGCAAAAAATGCCTTTCCCCTGGCTGCCGCCAAGGAGATTGCAGAAAGGCGCGCCGATGTGGCCTACAATCCTTTTCTGCTCTGTGGGCACAGCGGTACAGGCAAAAGCCATATTTTGCGATCCATGGCAGCCACCCTGGCAGAAGGGCATACAGGCAGCCGCGTAATTATTGCTGCGGCTGCGCGCTTTTGCGCAGACAATCCGGCATGGGTGCGCAGGCCGGAAATTTTCTGGCAACAGTGCGATGTTCTGCTGCTGGACGATATTCAGGATCTTGCCGGCCAGTCGGCCTGGCAACGCAAACTGGTATCGTGCATGGATGCCTGCCCGCGCAGCGGCGGGCAAGACGGCAAGCCAGGACAGATGGTCTTTGCCTGCACGGGTCAACCGCAGGCTCTCAAGTCTCTGGACGAACGTTTGCGTTCGCGCCTAGAAAGCGGGCTTGTGGTAGAACTCATGGAGCCTGATCTTGATGTGCGTATGCGCTACCTGCAGGCCATGAGCAAAGAACGGCACATGAACCTCTCTCGGGAACAGCTGCTGTTCATTGCCCAGCGCTGTTCGCAGTTTCGTCTGCTGCAGGGGCTGCTGCTCAAGGTGGCGGCCTTTTGTTCCGTTACAGGGTGCGAATTGTCGCAGACAGACCTTGAAAACATTGTGCGCACGGGCGTGGCCGACAAAACGCCAGGCTGTCTGGAAATTCTTGGCGTAGTGGCCCGGGCCATGAATCTGCGGCCCGAAGACGTGCTTGGCGGCAAACGCCGACCAGACCTCGTGCTGGCGCGGCAGGTTTCCATGTATATATGCAGGCGCAAGCTGGGTCTTTCCTACCCGGAACTTGGACGGGCCTTTGGCGGAAAAGACCATAGCACTGTCATATATGCCATTAAAAAAATTAAGAAAATCCTAGTTAGTGACAAAACGCTCCAACAACTAGTGACAGAGCTGGAGCTCAAGGCACAATAGCAGCCCGCCAACCGGGCGAAAATACGGGAAAATGTTCCCGGCGTTTCCTTGGACGGTGTTGGAGTGTTCACTTGATTTTTCAATAATAAAAGTACGTTAGCTGTCTTAAGAACATAGACACAGACGACTATAATAGTAAGGAAAAAACATATGAAACTTACTGTAAACAAAGAGCAGATCATCGAAGGCCTGCTGAAGGCAGCTGCCATCATTCCTGCCAAGGCAGGGGCGCAGTATCTGCGCTCCATCTGGCTCAAGGCTGAAGAAGGCAGCCTTTCAGTCATGTCCACGGACGCCAACATTGAATTTACGGGGCGTTATCCTGCTGAAGTAGCCGCTCCTGGCCTTATAGGCGTTCAGGGCAGGGCTTTTGTGGATCTTGTGCGTCAGTTGCCCACGGGTGTTCTGCACCTCACCCTTGATGAAGCTTCTGGCAATCTGCTTTTGGAGCAGGGACGACGCACCTACAAACTGCCTGTGAGCGGGGCGGAGTGGTTTCAGAATTTTTCTGCCTTTCCTGCTGAAAACGCCGTCACCTGGTCTGGCGACTTTTTGCAGGACATTCTGGACAAGGTGGGCTTTTGCATCAGCGATGACGACGCCATGGACGCCATTGCCTGCCTGTGCATGAAGCCGCGCGGCAACGGACGCATTGATGTGTGCGGTCTCAATGGCCACCAGTTTGCCCTTGTTTCCTTTACCCATGACGAGCTGGCCGAACGCCTGCCTGAAGCGGGTATGCTGATCCAGAAGAAATATCTGGCGGACATCAAAAAATGGCTTGGTCTGGATGAGATTGAACTGAACATCACCGACAAGCGCCTGTATCTGCGCAGCCTTGATGGCGCTGAAACGCTCAGCCTGCCTCGCGCTGCCCACGAATACCCTGATTACAACATCTTCATGAGCAAGCTTGCCAGCGAAGACATGCACCCCATGACTCTTGCCCGCAAGGAAGCCATTGAAGCGCTCGGCCGTATTCTTATTTTTAATACCGAGAGCGACCGCTGCACCTACATGGATCTTTCTGCCGGGGAAGCATTGCTTTCCGCCCAGGGGCAAGATGTGGGCTCGGCCAATGAAAGCCTTGAAGTTGCTTATAATGGCGATATAAAACGCATTGCCTTCCCCACGCGCAACCTGCTTGACGTGTTGGGACACTTTGTTTCTGCAAAGATCGACATGATGCTTACCGGCTCTGAAGGCCCCTGCGGTATCCGCGGCGCCGATGATGCCGACTATACCGTTATCATCATGCCCATGAAGGTTTCTGAAACGACCTACTATAGCGAGGAAGACGTTTAATGGCTCCTGAAACCGGCAACGGCGGGTACAACGCCTCTTCCATTACCATTCTGGAAGGCCTGTCGGCTGTGCGCAAGCGCCCGGCCATGTACATAGGTTCTACAGACGCGCGCGGCCTGCACCATCTGGTGTACGAGGTAGTGGACAACTCCATTGACGAAGCCATGGCCGGCTTCTGTTCGCGGGTCACTGTTATTCTGCATGCTGACAACAGCGTGACTGTTCGCGATGACGGGCGCGGCATCCCTGTGGATATCCATCCCAAGGAAGGCGTGCCCGCCGTGCAGGTGGTCATGACCAAGCTGCACGCTGGCGGCAAGTTCGACAACTCGAGCTACAAAGTTTCGGGCGGTCTGCACGGCGTGGGTGTTTCCTGCGTCAACGCCCTTTCTGAAGAGCTTACCGTCACTGTGCGCCGTAATGGCAAACGCTACCGTCAGCACTACGCCCGTGGCGTACCTCAGGACGAACTGGTGGTTATCAGCGAGGGCTTCGTTGAAGGGCACGGCACCACCGTTCGCTTCAAACCTGATGAAGAGATTTTTGAAGTTCTCGAGTTTTCATATGAAACATTGAAGAAGCGCTTCGAGGAGCTGGCCTATCTTAACAAAGGCCTGACCATCGAGTGCATCGACGAGCGCATTGGCGAAACCCATGTGTTCCACGCCGAGGGAGGCATTCGCCAGTTTGTGGGCGACCTCAACTCCGGCGAACAGGGCATTCACCCCATCATCTTTGGTGAAGGCATTGTTGATAATGTTACCGTAGATTTTGCCTTGCAGTACAATGCGGGCTACAAGGAAAACATTTTCACCTTTGCCAACAATATCCGCACCAAGGAAGGCGGCACCCACCTTGTGGGCTTCCGCACTGCGCTCACGCGCGCCATCAACGGCTACATCAAGGGCCAGGCTGACCTGGTCAAAAAGATGAAGAACACCTCGCTGTCTGGTGATGACGTGCGCGAGGGTCTCACTGCCGTTATCAGCGTCAAGCTGCCCCAGCCGCAGTTTGAAGGGCAGACCAAGACCAAGCTCGGCAACAGCGAGATTGCTGGTCTTGTTGCCGGTGTGGTTTATGACCGCCTGAATGTGTATTTTGAGGAGAATCCCAAGGATATCCGCCTCATTATCGAAAAAGCCGTGGATGCCTCACGGGCGCGAGACGCCGCCCGCCGCGCCAAGGAACTTGTCCGCCGCAAAGGCGCGTTGTCCGACAACTCGCTGCCCGGCAAACTGGCCGACTGCCAGAGCAAGGATCCCGTTGAATCCGAACTGTTCATCGTGGAAGGTGATTCGGCAGGCGGTTCAGCAAAGCAGGGGCGTAATCCCAAAAATCAGGCTATTTTGCCCTTGCGCGGCAAAATTCTGAACACGGAACGCACCCGTTTTGACAAGATGCTTGCCAACAAGGAAGTAAAGGCGCTGATCACCGCCATGGGCGCTGGCATTGGCGAGGAAGATACAGACCTCGACAAGCTGCGTTACCATAAAATCATCATCATGACAGACGCCGACGTGGACGGAGCGCACATCCGCACCCTGCTGCTGACCTTTTTCTTCAGGCAGTATCAGGAAATGGTGGAGCGCGGCTTTGTCTACATCGCGCAGCCGCCTCTGTACCGTGTGCACAATTCGCGCATGGAAAAGTTTATCAAGGACGACCCCGCGCTCAACGAATTTCTGCTCACCCGCGTGAGCGAAGACGTGACCGTGGTGGCCTCCAACGGCAAGGAATTCAGCGGCAAGGAACTCATCCGCCTCATGGAGCACATTGAAAAGGCCGAAGGACGCGTGAACGATGCCGAAATGTCCGGCACTCCGCGTGATCTCTTCATGGCCCTTGTGACCCATGAAAAGCAGATTGATGCCCAGAGCCTTGAAAATCAGGACAGCGAGCTCACCGAATGGCTTAACGGTCACGGTTACATGCTTACCCTTGAGAGGGAAAAGAGCGAAGACGAGGAAGAACGCCTGTTTGCCGTGTTTGAAAATACCGGCGGGCACCATACCCGCAGGGGCATGGAGTTCTTTTCTTCCCGCCTTTACAAGCAAGGCTGGCAGCTCTTTGACGAACTGCGCCAGCAGTGCGGCTCTTTTGCCTTTACCCTGCGCAAAAAGGACGGCGAAGTTGCCACAGAGGACTTGTTTACGCTCATGCGCATGGTGCTTGATGAAGCCCGTAAGGGCATCAACATCCAGCGCTACAAGGGTCTTGGTGAAATGAACCCCGACCAGCTCTGGGTGACCACCATGAACCCAGAAAATCGCGTGCTCCTGCAAGTTGCGGTGGAAGATGCCAATGAAGCTTCTGACGCTTTTGTGGAGCTTATGGGCGACCGTGTGGAACCGCGCCGCGATTTTATCGAGCGCAACGCCCTGGCCGTACAGGATCTGGATATTTAAAGGGAAAACTCTGTGGAGCTGCCCGTACAGGGAAATTCCACAGAGTTTCCTGTGAATATATCAATAGCGTGAAGCGAAAAGCCGGATTTTTAACAAGGTTTTTCGCCGCATGACACGTAAAATGGGGATGCAGCAGGGCCAAGACCCTTTGTATCAGGAGGGCTTGCCCTTCCAGCCCCGAAATAACAGCAGCGAGGCCCGCAGTGGCAGATATGCAGCAGCCGCAGATCAGCATTGAAACAGAACTCCGCAAATCGTATCTGGAGTATTCCCTTTCGGTCATTATCGGGCGCGCCATCCCGGACGCGCGCGATGGCCTTAAGCCGGTTCACAGGCGTATTCTTTTTGCGCAGTACGAGCTTGCCAACAACTACAACCGTCCGCACAAAAAATCCGCGCGTATCGTCGGTGACGTCATCGGTAAATATCACCCGCATGGCGACTCTGCCGTGTATGACGCGCTGGTGCGTATGGCGCAGGAATTTTCCATGCGCGATCCTCTGGTGGACGGGCAGGGCAACTTCGGCTCCATTGATGGTGATGCCGCTGCTGCCATGCGTTATACCGAAGTGCGCATGTCCAAGCTTGCCCAGGAGTTTTTGAACGACCTGGACAAGAACACCGTGGATTTTCGCCCCAACTACGACAACACCCTTCAGGAACCTACGGTCATGCCGAGCAAGGTTCCCAACCTGCTGCTCAACGGCAGCTCGGGTATTGCCGTGGGTATGGCCACCAATATTCCGCCCCACAACCTGGGTGAACTGTGCGATGCCCTGCAACTGCTGCTGGATAACCCGCAGTGCAGCATCGATGAACTCATGGATTATGTGAAAGGGCCGGACTTTCCCACCAGGGGTTTTGTCTACGCGGGCAAAGGCCTGTACGATGCCTACCACACCGGGCGCGGCACGGTTAAGGTGCGTGGGCGCATTGAAATTGAAGACCGCAAAAAGGGCGCGCAGAGCATCGTTATCCGCGAGATTCCCTTTGGGCTTAACAAAAGCTCGCTGGTGGAAAAAATCGCGGCTCTGGTCAATGACCGCAAGATTGACGGCATCACCGACCTGCGCGATGAATCCGACCGCAAGGGCATACGCATTGTTATTGACCTCAAGCGCGGCACCATCCCCGACATTGTGGTCAACGCCCTGTACAAGTTCACGCCGCTGGAAACGAGCTTCGGCATCAACATGCTGGCAGTGGTGGACAACCGCCCGCAGCTGCTGAACCTCAAGACGGCGCTTTCCTGCTTTGTGGATCACAGGCGTGAGGTGGTCATCCGCCGCACGCGTTACGATCTGGAAAAAGCCGAAGCCCGCGCGCATATTCTGGAAGGTCTGCGCATCGCCATCGACAATATCGATGAAGTGGTGGCCCTTATCCGCGCGTCCGCCAATCCGGAAGAAGCCCGTAATGCCCTGATGGAGCGCTTTGCGTTTTCAGAAGTGCAGGCCAAGGCCATTCTTGAAATGCGCTTGCAGCGCCTCACAGGTCTTCAGCGCGAAGAGCTGATGAACGAATACAAGGATCTGCTGCAAAAGATCGAATTTTATCGCTCCATTCTGGAAAATGCCGAAGTGCTGCGCAGCGAACTCAAGCGCGAGATTGCCGAAATCCGCGATAATTTTGCCACTCCCCGCCGTACGGAAGTGCTGCGCGAAGCCCTGACCGACATTGATATTGAAGATCTCATCCCTGACGAAGAAGTGGTTATCACGCTGTCGCGCCGTGGCTACATGAAGCGTACTGGGCTTGAGAACTATCAGCAGCAGAAACGCGGCGGCAAGGGCATTGCGGCCCTGCACACATCGGATGACGACTATGTGCAGGAATTTTTGTCCACCACCAATCATCAGTATCTCTGCCTCTTCACCAACAAGGGGCGCATGCACCAGCTCAAGGTGCATCAGGTGCCGGAGGGCAGCCGCACGGCCAAGGGCGTGCATATCAACAACCTGTTGCCCCTTGAAGAAAACGAGTGGGTTACGACAGTTCTTGCCCTGCGCGAATTCGCCGAAGACAAGTTTTTCATGTTCATCACCAAGAGAGGCATGATCAAGCGTTCTTCCGCCTCGTTGTACGCCAAGTGCCGCAAGACAGGCCTCATGGCCGTTGGCCTGCGTGAAGACGATGAACTTGTGGTGGTGCGCCCCATTCGCGACAATAACCATATTGTTCTGGCTACGGCGGACGGTTTCTCCATCCGCTTTGCCTGCAACGATGTGCGGCCCATGGGCCGCGTGGCCACGGGCGTCAAGGGCATTGCCCTGCGCAGACAGGACTTTGTGGTTGCGGCGGTCATCGTCAAGGATATCGACCGGACCACCGAGATCATGTCCATTTCCGCCAACGGTTACGGCAAGCGCACAAGTGTTGATCTCTATCGCCTGCAATCGCGTGGCGGCAAGGGCATCATCAACTTCAAGGTGACTGCCAAGACCGGGCCTGTGATCGGCGCCATGCCTGTGCGCGACAACGACGGGCTTATTCTGCTGACTTCGTCCAACAAGATCGTGCGCATCGGCGTTGACGATGTGCGCAGCAAGGGCCGCGCTACCATGGGTGTTATGCTCGTGCGTCTTGATGAAGGCGGTCATGTTGTGGGCTTTGACCGTGTGGACGAAGGCGGGCAGACCGGCAGGGACGCCAGCGCCGAAATGGACGAGGACGATATGACCGATGTCGCTTCCGCGCCTGTTGTTGCCGAGCCCGAAGGGCTTGCTGACGACAGTGCGGACGATGACGGTGAAGAATAACTACAGCTGATGAAAATATTGCGGCGGGTTTGCGGCAAGGGTTTGACCCTGTGTCTGTGCCTCGTTTTTGCTGGCTTTTTGTGCGCTTGCAGAGACCAGAGCATGGTGGGCGATGACCTTTCCGCAGCCCGCACCGCAGTTTCTTTGCGTGATTGGTCCCTTGCCGAAAGGCTGCTTGAGCGTTATCTGCGTGAGGCACGGGATGCTGATTCGCGTTGGGAAGCGTGGCAGCAGTTGCTGGTGGTGCTCAATGCCGCCGGGCAGGAACCTCGTGCCACCCTTGAATGCCTTGAGACCATGCTGGCGGAATTTGCAGACAATGACGCCAGAAGCGCCGTTATTTTGCGGCGCATGGGCGAGGTAAACGAGGGTTTGCGGCGTTATGGCCGTGCGGCGGACGCCTGGAATGCTTATATAGGGCTTGCAGGGTTGTCGGCAGAGCAGACTGTTGATGGTTACCGCAGGCTGGCGGCCATGCAGTTCAATCTGCGTCGGTTTGACGCAGGCGAAGATACCTTGCAGCAGTGTCTTGCTCTGCCCATGGCGGATCATGACAAAATAATGTGCATGTACGACCTTGCCGACCAGAACATGGCAAGGGAACGCTGGCAGGATGTGTCTGACCTTTGCCAGCAGATACTGGACAGCGATCCGGACAAAATTCTGCGTGGTCTGGCGGGCTATTTGCTGGCTGATGCCCTTGAACAGCTCGGTAAGGGAAAAGAAGCCCTGAAAAACTTTGAACTGGCCCGCGACGATTATCCCAATCCGTCGGTCATCGATAATCGCATTGCGCATCTGCGCAAAAAACTGAAGAAGTAAGGCCTATGATCAAGCACGAATGCGGCGTATTCGGCATTTATGACCACGAGGAAGCGGCTCGTCTGGCTTATTTCGGTTTGTATGCACAGCAGCATCGCGGACAGGAAAGCGCGGGCATAGTTACCTTTGACACCGACGGCGTACACGAACACAAGGGTATGGGCCTTGTGCCCGATGTTTTTTCAGAGGCCCATCTCAAGGCTCTGACCGGCAGAACAGCCATAGGCCATGTGCGTTATTCCACCACCGGGCGTTCCTCCAGCAGTAATGCCCAGCCCTTCCTTGCCCATTTTAAGGGACGGGATGTGGTGCTTGCGCACAACGGCAATCTGGTCAATGCCGCGCAGTTGCGCGAAGACCTCGAGAACGAAGGCGCCATATTTTCCACCAGCAACGACACTGAAGTGTTCATGCATCTGCTGGTGCGCGCGCTCAGGCACAACGACCTGCCTGGCGCAGTCAAGGAAACCTGTGCCCGGGTTCGCGGCGCGTACTGCCTGCTGGTTATGGTAGACGGCGTTATGGTGGCGGTGCGTGATCCCCACGGCTTCCATCCTCTTGCTTTTGGCCGCATGAACGGCAGCCCCGTGTTCGCCTCTGAAACATGCGCCTTTGATCTGCTTGAGGCCGATTTTGAACGCTCTGTGAAACCGGGCGAAATGATCATCGTTGACGGCAACAGCGTGCGCAGCGACCATCTGATGGGGCCGCTGCCCGAAAAGCCCCGCCAGTGTATTTTTGAGCTGGTCTATTTTGCCCGGCCCGACTCCTATATTTTTGACGAGCAGGTCTATTTGTGCCGCAAAAAGATGGGCTGGAATCTGGCTGACGAATCTGCGCCGGAAGTGGATTATGTGATGCCTTTTCCGGATTCGGGCATTTATCCCGCCCTTGGTTTTGCCCAGCGCTCCGGCCTGCCCTATGAGCATGCCATGATCCGCAACCACTATGTGGGGCGTACCTTTATCCAGCCTTCGCAGAGCATGCGCAGCTTTGGCGTGCGGGTTAAGATCAACCCTGTGCGCGAAATGATTGAGGGCAAGCGCATCTGCATTATTGACGACAGCATCGTGCGCGGCACCACCATGATGACGCGCGTCAAAAAGCTCCGCGAGCTGGGGGCCAAAGAGGTGCACATCCGCATTTCCAGCCCGCCGGTCAAGTTTCCCTGCTTTTACGGCATAGATTTTTCTTCGCGCGGGGAGCTTATTGCAGCCCAGCACAGCCTGGCGGAAATAACTCGCAAGCTGGATGTTGATTCGCTGCATTATCTCAGCATAGCAGGGCTGCTCGGCTCCGTGAGGAAGCCGCAGCATTTCTGCATGGCTTGCTTTACTGGCGAATATCCTGTGCCCTGTGACGATTGCGTCGGAAAATTCAGCCTTGAATCCCCTTGCGCCAGCAGGTAGACCATTTCTTTCGCGCCGTCTTGCACGTCAGGGCAGCCAGTTTTTTATGAGGAAGCCATGAGTATTGCACGTATCAAGGGTTTTGCGGATATGTTTCCGCCGGACAGCGACCAGTTCACGCGCATTGAAAATACCGCGCGCCAGGTTTTTGGGCGCTACGGTTTTGTGGAACTGCGTACGCCGCTGCTGGAATTTACGGAGCTTTTTTGTCGTTCCATCGGTGAGGAAACCGATGTGGTGCAAAAGGAAATGTATACCTTTCCTGACCGCAAGGGCCGTTCGCTTACCCTGCGGCCTGAAGCCACGGCTGGCGTTATGCGCGCCTATATCGAGAGCGGGCTGACCAACCGCGAGCCTGTGAGCCGCCTGTTCACCACCGGCCCCATGTTCCGCTACGAACGCCCGCAAAAGGGCCGCATGCGCCAGTTTCACCAGATCAACTGTGAATGCCTTGGCAGTCACAGCCCCATGGCTGATGCAGAACTGGTCAGCATGCTGCTGCGCTTTTTGTCAGACCTTGGCCTTACGGACCTGACGCTCAAGATCAATTCCCTTGGCTGTTCGGAATGCCGCCCTAAATTCAAGGCTGCATTGCTCGAATATCTTGCCGGAGTCGATAAGGACGCCCTTTGCCCGGACTGCGCCCGCAGGGTGGAAACCAACCCCCTGCGCGTGCTTGACTGCAAGCAGCCCGGCTGCCGCGCCATTACGGACAATGCCCCCAAACTTATTGATTACAATTGCCCTGAATGCCGCGCCCACTTTGATACGGTGCTGGAACTGCTGCAAGGTCAGGGGCTCGCCTTTGAGCTTGATCACAGGCTTGTGCGCGGTCTTGACTACTATTGCCGCACTACTTTTGAGGTCGTAAGCGGCAGCATTGGCGCGCAGGCAGCTGTGGCCGGCGGCGGCAGGTATGACGGTCTTGTGAAGAGTCTTGGCGGGGCGGATGTTCCTGGCGTTGGCTTTGCCTGCGGCATGGAACGCCTTGCCCTCATGATGGGCGAGGGCAGTGGCCAGGCAGCCGATTTTTATCTGGTTGCCATGGACGCGCAAAGCCGCGCTCAGGGCTGGCAGCTTGCCCAGAAGTTGCGTGACGCCGGGCTCTCTGGCGAAATGAATTTCAGTGAAGGCGGCTTTAAAAGCCTTATGCGTCAGGCTGGAAAGTCCGGCGCCGGGCATTGTCTGATTATTGGCCCTGACGAAGCTGCTCAGGGCACAGTGGTCGTTAAAAACCTTGAAAGCGGCGAGCAGTGCTCTGTGCCGCAGTCAGGCGTACTCCAATTTTTGCAAACGGGAACCAACAATGACTGAACAGATGCAGACTCAGGACGCGCAGCAGGATGTGCAGCGCGAACACCAGAAATTTGTCACTGAGCTTGGTGACTGGCAGCGCAGCCATTCCTGCGGCCAGTTGACCATTACCAATGATGGTGAAGATGTTTGCCTGATGGGTTGGGTGCAGTATCGCCGCGACCACGGCGGCCTGATATTTGTCGACCTGCGCGACCGTGACGGCCTCACGCAGGTTGTTTTCAGCCCGGATATCGCTCCTTCAGCGCACGAGAACGCGCATATTCTGCGTTCGGAATATGTGCTTGCGGTCAAGGGCAAGGTGCGTCCGCGCCCTGAAGGCATGGTCAACGCCAATATGGTCACTGGCCAGATTGAAATTGTGGCCCATGAGTGGAAGTTGCTCAATACTTCCAAGACGCCGCCTTTCGCCATTGAAGACCGCAGCGATGCTGGTGAGAACCTGCGCCTTACCTGGCGTTATCTTGATCTGCGCCGTCCGCGCATGCAGGCCAATCTGCGTCTGCGGCACAAGGTTTCGCAGGCTGCCCGCTGTTTTCTGGACGACAACGGCTTTACGGAAGTGGAAACCCCGGTGCTTACCAAGTCCACCCCTGAAGGTGCGCGCGACTTTCTGGTGCCCAGCCGTTTGAACAACGGTGAATTTTACGCCTTGCCGCAGTCTCCCCAGCTGTTCAAACAGCTGCTGATGGTTGCCGGTATGGAGCGTTACTTCCAGATCGTGCGCTGCTTCCGCGATGAAGACCTGCGTGCTGACCGTCAGCCTGAATTCACTCAGGTAGACCTTGAAATGAGCTTTGCCGATGAAGAACAGGTCATGGGCATTGCCGAAGGCCTCATGGCCCGCGTTTTCAAGGATGTGATGGGTAAGGACCTTACTCTTCCCTTCCCCCGCATGCCTTGGGACGAAGCCATGGCCCGTTATGGCGTGGACAAGCCCGACACCCGTTTTGGCCTTGAGCTTGTGGATATTACGGATATTGTGCGCGGCTCCGGCTTCAAGCTTTTTGCCACTGCGCAGCTGGTCAAGGGTATGAAAGTTCCCGGCGGTGAATCCATGACCCGCAAGGAAATTGATGCCTTTACCGAATTCGTCAAGATTTATGGCGCTCAGGGTCTGGCCTGGATCAAAATCAAGGCCGACGAGTGGCAGTCGCCCATCGCCAAGTTCCTTTCGGACGAAGAACGCAAGGGCATTGCGGAAGCGCTTGATCTCCAGGTCGGCGACATTGTCTTTTTCCAGGCGGGCGAGGCTTCCATGGTCAACGCCGCCCTTGGCAACCTGCGTGTGCATCTTGCCAACCATCTGAAGCTGATACCTGAAAACAGCTTTAATTTCCTTTGGGTTACAGACTTCCCGCTGTACGAATACGACGAGGAAGCAAAGCGCTATGTGGCCTGCCACCATCCCTTCACCTCGCCTGCGCCCGGTCATATGGAACTGATGGTTACTGACCCGGCCAAGGCCCGCGCCCGCGCCTATGATATGGTGCTCAATGGCTGCGAAGTGGGCGGCGGTTCCATCCGTATTCACTCCGGTGAAGTGCAGCGCCGTATGTTTGAGGCCCTTGGTTTCACGCCTGAGCAGGCAGAAGAGCAGTTCGGCTTCCTTATTCAGGCGCTTGATCTTGGTGCGCCGCCTCATGGTGGCTTGGCTTTTGGTCTTGACCGTCTGGTCATGCTGCTTTCTGGTTCGTCCAGCATCCGTGACGTCATTGCCTTCCCCAAGACGCAGAAGGCAACCTGCCTCATGACCAACGCGCCTTCCCCGGTGTCTTCGCGTCAGTTGCGGGATCTCGGCCTGCGCTTGCGTGAAGTGCCCGGCGCAGAGCAGAAAAAGGACGGCGCTACAGCCGACAAAGCGTAGGAGGCGAACGTCTGCATGATTCTTGATATTGTCACCTATCCTGACCCCAGGCTCAAAGAGGTTTGCGAACCTGTTGCCGAGGTGACGGACGACATTCGCCAGCTTGCTGCCGACATGCTTGAAACCATGTACGCTGCGCCTGGTGTTGGCCTTGCTGCGCCGCAGGTTGGGCGCAACATCCGCATGCTTGTGATGGATCCGGCCATGAAGGACGAGGAAAAACAGCCCAGGGTGCTGATTAACCCTGTGTTGACCCTCTCTGGCGAAGAAGTTCTGAGCGAACAGGAAGGCTGCCTTTCTGTTCCCATGAACTACAGGGCCGATGTTAAGCGCATGAGCAATGTGCATTTGCATGCAATGGATCTGGACGGCAATATCATTGATGAAGATCTGGACGAATTCCCGGCCATTATTACCCAGCATGAATATGACCATCTGGACGGCATTCTGTTTATTGACAAAATAAGCCGGCTGCGCCGCACCCTGTACGACAGCAAGGTGAAAAAATGGCTCAAACGAAAAAGTGCCGTATAGTCTTTATGGGAACGCCCGAGTTTGCCGCCGCCCCCCCCCCTAAACGGGGGGGCGGCCTGGCCTCGCGGCGAAATTGTGGCGGTATACACCCAGCCGGACAGACCAGCAGGGCGCGGCCATAAACTTGCGGAATCGCCAGTCAAAAAGCTTGCCTTGCAGCTTGGCCTGCCTGTCATGCAGCCCGCCAGTCTGAAAGGTGCCGAGGCTCAGGCGGAGCTGGCGGCTTTCAAGCCTGATCTGCTGGCTGTGGCGGCCTATGGCCTTATTTTGCCAGACGCTGTCCTTGCCATGCCCACGCTTGATACCATCAATGTTCATGCTTCGCTTTTGCCTGCCCTGCGTGGTGCTGCCCCTATTCAGCGGGCAGTGATGGAAGGCTGGCAGCCAGGTGCTCGGGCTGGTATTTCCATCATGCGCATTGTGCGCAAGCTTGATGCCGGGCCTGTTTTTGCAACAGATGGCCTGCCCATCGGCGAGCATACGGCAGGTTCTCTGCACGATGCCCTTGCTGGCATTGGCGCAGAACTGCTGGTGCGCGTTTTTGACGATATCCTTGACGGCAAGGCCCATGCAGTGGAGCAGGACGATGCTCTCGCCACCCATGCCCCTAAAATTTCCAAGGAAGACGGTTTTATTGACTGGTCGCTTCCCGCTGTGCAGGTGCATGCGCGGGTGCGGGGTGTTACCCCGTGGCCTGGTGCGCGCACTGTGCTTGAAACTGTGGACTCCGATGGCAAGCAACGCGACCCCCTTTCGCTCATTCTTGCCCCGGGCAGGGTGGGGCAATCTGCACAAGGGCAGGCCCCCGGCACATTGCGGATCGATGCTGACGGTTTGAGCATTGCTTGCGCTGATTGCTGGTATGTACTTTCTGCGGTCAAGCCTCAGGGGAAAAAAGAAATGTCCGCGCGCGATCTGCTCAACGGAGTGCTACGCGGGTTGCCCAAGGGAGTTTGCGGTCTGGCAAGAGTTCCTGAACCAGGGGAGTGATGTTTTTTCCGCAATGGGTATTTTTAATGAGGCTCTTTTGAGCCTCGTTTTTTCTTTTTTTGACCTACTCATCGCGTTGCGAGCTTGCGCTTTTCATAAGGGCAGTTTTGTGCGATTTTGAGGCTCAAGACTGTTTTTTGCTTCTGACTCATCAAACCGAGGTCACATGTTTCGTAAATCGCCCTTTTCTTTGCCCCCAGAGCAGTATGGTGGTGCGCGAAAACGCGTTTTTATCGGGCTTATGCTGGCTTCGTGCCTTCTGCTGTGCCTCGGGGTTGCATTTTTTCTTATTTTGCCATGGATTGGTTTTTTCTCTACGCAACACTGGCTGCCTACGCTGAGCATGGGTTTTGGTTTTGTTGTTATTATTGCCTTGTTGTGGCTTTGTATTATTCTTATATTTCATATTTATACGGGAAAATCTCTGCCTGGTGTAGATAGTGTGCGGCATGTCACCATTCGTCTGTTTTTTCCCCTTATGGAATTGCTTGCAAAAGCAGTTGGCATTGACAGAGGAAGAGTGCGGCGCAGCTTTATCAAGGTGAACAACGAGCTGGTGCTTGCCAGTGGCTGTACGGCGCAGCCGCAGGAGCTTTTGCTGCTTTTACCGCATTGCGTTCAGCAGGCCTTGTGCCCCCAGCGGCTTGTCCATAATCCGGACAACTGCCAGCGTTGCGGCAAATGCCCGGTTGGTGAGTTGCTTGCATTAAGGGACAAATATGGTGTGCGGCTTGCCATTGCCACTGGCGGCACCATTGCCCGCCGCATTGTGGTGCAAACGCGCCCGCGGTGCATTATTGCTGTCGCTTGCGAACGTGACCTTACATCCGGCATTCAGGACAGCTATCCTTTGCCTGTTTTTGGTGTTCTCAACCAGAGGCCACATGGGCCGTGCGTTGATACGCTTGTGCCCATGAAGGCGCTGGAAGACGCCGTGCGGATTTTCCTTGGCCTTTCTCAACCCTTGCATCAGGGCAGGGCATAACATGGCTAAAATTCGCGTTGCCCAATCAGGCCCTGCGCCCTTGCCTGGGAAAATTCGCAAGCTTTGCCCCACGGCACGTCATTGCGCGCTGTGGGCTTTGTTGTTGGTTGATTCCGGCATGACAGCCCAGCAGGCACTTGCAGCGGCTTTGTCCAGTGCGTCCACAACTGCTTCCAGCTCAGAAGCTTCAGGCCTTGCCCCAGTTGAGCGCAATCTATGCTCAGAGCTTGTATACGGATACCTGCGAACGGAACTTCGCATTGCGTTTATTTTGTCCAGAGTGTTGCCGCGCCCGCAATCCCTGCCGAGGCCTCTTCTGCATGTGCTGGCCCTTGCGGTATACGGCCTGCTGTTTCAGGACAGAGTGCCAGATCATGCCGCTGTTTTTAGCGCTGTTGAGACTGCACAGGCTTTATACGGTCAAGGGCTGGCCCGTGTAGCGAACGGGGCCTTGCGTTCAGTACAGCGCCTTGCAGACGCCCCCATGCATGAAGATTTTTATCTGTCCAAGGGTGCGGAGGCCGGATGCGCTGAGCACATGGGACTTTTCTATTCTTTGCCCTTGTGGATCATGGGGCACTGGTACAAGCACTATGGGCGTGATGTCGCCTTGCAACTTGCCCGTAGATCGTTTGAGCGACCCTGGAGCGCGGTGCGCGTCAACGCGCAACATTCTGTTGCCGTGGCATTGCGTGAGGATCTGCTTGCCAGTGGTGGCGAAGCGGTGGGGCAGTGGGGGATTGCTTTTGCGCCAGGTGCGCAGCCGGCTGTCGTATGCGGTCGTTCTTTGCAGGGCTTGCAAGGTGAAGGCGCGCTTTCGTTTCAATCCGCTGGTTCGCAGCTTGTTCTTGAGGAGCTTGGGCTCTACGACTGGGATAAACCTATTTGGGATGTCTGTGCTGGTTTTGGTGGCAAGACTGTTGCCTTGCTTGAGCGGGGGATTGCGGTTCCTCTAGCTACAGACCGCAGCATGCAGCGCCTTGCGGGTTTGCCGGGTCAGTGCGCACGGCTGGGTCTTGCCTGCCCGGCTGTTGCACTTGCCGATGCAGTCAAACCGCCGCTTGCACATTGGGATGGCTATCTGCTTGTGGATGCCCCCTGTTCCGGGCTTGGTGTTCTTGCCCGCAGGCCTGATATCCGCCGTAGGCCCCCGCAAGAAGCCATTGAGCATGAGAGCTTGCAGCAATCCATTTTACGCAGCCTTGCTGAAAGGATGCATTCGGGCTGCCAGATAGCCTACATTACCTGCACCCTTCGGCCCAATGAGAATGAAAAGCAGATTGAACACCTTGTGCGTGAATCAGACGGCTTGCAGGTGCTCAGGCAGTGGCAGACGCCACATGAGCACCCCTGGCTTGAGGGCATGTTTGGTGCGCTGTTGCGTAAGGTTTGATCTTTTCAAAAAAGGATAAGCGCAATGGAATGATTCCGCATTGCGCTTATCCTCTGATTGGTAGGGCAGGCTATTCTGTTCTGTTGGCGTATTTTCCCGCTGCTTATCCAGCGGGATTTTCTGTAGATTTTTCTTCTGCTTCCGGCAGGGCCACACCCAGTTTCTGCAAAAGCTGTTCAAGTTCTTCGCGGCTGCCGTATGCAAACGCAATGCGGCCGCTGTTTTCATCGCCGCTTACCTGTGTTTTGCAGCCAATGCTGGAGCAAAGATTCATTTGCAGGGTCTTGAATTGTGGGCTTTTCTTTCTGGGGGCTTTGGCGCGAGGTTGCGGAGTCGTGTCCTCCTGTTCCCAGGGCAGGGCGTTGTGCCCACGCCAGAATGCCGCGGCGTCTTCTGCTTCGCGCACGGTCAGCTTGTGGCTCAGGATGCGCTGGCGCAGCGCTTCGGAAGCAATGGGCGCGTCAATGCCCAACAGGCATCGCGCGTGCCCAGCGCTGAGCAATCCGGCCTGAATATCGGCTCGTGCAGTTGCGCTCAGTTGCAGCAAACGCAATGCGTTGGCGATAGCTGGGCGACTTTTGCCAAGTCGACTTGCCAGTTCTTCCTGCGTTAGCTCAAGGGCATCCCGCAAGGCCTGGAGAGCTTCGGCTTCTTCAATGGGGTTGAGATCTTCGCGCTGCAAGTTTTCAATAAGAGCAGCGGCCATAACCTCTTTGTCGCTCAGCTGGCGTACATAAACGGGAACTTCTTTGAGCCCCGCCAGTTGCGCGGCACGCCAGCGGCGCTCACCCGCAACAATCTGATAGGTATTTTCGCCGCCCAGCGGTCGCACCAGCAACGGCTGAATAATTCCCTGCGATTTGATGGAATCGGCCAGTTCCCGCAATGCGGCATCGTCAAAGTGCCTGCGCGGCTGATTGGGGTTGGGATGCAAGGCCGTAATCGGCATCAGGTTCACTGCGCTTTCCAACCCTTGCGGTTCCTGCTTTGGCGCGGTTCCACCAAACAGTGCGTCAAGCCCTCTGCCCAATCCCTTGCTGCTGCTCATTTCTCTTCCTCCAGCATAAGCTGTGGTTGCGGCAATACAACCAGTGTTCGAACCTCAGTGGTGTAGGCCCGTTGCCATTGCGGATTGCCGTTTCAGCAAACCGCTTGCGTGATTGCCTTCATTCAATATTTGTATATGCCAAACATTTGCTGCACGATGCAGGGTAAATTTTTTGGTCGCAAGCTCATTGCGTAAAACACCTGAACTTCGTTGCAGTTTCCTTGACATTTGCCCTTGGGGCGCGGCACCTTATGCGCTATTGTTTTCTGGCAGAAACCTGCCTGGCTGATCAGTTGCGCAATGGGCTGTCTTTTGCCCTTGTGCGAGGCGTATCTTTTTGTTCCAAAGTTCGACTTTGGCTTGGCCCCGCTTTTTACTTCAAGGACTTGTTATGCTGGATAACCCGCAGCTTCAGTACATCACCGATATCAAGGGCAATATTTCTTCTGTGATCATTCCCTGGCCCCTCTGGGAAAAAATGGAGCCCAAGGTTCGCAATATTTTGGCAGCAAACGAAAAACCGCAAGAGCTTGAACAGGCAGCAGGCCCGCTGGAAAGTTTTGAAGAGCTCATGAAATTTTGGGATTTCAAATATCCCTACAGTCCTTCAGTTACCTGCCCCCACTGTGCTGCCAGCACCGAGGATTGGCGCAATGATCCAGAACACCCATTTATTCTGACCAACGCTAATATTGGCGGCTTGCTCGTTTTTCATTGCCGTGCATGTGGAACCACAATCCGGCAGAAGCACTTTCACAAACACGTTGCGATAGAACATACCACGCCCAAAGAATAGTCTTGCGCCTATTGCAGAACAGTATTTTTTTTGCTTGGTCTGCGTAGTACGATTTCTTTGGCCAAGCCAAGGTAGGCTTCCGCCCCCTTGGATTTTATATCGTAATGGATGATGGATTTGCCATGGCTGGGCGCTTCAGAAAGGCGTACGTTGCGGGGAATGACTGTTTCAAACAGATGTTCGGGGAAGCAGCGGCGCACTTCGTTTTTAACTTCTCTCGTCAGGCGATTGCGCGTGTCATACATGGTCAGCACTACGCCCAGTAGTGAGAGATCAGGATTGAGCCGTTTTTTCACCTGCTCGTAGGTTTGCAGCAGCTTGACGATGCCTTCAAGTGCAAAAAATTCGCATTGCAGCGGAATGAGCAGTTCGCGGGACGCACAGAGGGCGTTGAGCGTCAAAAGACCCAGGGAAGGAGGGCAGTCGAGAATAATATACTCATAGTCGTTGCGCACGCTTTTGAGGCATTCGTCCAAGAAAAATTCGCGCGCCATTTTGTCCACAAGTTCCAGCTCAACGGCCACAAGGTTGGTACTCGCAGGCAAAATATCCAGAAATGGAGAGCGGCTTTTGGCTATATTTTCTTTCAACTTTTCTGGTTCATAAAAGGTGTTGTACAGGTCGCCGTGCAGGTCTTCCTGGTGCAGGCCAATGCCGCTGGTGCTGTTAGCCTGCGGATCGCAATCAACGAGCAGGACTTTTTTTTCCATGACTGCAAGAGCAGCGGAAAGGTTGATGGCAGTGGTGGTCTTGCCCACCCCGCCCTTTTGATTTGCGATGGAAATGATGCGCGCCATTGAGGCCTCCCAGTCAATTTGACTGATTTTAGAGGAACTGCTGCTTCAACTGTCAGGCGGGCCTGTCAGGAGCAGATACGTCAACGAGCATGAAATTTCTGGCTTTGCCGCCTTTTTTCATGGTTCACTTGAAGGAAAAACTTCGTGTTTCACATGAAACATGGGGGCGGCGCTGGAAGCTGCAATGGGTTGTTTGTAAAAGAGTGTGGTGAGAGCGTCAAGGCTTAAAGCAGATTGAGCAACAAAACTTGCCCCGTAAAGCTAAAGCGCGTAAAAAAATGGCACAATCTCTTGGCTGGAGAAAGTATGGAACTAGCAAAAGTGCTGTTGGTTGATGATGAATCAGATGTAACGCGGATACTCTCCAAGCGCCTTGGGCGCCGAGGGTATGAGTGCCAATCCGCTGCTAACGGGCAACAAGCTGTGGATGCCATGGAGCAGTTCCCCTTTGGTATTATAATAATGGATGTAAAAATGCCGGTTATGGATGGCATGTCCGCCTTGCAGATTATCCATTCCCGATGGCCAAAAACTCAGGTGATCTTGCTTTCTGGTCATGCTGACATGCAGCTTGCGGTTCAGGCCATGAGCGAGGGGGCATTTGGCTACCTGATGAAGCCTGTTGACATTGATGAGCTGCTCTTTAAAATTGAGGACGCCGCAACACAGATTCGCCTTGAGGCGGAGCAGGGCTAAGCGAGCGCGTAGAAAATGAGGAAAGTTATGTTTAGTAAAAGAATGGTGGCGTCCTTTATACTGGCTTCAAGCATGGCTGCTGGGATTGTGCCCGGCATGAGCGCCGTTGCAAATGCCGTAGAAGTTACGGAAGAAAACCTGCCCAAGCTGCTTGAAAAACTGTTCCGTGAGCGGCCAGAACTGGTCATGGATGTGTTGCGCAGGCAAAGCGAGTCTGTGCTTGATATTGCTCAGCAGGGGTCAAATCTTCGCCGCCAGCACAGCCTTGAGGCCCAGTGGGCGCAAGACATGAAGGTGACCAAAACGGTTAAAACTGAAGGCCGTCCGGTTATGGGTGCGTCCAAGGCCAAAGTGCGCATTGTGGCCTTTTCTGATTTTACCTGCCACTTCTGCCAGCAAGCATCCAAAACTGTGGACGCCATTTTGCAGGAATACGGCAAGGACGTGAGCCTTGTTTTCAAAAACATGCCTCTGGACGACAAAGGCCCGGCCAACATTGCTTCGGCATATTTTGTAGCCATATCGCAGCAGAGCGAAGAAAAGGCCTGGCAGTTCTATAAAGCACTCTTTGCAGACAGAGATAAACTCATTGCCGAAGGTGAAGCCTTTCTGAAAAAGACTGCTGAAGGCCTCAATGTGGACATGAAGCGCCTTGCCAAGGATGTGCACAGCAAAAAGGTTACGGACATCATCACTGAAGATCAGATGGATGCCCAGAAGCTCGGTATTGAGGGAACTCCGTACTTCCTCGTGAACAACCTGGTGGTTCGCGGAGCCCTGCCGCTTGATCTCTTTAAGAGTGCCGTTGATATGGCGCTGAAAAACAGCAAGTAGCACATGATAATCCTGCCAGCCTGTGAATCCGATTTGCCGCAGATTTTGGCCCTGCAAAAGGCTGCGTTTGAAAGCGAAGCGAGGTTGGTAGAAAATTGGGATATCCCGCCTCTCACGCAAACGCTTGAGAATCT
Organism: Desulfovibrio intestinivivus; assembly: GCF_053570665.1. NCBI lineage: Bacteria > Pseudomonadati > Thermodesulfobacteriota > Desulfovibrionia > Desulfovibrionales > Desulfovibrionaceae > Desulfovibrio > Desulfovibrio intestinivivus. The sequence goes on along the minus strand of NZ_JBRBQT010000001.1, from coordinate 1,080,911 downwards.
GGTGGAGGAATGGCGCACGGGCGTCATACTCAAGGCATTGGATGGGCAAACGCTGGCAGGAACGGTCAGGGCGCACCTTGCAGAAAACACTGCCCACATTGGCCGCCTTGCCGTGCTGCCGCAATGGCAGGGTAGGGGATATGGTTCTGCACTGATGACGGCAATTTTGTCCGCAACAAAGGCCGCCCGGTATGAACTCTTCACCAGCGCAAAGAGCGAACGCAATTTGCGGTTATACGAAAAGTTCGGCTTCATTACGTATAAAAAAGCACAAACCGCAACCGGGGTTGAACTGGTCTGGCTGGAGAAAATCAGCAAGCTCAGTAGTGAGTGACACGCCTCAAAGTGATGTTCTGGCGGAGTGTTCCGCAAGCAAGAAAGGCCGCGCAATTGCGCGGCCTTTCTCATGTTCATTGGTAAAATTATTCTGATTGTCCTGACCCACCGCGATTGCGGATAACCTTGGTCATCCATGAGCGCAACTGATCAAGGTCGGCTTGTTGCGTTTTTTCGGACGAATCAAGCAGAACACGCAAGTTTGCAACTTCCTGGCGCAGAAGCCCAACCTCTGGCGTATTGTTGTCACCTGGGGCAGGGAGCCGCTGCACAACAAGTTGCAGCAGATGGGCAATCCCCTCAATGGCGTTTGTCTGGCGCTCCAGAATCTGGAGTGCAACTGAGGGAAAATAGTCATTGCTTGAGGGAATTTCAGCAATGGCTGTGGAAGAATCAGCATCCGCAACAGCAACGGCATTTCGCGGAAAGCGCGCGTTAAGCGCATCTTCAACAGCCGCAGCCGTGCGGGATTTTTGCATCTGCTCAAGCACAGCCGCAATGACATCCAGTGTTTCGCGTCGATAGCGGCGTCTGCGGCCATCGCCAACACTGGGAATAAAATGGGCAAACCGTTTGCAGTAATAGCGGGTGGTGGATTCTGGCAAGGAAAAATGGCGCGAAATATCCGCAATACTCAACAGGCTTTCAGCAACTACAGCCTTGCGAGCCATGTCTCCTCCCGCGCCGGGCAAAGGACGCCTGAAACACGCTACGAGGCGCGTCACCCGGCAATTTGAATCGGATAAAAGGAGTGGGCAGAAACGGAAATCAGCAACAAAGTGATTCCGATGTAATTCTTTTGGAAATACTCCAAACAAAATTTAATAGCAAGTCAGCAAACAGAAAAGGCGGTAAAGACTATGCCGTTACCGCCAATAAAATAAACAATTGCGTGATTACGCGGTGGCGCTGCTGCTGATCAGTACACCACCCGCCTTACCGCGATTAGTTTGTTGCGCCAGTATGGTACATCAAGGCTCTCAACCCTCACATTTTCCCCGCGCCTGGGGCTGTGGATAAAGGAATTGCTGCCAGCATAGATGCCTGTGTGCAGGCCTCTGGGGCCGGAGCCTGTGCGGAATACCAAAATGTCGCCCTGGCGAGCCGCCGTGAGCGGAATCTGTTGCCCTGTGTGCGCCTGATCAGATGTTATGCGCGGTACTTTTACGCCGTTTTGCTTATATGCCCACCAGATCAAACCGGAGCAGTCAAAGCCCTTTTGTGGTGACGCTCCGCCAGGTCTGTATTTTGTGCCCATTTGCGTGTAGGCCGTTTTAACCACTTTGCGCGCAGATTCTGGGGCAGGGCCGCCATCAGGCGCTGACCTGAAAGCTCCGCAACCTGTCAGAAGTACGGCGCAAGCCAAGAGTAGCGCAAAATTGCGCCATCGTCGCCAAGTGTTTGAGTGCATTGCTGCTTCCATGCTGCAACCTGCTGTATTTGCAAATAAATTTGCAATAGTCAAAAATATAACACGCTATGTGCTGCATAGGATTAAGCAATTTGTGTGCCTGTTTATGCCGAATCTTCTGATTTTCAGGTTTTCGAGACTAAACTTGGAGATACCGTAATGATTTCAAAGAGTCACTGTCACTAACAGCGCGCAATAAAAAAGCAAGGCTCCGGCATGGAGCCTTGCTTAAGTGGGGGCAGAGGCCCGCATGAGCGGGCCGCGACATTCAATCCGGGTTACTGGGCAGGCTTTGCCTCAGAAGTGATCCTTGTCTGATTGTCCCAAACCTGATCAGCCTTGGGCAAGGTGGGCAGCAGCTTGGTCCAGGGGTTCTTCTTGAGGAATTCGGGGTCCTGCTGCAGCTTGCGGCTCATTTCCAGAATAGGCGGCACAGCTTCTTTGATATCCTTGGAAAGCGCTTCGGCAATGCCAAAATCCGTGGCCTTGGTGGCAAGGTCAACGGCCTTTTGGCTGCATTCCATAGAGGTCATGAGCGTATCAAGCGTCTTGGCCGGGTTGTGGAAGCCAACGCTGTTTTCCGCAGAAACGTAATCCCAGAACAACTGGCCCTTGCGCACCATTTCGCGCGCTTCGGTCATCAGGGCGTCGTAATCGGCGGCGCGCTTGCCTTCATAGGCATTGGCAAGACGAACGGCTTCATGCGCCTTGACTGAGATTTCCTGCGCTCTCAGCAGTTGGTCAAAGGCCTTCTTCTGGGTGTATTCCACACGGCCGCGCAGGTAGTCGGCGGTCTTGTCGGCGTGGCACTGACGGCAGGCGCGCAGTTCCGGATCCTTGAGGGGCGAGGTCATCCAGTGACTGGAAACCTTTTTGCCGCCCTCACGCATGTAGGGCATGTGGCAGTCGGCGCAGGCAACGCCAGCAGCGCCGTGGGGGCCGTCCTGGAACATTTCATAGTCAGGATGCTGCATCTTGATCATGCCGACCTTGGAGGCCGCGTGCGTCCAGTCAACAAAAGGCCCGGGCTTGCCATCGGCGCCCTTGGGGCCGTGGCCCTTGTAGTACTGATACATGTCTTCGGGGTTAAAGCCGTTGTCCCAGGGGAACACAGGCTTGGCGGCGGGGCCGTTGTCCTTGTGGGTAAAGTAGTATTCCACGTGGCACTGGGCGCACACGAGGCTGCGTTTCTGATTGCGCGAAAGCTTGGCCCAGTCTTGGCCGCTGCGCTTCAACCAGTCTTTGAGCGGCTCGGAGTAAGGGCGCAGTTCCATGGTCACAGGATCGTGACAGTTGGCGCAACCAATTGTTTCATCCATCTCGTTGATCTTGTCTTTGCTGCGGAATTCATTGACGTCTTTTGACCAGAAAGCATCGCCGTACTGCTTGACCCATTCCATCATCTTGGGGGTTTTGCAGTTCCAGCAGGTGGCGGGCAGGCCGCCCTTGCCGTCAGCGGCAAAGCGGTTGATACGGTCAATGTTGAGAAAATCTTCAATGGCGTAGGTGTGTCCACGCGCTTCGTTGTATTCGTACATGAAGGGATAACCCAGCCACAGATTCTTGAGATAGGGCTGGGCATGCTTGAAGCCCTTGGGCAGGGGATTGACGTTGTCGTTCTTGTGGTAAGGGATGGAACCCTTGTATTCTGTCATGACCGAGGATTCGTTGTTCTTCATGTACGAGGCGTACTGCTGGGGAAAATCTTTCTGGAAAGCAGAGATGCGGGTTTCGCTTTCAGGTATGGAAGTTTTGTACTTGGGGGGCTTAAGGTCAGTGGAAACATCCTGACAGCCCGCAAGCAAAGCTATGCCAAGCAGGGCCGCCACTCCCAGGGCCTTGTGTATGTTGCTCTTAGTCATTGGCTACCGTCCTTGTGCTTATAGGCATCATGCGCATGTGGGCCACACCCTTGTGGCAATCCACACAGTAGGGTTTGGCGTCCATGCTGGCCACATTGACATTGGTCTGACTATGGCAGGCCATGCAGTTGGCATTAACCACATCCCTGGTGCGAACACTCAAAGGACGCGGAATGTCGTGGCCTGAAACATTGCCGATAAAGTCACGCAGACCTTCCTGGGCCTTGAACGGCAGCTTGGCCAGCAGATTATGCGGGGCATGGCACTCATTGCAGGAAAGTTTGGCGTGTGATCCCATTTTCTGGGTCACGGCGGCTTCCTGCATTATGTGACAACTGGCGCAAAAAGGTCGCTGGTCAGTTGTCGTCATGGCGTACGCAAGCACACCCAAAAGCACCATTCCCGCCGCAACGCCGCCCAACAGCACCTTAAGCCATGGTCCATTGCGGGGTGTTCCCATAGAGCCTCCTTAACGCGCTCCTTGTGTGCCGCCCCCATGGCGGCATCCCTCTTAATAAAACAAGAAACGTACCAAAACCAGCAAATAAAATAAAAAAATAATTAGTAGATAAATAAGCTAATTGCATGAAATTGAAAGAAAAAGAGTGATTTCTGTCACAGAAAAATTCAGATAAAAAAGACAGATTCAGAAATAAATGACAACACCACCGGAAGGGTGAGCATGCTGGGCGAATCATTTGTAAAGTCGAAAAAGATGCCGTGGTTGGTTCTTGTTGCCAGTTTGGCCTGGCTTGGATTCACTGGCTTTCTTTACAGTCAGGCAGTGCAGGTCAATGCTGAGCATAGTCTTGAGTTGGAGCATACACGACTTTCAACCATGGCGCAGCAGTTGATGGACGCAAGAAACTGGAATGCCGCGCATGGCGGCGTTTATGTTGAAAAAAGCGATTACGGCCAGCCAAACCCCTGGTTGCCGGAATCGGAACGCACAGTAACCACGCAGGATGGGCGCACCCTTGTTCTGGTCAACCCCGCATACATGAGCCGTCAGCTGGCGGAGCGCAGCTCGCGCGAAGGGGTGACCATCAGCGTGATAAGCAGCGCGCCGTTGCGGCCTGAAAACATGGCAGATGTGTGGGAAAAGTCTGCACTTGCCCGCTGTGCGGAAGAAACCCCCGAAGTGTTTTCAGCTCCCCAGCCCGGCAATGGCCAAAGCTTGCGCCTGCTGAGCGTACTTATGGCACAGCAAAGCTGTTTGCGCTGCCATGTGAACAAAAAAGTGGGAGAAGTGCTTGGCGGCATCAGTGTGAGCCAGGACGCAAGCTCATTCCATAGGGGGCTGGAAAGGCAACGCTACAACATGCGCTTGTTGTATGGCCTGCTTGCGTTCACAGGGGTGCTTGCCATCGGCGGCCTGACCTTCAATCTTACGCACAGGCGCTGGCTGGCAGAGGAAGCCAGCCGCATGAAAAGTTCGTTTATGGGGCACCTCAGTCACGACATGCGCACGCCGCTGACAGCCATTGTGGGAATGAGCGAACTGGCCCAGCGTACTGATCTGCCTGAAAAAGAACGCAAAAAGGCCTTGGGCTATCTTGCACAAGCCGCAGAGGCCCTGTGGGAAATGGTAGGCGACATAACTGACCACGCAGCACTGGAGCAGGGAACCCCCACGCTTGAAGCCGCGCCCTTTGACCTGCGGGAGTGCCTCGCAAGCTGTGTGAGTCTTTACAGGCCCATTGCCGACAGCAAGGGGATTACCCTTACCTTCGGCCTGGACGAAAATTTACCGCAATGCGCGGTGGGCGACAGCTTTCGACTGCGACAGGCCCTGGGCAACATTGTCAGCAATGCGGTTAAATTTACAGAGGCAGGTTCTGTTCGCATTTACGCCACAGCCCTTGAAAGCACCAGTGAACATCTGAAGCTGGCAATTTCTGTCACTGATACAGGTCCCGGCATGTCGCAGGAAGATCAGGCCAGAGTGTTTGAGAGTTTTCAGCGGGGGCGCGATACCGCCCGCACTCCGGGAACTGGCCTCGGCCTGAACATTGCCCGCACTCTTGCACGGCTTATGGGCGGGAATGTGGAGCTGGTTTCCCGTACAGGGCAGGGGGCCTGTTTTACGCTTTACGTGTTGCTTTCGCAGTGTTCGCAACCCGTACAAGCCAGCAGCCGGGAGAATGCGGGCAAGTCAGAGCAGTCGTGTTGCGCAAACCAGTTACTTGCCCACAAAAAGGTACTGGTGGCGGAAGACACCGCATCCATTGCCTATGCCATGCAGCATATGCTGCGAGGCATGGGGGCAGAGCCCGTAGTGGCTGAAACTGGTGAAAAGGCACTGGAACTGCTGCGGAATCCTCACCAAGGGCATTGGGATTTGCTTGTGCTCGACAGTCGGTTGCCCGGCATTGATGGACTGGATGTGCTGCGGGCTTTGCGGAATGGCGATACTTTGTCCCCAGCAAAAACCCTCGCCGTTGTCTATACAGCGACAACAAGCGACTCGTTTTTGAGGAAATGCGAGGAGCTTGGCGCTGATGGCGTATTTTTAAAACCCTTGAGTTTTCAGCAGTTGCGCCATGAATTGGAAAAACTGGTGACAGCAAAGTCGGCAGAAAAGTCGACAGGTTGCCCAGGCAAGCCCCAAAATGTCACCCAGGAAAAAAACGCAATGCCGAACATATCTGAAACCGCCAATACTGAGCATCAATCATTTGACATACAATGCAAAAGTTTAGTCTGGAACCGCAACGCCGCACTTGAAGTTCTGGATGGCGATGAAGACGTGCTGAAAAGCCTTGCCAACGTATTGGAACATGAACTTCACGAGCGTCTGCAAACCCTGGATGCCGCCATTGCAACGGGTGATTTTGAGCAACTGCGGCGCACAGCCCATGCCTGCAAAAACTCGGCAGGCGTCATGCGGCTTGACCATCTGCGCGCTGTAGCGACGGCGACAGAAGGTGCGGAAGCAGGAGCTATCGCAGAAGAAGCACAAAAATTGCGCTCCGCAATGCAGGAAGCCGTTCAGGCGCTGACAGCAGATGTGGAGCAAGGCAAGACCGCGTAGCGCACATGCGCGCAGCTGGAGTTGCTGGCCAGCGCGGTAAAACGTGCAGGCAGAAAAATCGGCAGAAGCAGGATTGCAGGGGGAATAAGCTGATGGCCAAAGTGCTTGTGGTGGACGATGAAGGGCTGATGCGCACAATGGTGCAGGTGGTCTGCAACCGCATGGGGCACGAAACCCTGCTGGCCGCCTCCATTCAGGAGGCACTGCGTATGGTCAACGAGCCTGTGGATGTAGTTTTGCTGGACGTATGGCTCCCGGACGGTAACGGGCTTGAATATCAGGCCGACTTTGCGCATTTGCCGGGCGCGCCGGATGTGGTTGTCATCACTGGCAACGGCGATGGCGACAATGCCGAAGCAGCCTTGCGCTCCGGAGCATGGGAATTCCTCACCAAACCTTTGCAGATGCGCGATATTGAGCAGTGTTTGCGGCAAATTCTGCAATTCAGGCAAAACCGTACCCCGGTATCAGAAGCTCTTGTTGTGGACAGCGGGCATATCCTTGGCAGCGGCCCCGGCATGAGCCGCGCGCTGAAACTGCTGGCGCAGGCCGCAAAAAGCGAAGTAAATGTGCTTTTGCTGGGTGAAACCGGGGTAGGCAAGGAACTCTTTGCCCGGGCACTCTTTCGCAACAGTGCAAGGGCAGCCAGGCCGTTTATAACGGTTGACTGCGCCTCGCTGCCAGAAACTCTGGTGGAAAGCCATTTGTTCGGCCACAGCCGCGGCGCGTTCACTGGTGCGGACAGGGCGCGCGAGGGGCTGCTGCTTGCGGCAGACAAAGGTACGCTGTTTCTGGATGAAGTGGGTGACCTGCCTCAGCCCATGCAGGGGGTATTTTTGCGCGCACTGGAGCAGCGGCGTTTTCGCCCTGTGGGCGAGGTGCGTGAGGTCAGCAGCGATTTCAGGCTGGTTGCCGCCACCAACAAAAATCTGGAACACATGGCCAAGGAAAACAGCTTTCGGGCAGATCTGCTCTACAGGCTGCAAGGCCTCACCATTATAATTCCACCATTGCGCGAGAGGCTTGATGAAATCCCTGCGCTGGTGCGACAGGCCATTGCGCGTTTTTGTCTGGGCAGTGACCAGCCGGAAAAAACTCTTTCCAATGAGGCTCTGGATGTGCTGCTGGAGTACACTTGGCCCGGCAATGTGCGTGAACTGATCCATTGCCTTGAGCGGGCGTGTCTTACGGCGGGTAAAAGTGATCTGATCCTGCCTGCGCATCTTCCCACGCGCATGCGTGTGGATTCCGTGCGGCGTCGCATGGGGCAGGGAACCGTGCCGCCGGTCAAAGAGAATGGCGGGTTGCACGGGAGTGGCAGCGCGGGAATAAATGCGGTCGAAAATGGTTTTTTGGTCAATGATACGGTGGGGCAAAAACCGCCCAGCCTGCGAGAATGGAAATCGCAGGCTGAAAAAGCCTACGTGCGGCAGGTCTGGGACATGTGCTCGGAAGACGTGCGAAAAGCCTCGGAAGTGGCAGGTATTTCGCGCGGGCACTGGTATGAGCTGATGAAAAAAAACGGCCTGTAGCAAGGACTTCAGACAGGTCGAGCAAAAAAACGCGGTAAAGAGCCAGGGATGCTTGCGTCAGGAAATAAAAGGAGCTATAGGCGAGAAAAATCGGCATTGAAAGGCAATGTTAGAGCTTATGAACAAGAGTCCCATTACTGTCAGAGGGTATGTTGCGGCAGTGCCGCGTTCTGTGGATGCGCGCCAGGCCCGTGTCGCTGTTGTGCAGGATGATGTGGAATACCGCATTGTGCCGCGCGGCGCCGGGGTTGACCTGGATGACGAAGTCAGCGTGCCCGTGGAAGTTTCAGGCATCATGGAAGAAGCGGACGGAGTGGCGTACCTCATCGTGCGCGGTTACAAGGTGCTTGAAGATGACTCCTGGCTGGAAGAATAAGCGGCTTTATTGCGTCACGTTGTGATGCACTCTTGAGCAGTTTTGCCGGGTGTGGCGTTTGTCAGGCCGGACAGCCTGTTGCGCCCTTGTTTCCAGACCGTTCAAGTACAGGGGCAAGCGTGGTGCAATGCCCCTGTGCCCGATATGACCCGTTAAATCGTCCGTCTCTGCCTCAGGCCGAAATCAATCCCGCAAATGCACAAGCGCCAATGGCGCTTTTTTTGTTCTTCATCCCGCTGCTGAACGCGTGGGAGGGGCAGGGGATCAGAGCAGGCTGATCTGCTTTTGTTCCTTGCGGGTGCGCGTTGCGAGGGTGCTGTGCCGACAGAATTCACAAATCTGGCCCATGAAGGGCGAGGGTTGCAAACGCAGGGTGCGGCCATAAAGAGTGCGCTGCGCGCAATGACTGAGAAAAAGCGCCCGCGCAGCACGCGTCAGACCTACGTACAGCAGACGGCGTTCCTCGGCCTCGTTGTCCTCGCTTTGGGCGCTGCTGGTGGCGGCATCCGCGGCAGGGAACAAAAGTTCACGGCGCAAAGGCAAAAGGCCGTCTTCAAGGCCCGGCAGAAAAACAGCCTGAAATTCAAGCCCTTTTGATGCGTGCAATGTCAGAATCTGCACACTCTCGGCCTTGGCGCGCACAAGCTCGGCCTCCTGAAGCCATGCCAGTTGCTCAAAAAAGCCCGTCCAGTGGCCGCTCTGGTGCCACAGACGGCACAGTTCGCGCCAAGGGCGGCTGCCGGTAAAGACTTCTCCAGCCCAGGGCTGTTCCGCAAGCCAGGGGAGCATGCGCTCTGGCGCAGGCAGGCTCTCTGCTGCTGTCCAGCTTTGCGGCACTGCGTCCTCCTGATCCTCGGTGGGTACCTGCGCAAAACCGCAATGAGAGCCAAGCAAGCCCAACAGGCGTGCGCATGTGGCGTCCTGCCAGAATCCATCCTGCGAGGGCGCGGCGCAAGGTATCCCCGCCTGTTCAAGGGCAGCCCGCAAGGGGGGAATTTGCGCTTTCAGGCGAACAAGAACCGCAATGTCGCCCGGTGCCAGTGCTCCGGCCAGGCCGTGCAGGTCGTCCCCCTTGCTGTGATCCAGCAGGGTGTGGGCCGTAGCGCCCAGCAGATGCCGAACACGCTCGGCTACCCAGCGGGCCTCTGTGCGCTCATCGGGTGCGGAAAAGAGCCGCAGTTCAGCCGTGAGCGATTGCGCGGCCAGCAACGGGCCGCACTGCCCCTTGTGGAGCAGGAGGCTGCGGGCCATGTCCAGCACGCTCTGGCTGGAACGGAAGCTCTGCCCAAGGCGGAAGACGTTCAGCCCCGGCCAGCAGGCGCGCAGGCTAATCTCGCTTTGGCCCGTAACGCCACGGAATCCGTAAATGGCCTGATCCGGGTCGCCAATGCCGAAAAATCCATGCCCATCAGCAGGCAGCAAGGCGCGAACAATGGCAAGCTGCACAGCGGAAAGATCCTGCACTTCATCTACCAGCACGTGCTGCGGGCGCTCATTTTCGGGCAGGGTGCGGGCGTACTCCAGCCACCAGTCCAGAAGGTCGGCGTAGTCCACATAGCGCTGCCCCATGTTCTTGCGCGCAGCGTAGTTGGCAGCAGCTAGGGCCAGCGGGCTTTGAGCAGGCTCCTGGGCAAGAACACCACCCTCACGCGCCAGCGCAAGGGCATCCCACAGTTTGCGCGCATCGCGTTTTTCCAGTTCCGGATTCGCCAGATAAAACAGATTGAGCGCGGCATCCTCGCCAAGCAGCAGGGGAGGATTGTCGGCGCTGGCGGCGCGCAGGGCCGCCCAGGCCATGCCGTGCAGCGTATCGCACTGCGGCAGCGCAGCTTGCGAGGTACCCTCAAAGGCCTTGGCCAGTCTCTCCCGCAGTTCATCCGCAGCGCGCCGCGTAAAGGTGACGGCCAACACCCTGCGCATGTCCGCGGCCTGTTCCACAAGCCATTGCAAACGGCCCACCAGAACGCGGGTTTTGCCCGCGCCAGGGCCAGCCAGCACCAGCACTGGCGCTGGGCCCGCTGCAAGCGCCGTCTGCTGCTCGTCAGAATAGGCAAAGGCCTGCGCAGGCGTGTCAGTTGTAGCTGCGGATTTTACCGCAGAAAAATTGCTTGCAGTTTTTGTGGCGGCATCACCCCCAAGAGGGAGGCTGGCCCGGCGCACGCGCACGGATGCTGGCTGTGCGGCAGTTGCCTGCGCATTCGCAGCCTCTGGCGGCTCAGCCTTTTTGCGTCCCCGTTTGGCAGGAGCCTTTACGCCCGGCAGGGTGCCGCGCGCATCGGCCAGTTCCTCCGGAGAGAAAACGCGCACAGTGCCATATTCGCCATCATAACCGCCTTCGCGGTAGACCTGACCGCGCCGCATGCGGGCCACGGCTTCGCCCAGCGGCTCCCAGTGAGCGCGGATGTCTGCTTCCGGCAGGCTGCAAAGGATATCCAGCTCCGGCCCCAGTTCGCGCAGCAGGCTGCTGTAACGCTCCTGCACCCGGCGCGATGCCGGGCCAACGCCGAGGATTTCACCCACGACTTCGGCCAGCGGAATCAGTGGGCGCACTTCCGGTTCGCGCGGGAGATCCGGCGTGGTTTCCCTGTCTGCCAGTTCCAGCACCCGGTGCAGTACGCCGACAGTGAGCGGCTTGCCGCAGATCGGGCAGATATTGTTAAGAGCCAGCGATTCTTTAGGTTCCAGCACCACATTGCAGGCGCGGTGCCCGTCAAGGTGGTATTTGCCTTCATCAGGATAGAATTCCATGGTGCCGAGAAAGCGGCAGTCCAGATTGCTCTGGTCTTCCCGCCGGGCAGAGGCGCGCAGGGCCGCAAACATGCCCGCATAGCTGGGGCGGCCCGCAAACAGATTGGCCTCGCGCCCAAGGTTGGCCCCGGAATGCGCGTCTGAATTGGACACAAGGGCGTAGCCGTCAAGCCTGCTGATCAGGCGGTTCATGGCAGGGTCGGACGAAAGGCCCGTTTCCAGTGCAAAAATATGCTCCGAAAGATCGCCGTAGCAGTCTTCCAACCTGTCAAAGCCTGATTTGGAGCCGAAAAGCGCAAACCAGGGCGTCCACACATGGGCGGGAATCATCACTGAACCGGGCGCGCATTCCAGCATGATTTCAAGCAGGTCGCGCGAGTCCAGCCCCAGAATGGGGCGGCCATCGGCATTGAGGTTGCCGATCTGCGCCAGCCGCAACGAAAGGCGCTCCGCATCCTCAAGGTTGTGCACAAACACAAGGTTGTGCACCTTGCGCACCTTGCCGCCGCGTTTATAGATGGAGCTGATTTCCGTCTGCAGCAAAAACAGCGGAGCGGTGGATTCCTGCATGCCCGGGCCAGCCTTGGCACCCATGAACTCAAGCGTTTCCGGCTCAACCGCCAGCCTGTACAGGCCAGTGTGTTCGTCCAGCACGAGCTGCTCCGCCAGTTCCGCCCGCCACTGGGGGTGCGTAAAATCCCCGGTGCCCAGTACGTTGATACCTTTGCAGCGCGCCCAGGCCGCTAGATGGCGAGGATTGAGAGCCTTGCTTGTGGCGCGCGAGAAACGGGAATGGATGTGCAGATCAGCTATAAAATTCATAATTCACCCTGTAGGGATGGAATCTGTGCGGGATTGATCACGGCAAAGCATGCGTCAGGCCAACCAGGGGCAGAAGCGCAGCGCCTGGGCAGACCACCGAGGCCCGCCCGTGCCGCCACCCATGACTCTACTACTGGTTTCAGGGCTGCCATTGACGGGTGCCCCGGTGTGCAGCGTCAGCGGCGTTTCAATCATGGTTTCGTGCGCGGCATTCTTGCGGGCCAGAGCCAGAATCCGCAATGCGGGTTTTGTCCTGTGCGTCCGTACGGGCAGCAGGAGGCGCAGTCCAAGGCCCGCATCGTTCAAGGCAACGCACAACTGCGGCAGCGCCGGTGCGTCATAAATGCAGTAAAAACAGCCCTGGTGCCGCAGCAGAGCTGCCGCCGCTCGGCAGAATAGCTGGAGCACGTATTCCCGGTTTTCCTCGCCCTGTGCGCCACGCAGCGCCCGTTCGCGCATATGGCGGGGCGTGGGCCTCCCGGCTACTCCATAGGGCGGGTTTGCCAGAACCAGATCAAACTTTCCGGCATGGCTGACGCCTGTCGCGTCTGCCTGTTCTGGCAAGAGTTTTCTGTCGGCCAGATCAGCTTCGGCAAAGCGTAGCCTGTCTGTCAAGCCAAGGCCCACGGCATTGGCCGTGGCGGCCCGCACAAGCGGCGCTTCCCTGTCCAGCCCCAACCCGGTAATGCCAGCGCAGCGCAAGGCCAGCCCCAGCAGGGCAGCCCCGCAGCCGCAGCCAAGTTCTGCTGCTGTCAGATGCACCTGACGTGGCGCGTTCAGGCTTTCCACGTGCCGGGCGGCAAAGGCAGCCAGCAGGAGGGCGTCCGCGCCAAAGCGCAAACTGCCTTCCGGCTGCTCAAGCCCGCGTGGAAAAAGCTGTCGGGCGCTGTAAGATGGTTCATCCGTGTGCATTGGGGGCTTCCTGCGCCGGAAAAAGGCCGCCGACAGAACATGGTTTCTGACGGCGGCCCGCAAGTATGTGTCAGGATGCTGCGAATGCGGTCAGCCCCCCCCGATGTTTGGGGAGGCATGCTTTCTACAGCAGATCCCCTTCCCAGTTGAACAGGCTCTTGCGCCGCATTTCAGGCACGGAGGCTGGCGGATTTTCCTGCATGTGCGCAAAGAAACCGTATCCCGCCGAGAGCAGTTCCTGCCTTTTGGCGGTGATATCCAGCGGCCAGCCGGGATAAATCCAGATGTTGCCGCCGTACTGCCGCGCCCAGAAGGGTTCGCCCATGGGGCTGAGGAATGGCTCGTTGGGTTTGACGCCCAACATGCCGAAACGGCTGATGCCCACGGGCCAGTAACCGGAAAGCACCACGCCAAGGGGCAGGGGGCTTTGCGCGGGCAGGGCCAGCATGTCCTCCTGCGCCAGTTCAGGGCTTACAAACGCGCCCGAAAATCCCATACTGGCAAGTATGCCAAGGGCCGAGGCATTGGCCGCGTTACAGAAAGGCCCGGCTAACAGGTCGGCGTTTTCTTCAAGCTGTTCGGGGAACAATCCGCGCTGCCACGGAGCGTTGCACACAAAATGTCGCGCGCCGTCACGCCACAGCCGCCCGATGGAGCGCCGGATGGTTTCTTCTTCGTCAGGCCAGATAACCGGCGGCAGCCACCAGCACATGCGCGGTGCAACAGTGCGCGAAAGATCGGCGCTGCGTGCCGAAAGCCAGAGGGCCTGCAACTGGCTGCGGCCGGTGCGGGTTTCCTTGCCGTGAGGCACGCTCGAGCGCACGTACATGTCGGGCCGGGTTTTGGCCTTGATGGGCTTGGGCAGCCGCGGATCGCTTTCCACGGCCTTGCTGGGGCGGGAGGGCATGGCCTCAAGGCGCGCCTGCCAGCTTTTGATGATGCGCATAAGCTCGGGTTCGCGCCGGTCTATAAGAAAAACGGGCGTACCAGCCTTGGGCGTCTTGTGCTTGGGCAGGCGCAGGGTAAGGCTGCCGCCCTTGGGAATACGCCGGGTTACGGGCATGGTGGCATGCCAGCGCTCGTCTTCAACGCCCACGCGCAGGTAATCCTGCGGCAGTAGTTCAAAGAAGGGCTTGAGCGTTATGCCGCCTTCTGGTTCAATGCGAATTTTGCCCGCCAGCAGGCCGGAACTGGTCTGACCGTCCGGCATTGTGGGGATGGTATGGTCCTTCTGCGGCAAAAAGCGCGCGCGGGATGAGGGTCGCCCCAGCGACATCTGCAAAATTTCTTCCGCAGCCTTGCGGGCCTGCGCATCACCGGGGTTGTCACGCAGCATGCGGTAGGCCGTGACCACGTGGTACACGTAATGCGGACCTTTCTTGCGGCCTTCGATCTTCCACGACACAAGGTGGGGGATGTTCAGCAGGGTTTTTGCCAGCACATCCAGCGAAAGGTCGAGGCAGGAGAACCAGCGCCCGTTGTGCTCCTTGCCGCGTATCTGCCCGCGTGAGCTTGGGCGGCGGGGCGCGTCAAAAGATTCGTTGCGGCGGTCGTCGGCCTTGCCACGCCCATCACGCCCAGTGCGGTTTTTGCGGGCAATGTCCATGCGCGACTGTTCCTGGCGCATGCGGTCCTGTTCCTCACGTTCCGCATTGCGCACAAGGGCAATGGCCGCAGGGCCGCCCTGGCGGTACACGCGGCGGCAAGGCTGTACGCAGCGGCCACGCAGGCCGCTTTTGCCGCCCATGTAGCTCGACCAGTAGCAACGGCCCGAAACGCAGTAGCAGAGTGCGCCGTGCACAAAACATTCAAGGTCAAGGCCTTCGGGGCAGGCCTCGCCCATGGTGCGGATTTCATCAATGGAAAGCTCGCGCGGCAGGATAACGCGGTTGGCGCCGAGTTTTTTGGCCTGCACAAGGCTTTCCGGATGGGTGAGGTTGGCAAGGGTGGAAAGATAAAGCCCGCCCTCAAAACCAGCCTGACGCGCCAGATCCAGCATGGCCAGATCCTGCACGATAAGCCCGTCTGGCCTGACCTGACGGGCAAGGCGCGCCGCCAGCCGATAGGCCTGAGCCGGCTCGTTGGGCTTGACCAGGGTATTCATGGCCACGTAAACGCGGGCGTTTTCCGCATGGGCAAGGTCTGTCAGGCGCGAAAGTTCCGTCAGGCCAAAGTTTTCTGCCTGCATGCGGGCCGAAAAATGTTTGAGGCCCAGATAGATGGCGTCTGCCCCGGCGGCAAGAGCGGCCAGGAATGAAGGCGCGTCGCCCGCCGGAGCCAGAATTTCGGGCCGGGCGGGCGTGGGGGCGGATATGTTCAGATGATCCGCAGATGTGGAGAAAGTGTCGTTCATATTTTATAATACTCTTTGTACCAGGCCACAAAGCGGGCTATACCCTCGCTGAGAGGCGTGGAAGGGGCAAAGCCGGTGGCGGCGGTGAGGTCGTCAATATTGGCCCAGGTGGATTCAACATCGCCCGGTTGCATGGGCAGAAGTTCCTTGCGGGCCTTCATGCCAAGGGCGTCTTCAAGGGTGCTGATGAAATCGTTGAGTTCCACCGTATTGTTGTTGCCTATGTTGTAGATGCGCCAGGGCGCGGAGCTGCTGGCGGGGTTGGGATTTGCGGTGTCAAAGTCCGGGTCGGGCTGCGGGGCCAGCGGCAGCAGACGCACCACGCCTTCGATGATGTCGTCGATATAGGTAAAATCGCGGCGCATGCGCCCTTCGTTGAACACCTTGATGGGTTCGCCGCGCACAATGGCGGTGGTGAACAGGTGCAGGGCCATGTCCGGCCTGCCCCAAGGGCCGTATACCGTAAAGAAGCGCAATCCCGTGCAGGGGACTCGGAACAGGTGGCTGTAGGAATGGGCCATCAGTTCGTTGCTTTTCTTGGTGGCGGCGTACAGGCTGACCGGGTGGTCAACATTATGGTGCACACTGTAGGGCCGTGCGGTATTCATGCCATACACGGAAGAAGACGAGGCAAAAAGCAGATGCCCCACCTTGTTCTGGCGGCAACCTTCAAGAATATGCCCAAAGCCCAGCAGGTTGGCATTGAGGTACGATTCCGGGTTCTGGAGGCTGTAGCGTACGCCAGCCTGCGCCGCAAGGTTGACCACATGGGTAAATCCTTCGCGGGCAAACAGGGCGGTCATTGCCGGGCCATCGGCCATGTCCAGAGGTTCAAAGCGGAAGCGCTGCGCCTCCGGCATGGCGACAAGTTGGGCCAGACGATCTTTTTTTAGTTGCACATCGTAATAGTCGTTGCAATTATCAACGCCCACCACGCTGTGCCCATCGGCCAGAAGCCGTTGGGAAAGATGGTATCCAATAAAGCCCGCTGCGCCTGTTACCAGAACATGCATGAGAACCTCCCAGTGTGCATGCAGGCAAAGTAAGCCAGATGCGCGTTCTGGGCAAGAGCGGCGCGCAACGGTGAAATCCTTGTTTCGGGGTATGGGGGCTTGCGGGAAAAAGCGCCGCATCGTATGTTTTGGGGACCGAGGTAACGAATGCAGAAAGCAGAGAATAAAGGATCCGAAGCGCAAGGCAAGTCCGCATCTTCTGCGGATAAAGGCCGCCGTCAGGATCGCGCCGCCTGGTACGCTGGCCCGTACAAGGACGCGCTTATATATCTTATGGTCGCCATCTTTTTTGTAGAGATGATTGTTGGCGGCATTTCTTTTTTTTACGGCGTCATGCATGCCGCGCCGGATGTTCCCGGCGGCCCGCCGCTGGCGCGTTTCCCCTGGCTTGGCTGGGCCGTGGCCGCGGTGCTCGCCCCTGTGGGGCTGATGCTCATTGTGCACCTTTCCGGCACCTGGGTTTCGCGCTATCTCGGGCGCGAGGACAGCATGCAGGGCGGGCAGGGAGCAGGGCAGGCGGCTGACGATGAGCAAGTTCCTGAACGGCTGCGCCGTTTCTATGCCATAATCCGCAATGCGCCCACGGTGGTTTTGCTGCTGGGCATCATGCTGCTGGGTGCGGGATTGTTTTTTGTGGACGGGGCTTTCTCTGCCCTGATGCGCCTTGGCGGCGCGCTGGCAGAATATATCCCCTGGCTTGCGGGCAGTCTGGCCGCACTTATTGCCGTGTGCTATCTGGTGCACCGCTGGTTTGTGTACCGGCATCACCGCATGCAGCAGGAATATGAATACCGGCGCGAAGTGCTTGAGCGCACGGGCATCGTGCTGGTGGACAAGGGTTGCATACCCCTGCCGCAAAATGAGGTGCAGCGTCTGGCTCTTGGTGGGCATGTGGTGGAGGCGCAGGCCTTGCCCCCGGCCCTTGACGCCGAAGCTGCATCGGGTGATGGCGCAGCTAACGGGAATGGATCAGCAGGGCATGATGACGATGTGACCGATGCGGAAATTATCAGCCCCGACACGGCAGCTTCGGCTGAAGATACGGCTGACACGACCCCTGCGGACAGCGCAGCCAGTCCCGCTGACGCCTCAAAGGCCGCGACCTCCGCAACCGATGAGGCGGAAAAGCCCCGCAAGCAAGGTTAATTGCTGATATGGCACCATATTGTTCAGCACGAATGCGGCGGAAGCATGAGCATACCCATACCAGGTAAACCTGTTCGAGGTTCCCGCAGCGGCGTGCCGCTCATGGCGCTGTTTGACCTGCTGGGCAAACGGTGGGCCATGGGCGTTATCTGGCAACTGCGCAAGGGCCCGGCCACATTCCGCGCCTTGCAGGAGGCCTGCGAATCCATATCCCCGGCGGTACTCAACAGCCGCTTGAAAGAACTGCGCGAGGCAAAACTCGTGTGCACCACCAATGACGGCTATGCTCTGACAGGCATGGGTGTGGAGTTGAGCCTTCTTCTGGAGCCATTTGGAGCCTGGGCCATTACCTGGGCTATGGAAGTGGCCCCGGAGGAGGCCGAACGCTGGAGCGAACTGCTCAGCAAAAGGCTCGCGTAGCCTCCTCCGGGGATTCCTGCATAATCGGGCCGCGACTATTGCTGCGCAGCCTTGATGGCCTTGAGCGTCCGGCCTCCCAGACCGATGGCATCGGTTGCGTATTCCTCAACAAATACCACAAATTTTTCCTGCGGAACGGACGTTGCCGCCACTGCGGCTGCGGTCAGGCCTTCAATCAGGTTCTTCTTCACTTCTTCCGTTGTGCTGTGCATGGCTATGGTGATGACGGGCATGATTTGCTCCTTGTCGTTTGATCTTGCGGCTTGCGCTCCGCATATTTTGCGAAACTGCAAGCAAAGGTAATGTTCTTGCGCGCGCTATGGAATAAGTAGCGCGCTATGAAAAAAATAGCAAGAACTGCCCAAGGTCAAACCTGCAAAGACGGCAGCATGTGTCCGTGTGACTGATTTTTCAAGGTGTTGCCGCCAAAAGCTGATGGGCATTCCCTGAACGTGTTCATGTTCAGAGAATGCCCATTTTCAATAACCAGCCAGTATTCAGGCGATTGCTGACAAGAGCCGCTGCTCGGTGCTTTGTCTAAAGAGCCGCAACCTGCGTGAGGCCGCGCCGCGCAAGGGCTATGTCAGCCAGCGCGTTGATGCAGGCCGCCGCCACAGCGGAGCCGCCCTTACGCCCCAGCAAGGTAAAGTGGGGCCAGGGGCTTTGTCGCAAAAGTTCCTTTGACTGCGCCGCGTTCACAAAACCCACAGGCATGCCCACTATGAGGGCAGGCGGCTGCGCGCCCTGCGCGAGCACGTCCAGAAGCCCCAGCAGGGCCGTGGGCGCGTTGCCGATGACCACAATGTTGCCGCCCATGTTCTGCGCAATGCTCTCAAGCCCGGCGCGGGAGCGTGTGGTGCCCCGGCTGGCGGCAAGCTCCGCAAGGCCGGGCAGTCCCATGAGAGGCGTCACCGTTACCCCCAGCGGATCAAGGCGGCGCATGGGCAGGCCAGCGGCGGCCATGCGGGTGTCGGTATACACGGTGCAGCCCGCGAGCAAGGCGGTCACGCCAGCTTCAAGGCCAAGGGCGCTCAGCCGCAGGTCGTCCACGATATCCGTATCGCCAAGGGTGTGGACACAGCGGCGGGCCACTTGCCAGAGCGGGCCATTAAAGGTTCGCGGTTCAGGAATTTCCGCATCTATGATGGCGAAAGAGCGGCTTTCGATTTCGGCTGGGGTGCAGGCCGGGTCAAGATCAACACTGATTTTATCTGTGGGGTTGTGAACCATAAAATCCTCAGGGGCGTGTGTCTGAAAGGTAGGCGGCGCAGGTGCGCAGCCATGCGCGCCAGAAGCGGCGGGAGCCTTCGGGATAGCAGTGCAGCCATGATCCGGCGACAGATCCGAGGCGGCAGCCTTCATCCCGTAAAAAACGGCCCTGGCTGTCATAGAGCTTCCACAGGGGACGGCATGGGGTGGGCAGGGGGATTTCTTCTTCCTGCGCATAGTGAAATTCGTGTCCGCGCACCCACAGGGGGCGGGCGGCAGGTCGTTTAAGCGCGGGCCAATCAGGCGCGGCTTGCGCGGCCCGGTAGCCCAGAGCCGCCTTGCTTGCGCCAAGTGCGCAGTTGCGCGGCAAGAGGCCGCTCATGGCGTGGCCTTGCCCTGCAATCTGCACGGACTGCATGAGATAGATATAGCCCCCGCACTCGCCGTACATGGGCATGCCCTGTGCAGCCAGCCCGTGCAGGGCTGCGCGCATGGCCGTGTTGGCCGCGAGCCGGGGGGCATGCAGTTCCGGGTAGCCGCCGGGAAAGTACAGGCCGGAACATTCGGCTGGCGGCGCGGCATCCCGCAGTGGAGAAAAAGCGACAACGTGCGCCCCAAGATCGTGCAGCACGGCAGGCAGATCCGCATAACAAAAGCTGAAAGCCTCGTCCCATGCCAGGCCCACAACAGGCCTGCGTTTGCGGTGGGGGCGAAGTGGGTGCTGCGTTTGTGCGTCTGAAAGGGGAAAAAATCTGTCTGACGGCGGTTCATGTGCCTCGGATAACCGCGCTTGCCGGGCTACTTCCGGCATTGACGCCCCGGACTTGTCTGCATCAACTGCCCTTTGTGGCGTCTGTACGCCCGCCAGTTTGAGCATGCGGTTCAGGTCGCAGTGCTGCTCAACCCATTGGGTCAGGGCTTGCCTGTCCACCGCTGGCAGGGCCTCGCGCGCTTCTACTAGCCCCAGATGGCGGGAGGGAAGTTCCGGCGCGCCCTGACGGGGCAGCAGGCCCAAGAGGGGCACGCCAGCGCTCTTTGCCAAGGGCGTCAATGACTGGCGCAGCAGGTCGGCGTGGCGGGCGCTGCCCACATGGGTGCACACCATGCCAAGAAAACGGACAGGCAGACCGCCTGCCCATGCGGGACGGTGCTGCAGGAAGCCCTCTGCCAGGGCGGCAATGGACTGCCCCATACCGCCTGCGTTGAGTACCAGCAGTACGGGCAGACCAAGCAGGGAGGCCAGATGCGCAGTGCTGCCCGCTCCACGGTGCCCTCCGTCAAAGAGGCCCATGGCCCCTTCCACCACCAGCAGGTCTGGCTTGGCGGAAGAATTTGTTCCGGCCTTTGCGTCGTCCGCGTCCCCATACTGGGAACAACTTGCGGACATGCGTTCAAAAACGCGGCCCAACCCTTTGGGGATGCGCCCTGCGGGCAGGGGTTGTTCAGCAGGGGACGGCGCGGCTTCCCGGCACATCCATGTGTCCAGATTGGCTGCGGGCTGGCCTGTCAGCGCCGCATGAAAGGCAGCATCAATATAGTCCGGCCCGGTCTTGGCCGCGCGGGCCACGAGCCCGCGCGCGTGCAGGGCACAGAGCAGGGACAGGGTAAAGGTCGTTTTGCCCGCATTACTGCCCGTGCCGCCTATGACAAGGCCGGGTATGCTCGGCTGCGGCTTGGGCATGCTTGCGCTCCGTAGGGTGTCGGCAGGGATTGCCTTGCGGCAGATGCTGTCAGCGCTGTCGCAGGGCCTCGGCAATGATGGCCGCGTCTGCCTCTGGCCGGGCTTTGAGTTGCAGCTCGGGGTTACCGCCGGAGCAGGCAAAACCCTCTGGCCCCAGTTCCACAAAACCGGCGGAAACAACGCGGCTGTAAGGCAGCTGTTCGCGCATGTCGCTGTGGTCTACACGGCGCGGAAAGATGAAAGGCACTTCCTGACCAGAAAAGTCTTCAACGATGAGGTACTTCACAGGGGCCTCCTCAGCGCGCGTCGGGCGCGGCGGGCTTGGCATTGCGGCGGTTTTGCAGATACTGCCGCACGGCCTTGTTGTGGTCATTGAGGTTGGTGGAAAAAACATGCTCGCCACCATCGAATTTCGCCACAAAGTACAGGTAGTTGTGCGCCTCGGGGTGGACGGCTGCGGCAAGGGCCGCTGCGCCGAACGAGCAGATGGGGCCTGGTGTCAGGCCGGGGCGCTGATAGGTGTTGTAAAGGTTGTTGGGATCGTCCAGATCGCGGCGGCGCAGGTTGCCGTCAAAGTTGGGTCCAAGGCCGTAAATCACTGTGGGGTCGGCCTGGAGCAGCATGCCCTTGTTAATGCGGTTCTGGTAGACCCCGGCCACGCGGGCGCGCTCTGCGTCAATGCCTGTTTCCTTTTCCACTATGGAAGCAAGGATAACCCATGTTTTGAGCTGTTCTGCCTGGCTCGGCCCCGGTTTTTTGCCGTCGGGCCACACGTTGGCGGTCTTGCGCCAGAAGTTGTCCACCATGCGCCCGGCAACGGCCTTGGCCTGCGCCAGATCGACAACGTCATTCTTTTTGAGCAGATATGTATCCGGCATCAAAAAGCCCTCAGCCGTGGCAAAGGGGATGCCGTAATGACGCAGAAAGTCCGGGTCGGTCACGACCTTGCGAAAGTCGTCAAAAACTACAAGTCCGGCCTCTTCAAGCACCTTGCCCGTCTGCCACCATGTGAGGCCTTCCGGCACGGTGACGCGGTACAGCACGGGGTGCCCGTTGACCAGCTCGTCCAGCACTTTTTCCGGCAGCCAGCCCGTATTGAGGGCGAATCTGCCAGCCTGGAGGCGGTTTTCCCATTTTTTATAGCGGGCCAGCAGGTCGAGCTTGCGGGCGTCGGTAACAACCCCCTGCTTGACCAGCCCCGCGCTTACCTGCGCCAGACGCGCCCCGGCTGGTACGTCAAAAAAGACATCGCGGCCTGGGGTTTCCGGTGCGGTGGTGAGGAAGGTGTGAGCCTCGTAAGCCACCCATCCTCCGCCTGCGAGGGCCAGCAAAAGCAGCAGGCCCAGCGCGCGCAACAGTGTTTTCATGCGGGTCTCCGGTCTTGGGGCGCAAGCGAAAGAAAGGAAGAAAGAATGCGCACAGCGGCCTGCTGGTCAAGCACTGCCTTGCGTTTGCGCATTTTCAGACCGGCCTCGCGCAGATCGGCCCAGGCTTCTTCGGAACTCAGCGCCTCAATCATAAAGAAAAAAGGCAGCGGCACCCGGCGCTTAAGGCGCTCGGTCACGTTGCGTATCTGGCGCGTGGTCATGGTTTCTTCCCCATCAAGGGTCAGGGGCAAACCTACCACCACCGCTTCTGCCCCGGCCTCGGCAATGCGCTCGGCAAGGGCGGCCAGAAAGGCCTTGCGGTCGGTAAAATCCTCAAGCCGAAGAGTTGCCAGCGGAAAGGCCAGCCGTCCTTCAGGGTCGGATGCGGCAAGGCCCGTGCGGGCCAGACCGTAATCAACGGCAACGAATTTCACTGCAAGCCTCGTTGTGTGCGGCGCGTTTGCCAGCGAGTGCGGCCATCCCTAAGAAAATGCATTCTCAAAGGCAAGGTGGTCTAAATGATGCCCAGCAGCGACAGCAGGCCAAGGGCGCTGCCGCTGACCAGCGGACCAAGCACAAGTCCAAGCGCCCCGGTGAACAGCAACAACAAAAGAATGACAAATCCGTAACGCTCCACACTCAGGTAACGATATGCGGCGGTTGGGGGCAGAAAATAGGCCACAACCTTGCTGCCGTCCAGCGGAGGAATGGGCATCAGATTGAGCCAGCCCAGCCCGAAATTAATGATTACGCCCGTCTGAATGGTCTTGAGCGCAAAGACGTAACTTGTGCTGTCCATCCATTGTTGCGGCGGAAAAACATGCAGCACCGCCCACAGCAAAAGGCCAAAAAGCCCTGCCAGCAAAAAGTTTGTGAGCGGCCCGGCAAGGGCTACCAGCATCATGTCTTTTGCGGGATTGCGGAAGTAACGGGGATTGACTGGCACTGGCTTGGCCCAGCCGAACACAAAGGCCCCGGAAAGGCTTGTCAGCACAAAGGCCAAAAGGCCCATGGGGTCAATATGCGGCAGGGGGTTCAGGGTCAGCCGCCCCATGACTTTTGCGGTAGGGTCGCCGCATCGAAAGGCCACCCATCCGTGGGCCACTTCGTGCAGAATGATGCCCAGGAGAGCGGGTACAGCGGCTACGGCCAGGGTGCTCAGCACCTGGGAAAGGTCTAGGTTCAGCATATGTTGCGGGTACCATTTTCCTCTTGGCGCGGCAAGGTCGGGCCTAGCCCGAGGAGGCTACCTTGCGCACCAGCAGATCGTCGTCAGGCCAGATGTGGCGGTCAGGCGTAAGCAGCTGACCGTTGCGGGCCACAAGGGCGGTTTCTTCAGCAAGGCCAAGGGCTGCAAGCAGCTGGCGCGAAGTCTTGGGCCGGGGCATGGAAAGGTATTTTTCTTCCGGCTGCACCAGTACGGTCACGCGCGCGCCCGTGTGTTCCGGCTTGACCACCTGAACGTGAGCGGTGTGCGCGGCGGGGGCTGCTGCGGCCTCGGTTGCCTGGGTATCGTTAGCCGGGGTGGCTGTGTCAGTCATGCAATACTCCTACAGGTAGTCTTCGAGCAGCGCGCAGGTATGGCAAACCAGCGGCGCACAGGTTTTGATGAAAAGATTGTTCTGTTTGACAGCTGCCATGCCCTCGGGTGTGGTAATGTCATGCCCCAGAACGCCCCGGCACTGCAAGCTGCCGTGAGCCTTGGCAAAAGCTTCGGTAAAGGCGTCGCGCCGGGCGTAGAAGGCCTCTTTCTGCGGGCGCGGGCATGGGCCGCTCGGGCCGTACATCATGCCTATGACCATGAGCGAGCCGGAAACGCAGCCGCATACCTCGGCCTTGCCCATGCCTGAGCCGAAGGCCGAGGCAATGCGCAGGGCTGTTTCTTCCGTCAGGCCAAGCCTGTCTGCAAAGTGGGCCAGCACCTGCTGCGCGCAAATAATGCCCATGTTGAAGTCTTCTTGCACTTCTTCAAGTTCAGGAGGGGTGCTCATGCTTTGTCCTTATGTGCAGAAGTAGTAAACGAGGGTCACAACGGTCATACTGGCGGCCCGCAGCCCCTGATTGGCGAGGATAAGCCGCAGGGCCAACGCCGGGCGGAAAAAGCCCGCATAGGATGGCAGCTGGTGCCGTATGGCCCGCATGGGTGTGGAAAGGATATTGCCCACCATGAGGGCCAGCACCACATCGCGCGGCGAAAGCCCGCCAGTTTGCAGCACGCTGCCCGCAGCGCCAAGGGCCGCGCCAAGCTCCGCCGCCAGGTGCAGCACAATGATGCCCATGGCCTGCGGCTTCAAAAACGAGAGCCAGCCCATGTGATCGGCCAGCCATGCCTCTGCCAGCGCAAAATAGCCGTAGCGCTGCATGCAGAACATAAGCACGTAAATGGGCACCGTGAAGTACACCAGCTTGGGAAGACGCCGCAAAAAGCGCCGCCAGGCCTTGTTCAGGGCCTCGCGCCACGATGTGCCCGCCTGCTTGATGTTCTGACAGGCAATACAGCCCGGCGGTGGCGGCGGCAGCAGCCAGCGTGAAAGCACAACGGTAAAGCCCGTGCGTCCTGCGGCGGCGATAAATGTAAGCCCCACGTACACCAGGGCAGGAGTGCCCAGTACCGGCCAGGTGAGCAGAAAAATGGTGGGCGTGTGCACTAGGTAGGCTGGCAGGCTGTTGAACAGGTTTGCCAGCATAAGCTCGTTGCTCGAAAGCTCGCCCAGATTATGGCTGTCAGAGAGCAGGCCATTGGCAGCGGCGGGGGACACAAAGGCCAGCGAAAAACTCGCGCCCGCGACTTCACGCAGATGGGCGGTCTGGGCCAGGGGCGCGGCAAGGCGGGCAAGATGGCGCGTCCAGCGCAGGGCCTCTAGCAGGTTTGCCACAAGCAGGCCCACCGCCAGCCCCAGCAGCAGACGCAGCAAGGGCCAGCCCAGGGAATGCCAGAGGCTTGCGAGTGTGAGTGCGGTATCTGGGGAGGTTGCTGTCATGCTGGTTGGCTTGGCGCTGCCGGAAGCTGAAATGAGGAACAGTCAAGGATTTGCGCGCCCCTGCGGGAATGCCCGCAAGGGCAAAACTAGGATTCGCCGTGGCTAGGGATTATAGCCCGTGTCGGGGGGCAGATCCCTGCGGCCAGCTTCAGCGCGGGCCAGAACGTCGCAACGTTCGTTCTCAGGGTGCCCGGCATGGCCTTTCAGCCAGCGCATGCGCACCTTGTGGGTGGAAAGCAGGGGCAGCAGGCGCTTCCACAGATCCACATTGAGGGCGGGCTTTTTGTCGCTCTTGATCCAGCCTTTTTTCTGCCAGCCCCAGACCCAACGCTTTTCAATGCTGTCGCATACGTATTTTGAGTCGGAGTAGAGCTCGACTTCGCAGGGGTTTTGCAACTGGCTCAGGGCTTCCACAACCGCCAGGATTTCCATGCGGTTGTTGGTGGTCAGCTTGTAGCCTCCGGCAAATTCCTTGCGGTAGTCCTGATCGTCAAGTTTGAGTACGGCGGCCCAGCCGCCGGGGCCGGGATTGCCCAGACATGAGCCGTCAGTATGAATGGTCACTTTCTGCATTGTAGTCCTTTACGCGGGTTCCTGCCGAAGCTGTTCGGCGAACGGCAAGCATACACGGCAAAGCCTTGCTGGGCAATGCGCCTCTTGGGGCAGGTGAGGGCGGATTCCACCCGGCAGAAAAATCCCTGGATAGATTGCGGCAGAAATAAAGACGCGAGGGCGCAGGGGAGGGGATGGCCCCCCCGTAAAATTTCGAGGCAATAATTTTCAGGAAAATCCTTGCAGAGCAGTTAACTCATTTCATTCGTAAACTGCTCTAGCCAGGTTCGTTGCCCGCGCGCATCAGACAGTGCAGCAGCACGTCAGCGCCTGCCGCGCAGTCTTCCCATGAGGTGTTTTCTACCTCGGCATGGCTGCGCCCGCCCATACTGGGTACAAATATCATGGCTCCCGGCGCAACCTGGGCAATATAGATCATGTCGTGCGATGCTCCGGAGACCATGTCCAGGCAGGGCAGGCCAAGGTTGGTCGCAGCCTCGCGCACCATTCCGCGCAGGCGCTGGTCAAAGGGCACGCGCGAAACCTGCCAGATGCGTTCGGGCGTAACCTCACACCCCGCCAGTTGCGCAGCTCCGGCCAGCGCGGCCTCGATGCGTAGGCACACATCATCTGTGGCGGATTCGTCCCAGCCGCGCACGTCGATGGTGAACTGCACATCCCCGGCAATGACGTTGCGCGAGTTGGGCGAAGCATGCACTTCGCCCACCGTGGCCACCACCTGACCGGAACTGCGGGCAATCTCAAAAATGCGCGCCGCCATGAGCGAAAAGGCGTATATGGCATCGTGCCTGCTGGTCATGGGCGTTGGCCCGGCATGGTTGGGCACGCCCTGTACGCGTACATTGTACCAGCGCAGGCACACAATGCCCTGTGGTATGCCGATGGGGATGCTTTTCTCTTCCAGCACAGGCCCTTGCTCTATATGCAGTTCAAAGGCCGCATGCACAGGGCGGGGGAAATAACTGGAATCGCCCCGGAAGCCGATGCGTGCAAGCTCCCCGCCAAGGGTAAGGCCTTGCTGGTCTTTGAGGGCGTACATATCTTGTTGCGCCAGCTTGCCAGCCCATACTCCGGAGCCGGAGCAGCCGGGGGTGAAGCGGGAGCCTTCCTCGTTGGTCCAGTCGGCCACCACCAGATCGCGCAGCAGGGATACGCCCGCATCGCGCAGGGCGTTCACAACCTCCACGCCAGCCACAACGCCCAGCATGCCGTCAAAACGTCCGCCGAGCGGCTGGGAATCGCCGTGAGAGCCTGTCATAACCGGGGGCAGACTTCTGTCCTTGCCCGGCAGCACGGCAAAGATGTTGCCCATGCCGTCCACATGGATTTCACAGCCCAGCTCCTTCAGCCATGCGCTGAGTTGCTGCCGGGCGTCTTTGTCTGCATCGGACAGGGCCAGCCGGGTGACGCCGCCGCCCGCAGTTGCCCCGAATGCAGATATTGCTTCCATGCGGTTTTGCAGCCGCGCTTTGTCTACACGCACAGAGTTCATGCCTTCTCCCTTGGTTCAGGCTCTATTCATCCGGCGGGGCACGGGCTGCCAGCCCGTGCCCGCAGGCACATCCCGCCAGCGGCGGAAAAAGCCTATGACATGCCGAATTTGTCGCGGAACAGTTTGCCGGTGCGCTCCATGTCCGAATCGGCCCAGGTGCGGCGCATGCGGTTGAGGGTGGGCATGCCCAGATTGAATTCATTCAGCCAGTTGCGGGCAAAGATGCCTTTTTCCGTTTCTTCAAAAATCTGCTGGATGGCGTCTTCGTTGATAACGCGCGGGCCGGATGTGCGTACGGCAAATTCGCAGGTGCGGCTGGCCCGCCGCGTGAGGTATTCTTCCACGCCCACTTCATCGATATCGTCAATGATGGAACGGATGGAGCGCACGGCCTTGGCATAGGCGAAAGAAGCCGGATAGCCGTTATCGGTCATGACCTTGTAGATGGAGCGCATGAGCTGGATGGCCCCGCCGTAGAGCACCTGTTCTTCAAAATTGTCGCCCTCGGTTTCGTGCTGGAACGAGAGCTTGATCGTGCCCACGCGAGTGCTGCCCACGCCCTTGGCAATGGCAAGGGCCGTGGCGGCGGCATGGCCGCTGGCGTCCTGATCAACGGCCACCGCGCCATAAATGCCCGAACCTTCCTTGAACTTGCGGCGCACCACCGGGCCGGGGCCGTTGGGTACAAACAGGATGACGTCCACATCCTTGGGCGGCTTGATGGTACCGTAGAGGATGGCAAAGCCGTGCGCAAAGCTGAGGGTTTGACCGGGGCGCAGGTGGGCGTGGATGGAAGAATAGTACACAGCGGGCTGGGCCGGGTCTTGCAGCAGAATATGAACGATATCAGCTTGTTTGACAGCCTCCTCGATGTCGTACACGGCAAAGCCGTCGGCCTCGGCGTCCTTCCAGCTGTTGTGCACGGTTCTGTCGCCAACGCCCACAATCACGTTGATGCCGCTGTCGCGCAGGCTTTTGCCCTGAGCCTTGCCCTGGCTGCCGTAGCCGATGATGGCAATGGTCTTGCCGTGCAGCACGGAAATATCAACGTCTTCGTCCCGGTAAATTTCGCCAAACTGTGACATGGTATATCCTTATTGAAAAAGCGGGAGGCTACAGGGCCACATCGCGGTTGCAGTCTTTGGAGTAGATGTATGTGAGCCGTCCCCTGCCAGTGGCGTATACAGCCTGCGGGGTATAGGGGCCAAAGAAAATGAAGTCTTCCTTCTGCACCTGAATCCACTCGGCCCCCAGCAGATAGATGCCTTCGCCCTCCAGCAGATAGGCCCCGTGCTCCTGCACGTGGGTTTCCACAAAGGGATGGCAGCCTGCGGGGTCAAAACTGAGGGTGTGCATGTTCATGTCAAAACCAAGATGGGTGGGCAGCAGATCGCGGATAAACACGTTGGCCATGTCTTCGTAGATGCGTTCTTCCATTGTTGCGGTATTGCCGAATACGGCTTCGGCCTCGTGGCCCGGCAGGGCGATGTAGCGCTGCTTGTAGAGCAGGAAGCGCACAGGGGCATTGGTGGTGTTGGTAAATTCAAGGCCTTTTCCCGCAGAGGCAAACACGTAGCCGCCGGGGGCCAGAGTGTGCTTCTGCCCGCAGGTGGCTGCGGTCAGCGCTCCCGCGCCGTCCATGATATATAAAAAGGATTCCACGCCCGGCTCCTGCGCAAAGGGGGCAACCGTGCCCCCGCCGGGCAGGGCCGTGCCCACATACTGCACAAAACTCGCGCCCAGTTTGGGGGAGGCAATGATGGACATGTTGCAGCCCTCGATGCCGGGTATGACGTTGCGCACCCGACCCTCCGGCGGAATGACCGCATATTCGCCGGGCCGGATGACGGCCCGTGTCTTCAGCAAACCCTCTGGATAAGCCATGTTTCCTCCTTGAGCAGATTTAGTTTTGCTTGCCCAGACCGGGCACAGCGCGCCGGTCTCCGCAACGGGCGTTCACATGGGCGGACGCCGGAGCAATTTTTGATAAATTGCCCATAATGCTCAGTTCACCGTCTGGATGAACGAAGCCAGTTCCGGAGTGCCGGGCTTGGCAAAAAGCGCCTTGGGAGCCCCGGCCTCATGAACCTTGCCCTGGTGCATGAACACCAGTTTATTGCCTACTTCGCGCGCAAAGCGCATTTCGTGCGTGACCATGATCAGGGTCATGCCTTCCGCCGCGAGCTTGCGCACAACTTCAAGCACCTCGCCCACCAGCTCGGGATCAAGGGCGGAGGTTATTTCATCGCACAGCAACATTTTGGGGCGCATGGCAAGCGCGCGGGCAATGGCCACCCGCTGCTGCTGCCCGCCAGACAACTGATCGGGAAAGGCGTTGAATTTGTCGGCAAGGCCCACCCGCGCGAGCATTTCTGCGGCAAGCTCCCGCACTTCGGCCTCGGGCTCTTTTTTGACAATGCGCGGGGCCAGCATGACATTTTCCCCCGCTGTAAGGTGGGGAAAGAGGTTGAACTGCTGAAAGACCATGCCCACCTTGAGCCGCAGTGGGCGCAAATCGTTTTCCAGCCCATGGACACGATCTCCGTCAATTCTCACAAAACCCGCATCAAAGGTTTCCAGCCCGTTGAGAATACGTAGAAACGTGCTCTTGCCAGATCCGCTGCGGCCAATGACGGCCACAACGTCGCCTTCTTCCACCGTGAGGTTGACCCCGCGCAGCACCTTGGTTTCACCGAACTGCTTGTGCAGTTCATCAACGACGACCAGCGACATGGAGCCTCCTTTCGATGCAGCGGGCAAAGGCCGAAAGCGGATAGCACATGAGAAAATAACCCGCAGCCACAAGGCCGTAGACCAGCAGCGGCTTGAAGGTTGCGTTGGCGATCATGGTCCCGGTTTTGGTTATTTCCACAAGGCCGATGATCGAGGCCACGGCTGTTCCTTTGACGACCTGTACTGAAAAGCCCACAGTCGGGGGGATGGCTATGCGCAAGGCCTGGGGCAGAATGACGTGACGCAGCTGCTCGTAACGGTTCATGGCGAGGCACGCCGATGCCTCCCACTGACCCTTGGGCAGCGCCTCAACGCATCCGCGCCAGATTTCAGCAAGGTACGCGCTGGTAAAGAACGTAAGGCCCAGCGTAGCGGCGGCCAGGGGCGAAATATCCACGCCAAACAGGGCCAGCCCGAAAAAGATGAGAAAAAACTGCATAAGCAGCGGCGTATCCTGAAAAAACTCAATGTACGTCATGGCCAGGGCGCGCAGTTGTGCCTTGGGCGAAATGCGTACAAACAGCACAATAAGGCCCATGAATCCGCCAAGAGCGAAAGCGATGACAGACAGAACGATTGTCCAGCCCGCGCCCGTCAGCAGATGGCGCACCATGTCCCAGATAGAGAAGCTGATCATGCGCGCCCCCTGCGGATGCAGTGTTTGCCAAAGGCATGCAGGCTCTTGCGCACGGCGATGGCGAGAGCAAGGTACATGAGCGTGCTGGCGAGGTAGACCTCAAAGGCGCGGAATGTGCGGCTCTGGATGAGGTTGGCCTCGAAGGTCAGCTCCTCGGCGGCGATCTGCGAACATACTGAGGACCCCAGCATGACAATGACAATCTGGCTGCACAGGGCGGGCCACACGGTTTTGAGCGCCGGGCGCAGAATCACGTGGCGCAGGCACTGCCAGCGGCTCATGGCCAGGGAGTCTGCGGCTTCAATCAGGCCTCTGGGCACAGCCGCCACACCAGCACGGATGATCTCGGTCGAATATGCGCCGAGGTTGACGACCATTGCCAGCACGGAGGCTTCCCATCCGTTCAGCCGTACCCCAAGGGCGGGCAGGCCGAAGTATATGAAGTACAATTGCACAATAAAGGGCGTGTTGCGGACGCATTCTACATAGGCGGTAAAAAACGGGTGCAAAAAGGGCAACCGCCACTCGCGCGAAACCGCTCCCAAAATGCCCACGGCAAGGCCCACCGTGGCGCTGACCGCCGTGAGGGTCAGCGTCAGTGCTGCCCCCTGAACCAGCAATGGCCAGTTTGCCGCAATGGGCTCGAAGGTAAACTGATAGGCCATGGCTGTTCCCCTAACTGGAGGTCGCTCTATGGCGACCACCTCCATACGTCCTGGTTGCTGCGGCAAACCGCTATTTTGCAGCTTTGCGAGGTTGCCGCATCCGAATCTTGCCGTTATAACCTTGTGGTCTTACCGGTAAAGAGTTGGTAAGCACGGTGCTCCTCGCTGTTCTTTTTGGCAAGCCACCAGAAAATCTTTAAAAATCCTGCGGCAGGGTAGTGTGCAGCCATGTTTGCGCAATGGCTTCAAGCTGCCCGTCCTTCTTTGCCTGGATGATGATGTCGTCCACAGCCTTTTGCAGTTCCGGCTCGTTTTTGTTCAGCCCGATGTAACAGGGCGAGTTCTTGATGAGGAATTTGACTCCCAGATGTTTGGCCGGGTTCTGCCCGTTGATGGAAGCCGCCACAACGTTGCCTGTGGCAACCATCTGCACCTGGCCGGAAAGATATGCGGCGATGGTTGAACTGTTGTCCTCAAAACGGCGGATTTCTGTGGATGCGGGCGCAATCTTGGTCAGTTCCATGTCCTCAACCGCGCCACGGGTCACCGCAATTGTCTTGCCCGTCAGATCTTCTGCCGTGGCGACCTTGAGATCGGCGGGGCCAAATACGCCGTTAAAGAAAGGCGCGTAGGGAACTGAAAAGTCGATGGCTTTTTCGCGTTCGGCGTTTTTGCCCAGCGAGGAGATGACTAGATCAACCTTGCCTGTGGTAAGGTAGGGGATGCGGTTTGTGCTGGTTACTGGCACAAGCTTCACCTTGACGCCAAGGCTTTTTGCAATAAGCCGGGCAGTATCGATGTCGTAACCCACAGGCTGCATGTCTGCGCCCACAGAACCAAAGGGGGGGAAGTCCTGCGGAACAGCAATGGAGATAACGCCTGATTTTTTTATTGATTCAAGCGTGTTGCCCGATTGTTGGGCGTAAAGGGATTGCGGCAGGGCTGCGGTCAGCAGCATGACGGCCAGGATGAAACCAAGGCGGCTGGGAAAAAATTGCATGACGTCCCCCGAAGAAAATGTTTGAGTAAATCCGGAATTATCCACGTTTTAGTCAGTTTCTGGTAAGACCGGTAAAAAATGATTGCGCGTTTTCTACAAATTTGTCAACATGGGTAAACGAAAAATGTTACCTCTACAATTTGGTGGAAATTATGTGTGCTAAATTACAGGAAAAACTTGAAGAAGCTACAAAAATGTGGAAGTCTAGCTCGGAAGAAGCCGCTGAAAGCATTTTGTCAATGATTTTGAATAATAACTGGCAAGAAGGGCATAAATTGCCCCCGCAGCGCGCGCTTGCGGAATCTCTTGGGGTCAGCCGTCCTACGGTGCGCGAAGCTCTGGTTATTCTGGAGACCATGGGCAAGGTGACCATTCAGCCCGGCAAGGGCGTATTTCTTGTGACACGCGCGCAGGAGAGCCTGCCTGCGGCACCTGTCACGCGGTTTGACCGGTCATTTATTGCGGGCAAAGAAACGCAGATTTTTCAGTTCAGGCACGCCATAGAGCCAGCCATTGCCGCCCTTGTGGCCCTGAACGCTACGCAGGCCCAGCTTGACGACATGGCAGCCATGCTGGACGACATGAAGCAGGCCAGCGTGCGCGGTGATGTGCAGCTTTTTGCCCAACTGGATTTCGCCTTTCATACCCAGATGATTGAAGCGGCAAACAATCCTTTTTTCATTGAGGCCATGCGCCCGTTTTTTGATCTGTTTTCTGAAAGCCAGCGGTTGCCTTTTTCCAATCAGGAAGGGCTGGTGGACACCATGCGTGAACATGCGGTTCTGCTGGAACATCTCCGGTCGCGGAACTCGCACGGGGCGCGTTTGGCCATGGAAGAGCACGTTGTCGCCACTGCCGCCAGAGCAGGAGTGCGTATTTCTTCTTGGTGAGGGAGTGGGGCGAGCTTTGAGGGGCGTTGATGGAGTGTGGGAAAATAGCGGGTGTGTGGGCACCTCGCCCAGGGCCCAAAAAAGGCGGCCCTGCGAATGCAAGGCCGCCCTGTGACTGCATGCAGCGAGAGTTAGGAATTCTTGAGTTGGGTTATGATGCGGGCCAGGTTCTGGGCCTGCGCCGCAAGTTCGGAAACAGCCTTGCTGGCTTCGCCCATTGCCTGTGATGTCTCAGACGCAATGGTATTGACGTGCTCCACCGAGCGGGCGATTTCTTCAGAGGAAGCGGACTGCTCCTCGCTGGCGGTGGCGATACTGCGCACCTGATCAGCTGTCTGCTCCGCAAGGCTGAGAATTTCCGCAAGCGCGGCACCGCATTTTTCGGCAAGGTCGGCAGCAAGGTTTACCTTGCCAACCGCCTGGTCCATGCGGCGCACACCTTCTTTGGAACTTTCCTGAATGGCCTGAATGGCCTTGCCCACATCCTGTGTGGAGGACATGGTTTTTTCTGCCAGTTTGCGCACTTCGTCTGCCACAACGGCAAAGCCACGGCCCGCCTCACCAGCGCGCGCAGCTTCAATAGCCGCGTTCAGGGCCAGCAGGTTTGTCTGGTCGGCGATGTCCGAGATAACAGTCATAATTTCGTTGATGGCCTGTGCGTGGACAGAAAGAGTGTCCATGTTGGTTTTGAGCCCTATTGTTTCGGCCTGAACCTCGTCCATGGCTCGCCGACACTTTGTGGTTACATCATCGCCTTCCTTGGCCTTGCTCTGTGTGGATGCGGACAGGTTTGCACCGGCTCCGGCGTTCTTGGCAACTTCAATGACCGTGGCATTCATTTCTTCCACTGCGGTGGCGGTGTCCGCAATGCGGTGGGCCTGCTGCTCAGCGCCGTGCGAAGATTGCTCGATCTGGGCGGAAAGTTCTTCAGAGGCTGATGCAATTACGTTGACCACGCCTTCAAGCTGGGTGGCGGCGTCAAGCAGGCCTTCCTTGCGGGCTGTTTCTGCCCGCGCGGTGGCTTCTTCGGCCACAATCTGTGCCTTGTGGGCCTGTTCCGCAGCTTCCTGAGCCCTGAGGGACTCTTCCTTGGCGTGGTCAATATGGCTCTTGAGGGCCGCAACCATGGCTACAATGGATTCGTACACGCCAGCCTTGGGGCTGCCATCGTCAATGTTGTAGTCGCCATCCACAACCCGCAGGGCGATAGTGTTCAGTTCGCCGGGGTCTTTACCCAGCTGCTTGTGGGTGCCGCGCAGGATAACAACCGCAGTGGCGGTTCCTGCCAGAACAGAGGCCACCAACAGGCAGATAACCAGAAGTTTTGCTGAGGCATACAAGTCGTCGCAGCCTTTGCTGGCGGCCAGGCTGCCTTCCGTGTTTATGCGGACAAGATCTTCCAGGTAGGCCGTGGTTTTTTCAAAAATGGCCCTCGTTTTGCCACGTGTGAGGTCACGCGCTTCTTCCAGTTGTCCTTTGTCGGCAAGCATGACCACATCTTTTGAAATATCCATGTAGCTTTGCCATTCGCGCAGGAAACCCTCGTAGGCCTTCTTCTCTTGGGTTGAAGCAATGAGCGGGGCATACTGCGACTTGTTCTTCTCAATGTCTTTGAGGGTGGCGTCCATTCTGGCCTGATAACGAGCCCTGTCCTGTGCTTCAGGGCTGTTGGCAAGCTGCACCTGGGCGAGTCGAAAATCTGATGTATTTACGTTGAGATTCAAGACATATCTGGTGGAGGGGAGCCAGTTTTGATTAATGTCTGTTGTGCCGTCATTGATCTTTGACATTTGCACAAGGCTGAAAAGCCCAAGGGCAATTGTCAGAGCCATTAAAAAACTTGCCATCAAGGATAACTTGACACTCAACTTCATGATGCTTCTCCACTGTGATAAGATCTGTTTAAACGGTTTGCTCAATCTTTTGTTAAAATTTTAATGGAATGGAATGCAGAGTTGATTTTGTATAAAAAATTTCTGCTACCATCATAGTATTATCGACATCTAATATGTTTTTGATAGGCATATATTGATTAAGTGTAAAAATATAAAAACACATAAAAACAAAAAAACAACATTGAAGTGAAGTATAAAAAGGAATTATAAAATATTATAATAATAAAAAGTACGTAAGTTCTATTTTGAGTAAAATAATACAGTGAAAATTTTTTTTTATGACAACATCACATACAAAATAATATAACTACTATGAGAAGTAGTTACGTTGTTATTAAGGCAGATGCTTGCGTTGATAATAATTTAAGCCCCAATTTATTCGGTTATGAAAATAGAATTGAATTGCAATAAAAAAATAATGCTGTTGTATTATTTGACCAAAAAGCACGAAACAGCGGGGCTACTTGCCCTTGATATAGATGGTAATATACTCCCATGTCTAGTCAAGAAAATTCCGTTATAGTAATAGGATGGAAAAATATTCTTATTTAAATGAAGCAGTTGCGAATATTCTGAAGGGCAGACGTGAAGCTCTTGGCATGAGCAAGCGTAAGTTGTCTGAGCTAGCGATGATAGAAAGGGCTTACATTACTGGATTGGAAAATGGTAAATGGAATGTGACATTGAATGTTTTATTTTTTTTAAGTGAAGCGCTTGAAATAAGGCCTGATGTATTTATTCAATTAGTTATGGATGAGGTTGAAAATCTGAAAAAAGGTAAAGCATTATGACAGTATTCTTTCATTTCTCAGGGCAGCGCAACAAAAAAAGCCGGAGCAATACTCCGGCTTTTTTTTCAGGAATGTTCGCCTTGCTGGCCTAGTAGCGGTAGTGGCTGGGCTTGTACGGCCCTTCAACTTTCACGCCGATGTAGTCGGCCTGCTCGGGGGTAAGCGTGGTAAGCTTGACGCCAAGACGGGCAAGGTGCAGACGGGCCACTTCTTCGTCCAGTTCCTTGGGCAGGGTGTAAACCTTGTTTTCCAGCGGCTCGGAGGCGAGTTTGAGCTGGGCAAGGGTCTGGTTGGTGAAGCTGTTGGACATAACAAAGCTGGCGTGCCCGGTGGCGCAGCCAAGGTTAACCAGACGGCCCTCGGCCAGTACAATGATGCTGCGGCCGGACTTGAGCGTCCACTTGTCCACCTGCGGCTTGATGTTCAGGCAGGTTATGCCGGGGGTGTTTTCCAGGTAGGACATTTCGATTTCGCTGTCGAAGTGGCCGATGTTGCACACGATGGCCTCGTCCTTCATGGCTTCCATGTGGGCGCCGGTGATGACATGGTAGTTGCCGGTGCAGGTCACGTAGATATCGCCCTGGTGAAGGGCGTTTTCAACCGTGGTGACTTCAAATCCTTCCATAGCGGCCTGAAGGGCGCAGATGGGGTCGATTTCCGTTACCAGCACTCGTGCGCCAAAACCGCGCATGGACTGGGCGCAGCCCTTGCCCACATCGCCGTAGCCCACGACCACAACAACCTTGCCCGCCACCATGATGTCGGTAGCGCGTTTGATGCCGTCAGCCAGGGATTCGCGGCAGCCGTACAGGTTGTCGAACTTGGACTTGGTGACCGAGTCGTTGACGTTGATGGCCGGGAACAGCAGGGTGCCGGCAGCTTCCAGCTGGTAGAGGCGGTGAACGCCGGTGGTGGTTTCTTCCGAAACGCCCTTTACCTTGGCGGCAACCTTGTGCCAGTGCTGGGGGGTTTCCTTGAGACGCAGCTTAAGTCGGTCAAGGATGCACTGAAATTCCTTGTTGTCGGTCTTCTGGTCAAGGATGGAGGGATCGTTTTCCGCCTCAAAACCTTTGTGGATCAGCAGGGTGGCGTCGCCGCCGTCGTCCACGATAAGGTCGGGGCCGCTGCCGTCAGGCCAGGTGAGGGCCATTTCCGTGCACCACCAGTAGTCTTCAAGGGTTTCGCCCTTCCAGGCAAAGACCTTGGCCATGCCGCTTTCCGCAATGGCGGCGGCGGCGTGATCCTGAGTGGAAAAGATGTTGCACGAAGCCCAGCGGATGTCTGCGCCAAGGGCGTGCAGGGTCTTGATGAGCATGGCCGTCTGAATGGTCATGTGCAGGGAGCCGGTGACCTTGAGGCCCTTGAGGGGCTGGGTGGGACCGTATTTTTTGATGCATTCCATGAGGCCGGGCGTTTCGCGCTCGGAAAGCTGCATTTCTTTTTTGCCAAAGTCAGCCAAAGATATGTCGGCCACTTTGTAGTCAAGGGTCAGGTCAAGAGGCTTAATCATTGTTTTCTCCTATCCGCAATTTTGTTGTTGTCGGTAAAATCTTGGGAAATATGAGCCGCTGGGCTAGGCTGTCAGCGGGCTTCGGCGCTGAGCAGAAGCATGGTCATGTTTCTGTTCACCTGCATGTGTTTGCAGTGCAAAACCGCAAAGCCAGCCGCAGCCAGATCAAGGCCAAGCTGCTGTTCGTCAAAGCCAAGCCAGCGGTCGCCGTAGCGGGAGCGCATGGTTTCATCGGCATGGCGTTGAAAATCGGCCACAAAGAACCTGCCGCCCACAGCCATGATGCGCCGGATCTCGCGCAGGCCT
Source organism: Desulfovibrio intestinivivus (assembly GCF_053570665.1). NCBI lineage: Bacteria > Pseudomonadati > Thermodesulfobacteriota > Desulfovibrionia > Desulfovibrionales > Desulfovibrionaceae > Desulfovibrio > Desulfovibrio intestinivivus. The sequence continues at coordinate 1,043,216 of NZ_JBRBQT010000001.1, read as the reverse complement.
TCAGCCGGGTCTGAAAGATGGTGCAGCACAAGGTTGATGCAGGCAAAGTCCGCCTCGTGGTCGCGCAGCGGCAGGTGGCTCAGTTCGCCAATGCGCAGTGAAACGCGGCCTTCGGCCAGATCCTCCGGAGTAAAGCGGCGGCGGCAGATTTCAAGCATGCGGGCGGAGCCGTCCACCCCAATGACCCCTTGCGCCTTGGGCAGCATGCGTGCGAGCACAGTGCCAGTGCCGCAGCCAAGGTCCACAGCTGTGCCGCAGCCGTCAGGCATGGCATCAAAAACTGCCCCGGCCAGATCAAAACTGCCAAGAACCTCGCGGTTCAACTCGTCCCAGTCTTCCGCAATGGCGTTAAAAAACTGGCGGGTTTTAAGCGCGCGTTCTTCAAGAATCTGGGCGGCCATATTGAGGTCTGCCCGCATGGCGGCGTCCGGGTGGACAAAGGGCGTGATGGCGCGCAAAAAATCAAGATCTTCGCCCGCGCGAGGCGTGGCATAAAAAACCCACAGGCCATCACGGCGCGAAGTGAGCAGCCCTGCCTCGGTAAGAATCTTGAGGTGCCGCGAAACACGCGATTGCCCCATATCAAGGATACTGACCAGCTCGTTGACCGAGAGTTCGTAATGCAGCAGAATATGAACCAGCCGCAGGCGAGTTTCATCCGACAGAGCTTTGAAAAATAAAAGTGCCATTATCTGTCCAGTTCCAGTAAATCAAATTTGATTGATGTAAGTATCAATATATCAGCATATAGTCAATATGTTCAAAACAGGCATAGCCAGAAGCCCGCGCCCAACAGCACCCGTATCCCAGCCAGGATCAGGGGCGCTGCCTGTTTTTAAGGAACGATAATGGCCGTATTCCGTAAACGACAGAAAGACTCTCAGCCCATGCACGCCATGGAGGTCATGGCCTCAGTGATGGCGGGGCTTGGCGCGGCCCCCGGCCAGGGAGAAACGCGGGCGCGGTTACAACAGCTCTGGCTCAACTGGGGCATGGTCATGGGGCCTGATCTTGCGCCTTTGGCGCGGCCCATGGGACATCATCGGGATGTTCTGCTTATCGGGGCAGAGGATGCCATGCTGGCGCAGGAGCTGCACCTTATGGCGGGCGAAATGCTGGAGAGGGTCAATGCCTTTATGGAACAGCCTTTTTTCAGCGCCATAAAGGTCAGCCTGCTTATGGGCAAGGCAGGGCTGGACAAAGCCGCAACGCGGAAAACGGCAAAAGAGGATAAGCCCGTGCCCCGGTTACGAGCACCAGAGCCTCTGTGCGCCGAGGGCGTGTATCTGGAGGCAATGGATCCTGCATCGCCAGTGGCGCGTGCCTATGCGCGCTTTATTCGGCAGCGTCGCACACGCTGAGCACCGGCGGTCAACCCCGGCAGGGAGCCGCAACCGCAATGCGTATTGAGAACAATGAGCGTTCCGGACAGAAAAAACTGCCTGTGAGTACCCTTGCCTTCCCCCTTCTGTTTTATTCATGGCAGGTACGGTGTTCCATTTTCTTTAGGGTAAACCGCAAAAGAAAACATATCTTTTTTAAGTATATATATTGTGGTGTTATAAATTTTAATCGCACTTTGTGCATGCGATTTTGTTGTTCGCTTGCTGCGCTTTATTGACAACGCTTCTGGTGCGGTGCTAGTTTTCCCCAACGTTAACTGGGGATTTTGTGGCCATTGTTTGATGGTCTGAGCCTGCGGAGGGAATGAATGGACGTGCAGAAAACCATGGAAGACATTTGCCTGAAACAGGACAACGGCTGCGACTTTGCTTTTTGCGGTCGTCTTTTTTCGGAATGTTCCTGGTATGACGAATCGCTTGGCACACTTACTCGCCAAAAGCTGTATGTGACCGAAAGCAATGAACAGATCTATTACATTGTTCGTTCCAGCGGTCAGGAGCGCAGCCGTCACGCCTACAAGCTGTTCATGCGCGGCGATGTGTGCGTGATCCACAACGGCGTGACCGAAATGGCCCTCCAGTTTGACATGCTCATGCTGGCAGTGCGTGGCCTGTGCGGCCTTGATTCTGGCGCGACCCCTTCGCTCTCCATGGTTGAAGAGATGCTCAAGGCAGCCAATGCCTGATTTTTCCATATAGCCGCAGTCACCGCGTATGCGTTGGCGGCAGCAACCTCCACATGAAACGGCCCTCTTTGCGAGGGCTTTTTCATTTTCTGCAGCCTTCAACTTTTTGCAACCCGCTGGCGCGCCATTCGCTGCATACCGCCTCTCAAGGCAGACAATCGTTGAAAGAGCTGGGCAAGTCCTTTACTCTTGCAAATAATACGCAAGTATCAGAGTGGCGCCCGGCAGGCTTTTCTGCGTGCCACCAATCCAATAAGCCAGCGAGGCAGACATGAGCAATACTATTACGCCCGGCATGAACGGCACTGCAGAAACCACTGTTACCGAGGCCATGCTGGCAAGCACGGTGGGCAGCGGCAAGGTCAGCGTGTTTTCCACGGCCATGATGGTGGCCTGGATGGAAGGCACTGCCGTGGATGTGGTGCAGCCAAGCCTGGAAGACGGGCAAGCAACCGTAGGAACCGGCATCAGCGTCAGCCATGTGGCAGCGACGCCGCAGGGTATGAAAGTGCGTTTTACTGCGGAAGTAACCGCAGTTTCCCCCAACGGCAAAGGCCTGAGTTTCAAGGTGGCTGCCTATGACGAGACAGGGCTGATCGGCGAGGGGACGCACGAGCGCGTGGTTGTGAACAAAGATAAATTTGAGAGCAGAACCAGGGACAAGGCAAAAGCCTGACAAACAACCCTCCCTGCGGGATTTCAGCGGCACTGGCTTATGGGCTTTTGCCTAAAAACACAGTAAACTACTCATGTCTATGCAACCCTTAAGGAGTAGTTATGGGCAACCTTACTTTTGTCGGCATATCGGGCAGTCTGCGCAAGGCTTCGCGCAATACCGGGCTTTTGCGGTGCTGCGCAGCGCATCTTCCTCAGGGTGTAAGCCTTGAAATTGCAGATATTTCCGCTCTGCCGTTTTACAACGCGGATATTGAAAAACCCGCTGTGGTGCAGCGCCTCATTGATCAGGTGAGCGCAGCGGACGGGCTGGTTCTGGCCTGCCCCGAATACAACTATTCTCTTGCTCCCGCGCTGAAAAACGCGCTGGACTGGCTCTCACGCGAACCCGACCTCGCGCCCCTTACAGGCAAAACCGCCTGCATCGTGGGTGCCGGCGGCGGCATGGGCACATCGCGGGCGCAGTACCATCTGCGTCAGGTGTGTGTGTATCTGAACCTGCACGTACTGAACAAGCCTGAGCTTTTTTCCAACGCTTTCACGCCTGCCTTTGCCGATAACGGCGATGTGCAGGATGAAGCCCTTGCGAGTCAGGCAACGGCCCTCATGCAGGCCATGACCGATTGGACGTTACGGCTGAAGTAGCCCCCGATCTGCCAGCCCCGTGGACAGGCCGCTGCTTCGGCAGTGGTTTTCTGCGGGGCTGCGCGTTGGCAAGGAAATAGAAATGGCTGCCAGTCAGGGAAAAGACGCACAACGCTTCAGGTACAACAACCGCAGGTTTGAGCGCATGCCGGGCATGAGCCTGCTGCTGGACGCGTATGCCCTGGTGGATTGCGGCGTAGCGGAATCCATCGCGCTCCAGAAGGAGCCGCCAGCCTGCGGGCCGGGGTGCTGCTATTGCTGTATCCAGCCCATCCCTGCCACCCCACTGGAAATTCTGGCCTTGCGCCTTTTTGCGGAGCTGGAGCTTCCACCCTCCAGGCGGGATGCTCTCAAAGCAGCCTTTGCGCTGTTCCGCAGAGAGCGGACAACTCTTGGGGGTGCCTGCCCTTTCCTGTTGGAGGGGTGCTGCGGCGCTTATCCTGTACGTCCGATTGCGTGTAGGCGCTATGTAGTTTTCGGTCAGCCGTGTAAAGCGGGCGAGGATGCCACCCAGACCCGCCCTGCTGATGTGCTGCACCCGCGTCAGGATGCCATGCAGGCAGCCTTGCGGCTCACATTGCCCTGGTACAGGGAGCGGTACACCCTGCCGGAACACATTACAGCGGAGGAAGCACAGGCTTTCTTTCGCGGTGTCACCACGCTCTTGCAGGCCGTGCCTTGGGCAAACTACGCCTGATCAAGCCGATTCAAGCTGACCGCCAAACCACGCCAGCCCAACCCGGCCGCCAGCTCAGGCCAGTTAGACTAGCCTTGATCGGCTCCTGCGCCTGCGTGTATTTGCACCGTCCGGATGGTCAGGGTTTTGACAAATCAAGCCGGAGCATAGGGCCGTTGTTCAGGCTCACAAAAAGGCCCAGCGGCACGTTGACAGCCGGACTCACCGGTACGGCCAGATACTCACCGACCTTCCAGCCTTCAGCCATGAAGTGGATTTGTTCGCCTGCCAGTGTGGTCAGTATTTGCTGATAAGCGGAGCCTCCGGCGGCGCTGTCTGCAAGCATCTGCCGCTCCAGAAGATGTGATGCAGCAAGCCGTTGCAGAAATACGGGCATAAGCCTGCGCCAGTCCGTTTTGTTGAGCCGCAAAACCGCAATGCGCTCAATCTTTGAAATATCCTGTCCGTGAAGCACCAGCCACAGATCGCTGAACGAGGTGGTGGCCGCAGACGGTTGCACGTTTGACGGTGCGCCATTGGCGCGCACCAGCCATGCAGCGTCAATGCCCGCATCTTGCAAGGCCTGCGGCAAGCCGAGCGTTACGGGCTTTTGCGCGGCCATGTCCGCAGGTGCCTCCAGCGCTGCCACGGCGGCGGTGGCCACGGGCGGTGCGCTGTATACGCCGCCAAGGCCCAGCATCCAGGCAGCCCAGAGGTTGGGCCATGTTTCTGGTTGCGCGGGCAAGGCCTCATCCATCTGAACAGGAAAGACCGTCGCCGGAATACTGCGCTGCACCACAGGCAGGGGCAAATTCTTGTCTATGGCTCGCTTGCGCGCGCCGGGACGGTAGATTTCGCCAAGCAGGCCGAAGCGGGGCGGCGCATCCTTTGGCTGAGCGGCATCGCCCATGACCTGCAACGTGTCATAGCGCTCCTGCAATTGCAGCCCAAGGTGGAGCATGCTGCCGTTGGCGGCATTGGTCATGGTGTTGCGCCAGTTGGAACTGCTGGCAAGCAGAGCCAGCAGGGGAATAAGCAGTGCAGCCATGAGCGCCCGTTGGGGCAACCGCGCCAAGGCGCGTTCCACAGAAGGGAACGCGTTCAGCAAGCCCCAGAGGGCAAAGCCGCAGGCATAGGCTGAAAAAATAGTCAGACCTGCGGGCAGCTTGCCAGTGGAGCTGATGGTCACATCACTGAGGGCATGCACCACGGTGAGCAGGGCTGAAAGCCCCAGATACGCGGCTATAGCCAAAACTGCCATCAGCAGGCCGGAACGCGCAGTTCCCCTGGCAAAGGCCGGGCATTGTCCGCGCATGCCTCGCAGCGCAAGCACCAGCAGCAGAACAGCCCACGGCCACAGCCCGTCAAAAAACCAAAAAGCTACATGCCGCCATTCGTCAAAAGCTGCGGCAAGCTGGCGCAGTTGTACGTCTGTGCCGATATGGCGGGCAGCCCTGCGCACCTGATTGCCCGGGGCAAGAAAGGAAAACAGCAAAGCTCCGAAAACCCATATCCACAGAACGCTTAAATGGCGCAGACGGGTGCGGGCGCTTTGCGTGGCATCGGGTTCCGTCTCCCTGCTTGCAAAGTGATCCACAAGGGCCAACAGAACAGCAACCGTGCATGCCGCCAAAGCCGCCAGCGCTGAATGCTCAAACACACCCACGGTCAGTACACCCACAATGATGGCCTGACGCCGCGCCTTGCGGGCCTCGGTTGTCGGAGCGGCCCACAGGCGGCAGAGCATCCACAGAAAGACAAGGGTCATGGCCTGCAAAAGGCCCATGGTGAGCGCATCTGTCAGCAGGTAGAAGTTGGGCAGGCTCTGATGACCAGCGAGCACCACAAGCACGCCCAGCAGCCCGCAAAAAGCAGCAGGGCCACGCCGTATGTTTAGCACACGCGCAAGGCCGAACAGGCCAAGGCCGAACAGCGCCGCCACTCCTGCGCATACAAGCCCGTAGAGGGGGCGGATTTCCCCGGCCTTGCCCAGAAAAACCGCCAGAAAGTGATAGGTGTAGCGTCCGCTCCAGGTCAGCCATTCGCGGGCAATTTCATACAGCCCGCCGGGCAGATCAAAGGGGAACATGGCTCGGGTGACCTCATCAAAGTCATCCCCGCGCGGGAACAGAAAGCCAAAGGCATAGGCAAAGGGCAACAGCAGAGCCACAACTGCCCCCCACCATCCCCAACCGGGAGCAGGCAAGGTAAAAGTATCCGCCTTAAATTCAGGGGCCGGGGATTTACCGCTGTGTGCGGGGCAGGAATCGGCAGGGTGCGCCATATGCTGACAGACCTTGTGTTTGCGCGGGAGGCCCCGTTACCGGAACCCCCCGCGCTGTATTTTGGGAATGTATGCTGGCCTTGCAGAAACAGGAGGCCGAGCCTGAATGGGCAGGCCGCCCGATGATAAGGCTGTTATTTCAGGTCAATAACGCGCACTTCGCCGCGCATTTCGTTGGCCTTTTTGCGGAAGGTCTGGCGGCGGTCCTCACCATCCACCTGACCGGCCAGCCATTCAACCACGTGCATGACAGGGCGTTTGTCGCGCATGTTGATGAGGCAGCGGCCAATACCGATCTTGCACGAGGGACAGCCCACAATCACGGGGCCGTCATTGCCCTGTTCAGAGGCTTCGCCAAGGCGGATCTGCTTGCGCGAACGCAGCAGGTTGTAGATGTCGGGCGAGGTCATGGCGCCCATGCCCGATTCGCCGCAGCAGCCGGGGTTGAGCGTAATCTTGGCACCGCTGAAGTCGCCCAGCGCCTTGATAATCTGCTTTTGTCCCTTGATCTTGTGCACATCGGCCCATTCGCAGTGGCACGCGCCGTGGTACAGAACCTTTGAGCCTTCCGGCAGGGGAGCCTTAAGCTTGTCCTTGTCCAGCAGGGGCAGGGTAAGCTGGCCCACATCGCGCAGGGTCAACTGCGGGAACTGCGTTTCCATGTGCAGGCGTTCAAGGCCGTCACGGCACGAGCCGCAGGCTGTTACCATATGCTTGCAGTCAAAGCCCAGCTTGGCAAGATTGCGCAGCATGGAGGCCAGATACTGCCGGTTCTGGGCCATGTTGTCTTCAAAGGCCGTATCCATGCCCGCAGCCAGCAAGGGGAAGCCGCAGCACATGTGCCGGGGCGGCACGGCTACGGCAAAGCCGGCCTTGAGCAGCAGCATGACGGACGAAACGCCGATGCGGTCATAGAACAGCGCGCCGCCGCAACCGGGGAAGTACAAGACGCAGGGCATGCCCGGCGTTGGCTCGGCAGGCGCAAAAATGGAACCCCTGTGCAGCTTGAGGGTTTCATACAGATTTGTGTAGCCCATCTTGGGGCCGCGACCGGAAAAGAGCGGACTCTTCAGGCGGCGTTTCCACATTTCTGGCACGAAACCGAGAAACTTGTTCTGCATCTTTTGCCCGAGCGAAGCCATTTTGGCCGCCTTGGGCGCACGGTGCTGGATGTCGCGCGAGAGCCACTCAAGGGCATGCCCCTTGATGGGGTGCCCGCCAGCGCCTTCGTGTTCCAGCAGGGCGCGCAGGGTAAGGGCCACCTCGCCCGAGGGAATTTTGACCGGGCAGTTGGCCATGCAGCGGCCACAGGCGGTGCAGTGCTCCACAATATCGCGCAGGGCCTTGTGCAGGCTTTCCTCGATGCGGCCCTTGTTGACCTGGCTGTAGTACACGGCCTCCAGCAGCATGCCCAGCACCATGTTCTTGTTGCGGGGGTGGTACTGCATGGAGCGCTCGGGATAGCACATGGAGCAGACCTGCTTGCACTTGCCGCAGCGTGTGCAGACCTGAATGGAGGTGAGCAGGCTGATGAGCTTTTCCTTGTCGGGCAAGCCGCTTTCGCGAATATCGCGGATCAGGCGGTTGAACGAGAAGGTAAAGGGGCGCACCGGCAGTTCGCGGAAAACCAGCTTGGCCGGGTTCATCACATCGCGTGGATCCACGCGCTCCTTGAAGGCGCGCAGGGCGTCCATCTTGTCTTTGCCGAAAAAGGCGATCTTGGTGATGCCGATGCCGTGCTCGCCCGAAACCTCGCCGCCCATTTCCTGGCATTCAGCCATGATGCGGGCTGCGGTTTCTTCCGCTTCTTCAAGCATGTGGGCATCGTTGGAGTTCACAGGGATGTTCACATGGCAGTTGCCGTCGCCCGCGTGCATATGGCTGGCAACCACAATGCGGCTGGCATCCATGTACTCCCTGATCTTGTCGATCTTTTTGGCAAGATGGGGGTATTTTCCCTTGAGCTTGGCAAGAAAGTCTTCTGCGCGGGCGGCCAGTTCCATATCCGAAATTTCGGTGGCGGCAACATCGCCCGAGGCAGCCTTGGAGGCCTGCGAAAACTCGCGGTTAAAGTCCTTGTCTTCCATGGGGAAGCCCGGCAGACGACCCACTTCCTGCAAGGCGTAACGGTAGGAGGCCGCCGTGCATTCCAGGTTGATCTGCTCGAGGAACAGCGCAAAGTCGGGGATGCGGTCCATGGGGATGACCACGTCTTCGTTCATCTTGAAGCCGGAGGTGCGCTTGGCGATGGCCGAGAGCTTGTGGCGGTCTTCCCAGAAGCGTTCGCCTTCCTTGTCGTCGGCGGCAACGATGATATCCACGTTGTCCTGCTGTTCCACAACGCCCACGATGTCGCCCACGCATTTGTCGAGCAGGTAGGGATCGTCGCCATCCACCTGAAGGATGATAACCGAAATGGGCGAGCCCTCGTATTTTTCGGACTTGCGCTTGTATTCGATGGCCTGCACGTACTTGGCGTTGAATTCTTCCATGGCCGACAGGTGGGCGTAGTCGCCTTCCTGCCGGATACGGTTGCGCAGGGCCACCAGCTCGCGCACCACGATGGCAGCGGGGTGCATGGAGCGGCCAAAGAATTCAAGCACCATGACGCGGCTGTACTTGGGCTTGGGGTGAACGATAAAGCAGGCTTCGGTAATGATGCCGTCCACGCCCTCTTTCTGCATGCCCGGCAGGCCGCCCAAAACCTTGTTGGTCACGTCCTTGCCAAGGCCCGGCAGGCGGATTTCGTCGCCGCGCAGGTGCACCACGTTACGTACGCCGCCGCTCACGTCCTTGACCACAAAGACGGCGGTTTCGTCAGGCAGAATTTTGTGGCGGGGGTGGTTTTCACGTTCAACGGTGATGATTTCACCCGTGGGCGTGACCATGCGCCACCACAGCAGATTGTCCAGCGTGGTGCCATATTCAAAGGCGCTGGGGCCGCCCGCGTTTTCAGAAACGTTGCCGCCGATGGTCGAGGCCTGCTTGGAGGCCGGATCAACGGAAAACAGCGCGCCCGCGGTATCCACAGCGTTGATGACGGCCTGGGTGATGGCCCCTGCCTGACAGGTGACTGTCATGGCTTCAAGGTCAACAGGCCCGATGCGCGTCAGCCGCGTAAGGCTGACAATAACCGTGCGCTTGCGCGCGGGTACTGCGCCGCCGGTCATGCCGGAGCCGCCGCCGCGCGGAATGAGCGCAAACTTCATGTCGTTGGCAAGCTTTACAAGCTCGGCCACCTGCTCGGTATTGTCCGGCTCAACCACCAACAAGGGCAGTTCCATGCGCAAGTCGGTGGCGTCTGTTGCCGATTCCACCATGGCAGCGGGATTGGTCAGAATGCATTCATCGGGCAAAACGCCGTGCAGGGCGTCCACCAGTTTGGCGCGGAAGGCGGTTTCGGCCTCGTGGGCCGACCAGAACATGGTGAGGCCTTCGCTGATGGCTGTGGCGTAATAGTGCGCCAGGGAGACCGATTCCTTGTCATAGCTTTCGCGCACGCTGGTGCGCACGGTTTCCGCATTGATAAATGGGTTGTAGGCCACCAGAAAAAGTTCTTCGGCTATGGCGATGGCCAGGTTGCGCACAGATTCGGGCCATTCTGCAAAGTCATCAATGTTGATGCGCAGAATCCTGTTCACCACGTAGTCGGGAGAAATGGAGATATGCGGACCCTTGTGGGGCATGACGTTCTACCTCGTAAAGCTCAATGAAGCTCTTGCGGCGTTGCCGCCGGTCAAATCCGTTAAGACAGGCGGGGCATGCTCAATCCACCCCCTGTTTTCCCGCGCATTGGCGAGCCGCCCAATAGCCGACCATGCCGAACCGATGCCCGTAGTGATGCGGGGTCGGGCGGCATGGCAGTTTGGAAAAAACTCGCGCTCTCGGCTGGCCGCAGGCCGCCGAAAATGTCCAAACCCATCGGGCAAGCCGAAGGTCTGCAACGCGGGGGAAGCCTTTTCTCTACGTTCTATATTGATGGATGGCAAGTGTGCAGGACGATGGCCCGTACCACCATACATCATTCCCCCTGCCATAACAGGATTAGTAGTCTTTGACATTTGGCAAGCTGTAGATATCCTTCTGCCAGACGGGGTTCTTCTGGGAGTCCAGGCATTCATTTATGGAGCTATTCACATGTTTATCATAAAATTACAGCCAATAACGGATGTTTTTGACTGGCTGCATTCTGCCTGGGAGCGTGCGGCCACCCAGCGCCGCGTGGCCCTGTGCATCCTCTGGGTATATCTGCTCTCCCTGCTTGGGGTGGAACTCAAGCGCATGGGCATCCTGCCCCCGTGGCTTGCCGCGATTACGCCGCACAGCCATTTTTACGCCATTCATCTGGCCTTTACCCTGATTCTGGGGCTTGAGGTCATGAGCCTGATTCTGGCGATCCCCAGTTCCCTTTCGCAATCCATGGGCAAGCAGTTTGAGATACTTACCCTCATTTTGCTGCGCAACGCCTTTAAGGAACTGGCGCATTTGCCGGAGCCGGTCAGCGTGGTTGACGACCTGCTGCCGGTTATCAGCATCGCGGTTTCCGGGGCAGGGGCTCTGGCCGTATATATGTGCCTTGGGATGTACAAGCGCATAGCCCGGCAGCACCTGCATTTTATCGCCACAGCCGATCTGCGCATGCGCTACGTCATGAGCAAAAAAATGCTGGCCTTGGCTCTGTTTGTAATATTTATGTTCATCGGCTCCCGTGATTTCATGCATTTTGTCAAAACCGGCGAAGACCTCAAGTTCTTTGAAACCCTCTATACCGTTCTGATTTTTGCAGATATCGCCATGGTGCTCATTGCACAGCGGTATATGCCCGCCTTTCACGCGGTGTTCCGCAATTCTGGTTTTGTCATAGGCACCTTGCTCATGCGGCTGGCCCTTTCCGCAAGCCCCTTGTGGAGCCCTGCCATTGGTCTTTTCGCCGCGCTCTTTGTGCTGGCCGTGACCTGGGGCACCAACTACTTCACGCCGCTACGGCATCAGGGCTACTGCGTGCGTGAGGTGGAATCCACCGATTAACCAATTGCCAGAAGCTTTTTTGTTCCAAAGGTGTCTAATAAACTGGGGGCAAAGATGAATGATGAATTTAGGCAATGGCTTGTTAGCAAGGGATATAGTGTTATAACTCCTAGTGGTAATTTGAGCACAGTTTATGACTATGCAAATCGTATTGATAAGGTTTGCCAATGGGAAAATATGACATGGTTAGCTCTTGCTGCGAAGATTGAGCCAGTTGTTAAAGAATATAGCGCCGGAGGAGTAAAATCTGAGAGGGGGAATAAGTCACATCGGGCAGTAATAAATGCACTGCTTCGATTTGAAGAATTCCTTTCAGCAGGACGGTGATTATCTCGCGCAGTAGTGGGAACGGATTGATTATAAAGAAAGTGTTTGTGACAGGTATCAACAAAAAGTCCCGCGCTGTAGACCAGCACGGGACTTTTTTAATCATTTGTGGACAAGGCTAGTAGGCGTGTTCGTCCTTGAGATCTTCATTGGTCACAGGGGCAGAGAACAGCCTGTACATCCAGAACTGGTACGCAAGCACGATGGGCACCATAACCAGGGCCACCCCCAGCATGATCTTGAGCGTCAGCTGGCTGGAAGCGCCGTTAAAGGCCGTAACCGTGGCGGCAGGATCAATGGAAGATATGATCATGCCGGGGAACATGCCCGCCACGCCAAAGAAGGTAACGCCAAGAATGAATACGGCGCTGCACCCCCAGGCCAGCCACAGCTTGCCCGCACCCAGCATGATGCGCGCACCCACAAGGCCCGCCAGCGCCAGCAAGGGCAGAACAAACAGAACAGGCATGGCCAAAAAGTTTGCATACAGCTTGGTGTACATGGCGGTGAGAACCAGAAAGACCACCAGCAGCAACAGCATGACAGGCCACAGGAATGTGGCCGATGCCACAGCTCGGGTTTGCAGGCTGCCTGTGCTCTTGATGGCCAGCCACAGGGAGCCGTGCAGCAGGAACATGCACAAAAAGAACACGCCGCCCGCAAGACCGTAAATGCTCAGCAGGGCAAGCAGATTGCCGTGGTACACGCCCTTGGCGTCAATGGGAATGCCCATGAACAGGTTGGCGAAAGCCACGCCCAGAAGCACGCAGGGGATAAGGTTGGCAAGAAAGTGCACACCGTCCCACAGGGCGCGCCAGCTGTCATGTTCCACCTTGTTGCGGAATTCGAAGGAAACAGCCCGGAAAATAAGGGCGAACAGCAGCAGAAGCAGCGGAGCGTACAGCGCGCTGAACATGACCGCATAGGCCTTGGGAAAAGCCGCAAAGGTCACGCCGCCAGCGGAAATAAGCCACACTTCGTTGCCGTCCCAGAAGGGCCCGGCAGCATTGTACATGATGCGGCGCTCAGACTCGTTTTTGCCCAAAAAGGGCAGCAACGCGCCAAGGCCCAGATCAAAACCGTCCAGAATAAAGTACACGGCCCACAACAATGCCCACAGCACAAACCAGATGGTTTCCAACATGGCTATACCTCCTGGGCGTCAGGGCCCTTGATGGCGTATTTACGCAGCAAGTAAATGTCCAGAAGGCCAAGCAGGGAATACACCACTATGAAGGCACCCAGCGAAATGGCGACATTCTCGGCCGGAACTGGCGAAACCGCGTCGGAAGTGCGCATGAGACCATAAACAATCCAGGGCTGGCGGCCAATTTCGGCCACTGCCCAACCCAGCATGATGGCAACGTAGGGCAGGGGGATGTTCCATACCAGCGCCTTGAGCAGCAGGGGGCAGGGTTCGTCCTTCTTGCGTTGCAAAAAAGCGCCCACGGCCAGCAGCACAAACAGGCCAGCCATGGCGATCATGCCGCGGAAGCTCAGGAAGGTAGGCATGACCGGGGGGCGGTCTTCCTTGGCAAAGTCCTTGAGGCCCTTCACTTCGGCGTTGGTGTCGCCGTAGGCAATCCAGCTCAGCAGACCGGGAATGCCAATGGCCTGAACCTTGTTTCCTTCATTGGCCTCGTCAGGCCATGCCAGCAGATAGAAGGGCACGTTGCGCCCGGTCTCCCAGTGGGATTCCAGCGCGGCCAGCTTGGCAGGCTGCACCTGGGCAACAGTCTTGCCCTGCTGGTCGCCCGAAAGGCCCAGCAGCAAAACAAAAATAAGGGTGAAAGGCGCGGCCATCTTGAAGGAGGCCCTGAAAAAGTCCACCTGGCTCTTGCGCAGCAAATGCCAGGCCGAAACGCCCAGCACAAAAAAGCCGCCCAGCGCCCACGATGCAAGCACCGTATGCGCATACATGCCCCAGGCGTAGCCATTGGTTACCACCTGCCAGAAGTTGGCAAGCTCTGCACGGCCAGCTGCCTCATTGATGGTGTAGCCCACCGGGTTCTGCATAAAGCCGTTGGCAAGAATGATCCACAGGGCGGAAAGGTTGCCCGCAAATGCCACAATGTAAATGGCGGCAAGATGCATTTTTTTGCTAACGCGGTTCCAGCCGAAGTGCCACACTGCAAGGAACGTGGATTCCAGAAAAAAAGCCACCGTGGCTTCAATAGCCAGCAGGGAGCCGAAAATATCGCCCACGTATTCCGAGTAGCGAGACCAGTTGGTGCCGAACTGGAACTCAAGCGTGATGCCCGTCACCACGCCAAGGGTAAAGTTGATGAGAAAAAGTTTTCCCCAAAATTTGGCTTGTTTTTTCCAGAATTCGTCACCGGTACACACATAGCGGGTTTCCATCCAGGCGAGAATGACGGAAAGACCGAGCGTAAGCGGTACGAATATGAAATGGAAAAAAACGGCCACAGCGAATTGCAAACGCGAAAGCATTACAACGTCCATGTAGGCCCTCCTTGAATATCCTTCTGGCGAGATAGCTTTTTTCCCATCAAATGGCAAGTAGTTACGAATATCATTTTACCCGTATGCGTATGAATCCTGCGGGCTTGATGTTTTATCCCCCTTTTATATGAAATATTGAATTGGAATGTCCGTGCGTGCCTGTCAGCCTGCTTTACAGGGCGCAAGACGTGCGACTTTTCCTGCGTTGCCACCTGCCGCGCGGAAAAATGCCGTAAAATTTGGCAAATCCCCCTTGAAATTTCAGTGGGGGATATTATTTTCATCTATATATTTTTTCAGGAGGTTTGTCATGGCAGAGGCTGGTAAGAATTCCCGCCAATTCCGCGCTGAGGTGCGCAAAGTCCTGCATATCCTCACCAATTCGCTTTATACAAATCGCGAAATTTTTTTGAGGGAACTTGTTTCCAACGCCTCGGACGCGTTGGATAAATTGCGCTATCGCATGAGCAGGGGCGAAAGCCCCCGTCTTGCTGATATCCCCCTTGAAATCCGCATCAGCCTGGACAAGGACTCCAAGGTTCTGACCATTGCAGATACCGGCGTTGGCATGACCGCAGATGAACTGGCTGAAAACCTTGGCACTATTGCCAGATCCGGCTCCGAGCAGTTTTTGGCCGATATTGCGGCTGAAAATGCAGCCAACGGCAGCGACACGGCAAAGCCTGAAGGCGGGGAGGAGGGCGAGAACTCCGGTCCTGCGGATGCCGCCAATATTATCGGCCGGTTTGGCGTGGGCTTTTATTCCGTCTTTATGGTGGCCAGCAAGGTGGAAGTTACTTCGCGTCCGGCTTTTGGCGATGATGCCGAAGCCAGCGTGTGGGTCAGCGACGGGCTTGGCACCTTTACCGTTGAACCCGCAACCGGGGATGAACCCGCGCGCGGTACGGTTATCAAGGCATGGCTCAAGGACGATGCCGCCGAATTTGCAGAAAAGTTCCGCGTTGAGTCGGTTATCCGCAAGCATTCGGCCTTTGTTCCCTTCCCTGTCCTCGTGGACGGAGAGCGGGTCAACACCCAGCCTGCGCTGTGGCGCGAGCCAAAGTTTTCGGTCACCAAGGAACAGTACGATTCCTTTTACAAAGCCCTGACCTATGACGCCAAGGAGCCGCTGGACACCCTGCATCTTTCTGTGGATGCGCCTGTGCAGTTTAATGCCCTCCTGTTCACGCCCGATTCGGCGCAGGATTTTTTTGGTGCCGACCGCGAATTCTGGGGGCTTGATCTCTATGCCCGCCGCGTGCTCATCCAGCACCGCAACAAAGAGCTGGTGCCTGAATATCTGGCCTTCCTCAAAGGCGTGGTCGATACGGAAGACCTGCCCCTGAACATCTCGCGCGAGACGCTTCAGGAAAACGTGGTGCTGCGCAAGATCAATCAGGTGCTGGTCAAACAGACCTTGGGTCATCTCGAAAAGCTGGCCAAGGACGATGCGGAAAAATACAGCCGCTTCTGGAAGCTGCACGGCAAGGTTTTCAAGCTGGGTTACCACGACTATGCCAACCGTGAGCGTATCAGCGCCTTGCTGCGCTTCAATTCTTCGTCCCTCGCTGATGCGGAGGCGCTCACCAGCCTTGATGAATACATGGCCCGCGCTTCAGAAGGGCAAAAGACCATCTGGTATGTGGCTGCGCCTAACCGAGAGGCCGCCCGGCTCAATCCGCACATGGAGCGTTTCCGCCGCAAGGGCATTGAAGTGCTGTGGCTGTACGAGCCTGTGGACGAATTTGTCATGGACGGCCTTGCCAAGTACAAGGACTGGGAATTCAAGTCAGTGGAAACAGCGGCGGACGATGCCCTGAAAGACTTTGCCGACAAGGAGCAGCCGGAACACGAAGCCGCAGCGCCGCTTTCTGACGATGATTCGGCAAGTTTTGACGCCCTGCTTGGCAAGATGAAGGAAATCCTGGGCGACAAAGTGACGGACGTGCGTGTTTCTCACCGTCTGGCAGACAGCCCCGCAGTGCTGGTTTCGCCCGATGGCGGCCTGTCGTCCTCCATGGAAAAGCTGCTCAAGGTCATGCAAAAGGATGATTCCATCCCTGTGAAGGTGCTGGAGGTCAACCGCGATCATCCGCTGCTGCGCAGCCTGTTGCGCATGTTCAAGGCAGACGCGGACGACAAAATCCTGGCCGACATGACTGGCTGCCTGTTTGACGCCAGCCTGCTGCTGGACGGCTACCTCAAGGATCCTCAGGCATTGGCGGCCCGCACGGGCAAGCTGCTTGAAGAGGCTGCTGCCTGGTACACGGAAGTACGTAAGATATAGCTCTGGCCGGGATGCCGTTACGGCATCCGAGTCAGTGAAATAGAGAAACGGCCCTTGTGTATGTTCACAGGGGCCGTTTCTGTTGCAATTTGCTGGCTGAATGTGGGGTTAGTACACCACGCTGTACGACATGACCTCTGGGCGATGGAAGAAAAATTCCACCCGCCGGTTCATGGCGCGGCTCTGTTCGTCAATGCCCGGCTTGAGGGGGCGCGTATCGCCGTAGCTCACAGCGCGCATGCGCGTGGGTTTGATGCCCTTTTCGGCAAGAAAATGGACCATGGCCGATGCGCGCGCGCCGGAAAGCTCCCACGCGGAGGCAAATGGCGGTCTGGCCTCGGTGGAGTCCGCGTGTCCGCGCACCACAAGGTACAGGTTGTATTCGTTCATGAGCTTCAGCACCGCTTCCAGCACCTTGGTGCCTTCGGGCAGCAGGTCAACGCTGCCGGGGCGGAACATAACGTCCGAATTGACGCGCAACTGCACACCCACATCATCCGCGCTGATGCCCGAGGAATTTTGCGGCACGGCATCTGCCATGAGCATCTGCTTGATTTTTTGCGCGATGGCGTAGTGCGACTTTTCAACCTCGTTGATTTTGAGGTCGCGCGCGTCAATTTTATCCGTGTTCTGGATGAACGGATTGTTTGATATGGGGGATGTGGAGCTGGAGTCGAAATTGCGCTCACCGCTGAAGTACGCGGCTAGACCCGCCTTGGTGTCGGGCGGCACCATGCTGAGGATCCACAACAGAAGGAAGAAGGCCATCATGGCCGTAACAAAGTCGGCATACGCCACTTTCCATGCGCCGCCGCCCATAGGCTTTCTCCTTCGTAGTAATCTGCGCCGGGCCTTACGCTTTCGCTGACGGCATAAAAATCAGCCGTCCGCGCCCTTGATGTACAAACCATAGCAGGTTTTTACAGAAGGGCAAAATATCTGCGCCCGCACTCCCCGATTAGGAGGCAGCCAGCCCGTTTGCCCCGGCTTAGCCGCTCTTGAGCCGTTCTTCCATTTCTGCAAAAGAAGGCCGGAAGGGGTAGGGTATGGCCCTGCGCCCATATTCCACGGCGATCAGCGGAGTTGATCCGCGAATGGCGGCAGCCACGGCTTCCTTGATGGAGTTAAAGTAAAAATGTTCTTCGGCCACGTAGTTTTCAAGCTTTGCGCCCATGGGGCCAAAAAGGCCATAGCAGGCAAGAATACCAAAAAAAGTGCCGACAAGTGCTGCCGCGATGTAGTGCCCAAGAACTTCCGGCGGTTCATTGATCTTACCCATGGCCAAAACAACGCCCAGCACGCAGGCCACAATACCCATGCCCGGCAGTGATTCGGCCATGTGCGACACGGCGTGGGCGGGCAAAATACCTTCCTCGCGCATGGTTTCGATATCCACATCCATGAGGCTGTCGATATCTGCGGGGTCGCCAGTGGTCAGGTACACGCGCAGCGTGTCGCCCACAAAGTTCACCAGCACGGTATCTTTGGAAATATTGGGATATTTGCTGAAAATCGGGCTGGATTCGGGTTTTTCAACGTCGCTTTCAATACTGATCACGCCCTCGCGGTGCATTTTGGAAAAGAGCGCATACAGCAGGGCAAGGGTCTCAAGGTAGTGATTTTTGCTGGAACCAGGGTCGGCAAACAGGTGTTTGAGGCTTTTGACAACCAGGCCAAAAGTGTACTTGGTCTGC
Source organism: Desulfovibrio intestinivivus (assembly GCF_053570665.1). Taxonomy (NCBI): domain Bacteria; kingdom Pseudomonadati; phylum Thermodesulfobacteriota; class Desulfovibrionia; order Desulfovibrionales; family Desulfovibrionaceae; genus Desulfovibrio; species Desulfovibrio intestinivivus. The sequence continues at coordinate 1,025,048 of NZ_JBRBQT010000001.1, read as the reverse complement.
GAACCAAAAAAAGCCCCAAGGCCGCAACCCAAAATAATGATGAACTCGGCGGGCTGAAAAAGAATGCCCCAGTCGCCGTGGGCCATGGTGTAGCCCGTGCCGACTGAAGCCGCAACAATGACCAGTCCTATAAGTAAGTACATACTGCCGCCTGTTCGCTCTATGCCTTACCGGGCAAGGAAACCCCGTAAAGCTCGTGTGTTGCCTGGCTGGCGGAATTTTGACCACTCCGCTCACCAATCGCGCCTTTACAGCGCGTTCAGGCCTTCTTTAATGCTTAACGCCCGTGATGCTAATAGCTTTAGCCCATGACGCCGAAAAGGCAAGCCCCGGACAAAATACCCTTACCCGTGAATCGGTGCTGTTTGCCTTGCCGTTTGCCCCTGGCAAGTATTTTTGTCAGGGCCGCAGCCATGTCTGTTAACGGCCCAGGATACCGCGAACCAGCCCTTCCGCGCCCTTTGCCGCGCCCTTGGTGGTGCTTCCGGCTTCTTTACCCGTTTTCAGCAATGTGCCCGGCAGATTTTTTGCCATATCAAGGGCAAAACGCGGGTCAACACCATACGAAATGTCACTCAAAGGCCCCTTAGCCGTCACAGGAATTGTCAGCCCCATGGTTTTGATGTCCAGAGCCGCGTCCATGTACTGTTTGGGCAGGCTTATGCGCGCCTTGCCCGCAGCGTTGAGAGTGGCGGAGGTGACAGTGATGGGACTTGCGTTGATTTCGCCATCGCGGGCGGTAAAGGGCGCACGGGCCAGATCAAAGCGGTCGGGCAGCGCCCCCCCCCTGCCGGTGAGCGAGGGGATGCTCTTGGAAAGCTCCGCCATGGCCGGAACATGCAGGCGGCGTATTTCAAGCAGCCCGCGTCCACCAAGACTTTGGCGAATATCATTGGCGTCCGCGCACCTCATGGTCACATCCGCATCCAGCGAGGCCTGCCCGTCGGCCAGCCGTCCCTTTCCAAGGGCAACCAGCAGCGGGCCAAGCTCCACATCGGCGGCCTGCGCCTTGAGAGTGCAAGTTTCAGTTGCCATATCCATGTTGCCGGTGGACTTGATAAGCCCGCCGCTGCCAAGGCTGGCGGTTAAGGAGGTCAGGGCATAGCGTCCTTTTTCTCCCTTGATGGCCAGCGCAATGTCTTTTACCTGCAATCCGCTCTTGGTAATGCCAGCCACTTTGGCGCGGATGTCCAGCCCCGGCATGCGCCGTGCCGCTTCCGCATCCGGCTTGGCGCGCTTGCCGCTAGCAGCTGTGCCGTCGTGCCCCGCAGGCTTGGTTTCCGCCGCATTTTTTCCGGATTCTGCCTGGGGCATGTAGGGGTCAAGATTGAGCATGCCGGTCTGCACGTCAGCAGTCACAAGCATGGGGGCGCTTTCGGGCAGGTCAAGGCGCAAACCGCCGCGCAGGGAAAGATCGTCAAGTTGGAGAAGCATCTGGCTGAGGTTTAGGGCATTGGCGGTATAGCGCACCATTGTTCTGAAGCGCAGATCGTCCTTGGCAGAGGGAGTCGCCAGTTTGTGGCCTGCCAGCGCGGCAAGTTTGTGGGGCGAGCCTTCCATCTCAAGAGCGCCGTTGAACGCCAGAGGGGCCAGCCCGCCTTCGCCGGATGCGCTCACCCGGGCCTGGGGCGTATTGAGCAAGGCCTTGCTCAACTGGAGGTGCAGATCGCTCAGCCGCAACGAGCCTTCACAGGTGAACTGCAAGGGCCCGGCTTCCTTGGGCAGCGCTCCGGTGAGCGGTGTGACAGTCAGCGCAGTCTGCCGGAAAAGCAGCTGAGGCGGCGCGTAGCGCAGGCGGGAAGAAAATGCCAGCGTACCCGAGATGTTGTTTGCGCCAGATTTGGCGGCGGGGGCAGCAGGCCCGGCGGTGCTGTCGCCAAAAATAAAGGCAAAGTCGCACTGCACCACTGCTTCTTGCCCGGTGCGCAGATTTTCTACAGAAAAGTTTACATCATCAATGCGCAGCGTTTTACCATTTGCGCTTGTGTAGGTCGCAACACCTTGACGCAGTACAAGGCGCTTCAGCTCAATGGGAAGGGCTGGCGGGGTCACAGCGGCGGGCTTGGTTTCAACGGCGGTTTTTTCCGCGTCCGGCTTGGCAGCGGCAACGGCCTTGTTTTCGCGGACTTCAATCACGGGGCTGTTCAGCCGAACTTCACGCACGACAACATTGCCCGTAAGCAGGGGGCTCAGCTCCAGTTGGGCCATGCCGCTTTTGACGGATATGACCACGCCCTGCCCATCGCTGGCGCTGCCCCAGTGCGCCTGTCCAAAATTGACACCGGGGGGGAAAAAGGAAATTCCAGGCGGGCTGTCAAACGTTAAAGGCTGCCCAGTGGCTTTGGCCGTGGCATCGGCTATCTGCCGCATCACAAATCCAGCGTCTACCCTGCTGAGCAGAACAGCCGCCGCCACTGCCAGAACCGTGGCGCCACCCAGAATCCATAAAAATACACGCTTCATTGAAACTCCGCAGGTATTTGCGGCCATGGCGGCCGCGTAAACCGCCGTGCCCTTCAGGGCTGCGGCGGGTATTTGTATGACCACCATTTCTTTTATACGAAAAGCTGGCAAGCAGTGCAAGGCGAAGAACGCACAGCGCAACAGGTCAGCTTTGCACTTTGGCGGACTGCACGGGCGCATCGGTTGCGGTAGCTTCCCTCAATCCATATATTGTCGGAAAGATATTATAAAAGACACAGCACTGAACGGGCATTGCCGCAGGTGCAGGGAGGATTACCGCACATGGCGGCCAGACCGGTTCACACGGCGCAATCGGGGCCGGGGCGTTCTTTGCCCCCGGCTCTCATGATTCAGGGAACATGCTCAAACGCGGGCAAAAGCCTGATTACGGCGGCTGTATGCCGTCTACTGGCGCGCAGAGGGCTGCGGGTTGCACCCTTCAAGGCGCAGAACATGGCGCTCAATTCCTTTGTAACCAGCGACGGCAAGGAAATGGGCCGTGCTCAGGTCTTGCAGGCCGCCGCCTGCGGCCTCGCGCCAGACGTGCGCATGAACCCGGTGCTGCTTAAGCCCACGTCCAACGTGGGCTCTCAGGTTATTGTACTGGGCGAAGCCGTGGGGCACATGCGCGTGGGCGAGTATCTCGCCTATAAGCCGGAAGCCTGGAAGGCCGTGCGCCGTGCCTACCGCAGCCTGGCCGCAGATATGGATGTTATGGTGCTTGAAGGGGCGGGCAGCCCGGCTGAGATCAACCTCAAGGCGCATGATATTGTAAACATGCGCATGGCCCGTTATGCCGGGGCGCATGTGGCCCTGGTGGCGGATATTGACCGTGGCGGGGCCTTTGCGGCCCTGGCGGGCACCATGGCCCTGCTCACCCGCGCGGAAAGGGGGCGGGTAGGGGGCTTTATTCTCAACAAGTTCCGGGGCGACGCCAGCCTGCTGGATCCCGCCCTGATCATGCTCCAAAAACGCACGGGCAAACCCTTTTGGGGGGTTGTGCCCATGCTGGAAAACCTGCGCCTGCCCGAAGAGGACTCCGTAAGCTTCAAGGAAGGTCTGACCCCTGGCCTGCGCATGGGGCAAACCTCTGGTGGCCCCGGCTTGCTGGATATTGTGGTGCCCGATCTGCCGCATTTGAGTAATGCCACGGATCTTGACGCCCTGCGGGACGAACCGGGGGTGCAGTTGCGTATTGTACGCCACGCCGAGCAGTGGGGCGCGCCGCATGTGGTCATTCTGCCGGGCAGCCGCAATACCGTGGGTGATCTGCATTTTTTGCGGAGTACCGGGCTGGCCGGGCTGGTTAAGGAATTTGCCCGTCAGTGCATGGCGCGCAGCACTGGCGCACTGGTGGGCATTTGCGGGGGTTTGCAGATGCTTGGAGTTGAAATAGCCGACCCCCTGCTGATTGAAGAAGGCGGATGCGAGCCGGGGCTTGGCCTGCTGCCCCTCCACACAAGGCTGCTGGCAGCCAAGCGCCTGTGCCGCGCCGCCGGATGGGTGGATGCCTGCGTGACCGGAGCAGAACGTCAGGCCGTGACAGGCTATGAAATCCATCACGGCGAGACCTCCTCCTTGCAAGGAGAATTGTCGGATATAGCTGGAGAACCAGCTGCGGGCGATGTCGCGTCTGCCGTCATGCGGGTTGTGATGACCGACTCCGGGGGGAGCGCCCTGGGCTGGGGGCGGTGCGATGCCCGGGGGAGCGCCCGCGTGTGGGGCAGTTATCTGCACGGCCTTTTTGACGAGGATGCCTTTCGCCATGCATTTTTGCGCCGCCTGCGGCATGAGGCGGGTTTGCCGTCAGCGCCGGAAACAGCCTATAGCCTCGGCCCCGAGCTGGACAGGCTGGCCGATGCTGTGGAAGCAGCGTTGGACATGCCAGCCATACTCAACGTGCTGCAACTGGCTTGAGCAGAAAAATCATGCTGTCGGTTTTTGGGCCAGGGCGTTGCGGCTTATTCCCCGCCATTGGCTCAGCAGCACGCCAAGCACGATAAGCAAGGCCCCGCCATATTGCGCGGGCGGGAGTTTCTCGCCCAGCAGGGCGACGCCGAAGAGCAGGGCAAAAACAGGTATGAGATTGGTGTAGGCGGCGGCGCGCCCAGCAGAAAGGCGCTTAACGCCAAAATTGTACAGGCCGTATCCTGCAAAGGTCACAATGCCGCCCAGATAGAACACGCAGGCCCCGGGAACCCAGGCGGGAAAATCTCTGCCAAGGCTGATAAGCGTGTCTGATTCCGGCACCACAAGAGCCAGCAGACAAAAAAAGATCATGCCTACAAAGGCTTGAACCGCGGTGATGCACAGGGCGCTGTATACAGTTGAAAGGTGGCGGGCCAGCACGGTATATCCGGCGGCACAGCACATGGCGATACCCTCAAGGATGTTGCCCAGCAGGGGATTGGCGGCTTTTTCGTCCGGAACCGCGGCAAGGGTGAGCCACGTGACGCCGCAAACTGCCAGCAAAAAACCCAGCCACATGCGCAGGCCCGCGTGCTCGCGCAGGGCTACAAAGGCTACTGCCGCCACCAGCAGGGGCAGCAGGGATGTTATCATGCCAGCCTGCGAGGCCGTGGTCAGGCGCAGCGCGTTGGTTTCAAACAGAAAAAAGAGGCAGGGTTCGCACAGGGCCATGAGCGTCAGCGTCCCCAGATTGCCGTGTTCCTTGAGTTCGCGCCAGAGGCGCGGCCACAGGGGCAAAAAAACAATGCAGGCCACAAGCATGCGTCCGGCCATGGTTTGCAGGGGGGTCAAGGCGGTCAGTGCGATGCGCAGCACTACAAAGGTGGAGCCCCAAAAGGCCATGGCTGTCAGCAAGGCCGCGTGGGGCAATAAATTTCGGGCGGTGGGGGACATGAGGGTTTTCAGTTTCTCCAGAATGGTCGCGGGTGATTTTTGCGGCAGCCTATGGTAAGAATGCCAATACTTCAAGGTATGAGGCCATCCGCCAGTCGCGCGGGGGTGCCTGCCTGTCCGGGTTCAAGCTTGACGAAAGGCACTGTCCGCTGCCTGCGGGAGCAAGAAGCATGAGCATCAGAACCATCATAAAAACTTCCAACCTCGCGCAGTTGCTGCTTCTTCTGCTGCTTGGGCTTTGCCTGGTCTCTCTGGGGCGTGGCCTGAATGAGGGCCGCAGGGTACTCGAAAACTACTACAGGCTTGATTCCCTCCTGGTGGATGTGGAAACTAATACCCGGCAGAGTTACGAAGAAGCCCATGCCTTTATTTTTACAGGAAATCCAGAGCGTTACGCCAAGTGGCAGATGCTGAATCAGGATCGCGTCCACGAGATGCAGGACGCCGTCGGGCACGAGGGAACCTTTGAACATATTGCCCGCAATCTCAATGTGACGGGAGGTCTGCAAGGGCAGGTTCAGGCGCTTCTTGCCCAGCGCAGGCACCTCGACAGCCTGCTTGATACCGCCATGAACATGGCTGTGGGCAATAGCGGACCGCCCCTGTGGGACAGGGACGGGCTTGACCTGAAAGGCGCGCAGAGCTGGGTAGACAGGGTCAATCTGGACAGTGAAGCGCAGCAGGTTCTTTTCAGCGCGCTGGCCCTGCGCGAAGTGCAGTACCGCAGCTTTCTGGAACAGGTGAGCAAACAGGAGTCTCCGCTTGTCCAGATGGTCTGGGCCATGTTTTTTGCCTTGCTGGCCTTGGGGGCCAGCGCGGTTGCCAATATTTATATCTTTCAGAAGAGGGTCGCCAAGCCGCTGGGCGAGGTCAGCCAGTACGCGGAAGGCGTGGCGGCGGGCGAGGATCCCGAGCCCTTGAAGCTCAAGTACCGGGATGAACTGGCCGTCATGTTCGCCTCCCTGCAACGCATGAAGGGAACGCTGTTCTCCCGTATCCGCGAACTGAAAGAGGCCGAAAGGCGTGCTCGCAAAAGCAAGCAGCAGGCCGTGCTTGCCCGTGCGCAGGCCTTGTCGTCACTGGAACTCGCCCAAAGGGCCTCACACGTGCAGGAAGATTTTTTACGCCGTATGAGCCACGAAATCCGCACGCCCCTCAATGCCATCATCGGCATGAGCTATCTTAGCCTGCAAGCGGGCCTCAGTGGCGTGCAGCGCGACTATCTATCCCAGATCAACAAATCGGGCAGCCTGCTGCTGGACATGGTCAACAGGATTCTTGATTTTTCAAGTGCAAACGAGGGCTTGCTGCGCCGCGAAAACCGGGCATTTCAGGTGCCCCGCCTGCTGGAGCTGTTGCGGCAGAGCGTGGCGGGCAGCGCCCTTGAAAAACAGTTGGAGCTGATTTTTACACTTGATCCGGCTGTGCCGGTGGTTGTGGAAGGTGACGAACGGCATCTGGAAGAAGTGTTGCGCATCCTGCTGGACAATGCGGTCAAGTATACCCGCACTGGCTCCGTGGAGTGCAGTGTGCAGCTTGCCCACGGCGGTCTGGAAGATGGCGGATGTCGTCTGCTCTTTGTGGTGGCCGACAGCGGCCCCGGCATGGATGCTGTTCTTAAGGACAAGCTTTTTGAACCCTTTGCCTTGGGCGACGAGTCGTTGACCCGTTCAAACAGTGGCCTTGGCCTCGGGCTTGCGCTGGCGCGGCAACTGGTCAACCTCATGGGCGGCGAGCTTTCTGTGGCAAGCGCACCCGGCAAGGGGAGCCGCTTTTTCTTTGAATTGTCCTTCGGCTGGGTGCAACAGGGCGAAGCCATTACGGAGACCACCTCGGCTCAGGAAGAAGCCGCCGCTGTTGTGGACAGTGCCCTTGGCGTTGCAACCCCGTCGCACCGCACTGTACTTGTGGTGGAGGATAACGAGATCAACGCCCAGATCGCCAGCGAGCTGCTGACCCAGGCCGGGCTTGCCGTGCGTGTGGCCTCCAACGGGCTTGCGGCGGTTGAAGAAGTACGGGGCGGCGGTGTTGACCTTGTGCTCATGGATGTGCAGATGCCCGTAATGGACGGGCTTCAAGCCACCATGCGCATCCGCGCGCTGGGTTTTTCACCTGCGGATCTGCCCATTCTTGCCATGACTGCCCATGCTGATGCCGCTTCCCGTCTGGAAGGCAAGAACGTGGGCATGAACGATTATCTCACCAAGCCGGTTGATCCTGCCGCTCTGTATGCCGCCCTTGAAACGTGGCTTCCGGGCGGATTGCACTCCAATCCGCTGACCGCAGATGTTGGCCCGGATGATTTTTTTGCCGCAGCAGCCGCGGAAAGCCGTGTTCATGAGGGTGAGGAACGGCTTTCGCTGGACGTTATGCGCGATCCGGCCCAAGCCTCTTCTGTACCGGAGGGGCAGGCGGTCAATGTGGAGGCTGGCCTTGCAACCGTAGGCGGCAACCGCGAATTGTACCGTGAACTGCTGCTGCGTTTTGTGGATCACTACGGCGAGAGCGCCAGGGAGCTGCGCGGGCTGCTTGCCTGCGGCGATCTGCGTGGCGCGGCCCGTCTGGCGCATACGGTAAAGGGCGTTGCCGCCAACCTTGGCGTGGAGCGGGTATGCCGCCTTACGCGGCACATGGAAAACTCTTTGCCCCTTATTCCGCCGAGTGAAGAACTGATGGATGAGTTTGAAGCGTGCATGAACGAAGTGCTGCTGCGCGTACGCTGTCTAGAAGGCGATGGGAGCGTGGCCACAGCAGGCACCATGCATCTGGAAGGCGAGCACCGGGACAACCTGCTGGCTCTGCTTGCTGAACTGCCCGAACTGATGGAAACGGACTGGGGCAATGCGGAAAGCGCCATTGAACTGTTTATGCCTCTTGTGAACGGCACCCCCTATGCAGAAGATCTGACCGCAATTCTTGCCTCGGTAAAAGACTTTGACAATGCGGCCCTACAGGGGCAGGCGGCAGCCCTGCAACGGCGTCTGCGCGGAGAAAGCCTGTGAAGACCGTTTTTTGCCTTGACGACAAGATCAAGTATCTGACCCTGCTCAAGGTGGCGGTGCGGTCATTGCGCGCAGTGCAGGGCAATGACGCCCCCTGCCTCTGCGTCTACGCCGGAAATGATGCGGCCTTGCTGGCAGAACTTACTGCGGAAAATATTCCTGTTGCGCGCTATACGCCGCGCCTTGACCCAAGCGGTTTCACACCCTTGGGACAGGCCTGCGCCGGATGCTTTCTCAAACTTGAGCTTGCTCTTGTGCCCGAGCTTGCCCAGGACGACCGTGTACTTTACTGCGATACGGATGTGCTTTTTTATCGCCCTCTGGACGAACTTTTTGCGCAACATCCACCCTACGTGGGTATGGCAAGGGAATACACAGCTCCATTTTATCACCAGCACCAGCAGCTTTTTTATGAATACAGGGGCGAACGGTATACCGTTCCCATGCCTTTTCCCATCTGGACATATTCCAGCGGAGTGGCGCTGTTCAATCTTGAGCGGCTGCGCAAGCGCGATCTGATAGGGCATTTCATGGCTTTTTGCCGGGAAAATGAATCGCGCATCGGCAACCTTGATCAGTCGCTGGTGAATTATTTTTTTGGCAAGCGCATAACGCGGCTGGATGACTGCTGGAACAGCCCCCCCTATAGAGAGGAATGCAGGGATGAAGCACGGATAGTGCATTTTCACGGCCCCAAGCCCTGGGCATATAAACGAACCAACCTGCCTGACCTGTGCATCAATCACTATGACTACATGCGGGGAATCTGGATGGAATACCTGAATCCCCAGGAACGCGCGCTGGTGGAAAGCTGGGCGTAACCCGGCCCGAAAGTATTGTTTTTGTCATCCACTCTGAAGTATTCTCCGCTCTGTCCGATAAGGTTGAAACCGGGGCCTGAACGCTCCAGTTAGCGGGGTCGATCCCGGCGCAGATTGCAGCGGATTGCATATGACGGATTGCCGCAAAAGCGGCGATTCATGGGCGGAAAACGCCCGCTTATACCATGGAGGCCATCCCATGACGGATACAATGGACGCGGCGCAGGCGACTAGGCAGGACGTGCTGCAAGGTTCCGGGCAGGAACATGAGGGCGATCTGCTCCAACTGGTGACATTCCGCATTGGCGAAGAAGAGTTCGGGGTGGACATCCTTTCCGTTCAGGAAATCATCCGTCTCATGCAGATCACCATGGTACCCCATGCCGCAGCCTTTATTGAAGGCGTCATCAATCTGCGCGGCAAGGTTATTCCGGTCGTCAACATGCGCACGCGCTTCAGCATGCCCGCCCTGGAGCACGATGGCAACACGCGCATTGTTGTGATGGAATTTAACCAGAAGATAGTGGGTTTTCTGGTGGACGGCGTGTCCGAAGTGCTGCGCATTCCGGCCTCCACTGTGGAGCCTGCGCCACCGGTGGTTTGCGGTATCGGCTCCGAGTATATCCGGGGCGTGGGCAAGCTTGAAGACCGCCTGCTCATTCTGCTTGACCTCGACACGTTATTGAGCGACATGAACGCCGATGCGGGTTAGCATGGCGGCCAGGCGCGCACTACTGATTCCGTGCGGACGGCGGACTTTTTAAAGCCCGGCGTCCTGCGGTGTTTTGAGTGAACGACGCGCAGCCTGAAGCCTTCGCCAGCCGGAGCGGCACAGCCGCTACGGTTATGCCGCCGCAGCAGGAGGCCTTATGTCCATGCGTCTTTCCCGCTCCATTGTGGGTGAAGCTGAAGCCCGCGCCGTAAGCCGTGTTATTACTGAAGACGGCTATCTCGGCATGGGCAACGAAGTGCGTCTTTTTGAAGAAGAAGTCGCCCGCTACCTCGGCGTCAAGCCCAGTCAGGTTATTTCCGTAAATACAGGTACTGCGGCCCTGCATCTGGCCGTGGATGCCGTTGCCGCCCAGTGCCGCGTAGACGGCAAGCCGGAAGTTCTGGTTCCTTCCCTTACCTTTGTGGCGTCTTTTCAGGCCATTACCGCCGCAGGCTGTCAGCCTGTGGCCTGCGATGTGCTGCCCGAAACAGGCACCATTGACCTTGCCGATGCCGAACGCCGCCTGACCCCCCGCACCATTGCCATCATGCCTGTACACTATGCCAGCAATCCCTGGCAGATTGACGCTGTATACGATTTTGCCCGTGCAAAGGGTTTGCGCGTGGTGGAAGACGCCGCCCACGCTTTTGGCTGCAAAAGCAAGGGCCGCATGATCGGCAGCTTTGGCGACATGGTCTGCTTCAGCTTTGACGGCATCAAAAATATTACCTGCGGTGAAGGCGGTTGTCTGGTGGCCTTTGACGAGCAAGCGGGACAGTTGGCTTCTGACGCCCGTCTGCTTTCAGTAGCCAACGATGCGCAAAAGCGCTTTACTGGCGGGCGTTCGTGGGATCCCGATGTGACCCGTCAGGGCTGGCGTTATCACATGAGCAATATCATGGCCGCCATCGGGCGGGTGCAGCTTGGGCGGCTTGAATCGGAATTTATCCCCGCACGCCGCATGCTTACAGCCATTTATGAACAGCGCCTCGCAACTGTGGAGGGCCTTGCCCTGCTGGCCACTGACCCGCAGGACTTTGTGGTGCGCCATATCATGCCCGTGCGTGTGCTAGGTGGCCGCAAAGATGCCGTTAAGGAATTTATGGCGGCACGCGATATCCCCACCGGGGTGCATTACAAACCCAATCACCTGCTCAGCTGCTTTGGCGGGGGCGCGGAGTCGCTGCCCGTGACGGAACAGCTCTATGGCGAACTTGTGACCCTGCCCCTGCACCCCGGCCTCAGCGCCGAAGATGTGGAGAGCGTGTGCGACGCGCTTGTTGCCGCACTCAAGTAGCGCTCGCCAGTGCGCTGGAGATTTGCCGTGGTTAGCGGCTGGCAGGCTGTGCCAGGCTTCAGATGGCTGGCGGATCTGGTGCGCGGGCTTTTGGCCCGGCGCTGGGTGCGCTTTGGCATTGTGGGCGGCGCGGCTTCCGTAAGCTACTTTCTGCTGGGGTTGTTGTTCGTCAATGTGGCAGGTTTGCCCACGCTGGCGGGCAACGCCCTGGCCTATGCGCTCAGTTTTATTGTTTCCTATCTTGGGCAATGCCTGTGGACGTTCCGCGCCGCAGATTCCGCCGTTGGCATTGCCAGCCATCGCACCATGCTGCCGCGCTTTGCGGCTACCCAGGCTGTGGGCCTGTGCTGCAATTCGGCCATTGTCTGGCTGCTGGTGCGGTTTGGTGTTCCTTATGCCTGGGCCATGCCCGTTGCTGTTCTAACCGTGCCTGTCATGGTTTATGCGCTGTGCAAGGTCTGGGTATTCAGAACGCAGGCTTCATTCGCTCCCGCCGGGGCAGGGCAAAGCCCGGCGCAACAGACATCTACACCCCCCACCGCGCGCAATGAGGATAAAGCATGAACGCCCCCGCAGTTTCGGTCATCATGAATTGCCTGAACAGTTCCCGCGATCTGCGCGAAGCCATGGACAGCCTCATGGCCCAGACATTCACGGATTTTGAGGTTGTTTTCTGGGACAACTGCTCAACGGACGAAAGCCCCGCCATTGCCAAAAGCTACGGCGAAAAGGTGCGCTATTTCCGGGGAGAGAGCATTGTGCCTCTGGGCGAGGGACGCAATCTGGCCCTGGCGCAGGCCCGTGGGCGGAATCTGGCCTTTCTTGACTGCGATGACGTGTGGCGGCCTACCAAGCTGGAACGCCAGGTGGCTCTGTTTGAAGGCAGTCCGCGTGTGGGCCTGGTGTGCACGGATACGGAAATTTTTGACGGCAAGCGTGTGTTCAAGAGGCTTTTTGCCGAAACGTCCCCTGCGCGGGGTATGGCCTTTGCCGCATTGATGGAACGCCAGTGGATTTCCATGTCGTCTGCCATGGTCAGCCGCGAGGCACTGGCAAGCCTTTCGGCTGACAAAACTCCGTCGGGCGAAGGCCGCAACGGTGGGTGGTTTGACCAGAGCCTCAACGTGTGCGAGGAGGCCGATGTTTTTTATCGCATCGCCCACGATTGGGAGCTGGACTATGTGGATGAGCCTCTGACCCTTTGGCGGGTGCATGGGGGCAACACGACTTTTCGCAAATTTGGCCAGTTTGCAGATGAAACTTTGCGAATTCTTGAGAAACACCGGGTGTTGTACCCTGGCTATGATCAGGAATATTCAGGCCTTGTCACAATGATGACCCGCAGGGCATGCTTTCAGAAAGCTGTGGCCCTGTGGCGCGAAGGGCACAACGCCGCCGCGCGGGAGGCCATAAAACCCTGGCGGAACAGCGGGCGCAAATTCAGGCTTTTCTGGTGGGCAAGCTATCTGCCAGGATTTTTTTTTGACGTGGCCGCCCGCCTGTATTTCGCGCTGCCAGCCAATTTGCGACAATAACAGTAAGTTTTGTCTCGACTTGGATAGGGAAACATATTGTATTTTTTGCTGAAAGATTATATTCGCACTCAAAGGTCTTAGTGGGGGGAAAGAGGTAGCATTTCTGGGTCGCACGGAAGGGACTCACTTTGCTCAGGCCCCCCTTGCAACACATAACAGTTGAGGGTCTGTTATATGGCTTGGACACAAGTGTATGATCCGTTTGGCGGAGCAGTAGTTTCCGCCCTGCTGGCAGGTATCCCCCTGATCAGCCTTTTTTACATGCTGGCCGTGCGTCGTGCTAAGGGGCATTACGCTGCGGTTCTTGCTGTGGCACTTTCTTTCGTTCTGGCGGTTGCCGTGTGGGGCATGCCGTTCGGAACAGCGCTGGGCGCATTTAGCTACGGCGCGGCCTTTGGTCTCTTCCCCATCATCTGGATCGTTATTACGGCGGTCTGGGTGTACAACATGACTGTGGAGTCGGGCGAATTCGAATACATCAAAGAATCGCTCGCGCGTCTGACAGACGACCGCCGTTTGCAGGCTATCTTTATCGCCTTTGCCTTTGGTTCCTTCATTGAAGGTACCGCCGGCTTCGGCACCCCTGTGGCGATCACCGCTGCCATGCTGGTGGGCTTGGGCTTCCGCCCCCTGTACGCCGCTGGTATCTGTCTGATTGCCAACACCGCGCCCGTGGCCTTTGGCGCCATTGGTATCCCGATCATCGTTGGCGCCCAGGTTTCCGGCATTCCTGAAATGCACGTGAGCCAGATCGTGGGCCGTCAGCTGCCTTTCCTGTCCATTCTGGTGCCCCTGTGGCTCTGCGTGGTCATGTGCGGCTTCAAGCGCGCCATGGAAGTGCTGCCCGCCATCATCGTGGCTGGCGTGAGCTTCGCCGGTTCGCAGTTCCTGTTCTCCAACTACCACGGCGCTACGCTGCCCGATATCATGTCGGCTCTTATCACCATCATCGCGATGGTGCTGTTGCTGCGCGTGTGGAAGCCCAAGACCGTGTGGCGCTTTGAGGGCGAAAAGGAAACCGTGCTGAGCGGTGCTGCCCCTTCAACGGGTATCGTGCTTCGTGCGTGGCTGCCTTACATCGTTCTGGCCGTCATGGTGTTCTTGTGGGGCCTGCCCCAGTTCAAGAACATGCTGAACGCCGTGCCCGGTTCGGTGCTCAAGTTCTCCTGGCCTGCTCTTGACGGCATGGTGCACAAGGCTGCCCCCATTCTGGCCGCTGGCAAGGATCCCAACTACCCCGCAGTGTTCACGTTCAACTGGCTCTCCGCCGGTGGTACGGCCATCCTGCTGGCTGGTTTCTTCTCCGTGCCTTTCATGCCTGGTTATTCGTTCGGCAAGGCTGTTAACTGCCTGTTCCGTACCATTCACCAGCTGCGCTTCCCCATCCTGACCATCGCCATGATCCTGGGCCTGGCTTATCTCATGAACTTCTCCGGCATGAGCTCCACCCTGGGTATTGCCTTTACCCTGACTGGCCCGCTGTTCCCGCTCTTCTCGCCCCTTCTGGGCTGGCTGGGCGTGTTCCTGACCGGTTCGGACACTTCTTCAAACGCGTTGTTCTGCGGTATGCAGCGCTCCACGGCTGAAGTGGTGGGCATGGATCCGGCCCTGGCCGTCTCCGCCAACTCTTCAGGCGGTGTTACCGGTAAGATGATTTCGCCCCAGTCCATCAGTGTGGCAACTGCTGCCACCAATCTGGTTGGTCATGAAGGCGACCTCTTCCGGTTTACGCTTGGGCACAGTTTGGCCATGACGGGCTTTATCTGCGTGCTCACCTACCTGCAGTCCAACGTGCTGCATTGGATGCTGCCGTAAACTTGGTTTTCCTTCCGTAATATGGCGCCGCCCCGCAAGGGGCGGCGTTTTTGCATTTATGGGAAGGGGTGAGCCGCTGCAAAGGCAAAACACAGCCGCACCCCCTTCAGAGAACCAGCAAACCCTTATGGGCCGCGCGTTCCAAGCCGTCTTGCCAGTCGCGCTTGTCTGCTTTATGGTGCGCTGCAATGCTTGGAGGAGTACATGGATTCGCAGCAGATTACGTTTTCTTCAACCGTCAAATCGCTGGGCCTTGTGTTTGGCGATATCGGCACGAGCCCTATATATACGCTGGCAGTCATATTCATGCTGACCGAGCGCACAGAAGACCATTTTATCGGCATTCTTTCGCTGATTATCTGGACTTTGCTGCTGCTTGTGACAGTGGGATATGCGTGGCTGGCCATGAGCCTGAGCAAGGGCGGCGAGGGCGGTACCATTGTGCTGCTTTCCATCCTGCGGCCCTTGCTGCGCTCTGGCAGAAAAATAGGCTTTGCTTCGATTATGGCCTTTGTGGGCGTTTCACTGCTCATTGGCGATGGGGTCATTACCCCGGCCATTTCAATTCTTTCAGCCGTGGAAGGTCTGACCCTTGTGCCAGGCTTTGAGGAAACCCCCAAGGTTGCGATTATTGCCGTTGCGCTGGTATTTACAACGGTGCTGTTTGCCGTACAGAAAAAGGGTAGCGGCGCGGTATCTGGCGTGTTTGGCCCGATTATGGCGTTGTGGTTCGGTGTGCTGGCTGTTTCAGGCATAGCCTCCATTACGCAGGCGCCTCAGGTGGTCAAGGCGCTGAACCCCATGTACGCCATTGATTTTATGGTGCACAACGGTATTGCGAGCTTCTTTGTGCTGTCTGAGGTTATTTTGTGCGCCACAGGCGGCGAGGCTCTCTATGCGGATATGGGGCACATGGGGCGTAAACCCATTATTGCGGCATGGGGCATTGTTTTTGTGGCTCTGGTGGCCAGCTATATGGGGCAGACTTCGTTTCTTATCCGCAATCCTGATGCCGGGAACGTGCTGTTTGAATTGATCAACAGTCAGGCCAGGCATCTGTATGTGCCATTCCTGATACTCAGCCTTATGGCCACGGTCATTGCCTCGCAGGCCCTCATAAGCGGTTTGTTTTCCATCATGTACCAGTGCATGGCAACTCACATTATGCCCTTGTTCAAGGTGGACTTTACCTCAAAAGAACTGCACTCGCAGATATATATCAATTCAGTAAACTGGGCTTTGTACGTGGCAGTGGTACTTGCCATCTGCGGTTTTGGCGAATCTCACAAACTTGCCGCCGCCTATGGTCTTGCCGTTACCGGCACCATGTCCATAACAGGCGTATTCATGGTATGGATTTTCCATTTGCAGGGACGGCACTTCAATTCCGTCATTGCGGCCATGGTCTGTGTACTTGATTTCATCTACCTCTTTGCCAACTTTTATAAATTTCCGCACGGCGGGTACTGGTCCATCCTCATTTCCCTTATTCCGCTTACTGTGATCCTTATCTATACCCGTGGGCAGAGGGCTGCGTACCAACGCATGCGCCCTATGGGCAAGGAGCAGTTTCTGGAAAAGTTTGCCGAAGAGCGGGCCAGAGGCTGCGCCATACGCGGTACAGCCATATTTTTTCTGCGCAGTCTGGACAAGGTTTCGCCCTACATAGTCAAGACCATGTTCAGCAATGGCATTATTTATGAGCAGAACATCATGCTTTGCATCGGGCGCACCAATGAGCCCATTGGCGTGACATGGCATTTTGATGAGGACCCCGCTGAGGGCATTCGTGTCTTTGAAGTGGCAGCAGGTTATATGGAGGTAGTTGATATCTACCACATATTGTCTGAGGCGGGCATCAAGCCGCGCGTCATTTTTTATGGTGTGGAAGACATCCTCACCAGCTCGCCCTTGTGGCGCATTTACGCCATCATCAAAAAACTGGCGCCGTCGTTCGTACAGTTTTACAAAATGCCGGTGCATGCCGTGCATGGGGTTATCAGTCGCATAGACATGTAGCTGGGCGCAATGCCCGTGTATGAGCGCTAGGGAGGCCCGGCATGCAGAAAAATCCATTGGTTGGCAGCGGCTTGCTTATGCTGTGCCTGATGGCAGGTTGCCTGGCATGCGGATGCACCCCTCGTGAGCGGCCTCCCCTGACATTTGATGATCAGCAGGCCTTGGCGGCCAATCAGCAGTGCCGGGCAGAAGCCACACAGATGAACAATGAGTGGCGCGGTGACACTAGCTACTTCCCGTGGCGCGCCTATTACGACATGTGCATGAGGCGCTTTGAGATCAGTGATGCGGAAATGCGCAAGCTGCGCCTGCCGTAATCACGCCTGCCCCAAGCTAGACATTGCAAGCACAGCAAGGGTTGCGTTGCTGCGCAAATCGACCAAAGTGGTGAGAGACAAAAAAGTGCGGCCCAGGTTTGCCCTGTGAGCCGCTTTTTTTGATTTTTGATAGATGGGTGCGCGCTGGCTCAGTCGCGCTTTGGAGGGGCATTTGTGAGGCAGATTGGGCGTGATGGCAGAGGGGTATGCTACGATGCAAAAAAGAAGGGTGACTCGTTTGAGTCACCCTTCTTTTTTGCATTTTCAAATCTATTCGTCGCCCACTTTGAGAGCAGCCAGAAACGCCTCCTGCGGCAACTCAACGTTGCCCATGCGCTTCATGCGCTTTTTGCCTTCCTTCTGCTTTTCAAGCAGCTTGCGCTTACGCGTAATGTCGCCGCCATAACACTTGGCTGTCACGTCCTTGCGGAAGGCTGAAACGGTTTCGCGGGCAATGATCTTCTGCCCGATGGCTGCCTGAATGGCCACCTGGAAAAGCTGGCGGGGAATGCTGCGTTTGAGCTTGAGCGCCAATCCGCGTCCATAGGTATATGCGCGGTCGCGGTGAACAATGACCGCAAGAGCGTCAACGGTTTCACCATTGAGCATGATATCAAGGCGCACGAGGTCAGATTCGCGGTAGTCCAGCGGATGGTAATCCATGGAGGCGTAACCGCGCGTGGCAGACTTGAGCCGGTCGAAAAAGTCGTAAACAATTTCTGCAAACGGCAACTCATAGGTGACAACCACGCGGTTGGTGGCCAGATAGTGCAGATTTTTCTGCATGCCGCGCTTTTCTTCGCACAGCTTCATGACGTTGCCCACGTAATCGTTGGGCACGTGGATGTCCATGTTCACATACGGCTCATAAAGCGTGCGGATCTTGGTGGGGTCTGGCAGATGGCTGGGGTTGTCGATCTGCAAGGTTTTGCCATCGTTTGTGTCCACCTTGTAGACCACAGAAGGCGCGGTGGCGATGAGGCTGACCTCAAATTCGCGTTCCAGCCGTTCCTGAATGATCTCCATGTGCAGCAGACCAAGAAAGCCGCAACGGAATCCAAAACCCAGCGCCTGAGATGTTTCCGGCTCAAAGGAAAAAGCCGCATCGTTGAGCTGAAGTTTTTCAAGGGCGGTTTTGAGGTTTTCGTATTCGTCTGATTCTGTGGGGTACAGACCGCAGAAAACCATGGGTTTTACTTCCGTAAAGCCGGGAACAGGTGTTGTGGCAGGGTTTTCCACCAGTGTGATGGTGTCGCCAACGCGCGCATCGCCAAGATCCTTGATGGAGCCGCACATGAAACCCACCTCGCCAGCGTGAAGCGCGTTCACATCCGTGGCTTCGGGGGAGAACACGCCAAGGCGCAGCACTTCATATTCCTTGCCGGTGCTCATCAGGCGCACCATGTCGTTACGCTTGATGGCACCATCCATAATGCGGAACAGGATAACCACGCCCTGATAGCTGTCGTACCACGAATCGAAGATAAGCGCTTTGAGAGGGCCCGCCACATCGCCCTTTGGCGCGGGGAGGCGGTGCACAATGGCTTCAAGAACAGCATCAACGCCCATGCCCGTTTTGGCGGAAACTGGCATTGCCTCGGAACAGTCAAGGCCGATGCTTTCTTCGATTTCGGCCTTCACGCGTTCAACTTCCGCGCTGGGCAGATCGATTTTATTGAGCACAGGCACGATTTCGTGGTTGTGATCCAGAGCCAGGTAGACGTTGGCAAGCGTTTGCGCTTCCACGCCCTGAGTGGCGTCAACCACCAGCAGCGCACCCTCGCAGGCAGCAAGCGAGCGCGAAACTTCATAGTTGAAGTCCACATGCCCAGGTGTATCAATGAGGTTGAGTTCGTACACCTGTCCGTTCTGCGCCGTGTAAGGGATGCGCACGGATTGGGCCTTGATGGTGATGCCCCGTTCCCGTTCCAGGTCCATTTTATCCAGATACTGCTGACGCGCCTCCCGCTTGCTGACAACCTGGGTCAGCTCAAGAATACGGTCGGCCAAGGTGGATTTGCCATGGTCGATGTGGGCGATAATGCAAAAATTGCGGATATTTTCCTGGTTGGGCATGATCATGTCCTGAGAAACTGGATTGGTTGGCGGCGAATTTCCCGCGTTGAACCTGTATTAATATCCAAGATTCGTGCGGAAGTCTATTTTTGCAAGGCGAGAATTCTTGGCAGAATGCCGATTTCAGCCCGAGTCACCGTGGATTGTCAGGTCGGGCAGATGAAAATGCCGGAGCGGGGAGATTGAAGGCACAACAGGCAGAACAGATGGACTTTTAGGAAAAAGCAAAGCCGCAGCAGCGCGGACGTTTCCACGCTGCTGCGGCCCAACAAATCTGAAAATTGGTAGCTCAGCGGAGCTGGGCCAGTTGCAAGCGCACAACTGCGCGTTGCAGAGCGGCTTCAGCGCGGACAATATCCACCTTTTCGTCATGGCTGGTAATGCGCTTTTCAGCGCGTTCCTTGGCTGCCATGGCGCGAGCGGTGTCGATGCTGTCCGCCATCTCTGCCGATTCGGCCAGCACGGTGAGCACATCGTTGTTCACATCGGCGAAACCGCCGGAGATGAAAACGTGCCCATCTTTGCCGTCAGCGCGGTAGCGCAGGCCGCCGATCTTCAGGGCAGAAAGCAGGGAAACGTGCTTGGGCAGCACGCCGAATTCGCCCTCAATTCCTGGGCAGACGGCCATTTCCACTTCGCCGCTGACCACGGTTTTGTCCGGCGTAACCACTTCAAGTTGCAGCGTGCCCATAGGTACTCCTTCGCTCCTGATATACGCAGATGGCCGGGTTCGGGTCGCGCCTCTTACAAGGCGCGACCCAGAACCTCAAAGCGTTGCGATTAACGCCTTACTTCTCTTCCTGCAGCTTGCGCTGTTCGTACTTGGCAACGGCCTGTTCAATGCCGCCCAGCATGTAGAAGTCGCCTTCCGCCATGTGGTCGTATGCGCCGTCCAGAATGCCCTTGAAGCCCTTGATGGTGTCTTCAAGCTTCACATACTGGCCAGGGGTGCCGGTGAAGGTTTCGGCCACGTGGAAGGGCTGCGAGAGGAAGCGCTGAATGCGGCGCGCACGCGCAACGGTCAGCTTGTCTTCGTCAGACAGTTCGTCCATGCCGAGGATGGCGATGATGTCCTGAAGTTCTTTGTACTTCTGGAGCACCATCTGCACACGACGGGCCACCATGTAGTGATCATCGCCCACAACGTTGGGGTCGAGGATGCGCGAGGTGGAGTCGAGCGGGTCCACGGCGGGGTAGATGCCAAGTTCTGCGATCTGGCGGGAAAGCACGAGCGTTCCGTCCAAGTGCGAGAACGTGGTGGCCGGGGCCGGGTCAGTCAAGTCGTCAGCAGGGACGTAAACGGCCTGCACCGACGTGATTGAACCGTTGTTGGTCGAGGTGATGCGTTCCTGCAAGGCACCAAGGTCAGTACCCAGGGTGGGCTGATAACCCACGGCCGAGGGCATGCGGCCAAGCAGAGCGGACACTTCGGAACCAGCCTGCGTGAAACGGAAGATGTTGTCGATGAAGAGCAACACGTCCTGATGTTCTTCATCACGGAAGTATTCCGCGCAAGCAAGGGCCGTAAGGGCCACGCGAGCACGGGCTCCCGGAGGTTCGTTCATCTGACCGTACACAAGCGTGGCGCGTTCCAGAACGCCTGCGTCCTTGAGTTCGTGGTACAAGTCGTTGCCTTCACGGGTGCGTTCACCCACGCCCGCGAAAACCGACGAACCGCCGTGCTGCTTGGCGATGTTGTTGATCATCTCCATCAGAATAACGGTCTTGCCCACGCCGGCGCCGCCGAAGAGGCCCATCTTGCCGCCCTTGGGGAAGGGAACAAGAAGGTCAACGACTTTGATGCCGGTTTCAAGCAGTTCCACCTTGGTGTTCAGATCCGTGAATTTAGGAGCCGGACGGTGGATGGGATAGTATTTTTCAGCATTGACCGGGCCCAGTTCGTCAACGGGGCGACCGATGACGTTCAGGATACGGCCAACGGCGGCCTTGCCAACAGGAACCATGATGGGGTTCCCGGTGTCGACCGCATCCATGCCGCGGACAAGGCCTTCAGTGGCGTCCATGGCGATGGTACGAACGACGTTGTCGCCCAGGTGCTGCGCAACCTCACAGATGAGGCTGGGAGCATCGCTATTGTTCGGGTTGGTTATCTCCAGGGCGGTGAAGATACTCGGCAGGTTGCCGTCGCTGAACTCTACGTCCACCACGGCGCCGATAACCTGAACGACTTTACCGATGTTTTTGCTCATGTTTGGCTCCTTAACCCTTCAGCGCTTCAGCGCCGCCGACGATGTCGATGAGGTCGCTGGTGATGGAAGCCTGCCGCGTCTTGTTATAGAGCCGCGTCAGCATGTTGATCATCTCGTTGCAGTTACGTGTGGCGTTGTCCATGGCAGCCATGCGGGCGGCGTGCTCGCTGGCCGAGGTGTCCAACATGCCACGGTAAACCTGCACCTTGACGTAGCGGGGCAAAAGCTCCGCCAACAGCTTTTCTTCCTGCGGCTCGTACACGTATTCGCAACGGGGCGTTCCGGCCACTTCTGCCACTTCTTCAGCTTCCGGCGTTTGCAACGGCAGAAGGCGAAGGGTGCGGGGCGGCTGGCTGCCCATGGATACAAACTCGCCGTAGATCAGCCACACTTCGTCGAATGCGAAGGTTTCGTAGCCGTGAATGACTTCTTGCGCCACTGAGCTGGCGAGAGCGAAGTCTATGCTCCCCATGCGGTCGCCATAGGCAGTGAGGATCGTGTGCCCGGCAGAACGAATGGCGTCGCGGCCCTTACGTCCCACACAAGCAAAGCTGATCTCCATCCCTGCCCCGGCTTTTTCCTTCGCCAACCGCATTGCGGTGGCGATGATGTTGCCGTTAAAGCTGCCGCACAGGCCACGGTCTGATGTAACCAGCACAATGGCGCAGTGTTTCTTTTCCTCATGTTCTGCCAACAGGGGGTGGGCGTTGCCCTCCACCTTGCTCGACAGTTCGGCGAGCACGTCGCGGTATTTGGCCGCGTACGGCCTGAAGCGCTCGATGCGGGCCTGGGCGCCGCGCAGTTTCGCCGAGGCCACCATGTTCATGGCCTTGGTGATCTGCTTGGTCTTACCGACCCCCACGATCTTCATTTTTACGTCTTTGAGTGAAGGCATGCTTATCTCCCGTATGGAGGGGGCCCCTAGGCCTTCCAGCCCTGCTTGAAGGCGGTAATGGCCTCGGTGAGCGCTTTTTCCACAGCCTCGTCAATGACTTTCTTATCCTTAATGGCGTCAAGCACGTCTTTACGCGTATCACGCATAAAGGTGAGCATGTCGTCTTCAAACTTGCGGATCTGATCCACCGGCACGTCATCCATGTGACCACGGGTAGCGGCGTAGATGGAGGCGACCTGCTCATGCGAGGGCATGGGCTTGTACTGGGGCTGCTTGAGCAGTTCCACCAGACGTGCACCACGATCAAGCTTGGCCTTGGTGCCCTTGTCCAGGTCAGAACCGAACTGGGCAAAAGCCGCAAGTTCGCGATACTGGGCAAGGTCAAGACGCATGGTACCGGCGACCTGCTTCATGGCCTTGATCTGCGCTGCGCCACCCACGCGGGAAACCGAAAGGCCCACGTTAATGGCCGGACGCACACCGGCGTTGAAGAGGTTGGGTTCCAGGTACACCTGACCGTCGGTGATGGAAATCACGTTGGTGGGGATGTACGCGGAAACGTCGCCTGCCTGGGTTTCAATGATGGGCAGAGCCGTCAAAGAACCGGCACCAAGGCTGTCGTTCACCTTCGCGGCGCGTTCAAGCAAACGCGAGTGGAGGTAGAACACGTCGCCGGGGAAAGCTTCACGTCCCGGGGGGCGACGGAGCAGCAGCGACATCTGGCGATAAGCCACGGCCTGCTTGGAAAGGTCATCGTAAATGATGAGGGCGTGCTTGCCGTTGTTGCGGTAGAACTCGGCCATTGCGCAGCCGGTGTATGCCGCAATGTACTGCAAGGGCGCGGGATCGGACGCCGTGGCTGAAATGATGGTGGTGTATTCCATCGCGCCATGACGGCGCAAGGTGTCGGCCACCAGAGCCACGGACGACTTCTTCTGGCCAATGGCCACGTAGAAGCAGTGGATGTCCGTTTCTTTCTGCGCCAGAATGGCGTCAAGGCAAACGGCGGTCTTACCGGTTTGGCGGTCGCCAATGATAAGTTCGCGCTGTCCGCGGCCAATGGGCGTCATGGCGTCAATGGCCTTAAGGCCAGTAGGCATGGGCTCATGCACGCTCTTACGCGCGATGATGCCGGGGGCCTTGATTTCCACCGGGCGCAATTCTGTTGCCTCGATGGGGCCCAGGCCGTCGATGGGCTCACCCAGGGGGTTGAGCACGCGACCCATAACGCCGTCGCCCACAGGCACGGAGAAGATCTTGCCGGTACGCTTGACCGGGTCGCCTTCCTTGATGCCCACGTCCGAACCGAGCAGAGCCACGCCGACGTTGTCTTCTTCGAGGTTGAGCACCATGCCCATGATGCCGCCGGGGAATTCCAGCAGTTCCATGGACATCGCGTTCTTGACCCCGTAGACACGGGCGATACCGTCACCGACGTAGAGTACGGTGCCAGTTTCGCTCATTTCGACGCGCTGCTCGTAGTTTTGGATTTGATCCTCAATGATCTTGCTTATCTCTTCCGCTTTGATCTGCATGTGCTATTCACCCCTCTTGAATGTCTCCCGAAGGATTCCCAACTGCGCGCGCAGACTTGCGTCCAGCACCCGGTCACCCATTTTGAGCACCATACCCCCTAGTATGTCTTTGTCCACGGCAAAGGTCAGCTCAATATCGGTGCCCGCTTTCTGTTGCAAGGTATCCTTGAGCTTAGACTTTTTGTCTGCGGAAAGTTGTACTGCGGTTATGCATTGGCCACGGATAATACCCTTGGCCTCGTCCAGCAGTTTGCCGTACCACGTTGCAATTTCGCTCAAAAAGGCAAGCCTTTCCTTATCTGCAAGCAGAAAGCAGAAATTGCGCATGGTTTGGTCAGCCTTGAGCTTGGTCAGCAGCTTGTCGAGAACTGCCTTCTTTTCGCTTACGCCGATAACAGGGCTTTTCAAGGTAAGGTCAAGCCCAGGCGCGACGGCAAGCATTTCACCAAGAGACGCCAGGCACTCGCCACGCGAACTCAGGGCTGCATCCCCATCCTTTTTGCCAAGCGCAAAAATTGCGTTGGCATACCTGCGTGCAACCACGGTGTTAATCAATGGAGCACCACCTTGTTAAGGGAGTTGGCGATAAGCTTGTCGTGTTCGGCCGCATTGAGCTTGGAGCTCAGAGCTTTCCCGGCGGCGTCCACGATCTCATCGGCAATGGAGGCGCGCACTTCAGCAAAGATCGCGCGGCCTTCATTTTCCGCCGTAAGGCGCGCCTGCTCCACAATCTGAGCGGCCTGGCGGTGAGCCTCTTCCACAATGCCCTGCTTGAGGGCTTCGGCCTGCTGGCGGCTCTCGGCCAAGATGGCCTCGCGTTCAGCATTAAGGTTGGCAATGCGGGTCTCTACCGAGGCCAGCTGCTCCTTGGCCGTCTTGCGACGTTCGTCAAGATCGTCCAGCGCATTCTTGATGCCTTCGCGGCGGTTCTTAAAGAAACGCTTGGCCAGCCCGCCAACGAAGTGCCAGAGGATGCCGGCAAAAATTACGAAGTTGAGCACGCGCCAGCCGAAGTCGCCCCAACGCGGCGCTGCATGCCCTTCAGAAGCCATGGCTCCCGCAGGAATGACCACCAGCGCGGCAAAGGCAATAACGAGCGGCAGGATAAACCCCGCGTGTTTCCATCTGCTCAAAGCCCACCCCCTCTGTTCGATAATACCGATTCGAAACCAGTTCCCAATGAAGCCGCAACGTGAGCGTTGCGGAACGGCCCGCAAAGGCCTGTGTCAGCGCCGCTTGCTAGCCCTTGATGAGGCGGTCGGCCAGGCGAGTGGAAAATTCACCCACCTGCTTGCGCAACGTAGCAAGGGTTTCCGCAGCCTGTGCCTGCAGCGAGGCGCGGGTTTCAGCCAGAATATCGCGAGCGCTTTGCTGAGCTTCGCCCACCATTTTCTGCTGTTCGGCCACGCCTGCGGCACGGCCAGCCTCACGGTTGCTGCCTGCGTCCTGACGGGCGCGGGCCAGTTCGGCCTCATAGTTGGTGAGCCGTTCGCCAGCCTGGTACTCGAAAGAGCCGGCTTCCTCGGCCATGTCATCCATGACGCCGTTGCGCTTTTTGATGATTTCGCGGATGGGGCGAATCAGGAGGATGTTGAGCACATAAATGGCGATAAAGAAGTTCGCCAGCTGAAAAAGAAGAGTGACGTTTAAGTCCAGCATGCCGCATCCTCCATGTGAATTGCGGATTGAAGGAGTTGAAAATACATAAAGCCCTTGCAAGATATCTGCTCAGCCCTGTTATGTCAAAGGGTATTGGTGACAAATTTCGCAAACTCCGCAATTTTTTTTTCACAAGCCTTGTGCTTGAAGCTGCGGGAAGTGTAAAACAGTCTTTATACCGATTGTTTTGGTCTACTGCATCAGCTCCGTGTTGTCTGTGCGTCAATATTGGCTGTTTAAACAAACAAATAAAGTGCTCGGCTGGTTGTGGCAGCACGTGAAGCAGAGAATTGTGTAATAAAGTGTACCGTAGTTGCAGTATTGCAGTGGGCAGCGCGCGTTACTGAGTGAAAAGCGCTTGCGCAGAAAGACACAAACAAATGTTAAACCGGATTTAACAGGTCTGCATTATTAAAAAAGGATGCATTAAACCAGGAGCCAATCCTGTTGCTCATAACCTGTTTGCGAGAGCCACTGGCCTGCCTCTTCTGCTGCGCCGTGGGCCGTCAGGGCATTGAGAACGCGGCATTGCCCAGGTTTGGGCAGGGCACTGCGCCCCAGAACAGGAACGCCGTTTACGCGGTTGCCTATCTTTCTGGGATCTATATCAATGTAAGCGGCAGGTCTTGGGCCCAGCGTCCACAAGGGGGCCAGCCGCTGCCGGGCCACGCGGCCACCGCCAATTACCCAGATATCCGGATGAAAGGGATTGTGTTTCTCAAGCCAGCGAGCCAGCCACAGTGCCCGCAGCCTGTCGCAGGCGGTGCGCGCGTATCTGCTGTCCGCGCGGGTGGCGCGGGTGGGGGCATCATTCCACACCAGCATTTCCTGCGGCAGCTTTTCCATCACCGCACCGTTGTGGAGCCAGCGCAGCCAGATCTCCCAGTCTTCGGCAAAGTCGCCGTCATGGTACGCGCCCCATTTGTCCACGCATTTCCTGCGAAACATGACCGAGGGATGACACAATGGCGTATCCCGAAAACGTGCGCGGCTGATCTGGTCATGTGTAAGCAGGCTGTTCTGCCAGTCCACAAAGTGGGCAAAGCCGTGTGCTGTGGCGCGATCCCCGCCAAAGGCCACACAGGTTGCGGACACGCTGATCTGCGAATTGTTAAAAAGATGCGCCGTCTGCTTGGCAATGCGCAAGGGATGCGCCGTGTCATCCGCATCCATGCGCGCTACAAACGAGCCGCGCGCTACAGCAAGGCCTGCGTTAAGCGCCGCCACGATGCCGCCGTGGGGAAGGTGCAGTGCCCGCAATCTGTGGCCGCAACGGGCGGGGTTTGCCCAGTACTCCAGAAGCTCGCAGGTGCCGTCGGTTGAGCCGTCGTCAGCAACAATAATTTCAAATTCGGGCAAGGGCGCGCCAGGGGCGGGGCGCTGTCCGAGCAGGCTTTGCAGGGTTGCGCCCAGCGTGTGGGCCGCATTCCACGCTGGCAGCACCACAGATACAAGCGGGGCGGGCAACTGAGATGAAATGTGATTAGTAGCAGCCATGGAAGGCAAGCAATGAAGGCAGGGGAAAATGTGCGGTCATGACTTGGCGTGACCTTGCGGTTTCCGTTCCTGCCAGAGTTGTTCTATGTGCCGGCAGACAACAGGCATGGGCTGCGATGCGTCAACTATGTGGTGGGCTGCCTGTTCATAAAGATGCCGCCGTTCGTCCAAAATCTGACTGATTTCTTCAATGAGCCCCTTGCCAGTCAGCGAAGGGCGCTGACTGTTGACAGGGTTGCGGCTCAGTCTTTCGGCAAGGGTCTGCAAAGGCGCATCAAGAAAAATAACCATGCCGCGTTGCCGCATGAGAAGGCGATTCTCTTCCGCCAGCACCATGCCGCCCCCGGTGGAGACAACACAGCCAGCGGGGTACGCGTCCGCCACTTCCTGCAAGGCCTGACTTTCCCGGCTGCGGAAGCCGGGCCAACCTTCAGCGGCCACAATTTGCTCTACGGTAAGGCCCGCCCGGTGCAACAAATGCTGATCGGTGTCGGCAAAGGGCAGGCCGAGGCTTCTGGCAAGCGCCTTGCCGATGGTAGTTTTGCCCGAAGCCCGCGCCCCCACCAGAAAGAGAATGCTCATGCCGCCCCCTTAAAGGATCCTGACGCCGTCTTCTTCGACCAGCACCGTGTATTCCCAGCGAATGCCGCCCCATTTGGGGTAGTAGAGTCCCGGCTCAACGGTCACAACCATGCCAGGTTCCAGAACACCCTCAGCTCGGGGCGAAAGGCTGGGCGCTTCGTGGGTTTCAAGGCCCACGCCGTGCCCAAGGCCGTGCGTAAAGGCATTGGCGACGCCAGCTTTGGCAAAAACGTCGTGCGCCAGCGCATAGGCCGTACGCAAAGGCATGCCGGGGCGCATACCCTCAATGGCCGCCGTCTGCGCCTGCCGGGTAAGGTCGAGCGCACGGCGAAACTCGTCAGTGGGCGCAGTGCCCACCCAGAAGGTGCGGGTCTGGTCAGAGCAGTAGTTCTCAACGCGGCAACCCACGTCGACCAGAACCGGGCAGTTGTCTGTAACGGCATCCTGGCCGGGGATGGCATGGGGCAGGGCGGCGTTTTTGCCCACGGCCACAATGTTGGCAAAGGCAAGCTCCGATGCGCCGTTTTCGCGAAAAAAGCGCTCGATGAGCCAGCTTATGTGGGCCTCGGTGCGACCCGGTTCCAGCTGGCCCTCAACCCATTTCATCAGCTTGTGGTTGAGCGCAAAAGATTTTTCCAGCGCGGCGATTTCGCAGGGTTCTTTGATGCGGCGCAGGCGCTCGACCATGCCGTCAGCCGCTTCGCAATACAGGCCGGAGCCAGCGCCAGTCAGCTCGCGGGCAAAGGCGAGGCTGACGCCGTTGGCCTCAATGCCGATGCGGCTGCCGCAGCGCCTGAGCAATCTGTGCAGTTCGCGCGCTGCGCTGCCGCCGTATATAAAGATGCGTTCGCGATCCCAGATGCGTGAGGCTGCGTCCAGATAGCGACCGTCTGTTGCCAGCCAGTCGTGTCCATCAGACGTGATGACAAGCCTGCCTGCGCTTTCGTTAAACTGTGGATCATGCAGCTCAAAGCCGGAAAGATAAAACCTGTTGGCAGCCTGGCTGATGAGCATGGCGTCAAGCCCGCGCAAACGCATGGCGCGCCGGAGGTTTTCACGGCGGGAAGCGAAGATGTCACTCATAAAAATTCTCCTGCGGGCACTATACCCAGCGCGGGGCTGACTGAAAAGGTTAAATTTGACGGGGTTGAACGAGGCGGATCATGGTGGGCAGGCGGGCCGGGAGAATGGACAATTGATACATTTCTTGTATACATTAGCAAAGAGGCTTGGAGTAGCGTGGTCAGTTGACCTAGAACCTAACTAGGACTATAATTATAGACATGTCACAAACATCTTCTTGCGAGCTTGATGTTCTCGATCTTGTGCCTTTTGGGCAGACCGGCAACGAAAGCCGCTTTTTTGCGTTGCGCCTCTCCCGCCCCGAGTGGACTCGGTGGCGGCCTGGGCAGTTTGTCATGATCCGGCCCCGAAATTTCGGGCTGGATATCCCTTGGGCGCGTCCCCTTGGTATTTGCCATATGACCTCCCGGCATATGATCTGCTTTTTCCAGGTGCGCGGCAAAGGCACACGGCGCATGTCCGAGTTGCGCCCTGGCGACAAGGTGCGCGTGTGGGGGCCGCTGGGCAACGGGTTTGTCGTTGAGCCGGATACCCCGACCCTGCTGCTGGCAGGCGGTATGGGCATAGTGCCCTTTGTGGGTTACGTGAGCGAGCATCCGAAGCCGTGGAATGTGTCCATGCTGTTTGGACACCGCGAGCACATCAGCTGCTATCCTGTGGACAGCATCAACGAGCACGTGCCGCTGGACAGTTTGCGCGAAGCGGAATCCGGCGATCTGGACGACTTTATTTTTACCATTCAGGAGCGCATGAGCGAATACGCCGAGCAGAAGGGCCTTGTGCTTGCCTGCGGGCCTACGCCTTTTATGCGCACCGTGCAGAAGTTTGCCGCCGAACTTGGCGTTCGCTGCCAGGTTTCGCTTGAAAACCGCATGGCCTGCGGCGTGGGCGCATGCCTTGGTTGCGTGACCAAAACCACAGAAACCTGGCCGGTTGAAGAAAAGCGCGAAGGGCTGGTGCAAGTGTGCAACCACGGCCCGGTATTCTGGTCGGATCAGATAGAGCTGTAGGTTTTGCCTGCGCTTCCTTGATTCCTGAAACGACGTTAACGCCCGCATGCGGCATCCCTTACGGCCATGGCGCGCCGCACCGGCGAACTGGCGGTCGCGCGTGGGTACGCGCGGGCCTGTCTTGCCAGGCGAAGCCACGCACAAAATGCCGGATGCCGGCAATCTGGAGAAAGCGGCATGGATCTTTCCGTCACACTCAAGGGGCAGACGCACGATCTGACCCTTAAGAACCCTGTGCTCACGGCTTCAGGCACCTTCGGCTATGGGCTGGAGTTTGCCTCTTACGGCGATCTTGCCTCGCTTGGCGGTCTGGTGGCCAAGGGCCTTTCCCTGTTGCCGCGTCAGGGCAACCCCACGCCGCGCATTGTGGAAACCACTGCGGGCATGCTCAATGCCGTGGGTCTGCAAAATGACGGAGTCGAGGTTTTCTGCAAAGACAAGCTGCCCCGCCTGCCCTGGCAGGAAACAGCCGTTATCGCAAATATTTACGCCGGTTCGGTGGAGGAATTCGCCGAACTTGCCGCCCGTCTCAATGCAGAGGAGGGCGTTGCCGCCCTTGAGGTGAACGTCTCCTGCCCCAACGTCAAGGAAGGCGGCGTGCTGTTTGGACAGGATCCGGCGCTTGCTGCCCAGGTTACGGCTGCCGTGCGTCGCGCCGCGCCGGGCAAGCACGTTATGGTCAAGCTTTCGCCCAACGTGACGGATATCGCCCTTATGGCCCGGAGCGTTGAAGACGCGGGCGCGGACAGTATCTCGTGCATCAACACGCTGCTCGGCATGTCTGTTGATCTGAACAGTCGCAAGCCCTCGCTGGCCAACGTGGTGGGCGGCCTTTCCGGCCCTGCCATCAAGCCCGTTGCCCTGCGCTGCGTGTGGCAGGTGGCCCGCGCCGTGAACATCCCCGTTATCGGTATTGGCGGTATTGTCACCGCCGAGGACGCGCTGGAATTTTTGCTGGTGGGTGCGCGTGCCGTGCAGGTTGGCACGGGCAACTTCATGCGGCCCGACTGCGCCTTTGCCTTGGCAGAAGAACTCCCCGCCCTGTGTGAAAAGCTGGGCATTGAAGACCTGGGCGCTTATTGTGGCAGCCTGGATTTGGACTAACTATGTCGCTTACCGTTATCCCCGCCCGCTCCAAGCAGGAGTTTGACCAGTTTATGGATTTGCCGTGGAGCCTGTACGAACGTGGCTCCCTGTGGACTCCTGGCCTTAAAAGTCAGGATCGTGAACTGCTCACGCCCGGTGAACATCCCTTTTGGGAAAGCGCCCGGCGCGAACTCTTTCTTGTGTTGCGCGATGGCCGAGCCATTGGCCGCATAGCCGCCATTGTGGATGAAAAGTACAATGCCTATGCCAATGAAAAGTGCGGAGCCTTCGGCTTTTTTGAATGCGCCAATGATCCCGAGGCGGCCCACGCCATGCTGGATGCGGCGTACGGCTGGCTGGCCGCGCAGGGTATGCGCTTTATGCGCGGGCCGCTGAATCCCTCGGCCAACTATACCTGCGGCCTGCTGGTGCACGGCTTTGACCTTGCGCCCACCATCATGATGCCCTGGAACCCGCCATATTACGCAGAACTGCTCGAGACGTGGCATCTGCGCAAGGAGCAGGATCTTTTCGCCTACCAGATTGAGCGCTCGCGCCTTACGCCGCCGGAATGGCTCAGTGAGGAAGTGACGCGCCTCAAGGCCGAGGCGCGCTTTACCTGCCGCACGTCCAGCAAGGCCACACTGGCGGAAGATATCCGCGCCATGCTGGAGTTGTACAAAGTTTCATGGGCCAAGAACTGGGGTTTTTCTCCCCTTTCTGACGGCGAGGCGGAGCAGCACGTCAAGGAGCTCAAAAGCGTCCTTGATCCGGAATTTTTTGTGCTGTTCTTCCACAATAATGAACCAGCCGCAGGCATGGTGGCCCTGCCGGATATGGCCCCGCTCTTGCGGCGGCTCAACGGCAAGCTGGGCATCTCGGCATTGTGGCACTGGTGGCAGTCCCGCGCAGAAATTCGCGGCGGCTACCGCATCATTCTTTTTGGTATTCGTGAAGAATTCCGCCTCATGGGCCTGCCCTTGCTGCTGCTCGACTTCATGCTGGAAAAGGCGCGTCAGCACCCGCATTTTCAGTGGGTTGAGGGTTCCTGGGTGCTGGAAGACAATGCGCCCGTCAACGATCTGCTCGAAGATTTCTCGGGCGAGCTTACCAAGCGTTACCGCCTCTACCGCAGGGAGATTCAGTCGTGACCATGACTGAAAGCGACGTATATACACCGCATCTGGCGGGTAAAAAAGTGCTGCTTACGGGCGGCACTGGTTTTGTGGGACGGCATCTGCTGCCGCAGCTGCTGGAAGCCGGAGCGCAGGTCACCTGCCTCACGCGAGCTGTCTCGCGTACCGGGCATCTGCCAGCGGGTGTGGAAACAGTCCAGGCCGATCTGAGCACGGGTCAGGGGCTTGCAGAAGCCCTGCATGGCAAAGATGTGGTCATCCACATGGCGGCCCTGCTTTTTGGCCTTGGCTGGCAGGATTATCTGCGGGCCAATGCCCTTGCCGCGCGCAGCATGGCCAGTGCAATAACCAGCCTTGCCCGAGAGGGAAACATTGGGTCGGACTTTCGCTTTGTGCTTGTTTCAAGCCTCGCGGCAACCGGCCCCTGTGGCACGGCCCCCGGTGTGGACGATGCCACGCCGCCTGCGCCGGTTTCCGCCTACGGCTGGTCAAAAATGCTGACAGAGCAGGTGCTTGGGCGCGCTCTTGGGCAAAACCTCGTAACCCTGCGCCCGCCCATCATTTATGGCTCGGGCGACAAGGGTCTGCTGCCGGTATTTCAAGGGGTTATGCGCGCCCATGTGGCCGTGAGCCCCGGCGCTGGACGCGAGTTCCCGGTCAGCGCCGTGCATGCGGACGACATGGCTCAGGCCGTGCTGTGCGCATGCAGGCCCGAAGCCAGCGGCGTTTATCATCTCAGTGACGGCGAGGCCTATACCATGTCCGGTTTTTGCCGGGCTATGGGCGAAGCTGTGGACAAGGTCCTTGGCCGCGCGCCCCGCAATGTGCGCGTAGTGCGCATGCCTTTGCCCGTCATGGCTTGTACTGCCGGGCTGTCCACGGCCTTTGCCGTGGCTGCCGATGCCGTGTTCCGCCGCCTTTTGGGGCGTGGGCTGCGGCGCGCCCCGGCCTGGAATCTGGACAAATACCGTGAAGCCCGTCAGGCCGGGTGGCTGTGCGACAACAGCCGCATCTGCCGCGAACTGGGCTTTGCGCCGCGCGTGAGCCTTGAGGCAGGTATGACCGAAGCCGTCGACGGCTACCGCCGCGAGGGCTGGTTGTGAAGATCACCATACAGGAACTCTCCAAGGCATTTGGCGGACGGGACATTCTCAGCAACTTCTCGCTGGAAGTGGACCCCGGTGTGCGGCTGTGCGTTTGCGGGCCCAACGGTACGGGCAAATCCACTTTGCTGCGCCTTCTGGCCGGGGTGGAAAGCCCTGACGGCGGGCGGGTAATTCTGCCGCGCGGCTGCCGCCTGGGTTTCGTGGAGCAGGAGCTTTCAGAGGAATCCCTCGAAACGCCGCTGCTGACCTATGTGCTGGACGTGCTGCACGACTGGAGCGACTTTTGGGCCGAATGGGAAGAAGCCGCCGCCAGCAAGGACGAGTCGCGCCTGACCTCCCTGATGCACCGTCAGGGCGAGCTTGAGGCGCTCTACGGCTACAATCCCGAGCATCGGGCCAAGGCCGTGCTTTCCGGTCTGGGCTTTGCCGAAAACAAGTGGAACCGAACCCTGCGCGAACTCTCCGGCGGCTGGCGCGAGCGCGCCAAGCTGGCCCGTGTGCTTACCGCCGGCGCTGACGTGCTGCTGCTGGACGAACCCACCAACCATCTCGACGTAGAAGCCGTGGAATGGCTGGAATCCTTCCTTATGGACTTCAGCGGCGCACTGGTATTTGTGGCCCACGACCGTGTGTTCATGGATAATGTAGGCACGCACGTTCTCTACCTCGGGCTGTCCAAGCCCGTGTTCCGCAAGGCCACCTACACGCAGTTTCTGACACTTCAGGACGAATACAACGCCCAGCGTGAGCGTGAAGCCCGCGCCCTCAAGGAAGACCTTGACCGCAAGATGGCCTTTGTGGAGCGTTTCCGCGCCAAGGCCACCAAGGCCCGTCAGGCGGGCTCCCGGATGAAGATGGCTAAAAAGCTCGAAAAAGAGCTGGAAGACTACAGGCCGGAACCCAAGCGCAAAGAGCTGAATTTCAGCTGGCCCGAAGCTCCGCATTCAGAAAAGATTGTTCTGTCCGTCGCAGATCTGGAATTTCATTTTGGCGACGGCAAAACCATGTGGCCGCCCCTGACCCTGACCCTGTTCCGTGGGCAGCGGGTGGCTCTGGTGGGGCACAACGGCTGCGGCAAGTCCACCCTGCTCAAGCTGCTGGCTGGCACGCTGGAACGCTGCGGCGGCAATATGGTCACGGCATCGCAAATGCGCATGGGCTACTACACCCAGCATCAGATGGACACCCTGCGGGGCGATACCACGGTGCTTGGCGAAATCCGCCGCCTTTCAGATCCGCGCACCACGGAAGAAGAGCTGATGAGTGTTCTCGGGCTCTTCATGCTGGGGCAGGACTATTTTGAACGGCAGGTGAGCGCCCTTTCGGGCGGCGAAAAAAGCCGCCTTGTACTGGCGACGCTGTTTTTGAAGCGCTGCAATTTCCTGCTGCTGGACGAACCCACCAACCATCTTGATCTTGAAAGCCGCGAAGCCCTGGTGAGCGCGCTACAAAAGTTTAACGGCACCTTGCTCATGGTGGCGCATGACCGCTGGCTGCTCTCGCAGGTTGGCGCTGAAGCATGGGAACTCAATGAGAACGGGCTGACCGTATTCCCCGACTTTGCCTCGTATGACGAAAACCGCAGGGCCCGTCAGAACGGTTTGGGCGAAAGCCCCCAGAGTGCCGTCATTGGATCGGGCAACAGCGTCCGGCAGACGGACGCGTCCGCCGCGCAGCCGCTATCGCGCGATGAACAGAAGCGCATCAAGCGCGAACAGGCCGACAGGCGCAATGCCCTGCACAAGGAACTGAAGCCCCTGCAAAACCGTTACGAAGCGCTGGAAACAGACCTTGCCTCGGTGCTTGACCAGCAGGCCCTTGTGGAAGGCCAACTGGCCGATCCGGATGTGTACGCCGACCACGCCCGTTCCAGCGATCTGCTCAAGACGTTTGAATCGTGCAAGCAGCGTAGCGAAGCCATTCTGGAAGAAATGACCACACTTGAAGAAGGCATGACGGCTGTGCGGGAAAAGTGGAACGTGGAGCAGGATTGACCGACAGGTTTCGCGGCAACCCCCACAAAGGCGTTGCGTGACGTAAGAGCTTGGTGCAATAGTATAAATACGTTTTCACCCAAAACTGCTCCAGGGCCTCGCGCCCGGTGTGGAGAGCGGCATGCAACATATAGAAGTAGCTGCGGGCATCATCTGGCGGGGCAAGAGGTTTCTGGCCAGCCAGCGCCTCAGCGACAAGCCTCTTGAAGGGTACTGGGAATTTCCCGGCGGCAAGCTTGAAGCCGGAGAAAGCCCGGAAGACGCACTCAAACGCGAACTGGCTGAAGAGCTGGGCGTGGGCGTGCGCCAGGTCGTGTTCTGGAAAAGTCTTGACCATGAATATGTGGAGCGCGGCTTCAGCGTACGGCTGTATTTTTTTCATGTCACCGAATTCGTGGGCGAACCCTGTGGCGAAGAAGGGCAGAACCTGCGGTGGGTAGAGCCGCAGGAAGCCTTTGCTCTCGGGTTTTTGCCTGCCGATGCCGTGGTGCTTGAAGAACTCATAGCGAGGCAACCGAGCATCCTTTGATAATTTGCGTGAGGTGCCCCCCCTGCGCAGTGAATTTTTTTGTTTTAGCCCGCCATTGGCGGGCTTTTTTTATGAGCAGGCAAAATTGGGGTGTAACTAGCGGTGGAAATGTTCCCCGCAAAAAGGTAACTTGAAACCAGTATTTATCTAAGCCGCCACTGCTCACTGCTTTTTCCAAAAAATTCGGGAGAGGCTATGCGAATGCTATCAGCGGAACGGCGGGCTACACCCTGCAAGCTCAGCCGCATCATTTTATCCCTTCCCAAACGGTGTTGGCGTACAACCTCGCATGTCGCCCAGGTGGCCTGCCTTGGCAGGCTCGCACACCGGGCAGGTGATCTATGCGTATAAAGCAGCTTTCCTTTATTGTGTGCGCCGCCATAGTCGGGCTGTTCGTGCTTATTTCCTATGTCACGTCCGAGCTGGTGGTGGTGCGCGGCGTGGATGCCATTGAGAGCAACAGTTCCGCCGAAAAAATGAAGCAGTTGCGCAACCACATCCATGCGCAGGAAACACAGCTAAGCCATATCGCAGTGGATTGGGCATGCTGGGATGACGCCTACCGGTTCATGCAGGACAATAATGATGAGTTTGTCCGAACCAACCTGCGGCAGCAGATGCTGACAAAGTTGAATCTGTCGTCCATTGCCTATGTCAGCAGAGATGCAGCAAACGTACATATGGTTGAAGACGATGCGGACTGGCGCAAGCCTGAGCATACAGCCGAGGTGCAACGCCTTTACGGGCAACTGGTCAACAGGCTTGAGGGCAGTTCGGAAGAAGGTCTTGCAGGGGTCATGGTGATTGGCTCTGTGCCGCACATTGTTGCGGCACAGAAAATACGCGATACGGGCATGCTGCTGCCCGCCAACGGTGTGGTTTTTATGACCCGCGCCATTGATGCAGATTTTATAAAGGATGTGGAACACGATACCCTGCTGCGTTTTACGGTGCTGCCGGTGGAAGCGTTCAACAGCCTGCCCGGGGCTGCGGATGATGTGAACGCCTTCAAAATAGTGCGTGAAGACGGCAGCATCAATTCATACTCAGTGATGCGCGATGTGTTTGATTGTGCGGCCTTTTGTCTGCGGCTTGTGACAGGCCGGGAAATTGCTCAGCTTGGCAAGCGCATGTTTTTGCAGAATTTTATTCTGATTGTCGTCACAGGCATGGGTATGCTGATTGCATTCCTGGTGTTTACAGAAAAGCAGATACTCAGGCGCATTCTCTCCATGCAGCGGCAGGCGCAGCATATTGAAAAAAGCAGCGAACCGCTAAAAAAGATTGATATTCATGGTGATGACGAAATATTTGACCTCTCCCAGAAGATCAACAGCATGATCGATGCCCTGCAATCCAACGAAAAGTTTTTGCAACAGACGCTGGATACTCTTCAGGCTGGCGTAATCACTATTGAACCGGGCAGCCTGAAAGTGCGCAGTATCAATGCTTTTGCGCAACAGTTCATCGGCTTGCCCGCTGATGAAATTGTGGGCAGGCCCTGTCATGAATTTATCTGCCCCGGCGGGGTGGATCTCTGTCCCATGAGCAAGGGCAATCCCAAGGGCGAGTTGCTCGCAGGCCAGCTGACGTCTGTAGACGGCACCATGAAGACCATCGTCAAATCCGTGCGCGCCATTGAGATGAAGGGTGAAGAGATTTTTCTGGAATCGTTTGTGGATATAACGGATCTGGAAACAACACGTAAGGAACTGCAACGCTCAGAAGAGCGGTACAAGACCCTGTTTATGAACACTGGCACGGCAACGGCAGTTATCAGCAGTACCGGGCTGATATTTTTGACAAATACAGAATTTTCCAACCTTGTGGGCATGCCGCAGGATGAGATTGAAGGAAAGCTCTTCATAAGCAGATTTCTGGGCAAGGGCGAAGGGCATTCGCCGCTGTCGTTCGGCTCTTCTGCAACACGGAGCAGTGAAAAATATGAAGCAGAAATCCGGAGCAGCACGGGAAAAACCATCAATGTGCTGGTAACCCGGGCAAAAGTTCCAGAGAGCGGCCTGTCAGTCATTTCCCTGCTGGATATTTCGGAACGCTCGGCAATGGAGAGGGAACTGGCCTACAGGGCCAACCATGACCTGCTCACAGGGCTTGCCAACAAGGCTCTGGTGGCAACGCGGCTCATGGCCGCCATGCAGGAAGTGCATGAATCCGGGGGGATGGTCGGCGTGCTGCTTATCGATCTTGACCGCTTCAAGCAGGTGAACGACAGCTTCGGGCATTCGCTGGGCGACAAGCTCTTGCGGCAGGCTGCGGAGCGTCTGACGTATCTGGCCCGGCAGGATGACTGCGTGGCCCGGACTGGCGGCGATGAATTTGTCATTGTTGTGGGCAAGGCGCAGGGGAAGGTCCAGCTTGAGGCCCTGGCAAACAATGTGTTGCATTCATTGAACCGCTGTTTTTATGTGGACGAATATTCCATCTATCTTAGCGCAAGCATTGGTATTGCCTGCTATCCCGGCGATGGCACTACAGTGGAAGCGCTGATGCAAAGCGCCGACCTTGCCATGTACAGAGCCAAGGCCAAGGGCAAAAACACGCATACGTTCTTTACAGAAGACCTCACGGTGGCGGCCAATGACCGCATGGCGCTGGAAACTGAGCTTTTTCGCGCCATGGACAGTGCCGCCTTTGAGGTGCACTACCAGCCCAAGATTGATATTGGCAACGGCGCAGTGGCAGGCTGCGAAGCTCTGGTGCGCTGGAAGCGCGCTGACGGCACATGGATTGCTCCCTCTGTGTTTATCCCCCTGGCTGAAGAAACCGGGCTTGTGCGTCGGCTCGACATGTTTGTGCTGCGCAAGGCGTGCCGGCAGCAGAGGGAATGGCGGGAGCAGGGCCTTGGGAATGTCCATATGTCTGTGAACATGTCCGGGCGCAGCATCATTGCTGAAACATTTGTGGATGATGTGCTGGATGTGCTGGGCCGGGAAGACATGCGCCCCGAGCACCTGGGCATGGAAATCACCGAGACCGCCTTTATGTCCAATATGGCGGAGGCGTCCCGGGCCATTGCGGCATTGAGCGAGCAGGGAATACAGATATATCTGGATGACTTTGGAACCGGGTATTCATCGCTGTATTACCTGCACACCATGCCCATCGCCAGCCTGAAAATCGACAAGTCGTTCATTGACGCCATTAACGCGCCGCTCAATGCCTCTAACGAACTTGTCAAAACCGTCCTGACTCTCGCCTCCGGCCTTGGCATGGCAACAGTAGCCGAAGGGGTTGAAACACGAGAACAGCTTGATTTCTTGGCAGAAAATGGTTGCAGTACTATTCAGGGGTACATTTTTTCGCAGGCGCTCAGCGGCAGCGACTTTGCAACCTATCTGGAAGGTTCCGCCAAGAGTATTGCGGCGGTAATGGCTTAATTTATCTTTTTTCAAGGCCGTAAAAAGCCCCGCAGGGTTATCCTGCGGGGCTTTGGCATTTGCAGCAGCGATGCGCTTTCAGGCTCGGACTAGCGCGCTCCCTTGGGGAAGAGCACAACGCCGACCGTTTTGAACACGATATTTATGTCCAGCAGAATGGACATGTTCTTGATGTAGTACAGGTCATATTCCAGTTTGCGCCGGGCATCGTCTTCTGACGCGCCGTAGGGATAGCACACCTGCGCCCAGCCGGTGAGGCCCGGTTTAACCGTATGCCGCAGGCTGTAGTAGGGGATGGTTTCTTTGAGTTTGGTCACAAAGGCCATACGCTCGGGGCGCGGGCCGATGAAGCTCATGTCGCCCTTCAGGATATTCCAGATCTGGGGCAGCTCGTCTATGCGCACCTTGCGGATGAACTTGCCGAACTTTGTCACGCGCGCATCATGGGTGCTGGCCCATACGGCTCCGTTCTTTTCGGCATCGGCGCGCATGGAACGGAACTTGTAGACCGTAAATTCCTTTTCAAAAAGGCCCACGCGATCCTGTTTGTAAATGACCGGGCCGGGCGATTCCAACCGCACCACAATGGCCGTCAACAGCATGATGGGTGCTGCGGGAATGAGGAGGAGCAGGGAAATCAGCACGTCCAGCGCGCGCTTGAGCCTGCGCAGCGAGCCACGCGTGTTCAGCGAAAAACCCTCGGTCTGCAACAGCCACTCATCGTTGATCTGCGAGAGCGGCAGGCGCTGCACCACGTGCTCGTAAAAACTGCGGATATCCACCACCATGCTGCCGCGCAGCTTTGCTTCCAGAAGGTCATGGGCAATGTCGTCGTCAATGGGCGCATCGGGCAGCAGCAGGATCATGGTCGCATTTTTTTCTTTGGCAATGTCCAGAGCCATAAAGGGCGCGCCAAGGCAAGGCCCGGCATCAGGCCCCTGATCGCGTTCGCCCACATAGCCAAGAATCTCGGCCTTGGGCAGGCCTTCTGCGAGCAACTGGCGCACCTTGCCCGCGCGGTCCACCCCTACCAGCAAAATGCGCAGCGGGTGGGTAAGCCTTTCGGCGTTGAGATGGTAAATCCAGCGCCAGCCCAGAGAAAAGGCCAGCGAAAGGGCAAAAAGCATGGCCACGGTTTCGCGGTCAAAACGCCAGTGCTGAAAGGCATAGGATGCGGTAGCCGAAGAAATAATGCCAAGCAGGCAGGCTACCAGCACACGGCCCACGGTTTCCTTGAAGTCCTCGTTGCCCACGCTGTACGCATCGAGGATGTAAAAGAAGAGCATGTAAAAGAAGATGGTAAAGAGCGTAGCGCCCGTATAGTCGTGGAAAATGCTCAGATCGGATTCGACCGTCAGAAAGCCGGAAATGCTGAGAGCCAGTAAAATGCAGATCAGATCCAGAACCTGCAGCATGGCCATGCGGTATGTGCTTATCATAGGGTATCCTCAATGGCGGGCACGCGCATGTCTACAAGAATGCGCGCGGCCACTTTTTCTGCGTCAAATTCACTCAGGGCCAGTTCGCGCCCGGCCTGTCCCATGCGGGCAATGCTTTCAGGGCTGGTGATAAAGGATTCCATGGCGCCAGCCAGTGCCTGCGGGTCGCGTACCGGCACAAGATAGCCGTTGACGCCGTTGCGCACAACCTCTCGGCAGCCGGGGGCGTCCGTGACCACGGCGGGGCGGCCCATGCTCATTCCTTCCATAATGGAGGTCGGCGTTCCCTCGCGCCACGAAGGCAGCACAAGTACATGGGCGGCAGCCACATAGGGGCGCACATCGCGTGTTTCACCAAGGTATTCTATGCAGCCCTGTTTCTGCCACGCATCCATCTGTTCCATGCTCACGCTGCCAAGGCCTTTTTCCGGCGGGCCGAGCACCTGAAAGCGGGCATCAGGGTACCGGGCCTTGAGCAGACGCGCGGCTTCGGCATATTCCGGCAAGCCCTTGGCTTCAAGCAGCCGCGCCACCAGCAAAAAAACGGGTGACCCGCTCAGGCGGCCATCGGCGGAATAGTTGGGGAAAGGGCTGGGGGCAAAGCGCTTGGTATCCACTCCGGTGCCGCGCGCCGTAAGCACGCGCGCATTGCGCCCGAGGATGCCCGACTGGCGGAAAACCTGTATGTCGTCCTGATTCTGAAAAAAAACGCCTTCCGCGCCCGAAAGCGCCAAGCGGTATAGCAGGCGGCCCAGAAGGTTGACGCATTTCTTGAAGAAGGAATCAGCCTCAAAGGCATAACCAAGGCCGGTGATGGTGGCATAAATGTGGGGAACCCCAGCCGCTCTTGCCGCCATGCAGCCGTAGATCACAGGCTTGATGGTGGAGGCGAAAAGCAGGTCTGGCTTTTCGTCCCTGAAAAGGCTGAACAACTCCCGCGTGGTGCGCAGGTCGCTCAGGGGGTTCAGCCCCTTTCTGTCCAGCGAATAGTGGCGCAGGCGCGCGCCCTGAGCGGCCAGTGCTGCTTCAGCATCGGCATCGCCTGGCGGGGCGCAGCAAACTACCTCGTGCCCGGCCTTGCGCATGTGCCGGATCAATACACTCCAGAAGTTGCTCATGGCTTTGGTCTGGTTGCCCAGAACAATGATCTTCATGCTCGGCGCTCTCCCTTGTTCGGCGCTTGCCCTGCGGGCTTGTGTCGCATGCGCAAGCCTATAGCACTACAACCGTGTTATGAAAAGGGGAGAA
The DNA here is from genome assembly GCF_053570665.1 of Desulfovibrio intestinivivus. Classification (NCBI taxonomy): domain Bacteria; kingdom Pseudomonadati; phylum Thermodesulfobacteriota; class Desulfovibrionia; order Desulfovibrionales; family Desulfovibrionaceae; genus Desulfovibrio; species Desulfovibrio intestinivivus. The sequence goes on along the minus strand of NZ_JBRBQT010000001.1, from coordinate 983,722 downwards.
GCTTTTGCATATATAGGCGGCGCAGGCCGCCGCAGCTTTACAGTCGCGCTGCTACAGGGTAAAAGAGGAATGGTTCTGCTGCCCGGGAGTATGCCTTGGCGCAGGCCGGAAATCTGAAAACAGGACGCAAAAATGAGCGCGTATTCCGATCTTACCAAGTCCATGACTGCCCAGCCTTCGCGTTGGCTTATCACCGGCGTTGCGGGTTTTATTGGCTCCAACCTGCTGGAACATCTGCTGAAACTTGGGCAGACCGTGGTTGGTCTGGACAACTTTCTTACCGGCTACCAGAAAAATCTGGACATGGTGCGAGACATCGTTGGCCCAGAAGCGTGGAGTCGGTTTACCTTCATCGAAGGCGACATTCGCGATATCGACACCTGCCACGCCGCCTGCAAGGGCGTGCAGCATGTTCTGCACGAAGCGGCCCTTGGTTCTGTGCCGCGCTCCATTGACGACCCGCTGTTGTCCAACAGCTGCAATATCACCGGTTATCTGCACATGCTTGTGGCCGCGCGCGATGCGGGCGTGAAGAGCTTTGTGTACGCCGCGTCTTCCTCCACCTACGGTGATTCGCCCGAACTGCCCAAGGTGGAAGACAAGATCGGCAGCCCGCTTTCCCCTTATGCTGTCACCAAGTACGTGGACGAACTGTATGCGGACGTGTTCAACCGCTGCTATGGCTTCTCCAGCGTTGGCCTGCGGTATTTCAACGTGTTCGGCCAGCGCCAGGATCCTTACGGCGCGTATGCCGCCGTTATTCCCCAGTGGTTCGCCAGCCTCATCAAGCAGGAAACCGTTTTTGTGAACGGCGATGGCGAAACCAGCCGCGACTTTTGCTATATCGACAACGTGGTGCAGGCCAATCTGCTTGCCAGCTTTGCCCAGGGCGATGCCACCAATAAGATTTACAACGTGGCCTTTGGCCAGCGCACCACCCTGAATGAGCTTTTTGACCTCATCAAGGAAGAGGTGGCCCGCCACAAGCCCGAAGTCATGAGCGCCGAATGCGTGCATCGCGACTTCCGCGCTGGCGATGTGCGGCACTCCCTTGCCGATATCAGCCGTGCAGCAAACCTGCTGGGCTACGGCCCCCAGTTTGACGTGCGCCAGGGCCTGCGGCTTGCAGGCGACTGGTACGCAGCCAACCTGTAGCAGCCAACCGCATACTAGAAATATGAAACCCCGCGCAAGCGGGGTTTTTGCTGTCCAAGGTCAAAATAGAAATGGGTACAGAGATCGGGAGAATCCCGGCGGCTGGTGACTTCTTCAAGTCGGTGGAGGCTCCCTCCGCCGAAATCCTCACGCCTCTGACCTCTATACACTGTCCCTAATTGTCGCCCACTACAAAAGCGCCGGGATACATGGCGCGGAAAATATCAAGTTGTTGCTGTGCTCCGAAAGAATCGGGCCACGGCCCCACCTGCACATTCCACATGTTGTTGCTGCCGTAGATGAGGCGTCCTCGGTTGCCGGTCTGGGAAAGGATGTTGATGAGGTTGTCGGCGTTCACCCTGTCGGCAAACGCCCCCACCTGCACATAAAAAGCACCGGTAAGATCGCCGTCTTCCTTCATGCGCTCAACGCCGCCCATACTCTGAATGCGCACCCGCGCCGTGCCGGGGCCAAGGATGTTCAGGCGGGTGGCCGCAGCGCGGGAGAGGTCAATGACGCGGTCGTCCACAAAAGGCCCACGGTCGTTGACGCGCACAATGATGGAGCGCCCGTTGCCCATATGGGTGACGCGCACCTTGGTGCCCAGGGGCAGCAGCTTGTGGGCTGCCGTCATGGCGTACTGATTGTAGGTCTCGCCATTGGCCGTAGTTTTGCCGTGGAAACCAGGGCCGTACCATGAGGCCGTGCCTTCTTCCACAAAACCGTTGGCTGACTTGAGGGGATAGTAGGTCTTGCCGCGCACCGTATAAGGGCGACTGCCGGGAACCCCGCCCTTACGCCAGGAGCGTGAACCGCAGCCGCTCAAGAGCGCGGCGCAAAGCAGAGCAACAAGAAAAACAAGGAGCGGTCTGACCGTCATGCACATCCGCGCCCCTGGCTGCTCAGGTAGGGCAGGCAGGGGAGTGTGTTCTTTTTGCCGCAGGCGGCGCACAGACCGGAGCAGTCGGCCTCAGACGCGGCGGTGTATTCCAGTTCATGCAGCAGGGCAAGGCCTTCCTGCCCCAGACTGCCGCGATCGCGTGCTCGGGCAAGCAGGGCCAGTGCCGGGTTGCGGCGGCCAGCATTGAGAAAATCCCTTGCAGCCAGAAGGTAGAGGCGCTCCCTGTCATTGCCAAAGAGCGAAGCCAGGAGGTGTTCGTAACCCGGGCCAAAGACCTGACGGGCAAAGTCTTCTTCTGTGGCAAGCCAGCGCGCCAGATGGGCGTTGTGCCGCTCGACCGCCAGATAACTTGTGAGGAGCCGCAGCCCGTGGGCCAGAACGTGCATTATGCGCGAAAGTTCGCGCGAGGAGCTTTCAGAGGTTTGGCCGCCAAGGCCGCGCAAGGGGTTGTACATGTCTGCCGTAACCCCAGGCCTGCGCGAAATTTGGATAAGGCGGTTGGCGTAGTGCTGGCCCTGAAAGGCGTCTTCCTTCAGTTTGGCGCATTCGTGAAAGGCGTAGCCGATGCACCAGTCAATGAGGGTTTCAAAAGCCTTCTGGGCATGAGCGCCGCCAGGCAGCACATTGTCCGCATGGCGGCGTAACGCCGTGATCTGCGCCATCTCTGCGGCATTGCCGTTATCATCGGCGGGTTCTTCCGGCAACGGCAGCTCCAGCGGCGGCATGCCGCCGGGGGCCATGGCCTCTATGCCGGGGCTGTTGCGGAAAAGGTGGTGGGCCGTATCCTTGAGCCGCCAGAAAACGCCTTTGCGCATGGCCTCGCCCAAAAGGTCGCGCAAGGCTGTGTAAGAAACGGCTCCGTCCACGTCAAAGCGGCGGCGCTGGTCGACCAGCAGGCTGTAAACGGTGCAATAGTCGCGCACCAGATCGCGCACAAGAAAATCGCGGTTGGCCAGCAGCCAGCGTCCGTTCACGCTTCGTCCTCCTGGAGCAGGGCGCGGGCCACGGCGATGTCGTACAGCAGCAGGGGGTCAGATTCGGCTTTGCGTTCTTGCTGATACATGCGCGCGGCACTGCGCACCACAGCCATGCTCAGCCAGGGGTGCCGCTCCCACACTTCGGGATGGTCGGCGCGCCAGAGGCGAAATTCAACCTCGCCGTCAGGCCCGCGGCGCACGTAGACGCGCGAAAGGGCATTGCCCGCCTGCGGGTGATAGTACAGTCCAAGTTCGTCTTTCATTATAATGATAATCCTTGCGGATATGGGCCATGCGAGGCCGTTGTTGGTGCGGCGCATCCGCACATTCCTTTTTAATCATACGCGCAAGAAAGCACTTTGCCAAGGCCGTGCGACATTGTTGTGAAAAATAGTACAATATTTAAGAAAAAAGTTGCTTTTTTACGTAAAAAAATGCCTGTGCGTCTCGTCTAAAGTAATGATTTTGGCATACTGTGCTCACGTGCATTGTGTCGCAAAGCCTTGATCGCCGGGTATTCTTGCGCCTTTTGCGTATATCATGCCGCCCCGGTTGTCATTAAGTGGAAAATGGGCTAATCAGTGTTTTGACCGCGTTGCGGCCTGACGGTCGGTGGCCCTTGCACGTCCGTTATCCGCGATCCCTTGGGGCGTCCCGATTTTACGGGGCGGGCGCATGCAGGTTTTTACCTTCATGCGTGTGCTGGGGGGAGTATCCCCGCATGCACGGGCAGCGATTTCGCGCCTGTACCCCGGATTGCCGCACCGGATCGCCGCAGTTGACCGGCACGTCACGCGAGCGCGTGATACAAACAAACCATGTGGAGGTATGGCAATGGCGAAACATGCAACCCCCTTGTTGGACCAGCTTGAAAGCGGCCCTTGGCCGAGCTTTGTGTCCGACATCAAACAGGAGGCGGCCTCTCGGGCCCAGAATCCCAAGGGTCTTGATTATCAGATCCCTGTGGACTGTCCTGAAGACCTTCTGGGTGTGCTTGAGCTTTCCTACAACGAAATGGAAACACACTGGAAGCACGGCGGCATCGTGGGTGTGTTTGGTTACGGCGGCGGCGTTATCGGCCGTTACTGCGACCAGCCCGAAATGTTCCCCGGCGTGGCGCACTTCCACACCATGCGTGTGGCCCAGCCTTCCGGCAAGTACTACCACAGCAAGTTCCTGCGCGACCTGTGCGATATTTGGGATCTGCGTGGTTCCGGTCTGACCAACATGCACGGCTCCACCGGTGATATCGTGCTGCTCGGTACTCAGACTGCCCAGCTGGAAGAAATCTTCCACGAACTGACCCACAACATGAATGTTGACCTGGGTGGTTCCGGTTCCAACCTGCGTACGCCCGAATCCTGCCTTGGCCAGTCGCGCTGCGAATATGCCTGCTACAACACGCAGGACATGTGCTACACGCTGACCATGGACTATCAGGACGAACTGCACCGTCCCGCCTTCCCCTACAAGTTCAAGTTCAAGTTCGACGGTTGCCCCAACGGCTGCGTGTGCGCCATGGCGCGTTCCGACTTTGCCGTTGTCGGTACCTGGAAGGACGACATCAAGATTGACCAGGACGCCGTGAAGGGCTACGTGGGCGGCGAATTCGCCCCCAACGCCGGCGCTCACTCCGGTCGCGACTGGGGCAAGTTCGACATCCAGAAGGAAGTCGTGGACCTGTGCCCCTCCAAGTGCATGAAGTGGGACGGCTCCAAGCTTTCCATCAAGACCGCCGACTGCGTGCGCTGCATGCACTGCATCAACACCATGCCCCGCGCTCTGCACATCGGTGACGAACGCGGCGCGAGCATCCTCGTGGGTGCCAAGGCCCCCGTGGTGGACGGCGCCCAGATGGGTTCGCTGCTCGTGCCTTTCGTTTCCTGTGAAGCCCCTTACGATGACGTGAAAGAAGTCATCGAAAAGATTTGGGACTGGTGGATGGAAGAAGGCAAGAACCGCGAGCGCGTGGGTGAAACCATGAAGCGCCTGTCGTTCCAGAAGCTGCTGGAAGTCACCGACACTCCCGCCGCTGCCTACCATGTTAAGGAACCGCGTTCCAACCCGTACATCTTCTTCAAGGAAGAAGAAGTGCCTGGCGGCTGGACCCGTGACCTTGCTGCTTACCGCAAACGCCATCAACGCTAGTCAAAGGGGGAGAAGAACATGGCTTTTATTTCTTCCGGGTACAATCCCGCAAAACCGATGGAAGGCCGCATTACTGACATCGGACCCCATAAGTATAATGAATACTTCCCGCCGGTGATCAAGAACAACTTCGGCAAGTGGCTCTATCACGAAATTCTGGAGCCCGGCGTGCTCGTGCACGTGGCCGAAAGCGGCGACAAGTGCTTTACCGTCCGCGTGGGCGGCACCCGTACCATGTCCATCACTCACATCCGTGAGTTGTGCGACATCGCCGACAAGTACTGTGGCGGCTACCTGCGCTGGACCACCCGTAACAACATTGAATTCATGGTGGACAGCGAAGCCGGCATGAAGGCCCTGCGCGACGACCTGAACAGCCGCAAGTTTGACGGTGGCTCGTTCAAGTTCCCCGTGGGCGGCACCGGCGCTGGCATCAGCAACATGGTGCACACCCAGGGTTGGGTGCACTGCCACACCCCCGCGACCGACGCTTCCGGCCCGGTCAAGGCCGTGATGGACGCCGTGTTTGAAGACTTCAAGTCCATGCGTCTGCCCGCCCCCGTGCGCATCGCGCTTGCCTGCTGCATCAACATGTGCGGCGCCGTGCACTGCTCGGACATCGGCCTTGTGGGTATCCACCGCAAGCCCCCGATGGTCGACCATGAATGGGCTGACCAGCTCTGCGAAATTCCTTTGGCTGTTTCTGCTTGCCCCACCGCCGCTGTGCGTCCCACCAAGGTGGAATACAACGGCAAAAAGGTGAACTCCATCGCCATCAAGGAAGACCGCTGCATGTACTGCGGTAACTGCTACACCATGTGCCCCGCGCTGCCCATCTCGGACGGCGAAGGCGACGGCGTTGCCATCATGGTTGGCGGCAAAGTTTCCAACCGCATCAGCATGCCCAAGTTCTCCAAGGTCGTTGTGGGTTACATCCCCAACGAACCGCCCCGTTGGCCTTCGTTGACCAAGACCGTGAAGCACATCGTTGAAGTGTACGCGGCCAACGCCAACAAGTACGAACGTCTGGGCGACTGGGCTGAACGCATCGGCTGGGAAACCTTCTTCAAGATGACCGGCCTTGAATTCACCCACCACCTCATCGACGACTTCCGTGATCCCGCCTACTACACGTGGCGCCAGAGCACGCAGTTCAAGTTCTAGATATAGCTTGTTTATCAACCCCGGCAGCGCTATTTGCGCCGCCGGGACAGGAGACTCACCATGGCTGACGACAAAGACGTTGTTGTTGAATTCCTGAAAAGCAAATCCTCGTCCAAGTCCAAGTTCTATTTCAAGGATTTCCTTGAACTGTTCCCCGACAAGGGACCCCGCGACGTGAAGAAAGTTCTCACCAAGCTGGTGAACGAAGAAGTGCTGGAATTCTGGTCTTCCGGTTCCACCACCATGTACGGCATGAAGGGCGCGGGCAAGCAGTCTGCCGCTGAAGGCGAAGATTAGCAGCAAACCGCATTGGCCCAGGGTCTTTGCTTTCGGCTGCGCCAAAACGCGCTTTTTATTATGGTCGAGTACAACGTGTACGTTCCCTGCATAAAAAGCGCGTCTTTGTTGCCGACTGTATCTGGCTGCTGGCCGATGTAGTCTGGCATATTTCGTCAGAATGCCTCAGGATTATTTGTCGGGATTCCTATCCCGAACGGCAAGGACATGTCTTGATGCATGCGCCTTCGCAAGGTGCGTCAGCCTTTGCGTGTAAGCCTCAGCAAGTTATGCCGCAACGCGAGTTGTGGCATTTCTTGTTTTTTTGGGGGGGCGGTCGTATGCTCCTCCGCCTTCGGCTTTGTTTAAAGCGCTACGGCAGACTGGCCTACAGATGCATAGCTGAAAGTCACAAGGCATACGTGGCAGCATCCATGCTCTCGCGTGATCACAAAGGATTGCTCTGCGCGGGTGTTTCCCGCAATCTGTGCTGAACGGGCAAACCTGTATCCCGGTTTGTCCTGTCTCGCTTTCACCCTCTGTTTGTTACGCGGGAGGCAGAATGAGTATTGCATTTTCCCTGTCTGACGCTGAAAAGCAATTTTTGTCGCATCATGCCCGCATGTCCATCGAAGCCGGATTGGCAGGAAAAAGCGTGGCGGATGTTCCGCAACCTCCTGCCGACCAATTCGCGCCAGAAAGCGCCCTGTGGCGAACGCTTGGGGCTTTTGTAACCCTGAATATGGGTGAGAGGCTTCGCGGCTGCATTGGCAATATTGTGGGGCGTGAGCCTCTGTATGCTACTGTGTGGCATATGGCGCAGGCCGCAGCCTTTGCAGACCCGCGTTTCCCCTCATTGACGTTTGCCGAATGGCCGCACGTCACCCTTGATATTTCTGTTCTGGACGAGCTCAGCCCTTGCCCCGGACCGGACGCGGTAGAAGTGGGTCGGCACGGCCTTGTGCTTGTCTATGAGGGGCGCAGCGGCGTGTTCTTGCCGCAGGTGCCCGTGGAGCAAGGCTGGGATCGACTGGCCTATCTGGACAATCTGTGTCTCAAGGCTGGTGTGGCTCCTGGCTCATGGAAGCTGCCGGGTGCGCAATTGTTCTGGTACGAGGCCACTGTCTTTGCGGCCTGAGTGCGTGTCAGAATAATCACGCAGGGGGCAGCGGCAGCTGAACCAGATACTTGCACATGCGCCTTCCGGGGTGTAAGCTGCACAAGATTTCTCAGGGCGGGGTGAAAGTCCCCACCGGCGGTGATGCGGCGGCCAGCAGGCTTCCGCCAGCCCGCGAGCGCCCAGTGTTTGGGGTCAGCAGATTCGGTGAGAATCCGAAGCCGACGGTTATAGTCCGGATGGAAGAGAACGGTTTTTTGCCGCGCACAAAGCGGTGCGTCCTTTATTTGAAGGCGTACTTTGTGTTGCGGCCCGTCCACGCCCTGATGCACCATCTCCCGGCAAACAAGGCCGGAAACAGGAGAACGGAATGCATCAGTCCTCATTATCCCTTGCGTCTTTCGGCACCTCTGAAGAACGTGTTCGTGCTGCTCTTGCCTCATTGCGCAAAGGCGGCGGCGTTTGCGTTGTAGATGACGAAAACCGCGAGAACGAAGGTGACCTCATTTTCAGCGCGCAGCACATCACTGTGCCGCAGATGGCCATGCTGATCAGGCATTGCAGCGGCATTGTCTGCCTGTGCCTTACGGACGAGCATGTGCAGCGCCTTGACCTGCCCATGATGACCGACCACAACACCAACACGCAGGGAACTGCCTTTACCGTCACCATTGAGGCGGCCACGGGCGTTACCACAGGTGTTTCCGCCGCTGACCGCGTTGCCACCATCAAGGCCGCCGCTGCACCCGATGCCCAACCCGCCCATCTTCGCCGCCCCGGCCATGTGTTCCCCTTGCGGGCGCGTCCCGGCGGCGTGCTGGAACGGCGCGGCCACACGGAGGCCACGGTTGACCTCATGCGCATGGCAGGCCTTGAACCCTGCGGCGTACTCTGCGAGCTGACTCTGGATGACGGCGAAATGGCCCGTCTGCCCGAAGTTGCGGGTTTTGCCCGCGCCCACAATATGCCTTTGTGCAGTGTGGAAGATATTGCTGCGTGGAGGTTGGCTATGGGTGATCTGCATCTTGCCGTCAGTGCCTAGCTCCGCGCGCGTCTTTTTGCCCGCTGATAGCGTCAAGCAGGGCTTTTTGCTCCGGTCGAGTACCATTAAAGTACACTCCCTGCGCAAAAAGCCCTGCTTTTCTCGTCAGCGAACAAAATCCATCGTGCGGGAGAGCAAAAGAATGACACTCCCTACATGCAAAACGCCGTCCTCACATGGCGCGACACAAATCTGGCCTTTATGTAAAAATGATAGCCCGGTTCATGGAATGAGCCGGGCTTGAATTTTGAATGGCGCTGTTGTGATTAGCTGAAGTATTCGTGGGGAGATTCGATGATTTGCGTGAAGAGCTTATAAAACTCAGCCAGATGTGTTCCGTCAATAAAGCTGTGGAGCGCTTCAATGGATATGGTGATATTCCCCGAAGCGTCCTTTTTGCCAAAAAGGATTCTGGGCACGCTGTCAGCCCACGGGTCACCCCAGGGATTTGTTGCTGAAAGTATGGGAACGTCTGGCAGGCAGCTAAAGTAGATCAAGCTTTGCACATCGCCGCCCTCGGGGCAAAGGGTTGGATTCTGGTCGGCAATGGCCCGCGCCGCGCTGATATTGCTGCTGAATACGGAAAACTTACGATCAAACTCTGCAACGCAGTTGCAATGCAATGCCCTGCCTTTAGGGATGTAGGTAAACGCCGCATCAATGCGCTCAAATTCCACAGGGCGCAGATTGACGATGCGTTGCCTGAAGCCGACAACGCCATGAACGGCGAGCATTGCGGCAAAATAGATGCAATCCGTAAGCCGAAAGCCATTCTGTTTTTTTACTTCGTACAATCTGGCAACATTTGCCGAAAATGAGACGCTGAAGCACGGATTTTTTCGCGACTGAAAAAAATTGAAGTGTTCATTTCTTTCCCATGAGTCATCAAGGTATTTCATACTGAATCCTGGTCGGCGCGGTTTCTTTAAAATCCGCAGTACAAACTGGCGGGAGTTTCAGAAAGATAACTCGTGAAGACCCCGCTACTCCACAGGCGCGAGGCGTTGCGCCAAGCGGGTGAAGCGCTTGCGGGTCTTGTTGTTTTTGACGGCCATGTGCAGGGCGCGGGATTCGCCCACCAGGATGACCAGTTTTTTGCCGCGCGTTACGCCCGTGTAGATGAGATTGCGCTGCAAAAGCACATAGTGCTGCATCATGACGGGAATAACCACAGCAGGGTATTCCGAGCCTTGCGATTTGTGGATGGAAATGGCGTAGGCGGGCGCGATTTCGTCCAGTTCGTCAAATTCGTAGGGCACAACGCGTTCGTCAAAGGTGATGCTGAGGGTGCGTTCGCGCACGTCCATAAAGCTGATGCGCCCCATGTCGCCGTTAAAAACGTCCTTGTCGTAGTTGTTGCGTATCTGCATGACCTTGTCGTGCAGGCGGAAGCAGCGGTCGCCACGGCGCACTTCAATGCCGTGCGGGTTCAGGGCTTCCTGCAGGCAGGCGTTCATGCGGCCAGCGCCCACAGCGCCCTTGTGCATGGGCGTGAGCACCTGGATGTCATCAACGGGGTCGAGGTTGAATCGCCGGGGAATGTGGTTGCGCACCAGATCCACGATAAGTTCCGCAGCTTTTTCTGCATCGTTCTGGTGGATAAAGTAGAAGTCCGAGAGCCGCTCCTTGCTGGATTCCAGCGAGGGAATTTCGCCACGGTTTATAAGATGGGCATTGCAGATGATTTCGCTCTCGGCGGACTGACGGAAAATTTCGGTCAGCTCCACGACAGGCACAACGCCGGAGCGGATAATGTCTGCAAGTACGTTGCCCGGGCCTACCGAGGGCAACTGGTGCACGTCGCCCACCAGAACAAGCGTTGCGCCCAGCGGCACGGCCTTGAGCAGGTGATAGAAGAGCAGGGTGTCCATCATGGAGGCTTCGTCCACCACGAGGAGGCCGCAGGCGAGGGGATTGTCCTCATTGCGGGCAAAGCCGTCTTCCTTGGGGCTGTATTCCAGCAGACGGTGGATGGTGCGCGATTCGCGCCCAGATGTTTCAGACATGCGCTTGGCGGCGCGGCCTGTGGGCGCGGCCAGCAGTATGCGGGCGCGTACCTCGCCAAAGAGTTTGATAATGGCGTTGATGATGGTGGTTTTGCCCGTGCCGGGGCCGCCGGTGAGCACCATCATCTTGCTGCGGGCGGCGGTGCGCACGGCCTCAAGCTGTTCGGGCGCGAGGGAAATGTTCAGCTCGCCCACGACCTTGTCCACCAGCGCGTCCGGCTTTTCAAAACGCACGGATTTGGGCGAGCCCAAGAGGCGCTGGATGTAGAAGGCGGTTTTTGACTCGCAGTGGTGGTAGCGCCGCATGTACACGCCGATCTCGCCGGGGGCGTCGGGCATGTCCAGCTCTTCGCGCACAATGCGTTCATCAGCTTCGAGCGCGGCGAGGGCATCCTCCACAAGGCCTTCGTCAATGCCGATCTGGGCGCAGACCGCCTCGGTCAGCTCCGCCTGCGGCAAATAGACGTTGCCATCGTCCGTGGCTTTTTGCAGCACGTAGAGTGTACCCGCCTGTACCCGCAGGGGATTGTCGTGTTCAAAGCCCAGCTTGCTGGCGGCGGCATCAGCGGTGACAAAGCCAATGCCGTGAATGTCCATAGCAAGCCGATAGGGATTTTCGCGCACAATGGCGAGCGCATCCGCGCCATAGGCGCGGTAGATGCGTACAGCGTAGGCTGGCGTGATGCCGTGGGGCTGCAAAAAAAGCAGCAGGTCGCGCATGCCCCGGTGTTCAGCCCAGGAGGTGCGGATGCGGTCAAGGCTCTTGCTGCCCACGCCACGCACCTTGAGCAGACGCTCTGGCTCTTCATCAAGAATTCGTATGGTATCCGTGCCAAAGGCCTCGACTATGCGCCCGGCCATTTCTTCGCCAACGCCCTTGATAAGGCCAGAGGCGAGATAGAGACGGATGCCCTCGCTGGTGGCGGGCAGCATTTCATCGGCGTTCTGAAACTCGATCTGACGGCCAAATCGGGGGTTGTTGACCCAACGGCCTGATACTTTGAGCTGCACTCCCGCCTGCGGGTTGACCATGTGCCCGATGCACGAAACAGGGTCGCGCGGGCGGGTGAGGCCAGCATTGCCGCTGCCGCTGTTCACGCTTGCAGGCAACAGACGCAGCACCGTGTAGCCGTTTTCTTCATTATGAAAGACAACGCGCTCCACCGTGCCGGTGAGTTCAACGGAATCGGGATCTTGTAAAAGGGGCAGGTTGCTCATGCACTCGCCTTGTCAGCAATCCTTGGGCTTGTTGCAGCTTTGCGTTGCCGCGACCACCAGAACCAGTCGCGCTGATCATCAGGTAGTTCCGGATTCTTTGCCTGAGCAACAGCGCAATAGAAAACATCAAGGCAACAGATATCAATTTTCTGGCCTTTGATGCGGCACAATTCATCATACAGAGCCTGAGGGGCGCGCCCCGCCAGGTCGGAAATATCAGTAACGCCAAGCTGGCGCAGGTCTTCAATGGTTGCCGGGCCAACAGAACGCAGGGCGTTCAGAGCGCGAGCGTCGGCCTTTTTGTTCACAGGCCCAGTCCCATGCGCTGCTGGAGCAGCAGGGCATCGGCAAGGGCCAGAGCCGTCATGGCTTCCAGAACCGGCACAACGCGCGGGATCGCGGCAAGGTCGTGCCGCCCGCCAATGAGTACGGAGGCGGCATTGCCTTCCTTGTCCACTGTCTGCTGGGTAACGGCTATGGATGCGATAGGCTTGACCGCAGCGTGCATCACAATGGTCTGCCCGCTGGAAATGCCGCCCAATATGCCCCCTGCGTGGTTGGAAGCAAAGCTGGCCTTGCCGGGCTGCGCCGGGTCGGCGGGGAGCAGGGGGTCGTTGTTTTGCGAGCCATGCAACTTGGCCGCGCCAAAACCTTCGCCCACAGAAAAGCCTTTGACTGCGCCAATGCTCATGATGGCATGGGCCAGCACGGCCTCCAGCTTGTCAAAAACGGGTTCGCCAAGGCCTGCGGGCACATTGCGCGCCTCAATGCGCACAATGCCGCCCAATGTGTCGCCCGCTTTGCGGGCAGCCAGCACCACCTGATCCCACAGGGAGGGCATGGCCTCTGTAGCGGCACAATAGGGACGATTGCGGGCATTGTCCAAATCAAGGGTTGCCCAGTCCTGCACGGCGGTACCGCCCAGTTCCACGCAGGCGGCCATGATTTTTACGCCGCGGCGTTCAAGAATCTTGCGGGCAATAACGCCGCCAGCCACGCGGGCTGCGGTTTCGCGCCCAGAGGAGCGCCCGCCGCCGCGATGGTCGCGTATGCCGTTGTACTTCTGAAAATATCCCCAGTCCGCATGGCCGGGGCGGAAAACTTCGGCAAGATTGCCGTAGTCGTGCGAGCGCTGGTCTTCGTTGGCGATGTAAAAAGCAATGGACGTGCCCGTGGTGACGCCCTCATACACGCCGGAGAGCAGGCGGACCGTGTCCGATTCCTTGCGCTTGGTGGCGGTGGGGCCCTGACCGGGTTTGCGGCGGTCAAGCTCGGCCTGAATGTCGGCCTCTGTCAGGGCTAGGCCCGCCGGGCAGCCGTCAATGATGCCGCCAAGGCCCACGCCGTGGGATTCGCCGAATGTTGTCAGCCGCAGGGCCTGTCCGAATGTATTGCCAGCCATGTGCTACCTCGCCTTCACTACAGCATTGTAAGTCGCTCACGTGGGCGTTTGTCAGCGCAAGGTATTGCGCCTGGGCCTTCGTGGCGGGGGTCTGCTTGAACAGACGCCGGACAGTTCCAGGGGGAAACTGCTCGGAATAGCGCCGGAGCGGCGCGGTCAAGTGAGTCAGTATAGGCAAGGGCGGGGCGGCTTGCAACTCGTGCGGGCGAACGGGATTTTTTCCCGGAATTAAGGCGGTAAAACGTCTGTGGCCGGAATATGCGAGGAAAAAGATATGGACAAAAAATGAGGTGCAGAAAATTCAGCAAGGAGTTTCCTGCACCTCAAAAGGGCAAATACGCAGGCTCGCGCTACACCTTGGCGGCGGTGCGCAGGTCGGCTACGGCATCAGTCTTTTCCCAGGTGAACTCCGGCAGTTCGCGGCCAAAGTGACCGTAGCAGGAAGACTTCTGGTAGATGGGGCGCTTGAGATCAAGGCGCTTGCTGATGAAATAGGGGCGCAGGTCAAAGACTTCGCGCACGGCCTTGGTCAGCAGTTCGTCCGGCAGGTCGCTGGTGCCCTGCGAGGAAACAAGCACGCTGACAGGCTGGGCCACGCCAATGCAATAGGCGATCTGCACTTCGCACACTGGGGCGAGGCCTGCGGCAACAACGTTTTTGGCAATGTAGCGGCCCATGTACGCGCCGGAACGGTCAACCTTGGAGGGATCCTTGCCGGAGAACGCGCCGCCGCCGTGGTGGCCGCTGCCGCCGTAGGTGTCCTGAATGATCTTGCGGCCTGTAAGGCCGCAGTCGCCCATGGGGCCACCCACCACAAAACGGCCCGTGGTGTTGATGAAAATTTCGCAGGCCTTTTCGTCAAAATAGCCGGAGGGTTCCAGGATGGGGCGAATGACGTGCTTTTTCACGGCTTCGGCCACATCAGCCTGGCTGGCGTTGGCGCTGTGCTGGGTGGAGACCACCACGTTGTTGATGCGCACGGGCTTGCCGTCCTGATATTCAAAGGAAACCTGAGTCTTGCCATCGGGACGGAAGATGTCCACGGTGCCGTCCTTGCGCACTTTCGCCAGCTGCTGCGAAAGCTGATGCGCCCAATAGATGGGGGCTGGCATAAGGGTGGAGGTTTCGTTGCAGGCATAGCCAAACATCATGCCCTGGTCGCCCGCGCCCTGATCTTCAGGCTTTTCGCGCAGTACGCCCTGAGCGATGTCGGGCGACTGGCGGCCAATGGCGTTGATAACAGCGCAGGTCTGCCAGTCAAAACCCATTTCTGAGCTGTTGTAGCCAATGCCTTTGATGGTCTCGCGCACCACATGGGGCAGGTCGGCGTAGCCGCTGGTGGTGATTTCGCCAGCGATAACAGCCATACCCGTGGTCACCAGGGTTTCGCAGGCCACGTGGGCGTTGGCGTCCTGTGCAAGCAGGGTATCAAGGATGGCATCGGAAATCTGGTCGGCGACCTTGTCGGGGTGGCCTTCAGTTACAGATTCGGAAGTGAAAAAGTATTTGCCCTTGGTATGCATATGAATCTCCTTGGGCGCTCGCGTCAGTGCGGCGCGGGTTTTAGGGTCGCAACAGAATATTGTCGATAAGCCGGGCCTTGCCCATGCGCACGGCACAGGCCATAAGCGCCGGACCGGTGACTTCGGTGAGCGGAGTCATGGATTCCGGGTGAACAATACTAAGGTAGTCAAGGCGCCCCATGGGCAAAAATTCCGCCCAGCGGCGCAGCACAGCCTCGCGCAGCAGCTTGACGCTGGTTTCACCGTTCTGGGCCAGTTTTTGAGCGTAGAGCAGGGCCTTGCGGATCTCCGGAGCATGGGCGCGTTCGTCCGGGCTGAGGTAGACGTTGCGCGAGGAAAGGGCCAGGCCGTCAGCTTCGCGCACGGTTTCGCGCGTTTCAATGCGCACAGGCACATCAAGGTCGCGTACCATACGGCGCAAAACGGCCTGCTGCTGCCAATCCTTCTGCCCAAAAACGGCGACTTCCGCGCCGGTCAGCATAAAGAGCTTGAGCACCACGGTGCATACGCCGCGAAAGTGCACAGGCCGGGTGAGGCCGCACAGGCCTCGGGAAAGTTCGGGAACTTCCACCCAGGTGGCGTGGTCTTGCGCGTACATGGTTTCGGGCTGCGGCATAAAAAGCGCATCCGCCCCATGACTGCGGGCTATGTCCGCATCGCGCTCGGCATTGCGGGGGTATGCTTCCAGATCCTCGCCGGGGCCAAACTGGGTAGGGTTGACAAAAAGGCTCACCACCAGACGTTTTGCCTGCGTGCGGGCATAGGCCATGAGGTCTTCGTGCCCCTGATGGTAGTAGCCCATGGTGGGCACCAGAGCGATATCGTCTCCGGCGCAGTGCCAGGCCTTGCATTGGGCCGCCAACTCTCGGGGATTTGTGAATATCTGCATATCAAGGTATTGTGATATTGTTTGTGAAGGCTCATTTATACACGTGAGGCAGCAGCTTGTAAAGAAAGACCTTTGCAAAAGCAGAAATGCTGGCGGGGTGGAAGGCTTGACCCTGGGTGTTGCTGTGGGCATAACAACCGATGGGGGTATTCATGCTGAAACCGTTTTATCAGGGCAAACTGGACACTTTTTGCGCAATTTATGCAGTGCTCAACGGCTTGCGGCTGACCCACACCATCAGGGTTCTCAAGGCGCGCGACATTCTTAATGAAACCCTGATGGGACTTGCGGCCTCGCCTGAAGCCTTCCGTGCCGTGCTGGAGCAGGAAACTGACTATTGCGGGCTGGTTGACGGCATGCTGCGTATCCAGAGCCGTTCCTTTCCGCTGGAAGTGCGCCAGCCCTTTACAGATGAGGACGACCCCTCTGTGGATCAGGTATGGGAATGCTGCCGCACATGGCTTGCGCCGGGCAGCGGCAGGGCTGTGATCTTCCGTTTTCTGCGTCACATCACCCCGGATGGCCCGCCTGTGAACCGGCACTGGACCACCGCCGACTCGCTGACCGGTGACGTGCTGCATCTTTTTGACTGCAGCCACGAGGCAGAAGCCATCCTGAACGTGAACAAGGACAGCTTTGTGACCCGCGCGGACGACATTCGCGAAGGCAAGCTGCTGTATATCCAGCCGCATACCATCCGCCTGCTGCGTCTGCCGCTGTAAACGGGGCAAGCCCGCGGCCATGCATGATGAGGCAGCAGGCGCAGCAACAGTTCTGCTGTGGTTTTACGGCTTGAATCAGTGTTGCCGGGGCGTGGCGAGAAGGCGTGTCGGGGGAAATCAGTATTCTTTAATGGGGGCTTCCGTGCTTATGGGCAGCCCCAGACGGATGGCGTCTTCCTTCAGCTGCGGATGCACCCAGAAGGCCTTTTCCTGCACAAAGCTGAGCACTTCAAACTCCGCCGTATCCACTGGCCTGGAATAATAGAAACCCTGGGCGCAGTTGCAACCGCTGTTGAGCAAGAAACGGGCGTGTTCCTTGGTTTCCACGCCTTCAGCCACAATGGACATATCAAGGTCGCGCGCCAGAGCGATGGTGTTGCGGGCCACAATCTGGCCGCGCTTGTTGGTGGTGCCGTCGCTGATGAAGGCCCGGTCAAGCTTGACCACATTGAAGGGCAGATCACGCAATGTACTCAGCGATGAGTAGCCTGTGCCGAAATCGTCCATGGAAAAAACAAATCCCGCGGCCCGTAGCTCGTTCATAAGGCGTTTCAGCCTTGGCTCATTGGCAAAAAAGGCACTCTCGGTCAGTTCCAGTTCAAGCATGTGGCGGGGCAGATTGTACTTGTTCAGGAGGCTGACGAGCTTGTTGGGCAAATCATCGTCGTTAAAATGCAGACGCGACATGTTCACAGAGATGGGCATGGGTTCATACTGCTTGTCGAGCCATGTACGCAGGGTCTGGCAGGTCTGGTCCCAGATGTACGAGTCCAGCCGCACAATAAAGCCGTTGCGCTCAAACAAAGGAATAAAACGCCCGGGAAGGATAAGCCCGTCTGTGGGGTGCTGCCAGCGCACCAGCGCTTCCGCGCCCACAATGCGCCCGCTGGAAATCTGGACCTTGGGTTGCAGAAAAAGTTTGAACTGGTTTTTTTCCAGCGCTTCATACATCTGGTCAGTGATGTAGCTCTCATCATGCAGACGTTTGCGCAGGGCATCATCGTAAAAGGCAAAATTGACAATGTCGCTGCCCTTGACCGTCTTCTGCGCCAGATAGGCCCAGTCGCACAGGATGTGAGCCGGAGTGCGGGAATTCTCCACAGGGCAGATGCCAAAGAACAGCTTGACCCGAAAGGTGTCGGAATAGTGATCCAGACGCAGAGAAAGGTTCTGGATGAACTGTAGCGTCCGTTCGGTGCCGCCTGTGAGGCAGACGGCAAAAACATCGGCGGTGAGCCGGGCAAAGATTTCCTTTTCAGATATGAGGCGCTGGCGGATCAGGCGGGCAATGCCCCGCAGCAGGCGGTTGCCCTCTTCAAGCCCAAAAGATTCGTTGATGGCCTTGAACCCGGCCACGTCAAAGCGCAATACGCAGTACTGCTCATTGGGCCGGTTTTTGATGAGCTTGTCTATTTTTTCAAAAAATGTCTGGGTGTTGAAAGCGCCTGTGAGGGGGTCGTGCTCTGCGCGCAGGCGCAGGGCCTGCTCGGTGCGCGTGGCTGCGTCAACATCATTGAGAGTGCCGATGTAGCGTTCTTCAGACTCCCCGTCGTCAAGCTTGGTGTATGTGATCTTGCACCAGATGTACTGACCGTCGCGGCGGCGCAGCCTGACGGTCATTTCGCCAGAGCGGATGCCCAGGGCAAGGCGCGCCAGGCAGGTGTCAAAGGGCTCCATGTCGCCCGCGTAAAGAACATCGTCTTCACGCCACACGTCAAAGGGATTGCGCCCGTCGTATTCGCCCGCCAGCAGTTCGGGAATCCTCTGGCTCAGGTAGGTAAGATCTGTGCCGCTCCATTCAAAAACCAGGGTGCGGGTGTGGTCCACCACTGCCTTGTAACGCAGGGCATCCAGCTTTTGCCGGCGCAGCATCTCGTTCTCATGGGCAATATCGGCTGCAATCTTGTGGTTTTCAATGTCTTCTGTGCAGACAATATAGGTCTGTTCCCCGCCGTATTGGGGGGCAGGAAAGGCAATAATACGCACCCATCGGTACAAACCGTTGAGGGCTTTTTTGCGAATGTCTTCCGCAGCAAAAAGGGGAGTCTGCGCCAGCATCTGTCGCAGGCTGTCCTGAGAAAAAAAAGCCGCAAAACGCTGTGCATCGTCGGGGTGAACCCTCTCGGCAAGTTCGCGTCTGAACGTTTCGGCAAGGGGCCGATCCAGAGGCATGCGCGTAAAGTGACCTTCTCCGTGGTACAGTTCGCGGCAGGTATCACTCTCAAAATCTATAAGCAATATGTCGCCGTAGACGCTCTGCAAGGCATGGGAAAGGCAAATCTCCTGAGGAGATTCCGCAGGCGGCTTTTCCCCGGATTGGGTAGCCGATATGCTGAGGTTTGCAGGGTCCGCGTTTTTCATTTTTATGTTCCGCCGTGCGGCATTACATTTGTGTATTAGCCTGTTAGACAACAGATAAGATCTAGCATCTGTGTTATCGTTTTGCAAATTTGCCGGTCTGGGCACGTCCGGTTTGAAGAATGGGGACTGGCCTCAATGATGACAAGCGCCCCGCCCCTCTGTATTGTGCCCCCATGACACGAGCTATTTTTCCTAATTCCCTGAAAGTATGGTCGCTGAGCCTTGGCTGCCCCAAAAACCGCGTGGACAGTGAGCGCCTGCTCGGTTCGCTTGGGGTCGCCGTGCAGCATGTGGAACACATGGGCAAGGCGCGTCTGGTTTTCATCAATACCTGCGGATTCATCGACCCTGCCGTGCGTGAATCTGTTCGCGCGGTTGTGGACGCCATCCAGAGGCTTGAAAAGTGCAAGGTTAAGCCCCTGCTGGCTGTAGGCGGCTGCATGGTGGGGCGTTATGGCGCTGCCGATCTGGCAGCGGAACTGCCGGAAGTGGACGTGTGGCTGCCCACGGGTGATCTGCCGCGCTGGCCAGCCATGCTGGCAGCGGCCCTGAACCTGCCCGAGCCTCCTACCCGTATCCCCGGCGGCAGACTGCTTTCTACCGGCCCTTCGTACGCATGGCTCAAGGTGGGCGAGGGGTGCAGGCACAAGTGCGCGTTCTGCACCATTCCTTCCATCAGGGGCGGCCTTAAATCGCTGACCGCCGACGATATTGCCGATGAAGCCAGGGCCCTGCTGGCCCAGGGCGTGCGCGAGCTTGATCTTGTGGCGCAGGATCTGACCTCCTGGGGTGTTGATCTTGGGCTCAAGCACGGCCTGCCCAGCCTGCTTGAAAAGCTGGTGGGGCTCGAGGGCCTCGCCTGGCTGCGCCTGCTCTACCTGTACCCCACAGGCGTGACGCCGGAACTTTTGCGCTTTATCAGAGATTGCGGCGCGCCTTTGCTGCCCTATCTGGATATTCCTCTGCAACACGCTCACCCTGATGTGCTGTCGCGCATGGGCCGGCCTTTTGCGGGCGACCCCCGGCGAGTACTGGATACCGTGCGCTCCGTGCTGCCCCATGCGGCTTTGCGCACGACCTTTATTGTTGGCTATCCTGGCGAAACGGAAGAGCATTTTGAAAGTCTGTGCCGTTTTGTAGAAGAAAGCCGTTTTCAGCACGTGGGTGTGTTTGCCTATCAGGCAGAAGATGGCACCGTGGCGGCAACATTGCCCGATCAGGTGCCAGATGAGGTCAAACAGTGGCGCAGGGATTCTCTTATGGAAATTCAGGCCGACATCAGCAACGAACTGCTCTCCGCGCAGGTGGGCAGCCGTATGCAGGTGCTGGTGGATGCCCCGCATCCCGACTGGCCGGGACTGCACAGCGGGCGTGTGTGGTTTCAGGCGCCGGAGGTGGACGGCATCACCTATGTGAGCGGGCCGGGCATTGCGCCCGGAGCGCTCGTGGAATGCGATATAGTGGAAAATACGGACTATGATCTGACCGCGCTGGCCTGAGCCTGCGCTAGCGCGCCCATACTGGCCCCTCCGGAAGAAACGTTTCCGCAGCAAAATATCCCCGAAGGGCGAACCCTTCGGGGATATTTTGGGATACGTGCTAAAGCACGCCCTCAACCAGCGTTAACCCTGGATAAGCTGCATGGCCATCTTGGGCATGCTGTTGGCCTGCGAGAGCATGGCCACAGACGACTGGGTGAGGATCTGGTTGCGGACAAACTTCGTCATTTCCGTGGCCACGTCCACGTCGGAAATGCGGGATTCAGCCGCCTGCAAGTTTTCAGCCTGAGTGGTAAGGTTGGAGACGGTGTTCTCCAGGCGGTTTTGCAACGCGCCCAGATGTGCACGGATCTTGTCCTTGGAAACCACCGCGTTGGTGATGGCCACAAGGGCCTTCTGCGCCGCTTCCTGGGTGGAGATGGTCGCACCGGCTCGTCCGGTGGTTGTCTCATTGCCTACACCAAGGGCCGAGGCTGTGCTCGTGCCGATCTGGATGTAGTAATAGTCTTCCGCCGAGTCGTTGGCAGTACCGAAGTGGACCTTCATCTTGCCGGTGGAGGTCATCGTGTTGCCCACGTGCGTGTCACCGGACAGATTGCCGTCCAGCAGGTGGATGCCGTTGAAGTCCGTGGCGTTGGCGATTCGGGTAATTTCCGATGCCATGGCCTGGTACTCCGATTCGATCATCAAGCGCTGGGTGGAGTCATAGGTGCCGGTGGAAGCCTGTTCTGCCAGTTCCTTCATACGGGTCAGCTTTTCGTCGATGATGCCCAGGGCGCCGTCGGCGGTCTGAATGAGGGAAATAGCATCGTTGGCATTACGCACGCCCTGTTGCAACGCCTTGATATCCGTACGCATCAATTCGCGAATGGCGAGGCCGGCGGCATCGTCAGCAGCGGAGTTCACGCGCAGGCCTGTGGACAGACGCTGGGTCGAAGTCTTCAGGTCGCTGTAGTGCGAGGTCAAGTTGTTGGCAACATTGGAAGCCATTGAGTTGTTATTGATATACATGACATTCCTCCATGAATGTTCTGTCTGCCCGGCGGCGCACTATGCGCGCCCGCGTCCATGCGGACTGCCGCCGTTCATCCCGCAAGGAGCGGGGAAAGAGTTACCAAAAGCCAGACTGGTATCGGCAGAGCCGACCTGGGCTGGCAGCCTTAAACGACAGGCGCTGTTGCCCTTCTGATTCGTGGCTTCAGAGAAGGCAATATTTGCCTGAAAACCTGCACTCCGTTTACAGCAGGATTCATGCCAGAGATCGCAGCTTTATGCGTCAATAAGCTGGCGGCTGGTGCGCCAATGGCGAAATGCTGCGGCCCGCACAGAAAAAAATATACAAATATCTCTATGATGCGAATTTTTGGGGTATGCTGATGCGGCAAATATTTTTTGCCTGCCCACGGCTATCCTGCGTAAGGAAAGCCAAGGCAAAACAGGTGGGACATCGCATTGTTTTTTGAACAAGCGCAGAAATATTGACGGGGCAGGCGCGCAAGAGGCTGTCGCGCAAGAGTGGAAATGGGGAAAAAGAAGGGCTGTGCGTGCTGAAAAACTGCGGCTGCTGCTGTGCCAGTGCGGTATTTCCCGAAGCTCAGAAGATAGCAGGGCGTAAAAAAAGCCGGGTCGTGTACGACCCGGCTTTCATCAGAAACGTGTTGGTTATGGCCTTAAAGCTCTCCCCAGCCTCTTGGCCGGTCCTGGGCTATTGCCCTCCACCACCTGGTTTTGCCGCTAACCGGAAATCAGGTTCAAGGCCAGCTTAGGCATGCTGTTGGCCTGCGAGAGCATAGCCACAGACGACTGGGTAAGAATTTGGTTGCGGACGAACTTCGTCATTTCCGTGGCCACATCCACGTCAGAAATGCGGGATTCCGCCGCCTGCAGATTTTCGGCCTGCGTGCTCAGGTTGGAGATGGTGTTCTCCAGCCGGTTTTGCAGCGCACCCAGGTGCGCCCGGATCTTGTCCTTGGAGACCACGGCGTTTGTGATGGCCACAAGAGCCTTCTGCGCCGCCTCCTGAGTCGATACCGATCTGCCGGCAGCAGTGGTGGCAGCCTGATTGCCTACACCAAGAGCAGAGGCAGTACTCGTGCCGATCTGGATGTAGTAGTAGTCTTCCGCCGAATCGTTGGCTGTGCCAAAGTGTACCTTCAGCTTGCCAGTGCTGGACATGGTGCTGCCTGTGTGCGTGTCGCTCGACAGGTTGCCGTCCAGCAGATGGATGCCGTTGAAGTCCGTGGCGTTGGCGATTCGGGTAATTTCCGAAGCCATGGCCTGATACTCCGATTCGATCATCAGGCGCTGGGTGGAGTCATAGGTACCGGTGGCGGCCTGTTCGGCCAGTTCCTTCATGCGGGTCAGCTTTTCATCGATGATGCCCAAGGCGCCGTCGGCTGTCTGAATGAGGGAAATGGCGTCATTGGCGTTACGCACGCCCTGTTGCAGGGCGGCGATATCGGTACGCATGAGTTCGCGAATGGCCAGACCGGCGGAATCGTCCGCAGCGGAATTGATGCGCAGGCCGGATGACAGCCGCGAGGTAGAGGTTTTCAGGTCGCTGTAGTGCGAGGTCAGATTGTTGCCTACTTGCGAGGCCATGGTATTATGATTGATATACATACATTCCTCCATGAATGCTGTATGTCACAGGCGGCGCGAAATGCCGACGCGTCCTTGCGTGCTACCACCTTTTGTTCACTTAATCGGCGCAACGGCAAAAAGTATTAGGGCTCGGCGCAAATGACGCGTTCAGGTGAGATGCCTGTAAAGTCTTGCGTAGAGCCAGTTTTGTTGGACAATGCTTAAAGCGTGGCAAAGAAAAGAGGAAAAATTTTCCCATGCTGGCGAGTGGTGAGCAGAATTTGCCTGGGGCCACGCACGTCAAATCTGGGGTTGAGAAAGGCCCAAAAGGGACAGAGTGAAGCATGCGCTGCGACAGGGGCTGTCAAAACGGGCGAACAAAAGCAGAGCGCGGCGGGTATTGCAACCCGCCGCGCTTGTAATTCATGCCCATCCCTGCCCGGCAGGGCAAGGCGCGGTCTTTATCAGCAGTCCTTGCCCACCATGCGAAGCAGGCGCAGCAACTGGTTGGTGAAGCCGGATTCGTTGTCGTACCAGATGAGCAGTTTGACCATGGTGCCGTCAAGCACCTGGGTGGAAAGCGCATCCACCACGCCGCCGAAGGTGCTGCCCTTGTAGTCAATGGATACCAGCGGCTCTTCGGAATAGCCCATGTTTCCGGCCAGAGCGCCCTTGCTGGCAGCCTGAAGGGCCGCATTGACAGCGGCGGCATCACAGGCTTTTTCCACTTCACAGGTCAGGTCGACCAGCGAGCAGTCAAAGGTGGGAATACGCACCGACATGCCGTTGAGCTTGCCTTCCAGTTCCGGCATGACCTGCCCCACAGCCTTGGCGGCGCCTGTGCTTGAAGGCACCATGGACACGGCTGCGGCGCGGCCGCGACGCCAGTCCTTGTGGGTGCCGTCCAGGATGCGCTGGCTCATGGTGTAGGAGTGGATGGTGGTCATGAGGCCATGGCGGAAGCCAAAGGTTTCGTGCAGCACCTTGACCGCAGGAGCCAGGCAGTTTGTGGTGCAGGACGCGGCAGAAATGACGCTGTGCTTTGCGCCATCATAAGTGCCGTGGTTCACGCCCATAACAATCATGGCGTCCACATCCTTGCCGGGGGCGGAGATCACAACCTTTTTCGCGCCACATGCCAGATGCTGGGCAAGGCCTTCCCTGTCCTTGATGGTGCCCGTGGTTTCCACGGCCAGGGTTACGCCAAGGCGTTCCCATTCCCATTCGCCAGCCTTGCAGCGGGTAACGGTGATATGGCGGCCATTGACGATGATGCCGTTTTCATCGTGATCAACAGTGCCCTGAAAGGTTCCGTAAGTGGAATCATACTTGAAAAGATAGGCCAGCGCGGCGTTGTCCGCACGGGCGTTGATGGCGGCGATCTGAATTTCTTTGTCGTCGGCCATAAGACGCAGCAGATACCGACCAATGCGGCCAAAGCCGTTCATTCCAACTTTCACGGGCATGATTCGCGCTCCTTGGGGCGTAGGGATTAGGCTTTATTTGAAGATCCCATGACATTGCGGATCTTGTGGGCCACCATGTTTTTGACGGCATCGCGAGCGGGGGTGAGGTAGGCGCGCGGGTCAAACTGGTCGGGGTGTTCGGCAAGATACTGACGGATGGATGAGGTGACGGCCAGGCGGATGTCCGTATCCACATTGATTTTGCACACATTCATGCCCGCAGCCTTGCGCAGCATGTCTTCGGGTACGCCCTTGGCTCCGCCAACCTGGCCGCCATACTGGTTGCACTGACTTACAAATTCCTGCGGTACGCTGGACGCGCCGTGCAGCACCAGGGGGTAATTCGGCAGCTTGTCGCCAATGCGGCCCAGACGGTCAAAATCAAGTTTGGCTTCGCCCTTGAATTTGTACGCGCCGTGGCTTGTGCCGATGGCAACGGCCAGCGAATCGCAGCCCGTGCGGTTTACAAATTCCACGGCTTCATCGGGGTCGGTGTAGACGTGTTCGGCAGACTGCACATGTTCCTCAATGCCAGCCAGCTTGCCCAGCTCGGCCTCAACCCATACGCCCCGGGGGTGGGCATAGTCCACCACCTGCTTGGTCAGGGCTATGTTCTCTTCAAACGACAGGTGCGAACCATCAATCATGACCGAAGTGAAGCCGCCGTCAATGCAGTCGCGGCACATTTCAAAACTGGGGCCGTGGTCGAGGTGCACCACCACGGGAATGGAAGGGTCAAGCGCAAGCGCCGCTTCCACAAGCTTCATGATGTATATCTGCCCGGCATACTTGCGCGCGCCCGAAGACACCTGAAGGATGACCGGCGATTTTTCCTCGGAGGCCGCGCTCATGATGCCCTGGATGATTTCCATGTTGTTGACGTTGAACGCGCCAATGGCATACCCGCCGGCATAGGCGGCAGCGAACATTTCTTTGGGATTGATAAGAGGCATGATTTCCTCCAGAGGGGTCTGGCATTAAGGACGGTCAAAAAAGCATAAGTCGCCCGGAAATGACAAGTCTGCACATACACCAATTCCCCGTAAAGGGGAATGCCTGCCGCGCGGGAAACGGGCTTACTTTGCAGTTCTTCCGGCGGGCGCAGTGGCCGGGCAAACGCAAAACATATTTTGTATGCCCGAGCGCGCCTGTAGCCCACATGTGGCGGCGGCGTCAAGAGGGTTCGCCTGATCCCTTATGTTTCCGGCAGGTTGCCGAAGGCCTTGGGGCAGTGCGCACGCTAGCCGAGCTTCATGCCTGCCAGCGCGTTCAGGCCAGCCTGATCGGTAAAATCAAAGCGCAGGGGCGTAAGGGTAATGTATCCCCGGTTGAGCATGTCTTTGTCCGAATTCGGTTCAATGGTTTCCGCAGGAATTTCGCCCTCAAGCCACCAGTAGGGCGCGCCGCGCGGGTCAAGGCGCTCCGAGTAGGTGTTTACCCACACGGCGCTGGTTTGCGGGCAAACGCGCATGCCTTTGACCTCGTCCAGCGGGCAGGCAGGATAGTTGACGTTGACCACCCTGCGGCGGCCCAGCTGCGACCAGTCGATGCGTTCGGCCAGCGCCACCAGATGTCGGGCCTGCGGCAGAAGGTCGCCGTTTTTGACCTTGTAGCAGTCGTGCGAAACAGCGATGCTCGGCAGGTCTTCGTGGGCCGCCTCCGTGGCAGCGCCCACCGTGCCGGAATACAGAATGTCCGGGCCAACGTTGGGCCCGGCGTTGATGCCCGAAATGACCATGTCGGGCTTTTTGGGCAGGAGTTGCCCGAGGGCCAGTTTGACGCAGTCCGTGGGTGTGCCGTAAATACCCAGACCCTTGAAGTGGGGTTCTTCAAAATCCATGGCGCGTACAGGTTCAAATACGGTCAGCGAGTGGCCCACGCCAGATTGCTGGGTCATGGGGGCCACCACATGCACGGTATGCCCTGCTTCAAGCAGGGCGGCGTAAAGTGCGCGCAGGCCGCGTGCGCGGATGCCGTCATCGTTGGTCAGAAGAACGTCCATTTGACAATACCTCGGAAAGAAGGGAAATTCGGCCTAAGGCCCGCGTGGTTTCAGTGTTTTGCGCGGCCCTGCCATTTTTAGAAGTTCCGCGTCAGGGGCCATGCCCGCGTGGAAAACTGCATATGCCCGGCGCAGATGCGCGCCGCTGGAACGATATATGGAAAAAGGTTGTTACGTCAAAGAGATTGGCCCCGCCTCGGAGGCGCGCGGCATATTCGTGGTTACGCAGGCGGCGCAGGGACAGTCGCGCAACGGCCCGTACTGGCGGCTTACCCTGGCTGACGCCAGCGGCAGCCTTGAAGCCAAGATATGGCATCCGCTGAGCGCGGAGTTCAGCGAAATCGCGGCAGGAACCCTTGTGTGGGCCGAAGGGCGCGCGGGGCTGTACCGCGATCAGGTGCAGCTCACGGTGGAGCAGATGCGCTTTCTTTCCGATGAGGAATGCGCTGCTGTGGACCATGCGGCCCTTATGCCCGCCAGCCCCTTTCCGCTGGATGAGATGCTGGATGAACTGCTTGACCTCATCAAGAAGGAATTTGTCCACGCGCCCTGGCGCAAGCTGGTGCAGGGATTTTTTAACAACGACGAGATGCGCGCCGCCTTTCGGGTCTGTCCGGCGGCCAAGGGGGTGCACCACGCCTATGTGGGCGGGCTGCTTGAACATACCCTGAGCGTATTCAAGCTCTGTCGGCGCATTGCCGACCATTATCCGGAACTTGACCGGCAGACCTTTCTTGCGGGAGCGCTGTTTCACGATATTGGCAAACTGCGCGAATTTTCTGGCGGTATCGCCAATGACTACACTGATGAGGGCCGCCTGCTGGGGCACCTCATGCTGGGCATTGAAATGCTGGAGCCGTACCTGGCTAAATCCGGTCTGGAAGAGCCGTTGCAGCGGCATCTGAAACACCTGATCTTGAGCCACCATGGCGAGCTGGAGTTCGGTGCGGTGCGCGTGCCGCATACGCCGGAAGCCATGGCCCTGCACTATGCCGACAACCTGGACGCCAAGATGGCCCAGTGCCGTGGCCTGTTTGCCCAGATAGAGGGCGAAGGCGAGGCCTGGACACCCTGGCAGGCTACGCTGGGGCGACCCGTGCACCGGGCCGCGCGTACGCCGGATAAAGCCGCCCCCGCAACCCGCAAAAAAGCGGTGAAAGAAGAATGTTTATCTCTTTTGAAGGTATAGAAGGCGCGGGCAAATCCACGGCCATCAACTATCTTGCGGGTTTTTTGCAGGAAAATGGCCACGACCCCCTGTGTACGCGTGAGCCGGGGGGCTGTGCGCTTGGGCGCAGCCTGCGTTCCATA
This sequence comes from Desulfovibrio intestinivivus, assembly GCF_053570665.1. Classification (NCBI taxonomy): domain Bacteria; kingdom Pseudomonadati; phylum Thermodesulfobacteriota; class Desulfovibrionia; order Desulfovibrionales; family Desulfovibrionaceae; genus Desulfovibrio; species Desulfovibrio intestinivivus. Next base: position 955,960 of record NZ_JBRBQT010000001.1, on the reverse strand, counting down.
CTGCTTGATGCCCGCACGCGCGAACTCTCCAGCAGGGCGGAGCTTTTTCTGTTTCTTGCCGACAGGGCGCAGCACGTGGCGGAGATCATCCGGCCTGCGCTGGAAGCAGGGCAGACCGTGCTGTGCGACCGTTACACCGACTCCACGCTGGCCTATCAGGGGCACGGACGCGGGCTTGATACGGAATATCTGCAAAGGCTCAATCAGGCGGCCACGGGCGGCCTGCAACCGGAGCTGACCCTGCTGCTGGATCTGCCGGTGCGTTGCGGCCTCATGCGCGCTGGCGAGCGCAACCGCCTGGAAGGTCTGGTGGTTTCAGAAGGCCGTTTTGACGCCGAGAGCCTTGATTTTCATGAGCGGGTGCGTCAGGGCTACAGGGTTCTGGCCGAGGAAGAACCCGAGCGCTTTGCCATTATTGATGCCTCGCAGCCGCCGGAAGACGTGGTTTTGCAGTGCCGTTCCGCCATTGAGTTCCACTTGCGGCAGCGCGGTTGGGGATTGGAATAGTTTTTTGCGGCGAGAGCCGCTTTTCGGGCCTTTGCAATTTTGCCGGTTCAGCCTGCCATGCAGGCTTTTGGCGCGCTTCAGGCGCCACCAAGGAGAATATATGTACGAATGTTATACAGTTGAAGTTGAAGGCGCGGGCGTGCGTTTTGCCTCCCGTGAAGGCAAGGAACTTGCCTATCTGCCGGGTCAGCCGCCCAAGGGCTACACCCTTATCAACGTTATTGGCGATCCCGGTTTGCTGCACTGCGCCGTTTTTCGCAAGGATGGCGGCGCTGGCGGCTTTTTTGCCCTGCATGATACTGAAGGCGTGCTTTTTATGGCCGTGGCCGAAAGCAATCTGGCCTACGGCATGGGCCTTGCGCACATGGGCCGTATGGTGACGTATGCCCGTTACGGGGCAGATATTTTTGAAGAACTTGGCGAAGGTGATGACTGAAAAAACACTGCCGCCCCTGGTGGCGGCCCGCAGTCTTGGCGTGGTGTTTTTCCCTGCCTTTGACTGGGCCATTTCTGCAACACACCCGGAACGGGAAGAGCGTCTGCTCTATACACGCGACCAGCTGCTAGAAGAAGGGCTGTTCGACATCCCCGGCATTACGGAATACCGCCCCGCCTTTGCCACGCATGGCCAGCTTGAGCGCGCGCACTTCTGCCTGCCTTCGGCTGCGGCGGTGAGTACGGATTCGCATCTGGCTTCCGCGGGCGGGGCTATCCGCGCGGCCCGGCTGGTGCTTGAGGGACGCGAACAGCGTGCCTTTGCCCTGGTGCGGCCTCCAGGCCACCACGCCATGCGTGTGGTGCACGGCAACCGTGGCTTCTGCAATATCAATAACGAAGCCGTCATGGTGGAGTACATCCGCGACCACTACCCCCGTCCCGATGGCCGCCCCCTGCGCATCGCCATTGTGGATACGGATGTGCACCACGGCGACGGTAGCCAGGATATCTTCTGGAACGACCCGCATACCCTGTTCATCTCGCTGCATCAGGACGGGCGCACCCTGTACCCCGGATCGGGTTTCCCGCAGGAATGCGGCGGCCCCGGCGCGCTTGGGCGCACCATCAATATACCCCTGCCGCCCGAAACCTCGGACGAGGGCTATCTGTACGCCATAGAACATGCGGTGTTGCCCATTCTGGAAGATTTCAAGCCTGACCTGATCATCAATTCCGCCGGGCAGGACAATCACTTCACTGACCCCCTTGCCAACATGAAGCTTTCGGCGCAGGGCTATGCGGCGCTCAATGCGGCCCTGCAACCGCATATCGCCGTACTTGAAGGCGGCTACTCCATACGCGGGGCATTGCCCTACGTGAACCTGGGCATCTGCCTTGCCTTGGCCGGGCTGGACGCTTCGGATATCCGCGAGCCGGGCTGGACGCCAGAAGCCACGCGTCAGCGGCCGCAAGTGGGGGAATACATAGCAAAATTGTGCGCGCAGATCCGCGATGTGTATTTTCATCCCCCGGCGCAGCCCACGGAAGGCGAGGAAGAAAACGGCTGGTGGGTGCGCCGCAAGCACATCTTTTACGATACGGACAACCTGCGCGAAGGGCAGACGGAAGCCTGGCGGCTGTGCAGCGATTGCTCGGGGCTGGGGCGCATTGAGACCGCCTCGGAACGGGTGCCCCGCTCCCTGTGCATACTGGTGCCGCGCCACGCCTGCCCGCAGTGCAGGAGCCAGGGGCTGGAGCTTGCCGCACAGGCGCGCAAAAGCGGGCGTTACGCCCATGTGCGTCTGCTGGATGGCGATGCGGCAGATCCGGGCCCTGCGGCCAAAAGTGAGAAATAAGGCAGAGTTGACGGTTTTTGCACCGCGACCTGTTGACGCCGGAACTTTCCTGGGCCATAAGGCCCATTCCGCGCGTAACGTAACGGCTTTGTCACGCCGTGCGGGCATCATGTTTTCCGGCTCGGGTCACGCGGCCCGGCAACCCTGCGCCCACGGGCGCAATATATGAAAATGGCGGCGCGGCCATGCCGCGCAGTGGTATACCTCTTCCACCACGGAGAAGGAACATGTCTCATATTCTGATTATTGGCGCGGGCGGCGTAGGCAGCGTTGTGGTGCACAAGTGTGCGCAGGTACTCAAGGAAGGCGGATTCTCAAAGGTAACGCTGGCAAGCCGCACCCTTTCCCGCTGCGATGCCATTGCGCAGAGCGTCAAGACGCGCCTTGGCGTCGAGGTTGCCACCGCTCAGGTGGACGCGGACAACGTGCCCGAGCTGTGTTCCCTCATCCGGCAGGTCAAGCCCGATGTGGTCTGCAACGTGGCCCTGCCGTATCAGGATCTGCACATTATGGACGCCTGCCTTGAATGCGGCGTGCATTACGTGGACACCGCCAACTACGAGCCGCTGGACACCGCCAAGTTTGAATACAAGTGGCAGTGGGCCTATCAGGACCGCTTCCGCGAGGCGGGGCTGACGGCCCTGCTCGGTTCCGGCTTTGACCCCGGCGTCACCAACGTGTACGCGGCCTGGGCGCTCAAGCATCAGCTGGACGAAGTGCACGTGCTCGACATCATCGACTGCAATGCGGGCGATCATGGCCAGCCCTTTGCCACCAACTTCAATCCTGAAATCAATATCCGCGAGGTCACGGCGCGCGGGCGGTACTGGGAACGCGGCGAGTGGGTGGAAACCGACCCCCTGTCCTGGTCCATGAATTTTGATTTCCCTGACGGCATCGGCTCCAAAAAATGCTTCCTCATGTATCATGAAGAGCTGGAATCACTGGTGCAGAACCTCAAGGGTATCCGCCGCGCCCGCTTCTGGATGACGTTTTCAGAGAATTATCTCAACCACCTCAAGGTGCTTGGCAACGTGGGCATGACCCGTATCGACCCTGTGAAATTTCAGGGGCAGGACATTGTGCCCATCCAGTTCCTTGCCAAACTGCTGCCCGACCCGGCCTCCCTCGGCCCCCTGACCAAGGGCAAGACCTGCATTGGCGACCTTATGCGCGGCGTTAAGGACGGAAAGGAAAAGACCGTCTACGTGTACAACATCTGCGACCACGAAGAATGCTATGCAGAGGTGGGTTCCCAGGCCATTTCGTACACTACGGGCGTGCCCGCCATGATCGGTACAAAGATGGTGGCTCAGGGCTTGTGGCGCAAGCCCGGCGTGTGGAACATGGAACAGTTTGATCCAGATCCTTTCATGAAGGATCTCAATATGTACGGTCTGCCCTGGCAGTGCCTGGACGTGACCGGCAAATTTTAGTCAGCAATCTGGTTTGATTGTTGCAAAGACTCCGGTGTCTGCTCAGGCAGGCCCGGAGTCTTTGTTTGCCGCCGGGGCCGCGCTGCTTGTCAGCTTGTGGGGATGTGGGTAAAAAACGAACGAGTGAAGTTATACTGGGCGAGGGGTTGTATTTTCCCATTCCCGCAGAGCATTATGAATGCGCAGCTGCGCCACGTGATGCCAGTTGCAGCTGGCGCGCTTACAGGGTGAATAGTATAAGGCATAGTCAGTGATCATAAGAGCTGCCTGTATTCTTTTTCTGAGTATATCGTGCGCGGGCATGCTCTATGCTGTTTGCTATTCGTCCAGAATAGCGCGCTCAAACGGGTATGCGGCCTTTTTGTTTTTGTTCATGTCTATTTTCATGTACACGGTCGGGTACATTTTCGAGCTTGCATCAAGCACGCCTGAAACAATCTATCTTTCCTTAAAAATTGAATACCTGGGGGCGCCGCTTATCGCAGTGTTCTGGTTTCTTTTTGCCGTTTATTACAATAACTATTCAATAAAGAGCAAGGCTGTGATGGCCCTGCTGTTTGTGGTGCCGCTGACGACTATTGTGATGCTCTACACCAATGAGTATCACCATCTCCATTATAAAACATTTGCAGTAGATGCCAGCGGCCTCTTCCCTGTGGCGGTGACGCAGAAAGGCTGGTGGTATTATGTTGATTTTGTTTACAAGATGCTGGTTGCCTTTGCCGGGTTAGCTTTGTTTGCCTTCTCCTACGGCAAAGCAACGGGCTATCGCAGGCGGCAGGCAAAAACCATCTTTATTGGCGCGTTGAGCCTCTGGATAGGCAATTTTTTGCAGACTCTTGGCTTTGCGCCCTACGGCATTGACATTGAGCCCTTCATTCTCTCTGCGGCCCTGCCCCTGAGCGGCTTCGCCATGTCCCGCCTGCGCATGTTCGACCTCGTGCCCATAGCGCGCGACAAGGTTTTCAAGACCATGAGCGCCAGCGTGCTGGTGCTGGACGACAAGCTGCGCGTGGTGGATTTCAACGACAGCGCCGTGTCCATTCTTCCGGCTCTGTCAGAGGATGCCGTGGGGCTGGCTGTCAGGGATGTGTTCCCCGAACAGAGTTCCCTTGATGTGGCGGCGCTTGTGCAGAATGAGGAAATGGAGATTGCTCTGCCGGTTGCGGGTGGGCTGCGTTTTTACAAGGTTTCCTGCGCCAGGGTTGGCGCGTCTGAAAAAGATTCCGGCCTCATTGTCTCCTTGTACGACATGACCGAGAGCAAGGAACTGCTTGAAAAAATGCAGCGTATCGCATCGCAGGACGCGCTGACCCAGGTGTTCAGCCGCTGGTTTTTTATGGAGGCCTTCCAGCGCGAGATTGACCGCTGCCGGGAGGCTGGCGGCAAGCTCGGTTTTATGCTGCTGGACATCGACCATTTCAAACGCGTCAACGATGAATATGGGCATATGGCGGGCGACAAAGTCCTGCGCGGCGTCACGTCAGCTCTGAAAGACACGCTTGGCCACAAAGCCTTGCTTGGTCGCTATGGCGGCGAGGAATTTTCTGTGCTGCTGCCCGGTATGGGGCAGGACGAGACCGTGGCCCTCGCTGAGCGGTTGCGGCAGGTTGCGGCCATGATGGAGGTGTCATTCAACGGCATTGCCATAAATGTGACAATTAGCGTTGGCGTTGCCGCCGCAGTATTTGAACCGGGCGCTCCACAGGGCATGGAAAGCACTCAAATCTGCGATGCCCTTATTCTGGCGGCAGATACAGCCCTGTACCGCGCCAAGCAGGAGGGACGCAACAGGGTGTGCTCTGTTGGCCTTGAGTACGGTGCAGAGGCGTCCGTGTAATCAATCTGCCTGTCAGTTTCGCTGCCTCAGCAACAACTGGCAATAAAATAAATGCCCGCAAGTTTAACTTGCGGGCATTTATGGTTTTATGATGTGCGCACCGTGGGTTTCCACTGCGAATCAAAGCAATGGACAAAATACAGCGCAAGAACCAGCCCTGTTGCCAAGGCTACTACGCTAGGCGTATTTGCGGCTAATTTCGTCCCCGGCTTTTTCCACTTCTTCGCGCATTTTGGCGCGGGCTTCGGCAATGCGTTCGTTAAGCGCAGGGTCGGACACGGCCAGAATCTGGGCGGCCAGCCATGCGGCATTACGTGCACCAGCCTTGTCGGTGGCAACGGTGGCGACCGGGAATCCGGGAGGCATCTGCACAGTGGCAAAAAGCGCGTCCATACCGCACAGGGCGGCGCTGGAAACAGGAATACCAATTACAGGGCGCGTAGTGCGGGCGGCAACGGCTCCAGCCAGATGCGCGGCCATGCCTGCGGCGCAAATAAACACGCTCGTGCCTTCGGCTTCGTACTGGCTCACCAGTTTTTCGGTGCGTTCAGGGGTTCGATGCGCGGAACTGACGGTGATAGCGCAGCTCACGCCAAGGCTTTTCAGAACGTCTACGCAGGGGCTGATCTTTTCTTCGTCAGACTTTGACCCCATCAAAATGACTACTTGCGGCATAGTCTTCCTTCCTGTGGTGCGGCGCAGAGCGCCGGAATATCCTTGCAAAATCAGTTTGTTGCTATTTTCCGGTCAGACGGCGGATGCCTTTTTCGCCAATATCGGTGCGATGAAAACCATCCTGCATGCGCACCTTGGCCACACCGGCATAGGCGGCCTTTTGCGCGGCAGCCAGGCTGTCGCCCAACGCGGTGACGCACAAAACACGCCCGCCGTTGGAAACGAGCGACCCGTCCTTAACGGCCGTGCCGCTGTGAAAAACCTTTACGCCGGGTACGCTGTCCGCGTCTTCAATACCTTCGATGGACAAACCCTTGGCGTAGGAGCCGGGATACCCCTTGGCGGTGATCACAACGCCAAGCGCGGTCTGGCTGGTCTGCCCGAGGCTTACCGGGTCAAGTTTGCCGCGTACGGCGTCCAGCATGATGGCTGGCAGGTCGCCGTCAAGGCGCATGAGCAGGGGCTGACATTCCGGGTCGCCAAAGCGTACGTTGTATTCCAGCACCTTGGGGCCGTCGGCGGTCATCATCAGACCCGCGTACAGCACGCCCACAAAGGGATGTCCGTCCTTGGCAAGTTCGCGCAGGATGGGCCGCACCGTGAGGTCGGCCATTTCTTCAAGCATGCTGTCGGGCAGCACCGGGGCGGGGCTGTAAGCGCCCATGCCACCAGTATTGGGGCCTTCATCATTATCAAATACGCGCTTATGATCCTGAGCCGAGGGCAGGGGAACAGCGCGGGTGCCATCGCATACGCAGAGGAAGGAGGCTTCCTCGCCCACAAGGCATTCTTCCACCACCACAAGGTTGCCAGCATCGCCAAAGGCGCGTTCGGTCATGATTTCGTCTATGGCGTCCAGCGCTTCCTGCACGGTCTGGGCAATGATGACGCCCTTGCCCGCAGCGAGGCCGTCCGCCTTGATGACCAGAGGAGCACCCACTTTGTTGATGTGGTCGCGGGCTGCCTGCGCATCGCTGAACACGGCGCAGTGGGCGGTGGGCACCTTGGCGCGGTTCATGATTTCCTTGGCAAAGGCCTTGCTGCCCTCAAGGCGTGCGCCATAGGCATCCGGCCCAAAGCTGGGAATGCCGGCTTCGCGCATGCGGTCAACAATGCCCAGCGTCAGGGGCAGTTCGGGGCCTGGAATCACCAGGTCAATGTGCTCCTTGCGCGCAAAGGCCAGCAACCCGTCCAGGTCGTCCACAGCCACAGGCACGTTAACGGCCCCTTCGCTGCTGGTGCCGCCGTTGCCGGGCGCGACAAAAATGGCGCTGACTTCGGGGCTTTGCAGAATTTTCCAAACCAGGGCGTGTTCGCGGCCACCGGAGCCGATCACAAGGATGCGCATGCTGTCTCCTTACTCCAAAAACTTTTCCGTTTCAGTAAGCTGGTTATAAAGCGGCAAAACCCCAGTGGGTTTTGCCGCTTTAAATTGGCTATTGCCAGAGCCGCGGCAAGGCCGTTGCTCCATATCCGCAGCTCTGCGCCGCAGATAAAAACGGCCCCTCGCGCTGGCGAAGGGCCGTCTACCCCGCTAGTTGGGGCTTATTTCAAAGTCGCTCAAGTCCGCAGGCACGTTGGGGTTGGTGGCCGAAACGTCCAGAGGATAGGCGGTAATCATGCACTGGCGGCTGCCGATGCCGAGATCGGGCGAGGTGTTCAGGCCCACCACAAGATCAAGGATGCCATCGTTGTTCACGTCAGCCAGGTCGATTTCTGCCACAGAACCACGGATGCGGCGGGTCTTCCACTTGAGGCCAAGGCCCACGCCGTCCCAGTACAGGGCATGAACTTCGCCCTGGGGGAAGAAGCGGTAACGGTCAAAGAACTGCGCCGCAGTGGATATGGGCTTGTTGACCAGCAGCGTGTAGTCGCCGGTATTGCCGATGTCGGCAGCGATGAGGCGCATGGGGGCGTAGTACTTGCTGGGCAACTGGTAGGCTTTGTCCACGCCCAGGCCCGGCATGCCCTTGTAGTGATCCATGCCCGTGGCAGAACCGGAATAACGTTCCATGGTGGTGTGAATCAGGCTGTTGCCGTGGCCCTGGAAGAGCTTGATGCGCTCGTCGTCGGTCAGCATGACAAGCTGTTCACCCTTGCCGTTCTTGCCGGCGGGCAGCCACACGCAGTTGAACACGGTGGCGCCGGTGGGCAGGTCAAGACGGGTGCCAAGCGTAAACTTGCCGTCCTGCTTGGTCATGATGCGTACGCCGGGGGCAAAGAGCTTGAGCGAATCCCAGCCCTGACCCACGAGAGTGGGGCTGTAGGTAGGGGGCACACGCATGACGCTCACATAGTAAGGAATGCGGTCGGCAATGGTGGTGAACTTGTTGCCCTTGAAGCTATAAATGAAGGAGTAAGGGCGGTTGCTCGATTCTTCGGTGGTGGTCACAACAAGAGCCATGCTGCGGTCGCGGTTGAGGTCGATGGCGCGCATGGAGAAGTTGTTGTTGGAACGCGAAACCACGGTTTCGCCAATCAGCTTGAGCTGACCGTTGGCAGGCCAGCTGTAGATGCGCAGATCGTGATCGCTCAGGATGGCGATTTCATTCTTGCCATCGCCGTTAAAGTCGCCCACGGCCATGTCGACCATGTTGTAACCCAAGCGCTGGGTGCGCAGGCGGGAGCCGTCTTCAGCACCGGCGCCCTGATAGCGGAACTGCGGGTTCAGGTACACCTGCTGCTGACCGGTTTCGTTGGTGACGATGTCGCCATTGGCGGTTGCGCCACGCGGGGAACCAGAGGCGGTGGAGCCGGGGGTGCGCATTGCGGAGGAAATACCAAACACTTCCTGGCTCAGGGCCGAGGTCAGGTTCTGCACAGAAGTGGTCAGTTCGCTCACAGGAGCCTGGGCGGTTTTGCTCCAGGTTTTGCCGGCTTTGTCCACGCTGTTCATAACAATGGTGCAGTCGTTGCCCATGACGCTCACGGAGCCCCAGATGGCGTTGTCCGCCCCAGAAGAGCGGAGCGCCTGCTGGGCTTCTGCCTGGCTGGCGGCCTTGTTCTGTCCCGCACGGGCTTCAAGTACGCCAGGGCGGTCAAGGCGTCCCTGAATGGTAGCCTGAACAGCCTTGGAAAGGTAAGCGTAGCTCTGGGGGGCATTGACCACAAAGGGCAATACCACAGCGCTTTTAGCGGCGGCGCTGGCAGCGCCCGCAGCAACGGCGACGAGCATCAGGCAGACCGAAAAAGTCAGTCGCATGGCGAATTTCATTCCATTCTCCTTGAGTATTCACGCAAATACCCGGTAAAGTACGGCCACGGGCCGTTGTGGCGGTCAACCGGTACCGACTGTCAAATGCAGCCCGGCACGTCCGCACTGGCGCACTATACGCACACTTGCAGCGCCGTGCAAGACGCAAGGAGCCCGTGGAGCGCGCCGCAACAGATAAATTCCTTGCGGGAAGGGCGTACTGTCAATAATATGCCGCCATGCCGAAAACTCTTATCCGTTCTTTCCGCCTGGTATGCGCCCCGGAACAGGTGCCCGCAGTGGAGGCCCTGCTGCGCGCTCAGGGGTATGATTTTGAGCCGGAACCTTTTTCTCCCCTGTGCCGCCGCCTTGTGGCCGAGCCGCGCCCGCTTGGCGGTTCGCTGGCTGCATTTTTCGGCTACATTTATATACAGGATCGGTCGTCCATGTTGCCGCCGCTGGCGCTGGCTCCCGCTGCTGGCAGCGCCGTGCTCGACATGTGCGCAAGCCCTGGCAGCAAGACGGGCTTTCTGGCCCAGCTTGTGGGGCGCAATGGTTTTGTGCTCGGCAACGAGCCTTCGCCCACGCGCCTTGGCACCCTGCGGGCCAACCTGCACCAGCTTAATCTGATACAGGCCGCCACCTGTTCGTACAGCGGCGATGCTCTGCCTTTACGCCCCGGTTCGTGGGACGCAATTCTGCTTGACCCGCCCTGTTCTGGCTGGGGAACCGCAGAAAAGCACCCGCAGGTGCTCAAGCTCTGGCAGGGCGACAAGCTTGACAGCCTCACCGGGCTGCAACGCCGTCTGCTGCGTCACGCCGCCTCGTTGCTGCGTCCCGGCGGGCGGCTGGTGTATTCCACCTGCACGACCAATGTGGATGAAAACGAGGCGCAGGTGCGCTTTGCCGAGCAGGAGCTGGGGCTGGAGCGCGAACACCTTGATCCCATCCCCGGTTTCGTGTGGGAGGAGCTGCCCGGCGGCGAAGGCACCTTGCGCGTGGACGGCGCGCGCTCGCAGGCTCAGGGATTTTATGTGGCCCTTTTCCGCAAACCGGGCGATGCGAATGCGGCGGCTCTGCCCTTTGAAAACAATGGGTCTGAGCCGCAAAAAACCGTTTTTGAAACGTCTGCTACCGTTCCTTCCGGGATGCAGAGCGCGGGCCAGCGCAATGGACGGCGTATCGGGCGTAATCGCGGTGATGGCCCAGCGGGAAAGCCCGTTGAACGTCCTTCGGGCAGTCCGTTGCCGCCGGAAAGCCTTGTGGGCGTCACCTGCAACCCTGACCTGCTGCCCCCAGGGCGAGCGGTGCTGTATGGCGAGCATGTACGCTTTGTGCCGCCTCAAGCCACGGCTCTTTTGCCCCCCGGTTGCGTATGGCAGGGTTCATTGCTGGGCAAGCTCAGCGGCGGAACGCTGGATGCCGCGCCGCGCCTGCGCGTACTCATGCAGTCGCCGCCGGATGCCGCCTCCAGCCTGGTGCTGGACGATGTGGCCGATATCACGGCCCTGTTGAGCGGGCAAAGCCGCCAGACAGGTTTGAGTGGACGCGAGGCTGGCCTGTGGTGGCGCGATCTGCCGCTGGGGCGTATTGTTCTCAAGCAGGGCAGAGCCATAGCCGGATTCAAATAGGTGCAGATTCTGTCCGCAGGTTTGTCTTGCTGACTTTTCCGCCTTGCAGGCATCAGTTTTTCGCCCTTGCCAGCATCCTTCTGCCCCACACGGCCTGACCGAGGGAAAGCCCGCCGTCTCCGGGCGGCAGTTCATGGTGGGTGAGGGCTGTTAGGCCCTGCTCCGCCAGCGCCAGCGGCAGCAGCCGCGCCAGCGTGGCATTCTGCAATACGCCGCCGGTGAGGCCCACACAGTTCACACCCAGTTTGCGGGCCGCACGGCCCGCCATGCCTGCCAGCGCCCGCGCAAGGCTGAGGTGAAAACGCGCCGCAGCTTCTGTGGCGTCCATTCCCTGCGCCTGCGCCTGCGCAACGTGGGCAAACAGGCCTGCGCTGTCCAGTTCCAGTAAATCGTGCTGAAGCGCAATACCCACGGGCCAGATCAATGTGGCAACGTCCTTGTCGCGCGCCTTGCCCTCCAGCGCCGCGCGTACATGCTCATTGGCCCGGTTGGCGGCATCTTCAAGGCGGATGGCGGCCTGACCCTCGTAACTTGTATCAAGGCACAGTCCCAATTGCGCGGCCACCGCATCAAAGAGGCGTCCGCAACTGGTCGTGGCCGGGCAGTTGATGCCGCGCCGCAGCATTTCTGTCACTGCGGCTGCGGCCTGCGTCTGTTCCGGCAGCCAGGGGCTGTGCCGTGACGAAAGAGGAATTTCCGCCTGCTCGCACAGATTGCGCAGGGCCAGCGCAATGCGCCAGGGTTGGCGCACCGCCGCATCTCCGCCCGGCAAGGCAAAGGGGGCCAGACGGCCCACCCTGCGCCACTGGGCCTGTTCAAGTTCCATGAACAGGAGTTCTCCACCCCAGACTGTGCCATCATCGCCAAGGCCCGTGCCGTCAAGGCAGAGGGCCAGGGCCGGGCCGTAGTGGCTGTTTTCGGCCAAAACCGCAGATGCGTGGGCAGCGTGGTGTTGCAAGCGCCACAAGGGCAGGCCTTCGCGCTCTGCGCGGGCCTCGGCATAGCGGGTGGAAAGAAAATCGGGGTGCGCATCGCACACCAGAGCCTCAGGCCGCACCTCCAGCAGCTTTTCCAGATGCGCGGCCACCTCCTCATAAAAACTCAGAGTGGCGGGATTCTCCAGGTCACCGATGTGCTGGCCGACAAAGGCCTCGGCCCCCCGCGTCAGGCAAATGGTGGCCTTGAGCTCTGCTCCGGTTCCCAACACGCAAGGGGCGTTTTGCTCCGCCTTGGGCAGAAAAACCGGGCGCGGCACATAGCCCCGGGCGCGGCGGTAGAACAGCGGTTCCGCAAGCTGGCTTGCGGGCGCAGACGTGCCGTGCGCATCCGTACCGGGCAGGCTCGGCTGGAGCGTCACCACGCTGTCGTCAACGCGCACTAGAATATCCCGGTCGTGCAGCAGCCATGCGTCCGCCAGATGGGCAAGCCGGGCCAGAGCCTCGCGGTTGCCAAGGCAAATGGGCTCGCCCCCGGCGTTGGCCGAGGTCATGACAAGCACGGGCGGCAAAGCCGTGCATTCTGCGAGGCGGCTAAAAAGTACGGCATGCAGGGGCGTGTACGCCAGCATGATGCCGATCTTGCCAGTATCAGGGGCTACCTCGCGCGGCAAATAGGCGGCATCATTCTGAATGGCTGCGCCATGTTGCGGCGTGCTGCGGCGGGGGCAGAGAACAACGGGTTTTTCCGGGCTTTGCAGCAGGGCCTCGTGTTCCGGTGTAAGGTCGCACAGGGCGCGGGCTGTTGCCAGATCGCCAACCATGAGGGCCAGTGGTTTGTGCGGGCGTGTTTTGCGCCGCCGCAGCTCTTGCAGGCTTTGGGCATTACGCGCATCGCAGGCCAGTTGAAAGCCCCCCAGACCTTTGAGCGCCAGAATCCCGCCGTGGAGCAGGGTCTGCACGGCCTGTTCCAGCGCTTGCTGCTGATTTTCTGCGGTCGGCGCAGTTTGTCCCTTGCTGGCCGCAGCCGCATTCACAAACCACAGGCGCGGCCCGCACGTGGGGCAGGCCACGGGCTGAGCATGGAAGCGCCTGTCTGCCGGGTCGGCGTATTCCGCGCTGCACCGGGGGCAGAGCGGAAAACAGCTCATGGACGTGACGGCGCGGTCGTAGGGAATGGAGCGCGTGATGGTATAGCGCGGCCCGCAGTTGGTGCAGTTGGTAAAGGCGTACTGGTAGCGCGGATTGACCGGATCGCGCATGTCGGCGAGGCAGTCGGCGCATACGCCCATATCCGGGCTTACAAGTACGCTGTGCGAGGCCTGACCAGAGCTGGAAACAATGCGGAAGGCTGTTTCGTCCTCCACAACAGGCAGGTCGTGTTCGTCCACGTTGGTCAGCCGTGCCAGCGGCGGCTGTTCGGCGCGCAGGCGGCGGCCAAAGCGCTGCACCTCCGCCTCTGCGCCCTGCATTTCCATACGCACGCCTTCAGAGGTATTGCCCACAGTGCCTGTGAGCCCGCCCTCGGCGGCGAGGCGGTAGACAAAGGGGCGAAAACCCACGCCCTGCACTTGCCCGGAGGCCACAAAGGCCCTTCTGACCATCGGTTGTTTGCTCATGCCTTCAACATAGCGCAAAGAGCAAAATGTGTCAGCAGGGGTATTGTATGACCGCTCAACAGCGCATGTTTGCTTGCGAGCGCACGGGCTTTTCGGTATTTAGTGGGTTGCTTGCCGCCACGTCATCCTGCCAGAGCGGCATCCAACCCGGCATATCCGGCAATCAGGAGCGTCTATGCCCCCCGTGCGTACCATTGGTTCCCGCATCCGTGGATTTCGCGAAGAACGCGAAGTTGACCTGCAAACTCTTTCCCAGAATACGGGCCTTACGGAAGACTATCTTGAAAAGCTGGAGTCAGACGCCATCTATCCTTGCATCGGCCCCCTGCAAAAGGTGGCCCGCGCTCTTGGCGTGCGCCTTGGCACTTTTCTGGACGACCAGTTTTCGCGCGACCCGGTGGTGAGCAGCATCAATGGCGAGGCCGAGGCCGATGAAGCGCTGCACACTGGGCGCGTCCCCCGCCCCAGCTATACCTATCATGCGCTGGCCAAGGGCAAGAACGACCGCAACATGGAACCCTTCCATATCCGCATTTTTCCCGAGAGCGGTGAACGCAAGACCACCTCGCACCAGGGCGAGGAATTTATCTGCGTGCTCAAGGGCGAGCTGCTTGTGGTCTATGGCCGCGAAACCCGCGTGCTCAAGCCCGGCGAAACAATTTACTACAATTCCATTGTGCCGCATTACGTGGGCGCAGCTGGCGACGAGCCTGTGGAATTTCTGGCTGTGACCTACAATCCCTAGGGCATGTTTACTTTCTGTTGGCCTGCACTAAGGCGCGACCCAAAGCCCTTCAGGCCGCACACCGCGTAACAGTGGCGCACCAGCCGCAACACGCCTTTGGGAGGATGCATGGAAGAAAAAGTTCGTGAGCGTCAGGCGCAGTTTGAACTGCGCGAATGGACGTTGGGGCAGGTGCTTGACCACACAGTGGCGCGCTTTCCCGATAATGAAGCATTGGTATACCCTGATCGCAACTATCGTCAGACCTGGAGCGAATTTGGCGCTCTGGTGGACGATTTTGCCAAGGGTTTGATGGCTCTTGGCGTGCAGAAGGGCGAAAAGGTCGCGGTATGGGCTACAAACGTGCCATACTGGGTGGCGTTGCAATTCGCCACGGCAAAAATCGGCGCGATACTGATTACGGTAAACACCAATTATCGTGAACACGAGCTGCGCTATCTGCTCACCCACTCTGAGTGCGAGAATATTTTTCTTATCGACAGCGTGCGCGACCACGACTATCTGGACACGCTCTACCGCATTGCGCCGGAGCTGCGTTTGCAGTCGCGCGACAGGCTTGCGTGCAAGAACCTGCCGCATCTCAAACGCGTGTGCTTTCTGGGGGCGGAAAAGCACCGGGGTATGTACTCCGTGCCGGAAATACTCTCCCTTTCCGTCATGGTGGACGAGGCGGAATACGCCGCCCGTCAGGCCCAGCTCCAGCCGTGGGATGTCATCAACATGCAGTACACCTCGGGCACCACGGGCTTTCCGCGCGGGGTCATGCTGACCCACGTGGGCGTGGGCCTGAACGGATACTGGATTGGCCGCCACCAGAATTTCGGCCCGGAAGACAGGGTCTGTCTGCCTGTGCCGCTGTTCCATTGCTTTGGCTGTGTGTTGGGTGTATCTGCCGCAGTGAATCACGGCGCGACCATGGTTATCCTCGAGTCGTTCAACGCGCTCAAGGTGCTGGCTGCGCTCGACAGCGAGCGCTGCACTGCCGTGTACGGCGTACCCACCATGTTTCTGGCAGAGCTGGAGCATCCGCTGTTCAAACGCTTTGATCTTTCACACCTGCGCACCGGCATCATGGCCGGCTCCGTCTGCCCCGAGCCGCTCATGCGCCGCGTGGTGGACGACATGAACATGAGGGAAATCACCATCTGCTACGGCCTTACGGAGGGCTCGCCGGTGATGACCCAGTCAGACATTCACGATCCCCTGGCGTTGCGCTGCGAAACTGTGGGCTGCGCCATGCCCGGCATTGAAGTGCGCGTGGGCGACCCCGATACCTGCGAGGAACTGCCGCGCGGCGAGGTGGGCGAAATCCTCTGCCGCGGCTACAATGTCATGAAGGGCTACTACAATATGCCCGATGATACGGCCAAGGCCATCAGCCCCGAGGGCTGGTTGCATTCCGGCGATCTGGGCGTTATGGACGAAAACGGGTACCTGCGCGTGACGGGCCGCATCAAGGATATGATTATCCGTGGCGGCGAAAATATCTATCCGCGTGAGGTTGAGGAATTTCTTATGAGCATGCCGGGCGTCCTGGACGTGCAGGTAGTGGCAGTTCCCAGCCGCAAGTACGGCGAAGAGGTCGCGGCCTTTATCATTCCCCGCCCCGGTGTGGAAATTCTGCCGGAAGATGTGCGTGATTTTTGTCGCGGCAAGGTGTCGTGGTACAAGATACCCAAGTACATCAAAACAATAACAGGGTTCCCGCTTACTGCCAGCGGCAAGATCCAGAAGTTCAAACTGCGCGAAATGGCCGCAGAATCCTGGCCTGAACCCTTGCAACGCTGAGAATAAAAGGCGCGCCCTGCACCTTGCGGGGCGCGCCAGTGCAACAGATCATCAGGCTGTGCCTGAAAAGTACAGGCTCCCCTGGGCAGTCATGCGCGCCACGAACCGTGCAGATAGTTTGGCGCCGCACGAACCTGCATGAACATCCCGCTCCGCGCCAGTCTCCGGTCTCTGCCGTCAGCCCAACCGTGTGCCCAGCCCCTTGCCATAAAATATTTCTCAAGCCATTGAACAGGCCATGCGGCCATCCCCGCCGATAGCGCCGCCAGCCTGCGAATTTTCCCACCATCGGGCCAAGGCCCATCACAACTACAATCAGGTCAAAGCGTGTTATGAGCAATCAGGAATTTTCATTGAATACAGATCAACCCCTGTCCATGTCTGCCGCCAGCGAAGCTGGTCATGTTGAAGCCACGTCCGCTGCTATTCCTGCGGCTACTCCCGCGTCTTCATCCGCTGCGTCATCCGCATCGCCATCTGGGGGACAGTCCTGCGCCTGCCCGCTGGCGCAGGTACCGGCAACCGTATGGAAGGATCTGCTGCGTCGTCCGTTCCGCAAGCGGCATCCTGTCGTCTTTTGGGGGCTTATACTGCTTTTGCTGGCAGGTGTCGGCGTGTTTGGCGCCGCCCTTGGCAGCAACGGCCTCATGAGCGGCCAGCGCATAGCCCTCGTGTCTGTTTCCGGCCCCATCATGGACCCGGAACCTGCCCTTGAGTGGATACGCAAGGTGGAGCGCGATCCCATGATCGCGGGTGTGCTGCTGCGCGTGGATTCGCCTGGCGGAGGCGCTGCGGCATCGCAGGAAATTTATAGCGCCGTGCGCGAGCTGGCCCGCAAAAAGCCCGTGGCTGTCAGCATGGGTTCCCTGGCTGCTTCGGGCGGGCTGATGGTCAGCATGGCGGGGTCGCGCGTGTTTGCCAATGCCTCTACCGTGACAGGTTCCATTGGCGTGCGCATGGACATCCCTCAGTTACAGGGACTTATGGGCAAAATCGGCGTAGGGCAAGAGACCATAACCACAGCACCCTACAAAGACGCAGGCTCCTACATGCGCCCGCTGAGCACCGAACAGCGCGACTATTTTAAAAAAGTGCTGGACGACATGCACCAGCAGTTTGTGGATATCGTAGCCGATGGGCGGCATATGGAGCATGCCCGCGCCGCCGCGCTTGCCAGCGGCAAGATTTTTACCGGGCGGGAGGCCGTGCAGCTTGGACTGGTGGACGAACTGGGCGGGCAGCAGACGGCTCTGGCCTGGCTTTCGGAGCAGTGCGGCGTACCAGCGGAGCGCAAGCTTGTGACCCGGCCCAAGGAAGGCGGCTGGCTGCCGCGCAGCCTCAAAACCATGCTTGGGGTAGACCTGAGCGCACTGGGCAGCTTTTCTTCCAGCAGCCCGGTCTTTCTTTATCAGTTTTAGAGGCAGCGTTATCTGTAGTGCGAGCTAATGTGCTCTGACAATAATAGCTAACAAAACTCGCCCTTTATGAGTATTGCGGGCGGCTGTTCTAGACAGCCGCCCTTGCTTGTGCGATACTTCTGCCCGAAAAATACCGCGCACTGCGCGGACATTTCAAGGAGCTTGTCCATGAAATATGCGCTGTTGGGTTCATTGATGGCCTGTGTGCTGTTGGCGGGCCTGTGCGGGGCGGCTGCCGCTGCGGAAAAAAAATTTAACCATTTCAGCATAGACTTGCCCGCCAAGTGCTCGGCAACAGAAAAAGAAAGCATTGTAACCGTTTCCTGCGGGCAGGATTCGTTTTTTTCCATTGGTATTTTTACCAAGGCGGAAACCGGCAATCTGACGCCCAAACAGTTTGCCGAAAAGCAGTCGGCCAGGCTTAAAGGCACTGCGCCTTCAAAGGCTGACGATGGCGGCGGCTGGACGTTCCAGGCCATGTCCGGCAGGGTTATGACCCATGCGGACGTGTCCACTGAGGGCGACCTGACCCTGCTGTTTATCAGCGATGTGAGCGATGCGGACTGGCCCGATGCCCTGCAAAAGGCGTATGATTCCCTGCGCGGGGCCGATGACCGTGCGGACGCACTGATCCAGAAATCGCTTTTTGAGCGGGAATAAGTCCGCGCCAGACGCGCTTTTATCAAGCTTGCCTTAACCGCAAAGCCCCGCCGGATAAACCAGCGGGGCTTTTTTTGCACCGTTAATCGCTTTCAGCAATGCTGCATGCGGCTGAGGCGACCTTGTTGCGCCCGCTGTTTTTAGCTACGTACAGGGCTTTGTCCGCTACTCTGATGAGTTTTTTGCAGGCCGTGTGTCCTGACTGGGCGCAGGCTGCATCGAGCGCCGCAACGCCTATGCTGATGGTCACATGCCCAAGGGCGCTTTGGCAGTGGGGGATGCGCAGTGCGCTGATGGCTTCGCGCACGCGCTCGGCAACCATTGTGGCGCTTTCCTTGCCTGTCTGGGGCATGATGATGGCGAATTCTTCGCCGCCGTAGCGGAACAGCTCATCACCCGGCCTGAAAAGCGCTCCGCTCATGGCCTTTGCCGCACGGGCAAGGCAGTCGTCCCCGGCAAGGTGCCCATAGGCATCGTTGTATAGCTTGAATTTGTCCACATCGACCATGCCAACGCACAGCTCGCCGCCTTCCCGCGCAAGGCGCGCCACTTCCCTTTGCAGGGCTTCATCAAAATGGCGGCGGTTGAACACGCCTGTCAGGTAATCCTTGAGATTTATCTCTTCCAGTTGGCGATTGGCGGCCTCCAGCCGGCGCTCCAGCCCCTTACGCAGGCTTATGTCGCGCAGCGACACACAGATGGAGCGGATCTCGCCGCAGGCATCGGGCAGGGCGTAGATGGCCATAACGTAGTCCTTGCCGTCCCAGATGATTTCCTGCTCGGCAATGGCTTCGCCAGAAGGGAGTATCCTGAAAGCCTCGTCCACCACGTCAACGGAAGGAATGCCCACTTCAAGAATGTGGGAACGCACCAGGGCGTTGGCGGGCTTGTTCGCAATAATGGCGTACTGCGCGTTGACCGCCAGCAGCTGCCCATCCCTGTTGACGATGCAGAGCGCCATGAAATCATGCGCAAACACCTCCTCAAAAATGGGCGCGAAATCTCCGCGCATATCTACAGAGCCTATGTTATGTTCTTCGCCCTCAAGGCCAAGAAGTGCGCCGCTGGCACTGTACAGGGGCCTTATGTTCAGGCTGGTAACCGTGTGTGTGCCTCTGGGACACACATAGCGCACGGTGCAGCCTGTGAGCGCCATGGTCTCGGTAGAAGCAAGGGCGCGGCGGAGCATGGCGGCGTCAGCCGGGTGCATGCAGTGAACCAGAGATTTGCCCGCGAGTGATCCCACTGGCAATTCCAGCAATCGCTCCTTTGCCGCATCCACATGGACATAGACCAGATCAGGGTCAATGCCCCAGCAAAATGATTCCTTGGTGTTTTTTTGCATCGACACGGTTCCCCCTCCCTTGCCGCCCTGCCTGGTTCAGGGGCATTGTCCCTGCTGCGCGGAACTGCGGCAAAGACTCTGTCGATTTCAACGCCAGAATATATAGAAGGGAAGCATTTCGCCAGAGATTTCGGACAGAAAGGCGAGTGCCAAAGAAATATCGAAGATGCCAAATATCCGGCGGGCACAATGGTTGTGATTATGGGAGCAAAGGGAGGGCGCAAACAAAAAAATATGAAAACCATAATTCTTTGGCGCGAAAATTCGAGAGTAAAATGTGATTAAATCACATTTCCGAGTAGCGGCGCAAGCGCGGAATGCCTCTGCGCAATATGACGAAATTCAGGTAGACAGGGCAAAATTCTGAAATCAATGGCCGGAGTAATCCAGAACATTGTTCAGCGGAGCACTGTGGCTTTCAATACGTCCGCAGTTGAAGGTGTGGCGATTAAGCCGCCAGCCCTCCATATCAAGCACGTCGAGTTTTCCCTTATGTTCCGGGCATAGGTGCTCCCCAAGCACAGCCAGTACTTCATCCACGGGAAAGTACATGCCTTCAAAGGAAATGCGGGCCATATCGCCGTCACGCTCAAGAACAGGCACGTCATCTTCATCCGGCATGGCACCGGCGCAGGCCTGTTCCAGAGCCGCGTAAAAATCATCGTTTACAGGATACACATGCCCGTAAACCTTAAGCAGAGGGGATCGGCTCATGGTTTTTCGGCCGTGTCGCCAGCCTTGACGGGCGGTTGGGGCGTGACGGCATCAACAGCGGGCTGGCCTCCCTCTTGCCTTGGAGATGTAAGGCACATCTGCTGCCCACGGGCGGCGGCAAGGCCATCGCAGTCGCCCAGAGCGCAGGCGGCGGCCAGATCATCACACATGCCGGGTTCGTTGCTGCGCAGCATGCGCAACGCGCCGCGCGCCCGCAAAAGCCGGACTTTATCCGAAGTGTGGGGAAAAGTATCCGTTGTTGCTTCCAGCGCGGCGCTCAGGTCATCTTCGGCAAGCGCCAGTTGCTGCAAGCGCCAGTGGGCCAGTGCGCGGATGTACCGCGCGCGCCCAAGGTCAGGGGCAAGCTCCAGTGCGGCAGTGCAGGAAGCGATACTGCGCTGCGGCATGCCCGCCTGCAAAAGAGCCTCGCTCAGAAGTAGCTGGGTTGCGGCGCTCTGCGGCAGATTGACGGCAGATTTTTCAAGGACTGCCAGAGATTCTGCCGAGGTCAGCCAACCCTCGGGTGAAAGGCGCAAGGTATCCAGAGCCGCAATGGCAGCGGCAAGTGTGTCTGCCAAGGCGTCTGCTTTTTGCCTCGCCTGCTGTTGCGCCGCCTCCCTGGCGATGCCCTCGGGGGTCGGCATGGGAGGGTGCTGGGTCAACTGCCCCGGCGGTGTCGCCTTGGCAATATACCACGTACCGCCAGAACCGGGGCCTGCATCGCCAGAGCCGCCCGCTCCGGGCAGGGCATCGGCCGTGGCAACCTCCTGAGCGACCTGCCGGGCGTTTGCCGTTGCGGCCATCAGGTCTGCCAGCAGCAATCGCCGCACTTTCAGGGCATCAGGATTGCGCAGCAGCCGCAGCAGTGTTTCTGCCGCATCGGGCCGGGCCAGCAAGGTGACTGTGATGCTTTGCGCGCCGGAATCCCCACCAGCGGCAGCATGGTCAACCTCTGTCAGCGGGGTGTACAGTTCTGCGGCCAGCGCCGTGTATTCGTTGAAATCGGTAATGCCCATGCGGATGTCGCGCCTGTTGGGCAGGGCTGCTGCGGCAGTGTGCAGGGCATCCAGAAGGGCGGCGGCTTCCGCGCACAGCCTTTGGGCATGCGGGGGCAGTGGAGCAGCGGGGCAGTGTGCGCTGCGAAGAACGGGCGATGGCAGGGGGAGGGGGCCTGGTCTGGAAGCAGATGGGCCGTTTTCCAAAGGCGAGAGCGGATCAGGCGTGGGAGGCGAGGGGCTGGCGCTTTCGGCTGGGTTGTTGTCAGCCGTATTGCCGTTGCTACCCTTACCCGCAGTTGCTGGTTTGTCAGCGGCAGAGACTGCCGTCGGAGGGCCGGGCGTGTGTTCTGCTGCGCATGCCGCACCGCCGGTCAGCACGACCGGCGGCAGGGCAAAAGTTCCCAGCAGAGCCGCCAGGGGCAAGCTGGAAAACAATGTACGCAAGGCCCGCATGGGCTTATTTTTTTGCCTCGATGGTCTGGACAATCTTGTGCGCCATGGGTTTGACCAGGTCGCGCAGAGTTTCCAGCATCAGGTTGTCGGCAGCGCTGCCTGAGGGCAGGCCGGTGCGCGACTGTGACGCGTTGAGCGATTCACGCAGGATGCGCGCCTGCCGGTTGGCAAGCACGTAGTTTGCGCGCAGCGATGTGGACATGTCGGTGGTGGACGTTTCGCGGATGTTGGCTTCGTCGACCTGGCCAGTGACCATAAAGTCGGGGTTGCCCTTGCGCGCTTCGTTCACGCTGATGGAATAGGAAACCTGCATGCCGTTGCGCGCAAGTTCATCGGCCAGAGCCTTGCTGATCCACTGGGCGACATTGTCGGTGGTGACAAACGCGCTGCTGTCGCGGCGGGTGCCGATGACGGTCTGATCCATGCGTTTGTCTTCAAACATCACAACGGTCACACGGGGTGCGTTGGGAGAAGGAAGCACCGAAGCGTCCAGAGCGGGCGGCGGCAAGAGTCGAACATTGTTGCTCGGCCCGCAGGCTGCAAGCAACGCCAGCAGGGATACACAAAGAACAATGCGTAAATGTTTCATGACGGCCTCACGTAACTTGTATAGAAAATCTCCAGAATACTCGTTACTACGTATACGCAAAATTTGCCTTTTGCAAGGTTTGCAGGTCTGCCTGTGCCGGATTGTCAGATACAGGCCGCATGCAGCCGCCTTGCAGGCAGCGGCCCAGCATGCTACAGCCTGTCTGTTGCGCTCCCCATCCTCATGTGGAGCAGATTTTGCTATATCCCGCGCGGTGCGCGTTTTTTTCAGGAGCGGCTATGATTGACCTCAAACTGGTGCAAAAGCAGCCCGAAGTGCTGACCAAGGCTTTGACCGACAGGCATTCGGATCTGGATGTTAATGAATTTCTGGCGCTGGACGCCCGCCGCCGCGCCCTGCTGACCGAGGTGGAAACCCTCAAGAGCCGCCGCAACGCGGCCTCTGCCGAAGTGGCCGCCAAAAAACGCGCAGGCGAAGATGCCACGGCCCTGCTGGCCGAAATGAGCGGCGTTTCCGACCGTATCAAGGAACTGGACGTTGAAACCGCCCAGGCCAAGGCCGATGTGGAAACCTGGCTCATGCGCGTACCCAACCTGCCTGACGCCGCCGTGCCAGTGGGTAAGGACGAATCGGAAAACGTGGAGGTGCGCCGCTGGGGCACGCCGCGTGAATTTGATTTTGAGCCGCGCGAGCATGGGGATCTGGGCGTGGCCCTTGGCGGGCTTGATTTTGAGCGCGCCGCCCGCCTGACTGGCAGCCGCTTTGTGGTGTCCCTGAACTGGGGGGCACGCCTTGAACGCGCACTGGTGAACTTTTTTCTTGATCAGCACACAGTGGCTGAAGACTATATTGAGGTCTGCCCGCCCTACATGGTCAACCGCGCCAGCATGACAGGCACGGGCCAGTTGCCCAAGTTTGAGGAAGACCTGTTCAAGCTGCGCGAGTGGGAATACTACCTGATCCCCACTGCCGAAGTGCCGCTGACCAATCTGCACGCTGGCGAAGTGCTGGACGAGGCCGATCTGCCCCGCGCCTATTGCGCGGCCACGCCCTGCTTCCGCTCTGAGGCGGGCAGCGCGGGCAAGGATACGCGCGGCCTTATCCGCATGCACCAGTTTACCAAGGTAGAGATGGTGCGTTTCGCCCATCCTGACGACAGCTTCAACCAGCTTGAGATCATGCGCGGTCATGCCTGCAACCTGCTGGAAATGCTCGAACTGCCCTACCGCGTCATCACGCTCTGCACGGGCGACATGGGCTTCAGCTCTGCCAAGACCTATGATGTGGAAGTGTGGCTGCCCACGCAAAAGACCTTCCGCGAAATTTCGTCCTGCTCCAATTGCACGGATTTTCAGGCCCGCAGGGCCGATATCCGCTTCAAGCCCAAGGGCGGCAAGGCCATGTTCCTGCACACGCTCAACGGCTCCGGCCTGCCCACGGGCCGCACCATTGCCGCCATCCTTGAAAACTGTCAGCAAAAGGACGGCAGCCTTGTGCTGCCCAAGGTGCTGGTTCCCTACATGGGCGGCAGGGAAGTTATTGAGCCGAAATAAACGCTCATTGCCAGATCTAAAAACGGGTGCTTCCATCAGGAGGCACCCGTTTTTTGCGGTCAAAAACAATTTTGAATCTATCAGACCGTAAATTTTTTTCTGCGCCGCAGCACGGCTGCCGCCAGCGCCATGTTGGCGATCAGGCTCAGGCCAAGCAGAATACGCAAGGGCATGGCAAAGCCGCCCGGCCCTGCATCGTGCCCGCTGTCTGCGGCTGTGGAACCCTGAACTGCGCTGATTTCCACCGGGTGTTCAACCCTGTGCCCCATGTTGTCGGCCATGATGATACGCCAGCGGCCCGGCGCATCAGGCATGAAGGCAAATCGCCCCTGCGCGTCCGTGCGGCCATTCTGAAATTCCACCTTGTCGTCTGCGGGGCTGTACACCTCCACCTTGGCATAGGTGGGCTGCTCACCGCTGGAGTAGGCAAACTGCACAAGCACCACGCCGTCGTGCCGGGTATCTGCCGCATACAGAGCATGGGCCGAAACCTGTGCCGAAGCGCCTGCCAGAAGCAGCGCAACCGCAAGGCAGATGGCGGCGCAGCGCCCCAAAAGAAAAATGCGCATATAACTATCCTTGCCTCAAGCAGGTGTGGGAATGCGATCAGGCGGGAGAAAGCTAACCTTCCCCCGCCTACCTGCGTGTGGATATGGGGCTACTTTACGGGGAACACATAGGTGGCGCGCAGATGGTGCTCGTCAGCGTCCGCGCCGGGGGTCTTTTCCACCACAGTGGTGCGCAGCATCCACAGGGCGGGCTTGTCTATGGTAAAGGAGGCCTTGCCCTGCGCATCGGTCTGCGCCTTGGATTTGTAAGTGTCCTGCTCCTTGCTGAAGGCATCGTGGGTCAGGCCCACAGTGGCATTGGGCACGGGCTTGCCGCGCAGCAGCACCTGCACGTTCAAGGGGCTGCCGGGCTTGATGTCTGCGGGATTGGTCAGCAGCACAAGTTCCAGATCCTGGCCAAGAGCCTTGCCGAACAGGGTATCCTTGCTGGCGGGATTGAGCAGAGTCTTGGCGAATTTTTCATACTTGCCGGAAGATTTGACCTTCATGCCCTTGGCTTCAAGGGCGGCGCGGCTGCCTTCCATTTCACCCTGCGTTGTTTCGCACCATATCTGGGGCAGGCGGTGGCCCACCAGCATGGCGGGGCCGTTCTGCGCGAGGGTGAAGTCGCCCACCAGCGCAACAACCGCCTTGTCTTCCGCAAGGGCGATGTCGGTTTTTTTGTCGCCCTGCAAGAGGTACAGGCGCACGTTGGCGGGATTTTCGGCTTCTTCGCTGACCATGAACACATGGGCTGCCTGCGCCTGCATGCGGGTTTTCTGACCGGCGGCAGGGGTTGCCGTGTCGGGCTTGAGGATGAATTCGTGGGCCAGGGCGGCAGTGCTGGAAATCATGAGACCCATAAGGGCCAGAGCAGCGCAGAAGTGCGAACGGATATGCATGGTGGGGGGCTCCTTTGATTTTGTGTTACGAAATTTTATTGAATGCTACAATAGCGCATATGTTTTTGCAAGTTGTAACACTAAAAGAAACAAAAAAGCCCGCCAAAAGCGGGCTGAAAGGTGCGGCTGCAATGCCTGCGCTAAACCGTGGCAAGTATCTGCAGCGCGGCCAGATGCTCCAGTTCTTCAGCCAGACACAGGGCTTCGGCCAGGGTACGCCCAAGGCAGCACAGGCCATGCCCGGCCATCCACACGGCATCCTTGCCGCTGGCAGCCAGAGCTACGGCCTCTGCCAGCTCGGTGGTGCCGGGGGGCAGGGCCGGGGCAAAGCCCAGCTTGGCACGCCACACTTCGGCTTCAAAGAGGGGCAGGCGCAAAAAGTCCTCCTGTCTGCCCGCCAGCCGCAGGCTCAAAGCAAGCAGGCGGCGAGGGTGGGTGTGCAGGATGGCATTACAGTCCGGGCGGGCGCGATAGATGGCAAGGTGCATGCCCGATTCAGTGGACGCTGGCCCGCCTGACACGGTAGCGCCTGTGGCGATGTCCATAAGGCAACAGTCGGCGGCGGTCAGCCTGCCCTTGGCAGCGCCGCTGCGCGTGACGCAGACAAGCCCTGGTGCGTTGCTGCCAAGCCTGCGGCTGGCGTTGCCGTTGCAGCCGGACAGCAGGCCCTGCTTCCATGCATCGCGGCAGATAGCGCGGAATTCTTCAACCATTTGAGAAGAAATGGAAGGTTGATCTTCTGAAAGCGGCGCGGATTCTGACCGCTGCGAGATGGTGCTCATGCGGG
Organism: Desulfovibrio intestinivivus; assembly: GCF_053570665.1. Classification (NCBI taxonomy): domain Bacteria; kingdom Pseudomonadati; phylum Thermodesulfobacteriota; class Desulfovibrionia; order Desulfovibrionales; family Desulfovibrionaceae; genus Desulfovibrio; species Desulfovibrio intestinivivus. Next base: position 929,870 of record NZ_JBRBQT010000001.1, on the reverse strand, counting down.
GTTTCCTTTGTTTTGCCATGCGTGCATGTCAGGCCTCTTGCCCTTTGTGCTCAAAGTGGTCAAAGCCGCGCATGTCCGCCAGAGTGTCCAGCGGTTCGTTGTTGCACACAAGACCGCCGCCCGCGGTCACAACGCCGATGCTTGTAAGGCGCGGTATGGCCGCATGCAGGGGGGGTAGCATGTCGGGCGCGCACGAACCAAGCAGGGCGTAATCCTCGCCGCCAAGCAGGGCTTCGTGTACGGGATTTTTGCCATGGGCTTCGGCATAGCTCACTACTTCGGGGTGCAGTTGCCCACGGGCCAGCATAATTTCCGCCCCCAAGCTGCCGCGCGAGACCTGACCCGCAGCGCTCAACTCGCCCGTAAGGCCAAGCAACCGGGGCAGATCGCGCATGATGCCGTCAGAAACATCCATGAGCGCAGGCGGTCGGGCGTTGAATCCTGCCCGCGCCAGCATGAGGCCAGCGTCCACCTGCGGCTCGGGGTGCAGGTGCGCCGCGCAGGCGGCGGGCCACTGCTCCAGAGCCGTGCGGCCCTGAGCTTCAAGGGCTTTGAGCCCCGCGCGGGCAAGGCCCAGACGTCCCACTACAAAGAGCACATCGCCGGGCATGCTGCCACCGCGCACAAGAAAGGTGCCGGGGTCGGCGGGTTCGCCCCACACTGTCACAGAAATATGCAGACGCTCGCAGCCGGAAAGATCGCCTCCGGCCAGCACCATGTTGTGTTGCTTGGCAAGACCGGCCATGCCTGAGAAAAACGCGTCCAGCCACGGTTCGTCCACCCAGCCGGGCAGGCCGAGGCAGAGGGTAAAGGCCGCGGGCCGCGCCCCGCAGGCCGCAAGATCGCTCACATTGACGGCCAGCGCCTTGTAGCCTGTTTCTTCAGGGGTAAAATACGAGCGGCGAAAATGCACGTCTTCCAGAAAAAGGTCGCTGCTCACGGCAAGGGGCTTGCCGCCGCGCAGCACGGCGCAGTCGTCGCCCCTGCCCAGCAGCAGGGAAGGCCCGGTCTGCGGAAAATGTCTGCCAAGACAGGCCAGAATGCCGTCTTCAGAAAGAGAGCCATGAGAAACAGGGGATGCGTGGGGCGGAACCATATCAGCTCTCCAGAATCAGATATTCGCTCAGAATGACCTTGAGGCCAAAGCCGGGGAAATTCACCTGCACCTTGTCCGGCGGCAGATGGCGCACGATCTTGCCCCGCCCGAAAATACGGTGGCGGCAGTAGCACAGATCGCCATCGGCTGCGGCCAGCGTCCCTGAACTTCCATGAGCCGCCGCAGGGGCGGACGCGGGGGTCGCAAAGGGAAAAGTCTGCTTGCCCGAGCCGCTTGCTGGCGCATTCCCCGGCGCGTCGTCTGGCGCAAGCTGGCAGTCGTCGTATGCATCGTGGCTCGGTGGGCGCTGCGGACGCGGCAAAAGCCCGCCCGAAAAGCCCTGCGCTCCACCAGGCCCGCCAGCTGAAGGCATGGCGGTTTTGCGCCCAAAGCCCACGCCGCCAACGCTGCGGCGCGAAAGCACGCCGCCGAAGCCTTCAATCCATTCTTCAACCATGCCGGGCGCAAGCTCGCGCACAAAGGGGCTCTGGCTCACGTGCTGACTGCCGCGCTCCGCTCTGTTGTAGAGCGAGGCCGGGGCGTAAAGGTCAAGGCACTGGCGCGCGCGGGTGCAGGCCACGTACATGAGGCGGCGTTCTTCTTCAAAATCTTCTGGCCGGGCCAGCGCGTGGCGCGAGGGAAAGCGGTCTTCCACCAGATCAATGATCAGAACGGCGTTCCACTCCAGCCCCTTGGCCGAATGTACGGTGGAAAGGGTGATCTTGCCCTCGTTGCTGTCGGCGTCATCGTCTTCCGGCGCTTCAAGGGCCAGATCTGCCACAAAAAGATCCAGCTCGCTGTAACCGGAGGCCATCTGGATGATTTCTTCCAGCCCCTGCTGGCGGCGGGGCCAGTCTTCGGGGTAAAGGGCCTCGAGGCGGGGGCGGTAATGCTCAAGAACGGACGACAGCGTGCCCGAGGGCGGCATGGGCCGGGCGCGCAGGTCGTCGACAAAGCGCATGTCTTCCAGAAAACCCGGATACTTGGCAAAGGCTTTTTCTGTGGATTTCTGATCGCCGCTGCGGGCCACGGCATAGAGTTTTTCCACCGTCTTGGGGCCAATGCCGCTGTGCTGGGCCGCCACACGGGCAAAGGCGGGCAGGTCGAGCGGGTTGAGCAGCAGGCGCGCGTAGGCAATAACATCCTTGACGTGGGCGGCCTCGGTATAGCGCAGCCCGCCGTATTTACGAAAGGCAATGCCCGCCTGATTGAGGGCCATTTCCAGATTGTAGGAATGGAAGCCAGCGCGGAAAAGCACCGCGATTTCGTGCGGCAGATGGGTCGCCAGCAGTTCTTCAACCCGGCGCACCACCAGCTTGGCCTGACTCATGTCGCTGAGCGGCGTCACAAGTCGTACCGGGTCGCCGCCTTCCTTGCGCGTGAACAGGTTTTTGCGGAAGGATTCCGCAGCGTGGGAGAGCAGGTTGTTGGCCACATCCAGCACAGGCTTGGTGGAGCGGTAGTTTTCTTCCAGCCGCACCACGCGCGCGCCGGGAAAAAGCGTGGGAAAGTCCAATATGTTGCGCACGTTGGCGCCGCGAAAAGCATAGATGGACTGGGCTTCGTCGCCCACCGCCATGACGTTGCCTGGGGGGCCGTCCATCGGCCCTGCCAGCAGGCGCACAATGCGGGCCTGAACCAGGTTTGTATCCTGATACTCGTCAACGAGAATATGGCTGAACCTCTGCCGCAGCGAGGCGGCTGCCAGCGGATTTTCGCGCAGCAGGGCCTCAAGCTCGAACAGCAGATCATCGTAATCCAGCAGGCCCTTGTCGCGGCGGTAGGCATTGTAGGCATCGCCCAGCCGGGCCAGGCCGTCGGCATGGGGCAGCAGATGAAAAGCCTCGCGCCGCAGCACTTCGTCCAGCGGCAGTTCCTTGTTGCGGGCCTTGCTCAGCAGCCCCACAATGCTCTGGGTTTTGGGAAACGACCTGTCGCCCTTGCCCAGTTTGAGCTGATCTTTGCAGTGCTTGACCGCCTCGTTGATGTCGGCGGAATCCATGACTGTAAAGGGTCTGTCGCCAAGCCACGCGGGCTTCCAGCGCCGGAGCGCCCCAAAGCCAAAGGCGTGGAAGGTGCCGCCCTGCACGCCCGCAAGCCCCTGATTGAGCAACAGCCCCGCACGGTGCAGCATTTCATGCGCGGCCTTGCGGGTAAAGGTGAGCAGGAGCATGGCGTCAGGTTCGACGCCGTGTTCTGCCAGCCATGCCAGACGGTAGACGATGGTGCGGGTTTTGCCGCTGCCTGCGCCTGCCACAACCAGCACCGGGCCGTCGCCGCAGGTGGCTGCCTCGTACTGGGCTTCGTTAAGGGCTTGAGCGTAATCAATCATAGGCGCAGGGTAGCATAAGGCGGCAGCGCATACCAGCGCCGCGCAGGGGCATTCCCCGCCCTTGACTTTGCCCGCGCCCGTCCCGAATATCGCGCAAAGAAAAGAAAAAGGACAAGCATGCGCATTACGGAAAATGATTATATTGTGGGTGCCGGCGCAAAGCTGCCACGCCGCCGCAGGCTGTTTCTGGCGCTCTTGCTGGGCATGATGGCCGCCTTTGGTCCGCTGTGTACCGATACCTATCTGCCAAGTCTGCCCGCGCTGGCCGCAGACCTTAACATTTCTACGGCAACAACCCAGTTGACCATCACGGCCTGTCTGCTGGGCATGGCCCTCGGGCAATTGTTTGTGGGGCCCATTTCAGATTCCACAGGGCGGCGCAAGCCGTTGTTCGTGGCATTGATCTTCTTTACGCTGGCTTCCATATGCTGCGCAGCGGCAAAAACGGGCAACAGCTTTATTGCCCTGCGTTTTGCGCAGGGGCTTGGCGGGGCAGGGGGCATTGTGCTGGCCCGCGCCATGGCCTGTGATCTGTTCCGCGGGTCGGAGCTGACCAACTTCATGAGCCTGCTTATGGCGGTCAACGGCATTGCTCCCATTACCGGGCCGCTTCTGGGCGGCTGGCTGGCGTCCTTGAGCGGCTGGCCCCTGATTTTTTATTTTCTGACGGGCTTTGGGGTGCTGCTGATCGTGCTGAGCGCTGTGGGTCTGCCCGAAACCCTGCCGGAAACCATGCGCCGCGAGGGCGGCTTGCGCGCCTCTTGGAAGGCCATGGGCGAGCTTTTGCGGCAAAAGCCCTTTATGTGCTATGTGGGTGTGCAGGGCTTCACCATGGGCGGATTTTTCGGCTACGTGGCGGCCTCGCCCTTTGTGCTGCAGGGCATGTACGGCATCTCGCCGCAGGGCTACAGCGTCATTTTTGGCTGCAACGCCTTGAGCGTCATGTTTGTCGCCCTTGCCACGGCCCGGCTGGCGCGCCGCTTTGGCGAGGCCCGTTTGCTGCAGATCGGCAACACACTGCGTTGCGCGGCCTGCCTTGGCGTACTGGCCGTAACGGTGATTGCGCCAGCTTCGCCCTTGCCCCTGCTCGTGGGATTGTTTTTCATGATCGCCCTTCAGGGCATGACGCTCCCCACGAGCTTCACCCTTGGCATCAGCGCGCAAAATGTGGGCGCGGGAACAGCCTCGGGCATTCTGGGCGTGGCTGTCTTTATTTTCGGCGCGTGCACCTCGCCCCTTGTGGGGCTTGCCGGGGGGGATACCGCCGTGCCGCTGGGCCTGGTGAGCGCCGTTACCGGTCTGGCCGCCGCAGTGCTTGGGCAGTTGGGCAACCGTGAAATGCAAAAGCGCGCCGTGCAGGAAAAACAGGCCTGAGCCGGGTCGTTGCTGGCAGGGAGAGGGCGGCATTGTTGCTGCAAATCAGCCCGCCGCATTGACGCGCTGTAGTCTGATGTTTACAACAAGTGGCGCTTGCGCTTTTTTTCGCCGCGCAGGGAGAACAGGATTCATGGATTGGGATGCCCGTCTTTACGACCAGAACCACGATTTCGTGGCGGCTTACGGTGAAAATCTGCTGGGGCTGCTGCCCGATGGTCTGGGTTTTGTCGTTGACGTTGGCTGCGGCACGGGCACTCTGACCGAAGCGCTGACCGCCAGAGCCGCCCGCGTGGTGGGCATTGACGCCTCGCCCGACATGATCGTGCAGGCCAGAATGCGTCTGCCGCGAGTGGAATTTCTGGTAATGGACGCCTGCGACATGCCGTGGAACGGCTGCGTGGACGCGCTCTTTTCCAACGCCGCGCTGCACTGGATAGAAGATCAGGAGCGGCTGACTGCCGTCATGGCGCGGGCACTGCGCCCCGGCGGGCTGCTGGTGTGCGAATTTGGCGCGCAGGGCAACATCGGGCGCATCCGCGCTGCCTTCGGGGCGGCCTTTCAGGCCGCGCTGGCAGGGGAGGGGATTGGTCCGGCGCATCTGAACTGCGAGCGTTTTTATTTTCCCTCGGCGCAGGAATATGCGTCCCTGCTGAGCTGGCACGGGTTTTCCGTGCGGCTGGCGGAAGAATACGACAGGCCGACCCCCCTCAAAGGCGGGGAAGAAGGCCTTGCTCGCTGGATGGCCCAGTTTTTTGCCCAGGATCTGGATTGCGTGGCCCCAGAGGCTCAGGAAAAGGTTTTTGCCGCCGTGGCGGATGCCCTGCGCGCATCCATGTGGAATAACGGCGGTTGGATTGCTGATTATCGGCGGCTGCGGGTCGTGGCCGTAAAACACTAAGGGAGTCTCCATGCCCGAAGCTCAAGAACAATTTCAGAATGGCGTTGCCAGGGTTCTGGAAGCCGTCATGTTCGAGAACTGGCTGCGTTTTTATTTCATCTCTGAAAAGCCCGATGCCCCTGCCGCCACGGACGGCCAGCCCGCCCTGTTCATTGCAGTGCCGGTCAAGGCCATGGAGCGCATCAGCGAGTTGTTCCCGCGCCTGCTGCCCCTGGCAGAAGAAATGAACGGTCAGGAAGTGACCTTTGAAACCTCCCGCCGCGCGGTCTGTAATTTTGTGCTGGCCCATGTGGACGGTCAGGTCATGCCCCGCGATTCTGCGACCATGATTTTTGAGAGCTCCACCTTCCAGGTGCAGATGCAGCTTTTCAACGCCTGGGTGCAGATGCACGAAGAACAGCTTGACCGCAACTTTGTGGATTTTGGCGGCTGGCAGAAACTCTTTGACGAATGGCGCAATACGCCCGCCGCGCGCGAACTGGCCGAAAAGCTGTCCCTTTCTTTGCAGGGTGCGGCTGTTGCGCCGAGCAAGGACACTGTGCAGTAGGCTGTGCAAGAAAATATTTTGTACAGTTTTGCGCCTTCCAGGCAGGGCACAGGCAAGTAGGGTTAAACATTTTTAACGCATCGCCAGAGGGGCTGTAATAAATTACAAATAAAAAACAACATGTTAGATGATTATTCGCATGCTGTTTTTTATGGCACGGCCATTGCAGCTTAGAAAGTACCTTCCTTTCTTTTGCTGACAGTCTCCTCCAACCGAAACGGCCTGCCTCCCCAAGCGGGCCGTTTTTTTATGTCAAATCACGGCAGGATCACAAATGCAAGATAAGTTTCTGGCTTCTGAATATCCCCAGTCAGCACCGGAGCAGGCAGGGTTTCACATTATCCCCGTCCCTCTGGAGCAGAGCGTTTCTTATGGCAGCGGCACGGTCAAAGGCCCTCAGGCCCTGCTTGCCGCATCGCACCAGCTTGAGGCCTGGGAATGCGGATTCGCACCGGGCGAGTCAGGTTTTTTTACCGCCCAGGCCGTGGACTGCGCTGGCCCCATAACCGACACGCTTGACCGCATAGAGGCCGCTGTGGCCCATGCCATTGCCTGCGAGGCCGTGCCTGTGGTGCTGGGCGGCGAGCATACCGTGACGCTTGGAGCCTTGCGGGCATTGGCCCGGCAGGCTGAAAAAACGGGCGAATCCTTTGGCGTTGTGCAGTTTGACGCCCACGCCGACCTGCGGCCCCAGTATGAGGGCAGCCCCTTTTCACACGCCAGCGTCATGTACCGCGCCGTGGCCGACCTCGGCCTGCCGCTCACGCAGTTTGCCGTGCGCGATTTCTGCCGGGAAGAAGCCGAGATCCGCAAGAAGTTCAACGTCACCCATTACGACGCCTACTTCCTTGCCCGCGTGGGCCTGCCGGAGCTGCCCCTGCCCGAGGATTTCCCCAAAAATATTTACATCACCTTTGATGTGGACGGGCTTGATTCGTCCATCATGCCAGCCACCGGAACGCCCTCGCCCGGCGGCATCAACTGGCGCGAGGCCCAGTACATGCTGGAACGCTGCGTGGCGGGCCGCCGCGTGGTGGGGCTGGACGTGGTGGAACTGGCCCCCATTGAGGGCCTGCACCATGCGGACTTTACGGCTGCCAAGCTTACCCACCTCATCATGGGGCTGGCCCACGATGCCAATCAGAAGGAGGCTCAGTCATGAAGAATACCATAGTTACCTTCCGTGAGGCCAAAGGGCAGGAAAAGCTCGTCATGTTGACGGCTTATGATTACAGCACCGCACGGGTCATGGACATGGCCGGGGTGGATGCCCTGCTTGTAGGTGATTCGCTGGGTATGGTGATGCTGGGTTATCCCGATACGCTTTCCGTCACAGTGGACGACATGGTGCGCCACTGCGCCGCCGTGGCGCGCGGTGCGCAAAAAGCCCTTGTGGTCTGCGACATGCCCTTTATGAGCTACCACGTTTCTGTGGAAGATACCGTGCGCAACGCCGGGCGGCTCATGACTGAAGGCCGTGCCCAGGCGGTCAAGCTTGAAGGCGGCGCGGAATTTGCCCCAGAAGTGCGGGCACTGACGCGGGCTTCCATTCCCGTCATGGGGCATCTTGGCCTCACGCCGCAATCTGTGAACGCTTTTGGCGGGTTCAAGGTGCAGGGCAAAAGCATGGCCGCAGGCCAGAAGCTGCTGGACGATGCCCGCGCCCTGCAAGATGCCGGGGCTTTCGCCCTGGTGCTGGAATGCGTGCCCGCGCCCCTGGCCGAGCGCGTGACCCAGGCCCTGTCCATCCCGGTTATCGGCATTGGCGCGGGCGCTGGCTGCGATGGGCAGGTGCTGGTGTGGCAGGATATGACGGGCATGACCCTGAGCCACCTGCCGCGCTTCGTCAAACGCTTTGGCGAAGTGGGCGCAAGCCTGCGCTCGGCGGTGGAGGCCTATGCGCGTGAAGTGCGCGCGGGCGCGTTCCCCGGCGAGGATCACGTCTATCCCCTGCCGGAAGGTATGGAAAAGACGCTGAAAAAATTGAAGTAACCTTGCCTTGTTACAGAGATTTGAAAGCAAGACGCCCGCGATAGCGGGCGTCTTGCTTTTTCCGGCTGGCAGTCTCAACGCCGGTGAAAATCCACAGGAACGCGCACACGGGAGCCAGACTTGTTGCTGAACAGCAAAAAGCCCTGCTCCAGACCGTGCAGATAAAGGCGGCGGGTGATGTCCACATCCTTGCGGCAATACGTGGCGATATCTTCCAGCCTTCCCTCCTTCCACCATTGCAGGGCTTGCAGGCCGTCAGCGCTCTTGGGTTCGCCCAGCGTGGCCTGCCCCAGATTGTCCAGCGGAAGTCGGTAGTTCAGGCGTTCGTACACGCGCTGCAAAAGATCAAGGCTGGGCAGCTTGTGCAGGTCAAAGGGCGCAAAGGCCGAAAGCACGGCGTAGTCAAAGCGCAGGCTGTTGAAGCCCACCACAAGGTCGCTCGCGCGCAGGCGCTCAAATAAGGCGGGCAGCTCCTCCTGCTGGTAGGAGAAATAGTCGTCCGCCTTGCTGTCATAGGCCACGGCAACGCTTACGCCCATGCGGTCGGCCCGGTTCCAGCCGCCCACTTCGGCAGCGGAGCGCCGGGTTTCCACGTCAAAGACCACAAAATTTTTGGGCGGCGGCACGGGAATGTGCGTCAACAGGCCTGCGGCGTCAAAGGTAGTTGTCCCTCGAGCGCCCGGTGCGCTGCTGGCCGCGCCCTGCGGCGCGGGGGCACTGCCGCTGGGGCCGGATTGCGCAAGACCGTTAGCGCCGAACAGACTGTTCTGATTGTCCGGCGCGGAGTGCTTTTTGCTCATGGACTGTTCCTCCATTGCAGTGTGCGCGGCTTCGGGCTGGCTTTCTTCATTGATGAAATCCAGAGCCGAAACTGCAGGCCGGGGCGCTGCCGCCAGGGCAGAGGCTGCGTCCAACGATTCCATATCCAGCCTGTCAGGGGCGGGGCTGATGCGCAGGTCGCGGCACAGGGCATCGCCTTCCGTGCCGGGGGCCAACATTTCGCGCAGCAGTTCCAACGCGCCGATTTTGCTGATGGGCCTGTTGCCGGAGCCGCACTTGGGCGAATGCACGCAGGAGGGGCAGCCGTCCTCGCAGGGACAGGCGGCGACAGCCTTGAAGGTGGCTTCCAGCAGGCCCCGCGCATCGGGAAAGGCCTGCCGCGTCAGGCCCGCCCCACCCGGCAGGCCGTCATAAATAAATACGCCCGACAGCCCGGTTTGGGCATGCAGCGGGGTGGAAATGCCGCCAAAGTCGTTGCGGTCGGCCATGATGAGCAGGGGCAGCAGGCCAATGGCCGCATGTTCAAGGGCATGGATGGAACCCATGTAGTGCAGAAAGCGTTCTTCCAGCGAGGCGCGGATGCTGTCTGGTATGACGTACCACAGGCCCTCGGTTTCAAAAACCTGCGGCGGCGCGGCAAGCGGCGTGATGGTGAGCAGGCGGTTGCCCGATGTGGAGCGCTTTTCATACCCGGTCACGGTGTCGGTAATGCGCAGGCGGCCACGGCAGACCAGCACGCGGCCCAGTGATGCGCGCTCGACTTCTTCAAGAATGTCGGTGCTTTTTTGCCCGCGTGTGCGCGTAAACCACGAAACCTTGGCGGCCTTGGCCACAATGCGGGCGCGGGCCGGGTCCATTTCTTCGATCACGTAGCTGCGGCCCCGGTGCAGGTAAACAGCGCCGGGGTGCGTCTCCTGCCATGCGCGAAAGCCATCCACCGAGCCGATGATCTGACCGTCCTGATCTTCAATGCTGAAGGTCTGCCCTGTGCCGCGCAAATCCACATGACGCTGGGGCCGCTTGCGGGCGGCCAGCAGTTGGGTGCCGTCCGCCGACTGCAGCAACAGCCCCTTGGCGTTGAGCGCGCGGGCGGCGGCGCGTGCTGCGGGGCTTGCCAGCATGGCTTCGCCGGGGGTGAGGGGCATTTCTGCCGCCGCGCATTCCAGATGGCGAGTCAAAATGACTTCGTTGTCCGGGTTGACCACGGCCTTTTCCGCAGGGCGGCTGAAAAAATCTTCAGGATTGCGGGCAAAATACTGATCCAGCGCATCCTCGCCCGCCACGATGATAACGGCAGATTCCTGTTGGGCGCGGCCCACGCGCCCGCCGCGTTGCAGGGTGGCCATGACCGTGCCGGGGTAGCCCACAAGAATGCACACGTCCAGCCCGCCAATGTCTATGCCCAGTTCCAGCGCGCTGGTGCTGACCACGGCCAGCAGCTCGCCTGAGGCCATGCGGGCCTCGATGCCGCGCCTTTCTTCAGGCAGAAAGCCCGCCCGATAGGCGGAGATTCGCTCGGAAAATACACCCGATTGCCCGGCCCACAGGCTGATAAGTTCCGTCATGCGCCGCGAGCGGCAGTAGACTATGGTGCGCAGGTTGCGGGCCAGCGCCGCCTTGAGCAGGTCAATGGCGGCTGTGGCGGGGCTTTGCTCCGGATTGAGAAAAACAAAGTGCCGTGGCCCCTGCGGCGCGCCGGACTGGTCAATGACCACTGGCGCATCCGTTATGCGGGCGGCAGGAGCAGAGGACGGAACCTGCGCCGGAGAATCCAGGCCTGCGGCAAGGGCAGGCGCGGCGGCGGGGGCCTCCGTGCCGGTCAGGGCCGCTGCCAGCTCGCCTGGATTGCCCACGGTGGCCGTGCATAGCACGTAGACGGGCCGCGCGCCGTAGCGCCCGGCAATACGGTTGAGCCGCCGGAATACCTGGGCCATGTGCGCCCCAAACACGCCCCGGTAGGTATGGGCTTCGTCCACAACCACATGGCTCAGGCCCGCCAGAAATTCCGCCCACTGCTCGTGGTGGGGGAGAATGCCGAGGTGCAGCATCTCTGGATTGCTGATAAGCACTGTGGGTGGATTGCGCCGGATTTTGCGGCGAAAATGGTCGGTGGTGTCGCCGTCATACAGGGCGGCGGTGGGCCGGGCCTCCTTGGGCCAGCTCTCCACCAGGGCGTTGAACGCGCCCAGCTGATCCTGCGCCAGAGCCTTGAGCGGGAAGAGATACAGGGCGCGGGCATCGCGGTCGCGCAGGTAGCGGTCGAGCACGGGCAGGTTGTAGATAAGACTTTTGCCGCTGGCCGTGGGGGTGGCCGCAACAATGGAATGCCCGGCGCGGATGTGGTCTGTGGCAAGGGCCTGATGGCTGTAAAGCCCGTTGATGCCGCGCTGCTCAAGGGCACGGCTGATGGCCGCGGGCCAGGGCAGGCGCGTGGGCGCGTAGCATGGCTCCACTGGCGGAAAGAGCTTGTGGCACGTGACCTGCGCGCCCAGCTTTTCCGACGCCAGCAGCGCCGCAATATATTCCCCCACAGACACCGTGCGGCGACCTATTCCGCAGTGGCGGGCTGTTGCGCGCTTTCGCCGGGCTGGAGGCTGCGCAGCACGCGGGCGGGAGAGCCAGCGGCAAGGCAGAAGGGCGGCACATCGCGCGTGACCACGCTGCCAGCGCCGATGATGGCCCCTTCGCCAATGGTTACGCCCTTGAGGATAAGGCAGTTCATGCCAATCCACGCATAGTCGCCAATAGTTACCGAGCGGTCGCCTTCCATGCCGGGTTCTGTGGCGCGGGCTTCCGGCGGCCAGTGGGCGTGAAAGTCGGAATCCACCACAACGCAGTTGGGGCCCACCATGACCTGACGCCCAAGGCGTATGACCTTGGAGCGCGCGGTGATGGACGTGCCGCTCAACTGGCAGCCGGGGCCGATTTCAATGCTGGCTCCGGGGCCAAAGGTGCGCAGCCGCACGGGATGTGCCAGCGCGGCAGCCGTGGCCCGCCGCCAGGAAGAAATAAGGCTTGCGCCAGCGCCGATGCTCATGCGGCTGCCCGGCCAGCGCAGCAGACCCACAGGGCCGTGGGCGGATACGCCCGCGCCAACCTGTACACCCAGGGCAAAGGCCTTGAGCCGCAGGCGCAGCGTGCCCCAGAGCGCGCCGTTTACGCGCATGATCTGCAAACACAAATAGCTTATGACGTTGGACGGGGTGAGGCCCCGTTCCAGAACTTTTTTCAGGATGCTCATGGCTTGTCCGTTGTTGACGTGTGCCGGAATCGGCGTGGAGGCCAGTGGCGCTCCCGCTGCAAGGCATCATGCCAGAGTCGGGCCATATGGTCGAGTGGAGCGGATGAGGCCTGCCGCGCGAGGTGCCGAGTGTGGCGCAACCACTGCAGATTGCTGTGGTCATATTTTCTTGACGCTGGGCAGGATGATCGTTAAATTGAAAATGAATGTTATTTTTAAAATGGGCAATTTTTTAAAAGATGCCCGGAGGCGCAATGGATTCAGTTATTCCTCTTACGTCCCTCAAGGTGGGCGAGGTGGCGCGTATTGTCAGCATCAATGCCAGGGGCGAGCTTGCGCGGCGCATCCGCGACATGGGGCTGGGTTCGGGCATGCCTGTTTCTGTGGTGGGCTATGCGCCCCTGCGCGACCCTCTGGCCTTGCGCTGCGCGGAAGTAACCATTGCCCTGCGCCGCAGGGAGGCCGGGGCCATCATGGTGCAGCCCGCTGCTGCGGCAAACAATTAGCACTTTAGCTTTCAGGCTTGCCCTACATGTATGCGTTCAGACGCTCTGCTTTTCAGCAGGGCGTTTTTTTATGCTGCAAAGGCAGGCCAGCCGCCTGTGATCAGGCGTCTCTGCGTGTACTGAGCGGCGGTGCCAGTTCGGCAACAGTGGCTGAATCCAGTGTATTGGGATCGTGATCTTTCACAAACTGCGTGGCAAAATCCACAAAGGTGGCGGCAGCATCCGAGAGTTTGCGGGCAGCAGGCAGGTACATCTGCATTTCCCGGTACAGTACCGGGTCGTGCAGGAGGGTAGCCACAAGGCCATAGCCCCGTGCCAGCATCAGTGAAAAGCGCCCCGCGAGCGCAACGCCGCACCCCGCTGCTGCCAAGGCAAAGGCCGTAGGCATCTGATTGACCACATGGCCAATGGAAAACGGCGGCTGTGTCCCCACATCCGCGGCGATATAGCCCACGGATTCTCTCCCCACTGCAACCACCGGAACCTTCTTTACCTCGTTCCATGTGCTGTGCCTTCCTGCCAGCGGGTGATCCGGGCGTGAGAGCATGCTCACAGGGGTGGTAAAAAAATGGCGGGCGATAATGTCTGTTTCTGTCAGTCGGGCCGGGCCAAAGCCGACCTCTGCATCCCCTTGCTGTATACTCGATTGCACCAGAGCCATGGGCTGATCCACCAGCTCGACCCGTATGGCGGGTTGGGCTCTCTTGAAATGTGCGAGCAGCAGCGGCAGCAGTGTGCAGGCAATGAGGGGGGCACCCACAACGCGCACCCTGCCCGCGCGCAGGCTGCTGAGATCTGCGGCGTATTTTTCCATAAGCAAAAATTCGTGAAAGGCCTTCTGGGCCAGCGTGTACATCTCTCGCCCATCGGGGGAAAGTGAGACGAAACGCGATGTGCGGTCAAAAAGCGGCACGCCGACCTGCGCCTCAAGATCCTTGATAAGGTTGCTCACGGCACTTTGGGTTATGTGCAAGGAAGCCCCGGCAGCCGTGAAGCTGCGGAGATTTGCAACCGTCAGAAATGCCTCAATTTGCCGCAGCGTCAATTGCATGAGTTTTTCCTTTCAGTTAGCGCTTTCGATAACTTTATCTTATTAATCCACAAATAAAAACAATTTTACCAATCTGGATTTGCGCAGCATAGTCGTGACAATGGAAATTCCATATGGGAAGTACCGGTAGCTCGTGGTGGAAGTTGAAAGACTATTAACTTTGTGTATGATTACAGCAAATGCGCATTGCAGGGTCATAAAAAACGTCAGGAAGGAATACTATGGGTGAAAAAATCGTTTCTTCTGTGAATGAAACGAAAGAAACAGGCGAAGTGCAAACAAAAAAACGATTTATAATCGTATTTTGTCTGTTTATCGGGATATTCATAGCATATCTTGACCGTGTGAACGTTTCTGTTCTGGCCGCCAACGATCCCTTTCTGCTCGAAATGGGCATTAAGGGTGCGCCAGTGCAAATAGGCATGATGATGTCTGTTTTTCTGGCGGCATACGGTGTGGCCAACGTGCTGCTGGCTCCCATAGGCGACTACCTGGGGCCGCGCAAATCCATGATGCTTTGCATTGGCCTTTGGACGGCCTCTCTGTTCCTGGGCGGCGTTGCCTCGACGTTTGCGATCATCATCGTCAGCCGGATTATGCTTGGTGTTGGCGAGGGCATGTACTACCCGCTGCAAAGCGTTTTTGTAAAAAACTGGTTCCCCCGGCATGAGCGCGGGCGGGCCAACGCCGCCTGGGTTGTCGGGCAATCTGTCGCACCAGCTCTGGCCATGCCGTTTTTTGCTTATCTTATTGGAAACCACGGCTGGAGGGCCAACTTCCATTTCTGCCTCGTGGTGGGCTTGATCCCTTTGTACCTTTTGTGGCGGCATACGGCGGATACCCCGAGGCAGCATAAAAGCATCAACAATGCAGAACTGGCCCATATTGAAGCAGGACAGGAAGTTACGGCTTCCAAGGAAGTTGCGTTGCCTCTGGGGCAGCGTCTCAAGGGATTCATCGGCAATTACCGGTACTGGCTTTTGGTCTTTTGGTATTTGTGCCTCCAATGCATGTACTGGGGCCTGATAACCTGGTTGCCGAGCTACCTTAAAACAGCCAGAGGGTTCAGCTGGAGCGAAATGGGCTGGCTGGCGTCACTGCCCTTTGTGCTTTCCATTATTTTTAAGGTGTCGTGCGGATTTTTGACGGACAAGATAGGCAGAAGCGCGCCAATTCTTATGGCAGCAATGTTCTTTGCCGGTTGTTGTGTTTATCTGGGGGCAGTCGCCGAGCAGAAATACCTCTCGGCCGTATTGCTGTCTCTGGCTGTGGCATTCTGCACCATGGGAACGCCGGTGGCCTGGACGTTGCTGCAGGGGTTGATTCCCGGCTCGTCCATGTCCACGGCGTCAGGCATAATGAATGGCCTTGCCAACGGGCTTGCATCGCTTGCGCCCGCCATGATCGGATTTTTCATAAGCACTACCGGCCAGTACAGCAGCGGCCTGCTTTGCCTTGTGTTCACAGGGGCGGCGGCGACCATTGCGGCAGGTATTCTTGCGGCCAAGCGTTATTAGCGGCACAGTTTACAGGAGAATAATGATGAAGATTACGAGCATTGATATTATTGATGTGGCCAATGACTTCAGTTCCGCTACGAGCAAATGGCGCCCTGTTGTTGTGAAAGTTAATACGGATGAAGGCATCAGCGGCTTCGGTGAAGTGGGCCTTGCTTACGGCGTGGGCGCTTCTGGCGGGTTTGGCATGGCGAAAGATCTGGGCCAGATACTCATTGGCATGGATCCCATGTGCAACGAAGCAATCTGGGAAAAGATGCTGCGCAAGACATTTTGGGGGCAGGGCGGCGGCGGTATTTTTTCCGCTGCCATGAGCGGCCTTGACCTTGCCATGTGGGACATCAAGGGGAAAGCGCTTGGCGTACCCCTGTATCAGCTACTTGGCGGTAAGACTCGCAGCAAGATACGAGCTTATGCCAGCCAGTTGCAGTTTGGCTGGGGGGCCGGGCAGGACAAAGCCATGCTTGTTGATCCCGAGGCCTATGCCGAAACTGCGCTTATAGCCCAGGAAGAAGGCTATGATGCCCTTAAGGTGGACGTACTCGCCATGGACGGGCAGGGCAACTGGAACCAGCAGGATCTTTCAGGCGTGCTGCCCGACAAGATACTTCGCAGGGGCTATGACCGTCTTGCAGCCATGCGTAAGGCGGTTGGGCCGGATATGGATATCATTGTTGAAATGCACTCCTTTACGTCCACCACTGCGGCCATCCAGTTTGGCCGCATGATCGCGGAACTTGGCGTGTTGTACTACGAAGAACCCGTCATGCCTCTGAACCCCAAGCAGATGAAGAAGGTTGCGGACAATGTGCCGATTCCCATCGCTGCTGGCGAGCGCATTTACTGGCGCTGGGGTTACCGTCCCTTCCTTGAAGAGGGTTCGCTGAGTGTCATCCAGCCTGATATCTGCACCTGCGGTGGCCTCACAGAGGTAAAGAAAATTTGCGACATGGCCCACGTCTATGATGTGACCGTCCAGATCCACGTATGCGGCGGACCCATATCGACCGCTGCGGCCCTGCATATTGAGGCGGCTATTCCCAACTTCATGATCCATGAGCTGCACCGCTACGCACTGCTTGAGCCCAACACCAGAACCTGCGTGCACAACTACATGCCTGAAAAGGGCATGTACTCCGTGCCCGAACTGCCCGGACTTGGCCAGGAACTGACGCCGGAAACTATTGCGGCTTCAACGGTTGTAACGGTGAAGTAAGTTATACTTTCTGTCAGAACAGTGAATATAAGCCGTCCGGATTGAATCCGGGCGGCTTTTTGCATGCCGGGCTACCCTCTTGGATGCTTATGAAGCCTGCCCATAAACGCAGGTGCGGTTGCGGCCTGAGGCCTTGGCGGCATAGAGGGCGGAATCTGTCTGCCGCACCAGCATCTGGCTTTCTTCCTTCTGCTCTTCCAGCGGTTTGAGGCTGCTCACTCCCAGGCTGACCGTCACCATATCGCCCACTGGCGAGCTGGGGTGGGGCAACTGTTCCCGGGCCACTTCGGCATGCACACGGGCGGCCACGGCCTGCGCTGTTGCATCGTCCGCACCGGGCAGCAGCAGGGCAAACTCCTCCCCGCCGTAGCGCGCGCAAACATCCGTAGCGCGTGCCGCCCGGCTCATGGCGGCGGCAATGCGGCGCAGGCATTCATCCCCGGCCTGATGCCCCAGGCTGTCATTGTAGCGCTTGAAGGTATCCACATCCAGCATGATAAGCGCCAGCGGCGTGCCATGTTGCAGGGCATGAAGCCACAGGGAATGCAGCTTGTCGTCAAAGGCGCGGCGGTTGCCCACGCCGGTGAGGCCGTCCACCAGCGACATTTTCTGAAAGTGGTCGTGCTCGGAGGCCAGTTTTTGCGAGCGCACTGTGGCGAGCGACAGATAGGTGCCAAGATTTTCGAGCGCAGCCGATATGTTGCGCAATTCGGTGATAAAACTGTGTTTGGGTGGCTGGCTGGCGGAACCTGTGCCCAACTGGTTGAGAAAGACCATGATGCTTTGCAGCGGGCGCGCAAGATGCAGGCGCAGCAGGCCGAACAACAGGGCCAGCCCTGCGCCCAGCAGCAGAAAGCCCACGAGCAGGCGGTTTTCAAATTCGTGCGCCAGCGTAGCCGTGCGGCGCAGTTGCAGCAGCATGTCGTCAGTTACTGGCTGTGCAGTTGCCAGTTCCGCTATGGCGGCGGAAAGCTCCGTCAGCGCGGCGCTGGCCTCCGGCTCCGCTGGCCTCGCGGTCAGTGAGGGCAAGGCCGCCAGTGCGGATTCTGCGCCTCGCAGGCGTGCCATGTTGCGGCTGTCGGTCAGTTTGTCGCTCTCGGCCAGCGTCATGAAAAGCCCGTATGTACGGGTGCCGGACACGCTGACCTCGCGCGCCATGCTCATAAAATAGAAAAAACTGGCAGTAAAAAGCAGGGCCATCACCGTGAGCCCCAAGGCAATATATGCGCGTATGCCCATGCCGAGTGCGCGCCCTGTACGTCTGATCATCATGCGTCCATCCAGAAAAAGCGGTACGTCTGATACACGCCCACGGCCATGCCAAAGGCCAGCAGTGTATTGAAGGCTATGCTAAAGGCCACCCACTTCCAGCTTCCCGACTCCTGCCGGATGACAACCAGAGTGACAAAGCAGGGGGCGTAGAGCATGACAAAAACAAGCAGAGCCAGGGCAGTGCCCTGATTCCACGTTGGGTCGGCGCGCAGCAGCTCCGCCAGAGAGGCCGGGTCTTCCGGGTCTTGCTCTCCAAGGGCGTAGGCAGTGCCCAGTGTGGAAATGATAGCCTCCTTGGCTGCAATGCCGCCGATAAGGGCCACATCGGTGCGCCAGCTGAAACCCGCGTAGGATGTTGCGCCTTCAAACCATGTGCCAAGGCTCCCGGCAAGGGTGTGCCGCAGGCGCTCGGCATCCAGTTTCTCCTGCATTTTTGCGAGGGCTTCTTCCTGACTGGCGCGTGCTTCCGCAGGCAGTTCTTCTCGCTCAAGTCCCGCGCTCAGGCGGGCGATTTCGTTTTCAAAGGGCAGGGCCGTTTGCGGATCAAGGGCCGGAAAGGTCATGGCCGCCCAAATGAGCATGGACAGTGGCACAAGCACCGTGCCCGCCTTTTTGAGGTACATCCAGGTGCGCTCCCAGCAATGGATGCAGATGCCGCGCACGGTGGGCATGCGGTAGGGCGGCATTTCCATGACCAGGGGAGTCGCTTCGCCGCGCAAGACGGTTTTGCGCAGCAGCAGAGCCACGCAAAAGGCCAGCACCCACGAGAGCATGATGATGGCAAACATCATGTTGGCTGCATTGTGCGGAAAAAACGTGCCCACCAGCAGCAGATACACGGGCAGTTTGGCCCCACAGGCCATGTAGGGCAGGGTGAGCATGGTTGCCAGTTTTTCCTTGGGGCTGCGCATGGTGCGGGTGGCCATGACGCCGGGGATGGCGCAGCCGCCCGCAATGCCGCCGGAAATGATATAGGGCATCACCGATGCCCCGTGCAGGCCGAAAAACTGGAACACGCGGTCGGCAATATAGGCCATGCGCGCCATGTAGCCGCTGTCTTCCACAATGGCGATGAGCGCAAACATGATAAGCACCAGCGGCACAAAACTCAGCACCCCGCCAACGCCCGCGATCACGCCGTCCACCAGCAGGGAGGAAAGCAGGCCTTCTGGCAGTGTGCCCCGCACCGCGCCAGCCAGCGCGCTGAACGCGCCCTCCAGCCAGCCCTGGGGGTAGGAGCCAAGAACAATGGTGATCTGAAACATGGCGTAGAGCACGCCAAGCATGATCAGCGCGCCCCACACTGCGTGGGCCAGTATGCGGTCGAGCCTGTCCGAGAGGCTGAGGCGGTGGCGCTTGCCGGTTTTGACCACGCAGGCGGCGGAAACTCTGCGCACAAAGGCGCTGTGCCCATCTGCTATCAAGCCTTCCGCATCGTGACCAATGCTGCCCAGTTCTTCCTGCACAAAGCGGCAGACCTGGGCCATGTCTGCGGCAAGGTCTGCATCCGCCGTCTGCAAGGCCGCAACGGCTTCCGCATCATTTTGAAGCAGGCTCAGTGCCAGCCAGCGCGGCGCGCAGTGGGCATAGGGCGAGGATGCCATGCCCTGGCTTGCCGCAATGCGTTTTTCCATGGTTTCCAGTATGGGGTCGAGCAGGGGGCCGTAGCTTATGTGCAGGGCAGAACCGTGGCTTTCGGTGGGTGAAGCTGCGGGAATGCAAGGCTGCAGGCTGCTGTTTTCTGCATCAAGGGCAACCTGGCGCGCCGCAGAAAGGGCCTCGCGCAGGCCATTGCCAGAGGTGCCGACAGTGGGCACGGCGACGGCGCCTATTAGCTCCGACAGGCGCAAAAAATCAATGCTGATGCCCGCCGCCCGGGCTTCGTCCATCATGTTGCAGGCAATGACCACAGGCAGGCCCATCTCGCGCAACTGGGCCGTAAGCAGCAGCCCTCGCTCCAGAATGCCCGCGTCCACAACGTTGATGACCGCCTGCACCGCGCCGCCCAGCAGCACGTTGCGCGCCACCACCTCCTCCTGCGAATAGGCGGAAAGCGAATACGCGCCGGGCAGATCCACAAGGATGATCTCCTGCCCTTCGTGACGGATAAAGCCTTCTTTCTTTTCAACAGTTACGCCGCTGTAGTTGCCCACATGCTGGTGCGCGCCTGTGAGGGCATTGAAAACTGTGGTCTTGCCGCAGTTGGGATTGCCCGCGATGGCAAGCCGCAGGGAATAGGCCAGACCGCCGATGAGCGTGCGGGCATTGCCGCCGCGCGCCCCGACAGTTGCGGAAAGGGATTCCGGCATGCTGTGCGCTCCTGTCATCGCCGCACCGGAACAGCCGGGGTGGCTCAATTTGAATGGAATTGAAATCTATTTTCAAATTATAGTGAAGTCAAGCGCCTTACCCGGTATTGACATGCGCCGGGCATCGAATAATATATGTATATACATGAAAATGTGGAGCACCCATGCAACTGCCTTGTCTCTTTCTCCAAATCCGAAAGGCGGATCGGCAACTCAACCAGCTTTATGGCAAGTTTCTGGCGCGCAATGGAATGCGCATGACCCAGTATGGTTTGCTGCGGGCTATTGCTGGTCTGGAGGAGCCTTCGATAACGGAGATTGGCCGGGTTTTGGGCATTGACCAGACAACAGTGACCAGAAATGTGGAAAAGCTGGAAAAAATGGGGCTTGTTGCGAGTGCCCCAGGCCCGACGGATTCCCGCAAAAAGATCATGCAGTTGACGGCCCTTGGTGCAGACAGCCTCAAAGAAGCTCACCCTCATTGGGAAGAGGCGCAGCAGCTTATGATTTCAGAATTGGGGGACGATGATGTCCAGGAGTTGCTGCGACTGTTGCTCAAGGTTTCCGCGATTGCAGAAAAGGACAGCGCCTAGCGCATGCTGCAATTTTTGCGAGTTTTTGGGCTTTGTGCAGTTATATTCATGTATATACATATAAATTAACAGGCCAGGAGACGCCATGCGTAAAGTAGTTGTAACAGGCTTTGGGGTTATCTCTTCTTCAGGAAACGACTCTGAAACCATGTGGAAGAACATCAGTTCCGGAAAATCCGGCATCAGGTATATGGACGATTCGGCGTTTGATGAATCCCCGGTGAGGATCGCCGGGAAGGTGGACGATTTTTCGGCAGAGACATATTTTTGCGCAAAGGACGCAAGAAAATACGACAAATATATCCAGTTTGCCGTTGTTGCTGCCTTGCAGGCCGTTGAAATGTCTGGTCTGGAAGGTGCCGATTGGGATCCGGAACGCGCCGGGGTTTATGTGGGTTCTGGCATCGGCGGCATAGAAACGATCATGAAAAATCATGAGGCATTTCTGGCCAAGGGCGCACGGCGGGTTTCGCCTTTCATGATTCCCATGATGATCGTCAACATGGCTTCGGGCGTGGTCGCTATCAGGACGGGCTTTAAAGGGGCGAACTATGCGCCTGTGTCCGCTTGCGCCACTGCTAACAATGCCATCGGCGAGGCATTTTTGAGCATCGCCCACGGGCAGGCGGATGTGATGCTGGCAGGCGGAAGCGATGCGGGCATTCAACCGTTTTTGCTGGCGGGTTTTTCCAGCATGAAGGCTCTTTCAACCCGCAACGATGTGCCGGAACAGGCCAGCCGTCCTTTTGACAGCGGTCGTGATGGCTTTGTCATGGCTGAGGGCGCTGCTGTGTTGCTGCTGGAGGAAGAGGAACATGCCCGCCGCCGTGAGGCGACAATCCTTGGCGAGGTGGTTGGGTACGGAGCAACGTGCGATGCGGGGCATATCACATCGCCAGACTTTCAGGGCGGAGCGCGGGCCATGGAAATCGCCATCCGCCAGTCTGGCGCTTCCGTGGCAGAAATTGGCTATATCAATGCCCACGCCACAGGAACAAAGGAAGGCGACCGATCTGAAGCCGCAGCAATCATGAGCGTTTTTGGCGACAGCCTTAAAACGGTAAAGGTCAGCGCCACTAAGTCCATGACAGGGCATCTGTTTGGGGCGGCTGGCGGCATTGAAGCCATCATTACTCTTGAGGCTTTGCGGCATGGTCTGTTGCCGCCGACAATAAATCTGGATGCACCCGATGCGGACTGCGATGTTCCGCACATTTGCAACCGGGCCGAGCAGACGTCCACTCGTTATGCGCTCTCCAACTCTTTTGGTTTTGGGGGGCATAACGCTTCGCTCGTCTTCAGGAAATATGAAGAATAGACCGTAGTAAACGCACAAAACGGCCCGGCAGATGCCGGGCCGTTTTGCACAAAGTGATGTTCTTTCTAGCCCTCGTCAAGCAGGGCGGAGCGGATGCGGCACACGCCGCAACGGTCGCCGGAGGATGTGGGATAGCCGCATTCCGTGCAAGGGGCCAACTCCAGGCCTTCCTCCGCCTCACGGCGGGCAAAGACGGGCCGCCCGCGCGCGAGAAAACCCTGATAGAAATCCAGCTTGCGGCCAGGCATGGCGGCCTCGAGGTTCTGCATCAGGCCCTTGAGCGTGGTGAAGCTCGCGCCGGGGCTGTACGGGCAGGGGGCGTAGTGGTTTTCTATGCCCATAAGAAAGGCGTAGTTGGCCGTTTCAAATTCCGAAAGCCGCCACAAGGGCTTAACCTTGCGCGAAAAGCCGTGTTCGCTCTCCAGCCGTGGCCCCTGATCTGAAAGATACGAGGTATCCCAGCGCAGGGTGTTGCTGAAAAGACGGGCCACTTCATCGTCCAGGTTATGCCCGGTTGCGAGGGCGTCAAAGCCTTCGTCCAGAGCGACCTTGTTGAAGAAATGACGCTTGATCTTGCCGCAGGCCGAGCAGATGGGTCGGTGCAGCCTTTCTTTGACCAGCGGAATGGACAGGCCTTCTGCGGCCATTTCCTTGACCATCAGCTTGAGGCCGTGCTTGGCGCAGAAGCGTTCAACCACACCGCGCGCCGCAGCGGAAGAAACCGGAATGTCCAGATCAATGTGCAGACCGGTTACGTTGTATCCCTGACGGGAGAGCTCAAGCATGAGCGCCAGCGAATCCTTGCCGCCAGAAAGGGCCACCAGCACACGCTCATCGCGGGTAAACAGCTTTTGGCCTTCAATGCCGCGTTCCACTTGGCGGGCAAAAAAATCCTTGTAACAGTCGGGGCAAAAGGCGGCGTTGTGGCTGCGCAGAGCCACCACGGCCTCGGCTTTGCAGATTTTACATTTCATACGGTTCCTGTATGTGTTTGCGGTATTGTCCCACGTTCAGGCGGCATGCTGCTGCCACTGGCGCGGTGCGCGCTGATGATAGCTGGCTGTTTATGACTGCACTGGGGCTTGCGGCGGGCTGTTTTTTTCAAGCCAGCCAAGCTGGCTGCACCAGCCTTCGTGCCAGGTGCAGGTTGCAAGGGCAAAGGATTCATGGCTCAGACTAGGCCGCAATGCGTTGCCCGCTTCCACAATACGGCGGCGCAGGCCAGCATCTGTCATGACGTTTATCATGCATTCGGCCAGCGACTGCGGATTGTTTTCTTCAAACATGCAGGCGGCATCGGGGGCGGCGGCAAGCCGCTGCTCATGCAGGGCGCTCTGTCCACAGATGACGGGCGTTTGAGCCGCCAGCCCAGCCCCGAGTGTTTCCGGCAGTTCGTCCGGCGCGGAGCCGGGCGCTATCCATGCATGGCAGGTGCGCAGCAGGTGCGGCAGGCTTTGCTCGTTGAGCAGGCACAGGCGCGACTGCACACCCAGCGATTCCGCCTCGTCCAGTACTTCCTGAAAGCGGGGTCCACCCCCGGCGGCGCGTACTTCCCATGCGGGCAAATCGCGGCGCTGCCAGATGGCGGCCATGGCCCGGATGACAATATGCGCGCCCGAGCGGGGCGTGAGGGCATCGCCCATGCAAAAAACAAAACGCTGGCCCTCTGCGGGGTCTGCGGGGTATTCGGGCGCAGGCTCGAAACCTTCAATGCTCATGCCCGGCGCTGCCAGTGTGAGCGTGTCGTCCGGCAGGGGCAGCGCGCGGTTTTTGGGGCCGCGCCACGCCGCTTTGCCCTCGGTGATGCCGCTGGCTTTGGCAATGCGGTCGCGCACATAACTGGAGCCGCAGAGTATTTTGTGGGCTGCCAGCATTCCCTTGCCAAAGCAGACTTCCGGGCGCGGTGCGCGCATCAGAAATGCATGGCTCAAAAGGGTGGAGGACGGGGGACGCATGGTCAGCACCCGGCGGCCAATGGCCATGCCGCTTTCTCCGAAAGTCTGCACCAGCAAATGCTTGTGCTTGCGCTGCCAGAGCCACAGGCGCATGAAATCCATTGGCCCGCCTGCCGTGAGTATGGGCAGGTTCAGCGCGGCGGCGCGGCGGTGTAAGCGTGAATTCTTCTGGCACAGCAGCATGGGGGCCAGCCTGCCGCCGTCGCGCATGGCGCAGGCCAGGGCCAGCGCGTGGTCTTCTTCCAGCCGGGCAAGGCGCATGGGTGCGCCCATTTCTGTCCAGTGGCGTTGCTCTTCGGGTGAGGCGGGGCCGTCAGTGGTCTGTTGCAGGGCAATAAGCAGAACACGCATCAGAGGGGCGCGCCTTTTTTCAACATATAGTCCAAAAGAACATCCTTGAGCCACAGGGCCACTGGGCCGGGCTTGCCAGCATGCGCGCCATGGCCCACGGGCTTGCCGTCAAAATGGGTGATGCCGACGCAAAGGGTGGAGCTGGTGAACAGCAGCATTTCACTGGCGCTGTCTATGGCTGCGCGGGGGATGGGCATCTGCACGACGGGCATGCGTTCTGCGGCAACTTCCATGGCGGCCAGCAGGGTGGTGCCGGGCAGAATACGCCTGATTTCGGGGCAGAGCAGGCGGCCTTGCTCGTCCACAAGGCCCACGTTGGCCACGGCGGCCTCGCCCATGATGCCATTTTCGTCAAAGGTCACGGCCACGTCCATGCCCTTCTGGCGGGCTTCCATCGCCATGAACACATTGGGCAGGTAGTTGGTATTCTTGATGCGGGCCAGATATTCCTGCTTGGGCGGTATGGCGCTGGCAAATGCTGTGAGGCCTTTTTCATAAAAAGCCGCTGTGGGCAGGGCCTTTTTGAGGGCCACAATGTACAGGCCAGCCTGCGGGCATTCGGCGGGCGAAATGCCGAATCCGCCGGGGCCGCGGCTCAGAAAAACGCGCAGATCGCCATTGTCCACGCCTGCGGCAAGGGCCACATCAATTATGTGTTGGCGCAGGGCTTCCCAAGTGCAGGGCGGCGTGATGGAAAGGGCCGCAGCGCCGTCCACCAGACGGGCAAGATGCGCATCCAGCCCGAAAATTGTGCGCTGGCGAAAACTGATGCTTTCAAAAAGGCCGTCGCCACGATGGCAGATATGGTCATCAAGGGGCAGCAGCAGAAGACGCGGGTCAGTGCAGATATGCCCCACCCGGTGGTCATAAAAAGCGAGAACCTGCTCCGCCCCTGGCCGGGGTGCGGAAAGTAGGGCCTTGAGATATGTTTCAGCGTCTACAGCTTGCACCGCAAAGGCCTCCAAAGCGCGCGGACGCGCGGGTCTGCGAAACCCGCGCGCCCGCAGGCAATTACTTCAGGAACACGTTTTTGTCGGTCACGCGCAGCAGGTCGCGCTTGATCAGTTCTTCGCCGATCTGCACGGCGTTGAGGGCTGCGCCTTTGCGCACGTTGTCGGCCACAATCCAGAGGTTCAGGCCATTTTCAATGGTTTCGTCCTCGCGGATGCGGCCCACGTAGGTTTCATCTTCGCCCACGCAGTAGGAGGGCATGGGGTACATGAGTTCGCGGGGATTATCGACCACACGCACGCCGGGAGCCTGCGAAAGCATGACGCGGGCATCCTTGGCTGTGAGCTTCTTTTCGGTTTCAATGTTCACCGATTCGGCGTGGCAGTAAAACACCGGCACGCGCACACAGGTGGCCGTAACCTTGACCGAAGGATCATCAAATATTTTGACGGTTTCATGAACCATCTTCATTTCTTCCTTGGTGTAGTCGTTATCAAGGAAGACATCGATGTGCGGCAGTGCGTTGAAGGCAATGCGGTAGGGATAGGTATTGCATTCCGTCTCGCGGCCATTAAAGAGGTCGCGCACCTGGCGTTCCAGTTCTTCAATACCCTTCTGCCCTGTGCCGGAAACCGCCTGATAGGTGGAAACTACAACGCGCTTGATCTTGGCTGCGTCGTGCAGGGGCTTGAGCACCACCAGCATCTGGATGGTGGAGCAGTTGGGGTTGGCAATGATGCCGTTGTGGCCTTCAAGGGCGTGGGCGTTGACTTCCGGCACCACCAGGGGGCAGCGGTCGTCCATGCGCCATGCAGCGGAATTGTCCACCACCACGCAGCCAGCCTTGGCCGCATGCGGGGCAAATTTTTGCGAAGTGCTGCCGCCGGCGGAAAAAATGGCCAAATCAATGCCCTCAAAGACATCTTCTTTAAGCTCTTGCACGGTCAGCTCTTTGCCGCCATACGGCACCTTGGTGCCCGCGGAACGGGCGGACGCAAAAGCGCGGATTTCGGTGGCGGGAAAGTCCCTTTCGTGCAGGGTCTTGAGCATTTCACGGCCTACGGCGCCTGTGGCGCCTACAACGGCTACAGTCAGCTTCTTGCTCATGGTATTTCGCTCTCCTTGGGCGATGGGCGGCGGCTCGATGCCTCCAAAAAGGTGAGCGCGTACTATACCCGGCAAAAAGGCAAATGTGAAGGGCATGACGGCCCCGCTACGGCGCTGCCTCGGGCTTTTTTGCGCTTTTTGCGGTTGGCGGTACTGGCGGATTGAAAAAAGCCAGCCCGCTGCTTTCGCACCAGGCTGGCCAAAAGGGAGGCTGCCGGAATCGCTCTAGAATTCCAGATTGCCCGGTGTACGGGGGAAGGCAATGACGTCGCGGATGTTGGTGATACCGGTCAGCAGCATGAGCAAACGCTCGAAGCCAAGGCCGAAACCGGCATGGGGCGCTGTGCCGAAACGGCGCAGATCCATGTACCACCAGTAATCTTCCGGATTCTGGCCGAGCTCCTTGATGCGGTCGGTCAGACGGTCAAGGCGCTCCTCGCGCTGCGAGCCGCCGATGAGTTCGCCGATGCGCGGCACCAGCATGTCCATAGCGGCAACGGTTTTGCCGTCGTCGTTCTGGCGCATGTAGAATGCTTTGATTTCCTTGGGGTAATCATACACAGCCACAGGCTTTTTAAAATGCTCTTCAGCCAGATAGCGTTCGTGCTCGGTTTGAAGGTCCGTGCCGAATGAAACAGGGAAGGCAAATTCCTTGCCGCATTTTTGCAAAATTTCCACGGCTTCCGTGTACGAAACGCGGGCAAAGGGCGCAGCCACCATGCCCTTGAGGCGTTCAATGAGACCCTTGTCCACAAAGCTGTCAAAGAGTTTGAGGTCGGATTCGCAGTGGGCGAGGGCGTGTTCGATCACATGACGGGTAAGGCTTTCGCCCAGTTCCATGAGGTCTTGCAGGTCGGCAAAGGCCATTTCCGGCTCGATCATCCAGAACTCGGCGGCGTGGCGCGGCGTATTGGAATTTTCGGCGCGGAAGGTGGGGCCGAATGTGTACACGCGCCCAAGACCCATGGCGAGGGCCTCGGCCTCAAGCTGACCGGAAACAGTCAGATTGCACTGGCGGCCAAAAAAATCGGCGGCCACATCCTTGTCGCCGGGTTCAAGGCTGGTGACGCGGAACATTTCGCCCGCGCCCTCGCAGTCCGCCCCGGTGAGCACCGGGGTATGCACCCATGAAAAACGGCGGCTCTGGAAAAACTGATGCACAGCCTGGCCCGCTTCGGAACGGATGCGGAAGGCCGCGCCATATTTGTTGGTGCGGGAACGCAGGTGCGCAATTGTGCGCAAAAATTCATCAGAATGGCGTTTTTTCTGCAAAGGGAAAGTTTCGGGATCAGCCAGACCGAAAACAGTGACGCTCTGCGCCCTGATTTCCCACAGCTGCCCCTTGCCGGGCGAGGCCACAAGCTCACCCGTAATGCTGATGGCTGCGCCCGTGGCGGCCTGATCCAGTTGCTCATGGGCGGGGGTGCCCGCGTCAACAATGCACTGCAGGTTGCCGAGGCAGGAGCCGTCGTTGACCTCCACAAAAGAAAATTCCTTGGCATCGCGGCGGGTGCGGATCCAGCCGCAAATGGTGATGGAGGCTTGCGCTTCAGTTGCTGCGAGGGCGTCTATGATAAGGGTTCTTTGCATGGCATGTTCCTTGTGATGCGGCAATTTGCGGATACTGTAGCCCTTAGTGCGGCACAGCTCAAGATGGCGCGCGCAGTGAAGGCCCTGTGCTGGGTTCTGCTTGTGTTAAAACACCCGCACAAGCCACGCGCCCGCAAAAAGCAGGGCAATGCCCGCAAGGCGCAGTGGTGAAACAGGGTGTTCGGGAAAGCCCACAAGGGCATAATGGTCAAGCAGCACAGAGGCCACCAACTGGCCCGACAGCATGACGGCAGTCATGGTGGCAGCGCCCAGCCGGGGCGCAAGAAAGATGGTGCAACTCACAAAAATTGCGCCAAGCACACCGCCTGTCCACATCCACCACGGAACAGCGGAAAGCTGAGAAATGGAAGGCCATGTGTGCCGTGCCGCCAGACTGTACACCCACAGTGCCACCGTACCCACAGCAAATGAAACAAGCGCGGCCTGCATGGGTTCGCCCAGAAAGCGCCGCAACAAGGTATTTATACCCGCCTGCACCGGGAGGCAGCAACCGGCGCCGAAAGCCAGCAGTAAAAGAATGTGCTTCATAAAAAAATCCTTTGATCGGTGTCATTATCCCGATGGGCTTGAGTGCGGCAAAATGGCGGCAGGCAAGGCAAATCGGGTCAGGGCGCGGACTATATACATTTTTGCCAGTTTGCGCATGAAAAAATACCCGCTTCACCTTTTTCTAAAGATTATATAGAATGAATCAAGGTCAAGAATAAATCAGTTTCCTGCGGGCGTTCTGGTGGCCTTGCCCCGGCATTCGCTGACAGCGGGTATATTCTGAAATTGAGGGATAGGCATGAAAAAATTTTTTGGCGTTTTTACCCTGATATGCATTCTGGCGCTCACAGGCGCGGCCTTTGCGGCTACCCCACAGGCAGGCAAACCCGTGCAGGACAAGCCCGAAAAGACCGTTGACCGCGTGACCACGGTCAGTGTGTCGCTGGAAGGAACAGACAGCATTGGCGCGCGCCTCGGCACCAAGCTCAAGGAGCGCTTCAACCAGAGCAGCCTGTTCACCCTCAATGATGATGAAGAAAAAGACATCCCCAAGCTCTACGTCATGGTGAGCACGCAGCCTGAATTTACCGGTCGCCCCGCTGTGGGTTCTGTGTATTCGGTATGCTGGGTGTTCAAGCAGGGCCGTGGTTACCTTGGCTACCTGCTGGCCCGGGATCTTGGCACGGCGAGCGTGGAAGATGTGGACGGTCTGGTGGACAAACTGGTGGAGCGTACTGACGGTATAGCCGCCAAGTACAGCAGTCTGTGGAAGTAACAAAAGTCCAATGCTTGGCGCTGCAGCAAAATGTTGACGAGCGTTGAGAATGGTAAATTTTATCGGCTGACCTGACGGCTCGAACCAGAGCCGGGAGTGAATGCCCAATCGAACAAGCTTCCTTCCAACCCCGCGCGCGCCAAAATTTGTGGCGCAAATAAAAAGGCTTCCCACGTGGCGGGAAGCCTTTTTATTTATAGTGGAAAAATAGATGCACCCCAAAAGTCCATTGCAGGGATTATGTCGCCGTGCCTTCGCTGATTTGTTTGGCCGTATCCGTTTCGTCTGTCCAGGCTTCAGGGGTTTCATCATAAAAGCGGTAGCAGTTCTTGCCAGCCTGTTTTGCCAGATACTGCGCATTGTCCGCGCGGTGCAAGGCCACATCGTAAGACGCCTCGGTGCCGTCAAAGAGATAGATGCCTATGCTGGTGGTGATCTCTACACTCTGTCCATCATGCTCAATAAATTTGTGAAGTTCTGAAAGCAGGGCCTCGGCCCGTTCTTTGAGCGCCGCGCGCGTGATGTCCCTGACAAAAACGCAGAATTCATCGCCGCCGAAACGGCCCACTGCATCAGCGTTGCGAAAGATGCGTTTGAGGGCATCGCTGGCTTCGAGCAGAGCGGCATCGCCTCTGACATGCCCAAAGGTGTCGTTGATCAGCTTGAAATTATCCAGGTCAAGGAACAGGAGCGCATCAGTTCTATCCTGCTGCGGTTTTGCAGGCATGGCTGCGCAGATTTTATCGCGGAAGGCGGTCTTGTTCAGCAGATCAGTCAAACTGTCGCGCTGGGTGCGGCGCTCAAGCTCGGCACGGCGTCTCACTTCTTCATCAATATCAACAATTTTTCCTACAAGGCGTAAGGGTGCGTCTTGCTTGCTGATGCGTGTGGCCTGCACTCGGCACCAGATGTAGCGCCCCTCGGCTGTGGGGATGCGCATGACTGCAAAAGCAGTCGGGTTGCCGCTGCGGATGCGCCGCCGCAGTTCGTTGAGGGCGGGCAGGTCTTCAGGATGGATGATATGCCTGTTGCTCGGGCGGCCGGTTTCGTTAAAGAGGGGCGTGGCCTCCCTGCCGAACTTCAGCAAAAAGTTGGGCGAACAGCGGAACTGGCGTTTTTCTGTATCCACATCGAAAAAAATGTCCTGCGACTGCTCAAGCAGAATCCGGTAGCGCTCCTTTTCCTGCTCAAGCTCTTCCTGCATGCGTTTTTGCTCGGTGATGTCCACCACCACGCAATCAATGGAGCGGTGAGCATTCTCATCGCCGGAAAATGTGCCGCGCAACAACAGGGGCAGCCATTGGCCGTCATTGTGGCGCAGCCTCAGTTCCGTGGTGTTTGTCACAGGGCCGTTTTTTTTGTCTGCCAGCATGTCCAGCAGCTTTTTTGCATCGTCCGCATGCAGCAGATCAATAAACGCGGTAGTCTGCGGTTTGTCGGCTTCGTAGCCGAGCAACTGCCAGAATCCGTTGTTGGCATCAAGAATCTGCAAGGGAAGCTGTGTAGATATGCTGATGACGCCGCCGTTGATGTTGTCGGCTATGTGGGCAAGGCGCTGCTCGCTGGCCATCTGGTTTGACAGGGTTTTGCGGCGAAGGTGCAGGGCGTAGGCAACAAGAGCCGAAACAAAGAGCATCAGCTCGGCTACAACCATCAGCAGCGAGCGGTTTTCATACACAATATCCGCCAGTGTCGGAGAAGTAGCTGCCGCTGCTATATTGCTGGAAATGATCTGGGTTCGGCTCTTTTCATCAATGGTCAGCAGAAGGTTGTTCAAAATGCCCAGCAACATATCGGGCAGCCCCGGCCTGATGGTCAGGCGCGCTTCTTCAACATCGCTGTAGCTGGTGACAGGGTTGAACTCGCTGAAACGCGGGGAGCTCGTAAGGTTATTGAGAACCATGGAATTGCCCAGAATGGCGTTGGCTTCGCGTCGGCCAGTGGCAGTCAGGCATGCTTCCTCATCAGAAAAAAGTTTGACTACCGCATTGGGAAACGTGCGGGAGGCGTACTCTGCCGCATTATAGATGCTTGCCGGTACAGCCAGTGTAAATAACGTCTCTTGTTCCAGTTTTACGTCAGGCTTGGCGTATAGATACAGGCTGCTGCGCGTCAGCGGCGCGGTCAGGCGAAAATTCTTGTGGGATTGAAGAGCTGAAGAGGGAAACGAACTAAAGGCCATATCCAGCTTGTTCTGGGTATAGGCCTCTGTAAAATTTGCGGGGTGTACAGTATAGGGCTCAAAAGTAACCTGCAAACCGCTGCGCGCTGCTGCATCCCGGAGGATGTCCGGGAGGATGCCACGTGCGTTCCCGGTCACAGGGTCCTGCCACGAATAGGGCTTGCGGTCAGGATCATAGCCCACGCGCAGGGGCGGCTGCTGGGCAATGTAAGTCAGTTCCGCCCGTGAAAGCGGCGTCTGAAACATGCGCGGAAGATACATGCGCCCCAGGCGATACTCCAGATCGGGCTGCTCCATCTTGAGCTGCACCATGGCCTGCTCAAGTTCCTGCATGAGTTTGGGGTTTTTGGGTGAACCTATGTAGAAAAAAGGCGTGAGCTTGCACTTTGCAAGAATTTTTTCGTCATTCCGCAACGAGAGTACGGTTTCCAGAATGGCGTCCACCTGGCCGGAATGCATGGCTTCCCGCAGCTCTTCCCTGCCCGGGTACTCCACAATGGTGGGCATTGTGCCGCCGCGCTGCCTGATGAAGTCAGCAAAATCCTTAAGCCAGATGGGGTTGCCCATGCTCCCCACGCGTAATTGCGCGAGGCTTTCCAGATCATCGTAAATAACCGGTGAATCATTGGGGGCCAGAATGGCCGTATAGGAAGTGCCGCCGGGGTATGCGCAGTAGAGATACTGGCGGGCGCGTTCAGCCGAATACCGGGCGGGCGTGCAGATGTCGACCTCGCCTTTATCCAGCGCGGCGAGGCAGGCGGCCCAGTCTTTTTCAACAACGTAAACTATGTTCCATCCCGTATAGCGGGTGAGCTGGGTCAGATAGTCGGGAATGTACCCCACAACCTGCCCATCTTCTACGCGGTTGAACTGCGAAATGGGGGGGAGCGCCACACGCACGGTGCGCTGCTGATCAGCTAAAGCTGGATGGACAGTGATCTGCAGCGGGCACAATAAGGCAAAGCAGAACAGGAGCGTAAGAAGGAAAAAATGCCTGTTGCCCATATGCGTAAACCCAGTGACGCAAAACGCCTGTTACGATTGATCCGCCATACGCCGCAAGGCAAAAAGTCGTGCCGCCAGCGCCTCAAGGATCCTGGCCGGAGTAACTCCGTAGTTCAGGGCATCCTGGGCTTCGGCAAACCATTGGCAGGCTACCGCGCGGGCCTTGCCGCGCAGTCCCTCCAAGGCCGCATCCAGCGGGCGCGCCGGGTCTTGCCTGTCTGAAAGTATCCTGCTCATGGCCTTTTGGCAGCACAGCAGCAAACGGGTTGCGCCTGCCGCGTCGATGGCTCCCTTGGCAGCAACACGGTCAAAAAAACCTTGCCCCTGAACAAGAAATTGCGCAAGGGCGCCTTCCCAGGGGCGCATGTCTTCATCATCGGCGCGGCTGTCAGGCCACGGCAAAGTGAGGCAGAATGAGCGGGAAACCAGGGTAGGCAAGAGTTGTTCGCGCTGTGGGGCAAGCAGAATGAAGACAGTGGTGCTCGAGGGTTCTTCCAGGGCCTTGAGCAGGGCGTTGGAAGCTTCGTCGCGGGTGAGGCTGAGCCCCATGAGTATAACAACCCTGCGCCCCTGTCCGTGCGGAGCATCCCGCAGGCGAACCTTGAGTTCGCGCACGCGTTCCATGTTGAACGCACGGACAGGGCCAGGGGTTTCTTCATCTTCACGGTTGCTTATGCGACCGTCATACGCTGCCAGATCCAGATGCTCGCCAGCGGCAATCTGCATGCACACGGGGCAGGTCAGGCAGGGAGCGCCCGATGTTTCCGCCTGCGGGCAGTTGACGCGGGCGGCCCAGTAACGTGCCGTATCAAGGCGCTGGGCCTCGCTGCCGCCCTCAAGCAGCAATACCTGCGGCGGAGTCGCACCCAGATTGTCGAGTACGCTCTTCAGCCGGTCAAAGGCGGCATCAGCTATGGCGGGCAGCAGGGTATTCATGACCTGTAAGGCCGCTCCGCCTCCTAGCGCACGATGGTCTGGCGGCGGTCAGCGCCCACCGAAACCAGCGAAACCTTGACGCCCGTCAGCTCTTCAATGCGGGCGATATAGGCGCGCACAGTGGCGGGCAGCTCTTCATAGCTGGCGCACTGGGTGATGTCTTCTTCAAAGCCGGGCATTTCTTCGTAGATGGGCGTTACGCCGCCAAGGGAGCATTCTTCCTGCGGCAGGTAGCTCAGGCGTTTGCCCTTGTACTCGTAGGCAACGCAGATTTTCAGCACCGGCAGGTTCTGCAACACGTCAAGCTTGGTCAGGGCAATGTCCGTAAGCCCGTTCAGGCGAACGCTTTCGCGCAGCACCACGGCATCCAGCCAGCCGCAACGGCGGGGACGGCCCGTGGTGGCGCCGAATTCATGACCCTGCGTGCGCAGGTAGCTGCCGGTGTCGTCCAGCAGTTCGGTGGGGAAGGGACCGGAACCCACGCGCGTGGTGTAGGCTTTGACGATGCCCACAATGCGGTTCAGGGCCGAGGGCGCAATGCCGCAGCCAGCCGATGCATTGCCCGCCACCGTATTGGACGAGGTCACAAAGGGGTATGTGCCGTGGTCGATATCAAGGTGGATGCCCTGAGCACCTTCAAAAAGGATATCGCCGCCTTCGGCCTGCACTTCCTGCATGCGTTCTTCCACCTCGGTGAGGTAGGGAACAAGGCGGGGCGCAAGAGCCAGCAGCTCTTCACTCACGGTATTTGCATCGAGAGGTTCAAATTTGTAGAGGTCGCGCAGCAGAACGTTTTTTTCCTGCAGGGCGTGGGCCACCTTGGCGCGAACAAGATCAGGGGCGGTCAGGTCGCCTGCGCGCAGGCCCACCCGGGCGGCCTTGTCTTCGTAGCAAGGACCGATGCCGCGGCCAGTGGTGCCGATCTTGTGTCCGGCGCGCTTGGCTTCACGGGCCTGATCCAGGCTTTTGTGATACGGCATGATCAGATGGGTCTTTTTGCTGATGCCAAGACGCGCGGGCGAAACGTCAATGCCCCTGGCGGCAAGGTGATCCACTTCTTCCAGGAACACATGCGGGTCGAGCACAACGCCGTTGCCGATGAGGCAAATTTTGTTTTCGTGCAGTATGCCGGAGGGGATAAGGTGAAGAATGGTTTCCTCGCCCTGCACCTTGATGGTGTGCCCTGCGTTGTTGCCGCCCTGAAAGCGGACGATAACGCGGCTCTGGGCGCTCAGCATATCAACAATCTTGCCCTTGCCCTCGTCGCCCCACTGAGCGCCGATGATGACCGTATTCGCCATGGTGTTACCTGCCTGCAATGCCGCCGCGCAACGGCGGGTGATGTAAGGCGCGTTCATACGCCGGACGCGACAGATCGACCGAAGGGAATCTACCCTACGGCCCCACTGCCGCTAAAGCGGGACGCAAAGCCTTTGATGATACGTATCCCGTATGCAACTGCAAGTCAAATGACCATCCAGAGCCATCCAACCTGCATGCGCGTCAACTTTCGGGCTTGGGGTCAGTCTGTTCCCTTTCGCTCGATCTGGAGGGCTTAAATTCAAGCACCCTGCACTTGCTGGCCGCCGGGGCGGCCTCCGGCCCCTCAAGCTCAAATTCCGGCATGGGATTGACCGCGCCTTCAGGCACCTTGCCAAGCGGCTGTGCCTGCCTGGCCCAATGATAGTTAAAAAGCTGGTTTTTCCAGCGTTTGGCCTGAATCAGCGAAAATACGAGCGTAGCTTCCTCCCACCGCTTGGTGGGTTCAAAGCGGCTGGCCGTCGTGGCATACTTGCTCCACAACGACATAAGCGAGGCTTCGTCAATGGCGTCCAATTGCTGGGCCAGCCTGACAAGCAGCTTTTCCATATTACCTCCCATGTAACGATGTACTGTAGTGTGCGCATGAAATTTCGTCAACGCGGGCGAGGGCCGGGCAGGTTTGCCGTCAGGCGGCGGCTGTAGCGGGTCGAGTACCATAAGAGTACACTCCCCTTGCCATCCGTGTGCCTTCCTTGCCTGACAACAAACGTGCTCCGGCCCAGTCATTGTAATCCGGGCAGGTTTGCCGCCAAGCTGCTGGTCAGGCGGCGTCAGGCGGCTGTAGCGGGTCGAGTACCATAAAAGTACACTCCCCTTGCCATCCGTGCGCCTTCCTTGCCTGATGGAATCTCCTGCCTCCTGCCGATGGGCTTTGCCGAACCGCAACCTCCAGGCCGCCCCAACCGCCGTCAGCAGCGAATCGGGGCTGGTTGTCCGGCATGTTTTATGGTATGCGAATGCCTCACTTGATCGGCGAACATCTGGAGGCAAGCATGTCGGATCTCAAGTCCATGTACAGCACCGTCCACAAGGACGCTTTCCCTGACACCATGACCATCATTCTGGGCGATGAAAAACTCGTCTACCAAAAGCGCACCTGGACGCTGGACAACGAGGAGAAGGGCCTGCGCTACGGCGAAAATCCCGACCAGCCCGCAGCCCTCTACGCTCTTAAGGAAGGCACCATTACGTGTGGCGGTCTGAACTGGCGCGGCCCCGGCAATGGCATTGTTTCCGCGCTTACCGAAAGCCAGATGATTCAGGCAGGCAAGCACCCCGGCAAGACCAACCTCACGGACGTGGACAACGGGGCCAATATTTTGCAGTACCTCACCGAACGCCCCGCGGCGGTGATTCTGAAGCACAACAATCCCAGCGGTGCGGCATGGAGCAATGACGGCATTGCTGCGGCCCTTGAAAAGGCCTTCTGGTGCGACCGCATCGCCGCCTTTGGCGGGGCCGTGGTTGTTAACCGTCCCTTTACCCGTGAAGCTGCGGAAATTGTCGCCGCCAACTATTTTGAAGTGGTTGCCGCTCCCGCCTTTGAAGAAGGCGTCGTGGAGATACTCAAGGGCCGCAAGAATCTGCGCATCATGGAACTACCCGGCCTTGGGCGGCTTGAAGAACTGACCGGCTCGGCGTTTCTGGATATCAAGAGCCTGGCTGACGGCGGCATCATTGTGCAGAAGTCCTTTGTGAACCGCATTCTTGAAGCCAAGGACTTTTTGCCCGCCACCGCCACCACCAAGGAAGGCGTTTCTGTGGCCGCCCGCGCTCCCAGCAAGCAGGAACTGGACGACCTGCGCTTTGCCTGGGCAGTGGAAGCCGGGGTTACGTCCAATTCCGTCATTTTTGTGCGCGATGGTGCCACCCTTGCCATCGGCACGGGCGAACAGGATCGCGTGGGCTGCGTGGAACTCGCCATCCACAAGGCGCATACCAAGTATGCAGACACGCTTGCCTTCCGCGAACTCGGCCTGTCGCTCTATGAACTCAAGGAAAAAGCCACCACCGATGCGGCTATGGCCGCCAAGCTTGCGGATATTGAAAGCCGCACCGAAGCCTCCCACGGCGGGTTGGCCGGGTCTGCGCTTGTTTCGGACGGGTTTTTCCCCTTCCGTGACGGGGTGGACGTGGCGGTGGCCCAGGGCGTTGCGGCCATTGCCCAGCCCGGCGGCTCCATGCGCGATGCCGAAGTGATTATGGCCTGCAACGAGGCCAAGCCGCAGGTCGCCATGGTGTTTACGGGTCAACGCTCCTTCAAACACTAGGGCAGCGCGCAGTCAGTGCCCGAAACTGCGCTGTGATGAATGGCTTTTGTCCCTGACTCTGTCAGGTGCGCGGCCCGGCCCGGTCAACGTGGATTTTCGCGTTCCGGCCGGGCCGCAAGCCTTTGAGGCTAAGAACTGCGCCATATCTTGTGCAAACTAATTGGGCGCAATACCATTGAGAGCACTGCTCCACAGGGTCGCCGCATGCAACACTCCTTGCCACAATCCGACCTCTCTCAAGCCACCTGCGGTTCAGCGGCGGCATCCATGCCCCGGCTGTGCGTATCGGCTCTTTCTGGCGGCGGCGGCAAAACATTGCTCTCTCTGGGGCTCACGCGCGCGCTTGCCGCGCAGGGGCATACGGTCAAGCCCTTCAAAAAAGGGCCGGACTACATTGACGCCGCGTGGCTGACCATGGCCGCCGGAAGGCCCGCCACCAATCTTGATCCCTACATGCTCCAGCCGGAACGCCTCAAGGCTCTGTTTGCGCACGCCATGCGCAAAACACAGGCGCAAAGCGGCGCAACAGAAGTGCTTGGCATGATTGAAGGCAACCGGGGGCTTTTTGACGGCATGGACGTGGCTGGCTCATGCTCCACAGCGGAGCTGGCGCGCATGCTCGGCTGCCCCATCATCCTTAGCATCAACTGCACAAAGATGACGCGCACGGCAGCGGCACTGGTGCATGGCATGACAACCTTTGAGCCGGGGCTGCAGTTTGCGGGCGTGGTGCTCAATCAGGTGGGCACGGCGCGGCACGAGGCCCTGCTGCGCAAGGTTATTGAGGAATATACGGATGTGGCAGTGCTTGGGGCCTTGCCGCGTCTGAAAGATAACCCGCTGCCCGAGCGCCACATGGGCATTGCCTCCTGCGGCGATGAACTTTCACCCGAGGCCCGAGCCGTGCTCGACAAGCTTGGCAGCTTTGTGGCCGAACACCTCAATCTTGACGCCGTGATGGCTGCGGCTCGTGCGGCCGCCATTGCCGATCCCTGGCCTGAGCACGCGGAGCCGTTTGGGGCTGCCAATGGAGCGACAGAAGCGGTAGCGGGTGCGGCGGCGGAATGTTTCAGTTCTGTGGAAGCGCCGCTACCGGACACCCCCGCTTCGGCTGAAAATTCGGGCGGCAGGTTGCCCGCTGTACGGGCCTCCATGCCAGTCCGCCGTCCGCGCATAGCCTATGTGCGCGACAGCGCCCTGTGGTTTTATTATGAAGAAAATCTTGAGGCCCTGGAGCGTGCTGGTGCGGAACTGGTGCGGCTTGAGATCGTCGGGCCGCATTCCGGTGTCTGGCCCGTACTGCGCGGCGAAAAACCGCCGCATGACGAGGCTGGAGCAATAGACGGCCTCTACCTGGGCGGGGGCTTCCCCGAAGACTGCGCTGCGGACCTCAGCGCTTCGCCCCACCTGCGTACCCTGGCCGCATGGGCTGGGGCTGGCCTGCCCATCTATGCAGAATGCGGTGGTTTTATGTTGCTGGCGCAAGGCATAGAACGCGAGGGCGTGCTTTGGCCCATGAGCAATATCTTCCCCGTTGTTGCCCAGTTTTGCGGCAAACCACAGGGCCTCGGCTACGTGCACGGAACAGTGGTGGAGGAAAATCCATTTTTCCCCAAAGGGCTGGAAATTCTGGGGCACGAATTTCATTATTCGCGCTGCTGCTGGCAGGGCGCTGCGCCCCGGCACGGCCTGCGCCTGCGCAAAGGGCAAGGCATGGGACGTGAGGCAGAGCCGGACGGGCAGAAAAAAGGCGAAACTGCCAAGCTGACCAGTGCGCCCGCTTTGGACGGGCTGTTGCGGCAGAATGTCTGGGCTTCGTACACGCATATTTTTGCCCCGGCAGTCCCCTGTTGGGCCCCCAATTTCGTGGCGGCTGCCGCCCGTTTTGCTCAGGGGCGCTGATGCCCGGAGGTGCTGAAATGTCGGAAGCAAGCCGTGTTTCTGTGGTTATTCCTGTCTGGAACCTCTGGGACATGACAGAGCCTTGCCTGCGTTCGCTGGCCGAGCATTCCGCTGGAGAAAACATGGAAGTGGTGGTTGTGGACAACCACTCCACAGACGCCACGGCTTTTGAACTTGAACCCTTGGGCGAGGCTCTGTTCGGCACGGCATTCAAGACCGTGCGCATGGCTGAAAATGTGGGTTTCGCCAGAGGCTGCAATGCCGGGGCTCATGCGGCGGGCGGCGATCTGCTGTTTTTTCTCAACAACGACACCACGCTTACCCCTGACTGGCTGCCGCCTTTGCGAGCGGTCATGGCTGATCCCCGGATTGGCGCGGCAGGGCCGTTGTTGCTGTATCCTGACGGCACCGTGCAGCACTGCGGCATCTACGTGAATCCCTTCAATGCGGTGGGGCACCTCTACGAACACCTGCCCGGCAGCTTTGCCGCAGCGCGCAAGCCCCACCCCTTGCAGGCCATCACCGCCGCGGCCATCATGCTGCGCAAGGCGCAGTTTGAAGCCTGCGGCGGCTTTCATGAAGGGTTTCGCAACGGATTTGAGGACATTGATCTGTGCTTTGCCCTGCGTGCGCAGGGGCTGAAACTGCGGGTGGAGAGCCGCAGCGTCATTTATCATCATACCAGCCGGACGCCGGGCCGCTTTGCCCATGACAGGGAGAATTGCACCCTGCTCATGCAGCGCAAAGGCGGAGCCGTGCGCCCTGATGAACACGTGCTGGCAAAACTGGATGGATACGACCTGTGTATTGGTGAAAACCTCGATACCTGGATGGTGCTGCCCGAGAAACAGCAGCAGCGCATAGGTGCGGAGTTCTGCGGCAAGCCCTTTAACAGCGAAGCCTGCAAGGCTTTGTTGCGTGTCGAACCTCTTTGGCTTGAGGGCTGGCTCTTGCTGGCCCGGCATCAGGAGCAGGCGGGCGACCTTGTTGCCGCAACAGGCACGCTTATGGAATGTCTGCGGCTCATGCCCGACCCAAGGGTGTGCAAAGCGTTGTCGCAGCTTGATTCCCAGGCCGTATTCGAGGGCGGCATGTGCGACCCGGCAACGGCAAAGGCCCGTGTGCAGCAGGCGCGCCGTGCGGCTTATGCCAACGGCGATACAGCTCTTGCCCAGTTGCTCGGCCAGTGGCTTGTGGCGCACGCTGGCTGAACAGAAAACGCTCTGAAAATATAAAAAATCGCGGCTGAGGCAAGCTCAGCCGCGATTTTTTCATCAATTCAGGCTATAATGACCTAGAATCGTGCAACAATCAGGTCTTCAAAACTCCGCTTCGGCACATAATGGACGCCTTCGGCATCGCGCCAGTAGGCTGTTGCGCCGCCCTCGGGCATGGGGGCCACCACGCGCTTTTCCTTGGCAACGCCAAGGCCCAGCACCAGAGCGATTTTCATGTCTTCCGGCACGTTCAGCAGGGAGGGAGCGGCCTGATGGTCAAAAGACTGGATCATGCAACAGCCCCAGTTTCGGCTGGTAGCGGCAAGCTGGATGGTCTGGGCCGCAATGCCCACATCCATGCAGGTCAGTTCCTTGCCGGTCTTGGGCATGAGAATGACCACAAAACCTGTGGGGCGATCACCGGGGTGCGGGCCGCCCCAATCTTTCAGCGCGCCTGCCCAGCGGGTGAGAGCGAACAGCTTCTGGCAGGTTTCGCCGTTGCTCACAAGCATGAAGCGCAGTTCCTGCCCGTTTTTGGCGGAGGGGGCGAGTCGTGCGCAGTCCACAAGCCATTCCAGGTCGGCCATGCCAAGCGGCTGGTCTTCATAAAAGCGGCGGCAGGTGCGGGCCGCTTCCGAGAGCGCTTTAAAATCCATAGCTGGCTCCTTGGTTATTCCGGGGCAAACCCGGTCGTTTGCGTCAGGCAGACTCAGTTTACACTGTTACCAACAGGAACCACAACTGGCTCCACTGAATGCACGCGCCAAGAAAATCGCCGGAAACTCCACCGTGTTCCCGCGTAGTGTCGATCATGCTGTGGATCAGCAAAAATTGGCCAAAGGCCAGCAGGGGCAAGCGCCAGAAAGGGCAACTGCCCAAAAGCAGAACCAGCACAAGCATGCCCGATGCCAGCACAACTTGCCAGCGGGCCAGTTGCGGGCTTGAGCCAGCGCAGGCCAGACCGCCGAGCGAGCGTTCATCATGCGGCACAGTATATGCCGCCAGCCAGATGCAGGCTGCCCGGCCCCAGGCTGGCGCGAGCAGGGGGGCAATCCACTGGCCGGTGGAAAGGTGCCATGTGAGGGCCAGCCACAATCCGTTGAAGGCGACAAGCAGATGCAGCGCCCCAAAAGCGCCAAGGCGGCTATCCCGCAGTACAGCCCAGAAGCGCTCGCCGCTGGCGCCGCTGCTCACCGCATCGCCAAGGTCTGATAATCCGTCCCAGTGCAGGCCACGCGTTGCCCATATTTCGCAAAGCATCCAGGCCCAGGCGGCCAGGGCGGCAACAATGCAGCGGCCTGCAAAGCCAGCGTCTGGCGCTTCAAATAGCCAAAGGCAAAGAAAGGCGGCTGCCGTACAAAATGCGCCGAGCACCAGACCCACCGGGGCAAAAAAAGGCATGGCTGCGCTGAGCGAATCAGCGGTGCAGCAGGGGCGGGGTGGTACAAGCCGGGTCAAAAAAGCCAGGGCGTCATGAAAGCGCCCTGGCCAGGATGTCACAGAAGTGAGTGCCACGTTTGATTACCGTGTCTGGGGATGGTTGAACGCCAGCGCATAGAGGTGGTGGAAAAAGTCCACGTACTCCACGTTGATTCTGTCCGGCACCTTGATGCGCGAGGGGGCAAAGTTCAGAATGGAGGTAATGCCTGCGTCCATCAAGTGCTGTGCGGCCCTCTGCGCCCGCTCCGGCGGGGTGGTGATGATGCCGATCTCGATGTTCAGATCAGTCACCATATCCTTGAGGTCGCGTGTGCAGTGCACTTCAAGACCGTGGACAATTTCGCCGATTTTGAAGGGATCGCAGTCGAAAATGCCCACAATGTTGAATCCGCGAGAGCGAAACTCGCCGTGGTTCAGGATGGCCTTGCCGAGGTTGCCAACGCCGATCAGCGCCATGCGCCATTCGCGGTCAACACCCAAGGATGAGGTGATGGCGGCAATGAGCGATTTGACATGATAGCCAACGCCACGGATGCCGAATTCGCCGAAGTAAGCAAGGTCTTTGCGCACCTGCGAGCCGTTGACGCCGCAGGCTTCTGCAAGGGGATTGGATGAAATGACTTCGACACTGTCACGTGCGAAATTTTCCAGCACCTGAACATATGTGGCAAGGCGCTGGATAGTCGCGCGTGGGATGTGTTTGCTCTTGGGTGGGTTGACCATGTTGTACCTTCTGAGATGCCAAGCGTGTCTTGTTGTTACAAACTTTGTGAATTTGATTTTATAGCAGAAATACACACAGGCGCAAGCTTTGTGAATACATGGCGCGCATGGCAGGCAACTTCGCTAAATAGCAGGAAAAGAAGAACGTTGTGCCTGCAATGTTCAGCTGGGATCAAGGGCGGTGGAGCCGTGCCTTGGCTTTTTCCTGCTGACTTTTTTGATAAAATTTATTTCACCACTTAGCAAGTTGCAGCTAACACCGCGGCGCACGGTCGCCATCTGTTATTTCAGTACGTTAGGCTCTAAAAGCTATGTAGGACAAAATCTATACCATAAAAGTTAACAAAGGTTAAGCATCTTACGAAGCTTGCTGAATGCTGACTCAAGGAAAGGTATTTGCTGCATGGCAGGTAACGGTCTTTCTCTATGTCTCAAGTCTATTCGTGTGGAAGTGCGTACTCAACACTGCTCGACTTTTCTTGCCAGGTGTTGTGACTGAGGCAACGTTTTGTCTTCATGGTTTTTACTGTTGCAGGTAGCCTGGATTACAAAAAATTGCTGGTTGGAAGCAGTATCGGATTCGAATCGATAGTTACAGACGTAGCAGATATGATCTGTTGCAAATAAAAAAGGCGACCCAAGGGCCGCCTTTTTTACAAATCAATGTGATCCGGACTTACGCGTAGGGGTTGGCGTACAGCAGGATGAAGCTGATAACCAGGGCGTAAATGGCCAGCGATTCGATGAAAGCGAAGGCCAGAATCATGGTACCGGTGATCTTGCCGCTCACGTCAGGGTTGCGGGCAACGCCTTCGCAGGCGCCCTTCAGACCAAGACCCATGCCGATGCCGCAACCGAAAGCGGCAATGCCGATGCCAAGAGCGGCGGCCAGGCAGGTGTAGCCCAGAGCCGAGGCATCGAGCTGGTTGGCGGCAAAAGCCATGGTGGCCATGCCGAGAAGGGCCACGGTGTTCAGGGCGATCATCAGAAACTTACGCATGAGACACTCCTTGCACTGTTGTATTGTTGGGTCGTTATCGACCATTCCCCATTATGTGTCGTGTGTAACGTCCCGCAATTTGCCGATGTTTATTCGGCGGGCCGCAGGCAGCCCGTGGCCATCGGCCTAATGCTCGGGTGCTTCAAGCGCGCCCTTGATGTAGAACATGGTCAGCATGAAGAACACGAAAGCCTGCATGGTCTTGCCCAAAAGGAAGAGGGCGTAGATGGGCAGGGTACCGAGTATGGGAGCCATTACAAAGAACAGCACCATAACGATTTCTTCACCGCGGATGTTGCCGAAAAGACGGAGAGAAAGCGAAACCGGGCGCGAAAGGTGCGAAACCACTTCAAGCGGAAACATGAGCGGAATGAGCACCTTGGAGGGGCCGGTGAAGTGGTGGATGTAGTGCGCCTTCCAGCGGATCAGCCCCACGGCGTTGTAGAACACAAGCACAAACACCGCCATGCACACGGTGGTGTTGAGGTTGGCTGTAGGCGCGTCAAAGCCAGGCACAAGGCCCATGAGGTTCATGCCAAAAATGTAAATGAACATGCCAGCCAGGAGGCCCACGAACTTGCGTCCATGGTCACCCATGGTGGCCAGGATGAAGTTCTCGATGGTATCCACCAAGGCTTCGAAAAAGTTTTGCAAACCTCCGGGAACCATAGTCAGCCGACGGCGCATGATCAACGCTACGGTGAACAGAATGGCCATACAGACCCAGGAGTAGAACACATGTTTGAATTCCACCATCGTTCCACCGATGGCGATCTCGTCCATGCCCATAAATGTGGAGAGCAATACCGGATGCGGCAAACCACCTGCCATGAGCCATGCCTCCTGGTGAGTACGCGCCAAAGCGCGGCGTTAAT
Organism: Desulfovibrio intestinivivus; assembly: GCF_053570665.1. Lineage (NCBI taxonomy): Bacteria > Pseudomonadati > Thermodesulfobacteriota > Desulfovibrionia > Desulfovibrionales > Desulfovibrionaceae > Desulfovibrio > Desulfovibrio intestinivivus. Next base: position 885,713 of record NZ_JBRBQT010000001.1, on the reverse strand, counting down.
GTTAGACCCGTGCGGGCCATTCCCCAAAATTTGCGGCCTTGGGCTTTTGCCCTGTCGTGGTGCGGCTGTTTTGCCCCGGTCTGGCGATCATGCCTTCCCGGTTGGGCTTTCCGGCTAATTTGCCCGGCTTCGCGGTCCACGCGCTGCCAGGGCATAGCTTGCCAGAGCGCAAGCTCCAGATGCGGCCATGCCGCCTACTATGGCAAAAACAGGAGCCTGATACACAATCAGCGAAACATAAAGGAGCGCGCCGATTATAACCAGCCGACCCATCCAGCGCACCAGTACTATGCGTAAAAAGGCCGTACTGTAATCCCCCAGGCCTTTGCGCAAAAAAAAGCGCGCCAATCCCCAAAAAGTCCAGGCCATGATGGTCAGGCCCACTCCAAACCAGAAAAACCAGGGTGTGGCCGTAAAGGCCAGCCCGCCGATCAAAAGACTGCATGCGGCGAGCAAAATTTCGTTACGCAGCAAAACACGGATAGCCGGGTGATCTATGCCGCGCCTCCAAAGCCAGGCGTCAAGGCTGTGTATCATCTGTTTCAGTCTGCGCACGGCTGTTTGTTTTGCCTTGCCCCGCTGGGGGCGTTTCGCTTTGCTGTTCCGGCACAAGGCCTTTCCGGCGGGCGTCCTGCGCCGCCATTTTGCGTAGCAGGGCCTGAGTGTCGCGGTACACGTTCAAAAAACCCGCCGCAATGCCGATGAACAGAAAAATCAGCTTGCCCCATGGGCTGGTGCCAAACCAGTGGTCAATGCCGTAGCCTATGGCAAAACCCACTGCGGGGCCGCTCACCAGATGCAGACCGATGACCCCTGTGCTGGCCATGGCTTCCATGCCGGTTTGCTGCTGCTTAAGAAAATCCTTGAACGACATAAGGCCTCCGCGCACGTGGCTGGAACCTGTAAGCGTCATGGTCCCCTTAACGCTGTTCAAATTATCACAGGCGACCCGACGCGTCAATGACTTTGGGCGGAAACTTGTGATTACGCTGCATTCCTTAGGGGCCACAGACGCGGAAAACTGGCTGTTGATACCAAAAATCGAGCCTCGTGAATTTGCAAAAAAATGTCTGCCTATTGCTCAGTCGAGCCTGCGCCAGAGGCTCAGACACTCAAGGTGCGGCGTGTGGGGAAAAAGGTCAACGGCTTCGAGCCGCTCCAGGGAATACTTGTTGCGCAGCTGTGCGGCGTCGCGCGCGAGCGTCGCCGGGTTGCACGATATATAAAGGACTCTGTCTGGCGCGATCTGCATGAGCGCATCCAGCGCGCGGGGTGAAAGCCCGGCCCTGGGCGGGTCTGCCAGAGCATCCGCTGCCAGCGGGGCGTTGGCTGATGCGTCAAAGCCTGCTGCTTGCCAGCGGCTGGCAGGTTCCAGAGGCGCAAGGCGCTCAAGGTGGTGCACCGCATCCCCTGCCTCATACTGGCAGTAATTGACGTCATTGGCCTTGGCATTTATGGCGGCGAGCTTCACGGCCCGTCTGTCCTGCTCCAGGCCCAGCAGGGCGGAATAGTTGCGCGCCAGCAACAGGCCCGGTGCGCCAACGCCACAATAAAGATCAAGTAGCCCTCGGGGGCGGGCGTTCTGTTGGTTCTCCGCCGGGCTGTCGGGCATAAGCATGCGCTGTGCCGCCTGCGCAAGTGCCTGCGCGCCGCCGGTATTCACCTGAAAGAAGGAAGACGCATCGAGGGCAAAGTTCATGCCGGCGAGAGGCAGAAACAACCGTGCGGCTGCAGGATTTTCCCGGCCAGTTTCGTCCAGGGTCTGCACGCGTTTTTCGCCAAAAGCAAAGGCATCGGCGGTGGCGCGTTCTTCATGGATAAATGCTGCCAACTGGGGGAATGCCGCCAGAACCTCCCTGCCGAGCATCCTCACGGCAGCGCGCTGCGGGGCATCGCCAGGACTTGTGATGCACAGGGCCCACCAGCGCGGTGTGCGCATGTCCGCCGCAAGGCCGCGCCGCAGCACAAAAAAACGCCAGAACCCATTGTCCGCGACATCGTGAACCGGGATGGCGTGATCTCGCGGAGCGCGCCGGGCAAAGCCGCCACGGCGTCCCTGCTTTTGCTGGCCGTGCGTGGGGTGAATAGGCTGGCTCTGTCGTGCATCGGGCGCTGCGTAGGCGGCAAAGCCGCTTTCCGCCGCCAGTTTGCCTGCCAGGCTTACTATTTGCAGCGCCTCGGGCGGCATGAGGGCGCAGTGTGGCACGGCCGCCACATCGCGGCCATTGCGGCGGCGCAGGCCAAGTTTAAAATCGGTCTTGTTGTCCATGTCGTGCCCGAAGGCAAATTCCATTTTATTGCGAAACCGCGTCAGCGCAGGTGAACCTGTGACGGGCGGCAAAAGCGATTCAATCTGGTCGCGGTCAAATTTGCCAATGCGCGTGAGGGCGTCCACCGCCAGGGTGCGCTTCCAGTAAAGCTGCTGCGCATAGGGCATGGTTTGCAGCGGGCAGCCGCCGCATTCGGCATGGTGGGGGCAGATGGGATCGACTGCGTCCGGCGACTGGCTGAGCAGAGTCTCGGCTTCCGCTTCTATAAAAGTAGACTTGCGCCGCAACACATGTGCAAGCACACGCTGGCCCGGCAGGGCGTTTGCCACAAAGACGACTGTGCCTCTGCTGATTTGGTCATTTTCGGGGGCGAGGCGCGCAATACCCCGCCCATCGTGGGAAAGGGCAGAGATGTCGAGCGTGAGTTGGGTGGGGGCGGTGTTCATGCGCCCCACAGTTAGCAGCAGGCTTGCGGCTGCGCAAGTGCCGCTCTAAGAGGAAAGTGGAGGGCGGCGCGTTGTCAGGTGCAAAAAGACATTGCTCCCTGCTATGAAGTTGTGTAATCTCGCCACTCGCGCAAGTCGCGGACTGTTGTAGCGAGTTTTGCAAAAATTTCTGCAAAACGAGCTTGACATTTGTCGGCCTGTGGGGCAAATATGCCTTTCTCTTTTTGGAGGTTGATATGTACGCGATTATCGAGACCGGCGGAAAACAGTACCGCGTCGAAGAAGGTTCTAAAGTAGTTGTGGAAAAGCTTGCGGTTCAGGCCGGAAGCGAAATTTCCTTGGACAAGGTGCTGATGGTCGGCGGTGCTGAATGCAAAGTCGGCGCTCCCTATCTTGCCGGGGCCGCCGTTATGGCGGAAGTGGTGGATCACGGGCGCGGCCCAAAGATCAAGGTGTTCAAGCGCTGGCGTCGTAATGACTCGCGCAAGATGCGCGGTCATCGCCAGGATTACACCACCATTCGCGTTAAGAGCATCAACGCCTAGAGCCCGGCTTTAGCCGAGGTTCGGCAGGCCGCGGGCATGGTCTGCCAATAGCTCTGCATTCGTTCAGGGCGCGTTGAAAGATATTTACTTTGCCCCGCCGGTCCACAGGGTCGGCGCCCCAGGGAGGCTACCATGGCACATAAGAAAGCAGGCGGCTCTTCGCGCAACGGTCGCGACAGTGAAGGCCAACGCCGCGGCGTAAAGCGTTTTGGCGGTCAGAAGGTTCTGGCTGGCAATATTCTGGTGCGTCAGCTCGGCACTACCGTTTACCCCGGTGTGAACGTGGGCATGGGCAGGGACTTTACCCTGTTCGCCAAAGTGGCCGGCGTTGTGCGCTTTGAGAAGTATCTCCGCAAGCGTCGCGTCCACACGCGAGTGCATGTGGAGGCGGCCGCCGACTAAGCGGCCGCGTGGAATTTGCCGATGAGGGAAGGGGCCGCGAGGCTTCTTCCCTCTCGGTGTTTGTGCTGGGGTACGTGTGGCGCAAGGCCACAGACCGAAAACGCAGGCAGCGTGGGGCAAACAGGTGTTTGTCGTGCGGCGCTGACCAGCATTGCTGCAATATTTGCGCGGTTTTTCGGAACGGCAGCCCCATATACATTACGGCGAGCGCCAGCATTGCAGGCGTAGCCGCGCGGACTGACCGCAAGGATATCCCATGCGATTTGTAGATGAAGCTCGAATTCAGGTGCGCGCCGGTAAGGGCGGGCACGGTTGTTTGTCTTTTCGGCGCGAAAAATTTGTGCCGCGCGGCGGTCCGGACGGCGGCAACGGTGGTGACGGCGGTTCTGTGCTGCTGAAAGCCGATGGCCGTTTGCTGTCTTTGTACGACTTTCGCCTCAAGCGCCTTTACGAGGCTCGCAATGGTCGCCCCGGCGAAGGCAGCCAGTGCGATGGCAAGAAGGGCGAAGACATGGTGCTGCACCTGCCGGTGGGTACGCTTGTTTTTGTTGAAGGCCCGGATGGGGAAGAACTGCTGGCAGACCTCAGCGATCCTGAAACAGAAGTTATTGTTGCGTGCGGCGGACGCGGCGGCAAGGGCAACGAACATTTCAAGTCTTCCACCATGCGCGCACCGCGGTTTTGTCAGCCCGGTGAACCGGGTGAAGAAAAAAATCTGCGCCTTGAGCTGAAGATTCTGGCAGATGCCGGTCTGCTGGGCTTGCCCAATGCGGGCAAATCCACCTTTATTTCGCAGGTGTCGGCGGCGCGCCCCAAGATCGCGGCCTATCCCTTCACCACGCTCACGCCCAATCTCGGCGTGATGATCGACGAAGTGGATCCCGACAGGCGCATGGTCATTGCCGACATCCCCGGCCTCATTGAGGGCGCGCACGAAGGCCAGGGCCTTGGGCTGCGTTTTCTCAAGCATGTGGAGCGCACACGTTTTCTTGTGCATATTCTCAGCGTGGAAGATGTGGGCGAGGATGACCCCTGGGCGGGCTTTAACCTCATCAATGAGGAACTGTGCCGCTTTGACGAAGAACTGGGCGAGAGGCAGCAGATCGAGGTGGTCAACAAGATCGACCTCATCAGCCCCGAGCGTCTGGAAGAGCTGAAAAACAGGGCCAAAGCCGATGGCCGGAATATCTTTTTTATTTCCGCGCGGGACAACATCGACCTTGAGCCTCTGGTGGAAGAGTTGTGGCGTATGCGCGATGAAACCGCCAGCCACGCGCCTATCCTGCATTTTGCCGATACAGACGGTGATGAGGAAGAGGACTTCCCCGAAATTGAAGTGATCTATACCCGCGAGTAGCGGTCTGTGGAGCATATATGACAGCGCCGACGGAAGACTGGCGGCAGGAACGCGCACGGGTGCTTGCCCAGGCCCGGGTGGTGGTCGTCAAAGTAGGCAGCGCCGTACTCACCGATGCCCAGGGCCTGAGCATGCCCGTGCTGGAGAATCTGGCCGGGCAGTTGGCGCGTCTGCGCAACCTGTTGCCTGCGGGCGATGCCGCATCCAGCAACGCGGGGGGCGCGGAGCCGCGCCGTCTGGTGCTTGTTTCTTCCGGCGCTGTGGCCGCTGGGCGGGCCGCGCTTGCCACGCGCGGGCATGTGGTTGAAACCACGGGCCTTGCGGCGCGTCAGGCTGCGGCAGCAGTGGGGCAGGGGCAGCTCATGCAGAGTTGGGACAAGGTGTTTTTTGCGCACCGCATGCCCACCGCTCAGGTGTTGCTGACCCGCGATGACCTGCGCGCCCGTCAGCGCTTTCTCAATGCCCGCAATACGTTTGCCGAACTGCTGGAATGGGGCGTGCTGCCCATTGTCAATGAAAACGACACCGTATCCATCAGCGAACTGAAGTTCGGCGATAACGACTGCCTTGCAAGCCTTCTGGTCAATCTGACCGGAGCTGATCTTTTCATCAATCTCACTTCCGCATCGGGCGTGCTGGCTGCCGATCCGCAAAAAGATCCCAACGCCCCCATCATGGATCACATCGATGATGTGGCGGCCCTCGACCTAGGGCAGCTTTGCGGCGGCAAGACTTCCGTAGGCACGGGCGGCATGTATTCCAAGCTGCTGGCAGCCCGTCGCGCGGCGCAGATTGGCGTACCCACGCTGATTTTGCCGGGGCGCGAGCCGGAGATCATCACGCGGGCCTTTGCCGCCAGCGGTATTTGCCCCGCTCCGCAGGGGCACGAGCCATTTACGGGCGGCACATGGGTTTGCCCGGCGCGGCATGCCATACCGCGCCGTAAATTCTGGCTGGCCTATCAGTCTGATCCGGCGGGCAGCGTGCATGTGGACGCAGGCGCGGCCAAGGCCCTGCTGCACAAGGGCGGCAGCCTGCTGCCCGGCGGCGTGTTTCGTGTTGAAGGCAACTTTCAGCAGGGCGGGCTGGTGCGCGTGCTGCACGAAGGGCAAAGCCTCGGCGTGGGCCTCACCAACTATAGCTCTTCAGATCTGAAAAAAATTATGGGCCTGAAAAGGCATGAGGTCGCAGCCATTCTGGGCGATGCGCACTACCCTGAGGTGATCCATAGGGACAATCTGCTGCTTGATGCGGCAGTGTAAATACAACGGGCCGGATTTCCGGCCCTTTTTTGTCTGTATCATGCATATCAGATGGCCGGGGTCACCGGCCTTTCTATTTTGTGCAGCTGAGTTTTAGCCATGAGACCTGGATTTGCTGAACCGGATAAATACTTCGCGCAGTTCCTGCCGTGAAAAGCCCATGACAGCAGGCATGCCCAGGCAGAGCAGCCCGATGGCCGCGGTGTATATGACGCCGGAAACAAGAAAACGAGGAAAGGAATCCACATCACCAATGCCAAGATAGAGCGTAAGCTGGCGGCAGCCAAAGGCCAGCAGCAGCAAAATTGCGAGGCTCCATATCTGGTGGGCAATATTGCGCCAGAACTTGAGCGGAATAAAGCGTGAGGCCAGCCAAAGATACACATTGACCGTGATGATCTGCACGCACACGGTTTTGATCGCCAGGCCTACGGCACCGAGGCCAAGGCCGAAATATTCCGGCGGCGCAAGCAGAAACCACGCCGTGCTGAAACCGTAAATGCATTCCAGCGCCGCCATATTGCGCAGCACCTTGGTGCGGCCAGTGGCGTGAAAAACCGATCCCGCAAGCTGCCCATAGGCCTGATGCAGGGGGTAGAGCGCCATGATCTGCACAGGCAGGGTCGCAGCGGCAAACTGCGCGCCGCCGAAAAAGTTTACCAGGGCGGAACCTTCGGCCAGCGTAAAGCACGAAAAATAGGCAGCCACCACGTAGAGCAGCGGGGCAAACCGCGTGAGCAAGCGGCCCATGGCCTCGCGGTCGTTGTTCCCCCAGGCGATGGAAAGCTCGCGCATGACCAGAGGCGTCATGGCTGAAACAAAAAGAAAGCAGGCCATGCTGACTTTTTGGGAAAGGGCAAAAAAGCCTTGTTCCACGCTGCCGTCAAACCATTGCAGCAGCCAGCGTTCGGCAGTGAGGAGCAAAAAGGAGAGCAGGGCCTGCACAAACAGCGGGTGGCTGTAATTGAAAAACTCCCGCCCATAGGCGCGCGTCTGCTCAGGCGTGAGCCGAAAGTGCAGGGGAATGCCAGCCTGCCGCCAGTAGGTGCGCGTAACCAGCCAATAGCCAAGGGCCGTTGCCCCGAGCATGAGGTATTGCTGGGCAAAAAGCGTGTGAATGTTCAGCCAGTCGGCCCAGAACATGAGCCCCAGCAAGCCCACCGTAAACAGCGACACAACGGTGCGCACCATTTCGGAAGAAACAGTCGCGCCCACGGCATCGTTCATGGAGCGCAGTACACGGCCCCACCATGTCAGAAAAGCCCACAGGGCTGCCAGCGGCGCAAGCCACAGGGGCACATCGGGCATGAGCAGCTCGCCAGCCGCAGGAATTTGCAGCAGACCTGCGGCCAGTAAAATAATGGCGAATACCGCCGCTGTGGCGCGCATGTAAAAGCCGATGAGGCCGGTCTCTGCCTGGCGGCGCGAAAGGGAATTGTAAAAGCAGGTGGAGGTTCCCATATCCAGAAAGCCGGAAAGCTGCTGGAAGAGGTTGGTGGCAAAGCTGTAATTGCCGTACATCTGCGGCCCGAGAGCGCGGGGCAGAATGGCCTCCATGACAAGGTAGACCGGGACGGAGGCGATATTGGCCACGAGCTTGAATATGTAGCGGCGTGCCAAAGTTGGGGTAGAGCTTTGCATGCCAGGAAATTAGCTCACTTCGGCGGCGCGCTCAAGTGGCTGAGGCCCGCGCGGAAAAAATACCTGCCCAGCCGAGGGGATTCCCACACGCCCGGTTGCGGCGCATTCAGCTCGGCCGGGCGGCAGGGGCGGCTATGGCGTGTTTACGGGCGTAAAAAATTACCGTACGATTCTCATTCCGATTGCGGGCGCAAAAGGAATGTTTGTTGTTCATACCATAAGGATACCGTCATGGATGATGAAGCACGCAGCAAAAAAATGAAGTCCGGGCTGGAAAAAGCCCCCCACCGCTCCCTGCTCTATGCTCTGGGCCTCACCAGAGAAGAAATGGAGCGCCCCCTGGTAGGCATTGTGAACGCCGCCAGCGAGGTCGTTCCCGGGCATATGCACCTGAACAGCCTGGCCGATGCGGTCAAGGCCGGTGTACGTATGTCGGGCGGTACGCCGCTGCAGTTCCCGGCTATTGCCGTGTGCGACGGCCTGGCCATGAACCATGAGGGTATGCGTTTTTCCCTGCCCTCGCGTGAATTCATCGCGGATTCCATTGAAATTATGGCGCGCGGTCACGCCTTTGACGCCCTGGTGTTCATTCCCAACTGCGACAAGTGCGTTCCCGGTATGCTCATGGCCATGATGCGCCTGAACATCCCTTCGGTGCTGGTTTCCGGCGGCCCCATGCTGCCCGGCGACATCGGCCCCGGCAAGCGCGGCGATCTCATCACCGTGTTTGAAGCCGTGGGCAAGGTGCGCAGCGGCGCCATGACAGAAGAAGAGCTGGAATACATGGCCGAACGCGCCTGTCCCGGCTGCGGCGCCTGCGCGGGCATGTTTACGGCCAATTCCATGAACTGCCTGTCTGAGACCATTGGCGTGGCCCTGCCCGGCAACGGCACCATCCCCGCTGTGAGCGGCGCGCGCATCCGCCTTGCCAAAAAGGCTGGCATGCGGGTTATGGATCTGCTGCACAAGAACATCCGCCCGCTGGATATCGTAACGCCCAAGTCCATTGCTAACGCCGTGGCCGTGGATATGGCCCTTGGCTGTTCCACCAACACCGTGCTGCACCTGCCCGCCGTGTTCGGCGAGGCCGGATTGAAGCTTGGCCTGGAAATTTTTGACGAAGTCAGCAAAAAGAGCCCCAATCTGTGCAAGCTTTCCCCGGCGGGCAAGCATTACATGGTTGATCTGGACAACGCGGGCGGCATCCCTGCCGTCATGACCGAGCTGGACAAGCTGGGCCTCATCAACAAGGACTGCATGACCGCCACGGGCAAGACCGTGGGCGAAAACCTCAAGGACATGAACGCCCACGTCATGAACCCTGAAGTGATCCGCAGTGTTGAAAATCCCTATTCCAAGCAGGGCGGCATTGCCATTCTGCGCGGCAGCCTGGCCCCCGAGGGCGCTGTGGTCAAGCAGTCCGCAGTTGCCCCCGAAATGATGTGCCGCGACGTCACGGCCCGCGTGTTTGAGTCCGAAGAAGACGCCATGAAGGCCATTCTTGACGGCAAGATCAAGGCCGGAGACGGCGTTGTGATCCGTTACGAAGGCCCGCGCGGCGGCCCGGGCATGCGCGAAATGCTCTCGCCCACGGCGGCCATCACAGGCATGGGTCTTGGCAAGGATGTTGCCCTGCTGACGGACGGCCGTTTCTCAGGCGGCACCAATGGCGCGGCCATAGGGCACATTTCGCCCGAAGCGGCGGACGGCGGCGTTATCGCTCTGGTGCACGAAGGCGATACCATCCATATCGACATTCCCAACCGCAAGCTGGATCTGCTTGTGGACGAGGCCGAGCTTGCCAAGCGGCGCGCCGCCCTTGTGGTGCCCAAGAAGGATTGCCCCTACCCTGTGCTGCGGCGTTATGCCTATCTGGTCAGCTCGGCTGCCAACGGCGGGCGTTACAAGGAAATCTAAGTAACTGGCCGAAATGATTCAAAGCCCCCACGAGCCGGAGTTGTTTTCTGGCCTGTGGGGGTTTTCTGGCCCCTGAGCGCAACATTGCGAAAGGGCTTTTTGAAAGGATAAAAGCATATGGCGTTTTTGCATGCGCTGGGCGGTGTATTCGGGCTGATGCTGTTAGGTTTTGTTGGGTTCATGCTGGCGGCGCGCAACTGGTTTGGCGCGGAAACCCGAATTGTTCTGCCGCGTCTGATCACCCAGATCGCCCTGCCGCCCTTTCTCATGTACACCATCATGCACTCGTTCCATCGGGACGATCTGATCATGCTGGCAAAGGGGGCGCTGCTGCCGTTGGGCTCGGTGACCCTCACTTTTGCGCTGGCCATTGTGCTTGCCAAGCTGGCACGCATCAAAAGGCAGCATTTTGGCCTTTTCTGCGCCAGTGTAGCCAATTCGAACACCATTTTTATTGGTATTCCCGTTAATCTGGCCCTGTTCGGTGAAAGTTCCATCCCCTATGTGCTGCTGTACTATGCCGCCAGCACGGTTTTTTTCTGGACTGTGGGGGTCTACTCAATTACATGCGATATTACTGAAAACAGAGGGAAAATCCCTTTGCATACCCGGGTCAGGCAGGTGTTTTCCCCGCCTTTCATGGGCTTTATTACGGGCTTGATTCTGACAATGCTGGGCGTTGAACTGCCCGAATTTTTGCAGAACGTTGCCCGCTCGCTGGGCAATCTCACTACGCCGCTGGCCATGATTTTTATTGGTATTTCCATCTACGACATGGGATTGCGCAGTATCAGGATCGGCAAGGATATGGTTCTGCTGGCGATGGGGCGCATGATGCTTGGCCCGCTGGTGATGACTGGCCTGCTGTATTTCTTTCCGGTGTCTGCGCTCATGGGCAAGGTTTTTATTATCCAGGCATCCCTGCCGGTGATGGCCCAGGCGGCTATTTTGAGCGCCCACTACCACACAGACCCGGAATTTGGCGCGCAGGCCGTCAGCCTGACCACATTGCTTTCCATGATCACCATTCCGCTCTACATGGTTATTTTTTAGAGCAGTCCAGGCATTGCGCCGCCTTCATGCGGAGGTAGCATTTCAATCAGCATGCCTTTTTTTGCCTTTTCTCAAAAACAAAGGCCGCAGATTTTGCAATCTGCGGCCTTCAAATTTTTGTGGCGGGGCGAGCTACTTGGCGCTTTCAGCCAGCACGTCCAGCATAAGGGAATCAGGCTTTTTGCTGCAAGCGTCAAGGTAGGCCTTGAGGGTGTCATCGCTGTTAAGCACTGAGGCTGGTTTGCCGCTTTTGCCCCGGTTGTAGCCGTCAAGCCAGATCACAAAGCCGCTGCCGTCGTCTGGGTTGGCGGTGTAATCCTTGCACAGGGTCTTGTCCGCGCGCCATGTGCTCTCTGTATCGACAGGAAAGGTCTTGCGGGCTTCCTGCCAAGCGGCGGCGACCTTTTTGGTGGGGTCAACCTGGCATGCCGCATATGCCTGGCCCAGCATGGGGGCGAGGGTTTCAGGATCTGCAATGGGGTTGCCCATCTTGGCGCTCACATAGCCGTCAATTTGCAGGCCTTCAAATATGGGTGGCTGGCCGCCATCGGTCATGGGCTGAGTGATGAATTCGGCGCAGATATACGTGGACGGATCAATCTTGTCGTTGCCGGCCTGAACAGCCACGGGCAGTCCAAGCATCAAGCAACAGAGAATCAGCATCTTTTTCATGAATACTCCCTTGAAGAAAGCGTTGTACTTCCTTGACCCACTGCGCCCGTCCTGTCAACTGCCGCCGGATTCCGGTAGCAAACGGAAAACACTACGCTCGGTGCTTTTGATGGTCTGGAGTGGGCTGCCGGTCTGGTGCAGTGTTGTTGCAACTGCACGGAGCAAGGCATGATACCGCGTGGGAAAGATAACGTCTATTGCAAAGGCGGGAAACTCTTATCCGCCCGTATTGTTTCTTCTGCAGATTTTTTCATTCCCATAACATCAACATAGGGAGTGCGTTCTGCCTGTGTTTTTGTGATGTCTGTAAAATCCTTCTTGAATGAGCCTGCGTAGATTCTGTTGAATACAAGCTCATTAGTATCTTTATCCCTGAACGTGATACTTGTACAATAATCAATAAAGCCGTCAGGCTGGTCGGGCGAACCTGTAATGCTGCTCTCCATTTTTTCGCCGTTCATCAGATGCTTCATGATTTCCATAAATTCGCCGCGATTCTGAACGCCAATGTCAAAAATGATATTGTACATCAGCTGTGACCATGGATCGTCACCGTTTTTGGCATGTGCAGGGCAAGATAACATAAAAATAACTGCAAAGAAAAAAACTATTTTTTGCATGAAGTATCCTCATTATGGTAAAACAAATGAGCAAGAATGAGGGTTAACTTTTAAAATAGATATCTGTAATGGAACTGGTCAATTAATAATGCTTATTGCCTTGACAGGACAAACTGTTATACAGGCTCCACATGTAGTACAATTTGCATTAATTATAAACGGAACCATATTGGGCCCGTTTCAAATAATAGCCTTCGGTGGACAAACCACAAGGCACTCTTCGCAGTTACCACACTGGAGACATTTAAACATATCAATAATAACACGAGCCATAAAACCCTCCTCATTTATAGCTCTTTTCTTATATTTATAAAATCAAATGTCAAGTTCGATTTCGATTTATTCTGAGAGTCAAACCTGTAATAGGAAAGGCCGCTTGCACTTGCAAACGGCCTTTTACTATTCCATCGTCTAGAACAGCCTTACAGTTCCGGCGGCAGATCCTGCAGTTCCTGCCAGGTGAACACGGGGCCGTCCACGCAGACGTAGCGGCCGCCGATGTTGCAGCGCCCGCAGATGCCCACGCCGCACTTCATGCGTTTTTCAAGCGTGGTCACGATGTTTTCAGGCGCAAAATTGAGTTTTTGCAGGGCCTGCACCGTAAACTTGATCATGATGGGCGGGCCGCAAAGCACAGCCACGCAGTTTTTGGGATCGGGGTTGAGTTCCAGCAGCACGTTGGGGATCAGGCCCACCTTGTGCGGCCAGCCGTCAAAGGGGGCGTCGATGCACAGGGTGCAGTCCAGATCATCGCGGCGCAGCCAGTCTTCCGTTTCATAGCTGAAGGCCATGTCGCGCGGGGAACGCGCGCCATAGAGCAGGCTCACCTTGCCGAAATCGGCGCGGTGTTCCAGCACGTGCAGCATGATGGTGCGGATAGGCGCCATGCCGATGCCGCCGCCCACAAAGAAGATGTCCTTGCCCTTCCAGTCGGCATAGGGAAAGTAATTACCCAGAGGGGCGCGCACGCCCACCTTGTCGCCGGGCGAGAGCCTGTGGATGGCCGAGGTCACTTCGCCCGCCTGCATGACGGAGAACTGGAGGTAGTTCTTCTGCGACGGCGGCGAGTTGATGACAAAGGTGGATTCGCCAGCGCCGAACACGGAGAGCTGGCCCACCTGGCCGGGTTCGTAGCGAAAGGACTTCATGGCCGCATCATCGTCCAGCACCACGCGCAGGGTCTTGATGTTGCCTGTTTCCTGTATGACTTCGGCCACGGTGGCGGGCATGGGCAGGTAGGGGTTGCCCTGCATCATGGGACGGGCCGTGATTTCGCGCAGCATGCCGCCGTCGGGCGCGGGCTTGAGGCCCGGCTTGGCGGCTGGCTTGGCGGCGGCAGTTGGCTTGGTATCCACAGCGGGTTCTGCCTTTGCAGCGGCCTTTTCAGGCGCGGCGGTATTTTGGGGCGCAGTCTTGGGAGTAGCTTTGCCGGTAGTTTTTTTGGTTGCCATGTCTGCTCCTACTTGTCCGTGGACTTCTTGTCATCGTTGCCGTCTTCGATGGCGGCCAGCACGATGGAGCGGATGTCCACGCAGACGGGGCAATTGCTGATGCAGCGACCACAGCCGCTGCACGAGAACGAACCCCAGTTTTCAGGATAGGTGGAGTACTTGTGCGAAACGCGGTTGCGCATGCGCAATGCCTTGAGCATGCGCGGGTTGTGACCGCTGGCCTCCCGCGTGAACAGCGAGGACATGCAGTTGTCCCAGCTGCGCAGACGGCGGCCACCTTTTTCGCTCAGTCCTTCGCCTTCATCGGTGATGGTGAAGCAGTAGCAGGTGGGGCAAAAGTAGGTGCAGGCCCCGCAGGAAATGCAGCGGTCGGTCTGATCCTGCCAGAACTGCGTGTCGTTAAAGCGGGCAGCCACTTTTTCGGGCGCGTTCTTGATGTTGGGTGCAGGCACGAGGCTGGCCCAGGCTTCCTTGCGGGCGGCTTCCGCCTTGGGAAAGAGATCGGCACCTTCCGAGAGGGAAGACGCGGCCAGCAGTTCCTCGCCCTTGGGCGTGATGGCTTGCAGCACGTAGCCTCCCTCGATCTCGGTCATGAGCACGTCCGAGCCTTCGGGGGAGGTGGGGCCGCCGCCAACCCAGTGGCAGAAGCATGTGTTGCAGCCGCTGCCGCAGGTGAGCGTAACCACCGTGAGCTGGTCGCGCCGCGCTTTGTAGTAAGGATCGGCGTAAGGCCCTTTAAGGTAGGGGCGGTCAAGCACCGCATAACCCCGCGCGTCGCAGGGACGGCAGGCAAAAACCACGGTGGGCTGAGCCTCGGGCTTGTCGTCCAGGCTCATGGTGACGCGCTCGAGGTTTTCAGGATCCTTGGTTTTTTTGTAGCGCACCAGGGTTTCGCACTGGGGCAGCACGGCCTCCTTGGCGGGCACGGTGGCCTTTTCCATGGTAAAGGGCTTGCCTTCCTGCCACGGCTCAAAGACAACCGAGCGCTTGTTGGCGGGCTTTTCTACCGGCACCAGCACACGGCGGCCATTCTGCGAGAGGTAGGCAAGAAACGCGGGCAAGCCGTCAGGGGTAACAAAGCGGATCATGCTCATTTCCAGTCCCTCTCATGAATGTTCTTTTCAACCACTTCATAGCCCAGCAGGGGTGGCACTTCATCCGGATTGAGACCGGGCTGGTAGCCGTCAAAAAGCTGGGCCACAGCGCGGGCAATCTGCTGACGCAGGGCCAGGATGGGAATGCCCACGGGGCAGGCGCGCTGGCATTCGCCGCAGCCTGTGCAGCGGCCAGCCAGATGCATGGCGTGGATGGTCTGGAAGAAGAGTTTTTCCTTGGCGCTGTCTTCCTGCGTCATCCAGTGCGGATCGCGGCTGTCTGACACGCAGTAGTCGCGGCACACGCACATGGGGCAGGCATTGCGGCAGGCGTAACAACGCAGGCAGCGATCCATCTGGCCGCGCCAGAAGGCGAGCCGCTCGTCCAGAGTCATGGAATCGAGCAGGGCCAGTTCCGGCGGGGTGCCCGCCGCGCCGTCCACCTTGACGGGCTGACCAAGCAGGGTGTCGGCCAGCACTGCCGAAGGCGTGGTGCAGCCGTAGCACTTGCCCTGGGCGTAGTCCGTCATGCAGAAGCGGTGATCCTTGCCGTCGGCGGTGATGGTCACACCGGCCTCATCGTAGGTCACGCCGTCAATCTTGGTGTAGCGGCCCAGGTCCTGATTGACGCGGGCCATGTCCAGCGTGCCTTCGCAGGGCAGGGCAAAGATGGTCACATCTTCGCGGCGGATCAGGTTTTCCTGAAGCAGCTCAACAACAGAGCGTGAGTCGCAGCCCTTGACCACAATGCCCACCTTCTTGCCCTTGAACGAGGGCAGGTACACGGCGGGATTGTTGACGTTAAAGGGCCCCCACACCAGCTTGTCCACGTCCTCGGGGGTCTTCATGAACAGGGGCACGGTGTGCGCGGCGTCATAGCCCTGCTGCCAGCCAAGCACGCAGTCCAGCTCGGGCAGTTTGGCCTTGATGGCTTCTTTCAGGTCGGCAAGGGCGGCGTTCTGCCCTGTGCCAAGGGAGCGCAGGGAGGTCAGCGCCATGTCGGCGATTTTGAGCAACGGTTCCGGGTCTTCCAGCTTGGGCGCGGGGCCGAGCTTGTGGATGCGGTCGGTAAAGACCGTAACCACCTGCTGCCAGCGCTGGCCTTCGGAGGCTGAAACCCAGGTGTATTCAAAGCGGCGTTCGTCAATGCCCAGCACGGGCAGGAACTGCTTAAGCACCTCAAGGCGGCGGCGGGCATAAAAGTTGCCTGCTGCGTAGTGGCAGTCACGCGGGTGGCAGCCGGAAACCAGCACGCCGTCCGCGCCGTTGAGCAGCGCCTTGACGATGAACAGCGGGTCAATACGGCCCGAGCAGGGAACACGGATAACGCGCAGGTCTGTGGGCTGGGTGGCGCGGGCCACACCGGCAGTATCCGCGCCGCCATACGAACACCAGTTGCAGAGAAAACCTACAATTCTCAGTTCTTTGCCGTTTAGCACTGGCATAAGGCGTTTACCTCCGCAAGGATCTGGTTGTCAGTAGCGTGTGAAAGCTGGATGGCCCCCTGCGGACAGGTGGACGTACACAGGCCGCAGCCCTGGCACACGGTCTCGATGACCTGAGCCTTGCCCTCGCCCCGGATTTCCACTTCCTTGATGGCTCCGAAGGGGCAGCAGCGGATGCACTTGCCGCAGTTGACGCAGCGGCGGATGTCCACCTGGGCGATCTGCGGGTCGCTTTCAAGCTTGTCCTTGGAGAAGAGCGCCAGCACCTTGGCCGCAGCGGCGGAACCCTGGGCCACGGAGGCGGGAATGTCCTTGACCCCCTGGCATACGCCCGCCAGATACACACCGGCGGTATTGGTTTCCACAGGCTTGAGCTTGACGTGGCTTTCCATGAAGAAGCCGTAGCTGTCGTAGGAGATACGCAGCTTTTCCGCCAGCTGGGGCGAGCCCTTGCTGGCCTCGACGCCCACGGCAAGCACCACCAGGTCGGCCTTGATTTCCACGGGCTGGCCCAGCAGGGTATCCACGCCCATGACCGTCATCTGGCCGTTGCCATCGGGATAAATCTGCGACACGCGGCCACGGATGTATTCCGTACCGTATTCTTCCATGGCGCGGCGGGTAAACTCGTCGTACATCTTCCCTGGCGCGCGGATGTCCATGTAGAAGACAAAGGACTTGGAATCGGGAATGTGATCCTTGGTCAGAATGGCCTGCTTGGCCGTGTACATGCAGCAGAAGCCCGAGCAGTAGGGACGGCCCACGGATTTGTCGCGCGAGCCGACGCACTGCACAAAGACGATGTTCTTGGGTTCCCTGCCGTCAGAGGGGCGCTTCACATGCCCGCCCGTGGGGCCGGATGCGGAGAGCAGGCGCTCGTATTGCAAGGAAGTGATAACGTCGGGGTAAGCGCCGCCGCCGTATTCCTTGTACACGGTCCAGTCCATGAGGTCATAACCGGTGGCGGCAACAATGCTGCCCACTTCTTCGGTAATGACTTCATCTTCCATGTCATACTTGATGGCCCCTGTGGGGCACACCTTGGCGCACACGCCGCACTTGCCCTTGAGAAGCTGGCGGCAGAATTGCGGATTGATGACGGCCTTCTTGGGGATGGCCTGCGGAAAGGCAATGGTGATTGCCGTGGTGTTGCCCGTAAGTTCATTGAAGGTGTCGGGCGTTTTCTTGGCCGGGCATTTCTCTGTGCATGCGCCGCAGCCCGTGCACAGGCTCCAGTCCACATAGGTGGTGCGCTTGCGAATTTTTACCGTAAAGTTGCCCACATAGCCCGAAACGTCTTCCACTTCGGAATAGGCATAGAGTGTGATGTTGGAGTGCTGGGCCACGTCCACCATTTTGGGGCCGAGAATACAAGCCGAGCAGTCAACGGTGGGGAAGGTCTTGTCCAGCTTTGCCATCTTGCCGCCGATGGTCGCATCGCGTTCCACCAGCACCACCTGAATGCCGCCGTCGGCACAGTCAAGCGCGGCCTGAATGCCCGCCACGCCGCCGCCGATGACAAGCACGCGCTTGTTGACGTCAAAGCTTTTGGCCAGCAGGGGTCTGTTGTTGCGCAGCTTTTCCACCGCAAGCTGCACCAGTTCGGCAGCCTTGTTGGTGTTGGCTTCCATGTCTTTGCCGATCCACGAAACATGCTCGCGGATATTGGCCATTTCAAGCATGTAGCGGTTCAGCCCCGCGCGTTCCACCGTGCGGCGGAAGGTGGGCTCGTGCATGCGCGGCGAGCAGGAGGCCACAACCACGCCGTCGAGCTTGTGCTCGTGGATGGCTGCCTCAATGGCCGCCTGCCCCGGTTCGGCGCAGGTGTACATGGGGTCGTCGGCATAGACCACGTCCGGGTAGGTGCGGGCAATGGCCGCCACCTGGGCGCAATCGACGGTTCCGGCGATGTTGCTGCCGCAATGGCAGATAAAGACGCCTATTCTCATTACCTGCCTCCTTCAGCGGCCTTGGCCTTCTGCTCTGTGGGTTTGGCCGCTTCCTCGCGGCGCAGCTCGCCCAGTTTGCGGATAAGGCCGTTGGGGCTGACGCACAGCTTGTTCAGGCCCAGTTCTTCTTCCGGCAGATCAAAGGCAATGCCCATCATCTGGGTGAAGTAGAGCACCGGCATGCGGAACTTGGTGTCCATGGCCGCGCTGGCCTGATCCTGGCGCAGGTCAAGGTTCATCTGGCAGAGCGGGCAGGCCACCAAAATGGCATCTGCGCCAAGGCGGGTTGCCAGCTCAAGGATGCGGCCCGAATTCTTGGCCGTCATGGGGCGTTCGGGGATACCGAAGGACGCGCCGCAACAGGCGGTCTTGAGCGGGAAATCAAGCATCTCCGCCCCACAGGCCGACATCATTTCTTCCATGAGCGTGGGATTTTCCGGGTCGCCAAAGTTCATCACTTCGGCCGGGCGGCTCATGAGGCAGCCGTAGTAGGCCACAAGCTTGAGCCCCTTGAGGCTCTGGCGCACGCGGGCGGCGATGGCTGCCATGTCCATCTGCGCGGCAATGCCCTGCATGACGGAGGTGACAGGCGGAAATTCCTTGGCCGAGGGGCCGTCCAGCAGCTCGTCAACCCGGCTGCGGAAGGCGGGATTTTCCATGCGCTTGGCAGCCATGCGCAGGTTGGAAAGGCAGCTGGGGCAAGGCGTGAGCAGAACTTCGGCCTTTTGCTGGGCGGCAATATCAAGATTGCGCACGCACAGGGCGGCGGAAAGTTCCGTATCCACGGCATGGGCCGGGGTAGAACCGCAGCAGTTCCAGTCGGGAATATCCACAAGTCTCATGTCCAGGGCTTTGCACACAGCCTGGGTGGACATTTCGTAATCTTTTGAAGAACCTCGGGCAGAGCAGCCGGGGTAGTAGGCAAAATTCATGGGCGCACCCCCTCGCGCTTGGCGCGTTCCTTGTAGCGCGTAAAGATACGGGTAACCGGCCCTGCCCCGCCTGGCAGAATGTGGGGCTTGAGCCCCAGCTTGCCCTTTTTGAGGGCTTCGGGCGCGAGGTCAACGTCGGTAAACACGCGGAGCGAGCGCATCATGTAGAGCGCCATGGTGCCGATTTCGTGGGTGCGGCCAAAGGCGCGCACCGTATCCAGGAAGGAAAACCAGAATTTTTCCACCTTGGGAACGGCCACGCGGCCTTCCTTGCGGGCCATGTGGCGCAGGGTCTCCATGACTCCGGCCACGTCGATGTTGTTGGGACACCGCTGGCTACAGGTGGAACAGGACAGGCACATCCAGATGGAGCGCGAATCAAGTACCGCGTCCTTCAAGCCCAACTGTACCGCCCGCATGATCTGGTTGACCTGCATGTCGTAAACGAACCCTGCGGGACAGCCGGCAGTACAATTGCCGCACTGATAGCAGGTGGACACTTTTTGCCCGCTGTGCGCGTCCACTTCCTCCGTAAAGGCAGGGTCGCGCAGGCGGTTCAGGTTAATGGCTTCGTTCATGGGAACTCTCTGGTTAGAAGCTGATGGGGTGCCGCTGTGACAAGACTATCTACAACGCTACAGCAGAAAAAGTCAAAAATCTAGGCTCGCACCCCAGCAAATTATATACTGCGTCTTTACTACGCTTTGTTTGCGGTTTTAGCCGCCAGCGATTGCGCGGCTCTCAGGCCGAGAAGATAACTCTCAACGCCGAATCCGCACACGCTGCCCGCACACACTGGCGACAGCACAGAATGGTGCCGGAATGCCTCGCGCGCGTGAACATTGGACATGTGAACCTCCACCACAGGCACAGGCAGAATGGCCAGGGCGTCAGCAATGGCATAGCTGTAGTGCGTCCATGCGCCCGCATTGATGACCACCGCGTCAACGCCCTCGCCAAGCGCTTGGTGGATGCGCTCCACCATCAGGCCCTCGTGGTTGGTCTGAAAGCATTCCACTGTTGCGCCCAGCTCCTGTGCAAGCGATTGCAGCGCCGCGTCAATGTCCGCCAGGGTGGCCGTGCCGTACTGTGAGGGGTCGCGCTTGCCAAACATGTTCAGATTGACGCCGTGCAGCACCAGAATTCGCATGGAAGTCTCGCTTTTCCTGTCGGTTTATTGGGGCTGTTGCCCAAGGGCGGCTTCAAGGGCGCGGCGTGATTCGGGCGGCAGGCCCTGCCCCGTCCAGAGGCGGAACTGCGCATCGCCCTGACCAAAAAACATTTCAAGCCCCGATATGCAGCGGCGGCCAGCAGCGCGGGCCTCGCGCAGAAAACGGGTTTCGAGGGGGTTGTACACAATATCATAGGCAATGTGTGTTGCCTTGGCAGCGCCCTCTGCGGAAAGTGGCGCAACCAGTGAAAAATCATAGGGGGTGTCATCTTCCGCCTTGCCGCGCATGCCAAGGGGGGTGGTGTTGACCACCAGCAGGGCCGAAGGCTCGTGCCGGTCTCTCCATAGCAGAGGCGTAAGGCCGAATTCTTCGGCCAGCGGCAGGTGCGATTTATCGGAAGGCGTGGCCACAAAGATTCTGGCAGGGCGCTTTGCATTGTCCGGCGATGCAAGGCCTGCGGCAACGGCACGGGCAGCGCCGCCCGCACCCAGCAGCAGCACGTCCGCCCCGTCAAGGGGCATATCTGCAAGCGGAGCCATGAATCCTGCCACATCGGTATTTTCGCCGCAAAGGCGGTCGCCATTCCAGTAAATGGTATTGGCGGCGCCCACCTGACGGGCAAGGGGGCTGACTTCGTCCAGCAGGGGCAAAAGACCAACCTTGTGCGGGATGGTTACGGAGCAGCCGCGAATATCAAGCAGGCGAACACTTTCCACAAAGGCGGGCAGTTTTTCGGGCGGCACTTCCCATTTCTGGTACAGTGCGTTGATGCCCAGGGTCCGGAAGCCCGTATTGTGCAACAGGGGGGAAAGTGTCTGGGCCAGCGGCCAACCGGTGACGCCATAGAGAGCGGTACCATTGGTGGGAGGTGCTGCGACGCTCATGCGGGGTGCTCTCCTGCGAGAAAGTGCGAAAAAAGTGTTTCTTTACAGGGTGATCCACATCTGGAGGCAACACTGTACCCTATGGGGAGGTTCGGAGCAATGCTCCGGAGCAAGGATTGCCCGGATAATCAAAGTGTTTGCATATGATATGAGCGCATCTGACTCGCATCAGTATCCTGCCAGAAATACAAACGGCCCCGGTTATGCCGGGGCCGGAAAATCATGATACCAAGAAAGGGTCTGCGCCCATCCTGCTATGAACGTTTGAGTTCCATGGCCTTTTGCAACATCTGATCTGCCGTGGTCACAACCTTGCTGTTGGATTGAAAGCCGCGCTGGTTGACAATCATGTTGACCATTTCCTGGGACATGTCCACGTTGGAATTTTCAATGTTGTACGCGTTTATCTTGCCGTAGTTTTCCGTACCCGCAACGCCCATCTCCATATTGCCGGAATCTTCTGTGGCGGCAAAGAGGTTGTTGCCCTCGCGGCGCAGGCCGTCTTCACTGGTGAAACGGCATACAGGAATCTGCCAGAGATTCATGCTCTTGTTGTTGGAAAACTTACCCACCACCGTGCCATCGGCGCTGATGCTGATGTTGTTCAGTGTGCCTTCGGCGTATCCATCCTGGGTGCGTGTGCGCGTCACCGGAGAGGAAGATGTGTAGTTGGTTGTGGCATCCGCAGCGCGGGTATAGGCGTTGCCCATACTCGCCAGTGTCGTGGGGTCTGTACCCACGCTGGCAGCATTGCCAGGGCTGTTTTGCCAGCCGCTCTTGGCGGTGATGCCCAGGTTCACTGTGACAGGCGCACCGTTGACAGTCATCTGGGGGGTGCCGTCCTTGGAGAGCGTGGCCGCGTTCCAGTCCGCAAGGTTTGTGCTGCCCGCAGTGCTGGGGGTGTATGCCGACATGCCGGAGAGTTCACCGTTAGCGTTGAAGCTGAGGGTGCCCGCCATCAGGGGCTGGGCCTTGCCGCCCTTGGCATCGGCATCCGAGGCAATGAGGTACTCCACGGTCGTTCCGGGCGTTGTGGAAGGCGCGCCGTCAAAATAGATTGTGGCCGAGTGGGCCGTGCCGTCGGCACCATACAGGGTAATGCTCTGCCCGTAGCCGTAGCTGGAACTGTTCATGGGAGGCACGTTGGCGGCATTATACTGACCAATGAGGCTGAAATAGGGATTTGCGGGGTCGCTGGAAGTGTCTTTGGACTGTCCCACATTAAAGCGCATATCAACAGCCGTGGTGGCCTTGGCGGGCATCTTGGCGAATCTGTCAACTGTAACCTGCGCCAGACCGCCCTTGGTGCCATCCTCCGCGTATTTGTAGCCCATAAGGGCCATGCCGGCAGGTGTGCGCCAAACTCCCTGATTGTCGGGCCGGAGGTCGCCCGCGCGGGTGTAATACTGCTCGCCGGTTTTGTCCGTTACCTGAAAGAAACCTTTGCCGCTGATGGCCATATCGGTAACGGTGTTGGTAGACTCAAGCCCCCCCTGCTTGTACCGCGTGAGCACTGCGTCCATCTGTACGCCCTGCCCTACCTGCCCAAGGGCCACCTTGGAATTGGTCTGCGCATCCCACCAGTCGCCTATGGCCCCTTGCTGCGCGTAAAAAACGTCAGAGAACAGAGCGGTTTGCTGCTTGTACCCGATGGTGCTCACATTGGCGATGTTGTTTGAGATAACGTTCATGCCGCTACTCAACGTTTTCATGCCTGTGGCGCCGATAAACAATGACGAGTTCATGCTCTGCCTCCTGTCGGGAGGGAATAATTTTCCCTTGCCCGGAAACGATGCCCCAAACAGCAAGACGTTTCTGTTGTGAAAACGCATGCCGTTGCGCCGCCCGTGTGCGCGGCGCGCCTTGCCTGCGGCGCGTAAGTCGCGCATATGTTTAGGCAAAGAAAAAGGGCGGGGAGGAAAAATCTTCCTCTCCGCCCTGAATAGAAGCAGAATCCGTGCCAGCGGTAACGCTGCTTGCGCTACAGCGGCGCGCTATTTTTGCAGCGGCAGGCCTTGTTTCTGCCAGCCCGTGATGCCCTCATTCATGTGGAGAATGTTGGTTATCCCTTCTTTTTCCATGGCGTCGTAGGCTCCGGCAGAGCGATTGCCCGTGCGGCAATAGAGCAGCACCGGCTTGTCCTTGGGCAGGCCAAGTATCTGCGAATCAAAGGATGCGCCGAAAAAGTCCATGTTGATTGCGCCTGCAAGGTGCCCCTCGCGAAATTCAGCCGGGGTGCGCACGTCAACAATGGTCAGCCCCTGAGGAGGGGTCTGCAACAGGGTTGCGGCGTCCTTCACGCTGATATCCTTGGCGGAAACCTGAACGGCAGCAAGCAAGAGGAAGCATGCGAGCGCCGACATCAGGCCATAAAGCCTGCCGCGCGATGGCGTTGCGGAGTGGGTCTGCGTCATTTCTGCTACCTGTAGTGGTTTGAGATCGGGCTGGGGGCCTGCCTGCGATGTTATTTTACGGAGGCGCGGGCCTTGGCAAAGCCGTCGGCAGCCTTGCGGATCACTTCTTCGCCCACGCAGAATGCCAGGCGGAAGTAACCGGGGCAGCCAAAGCCGGAGCCGGGAACAGCCAGCACGCGTTCTTCGACCAGCCTGTTCACAAAGGCCACATCATCCCCTCCGGGAGCCTTGGGGAAGAAGTAGAACGCGCCTGCGGGCATCTGGAATTCGTATCCGGCGTTTTTGAGCACCTCGGCCATGGCCTTGCGGCGGGCGGCGTAGACGTTCAGGTCAACCTGGCTGCCCAGGGCGGCGGCCATGATGTGTTGGCCCACCACGGGCGGGTTCACAAAGCCGAGAATTCGGTTGGTGAGCGTGAGGGCGGCCATGAGCTCGGCCTTTTCGTGCAGCAGGGGCGAAACGGCGGCAAAGCCCACGCGTTCGCCAGGCAGCGAAAGATTTTTGGAAAAAGAGCTGATGACCACGGCGTAAGGATAGAGCGGCAGCACCGAAGGCACTTCCGCACCGTCATAGGCAAGGAAGCGGTACGGTTCATCGGCCACCAGCCAGATGGGCTTGCCGTATTCCTGACTCTTGTTTTCCAGCAGTTCGGTCAGCGCCTTGAGGTCTTTGCGACTGTAAATCACGCCGGTGGGATTGTTGGGCGAGTTGATGAGCACCACGCGCGTTTTGGGGCTGATGGCTTCTTCAAGCGCGGCAAGATCGGGCGCAAAGGTGTCGGCCTTGCTCATGACAGCGCGGAAGGTGCCGCCGTGGTTGGCTACATAAAAGCCGTATTCCACGAAGTAGGGGGCAAAGCCCAGCATTTCTTCGCCGGGATTGATGACCGCGCGCAAAAAGGCGTTGAGCACGCCGGCAGCGCCGCAGCCCAACAGCACATCATTGGCGGTAAGCGCCACGCCCTGCTCCTTGCTGAGGTGGGCGGCCAGTTTTTCGCGCGCCCAGACAAAGCCGCCGTTGGGCATGTAGCCAAAGGCAAAAGGTTCGCCAGCGTGTTCGGTGAAAGAACGCAAGCCGTCCACAACGGCGGGGGGTGCTGGCAGGTCGGGGTTGCCCAGGCTGAAATCATAAACGTTGTCCGCGCCAAAACGGGCCTTGAGCTGGCCTCCGGCCTCGAACATGCGGCGGATCCACGAAGAGTGTTCCAGATACCCCGTAACGCTGTCTGCAAGAATGGACATATACTGCTCCCGCTGGTTGTTGTATTCGACCTGACTATTGGTTATGCTTCCAAAAGCCGCATAAAGCAATTGTCATTTGGAGGCCCTGATGCGTTTTGAAATTTTAGGCAAAGCCCGGCGTGCGCTCTTCCCGGTGCTGTGCGCGGCAGCCCTGCTGCCCGCTTGCGCCTCCAAGGAGACGCAGGAAATTCCGGACGGCATGGCCGTTACCGTTACCTTGCGCGAAGTTCACCGCTGTTCCCGGATATCGCCTGAAATTCAGGTGGCACAGACCCCCGGCAGCACCGATTACTATGACGTGCGCCTGGTGGAATTTACCAGCGATGGCCAGGATCTGTTCCTTGGCGGTGGCGAGTGGAACAACGACGGCAGCGGCATTATCCCCGAGGGAGGCCTGACGCGCCACTATCGTGGCCCCTGCCCGCCCGCCGGACAGTCCCGAAACTATGCCTTTATTGTTTCGGCCATGAACCGGCAGAACATGCAGCCCCTTTCCGTGAGGCTGTTCCGCTTTACTCAGGAATAATCTTCCCAGCCACGCTTTTTTGTCCGCTATTGCGGCGTGGGCATGGCTGTTCAAACGGAATTTCCGTCCCGTTGCAGATATGCTGCGCGGGGCGGATTTTTTTATCCTGCCCCAGACTTTGCCGGACAGAAAATTTCTGGCCCACTGGCCGCCTGCGGCCCGCACAGCACTGCAAGGGTGCAGGGCAGGGGCTTGCCGCAGGACTTCTGTCCCATCCCAAGGCCTTTATGCTTGCCCTTACCCTCGTAAACGCCAACAGGCGCTGGGGACGATATCTCGCCGCCAGCGCCTGTTGTTTATTCTTTTCTAATAGTCGTCTTCGTCTTTCAGTTCCGGCGGTACAGCCACTGCGCCTGTGATAATGCGGCGTCTGGGAGCGGCAGCCGGAGCTTCCGGCGCGGCCGAACGGCGCACTGTCGGTTCGGGCAGGGTATTGTACAGCGCCCAGAAGGGCGGGTACAGCCCGGTCATGATGCCGGGGTTGCCCAGCTTCTGGTGGGGGCTTGCACAAGCAACCAGTGCAAGGGCCATTGCCCATACCGGATCAGGGGCATTCCAGCCCGTGCGCGGGCCAGATTGTTCTTTTTTGCACAATCTGCCGTTTTCATCCAAATCCAGACCGACAGCAGAAAGAAAACTTTCTACCGTTGTGCGGTCTGTGCCAGAGGGCAGGGCGGGCAGAACGGCCTTGTCGCCGCGCAGGGCTGCACAGGCGGCCAGAGCCACCGGCAGCGGGGCCCAGGCAGCGGGGAATCCGGCAGGCAGATCACCCTTTGCGTACTGTTTCAGGGGCGCGGCGGCGCTTGCGCAGACTTCGCCGCCGTTTTTGCCCGCTTCGAAGCGCAGGTCAAGGCCGAGCTGCTGCAAAAGATCCCAGCCAGCTTCAGCTGCGGGCAGGGCGGGCCACTGGCCGCCAAGCAGGGCTTCGCCGCCCAGAGCCAGGGGCAGGGCCAGAAGAAAGAGTGCCAGTTCCGGCTCCATGCCAGCCTGAGGCTGGGCAGGCAGGCTGAGCGGGCCAGGATTGACGCGTACTTTGGCGCCTTCCACCTGCACGTCTGCACCAGCTGCGCGCAGTATGGGCAGTATGCGGGCAACAATGAGCCTGTGCTCGGGATGCGAGCCAAGATCAAGGGTGATTGCCCTTTCGTAGCCGGGAGCCGCCAGCAGGATGCCCTCGGCCAGTTCGGCGGGCACATCGGCAGGCAGTTTGACGGAATCAGGCAGAATGCCGGAGCACTCAAGGCGTGCGGGCAGACCATCGCTCTTGGGCACCACATGCACGAGGCGCGCTCCCAAGGTGGGCAGGAAGTGCCGCACAGAAGAAAAGTCAGCCAGTTTCAGGCTTGCATCGCCAGTAAACTTTGCGCGCGAGGGGCGGCCAAGATAGTGCCCCAGCAGCATGAAGAAGTTCCAGGCGCTGTCGCCCGTGTGGATTACCTTGTCAGACGCGCCAAGCGGAGCAGCCGGGCGGGCAGAAACGCCTTCATCCTCGCGGGTCATCGAGGCGCCTGCCTGAATGAGCATTTTGACGCAGTCAACAATGGGATCATTCATGAGGCAGGGCGCGATATGCAGGGGCTGGCCCGTGGCTGCGGCCAGCATCAGCCACGCGCGCGTGGCCCGGCAGGCCAGGGGTGCAGGCATGTGCAGGCGCACGTGTTTGGCGGGCGGCGCAAGATTAAAGGCTGTGCGCGGCGGTTCCTGCGTTGCTGCACCGCCGAGTTCGCCGCCCTCATCCGCGCCGTCTGCGCGTGCGGAGGCGGGACGGGGCTGAAATTCCACTTCCTGCATGAGCGAAAAAAAGTGGCCCGAAAGGCGCGCATCGCGGCTGATGTGGGAAACCGAGGCTTCCCACGATTCACGGATGGTTTTTTCTTCCGTGGAGTCGAGCCGGGGTTTGTCGCCGCGCATGCGGACAAGAATATTATTGCGGCGGAGCAGCAGCCGCAAAATGTCGCGGTCGATCTCGCAAACCACTTCGCGCAACGGCTTGCGGGCGCGCGAATCGCCGGTTTCGTGCCCATTACGGGGGCCGCGCGGGGCGCGTTGGCCCCGTGCTTCGCGCGCATCGCGGGGAGCGCGGGAATCGTTGGAATTGTCGGTCATGCCTTGTCCTGTACTGATAATGAAATTTGGATAGGAGGGGTCCGCCCGTGGCGCAGCATTGAAAAAACAACAGGTTGCCGACTCATGGCTCGTTTTGCCGCGGGGGCTTCCCTTATCTGCCCAAGCGTGTTAGCTTGAAATGACTTCTCTTGCAAGGGTTGCGCATTGGGCAGCCCTGCGTGGCATGATCCGTTGACTTTTGAAATGGTTGTGACGCAAGAGGGGCGAAAATGCGAAAGAGATTTTTTTTCACAAGGCAGTTAACATTCTGAATTTGCTGTAAATCCGTATGACGGCTCTGTGAAGTTTCCACGAATTTTTGCAGAGGGGGGTTGACTCAAAGGCTAAGTGCTTGTTACTAATTGCGCAAGCCATACGCCCAACCTTCGTTGTGGAGGCGCTCGGCTAACCCCGGCGTGACGGATTTGCCGCGCGCCTCGCCGAACCCGGCGGGTTTTTCTGAAACACTTTTAAAAGAGTTGGAGGATACGTATGCCGACGTTTGTCGATCCGTCCAAGTGCGACGGCTGCAAGGGTGGCGAAAAGACGGCCTGCATGTACATTTGCCCCAATGACCTCATGATTCTTGATTCTGAGGAAATGAAGGCATACAACCAGGAACCCGATGCCTGCTGGGAATGCTATTCCTGCGTGAAAATCTGCCCCCAGGGCGCCATTACGGCCCGTCCCTATGCAGACTTTGCCCCCATGGGCGGGACCTGTATCCCCATGCGTTCGGCTGACTCCATCATGTGGACCGTCAAGTTCCGCAATGGCAACGTGAAACGCTTCAAGTTCCCCATCCGCACTACGCCGGAAGGTTCCATCAAGCCCTTTGAAGGTCATCCCGAAGGCGCCAACATCGAAGATGAACTGCTGTTCACCGAAACTGCCCTGGTCGCTCCCAAGACCGCCCTTGGCAAGAAGTTCGATGTTAAGGACGCTAACAAGACCTTCACCTGCATGGAACACGGCCGCTAGGCTATTGCAACCGCTAGTGCGATAAGGAGAAACAATTATGCCAATGATTCCCGTCAAGGAAGCGACGAAGGGTGTGGCCATTGCCGAGCCTGAAGTTAAGGAACATGCTGTTGACCTGCTGATCGTGGGCGGCGGCATGGGCTCCTGCGGCACCGCTTTTGAAGCAGTGCGCTGGGGTGACAAGCACGGCCTGAAGATCATGCTGGTTGACAAAGCCACCCTCGAGCGCTCCGGCGCCGTGGCCCAGGGTCTTTCCGCCATCAACACCTACCTGGGTGAAAACGACGCCGACGACTACGTCCGCATGGTCCGCACCGACCTTATGGGCCTGGTTCGCGAAGACCTTATCTTCGACGTAGGCCGTCACGTTGACGACTCCGTGCATCTGTTTGAAGATTGGGGCCTTCCCTGCTGGATCAAGGGCGAAGACGGCCACAACCTGAACGGCGCTGCCGCCAAGGCTGCTGGCAAGAGTCTGCGCAAGGGCGATGCCCCTGTGCGTTCCGGCCGCTGGCAGATCATGATCAACGGTGAATCCTACAAGTGCATCGTGGCCGAAGCTGCCAAGAATGCCTTGGGTGAAGACCGCATCATGGAACGTATCTTCATCGTGAAGCTGCTTCTCGATAAGAACACCCCCAACCGCATCGCCGGCGCCGTGGGCTTCAACCTGCGCGCCAACGAAGTGCACATCTTCAAAGCCAACACCATCATGGTGGCCGCTGGCGGTGCCGTTAACGTGTACCGTCCCCGCTCCACCGGTGAAGGCATGGGCCGTGCATGGTATCCTGTGTGGAACGCTGGTTCTACCTACACCATGTGCGCTCAGGTTGGCGCTGAAATGACCATGATGGAAAACCGCTTCGTGCCCGCCCGCTTCAAGGACGGTTACGGCCCCGTGGGTGCGTGGTTCCTCCTGTTCAAGGCCAAAGCCACCAACTCCAAGGGTGAAGATTATTGCGCCACCAACCGCGCCATGCTGAAGCCTTACGAAGATCGCGGCTACGCCAAGGGCCATGTCATCCCGACCTGCCTGCGTAACCACATGATGCTTCGTGAAATGCGCGAAGGCCGCGGCCCCATCTACATGGACACCAAGAGCGCCCTGCAGAACACCTTCGCGACCCTGAACGAAGAACAGCAGAAGGATCTTGAATCCGAAGCTTGGGAAGACTTCCTCGACATGTGCGTTGGCCAGGCCAACCTTTGGGCCTGCACCAACACCGCGCCTGAAGAACGTGGTTCCGAAATCATGCCCACCGAACCCTACCTGCTCGGCTCCCACTCCGGTTGCTGCGGCATCTGGGTTTCCGGTCCCGACGAAGCTTGGGTGCCCGAAGACTACAAAGTGCACGCTGCCAACGGCAAGGTCTACAACCGCATGACCACCGTTGAAGGCCTCTTCACCTGCGCCGACGGCGTGGGCGCTTCCGGCCACAAGTTCTCCTCCGGTTCGCATGCTGAAGGCCGCATGGCTGGCAAGCAGATGGTCCGCTGGTGCCTTGATCACAAGGACTTCAAGCCTGAGTTCGCTGAAACCGCCGAAGAACTGAAGAAGGCCGTTTACCGTCCCTTCTACAACTTCGAAGAAGGCAAGGCCGCTTCGACCGACCCCGTGGTGAACCCGAACTACATCACGCCCAAGAACTTCATGATGCGTCTCGTGAAGTGCACCGACGAATACGGCGGTGGCGTGAGCACGTACTACACCACCTCCAAGGCGCTGCTTGACACCGGCTTCAACCTGCTCGCCATGATGGAAGAAGACTCCTTCAAGCTGGCCGCTCGTGACCTGCACGAACTGCTGCGCTGCTGGGAAAACTACCATCGTCTGTGGACGGTGCGTCTGCACATGCAGCACATCTCCTTCCGTGAAGAATCCCGCTACCCCGGCTTCTACTACCGTGCGGACTTCATGGGCCTGGACGACGACGCTTGGAAGTGCTTTGTGAACTCGAAGTACAATCCCGCCACCGGCGAGACCAAGATCTTCAAGAAGCCCTACTACCAGATCATCCCCGACTAGTCGGCGGCACTGATGCCAAATGGGGGCGGCCGCAAGGCCGCCCCCTCTGCTGCAAGCTCTGGCTTTGCCAGGGATGCAGCGGCGAAAAACGCGTGCCGGCGGCGGGACAGCCCCTGCCGGAAAAAGAGCGGTTTTTCGTGCCAGCCTGTTGGTGTGCCGATTGTTTGGGCATAGGTGCGCAGCACAAGGCAAATGTTCGGCAAGGGGATGACCGGCAGCAGGCCCCCTTTGTCGGCGGGCGTGGTGCGGGCAGTTTTGTGCGCTGGCGCTCGCAGAGGTCGGCCACGGGGCCGCTCCTTTTTTTTCGCGGCGGGAGTCCTTTTCCTTCTTCAGCCGCTATGCAACAACGCAGGAGGATATCCAGGATGTCCAATGCCATTCTCGTCGTGGGCGGCGGCTTTGCAGGCCTCACAGCCGCCATTGAAGCGGCGGAACTGGGCCACGACGTCTTTATCGTCGAAAAGTCGCCCTGGCTTGGTGGGCGCGTGGCTCAGCTCAATAAGTATTTTCCCAAACTTTGTCCCCCCTCCTGCGGCTTGGAAATTCAGTTCCAGCGCATCAGGAACAACCCGCGCATAAAATTTTTCACCCAGGCCGAAGTAGTCGGGTTTATGGGTGTAAAGGGCGATTACAAGGTGAAGGTGCGCATCAGCCCCCGTCACACCGCCCCGCACAACATCGATTTCAGCCTGCTGGCCTCCAGCCTGACCGGCGAAGTGGAAAGCGAATTCGAGCTTGGTCTTGCCACGCGCAAGGCCCTGCACAAGGATATGCCTTTCGCCTTCCCCAGCCGTTACACGCTCGACCTTGATGCGCTTTCCAAGTCTGACAGCGCACGGGTTGCCGGGGCCAAGTTCCTTGATGTGAATGAACCGCAGCGCGAGCTTGATCTCAATGTCGGCGCTGTGGTCGTTGCTACAGGCTGGAAGCCCTACGATGTTACCCAGCTGACCAACCTTGGCGCGGGCAACGTGAAAAACTGCGTGTCCAACATGCAGCTTGAACGCCTTGCTTCGCCCTTTGGCCCCACCGGTGGCCGCATTGTCCGTCCTTCCGATGGCCGTGCTCCCCACCAGGTTGCCTTTGTGCAGTGCGCTGGTTCCCGCGACCAGAACCACCTGAACTACTGCTCCTACATCTGCTGTATGGCCACGCTCAAGCAGTGCCTGTACATTGCAGAGCAGAATCCCGACACGCAGATCACGGTGTACTACATCGACCTGCGCGCCCCGGGCCGTTATGTGAAGGTGCTGGAAAAGGTCAAGGCGCTGCCCAACGTGAAGTTCGTCAAGGGCAAGGTTGCCAACGCCGTGCAGGCTGAGGGCAACAGGGTGCGCATTACGGCTGAAGACGCCGTGCGCGGTGAAAAGATGACCCTTGATTATGATCTTGTTGTGCTGGCCACGGGCATGCAGCCCTCGCTGGCTGGCGAAAACGCGCCCCTGCCCCTGCCGCTGGACGAAGACGGCTTTATTGCGGGCGGAGAAGAGGCCGGCATTTTCGCCGCTGGTTGCGCGCGCATGCCCCTTGATGTGATGCGCTCGGCGCAGTCCGGCACAGCCGCCGCCCTGAAGGCGGTACAAACGGTGAAAGGGAGGTAGGCGGCATGTCGGGTAAAATTGGCGTCTATTTTGACCAGCAGAACATTGGCGGCGGGCTTGATCTGACCGCTCTGGCCGAACAGACGAGCCAGAAGTGGGGCAGTCTTGTTCCCGTAGTCAAGGTCGTTCCTGTGCTGGCCCTGGCCGTGAGCGAAATCAAGGCCGACATCGAAGCGCAGGGGCTGGACGGCGTGCTGCTGTGCGGCGCTTCCCCCCGCGTGGATGCGGACATCTACCGCCTGCCCGTGCAGGTGGAACACGTAAACCTGCGCGAACAGTGCGTGCAGGCCTATAAAAATCCTGACCACACTCCAGTGGATACGGCCAACGGCGCGCCCGAACTGCTGGCGCTCATGGCCCGCGACTATGTGAACATGGGCGTGGTCAAACTGCAAAAGAGCGAAGTGCCCGATTCTGCCGCCATTACCGGCGTGCCGAGGGTGCTCGTGATCGGCGGCGGCTGGACGGGCCTTACCGCAGCTGCTGAAGCTGCCGAAACCGGGTATGAAGTTGTGCTCGTTGAAAAGGCCGAAAAGCTCGGCGGCGCTGCCAACAACATCCCCATGGGTTCGCCCTTGGCCTCCCCGTGGACGGACAAGCAGCCCACCAACGTGGCCGACAAGGCGAGCAAGGTGCTTGGCAACAGCAAGATCACTGTGCACTTGAATACCCGCATGGAAAAGCTGGAAGGCCAGCCCGGCGAGTTCAAGGCCACTTTTGCCACTCCCTCAGGCTCGCAGACTATTGAAGTGGGCGCTGTGGTGCTGGCAACCGGCTGGGTGCCCCTTGATCAGAAATACCTTGCCTCCATGGGCCTTGGGCAGAGTACCAAGGTTGTGGACGCCGCCACCTTCGGCAAAATGCTGGTGGCCGATCAGGTGAACGCCCGCCGCATAGCCTTTGTGCTTGACACCACCATGGCTGAAGAGGCCGTGCGCAAGGCTGCTGAAGAAGCCGAAGCCGCTCCTGAAGCCGCCGAAGCTGCCAAGCCTGCGGAAGGTGAAGAAAAAGGCTTTGTAAAAGCCAACCTCGAAAGCTTCCGCCATGTTGCATATTCCAACGCGGTCAACAGCGTGGGCATGCTCCGCCTTGCCAATACGGTCTGCGAAAAGACCAATGACACCTGTCAGACCTTTATCCTCTATAAGGACATGACCGTTCCCGGCATTCTTGAACGCTTCTACAAGAAGATGCAGGATCGCCTGGGCGTCATGATGACCAAGGCCGACGTGACCGACATCCGCGAAGCTGGCGACCACATGGTTGTGAGCTGCAAAAATACCCTGCTGGGTATGGATTTTGATCTGGATGTGGATCTGGTTGTGCTGCCCACGGGCCTTGTGCCCACCACGGCCAAGGACGTGACTGTCTGCTTTGACTATCGCCAGGGCCCGGACTTCCCGGATCTGAACCTGTTCGATGGTTTTGCGGATTCCAACTACATCTGCTTCCCCTACGAAACGCGCCGCACCGGCGTGTACGCAGCGGGTTGCGTGCGTCAGCCCCTGACCATGGACGCCTGCGAAGAAGACGCCAAGGGCGCGGTGCTCAAGGCCATGCAGTGCATTGAAGCCGCCAGCCACGGCGTTGCCGTGCATCCCCGTTCGGGCGACCTTTCCTACCCCGTGTTCAACTTTGTGCGTTGCACCCAGTGCAAGCGCTGCACGGAAGAATGCCCCTTCGGCGCTCTGGACGACGACGAAAAGGGTACGCCCAAGCCCAATCCGGCACGTTGCCGCCGCTGCGGCACCTGCTTTGGCGCTTGCCCGGAACGCGTTATCTCCTTCGCCAACTACAATATCGACCAGATCGGCTCCATGATCCGCGAAGTGCAGGTGCCCAAGGACTTTAAAGCCGACGGCCCCCGCGTGCTGATTCTGGCCTGCGAAAACGACGCCTACCCGGCGCTCGATATGGCCGGTGCCCGCAACAAGCCCTGGAGCCCCTACTGCCGCATCATTCCGGTGCGCTGCCTTGGCTCGGTCAACGCCATCTGGGTGTCTGACGCCATGAGCAAGGGCTACGACGGCGTTATGCTGCTGGGCTGCAAATATGGCGATGACTACCAGTGCCACTTTGTGAAGGGCTCTGAAATCTGCTCCCGCCGCAAGGAAAACATTGCCGAGACGCTCAACCGCCTTGGCGTGCAGCCCGAACGCGTGGAACAGCTTGAAGTGGCCATTGACGAATACGACAAGGTACCCGACCTGATCGACGGCTTTGTTGACCGCATCATGGCCATGGGCCCCAACCCGTTCAAGGGCATGTAGGAGGATGGCAGCAATGGCACAATGTACAATCAAACCTGATATGGAGTTTGTCAGGGCGCTGGAAGAATCTGGGGGAGAATCCCTCAAGAAGTGCTACCAGTGCGCCACCTGCTCCGTGGCCTGCCCTCTCGCTCCGGCCAATGCGCCTTATCCGCGCAAAGAAATGGTCTGGGCTTCTTGGGGCCTTAAAGACAAGCTGCGCGCCGACGTTGACCTGTGGCTCTGCCACAACTGCGGCAACTGCTCCGACCTTTGCCCGCGCGGCGCCAAGCCTGCGGACCTCATGGGCGCAGCGCGCAACGTCATTTACCGCGAACTGACCGAACCCACCGTGGTGGGCAAGCTCATGAGCAAGCCCGCTGGCCTGCCCGTGCTCTTCGCCATCCCGGCTGTGCTGTGGCTCTTTGTGTGGTGGATCCGCGCCGGTTTCAACGGCGGTCAGTGGTTCCCCCGCGCAGCCGATGGCCGCATTGTTTTTGGTCAGATTTTTTACGGCGACTACACCATCGACCCCATCTTCATGCTCACCTTCTTTGGCGCGGCCTTGATCATCGCGCGGGGCGTCATGAAACTTTGGGGCATGTTCAAGCCTGAAGGCTCACTGGCCGTCATCGGCAAGAAAAAGTGCTGGGTTTGGCATTTGTGGGACGTGCTGTGGGATGAAGTCATCACCCACCGCAAGTTTGACGACTGCGAAGACGGCCCCGCCACCGGCACGGAGACCCCCAACCGTAAGTTCGGCCACATGCTGCTGGTTTACAGCTTCGCCATTCTGGCCTTTGTTACGGCGGTTGTGGCTGTTGGTCACTGGGGCGGCAAGGTTATTCCGCTCATCCACATTGAAACGCCCATGCCGCTGCTCTTCCCGGTGAAGATTCTGGCCAATCTGGGCGCGCTCATGCTGCTGGCCGGTCTTGCCATCCTGACTGTCCGCCGCGTGATGCTCAACCCCAAGTTCCAGGGTTCAAGCTGGCACGACTGGTATCTGCTGGGCATCATCTGGCTGGTGGCCGTCACCGGTGTGCTGTCGCAGTGCTTCCGCCTGGCGGACGTCGTTGTGCCCGCCTTCCTGGTGTACTACCTGCACCTGGTATTTGTGTGGATGCTTTTCGCGTATCTGCCCTGGTCTAAGCTTGGCCACTTCGTGTACCGCACGGCGGCCCTGGTTTACGCCCGCATGTACGGCAGAAGCTAACGGCGTTGGCCCCTGGCCTTGCGCCGGGGGCCGCCCTTGAGGATGCGCACAGTTCCCCGTGAGCTTTTCTGAAAAAAATACGATCTCCGAGGAGGAGGCCGCCATGTCCGATACATCTCGTAAGGTTTTTCCCGTGGAGTCCGTGCTTGCCCTGGTTGTGGGCAAGGAGGGCGTAGACGTCAAGGAAATCGCCGGTTTTGTTGCCGGTCGTTCCGTTGCCTGTGATACCTGCGCCAAGGCCGTTGGCCCCTTTGCCGCCGCATGGCTGGCCCGCTGGTACCCCAAGTTTGCCGACCTGAACTGGGTTGAAGGCCAGTCCTGGGACGCCTTTGTCAACACTGGCCGCAGCGCCCTTGGCGACAATGTTTCCCTCACCTGCATGGACGGCCTGACCAAGGCCCTGTGCGACAAGGTGCTGAACTACCTTGGCGAAACCTACGCCAGCATGGCTGCGCAGACCGCCGCCGCCGTGGCCCTTGAAGACCGCGTGCGCGCTCTGGAACCCGCTGAAGCCCGCGCTGCCGCTCTTTCCAAGAAGGTTGATGAGCTTGAAGCCAAAATCAAGACCATGAACACCGATATGGGCGGGCTGCGCAAGCAGGTTGCCGAATTCCAGGGCAAGGTCGCCATCAACCATGACGAACTGATGATGAACATCAAGGACGCCATCAAGGACGGCCTGAAAGGCATGGTTGTGGGCGGCGTTGCCGCTGGCGCTGCCGCTGCCGGTGAAGAAGCTGCCCCCGCTGCTGAAGAAAACGCGGTGCCGGATGATTTCGGTTTCGGTACTTCCGGCGCCAACAACGACGGCTTCGGCTTTTAAAGCAAAGACTGTCTGTGAGAGGGTTTGGGGCCTTACCCCGAACCCTCAGACAAATAAAAAACCCGCCAATGGCGGGTTTTTTATTTGCTGCAGTTCTTAGTACGCTGAGCATATAAGCCTTGCTGGCGGCGGTGTGCGTCTGCTGCCCTCGGTAGTTATAGCAGTTATAAACTGCGCGTCGGGCGCATCTGCTACCAGCGTTCGGGCATGGAGTGGGGCGGCAGCGAATTTTCCGGCTGGTCGCCAAGCTTCTCGCGCAACAGGCGGATCACGGATGTGGCATCGGAAAAATCCTGCTCCAGCTTGTCCAGTTGCAACTGTTGAGCGGTAAGCGCCGCATCAAGTGCCTTGATGCGTTCCTCCTGAAAGAAGGTCAGTTCTTCCAGACGGGTCAGCCGATCATCTTCTGAAGTCAGTGGGCGGGACATGGTTGCCTCCTTGCGAAACACCTGTTGGCACAGTTACGCGCGTCTTCCGCCGCGCCGTCCATCGCCTCGTTTGCCGTTACGGTCAGCGCCTCGATCATCAGAACCGAAGCGTGAGTCTTTGCCCCTTTGCGGGCTTTCGCCCCTGCCCGGTCTGCCTTGTGTAGCTCCGCGATCACTATCCTCGCGCCGTGCAGGCCTGTCATCCATCAGCCCTTGCGGGCGACGGGAGGGCCTTGCCCTGTCCTGAGGCTTGCCAGCTTTGTCGGGCCGGGTTCCCTCAGGTTTGCGAGCGTCATCATGCGTGCCGGGTCGGGTGCTTGGCCTGACACCGGGCCGCGAACCGGGCCGCCGGGGGGCATCCCCATCCTCCGGGGCAGGCATGAGGATGTAGTGCTGGCGCATGCGCTGGGCATCTGTGCGGGCAACATAAATCGGCTCACCCAGCTCATCGCGCTCGCAATAAAACATGGCCGTGGCAATGGTGCCGGGCGTGGGGATAAAGCACTGCGTCTGTTGCGGATTCCAGTGCCGTTGCCGCAGCCAGTGCGACAGGGTGCGCATGTCTTCATCCGTACAGCCTGGAAAGCCGCTCATGAGATACGGCACCACATACTGTTCCCGCCCTGCGGCGCGGCTTTGGCGTACAAAGCTCTCCAGAAAGGCCTCAAACACGTCCAGCGAGGGCTTGCGCATAAGTTCAAGCACTGAGGGCGCGCAATGTTCCGGCGCAACCTTGAGCTGACCGCCCGTAAATTCCCCTGTATAGGCGGCAAGGGCCTCGGCGTCACGCAGGGCAAGGTCGGCGCGAACGCCGCTCGCCACGCGGGCCTGCTTGACTTCCGGCAAGGCGGCAACCTTGCGCAGCAGCTCCACATGTTTGCGCTGCGGCGTGATGAAGGATTTGCACACACTGGGAAAGCAGCAACTGGTGCGGCGGCAGGCGCTTTTGACTCGTGGCTTGGCCGAGTCATCGTTCTGCGCAGTGCGGCTGTCCAGCGCGCAGTGCCCCTGCCACATGTTGGCGGTGGGGCCACCCACGTCAGAAATCGCCACCGGGCCTTTGCCACGGGCCACATTTTGCTGCCCCAGCAGACGCGCCTCGGCAAGGATGGACTGCTCGGAGCGTGAGCTGATGCGCCTGCCCTGGTGCAAAGCCAGAGAACAGAACGAACAGCCCCCGCCGCACCCCCTGTGGCTTGTGATGCTGGTACGCATCATCTCTGCCGCTGGGATAGCCTCCCGGTAGCGCGGGTGCGCCAGCCGGGTGAAAGGCAGAGTGTAGAGGTCGTCCATTTCTTCGGTGGTCAGCGGCTGGGCCGGGCGGGCCAGCACCACGGCGCGGTCGCCCACTGGCTCAAAGGCCCAGGCGTCAAGGCGGTGTACCTGCCGTTCCAGTTCCTGCGTCAGTTTGAGCAACTGGAAAGAGTCCGCCAGAATTTCATCATGCGAGGGCAGGGCAACCCACGGTTCACCCTCAAGGGCCGGCGGCAGATTGGTCGGCTGCCCGGAAGCATCCAGCTTGTTCATCCAGGCCGTGCCGGGGATGCCGCGAATATCTTCGCCCCTGTCCAGGCGTTGGGCGCATTCGATAATGGCCTTTTCGCCCATGCCCCAGATGAGCAGGTCAGCCTTGGCATCCATAAGAATGGGTTTGCGCAGGGAGTCTGTCCAGAAATCGTAGTGGGAAACGCGGCGCAGGCTGGCCTCAATGCCGCCAAGAATGATGGGCAGGCCGGGAAAGGCCCGCCGGGCAAGGTTGGCATAGACCAGACACGCGCGGTTGGGGCGCGCTCCCGCCTTGCCGCCGGGCGTATAGGCATCGTCGTGGCGTTTTTTGCGAAAGGCCGTGTAGTGCGCCAGCAGAGAATCAAGCGCACCGGCGCTCACCCCGGCAAACAGGCGCGGGCGGCCCATGACGAGCAGATCGTCAGTATTTTCCCAGCCGGGCTGGGCCACAATGCCGGTACGGAAACCGTGGTGGATCAGCCAGCGGGCCAGCAGCACGTTGCCGAACGAAGGATGGTCAACGTAGGCATCGCCGTTGATCAGCAGCACATCAAGCTGATCCCAGCCAAGGGCGCGCATTTCTTCCGCGCTCATGGGCACAAAACGAGGCTGACGCAAGCGGCCCTGGGGCTGCGCTCCGGCAGCGTCTGCCTGCGGCGCGTCCGCCCACAGAGATTCTGGGGCAACAGCCTTGCGTTGCTGCGCGTTCTCTCGCAGCAGATCGGGAAAGGGCGGCTTGCGCGTGGGCGCGGCCTTGTTGTCTGCGTGTGCGGAGGCTCTGGCGCCCTGTCGGCGCGGCGCACCCTTGGGCGCGTCAGCAGAAAGCGGAACGGCAGCCGCTTTGGATCTTTCGGGCTGCCGCTCAGGAGCAGCACAGCCCTGGTCGCCGTGCTGACGCCAGGGCTGCGGAAATGGCGCGGGGCGTTTATTTGCCATTGGGGGGCGTCACCAGGGGCATGTCTGCGCTGCCGGGGGTGGGCATCATGTCGTTGCCGGGCATGCCGCCCTGGCCGCCCATCATGTTGCCCATGCTGCCGCCCATGTGGCCGGAGGAATGGTTGGACACAAATTCGTCCCATTCAGCGCGGTTAATGGCTTTATCGCCGTCTTTGTCAATAACGGCAAAGGCTTCTTCGCGCATGTTGGGGAAGTACGCCTTGAATTCCTCGTAGGACACCTTGCCGTCCTTGTTGGTATCCATAAGCTCGAATTTATCAACCTTGGGTGCATCGGTTGCGGCGGGGTTGGCCTGGGCAGAGGCGGCCCAAAGGCAGAGCACGGCAGCGAGAGCTATGTGCAGAAGCTTCATGGGGGATCTCCTTGTGGGGTATTGAGCCGTCAGCGCTTGGGTGCTGCCTGCGGCGTTGCTGTATTGCAAGATAAAGCCTTGCCAGCTATCGGCAAGGTCAAAATTTCAGACCCGGATTATTCTGTTTTGAAATCAAGGCCCATTTTTTCCATGCGGTCAATGCACAGAGTGAGGTTGTCGGGCTGTCCCGGCTTGTGATCATCGGGATAGAGCAGGGCTGACATATAAAAAATTGAGTTCAGACGCAAAGACATTCTGGCACTTGCCGAAAAGCCTTCTAGAGCGAGGGCGTAATTGAAGCGCGTTTCGCCCGGCAGAGGCTCAAGCTGGGGCTTGGCGTCTTCGGCCATGGCGGCAAGCAGTTCGGCCTTGAGGCGCATATGTTCATTATGGCCGGGGGTATCCCCGGCGTCAAGGCGGGCAAGGGCCTGCGCCTCTGCCGCCATAACTTCGGCATGGCGGTTGCGCAGCCACTTGATAAGGCTTGCCAAGGCCTGTTCGCTGGTGTTAGCGCTCACGGGATTCTCCTTGCTGGGGTTCGGCGCGGCCTGCTGTGCAGCCGTGCATGATTTTTAAAATGATACAGTTCAGGCAAGAAGGCAACGCCGTGCATGCATTTTGCGGCGTTGACCATAATTGCCGTTGACTAGTGCGGTTTATTGGTAGGATGATCAAAATAGATCCCCCCTCACGATTTATCCGCGTAGTGGAGGACACTATGGGCATGTCGCTTCGGGTTAAACTGGCAAGCGGTTTTGGCGTAATCCTGCTGGTTTTTGTCATATCTGGCAGTCTGGCCATGCTGGCCTTGCGCGCGCAGCGCGAAACGCTGGGCATGCTGGGCAGGCATGAACTGCCCACTATCAATCTGCTGCACGAAGCATCTCTGGACATGCAGCTTTACCGCAAGGCTGAAAAAGACATCCTGCTGAACATGGGCGACAGCAAGGCGCTCAAAGGATATATGGGCAAGCTGAATGAGGTCTCGGCTGGATTGGGCGAAAACATGCGAAAGCTGGAGGCCGCCCTGCATGGCAATCCTCAGGCCGGAGCCAAGGCCGAGGCCCTGGCGCAGGAGGCAGCACAGGCATTTGCGGCTTACGATGCCGTGGTGCGCCGCACTTCTTCAGATATAGCCTCCGGTTCTGGCGGCATGAGTGCCGCACAGGCCAATGCCTACTACACAACCTACAAGAATCACGTTCATACTACCGAAAAAAATCTGGAAGCGCTGGAAACCCAGTTCATGGAACGCGTGGTATCCAGCCAGCGAGAACTGGCCGAACAAACGCGCGGTACAGAACGCCTGCTGCTGATTTCCATTTGCGGCAGCGTTGTATGCGGCGCGGGTATTGCCCTGCTGGTGCTGCTGTCTGTAACCCGGCCTCTGGGGCGGGTGATCAGCTTTGCGCGCGCCGTGGCTGGCGGAGACCTCGAGGCCCGGGCCAGCGGCAGTTACAGTGCGGAAATGGCCGCGCTGCGCGACAGCATTGAGGGTATGGTAGCTACGCTCAAGGGCAAGATAGCCGAAACCGAACACAAAAGCGCCGAGGCTGCGGAAGAAGGCCGCCGCGCCCGCCAGGCAGCGGAAGAAGCACAGGCCGCCAAGGCCGCAGCAGAGCGCGCCAGAGCGGAGGGAATGATGGAAGCCGCCGCGCAGCTTGAACGCGCGGTGGAGGGGATTTCGTCCGTTTCCGGGGATATATCTGCGCAGGTGCGTCAGGCCAGCCTTGGTGCGGAGCGCCAGTCTGCCCGCGTGGGCGAGGCCGCCACAGCCATTGAGCAGATGAACGCCACCGTGCTTGAGGTTGCCCAGAATGCCGCCCACACCGCGCAAAGCACGGATGCCGCGCACAACAGGGCCACTGAAGGTTCCGGCGTCATGCGTCAGGTGGTGGACGGTATGGACGAGGTGCGGCGCGTCTCCGCCGAGCTGAAAAATTCCATGGATACGCTGGGCGGCATGGTGGGCAACATCGGGCAGATCATGTCTGTCATTTCAGATATTGCGGATCAGACCAATCTGCTGGCCCTCAATGCGGCCATTGAGGCGGCGCGGGCTGGCGACGCCGGGCGCGGATTTGCCGTGGTGGCGGACGAGGTGCGCAAACTGGCGGAAAAAACCATGGGGGCCACCCGCGAGGTGGGCGAGGCTGTCAGCGGCATCCAGAGCGGCACCAGCGCCAACATAGAAAATATGGAGCGTGCCCTTGCCGCTGTGGAGCGCACAACGGAACTGGCCGGGCGTTGCGGCGAGGTGCTGCGGGAGATTGTAACCATGGTTGACGGCGCGAGCGATCAGGTGCGCGCCATTGCCACCGCCAGCGAAGAACAGTCTGCCACATCAGAAGAAATCACCCGCAGTATTGATGAAATTAACGGTATTTCGCGCGATACGGCTTCGATTATGAACAAGTCCGCGCAGGCTGTGGAGCAGTTGGCGGGGCAGACGCGCGATTTGCAGGGCCTGGTGCAAAAAATGAAGTCTGGCGCGTAGCAACTACGCCGAATGCCTCGCCTATGGCGGTGGGCAAGGCACATTTTTACCAGATGCTTCATACCGGGCCTTCGTGCTTACCCATGCGGCTGAAGCTTCTGTTTGCAAATTGCGCAGATTCACGAGCGATTCATGCGCGAAAAACGTGATGTCTTAAAAAAGGCATCACGTTTTATTTTACAAAAAATT
This sequence comes from Desulfovibrio intestinivivus, assembly GCF_053570665.1. Lineage (NCBI taxonomy): Bacteria > Pseudomonadati > Thermodesulfobacteriota > Desulfovibrionia > Desulfovibrionales > Desulfovibrionaceae > Desulfovibrio > Desulfovibrio intestinivivus. Next base: position 843,489 of record NZ_JBRBQT010000001.1, on the reverse strand, counting down.
GTTTTATATTAAGTAGTTGTGATTTTTATGAAGTGAAAAAATACAAATTTTAAGTATTTTTTTGTTAAATAAAATCATATAGTTATAAATATGGTGAAAATTTGCTACTTTCTTTGCTCTCATGTGCCTCTCTTTAACAACCTGAAATATCACATATTATTAGTGCTGCATGCGCCAAAAATTTACCTCCAGTTTACTGAAATGTTTCAGTCTTACATAATAAAATTTTTGTGGCATTTATTTTGTTCGGCCCCCGACTTGAAGTGTGGTGACCATTCTAGCAGCCCGCAGATTTGGAAATCCATGCGTGAAATTCTTGGGATGAACAAAAAACAAAGAGGTTCTTATGCGTGACGCGCACGTGGTGAAAAGACAGAATGGCCTGGAAATCCAGTATCAGTATGACGCTGCTGGACGCATTGCCTGCAAAACAGAGCAGTTTAACGGGGCCGCAAATGTGCTGGAGTATGCCTACGATGCCGAGGGCAGGCTGACCGAGGTAAAAAACAACGCTGCCATTGCGGAAACATATAAATACAGCGCTTCTGGCCAGCGCGTGCGCAGCAAGGTCTGGTATGAGGGCGGCCCTTCCGCATCAACAAGCGCAATGGAAAAATCGCGCTACAGCTATAATGACAAAGGCCAGTTGGAAAGCGACGGGCAAAACCGCTATGCCTATGACAAATACGGTTCGGTAAGCAGCATCGCAGGCAAGCGCGGCCTTCGCCTTGCCTACGGCAGCAGTACCATGCTGGGCAGGGCCGAGCTCAATGATGGTTGCAAGCTGCGCTACGCCTACAAGGGCACAAGGCTTTACAGGCGTTACCGCCACAACGACATTACTGGCGAATACCGCTGGAACGATCAGGCAAGGCTCGCAGGCTTCCGCGACCATGAACTGCGGCTGGAGTATGGCTATGCCTATGATGCGGACGGCACCCTGAGCAGGATAGTCATTCGCCCCTTGGGCAAAACGGTTCTGGCTGCTGATGCCGCTCCGGAAAATGAACGCAACGGCTCGGACGGCTGGTTGCACTGGTTTGGCGCAGCAAATCGTAAGGAAAGAGTGTGCCAGTGCCTCTCTGCATACCAACAGTTTCGCAACTCTTCTGATGCTGGCAAGCCGGAGAAGTCCGCTCTGGGAGGGGCAATGACCGGGAGCGCCCCTGCAGGGGCGGCATCGGCGCGGTCGTCACTCGTGCTGGCGTGCTGCTGCGATCATCTGGGCACGCCACGCCTGTTTGTGGGGCCAGACGGCAAGGTGGTCAAGGAGGTGGTGCGCAGCAGTTTTGGCAAAATTGTTTATGATTCCTTACCCTGCCTCTATGTGCCCATAGGTTTTTGCGCCGGGCTGGAAGACAGGGACACCCACCTCATACGGTTTAACTGGCGCGACTATGATCCCGCATTGGCAGATTTATGTCGCTTGACCCTGCAAACGACACGCGCGGCGATGGCGACCTGTACGACTATTGCGTGGATGACCCGGTCAACAGGCACGATGCCAGCGGGCTGGCCTGGGATGAGAGCAAGCATCCACGCGATGCAGTCGGTCAGTTTACCAACGCGGTGGGCAGCGCAACAGGTTATTCTACCTCTGGGCAGGAACTGCGGGCGTCAGTATCGCGAGAGGTTATGCACCGGGCAAATATTGGTCGCAATGCCATGAGCGAGAGGGAAGAGCTTAAGCGGTCTGCCATATCGCGCAACGGCATGATGCGGAGGGAGGAAATTTTGCCGAATGACAAACCATTGCCCAAGTGGGATCTCGACGCGGCCATCGCGCACTTGCAAACACAATCACATAAAGATTCCACTGGTGATTGTGGAACGTATGTCCGTCAGGCCATTGAGGCGGGTGGGCTAAGAATGAACACCTCATTAAATTCTTCTCCGAAGTACGGTGCTTGTGGGTTTGGGCCCATTTTGCGCGACGTAGGCTTTAGAACAGTGGCTCTGGGTGAAAAGCCACAAAAAGGTGATGTCGTAATTTTTCAGGCTATTAAAGGACACCCCTATGGCCATGCTGCCATGTTTGATGGAAAGCGATGGATATCAGACTTTAGACAAAACAGCATATACGCAGCCACAGACTATCAAGAGGTTGACGCGCCGTATGTTATTTACCGGCGATCATAAATGAGCTAAGTGATATAGGTGAGCAGCTTGTATCTCCGCATTAGTCATGCGAAAACGATAACAACACCCAATACCTGCCTCCGGTGCCCGTATTCACCACCGGAGGCAGGTATTGCAACAAACAATAGAGGTATAAAAACATGCGCATTCGTAAAATATTTATTTGTGTGCTCGCAGGCCTGCTGTGTCTTGGGATTTTTTGCCCTAAGGAATCTGATGCAGCACAAACACCGCAGGAATTTGTTAAGGAATTTTATGAATGGTATCTTATTAAGCATTATGAAAATAAAGACATTCTTGAAGAGGAAAAACTGCCGGAATACGTTGAGGAATCTCTTGTTGAGTATCTTAAAGCCAAGCCGTCTTCTGATATATACTATTTTTTACAACACGGTAGTAGCACTATGGCATTTAAGAATTGCCGTATCGTAGTGAAAGATACACTCAAAATGACAGATGATGTTTTTGTTGTCCCTGTCACGTTTAAGGGGGAAAACTTTGAGCGTGCTGTAATTGCATATGTAAAAAAAGTTGACTCTGGTTTTAAAATTGCGTCTGTATCAGACGCTTACCCATATTAAGTTGCAGGAAAATACATATGAAAAAATTTCTTTTAGTCTGCATATCCCTTGTCATAAGCCTGCTTCAGCCATGCCTACAATCTGCGCACGCGCAAGATGTGGAGTCATTTGTTCGTGATTTTTATAAGTGGTATCTTAAGCAATCACTGTCGTTTGTTAAACAACCTCAGCCGTTGTTTGAAAAGCTACCTGTTTTTGATCAAGACATATTTAAATACGTGTGCAGATGTACAGCCAAGCGCGTTCAGTTTGACTATAATAGAGGGGTCGGCGGCAATGGCGCTGATTATTATATAAAGGGGCAAGACGTTGTAAAAGAGCAGTTAGAAGATTTTAAGATCGGTGGGTCAATAGATGTGAGTGATAATCTCAGGCTTGTTTCTGTTAGTATGAGGAAGGAATACTCCCCATATATTGTAGTGTATGTGGAAAAAACAAATGGCAGTATGTGTATCAGCAAAGTAGAAGATTCTCCTGGGCCTAATTTCCGCGCGCCTGTGTACTGATTCGCGGCGCTTATTAATGGGTCACGTCGCGCCATGTGCTCTCAGGCTGAAATCAGCGTGATTGTGCTGGGCATGCCTTCTCTCGCGTGTTCAAAGCTGGCCGCAATCCGCATTTAAAAGTTATTCATGCATGCGCCCGGTGAACAGTGTTTCGCCGGGCGCAGTTTGCAAAATCAACGTAGGAATAAATACATGCGCATCCGCAAAATACTTATTTGTGTGCTCACAAGTCTGCTGTGCCTTGGCTTCTTTTGCCCCAAGGCGGCAGACGCAGCACAAACGCCGCAGGAATTTGTTAAGGAGTTTTATGAATGGTATATCATTAAGCATTATGAGATTGATGACATTCTTGAAGAGAAAAAGCTGCCGGAGTATGTAAATGAATCTCTTATTGCATATCTTAAAAGGAGAGGCTCGTCAGATTTATATTATTTTATACAGTTCGGCAGTAGCACTACGGTATTTAAAGAATGCCGTATTGTAGTGAAAGATGCTCTCAAAATGACAAATGATGTTTTTGTTGTTCCTGTCACGTTTAAGGGAGAAAAATTTGAGAGTACTGTAATTGCATATGTAAAAAAAGTTGACTCTGTTTTTAAAATTGCATCCGTATCTGATATTTACCCATATTAAAGAGCAGGAAAATCCGTATGAAAAAGCTTTCCCTCGCATGCATATTTCTTGTCATGAACCTGCTTCAGCCATGCCCACAATCTGTACACGCGCAGGACGTGGAATCGTTTGTTCGTGATTTTTATAAATGGTATCTTAAGCAGTCACTGTCGTTTGGTGAACGACAAAGCTCGTTTGAGGATCTACCTGTCTTTGATCCGGGCATAGTCAAATATGTGTGCAGATGTACAGCCAAGCGCGTTCAGTTTGACTATAATAGAGGCGTGAGCGCCGATGACACAGATTATTACCAGAAGGGGCAAGAGGTTTTAAAAGAATCTCTGGAAAACTTCATGGTGGGTAAATCCATTTCCGTAAACGAAAGCCTAAGCCTTGTACCTGTGAGCATGGGCTATAACAAAGAGTACGCACCAGATATCGTAGTATATGTGGAAAAAACAAAGGGCCGAATGTGCATCAGCAAGGTAGAATACTCCCCTGGGCCTAATTTGCGTGCGCCTGTGTACTGATTCACTGCGATTATTGGTTGGCCGAGGCCTGTCATGTGCTCTCAGGCTGACATCAACTTGGTACAAAGCATGATCGACTAGAGACAGGGGCAAGCCAGCAAAATCACCAGTAAAGAGTAAATTGCATGCAAGAATTCACAGTAAGAAGTGTTCGTCAGGATGATTTGGAGAGTATAGCTGAAATAGAATCCGTGTGCTTTCCTGCGGCTGAAGCCGCCTCACGGGCATCCTTTAAAGAAAGAATTGCGGCTTTTCCTGAGTCTTTTCTTGTGGCTGAAGTTGGCGGTAGATTGGTGGGGTATATTAACGGATGCGCTACCGATAGCCCCGTCATATACGATGAACTTTTTTATAGCACGTCTCACCATAATACGACTGGTGAAAATCTAACTGTCTTCGGGCTGGCTGTGATTCCAGAATTTCGGGAGCAAGGCATTGCCTCCCAGCTCATGAAAAATTTTGTGCAAACAGCTAAAAAGTTAGGCAAAAAGAAAGTCATACTGACGTGCAAAGAGCGACTGATTCGCTACTATGAATGCTTTGGTTATGTGAATGATGGAATTTCGAAATCAAGTCATGGCGGAGCGCAGTGGTTTGATATGACGCTTGCGCTTGATACGTAAAGTAAACCGTAAAAATTGCAGTGTGGAAAAAGTGCTTTGCTTCTTTTCCACGCCGCTTGCGGTTTTTTTGGAATTGCAAAAAACAAGCCCGGCTTTTGGCCGGGCTTGTTGCGTATATCTGCGGGTTAATCCCAGTGACGCTTGTCTTCGATGGGTCTGATCTGCGGGGGCAGGCTGCCGGGAGCCAGCACGCGCAGTTCGGGGCGCAGTTTGATCTTTTCGCGGAACTGGTGCAGCAACTCTTCTTCGCGCTTGAAGCCGCTGGTTTCCACAAAGAGGGTCATTTCGTCGATGCCGCCGGGGTTGGTGACTTCGATCTGCCAGCGCTTGATTTCTTCAAAGCGGCTCATGACCTGTTCAACCTGATGCGGGTACACAAACATGCCCATGATGCGGGCGGTGGTGTCCACGCGGCCCACAATGCTGCCAAGGCGCGGGCTGGTGCGGCCGCAGGCGCAGGGGCTGCGGTCAATGTACGAAAGGTCGCCCGTGGCAAGGCGGATGAGCGGGTAGGTCTTGTTGAAGGCCGTCACCACGATTTCGCCCACTTCGCCGTCCTTCAGCGGGATGCCCGTGTCAGGATGGCAGATTTCCACGTAGCAGCGGTTGGCAATGTGCAGGCCGGTTTTGTGGAAGCATTCGTAGCCGATGCAGCCCACGTCGGCGGTGCCGTAGCCCTGACGCATGACGAGGTCGTACTTCTTTTCCATCTGGGAGCGCATCTTTTCAGACAGGCGCTCGCCGGTGACAAAGGCCACTTCGAGGAAAAGATCCTTGCGCAGGTTGAGGCCTTTTTCTTCGGCTTTTTGCGCAAGGTGCATGAGAAAGCTGGGCGTGCCCACATAGCCGGAGACGCGCAGCTTCTGCATGATGTCGAGCTGGGTGGCGGCGTCTGTGGGGCCGGCGGGAATAACCGCGCAGCCCAGATTGCGCAGCGGCTCTTCAAACATGAGGCCAGCGGGCGTCAACTGGTAGTTGAACGTGTTCTGCACGGCGTCGCCGGGGCGGAAGCCAACGGAATAGAAGGCTTCGGTGTAACCCCAGTAGTCTTCTCCACGGTCTTCGGGATCGAAGATGGGCCCAGGCGACAAAAAGATGCGCTTGAGCTCGCCGATATCCTTGGTCAGCAGACCGCCCAGGCGCGGCCCCATGGACTGAAGGAAGATAAGTTCTTTCTTCTTCAGGATGGGAATGTGCTTTATATCGGTAAGTGTTTTGAATTTCTCCACATTGAACTGCGCACGGTCGAAGCGTTTTTTAACGTCTTCTGAATAGCGGTATGCGTAGGAGAGCAAATCTTTGAGCTGAATAAGGCAGTACTGACGACGCTCACTTTCGTCCAGTACTTCTCGGCGGCTGTATATGCCTTCTGTGCGGTCTTTACGGGTCATACCTACTCCATGGGGCGCGGTTGGTTTTGCAATTGGTGAACATAGACACTCCAATTCCAAAACGCAAGCATTTTTTTAAAAATTCAAATATAACGAATGGTTATATGAATAAATTTTTTGCGGCATCGTGCGCCTTTTGCACGACCTTTCATTTTTGCAGTTGTGTTGCGCTGCCTGACGCATCGGTATCATTGCCATTTTTGTCGCTTGGGGCTGCCGCGCCAGCCAGATCAAGGCAGCGGGCGCGCAGACTGTCGTACACAGGCTCGGAGCGCAGGGCATTGGCGGTGAAGGCGGCAATATAAGCCGTGAGCACCACCGTGGGAATGTTGTGGAACGATCCTGTCATTTCAAGCAGCAAAAATGCGCCGGTCAGCGGTGCGCGCACGGAACCGGCAAAAAGGCCTGTCATGCCGAGGGTCAGCACCGTGGCGGTCTGTTCCGGGCTGATTACTCCGGCAGATTGCAGGCCCGAGGCAATGCATGCCCCGCCAATGGAACCCATGAGCAGCACTGGCATGAGCAGGCCGCCGGAAACGCCTGAGGCAAAGCTTATCCATGAAAAGGCCATCTTTACCGCCAGCAAGCCGAAGAGGCCCAGCAAGGGCAAGGGCAGGCTCTCAAGCTGCAAGGTGCTGAAGCCAATACCCACAAGCACCTGTGGGCAGAGGTAAAGCAACGCGCCCGCCAGAATGAAGGGCAGGAGCACGCGCAAGGGGCGGGGCATCAGGGGGCTGTGGTCGGCCCAATGGGTGAGGCGCAGCAGTATCAGATTATAAAAAGCGCCCAGAACGCCCATGCCAATGCCGACAAAGGGGATGATCCACCACTGCGTCCAGTGGATGAAGGGCTGTTGCGCAAAGGGGAACACCAGGCCGAATCCAAGCAGAACCTGCACCACAAACCACGCGGCAAGGGCGCACACACCTGTAAACAGCAGCATGGGGGCGCTGAGGATGGTTTTCATTTCTTCAAACGCAAAGAACATGCCCGCCAGAGGCGCACCAAAGGCGGCGGCAAGCCCGGCAACGCTGCCCCCCACAAGGTAACGCGGCAGGCTCTGCCCGCTGCGCTCGCCCCACAGGTGCCCTACGCCAGCCCCCACGGCTGCGCCCATCATGATGGAAGGCCCCTCGCGGCCAACCGACAGGCCACCGCTGAGGGAAACGAGCGTTCCGGCAAATTTGCACAGCAATACGCGCAGCCAGTTCATGCGCATCTGCCCGCGCACCATCAGCTCCACCTGCGGAATGCCGCTGCCGCTCACGAGGGGTTCAAGGCGCAGGGCCAGCAGTGCCAGCAGGGCCAATATCGCCAAACCGCCGAAAATCCAGGCGGCCACAACAGGGTCATAAAGGTCGTGCTGGCGTATGGTGTGCACAAGGGCGGCGTTGATGTGGTCGTAAGCAAGGCGAAAAAGGCCGATAACAGCGCCAGTGACGCCGCCGGTAACAAGGGCCTGCATGATGACGCGCCTGACGCCAATGTTGCGCAGTGCGTCGAGATCGCGCAATGTTGGGGGTATGGGGCTGTGAAAAGGCACGATAAATCCTTGATTTGATCTGTTGACGGGGGGAAGTATGGCCGGAAGAAAGCCATATTTCAAGCCGTTGTGCAAAATTCTTAAAAAAAAGCTTGCCAAAGTCAGCGCAAGTAGATAGAAGACTTTTCCAGCCGCTGTGAAAGAGCAAACGCTCTGGCGGCAAGGCCTAATGGGCCGAGGTAGCTCAGTTGGTAGAGCAGGGGACTGAAAATCCCCGTGTCGGCAGTTCAATTCTGTCCCTCGGCACCATATAGATTTCAAGGACTTATGCAGTATATGCATGAGTCCTTTTTCTGTTTATTCCCTGTTTTTCTCCCTAGCCTCTCCCTAGTCTGTGGGTGTGGATTTCACGTAAGTGTTATCTGTGCCCCTTATGCCCATTCCCTCCTGCCATGCATTCGGGCGGGAGCGCCCGTAATTGTACTTATTACAAGCCTTTCATCTTTGCATGTGTCGCCCCGGCCTTTCACGGTCTTGACAGAAAGAGTGATTGTGCGTCACATTTTTGTAAGCGTGCCGTTTCCGTTATTCGTTGCGCGTCCCGCCCCAGAACCACGCCCGTGATCTGTTCCACACCCGCAACCAGTCCTTGCCCTGAATCCCGCGTAGCCCCTCTTGCAAGCGTCCATGCGCGTTAAGGCAGCCATGTCAAAAGCGATTTCCCAAAGTCATACATCCCGCCCTGCGGAGCTAAACGCGTCTTCCGGTCTTTTTGACCTGAGCAGCGAAGAGTGGCGGAGTGCGCTTGGCGCGGTGAACCACTTTGACGACTGCGCCGAGGTCTTCCTCGGGCAATGGACAGTGCGCATGAAGGCTGCGGGCTACCTGTCCTTTACCACAGCCCGGCGGGAAGACTGCATGACCTCCTGCGACGGGCTGCTGGACGCGGTGAAAGGGCATGCCGACCGCAATACGCCGCCTTCTTTCGAGACGTTGCGCACCAATGCCGACGGCTGGGCCGACGCGCTGAAAAGTTCGGGCCTGCGCCATCTGCGGCGAGGCATCACCGGCAGCATGTTTCTGGGCTGCTACAAAACGTTTACCCTGGCGGTGCAGGATGCCCTTGAAGCCCTGCCGCGCCTCGCGCCTGAGGTAACGGAGCGCGCTGCGGCCCTGGCCGCGCGGCTGGTGGAGGTTTACAGTCAGGCTTTTGAAATCGTGTGGATGGAAACCTGCATGCAGGCTTCCCAGAGCGCCCACACCTTTGATCAGGATGATCTGTTCCGCCTGCTGACCGTGGAAAAGTGCCGCTTTGAAAACGTGTTCAACGCCACATCCGACGGCGTGCTGGTCATGAATTCCGCCTGTCGCATAGTCACCGCCAACCGCTCCTTGCGGCAGTACGCGGGTGAACATCTTGAAAACAAATACGTCTGGGATGCGCTCGGTCTGGAAGAAGCAGACGCCAAAGCATTTTTTGCCCGCTACAAGGTGGGGCAGACTGTCGAGATTTCTCCCTTTGGCAATGGGCTGGTGTTCCGGCTTTCCATGGCTTCGCTGGGCGACCTGAGCATGGCAAGCTCCGGCGACTTTTTGCTCCTGCTGACCAACATAACGCCGCACGTGCTGCACAGGGAAATGCTCGAAGACGCGGTGCAGCGGCAAACGCAGGATCTCCAGCAGGAAAAGCAGCGCCTTGAAGAGCTGAACATCACCCTGCGCAACGTGCTGCGCCATGTTGAGGAAGAGCGCTGCCAGCAGAGCGATGCGCTGGCCGAAAACGTGCGCAGCTTTCTGTGGCCCGCCCTGGCGGAACTGGGCAGGGAGCAGGATGCCTCGGCCCGCAAGCAGGGAATCGAGCTTGCGCGCGAGCAGCTTGAGCGCATCCTTGGCGGCACAGGCTCCGCGCAGGAGCAGATGGTTAAAGGCAAGGGGCTGGGCAAGCTGACCCTTGCCGAGCTCAAAATCTGCCAGTGGATCCAGACCGGACGCACGACCAAGGAGATTGCCGCCATCCTGCGCATTTCGCCGGAGACAGTGCAGACTCACCGCAGAAACATCCGGCGCAAGCTTGGCGTGCGCGGGCATGATACCCAGCTTGCCATGTACCTGATTACCAGTCAGGCCTGAGGCTCTGCCAGATCGCATTCCCAGCCTGACATTTCTTTGCCTCGCTCTCTCGTTTATCCCTTTCTACCCAATTCCGATTAATCGGGTATAGCTGTATACCCGATCTCTCACCAAACATTCACTCTGGCGCACAGCACACAGAGCGGGCATTTTAATAACGTATCAAAATGCTCGTGATGCCTCGCTTGGGGCATCCTGCCCGGAGGCTTGAATGTCCCCATCATTACCAGAAATGCAGACCCTGGCTCAGGCCCTGCGCGACTTTTTCAGCAGCGCGGATGCTGACGCGCTGGCTGCTGCGGCCACGCGTTTTGCGCCCGTTGAAACCCTACCCGGAACCCTTGACTGGCAGACGGAAGAATACGCCTTCAACCGGCTGTTTGTGGGGCCGCAGGCCGTGCCTGCGCCTCCCTACGCCTCGGTGTATCTGGAAGCGGAACCCCGGCTCATGGGCAATGCCGCAACGGATATGCGCGAAATATTGCAAGCCCTTGGCCTTGCCGCGCCGGAGGGCCAGCCGGACGACTTCATCGCCTGCGAGCTGGAAGCCTGGACTATGCTGACCTTGCTGTTGCGCCCCGAGTGCGGCGACCCCCTGCGCGCTCATGCCCGCGAGGCCCTTGCCTGGCTTGTGGATGAGCACATGGCGCGGTGGCTCCCCGCTTTTGTGGCAAGGGCGCGCAAGGCGGACGCGCCTACGCCCGCAATACAGGCGGCCCTGCGCTGTCTTGAATATTGGCTGTGTCATTGCACGCAAAGGAGTATGTATGCATAAATCTGATTGCTCAAAAGAACGGCGCGGCTTCCTTAAAGGATTGCTGGCGACCGGGGCTGCGGGCGCGCTTGGCGGCGTTTCCGGTTCGTTGCTCCTGCCTGCGCGCAGCGAGGCAAAACCCTTTGACCCCTCTGCCTACCAGGTGTTTCGCAACGCCTGCCCCCGCAACTGCTACGATACATGCAGCATTAAGACCTACGTCAAGGACGGCATTGTGCAGTTTGTGGAGGGCGCGCCGGAATCCTCCTTCACACAGGGGGCCTTGTGCGTAAAGGGCTATTCTTATCCCCGGCGGGTCTACAGCCCTGACCGCATCAAGTATCCCATGATTCAGGAGGGCCGTGGTTCGGGCAACTGGCGCAGAATCAGCTGGGACGAAGCCATGGACCGGATTTCGGACAAGATTCTGGAGCTGAAAAAAAAGGACGGCAACCTGCTGGGGCTGGGACTTACCAAATATTCCGGCAACTTCGGCATCACCAACTACGGCGTGGAAGGCATGATGTCTTCCCTCGGGTACACCAGCCGCTTTGTGGGTACGCCCTGCTGGCCTGCGGGTATTGACGCCCAAAACTATGATTTTGGCGACATGTGGTGCAATGACCCGGAAGACATGGTTAAGGCCAAGTACATCATCGTGTGGGGCGCAAACCCGGCGTGGTGTTCCATGCACACCATGAAGTACATCTACGAGGCCAGGCAGAAGGGCGCCAAGGTGGTGGTTATTGACCCCATCTTTACCCAGACGGCGGCCAAGGGCGATGTGTACTGGCAGGTGCGCGCTGGCGGCGATGGGGCGCTTGCGCTCGGCATGGCCCGGCATCTGCTGGACTCTGGTCATGTGGATCAGGATTTTGTCAAAAACCGGGCCGTGGGTTTTGACGAATTTGCGGCCTACCTGCGGGCCAACGTCACCGTGGAGTGGGCGGCGCAGGTTTCTGGCGTTCCCGCCCATGAAATCCGCGCAGTGACGGAAGAATTTGCTTCGGCCCACCCCGCGACCGTGTGGATTGGCTACGGTATGCAGCGCCACACCAACGGCGGGGCAATGGTGCGCGCCTTGGATGCCTTTGTGGCCATGACCGGCAACGTGGGTGTTGAGGGCGGCGGCGCTCGCTACGGGCATTTGCAAACCTGGGGGTTCAACTATCACGCCATGGCGCAGCAGCGCCCCGCAGGCTCCAAGGGTTTTGTGGGCGGCGGCGGTCCCAAGGGCGAATTTGACTTTGGCGGCGGTGAAAAGGCCGCCTATACCGACCGCTCCCTGAACATCAACAGGATTGCCCAGGAAATTCTGGATGCGAAAGACCCGGAGCTGAAAATGCTCTGGGTATCCTGCAAAAATCCCTTTGCGCAGGATTTTGACCGCAACAAGCTGGAGCGGGCCTTCAAAAAGCTGGATATGGTTGTCTCCGTAGAGCAGTTCTTTACGGAAACCGTGCGCCATTCCGACATCGTGCTGCCGGTGACAACGCTTTTTGAGGAATGGACGATCAACGTATCTTACTGGCACTACTGGCTTTCGCTCAACGAGCAGGCCATCAAGCCCATGCACGAGGCGCGGTCGAACATTGAAATCGCGGCGGCCCTCTCCCGCGCCATGAACCGCAAGGAAGCCGGGACGTGCACCTTCCCGCAGGAAGTGGACGGCAAGGAATGGATGGCAAAGGAATGCAACAAGGGCATTTACGACCTGTTTGGCATCCCCAGCTGGGAGACGCTGCGTCAAGGGCCGGTCAAGGCCAAACGCAAATCCTCTGCCGCATGGCCGGAAGGCACCTTCAAAACGCCCTCGGGCAAGTACGAGTTCAAGTCCGACCTATGCGCCAAAAACGGCTTCAAGGCCCTGCCCGAATTTGTGGAAGGTCGCAAGGCCAACGGGCCGTTCCGGTTGCTGACCCCGCATGTGCAGTTTGGCCTGCACTCCCAGTTTATCAATCTGGACTGGATGGAAAACTTCTATCCCGAGCCATATGTCTACATCCACCCCAAGGCGGCGCAGGAGCGCGGCATCAGGGATATGAGCATGGTCAAGGTGTTCAACGGCATAGGCGAGGTGCGCCTGCGGGCGCGGCTCAGCACCAACGTGGCTACGGATTGTCTGGTCATGTACGAGGCATGGTTCCGCAAGCTCGACTTTAACGTGCAGAACCTTGTGGACGATTGCTCGTCAGACATGGGGGCCATGAAAACCGGTTCGCCGGGTGTTGCCATTCACGATCAGTTTGCAGACGTGGTTGCGGTGAACGGAGGCTTGGCATGAGTAAAAGACGCGCGTTCTTGATGGATATGGATAAGTGCATTGGCTGCCGCTCTTGCGCCATGGCCTGCAAAAACTTCAACCAGCTGGAGCCGGACATGGTCTGGCGGCAGGTGTATCCGCTGGACGAGGCCATTTATCCGCACCACGACAGGGCCTTTCTTTCGCTGGCGTGCAACCATTGCGAGCATCCCGCCTGTATGGATGCCTGCCCGACGTCCTCGTACGAAAAGCGCCCTGACGGCGTGGTCGTGCACCACAAGGAAACCTGCATCGGCTGCACAAACTGCATCCGCTCCTGCCCTTACGGCGCGCCGCGCTTCAATAAGGCGGAAAAGCATGCGGAAAAATGCAGCATGTGCCATGAGCGCCTTGATGCCGGGCTGTTGCCCGCCTGCGTGCAGGGTTGCCCCACTGGCGCGCTGGAGCTTGTGGATCTAGAGCAGTTTGACGACACCAACGCCGTACAGAATCCGGCTGGCTATCCCGCCATGCCGCGCCTTAATCCTTCCACCCGGTTTATCCTGCCCAGGATGCCGCGTCAGGTCAGGGGGTAAAACCATGCATTACGAATTCCCTCTTGTCTTCTTTACGGTGCTTACCCAGCTTGCCGTGGGCATGGCCGTATTTGCGGCCTTTGGAATGCTGCGCCCGGCTGGCGGGGCCGTAACCTCGGCCCCCGGAAAGGCCGCAGGGGTTGGCCCTTTTGGCGGCAAGGAATGGTACGTTGTGGCCGGGGCCGCCCTGCTTGGGCTGGCGGCTTCCATGCTGCATCTGGCCCAGCCCTGGCGCGCCGCAACGGCGCTTACCAATATGGGCGGTTCCTGGCTCAGCAGGGAAGGGCTGGTCTTTGGCTTGTTCGCCGCGCTGGCCTGCCTTTGCTGCTTCAAGCCTTCGCGCTTGCTGTGCGTAGTCACTGCCGTGGCGGGGCTTGCGGGCATCATCATGCAGGGCATGACCTATGCCGTCATTTCCATGCCTGCCATCAGCAACGGCGTGCCCATGCTGCTCTTTGCCCTCACCAGTCTTTCGTTGGGCGCGGCCTTTGCGCAAAACCGGGTTGGAGTGCTGCGGGTGTTTCTGGGTATGCTCATGGCGGTGCTGCTGATTGTGCCCTGCGTGTGGGCCTCCGGCGGTACGATCATGCAGGCCACGGCCCATGCGTGGCTGGCTTCGCCCCTGTTCTGGGGCGGGCTGGCGCTGCTGGGCGCGGCCTTTGGCCTGACGTACGCTGCGCGGCAACGCGCCTGCGCGCTTGGCCTGCTTGTGCTCTGCGCCGTGCTGCTCAGCCGCATCGTCTTTTTCAAGGATACCATCCACACCGCAACAGGCCTTGGCTTGCCCTACTAACGGGCTGATGACGCCTTATGTGAACGGCCTGTCCGCAACTGCGGGCAGGCCGTTTTGCGTTGCCTTGCATGCCAAGGGTGCGGTAACAGGTTGCACATCGCCCGTCGTCACGCAACATGCGGCTGCCCGTAACGCAAGCGTCACCCGCATGGGCGAGCGTTAGCCCATTGCAGAGCCCGCAGGCAGCCTTGTATGGTTTTGGGGAAGGCTGGCCGATATTCGTGGGCTTTCCACCATCGCATTCATGCAGGAGGTTCGGGTCATGGCCCATTTTCGTTGGCACAATGCCGCACGAGCGGCTTTTGTTCTTTGCGTCATGCTGTTCGGCTTTATGGGGGTTGCCCATGCGGGGCAGGCCAAGTACGTCATTCTGCTCATAGGCGACGGCATGGGCATGGCCCAGCGCAACGCGGCGGAGCTGTATCTGGCTGCGCAGAAGGGCGACACCACCCCCGGCATCGTCAAGCTCAACATGAGCCAGCTGCCCGTGCAGGGCGCGACCACTACATATTCCATTGATTCGCTTATTACGGATTCCGCCGCCGCTGGAACCGCCATGGCCTGTGGCGTCAAGACCACCAATCGCGGCCTTGGCGTGGACGGCAAGAACGTGCCCGTGGTTTCCATTGCCGAAATGGCGCGCGACAAGGGCATGAAGGTGGGCATAGTGTCCACCGTGTCGCTCGACCACGCCACCCCGGGCGCTTTTTACGCGCATCAGCCCAGCCGCAAAAATTATTACGAAATTGGCCTTGAACTGGCCGCAAGCCGCATGGACTATTTTGCTGGCGGCGGTTTTCTTGATCCTGCGGGCAAAAAATCCAAGATGGAAGGCGACAAGCGCAACGTGCTGGACGCCATCCGCGCCAATGGATTCCACTATGTGAACAACGCGCAGGATTTCCGCTCGCTCAAGCCCGGCAAGGAACGTGTGGTGTTCGTCAATCCGCGCCTTCAGGACGAATCCGCAATGACCTACGCCATGGATGCCGCCAAGGACGACGTCTCGCTGGCCGAGATGTCGCGCAAGGGCTTTGAACTGTTGGATAATCCCAAAGGATTTTTCATGATGATCGAAGGCGGCAAGGTTGACTGGGCCTGCCATGCCAACGACGCCGTAAGCTCCATCACCGATGTGCTGGCTTTTGACGCCGCCGTGGCCGAGGCCATGCAGTTCATGCGCAACCACCCGGATGACACCCTGGTCATTGTAACGGGCGACCACGAAACCGGCGGCATGTCCATCGGCTTTGCGGGCACCAAGTACGATTCGTACCACACCCGCCTGAAAAATCAGAAGATATCCTACGTGGCCTTTGACGAAAAATTCAACGCCTTCCGTAAGGCCAATCCGCAGGCAAAGCTGGAAGACGTGCTGCCTCTGGTGAAGGAAAACTTTGGCCTCGTGGTGCTTTCTGATGCCCAAGCCGCCGCCCTGCCCAAGGATGGCGACGCCGCAGGCATGGTGCTGAAACCCTACGAGGTGGACGAGCTGCGCGCGGCCTTTGAACGCAGCATGAAGGGCGGCGACAGCAAGAACATTTCGGATCAGGATTACCTGCTCTACGGCGAATATGAGCCGTTCACTGTTACCCTTACCCATCTGCTCAACCAGAAATCGGGCATCGCGTGGACAACGTATTCCCACACGGGCGTTCCGGTGCTGACCTCTGCCGGGGGCGTGGGCGCTGATCGCTTTGGCGGGTTTTACGACAACACAGATATCTTTGCCCGCATGGCTGAAATCATGGGGATGAAGAAAACTGCCGCCGCTGTCAGCCCTGCCGCAAATATTGCTGCCAGCCCGGCAGTCAGCCTGGCGACAGCCGCCAACTAGCGTAGGGGAGCGTAATTTGCGGGCCGGGCGGCGGGGTTATATGCCTGCTGTCCGGCCTTTATTATGGCGCAAAATCGGTAAAAAGCGCGAGTGTAACGCAGGAGTCATCATGGCGCAGCAGGATGAAAAAGGAGTGTTGTCGGACAACCCGGCAGGCATACACGGAACAGATCAGGCGCATCCGCACATACAGGCCCAATCGCTGTCCACGGCACAGATTGGGGCTGCCGCGGTGCATATGCCCTTGCGCTCCACCAGGCGCGATGCCCTGCTGTGCGTGGTGCTGGGACTGGCCTGTCTTGCGCTGTACCTGCTGCCCACAGGTTTTGAAAACCGCCTGCCGGATAATGCGGTGCGCTGCCGTGCAACGGTGCTGAGCGTGGACAACGAGCGGGTGCATCAGTACGGCATTGTGCGCATGGGGACGCAATATGTGACCATGCGCGCCATCGATGGCCCCTATGCCGGGCAGACATGGCAGGCGGGCAATGATCTGGTGGGCAAGATGGAGCTGGATAAAGTATTCGCCCCCGGCGACACAGCCCTGATGGTGCTTACCCTGCGCGATGGCAAGGTGGCCGATGTCGTGGCGCAGGATCACTATCGGCTGCACACGCAGGCCATGGCCTTTGGCATATTTGCCCTGTTGCTGCTGGCCTTTGCCGGGGCCACTGGCCTCAAGGCGTTGCTCTCCTTTGTGTTTTCTGCACTGATGATCTGGAAGGCGCTGGTTCCGGCCCTACTGCGCGATGTAGACCCCATACTGCTGGGGCTGGGTGTCACCACTGCCATAACAGCCGCCACCATCCTGCTTGTGGGCGGCATGAACCGGCGCGGGCTGGCTGCCTGGCTTGGCTCCCTGCTGGGAATTGCCGCCACCTGTGCGCTTGCGCTGGCTTTTGCAGGGCCGTTCCAACTGCACGGGGCCGTGCGCCCCTATGCGGAAACCGTGCTCTATTCCGGCTATCCGCACCTGAACATGACGCGCATCTTTCTTGCCAGCATATTCATGGCTTCTTCCGGCGCGCTGATGGATCTTGCCATGGATGTGGCTGCCAGCATGGCCGAGCTGGCGGCGCAGAATCCCGGCATTTCCCGCCGAGCTGCGCTGGCCTCGGGCTTGCGGGTGGGCCGCGCCGTTGTGGGCACCATGACCACAACCTTGTTGCTGGCCTACTCCGGCGGCTACATTGCCACGTTGATGCTGTTCATGGCGCAAGGCATCCCGCTGGAAAACGCCCTCAACCTGCCCTTTGTTTCCGCTGAAATCATGAACACACTGGTTGGCAGTATCGGGCTTGTGACGGTTGCGCCCTTTACAGCGCTCACAGGCACATGGCTGCTCATACGGCCCGGGCATGCAAACAGCGCCAGCGCCGGGGCCTGAGGCATCGGGGCAGCGCAGCAATCGTAGCGCATCAGAGGCAGCTTGTTTGATGCAGTGTATGGGAAACAGTACAGAGGGGCGGCGCGAAGGGCGAGGAGGCGGGTTCCTACAAATCGACCGTTTGCCGGGGGACGCCCGCATCGGATTTGCGGCACCAGCGCATGGCAACTTCTGCCAGAGTCGTGGGGTCGATGGGCTTGGAAATGTGGTCGTTCATGCCAGCCTTGAGGCATTTTTCCCTGTCGCCCACCATGCCGTGGGCTGTGAGGGCAATGATGGGCAAATGGCGGAACCCTGGTGTGGCGCGTACCATGCGTGTTGCCTCAAATCCGTCCATTTCGGGCATCTGTATGTCCATGAATACGGCTGCGTATGCGCCTTTGCAAATCATATCCAAGGCTATGCGACCATTATCGGCGATATCCACCACAAGGCCCATGCCTTCCAGCAGCTCCTTGGCGACAATCTGGTTGATTTCATTATCTTCAGCCAATAGCACACGCTGGCCTTCCAGCCCCTCTATAAACCTTGGCAACTCGTTGCTGGCCAGCAGGTTGTCTGCTGTCGACTGGTTGCTGCGCGTGGCCTCCTGAATGGCGCGCAGCAGCGTTGTTCTGCAAACAGGCTTGCAGAGGACATTATTGATGCCCAGGGCTGTTGCCTGCGCATTGAGTCTGCCCAGATTGTGAACCCCGGCCAGGATAATGACGGGCATGTTCTGCAATTTTTTTAGCCGGGCTACTGCTTTCAGATTGATTTTTTCCGACTGGTTGCAATCGATCAGCGCGACTTCGTATGCCATGTCTGCCTTGGCGGCTTTTGCGGCAACGCGCGCACCCTGAGTGCCGTCTGCTGCCTCGCCGTATTGCAGCCCAAGGCCAGCAAGGGTTTGCCCCAGCTTCTCCCTCTGGGCGCTGTCGCTGTTGACCAACAGGACGCGCAGGCCAGAGAGCGCCTCCACCTCCGGCAGTGTGGCAAGGCCAGCCGGGGGCAGCTCAAAAGATGCGGTAAAGAGAAATGTGCTGCCCTGATCGGGCGTGCTTTCGACAGTGATCGTGCCACCCATCATTTCCACAAGCCTTTTGGAAATGGAAAGCCCCAGACCTGTGCCGCCGAACCGCCGTGTTGTGGACATATCGGCCTGCGAAAATGCGTGGAACAGCTTTTGTTTCTGCTCTTCCGACATGCCCACGCCAGTGTCGCGGATGCTGAAAAGCAGGGTTATTTTGTTGCCCACGGCTTCACACCGCTGCACCCTCACGCAAACCTCGCCCTGATCGGTAAACTTGATGGCGTTGCCCACAAGGTTGATAAGCACTTGCCCCAGCCGCAGAGGGTCGCCCATGAGGATGAAGGGAACGTCCGGCTCCACGTCAATCAGCAGTTCGACCTTGCTTTCGGCCAGCTTGACAATGTCGAGGCTTGCCAGCCCTTGCAGCACTTCGTCCAGCTCAAAGTCCACATTCTCAATATCCATGCGGCCCGCTTCAATCTTTGAAAAATCCAGAATGTCATTGATGATGCGCAGCAGCGATTTGGCGGAATCCTTGATGCTGGAGAGGTAGTTGTGCTGTTTGCCCGTGAGTTTGGTTTGCAGGGCGAGATAGGCCATGCCGATAACGGCGTTCATGGGAGTGCGGATTTCGTGGCTCATGTTCGCCAGAAATTCGCTCTTGGCGCGGTTGGCTTCTTCTGCAGCCCGCGCGGCCATTTGCATGGCCCGCTGGCTTTTTACAAGCTCTGTGACATCGCGGCAGTCTTCAATGGCCCCCAGCAGTTCCCCTTCGGGTGAAAGAAAGGGCGTAGCCACAATATCGCAGTAAATTTCATCGCCGTTCTTGCGGCGGCGCATGGTGGTTTCCGCAGCTTTGGGCGCGCCGTTAAGCACTCGCGTAACTGCGCATGTGGTGCATTTTTCTGAATTTTGCGTGTAGTCGGAACAGCGAACGCCGATCACTTCTTCCCGGCTGAATCCGTGCAGTTTCAGAAAGGCATCGTTGGCCTGCAAGACAATGTGATTGGTGTCCAGCACGCGCATGGCGCTGCCCGCGGCGTTGAATATCTGGGCCATTTCTGTCTGCGTACGCAGGGCCTGCCGCTCGGCCTTGCGTCTTTCTGTAATGTCTGTGGCAGTAATAACAATGCCAAAGATGTTGCCGCTGTCGTCCTTGAGCGGAACCTTGCAGGTATCAAGATCTCGCAGGTCGCCGCTGGCATTGCGGTAGGACTCTTCACAGGTAAGCGGCTCCCCGGTTCTCAGAACTTCTGCATCAGCAAGTGTTGCGGCAGCGGCAATTTCCGGGGGGAGGTTATCTTCGTTCTTCTTGCCGATCATGGCTTCTGCCGGGCGGCCTATAAATCGTTCAAACTGACGGTTGACCAGTACATATCTGCCAGCCGTGTCGATCAGCATGACCATGCTTGGCTGGTTGTCCATAACAGTTTTAAGCTGCCGCTCCCTTTGGCGCAGGGTGCTTAACGCAATCTGGGTGGCCTGGCTTTCGCGCGCGAGCCTGTGGTTGGCAATCAGCATTACGCACAAAAAACTGCCCACAAGCAGGGCGACCACGCCGCCCACCTGCTTGATGCGTTCCCAATCAATATCCTTTTCGAGCCGCAGACTGCCCCAGCGCTGGGCCATTTCCAGCAGGTTGGTGTAGGGGATGCTCTCATAGGCTTTTTCAAAAATTCTGGGAAGTTCTGGCCAGTCAGAGCGAAAGGCAATTTGCGCCGCATAACGCAGATCGGGCAGCCGGGTATGCCTGAGGTCGTTGCGCTCGCCGTTGGTCAGAAAAAAACTGACGGAAACAGAGAGGCCCACAACAGCATCGTAGCGCCCTGAACGCAGCCCATTAAGGGCATCGTCCATGACCTGCAAGGGAACCATAATGGCGCTGGGCACGAGTTTTTCCAACTGGATTGCCACGCCGGGATATGCCAGCACGGCTACGGTTTTTTTTGCAAGGTCACGGGGGCTGGTAACGGAAAAACCCGCATTGGCCCTGGTTACCACATCCAGTGGCAGATAGAACAACAGGCTGCATTGGTGCGTATTTTCGTGCGCAGGCGGCAGTTTTTCGCTGAAGGGCACCACATCTATCAGCTGGGTCGCCAGATCTGTGCTCAGGTTTCGGGTAGAAGCCTCGGGATGGGGGATAATTTCCACGCCCAGAATCCCTGCGACAGCCCGCAAAATATCAGCGCTGATGCCGTCAAACTGCCCTTGCTTGTTGGTAAAGGCGAGCGGTGCTCCGTCCTTAAGAAAACCAACGCGCCAGCGCGAATGCGTTTCGAGCCACTGGCGCTCATGCGGGCTGAGGTTCAGGGGGCGGCGCACCCTGTTTGTTTCCCGCATGGCGGGAACGCGCACCCAGTACTCCTCCAGGGCAATGAGTTCCGCACGGGGAATTTGGGCCATGCCCTGTTCCACAAGTTCCAGAGTGCCCATATCGCCTTTGCGTACGCCGGGCCGGAGGGTATCTTCCAGCAGAGGGAAAGGCTCTGTGGAAAATTTTTCGTTGAGTCCCAGGCGGTCGATGGCACTGATAAGCGGCAAGAGCGGCCCGGCAACGCCTTGAGCCAGGCCGCCGCCCACAGCCATGATCATGTCCTTGAAGGATGCCAGCGACAAAAGACGCAGGGTGGGGTAGCGGGTGCGCAGATGTGTTTCAAGGATGGTGCCCTTGAGGGTGGCGATAACCGGTGCCGGAGTGCTGTCCAGATCAGCGTTGGCACCCGAAGCCATAATGATCACGCCGCGCGAGGGAAAGAGCGCTGGGCCGAAATCCAGCAGCAGGGAGCGGGTGGCGGAGCGGAAAAGTCCGCCATGGATTTGCGATTGACCGGAGCGGACATCGGTTAGCAAGTCAGGCCATTCCCCCATGCGAAATTTGACGTCTCGCCCGACTTTTTCGCCCCATAGTCGCCAGATATCCACAAGCAAACCTGAGGGTTCGCCGAACATGGATACAAAAGAATAAGGCTCGTTTTCACGGGGAAGGGAAATGATGATCGGGGCTTGGCTGTCTGCTGCCAGAGCGGGGGCAGGAATTGCGGCGGTCGTAATGGATGCGATCGCCATAAAAAGCAATATTCCAGCAATAAAGCCGCGCATAGAATTCCTGGGCCGTTGGAGTTGCGAGTCTGTCAGGCTTGCCAGCAGTTTAAAAATATTATTTCAAAAAATGCAGCATCGCTGATTGGAAAATATTCTCCTAGGTTAATGCAGTGAAAGTGAAGGTGTGTCAATGGCTTGCCCGGCATCAGCGTGAGGAAGGGCCGGGCAAGCCATTATGTATTGCGCTATTTATTTCTGTGTTTTCATTTCATGAATAAGATTTTGCAGTACTTTTGACTGCTGCGCAAGCTCAGAAACGGCACTTGATGCCTGTTCCATTGCCTGTGCTGTTTCAGCAGAAATTGCAGAAACCTGTTCAACAGACTTGTTGATTTCTTCGCTTGCGGCAGATTGCTGCTCACTTGCAGTAGCGATTGACTGCACCTGGTCGTTAACCTGTTCGACAAGGTTGAATATCTGGCTCAAGGCTTCGCCGGAGCGTACGGAAAGATCTGTAGCGCTTTCGATGGTTACGGCAGCCTTGTCCACGTTGGCAATGTTCTTGCGGGTACCTTCCTGAATGTCGCGGATGGCCTGTCCCACTTCCTGCGTGGCGGCCATGGTCTTTTCCGCCAGCTTGCGCACTTCATCGGCCACAACCGCAAATCCGCGTCCGGCATCGCCAGCGCGGGCGGCCTCGATGGCGGCGTTAAGGGCCAGCAGGTTGGTCTGGTCGGCAATGTCGGCAATCACGTTCATGATCTGCCCAATACCTTCGGCCTGCTTGCCAAGGGCGTTCATGTCTTCCTTGATGGCCAGCGACTGATCGCGGACAGTTTCAATGCCCTTGACCGCATCGCTCACGATATTGGAGCCTTCAAGAGCCTTTTGTTTGGTCTGGGTGGAGGCGTCCGCTGCCTGCTGGGCGTTGCGGGCCACTTCAAGCACGGTGGCGTTCATTTCTTCCATGGCTGTGGCGGTTTCGCGCACACGGCCAGACTGCTCGTCCGCACCACGGCTCGATTGCTCAATCTGGGATGAAAGCTGCTGCGAGGCCGCAGTGACGATTTCCACCACGCCCTCAAGCTGCCCGGCAGCGTGCAGCATGCCCTCGGCCTTGGCACGCTCTGCCTGGGCCTTGGCGGCGTGGGCCTCCTGCATGGCGGCCTGCGCTTCCTGCATGGCTTTTTGAGCTTCCTCGCCCTTGGAGTGCGCCTCCGCGATCATTGCTTGCAGATTGGCGACCATTGTGCGCAGAGAGCTGGCCAGTACGCCGATTTCGTCCTGCTGGTTCACCACCAGTTCCCCGCTGAAATCGCCAGCGGCCACGCCTTCGGCGTAGTCCTTGGCCCTGATGAGCGGCCGCGTAAGCGAACCCGCAAAGAACCACAGGCAGATTATGCCCAACAGGGCCACGCCTGCGCCGACCATGATCTGATTTAAGGCATCGTTCTTGGCGCGCTCGTTGAGTTGCGCCTCAAGGGCATCGGCATCAGCCAGCACAACATCTCTGGGCAGTCTGACAAGTACTGACCAGAACTTGCCGGAGCGACCAAGCTTGACCGGGGCGTATGCCACAATGGACTTGCCGTCCACACTCAGCCCGGCATAGGCCTTGCCGTCACGCACATTGGGCATGACCTTGTCCGCATTGGGCAAGCCATTGCTCAATGCTTTGCCGACCATTGAGGCGTCGCCGCTGTTGGCAACTACCAGCCCATCATAACTGATAATGAATACATCGCCCTTGCCGCCGTAGATTTTCGCATCAACATCTTCAGCCATTTTCTGCAAAAAGGTGAGGCGCAGGTCTGTGCCGGAAACACCAAGGAACTTGTTGTTTTCCTTGACGGGCACAGAGATTGTGGTCAGCCACTCTGTTTTGCCCTGCACAATGTAAGGGAAGGGGTCAAGCACGCTTTCCTTGCCGGTTTCCCTTGGGCCAAGATACCAGCCGCCCTTGCGCACGCCGTTGGCGTGCTTGGCATCGCTTTCGTACTCCACAAGGGCCTGTCGGCTGATCTTGCCTGTTTCATCGCGGTTCCAGTACGTAATAAAGCGGCCTGATGCATCGTGGGCTTCTGTATTGGCGTAGAGGGCATCCATGCCGTCAAGGGCGTTGGGTTCCCATGCGGAATATGAACCCAGATATGTGGGGTTGTTATCAAGGTTGGCGCGCAGAATTTTGACAAAAAGATCACGCAGGTGTTCGCTGCCGATATTGGCGCGCAAGACCTCGAATATCTTTCCTGTTGTGCGGGCAGTGTCAATGTTGTCCTGGAGGGCAGTTTCCACAACGGAAGCTCTGTCAGAAACCAGCGATTCAAGGGATGAAATGGCGCTTTTTTCCAAGAGCTGCGAAACTTGGTCAGAGACAAATTCCTTAGTTTTATTGGTGGAATACAGCCCGAAAGCCATAAGTATGGCAGCCGTGGCGATCAGCCCAATGCCCGCAGCCAGCGCAATTTTTTGTTTGATGGAATGCATTATCCTTGCCCCCCCCTGAGATTGGCGTCGAAAGATCAGCGCAACGATTGAATCCTGCTACTATGAACAAAATCCTTATATTATTGAGTGAACAATCAGCATTAAATGGTATCCAGTTATATTATCGGCTGATTATGTAATAAGATTAGGGCGAAGAATATTGCTTGTAAAGAATGTATTTGGCTGATGCTAGTTGCAGGGGTGTGTAAAAAAAATTAACGAAATCGTATTTGTAATTAAATTGTTTAATAAAAATGAATAAATTTGAGTTTTGTTTATAGTAAATGTAGATTTAAAATTCTGAAAAAATATTGTGAATGTAGAAGCTGTATAGTAGCGACCTAATACTTGGCAACAGTGCGGGTTTTAACATTTGGGAATTGTTCTGCTGTGGCACTTTGATGCATTTTTGTATCGCGCGATATTGCGTCATCGGAGGAAGACGGGTCATCACAGCAAAAAGCGCGGGGGAGAATTGGCGTTTGTGTTGTTGATTATTCAACGCGCCAGGGAAGGAGGAGCCAGCTACGCCCCTGCTGCGCGAGGGCATATGGGGAGAGAGTTTTTTTACCTTAACTCGCAGTCATGCCGCCAGTGGCGGGGCAAACCCCGCATGAGGGGGTTTGCCCGAAAGGTGCCTGCAAAGCCGGAGGCCGATGGTTGCAACAGGCGATTCTGCACGGTGCAAAGCAGCAGTTCTGCCTATGCAGCTTCCCCCTGAGCCTTCATTTCAGAGATAAGGCGTTGCAGTACCTGCGATTGCTCCAGTAATTCGGAAACTGCGCGCGAGGCCTGTTCCATGGCCTGGGCGGTTTCGGTAGAAATGGTGGCGACCTGTTCCACAGACTGGTTGATTTCCTCACTGGCGGCGGACTGCTCTTCGCTGGCAGTGGCAATGGACTGCACCTGATCGTTCACGTGTTCCACAAGGGTGAGAATCTGTTGCAGGGAATCGCCTGATTTTACAGAAAGAGTGGTGGCGCTTTCAATAGACGTTGCCGACTTGTCCACGTTTTCAATATTCTTGCGGGTGCCTTCCTGAATATCGCGGATAGCTTGCCCGACCTCCTGCGTGGCGGACATGGTTTTTTCCGCCAGTTTGCGCACTTCGTCAGCAACCACGGCAAACCCGCGCCCGGCATCGCCCGCGCGGGCTGCCTCAATGGCCGCATTGAGGGCCAGCAGGTTGGTCTGGTCTGCAATGTCGGCGATCACGTTCATGACCTGACCGATGCCTTCAGCCTGTTTGCCAAGGGCATTCATATCTTCTTTGATGGCCAGCGACTGATTACGGACAGTTTCAATGCCCTTGACCGCATCACTGACGATATTGGAGCCTTCAAGGGCTTTTTGCTTGGTCTGGGAGGAGGCGTCCGCGGCCTGTTGGGCGTTGCGGGCCACTTCAAGCACGGTGGCGTTCATTTCTTCCATGGCTGTGGCGGTTTCACGCACGCGGCTGGACTGCTCGTCAGCGCCACGGCTGGACTGTTCGATCTGGGCGGAAAGCTGCTCGGAGGCGGTGTTGACAATGCCCACAACGCTTTCAAGCTGGCGGGCGGCCTGCAACATGCCCTCGGCCTTGGCCCGTTCTGCCTGCTTGCGGGCAGCCTCTGCCTCAAGGGTTGCCTGCTGGGCTTTTTTCGACTCTTCCGCTGCCTCCAGGCCTTTTTGTTCGGCTTCGGCGATCTTGGTTTTCAGCGTAGCTACCATGTTCTTCATGGCGCCAAACACGCCCTGTTCTGTGCGGGCCGGGTCAAAGCGCGCGTCCAGATCACCGCCAGCGATTGCCAGAGCCAGCTTTGAAAGTGAGGCGGGTTCATCGCCCAACTGGCGCAGCATGTTGCGGGCCATGAAAAAGCCCAGCCCAAGGCCCACCAGCACAGAGGCAATAATGCCAATAATGGTGATGAGGCGTGAGGTTTCATACATACGAGTGCTTTCGTGGTTCAGCTCATCTGCTCGGTGCAGTTTAAGTTCAACAATCGCCTGAATGGCTTGTGCAACGTCTCTCATGGCTTGCCGCGCCTGGGTGTTGGAGAGCTGTTGCGCCTGCTCGTTCATGGCGGCATCGCTTGTTTGCCCGAGTTCAATAACTTTTTCATGCAGGACAAGCCATGCTTTAATAGACTGGATCATTTTGTCGCAGAGCGCCTTGCCTTCACCCGATGTAAAATACTTGGGCAAAGTTTGCATCAGGGCCTCCAGCTTTTTCCTTTCCTCGGCGAGCAGCTGAAGGCAGCGCTGTATTTCACCAGCTTCATTGGTAAGAATGAGATTCTTTTCTTCTCTGATTAACCTTAGCACGGTTACATTAATATCCCGAGCGGTATTAAGCCCTTTAACATGGATATTATAAAGATTATCTATGCCATCAGAAAGATTGCTGAGGCTGCCAACTGAATATGTACCGATGGCAACTGTAAAGAGTGAAAGGAGCAATGAAAGTCCAAACAATTTTTGCATTGTAGAAAGCTTAATCATTTTCCCCTCCGCACGATGGATGTTGCCAGTTAATGGTGCAAAAGCGTCTGGGGGAACGCTTGTTAATGCAATCTCATTCGGCAGATCTCTAGTTTATCATAGGGTATAATACAAAAATAATTCCAGTTGTAAATGGTATTATATATTGTATGCAAATATTTTATATATGGTAGTAATCAATATTATAGAGACGTTGCGAGAGATGGGTTGTTTGAACAGTCAGCTGGCTGCTCCGTGAGGATGCGGATATCGTTGAAAAAGTCTGGATTGAGGCGCTCGGCAGATTATGGAGAAAGTTTTGCCCGGCGGGGGAAATGCTCGGGCTGCTTGACATATCCTTGCAAACCACGGCAAAGTGTTTTTGCCAGAGCTGGGTATCACGCGTGGCGGCAGCAGCCGTATTTGCGCGGGCCAGTTGGCGGAGGCCGACCCTGGGCCTCTCATAGACATGACTACTACGCCGAACCTGCTTCGGGTCCCGGTGTGTCGATAAAAAGGGCTGTCGGCAGCATTGGCTGCTGGACGCATTTCCTTTTTATTCGCGAAGGTTTCCCCTTCTTTATTCCCCGTCATTGCGGCGCATTGGCGCCCTTTTTCCGCAAACGCGTGAGTGCCGTTTTTGCGGCTTATGCCGTTTTGCGCGTTAAACCGGGTATTGTTGTAATGCCCAGTAAAAAGAAGGTTTTTCCATGGCAGACATCAAGCTTGTTCGCCCCTCCGCCGGTCAGACTGCCGTTATCCCCAGCGCGCCCGATGCCCGCATGGTTCTTGATTTTTCTGCTGACCAGGTCAGCATTGAACGCCCGCAAGGCTCCGACAGCCTCTTTTTCCGCTTTGACGATGGCGCAGCCATTGAATTGCAGAATTTTTACACCCAGTACAACAAGGACGACATCCCCTCATTTGAGGTTGACGGTCAGCTCATTGCGGGTGCGGATTTTTTCAACGCCTTCGGGCCTGACCTTGCCCCTGCCGCTGGCCCTTCAGCATCGCCCACCCGCAGTGGCAGATACAGCGATTTTGCCAACGCGGGGCTTGAAGACGGCGTAAATCATCTTGACGGGCTTGATTACCGTCTTGGCTTTGGCGGCGATACCCAGCCGAACATCAATCCTTACGCTTCGTCCTTTCTCACCAATGCCGCACCCACGTTGTCCACTGGTGGTGCAGTCATTGCCATTGGCCTCACGGAATCCGCATGGGACGGCAAAACCGCCAGCGCCGCGCCTGTGGTCAGCCAGAGCGGCTCATTTTCTGTGGCCGACCCGGATGGCGACAGCCTGACCACCACCGTGAACATGGGCGGCAAGGTTGTAGCTGTCAGCACCGCTGGCCCCACGACTATTGAAAGCGACTACGGTACGCTTGTTATCACGCCCAAGGGCGGCGGCAGCAATGTCACCTTTGAATATACCTACACCCTCAAGCAGGATCCCGACAGTCCCACAGACAGCCTTGCTGAAGGCGAGAAGCAGGCCGACAACATCGTCTTCTCCATCAGTGACGGGCAGGGCCATACCGTGACCCAGCCCATCAACGTGGTAATTACCGGCATCAACGATGCGCCGGATATTACGGGGGTTGGCTCTACGCTGACGCTCAAGGAAGGCGGCGTCTACGCCGACCAGCCTGTGGGGGACAAACTGCATGCGGATGAGCTGAACGGTGCACCCGGTGTGCAGGCTATCCTGAGCGGCACCATTACGGCTCATGATCCCGACCACGGCGCGCAATTGTATTTTGGCCTCAAGGATGTGAACGGCAATCTGCTGGACATGACCAGCGTCAACGCTGACGGCACCCTCAAGGGCACGTTTGTGATCGGTTCTGTTAACAATCCCGACCATACTACTTCCGATGTGGTGGTGACGGGCATAGCCGAGCAGGGCGGGCAGATTGTCATCAGCACCAATTATGGCGATCTGGTGCTGGGAAAAACCAGCGACACCACGGCCACGTATACGTTTACGCTGAAAAA
Source organism: Desulfovibrio intestinivivus (assembly GCF_053570665.1). Classification (NCBI taxonomy): domain Bacteria; kingdom Pseudomonadati; phylum Thermodesulfobacteriota; class Desulfovibrionia; order Desulfovibrionales; family Desulfovibrionaceae; genus Desulfovibrio; species Desulfovibrio intestinivivus. The sequence continues at coordinate 814,882 of NZ_JBRBQT010000001.1, read as the reverse complement.
CGCCGATGGCGAGGGGGCCACCAACAAACTGGCCGAGGGCCAGCAGGTCAGCCTGAAGTTTGAGCCCTATGTGCGTGACGAGCACGGCGCTGAAGACGGCAACAGCTCAACCCTGCGGGATGGCACCGTGGCGGGCAACGCCATTGTTATCAACATCCTGGGCACCAACGATACGCCCACCATTACGCAAAACACCTGGAACGGCCAAAGCGGCAGCACCGCCCTGAGCGCCACTCTGACTGAAGCCAGCGACAGCACCGCCCAAAGCTCTGTGACCGGCACGATCATCGGGCATGATGTGGATAATGGCGACTCGCTGCACTACGGTCTGATCCAGCCCGGCAGCGACACCATGCACGGCAAGGTGTATGTGGTGCTTGCCAGTGACGGGCATACCTTAACGGCCACCACGGATGCATCCACCGCCGCCACAGCCAAAAACTATGTGGGCGAATTCACTCTGACAGAAGATGCAGACCCCACCAAGGGCGCATCCTACAAGTTCACTCTGTACAATGATTCGCCCGCCGTGCAGGGCATGCAAGATGGCGATTCGCGGGATGTTTCCATCGGTCTGGTGGCGCGCGACAGCTTTGGCGCCTATGTGCAGGAAAGCGTCAGCGTTACCGTCAAGGGTGCCAATGACACGCCTGTTATCACTACCGCACCGACTCTCGCCGCACTGTCGGTGGTGGAACTCGGCGTCAAGAATGTGCAAGGCGACCCCAATGAAGCCTTTGCAGGCACATCCAAGGATGCAGATTCTGGACACAGCTTTACCGTGACCGATGTGGACAATAAAGACACTCAGGCCGTCAATATCGCGGTGAAGGAATTACCGGGCGCAAGCGTTACAAGCGATGGTAAGGGTACCTTCACTGTAGAAATGCCTGAAGGCACGTTTACGCTTAAGGCTGGCACCGCCGTTGCCAACGATTCCGGCAGCAGCAAAACCTACACGTATGCCTACGACCTGCATAATGACGCCAGCGCCACGCAGGCCCTCCATGAGGGCGAAACTCGCAGTTATAACTTTACGGTTACGGTCACGGACAGCAAGGGCGCGCACGTTGATCAGCCCATCAGCCTGACCATCACGGGCACCAACGACCAGCCCCAGTTGACCATAACTCCCGGCGACTCCGGCACACTGAAGGAAGACGCTGCCACAACCACCTCCGCAGGTACCTGGGCCGTGGCCGATCCTGATAACGATGGTGCCAGTCAGACCCTCTCCATTGCAGGCATGGGACAGACCGCCAGCGGCGCAATGAATGTAAGCAGCCATGCTGGCAACCCCGTTTCCGTCGCAACGGACTACGGCACGTTGACCCTGACGTCTGACGGCAAATACACATACGAGCTGGATAACAGCAAACCAGCCGTGCAGAAGCTTGGAGACGGGCAGTCGCACACGGAAAGCTTCACCGTTACCACCACAGATATCCATGGAGCTAACCACTCCCAGGCAATAACAGTGGTTATTAATGGCACCAATGACAATCCCGTCATTGGCAGCTCCGCTATCACTGTTGACGTGATTGAAAAGGGCGTGCAGGGCAGCCATGACCCCGGCCACTCCAATGATCTTTTCAACGGCACGGTTGCGGCTCAAGGCTACGTTACCGCCACGGATGTGGACGATAACGACAATTCTGGCGGCAAACCCGAGCTGACCTTCAGCGTGGCCGCCGGAACCGGCACCACGGTGGACAACAGTGGAGCCAACAGCGCAACAACCGTAACCACCAGCTACGGCACACTTGTTATTGACCCCAAGACTGGCGCTTATACCTACACGCTCGACAACGACAAGGCCGATGCGCTCAACGAAAACCAGAAAGTCACGGAAACCTTTGTGGTCAAAGTGGCGGACGGGCATGGAGGCTCAGTAACCCAGCCCATTACCGTGACCATCACAGGCACAAACGATAGGCCAGACCTTTCCCTGGCAGCACCGAGCGCTGGTTCCTTTAAGGAAGACAGCGGCAGCTATCAGGCCAGCGGCACCTTTACTGTGGCTGATGCCGATGCTGACGGCGCGTTCAAGGGCAGCACCAACGGCGCGGCCAACCATAGCTATGCCATCGCTGGCGGCACCTCCAACGGTGAAACCACTACCGGTACGGCCAGTGTGGATCCAGGAACTGGAGTGGCTACCTATACGACCAATTTCGGCGTTTTTACCGTCAATCCGGACGGCACCTACAAGTATGATCTGAACAATGGCTCCAATGCGGTGCAGAATCTGGGCGAGGGACAAACCCATACCGAGACGTTCCAGATCACGGTGAAGGATCTGCACGGCTCCATAGACACGAAACCCCTGTCCTTCACAATCACTGGCGCCAACGATCAGACCCTGATTAACAAGAACAGCGGCACCCTGACTGTCAAGGAAGCGGGCGTGGTTTCTCTGTCGGACCCGGCGCACACCAGTTCTGGTTCGTCCATCCCGGGCTACAATAATGTGGCCGCCAACGGCAGCAAGCTGAACGATGGTTCCAAGGCAGTGAGCGGCGGTTCGTTTACCGTGACGGACATGGACACCAATGATGTCCTCAAGGCCACTTTGAGCGGCGGCAAGATTGCCACGCCTGTCATCATGATGGGTGACAACAAATGGAGCGTCAACGATGATTACGGCAAGCTGACGGTCGAAGAATTGCGTAGTGTCAACAGCGATAGTTCGGAATCCATCACCTATTCGTACCGCTACGCTGTTAATCAAAACAAAACTGCAAGTCTAGCCGAAGGCGAAACCAAAACTCTGAATTACACCATTTCCGTTACGGACGGTCACGGCAATCCTGTGGCGCACAATATCGCTATCAACGTACAGGGCACCAACGATGCGCCCTCCGTGACGGGCCAAACCCTTACGCTGAAGGACGACGGACGGCTGGACGGCGGCAATGCTCATATGCCAGCAGACTCGGCAACGCCAACTGCCCATGGCAACAGCTATGCAGCTTCGGTTGAAGGCACGTTGGCTGGCACGGATTCTGATCATGGAGCCAAGCTGACGTACGGCCTCATTAACACCGTTTCAGCCGGCGACCCCAACGCTTACAAGCATATGGGCACGGATTCCGGCGAGCTTGCCTCGGGCACCGTGGCTGGCACCGTTGTTAAGGATGGTTCACTCCCGTCAGATCCGCCTGCTTCCATCAGCGCAGACATGGTTGCGAGCACTGGTGCATATCCCGGCACTGGCGGTGGCAATGCCACGGCGGTGGACATCTACGCCAAAGGCCATTCGGGCGACGCTGCCTACCACTACGGAACCCTCTTCCTCAATGAGGGCACGGGCAAGTATACCTTTGTGCTGGATACGACAAGCAGCGTGGTCAACGCTCTTGGTTCCGGTGAAACGCTCACTCTGAACTTCCAGGCCGTGACTGTGGACGAACACAACGCGTCTTCAACGCCAACGACCATCCCCATCGTCATTTACGGCACCAATGACAAGCCCGAGCTTACACTCGCCTCTGCCAACCTTGACGTCACCGACCAGACTGCCGTCACAGCCGCTTCCGTTAATGGTAATATCACGGTTAAAGACCCCGACGATGTCGTCACTGGCCCGGACACAACAATAAAATTCGGTATCATGGCGAATGGCGTGACTGGCGATGAAGGTACAACACCAGCCACAAGCACATCAGTGGATGGCAAATACGGTACGTTCAGCATTGATCCTGCCACTGGCAAGTATACCTACACAATCGCTAAAAATAATGCCGACGTCATCAGTCTTGGCAAGAATGAAGAGCATTCCGAGACCTTTAAGGTGGCAGTGGTGGACAAGTTCGGTGCTTTCGACATCAAGGAAGTCACCGTGACTATCCACGGCCATGACGATCCCACCATCATCAATACAGGCTGGGTCACGCCCAGCAATGCTGTGGTGGAGTCTGGTGTCAACCCGGTCACCAGTGCCGCTGCTGCTGCCAATGCCGCCAAAATGCAGGACGGTAGCGCTGGCGTGCGCACTGCCACTGGCTACATTGGCGCGCACGATGCCGATACCACGGACAACAACGCTCTCGCCTCCGCTGCTGAAAGTGCCAAGCTGCACTATGTTATTCAGGTGGGCGGCAAGAACTGCGATCTGAATGCCCTCATGGCTGGCACAGGTCTGCAAACGGGCACAGCCAGCATAGATGCCGATGGCAAGCTGACCCTTACGGGTGGTTCTGCCAGCACTCTTGACGTGGGGCAGGCCGCCAAAGATGCCAGCGGCAATATTGTCATCAAGCTGGAAAACGGTTCGCTGACCATCTCCAAGGATACCTCGCATACTGACGCCAACGGCACGTCCGTGTTCAAATACGTCTACACTGTGGACAACACTGATGCCGATGTGCAGAAGCTGAACTTTCATGGACACACGGAGGACAACTTCTCTGTGGTTATTCATGACAGTGCGGGGGCGGAGGCGAGCAAGGACCCCGTCCCAGTATCCATCCGCATTGAGGGCGCCAACGACAGGCCCATCATTACGCAGGCCCCTGCCGTCACCCTGGCTGAAAGCGATGCGCATTCCACGACCGGACAGGTAGAACTGCTGGATTATGAACAGACCGGGGGCACAGCCCAGACGGTATCTTCGGGTTTCACCTTCTCGCTGGTAAAGTCCACCACTGACTACTCTGGCGACACACCAGTTCAGCAAGGCACATACGGTCGCCTGATCATTGATCAGGCCACTGGCGCATACCGCTATGAACGTACAGAGGATCTGACATCACTTGCCAAGGGCAGTTCTGTTACCGATACCTTCTATGTGCGCGTCAAGGATGCCGACGGCGCGTATTCTGAAATCAAGCCCATTGTCATTACCATCACAGGTGAGGATGCCGCAGGCAAGCTGGCAGGCAACACGCTGAACATCACGGAGGACGGCGTTACAGGTTCAATCCAGGGCGTTTTGCACTATACCGAGGCTGACAAGCTGGGCGCCAACAAGGCGCAGCCTGTTGATGCCAGCGGTGGAATACTCGCTGCCGGGGTTATTCGCGGGTATCTTGGGGTGAATGATCCGGATACCAATCTGGATGCCGATGATCATGCCCTCAAGAACCTCACCGCAGGCGCGGAGAAAGACAGCTACCACACCTACACCTACAAGACCCTGTCCTACACTGACGATACGGGTTCGCACTCTGTCAGCGGCAGCAGTGCTGCTACTGGCGGATATGATTACAAGGTCGGCGATTACGGCACATTGCATGTGAACGGGGATGGTTCCTATACCTTCACGCCCGATACCAGCAGCAAGGCATTCAATAGTCTGGCCCAGAATGAACATGTCAGTGTGAACCTCGACATAACCGCCCACAGCGACAGTGCTTCGCACGGTCAGTCCATTGATGGCTCTCTCAGCATTACCATCACCGGCACCAACGATGTGCCGGTGGTGGATATTACGCAGGGAGCCTTTTCGGTAGACAAGTATACCGACAGCTTCACGGGCGTTGAAAACAGCTCCGCCCAGTTTACTGGAGCCATAACCGGGGATACGGCAATAGACTACCTTGTGACCCACCAGAATCTGCTCCAGAAGTATGTGGAGCAGGAAGCTAAAGAGATTATTGATAATATCAAAGATCACGGAGGGTTGCTTGCTCAGGGATTTATAGCCCTGGCTGGTGAAGCCAATGCTATTAAAGCTCTTGTTGATATGGCCAGCGGCGTCAACAGCTTCTTGGACAAACTTGGCGCGCTGGATGATATCCTCAAACTGGCCGGTCGCACAGACGACATCACCAGCTTCCTCAAGGGGGAGCTTGCCGGGCACACTGTTGTTGTGGACAGCGACGAAACCGCGGTTTGGTCAAACTCCCACGGCGGCGATGTTGTGGTGCGTGGTATGCTTACCACCAAAGACATCGTCAGCGATGTGGACCATGGTACCAAATTGAGCTTCTTTGCCCTGGAAGAAGACAATAAGGGAAACACCACAGGCAATCTCACACAGAGCATAAAGGGCGAATACGGTACGCTGGTAATCCATTCTGATGGTTCCTACCAGTACGTGCTAGACTTCAACGGCCAGGAATATAAAGACTTTGCCATAGGACATCCCATTGGCGGGCTGGCCAGTGAGACATTCAAGGTTTATGTGCGCGACGAAAACAACGCTGTGGCAGATAAACCCATTGAGCTGGTTATCAATGTAAAGGCACCATCGCTCGGCGATGGTGGCAGTGGTAGCGGCAGCGTTGGTGATCTTGATATTCAGTCGATTGATAATGTTAAGGTTCAGGAGGACGGCACTACATTTGCCAAGGGCAGCGTACTGGATGAAAAAAATTCCCACCACCCCCAATACGATTCGGGCTTGTGCCTCACGGGCAAATATACAACTGTAGACGCTAATGGCACTACTCCATTACATGCTGAAAAAAATGTCAGCAGCATTCCCACGAAGTACGGAACCATCACACTTCTGCCCGACGGTTCCTATACGTATACGCTGAACAACGACAGCTCCGAAGTGCAGCAGCTCCGGGCTGGTGATAGCATTACTCAGAAGTTTGAGATTACCAATGGCAGCGATTACAAAACAATCACCATCACCATCAATGGCAGCAACGACAAGCCGTACGTGGTTTCGCAGAACGATACCGTGGCCCTGGAGCAGCATGCGGACGGCACATGGGCGCAAACAGACCCTTCTGGCTCCTTCACCCTGGCTGATGTTGACAAGGGTGAAACAGACAAGCTTGAACCAACCTCGTATACGGTTACGGGCAAGCTCGGCGGCATATTCACTGTCACCAAGGGCAGCAACGGCAATTTCTCCTACACCTATGCGGCTCCTGCTGACGGCGCAAACTACAGCGGGCATATGAAAGACAGCGCAACGCTGACTCTTTCCAATGGTAATACTGATGGCGACAAGGTCGGCGTCACGCTTGTTGCCGACCTCAATTACGCCAACGACAAGCCCAATGCCCCTGTGCTGGTGGCTGGTTCTGATGTCGCGGTAACGGAAGATTCCCCGGCGGACATGGTGGCCAAGGGTTCCATTACCGCTACAGATCCGGACGTAACCGCGACCGGTGCGCCCAAGGATGCGCTTAGCTTCGCCATTGTAGGCAGCGATGGCAAAGCCACGGGTATGGTCACGGACAACGATTATGGCACCCTGATCATGGGCAAGGATGGCAAGTACGAATTCCATCTCAATACCAGCAGCGAGGCTGTGCAACAGCTTGGCGACGGGAAATCGCATGAAGTGACCTTCACGGTTCGCGCGAGCGATGGACATGGCGGCTACACTGATGCGCCTCTCACCGTCACCGTGAATGGTGTCAACGATGCCCCTGTCATTACCCTGCATGCCGATGGTTCCAGTGTGGCTGGTTCGGGCGCGGCCCTCTTTGTGGCCGACGGTCAGGCAAACCTGACAGTCGGCGGGACGGCAGTGACGTACGATGTTGATGCGGGCGACAGCCTCACGCTCAACCTCAACGGGCATGCCATCACATCCACATTGGACAGCGCATATGTCAGAGAGAAAGTTACGGCTTACAGAGATGAAAGTGGCAATTGGCACACAGGCACAAAATCTGGCTATGAATCTGTGGATATGGGGTGGTTGCAGCTGAACAAGGACGGCACCTACAGCTTCCAGGGAAATAAGGACGGCATTGCCCATCTTGCCCAGGGTGAAACCCTGCATGTAAACGCCACAATCGGCGTGAGCGATGGTAGTTTAACGGATACAGCCGCGGTTGCGATCACCATTACCGGCACCAATGACGCCCCAGTCATGAAGGCCTTTAATGCAGTTTCCACAACGCTCACGGATAATGGGGCCAGCGCTCAGATGCTCACGGGCACCATTCCCGCCTCCGATGTGGATGATGGCGACAAGCTGACCTACTACATCAAGTCTGACGGCAAGTATGTGACGGAGCTGCACGACGGGCACGGTACGCTCAAGCTTGATGGCCAAAAGTATACCTATACACTTGATGCTGATTACGCCAAAGACTTCGAGGCCCAGGGCAAGGACGTTGTAACCGCAGGTGGCTCATTTACCGTTGTGGCTGTGGATCCGCATGGCGTGGAGGCCAGTCAGACCTTGGCAATCACCCTCAAGGGCGTGAACAACGCCCCCACCTTCACTGCCCCCAGCCTTTCCATTGTGGAGGGGGCAATCCCTCTCACCGGGAACCTGGGTGCTGCGGACGTGGACACCAACGATGCCGGACTGCTGACATACAGCATTGCCTACGGCTCTAGCAGCGCCACGGCTTCCGGTGCAACAAATGCTGTTGTGGAAGGGCACTACGGGCAGCTGACTCTGGATGCCTCCGGCAACTACAAATACACCCTGACCAACCACGAACTGGCCCAGGGTGCGCCAGCCACGGAAACCTTCACCGTTACAGTGAATGACGGGCACGGCGGCACGGTAAGCCATGACGTTGTTGTCAACATCACCGGCACCAACGATGCGCCGGTGGTAACAGCCTCGACCTATAATGCGGCTACGGAAAGCGGAACATTCGCATTCAGCGATGCAGATGTGGCGAATGCCCACACCCTGTCGGTCAGCATCGGCGGTGTTTCTGCAAATGTAGTGAAAGACTCTGGCGGCGCGTATGTTGCCCAAACCCAGATCGGCAACTTCACGTTTACGCACGACGGTACAGACACATCGGGTTCTGGCCAGCAATGGAGTTATGCCTTTGTGGCTGATGCCACCCTCGCTGCCAGCATGCGGGAGGGTACGCATACTGACTACACTGTAAAGCTTGGCGTTAACGACGGAATTGGCGCGGTGGATTCCAGTGTAACTGTGTCGGTAAATGGCACCAACGAGGCCCCCATTGCGATAGATGTGGATAATGGGCTGCTGTTCGGGCATGTCACAGCGATCAATAATGAGCACTCCGATGTGTTGGCATTCCAATCCGATGCCAGTGGAAGTCACCTCGGCACCATGCATATGCATACTGACGGCAGCTATGAATATGCTCTTGGCACGGCAGAAAGCGCTCTTGGCACTCTCCGGAATGCTTATGACTCTTCTTCCGATGGGCATGTGCATGACCATTTTGGTTTCAATGTAACAGATGGTCATGAAACCAGTACCGAGTCTACCCATTCCGGTGGCTTGAGTATTGATCTGCACAATGGCGCGCAACTGGATGCAGTCGGCGGGCAGTTACTCTTTGCCGATGGCAACCTTACCGGCACAGAGCATAATGATGTCATTCTCGGCGGCAGCCATGACGATAGCCTTTACGGTGGCAGCGGCGACGATATCCTCTACGGCGGCATAGGGCACAATGAACTGCACGGTGGAGACGGCAACGATACCCTTTATGCTGGCAATGCAGGCGATCACCTTTACGGCGGTGCTGGCAACGATCATCTGTACGGCGGCGCTGACAGTGACTTCCTTGACGGCGGAGCCAATACCTTTGCCGCAGATGGTGGTGGCAACCACCTCTATGGCGGTGCTGGTGATGATGTGCTGGTGTTCCATAAGGGTGATGCCATTGACGGCGGCATCGGCACGGATATGCTGGTGGTCAAGGGCGGCAGCGTGGATGAGCTGTTTACAGGAGCGGAACACGCCAAGGGCGTGGACGGCATCACGGGCGTGGAAGTCATGGTCAGTGCTTCCGGCAGTGCTTTGGAAAATCTTACCGACATGGCGGCGATTGCAACCAAGGCCGGGGTTTCCATCAGCACTGGCAGTGACGGCAGTACCGCTGTGTCATTTGATGCTTCGCATACATGGGCAACCACAACGCAGACTGCGAGCAATGGAACCGTGTGGGATGTGCATAGCACAACCATAACCATCGACAGCGCCGAGCAGACAGTTCAGGTTGCGGTGCAGCAGTTAACGACCAATCAGGGCGGCTAGGGTCGTCATCGCCCTCTGATACAGTAAATAACAAGCCCGCCCGCATTCTCCTGTGAGGATGCGGGCGGGCTGCATTTCGCGCCCACAGGCGCGTACTATTCAGGCCGTGAAGCTGCTTACAGCCCCAGATCGCGCAACAGGTTGGCCACTGCCATGTTGCCCATGGTTTCCGTGGCACCTGCGGTGGAGGACGAGCAGTGCGAACCCATCACAAGGTTGTCCAGCTCATACCATGCTGCATCAGCCGGGGGTTCCTGTTCAAATACGTCAAGGCCCGCGCCGTAGATGCTGCCCTCTTTCAGGGCTGCCAGCAGGGCGGCTTCGTCAATAAGCCCGCCGCGCGCGGTGTTGATCAGCACGGCTGTCTTTTTCATGCTTGCAAGACGCTGGGCATTGATGAGGTTGCGGGTGTCATCCGTCAGCACCGTGTGCAGGGTGATGAAGTCGGCCTCGCGGCAAATGCGGTCAACATCTGCGCGTTCCACGCCTTCCTTGGCGGCCCAGACATCGTCCCACACAACATCATGAGCCAGAATCTTCATGCCAAAGCCCTGTGCGCGTTTGACCACGCAGCGGCCAATGGCCCCAAGGCCGATAATGCCGATGGTTTTGCCGTACAGGTCAATGCTGGTGATCTTGCCCCAGTCTTTCTGGCGGCAGCGGCGGTCGATAAGCCCGGCTTTGCGGGCCACCATGAGCATGAGGGTCAGGGCGTAGTCGGCCACGGCATTACTGTTGGCCCCCACGGTGCGCGAAACCGCGATGCCTCGCTCCTTGCAGGCCGCAAGGTCGATATTGTCCAGCCCAACGCCGTATTTGGCAATGGCCTTGAGGGCGGGGGCAGCGGCCAGCACCGGGGCGTCCATGGGGTCAACGCCAAGAATAACGCCAGCGCAATCGGCCAGCTTTTCCTTCATCTGCTCGGCGGAGAGAATGCCGCCCGTGTCGTTGCGTATCACTTCCAGCCCGGCCTGGGCCAGACGGTCAAACAGCTCGGGATTTGTTTTGCCGAAAGAACGGGGTGTTACAAGAATTTTCACAAAAACTCCTTGTGCGGATATGGGCAGAATCTGGGCCGGGAACCGGCGCATACAGCCTTACTATTCTGCGGGTATTTGTCAACGCGCGCGGGTAAACGAAAAAATGTCGGAACGACGGCAGCAGAAGGCCAAGATGGCCGATTGCTGCCGGGCCGCAGCCTGATCCTGATTCGTGGTTTACCCTCTCAACGCGCAACAGCCGCCGGGCAGTACCCGGCGGCTGTTCCTCTTCGTACGGCAAAGCGTATTAAGCCTGCACGTCCAGCTTTCCGCCGATGCCCTCGGCGGCAAGCCCTTGGCTGCGCATGTTCTGCTCCATTTCCGCGCCCTTATCAATAGTGCCACTGATAAGCGCTGCAGACATGTTGGCCTGAATGTTCAAGGCGCTTCTGGCCAGGCTTACGCTCATGCCCATCTTCACATCGTCCATGGCTTGCTCCTTGGCCGCTTGTGCGAACCTGTGCATCCATCTGATCGGCAAAAGCGCAAAAAACTGTAGGGCAAAAATACTAAAGCAAGACCAGCCGTGATTATGGGCGTCAGATGCGCGGCTGGCTTCAGGTCATATTCGCCTTGGGGTCAGTCCTGCCCCTGTTCTTCGCCTTCAAGTTCCTTGAGCTTTTTCCACACGGTCACGCGGCTGATGCCAAGAGCGTCAGCCAGGGCCTTTTTGTTGCCGCCGTGCTCTTCAAGCGAGGCCTCAAGAATGAAGCGTTCCATCTCTGCCATGGTGCCGCGCGGTACCTGCAAAACATCATCCAGAGGGTGGCATGGGCCAGACATGCCCTGCCGCAGGCAGTGCCGCCGCATGATGTCTGTAATCAGCGCGTCAAAGTCCTGTTGCTCGTCATAGAGGGTAAACACGCGCTCCAGAATATGCTCCAGTTCGCGCACATTGCCCGGCCAGCCGTGCGCCGACAGCGCGGCAAGCGTTGCATTGTCAAATTTGAGGCGGCTGCGTCCGGCCACGTGTTGATGGCTTTTTTTGATAAAATGGGCAATGAGCGTGGGGATGTCTTCCTTGCGCTTGCGCAGTGGCGGTATTTGCAGCGGCAAGATGTTGAGCCTGAAGAACAGGTCGCGCCGAAAAGAGCCTTCCTGCGCCATGGCGTAGAGGTCGCGGTTTGAAGCCGCAATAATGCGCACGTCAATGTTGATTACGCGGTCGCCGCCAATGCGGAAGATTTCTTTTTCCTGCAAGGTGCGCAGCAGACGCACCTGCGTCGCGAGGCTCATTTCGCTGATTTCATCCAGAAATAGCGTCCCCCGGTGGGCCAGCTCAAACATGCCCGGCTTGCCGCCCTTGCGCGCTCCGGTAAAGGCCCCTTCCTCATAGCCAAAAAGTTCGCTCTCCAGTAGGTGCTCGGGCAGGGCCGCGCAGTTCAGGGCCACAAAGGGGCCTTTTTTGCGCTCGCTGAAATTGTGGATGCTCTGGGCAAAAAGCTCCTTGCCGGAACCTGTTTCTCCCTCAATGAGAATGGAGGCGCTGCTGCGGGCATAGCGCTTGGCTTCGGCCACAACCGGGCCAAGGGTATTTTTTGAACCGATGATGTCTGAAAAATTGTATTTTGCCACCAAACCCTTGCTGGCAAGCTGTACGCGGGCCTCAGCTTCGATTTTCTGGATTTTGGAAAGTTCCTGAAAAACAATGATGGTGCCCTGATCATGCTCGCGAACGCGGATAGGTACGCGGTTGACCACAAGGGTCTTGCCCTTGAGGGGCAAGACCTTGTCCACGGTGTATTCGCCGTTGCCGAGCATCTGCTTGAGTTCCGGCGGCGTTGACGGGGCATCAATGTCCATGCCCACCAGCTTCTTGCCGTGCAGGTCAAGCATCTGCTTTGCTGGGCGGTTGCAGATGGCAATGGTTTTGTCGCGATTGACGGAAACGATGCCGCTGAGAGAATAGTTGATAATATTGTTCAGGCGGCGGGAGCGTGTACGCTCCTTGATGTGCTGGTCAACAATGTTGCGGGCGGAAAGCACAGCCTGATGCACGCTGTCCTTGCTGGAACGTATGAGATAGTATGGCAGGCCGTACTGTGCCGCCTTTTCAATGACGCATCCGCCAAATCCGACAATGGCAACATCTTTCAGCGTGGGAAGGCGAGTAATGATACTGTTGAAGTCCTGCTCGTTGCGGTAGATGACCTGCCGGAAATTTTTAAGCCGCGCAAAGGCCGCCAATGATTCAATGTCAACGCTCAGGTTGCTGTCGTAGGTGATGCAGAGCAGGTTCTGATGACGCTCTGACGCTTCGCGCAGGGGGGTGACGATATCGTTGGCTGTAATCTGGATGGGCACCACAGGTGTTTTGACCATATGCTGGATGGCAATGGCCGTTCCCGCCTGGCTGATGATGACATCGTAACGGTTTTCCACCTCAAGCGCGTGGAGGTGCCCGCTGTTGTAAATGCCGCCATCAAATACATCCACCTCAACGCCGAACTGGCCTGCGGAGTGGCGCACAAGCTGGGCCATTTCACCATAAATGGAAACACAAAGAATACGCGGTTTGAAACTGGCTGGCAGCATGGGGGCCTCGTCATCTGAATGGTTCGCACATGGCGTATGCGCCGGGCGGTGTTAAAAACATAAACCTCGCTGTATGCAAAGTAAACATGAACAGCATGAAATATTGAATGAATACAGCAGGTATTGAGAAAGCACAGGTCAAAACCGGTCTTGCATCAGTGCCCATTGCCCTGCCATGCAAGCAACGCAAGCCAGGAATGTCTTGCACCATGTATGTCGCGATTATCCAGTATATTCTGTTCAACGACGCAGTCACGGCAAGGACTTCACAATAAAATCCATGCCGCGACTGCGTAACAAATCTGACTTGCGTACCGGATACGCCGGAACCCCGTTATTTTATGAGGCCGAGCATTTTCCAGTAGGGTATGCTGATAAGAAAGGCCACTATACATATGGCAGTATAGGCAGCCGAAAGTTTAATCATGGCTGAGTGCCGCGCCATTTTGCCCTGTGTGCCGAAATGGGCGCAAAGGTAAATGGAGTTCATGTAGCTCAGGTACCAGATATCGCTGCCGGCAAAGGTGACCATGCAGGCGATCCAGGGGTTCATGCCGTGGGCGATCATGATGGGCGGAAGAATCAGCACAAAGATGGCCGAGGCGGACGTGAGCGACACAATAACCAGTTTGACGAGCGAGGCCACAACCACCAGGGTCACAATGAACAGGGCGGGTTCGGAAATCACGTTGGCAAGAAGGGGCTGCAGCTCCGTACCAAGCCAGCGGTCAACCTTGAGAGACTGGATAACCGAGGCCATGTTCAGGATGCTGCCCACGAAAACAACGGACGACCAGTCGATGCCCGTCTTGAAATCATTCTTGTCCATAACCTTGAGCAGCATGAGTGTGCACATGGCCATGAGGGAAACTTCACCGGCAGATATCTTGTGCAGCGATTCGGTCATCCACATCAGCAGGGTGACAATAAGCACGCCCATGCACAGCTTTTCATTACGGGTCATGGGCCCGAGTTTTTCAAGCTGGGCGGTGCTGTAGCCTGCGGGCAGGCTGACTTTTTCCTTGGGCTTGTAGCAGGTCACGATGAAAAGACCCATGCCGAGGAAAACGCACACGCCATAGGGCAACGACCACAAAAGCCACTGCAGCCACGTAACGCCGCGATAAGCCTCGGGCAGCATGCCCACCAGCACGTAATGGCTGAACGAGCCGCTCATGAACATGTGGCCCATGAGGATAAAGCCCACATAGCATGCGCCGAACAGGCCATTGGCCGCGTTGGACTTGCGTTCAATGCCAAGTTCATCGCTGATGCCCATGGCAATGGGCGAAGAAAGCGTGGCCTTGGCGTTCATGCTGGGAATGAGCGGCCCGATCACAGTGCCCGAACCAATCAGCCCCCATACCTGACCGGCAAAACTGGCAGGGAACAGCTTGAGCACCCAGAGCGAGATGCGCTTTAAGAGGCCTGTTTTGCCTGCCACTGCGCCCAGGGCGAATGCACCGACCATGATCCACCAGCCGGAGGTGGAAAACGTGGCAAACGCTGTTTTGAAGGGCACGCACTTGAAGGCCGACCACAAGATACACATCATCAAACCGGTGACAAATTCTGGCACGATCTCGGTGATCCACCAACCCACAGCCCACACGGTGATGCCAAGAGCAATCATGGTCTTTTCGTTCAGGCCTTCTGGTGGCGCTTGCAGGGCAACCCAGATACCAAGGATGATGGAAAGAACAGACCCCGCAAGGCGAATGTTCTTGACCAGATTCCCTTTGTTTTCAGCAGCTATTTCAGCCATGACACTCCCTCTGTGTAAAAAAATGGAACGGCCTCAGGGCAAAAAAGAACGAAAAATTAAAAACCCCGGAGCAGACCGGAAATGCAAAAGAGGCGCAAGCAACCCAACGTAAAAATATCTTTTGTTTCATATGTTGAGCGTCACTTCAGATACAACCACAATAACGCTCTTGCCGGGCTCTAGTGCGCGCATGCCAAACACAAACAACCAGTCTGTTAAACGCGTTTGAGATATCCACAGAATCTCTTTATGCGCTTTGTTTTTGATCCCGATTTGGGCCGCATTTGCGCCATGGGTATCGTAAAAATATTGTTTGTTTTTCAGCTAACTGCAATGTGCCGTGCGCCAGTGTTTTTTGCGCTAACTATGTCAATAAGCAAGTTAAATGTTGCGTTGTCAGCAATGCGCCAACAGGCCGGAACGGTATGTCGCTCGCAGGGGCAAGGCGGAGATCCGCCTTGCCCCTGAGGGGGCTGCTTGATCTACAGGGATTGGGGTAAGCAGCGCGACACGGGTGCACCTGACTATTCGTGGAAGGTATGGAAACCTTCTTCCTTGCGCAGTACGCGCAAAATTCCGTATGCCAGCGCTTCCAGCTCGTTTTCTCCCGGCAGTACCATGACCTCGCCGAGGAACTGTATCCGGGGCACCACGCGGTCAATGATGTACGAGGAGTTGGCCAATGCGCCGGTAAGCACAACAACATCCACCTTGCCGTTGATGACCGCAGCCAGCGAGGCAATGTGCTTGGCGACCTGATAGGTCATGCCGTCGTACACAAGGCGGGCTTTTTCATCGCCTTCGGCAATGCGGTGTTCAACCTCAAGGGCGTTGTTGGTGCCAAGGTAGGCCATCAGGCCTCCCTGACCGCGCGTGCGCCGCGTGGCTGAATGGCGGTCAAACTTGCCCGAAAAGCACAGGTCGATGAGCTGCCTGTTGGGCAGGCCGCCGGAACGCTCGGGCGAGTAGGGGCCTTCCTCATCAGTGATAACATCAATCATGCGCCCCTGATGAATGACCGTGGCGCTGATGCCCGCACCCATGTGGCTGACGATGATGTTCTTGTCCGCCAGTTTCCAGCCCTTGCTCGCGGCGGCCTTGATGGCCATGGCACGCATGTTGAGGGCATGGCACGAGGCCTTGCGGCGAATTTCCGGCAGGCCGGAGAGCTTGGCGATGTCTTCCATCTGATCCATCACCACGGCATCATAGATGTAGGAGGGGATGTTCAGCGGCTTGGCGATTTCGTGCGCCAGCAATGCGCCGAGGTTGGAGGCGTGGTCGTCAATGGGGCGGTGCCGCAGAAAATCCAGCATGCCCTCATCAACAAGATACGCGCCCTGCAACAGTGGGGGCAGTTTGCCGCCACGCCCGGCCACGGCGGAGAGCTGGTGCAGGTCAAACTGCTCTTCTTGCAGCGCCTTCAGTATGGCATCCAGCCGGATGGGAAACTGGGCGACGTTGCTTTCAAACCCGCGCAGGGATTCTGCCGGATGATCCACTTTTTTCTGGAACAAAAGCTCGTGGTTCTTGTAAACGGCAATCCGCGTGGAGGTGGAACCGGGATTGATGGAAAGAACGGTATAGTTGGTTTCCGCCATGTCATATCCTTGTGGAACGATGTAAAATGCTCTTGCTGTTATGGGCTGCCGCGCCTGATGCGCTGAGCGGCATTGCAGCGCGGCAGCCTGAAACCTTGCGAGCGGTTGGCTCAGGGGAACAAGCGGCAGGGCCAGCCCATCCGCAGTTGGCTACCCCGCAGCAGAGGCCGCAAGAACCATGGTTCTGAACTTGTCTTCAGCGCTCGCGGCGCGGGAATTGAGCACCACCGGCACCCTGCCGCCCACCACTATGCCTGCGGTCAGCGCGTTGGCCGTATGGCGCAGGCACTTGATAAGCACGTTGGCGGTGACAATATTGGGGCACACCAGCAGGTCAGCATCACCTGCAACGGGGCTTTCATAGCCCTTGGTGGCGGCTGATTCCGCGCATACCGCCAGATCATAGGATATGGGGCCTTCAATCAGGCATCCGGTGATCTGGCCGTTCTTGTTCATTTCTTTCAGCGCGGCGGCGTCAATGCTTTCAGGCATTTTTTCATTAACGGTTTCCGCAGAGGCCAGCACCGCAACCTTGGGATTATCAATGCCCATGCGCGCAAGGGCATCCACCGCGTTCTGGATAATGTCGCGCTTCTGTTCGAGCGAAGGCGCGATGTTGATGGCGGCATCGCACAGGGCCAGAAGCTTGGGGTAGGTGGCAACCTGCACAATGTTCATGTGCGAGATCAGCCTCCCGGTGCGGAAGCCGGTTTCTTCCTTGAACAGACCCTTGAGAAGAACGCCGGTCTGGATCAGGCCTTTGAGAATAAAGTTGGCCCGGCCTTCTTTGACCGCCATGCCAGCCCCTGTGGCGGATTCCTGCGGCGTGGCAGTTTCAACAATGGGATAGGCATCGCCCGGCAGGCCTATGGCCTTGAGTTTTGCTGCGATATCTTCCTTCTTGCCAAACAGCAGCGGCTCCACAAGGCCCACTTCAACAGCGTGCCGCACAGCTTCAAGCACATGCTCGTCTGCGGCTTCCACCACAGCCACCTTGCACTTGTGGGCTTTTTGCATCACTGCTGCTTCAAGTTCGTCAAAGCTCTTGTATACCATGACTGACTCCGGCCTGTTATTTTTCCAAAACTTCAATGGCAAAGTCGGGGCAGACCATCATGCATGTGCGGCAGCCTATGCAGGCCTGCGCATTGACCGGAGTCATAAAGAGATAGCCAGCCGCATTGTATTCCGTGCCGAAGTCGTAAACAGACTTGGGGCAGAGTTCCTTGCAGTAGCCGCAGCCCTTGCAGAGCACGGCGTCCACGCAAACTTCAAAAGTTTTCTTTTCCTCACTCATCAGTTTCCCCCCCGGGCAGCTTGGGCGGCAGCAGCGCCCCGCCTGATCACTTCCATGTTAATCTTGGCCACTTCGGGTTTGCCCTTGCGCTCGGCGATGCTCAGCAGCGTGTCCAGAGGCAGTGCGCCGGTAAGCGCCATGGCCGCTCCAAGACCGGCAAGGTTGGCCGATTTGGGCGCGCCCAGCTCGTGGGCGATCTCGGTCATGGGGATGCCGATCCAGTTGCTCAGCTGGCGGGGTTTCATGAGCGAGGTGTCGTACACAACAGGGGCTACGGCATTGTCGTAACGGGTGCCCACAACCTCGTTCAGCGCAATGATCAGATTGGGTTTGACGACCTGCTGGAAAAGGATTTCCGCATCATCCATCAGCACTTCGGCGCTGATAAAGCCGCCGCGCTGCGAGATGCCGTACGACTGGGACTGCACCACGTTGCGGCCACCCAGAATAGCGGCTTCAGCAAGGAAGGACGCGCAAAACACAAGGCCCTGCCCGCCGGTGCCAGCCATGATAAATTCATACTGGGCCATGCTACTTTCCTCCCTTGGCGGCCGTGATCACCGCGCGCTCGGCCTCGTAGCGAGTGTTGAAATCGTGAACGTCCTTGTCGGCGATGACGCCGGTGACAAAGTAGCCAAGATCCGCTGCGTTCTCGATGGAATCAAACTTTGCCTGGGAAACGGCCTTTTCCTTGAGATTGCGCAGCATATCCACAGGCTGCTTCATCTTGTTGCGGGGGCCGAACAGGGTGGAGCAGGGGCTCATGGCTTCGATAAGCGAAAAGCCTTTTTTCTGGATACCGGCAACAATGCGGTTTTTGAGGCGCATGCCGCTGGTGACGGATTCGCGGGCCACAAAGTTGGCCCCTGCTGCGCGGACCAGATCGCACACGTCAAAGCCGCGCTCGGGGTTGCCGCCAACAGAAGTGCTGGTGATGGCTCCGTTGGGCGTGGTTGCCGAATACTGGCCGCCGGTCATGCCGTAGTTCAGGTTGTTCACAATGATGGCCGTAAGGTCCATATTGCGGCGGGCCGTATGGATAAGATGGTTGCCGCCAATGGTGGTGCCGTCGCCATCGCCCATAAGAACGATGACGTGGAGATTGGGGTTGGCCGCCTTGGCGCCGGTGGCGAAGGTGAGGGCGCGCCCGTGCGTGGTATGCAGGGCATTGGCGGAAATATAATCATCGGCCTTGCCCCAGCAGCCAATGCCGGTGACGACAAGAACGTCTTCCTTTTTGAGATTCAGCTCGTCCATGGCGCACAAAAGCGCGTTCAGGACAATGCCGTTGCCGCAGCCCGCACACCACATGAGCGGCAGTGCTTCTTTGTTAAGAAGCGAGCGTGAAATAGCCTGTGCCATTGTATTTCTCCTTTACTTCAAGGCGGCTGCGATCTGGGCCGGGGTCATGATGCTGCCGTTGTAGCTGTTAACCCCAACAACCAGCGATGGATCCGGCACATACTTTTTCACTTCTCCAGCCAGCTGGCCGGAATAGTTCATTTCAGCAACAACAATACGCTTGGCCTTGCGTGCGGCTTCCCGCACTTCCACATCGGCAAAGGGCCACAGGGTTTGCAGCTGGAGAACGCCAACCTTGCCGCCGCTGGCATTTGCCTCTTGCGCGGCACTGCGGGCCGCACGGGTGACCACGCCGGAAGTAATGATCAGGGTGTCGCAGTCTTCTTTACCGAAGTAGCGCGTCATGACGATCTCATCACGGCCCTTGGCAATCTTGGTGTGCAGTTGGGCGACCCTGCGTCCGGCATTTTCGGGCGTATTGCAGCTAAAGCCGTTTTCGCCATGCATGGAGCTGGTGACATGGAAAACATAGTCGCTGCCATAGCGTGCCAGAGGAGCAACCGCGCCTTCATCAAAGCAGAAGGGCTTGTAGTCGGCGGGTGCGCAGGTGGGCTGGCTACGGTCAACCACCTCCACTTCACCCTGGTCAGGAATGACGACGTTTTCACGCATGTGGCCGCAGACTTCTTCAGGGGCCATGATGACCGGTACGCGGTATTTTTCGGACAGGTTGAAGGCCTTGACCGTCAGGTCAAAGCATTCCTGTACCGAGGCCGGGGTCAGCGCGATAATTTCCTGGTCGCCATGCCGTCCCCAGCGCAGCTGCATGATGTCGGACTGGGCCGGTTTGGTGGCAAGGCCTGTGGATGGGCCGGAACGTTGCACGTTCACTACCACCACAGGCACTTCGCCCATGGTCGCCATGCCGAGGTTTTCCTGCATAAGCGAAAAACCGGGGCCGCTGGTGGCGGTGAACGACTTCACGCCTGCCAGTGATGCACCTACGATGGCGCCCATGCTCGCCAGTTCGTCTTCCATCTGCATGAAAATACCCCCAAGCTTGGGGAGCTCGCGCGAGGCGATTTCAGCAATTTCGGACGAAGGGGTGATGGGATACCCGGCGTAAAACCGCGCTCCTGCGTAGAACGCGCCTTGGGCTATGGCGGCGTTACCCTGGATGAGCTTGCTTTGTTTTTTCATTGCCTTTCTAAACCTCGTTTCCGTTGTGGTGCCACCAGTAATTATTCTGCCATTGCTCAAATTGATGTGTACTGCTTTGTGCAAAACAACTTCATTTGTCGAATGTAACGGCATCAATTGCAGTTGTAATGGCTGTAATTCTCTTTTTTATATGAAAAATACAGGCGCTTGAGAGTGTATTTTCCTGCCATTATCCAAGAGTTGCAGTTTTTAGTTTAGCAAGTATTGTGCCAAAAAATTGATTGCCGCACTGCGCTGAAATTGCTTCTCTTTTTTCTAAAGGCTGGATTGTTTGGTTAACTATGTTTTCGGCTGTGTTGCGAAAGTTAACGTTGTGTACGGTTGCGAAATATTGGGCTGATCCGTTATTCCCGCGGAAAAATTAAATAACAGGGCGTTATGAATATTCTGCGGTTGATTGGATACTGTTTCCCCTGCGGGCATGCTCGCTGTGCAGATGGCTCAATCAAAACAGCAAGCATGCCCGCAAGGGATGCCGCGTAGGGACGCGGCATGGCCCTGTTACAGGCCATATGCCTTGGCAAGCAGTTCGGCAGTGTGCAGCACTCGAACGTTTGCGCCGCGGTGGCTCAAACCGTCGATAAGCTGCATCTTGCAGGCAGAACAGCCCGTGGCGACAACATCTGCCCCTGTGGACAGGATATCGCTGGTTTTATCTGCCAGAATCTGCTGGGACAGCTCGTAGTGGGTGGCGCTGAACGTGCCCGCGCAACCGCAGCAGACATCGGGGCGGCTCATTTCCACAAAGCGCAGGCCGGGTATGGCGCGGATGAGGCTGCGGGGCTGCTTGGAAACGCCCATGCCGCGCACAAGGTGGCAGGCATCGTGATAGGTCGCCTTGAGGGGGACGTTCTGCACATAGGGCGCAGGGCCAAGCTTGATGAGGAAGTCGGAAAAGTCGAAGACCTTGTCCTTGATTCCTTCCCACGCAGAAAGCGCGTCGCTGTTTTGCAGCACCTCGCCGTATTCCTTGCTGAGGGCCGAGCCGCAGGTGGCGCAGCCGGTGATGACGGCGTCAAAGCTGCCGCGCGAAAGGACGCGCGCGTTGTTTTCAGCCAGCAGGGCCGCGCCGTCAAAATCGCCGGACGAAAACAGTGGCGTGCCGCAACACTGAAGGTTGTCCAGCAAATGCACTTCCACGCCGTTGGCAACCAGCACGTCTATGAGGGCCTTGCCTGCATTGACATAGACATAGTTGAGCATGCAGCCGGGGAAAAAGGCCACTCGAGCACGGGCGGATCCCTTGGGGCTGCTGACGGCAGGCATGATCTTGCGCAGCGGCTTGTCGGCCAGGGCCGGGACAACGCGGCGCAGGTTCAGCCCTGCGGCGGGGATGGGAATGCGTGAAACCTTGCCCGCGCCGTTTTCCGTATTTTTGAAGAGTATGGACTGAAAAGGTTTGGCGTGGCTCAGGGCCATATCAAACAGCCGACCCTTGGTGACAGCTTTGAAGGCGATGCTCTTTGCGGCTGGCAGCTGGCCTTCTTCCGCCATCTTGCGGCGTAAGGCCATGATCAGGTCGGTGGTGTTGACGCCGGAAGGGCAGATGGCCTTGCAGCGCATGCACAGGGTGCAACGGGCGGCCAGTTCCATCAGTTCCTTGGTGGGCTTTACCGTGCCGTCCGCCAGAGAACGCAGCAGAAAAAGCTTGCCGCGTGAAGAATTGGATTCTTCGTATGTCTTGCCGTAAACCGGGCAGATGGTGAGGCACTGCCCGCAACGGGTGCATTTGAGGGCGGCTGCTTTCAATTCGTCCAGGGACTTGCTCATGCCTGGCCTCCGAAGATGCAGCCAGGATTCAGGATATTGTTGGGATCAAGAGCCTTTTTGATGGCCCGCATGGCCCCGACCTGAGCTTCGCCCAGCTGCTTGGTGATGTAGGGCGCTTTTTCGCGGCCCACGCCGTGCTCCGCAGAAACTGTCCCGCCCATCTTGATGATTTCGTAATGGAATTCGGAACGGGCCTTGGCGGCTGTTTTCTTTTCTTCATCAGAGTTGAAGAAGAAGTGCGGATGAATGTTGCCGTCGCCCGCATGGCCCTGACAGCTCACCTTGATGCCGTGCTTTTTGCCCACTTCAAAGAGCATGTGCACGGCCTGGGCAAGCTTGTTGATGGGCACAGCCGGGTCGCCGCCCAAACGTCCCTTTGCCACGCGGGCAAGGGCGGGCAGGCCGGAACGCCGCGCAACCCAGAGCTGCTCGGCTTCTTCTGCGGTTTCTGCCACGTGAAAATCGACCATGCCCAGCTGCTCGCACACCCGGCGGATCACTTCCACCTGCGGCTTGAGGGTGGAAACGTCGCCGTCCACTTCGATCAGCAGCATTGCGCCCGCATCCACGGGCAGACCGGCATGGGTGTAGTCTTCAACAGCGCGGATCAAAGTCTGTTCCTGAAATTCCATGATGGAGGGCACAACGCCGCTCGTCATGATTGCAGAAACAGCCTTGGCGGCGTTTTCAATGTTGTTGAAGGCAACGCGCATGGCGCGCTTTGCCTGCGGCAGAGGAATGAGCTTGAGGGTGATTTCTGTTATGACGCCAAGCGTACCCTCAGAGCCAGTGAACAATTGGGTCAGGTTGTAGCCGGTCACGTCCTTGATGCACTTGCCGCCCGCGCGGATGATCTCGCCCGAAGCCAGTACGACCTGCATGCCCGTGACGTAGCTTTTGGTGGTGCCGTACTTGACGCACTGCAAGCCGCCTGCATCGGTCGCCACGTTGCCGCCGATGGAAGAAAACGTGAAGCTGGCAGGGTCCGGCGGGTACATGAGGCTGTGCGCGGCAGCAGCTTTTTTGATGTCGGCAGTGATGGCGCCGGGGCCAACGACAGCCATCAGGATTTCCGGCTCCACAATGATGGAGTTCATGCGTTGCATCGAAATGATGATGGAATAGTCGCTTTCAGTAATGGCGTTGACGCTGAGGCCGCTTCCCTGGGAGCGTGTAACCACGCTGATTTTGTGCTCATTGCAGAAGCCGACGATTTTGGAAACTTCTTCGGCGGTGACGGGCAGTGCTACCAGAATAGGCAGAAAGGCTGATGGGGCCGCCCCGCCAGCATTGTAGGTGTAACAAACGAGGTCTTCCTGCTTGGTGAGCATGTTTTTTTCACCGATAAATGAAGCGATATGTGTGCGAATATCCTCTTTTGTCAGCATTTTTTCTCCTCGCTAACCGCATTGGCGCGGTGTGCAAAATTGGGGTCTTCCAAACGGCTGCCGATGGCATGAGCGTCCAGCAAGACCGCGACAACATATTCAATAAAATCGCGGACACTCCGCGCATAACTTGTCTGTTTTGACGTAACGTGAGCCGTCATTTGCCGAGAGCTTGCGGCGCTTGTTACGATAGCTCATGGCTAAGCAGCAATCATGCCACAAGAAATATAATTTTATTTTTTAATTAGTTAGATGTATTTTTATGAAATTCTGCTGCACAAAATCCCCAGTGCCCGTTTATATTGCGTACGCGCTGGTTGCAAAACTTAACACGGTGTGAATCGAAGCTAATAATGCCGCGCGGCTTTGCGTGTGGGGTTGCTTGCCGGTGCGGCGGTCTGTGGCTTGACTGCTCCAGCTCGTGGCATTCTGCACCCCGCCTGCGGGCATGGCGGCGGCACGGTTGCCATCTGCTCGTCTGCCCATCTGCCAACTTGCCGGATTCGGGCAGGCAAGACAGAAGGGAAAAACGCTGAAAACAGTTTTGTGGATTTAGGCTGCGGCTGCGGGCTTGCTTATGCCCGGAGCGTGCTTACTGAATAACAACGGGCCAGTTTTTTTAGGGCGCGTAGCGTATGGAATATTTCTTCTGCATGCAGCTTCTTTGTGAGAGGATGGTGGGTGGTTTGAAGTAAGGAACGCCAGCTTACGTTAAAAGTTTTAACGAAGGGCCTGATTTATCATGTATTCTCTGGAGCGGCTCTGGCTGCCCATTGCGGCAGCGGGCAACTCCATGTAGACTTATAAGAATTACCGGGATGCCCGCAGTAGGCTGAGCCGCCTGTGGGTTCAAGCGCAACCGAATATTTCCGCAGGATTTTGATATGAACAAAAAGCAGGACATCACCACGACCGGCATGCCCCTTATAGACAGCGTTGTTGAACGCCTCTGCCGCGAAGATTCGCTCAGCACCGTGTGGCACCGCTCGGGGCAGGGCGCGCCCATGCCGTCTTTGCCGGTGCTTTCTGAAATACTAGAGCGTCTGCGCGCGGCGATCTTTCCCGGCTATTTTGGCGCGGCCACTGTGCGGCGCGAATCTATGCGCTATCACCTTGCCGCCAACCTGGACAGCATCCACCGCCTGCTGGGCGAGCAGATCGTGCGCGGCTTCTGCTTCAGCTGCGAGGGGCTGGGCATTCCCTGCACCTCGTGCGAAACAGAGGGCCAGCAAGCCGCTTTGGCATTTATGGACAGCCTGCCGGAAATACGCCGCCTGCTCGCTGGCGATGCCAAGGCCGCCTACGAGGGCGACCCTGCGGCCACCAGCCCCGGCGAAACCATTTTCTGCTATCCTTCGCTGCGGGCCATGTTTCACCACCGCATTGCCCACGAACTCTACAAACTCAAGGTGCCGGTCATTCCGCGCATCATTTCTGAAATGGCCCACGGCACAACGGGTATCGACATCCACCCCGGTGCGGCCATTGGCGAGGAATTTTTCATCGACCACGGCACAGGCGTGGTTATTGGTGAAACCTGCATCATCGGGCGTAACTGCCGCCTGTATCAGGGCGTGACCCTGGGCGCGCTCTCCTTTCCCAAGAATGCGGACGGAACCCTCACCAAGGGCAACCCCCGGCACCCCATACTGTGCGACAACGTCACTGTCTACGCCGGGGCCACGATTCTTGGCCGCGTGACAGTGGGCAAGGGGGCCGTCATCGGCGGCAATGTGTGGATTACTCAGGATGTACAGGCAGGAGCCCGCATTACTCAGGAGAAACCCCGTGACTAAAGGCCGCAAGCAGTTGCGCCGTCTGGCGCTGCTTTTGTCTTGCGTTGCCCTGTGCGCCGCCTTGCTGAATCTTGGCGGCTGCGGCCTCAGTGTGAAACCCAAAGGCCAGGTGGTGACAGACGTCAGCGTGGGGCATTAACGCGGCTTGGGCCCCTGCCACAAATTGACAAACCCTGTCGTTCTTGCACGCTCCTATGGCGCGCAGGAACGGCAGGGTCTGTTGTTTGCTTTTGAAGCATTGATCAAGGTTGCTGGCATGCTGGCAGCAGGTGCTTGAAACCGTGCAGGCATCAGGCCGTGCAAGGCGCGCCAGTGTAGGAAATTTCAGGTTCAGGCGGGCTGACGCTATGGACATGCCGCCTCTTGCATGACATACTCCCGCCTTCATAAATTCTGGCCTTTCGCGACGCGTGTTCCTTGGTGTGTTTTCATTTTGAAATGTTTGCTTGCCAGCAAGGCCTCCAGTCTGCCTTCAGGAGTAACTTCCTGTAGGGCAATGATTGGGGCAACGGACAAGATATATTGCCTTGCAAACATTTTATGTGCGGATTTTTGCAACAATTCGTGCAGGGCAGGCAAGTTGCTCTAACGCCAGGCTTCCGGCGCAGGAAGGGGAGTTCGCATGGAATTTTTTACTGAAGTTGTGGGCACGAGCATCAAAATTTATGCGCTCATGACGCCCCCTGCCGTGCTGAGCGCCTTTATCAGCGGCACCAAGGGCTTTGATAAAAAACAGAAATCCATGGTGGCCGCCAAAACCTCTGCGGCCATCTTTCTTATCGGCGTTACGCTGTTCCTGTTTGGCCCGCACCTGTTTTCGCTCTTCGGCTTCACGCTTGACGCCTTTCGTATTGGCGCGGGCGTGTTGCTTTTTCTTACGGCAGTTTCCCTCATGAACGATGACGGCAAGGATGCGCTTTCCGGCAAGGAGGGCGACATCAGCGTTGTGCCGCTGGCCATACCGCTTGGCATGGGGCCTGCCTCCATCGGCGCGGTAATGGTCATGGGCGCGTCCGCCACAGAGATGCATCAGGTGCTGGTGGGCGTGTTTTCGCTGCTGGCCGCTGCCTTTGGCATGTTTGTGCTGCTGTGCATGGCCGATGGCGTGGTGCGCGCCCTGCACCGCACGGGCATTGCCGTGCTGTCCAAGTTGACGGGGCTTTTGCTGGCCGCCATTGCGGCACAGGTGATTTTTACGGGCATACGGGCCTTTCTGGGGTAGAATATTTGTCCCGCTGCACGGTTGGCGGGCCAACAATGCGAACAGACGGCGGAAATTACGGATTTCGCCGTACTTTCTATAAGATGAACAGAATTTGGTGGTAGAGGGGTAGGCCGCTCCGGCTGTGGTTCAGGTCCAATCTGGGCACAGGCTCGGGGCGAGGCCCGGAAGCGATGGCCGCAAGCGGCTGTGCTGCAAAGGGCAAAGCAAAGAGATTAACGGCATGGGGGCTGCTGCCCCGGCGCAAAACAACTTGATATCTTGGGCGCGCGGTGCGGCAACAAGAGGAGGATGTCATGGGCATACTGGAAAAAATGTTTAATCCTGCGGCCAGAGGCAGTACGGTTCGGCGCGAGATACGGGCTGGCCTTACCAGCTTTATGGCCATGTGCTACCTCATTTTTGTGGTTCCCAGCATGCTTGCTGACGCCGGTATGCCCAAGGATTCCGCCGTGGCGGCCACCATCTGGATTACCGTCATTGCAACGCTGATCATGGGCCTGTGGGCCAAGTTCCCCGTGGGCGTAGCGCCCGGCCTCGGCATCACGGCCTTTTTTGCCTACTATGTTTGCGGCCCTGCGGGCTATACATGGCAGACTGGCCTTGGCGCTGTGTTCATTTCTGGCGTGGTCTTTCTGCTGCTCACCGTCACCAAGGTGCGCCAGCTTATCATCAACGCCGTTCCCATGGATCTCAAGTACGCCATTGTGGTGGGTATTGGCGCATTCATCGCCTTTATCGGCATGAAGAGCTGCGGCCTCGTGGTGGCCAGCCCGGCCACCTTTGTGACCCTCGGCAACCTGGGCGACCCTAAAACCCTGCTTTCGGTGGCGGGCATCTTCCTCATCAGCGCGCTGCTTGCACTGCGCGTGCCGGGAGCCATGATCATCGGCATCGTGGCCATTGCGGCGGCGGACATGGTGCTGAACGGGCCACATATGCCGCAGGGCAGCATCATCAACACATCCCTGCTCCTGCCCACAGAGACCTTCATGGCGATGGACCTCAAGGGCGCGCTGCACCACGGCCTGATCTCCATCATTTTTACCCTGACCATGGTTGATCTGTTCGACAACATGGGCGTGCTCATCGGCCTTTCGCAGAAAGCCGGGTTCATTCGTGAAGACGGGCACATTGAAAATCTGGACAAGGCCCTGATTTCCGACTCAATCGCCACTATGGCCAGCGCCGTCATGGGCGCGACCACAGCCACCAGCTATCTTGAAAGCGCGGCGGGCGTGGTCGAAGGCGGGCGCACCGGGCTGACCGCCGTGACCATTGCCGTGCTCTTTTTCCTCACCCTGTTTTTTGCGCCGGTGATTGGCATGGCTCCGGCCTATGCCACGGCCCCGGTGCTGATCATCGTGGGCGCCATGATGATGCAGGAAGTGGGGCGCATCAAGTTCAAGGACTTTACCGTTGCCTTGCCCGCCTTTTTGACCATCATCAGCATGCCGCTTACCTTCAACATCGCCACGGGTTTTGGCTTTGGCTTTGTGAGCTGGGTCGGCATCAAGGTGCTTTCTGGGCGTTTCAAGGATCTTAACGTGGTGATGGTGGTCATTGCCCTGTGCTTTGTGGTCAACTTTGCCCTGCGCCTCCACTAGAGTCTTTTACGGAGCAGCCGAACCTTGCAAGGTAGCCTGCTCCAGGCTCAATAGCGGCAACGCATTGTGATTGCTGAACAGGCTCCTGTTCCGGCAGATGCCGGGCGAGGGCCTGTTTTTTTCGGAACCGCAGGGAGAAGAAGCACTGCTCCTTGCCTTTACTTTCGCATCAGGGCATACTTTGCGACCGAAAATGTAACGCTCACCAGCCCCAAGGGCACATGAGGAATATTCGCACATGGCAATGCTTCTGCAATCACAGCGCCCCCCCAAACCCCTGTGGCGGGAATACGGCGAAGCTCTGTTCGTCGCGCTTATTTTGGCTCTGGTCATCCGCACCTTTGTGGTGCAGGCATTCAAGATTCCTTCGGAATCCATGGTTAAAACCCTGCTTGTGGGCGATCACCTGCTGGCAAGCAAGTTTTCCTACGGCATCAAGATTCCCTTTACCCACTCCTACATTTACAAGGGGAGCGACCCGGTCAAGGGCGACATTATCATTTTTGAATACCCCAATGATCCCAGCGTGGACTACATCAAGCGCATCATTGGAACGCCCGGCGACACCATTGAAGTGCGCAACAAGCAGCTGTTCCGCAACGGCGAACCGGTAAAGGAAGCCTACATCCGTTTTACCGAGCCTGACCGCATCCAGCCGGTGCGCGACAACTTCGGCCCGATCACCGTGCCTGAAGGCAAGTATTTTGTCATGGGCGACAACCGGGACAACTCGATGGATTCGCGCTTCTGGGGCCTTGTGGACCGCAGCGCCATACGCGCCAAAGCCTGGCGCATCTATTGGTCGTGGGGCGGTCTGGGTGATATCCGCTGGGATCGCATCGGCAAGGCCGTGCAATAGCATCTGGCGGTACATTCTGCTTGCAGACGTAGAGGGGATTTGCCCGGTGCGCCTGACGGCAAGATTTTTGCGGCGCGGATAGATGCAACAATCCGCGCCGCTTATCATTTGCAGGGTCAAGGAGAGCGCATGGTTGTCCGTTTGAACAGCGGCGGGGTTGAGGGTGTGGATGCCTACCCCGTGGAACTGGAAGTGGACTTCGTGCGGCAGGGACTGCCCGGCTTCACCATGGTGGGGCTGGCGGAAACAGCGGTGCGCGAGGCCAAGGACAGGGTTTTTGCCGCCTTGCGAGCCTGCGGCTTCAAGCTGCCCCCGGCGCGGATTACGGTAAACCTTGCCCCGGCTTGGCGGCGCAAGAGCGGCGCAAGCTATGACCTGCCGCTGGCCGTTGGGCTGCTGGCTGCTGCGGGGATTATACCTGCGGAGCCTTTGCAGGGTATGTACCTTGCGGGCGAGCTTTCGCTCAATGGCGCGTTGCGCCCGGTGAGCGGCGTGCTGCCCCTGGCCCTGCTGGCGCGTGAGCATGAAGCCGCAGGCTTGGTGGTTCCCCCTGGCAACGGCGCGGAAGCTGCGGTGGTGCGTGGACTCAAGGTGTTCGCGCCTGAGGGGCTTGGCCGCTGTGCGGCCTTTCTGGCTGGCGCGGAGCCGCTGGAGCCGCTGTGCGAACCGGTGGCTGATATGCTCGAGGCTCCTGCCTACAGGCAGGATTATGCCGAAGTCAAAGGGCAGGAGGCTGCCAAACGCGCGCTGGAAGTGGCCGCGGCGGGTGGCCACAACGTGCTGCTCATAGGCCCGCCCGGCAGCGGCAAAACCATGCTGGCTCAGCGCCTGCCCACTATTCTGCCGCCGCTGGACTTTGAAGAATCCCTGGAAGTCACCAAGATATACAGCGTGTCGGGCAAGCTGCCGCCCGAGGCCGGACTTATGCGTGTGCGGCCCTTCCGCGCGCCGCACCACACCATATCCGACGTGGCCCTTGTGGGCGGCGGGGGATACCCGCGCCCCGGCGAGGTGAGCCTTGCCCACCGAGGCGTTCTTTTTTTGGACGAACTGCCGGAATTTCGCAAAACAGCCCTTGAGGCGCTGCGCCAGCCTCTGGAAGGCGGCGTGGCTGCCATTGCGCGCGCCGCGCACAGTGTGAACTTTCCCGCTGCCTGCATGCTTGTGGCAGCCATGAATCCCTGTCCATGCGGCTATTACGGCGACCCTACGCACCAGTGCACCTGCCGCGAGGAACAACGGGTGCGCTATCAGTCGCGACTTTCCGGCCCCATGCTTGACCGCATTGACGTGCATGTGGAAGTGCCTGCTGTGGCTTATGCGGATTTTCGCGGTGCAGGCCGCGGTGCTTCGTCCGCACAGATGCGCGAACGCGTGCTCAAAGCCCGGGCAACCCAGCGGGCGCGCTACGGCAGCAATGGGCCGCGCTGTAACGCGGAGCTTTCAGGCGCGTTGCTTGATCAGCATTGCGCGCTGGATGCCGAGGGGCATGCCTTGATGGAGGCTGCGGTCAACCGTCTTTCCCTCTCCGCGCGGGCATGCGCCAGAGTGCTGCGCATGGCCCGGACCATTGCCGACCTGGACGATGCCGCGAGCATTGCCACGCGGCATCTGGCCGAAGCTGTGTCGCTCCGTGTGCTGGACAGAGGCTGATTCTCTTTTCAACACAGCAACATCCCACAAATTTAAAGAATGTTAACGCCCTTGGTCAGCCCTAATTTGGGGCGACACCGGGGGCGCGCAGTGTTCTTGACTAAATACATGACACAGTCATATATCAACCGAGGAATATATTTCCCCAGTTCTATATATGAGGTGTTTATGGAAAACGATATGTTGGAAAAATCGTACATCCCTTTTCAATGTTTGGTAATCAACACTCTTAACCGATTCAATGTGGAAGGCATCACCACCGCGCAATACGAAATTTTGGATGCCCTGGTCGCGAACGGCAGCAAAACCACCACGGAACTGGCCTCCCTGCGTGGAATTTCGCAATCTGGCACGTCCAAGCTTACCAAAAGGCTTTTGGATAAAAATTATATTGTGCAAAAGAAAAGCGGAACCGACAGGCGCAGTTACGACATATCAATCACTCCCGAGGGAAGAGATTTTCTTAACAGAGCGGAAAAATTCAGAAAAGAACTGCTGCTCACTATCGAAGCCGCCTTGTCGGAACAGGAACGCGAAACCTTTGCGACCCTTTGCCGCAAAATCGTAGCTTCGTCCGCCAAGGGAAAGGAAAAGGCGTAACCAATGAAATTTAGGGGCAATATCGCCATAGTTACAGGCGCTTCCACTGGCGTTGGCGAAGCCATCGCTCAGGAGCTTTATGGCCGTGGGCTTACAGTGGTTATAACGGCCAGGGACAGTGCGGCTATCGAGGCCACGGCACGGAACATGGATCCATCCGGACAACGCGTTTTCCCCATGATTGCAGATGTCAAAGACCACATTTCCGTCAAAAACTTGATTGATTCCATCATGGAGCGCTGGGGAAGAATTGACTATCTTGTGAACAATGCGGGTATAACCGGGCCGCATGGCGTCTCCATATGCGATTATGATGTGGAAGACTGGCAGGAAGTTATCCAGACGGATCTGAGCGGCGTTTTTTATGGGATGAAGTATGCTATCCCCGCCATGCTCAGGAACGGAGGTGGCGCGGTGGTCAATCTTTCCGCCGTCAACGGCATGGTGGGGATTCCGGGGATTGCCCCTTATACTTGCGCCAAACATGGCGTTGTGGGACTGACGCAATCTGTTGCGCTGGAATTTGCAGAAAAAGGTATACGTGTAAACGCTCTGGCCCCAGGCTATGTTGATACCCCCCGGATGAAAGAGTTGCCGGAAAGCGTTCGGCAGATGATGGCGGAATCACACCCCATGAAACGGATGGCGAAACCGGAAGAGGTGGGCAAACTGGCGGCTTTTTTGCTTTCAGATGAAGCATCGTTCATTACAGGCGGTTGTTATACTGTAGACGGTGGCTACACTGCGCAATAGCGTGGAACGTCTCTCCCCCCGCGGTTTTATAAGAAAGGCCCGTGAACCTTTGTGGTTCACGGGCCTTCAAAATTTTCAGTTGGGCGGCTTTGCTTTAGCTTGCGCTGTTGGCAACGCGGCGGGCTGCCTGCCCATCGGTGCCATTGCTGCGCTGGCGGGCGACTTTTTCCACGTTTTTCTTTTTGTTTTTGGCCGTCTTGGTCGCCTTGGCCTGCTTGCTGTGGTTTGTGGCCTTGGCACGGTGTACGGTCTGGGCACCCTCGCCCTGGTCGTTTCCGGCAAATTGATGGTATGCCTCGCGGGCATTCTTGCGGATGTCGGGGTGATACTTTTCGCGCGGCAGGGTGTCCAGAGCGGCCAGCACTGTGGGGGCCTCGCTGTTGCATACCTCAAAACCGGCATCCAACAGGCGGAAGGCTTCAATGCTGCGGATCTGCGAATCGGGCGCGCCCATGATAACGGCCAGCAGGCGTTTGTCGCCCTTGAGCGCCGTGAAAATCATATTGTAGCCCGAGGCGTTGATCCAGCCGGTTTTAAGGCCGTCCGCGCCAGGGTACTGCCCAAGAAGGGGATTTTTGTTCCAGGTGACGCGGCCCCGGTAGTTCAGTACATGGGTATTATGGAAGCGTAACGCATCGGGGTAGGTATGCAGATAGGCGCGGGCAAGGGTCAGCATGTCGCGCGCGGTGGTGTACTGCCCCTTGGCCGGGAGGCCATGCGGATTGACAAAGTAACTGTCACGCATGCCCAGATCGCGGGCCTTGGCATTCATCATGTTGATGAACGCGGGCACGGAGCCGCCCACATACTCGGCCATTGCCGTGCTGGCATCGTTGCCGGAAGAAACAGCCATGCCCGTGAGGAGCTGGTCGAGCGTAACCAGCTCATTCTCGTTGAGGCCCATGCGCGAGCCGCCGGTGCGGGCCGCATTGCGGCTGATGGTAGTGGTATTGTCAATGCGGGCCAGGCCGGAATTGATCTGATCCATGGCAAGAAACATGGACATGACCTTGGTCAGCGAGGCCGGGGGAATGCGCTGGTCGGCGTTTTGCTCAAAGAGTATGGCGTCGCGGTCAAGGTCGTATAAAATGGCGGAACATACGCCAAGGGAACTTTGCGGCGGAACGGCTGGGGCCGAAACAGCAGCGCCTGGCTGTGACAGAAGGGCTGCACAAAGCAGGGCGGCGATAGCAAAGAGCGTGCGGAGCGGCAGGCAAAAACGACGGGTGCTGGTCATGCACAGTCCTTATGCGTTGGCTGGACGTCAAGCCTCAAGTGCGCTGCGCTACGCGGCTGCAACGGGCTAAGCCGTGGGGTCGCGGGCGTATGTGTTGAGGAAAGCCACGAGAAAAAGTTTAGAGATTTGCTAAATGGAACAACGCAATGCTTGTGTACTAAAGATGGGCAGTTATGGCAAGCAGGCAGAGTCCCCCATTTTGCGCTATTTTTGCGCGATGTTGCGTTGATCCGGTGGGGCGGATATTACGTTCACTCCATTGCCGGTCATGTCTGGGTGACAATCGATTCATTGTTTAGTTTAGTGGTTCCTGCCTAATCGATGTATGGTTGCATATTTGCGATTATTCATTTCTGAAATAACAAGTAGAATGCTTTTTCCATCTGTATTGCATAATATTCCAGTGCATGTTTGGCGTGCAATGGATGACTGCACGCCTATCATAGCTATAAAAAATGAAATGAAGTGTCTTTGATTTTTTGCAACATGCAAAGTGGCTATTGAATGGCGTATCGCACTCAATATCCCGAACGACATGAAATAAGGCAAGGAGGCTACAATGTTGGATATCCCACGTATTTTCACCATTACGGAAAGCGAACACCGCATCCATAATCCGTATACTTCAGAAAAGCTTGCTACCCTCGGGGCCGCGCTGCGTCTTAAACCGGGAACCCGAGTGCTCGACCTTGGCTGCGGCTCGGGCGAAATGCTCTGCACATGGGCGCGTGATTACGGCATCACAGGCCTTGGCGTAGACATGAGCCCGCTGTTTTGCGGGCAGGCACGGCACCGCGCGCAGGAGCTTGGCGTTACTGGTCAGGTGGAGATTGTCCACGCTGACGCCGCAGGCTACGTTGCGGCTGAAAAGGTTGATCTGGCCGCCTGCGTTGGGGCCACATGGATAGGCGGCGGCGTTGCGGGCACCATTGAGCTTTTGACGCAAAGCCTTTGCTCCGACGGGATTGTCCTCATTGGCGAGCCATATTGGCTGCGCATGCCGCCCACGGAAGACATTGCCAGAGGCTGCGGCGCAACGGCCGTTGCCGACTTTCTCACTTTGCCCAAGCTCATCGAATCATTTGGTGATCTTGGTTATGATGTTGTGGAAATGGTTCTGGCAAATCAGGATGGCTGGGACAGGTACGAAGCTGCCAAGTGGCTGACCATGCGGCGCTGGCTTGAGGCCAACCCGGATGACGACTTTGCCAAAGAAGTTCGCGACCAGCTGACCAACGAGCCAAAGCGTTACGCCATGTATACGCGCGAGTATCTTGGCTGGGGAGTGTTTGCGCTCATGGCAAGGTAGCCACGGCTGCCTTGATGAAATGTATTTTAAAGCTATTGCTCCCCCAGTGTGGGTTACAAAAACCGCCATGCTTCGAACTTATGAAAGAACGAGGCATGGCGGTTAGTTGTGATCGGGTTAGGTTCGGGCCTAGGCTTTTTC
Source organism: Desulfovibrio intestinivivus (assembly GCF_053570665.1). Taxonomy (NCBI): domain Bacteria; kingdom Pseudomonadati; phylum Thermodesulfobacteriota; class Desulfovibrionia; order Desulfovibrionales; family Desulfovibrionaceae; genus Desulfovibrio; species Desulfovibrio intestinivivus. The sequence goes on along the minus strand of NZ_JBRBQT010000001.1, from coordinate 779,888 downwards.
CAGCTCTGCTATCAGTTCGGCGAGGGCAGAAGACTGGCGCTTGAGGGCCTCAACCGCATTGGCAGCCTCCTGCATGGCAGTAGCTGTGCCTTCGGCAATGCTGCTCACGGCAGACACGGAGGCGTTGATTTCGCCTGTGGCGGCAGACTGCTGCTCGGAAGCCGTGGCGATGGCGCGTACCTGATCGGAAGATTCCATGGCGAGGCTGACAATAGTTCCAAGCAGGCTTTCCGCCTTGTTGACCTCCTGAATGGATTTTTCAAGCACTTCCTTGGTGCTGCCCATGCTGCCGAGGGTGCCGCTCACTGCCTGCTGGATGGAATCAATGGACTGCCCCACCTCGCGCGTTGCGGTCATGGTTTTTTCAGCCAGTTTGCGAACTTCATCGGCCACAACGGCAAAGCCGCGTCCGGCCTCACCCGCCCGGGCGGCTTCAATGGCCGCGTTGAGGGCCAGCAGGTTTGTCTGGTCGGCAATATCTTCAATAGTCTGGGCAATGGCCCCGATGGCATCGGCCTTGTTGCTCAGGTCGTCCACCGAGTCGCAGGCAGTCTGAAAATCCTTGTGAATGGCGCTTACGTCCTGCAGCACGGTTGTAAACTGCTGCGAGCCCTGCTCGGCGGCATGGCGGGAGTCTTCTGACAGCTTTGCGGTGGTTTCCGCGTTTTTGGCTATTTCGAGCACGGATGCGCTCAGTTCTTCCACGGCAGAAGCAGTTTCCGCAATTCTGTGTGTTTGCGTTTCCACGCCTTCCGATGTTTCATCCACACGGGCAGCCAAACTGCCAAGGGCCGCTGTGAGGGCTGCCACAACCTGGCTCAGGCGCTGGGCGGCGTCACGCATGCCTTCTGTTCTGGCGCTTTCGGCCTTGCGGGTGGCTTCTTCTGCTGTATGCTGCGCCTGCTCGGCATTTTCTGCACTTATACGGGCCTCGGTGGTGCGGTTGTCTGCCTCGCGCATTTTCTCTTTCAGTGATTCCAGCATGGATACCATCGCGTTGCGCAAAACGGAAAATTCGCTCTGGTAGGCGGATGAGATGGGCGTTTCAAGGTTGCCCGCCGCAACAGAGCGGGAGAATGAGGCCAGTGAAAGAATGGGGCTGATGATGGTTCTGTTCAACACCAGAATAACTACGCAGGCCAGCACAAGGAGTATGCCCACAGCACCCATGGCGGTGTGGCGGTTGCTCTCGGCCAGCTGCCGGGCCTCTGCAAAGAGTTCGGCATCGGGAATGGCTATGCCAAGGCCCATGCCTGTGGGAGATACGCTGTAAAAAACCGTGGTGGGCTGACCGTTGACCATAAGTGTGTACTGGGCGAGGCTCCCAGGCGCTGTGGTGGTGAGCTCGTTTTTTGCCCCGGTGAAGGGTAGCTTTGCCACCGGCTGCAGCAAGAGGGCGCTGTCAGCGGGAAATGCGGCAATGAGCCCGCTTCTGCAATCAACGGCAAAGGCGCGGGAATTGGGGGTGATTCTAATGCCATCCACGGTCTTGCGGAGGTTTTCCAGGCTCACGTCCAGGGTGGACACGCCGACAATGCGCTCTTGGCGGTCATGCATGATGCCCGCCACGGTTATCATGAGCTTGTGGGAGGTCTCGTCCAGATACGGGGCAGACCAGTAGACGCTGTCCTGGCGTTTTTTGCTTCTGTCCCACTGTTCGGGGATGGCCTGAGTATACCATGGCTGCCTGGGGTAATCGTACTCAGGCGTGCTGTATTCCATGGTCATTTCAATCTTGCCTTTGTCCCAGTATGCGTAGGGGCCGTAATAACGCTGATCGGCCCGGAAAGCGCCCGGTTCAAACCAGAGGCCGCATCCCGAAGCCTCGGGGTAGCGGGTGAGGCTCGCCTTGAGCATGGCTGCAACGTCATCGCCGAGATCCGCTTCGTGCCCCTGCTGGACATGACGCAGATTTTGCCCGGCTATGGCTATGGCGGCGGCACCTTCCTGCACCAGCGCCATATATGTGTTAATTTTTTCTGCCTCGGTGCGGATGCTCTGTTCAACCGCAGTCTTGGTTTGCTCGTTATATTCCTGCTCCATAGCCGTCATGTTGAGCAGCAACAGAACATAACCACCAAGCGATACCAGCATCATTGCGCTGACGAGTAGCAATGCCTTGAATTTAACAGAAATATTCATTCTCCCCCCTATGCTGGTTCTTGTCTAAAAGACTTTTCGGATCTGGTAGGCAAATGGTTTAGGTGTTAAATTGAAATTAACATTCAATTTTAACGGCAGGCAATCAGAGGGGGCTCCACCTGGGGGCGCTTGCGTGAGGGCACCCCAGGTGGAGATGTGCTAGACTGAAGGAATACGTAGTGGGCAGATGCGCCCGGCAGTCGGGTACCGATTAACTGACTGTTTCAATTATCCATGCGAAAATCCACACGGATTTTATACAGTTTGGTGGCAGGCAGGTTAAGAATGGCAATGCCGGTAGCTTCAGTGAGGGCATCAAGCGTGGCCTGGCTTTCCTCCCGCGAGGGGCTGATAAGCGTGAACCAGATGTTGTAGGCATGCTCGCGCAGGTAGTTGTGCGTCACGCCGGGGCAGGCGTTTACCCGCGCCACAAAGTCGTCCATTTTGTCGTCCGGCACCTTGGCGGCGCACAGGGTGGACACAAAACCCAGTTTGGCCGACTGGAAGTTGGCCCCCAGACGGCGGATGATCTTGCGGGCCTTGAGGCCGCGCACGCGTTCAAAAGCTTCTTCCTCACTGATGCCAAGCATCTGGCCCAGATCTGCATAGGGGCGCGGCGTGAGGGGAAAGCCTGTCTGGATGATATCCAGCAGTTGACGGTCAACGCTGTCCATCAGCGTTTCGGTGGTGGCCGCGTGGGCCGTGGGCTGCGTCATGGCGTTCCTCGTGTGGCTCAGGGGTTTTCCTTGCGGCGCAGTTTGGCCGGAATATAGGTGCACAGGGGCTCCTCGCCCATGTGGTCGCCGTCCATGCTGTGGGCGCGGGCGCGGCAGCCGCCGCAGACTTTGTGATATTCGCACACGCCGCACTTGCCCGTATAACAGGACTGGTCGCGGAACTGCAAAAAGTATTTACTCTCGCGCCATATCTGCGGAAAGGGAGTTTCGCGCACGTTGCCGCAGTTCAGCTCAAGGTAGCCACAGGGCTGCACCTGCCCCACATGGCTGATAAAGCAGAAGCCCGTGCCGCCAAGACAGCCGCGCGTGAGCGCGTCCATACCGAAGGTTTCGGGCGTAACGCTGATGCCTTCTTCCTTGGCGCGCTGGCGCATGATGCGGTAGTAGTGCGGCGCGCAGGTAGCCTTGAGGTGCATGCTGGTGCTCTTGCGAAAATCATACAGCCAGTGCAGCACGTCCTCGTATTCCTGCGCGGTGATGACCTGATCTGCCAGACCTGAGGCGCGCCCCATGGGCACCAGCAAAAAAATATGCCATGCGGCAGCGCCGATGCTTTCGCACAGCTCAAATATCTTTTTGAAGCTGCTCAGATTGTTGCGCGTGACCGTGGTGTTGATCTGAAAGGGCACGCCCACGGATTTGAGGTATTCGATGCCGCGCAGCGATGCCTCGAACGCGCCGGGCACGCCCCGGAAGCTGTCGTGACTGGCGGCGTCCGGCCCGTCAATGGAGATGGAGCAGCGGTTGACTCCGGCATCCTTGATTTTTTGTGCGTTTTCGGGGGTTATGAGGGTGCCGTTGGGCGAAAAGGCGCAGGGCAGCCCCTTGCTGTGGGCATAGGCCACCAGCTCGTACACGTCGGCCCGCATCATGGGATCGCCGCCGGTAAAGATGATGATGGGCTTGCCCACCTGCGGGAAGGTATCGATGAGGGCCTTGGCCTCTTCGGTCGACAGCTCGCCGGGGTATGGCTCCGTGTGAGCCTCGGCACGGCAGTGCTTGCAGGCAAGATTGCAGGAGCGGGTCACTTCCCAGGCGATGAGGCGACAGGCGGGGCTGCCGTCCTCAAGGGTGCGCAGGGGGGCGGAGATGCCGTCCGGATGACCGGAGGCAGGGTTGCCCGCAGCGCCTGCGGGGTGCCCGCCCTGGTGTCCGGCAGGATGCCCGCCGGGGTGTCCCATGGTGTGAGGATGATTGCTCATTATCGTGCCAGTCCTTCGCGCAGGATGGTTTCTGTAAAGTAGGTGATGATCATGTCCGCCCCGGCTCGCTTCAGGCCCGTGAGGGATTCCAGCATGACGGCGCGCTCGTCGATCCAGCCATTGAGGCCAGCCGCGCGGATCATGGAGTATTCGCCGCTCACCTGATAGGCGCACAGAGGTACGCTGGTATTGTCGCGCACGGTGCGGATGATGTCGCTGTATGGCCCGGCGGGCTTTACAATCAGGGCGTCCGCGCCTTCTTCTAGGTCGGCAAAGGCCTCAAGCAGGGCTTCGCGGGCATTGGCCGGGTCCATCTGATAGGATTTGCGGTCACCGCAGGCCGGGGCGCTTTCCGCCGCTTCGCGGAAGGGGCCGTAGTAGGCCGAGGCATATTTGACGGCATAGGACATGATCGGCGTTGCCATAAGGTCGCCTTCGTCAAGCGCTTCGCGGATGGCGGCTACCCGGCCATCCATCATATCGGAAGGGGCAACCATGTCCGCGCCTGCCGCCGCATGGCTCACCGCTGTTTTGGCAAGCAGGGGCAGGGTGGCGTCGTTGTTCACTTCGCCAGAGGGCATGAGTATGCCGCAATGCCCGTGGCTCATGTATTCGCACAGGCAGACGTCAGTGATCACGTAAAGCTTGGGCCAGCGGTGCTTGAGCAGACGCACGGCCTCCTGCACGATGCCGTCCTCGGCGTAAGCGCCGGAGGCGTATTCGTCCTTGAGCTCGGGAATGCCGAAAAGAATGACGGATTTCAGGCCTGTATCCACGGCCTTTTCCACCTGCTTTTCCAGTTCGGCAAGGCTGAGCTGGAACTGGCCGGGCATGGAGCCTATTTCTTTGCGAAAGCCCTTGTCGTCAGTTTCCACAACGAAATAGGGCATGATGCAGTCTTCAACCAGAAGGGGCGGGGTTTCGCGTACTATGGAGCGCAGTTCCGGGGTGGCGCGAAGGCGGCGGCCTCTATGGAATGTGGTCATGGCTGTTATCCTTTATTCTGCGAGTTGCAGGTCGGTGCTTGGCCAGCCTGTGCGGCAATGCTGCCGGTGATGCAGTAGTTGTTCTGTATGGCAAAGGCTCGGCAGCCGTGACTGTTGCTGTTTGCACAGCGGTTGCCGGGTGCTTTGCGCAGTATCAGTATGCCCTTTTGTCCACATAAAAAACAAGCGGCGCGCCTGGGCGGAACGTAGCGGGCTACGACCGGGGCGCGCCGCCATGCTTGCACATTCAGCGGAAAAAGGGCTGCGCCGGAGCGCTACTTTATGCCGATTTCCTCATCAGTCAGATAGCAGGCAGGATCCTGAGCCCATTCGTCGCCGTAATAGGCTTCGGCACGGGCGCGGAAGTTGCCGCCGCAGATGTTCAGGAACTGGCACTTGGCGCAACGGCCCTTGACGTGGGTCTTCTTGTCCTTGAGCTTGTGCAGCAGTTCGATCTGCGGGTCGTCCCAAATCTGCGAGAAGGGGCGTTCCAGCACGTTGCCAAAGGTGTGGTCGCGCCAGAACTGGTCAGCGTGAACCTTGCCGTCCCACGAAATACAGCCGATGCCGCGACCAGAGCTGTTGCCCTCGTTGTACTGCAAAAGCTCAAACACTTCTTCGGCCCGTTTGGGATCTTCGCGCTTCATGCGCATCCATACGTAGGGGCCGTCGGCGTGGTTGTCGACAGTAAGGATTTCTTTGGGCTTGCCAGCGTCAAAAAGGGCGCGGGTTTCATCCATGATAAGATCGAGCACCTGACGGGTTTCGGCGTGATCCAGGTCTTCCTTGATAAGCTCGGAACCACGGCCAGAGTACACCAGGTGGTAGAAGCAGGCGCGGGGCACTTCCAGATCCTTGAGCAGGCGGAAGATGCCGGGAATTTCAGACACGTTGCGCTTGTTGATGGTAAAGCGCAGGCCCACCTTGAGGCCTTCGGCCTGACAGTTGGCAATGCCTTCAAGCGCTTTTTTGTAAGCACCGGGCACGCCGCGAAACTTGTCGTGCACTGCTTCCATGCCGTCCAGCGAAATGCCAACGTAGGAAAGCCCCACTTCCTTGAGTTCGCGGGCCTTTTCCTTGGTGATAAGCGTACCGTTGGTGGAAATAACCGCGCGCATGCCCTTGGAGGTGGCGTGGCTGGCAAGTTCCACCAGATCCTTGCGCACCAGCGGCTCGCCGCCGGAGAACAGCATGACCGGCGCGCCGTAGGCCGCCAGATCATCGATCATGGTTTTTGCCTGAGCAGTATTGATATCGTCCGAGCCATCAACTTCAATGGCGTGGGCGTAGCAGTGCACGCACTTGAGGTTGCAGCGCTGGGTCATGTTCCAGACCACAACGGGCTTCTTATCTTTGGAGAATTGCAGCAGGTGCGAGGGCAGCTTGCCCGATTCGCGTCCGTAACGCAGGGCGTCGGAAGGCTCGACCTGTCCGCAATACAGCTTGGAAATGCCTATCATGGCCTTGTCCTTATTGTTCGATGCGTTGTTTCAGCACGGCAAAGGCCTCGTCAATGCCATCGGCCTTTGTGCCGCCCGCCTGGGCCAGGTCGGGTCTGCCGCCGCCGGAGCCGCCGCAGGGAGCGGCCACGTCCTTGATAAGCGCGGGAGCAGTGAATTTTCCGTGCAGGTCTTTGGAAACGTAAAGCAAAAGCCCAACCTTGCCGTCTTCAGCCGTTGCCAGGCAGACAACGGCATTGTCGGTAAGGCGCGAGCGCACATCGTCCATGACTTCGCGCAGGGCTTTCACAGGAACATTATCAAGTTTGGCGGCCAGCATGCGCACCCCGTTGACGTCCTGCGCGCGGGCGGCCAGATCGGCCCCGGTGGCAGGTGCGGCGGCGGCTTTTTCCGAGGCCTTGCGCAGCTTTTTCACATCGCCTTGCAGGGCGGCCACGCGTTCGGCCAACTGGCCGGGGCGCGCCTTGAGTATGCCCGAAAGCGCGGCAAGTTCCGCGCGCTGCTCAACAGCCTGGGCATAGGCGTTCCAGCCGGTTACGGCCTCTATGCGCCGCGTGCCGGCGGCCACGCCGCTTTCAGAAACGATCATGAAGGCCCCGGCCTCGCCGGTGCGCTCAAGGTGTGTGCCGCCGCACAGTTCCACGGATTCAGGTTCGCCCTTTTCCGCGCCGGAAACTGTGAGCACACGCACAATATCGCCATATTTTTCGCCAAACAGGGCCATGGCCCCGGTTGCCATTGCTTCGGCCACGGGCATTTCCCTGGCGGCCACAGGCAGATCGGCCATGATGGCGCGGTTCACGTCGCGCTCCACCGCCGCCAGTTCTTCAGGTGTGAGGGCCGCAATGTGCGAAAAGTCAAAACGCAGGCGGTGCGGGTCAACCAGAGAACCGGCCTGCTTCACATGGGTGCCCAGCGCGCGGCGCAGGGCAGCGTGCAGCAGATGGGTGCAGGTGTGGTTGCGGGCCGTGGATTTGCGCTGGTCCACGTCCACTTTGAGGGTGGCCTCGCCGCCCTTGTGCAGTTCGCCCTTGGTCACTTCAATTTCATGCACCAACAGGGTGGGGGCAGGTTTGTGGGTGGTCAGTACCCGCGCCTCGCCAGAGGTGCTTGCCAGTGTGCCCATGTCGCCAGCCTGACCGCCGCCCTCGCCGTAAAAAGGTGTGGCAGCGGTAATGGCGTAGCCGGTATCGCCCTCGCCGAGGTCGGCCACTTCTTCGCCAGCGGCATTAAGCAGCAGGGTCAGGGGGCTGGTTTCGGTCAGGCGTTCATAACCCACAAAGGTGCTGGTTACGCCAGCATCCAGCAGGGGCTTGAATACATTCGCGCCGTCTGTCTGACCCAGCAGGCCGCCCTTTTTCTGATGCTCGCGGGCGCGCTTGCGCTGTTCGCCCATGTGCTTTTCAAAGCCCTTGGCGTCAGCGGTGAAGCCGCGCTTTTCAGCAACGTCGGTCACGATATCGAGCGGGAAGCCGTAGGTGTCGTACAGCTTGAAGCAGAACTCACCGGGAATCTGCGTCTGCCCGGCTGCCTTGAGGGATGCCAGTTCTTCGTCCAGCAGTTCCAGACCCTTTTGCAGGGTGAGGGAGAAGCGCTGTTCTTCCTCATGCACGGCGCGGGCGATAAAGTCGGCATGCTCGGTCAGCTCGGGATAGGCATCGCCCATCACTTCCGTAACCTTGCGGGCCACCTTGTACATGAAGGGTTCGTTCACGCCAATGAGCGTGGCAAAGCGCAGGGCGCGGCGGATCAAGCGGCGCAGCACATAACCCCGGCCCTCGTTGGAGGGCAGCACGCCGCCAGCCACAAGGAAGGCCGCCGAACGGCTGTGGTCGGCAATGACGCGCAGGGCCGTATCCACATCGTTGGTGTCGGGAGCGCTGAAGCTGTAGCTCACATTGGCAAGCGAGGCGGCGTACTGGATGATTTCCTGAAACAGGTCGCAGTCAAAGTTGGAGCGTTTGCCCTGGGCAACGGCGGCCATGCGTTCAAGGCCCATGCCCGTATCAATGTTCGGATTGGCAAGAGCCACGCGAGTGCCGTCGGCAGACTGGTCAAACTGGGTGAACACCAGGTTCCAGATTTCAAGGAACCGGTCGCAGTCGCATTTGCCGATGCCGCAGTCCGGCCCGCAAGACATGTCTGCGCCCTGATCCACATAAATTTCGGAACAGGGGCCGCAGGGGCCGGTATCGCCCATGGTCCAGAAGTTGTCTTTTTCGCCCATACGGACGATGCGGTCGGCGGGCAGACCGGCAACCTCGGCCCAGATGGCCGCGGCCTCGTCGTCCTCGCGGAACACTGTGACCCAGAGCTTTTCCTTGGGCAGTTCAAGCTCCTTGCTCACAAATTCCCAGGCCCAGGTGATGGCTTCGCGCTTGAAATAGTCGCCGAAAGAAAAGTTGCCCAGCATTTCAAAAAACGTGTGATGGCGCGCGGTGCGGCCCACGTTTTCAAGGTCGTTGTGCTTGCCCGAAACACGCAGGCATTTCTGGCAGGTAGTGGCGCGGCTGTATGCGCGCTTTTCCTCGCCAAGAAACAGCTTCTTGAATTGCACCATGCCAGCATTGGTAAACAGCAAGGTGGGGTCGTTGGGCGGAATAATGGGGCCGGATTCGACAATTTCATGCTGGTGGCGTTTGAAAAATTCGAGGTAGCGGCGGCGTATTTCTTTGGCGGTGAGCATTTACTGGCTCCGTAATGGGGTCTGCGCGAACAACGACCGCGCACCACCAAGGCGCGCGGTCGCAGGTAAAAAATGGCCTTTATTCGTAAGTGGGCGTGGGGGCTTCGCCTTCGTCCAGGTCTTCTTCTGTGGGTACAAATTCCTTGGGGTTCAGGCCCAGAAATTCCACAACCTTGGCTTCAATCTGGTTGCGCAGATCAAGGTTTTCATCCAGCAGCGCCCGTACTTTTTCGCGGCCCTGGCCGAGCTTTTCGCTTCCAAATGCAAACCACGAGCCGCTCTGGTCGATGATCTTGGCTTCAATGCCGAGGTCAAGCAGTTCGCCGGAGCGCGAAATGCCCTGACCGTACAGAATGTCAAAAATGGCGCTGCGGAAGGGCGGGGCAACCTTGTTTTTGACCACCTTGACCCTGGTGCGCGAGCCAAACGATTCTTCCTTGTCCTTGAGGGTCTGGATGCGCCGGATATCAAGGCGCACGGAAGAATAGAACTTGAGCGCGTTACCGCCGGTGGTGGTTTCGGGGCTGCCGTAGCCGGTCACGCCGATCTTCATGCGGATCTGGTTGATAAAGATCACAGACGTGCGGGATTTATGGATGGTGCCAGTGAGGCGGCGCATGGCGTGCGACATAAGGCGGGCATGGCCGCCCACCTGTGTTTCGCCCATGTCGCCGTCAAGTTCGGCCTGCGGAATAAGCGCGGCCACAGAGTCCACTACCACAAGGTCAACCGCACCGGAACGCACGAGCATGTCGGCGATATCCAGCGCCTGTTCGCCGTAATCGGGCTGCGAAATGAGCAGTTCGTCGGTGATGACGCCGAGACGTTTGGCGTAAGCAATGTCAAGAGCGTGTTCTGCGTCCACAAAGGCGCAGGTGCCGCCCATTTTCTGGCATTCTGCAATAATGTGGAGGGTCAGCGTGGTTTTGCCCGAAGATTCCGGGCCAAAAATTTCGCTGATGCGCCCGCGCGGAATCCCCCCCACGCCAAGGGCCAGATCAAGGCCGATGGAACCGGTGGGGATTACGGGAATATTGACGTGGGCATCGTCGGAAAGCTTCATCACAGCGCCCTTGCCGTACTTGCGTTCGATGGTAGCAAGTGCGGTGCCCAAGGCTTCGGCGCGCGCGTTTTCCTGACTCATGGCCGGTTTCTTCGCCATAGCTCATTGCTCCGGGTAAAAATATCTTCAAGCGCATTAGTGTAGCAGACCAAGGCGAGCAAGGCAAATGCCAGATCGGCGGAGAGGCTGCGCTTGTGCCGCTATTAATTGAGTTTAATTCCTGATAATGATAATTGCAAGCAGGCAAAAGCTGGGCAAGGCTTGCATGCGCCCCTTGCGCACCGGCGATTGCTGTCGTACAAGCGCGGGCATGAGCGATTCTCCCCAAATAATAGTATTGTTTTCCGGCGGGCTCGACAGTCTGCTCACAGCAAAACTGCTCGAACGCCAAGGCCTTGCCGTGCGCTGTCTGCATTTTTATTCGCCCTTTTTTGGCGGCGAAGCGGTGGCCGCACATTGGCGCAAGATTTACGACCTTGACATTGTTACTCAGGATGTTGGCCCCCAGTTTGCCGCCATGCTGCGCCAAAGGCCTGAACACGGCTTTGGCAAGGTGCTGAACCCCTGCGTTGACTGCAAGATCCTGCTGCTGCGCGAGGCCCGCAAATATATGGAAAGTGTGGGCGCCAAGGCCCTGGCCTCGGGCGAGGTTCTGGGGCAGCGTCCCATGTCACAGCGGCGCGACACGCTGAACGTTATCATGCGTGATGCCGCCGTGGCCGATATCTTGTTGCGGCCACTGTGCGCCAAGCATCTGCTGCCGACTCCTGTTGAAGAAAGCGGGCTTGTGGACCGCTCGCGTCTGCTGGGCATCTGGGGCCGGGGCCGCACCGAGCAGCTGAACCTTGCCAAGGAATACGGCATCAAGGAAATTCCCACGCCGGGGGGCGGCTGCCGCCTGACCGAGCGTGAGAACGCCCGCCGCTACTGGCTGGTGCTCACCCGTTTGCCGGAGCCAAGCGCCAGTGATTTTACCCTTGCCAATCTTGGGCGTCAGTTCTGGCACAGCGATGGGCAGAACCACTACTGGCTGTGCGTTGGGCGCAACAGCGCGGACAATGATCTGCTGGCCGCAGCCGCAGGCCCGGACGATCTTATCCTGCGCATGCGCGACATGCCGGGGCCGTTGGCTCTGGCCCGCAACGGAGCCTTGTGGCCCGAGGGCGTGCTGCGCACCGCCTGTCAGATGACGGCCTCCTACGCGCCCAAGGCCGTGGCCACCGGGGGGGATGTGTTTGTGCGCGCCCGCCGTGGCGAGGAATTTACAGACGTATCCGTTCCCACGCAGCGTTGTGAGGATTTGTGGAACGAGCCTGCCTGGGACGAGATCAAGGGCGTTATCCGCGCCGAAGCGCGCGAGCGGCAGGCCGCACAGGATGCCGCCAAGGCAGCAGCCCGCGAAGCCCGCTACGAGGCCGAGCGGCTTGAAGCCGGACGGGAAGACGATCCAGCTGGAGCCTGATTGCCATGCAATGATCATCATAGCTTCTTATTGTTGTGCTTTTATGGCACCTTAGACCCCGGTTTAACCGGGGTTTCTGTTTGTGCCAGTCGCCAAAGTACATGCTTTGCGTAATCTTGAGGGCACAGCTTTACAAAGGTTGCGCATGTAGCTATATGAGTCCATTGCATCAAAAGAGCATTTTCATTGAGAGGTGCTCTGAGCGGGCCATGCCGCCGCATGGCTGGCCAATGCAGGATATGCGGTGCGAATCGCTTGCTCCATGCATGCTCCTGCCAGGCCTATTAGTAGACCGTTCATGCGCCCCCCAGCGGCGTCCGCCGGAGGATTTAAATGGATCACAAGGATTTAGAATACTTTCGCAAGCTTCTTTCCGACATGCTTGAAGAAGCGAAGCAGAAGGGTGACAGCACCCTGGAAGAACTGACGGATAGCAACGAAGTGTTTGCCGACCCGGCTGACCGCGCCACTGCAGAATCCGACAGGGCCTTTACCCTGCGCATCCGTGACCGTGAGCGCCGCCTGATCCGCAAGATTCAGGCAGCCCTTACCCGCATTGACGATGGCACCTACGGGATTTGCGAAGACTGCGGCGACGACATCAGCGTTCCCCGTCTCAAGGCCCGCCCCGTGACGCGTTTGTGCATCAACTGCAAAGCCAAACAGGAAGAAGACGAACACCTTCGCGGCGATTAACGTCATTTCTTTGCCTTAAAGGCACTGTTTTTGTTGCTTTCGGCCAGGCGGGCGATGCGCTCGCGCACTCCCGCTTGCGCCTGACGGCATGCTACTTCGGGTAGACTCCCGGTGGTTCCGCCTTGCGGCGGGGGTCTGGCGAACTGGGTCCACGAGACTTCTGGCCCGGTTGCAACGGCCGCGTCATGCCCATCGGATATGCTGGCGAGGCTGTTACCCGAACCCTCTGCGCAATTATGCCAGCCTGCGGTCTGTCATCTGTTGCACCTGGAACTGCGTTTGCTGCTGCATCTGCGCACGCGTTGGGGACATTGTGCGGCCTTGTCTTCGGCAGGGTAATGCCTTCCATCCGAGCGGGCCGTCTGCCGCGCCTTGCCGCCTTGCCCCCGCTTTCTCCCCAGCCATTTACCTTGCCCTGAAGCCGGTTTTTTCTATGGATGCCCATCTTTTCCGCCGTTTTTGTGAAGATCTGACCCCCTTGCTCACTGGCGCAAGGGTGGAAAAAATTCAGGAACCTGCTGATGGACTGCTGGCCCTCATGGTCTACAGCGGTGGGCGCAAGCGGCAGCTTTGCCTGCGCTTTGGGCGAAAGGAACCGTTCTGTTTTGTCACATCCCAACGCATCAGCGTGGGCCGCGCACCTTCAGCGCCCATCATGCGGCTGCGCAAGTATGCCGCCGGTCGGCGCATCGTTGCCTGCGTGGCCCGCTGGAGCGAACGCTGTTTGTGGCTGCTGCTCGCTGGCGGCGCTGAGGCTCCCCAACTGCCGCCATTGCCGCAACTGGGGCAGGCTGATGCAGGCTCGGAGCAATCCCCGCGCCTGACCTGGCTGCTGCTTGATTTGCGCGAAGGGCCGTCGCTCCGCTTTCTGGCCGAGAATGAATCGCCGGAAGACGAGCAGGCCACCTGGCCCGAGCCTGCGCAACTGGCGGATGCCCTGAACAACTGGCGGCAGTGGCCTGTGCTTACCCCCGCCTTACGCCGAACCCTTGCCTGCCTTGAAGAACCGGAACAGTGGGCCTTACTGGAAGACCTGCGGACAGGGGGCGGCGATATATTCTGCTACGGCCCCTGCGCACCTGCCTCCGGCAATGCCTCTGCACCGGCCATGCCACGTCCGGTGCTCGCCATAAGCGCCTGGCCCCTGCCCCCGGAACAGCAAAGAGCCTTGCAGGGCAAGAATGCGGACGCTCCATCTACTGCTGAATTTTGCGGACCGGAGGCCCTGAGTCTAACCGAACTGGCAGGGCAGGATATGGTGCTTGCCCGTCTGGCTCTGGATCAGGCGCGGGAAGCGGCCCAGCCTCTGGACAGGCGCGCGCGCAAGCTCGCAAAGCTGCTGGAAAAACTGCGCGAGGAAGAAAACCGCCTTGGCAAGATGATGGCCTGTCAGGCCGACGCTCTGGCGCTTCAGGCCGAATTGTGGCGCTGGCCTGCGGATTTTCGTGCGGCTTCCGTCACCGTGGAGGAAGGCCCGCACGGCCCTGCGCGGGAAATACCGCTGGATCTGCGGTATTCAGTGCGCGAGCAAATGGCCCGTCTTTTTCATACGGCCCGGCGCGGACAACGCGGCATGGAACATCTGGCCGTGCGGCGCGGCGCGTTGGAAGACGAACTGGCCTCCTTGCGTCAGGCCCGGCCCGGCAGCTGGCCTGGCAGCCTGCTGGGCGCCACTGCGGGCGCTGGCGATGAGGCGGCTCCCACCGGGCGCGCGGTTGGTACCGGAATGGCCGCCACCTTGCCCAAAAATGTGCAGATGTTTATAAGTTCAGATGGGTTTGTGCTGCTGCGAGGCCGCGATTCCAAGGGTAATCTGGCCGCGCGCAAGCTTGCTGCCCCGCATGATATCTGGCTGCATGCGGAAAACGGCCCCGGTTCGCACGTGATTATTCGCCGCGCCCACGGTGGGCAGGAAGTGCCGCCGCGCACTCTTGACGAGGCCGGGGCGCTGGCCGCCTGCAAAAGCTGGCAGCGCGACGCCGCCCGGGCACGCATACAGTATGCCGAGGTGCGTCACGTCAAACCCATGCGCAACGCCCCTGCGGGCACGGTGCGCATAGATAAGTCGCTGCCCTCGCGCGAGGTTCCCGTAGATCTTGCCCTTGAGGAAACGCTGCTGCCCCGGTAAAGGGAAGCAAGCCCCACGGGCGCATTATGGAGAGAGGTTTTCATGGATTTTACAGTTGAAGGCAGGAATTTTCGCGTGATGACCGTAAGGGCGGTTGTGTTGGGCACAGCGCCCAAGGCCGACACGCGGGGAACTGTTGTGTCACTGGGGGATAGCACCGGCATGGCATTGCGTATGCCCTGTGGAGAAAAAGGCTGGCAGAGCGCTGCCCTTCAGTTGGAATACGGCACGGAAGTGCAACTGCCCTTGCCGGAAACCTTTGCGGCTGCACAGGGTGATTCGCTGGTACTGGGCTGTCTGGGTCCCGTCGAAGATGTAAAAAATGGTTCGTTCGGCGAAAGCGTGCCGCTGGAGGTCTATGCCGTTCGCAGCGCAGCCCCCAATGCCAACTCAAACACAGGCCACGGCGAGTCCACAGTTCAAAGCTACGAATTTGCAGACGCTGCCACCGTGATGAAGCGCTGCGGTCTGGCTCGTGCCAACGAATATGTGGTTGAAAAGTACCCGCTGAAAAAAGTTTGTAAAGTCAGCACTATTGTTTTTCTGGTTGGGCTGGTGTGTTTTAGCTTCCTTATGCATCTGTTTACGGAAAGCATGGATGAATTTGTGCGCCGACTGCCCGATGCCTTGTACATGAGCGCCAAATTTGGGGGTGTTTCTGCCCTTGTAGTCGCCGTGGGCGGGGGCCTGTATGTGAAAAGTTCCAACGACTACAACCACAAAAAGAAGCTGGAAAGCTATATTCAGCAGTTTGAGCAAGCCATGAAGCACGAGGCCGGAGCAGCCAGCTGACGGTTTTCACATCCGCTCAATTTTTCTGTGCAAGAGTACAAAAAGGCCGCCTCCTTTCGGGGGCGGCCTTTGACATGCATAAGGCAAAAGTAAGCTGGCTTACTTTTTCAGCACTTCCACCGTGGCAAGGGCGATCTGGAGCTCTTCATTGGTGGGGATGATGATCACGGGGATCTTGCTGTCCGGCGTGGTGATGATGCGCGCGCCGGGCTTGCGGGTGCTGTTTTCTTCCTTGTTGAGCTTGATGCCGAAGGCTTCAAGGCCTTCGCAAACCATGGCGCGGACGATGTCGTCGTTCTCGCCGATGCCTGCGGTGAACACCAGAGCGTCCACGTTGCCTTCAAGCAGGAAGAAGTAGGAACCAAGGGTCTTTTTGATGCTGCGCACGAGCAGCTTGAGGGCCAGTTCGGCGCGTTCGTTGCCCTTGTCCACCTGGGCATGCACATCGCGCATGTCGGTGTAGCCGCACAGGCCAAGCAGGCCGGACTTCTTGTTCATCAGGGTGTCGGCTTCGGAGGGGCTGAGGCCCTTCTTTTCCATGACAAAGGGCACGATGGCCGGGTCAATGGTGCCGCAGCGGGTGCCCATTACAAGGCCTTCCAGCGGGGTGAGGCCCATGCTGGTGTCAAAGCACTTGCCGTTTTTCACGCAGCTCATGGAAGAGCCGTTGCCGAGGTGCATGGTGATGGAGCGCAGCTCGGAAAGGGGCTTGCCAAGGAACTCGGCGGTGGCGTTGGCAATATACTTGTGCGAGGTGCCGTGGAAGCCGTAGCGGCGGATGCGCAGTTCTTCATACAGCTCGTAGGGCAGAGCGTACATGAAGGCTTCCTTGGGCATGCCCATGCCGAATTCGGTATCGAACACGGCCACGTTGGGAACGCCGGGGAAGAGCTTTTCAGCCACTTCAATGCCCATGAGGTTGGCGGGGTTGTGCAAGGGGCCAAGTACGGCGCATTCTTCCACAATCTGCTTCACACGCTCATTCACCAGCACGGGATCGCTCACGGCTTCGCCGCCGTGCAGCACGCGGTGGCCGATGGCGTAAATTTCGCTCTTGTCCTTGATAACGCCCTTGTCGGCGTCGGTCAGCAGAGCGATGACCAGTTCCATGGCTTCCACATGAGTGGGGAAGAAGGCCTCGCGAACAAGCTTTTCTTCCTTGTCCGTATCGGGGGCGATTTTGTGGGTGAGGCGTCCGCCTTCCTGGCCGATGCGTTCGGCAAGACCGGAGCAGAGCACGCTGCGCGTGTCCATTTCCAGCAACTGATACTTGCAGGACGAGGAACCCGCGTTAATCACCAGAATTTTCATAACTCTTCCTTTCCTTAAACTTGTTTATTCTGATCGCGGGCCGGCAGTTTGTGGCGCATGCCTTGCGTCAGTAATGTTTTTGCGGCGGCAGGCTTTATGCGGCGGTTTGCCGTGTCAGGCAAACCGCCGAAAGCACCTGTCAGCCGGGGCTGATTATCTGCAACTATTTCTGCGCGGCCTTTTCGGCGGCGGCCTGCACCGCAGTGATGGCCACGGTATTGACGATATCGGGCACGGTGCAGCCGCGCGAGAGATCGTTGACAGGCTTGTTCAGGCCCTGAAGCACGGGGCCGATGGCCACCGCGCCAGCAGCGCGCTGCACGGCCTTGTAGGTATTGTTGCCGGTGTTGAGGTCAGGGAAGATGAACACCGTGGCCTTACCGGCAACCTTGCTGTCAGGCATCTTGGTTTTGGCAACCGAGGGGTCGATGGCCGCGTCGTACTGCAAGGGGCCTTCCAGCGCGAGATCGGGGGCCATTTCCTGCGCGATCTTGGTGGCTTCCACCACAACGTCCACGTCCGCACCCTTGCCGGAAGTACCGGTGGAGTAGGAAAGCATGGCAACGCGCGGCTCAATGCCAAACACCTTGGCCGTGTGGGCCGAGGCAATGGCGATTTCTGCCAGTTGCTGCGCAGTGGGGTTGGGGTTAACGGCGCAGTCGCCAAAGGCCAGCACGCGATCCTTGAGGCACATGAGGAAGACCGAGGAAACCACGGTGAATCCGGGCTTGGTCTTCACAAATTCAAAGGCCGGGCGGATGGTGTGCGCCGTGGTGTTGACCGAACCGGAAACCATGCCGTCTGCATCGTCCTTCTTGACCATCATGGTGGCAAAGTAGGTGGCGTCGGTCATCGTGTCGCGCGCCTGTTCAGGGGTAATGCCCTTCTTTTTGCGCAGTTCGTAGTAGGTATTGGCGTAGTCTTCAAACAGGTCGGATTTCACCGGGTCGATGAGTCGGGCCTTGGCAATGTCCAGGCCAAAGGCGCTGGCCTTGGAGCGGATTTCTTCCACGTCGCCCAGCAGGATGATTTCGGCCACATCGCGACGCAGGAGGATATCCGTTGCGCGCAGGATGCGCTCCTCGGTGCCTTCGGCCAGCACGATGCGCATCTTGTTGGCTTTGGCGCGCTGGATCAGCTCGAATTCAAACATCATGGGCGTGATGCGGCTGCTGCGCTCGCCGCCGATGCGGTTTTCGATTTCCTTGCCGTTGACGTACTGTTCAAACAGGCCCAGCACGCTGTTGATCTTGCGCAGATCGCCCGGTTCAATGGGGGCGATGATGCTTTGCAGGGCCATAAAGGCCTTGTAGGTATGGTGCGGCGTCAACAGGATGGGCAGGGGCGAGCCTGTCCAGCCTTCAATGAATTTGCAGACGTTTTCGGAGGGACGGATGCCCCCGGTCAGCAGCACGCCCGCAATGTCGGGAGTAGAAGACGACAGGCGCGAGGCAATGGCTGCCAGGAGCACGTCAGCGCGGTCGCCAGGGGTGACGATGAGCTGGTCTTTGGCAATGTAGTTGAGCACATTGTCCACATGCATGGCGGCGATAAGGTAGTCGCCCACCAGCGCGTCCAGGCGTTTTTCGCCAAACAGCACTTCCGCGTCCAGGCCCTTTTTCACGTCAGCCATGGTGGGCTGGCCGATGGTGGGGTCGTTGGGAACGGAGAAAATCAGGGCTGGGCTTTCCTGCGTGCTGAAGTGGGCGCGCAGTTCGTCCAGTTCTGTCTGCGTGAGGCTGCGGCGGTTTACAATGGTGGCAACCACGTCCAGCGCATAGGGTTCAAGGCTGTCCATGGTGATCTGGAGCGAATCACGAATGTCTTCGGCGCTCACATTGTAGCCGCTGGTGACCAAGAGGACCGGGCAGCCAAGGTTGGCCGCAATTTCGGCATTGAGTTCAAACTCGAAAACCGGGTCTTTGGCAAGAAAGTCTGTGCCCACGCACACAACGAAATCATAGGTTTCCAGCAGCTTTTTGTACTTCTGGATGATGTTTTCGATGAGCAGGTTGCGCGAACCCTGATTGATGATCTGGCGGGCTTCGCGCTGGGTGTAGGCGAAGGTGTCGGCGTAGTCCATCTTGAGCTTGAAGTATTCAAGCATCAGATGGATGTCGGGGTCGCGGTCGTCCCACAGAGGTTCGTTGATGATGGGACGGAAAAAAGCCACCTTGCGCATGCTGCGGGTGAGCAGCTGCATGGCCCCAAGGGCAATGGCGCTCTTGCCCGTCATGGGCCCGGTGGCGGTGATGTATAGACCGTTGTGCATAGTGCCTCCCCTGCTGTGCCGGCAGGCTGGCGGTATTAACGCGAAAAGGGCGCGAGGGCATTCCCCGCGCCCAGGCCTTTAACCTTTGATCCCAAGCGTGTGACATAGCCCGCGCCCGCAGCAGCAGGCTGCCCCCCGGAGAGGAGCCAGATGCTGGCGGGCGCGGGTAGTCATAACGTCAGACCTCTCTACTCGGCGCTGGTGCCGGGGTAGGGCAGATCAGCCATCTGCTTGAGCATGGCGTAGCGTTCAGTATAGGCTTCGGCCAGTTCGGCGCGCAGCTTCTTGGAGACTTCGGGAGCCATCTTTTCCAGAGAGGCAAAACGGGTTTCGCCGCCCAGGAATTCCTGAATGTCAGCAGAAGGAGCCTTGCTGTCGAGCTGGAAGGGATTTTTCTTTTCCTTGGCCAGTTCGGGGTTGTAGCGGTACAGGGGCCAGTAGCCGGAAAGCACGGCCATCTTGGCTTCTTCCTGGCTCTTGCCCATGCCCTTGCGCAGACCCTGGTTGATGCAGGGAGCGTAAGCGATGATGAGCGAGGGGCCCTTGTAGGCTTCGGCTTCGCGGAAGGCCTTGAGCACCTGCTGCTTGTCCGCGCCCATGGACACGGAAGCAACGTACACATAGCCGTAGGTCATGGCCATGCGGCCAAGGTCTTTCTTGCCGGTGCGCTTGCCTGCGGCGGCAAACTGGGCCACGGCGCCAAGCGGGGTGGCCTTGGAGGACTGACCGCCGGTGTTGGAGTACACTTCGGTATCCATCAGCAGCACGTTGATGTCGTCGCCACTGGCGAGGACGTGGTCAAGGCCGCCGTAACCGATGTCGTATCCCCAGCCGTCGCCGCCGAAGACCCAAACGCTCTTCTTGGTGAAGAGATCGTCCATGTGCCACAGTTCATGGGCCAGGGGGCTGTCAAAGCCTTCCAGGTTGGCCATGATCATCTCGCCGTACTTGCGGGAGCCTTCGGCATCGTCCTTGTTGTCCAGCCAACCCTGGAGGGCGGCCTTCAGTTCGGGAGAAGCGGTTTCTTCCTTCAGGGCTTCCTGAACCTTCATGGCCAGCAGGCCACGGCGCTGTTCGTAGGCAATGCCCATGCCGCAGCCGTATTCGGCGGCGTCTTCAAACAGGGAGTTGCCCCAGGCCGGGCCAAAGCCGTCCTTGTTGGTGCAGTAAGGCGTGGTGGGCGAAGAAGCGCCCCAGATGGACGAGCAGCCCGTGGCGTTGGCCACGATCATGCGTTCGCCGAACATCTGGGTGAGCACCTTGACGTAAGGCGTTTCGCCGCAACCGGCGCAGGCGCCGGAGAACTCGTGCAGGGGCTGCTGCAGCTGCGAACCCTTGACGGTGTCGCGAGCCATGAGCTCGTCCTTGAGCGTGATGTTGGCTTCTGCGAAGGCCAGATTTTCTTTCTGGGTGGGCATCTGGGTGTCAAGGGGCTTCATAACGAGGGCCTTGACCTTGGCGGGGCACACTTCAGCGCAGGAGCCGCAGCCCAGGCAGTCTTCAGTGTACACCTGAATGCGGAACTTCATGCCCTTGAGTTCCTTGCCGATGGCGTCCTTGGTCACAAAGGAAGCGGGCGCGCCGGTCAGTTCTTCCTCGGTGGCGAGCACCGGGCGGATGGCGGCGTGGGGGCACACAAAGGAGCACTGGCAGCACTGGATGCAGTTTTCAACCTGCCATTCGGGCACGTCGATGGCGCAGCCGCGCTTTTCGCAGGCGGCGGTGCCAAGGGGCATGAAGCCAGCCGGATCCATGGCGGACACGGGCAGCTTGTCGCCCTGCTGGGCCAGAATGGGACGTACAACGGCGCTGATGTATTCGTCATCGTCGCAGCAGCAGGCAGCGGCGCCTTCGGTGGCAGTGGCCCAGGAAGCGGGGTATTTCACTTCTTCCAGAGCGTCCATGCCCTTGTCCACGGCGGCAATATTCATGTTGACGATCTTGTCGCCCTTGCTGCCGTAGGTTTTCTTGATGGATTCCTTGAGCAGGCCCACGGCCTTTTCAAAATCAAGCACGTTGGCAAGCTTGAAGAAGGCAGTCTGCATGATCATGTTGATGCGGCCGCCGAGGCCCACTTCCTGGGCAACCTTGACGGCGTCCACGTTGTAGAACTTCAGCTTCTTGCGGGCGATGACGCGCTTCATGGAGGCGGGCAGGTGCTTTTCCATGTCGGCCAGCGACCAGTTGGAGTTCAGCACAAAAGTGCCGCCTTCCTTGATGCCTTCAAGAATGTCGTACTGGGTCACGTAGGCAGCCTTGTGACAGGCAACGTAGTCGGCCTTGGTGATCAGGTAGGAAGAGGTGATCTGTTCCTTGCCGAAGCGCAGGTGCGACACGGTGAAGCCGCCGGACTTCTTGGAGTCGTAAGCAAAGTAGGCCTGGGCGTAGAGATCGGTGTTGTCGCCGATGATCTTGATGGCCTGCTTGTTGGCGCCCACGGTGCCGTCAGCGCCGAGGCCGAAGAACTTGCACTGCACGGTGCCAGCGGGCACGGTGTCGATTTCTTCTTCCACATCAAGCGAAAGGTTGGTGACGTCGTCGTTGATGCCCACGGTGAAGTGGTTCTTGGGCTGAAGGGCCATCATGTTGTCGTACACGGCCTTGGCCATGCCGGGGGTGAAGTCCTTGGAGCCCAGGCCGTAGCGGCCGCCAACCAGGGTGGGAGCTTCGCCCTTTTCGAGGAAGGCGGTGCACACGTCCTGATACAGCGGATCGCCAAGAGCGCCGCTTTCCTTGGTGCGGTCAAGCACGGTGATGCAGGTAACGCTGGCGGGCAGGGCGCGCAGCAGATGCTCGGTGGAGAAGGGGCGGAACAGGTGCACCTTCACGAGGCCCACGCGCTGGCCCTGTGCGTTGAGGTACTTCACGGTTTCTTCAATGACTTCACAGGAAGAACCCATGGAAACGATCACGCGGTCGGCTTCGGGGTGGCCCACGTAGTCAAAGAGGCGGTACTTGCGGCCAGTGATGGACTCAACCTTCTTCATGTTCTCAAGCACGATGCCGGGCACGGCGTCGTAGTAGAGATTGGAAGCTTCGCGGTTCTGGAAGTAAATGTCGGGGTTCTGGGCGGTGCCGCGAATGTGCGGATGCTCGGGGTTCATGGCGGTGGCGCGGAATTCGGCCACCTTTTCCCAGTTCACCAGGGGGCGGATGTCTTCGTAATCAATGGTTTCGATCTTCTGCACTTCGTGGGAAGTGCGGAAGCCGTCAAAGAAGTGGCAGAAGGGCAGGCTGGCGTCGATGGCGGAAAGGTGCGCAACGAGGGCCAGGTCCATGCATTCCTGCACGGAGGAGGAAGCCAGGAAGCAGAAGCCCGTCTGACGGGCGGCCATCACGTCCTGGTGGTCGCCAAAGATGGACAGGGCATGGGAGGCCAGGGCACGAGCCGAAACATGGAAAACGCCGGGAAGCAGTTCACCGGCGATTTTGTACATGTTGGGGATCATGAGCAGCAGGCCCTGGGAAGCCGTGTAGGTGGAGGTGAGGGCGCCGGCGGAAAGCATGCCGTGCACAGCGCCAGCGGCGCCGGCTTCGGACTGCATTTCGCGCACATTCACGATCTGGCCGAGCAGGTTTTTGGTGCCCTTGGCCGCCAACTGGTCCATGACTTCGCCCATGACGGACGAGGGGGTGATGGGGTAAATGGCTGCCGTTTCCGACAGAGCGTAGGCAATGTGCGCGGTGGCGTTGTTGCCGTCCATAGTTTTCATATGAGCCATCTGTTCCTCCTTGGCGCCCACAGGCGCGCAATGTTTTTACAAAATCAGCGTGGGTCGGATCGGCCCCTGAGATAAGGCCCCGCACTTGGCAGGGACGGGCAACGGCTAGTGCCGTGAAGTGAACACAAAATGGAGGCTGGGAGTGGAATCGTGGTAGAAAAACCCTACCCAATCCGGCTTTTCGCGTCCACCAAAAAAGCTTGGTATCACTTGTTTTGGAGCCTTGCTGCACACCCTCGTCTGCCCCGACGGAATGCGCGTTTTTGCGCTTACCATAAAATTGTTTGTTTGAACAGTTTAATCGTGGGCGCAATAAAAAAAATTGTGACAGACGCAACATGCGGAAAATAGTGATGAATTGTGAAACCTGACAAGGTGGTTTGGGTCATGCCCGATGGGAAAACCTATGATGACGGCACGTTGGAATGCGCAGGGTAAATGAAAAAAATATCACAAATGTTTCAGGGCAGCAAAGTTCGCGGCTTGTCCCTGGTTCAATGTTACGGATTTTGGGTGCCTGCGGCTGACCCCTTGATGCGCCTCCAGTCTGAATCTGCCCTGCGAGCAGTAATCTATGTTGATTTTGACAGAGTGCGCAGGGTGGAGAAAACCAGTGCCCGATTGAAGCGAGGGAGGAACCCTTTTGCAAGATCCCTCCCCCGAAAGCGTTCAGATGCGTTTTTTCCTGGCGGGCATGTTACAGCGAGAGGCCCATCTTGATGACCGCCTGCATGCCACCTGTGGAGTTGACCACGTTGGTCACGCCATTGCGGGCCAGCACCAGCAGGCTGTCATAGGCGCGCAGACCCGTATTGCAGATAATGGCAACAGGGCGGTCCTTGGGCACTTCGCTGATTCTGGCGGCGATTTCTTCCAGCGGCATGGCGTGCCAGTCGGGATGCTTTTCCTGCACTGCCTTGCCTGCCGCCGCAGGGCGGGAATCAATAAAGAATACGTGGTTTTCGTTGCGCTTCTTCCACAAGTCCATGAACTGGTCGGCGGTCACGGGGGTGAAGCGTCCGGAAAGGGCGTTGTCGGCCACGTTGGCAACCACGTTGACCACGTCCATGGCCGAGGCAAAGGGCGGGGCGTAGGCGATTTCAAGGTTGGAGATGTCTTCCACCGTGGGCTTGGAATACTGCAGGGCCGCAGCCACCGCATCAATGCGGGCTTTGAGCGAATCTGGGTCGGCGCAGGCGCCCTGAATGCCCAGCACCCGGCTGGTGGCCTTGTCCACCACTAGCTCAAGGCTCATCATGGATTTTTCGGGGTAGAAGTGGGCGTGGTCGAGCTGCTCCACGCTGACGCTCATGGCGTCAAAGCCTTCCTTGCGGGCGCGTTCAACCGTAAGGCCCACGCCGCAGAAGGAAAGACCAAAGAGTTTGACGGCCCAGGAGCCCACGAAGCCGGGGAATCTGGCATTGCCGCCAGCAAGGTTGGTGCCGATGATGCGGCCCTGGCGGTTGGCCATGCTGCCCAGGGGCAGGTAGCCGATCTTGCCGGTGATGATGTTCTTGATGGCCACGCAGTCGCCGCCCGCATAGATGGAGGGGTCGGTGGTGCGCATGTGCTCGTCCACCACCACCGCTCCAAAGGGGGCCACTTCCAGCCCGGCATCCTTGGCAAGTTGCCCGTTGGGGATAAAGCCAGCGGCAAAGATCACCAGTTGGGCGGGGATTTCGCGCTTGTCCGTGACCACCTTGGTGACGGTGCCGTTTTCGCCTTCAAGGCGCAGCACTTTTTCAGAGGTGAACACGTCAACCTTGTGGGTCAGGCAGTCGTTGGCGGCCATGAGCGAAAGAGGCTGGGAAAGCACGCCGGGCAAAATCTGATCCATCATTTCCACAACGCTGACTTTTACGCCCCACATGTCGGCCAGGGCCACGGCAGCCTCAAGGCCGATAAAGCCGCCGCCCACAATGACCGCCTCGCTGACCTTGCCCTCCTGGCAAGCGGCGCGGATGGCCCCGGCGGCTTCAAGGCGGGTCAGGGAAAGCACGTTTTTCAGATCCTTGCCTTCAATGGGGGGAACACGCGGGCTTGCGCCGGTAGCCAGCACCAGCTTGTCGTAAGGCAGCTTTTCTTCCTTGCCGGAAACAACGTCCTTGACGAGCAGGGTTTTGGCAGCCCGGTCAATGGCCAGGGCGCGCGTCTGGGTGCGTACGGTGATGCCCTTCATATCGCGGAAAAATTCGGTGTCGCGCACGGTATGGTAGGGTGTGGAGCGCAGATCGTCGAGATTCTGTATTTCACCGGACACGTAGTAGGGGATGCCGCAACCGCCGTAGGAAATGAAGACGTTTTCGTCCACAAGCATCACTTCCGCATCGGGCATGAGGCGCTTGCAGCGGCAAGCCGCCTTGGGCCCCAGGGCAACACCACCAACTACCAGAATTTTTTCAGACATATCCGGGCTCCTTAGTGAAGAGTTATGAGCAAATGAGCA
The DNA here is from genome assembly GCF_053570665.1 of Desulfovibrio intestinivivus. NCBI lineage: Bacteria > Pseudomonadati > Thermodesulfobacteriota > Desulfovibrionia > Desulfovibrionales > Desulfovibrionaceae > Desulfovibrio > Desulfovibrio intestinivivus. Next base: position 754,783 of record NZ_JBRBQT010000001.1, on the reverse strand, counting down.
TTACTGAGATATATGAGCATTCAAGGCAAGAATGCAAGGACAATTCCTGTTTACGGAATAACCTAGCGCCCGCGAAAACGGCGCTGGTCGCCCACACGCACGGTTATGCGCTCATTATCCATATATTCCAGCAAGGCGATCAGATATTTGCGCGAAAGCCCCAGGAGTTCTTTCAGCCCGCCCACATCAAGATTGTCATGGGTGGTGAACCAGCCGCGCACACGTTCAAGAATATCGGCCAAGGCCGGGCCGTGGTAATACAGGCCGTCCTTGATCTTGACCAGTTCGCCAGCCTCGCAGAGCAGGCGCAGCACCGGGGCGGCCTCCTTGGGGGAAACGCCGAGTTCTTCAAACACGTCCTTGGCGTTGGGCGGGGTCAGCCCCGCGCTGGCATGCGCGTCCAGAAGCTTTTGGCGCAAGCCCGCCTGATCGGCGGCCAGGCTCACTGTATGCGATTGCAGGCGCAGCCCCTCGCCTTCAGTGACCAGATCGCCCTGCTTGAGGGCCTGATCCAGCACTTTTTGCACAAGCTTGGGGGGCAGGTTGCGGCTCCAGCCCGTGCAAAGGGCTCCCCGGGTGAATCCGGGTTTGAGAGGTTCGCGGCGGTGCAGATCGGCCCCGCGCTCAAGACTGGCGGCCAGCAGCTTTTCAAAGGGAATTTTGCCGATCCAGCAGCGGTTTTCCTTGTCCCAGCAGAGTGCGTCGCCACGGGTGGAAAGCAGTTGCAGCGCCGCCTCCACAGCGGATCGGGCAAGGCCCGTCAGGGCGCGCAGCCGCGCTTCGTCAGCACCCTCGATACCGCGCAGGGTCAGTGCGCCGCGTGCAAGCGCGGCCCTGGCCTCATCGCGCGCCTTGGCTTCAGCCTTGCCCCCGCCGATGGCTTCTGCCGCATCGCGCAGGTCGGGCAGCTCCTGCAACAGCCGCATCTTGTCGGCCAGTTCAGGGTCTTTGGCGCGCAACTCGGGCGGCAGAGGACTGACCAGCAGCCCGCCAGCAACCGTGCGCAGGGGCGAATAGGCCCGCAACACGCAGTGGTCGCCAAATACGCCCACCATGGGTTCCTTGAAACGCAGTTCCGCCAGTGCGGTTTCGCCGGGGGCCAGCTTGTCCCTGTCGCGAAAGACCACCCGCGCCGCGCATTCGCGCGTACCGTGGTGGAAATGGATTTCCACCCTTTGGCGCATGGCTCTTGGGGCGGAGGAAAGGCAGGTGAGCCTGACCAGCCAGCGGTTGGAGGGAAACAGTTCGCCGGGGCGGGCCAGCACAAAGCCGCGTTCGATTTCCTCCACATCCAGCCCCTGCACGTTGACGGCGCAGCGCTGGCCCGGCTGCACGGAATCGGCGGCCTTGCCATGACGTTGCAGCCCGCGCGCGCGGGTGGGCAAATCGGGCGGCATGAAGCGCAGTTCATCGCCAAGGTTGCACACGCCGGAAATGACAGTGCCTGTCACAACGGTGCCATGCCCCTTCATGCTGAATACGCGGTCCACCGGCAGGCGAAAAATATCGCTGCGCCGTTGGACGGGCAGCTCGGCAGCCATGCGCGCAAGGTGGTCGCGCAGCGTGTCCACGCCATCGCCTGTGGTTGCGGAAACGGGGAAGATGGGCGCACCTTCAAGAAAGGTGCCTTGCAGGAATCCGCGCACTTCTTCCTGCACCATTTCGAGCCAGTCGGCGTCCACCATGTCTGTCTTGGTGAGGGCCACAAGCCCGGTGCGTATGCCCAGCAGGGAGCATATCTCAAGATGTTCCCGGGTCTGGGGCATGATGCCTTCGTCTGCGGCAATGACCAGCATGACAAAGTCCACGCCTGCCGCGCCAGCCACCATATTTTTGACAAAGCGTTCATGGCCCGGCACATCCACGATGCCCAGCCGCTCGCCGCCGGGAAGATCAACCCAGGCGAAGCCAAGTTCAATGGTGATTCCACGGCGTTTTTCTTCTTGCAGGCGATCGCAGTCGATGCCTGTAAGCGCCCGTACCAGCGAAGTTTTGCCGTGATCTATATGCCCTGCCGTGCCTAGCACTACTGCCATAAAAGCTCCTTGGTGGTCTTGGGCCGAGTTTACACTCTGGCAAGCGCCTTTGCAAACAGCGCCCGGCCAGAAACGTAAAGGGGACCCCTTGCGAAAAGGAGTCCCCTTGAAAACGGCAAAAGCGGTTGGGAGCTTTTAAGCCTGATCCTGTTCCCTGGCCTTGATGAGGGCCATGGCCCTGTGAGCCAGCTGGGTAACTTCCGGCTTGGAAATCTGGTCGTCCGCACCCACGCTCACGCCCTTGTGGCGCAGTTTTTCGGTAATGAGTGAGGAAAAAAGCAGCACCGGCAGCTTTTTGAGCATGGAGTCTTCCTTGATGCGCAAGGTGAGATTGAGGCCGTCCATGACCGGCATTTCGATGTCTGAAACCACCACATGCACGAAGTCTGTGATGGGCCGGTTGCCTTCTTCGGCGCTCTTTTTGAAATCCAGCAGACGATCCCAGGCCGCGCGTCCGTTGGAAACAACTTCAACGGTAAAGCCTGCCTTTTCCAGCAGGTCGCGCTGCATTTCGCGGATAAGGGCGGAGTCATCGGCCACGAGGGCGCGGTAGCCTTCATTCGTCCAGTCTTCACCCAGATCGTCAAGCCGCAGGCCCAGCTTGGGATTGAGGTTGGCGACCACCTTTTCAAGGTCGAGAAGAAAGATGATGCGGTCTTCAAGTTTGACCACGCCGATGACCGTATTGTTGGATACGGCGGCAACGTACTTGTTCGGCGGTTCTACCTTCTCCCAACTGATGCGGTGGATGCGGTTGACGCCGGAAACCATGAAAGCCGTGGTGACGTTGTTGAATTCCGTCACAATGGTTTTGGGCTGTTCTTCTTTTGCTGGGTGGGTTTTGCCCAGCCACATGGCCAGATCCACCAGCGGAATAATGCGCGAGCGCAGGTTGAAAGCACCCAGCACACTCGGGTGCTGCACTTCGGGCAGCGCCGTCACCTTGGGCATGCGGATAATTTCAAGCACCTTGGCCACGTTGACGCCGTAGTAGCCGCGATAGGGCTTGGCGGGGACGGGTTCGCCATTTTCGTCCAGCTGCGGCGCGTCGGCAGAAGGAGGGGTAAATTCTTCAAGATAGAATTCCACCACTTCCAGCTCGTTGGTGCCGGCTTCCAGCAGAATATTGGTCTGGGCCATGCTGCCTCCAGAAAAGTACCGCTTCAGGAGCAAACGGGATTAAAGCGACTGCAGCCACAAATGAGCCGCGTCAATAAGACTTTTCGGCGTAGATGCGCCAGCCGTTAGACCTGCACGATTTTTTTGCGAAAAATTTTCTGCGGCCAGCTCCTCGACACGCTCCACGAGGTAGGTGTCGATGCCGTTCAAAGCGGCCACATCAGCCAGCCTGCGGGTGTTTCCGCTCTGCCTTCCGCCTATGATTACCATGACATCCACACAGGAGGCAATGTTGCGTGCCTCCTCCTGCCGCTCGCGGGTGGCGTCGCAAATGGTGGAAAGCACCACAAGGTCAGCAATGCGCGTGCGCAGATCTTCCACAATTTCCTGAAATATCTGTCGATCCTGAGTTGTCTGCGAGGCCAGCACATAGGCCTTGTTTTCGGCAAGGTGCAGGGAATCAAGCTCTGCCGCCGTGCCGAACACGTGGGCCGGGCCGCAGGCGTAAGAAACCAGCCCGCGTACCTCTGGGTGATCCGCCTCGCCAAAAAGCAGCAGGGTTGCGCCATCGGCGGTGGCCCGCCCGATGGAAAGCTGGGCTTTTTTTACCTTGGGGCAGGTGGCGTCCACAATGTCGGCCCCGCTTTGCTTGACCTGCTCCTCAACCTGCCGCGTGATGCCGTGCGCGCGGATAACCGCCACATCACCGGGGTGCAGTTGCGCGGCTTCCTTGACGCAGACCACGCCGCGCGATTCATATTCCGCCAGAACCTGCGGATTGTGGATGATGGGCCCAAGGGTACAGATGCGGGCCGTCTCGGGGGTGCCCCCCTTGCGCTCCAGCGCAGTGTTAAGTTTTTGCAGGGCAAGACTCACGCCCATGCAAAAGCCCGCTGTCTTGGCGCGGTAAACATCCATCATGGCTCTCCTTCAAAGGGCGGCGCTTTCAGGCGTGGAGCCGTGCCGGCACTGCCCCCGCCTGACCCCAACCCATCAACAAAAAATTATCTGTATGCAATAGTGCATTGCAGAAGCGCAGCAAGCGTAACCGCATGCACCTTTGTTCCCTGCTAGCCGGGGCTTCCCAGAAAAATATCCAGTAACCGGTCAAGCTCTTCCCAATCATTACAGCGGCACAGCTCCTGACGCAAGGCCCGTGCGCCGGGCAGGGTGCGCACGTAGCGCGGCACCACGGAGCGCATTTTCCACAGGGCGGCCTTGCCGGGGCAGTGGGCGCGGGCGAGCTCCAGATGCCGGGAAATCATGGCCCGCAAACGGGGGGCATCGGCCTGAACCGGAGCGTTCCCGGCCAGCAGGGCTGCGTGGTCGGCAAAGATGGCGGGATTGTGCATGGCCCCACGGGCGTACATGACGCCGCTGGCTCCGGTGCTATTAAGGCAGTTCACGCCGTCTTCCGCGCTAAAGAGATCACCGCTGGCAAGCAGGGGGATTGTCAGGCGTTGGGCCAGCATTGCAATGGCTTCCCATTGCGCGGTGCCGCCAAAACCCTGACGGGCCGTGCGTGGGTGCAGGGTCAGCCAGCCAGCGCCCGCATCCTCAAGGCGCAAGGCCAGATCGGGCAGCACCGGGCGGGTGTCGTCCAGCCCCAGGCGTAATTTGAAGCCCACGCGTCCACGGCCAGCGGCCTCAATCATGGCGCGGGCCACAACAAGCACGTTTTCCGTATCGCCCAGCATGGCCGCGCCAGCACTCTGGCGCAACACCTTGGAAACAGAACAGCCCATGTTCAGGTCAAACCAGCCAAAGCCGGACTGCCGCAACAGCTCCACCGCGCGCCCCAGAAAGGAGGCCTCCGCGCCGAAAAGCTGAACCACCAGCGGCTGGTCTTCGGGCAGGGTCATGAGCAGCTCGTTGGTGCCGGGGCTTTCATAAACAAGGCCCTTGGCGCTGACCATTTCGGTAACGCACACGGCTGCGCCGTATTCGTGGCAGAGCAGGCGAAAGGGCAGATCGCTGTACCCGGCCAGCGGGGCCAGCCAGGGATGCTCGGGGCCAAAGGGCAGGGAATCAGGGTTTGCGGGGCAGGTGGGCAGTTGAAAAACCTTGGTCACGGGCGCTCCTTGGTCATGCGCGGCGGTTCTGCGGAATTTTCCGCAGGGGCGGTTTGTTCGGCGGGCAGCTCGTTGCCTTGGGGATCCAGCGCCACGCGGGCAGACTGCGCCATATACTCCGGGCCGGAACTGCCGGAGGCAGGCGGGGCTGCCTGCACAGGTTGCGCGGGCTGCGCGTTGGTGACATCTGCGCCCACTGTCGCGCACTGGGCATCGCTGCATGCAAAGCGGTTCAGCATGGCTGCCGCCAGCCGCAGGCCTTCGCCCGTGGTGTCGGCCACAAAGCCGTTGCTGAGATAATCCAGAAGGCCAGTGCGTCGCAAGATGGTACGCACCGAAGGGCTGCCCACCACCAGAATAACCGGCAGGCTACGGGCATAGCAGCGCTCGATAAATTGCGAAAGCGCATGCGCTCCTGAAGCATCAATCCAGAACACGCGCGAAAGATGCAACACCACAAGCCGGGTTGGCTCGTTGTCCTCGGCATACAGCAGGCGTTCAAGCTCGTGGATGGCCCCGAAAAACAGGGTTCCTTCAATCATGTACACGGTGACGCCCTGCGGCAGCTCGGCGGGGCCTTCGCGCAGCAGCGGGTCGCCCTTGTGAAGCCTGTTCACACGCGGGTGGGCGGTCTTGTAAATAAACAGCGTGAGGGAAAGCATCACGCCGATGAAGATGGCTTTTTCAAGATCAAACAGCAGTGTGGACATAAAGGTGATGAGCAGCACGGCCCTGTCCACGCTGGTCGCCACAACGCAGAGGCGGATGGCGTCAATGTCTATCATCTTGAAGGAAATAAGCAGCAGTACGCCGCTCAGGGCGGGGAGCGGCAGCCAGCTTATGAGCGGGGCCAGCACAAACAGCAGTGGCAGGGCGAGAATGCCGGAAAACACCGTACCCATGCGCGTTCTGCCGCCGGATGTGACCACAAGCGCGCTGCGGGTAAAGGAACCGCAGCCGGGGATGCCCGAAGTAAGGCCCGCGGCGATATTGCCGAGGCCCTGGCCGATAAGTTCCTGGCTGCCGTCAAACGCATCGCCCTTGATGTTTGCCAGTTGTTTGCCAATGGCCAGTGATTCCACTGTTCCCAGCAGGGCAATGGCCAGCGCGGGCATGAACAGGTCGCGCACCGCGTCCAGATCAAAAGAAGGAGGCAGGGAAAAAGGCGGCACAACGCTTGGGATGGCCCCAACCAGCGGAACGCCCCTTTCGTCCACGCTGAACACGGCGGCAAAGAGCGTAATCACGCCGAGCGCGGCCAGTGATGCGGGAAAGCGCGGCGACAGGCGCTTGAAGGCCACTGTCAGAACAATGGTGGCAACGGCAATGCCGAGGCTCCAGTAATTGATAAAGGGCAGGCCGTGCAGCGCGCCGAACATCTGGTTGAAAAAGCCCGAGGGCTTGGGGCCGGTCAGGCCCATGGCCATGTAGAGTTGCCCTGCGGCAATGAGCAGCGCCGCTCCGGTGGAAAAGGCCACCATGACCGAGTGCGAGATAAAATTGACCAGATCGCCCAGCCGCGCCAGCCCCATGCTCAGCTGGATAAGACCGCACAGGAGCGCCATGCCGAAAATATAGGCCATGCGCGATTCTTCTGGCATGGTGCTGATCAGTTCGCCGCCCACGCTGATGGTAGCGAGGGTGGAGAAAATAATCATGGAGATGGCGTTGGTGGGGCCAGCGGCCATAAAGCGGGATGATCCCCACAGGGCGGCCAGCACCACGGGCAACATGCAGGCGTAGATGCCATACTGCGGGTGAACCCCGGCAATAATGGCGTAGGCCATGGCCTGAGGCACAGCCATGGGCGTCACGGTAAGGGCCGCCGTCATGTCCGCCTTGAAATCCTGGGCGGAATAAGTCCTGATGGTCTCAAGAAAGGGAAAAAGCCGGGCGGCTCGCATGACTAATCCTCGCGGGTTACATCGTCCTCAAGGCGCAGCACATCGTGCCCAAGGGCGTAGTGCATCAGGCGTGGCCGGTCTGCGGATTTTTTGAGCGAATTGATAATGCGCGTCATGCGGCGCGTACCTTCAAGCACGCCGCCCAGATGTCCGGCAAGTTCGGTGAGGTCGTTGCGGGCGAGCGCGCGTTCCAGCTCCATGCCCAGCATGCGCCCGCGCGAATTTTCAGGAAACTCGGCCAGCAGCTCGCGCGCAAGGCGCAGACTGCGCGCCTGGTTGGCGTCCAGATCTTCCACCAGTTCGCCGCAATATTCCGCCTGATTGCGCATGACGTTCAGGGCGTTGTTGCCGTAGTGGGCCATGGCTCCGGCGGCTTTTTCCAGCGTGTCGCGGGCAACGGCCACGCGGCGGCCCACGGTGAGCGAAACAATGCTGGCACATTTTGAAAGAAAACGTTCGTCAAAGCTTTCAAAGCCATACTCGCGTTTGGTATACAACATTACCAGGCCGAAGGGAGGTTTGTTGCTGCGCTCGCGCAGCACAAAGGCCAGACGCGAACGGTAGCCTTCCTTGTAGATGATGCAGTCGAACGATTCGCCGCCCATGGCCAGGGCCTGAAGGTTGTTGGACACCACATAGCGGACGTGCCCTTCAAGAATGGCGCGCATCACGGGGTGTTCGCGCAGGCCTTCCTCCAGCATGGGGGTCACGATGGGAATGCTGCCGCCGTCCACCTGATTGGCCGAGCGCGCCACCCATTCTCCATTGGCATTGCGCAGGCGGCACACGTACATATCGGCGTACAGGGCGTGGACAAGAATTTCAGCGCTTTGCCGCAGCACTTCCCCAGGAGGGGCCATGCGGTCGGCAATGGCGAGCAGATCGTTGGAAACGCGCAGCAGCATTTCGGTATCGTTCTGCATGGCAGATATGGAGGTGAGCAGCATGAGCAGGCAGCGCCAGCTGCGCATGGGCACCCCGCGCAGGCAGGGGTGATAGCCGGTGTTGAGAGAGCGCTTTGCGGCGGGCAGCAGGGCAATGGCTGCGGCGCGCATCTCGGGCGGCGCATATTTGAGGAGTCGCTTGATTTCTTCGCGAATGTATTCTGGCGAATGCTGGGACACGGTTTGCTCCATTTCCCCGGGGTGCCTGTGTTGACTGGCAGCATGGGGAACCGGCGCGGCTATGCGCGTATTAAGACGTTGTTGCCCGGGCTGAACCGCCTGATTCCCAGAGAAATGACTGCCTTGGGCGCTCTTTTGAGGCCTGTGCGGCGGCTTTCGCGCGCATGGCGTGCAAGCCTTTTTTCACAGAAATAAGTATAGGTGGGAAAAAAGGTCTGGTCAACGGTAGCTCATAAAAGGGGCCGTCTGTTCTGAATTAAAGTACACATTTTGTAAAGTGGTTTGTCTGGGACGTGTGGAGAATTGGCAAAGGAATTGCAAGAAGTGTTGCGGAAGATTCTCGGCTGTCGGATTTCCGACGCTATATTCTGCCTGCGGGCAGGGTGCATGAGATCAGCCCTACAACCGTCAGACGGCGGCAGGCTCAAGGCCGTGCCGACGCCCACGGGGATGCCCATGAAACAACGTAACACAATATTGCTCATATCGCTCGGCCTTGCCGCCGCCTTGCTGGTACTCGGCCTGCTGGCCGGTTTTGTGCCGCAGAGCGAGGGGCCGGAACTGCGCCGCCGCGCGAGCGGCATGGTGGCCCGCCTGCGTCCCGAAGACATGCCCGTTCCCATTCAGGCGCAGGGCGACGGCATACGACAGTGGGCCGTGCGCGGGGCGGTGGAGCCGCACTCTGAACAAACATCCGGGGGTAGTCCGCAGACGCGTCTGGCTGTCGATGCCAGCACCTCTGCCCGGGCATCCGGTGCCCACAAAACGCAGGGGATATCCTCAGCGACGGGCTCTGCCACGGGTCAGGCTACAGGTCAGGCTCTGGTCAGGCGCATTGTTTCCTTTGGGCCGGACGGCGTCATTCTTGATACTGGCGAACCCTCATTGGCCTTTTCCGGCGATGCGCAGGGTGATTTTGCCCCGCTGCTGGCTCTGGACGGTGTTTCCATTCCGCTTTTGGTCAGCAACCAGCCCCGCGATTACGGCGACGCCCTTGATGCGGCGGGCCGCCCGTTGCGCTGGGTGACGCCCACGGCCATGATGGCAGGCTATTCGCCCCGCGTGGTGCGTAGGGCTGCCATTGAAGTGCTGCGCCACGGTACTGTTTTTGATAACTTTGTGGGCGATATTGATGATAACGACATGGAAAAACTACAGGCCAGAGCCCGCCGTTATCAGAATCTGGTGGAGAATTTTTCGCGCCGCTACAATTTGAGCACCGAGCTTGTGTACGCCATCATTCACAGCGAAAGCGACTTTTCGCCAACCCTGGTCAGCAACAAGTCGGCCATGGGCCTCATGCAGGTCGTGCCGGATACAGCTAACGATGAAGTGCACAAATACCTTTACGGGCGCATGGGTGATGTGGGTTTTGAAGACCTGCGCGTGCCCGAAACCAACATCCGCTATGGCACAACCTATCTGCACATCCTGTTCACCCGCTATTTTTCCGGGGTGCACAACCCTCTGGCAAGGGAATATTGCGCAATTGCCGCCTACAATATGGGACCGAACCGTTTTCTGCGGCTCTACGGCAAGACCGTGGAAGAAGCCGTGGACAACATAAACGCCATGACGGTTGACGCTTTTTACAGGGATCTTGCCACGCGCCTGCCTGCCCGTGAAACACGTTTCTACGTTGCCCGGGTGCAGCGAATGAAGGCCCAGTACGCCTCGCTGCGCTGATGTGGATTTGCCTTGCACAGGAGTGCGCAAAGCGCCGTCCAGAAGGGAATTTCAGCGAAAAATGGTTGTGGTGCCTATAAAAACAACGTACATGTTCTTCAACGCCGAGCCCCAACTCTATGCCCGGCATTTATTAGAGGAGTGGTCACAACCATGCGAATCCGTTTTTTTATGCCGCTGGCTCTGCTGCTGAGCTTCATGCTTTTTGCCTGCCAACAGGGCGACAATAACGCCCAGCCCAAGGTGGCGGTGGTGGATATGGCGCGCGTGATGCGCGATAGCGAACCTGGCAAGGCCGGCGTGAAGTTCCTTGAAAGCCTTCAGGGCGACATGCAGACCAAGCTTAACGACATCCAGCAGCGCCTGGAAGCCAACCCCAAGGACGCTGAAGCGCAGAAAGAACTGCAGGCCGTCTACATGTCTGCCCAGCAGCGCATGCAGGTGGAGCAGCAGAATGTTGTAAACCTGCTGTATGATGCCATTCAGCGCGTGATCAATACCTACCGCACTGAAAAGGGCTATGCCGTCATCATCAGCACTGAAGCTGTCGCCGCTTTTGACTCCAAGAGCGATGTGACCAACGAAGTGCTGGATCTTGTGAACAAGCAGAAGCTTGATTTCAAGTCTGTGACGCCTGAAGCTGAAAAGACTCCGGAAGCCGCCCCCGCCCCCAAGGCCGAAACGCCCAAGGACGACAAGGCTGCCAAGGCCAAGAAGTAAGACAGATTCTTTCGGCTGTATTTGACGGCTGAATGTTTGGTAAAGCCCTTCGTCATTGACGGAGGGCTTTTTTATGGCCTGCATGCGGGTTTGGGTGAGGCTGAGCTGAAAAGCGGCGGTGCTGAACCTTTGGCAAAAGGTTGCCAAAGGCTTGAAATAGATGATATGGTTTTTGTAATATTGTGTAATTATACATTTTAAAAACTGTTTGAACGACCAAACAGTTTTTGCTGGACAAGGTAGACAAGCCGCGCCATAGTTTCGCCGTCGCCAGCCGGACACGCCGGTGGGTGAAAAACGCATCCGAATGGAAAAGGTTGATTATGTTTCAAGCGCTGTTTGCCGTCATGCCCGTATTTCTGATTATTGGCGCGGGCGTTCTTTTGCGCAGTCGCGATGTATTGCCCGAAAACGCTGGCCCTGTTCTTGGCATTTATGTGCTCAAACTGGCTCTGCCGTTGCTGATTCTGCACCTGCTGGCCGGGGCCAGCCTGAAGGATCTTGCCCACTGGGCTTTCTGGGGGGGCATTCTTGGCTCCCAGCTTGTGATGTACTGCCTTGGCTACGTGGGCGACAAAATTTTCTGCCGCCGCGGCGTGGGGCCGGGCGTCATTGCCGGGCTTTCGTGTTCCGCCTGCAATGCCGCCTTTGTGGGGCTGCCCATCGTGTCCAACCTGTTCCCCGGCAATGCCACGGCCATGCTCATTGCTGGTCTGTGCACCCTCACGCCCAATGTGGTCATGATCATCGGGCAGTCCCGTCTGGATGCGCTGGCCGGATCGCTGGCCTGGGACGGCGGCAATCCCCTGAAATTTGTGGGCAAGCTCCTGAAGGTTTTCATCCTCGGCAACCCCATTCTGCTTTCGACTCTGGCGGGCATAGCGCTTTCCGCCTCCGGGCTTGGGTTGTGGGCTCCCCTTGACCGCGCGGTGAGCCTTGTGGGCTACACGGCGGCCCCCTGCATGCTGCTGGCTCTGGGGCTGGATTTGCGGCAAAAGCTGGTGGTGGCTACCCGTCAGGCGCACGGACACGCCTTTGCGCGGCAAGCGTGGTTTATTCTCTGCAAGCTGGTGTTGCACCCGCTGTTGTGCTGGGCCATGCTGGCGGCCCTGGGTGTTTCGGGCCTGTGGCTCGTGATCAGCGTGATTGTCAGCGCCACGGCCACGGCTCTGGTGGTGACGGTCATCGCCGAGGTGTACAGCACCGTACCGGAAGAAGCGGCTCTTACGGCGGTGGTCGCCAACGGACTGAGTATTTTTACCCTGACAGGTTTTGTATGGGGTTTTCAGGTCTTGGGCATGGTTTAAGCCGGTCCTTGAAATTTGAGGAACGAAAAGCGGGCTTTGTTCTCCGGCGGTGATCCGGGGAGCAAAGCCCGCTTTTTATGGTTGCGCGGTTGCGGCAGGTAGAGGCTGGCCAGCGATTGGCCCGCAATCAGGCAAAGTTGGCTGCGTGGTAGCTGCTGCGCACCAGCGGGCCGGAAAACACATGGCGCAAACCCAGTGATTTGCCGTAGGCGGCGTACTCGTCAAACTGTTCCGGCGTCACATAGCGGTCAAGCTTGTGGTGCTGGCTTGTGGGCGGCAGATACTGGCCGATGGTCACAATGGAGCAGCCCACCGTGCGCAGGTCCTTGAGCACCTCAAGCACCTGCGCGTCTGTCTCGCCCAGCCCCACCATGAGGCCGCTTTTGGCCGTCATGCCGCAGTCGTTCACGCGGCGCAGCAGTTCCAGACTTTGTTCGTAATCGGCCTGGGGCCGCACCTGCGCATAGAGCGCGGGGTGCGTTTCGACATTGTGGTTGATGATATGGGGTTTGGCGTCCATGACCGTGCGCAGGGCATCGGCGTTGCCCTGAAAATCGGGGATAAGCACCTCAACGCTGCTGTCGGGGAGAGCCTGCCGCAGCGCCGTAATTACTGCGGCAAACTGGGCAGAGCCACCGTCCGCAAGGTCGTCGCGCGTCACAGAAGTGACAACCACATGCCTGAGCCCCAGCGTCACGGCGGCCTGAGCCACGCGCTGCGGTTCCGTGGGGTCGGGGGCGCTGGTCTGGCCGGTGTGGATATTGCAGAAGCGACAATTGCGCGTACAGGTTTCACCCAAAATCAGAAATGTGGCCGTGCCGGAAGAAAAGCATTCCTGCCGGTTGGGGCAGTTGGCCTCCTTGCAGACGGTGGAAAGCCCCTGCTCGTTCAGCAGGGCGGAGGTGGTGAAAAAGCGTTTGTCGGAGGCCAGCGGGCGGCGCAGCCATGCGGGCTTGCGCAGAGGGGCGTTGGCAGAACCGGAATTGCCGGAAGAATCGGGTTGGGTCATCTATTTCGTCCTTGCTGGGGCACCTGCGGCGGCATGCCGCAAATTGCCTGAACTGGTGTTGGGCTTGTGATTTGATTCGTCCTGCATTCCGTTACTGTTGGCCCGCGAGCAGGGCTTCGCAGGCTTGCGCCGATTGCAGGGGCGGCAGCGGCTGGCTGAAAACCTCGCAAAAGGCCTCAAGAAAGCAGACTTTCACGGCATCCATAGTCGCCGGGTCGCCGATTTGTTCCCGCTGCACCGAGGTGGCGGTCACGCCGTCAAGGCCGCAGGGGGTGATGATGTTGAAGAGGGAAAGATTCTTGTCCACATTCATGGCCAGACCGTGCAGGGTCACGTGTCGCTGCACGGCAATGCCCAGAGAGGCAATCTTGCTGCCGCCTACCCATACGCCGGGAAAGCCCGGCTTGCGGGCCGCTTCAATACCAAAGCGCCGTACCGTGCGGATGGCGGTTTCTTCCACATCATGCACATAGGCCCGGACGCCGCCGGAGCGTTTTTTCAGGTTGATGATGGGGTAGGCCACCAGCTGACCGGGAAAATGGCAGGTAATATTGCCGCCGCGCGTGCTGTGCACAATATCCACGGCTGAACCCCACAGGCTGGCGAGGTTGGGGGGCAGATTCTCCTGGCCGGAGTTTTTGCCAAGGGTGACGGTGGGCGGATGCTCCAGAAGCAGCAGGATGTCATCGCCGCCCTGAAGCACGTAAGCCTGCGCCTGTTTTTGTATTTCAAAGGCGCGCTGGTAGGCGGCGCAGCCGAGATCAAATGCGTACATGTGAGCCTTGGCATTGGAGGTTGATGCAAAAAGCCCTCATAGCGGCTTGCAGCCTCGGCGTCCAGCGTTTGCGGCGCGCAGAGGCGGGCGGGGCATGACGCCGTGACGGATCAGGGCGCAGCGGAATCAGGCCAGATCGCAGGGCATGGAGGTCTGGGAAAGGTAAACAAGCTCTTCAACCATTTCCAGAAGCTCGGCCAGAATGCCCCCGCCGTTCATGGGGTGCCCGAACAGCGATTCGCGCTGGTGGTCAAGGCCGCGTTTGTCAATGGCGTCCGGCATGGTGGGGGAGAGGGTCTCCGCGAGGCGGCAGGCCAGAAAATAATCTTCCGCTCCGGCGGCAAACAGGCCTTCAAGCTTGGCAAAGCGCGGGGCCACCTGCTGCCAGTAGGTTAAGGCCGCCGCTGACGGCTCGAGGCTTGCCGCCGTGCACAAGGCCGCATGCAGGTTGTTGCAGGCCGCGCCGGGCAGACCTGTGCGCCAGCCCCACAGCCAATGGGTGCGCCCAAAGAAAAGGTGGTGGGCCACAGCCAGATCAAGCAGTTCGCGCATGTGGCGCAGCGCGTCCAGCAGGGGGCCGCCCGAACCTTCTGGCCAGGCGGCGCAGGGGTGGCGCAGTTGCCACAGGGGCACATCTTCGCGTGTTGGCTCAAGGCCTGTCATGCTGCGCAGCAACTGGGCCAGCCACGCGTTGGCGTCGGGGCTGTGTGGCGTTTCAAGGTGCGAATAGCTCAGCACATAGCGTCCCTGCCCGTAAGCTCCGGTCACGGCCATGGGTTGGCCTTCAAGAAAATCTGCCGAGAGGTTCAGACCGTAAAGGTCGCGCCAGTGAGAAAAAACCTTGGAGGGCAGGCTTTGCAGGGCCAGGTCCGCCAGCCAGAAATCCGCATCCGGCGAAGCGTAGGAGGCCAGCACGGTGACGTTGTCTTTTTTTTCAGGTGCAAAGCGCCCCGGCCACCAGACAGGCAGCGAGGGAAAAAATATTTCAGGCGCTGCTCCGCTCTGGGCCTGCCGCGCGGCAGCGCGGCGAACACCGGGGCACAGGGGGGCAGTTGAGCCAGTATCATTGTGCCCGTTCACGGGCAGGCAGGCTGGCGCGGCGGGCCTGCGGGGCGAAAATTCATGCCCGCTGGCAACGTGGGCGCGCACATGCCCGGAAATAAGATGGTACAGACGCTCAGGATAAGCGGCCCGCGCCCAGGGGCAGATATTCAGGCCATGGTCGGGGTTGGGGTGGGTCAGGGCAAGGCCTGAACCGCCGCAAAAACCCAGATAGTTGCCGCCGCGTTCCACCCACTGGCGCACGGCCTCGCGCCCGTTCTTGCCGAGGGTCGCAGCCTTGAGCCGTGCGTTGCCGCCGGGAACCAGCAGCAGGCTTACGCCTGCGCCGCCCTGTTGCGGGCCGCCATTGGGGCTGACGCCCCCCGGCTTGCCTAAATACGCGCCTTCGGCTATTTCTTGTCCCTTAACCAGGCGGCAGGGCAGTCCCAGCGCGCGAACAGCGCGCCAGGCCATGAGGCCCCAGATGTGGGACGCGTCCCATAAAATGCAGATTGGCTGTGCGGCAAACATATACCGCATTATCGCCGCCTTTCATGGAGAAAGCAAGATGGCGGATACGCTACCCAAGGGCTATGAGCCCCATGACGTTGAAGCCCGGTGGCGCAAGCACTGGGAAGATGACAAAACCTTTACGCCCGATCCGGACGCTCCCGGCGAGCCGTATTCCATTGTCATTCCGCCGCCCAACGTCACGGGCGCGCTGCACATAGGGCATGCGCTCAACCATACACTTATTGACGTGCTCTGCCGTCACGCCCGCCAGAAGGGCAAGAACGTGCTCTGGGTGCCCGGCACCGACCACGCGGGCATTGCTACGCAGAACGTGGTGGAACGCGCCCTGGCCAAGGAAGGCAAGAGCCGCAAGGATCTTGGCCGCGAAGCCTTTATCGACCGGGTGTGGGAATGGCGCGATGAATACGGCCACCGTATTCTTGATCAGGCGCGCGCCCTTGGTGATTCCGTGGACTGGACGCGTCTGCGCTTCACCATGGATGAAGGCCTTTCCGCAGCCGTGCGCAAGGTTTTTGTGCAGCTCTACAATGAAGGGCTGATCTACAAGGGCGACTACATCATCAACTGGTGCTCGCGCTGCCATACGGCTCTTGCCGATGACGAAGTGGAACACGAGCAGAGCCGGGGCAAGTTGTGGAAGGTGCGCTACCAGCTGGCCGACGGCAGCGGGCATATCACCATTGCCACCACCCGGCCCGAGACCATCCCCGGCGATACCGCCATTTGCGTGCACCCCGAAGATGAGCGCTACACCGCCCTCATAGGCAAAAAGGCCGTGGTCCCCGTGCTTGGGCGCGAGATCCCCATTATCGCCGATGCCTATGTTGACCGCGAATTCGGCACAGGCGCGCTCAAGGTGACGCCCTGCCACGACCATAACGACTGGATGCTGGGCAAGAAGCACGACCTCGTCTTCCTCAAGGCCATTGA
Organism: Desulfovibrio intestinivivus; assembly: GCF_053570665.1. Classification (NCBI taxonomy): domain Bacteria; kingdom Pseudomonadati; phylum Thermodesulfobacteriota; class Desulfovibrionia; order Desulfovibrionales; family Desulfovibrionaceae; genus Desulfovibrio; species Desulfovibrio intestinivivus. Next base: position 738,526 of record NZ_JBRBQT010000001.1, on the reverse strand, counting down.
CGAAAACGGCATCATGACCGCCGAAGCCGGGGCCTATGCGGGCCTTGCCAAGGAAGAATGCCGCACCCGCATCGTGGCCGATATTGAAGCCGCCGGGCAGCTTGAGGGCATAGAAGAAATCGATCACGCCGTGGGCCATTGCTACCGCTGTCATACGGTGGTCGAACCGCACGTTTCCACGCAGTGGTTTGTGGCCGCCACCAAGATGGCCCCTGCCGCGCGCGACGCCGTGCCCGGCATGACCAAGATTTTTCCCGAAACGTGGCTCAAGACCTACTATCACTGGCTTGATAACATCCGCGATTGGTGCATCAGCCGTCAGATTTGGTGGGGCCACCGCATCCCGGCCTGGAACTGCGAATCCTGCGGTGAACTGGTGGTGGCCGAAGACGCCCCCGCAGTCTGCCCCAAGTGCGGCGGCGCGCTGAAGCAGGAAGAAGACGTGCTGGACACGTGGTTCTCCTCCGCGCTGTGGCCTTTCTCCACCATGGGCTGGCCTGAGGACACCAAGGATCTGCGCCGCTGGTACCCCACCTCGGTGCTGGTTACGGGCTTTGACATCCTGTTCTTCTGGGTGGCCCGCATGATGATGATGGGCATCCACTTCATGGGCGAAGTGCCGTTCAAGGATGTGTATCTGCATGCCCTTGTGCGTGATTCCTCTGGCCGCAAGATGTCCAAATCCACGGGCAACGTCATCGACCCGCTGGAAATGATCGACAAATACGGCTGCGATGCCCTGCGCTTTACCCTGACGGCCTTTGCCGCCATGGGGCGCGACATCCGTCTTTCCGAGGAGCGCATCGAGGGCTACCGCCACTTTGTGAACAAGCTCTGGAACGCGGCCCGCTTCGCCCTCATGAACCTGCCGGAAGAAGCCCCGGCCCCGGTGGCTCCCGAGACGGTTCCCGGCCTGCACCATCAGTGGCTGCTGCACCGGCTTGAAGTGGTCAAGCAGGATATGGACAAGGCCCTGGCCGACTACCGCTTCAACGATGCGGCGCAGCTGGGCTACAAATTCCTGTGGAATGAATTCTGCGACTGGTATCTTGAGCTTATCAAGCCCGACATGCAGTCTGAAGACCCCAAACGCAAGGCTGAGGCCCAGTATGTGCTGTGGCTGGCCCTGCGCGAGCTGCTGGTCTTGCTGCACCCCATCGTGCCCTTTGTGACCGCCGAAATATGGGCCGCCTTGCCCGTGGCGGCTGGCGAAAAGGCCACAGACATCGCCCGCGAACTGTACCCCGCCGCTCGCCCGGCCTGCCAGCGCCCGCTGGAAGCCGGTCGCATGGAACTGATTCAGGGCATCATTGTGGCCGTGCGCACCATCAAGGCGGAACTTGGCATCAGCCCCAGCCACAAGGTCAGCCTCATGCTGCACCCTGTGGACGCGGCCCAGGCCGAACTGCTCGAGGCCAGCAGTCAGTGCATGGCCACCCTGGCGCGGCTTGAAACCCTCACCATCGGCGCGGATGTACACGCGCCCAAGGCTTCGGCCTCTGCGGTGGTGGAAGGCTGCCAGGTTATTGTGCCCCTCAAGGGCGCTGTGGATCTGAACGGCGAGCTGGCACGTCTGGACAAGGAAATCGCCAAGCTTGAAAAAGACGTGGTGGGCGTGAACATGAAGCTGAGCAACGAGAGCTTTGTGAGCCGCGCCCCTGCGGATGTGGTGGCCCGCGAGCGTGAACGCGCCGAAAAGCTGCTGGATGCCAAGGAAAAAATGCAGGCCCTGCGTGCCCGCTTTGCCGAGGCCCTGAACGAAGAATAACCGGCTGTCGCCCCAAGGGGTTTCCGGTCTGAATATGCGGCGCGGACGGCGGGCGGTTGCCTGTTGTCCGCGCCGCAGTTCCTGAGGGTAGCCTTGCTGCCCCTGTATACAAAAGAGGTTGGTATGACTCCTGCCGCATTGGCATATGTTCAGCTTGGAGCGGCCATTCTGGTCGAGGTGGGGGCCACGGCCTGTCTCAAGCATTCGGAGGGCATGAGCCGTCTTTTGCCCACCCTTGCTTCGCTGCTCGGCTACGGTATTTCATTCTACCTGCTTTCCAAGGTGCTCAATGTCGTGCCCATGGGCATATCATACGGCATCTGGAGCGGCATTGGCATTGTGCTGGTTTCGCTTCTGGGCTTGCTGGTTTTCGGGCAGAAGCTTGATCTTGCCGCCTGCCTCGGCCTCGGGCTGATTGTGCTTGGGGTACTTGTCATACATTTTTTTTCAGGCTCCATGCCCCACTAAAACGAGCTTACTGATGCCGCCCGTTGGCTAACAGCTTGTTTTTTTGTCAGCCTTTGGTATAAAAATAAATTTTTTGTGCGCGTGCCTGCCGAGGTCTGCCTATTGACAGGCCCTGGCGGACACGCTATGTCCTGTCGTTCAAAAAGCTCTTTTTTGAGCGCAATATCCCATATGGAGGGAAATAATGCCCACGATTAACCAGCTTATCCGCATTGAGCGGAAGGCCGTGGTGAAGCGCAAGAAGACCCCCGCCCTGCAGGCTTGCCCGCAGCGCCGTGGCGTTTGCACCCGCGTTTACACCACCACCCCGAAAAAGCCTAACTCGGCTCTGCGTAAGGTCGCCCGTGTGCGCCTGACCAACGGTATCGAAGTTACGGCCTACATCCCCGGCGAAGGCCACAACCTTCAGGAACACTCCGTGGTCATCATCCGCGGCGGTCGTGTAAAAGACTTGCCCGGTGTCCGTTACCACATCGTGCGCGGTACCCTTGATACGTCCGGCGTGGCCGATCGTCGCAAGAGCCGTTCCAAGTACGGCGCCAAGCGTCCCAAGTAGTTTTATTCTTTCGGCGCGTGCCATGCGGCCCGCCTGGCTGCTTCCCCTGGGGAGCGCCGGTCGCCGCGGGGTTTGGTGCCGCCGCAAATCAAGCATGAAGGAGAAACCCCATGCCCCGTAAAGGTCCTGTCCCGAAGAGGGAAGTGCTGCCCGATCCGTTGTACTCCAGCCGCCTTGTCACCAAGTTTGTGAACAGGCTTATGTTCGACGGCAAGAAGGGTGCAGCCGAAAAGATTTTCTACAGCTCCCTTGAGACCCTGGCTGAAAAGTCGGGCGAAGAACCCATGCGCGCCTTTGAAAAGGCCCTGGACAATGTGAAGCCCCACATGGAAGTCAAGGCCCGCCGTGTTGGCGGCGCCACCTACCAGGTGCCTATGGAAGTGCGCCCGGAACGTCAGGTTTCCCTGTCGATCCGCTGGCTTATCAACTATGCCCGTTCGCGCGGTGAAAAAGGCATGACTGCCAAGCTTTCCGCCGAACTGCTGGATGCTTTCAACGGACGCGGCGGCGCGGTGAAAAAGCGTGAAGACACGCACCGTATGGCCGACGCGAACAAGGCTTTCGCTCACTACCGCTGGTAAGAGGGCCTTCCGTTTTTTATCTGAATTCAGCCCGACGCCGCGTCCGCAAGGAAGCGGCGTCGGCTTTGCACCACACCGCATCCGCAGTATGGAGGAAACACCGTGTCCCGCACCGTTGCTGTAAACAAACAGCGCAATATCGGCATTATGGCCCATATTGACGCAGGCAAGACTACCACCACCGAACGCATTCTTTTCTACACCGGCGTTAATCACAAGATCGGCGAAACGCACGACGGCGCCTCCACCATGGACTGGATGGAGCAGGAACAGGAACGCGGCATTACTATTACTTCCGCCGCCACCACCTGCTTCTGGAAAGACTGCCGCGTTAACATCATCGACACCCCCGGCCACGTGGACTTCACCATTGAAGTGGAACGTTCGCTGCGCGTGCTCGACGGTGCCGTGTGCGTGTTCGACGCCGTTGCCGGCGTGGAACCCCAGTCTGAAACCGTGTGGCGTCAGGCTGACCGCTACAATGTCCCCCGCATCTGCTTTGTGAACAAGATGGACCGTATCGGCGCCAACTTCTTCCGTTGCGTGGAGATGATTCACGACCGTCTTGGCGCCAAGGCCGTGCCGTTGCAGTTGCCCATCGGCAGCGAAGACAAGTTTGAAGGCGTGGTGGATCTGGTGCGCGGGCATGCCATCCGTTTTGACAAAAGCTCCAAGGGCGCGGAATTCAGCGTTGAAGACGTGCCTGCCGAAATGAAGGATCTTTACGACGAAAAGCATCACGAGATGCTGGAAGCCGTGGCAGAGGAAGACGAAGCCCTGCTCGAAAAGTACCTTGCCGGCGAGACTCTTTCCGAAGAAGAAATCATCTCCTGCATCCGCAAGGCCACCATTGCCCGCAACATCGTGCCGGTGCTGCTGGGTTCCGCCTTCCGCAACATGGGTGTGCAGCCCCTGCTGGACGCGGTGGTGGACTACTTGCCTTCTCCGGTGGACATCCCGGCCATGCCCGGCCACGTTGCTGGCAAGCCCGAAGACATTGTGGAATGCCATTGCGACGACAAGGAACCCCTTGCCGGTCTGGTGTTCAAGCTTTTCTCCGACCCCTTCATCGGTCACTTGTCCTTCTTCCGTATTTATTCCGGCTTCCTTGAATCCGGCATGACCGTGTACAACGCCAACACCGGCAAGCGCGAACGCATTGGCCGCATCCTGAAGATGCACGCCAACAAGCGTGAAGACGTGAAATGGGCTGGCGCTGGCGACATCGTGGCTCTGGTGGGTCTGAAAAACGCCTCCACCGGCGACACCCTGTGCGACGAAAAACGTGAAGTCATTCTGGAATCGCTGAACATTCCTGATCCGGTTATCGAAGTTGCCATCGAGCCCAAGACCAAGGCCGACCGCGACGCTCTTTCCGCCGCTCTGAACAAGCTGGCCAAGGAAGATCCCTCGTTCCGCGTGAAGGGCGATGATGAAACCAACCAGACCCTGATCGCCGGTATGGGCGAACTGCACCTGGAAATCATCGTTGACCGCCTCACCCGCGAATTCGGCGTGAACGCCAACGTGGGCAAGCCCCAGGTTGCCTACCGCGAAACCATTTCCAAGCCTGCCAAGTCGGACCTCAAGTACGCCAAGCAGTCTGGTGGTCGTGGTCAGTACGGTCACGTTGTCATTGAAGTGGAACCCAATCCCGGCAACGGTTATGAGTTCGTCAATGCCATCTCCGGCGGCGTTATTCCCAAGGAATACATCCCCGCAGTGGACAAGGGTATCAACGATGCCCTGAAGTCCGGCGTGCTGGCTGGCTTCCCCGTCGTGGACGTGAAGGTCAAGCTCATTTTCGGTTCGTACCACGAAGTTGACTCTTCGGAACAGGCCTTCTACGTGGCCGGCTCCATGGCCATCAAGGACGGCATGCGCAAGGCCACCCCTGTGCTGCTCGAACCCATCATGGACGTGGAAGTGGTTACGCCTGAAGAATACCTCGGCGACGTCATGGGCGACCTCAATGGCCGTCGTGGACGCGTGCAGAGCATGGAAGCCCGCGCTGGCGGCGCGCAGAGCGTGCGCGCTCAGGTGCCGCTTTCCGCCATGTTCGGCTATGCCACTGACCTGCGTTCGCGCACTCAGGGCCGCGCCACCTTCACCATGCAGTTCGATCACTACGAACGCGTGCCCCAGGCCATTGCCGAAGAAATCCAGAAGAGCCGTACATAATCTGAGTCTGGCGGCCTAGCCGCTCAGGGCTTTATACGGCGGGGGAGGAAGCGGCAAGCTTTCTCCCCCGTCTGGTTTGTGGCAGGCACTGAAATTAGCTGTTGTTGGCAGGGCCAGAAAAGGGCATTCTGCGCTAACGGAAATATGGGTTTGCTATATTGCGTGAAGCTTCGCTCTTTGCCGGGGCATCACGGCACAGTCAACGATGTGATGGAGTAGGTGATGCAGGACGATCTGCCAAAGGGTTTCAGGGCTGGGGCTGCGGCTGCCAATTTCAAAAAGGCTGGCCGGGACGACCTTGGCATTATAGTTTCAGACACAACCGCTGTGCTGGCGGGAATGTTCACCCAGAACCTGTTCAAGGCCGCACCTGTGCTTGTGTGCCAGGAAATACTGGCAAGTCGCGGCACCGCGCGCGCAGTTCTTGCCAATTCCGGACAGGCCAACGCCTGCACCGGTGCTGAGGGGCTTGCCAACTGCCGCGCCACGCAGGCTATGGTGGCTGGCCTTAGCGGGCTTGAGGCCGATGAAATTTTGCCCCTTTCCACTGGCGTTGTGGGCGCGCATCTCAAAATGGATCTGTGGCTTGATGCCGTCCCCAAGTTGGTCAGCAATATCGGCACCCGCGATGCGGAGGGCTTTACCCGCGCCTTTATGACCACGGATGCCTTTCCCAAATTTTCCATGCGCGAGGTTACGCTTGCAGGCGGCACTGTGCGCCTTACCGTGATGGCCAAGGGCGCGGGCATGATCTGCCCCAATATGGCAACCATGCTCTGCGTGGCGCTTACAGACGCCAAGGTGGCGCGCGATCCCTGGCAGGCCATGTTTGGCCGTGCCGTGGAAAAGACCTTCAACCGGGTGAGCGTTGACGGCGACACCTCGACCAACGACACCATTCTGGGCCTTGCCAACGGCGCGTCTGGCGTTGTCGCTGAAAGTGCGGCTGATCTGGCACTGCTGGAAGAAGCGCTTACCGACATTCTGGGCACTGTGTCGCATATGCTGGTTATGGATGGTGAAGGAGCCAGCAAGGTTATCCACATCACCGTGACCGGTGCCGCCAGTGATGACGATGCCCGCACCGTGGCGCGCAGCGTGGGGCATTCACAGCTGGTAAAAACCGCCATCTACGGCGGCGATGCCAACTGGGGCCGCATCGTTACGGCTGTTGGTTACAGCGGCGCGAAGTTTGACCCCGCCAAGGTCAGCATGAAGCTGTGCGGCATTGAGCGCTTCCGCCTGGGCTGTCCTGTCAATGAAGACAAGGAAGACGCCTTGGCCGAACTGCTCAAGGTCAAGGACGTGCAGGTGGAGATTGATCTGGGCGGCGGTTCCGGTTTCTACAATTTCCAGGCTTCCGACCTTGGTCATGAATACGTGACCCTGAACTCTGACTACCGTTCGTAAGGCTTCTCCACCACTTCACACTGTTATTGACCGTATCAAGCCCTGCACCGCATCAGACCTTGTCTGTGCGTTGCGGGGCTTTTGCTGTATCTTCCTATATTTTCACAAATACTTGCCTGGTATGGAAGGATGCGCCCATGCGTTTACGCCTTCCATGCTGGATGAAGATACGATTTTTCTGCACGTCATAATTTCTGCCTCCAGTTCATGCAGACATACTGGACAGGCAGGCCGGAGGAGCTTTAGTGTTTTTGAGGAGGGAATTATGGAAGAAGAGTTTTTTGAACGGCGCTATCTGGAAAATGTTGACGCCTGTCCTGTCTGTGGCAGCAGACAGAGTCAGGTAGTCTATGAGGTCGGCGGGGGAGTAATGGCGCAAAAGTGCGCTTGCGGCGGGTACTATTGCGACCATCGCCTTAACCCCGAAGGTTTGTCTGCTTACTGGCAGGATTATCAGAACCGTGAACACTGCGCGGTAGAAGCAGAATGTGCCCAGCGGCAGCGCATGTACGCGGTGGACTATGCGTATATCGCCCAGTTTCTGAAACCCGGGGCCAGGGTGCTGGATGTGGGCTGTGCGGATGGCCTGTTTCTGGACTGGTTCGCGGCTGCCGGGCACGAGTGCCATGGTGTGGAATTTGGGCACGAGGCGGCACTAAAGGCCGCGCAGCGGTATCCTGTTCAGGAGGGATATTTCCCTGATCTGGACTTAGCCCCCGGTTACGACCTGATTATTTTTCGCGGCGTATTGCAGTATGTGCATGCGCCGCGCCGTTTTTTCAGCAAGGCGGCTTCCCTGCTCGCACCTGGCGGCCATGTGTACGTGACCGCGCAGCCCAACATGGAAGCGTTTTGTCACCAGGTGTACCGCAACAGATTTCGCTTCAGTTTAACCCCATGTGATTGCGTGGGGTACACGCCGCAGTCGCTGGCGGCAGAGTTTGCAACGCAGGGCTGCGCCACAGCCGGGCAGACCTTCTTTTATGAGGAAACTCCTTATGCGGACCCGCCACAGGATATTCAGACGCTGTACAAGGCCATAGAAGCCAGAAAAAGGGGTGATGAACCGGAAGGGATGTCGCCGCCATTCTGGGGCAATATGATGACCATGGTTTTTCGTAAAAACTGAGCCCCGTGTGCCAGTGCAGACAAAAAAGCTCCGGACATTTTTCATGCCCGGAGCTTTTGCAATTCATTCATATGCGGCGTTTAGAAACCTTCAGCCACCCAGTCCACAATCTGGGTCATGCGGGTAAGGGTATGCTGGTTATTGCGCTGCCGTTGGCCAATCTCTTCCATGGAGCCTTCAAGTCGGTAGATGCGCCAGTCTCCCTCGTTCAGAACACCGAGCCGCACGGCTTCATTTACAGCCGCCCGTGCTTCGCCAGGCGAGCAGAACAGGTCGAACTCCTGTACGCCGGGGTCAAGAATCACTTCCGAGCCGCTGGCAATATCTACAATGTAGTTGCCAGGGGCGTAGACGTACACAAAGGGGCATGGTTCGACCGGAGGAAGGGGCGTAGTGTCCTGCGTTGGCTGGGCCTTGTTACAGGCTATCAGCGCAAGGCTCAGCAGGGCGGCGCAAACAAGGCGTACGTGCATCATCTACCTCATTGTGCTGTGGTTTCAGCGCCCCGAAGCGGCCATTTCGCGCAGACGGCGAATGCGTTCTTCCAGGGGCGGATGGGTACTGAAGAGGCTTGCCATGCCGCCATGAGCGTACATGGGGGTCACAATGAACATCTGTTCCGTGCTGGGGTTGCCTTCTTGCATGGGGATCTGGCCGCTGGCGATGCCCAGCTTGTTCAGCGCCCCGGCAAGGGCCAGGGGCTGACCGCAAAGCGCGGCGCCAGTGTCGTCCGCCAGATACTCGCGCGAGCGTGAAATCGCCATCTGGATAAGCCCGGCAGCCATGGGTGCCAGCAGGGCCATGGCAATGGCGGCAATGGGGTTGGTTCCGCCGCCTTCTTCGTCCCGGTTGCCGCCAAAAATGGCCGTAAACTGAAAGATATTGGCAAGGGTCACAATGGCGGAACCCATAACGCCCGCAATGGTCTGAATAAGGATGTCGCGGTTGACGATGTGCCCGATTTCATGCGCCAGCACACCGCGCAGTTCTTCGGGCGAGAGCAGGCGCATGATGCCTTCCGTGACGGCAACAACGGCATTTTCCGGGTTGCGTCCCGTGGCAAAAGCATTGGGAGCTTCTTCAGGCACCACGCAGATGCGCGGCTTGGGAATGCCCGCATTGTGGGCAAGTTCTTCCACAATTTTGTGCAGATATGGTGCTTCCTCCGGTGCGAGCTCGCGCGCGCGGTACATGGAAAGCACTATCTTGTCAGAATACCAGTAGCTGCCCACGTTCATGATCAGGGCTAGGCCAAAGGCAAAGATAACGCCTGTGCGCCCGCCCATCAGGCCGCCAAGCATGATTATAATGCCGGAAAGCAGGGCGAGCAGAAGAACAGTCTTGATCTGGCTGGTCATGCATTTTCCTCTCAAGCAGATTTAAGCTGCGGGTTTTCCGCATGCTTCTTTCAGTATAAGCACTCTGTTGATGGTGGCAAGCGGGGCAGGCTCAGGGATGGCGAGCCCTCCACCACAGCTGGAAGACCAGCAGCGTCCAGAGGGGCTTGCGCAGGTCGGCCCTGCCGGAGACATGCTCGTCCATAAGGGCGCGAACCGCCTGATGGTTGAATATGCCCTGCGCCTTCAGGGTGGATTCGCTCAGCAGGTCTTCCATGAGGGGCCGCATGCGGCCGCGCAGCCACTCTGCCACAGGAATCTGGAAACCGCGTTTGTTGCGGTACAGGATTTCATCCGGCAGCAGCTCGGCAAAAGCCTTTTTGAGCAGCCACTTGCGCTTGAAGCCGTGCAGCTTCCTGCTCACGGGCAGGCGTGCGGCAAACTCCGCCGCATCCTTGTCAAGGAACGGCGCGCGAACCTCCAGGCTGTGCAGCATGGAGCAGCGGTCAACCTTGACCAGGATATCATCAAGCATGAACTGGCGGGCATACACGTGGAAAGCGCGGGCAAGCGGCGTGGCGGCGTTTTGCGGCTGCCAGTGGTCATAGTGTTCGCGCGTGGGGGCAAAGAGAACTTCGGGAGCCAAAAAGCCGGGCTGTTGCGCCTTGAAAGCGCTATCCAGAATGGATTCCTGCATGTCGGGCGTAAAGGCCGTGAGCATGGTCTGCACCCGCTGCCATGCCGGGGCATGCGCCGCCCGCAGGAATGTGGCAACGGCCAGGCGGGGGTTGATGTACCCCGCAGAGGAAGGCAGCAATTGCGCAAGCGGTTCTATGATGCCCTTGCGCAGCGCAGAGGGGGCAGCATTGTACCACTGGGCAACCTTGAAGCCGATATAGTGTTCGTACCCCGCCCACAGTTCGTCCGCGCCGTCGCCGCCAAGAGCCACGGTGACCTTTTCGCGCGTGACGCCGGAAAGCAGCCATGTGGGGGCCACGGACGCATCCGCCATTGGCACGTCCATGCGGCTGATGATGCCGGGCAGGGTATCTGCGCATTCCTCGGCGGAAAGCACGCGTTCATGGTGGTCGGTGGCAAAGGCCTTGGCCACGATGCGGGCATAGCGCGACTCATCGTAGCTGGCCTCGCTGAAGCCGATGGAAAAGGTCTTGATGGCCGTGGAAGACTGGCGGGCCATGAGCCCCGCCACAATGGAAGAATCAATGCCGCCGGAAAGAAAGACGCCCAGCGGCACATCACTGACCATACGGCGGCGCACCGCCCGTGAGAGCAGAAAGCGCAGTTCTTCGCAAAGCTCATTGTCGCTGCGCCTGTCGGATTCATCGGGCATGGGCATATCCCAGTAGCGAGAAATGCTCAGATTGCCATCCTGCAGCAGCAACATGTGCGAAGGCGGCAGGCTCTGCACCTCTGTGTAGACGCTGTGCGGCGTGGGCACATATTCGTAGGCCAGATAGCGCATAACGGCCTGCGGGTTCATGGTCAGGCTCAGATGGCGCAACTGTTCAATCCCGGTCAGTTCGGAGGCAAAATACAGCCTGCCGTGCTGCACGGTATAGAAAAATGGCTTTTTGCCAAAGCGGTCGCGGGCGCAGAACAGACGGCGCTGCTGGTTGTCCCACAGGGCAAAGGCAAACATGCCGTCAAAGCGGGCCAGACAGTCCGGCCCCCATATGCGGTAGCCCTCAAGAATGACTTCCGTGTCGGAACTGGTCTGAAATTGTCCGCCAAGGGCGGTCAACTGTTCCTTGAGCTCGGCATAATTGTATATTTCACCGTTGAAGGTGACGGTCATCTGACCATCGGCGCTGTGCATGGGTTGACCGCCGCCGGAAAGGTCGATGATGGAGAGCCGCCTGTGCCCAAGGCAGACCGGGCCGCTGCTCCACTGTCCTTCACCATCGGGGCCGCGATGGGACATGCGATCGGTCATGGCCTTGACCCACTGCCCGGCTTCGGGAGTGAGAGGCGAGGCGTCAACTTGGCAAATGCCCGCTATACCGCACATTTTTGCTTCCAGATCGTGTAATGTTTGATGAAAATATCTGCCAGACGCCGATTGTTGCGGGTCGGGTCAAACATATCCGCCGCAAGCTGCTTGCCATTGCGCGCCAGTTCCTGAGCCAGGGCGTCGTCATCGGCAAGGCGTTGCAGGGCATCGGCCAGAGCTTCGGGGTCGTTGGGCGGCACGGCAAGGCCGGTTTTACCGTTGATCACCACTTCAGGCAGGGCGTTGACGGTGGTGCTCACCACGGGCAGGCCGTAGGCCAAGGCCTCAATAACCGTGTTTGGAATGCCGTCGCGGCGGCCAGATTCGTGCACCACGCAGGGCGCTGCAAAAATGTCGTGCTCGGCCAGAATGTGCGGCAGTTCGTTGTGCGAAATGATGCCGGGCAGCAGCACGCGGTCTTCAAGCCGCAGCTCCTCGCGCAGGCGCAATATTTCTGCTTCCATACGCCCAAGACCCATAACCGCGCCGCCGCCGCCAGCAAGGGTAAGCCTGAAATCCACGCCCCTGTCGCGCAGGATGGCGCAGGCCTTGATCAGCACGTCAAAACCCTTGGTAACGTCAAACCGCCCCAGAGCCAGAAGACGCACGGGGCGCTCCATGGGCTGCTGTGCCTGGGCATCTTCCTGTGCCTTGGGTGCGGCAACGCTTGCGGCTGTTTCAGCTTTTGGCAAGGGCGGCAGGGTAAGGCTGTTGTAGATCAGCTCCACCTTGCCCTTGGCCTGCCCCTGGGCAAAAACTTCGATACGGGTTTTGTCCGCCTCGTTGTTGGCACGGACAAAGAAAGCTGCGGTCAGCTTGTCGCCGAGGTCCGGGTCGGCTGGCTCCAGATTGTCTCCGCGCGCGGCGGTGGCAAAGGGCAACCCGGCGATCTGCGAGGCAACCCAGGCAGCGGTGGCAGTGCCGCGCGGCCAGGGAGCGTAGACCATGTCTATGCCAGCTTCGCTGAACAGACGGCCCAGATACATGCCGGTGCAGAATGCCCAAAGATTTTCACCCAAGGTTTCCCAGCTGCGCCAGCGGCGGAATATGGCCCTGCGGAAGAGGCGCCCGGAGCGCAACGGATGCAGCGCAATCTGCCGGAAGCATTCCCCAAGCACACGCCCCAGAGCACGCATGCCGTAGGTGTGCGTTTCTCCCGCCACGGCCCGCATTTCGTTGGAACAGTGGCGCAGGTTGGGGCCGTACAGGCTGTATACGGAAAGCGGCAGCAGCCCCTTGAGGCCTTCCACTTCCCTGAAGATAAAGGGCTGTGTAAACAGCGGATACCACAGCAGAACATAGGCCACGTGGGGCAGGCCCGTCTTGAATACGGGGCGGGAGGCCTTGGTGCTGGTTTCCGTCATGGTTGTCTCCAAATGCGGCGGGCTTTTCTCAGCGGGTTGCTGGGTATTAAGGCTGTCGCCGCCTCTTTATGCATGTATGATCAAGGTTTTCTTGTAAAATTTTTCTGGAAAACAGTACTATGGATTTGTAGGTTCTCCGGTCCAGTCGCCATTGCCCAGCAGGGTGGGGGCTGTTGGCCCAAGCTCGCAGCGTAGCTCGTCCATGGTCACGCACCGCACACTGTAATGTCTGTGCAGCCAGTTGAGCCAGTCGGCAACCTTGCGAGTGAAGCGCGCCACAGCTACGGCGTCAGGCAGGTGAGGCGTGCCGCCGGGCATCATTTCTGATGAATGCCAAGTCAGAGAAAGCACCCGTCCGCCACGGGCCGCAAAGATTTTTGTAATGGCGCACATCGCCCACAGGGGATGGTAAACTGGCAGCAGAGCCAGCGCTCCCCAGTTTTTCAGGCTGGCGCGTATTTTTTTGCCAGCCGGGCCGGACACGCTGCGCAACAGGGCCGGAAGCCGCGGAACGAGAGGGGTCACGGTAAGAGGAACTTCAAAAATTCTGTCGTCTCCCACTGAAACCCAGTATGGTGTGCCTGGCGCGTCAAAATGGTTGGGACCCTGCAGTGGCGTGGGCGCGCAGTGCAGGGGGCGCACTGATGCATCGCAAAGGATGCCTGCGGCGGCCAAAAGAGGCCAGTGCTGGCGGTGGAGATCCCATCTGCCCATGCGGAAGGAAGTGAGCGGCGCGCTCTGCACTGCCCGGCCTGCCTTCATAAGCGCAGCGAGTTTGGCGGCGAACAGGTCGTTGGACAGTGCTGCTGCGGGTACGCTGTCGGACATGTCGGGCAGGGTTTGCTCCGACCCGTCCAGTGCCAGAGGCGGCGTGTTCCAGTGGTGCAGGTGCGCGCCAATTTCTGCGTGGTGCTCGTCACGCAACCATGCCAGGGTCTCGTGGGATGTTTTATCCGCCAATACGCTGTGGGCGCAGAAGAGCGTGGGGCGTACGCCCATGGTGCAGAAAGGGGTCAATGCTCTCAGGCTGGCGGTGTTGCGCGTGGAAAAGCCACGGCGGGCGTAGTGTCCGCCAAAGAGGCCTTCCTCTTCAACATCCAGACTGACGGCCAGATAGAGCGGCTGTTTGACGCTCATGCGTGACCCGCCGCTTCGGCTTTCATGGCGGCAGGGATGTCGTCCTCCGCAGTGCTCCCGGTCTGTCCGCCGGAATGGCTCCAGTAACGACGGCTTTCATCCACATAAAGGCGCAGCAGGGCCGTGATGTTGTTTTCCCGGTCAAACATTTTTTCAACGCGGGCGCGGCCTGCCTCGGCCATGCGGCTTGCGTGCTCCCGGTCTTCAACCATATACCGTACGGCATCGGCAAGAGCGCGCGGGTTGCGTTGCGGGGTAAGCAGACCGGTTTCTCCGTTGATGATTACTTCGGAGATGCCGCACACGTCTGTGGCAATAACGGGCATGCCGTGCGAGAGAGCTTCCATGATCACGTTCGGGATGCCGTCGCGGTCGCCGTTGGAATGGACAACGCTCGGCATGATGAGCATGTCGTGGTCGAGCATGTAGCCGCAGATCTGATCGTGCGGGATAAAACCGGGCATGTGCACGATATTTTTAAGGCCCAGCCGATCACGCATACCCATGAGCTTGAGCCTCCAGCGCCCATTGCCCACGAGGGTAAGGCTCACAGGCACATTTTCTCTTTGCAGGCGCGCCATGGCGGAGAGCAGGTCGGGAAATCCCTTGGTGCGCGCAAAACGCCCCACCGCCAGCAGACGGTAAGGGGGGCGCATGCTGACTGCACACTGCCCCTTGGGGGTAAATGTAAGGCTGTTGTAAATGGCGTGAACTTTATATTCCTGCCCGACAGGGCAGAACTTGCGCAGCCAACTCACATTGGCGTGGTTGTTGGTGCGGATGAAGAGCGCGTCTGCAGATTTTTCCCGCAGCAGGCCGTCTTCCGGGTAGATGTCGCCAGCGCGGCCCGTAAAGGCAAAGGGAATGCCTGTAAGACGCGAAGCCACCCATGATGCCGTTGCCGGGCCGTTGGCCCACGGGGAGTGGATAAGCTTGACGCCATCCCTCACGCACAATTCGGCGAGCAAAAAGCCTGCCATGAAGCACCACAGATTTTCACCCAGAGACTCCATGTTGCGCATGCGATGGAAAAATCCCATGCGCATGAGGCCCCAGACCTTAAGCGGATTGCGTGAAAGCGCACGTATGAAAGCCCGGAGAATGCGCACTGTGCCGCCAACGCCCATGCGTTCCACCGGCCCGGTAAACTTGCGCATTTCTTCGCTACAGCCGCTCAGGCTTTTACCATACATGGTATAGGCGCGCACAGGCAATCCCCGCGCCATAAGCTGCACCACCTCGCGAAAGATGAACGTTTCGGAGGAGAGGGGAAACCAAAGCAGAACATAGGCAACAACCGGCAAGGCGTCCATTTTCGGTTGTGATGCGCTCTGCTCTGCTTCTGCGCCGTCAATATGCGTCATGGTTTTCTCCGCTGCAAACAAGAGCCGGGCCACTTGGCCCGGCACGGCAGACGGAGGTTCCATCTGCCCGAAAATGCGAACATGTCTCACAATCGCACCGTTGCGATCCTCAAGCGGGCGATGTAACGCCCGCTCAAGCGACAGTTCGACCACGCAACACGGGTCGCTATGAAGTTACGCCTGCCCGCTCTCGCTGGCGTTCTGGCGCTTGTAGTCGTCCACAATGGCCCAGGCCTTGGGGATTTCTTCCTTCACTGCATCCAGCGCCGTGCGGATATGTTCTTCCGTATGGGCTGCTGAAAGGAAGAAACGCAGACGGTCAGTGCCTTCTTTGACAGCAGGGAAGGTGATGGGCATCACATAGATGCCGCGCTTGAACAGTGCGTTGGACAAAAAGCCCGCCACCATGGGGTCGCCCACCATGACCGGCACAACGGCGTATCCCTGAGCCGCGCCCGTATCAAGGCCAATGCTGGCGGCGTAGTCCACAAAGAAGTGCGAAATCTTCTGCAGCTTGTGCACCCGCTCGGGTTCGCGCAGCATGATGTCCAGAGCCTTGTGGCAGGCCACGGCGATAATGGGGGGCATGCCCACGCTGAAAACAAAGCCCGGCGAACCGTACTTGAGGAATTCGATCAGCTCGTGGCTGCCAGCAATGAAGCCGCCGCAACCACACATGGATTTGGAGAGCGTGCTCATCCACATATCCACATCGGTAGGATCAATATTGAAATGTTCGTGCGCGCCACGGCCCGTTGCGCCAAGCACGCCAAGGGAGTGGGCTTCATCCACAAGCAGCATGCAGTCGTAACGTTTTTTCAGTTCAATGATGCGCGGCAGATCGGGGATGTTGCCGTCCATGCTGAACAGACCTTCGGTAACGATAACGGCGCGCTTGTGCTCGCCGCGTTTGGCCTTGAGCATTTCTTCAAGAGCATCGCAATCGTTGTGGGCGTATGAGTAGCGCGATGCGCCGGAAAGCCGTGCGCCCTGAATCAGTGAGTTGTGAGCCAGGCCATCGTGGAAGATGGCGTCGCGGTGGCCGAAAAGAAAGCCAAGTGTGGAGACGTTGGTGGCGTGTCCGCTCACATAAATGATGCAGTCTTCCACCCCGTACAGGTCGGCAAAGGCGCGCTCAAGCTCACGGTGGGGCGGACGTTCGCCGCCGACCAGGCGGCTGGCGCCAGCAGAGGTGCCGTAAATGGCAGCGGCTTCGCTGACGGCAGCGGTGATCTCGGGGTGAGCGTTGATATCCAGATAGTCGTACGTGGAAAAATTGAGATATTCTTTGCCGGAGATGAACGTGGTGGCCTTGGCCGCGCGCTCATGGCAAAGAAACAGAGGATTTTCCATCCCCATCTTGGCTCCCATTTCCACAAGCCGATCAAAGGCGAGCTTGGAACGCGTGCGGTTAAATCCGGAAGCGCTGCTTTCGGCGGCGGCGGGAGTTTGCACCGCCTCTTGGCCAGCCTGATAGGAATGGTTGTTCTTCATGCCTCGTCCTCGTAAATTTGTCCAAAAAAGCCGTGCCTGGTGGGCCAGATGAGGGCCGAAATCCGGCAGGCGCAACATTGTAAGGCGTCAGTATAGCCAAAGCAAGATATTATGGCAAGTCACGTGTGGGGCGGCTCTGTTGAAAGCTTTGCAGGCAGTGCTGTTCTGTTGGGCTGCGTGGTAAAAGAGTTTGCGGGCACTGTCTGGACAAGCATGATGATATCTACTAACATAATCCTTTACCCAAGCGGCTGCTATGTCCCCCTTTTGCCCTGCCTCGGCCCTGTCGGGTTGCCGGGCCTTGGCCCTTTACAGGCACAAAGATATGCGTCAGGACTACGAAAATCCAGTTCCAGGCACCCTCCAAGACGAAATAGTTCTTGATGGCGTGCGTTATGCCGACCTGCAACAGGCTGGCCAGCAGTGGCGCATCGGTGCCATCAACCCCGCATGGCGGCAGGAATTACTGGCTCTGCCAGCAAATCCCGATGCCGAAGCCCTTGCCCGGCTGGAAGCTCGCGGCCTGTGGATTGCGCCGGAGCGGGTTGACGGCCCGCCGCCTCTGGCAGTTATGTGCTGCGGTCTTGGGGCCGTCTGGCCCGGAATGGGCCGCGAACTGTACGATAATTTCCCCGCAGCACGAGCGGCCATGGATCGCATTGCCGCCGTGGCGGACTGGGATGTTCTTGGCCTCATGGATGAAACGGGCGTGGAGAAAATCAGCCTTACCCGCTGGCAATCTCCTTACGTATTCATGCTGGAGTATGCCCAGTGGAGCGTGTTGGCTTCGCTGGGGTTGAATCCTTCGCTTTTTTGCGGCCACAGCCTTGGCGAAATGATCGCACTCTGTTTTTCGGGCATACTGGCCCCTGAAGTGGCATGGTATATTCTGGACACGCGCGCCGTACACATGTCGGAGCTGGAGGCAGGGGCCTCCCGCGAAACAGGCATGATGGCCGTGCATGCAGATGCCGAGATCATCAACGAAGCCTGCGCCACATGGCCCGCCCTGTACGTATCCAATTACAACACGCCGCATCAGTTTATTCTGAGCGGCCCCCGCGGGGTGTTGCAGGAAGCCCGTAAAAGCCTGCGCAAGCGCCGCATCCCTGCCATTGTGCTCAATGTCAGCCTGGCTTTTCATCATCCCAGCATGCGCGTGTTGCGCGACATTTCTTTGCGTCGCCTGAGCGCCCTCGACATGTCTGCGCCCGAAAGACCTATGCTGAGCGGTATTACCGCAGATTTCTATCCAGAGGATCAGCCCTCCATCTGGCAGTACATCGCCGATCTTGATGAAAATTCCGTGCGGTGGACAGAATCTGTGCAGACCATGTGGAACCGTGAGGGCATACGGTATTTTCTTGAACTTGGCCCGCAAGATACGCTGTGCAGCCTTGTGGCTGACAATGAGCCGCAGGCAAAATGCCTGACCGCAGGGCGCAAGGGGAAAGAGGTCGAGGGCATGCGTCAGGCTTGCGCCCGTCTGTATTCGCTGGGGTATCTGCGGCGTGATGCCGTGGCCCGGCGGGCAGGGCAGGCGGCAAGCGGCGGCGAAGCCCGCATGCTGGCCTGCAAACCGGCGCCCCACTGCGGTTTACGCCCCGCTGTGGTTGGCAATGGTGCAAATGCCTGCGCTTCGGCGGCATCAGATGCACCGCAATCCAGTGTTATGGAAACAGCAACGGCTGAATTCGCCGATTCTGCTGCCGTTGCGCCGGATTCCGCTCCTGCAATGGCATCCTATGCCGAAAGCATGGCGGTGGTTCTGCAAATTCTGGCGCAAGCCTGCGGCAGGCCGGTTGAAGATCTGCGCCCAGAAATGGACTTGCGGTATGATCTTGCCCTGCGCTCCAGCCGCTTTCCCCATATTGTGCAGGATGTGGAAAAGGCCCTTGGCATTGCCGTCAATTTTGAAGATCTGCTGCAGGTATCAACCATTGGAGATCTTGGCCGGGTGCTTTCCGGCGGTTCGGCGTTTTCTGGGCAGGCTGAACATACCGCAGAAAGGGCCAGCGCAACTGCAAAGCTCTGTGCGGAGCCTCTGCGCAGGTTTGCCCCCCTTAAAGCCTTGCCCGCTGTTGGGAGCAATAACGCGCTGCGCCTTGAGCCACTGCCGCTTGATCCCAGTGCTTCCGGGATAAATCTGCAGCCTGGCGATGTGGTGCTTCTCTGCGTGCTGGACGCTCATATATTGCCCCGCCTGCTGAGCGGCATTGCACCTTTGGGATGCGTGCTGGGTGTGCCCCAGCCGCTGCTTGAGCGGTGTGCGCCCCTTGCCAAGGCCGGGGCAAGTTTGGTGCCGCTTGATATCGACCTGGAAAAAGGCGGCGAAACCGCTCTTGTAGCCAGTCAGTTGCAGACGGCCGTAGCAGATTTCGCGCAGGCACAAGGCCGAGTGGACGGGTTGTTTTTTGTGCCGCCTGTCCCGGCTGGCATCATGGTTGCGCCTTCTGCCGATGATGTGCCGCCACATGCTGCGCCGGAGCATCTTGGTACGTTGATGGAAGCGGCCATTGCGGCCGCCGTGCCGCACGGCTTGCGCTTTGTCGGCAGTTGCTCCGTGCTGCCGCCCGAAGTGGAGAACTGTATTTTTGACGCCCCGCTGGAAAAAGCTCTGAATGCGGCGGCTCACGCTCATGGTGTGGCGGTGCGGGCAATCCGCATGCTGCACGGCCCTGAAAGAGCAAGCCTTGACGAATGGGGCGACATGCTGGCGCGTGAAATTCTTTGCGGCACAGCCGAACAAGTGCTCTGGGTACGGCCAGGAGCCATTGACGGCCAGGTCGTTTGCGAGGAACCGTCCATTCGGGACATCATCAAGGAGAATCCATTGAGGTTCCCGCTGGTGTTTCCCGAGCTGCAACCTGCATACCGCTCAACCGCCACCCTGTTCCAGGGAGGCTGCCATTTTTCGCATTTTGCCGACAAAACGCTGGCCCTGCACGGAGCGCAGCAGGGCAACTGTCTTGGGTCTGATACGCCACGCCTGCCGGTTTGCCGCAGTCTGGAGGCCATGCTCGAAAGCTCGAGGCAAGCTTTGCCCTGGCTGACAGTTACTGGCTTTTGCGATTTGCGTTTTTTTGATGCGCCGGAATTACCGCCCGGCATTACTCGCGAATGCCGGGTGACAGCTGAGGCCGAACCCTGGCTGCTGCAGGAAAAAGTCATGACGCGCATGTGCCGCAGTGAGCTTTCAGTGCGCGGCTTGACGCCCAACGGCAGGCATACTGCCCAGTATGCACCGGTAAGCGAGGGGATGGTGTGGCTTGCGGCCCATCGCAGCAGTGTGCGCCCCCTATGGGAAGAGGTGCCTGCGGCTGCCTCTGCGGCAAGTCCTGCACTGGACACTGCGCCGTTTTATAAAGCAGCCGGGCTTGGCCGTGAGTGGCACTTTGTGGAAAACTTCTGCACGCTGCCCGATGACCTGTTTTCTGGGGCGTTGAGTTTGCCCCATACATGCATTGCCCCCGGAGCTGATTCTGGCTATACTGGCGACATGCTTGTGGTGGAGGGCGTATTGCAGGCTGCATGGCTTGCCATAACATCCGAATACTCCAAGGATTTTTCAGACACTGCCGCTCTTGCTGCCGCCATGCAGGAGTGGGCTTTGCATGCTGTGGGCTTTATCCGCATCGGGCCTGCCCGTGCTGCTGGCCCTTTGCGCATATTGATGCAACGTTCCTGGGCCAATGCACGGCTGCGTCGTTTTGACGCGCAGGTCGTTGATCAGGAAGGGCATGTTTTTTTGACAATTCACCATCTTGAATTTGACCGAAGTGATCAGGCCGGGCTTTCCCCTGTCGTGAATCCCTCGGCATAAACACTCAATCTGCTCAGCGTCGCGCAAAGCGCAACGGCGCGAAGGGTGCCAGATGCTCACTGCACAAGCAAACCTTACTACACGTCTTTTCCTGCCGCTGCTGCTTGTGGCGGCCCTGCTTGCCGGAGCCTGTTCCAACAAGGCCGGGCTCAAGTCGCCGGAACTTCCCGCCAAGCACTGGCTTGAAGAAGCCCCAGGCGTGCCTGTTGAAAACAAGGCCAAGCTTGAAGCCGCAGTGCCGAACCTCTATGATCCCAAGAAGGTTTTTTCCTTCGAAGACTGCGTGTTCCTGACCATCCAGCAGTCGCCTGCCCTGGTCAACAGCGCCGTGAATATTGAAATCAAGCGTCTTGCCCAGACGGACGCCGTGTGGAAGTACCTTCCCGAGCCTCGCATGAATTTTACCGTGTCCAACAACCTGACCCGGTATAATATGGACAACAAGGATACGCCCAGCGATTACGGCCAGGCCCGGTTCCGTGTGGGCTTTTACGCTGCCTTTCCCAATCCCATGGCCACCTATTTTGAGCACAAGGTGCAGTCCGCCATGGTCAATCTGGCAATCTCCACCCACCGCAAAGCCGTGGGCAAGGCCATTGGCAAGATTGGCGAGGCCTATCTCCAGCTTCAGGCCCAGCAGAAGATTGTGGAAGCGCAGAAAGAGCTGCTGCCGCTTGGCAAGGAGCTTGTGGATTACTGGAAGAAGGTTGAGGCTGTTGATGGCCGACAGGGGGTCTCGCTCAACATGGCCATTCAGCACCAGCGCGAGCTTGAACTCAAGCTGGAGCAGACCCGGATGCGGGAAGTCATGCAGCGCACGCAGCTCAAGATTCTTGCTGGCGTTGAGCCGCAGCAGAGGCTTGAGGTGGATACCAAGAGCGCTGATTCCGTACTGGCTGGTTTTGATGGCCGCAAGCTCACCTGGGAAGAACGCTGGCCTGCCACAGAAGATGACCTGCTGCTCCGCGGACAGGTGACCCTGGGCGATTACAATATCATGGTCGCCTGGGCCCAGTATATGCCGACCATGTCCATTGCCGTGAACAATAATCCTCCGGCGGGCCAGTATCAGCCCCCGAGCGGGACTGAAGACACATTTTTGCACCTGACCTTCGACTTTCCGCTTATCGACTGGGGGCGCAGATACCGTGGCGTGCAGACTGCGCGCATGGGCAAGGCCCAGGCCTTCCACGAACTGGCCCGCAAGCGTACGGACTACTCCAACAAATGGCTCCAGAGCGAGCAGCGGGTAGCCCTGGCCGAAACGGAACTCAAGCTCGCCAAGACCCGTCTGGATACGGCCAGCATGCAGTACAAGGAAGCCCAGATTTCTTTCCACGAAGGTATTGCGCAGTTGCCCGACATGGCCTCCAAGCAGGAAGACATGGTTCAGGCGCGCATAGCCTACATCAATGCCGAGCTTGACTATAAACTGGCCCAGCTTGAGTGGATGGATCTGTCCAATTCGCTGGCCCAGCGCTTCCTCGGCCTGCCTGCTAAGGAGTTGCTGTAATGCTGGGTATGTATAAGAAAACGCTGTCGCAGGGGAGGCGTCGTAGTTTTGCCGCAGCCTTGTCTGCTGTCATGCTGCTTGCTGCTTTTTTGATGTTTCAGAACGCAGCCTCTGCTGCGGACAATGGATCCATAGGCGCTGGAGCGACCATTCTGACCGGCAAGGTAGTTACTACTGTCACGCGCGCTGTGCCTGTGCCCTTTAACGCCGTTGTGGACGAGGTGCTGGTCAAGCCCGGCGAAGCCATTGCCAAGGGTGCCCCGCTGATGCGGTACCACCTTCAGGAAGAGGCCGAGCGGGTGCTGCAAAGAGAAGTGACCACCGGGGCTGCTACCGAGAATCTGAGGGGGCAGGTGCTTGATCTTGACCGCAAGCTTGCAGAAACTGCCGCCCAGCGTAACAAGGCCCGGCAGCTTGCAGCCTCGGGGCTTGGTTCTGCCCAGGCATCCAGCCGTTTGGAAGACGATGTGCACTCCCTGAAGCGCCGCATTGAACTTTTGACTGTGACCATCCAGAAATCTGAGCAGAACTTTGCCGCCCGTCTCGAAGAACTGAGCGGCTATTTCGGCACGACCATCAAGGAAGGCGAGCGCCTGCCTGCCTCGCTTACGCTTACCTCTCCCATTGACGGCTATGTGCTGTCGCTTGATGCAACGCTCAACCCCGGTTCCCTGTTGGCCGCTGGCACCACGCCCGTGCGTGTGGGGCGGCTTGATCCCGTGCTGATCCAGGTGCCCGTCTACGAGGCCGAAATCAGCGGCATCAAGGCTGGCGACTCGGTGGAAGTTGAAATTCCTTCGCTGAACAACAAGAAGTTCAACGGTACTGTGAATGAAATTTCCTGGGTTTCTAATGACATGAATGTTTCAACCCCTTCATATTACACGGTGGAGATTACTGTTCCCAATCCTGGTCTGGAACTCAAGCCCGGGTTCAAGGCTGTGGTGCGATTCAAAGGGAGCAGGTAAACCCGTTTCATGAAGCTGAAAAGCATCCCCCGACGATTGGGGTACATTCTGGGTGCGCAGTGGACGCGCGACCTGGCGTGGACCGCTTTTACCATTCTTCTTGCACGCCGCAGCCCCGACATTCTGGGGCAGGTCGTGCTGGCGCTCACGTTCGGCTACTTGGTGAAAACCGTAGCCGACGTGGGGCTTAACGATTTTCTGCTCTCAACATTTGCCCGACGCGAAGGGCGGCCGGTGGCCCTGCTGGGTGAAGTCACCTGGCTCAAGCTAGTTGTGCTTATTCTGGCCCTCTGCTTTACATGGCTTGTGACTGGCTGGCAAAACTATACACCAGAGCTGCGGCTTGTGGTCATCTGCATTGCCGCTGGTCTGGGGCTGGACGGTGTAAGCGATTCGTTTTTTGCGCTCTGCCAGGCGCGGGGGCGGCAGGATGTGGAAATGCGCATCCGTGTGCCTTCCGCACTGATGGGCATTGGCTTTGGCATTGCATGCGTGGTGCTTGGAGCGCCGCCCATTGTGATTGCCCTTTACAAACCCATGGAATCGGTACTGTGCATCATTTTTGCTTTGCTGGCCTTGCAACGCAATCCTCTGGCAGGTGTTGGTCTTGATGGCATGAAAGATCTGGCCCGTCACATGAAGCACGGCCTTATCTTTACCTGCATGGCTGGCTGCGCCATGTTTTATAACAAGATCAACGTCATTTTCCTTAAGCAGTATGGCGGAAATGCCGATGTGGGCGGCTACGGCGTTGCCTGGGAAACAGTTGAAGGCCTGTCGGTGCTTGTTTCCAGCGCATTGCTGGGCAAGGTGATTTTTCCGCTGCTGGCAAAACTGTGGCAGCAGGACAAAGCCGCTTTCCGCCAGCTGGCCGGTCAGACAGCACGCTCCCTTTGGGCCGCATCGCTGCCCATTATTTTTCTTATCTGTGTGGAGAGCGACCGCTTTCTTCCCCTGATTTACGGCCCCAACTACCAAAGTGCGGTCACCGCTCAGCGTTTGCTTACACCTTGCCTGGCAACGGCTTTTTTGCACAACCTCGCGGCATACGCCATGATCGGCATGCGCCAACATCGGCTGCTCCTGGTATTTTATCTCACGGGCCTGGTGTGCAATCTGATATGCTGCTTTACTCTCATTCCTGCCATGCCCCTTGAAGGTGCGGCCTTGTCCCTCACCATTACCAAGGTTTGGGTGGCCCTGCTTACAGTTGGCTATTTTCAGTGGGCCGCGCGCCCCATGTCGGCTGGGCAGTGGGGACTCATGCTTGCCGCCTGCGCCGCCTGCGTAGGAATGTGGTGGGGGATAGGGCTGGTTGCGCCGCGTGAGTTGGCAGAACTGGCAGGCGTTGTGCCTTTGTTGGCCTTGTTCTGGCGTTGGAGACCACCGCCGCCTTTTGAAAAAGCTGCGCTTGCCTGATGCGCATCTGGACTGTCTGTCATCGCGTTTGGCATGGTGTGGCGACCATTACCCGGATGACCAGACTGTGCCCGGGCAAATTGTCTGAGACGTTGACGCCACGGTAAAGGCAGGCCTATAGGATTACTGCAAGACAGTAACAGGCAAGGCATTCTTATGGGCAACAAGCTGCTTCTACAGCGAAGGTCAGTCATTAAGGTCATGGCAGGCACTGCGGGCTTATCGCTGGCGGGTGCAACACCTTCTATGGCCTCAAGTTTGCAGAACTGGGGCGGCGGTGATGACCGTGCCACCATCATTGATGTGGATCTCTGCAATGGGTGCGGAGCTTGTGTGTCAGCCTGCCGCGACAGAAATCTGGCAGAAATCCCCCTTCCTGCTCAGCCGATTCCCCGTCCCTACCCATCATGGGTGCGCGGCAACGACTGGTCGTCCCGCCGAGATGAAGTCTCTCGGCTCACTCCCTACAACTGGCTTTTTATTCAGTCATGCGCCATCACGGTTAACGGTGTGGAGCGGCGGATATATCTGCCCCGGCGCTGTTTGCATTGTCTGAACCCTCAATGCGTCACTCTTTGCAGCACTGGCTCCTTGCGCCAGAGCAACGAAGGAGCAGTTTACTCCCATCGCAGCACCTGTCTGGGGGATGGCCCCTGTGACCGGGCCTGCCCGTGGGGTATCCCGCAGCGTCAGGCGGGGGTGGGCCCTTACCTGAATCTTGCGCCCAGATATGTTGGCAACGGGCAGATGTTCAAATGTGATTATTGCAGTTCTCTGCTCAAGGCTGGCGAAAGCCCTGCATGCGTGACGGCCTGTCCGCAGGGGGCCATGCGCATAGGACCTCGTGAGGAAATGGCAAAGCTAGCCAAGGAAATGGCGGAGCAGCGGGGCGGAGATATTTTTGGACTCAAAGAAAATGGCGGCACAAACACCATCTATGTTTCTTCGGTGCTTTTTCGCGATATTGAGGCAAATATGCTGCGTCAGGGAAAGGTAGGCTTTGGCATGCCGAGCTTGCGTCCGGCAGGTGCCAGTATGGATAAGGAAAACAGCCTGCTGCGCGCTGTTCTGCTGGCCCCTGTGGCAGGGGCGGCCCTGGCTGGTCTTCGATTGTGGCGTGAAAGGAAGATGAGGCGCAAACCATGAAGAACCAGCCTTCGCTCTTTTCCTCATTCTTCAGTGTGCTGTGGCTGGCCAGCATGCTCGCGGCAGTATGGAGCGGCCTTGCGCATCTGCCGCAGGCTGGGCGTTATGGGCTGATTCAAAGTACAAGCTGGGCGCCTTCAGTTGCGCATTATTATTCATCTGCGGCATTGTTGTTTCTGGGAACTTACGCCTTTACCGTCTGGCGTCTTCAGGGGCGCGGTACCTTCTGCCTGACGCGCTGTGGTTTACTGCGCGTCATTTTGCTGATGGGGCTGGCCACCAGCGGATTGGCGCTTATCGTCCACAATATGCCAGATTTTTCTTTATATGATGGCGTGTATGCAGCCGTCAAAATGGTGCATCTCGTGTGCGCCCTGGCCCTGCTGCCCCTGCTGATTTACAGGCTCTGTCGTCGTTGGACTGGCGGCTACGGTTGGCTGAGGCCCCGCGATAGTGCTGACTCGTGCTGCGGCACTTCAAGGCGGAGGCCTGCCCGCCGCTAGAGCATTTCCCTCTCGGCTTTGCCCAGCTAGTCCTGTTTTTCCTGCCGATCTGCCTTAAGCTGCCCGCATGCTGCCTTGATGTCCTGCCCCTTGCTCTTACGCAGTATGGCCGTGATCTTGCGCTTCCAGAGGTACTGTTCAAAGGCCAATACGCTTTCTTCCGTAGGCGCGGCGTAGGGAGCGCCTTCCGCTGGATTGTAGACAATAAGGTTCAGCTTGCCGCGTACATCGCCCACCAGCCTCGCCAGATCCCTGGCCTGCTCCAGGCCATCGTTGACCCCACCCAGCAGCAAATACTCAAATGTAATGTGCTCCCGCGTTTTAAGCGGATATGACTTGAGCGCTTCAAACATCTCGTCAAGGGGCCACCGTGCGGCCTTGGGCATGATTTTGGCCCGCAGTTCCTGCGTGGGCGCATGCAGCGAAACCGCCAGATAGGCCAAGCCGCTGTCTCCCAGTTCGCGCAGCCCCTTTTCAATGCCGCAGGTGGAGACTGTGATGCGCCGGGGGGAGAAATTCAGCCCCTTGGCGTTATTCAGGCCTTCAAGGGAGCGCATGAGCTCGCGCATGTTGAGCAATGGCTCGCCCATACCCATGAACACAATATTGCGCAGCATGGGCCATTCCGGCCTGTCATCACCCAGGTGCGCACGCGCCACAAGTATCTGCCCCAGAATTTCGGCCATGGTCATATTGCGTTCAAAGCCCATTTGCCCCGTGGAGCAGAATGTACAGGCCATGGCGCAGCCCACCTGCGACGACACGCACTGCGTCCAGCGGCGTACGCCTTCACGCGAATCCGATGGAATGAGCACCGTTTCAACCAAGGCTCCGTCTTCGAGCCGCAACAGAAACTTTGTGGTGTCGTCCTGGCTTTTCTCGACCGTGACCACCTCCGGCCAGACAATGACAGCCTTGGCGGTCAGCTTTTCACGGCAGTCTTTTGAAATATTGGTCATGGATTCAAAGTCGCAAACCATGCGCTGCCACAACCATTGCCAAATTTGCATGGCGCGGAACTTGCGTTCGCCCAGTTCGGTCTGAAGCCAGGTTTCCAGCTCGGGAAGGGTCAGGTTGAGAAGATTGGTCATATGTTCTGCCGGGATTAGATAAGGTTTTGTGCAGATGTGCTGCTTACTGGCTGTTGAACTACGATGTTTGGCGCTGATGGGCAAGAAATTTTCATGCCGGTAAAACCGCGTTTATGCGCCGTGAACAAGCAAAAAGGGCGTTCCCAAAGGAACGCCCATAGTGTCAGCATAGGCTGTTGGGCGGTTATCCCACTGACTTGCGCGCGTAATCACGCACAAAGGTCACTGCGGATTCAACATCCGTAACTTCGCCTGCAATCTGGGCCTGCAACAGCGCGTCACGAATAATGCCCACCAGCGGGCCGGGCGACAGCTTGGTTTCGCTCATGATCTCATTGCCGTTCAACAGCGGTTCCAGCATCTGTTCCGGCGTTTCCGCGCGATCCAGATACTTCATATTGTGGTTGAACGAGGTGAGAATGCCGTCGCGGGCCTTGAGGTCGGCCCTGGCCATGGCGATAAGCCGGGGGTAGTCGTCCAGTGCCTTGAAGCGGCGAATGCCCCTGTCGGTCATCATGAAGTGGAAGCGCATGTGGTGGCGCACCAGATGGCACAGCAGGTCGATGTCTTCCTGTGCAAAGTGCAGGCGACGCAGTATCTTGCGCGTAACCTTGGCACCCACGCGGTGGTGCTGGTAGTACGTCCAGATGCCGTCGAAGTATTCGCCGGTGTAGAGCTTGCCCACATCATGGAACAGCATGGCCATTGTGCCAAGCCAGTCGTAGTGGAAATCTTCTTCGGGGTAGTGCTTCATGCACTCAAGCGTGTGTTCAAACACGTTTTCCGTGTCGCCTTCCTTGTTGCGCATCTGGGTGAGGCAGGAAAGGGAGGCCACTTCAGGAATAAGCCCCTGAAGGATATGCGAATCAAAGAGCAGGCGCACAAAACGGTACATGGATTCAGCGGCAACCTTGCGCCATTCGTCCATAATGTCTGTAGCCGGGACGTAATCCAACACGCGGCTTGAGGCGCGCACAATGGCAAGCCATGTGTTTGGCTCGATGGGCAGGTCAAAATTGGCTGCAAAACGCAGAGCGCGTACCGCCAGCAGGTAATTGTGGCGCAGGGTTTCATCCGGAAGGCCCGCAAGCTGGATAGCGCCGCCCTTGACGTCTTCAAAGCCGTCGTAGGCATCCTGCGTGGTTCCGGGGCTGCCAAAGCCCGTGATGCGCAGCTTGAGCTGTTCCTCATGGGGCATCCTGTCCATCATGGTAGGCGTGATGCGCAGCAGGGAAAGCTCCGGGTGTCCGGCAGCAGCTACTTCCAGAGGATAAAAACAGAAGACAAAGCCGTTTTCTTCAAGTGTTGCCAGAGCGCGCTTGTCGTGCTGCGGCACTGCCTTGGGAAAAAGCTTGATAAGCGTATCGAGATCCGGCTCGCAGGCAATATCCACAGTGGGCTGCGTGGCGTTTTCCAGCAGGTGCTCCTGCAAGGGGGCGTTGATAACATGAGCGTCATAGCCGTTGCGCAACAGAGTTTTGCTTATGGTTATGGCGTCTTTGAGCGCTTGATGCATCCATGGCTCCTTGCGAATAAAATAACGGGGAATGGCTGATACTATGCCCGCGAGCATGGGTGCGAGTCAAGCTTGCGGTTGAAGAAATGCCGCTACGGTTACGCTGGATTATTGTTTGTGCTACTTGCGGCTTTACGGTGATAAACCAGCCAGCAAGACAAAACGCCCCCGCGTCAGCGACGCGGGGGCGTTTGAGTACACGTACCAGGCGGTTAGTCAGAGAAGTGGTTCACTTCTTTTTTCACGCCAAGCGCAATCCGCCAAAGCAGGGAGACTACCAGCGCGCCCACGGCGTAAACACCAAGGGCCACGGCAATTTCCTTACCGGTGGGCATATAGGGTGTGATGGCTTCAAACATGTTGGGGGTAAAACCGCCAATCAGAAGGCCAAGACCCTTGTCGATCCACGAAGCAGCCACGAGCATGGCCAGAGCGATGGGCATGAGCGTGGGGTGCGTGCGGAGTTTGGGCGGAATAAGAATGGCAAGGCAACCAAAGGCCATGATAACCGCAGCCCACATCCAGTAGCTCACCCACAGCAGATGCCCGCCGTGACCGAAGAACAGCACGTGGATGGGTTCCATGTGGCCGGGAATATTGCTGTAGAAGGCCGTGAACAGTTCCAGCACAAAGAAGAAAACGTTCACGCACATGGCATACACGATGATGGTGGTAAGGGTCTTCACGGCTTCCTTGCCCACGTCAAAGCCGGTGAGGCGGCGCAGCAACAGCATGAGCAGCATCAGGATGGCAGGACCGGAGCAGAAGGCGGAAGCCAGGAAGCGGCCAGCCATGATGGCGGTGAGCCAGTAGTGGCGACCGGGAACACCCGCGTACAGGAAGGCGGTCACCGTGTGGATGGAGAAGGCCCACAGAATCGAAAGATAGATGAGGGGCTTGATCCATTTCGGGGGATCGATTTCGTGTCGTTCGGCTTCAAGGGTCACCCAACCGATGACGATGTTCAGGCCAAGGTAGCCAATGAGCACCAGCATGTCGTAAAACATGACGGAATTGGGCGTGGGGTGCAGCATGACGTTGAGCATGCGCTGAGGCTGACCAAGGTCAACCACGATGAACAGGGCGCACATGACCACGGCCCCAACGGCCATGAATTCGCCAAAAATGATCATGCGCTTGAATTTTTTATAGTGGTGGAAGTACGTGGGCAACACCAGCATAACGGCTGAGGCGGCAACGCCGACGAAGTAGGTGAACTGCGAAATATACAGCCCCCACGAAACGTCGCGGCTCATGCCGGTCACAGACAGACCGTTCTGGAGCTGATCCAGATACACAATGCCGCAGCCTGCAATCAAGCAGAGCAGGAAGAGCAGCCACAAGTAGTAGGTCTTGGGACCTTCGAGCAATTTTTCAACCATGGCCTGTCCTCCCTATATGAGGTAGTAAACGCCGGGCTGCGTGCCCAGGTTGGGCTTGCGGCGGATACTGTAGTTGGCGGACAAAGCCTGCCGCACCGTTGAATTGGGGTCTTCCAGGTCGCCGAAGAGAATCTTGCCGCCAGAAGCTTCAACGCAGGCGGGCAACTGACCAACGGCCAGACGCTCGGCGCAGAAGGTGCATTTTTCCACCACGCCGATCATGCGCGTGGGGAAGGCCGGATTGGGTACGGGATCTGCCAGGAACTTGCGCGGATCCTTGAAGTTGAAGGAACGCGCGCCGTAGGGGCAGCCAGCCATGCAGAAACGGCAGCCGATGCAACGGTGGTAGTCCATGGCCACAATGCCGTCTTCCATCCGGTAGGTGGCCTGCGTGGGGCAAACGCGCACACAGGGCGGATTGGTGCAGTGGTTGCACAGCAGCGGATAGCTTGCTTCGGCCCGGCGCTTGTCCAAAAAGGCGTTCATCTCATCAGGGAAGGTGTGCTCGAACGAATCAAGCCAGAACCATTTGATGTTCTGATCGCCGGGAACGTGCGGGACGTTGTGGAATTTATGGCAGGCTTCGATAAGCGGTTCGTAGTCATTGGGGCCGTTGAACTGGCGCGTATCGATAACCATGGCCCAGCGCTTGGCGTGCAGGGCGTTGGCACCTTTTTCATAGTGACCGGGGGCAATCTTGGCCTGAGCAACGCCGGACAAGGCGCCAAGGCCAGCCAACCCGCTGCTCAGGGCACAGGCAGAAAGCCCCGCCACTTTCAGAAAGCTTCTTCTGCTCTTGTTCATTACTTGCTCCCCTGGGGAATGATGTGGCAGGTCCAGCAATAGGGATCAACGCTGTTGGCCACGTGGCACTTTTCGCAGAAACCCTTGTAGTCAGTGTGGCACTTCATGCAGGTGTTCTGCAGGCTGATGGTCCACTTTTTACCGTTGGATGCCACATAGGTGCGGTTTTCGTTGCGCAGTGCTTCATCGCGCCACTCGTTGAGCAGCTGCATGTGCTTGTCGCGCATGAAATCCACATTTTCCACACACTCTTTTTCATTCTTGGGCAGCGCAATGCCGGTGCTGGTATAGCTCTTGCCCAGCATGCTTGCCCAGAACGGGGAGGTGAACAGGACCACAAAGATAATGATCCCAAGAATTACTGCTTTGGAGTTATACATCTATTGACCCTCCCCCTGCGCCTCGGGCGCGTCATCATCCTCTACCACGTTGGGCAGGTCTTCCTGGCGCAGATCCATGGTGCGCTTGCACTCGCCCTTCATCACAAGGGCATTGCCCACCAGTTCGTGCAGGCCGCTTACATTGACGCCGGGCGCCCAGTAATTGGCAAGCGGGGGCAGGGTGGCGCGGTCGATGGCGCACACGCAGGCCATGTGGTTGACGCCGTGCTTTTCCTGCACATAGCGCAGGGCATTGCCGCGCGGCATGCCGGAGCGCATGCGCAGTTCCATAATTTCTTCTGTGTTGAGGCCGGAACCCGCGCCGCAGCAGAAGGTCTGCTCGCGGATGGTGTTCTCGGGCATTTCCACAAAGTTGTTACACACGGCGTTGAGCACGTAGCGGGGTTCATCAAGCAGGCCCATGCCGCGCGCAGGGTTGCACGAGTCATGGAAGGTGGTGATGATATGGTCGTTACGGCTGGGGTCGAGGTTCAGCTTGTTGTGGTGGATCAGGTCAGCCGTGAACTCGGCAATGTGCACCATCTTGGTGGAAGCCGCGTTCTGGAACACCGTGCCGGTATAGGGCGAAACAGGCGTCGTCATGTGCGAGGGCGACGGGCCGTTGTAGGTGTCCATGTACTGGTTGATCACGCGCCACATGTGGCCGCATTCGCCGCCCAGGATCCACTTGGAACCCAGACGTTCGGCTTCGGCGTACATTTTGGCGTTGAGCTTCTTTGCCATGTTGAACGTGGTAAAGGAGCCGAAGTTGCCGCCTTCCGAAGCGTAGGTCGAGAAGGTGTAGTCCAGATCCAGCTCGTGGAAGAGCATCAGATAGCCCATGAAGGTGTAGATGCCGGGGTCGGCAAATACGTCGCCAGAGGGCGTGATGAACAGGATTTCGTGGCCCTTTTCGTTGAAGGGCGTCTTGGGACGGATGCCGGTGATGGTTTCGCAGTCATCGGCCAGCATTTCCACGATTTCCACAAAGGAGTGGGGCTTGATGCCAAGGTGGTTGCCGGTGAAGCTGCAGTTCTTGACCGGGTCCATGATCCAGTGGATGCCAAGGCCCACTTCGTGCAGCAGTTCGCGCACGATGGCGGTGATTTCCGCCGTGTCGATGCCGTAGGGGCAGAAGAGCGAGCAGCGGCGGCATTCGGTGCACTGGTAGGCGTAGTAGAAGAGTTCCTTCACTACTTCCTTGTCCCAGCCGCGAGCGCCCACTTTCTTGCCGAGGATCTTGCCCAGCATGGTGTGGTCGCGGCGGTAGAGCGAACGGAGCAGCTCGGCGCGCAGCACGGGCATGTTTTTGGGATCATTGGTGCCCAGGAAAAAGTGGCATTTGTCGGCGCAGGCGCCGCAACGCACACAGATATCCATGAACAGCTTGAGCGAACGGTGCTTTTCAAGGCGTTCTTCAAAAGCGTCGCAGAGAATCTGTTCCCAGTTTTCGGGCAGGTTCCAGTCTTCTGCCGCCGGATCCCATTCGTGGGGATTGGGCATGTGCAGAAGTTCCATGGTCTCTTTCTTGGCCGGATAGCAGAAGCTGCCCGGTGTAAATTCAGGCTTTGTGTCAAGCCAGTCCTGGGCGGGAAAGGCCGGGCGGCTGGACACAAGCATTTGCGGCGTAGGTAATTTTGCCATCGTGGAAACTCCTTACTCGGCGGCCTTTTCGGGTTGCTTATCCAGCGGCAGCCCGGCATCGGCCATGGCGTCGCGGTAGGTATCCTCGTACTCGGCGTAGGTGAAGTACTGCTTGGGCGGATTCCAGGGGTTGATGTGGCGCACACGGCGGGAATTGTTGGCCATGTTGCGCGTGGGGCTGAAAAACACGCCCGGCATGTGCATGAGCTTGGAGAAGGGGAAGTAAATCAGCAGTACGCAGACCAGAGTAAGGTGCGTGAAGAACAGGGCGTTGATGCCCGTGGTCGCCACAGGCGCAAAGTGGGTCAGGCCCATGACGAAAATTTTGACCTGGGCGATTTCGGTCTTGTCGAAATAGCGCAGGCAGATGCCGGTACCCACGATGCTGATGATCAGCCACAGGGGGAAGTAGTCGTTGGCAAGCGAAAGGTAGCGCAGGCGTTCGTTGAACAGGCGGCGTCCCAGAAGGAACAGCAGCGCTACCAGCAGCAGGCCGCCCGTCCAGAAGAAGCGGGGCGAGCCAAACTGCATGATGCCGTCAATGCTTTCCAGAAAGCGAATACAGGAAGGCACGGGTTCCATAAAGAAACGGAAGTGACGGATAAAAACCAGCAGAAAGCAGTAGTGGAACAGCAGGGCAAATACCCACAGCCACTTGGAGGAATAATAGATGGTGCGCGGCCCGTTGCTGACGGGATCAAATTCCCTTACTTCCGCAACCGTATTGCGGAACAGCGAACGGAAGCAGAACACTTCCAGAAACATGCGCTGCACAACACCCCAAGTTGTGCTGGGACAGTCGATTTTTGCCTGCTTGATGAAGTCAAGCGACTGCTCCTGCCCACCAGTGGTGGGGATGCAGAAGGGCACGGGCGATTTGGCCCAGTACACCATGCGCCAGACGACACCGGCGATGAACACGACTACTGCCACATAAGGCAGCGCCACGCCGAACAGGCCAGCAAGCCCTATGGCCGCTCCCGCCCAGGCGATGGCTCCTATGAGCAGCACCAGCAGTAATGAATTGAACATTCCCTACCTCACTTCCACTAAAGTTGCCTCAAAAGCCCACCACGGGATTTGAGAGATCTCTGGCCCGCATGCTGCAAAGCCCACGGTCAGGCCCTATGGCCTAATGAACGCGGAATGTCAGCGGTCGTCCCCAGAAGGAACGGTTCCGCTTTCCAGTTGTTGCGCCCAGCGCGCCAGTTGGGCGTGCTGGTTGCGTATTTCCGTAATGCGCGACTCAGCCAGAACTTCCCGGTCTTCCATATACATATCAAATGCCAGGAGCATCAGGCTGTCGATGCGCGATTCGGTTTCAAGGTAGGCCGCCAGGTCGTCCTGGGCCATGAGTTCAGGCATGACGTGTTGCCGCAGAAGAGGCTTCATGAGGCTGAACACAGCCAGGCCTTGGCTGGGGGAGAATTTTTGCACTGCTCGCAGCTTGATAAAGCGGTCCATAGCCTTGCGGGTCTGTGCCACTTCTACGGATTCGCCGGTAACTGCATCG
Source organism: Desulfovibrio intestinivivus (assembly GCF_053570665.1). Lineage (NCBI taxonomy): Bacteria > Pseudomonadati > Thermodesulfobacteriota > Desulfovibrionia > Desulfovibrionales > Desulfovibrionaceae > Desulfovibrio > Desulfovibrio intestinivivus. Next base: position 704,024 of record NZ_JBRBQT010000001.1, on the reverse strand, counting down.
TACACGGCCCCTGCGGCTTCCTTGGTCATGTTTGCTACCGGGTTGCCGAAGGGGTCGTCTTTTGTGCGAAGAAAACCTGTCGTTTCAAATGGATAAGTGTCGAATACGGAGTCTGTCCATAGACGCACCATCTCGCTTTTGTGTTTACGAAACACGTCGATTGCTTTCATTCTGTCCCCGTGCCCTTTTGTATAAGGCTCTCTCATATAAATAGTAAGCGCAAAGGGCGTCAAGCCCCTTTGCGCTTTTAAAACGCAAGGTTTGTCATTTTTTGCACAAGGCCCCGGTGGAGGCGATAAACCATGGCAGTTTAAGGCTGCGCCTGGACAGGCTAAATCGACCCGGGCAGCTCCTGCGCCGGAGGCAAAAAGAACTGGAGTCGACTTTGCCTAGGGGCAGGGCGTTGTGCCAGAACACTGACCAGCCACTTGCGGGTCAAGCGGCAAATCTGCACTGCTTGCTGCCGGAGGGGGAGTAGGAGCTTGCGGTAAAGAAGCCTGGCCTGCCTGCTGCTTGGTATTCTTTTTCAGCATGGCGGGCAAGCCGTGGTATTCAAAAAAGGGAACCGTCTGCGAACCGGCCATGAACACATGGGCCTTGTTGCGCAACATGCGCAGGCGCAGCAACAGCATATCAGGCGCGGTGGCGGCCATGACCGTTGGCGCGGTAATGTCTTTTGCCTTGGTCAGGGCTTCAGAAAGGCTTGCGCCGTTATCCATGAGGCGCAGCATGCGCGCAACGGTATGAATGTCGGCTTCATTTTCTGCCAGAGGGTAGAAGGCCACATCCACATGGCCGGAGAGCAGGGCGATGCCTTCCTGACAACTGGGGCAGGAAGGAGAAAAAAACATGCGTACGCTGGCTTCGTTGCTGTTGTCCGTGATGGCCCACACGTCCGCCTGGGTACGCAGGGCGGTACCGGCGTTGACGATAAATAGCAGAACCCAGAGAACCAGCAGAAAGGAGCGTCCCGGTTTGTCAGTGGGGAGGCCGGAGCGGCTGCGCTGCGCCGCCTGCCGAAAGCCAGCGTAGATCATGGCAAAAAAGCAGGCCACAATAAGGCAGCTCACGCAAGGGGCCGTGACCGCCATGAGCAGCAAGAGGCAGATATCACCCAGAAGGGCCAGACCCGCCAGAATCAGGCCCAATTGGGCAGCACCCATCAAGGCGGCTGCGGCAAGCAGCGTGAACATGACCCCGCCAGCCCACCAAAGCGATATGCCCGCAACTGACGTATCCTGAAACAGTGCGCAACCCGAAGTTACACACAGGTTCACTTCGTTGCCAAAGGCGCTCCAGATGCAGAAGGCCGCAGCCAGAACGGCCATGCTCAGAATGCCGGGAAATAATTGATGGGTTCGGTTCATAGGTACCTGTGGATGTAATAGCTTTTTGGCTTGTGCAGCAATAGCGCGACAGCCCGGTACTGACCATCATTAGGCCCGCCGAAACATGGGGCTGTAGCCGCGATTTCATGCAACTCGTTTCAGCTATAGGCTGTTTTTGCTTTTTCGTAAAGCGCGGTCCCATCTGTGGCTTGCTGCCCATTGCCGTAATGTGGGGCGGTGCGAAAGTATATTGCAAGGATGTGGCAAAAGCGTGCCGCATGCTCTTATTTCAGCATGCGCATGGCGAGGCAGGCAATATGTCGGCTAAAGGCAGCCTGTTGCGGCCAGAATTATTGAACGCATCGCGGGCTGGCGCGGTGCAAACAAAAGGACGCCCTTTCGGGCGTCCTCTCGTGTTGTGTTGCTGCGGTCAAGCTTACATGGTGGAGCCGGAGGCCGCACGCTGCATCTTGATTTCAACTTTTTCGGTCAGGCTGGCATAGTATTCGCGCAGGATGACGAGCACTTCAGCGCGGCCAAAGTGATCCGGCACTTCCGCGCCTTCGGAGAGCATCTTGCGCAGCTTGGTACCGGACAGGATGACGCGATCTTCCTTGGTGTGGGGGCAGGTGCGCATGCTGGCCATGCCGTCGCACTTTTTGCAGTAGAAGGTCCAGTCAATGTTCAGCGGTTCGCAGAGCAGGCGCTTGCCGTCTTCGGCGGGCACAGGAATCTTGCGGAAGATTTCCTGGGCTTCAAACATGCCGTAGAAGTCGCCCACGCCAGCGTGGTCGCGGCCAACCAGCAGGTTGTTGATGCCGTAGTTCTGGCGGAAGGTGGCGTGCAGCAGGGCTTCGCGGGGACCGGCATAACGCATGTCCAGGGGGTAGCCAGCCTGAATGACAAAGTCTTTCACGAAGTACTTGTCAACCAGGGTGTCGATGCACTTCACGCGCACTTCGGCGGGGATGTCGCCGGGCTTCAGGGAGCCCACGAGGGAGTGGATAACCACGCCGTCGCACACTTCCACGCCGATTTTGGCCAGGTATTCATGCGAGCGGTGCATGGGGTTGCGCAGCTGAAGAGCGGCAACCTTCTGCCAGCCGCGTTCGTCCATCTTGGCGCGCAGCTGAGCAGGGGTCATGTACACGCCGGGGAACTTTTCGGGGAATTCGCCCTGCGAAAGAACCTTAACGGTACCGGCAACGTTGAATTCGTTCTGCGCGAGAACCATCTTCACGCCGGGGTGGTCGTTGGGGGCCACTTCCCAGAACTTTTCGGAGTCAGGGCCGCAACCCTTGAACACCAGTTCGCATTCCAGCTTCTTGTCGGCTTCGGTCATTTCGTAGACTTCTTCGACCTTCATGGTAGCCATGATTTCGCCTTTGCGAACCAGGGCCACTTCTTCGCCGACCTTGAGGGTCTTGGCATCAGCAGCGGGAACATCAAGGGTGACAGGCACGGGCCAGAAGGTGCCGTCAGTAAGAGTCATCTTTTCGCAGACGCTCTTCCAGTTAGCCTTGTTCATGAAGCCGTTCAGAGGCGAGAAGCCGCCAATGCCCATCATGATCAGGTCGCCCTTGGCGCGGGAAGTAATCTCGATCTGCTTCAGGCCTGCGGCTTTTTTCTTCTCGTCATCCAGGGCCTTACCTTCCAGAAGGCAACAGACCAGACCCTTACCGCCATGAGGAGCTACCAGCTTGGACATTGCGAAATCCTCCGTGTTTTAGTTATGTGGGCATCCTTCCGTGGCCGCGTCGCCATGCGGAAGGGCAGCGTTCAATTCGCATCTTGTGAATAATCTAACAAAAAGTCAACTACCTCTTAAAACTTTTCCTGACTACTCGCCAAAAAAACCACAGCCACTGCGGGTAATACGGAAAATTCACAAAAACATATACGCTGAATCGCGCAAAAAGAGAAGGGGGATTCAGAATAAAAATGTGCCTGAACCCAAAAATACATGTGAAAGTGCGCTTTTTTTCGCAAAGTCTTTTGCTAGGCTATGTTGCGAGGACTGGCGCTATTGCTTGCGGGCAGCGAACTACGGCGAAAAACTGTCTGGCTGGATAGAAAATTGTTGACTGGGGGAAATTTTTCTCAACCCCAATGCCGAGGCCCGTGCCAAACCTGAATCAACAAAAAAAGGCGTGGATGCAGTATCCACGCCTTGCGGTCATCAATGTGAGGAAATCAGCCCCTAGAACGGAACATCGTCCATGTTGGAGGCTTCAGAGGGGAAGGCCGGGCCGAGATCTTCGTCCATGGGCTGGGGCTTGCGGCTGCCACCCTGGGGGGCATTGCCGTTCTGGCTGCGTGCGCTCGGGGCGCCCTGGCCGCCGCGCGGTGCATTGCCACGCGGAGCAGCTGAGGCAACGGGCGCGCCATAGTCATCTTCAAAGCCGCGGCCACCGCCGCCTTCACGGGGGGCGTCGCCGCCCTTGCGGTCGAGAAACTGCACACGCTGGGCCTTGATTTCTGTGGTATAGCGATCCTGTCCCTGCTGATCCTGCCATTTACGGGTTTGCAGGCTGCCTTCCACGTAGATCAGGCTGCCCTTGGCAAGAAAGTTGGCGCAGTTTTCCGCCTGGCGCTGAAAAACAGAAACACGGTGCCATTCTGTGCGATCCACCTTGTTGCCGTCACGGTCGGTGTAGGATTCGTCGGTGGCGACATTCAGGGTGGCAACGGGCGAACCGCTCTGTGTGTACCGCAGCTCGGGGTCGCGGCCCAACCGGCCAATAATCATTACTTTATTCAGCATTGTGATGCTCCAAGGTGGTATTCGAGTTTCAGACTCAGGCAACAAACGCCTTTTCGAGCTGATCCAGCACGTCTTCAAGGGCGTCGCTCAGCTTGTTGGCTTCGCGCGGCTGCCATTCGGCAAGGGCTGCTTCCAGCTCGGCCTTGAGCCTTGCGGCTTCAAGAATGCCGGGGCCAAGGGCCTTGCGGCGCGCTGGCGACCAGGGCAAAAATTGCAGTCCTTCATCCAGCGCCTTCACCATTTCAAGCACTCCGTGCTTTTCATGCTTGATGGGAACGCTGAAAGCCAGCTCCGTAAGTTTGGGCCAGAGTTTTTCCAGCAGGTCTTCGTTCCATGTAACGGCGCTAACGCGGATTTGCAGTGCATTGCCCATAGGTGCTCCCTTGGCGGCAGGCCGCCTTTGTGCGTGTTTGCCGCGCCCCGGTTCGCTGCTGATGGCAGCTTGTTCCGGAACGCGATCAGGGCTGGCAGGAGAGCCTAGTCTTTTTCAGTCCATTCGGTTTGTACACGCATGATAACTTCCTGAATGGCGGGAAGCTGATCCTGCGGGCATACGCCGATGAGGGGCGCTCCGGCGTCGATATTTTCGTTATAGGTGAAGTAGACGGCATAGATAACGCCCGCAGGCCCGGTATAGACCAGCGGCACCTCGCGCTTCATGCGCGACATGATGAGCAGTTCCATGCCTTCGCGCACGGCTACCGACTGTGAATCTGCCGCGCGGATTTTTTTGTCCACCTCAGGTGTGAAGTAGTACTTGGCCCGCTCGGGCGCAACAAAAAGATGCAGGGCTTTTTTGAGCAGGATGCGTTCCACCTCTGCGCGGGTGAGCATGTGCCGCACCACGGCAAGGGGAGTGCCTGCCTCAACAAAGGTACCTTCAAGCTCGGTGTGCAGAAGGCTGATCTCGCCCTTTTCATTGGCGCAGATGGATTTGGGGTTGCGTTCGCGCTCAAGCGTGGCAATGAGCGTCCCGGGCTTTTCTTTCCACTGGCCCTGCGGGCCAACCACCTTGTCGCCCTGTTTTATGCCCGCAAAGGTCACCTTGCCCGTATGGGGCGTGCTGATGACTATTTCGCGGTAGGGCGAAGCCTTTATTTCGTCCAGCAGTGCAGATATGTTTATCATGCTTGGGTCCGTTAACGTTATATATTGGCGACGCTCCGGCTGGTGGGGCTGCTGCCCCCAAACCTCCGGCTAATGGCGACCGGACTGTTCCCGGCCGCCGCGTCACTCGGAATACTTGTCGTTTTTCTACGCAGTGGGGCGCTATCTGTAATACAGGTTTCTGCCGCCAATGGTCAGCAGGGCCTGCTTGAGGTTGGCGCGCACTTCCCTTCTGTCCCAGATACCCTGAATGTGCCCGCGCGAAAGGGCGCGGTACGAGCGGTGGTACTTGGGCGGGATGTCCATGCCCGTGGTTTCCTTGATAACGCCCGGCCCGGCAAAGCCGATGTTGGACGAGCGCACCGCGAACTGGTAGGGCGAGCAGCCGAGGAAGCTGGCCACAGGGCCGGCAAAGGAATTGGTGTCGTACAGCACCATATACAGGCCGCCGGATTCAATGTAGCGGCGCACAGCCACGGTGCAGCGGGGCATCTGGATAACGCCGTGCGTACCTTCCTGAATGCGGATGCCAGCCGTGCCGTGCACATAGGCCAGGAAGGGATAGCGCTTCTTGGCGGCGCGCTGGGCGGCTTCCACAAACTTGTAGCCTTCCGCCGCGCCCACGGAGCCGCCCCGGAAGGTGCCCATGAGCATGGCCACGACCATCTTGGTATTGTCAATGCGGGCTTCAAAGGTCATGCAGCCGCTCTTGGCCCCGGTTTTCTTCTGCGCGTCAAGAATGCGGTCGCCGAAGTTGGGGAAATCAAGGGGGTTGCCCGCTTCAATCTCGCTGTTGAATTCAAAGACCGAGCCGAGGTCAAAGACGTTCTTCACATACCATTCCGGCTCCATGGGAAAGTGATAGCCGCAGTGGCTGCACACGCCCGCGAATTCGGCAAAGAGGTCAGGCCCCCACAGGTCAAGGCAGCCATAGGCGGCGCTGTTGGGGCAGGTGATGGCCCGGTCTGTCTTGTAGCGCGGCGAAATGTAGTTCCACCGGCTGCGGCGGCCATCGTCCGACCACGTGGACAGGGCTGTCAGTTCCTTGACCTTGCTGCTTTCGGCCTTGGCGCTGGGGAGCTTGCGGGTGAGCTTGTGCCAGGGGGCCAGCAGACGGCTCTTGAACACTTCCCACTCGTTGTCGATTTCTTCCATAAAGGTGCGGATGCGCATCTGGTGCTTGCGGTAGAAATCGTACTTGAAGCTGACCCACGGCTTGGTGAGCCAGTCCCAGGTGGCGACAGCCATCTTGGTAAAGAAGGGACGCCTGTCGCGCGCTGCCTGACGCGAGAGCCGCAGGAACTTTTGCTGGCGGCGTTCGCGCAGCCTGTCCTTGGCGGCGGAGGTCAGCCCCCAGCGGGTGTACATTTCGTCCAGGTTGGCATCGGGTTTGCGAACGCGGGCCAGGGCCAGCCCCTTGAGGCCGGGCATGGTACGCGTGGAGATCACTACCTCATCGGTGGCGCGCAGTACTTCCTGCCGCAGACTGCGGAAAAAGTCGAAGTGCCAGGGGCGCGCGCCCAGAGGCGGCTCCTGCACCACACGGTCGATGTAGCCGAACTTGAGGTTGTCCTGCGCGGTCATCTTGAGGTTATTGGCGCAGCTTTCAATCAGCTCGGGCGTGGCGCGCTGGCCAGCCTTGATACGGCCTTCAATGGCGGCGGCGCCTTCGGGTGAAATAACCGAATAGTAGCCGTGCGAGAGCATCAGGCGCTTGTCGGCAAGGCCGATGGCTTCCGCGCCGCCAGAACCGCCTTCGGAAATAACGGCGATAACGGGCACGCGCAGGCCTGCCATGCTGTAGATGTTGCGGGCGATCTGCTGCGCCGCGCCGGGGTAATCCTCAATGGGATACGAGCCAGGCGTGAAGATGTAGGTGTGGACAGGTATCCCTTCGGTCTCGGCTACGCGCATGTACTGCTGCGCCTTGGCGTTGCCCCAGGGCTTGACTGAGCCGCCGTTGCGGAATTCCGCGCCGTGCCCCTTTTCCTGCCCGATAACCATGACGGACTGGGTGTATACCTTTTTGCCCCGGCGGCGGGTAATAACCGCGCGGGCAATGAGCATGCTGGGGTCGAGGCTGTGCTCGTCCTGGCCGCCCACTTCGGTGAAATTGTCGTAGACGTTTTCAAGTATGTCGCGCAGGCAGATACGCTGGGCGTGGCGCACAATGCGCACCTTGTCCATGGGCGTGATGCTGCCCTCAAGGCGGCGTTCCACATAGTTGAAAAGGTCTTCTACCGTGGCAAGTTCGGCATAGGGATCTTCCACATTGCCGGAGCGGACGCGCGCAGTGAAGGCGGTCAGCTTTTCTTCAAGCAGGTCGGCGTTATCCTTGTGCTTGCCAGCGAATATGTCCACCAGATAGGTAAGTCTGTCGCGCAGACTCTGGATGCGTTTTTCGATGTTGTTGTCCATAGTATATTGGGGCCAGCTAGACTGGTTTTTTTAGGTAGGCGAAATCCCCGGAATTCCGGGCGGCCAATGGCTTGTCTGCCAGCATGCGTCCATACTGGGGGCGTAAGGTTTTTACCCCGGCCAGAGCGCTGGAGCTTCCGCAGTCTGCGGAAACCTGCGCCAGATGTGTGGACGGTGCCGTGCTCATGGGCTGATCCCCGTCAGAAGCGCAAAATGCGCTCTGTGTTGGCCGCAAGGAAGTTGACGTTGGACTTCAGCTCCTCGCCCGAGGCATTGTGGCCTTCCAGCCGCAGATCCCCAAGAAATTCAAGGCCGCGGGCCTTGGCTTCCTCAAGGTCTTTGCCCCAGATGATGGCAAGAGCCAGGTTGGGGTCAAACTCTGTGGGAATTTCGTAAGGCTCAGTTGTCGGTACATGGGTGAGCATGGTCAGCCAGGGCTGATCTTTCCATGCAAATTTTTCAATGCGGCCCACCCAGGGGGTGAAGTTGCTGTCCGGATCTTCGGCGATCAGGCGGTATTCAATGCCCAGACCTTCAAAGGTGATGTCCTTCTGCCCGTAGCCCAAAGGCTCGCCAAGGCCAATGCGGATCTGCTCGGCAATGAGGTCCACATCGCCCTTGCCGTTCACCCTTGAAATGCGTGCTGAAACGCCGTTTTCCACCTGAATGCGCGTGTTCACTTCCATCAGGAAAGGTTCACCCTTGCGGGTCACAATCCATTCCCATGTTCCCACATTGTCGTAGCCCACCTTGCGGGCCATGGTGAGGGAGTAGTCAACAATATCGCGCAGCACCTTGCCCGCATCAAAGGTGTACTTGAGTTCTTCGGGCGCAAAGCCCGGGGCGATCTCAATGCGCTTCTGGCGGCCAGTGGACTGGATGGAGCAGTTGCGGGTGCCGAAGTGTACGGGGTTATGCCCTGAGCGGTCAGAAACTACCTGTACTTCAAGGTGGTTGAAGTCTGTGATGCGCTGCTCGATGAGTACGCCTTCATCCTTGAACTGGCGCAAGGCGTAGCTGCGGATGCGGCGGTAGACCGAGCGGAACTGATCCGGGTCGTACACTTCCTCAATGCCCATGCCGCCGCCGCCAGCGGAAGCCTTGACCAGCACCAGCGGGCGCGTGATGCCCTGCTGATCCTGAAACTCGAACACGCTCTTGGCGATGCGTTCGGCTTCCATCTCGTCATAGATGGGGCGGTCGGAACCGGGAACGGTGGGCACGCCCAAACTGCGCGCAAGGCGTTTGGTGTTGATTTTGTCGCCCAGCTCGCGAATGATTTTCCACGAGGGACCGATGAAGATAAGTTTCCGGTCGCGTTTGGTCACGCGGCGTGCAAAACGAAAATCCTCGGCAAAAAAACCGTAGCCGGGGTGAACTGCTGTGCAGCCCGCCTCGTCGGCCACGGCCATAAGTTCGTTGGCGTCATGGTAAGACGACACGCGGTACAGGCTTTTTTCACCGCCTTGTTCACGCGCCAGGCGCACATGGCCCGATGCCGCGTCTTCAGCTGTGAAAATGGCGGTAAAGGCCACTCCAAGCTTGCGGCAGGCGCGCATGATGCGCATGGCTATCTCGCCACGGTTGGCCACCAGAATTTTGTGCTTTTGCAGGGGAATGCTGTCCTGAGCTTTGTCCAAGCCTGTCTCCCTCATTGAATTGCGCTTTTTTGTGTTGGTTTATGCCCGGCAAGGCCGCGATTGCCCATGAGGCAGAGCGGGCGTGTGCCGGAGTTTGGATTTGCATCGCGGGGTGTTACGGTTCTGTTTCGTTGCCCGCTCCCCCCTTGTGGGGTGTCGATTGGCGAGCTATACAGACTGTGCATCCGCACCTCTTACCCGCTTTTGGCGCGAAAATCCACTCGCGCAGGGGCTGTCCGGCACAAAAAGCCGCGCAGCGGCAAAGGAACGCGCGGCGCGGATTGCGGCCTGACAGCAGACCACTGAGCGTATTTTTCAGAAGGGGATTCTATGCAAAATTTTCAGGATGTCCAGCGCGCCGCAACGGCACTCCGTGACGCCATTCAGGCCGCGCAGGGGCCTCTGGCCTTGCCCTTGGGAGCGCGCAGGCTTGATCCCAAGGCCGCGCCCGATGCGGATGCACCTGTGGGCATTGTGCTGGGTACGGGGCTTTCTGCTCTGGCAGAAAAACTGCAAGACCGTGTTGTTGTTTCCTATACCGACTTGCCGGGTTTTCCCGCTTCCAGCGTGGAAGGGCATGCGGGCGCATTTGTATGGGGCCGGTTTGCCGGAGCGTGCGGCGAGGACGACTCCATCGGGCGCTATGCGCTCATCCAGCAGGGGCGCTGCCATCTTTATGAAGGACGCACCCCGGCTGAGGTCTGCATGGGTGTGCGGGTTATGGCGCTGATGGGCGTAAAAACCCTTATCATTACCAATGCGGCGGGCGGCCTGAACCCGCAGTTTGATGCTGGCGGCATCATGTGCATGAGCGACATCATCAACCAGACCGGGCATTCGCCCCTTACCGGAATCAATGTTGAGGAATGGGGGCCGCGCTTCCCCGACATGTGCGCGCCTCTGGACGCGGATTTGCGGGCGATGGCCATGGAAACCGCAGTAAAAATGGGTCTGCGGCTTGAGCGCGGCGTATACATTGGCGTGCATGGGCCGGAAATGGAAACGCCCGCAGAAACACGCATGTACCGCCAGTGGGGCGCCGATGCCGTGGGCATGAGCACCGTACTTGAGATCATTGCGGCACGTCATATGGGCATGCGTGTGCTTGGCCTTTCATGTTTGACCAATAAAAATTTACCTGACTGCATGACCCCGGCCCCCTTGGAAGAAATCCTCGCAGTGGCCGCTGTGGCGGGCAAAAATCTGGGTCGGCTCATCCGCGCGATGGTGACAAAACTCTGAAAAGTGCGTAAAAGCGCGGCCCGGACATCATTAAAGAACAAACAATACCGACTGCCGGTTTTTCCCCCTGCCTGCGTCGGCCGAACCCGGCGCTGAACTGGCGCAGCTTCGCTGCCAGTCGGAATCTCCCCCCGGCGGGGAACAAAACCGCACTACCTAGTGTTTTTTAAGGGCACAAAGCCATGCAGCACAATGAATCCCTTCGTAACGTCGCCATTATCGCCCACGTTGACCACGGCAAGACCACCCTTGTGGACGGTCTGTTCAAGCAGGGCGGCGTGTTCCGCGCCGACCAGCAGGTTGACGACCGCGTGATGGACAAAATGGATCTGGAACGCGAGCGCGGCATCACCATTGCCGCCAAGAACTGCGCCGTCAACTGGAAAGGGGTCAAGATCAACATCATTGACACCCCTGGCCACGCCGACTTTGGCGGCGAGGTGGAGCGTTCGCTCTCCATGGCTACCGGCGCAATCCTGCTGGTGGACTCCTCTGAAGGGCCGCTGCCGCAAACGCGTTTTGTGTTGCGCAAAACCCTTGAGGCCGGTCTGCCCGTGGTTGTGGTCATCAACAAGATTGACCGCAAGGACGCCCGTCCCCAGGAAGTGCTCAACGAAATTTACGACCTGTTCATCGATCTGGACGCCAACGAGCACCAGCTTGAATTCCCCGTGCTGTACGCCATTGGGCGCGCTGGCGTGGCCATGAACAACATTGACGACGAGCAGAAGGATCTTTCGCCTCTGTTCGATGCCATTGTTAAGTACATCCCCGGCCCCAGCCATGACCCCGAGCAGCCCTTCCAGATGCTGGTGGCCGACCTCGATTATTCCGACTATCTGGGCCGTCTGGCCGTGGGCCGCATCATGCACGGCACGGTCTATGCCAAGGAATCCCTGGCTTGCATTGGCGAGGATGGTCAGGCCAAGCCCCTGCGCGCCACCAAGCTTCAGGTGTATGATGGATTGCAGGTGGTGGAAGTGGAAAAGGCCCTGCCCGGTGATATCGTGGTTCTGGCAGGTATTGAAGATGTGACCATCGGCGATACCATCTGCACCCGCGACAATCCCCGCGCCATGCCCCGCATCCGCGTGGACGAACCCACCGTGGCCATGCGCTTTGGCATCAACAGCTCTCCCCTGGCCGGTCGCGAGGGCAAGATTGTGCAGAGCCGCGCCATCTATGACCGCCTGGTCAAGGAAACCCTGCGCAACGTGGCCGTGCGCGTGGAAAACACCGCTGACCGCGACGCATTCCTGGTCAAGGGCCGTGGCGAATTTCAGATGGCCATCCTTATCGAAACCATGCGCCGCGAAGGTTTTGAACTTTCCGTCGGCCGCCCCGAAGTTATTCTGCGCAAAGACGAAAACGGCAAGGTTATCGAACCCATCGAACGCCTGTACGTGGACTGCGACGAAGTGTTCATGGGTGTAGTGACTGACAAGCTGGCTCAGCGCAAGGGCCGCATGCTCAACTGCGTCAACAACGGCACAGGCCGTGTGCGCCTCGAATTCAGCGTGCCTTCGCGCGGCCTTATCGGCTACCGCGACGAGTTCCTCACCGATACCAAGGGTACCGGCATCATGAACTCCTATGTGGAAGGCTACGAAGAATGGCGCGGCGACTTCCCCACGCGTTACACGGGTTCCATCGTTGCCGACCGCGCTGGCGCTGGCGTGGCCTATGCCCTCTTTAACCTTGAGCCGCGCGGCGTTCTGTTTGTGGAACCCGGCGACCCGGTGTACGAGGGCATGATCGTGGGCGAGCACAACCGCGATAACGACATCGACGTGAACCCCACCAAGGAAAAGAAGCTCACCAACCTGCGCGCTTCGGGCAAGGATGAAAACGTCACCCTTACCCCGGTGAAAAAAATGACACTTGAACACGCCCTGCACTTTGTGCGCGAAGATGAGCTGGTGGAAGTCACGCCTCTTTCCATCCGTCTGCGCAAGGCCGAGCTTTCGGCCATGAAGCGCTACCAGACCGCAGGCAAGCGCAAGAACAACTAAGCATCAGCATCGCGAACGGCTTCCTGCCGTTCATTTAGATAGTTCACCCCCGCAGGGCCATGCCCTGCGGGGGTGTTGTTGTTTGCGCGGCGCACATGAATTTTTTGTAGGGGGGCAGGATTTTTTGCTATGATTGGCGATGCTCTTCAGGCAAATGCCCTTAAGTTTTTATTATGCAGTCGATAAGGTATGGTACGCTGCTCTGTACGCAGTACATATAATAATTTGATTATGTGTATTGAATACATGCTCAAATACAAAAAGATGAAATGTATTTGGCTGCCATTGATGAGTAGTGTACTAACAAATTTGCAGTTTGTTGCTTATCATTTTTAATAAGATAGGCCTATTGATGCGCAAAAATACTTCCTAAAAAGAAATCAGAGTATTATTGACTTTTATGCAAATTTTCCACAAGTTCTTTGCCCCCCCGCTTGAGGTTTGATACAGTTACTATAATTTGCAACGGATTATCAATAGTCCGTTTTTTAGCTCTGCGTTGCGGCGCCGAGAGAAAATCCGAGCGAGGTGATTGTGCGCGACCCCCATGCGTCCACGAAAGAGGCCGTTGAGCAGCTGATTCCCTTTATGCCTGATATCAGGCGGTGCCACACGGTGTTTTCTCAACTGGAACGGCAATGGACGTGGATTGCCCTCACAGGCAAGATCAACTGCAACGCCATTGCCGCCACCCTCTTTGATTTCATCTTCAAAACCCGTGATACTTTTGGCCTGCTGCGGCAGGACATGACCAACATGCTGGGCGAAAAACTGCTTGAAAAAGCCGTGCGCGAAATGTCGCCCGTGGCCCAGGTGGTTATGGACATCATCAAGCGCAATCTTTACGAGCGCACTGCGGACGTGAGCTTTCTGGCAACAGATGGCGAAATTGTGGGTTTTTTGCAGAGTGGCGCATGCGATGTGCCCACGCTGCGCGCCCGGCTTGCAGCCTACCGCTCCAAATACAGCGTGTACCGCGACATTATGGTGCTTGATCCTCAGGGCCGGGTGTGCGTGCAGCTTGATACCAAAAGGCCGGTGAGCGCCTCAAACGATCCGCTGGTCAGGCGGACGCTTGCCGCCCAGGAATATGTGGAAACATTTCGGCCCACAGACCTCGCCCCCGATGGCAGGTCGGCCCTTGTGTATTCCCATGCTATCCGGGCTGAAGGCGTCACCGAACCCTTGGGCGTGCTCTGCCTCGTCTTTGATATGGACGGCGAAACCGCAGACCTTTTTGCGGGCATGGCGCGGTTTGCGCAGGATATGGTCATTTTGCTGCTGGATGAAAAAGGCCAGGCTTTTGCCAGTAGCGATACACGGCTGGTTCCCGCTGGGCGCTCCTTTGCCCGCACTCCGGAGGACAGCTTTGCCGTGACCTCTTATGCCAGCAAGGCAACCTTGGCGGTTTCGCGTCCTTCAGAAGGCTATCAGGGCTATGTGGGACAGGCATGGCAAACCCACGTGCTGCGCAACGCGCAAAGCGCGTTTGCCAGCAAGACGGCAGAAGAGCTCGATGTTGCCCTCGTGCGGCGGGAGGCGGGCTTTTCCGCTCAGTTGACCAGCATTGAAGAACAGGCTGGCGATGTTATGGGCGACTTGACGCTGGCGGCGCTCAACGGGCAGATAATGGCCGCCCGTCAAAGCGGCAACGCGCGGGATGACGAACGCCACGCCGCCCAGGCCCTGCCACCCATCTTGGATGCGGTGCGCAAAATGAGCATCGAGATGGAGCATGAGTTCCATTATTTCACCAATGGCCTGCTGAAAACGGTTACGGCTTCGCGTTTGAACGATGCCTCGTTTCTGGCTTCCATCACCGTGGAAATAATGGATCGCAATCTGTATGAACGGGCCAACGACTGCCGCTGGTGGGCGCTGACGCCGGATTTTCGGCGTATCCTTGCCCAGCCGTCCATCAGCAGGGGCGACCTTTCACGGCTTGAGGATATTTTGGAATACATCAACAGCTATTATACGGTGTATTCCAACCTGTTTCTCTACGATGCGCGGGGAACTGTGGTGGCCTGTTCGCAGGCCGGGGAACGTGGCCTCTACGGGCAACAGATAGGCGAGGAGTATGTACGCCGCACGCTGTCGCTCAAGGATTCGGACGATTTTTCCGTCTCGCCCTTTCGCGCTACTGAGTTGTATCACCCCAAGGGCGCGACGCAACCCACCTATGTGTACAGCGCCCCCGTGTTTGCACCACAGGGGGGGCAGGCCGTTGGCGGCATAGGCATTGTTTTTGATTCCCTGCCGCAGTTTGCGGACATGCTGGGCGATACCCTGCCCAAGAATGGGGACGGCGAAGTGATCACCGGGGCAGCAAGCTTTTTTGCCGAAGCGGGCGGAACCGTTGTGGCCGCCAGCGAAGCCCACATGCATCCCGGCGAAAGCTGTCAGTTACAGCCCCAATGGCTGGCCCTTGGGCAGGGTGAATGCACCTCGCAGCTCGAATCTGTAGACGGTGTACTGTATGCCGTGGGCTGCGCGCGCTCGCGCGGCTACCGCGAATACAAGCGCGATGGGCGATACGTCAACGATGTGTTCTGCATTGTGCGGCTGCCAATTTAGAGCAGGAACATATGTATTCGTAACCTGAGCTAAAAGTTTTTTTGCCAACCAGACGCCGGAATTGTAAAAGCCCGCTGCCGTTCAAATGTCGAGCGGCGGCGGGCTTTGTGAGTAGCTGAACTCTGGCGCAGGTCAGGCTATGTGCTGTACCTTGCCTCGGCAGGTGATGGCGGGGCCGTCAAGGGAACTCATGGCATCCAGCAGCAGGGTGCGGTAGGTGCCCGTGCCGCCGCCCACGGCCCCCATATTTTCTGCGGCAATTTCCCCGGCTACGCCCATGGAGCACATGGCGCACAGGCAGGCCTGCGGCAGCTCAGCCGGGGCAGCGCCCACGCAGCAGCCCACCACGGCGGCGGTCATACAGCCTGCGCCGGTGATGCGGGTCATGAGCGGGTCGCCGTTGCTGACGGCCCAGGCCCCCTTGGGGTGGGCCACAATGTCGATGCGACCGCTTATGACGATAACCGCACCAGTGGCGGCGCACATGTCCATAGCCATGCGGGCCGAGGCGGCAAGGTTGTCTTCTGAAACGAGCGTGCCTTCATCGGCGTCAACGCCGCGCGCCGTGGCCTTGTCGCCAGCCAGAAAACGGATTTCAGAACTGTTGCCCTTGATGACGGCAAAGCGCACTTCCCGCATCAGGGTACGCAGTGTTTCGTTGCGCAGGCTGGAAGCGCCCGCGCCCACAGGGTCGAGCACAACGGGAATGTTCAGGGCATTGGCGCGCTTGCCCGCCGCCAGCATGGACGCCGCCGTGCGGGTATTGAGTGTGCCGATATTGAGAACCAGGGCCGAGCTGAGGCCCACAATCTGCTCCACTTCCGCCGCATCATCAGCCATGATGGGCGATCCCCCCGCAGCCAGAATGATATTTGCGCAGTCATTGACTGTCACATAGTTTGTAATGCTGTGCACCACGGGGCTTTGGCGGCGCACCATGTCGAGAATTTCCCCAAAGCATTCCATGCTCTGTCTCCCCCGGCCAGACCGGAAGCAATAGTAAAAAAGCGCAGGATAGAACGCGCTCAGACACCGCAGATGCCCACAGAAACGCAGTCCGTCCTAGGGCTTGATGTAGGCGAAGCCTTCGCGTTGCAGACGCACAATTTCCACAAGACCAGCGGGCACAACATCGCAGCCGGGCCAGATGTCGGCATGGTCGATCTTGTTGTCGGCCAGCGCGTTGGCGCACAGCAGAATGCGCAGACCCTGATCCTGCAGGGGGGCCGCAATGGCGCGGAATTCTTCATTGCCCTTGACGAACTGGGTGACGGCGGGGCCGTTGGCTACAACCACAATCTGAAAGCGTTCTTCGGGCAGGGCTTTGATATAGTTGGCCGCATTACGAAGAACAAGGCGCAGAATGGCGGGGTCCTTGCTGTCCATGTGCAGGCAGAGATCGTAATTCATACTTCTTCCTGTTGTTATGCGTTGCACAGGCTGCAAGGCCTGTTGCGACAATCCTAGCCAAGCGGCAGTTTTTTGCAAGCAACAGTTGCGAATGGTTCTTGATTCATGCGGCGGGGCAACGTATGGTTCGGCATGATCTCCACCCTTGGCGAACTACACCCCCGGAGGGCGAACAGCCTTTCCGTACTGCGAGCCTTCGCTGTCTCGGTGCTGCTGCTGTGCGCAGGGGGCTGCGGTTTGCTGGCCCGCGCGCCCGCAGAAGAACCGCAGCCAGCGCCGCCGGGGCTGGAAACGGCGTGGCAGGGCAATCCAGTGCCGTATAAGGTGCGCATCAAGGTGCAGGATGGCCCAGATTCTCTGGCAGGGCAGATGAAGGCCTCAAGCCAGCTTGTGCAGCTTGCCAAGGAGCCGCCAGACAGTCTGCTGGCTCTGGAAAGGCGCGCCAGAGTTGACACTGCCAGCGCGCAAAGCCTGCTGCACTCCCAAGGTTATTATGACGGCCTTGCTTCCGTTCAAATAGACAAGGACGCCTCGCCCGTTGTTGTTGACCTCGTTCTTTCGCCAGGCAAGCGCTACAGCCTTGGCCGCGCCGATGTATATTACGAACCGGAACCCGACATCCCGCAGTTTTTTCGCAACAGGCAGCGAGAGGTGGGCTTTTGGGGGCTGCAAACGGAACCCGTGCCCCCGCCGTCCTTCCCTGCTGTTTTGCCGGGTGTAGCCATTGGCAAGCCCATTGCGGCCGATGACCTGCTCGCGGCGGTGGATTCCCTGCCAGAATCCTTGCGACGGCAGGGCTACCCCCTCGCCGCTGTGGCAGATACCAGCTATACCCTTGACCGCGAGGCCCGCAAGCTCAATGCCGATATCCTGGTGCACCCCGGCCCGCCTGCGCTCATGGGCCGCATCGAAGTGCGCGGAGCAAAAGAAGTGAATGCCGAATACGTGCAGCGGCTCGCCCCCTGGAATGTTGGTGAGGAGCCGTGGGATTCGGACATGGTGGAGGGCTACGCCAACAAGCTGCGCGGTCTGGGCCTGTTCCGCTCGGTGCAGGTTAAACCTCTGGAAGAAAATCTCGCCTGGGGCGCAGGGCGCGAAAGCGCCTCCGTGCTGCCTCTGGAAGTGACCGTGGCGGAAGCCCCCTTCCATTCGGTGGGGGGCAGCGCCCGGTATGATACGGATACGGGCCTCGGTGTGGAAGGCATGTGGGAGAACCGCAATGTCTTCGGCAATGGAGAAAAACTCACGCTCACAGCGCCTCTGGCTACGGAAACACAGGGCCTCAAGGCAGTGTTTGAAAAGCCTGCCTTTATGGCCAGAGAGCAGAAACTGCTTGTTACAGGTTCCACCCTGCGGGAAGATACCAGCGCCTACGAAAAAATTGCGGGCAGCGGTTCCGGCGATATCGAGCGGCGGCTTTCGCGCCAGTGGTGGGGCAGCGCAGGCCTTGGGGGCGAAAGCGGCTCCATCAAGGATAACGAGCAGGATCCCAAGGGCTACGGATTTTTTGGGCCACGGGTGGGCCTGCGGCGCGACACGCGCAACAATATCCTCAATCCTTCCGATGGCTCGGAGCTTGCTGTCAAGGTCAAGCCCTACACGGGCTTTTATGGCGAATCATTCAACGTTATGACAGGTGTTGTTTCCGCCAGCGGCTATTACGCCCCCTTCCGCAAGGACGGCCTGCCGGACGACAAGCTTGTGCTTGCAGGCAGGGTCGAGGCCGGGGGGCTTGCGGGCGCCGGGCTGCGCACTATCCCGGCCAGTTTGCGCTACTATACGGGCGGGGCGGGTTCTGTGCGCGGCTATGCCTATCAGTCGCTCGGCCCGCGCGACCACAAGGACGAGCCGCTGGGCGGGCGCTCCTATCAGGTGGTCAATCTTGAGGCGCGCTATAAAATTACCGAAGATGTGGGCATTGTGCCTTTTCTTGATGGCGGAATGGTTTACAGGGACGAGCTGCCGCGCATCATTGGCGACATGAATTGGGGCGCTGGCCTTGGCCTGCGGTACTACACGCCCATCGGCCCTGTGCGGCTGGATGTGGGCTTTCCCTTGCAGCCCATTGATGGCGACCCCCCGGTGCAGATTTACGTCAGCATAGGACAGTCTTTCTGATGGATCAGGAACACAGCGCGGCCCCGCCGTCTTCCTCTTCTTCCGCATCTGCCGCTCTGGGCGGCAAGGTTTCCCCCAGCGCGGGTCAGCCTGGCCACAGGAACCCCTCTGGCGGGGGCCGTGGCCCTTTTCGCAAGTGGCTGAGTCGCGCAGGCTGGGCGCTGGGCCTGTGCGTACTGCTGTGCGTAATTGCCCTTGCTGCAACCCTCGCGGCCCTGCGCAGCGACTCCGTGCAGGGCTGGCTGACGGAAAAAATCAATACGGCTATGGAAGCTGCGCCGGAATCCGGCGCGCCGCCTGCCGGGGTGAGGGCGCGAATCACCCATCTTTCCGGCTCTTTGCCCTTTGAATTTTCTCTTGGTGTGGAGTTGTTCGACAATGACGGCCTGTGGATGCGCCTACCGGACTGCCGCGTACAGTGGGACTGGCGCGCCCTGCCTTCGGTCGTGCGTATTGCTTCCGTATATGTAAATGACGCGCAACTGTTGCGCTTGCCCATACTGCCGGATGCGCCCGTTCCTGCGCCTGCGCCGCCCCTGACTGAGGCGGCCTTGCGTGCCATGCTGGGGGATGCGCTGCGGACGCTTGGCGGTTTGCCCGGCTGGTTGCCGCAGGTGCATCTTGGCGGGCTGAACATCCTCAATGCCCATTTGCCTCAAGCTTTGCTGGGTGGGGAGGCCCCTGCGGCTGCCCGGAATGAAACTGCGCCAGCCACAAAGGTTGCCGCGCCAGATGCTCAAAAAAGTGCGCCTTCTACCGCAGAGGCCCAGCCAGCGGCATCTGGCGCAACATTGCCCGGAGTGCGCCCTGAGCCGCATCCCGAAGCGAAGGACGGAGGGAAAAACAAAGCTTCCGCCGCCGCACTTCTTGAGGCCAGCCTGCGGGTGGAGGGTGGAATACAGGGCGCGAAAGCCTTTTTGCAGCTCAGAATCGCCTGCGCGGAAGATAGCCCTTTGTACGTTGGCGGGGCGGCAATCTACGGGGTTGACTCAACAGCCAAAGTGATTCTCACCCCCTCTCACGTGGGCGAAGTTCTTGGCCTTGATGCCACAGCCGAGCTTTCCTCGATATTGCGCAGGGCTTCTGACGCTTCCATTGCTTCTCCTGCAAGTTCTTCTTCCGTAGAAATCTCTTCTGCCAGGAATCTGCCCGCCGAATCAGGCGTGCTTGCCGCCCTGCTGCGCGAAGGAACCTATGCACAGGCGCGCCTTGCCGCGCGCGTCACTGCTCCCGCCGCTGGTGGTGAAGCCGCCGGGGCCAGCGCCGCGCTGGAAAGCATCCGGGTGGAAGCCGGGCCTCTGCACCTTGCCGGGCATGCAAAGTGGGACACTGGCGAGGCCGCTTCCTGGTTGGAAGGGCTGCTGGATGTGGATATTCAGGCCAACACTGGCGGGAAAGCTGATTCGGAAAAAGCCGCTGCTGAAAAGACCGCACCTGCATCAGCTGCCGTTCCTTCCACAAGCAGTACATTGCTGCCGGAACTCGCCCAGTTGCACATCACTGCAAAGGGGCCGCTGCAAACTCCAGATATGCAGATAGCGCTGGATTGCCCCGCGTGGAACGTGGGCGGGCATGCCCTGGCGGATATTTTCCTGAAACTGGAGTCCACGCCGCTCAACTGGGGGCGGGTGCTGCTTGGCGCTTTCAAGCAGACAAGTGCAACTCCGGCAGAAGTCGGGCTGTCAGACCCCGGACAAAAAGATGCGGCGCAGGCAGCGGAACTGACAGTAAATGTGCAGGCCTCCGCCGTGGTGGATAGCCATCCACAGCGCCTTGGCGCTACGCTTTTTGCCCTGAACGGCAGGGAAGACGGGCATGCGCTTTTGCGCGCTGGCGTGCGTGATCTTCAATGTCAGTTGCTGGGCGTGGCTGGTTCCGGTCAGTTGGCTGCGGCTTTGCCTTTGCCACCTCTGACGGGCGGCATGCCCCGCGTGGACGGCAAGGTGGATGTGCGCGTGGCCGACTGGCAGGCCCTGTCAGCCATGTTGCCGGGGGCGCGGCTGGACGGAGACGCAGCACTCTCCCTCGAATTCGTTTCGCAGCGGGCGGAACCTGTGGTGCCCGTAACATCTCAAAATTCGTCAGGCCAGGATTCATCAGTTCAGAGTCCGCCAGCTCAGAGTCCCCCAGGTCAGAATCCTCAGGCCCAGACAATGCAGCCTTCGGCTCCGCAGGCCGCGTACACCCAGCAGGCAACGCTTCGCTGGCGTGTGCCTCGGCTGGCCTACCGGGCAGGCAACGGTCAGCCGGTGGAAGTCCAGGGTTTGGAGGGCGAGGCGGTGCTGACCGATGCCCTCGGCAAGGGCCTGCTTGCCGCCCGGCTTGACCTCGCCGGGGTACGCAGCGGGACTATCCGCCTTGGTGCCAAGCTGCGCGCGCAGGGTTCCATATTCGGGCCATTGGAGGCCAGCCTCGAAACAAGCGGATTTGCCGCAACGCGCTGCGCAGTGCGCTGGCAACCCGGCCTGCTTGAATTGCGCCGTCTTGATCTTGACCTGCCCGCGCAAAAGCTGGGCCTGCGCGCGGCGGCAGGGGCCACAATGCGCTACGGCGCGGGCGATCTGGCGGTCAGTGGTCTTGATGTAGCCATGAAGCCTTCCGGCAGGTTACGGGCGCAGGCCGCCCTTGGGCCGGAAAAGCTTGATATGCGACTTACGCTTGAACATCTTTCGCTCACGCCCTGGCATGTGCTGATCCCGGCCTTGCCCAAGGGCGAGCTTGAGGCCAGCGCGAGGCTTACCGGCACCCCGGCCCAGCCCGGCGGGGATCTGCGTGTGGATGTGCGCGGTCTTGTGGTGCCGGGTGCGGCGCTCAAACCCATGAACCTTGCGCTGACCGGAAAGCTGGAGAGGGACAACGCTGGCGGCGGCGCTCTGGCCCTGCGCCTCGTGCCGGATCAGGCCACGGTGGCGGCTCTGGGCGGCACAGAATGCCGGGTAGAGGCACGTTTGCCCCTTCTTTTCGGGCCGGACGGATTGCCGAGCCCGAACATGCAGGGGCCGCTGCGCGCGTCAGTGCGCTGGAACGGAGCCGTGGCCCCCTTGTGGAGCCTGATGCCAGTGGCAGACCAGCGGCTTGCGGGGCGGCTTGCGCTTTCGCTTGATGTGGGCGGCAGCCTTGAGGCCCCGGCCCCAAAGGGTTTTGTGCGCATGGACGACACCCGTTACGAAAATTTGCAGTACGGCGTGCTGCTCACGGGCATCAACCTGCGGCTTGATCTTGAAGAAGGCCGCGGCGGCGCATTGGGGCTTGCCCGTCTGAACCTCGGCGCAGCCGACGGGCAGGGCGGTACAGCGCGTATCACCGGGCAGGGCAGGCTTGACGGCAGTATGCTTGATTTCAAGGCCGTGGTTGACCATCTGCGTCCCCTGCGCCGCCGCGACATCCGCGTGGAACTCTCCGCGCAGACTTCTGTGGCTGGCAGTGCCGCAGCGCCCCAAGTACGAGGAACAGTTACCGTGAATCAGGGCCTTGTGCTGCTTAACAATCTTGATGTGGGCGGCAGCATCACCACCTTGCCCATCAGCGAGGTTTCGCCCGCCTGGGCCAGAGCCGGGCATGAACCGCCCACGCCTGCCGTGGCGCAGGGGAAAAAGGCCGCATCCTCTGCTGTTGCTGCCCCGGCCTCAACGGCTCCCGCCTCTGGCGGCAATGCGGGCCTGTTGGACTTGCGCATTGTCATCCCCGGCCGTTTTGTCGTGGAAGGGTTTGGCCTCAAGAGCGAGTGGAAGGCAGACATGCATGTGGGCGGCACACCCGCAGAACCGCTGATCTCCGGCCAACTTAACGCAGTAAAAGGCAGCCTTGATATTCTGGGCAAAAATTTCAAGCTGGCGCGGGGCGCTGTGACCTTTGGCGGCGGGGCTGTTTCCAACCCCTTGCTGGACATCATGCTGACCACTCAGACCCCTGCGCTCACGGCCAATATCAGCATTGTGGGTACTGTGCGCAAAATGCAATTGATCCTGAGCAGCGACCCTGAAATGCCGCGCGATGAAATTCTGGCCCAGATACTTTTTGGCAAAAGTGCCAGCGAGCTTGGGCGGTTCGAAAATTTGCGACTGGCCGCCGCCGTGGCGCAACTGGCCGGATTTGGCTCGGGCAGCGGAGGCGGTGGTGTGCTGGATTCTGCACGTCAGGCGCTGGGCGTCGATGTGCTGCGCTTCAATTCCGGCGCTTCCGGCACAAACGGGACGGGCCAGTCGGGCCAAGGCGGCGAGGGCATGGCTGCGGGCAGCTCGGTGGAGATGGGCAAGTACCTCACAGAAGATATTTATGTGGGCGTAGAGCAGGGCGCCAAGCAGGGCACAACCGCCTTTGTTCTTCAGCTGGAGCTGACCCCAAAGGCCAACCTTGAACTGCGCACCGAGCAGCAGAGCACCAAGGGCGGCCTGACCTGGAAGTATAATTACTGATGCGGCTCACCTTGGCGGCGCGCGCAGGCTGTGATAACCTACGTAAATAGTGCTATTAGGTGGCGCTGCGGCTCACGCACCTGTTTGCTTGGCTTTTCGCCCACGGCGATCTGGCGGGGTTGGACAAGTATATATGAGGTGTCAGGGTAGCGGGCCCGCCTCCTGACTGGACGCAGCCGCCTATCTGGGGCAGACTGCGGGCAACCGCTTGCAGGCGGCGAGGCATGAATACAGCAAAGGAACAGCATTATGGGCAAGATCATAGCTATTTGCACCAGCCAGAAGAAAGGCACGGCCAAAAAGGCCGTGGATCAGGCAAATATTTTAGAAAATCACGGCATTGAGGGCGACGCCCATGCGGGCAACTGGCACCGTCAGGTCAGCCTGCTTTCGTGGCAGGCCATTGAGGCCTTCAAGGCTCGGGGCGCTCTGGTCGCCAACGGCTGTTTTGGAGAAAATCTGATAGTGGACGGTATTGATTTTGCCGCTCTGCCGGTGGGAACCCGCATTGCGTGTAATGACGTGCTGCTGGAAGTTACGCAGATCGGCAAGGAATGCCACAGTCATTGCCAGATATTCCACACCATGGGCGAATGCATCATGCCCACCCAGGGCGTATTTGCCAAAGTGCTGCACGGCGGCGCTGTGCGCACGGGTGACATGATGGAAGTACTGGCTCCCTCTGCCGGGGAAGCCGCGCCTGTATAACACGTTCAGGTCGGGAGACGTATGGAAACGCTTAAGATGTTGTTGCGCACGGCGCTGTTTCTCGGCGGGGTAACAGTCGTGTTTGTGGCCTATACTGTTTGCGTGGCGCTGGTCGAAAGACACTTTTCGCCCAAGTACGCCAAGGGGTATGAGCAGTCGCCCTCAGCGGTGGCTTCTGCCGCGCCTGATCGCGAGGCTCGCGCCCGCGCACTGCTCGACAGCGGCCAGCTGGTCAAGGAGCAGTTTACCCTTGAGGTGCAAAGCCATGTGCCGCCCCTGCGTGTCGACCGCACCGCCGGGCTGCTGGCCGGGGTTGCTCATCAGAATGTTCGATGAGCGGCGCTGACGAAAAGGCTCTTTTGCAGACATTGCGCATCCGGCAGGCAACGGCCTGCGATCATGCGGCCTTGGCGGATTTGTGGCGGCGCAGCGTGGAGGCCACCCACCATTTTTTGCCTTCCGGCGAGGTGGAACGCCTGTTTCATGATGTGCGTAACGCCTACCTGCCGGGCGTAGAAATTCTATGGGTGGCGGAGCTTGCGCCTTGCGGGCAGGCTGCACCCGCGCAACACGCAGCGGGCAGCATGTTGGCGGGCTTTATTGGCTGCAACGGCGCGCAGGTGGAGATGCTCTTTGTTGAACCGCGCTGCTTCCGTCACGGTGTGGGCGGGGCGCTTCTGGAGCATATGCGGGCTTTGCATCCACGGCTGACGCTGGACGTGAACGAACAGAATCCGCAGGCTCTGACTTTTTATGAGCGGCAGGGTTTCAAGGTGGTGGGGCGGTCTGCTCTGGACGGGCAGGGCAATCCCTATCCCCTGCTGCACATGGAGTGGCAGGGCGAAACAGCCTGACATCTTTCGGCGCACGGTTCTGCCCTGCGCCGATTTTTTTACTACACATAAAAATAGATGCTGTGCAGCAGGTATTCCACCTTATGCCGCTCGGCCAGTGTCAGCAGCAGGCGCTTGACGCGCGGCAGGGCGGCAATGCCGTTTTGCAGCTCTGCCATGCCCGCCAGGGCGCGCTTTTTTTCTGCGGGCGAGGCCAGCTTGTCCACATAGCCCCACACATGCTCTGCGGCATTGCGGGCTTGCGGGCCGTAAAGTCCCTTTTCCATCGCCTGCTCCACCAGCGCATAAAAACCCTTGGCATCGGGCGTTTCCGCCTTGAGCAGAGCGCGTATGCCCGTGTAGGCGGCCTGATCCCTCTCCAGCACCAGATATTTGTATCTGGCCCACTGGGCCGTAAGCTCCTGCCGCGTCAGCCCTGGATTGGTAAGCTGGATGCACTTTTCGGCTGAAAGGTTTTTGTCCTTCACCTCCAGCATCACATCCAGCTCGCGCTGCCCCAGCGACTGATGAAATTCCATAAATCCCCTCATGGCAATGGTGCGCGAGTGCATGCCCGGTTTGCCGTCTGCAAGCTGCTGGCTGTAGTGCAGTTTGGGGCGGCCATGCTGTGGGGTCCAGCTCTCCATGGCGCGATCAAGCCAGTACGCCAGATTTCCCTTTGCCGGGGCGTTCAGGGAATGGTGAAAAACGTCAAAGATCGCGGGCAGGCCGCATTTTCCGCAGATGTGCAGGGCATCTTCAATGGTGAAGGTGCGCTCGTCGTTTTCAAGCGAGATGCGGGCCAGCACATGCGGCGGCAGGGCCAACAGATTTTCCGCCAGCCGTGCGAGGGCGGATGCCCTGTCGCCATAGCCCCCGCCGAGGTGCAGCACTATGCGGGCGCTGCCGTCCGCTCCCAGTACGTCAAGAAAGTCGGCATGGAATACAAGATCGGCAACGGCGTGCTCCACCACCTCTTGCCGGGGGGAGTTCAGCACCGTGTACTGACCGGGATGCATGGAAACCCGGATGCCGGTTTCCTTCAGCACGGCGCGCAGTGCCTTAAATTCCTCGTGCAGCCGGGCACGCCAGTCAAATGTGTTTTGCGGGTGCGAGGCCAGCGGAATGATGTCCGAGCTTATGCGCATCAGGGGGATGCGCGCCGAGGCGCAGTAGCGCAGCATGGTTCCCAGTGCGCGCAGGTTGTGGCGGCACACGGCGAGCATGTTTTCGGGCGTGGCCCGGGCAAGGGTAAGGGCGCTCAGGTCAGCGCCGGGCACCCCGATGGTCTTGCAGGCAAATCCATAACGTATCATGGGCCTACTGTAGCGGATTTGCGCCTTGCCGCAAGAGGCTGCCAGACCCCCAAAAGCTTACGTTCCCGAGTCCGCTTGTTGGCTGGCTCGGTTTTTTTGTCTGCTCCAGTTGTCACATTGTCAGAATAAGATGACTTTTGTCATTTTATTCTGACAAATCCTAAGCCCCCTGCCTTCCAGAAGATCACAAACTACCGCTAATCACACAAATTTTCAAAATAGGGTTTTTGGCACCTCTTTTGCTTTTTGTGGTGAAATTCACAATTTGCGCCCTGCCGCAGGCATATCCCCGGGCGGGAATGCCCTTTTGGCATGGCGGCACCATCAGCCATGGAGACCAAAACCATGCCGTATCCTTCTAAGCGCGTCTGGATTGTGGGCTGTATCGCCCTGGCCGCGTGCGTAGGCCTGGCGGCAGCGGGAGTGTCGTATTCGTCGCGGACGGAGTTTTGCCTGTCTTGCCACGAAATGCGCATGTATCAGGATGAACTGATGCTCTCCCCGCACGCCAAGGACGCACAGGGCAAAGCCATCGGATGCTCGCAATGCCATATCCCTTCGGGCAATCTGGCCCGCATGCTCGGCGCCAAGGCATGGATGGGGATAAAAGACCTGTGGGTTCACAATGTGGAGGGCGGAACGGATCTTGACCGGGCTGCCATGCAACCCATTGCCCGCCGCTTTACGGACGATGCCAACTGCCGCGCCTGCCATCAGGATTTGACCCGTAATGCCAAGGCAGACGGGCCGATCTCGGCAGAGGGCCGCCTTGCGCACGACAATTACGAAGGCAAGAACGGTCAGGCCCGTAGCGGTTGCGTGGGCTGCCATCGCAACCTTGCCCACTTGCCCGCATTTGACGAGCGCATTCCCGCAAATCAGAAGTTCGCACAGAAAATCAAGGAGATACGGCCATGACTCGCAACAAGAAACTGCTCATCGTTCTGCTTGCCCTGGCGGTGCTGACGGGCGGCTATTTTCTGTATATGGCCTGGGCCTTCCCTGCGGAGCGCTGCGAGGCGGCCAAGCACCTGGATTCTCCGCAGATGGCGGGCGATTGCTACGCCTGCCACATGAAGAGCACCCCGCGTCTTGCGCAGGAATGGTACGAGAGCAAGCACGGCATCACCCTTGTGCGCTGCCAGACCTGTCACGGCATGCCTGACGGCAAGGGGGCCATTCCCTTTACCCGCAAGCCGGGGGTTGAGGTCTGCGCCCGCTGCCATTCGCTTTCCATCCAGCGCATGGAGGCCAAGTTCGGCAAGCGCGATGACTGTTCCGCCTGTCATCCCAACCACCAGAGCCCTATGCACGGCAAGGCCTACGAATACCGTATGCCCAGCGGCAAGACGGATTGGTAGCCCGCACGTGCGGTATGCGCCGCATTTGGCGGCGCAGGGTGGGCCAGCCCCAAGCAGGGTGGCCCGCATAAAGAAACAATCATGCCAAGCTAACAGCGAGGTTGCGGATATGAATTCATCGCGTCGTGACTTTTTACGTTTCTTTGCCATGTCTGCCGCTATGACGGCGGCCACGGGCGTGGGCCTGCCAACCCTCGCCCTTGCTGCGGACGATCAGAAACCCGACAAATGGGTCAAGGGCGTATGCCGCTACTGCGGCACTGGCTGCGGGGTGATGGTGGGCGTTAAAAACGGCAAGGCCGTTGCCATTCAGGGCGACCCCAACAACCACAACGCGGGCCTGCTGTGCCTTAAAGGTTCGCTGCTCATTCCCGTGCTCAATTCCAAGGAACGCGTCACCCAGCCCATGGTGCGGCGTAAAAAAGGCGGCCCTCTTGAGCCTGTGAGCTGGGACGAAGCCCTTGACCTCATGGCCTCAAAGTTCCGGCACAGCATTGATACGTACGGTGCCAATTCTGTTGCATGGTACGGCTCCGGGCAGTGCCTGACGGAAGAAAGCTATCTCGCCAGCAAGATATTCAAGGCTGGCTTCGGCACCAATAACGTGGACGGCAACCCTCGCCTGTGTATGGCCTCGGCTGTGGGCGGTTACACCACCACGTTCGGCAAGGACGAGCCCATGGGCACCTACGCCGACATAGATCAGGCCACCTGCTTTTTCATCATCGGTTCCAATACCTCAGAGGCGCACCCCGTGCTGTTTCGCCGCATTGCCCGCCGCAAGCAGGTTGAGCCGGGCATCAAGATCATTGTGGCCGACCCGCGCCGCACCAATACGGCCCGCATAGCCGACATGCACGTGGCCTTTCGCCCCGGCACGGATCTGGCCTTCATGCACAGCATGGCCTGGGTTATCATCAATGAGGAGCTGGACAATCCGCGCTTCTGGCAGCGCTATGTGAGCTTTGTGGATGCCGAGGGCAAACCCTCGGACTTTGAAGGCTACAAGGCCTTTCTGGAAAACTACCGGCCTGAAAAAGTGGCCGAAATCTGCCGCGTCCCCGTAGCGCAGATTTATTCGGCGGCCAGAGCCTTTGCCGAATCATCCGCCACCATGAGCCTGTGGTGCATGGGCATCAACCAGCGCGTGCAGGGGGTTTTTGCCAATAACCTCATCCACAACCTGCATTTGCTGACCGGGCAGATATGCCGCCCCGGCGCAACGCCGTTTTCGCTCACTGGCCAGCCCAACGCCTGCGGCGGCGTGCGCGATACCGGCGCGCTCTCGCATCTGCTGCCAGCGGGCCGTGCCATTCCCAATCCCAAGCACCGGGCGGAGATGGAAAAACTCTGGGGCCTGCCGGAAGGGCGCATTTCTCCCAATCCCGGCTACCACACCGTGGCGATGTTTGAGGCCCTGGGACGGGGTGATGTGAAGTGCATGGTCATTTGCGAGACAAATCCCGCGCACACACTGCCCAACCTGAACAAGGTGCACAAGGCCATGTCGCACCCGGAATCGTTCATCGTGTGCATTGAGGCCTTTCCTGATGCCGTCACCTTGCAATACGCCGACCTTGTGCTTGCGCCTTCCTTCTGGTGCGAGCGTGACGGCGTGTACGGCTGCGGCGAGCGGCGTTATTCGTTGACAGAAAAGGCCGTGGATTCACCCGGTCAGTGCCGGCCCACGGTGAATACCCTGGTGGAATTCGCCAAGCGCGCAGGCGTTGATCCCAAGCTGGTGAACTTCAAAAACGCAGAGGACGTGTGGAACGAATGGCGCATGGTGGCCAAGGGCACTACCTACGATTTCTACGGCATGACGCGCGAGCGCCTGCGCAAGGAATCGGGTATCATCTGGCCCTGCCCCTCGGAGGATCATCCCGGCACCAATCTGCGTTTTGTGCGCGGGCATGATCCGTTGGTGCCAGCCGATCATCCGGACAAGTTCTTCTTTTACGGCAAGCCGGACGGCAAGCCCACCATATTCATGCGGCCCGCCAAGGGCGCTGCGGAAGAGCCGGATGCCGAATACCCGCTGTACCTTACCTCCATGCGCGTTATCGACCACTGGCACACCGCGACCATGACGGGCAAGGTGCCGGAACTGCTCAAGGCCAACCCGGCGGCCTTTGTGGAAATCAACGAGCAGGACGCCGCCTCTCTGGGCGTGAAGCACGGGGACAATGTGATTCTGGAAACCCGGCGCGACAAAATGGAACTGCCCGCGCGCGTGAGCGATGTGTGCAGGCCGGGGCTTGTGGCCGTGCCGTTTTTTGACCCCAAAAAGCTGGTCAACAAGCTGTTTTTGGACGCCACAGACCCCGGTTCGCGTGAGCCGGAGTATAAGATCTGCGCAGCGCGGGTGCGCAAGGTTTAAAATCCGGCGGTCAGCCCGATATGTGTGAGAGTCCCCGTCCGCGTGCTGACATGCGGGCGGGGCAACGCGGGAGGGAATATGGCTATTGCGGGAATAATCCTGAGTGCGTCTGCCGCGGCCTGTGCAGGGCTGGAAAAGGTTTTGCAGGGCCGGGACGGCATTCTGGATGTGCAGCGCACGCCGGATGGCGCGGATATTGGCGGGCTGGTGGTCGTGGTGGAGCAGCCTTCGGACAAAATCCAGAAGGAACTCATGACCCTGCGGGAACTGCCAGAGGTGGACGATCTGCATCTGGCCTTTGCCGATTATGAGGATGATCTGGACGCGCAAGGGCACATGGGCTGCCCTGAGCATGAATCGCGCCGCCATGCGGGCGCGGGTGATGGCGAGAGCGGGGAACAGGCAGGGGAGATGAAATGAGCCTTTTTGTGCCGCCTCTGCGCCCGCCGGGTGCCGTGGATGAAGAAACCTTTTTGCGCAAGTGCGTGCGTTGCGGCAAGTGCGTGGCCGCCTGCCCGCACGAAAGTATTGAGCTGGCTGGCGGTCTGGGCCGCTCGCGGCGCACGCCGCAGGTGCGCCCCCGCAGAAAACCCTGCTACCTCTGCATGAAATGCCCGCCCGTTTGCCCCACTGGGGCGTTGGACACGGGCGTAAAGGAAATTGCGCGGGCGGGAATGGGGCAGGCCTATATTCTTAAAGACCGCTGCCATAATTACAAAACCGGCACCATGTGCATGACCTGCTACGACCGCTGCCCCCTGCGCGGAACAGCCGTGGTGCTGAGCGGCGGGCTGGTGCCTGCCATGACCACTGCCTGCGTAGGCTGCGGCATCTGCGACTATGTCTGCCCGGTGCAGGCTGTGGAGATTGTTCCCGCTTCATCTCGGTTTGTGCCGCCAATGGCGGCTCCCACGGAAAAAGCGCCCGGAGGCAAGGCATGAAGATTCTCGCGTGGGCGCGGCGCGGCGCGCAGGTGCTGGTGGTGGCTGGGCTGTGCGTGCTGCCGTGGCTCAATGCCGCAGAACTGCGCCAGATCAGCGGCAGTTTTTTTGCGCTGGATTTTTTCGGAATTCCCTTTGCTGACCCAGTTGGCGCGGCCCAGGTTGCGGCTACGGGCTTTTTGCCCGGTGAGCGTCTGCTGATCGGGGCTTTGATCTCGCTGGCGCTGGCCTTGGTGCTGGGCAGAGTTTTTTGCTCGTGGATATGCCCCTACGGATTTTTTTCCGAGCTGGCGCACTGGGCGCGTGGGCGGCAAGGCGGTGCGCACGTGAAGGAATGTCGGGAATTTGCGGGCAAGGCTCTGTTGCTGGGGGCCGGGCTTGCGGCGGCACTGGTGGCTGGTTTTCCGGCAATGGGCATTGTTTCGCTGCCGGGCGAGCTATCGCTCCTGCCCATGCTTGTATGGCAGGGTGGGGACTTCTGGCTTTTACTTGGTGCGGTGGCTGTGCCGCTGGCAGCGCTGATACTGGAGCTCGCGGTTGGCAAAAGGCTGTGGTGCCGGTTTGTGTGCCCGCAGTCGGTACTGCTTGGTGCTGCGGCCCAATGCCTGCCCGCCAAGGTTCCGGGCCTGCGCATCGGCTGGCAGGCGGCAAACTGCACCTGCAAGGGCAAGGCTCCCTGCCAGCAGGCCTGCTCGCTTGAGCTGAATCCGCGCCGTAAGGGCGGCCCCGACCGCAGGGACTGCACCCACTGCGGCGACTGCGTCAATACCTGCGCGAGCTACGGCAAGGCGCTGGAGTGGCGGGGGATGGGCCAGAGATAGTTGGGGAGCAAATCAGGAATTTTGTCTCAGTATCATTTCCCACACGGATTTGTTTCCATGCCATCACTACGCCAGACAGGAAGATTGAATTTCTCTGATAGGTGATAATGGTTGCAAAAAATTCCAAAATTGAACTGAAATTCTACAGAAGTTCACCCTGCCAAAGTAATGAGACATTTCCATAAATAATCGTTTCATTTTTCGGGATATTGGCACATCTGTGGACCAAAAAGTCAAATTCCCGGATTCGTCATTTTGACGAATCCGGGAATTCCATTGATATTACTTGGTACCCGGAGCGGGACTTGAACCCGCACACCTTAACGGCCAGGGATTTTAAGTCCCTTGTGTCTACCATTCCACCATCCGGGCATGTGCTGCGCGTGGCAAGCGGCGAGAGCCGCTATGATCTGTTATGTATCCGGCGCGTCATCTGCGAGATCCTGCGGGCCGGAGCCTGCGATACGCCATGTTTTGAGGCCGCTTGGCGGGTCTTCGGGAACAGGCCGTTCCTCTTCCTGCCATTCGCCGGGGCGCAGCCAGAAAACATGCATGGATTCAAAATTCTTGTCCAGGCACAGCAGTCTGCCGCGCACGCCCTGCGGCAGCAGGGCCGCAATTTCAAGCGCAATCTTGCGGTACACATACAGTCTGTGCGCTTCAAAAACGCACTGGAACATGAGCGCATCGCCCAGGGGCGTAAAGTCCAGATGGGCCGCCCCGGCCCGCTGGAGCAACTGCTCAACCTCGCGGGTCAGTTCTTCTTCCACTTCAAGCAGGGCCTCGTAGGTGAGGCTGTCGTCATAGCTGAAGTGGGCAAAAAGTTCGCTGCGGTTTTTGTCCATGAGCTTGCATATACGGCAAAGAAGCTCTTTAGGCAATAATTGCGCGTGGATGTCTTCAGTGCTGGTCTTGCGGGCCCTTTGGGCGTAAGATGCACAAAAAACACGCACATAGCGGAGGCCGCATGAGTTTTTTTGACAAACTGATTCTGTCGTTTTGCCGTCTGGGCGTTGCCGGGCTTGATCCCAAGGCCCCCGGCACCTGGGGCACCGCCATAGCCTGCCTGCTGGCGCCGTATATTTTTCTGCCCTTGTCCTTGCCGTGGCGGGCGGTGCTGCTGGTCGCGATTTTTGTGGTCGGCGGCCTGGCCTCCACCCGTGCCGAGCATTTGCTTGAACGCAAAGACCCCGGCGAAGTTGTCATCGACGAGTTGGTAGGGGTGTGGCTTGT
Source organism: Desulfovibrio intestinivivus (assembly GCF_053570665.1). Lineage (NCBI taxonomy): Bacteria > Pseudomonadati > Thermodesulfobacteriota > Desulfovibrionia > Desulfovibrionales > Desulfovibrionaceae > Desulfovibrio > Desulfovibrio intestinivivus. The sequence goes on along the minus strand of NZ_JBRBQT010000001.1, from coordinate 671,400 downwards.
GCTGCTGCCTTTTGAAAGCCCCAGTTTCTGGCTGGTGCTGGCGGCTTTTGCCTTTTTTCGGCTGTTCGACATCTGGAAGCCGTGGCCCGTGCGGGCTTCTGAAAACTGGCTGCCCGCCGGGTTTGGCATCATGATCGACGATGTTGTGGCTGGGGTGTGGGCCTTGCTGTGCGTGGCCTTGCTGCGTGTGCTGGGCCTTGTTTAGGCCGTAAGGGCAAGGCCACTGAATAGGCGGAAAGCTGCAAGGGGGCGCGGCCAATGGCGCAAAAGGCCACTCTGGTGGCGGAAAAAGCCGCCGCGCCCGCCGCTACTTCATGCGGTAGGTGATGCGCCCGCGGGTAAGGTCGTAAGGGGAAAGCTCCACCTTGACGCGGTCGCCGGGCAGAATGCGGATATAAAACTTGCGCATCTTGCCGGAAATGTGGGCCAGAACTTCGTGGCCGTTCTCCAGTTCCACACGGAACATGGCATTGGGCAGGGCTTCCTGCACGACGCCGTCTACTTCGATTGATCCTTCCTTGGCCATGAGTACTCCAAAATATAATGTGGATAAACGCCGGTCAGCTTCACAAAAAAGCGGAGGGCTGTCAACACGCCGGAGCCCCTGCTTAGGGGATAATCGGCGCGCAAACAGCGCCCACTGTCACTGCACGGGGTGAAAGTTATTTCTTGCGTCCCTTGGGCGATTTGCCGCCGGGGCGGGATTTGTTCTCCACAGGGGGCACATGGGCTGCAAGCATCGGGGCCTTGCGGCACAGCAGCCACAGGCCCGCCAGTATAAGCGGCACGCAGAGCAGTTGTCCCATGGTCAGCCAGCCAAAGGCCAGATAGCCAAGCTGCACGTCAGGCATGCGCACAAATTCCACGGCAAAGCGGAACACGCCGTAGCCCAGGGCAAACAGGCCGGAGACCGCGCCTGTTTTTCGTGGCTTGGACGAAAAAATCCACACCATGAAAAAGAGTATCAACCCCTCAAGCGCAGCCTCGTAAAGCTGTGATGGATGGCGCGGATTAGGCCCGGCACCGGGAAACACAATGGCCCACGGCACATCACTGACCTTGCCCCACAACTCGCCGTTGATGAAGTTGCCGAGCCGCCCGAAAAAGAGGCCCTGCGGCACCAGCGGGGCGATGAAGTCAGATACTTCCAGAAACGACCTGCCCCGCGAGCGGGCAAAATACCAGAATGCGCCGAGCACGCCCAGCAGCCCGCCATGAAAGGACATGCCGCCGTTCCAGATGCGCAGAACTTCCATGGGGTCGCTGATGTAGACAGGCAGATCATAAAACAGCACATAGCCGATTCTGCCGCCCAGAATGATGCCGATCATCACGCAGGTCAGCAGGTCGTCCACATCGGGGGCAGTCCAGCCGGAGCCGGGCCGCGAGGCGCGCCAGCGGCCCAGTGCCCAACCAAGGCCAAAGCCCGCCAGATACATAAGCCCGTACCAGCGCAGTTGCAGACTGCCGATGGAAAGGGCTACGGGGTCGATTTGCGCGAGGTTCATGCGTCAATACCCGATGCGTTGAATTCGCCGCTTTTGCCGCCGCGTTTATGCAGCAGGCGCACACGGCTGATGACGATATCCCGTTGCACGGCCTTGCACATGTCGTAAATGGTGGCCGCTGCTGTCTGGGCCGCAACAATGGCTTCCATTTCCACGCCGGTGGGGCCGACAGTGCGGGTTTCCGCTTCAATACGCACCGTGGGAGGCATTTCTGTTACGGTAAAGCGCACGTCCACATAGGTGAGGTTGAGGGGATGGCACATGGGGATAAGTTCGCCGGTGCGTTTGGCAGCCATGATGCCGCCAATCTTGGCGCAGGTGAGCACATCGCCCTTGGGCAGGGCATTTTTGATCAGTAGTTCCATGGTGGCCGGGGCCAGTTCTACAACTGCTTCGGCTATGGCTACGCGTTCTGTAGGCGTTTTTGCGCCCACATCCACCATGGTTACGTTGCCCTGGCTGTCGAGATGCGTAAAGTTGTCGTTCATTGATACCTCAAAAAATTCCCGCAGCACGGGCTGCCGGGATGTTGTTTCAAATATGCGTTCCGTATGTCGTGCTCGAAAAACGCAACACTCAGGAGCAACTATTGATGCTATCCCAAAAAGCAATGGGAGTCATTGCGCCTGTAATCGCGCTGCCCGCCGCAGTTTCCCGGAAGGAGAAAGTTCTGGTTGAGTATTGAGCCGTGGGGGCATCGGGCTGGGCCGGACAGGGCAGGCTTAGCGCAAGCCCACAAGCCATTGCAGCAGCGTGGGACGTGTGGGCGGGCGGGGCGCTTGCCAGAAAGAATCACGCCCGCTGTCAGAAAAGCGCATCCGCTCCCGCAGCAGGCGCTGCGGAAATGCGGCCTTTGTGGATACGAGCGGCCCTGCGGTTGCGGCATTTTCCTGCACGGAATTTTCGGCAGCGGCATCCTGCTCGGTAAGCTGCGGCGCAGGGGCCAGTTCAGCCATATATTTAAAAGGAATGTCAGCACTCGGGCGCATGCTCATGATCTTGCGCACAATGGCAAGGCTGCTGCCAAACCGCTGGTCATGAATCATCACATAGGTGAGGGCGGGGGCGTTTGCTGGCTGCGTTGCCTGCGGATTATCGGCGGGGAGCATGTCGGCTGGCAGGGGAGCGACCACTGGCAGCAGGGTGAAATTCAAAAAAGCATCAGCGACAACAGACTGCCGCGCAAGGTCGCGGGCCAGGCTGTCAGGCAGGGCAGTGGCGGCAACTTCCGGGCCTCGAGGGGTGCCAAGGGCATTCAAGCCCTGAGTGTACACCATGTCCCCGTTGGATGTGGCTTCCGAATACAGGGCGCGCCAGAAAAAGGGCGAAAAGGCATCCGGCAGCACCACAATTTCCTGAGGTGCGCGGCCTTCCGCCGTGAGGCGTTCACGGGTCTGCGCCGTATGCCAGGCGTTGAGGCCTATGGAAATGCCGGGATAGACAAAGAGCCACGCCATCGCCATCAACAGGAGGCCGCGCCGTGCGCGCCAGCGCCAGATGGCCCATAGCAGGGGCAGGGTGATCAGCAGGTCAATGATAAACACCGCGTTCAGCCGCACCCGCATGTGCGAGAACGGCACAAAGATCATGGTGCCGTATGTGGTGATGCAGTCCAGCCAGATGTGCAGCAAGACCATAGCCGTCATGAACAGCCATGTTTTTGCAAACCGCCAGTGACCGGGCGTTTGCGCCCTCCACAGCGAGCAGCCCACAAGTGCCAGCACCAGCCCCAGCAGCGGGGCAAAAAGCAGGGAGTGCGTAATGCCCCGGTGCAATAGCAAAAATTGCATGGGGGTGTTCGCCATCAGCACATCAACATCGGGCGAGGCGGCGGCCAGGGCGGCCAAGGGCACAGCCCAGCTGCTCGCGGGGCGGTGGGGCATGGCAAGCATGGCCACCGCGCCGCTTGCGGCGTGAGTTATTGGATCCATATATTACTGCCTGAACGGGCTGCGCTGTTTGGGCACAGACCTGTATTGCGGTTCTTCGGGGTTTACGTCCGTATCAAGGCCGTTCATGCGGCGAAACTGCTGCATGCGCCATTGCTGCATGTTGGCCATGACATCGGGCCGGTTTTGATAATAGAGCATGCGCTGGGTGTTGTTTGATCCGTACACAGGGTAGCGCAACTGATCTTCCACGCTCACGCCCTGAGGCTGCGAATCGCTCTCGCTGGAGGAACCCGCGCCGATGTCCTTGGGGCCGCAACCGCCCAATCCGCCCACGGCGGCCAGCAGCAGTGCAAAAAGGCAGGCAACGGACTTTCTGTTCATAGTCGCAGTATAGCTGTGTCGTAAGAACTCTGCAACAGGGGCGGAGGCGCTCGCTCTGCGGGCAAACGCTGGCCGCGCAGGCAGATTTGCCGCTGCGACGTGACTGTGTTGCCGCCGCCTGCCCGCATCCTTGGGGCACGGTATCCACATGCGGGCTTGCCTTGCAGAAAAACGCAGGGTATGTAGCATGTTCAACACTTGTCCTTTTTTATTCAAGCGTTGTCCGGATTTGTCCGGCTACGACATATACAGGAGTCGTCATGCGTGCACCCAATTGCGGCATCACCCCCGAAGGTTGGCCTTGCATCGGCCTTACCGCGTTCAGCGCGTTGGTTTTTGCCTGCATGGGCTGGTGGCTTCTGGCCGTGATTTTTCTGGCCCTCTGCTGGTTCAGCATGCACTTTTTCCGCGATCCCGAGCGGGTTGTGCCTCAGGGCGAGGGGCTTGCCGTAAGCCCTGCGGACGGCAAGGTTATCCGCATTGAGGAACGCCCCGACCCCTTCACCGATGAACCCAAGCTGTGCATAAGCATTTTTATGAACGTGTTCAGCGTGCACGTGAACCGCGCCCCCGTGGCGGGAACTGTTGAAGGCATCCGCTATTTCCCTGGCGCGTTTGTCAATGCCGCTTTTGACAAGGCCTCCACGCACAATGAGCGCTGCGCCTACAGCATGCGCGATGTGGACGGCAACCCTTGGACCATGGTGCAGATTGCCGGACTTATCGCCCGCCGCATTGTCTGCCGCGTTGACGAAGGCGATGCCCTTGCCCGGGGGGAACGCTATGGCATGATCCGCTTTGGCTCGCGAGTTGACCTTTACCTTCCTCAGGGATATGTTGCGGCCACGCGCATCGGCGAACAGGTCTTCGCCGGGCAGAGCGTGGTGGCTAGAGTGAAGTAGCATCACCGAAAAATGTGCCCTTAAAGCCGACTGATCGGCACTTAGTTTAGTAAAGATGGTGAATGATGGCCCCGGAAGTTAAAAAGCCGCGCAAAGGAGTATACCTCCTGCCGAACATGATCACGACGTTGAGCATGTTTCTCGGCTTTTTGTCCATGGTCTGGGCCGTGCAGGGGCGTTTTGAATCGGCCTGCCTCGCCATCCTGCTCTCCGCCGTCATGGACGGTCTGGACGGCAAGGTTGCCCGCCTTACCAATACGGCCAGCGAGTTCGGCGTTCAGTACGATTCGCTTTCCGATCTTGTAGCCTTTGGCATTGCCCCGGCCATGCTTATGTGGCAGTGGGAGCTTTCGGCCCTTGGACGCATGGGGCTTGCCGCCGCCTTCATTTACGCAGCCTGCGGCGCTTTGCGCCTTGCGCGCTTTAACGTGAGCACGGCGGCTGTGGGCAAGCGCTTTTTCATCGGTCTGCCCATTCCTGCGGGTGGCTGCACCGTGGTCACCTTTGTATTTTGCGCTGCGCATTTCCCTGCCGTTATGGCTTCGGCCCTGCCCTACATGACCCTTGTTCTCGCCATTGGCGTAGGGGTTTTGATGGTCAGCAAGGTGCGCTATTTTTCCTTTAAGGAATATGATTTCCTGCGTGCCCATCCCATCCGCACCATGCTTTTCTTCCTGCTTGTGCTCGGAACGGTCATTTCCTTTCCGCGCGTCATGGGATTTGTGCTTTGCGCCGTCTACATCATTGGCGGCGTTGTCTACACCTTCGTCATCCTTCCCCGCCGCAATCGTCAGCTACTACGCGCCCTATCGCCCCAGAGCGATTGAGGTTGCGTAACGGTTGCCGCCCCCTTAGGGCGGAAACGCTCCCCTGGACAGCCGCCCTTTACGGTGGCCGTTATGCAAGATATAGCCATCTTTGTCAGAACCAGAGGAGTTTGTCATGAACAACCGCGTCTATTTTTTCGACACCACTTTGCGCGATGGCGAGCAGTCGCCCGGCGCCACCATGAATTTGCAGGAAAAGCTGCGTGTAGCCCACCAGCTTGAAGTGCTCGGCGTGGACATTATGGAAGCGGGCTTTCCCGCCTCCAGCCCCGGCGATTTTGAGTCTGTGCAGCGCATTGCCGCCCAGGCTGGCGACATCCAGGTGGCGGGCCTTGCCCGTTGCGTCCCCAATGACATCGACCGTTGCTGGGAAGCCGTGAAAGTGGCTAAGAATCCCCGCATCCATGTCTTTTTGTCCACGTCTCCTCTGCACATGAAGCACAAGCTGCGCAAAGACCCCGAAGACGTTCTTGCCATGATCGTTGAGGGCGTCAAACGTTGCGCCACATATACCAGCAACGTGGAATTTTCCCTTGAGGATTTTTCACGCACGGAAGGCGATTTTGCCTGCCGCGTGGTCGAGGCCGCCATCAAGGCCGGGGCCAGCACCATCAATCTGCCCGATACCGTGGGCTATGCCGAGCCGCAGGAATACGCCGCGCTGCTTGAACACGTCATCAAGAACACGCCCAACAGCGACAAAGCCATCTTCAGCGTGCACTGCCACAACGACCTCGGCCTTGCCGTGGCCAACACATTGGCCGCCTTCCGCGTGGGTGTGCGCCAGGCAGAGGTTACGCTGTGCGGCATTGGCGAGCGCGCCGGTAACGCCGCCCTTGAAGAAGTGGTTATGAACCTGCGTGTGCGCCACGACTATTTCCAGCTTGAACACAACATCGTTACCGAGCAGCTTTACCCTTCGTGCCGCCTGCTTTCCATGACCATTGGTCAGCCCATTGCCAACAACAAGTCCATTGTGGGTGCCAACGCCTTTGCGCACGAGTCGGGCATCCATCAGGACGGCATGCTCAAGAACCGCGAAACTTACGAGATCATGACTCCGCAGTCTGTGGGCCGCACCGAGAGCAATCTTGTGATCGGCAAGCACTCCGGCCGTAACGCCGTGCGCAACAAGTTTGAAAGCATGGGCTACAAGCTGGATGATGAGCAGCTCAACCTCGTTTTTGAAGCTGTGAAGCAGCTGGCCGACCGCAAGAAAACCCTGCTCGATGATGACCTCATGGCCCTTGTGCAGGAAGAAGTCTACCGCATGCCCGATCTTTTCCGCCTGCGTCATGTGAGCGTGCAGAGTTCCGATGCGGGCGGCGTGCCGCCCACGGCAGCAGTCATCATGGACATCAAGGGGATTGAAAGCAGCGGCGCTGGCTTTGGCGTTGGCCCCGTGGACGCCCTGTTCAACGTGATCGCCGACATGGTGGGCCGCCAGCCCGAGCTTGAGCAGTACGCCATCAACGCCATCACTGGCGGCACCGATGCCCAGGGCGAAGTGACCGTGCGTCTGCGCGAGGGCGAAGTGAGCGCCGTGGGGCGCGGCACCCATCCGGATATTTTTGTCGCCAGCGCGCGTGCATACGTCAACGCCCTTAACCACCTGTTCAAGAAGGAACAGGAAGGGCCGCGGCTGCACTGCCAGCACGATTAAGGGCTGTTCCTCTGGTCTGCAACGGGTCTGACCGCCCCTCCCTTGGGGCGGCTGGCCCGCGAGCCGGAACGCTCAGCACCGCGCAGGCAAAGCCTGTGTGCGCGAAATAAAAAAACAGGCGCTCGATTTTTGCCGCGCCTTACGAAACACCGTATTCGCCGCGCCCCCCTCGGTGGAGCCAGGATGAAAGGAGTAGATCATGCCACAGACGCTTGCGCAAAAAATTTTGCAAGCCCACACAGACGAAGTTGTGGAACAGGACGGCCAGATTGTTCAGTGCCGTGTGTCGCTGGTGCTTGCCAACGACATCACCGGGCCGCTGGCCATCAAATCTTTCAGGGGAATGGGCGCGGAAAAGGTTTTTGACAAAGACAAGATCGCTCTGGTCATGGATCACTTTACGCCGCAAAAAGATATTGATTCCGCCAATCAGGTCATGGTGACCCGCAAGTTCGCCGAAGAACAGAACATCACCCACTATTATGAAGGCGGCGACTGCGGCGTGGAACACACCCTGCTGCCCGAGCAGGGCCTTGTGGGGCCCGGTGATGTGGTCATCGGCGCAGACAGTCATACCTGCACCTACGGCGGCATCGGCGCTTTTGCCACGGGCATGGGCTCTACCGATATTGCCGCCGCAATGGCACTGGGCGAAACATGGTTCAAGGTGCCGTCCACCATCCGCGTCAATATTGACGGTCAGATGCCCAAGTGGCTGCGCGGCAAGGATCTGATGCTCATGCTCATCGGCGCCATCGGCGTGGACGGCGCTCTCTACAAGGCCCTGGAATTCGGCGGTTCTGTGGTGGACGACCTTTCCGTTGAAGGCCGCCTGTGCATGGCAAACATGGCTATTGAAGCAGGCGGCAAGGTGGGCCTGTTTGCGGTGGACGCCAAAACGCGCGCCTACTGCGCGGAGCACAATCGCCCTGGCCTGACGCAGGATCTGGCCGCAGACCCCGGCGCGGTTTACGAGCGCGTGGTCAATATTGACGTGACCGGCAAGGAGCCTGTGGTGGCCTGCCCGCACCTGCCCTCCAACGTCAAGCCAGTCTCCGAGGTGCGCAACACGCCCATCCAGCAGGTGGTTATCGGTTCCTGCACCAATGGCCGCATCAGCGACATGCGCGATGCCGCCGAAGTGCTGCGGGGCCGCAAGGTTGCCAAGCATCTGCGCTGCATTGTGCTGCCCTCCACGCCCACGGTATGGAAGCAGTGCCTCAAGGAAGGCCTCATTGAAACCTTCATGGACTCCGGCTGCGTGGTCGGTCCCTGCACGTGCGGCCCCTGCCTTGGCGGTCACATGGGCATCCTGGGCGATGGCGAACGTGCTGTGGCCACCACCAACCGCAATTTCAAGGGCCGCATGGGCAGCCTGAGTTCCGAGGTTTATCTGGCAAGCCCCATCGTGGCAGCCGCTTCGGCCATTGCGGGTTGCGTGGCCGGGCCTGATCAGCTCTAGGCAGCACACCTCAGTACCTGTCTGTGCCCTGGCTCACCGCGCCCGGCGCAGAGAAAGAAGGACAGCCTCATGAATTACAAAGGTAAGGCCCACAAAGTGGGCGAACACATTGATACGGACGCTATCATTCCCGCGCGTTTTCTTGTCACCACCGATTCCAAAAAGCTGGGCGAAAACTGCATGTCCGGCCTTGAACCCGATTGGGTCAAGCGTGTGACCCCCGGAGACATCATGGTCGCGGGCCGCAACTTTGGTTGCGGTTCTTCCCGTGAACACGCGCCCATAGCCATTCTTGGCGCGGGCATGTCTGTGGTTATTGGCCACAGCTTTGCGCGCATTTTTTACCGCAACTCCTTCAATATGGGCCTGCTGCTCATGGAAGTGGGCGATGATGTGGACAAGATCAATGATGGCGACGAGCTGGAAATCGATGCCGTCACAGGCATTATTCGCGATCTGACCAACGGCGCGCAGATAACCTGCCCGCCGCTGCCCAAGTCCATGGCTGCCATCCTGGATAAGGGCGGGTTGGTTGGCTACGTTAAGGAACGCCTCGCCTAAATTGGCCTTTTGCTCTCTGGCTGCGTTAGATAATCCTTTTTACTCCGGTCGAGTACCATGAGAGTACACTCCTTGCGTAAAGGATTATCTGCCTTGCCAGAGAACAAAAAACCAATTTTTACAGGATATTTTTGGCCAGAACTGTGTCAAAACTGGCTTTTGCCTCCAGTCGAATACCGTAAGAGTATACTCCTGTCGGCAAATCCCCTTTTTCCTTGTTCTGCCGCAAAAATCTTCATGTAAAAAAATAGCTGGTAAGTAATTGTCGGGCGAACAGGATGAGCATCAACAGATAGCATTGAGTTCAAGGATATTTTATGAAAAAGACCATCTGCCTCTTGCCGGGTGACGGCATCGGCCCGGAGATTCTGGCCGAAGGTGTTAAGGTTCTCAAGGCCGCCGCTGAAAAGTTCGGCCACGAATTCGTTTTCGACACTGCCCACATCGGCGGTTCCGCCATCGATGCAGCTGGCGACCCCCTGCCGGAAGAAACCGTGCGCAAGTGCCGCAATGCCGACGCTGTGTTTCTGGCGGCTGTGGGCGGCCCCAAGTGGGACGCCCTCGCGCCTGAAAAACGCCCGGAAAAAGGCCTGCTGCGCATCCGCAAGGAGCTTGAGCTTTTTGCCAACCTGCGCCCGGCCATGCTGTTGCCCGAACTGGCAGGCGCGTGCCTGCTGCGGGCCGATATTGCCGCCAAGGGCCTTGACCTCGTCGTTGTGCGCGAACTGACCGGCGACATCTATTTTGGCGAGCCGCGCGGGCAGGAAATGCGCGATGGCCTGCGCACCGGCTACAACACCATGGTGTACAACGAGGAAGAAATCCGCCGTATTGCCACGGTAGCCTTTGAAACGGCCCGCAAACGCCGCAACAAGGTCTGCTCTGTGGAAAAGAGCAACGTGCTGGAAACCTCGCGCCTGTGGAAGGAAGTGGTCATTGAAACGCACCGCCAGTATGCGGATGTGGAGCTGACCCATATGTACGTGGACAATGCCGCCATGCAGCTTGTGCGCGATCCTTCGCAGTTTGACGTGATCCTCACGGGCAATATTTTTGGCGATATTCTGTCTGACGAAGCCTCGGTCATCACCGGCTCGCTGGGCATGCTGCCCTCGGCCTCCATGGGCGCTTCCGGCCCCGGCCTGTTTGAACCCATTCACGGCTCCGCCCCCGACATCGCGGGACAGAACAAGGCCAACCCCCTTGCCACCATTCTTTCCGGGGCCATGATGCTGCGCCTTGGCTTTGACATGGGTAAGGAAGCCGATGCCATTGAGGCTGCAGTGCGCAAAGCTCTGGCCGATGGTTTCCGCACTGGCGACATTATGGAACCCGGCAAAACCCTGCTGGGTTGCAAAGAAATGGGCGACAAGGTTGTGGAGCGGCTGTAGCCGCTGCTCCGAACCATTTCAAAAGGCCGTCCGCACCATCGGGCGGCCTTTTGTGGTTTTTACCAGCAGACTTTTGCATAAGGGCATAGAGGCGGAATCATGAAAGCGACCACAGGCAAATTGAGCGACTGGGTAGTAAAGAGCGCGTGCGGCAGAGATTTTGAAACGCAGCTTCAGGATGTTGCAACCACAGGCCAGCACGGTGCGCCGCAGGTACTGCGGGCAATGGCTCTGGGAGCCAACGGTTTTGCAAACGCTCCGCAACAGGCTGATCTTGCAGTTGTTTTCGGCTGTTACAGGCCGTTCAGCACACCCAATATTTTGCGCGAGGTGGCGTGGATTTTGGGCCGCCTTGGCATGGCCCACACCTGGCTGGAGAAAGAAAACTGCTGCGGTTTGCCCCTGCTGCATCAGGTCGCGTCAGAGGACAGGCCCCAGATGGTAGAAACCGCCAAGGGTTTTGTGCGGGGCAACAGCTTGGCGGCAGCGCAGAAGGGTGCATCCCGCCTCGCATATTGCTGCGCAGGCTGCGCGCACGTGGCCGAGTCGGTTGATGCCGGGGGTGATGTTTCCCACAGCTATATTCTTGACGTGCTGCTGGACGCCCTGAAAGGACAGAGCTTGCGGATCAAACCCTTGAAAGTGGCCTATTTTGAAGGATGCCACACCTCTTATCGCAGGCATTTTCCTCAGACGTCGCTGAGCTGGCCCGCTTACAGGCAGTTTCTTGAAGGGGTGGAGGGGCTTGCTGTCCAGGATATTGCAGGCAGCCTGTGTTGTAAAAATCAGCCTGACCGCATTGTGGCGGCGGCGCTGTATGGCGGCGTTGACGCCCTTGTATGCGCCTGTTCCGGCTGTACTGTGGCCCTGCGCGGTGCTGGTCAGGGCAAACTCAGGGTTATGAGTTATACCGAATTGCTGGCCCGTGCCTTGGGGTATGAACCTTCAGGGCTGTAGCGTTCTTGCAGCAGAAAATAAAAAAGCGCGGCAAATATAATTTGCCGCACTTTTTTATGCGTGTTTGTGGCGCTGAAAAAAGGCTGTTATCTGCTTGCCGAGCATAACCAGTACAACCGATGCGGCAATAAAGGCCACCCCAGCGACCAGCGACATGCTGAACGGCTCGCTGAACACCAGAATCCCCACCACCACGGCCGTTACAGGCTCCATAACGCCAAGGATGGATGTCAGCGTGGAGCCGATGCGCTGTACGGCAAGAATGAGGGTGAGGTTTGAAATAACGGCTGTCACCACAGCCAGCAATGTTGCGAGTAGCAATTCCCACCATGAGTGCAGGGGCTGGAACGAATCTGCCAACAGGGCGTTGGCCCCGGATATCACCGCCCCAAAGGCCAGCACGTAAAAAGTCATCACAAGACCGCTCATGTTGGGAATGCGGGCGGCATAAATGGTTGTGATGTACACGGCGTTGCACAAGGCGGAAAGCAGAAGAAGGGCCACAGCTAACGTGCTTGCCCCGCCCATGTCGCCGTCACTTCCGCCGCAGAGCAAATAAACGCCAGCAATAGCCAGCAGGATGGACAAGGCCGTGATCCACGAGAAGCGCTCGTGATAAAACACAATCATAATCAGCATGACCATGACGGGATAGGTAAATTGCAGCGTTGCCACAACACCGCTCGGCATGTGCTTGAATCCCCAAAAAAAGAGCAGGGCCGCCATTGTGTACATGGAACTCATGCCGGCCAGCTTGCACAGATCAATGCCGCGCGCGCTGAATCTTTCGCCGCGCACGGCAAGCACAATGCCCAGCACCACTGTGGCAATGGCAAAGCGGTAGAACAGGGCGGATGGCCCAGAAACGCCGCCATGCATCAGCGGTAGTGTAAACAGAGGGATAAGGCCAAAGGCCGCAGAAGAAATAATGCTGTAAAAAAAGCCCATGGCATCCTTCTTGGTGGGGAATAACAAACAGTTTCCATACCGGGGAAGCTGCAGTGTGGCAAGCTTGCGCACGGCATAAAAAAACGTCCCCGGTATAAACCGGGGACGTTGTCGCGCGTGTGCAGCGCGGAAGGTATTGCGCTGTTACTTGGATTGATCCATGACCACTTCAGCCTCGGGGTGAACCTGGCGCAGTGCTTCATGCATGGCCGCTGCATCCGCGAAAGCGCGGAAGGGGCCGATTTTTTCATCACCCTGAGCGGCGTTGTAGCGCACAAAATATGCTTCATCGGGTTTGAGGGGCGTGCCGCTTTCGTCACTGATGACTTCCAGCTTGACCTTGCTGATGCCTTTGTCATCGATATCAATCTGTTGCGCAGCGGCAAAGGAAAGATCAATGATGCGCCCGCGCACAAAGGGGCCTCTGTCTGTCACACAGACCATAACGCTCTTGCCGTTATTCTGGTCGGTGACGCGAACAACCGTGCCCATGGGCAGGGTGCGGTGCGCGGCGGTAAAGGTATACATGTCGTAATCAAGCCCGCTGGCGGTGGAGCCGCCGTGGAAATCGCGTCCGTACCAGGAGGCCTTGCCGGACATGATTTCGCTCTCCTGAGCGCGCTTCAGCCAGATATCACGGCTGTCGGTGCTATCCCGGCGTTCTTTTTCGGATAAGGACGCAGAGGATGAGGAGCTGCGTTGCTTGGACTTGGAGCGCGATTCAGCTTTATCGCGCTTGGAGCGCGAGCTGTGCGAAGAGGCGGTTTTGTCACTGGTCTTTTCGCGTTTGGATTTGCGAGTTTCAGTGTCGCCGGAAGACTTTTTGGCGGCGTGGGGGGCAGCGTTCGAATGCTTTTGATCGGAGGGAGCGCTTTGTGAAGCCGCGTCGGCGTTCATGGGGGAGGCCAAAAGCATGCATAAGGCTATGGCCGCCAGCACTAATGGCCAGCGTGAATACTTCATGATCGTTCCTTTGTTAGTGTTCGAGGCTGGCCAGCGAAATTGCCGGACGAACCGCGCCCGCGGTTCTGACCCCAGGAACCTTCCAATGATGGCAGCAAGCGCGCCTTGCGCTCAACGTCCATCGGTTCCCCAGGGGAATGCCTGTTCTTTGTAGAGGCACTATACAGTAAAAAAATGCTCCGTGTCAAACTGATAAAATCTTTTAATTCAAATAGTTATTGAAAAAGATAGTCTAGAAAATGTCAAAAAGGCAGTGGGGGAGTATGAAATAGGCATGATCGTGCGGCGTGGCGAATTGGCATGGAGTCGAGGAAAAAGCCCTGCGTGCGGCAGAAATATTTATGCAAAATGCAGAGAACAGCACCGGATTCCACCAAATAAAAAGGGCAGGCAGCCGCAAAGCCACCTGCCCTGATAGTCAGTCGCAGCGGTGTTACCAGTCCAGCGTGCGTTTGAAAGCGCGGGCCAGATCTTCCACCGAAGAGTTGACGATGACGCTGTCGCCGGATTTCATGGTCAGCTGACCGTTACCGGTGACAGTACCGATACGGGTGCAGGGCTGCCACATTCCCAGTGCATCAAGAATCATGGCCAGATCGGGCTTGACGCTCACAACCAGGCGGCTGGCGCTTTCGCTGTAGAGCAGTTCGGTCACGTTCATTGTTTCAAGGGCGGGCACGGCATCAAGGTTGATTTCCGCACCCAGGCGGCCGCCGATGCACATTTCTGCAATAGCCACGGCAAGACCGCCGTCAGAACAGTCGTGGCAGGCGGAAATGGCGCGCTGGCCCATGAGGGCGTTGACGGCGCGGTAGCGCAACATGGCGTTGGAGGCGTCCACATGGGGAACGCGGCCACCCTTGAGGCCCAGCTCCGTAGCGGCTTCGCTGCCTGCCATTTCGCGCCATGTGCCGCCGAGCATGTAGATGGCATCGCCGGGCTGCTTGAAGTCGGAGGTCTGGGCAGCCGTGACGTTGCGGATGACGCCAAGGATGGAGAACAGCACCGTGGGCGGAATGGAAATGCGCTCGCCGCCGCCGGTGTAGTCGTTCTTCATGGAGTCCTTGCCCGAGATGCACGGCACGCCGTAGGCCAGCGAGAACTGGCGCAGGGCGCGGCAGGCGCGCACAAGCTGAGCCAGCTTGTAGCGTCCATCGGGGTTGGAGGGGCTGACCACCGGATCGCACCAGCAGAAGTTGTCCACACCGGCCAGGGCGTCGGGGTCTGCACCCACGGCAACGGCATTGCGGATAGCTTCGTCCATGGCGTTGGCCATCATCCAGTAGGTGTCGTAATCGCTGAATTTGGGGCAGATGCCGTGGGAGATCACAAGGCCTGCGTCCGATTCCAGCAGGGGGCGGATAACGCCAGCGTCTGCCGGGCCATCGCGCTTGACGCCCACAAGGGGCTTCACCACGCTGCCGCCGCGCACTTCGTGATCATACTGGCGGATGATGTATTCCTTTGAGCAGATATTGAGCGTGCCGAGCATGCGCTGCAAAAATGCGGTCTGCTCAACTTCGGCCACGTCTACAGTGACATCGGTGATTTCCGGGGCCTTCCATTCGGCTTCAAGCTCAAGCTGCGGCACGCCGTCGTGCATGAATTCCATGGGCATGGAGGCGATGATGCGGTCGTGGTAGCGCACTTCAAAGAAGCCGGAGGTGGTGAAGCGGCCAAGGGCCGTGGCTTCCACATCCATGCGTGCGGCGAGGGCCATGAATTCGTCGAGCTTTTCCGGCGAAACGGCCAGGGTCATGCGCTCCTGCGCTTCGGAAAGCAGAATTTCCCAGGGGCGCAGGCCATCGTATTTCAGCGGGGCCTTGGCGATATCCAGCACGCAGCCGCCCGTGTCTTCAGCCATTTCACCCACGGAGGAGGAAAGGCCGCCAGCGCCGTTGTCGGTGATGGCGTGGTACAGGCCCAAATCGCGGGCGCGCATGATGAAGTCATACATCTTGCGCTGGGTGATGGGGTCGCCGATCTGCACCGCTGTGGCGGGCGAGCCTTCGTGCAGCTCTTCAGAAGAGAAGGTTGCGCCGTGGATGCCGTCCTTGCCGATGCGGCCGCCGGTCATAACAATGTAGTCGCCTTCCTCGGCCTGCTTGAACCAGCCGGGGCGGCCATGCAGCTCTGCGGGGATGATGCCCACGGTGCCGCAGTACACCAGCGGCTTGCCAAGATAGCGCTCGTCAAAGACCAGCGATCCGTTGACCGTGGGAATGCCCGACTTGTTGCCGCCGTGCTCCACGCCTTCGCGCACGCCTTCCAGCACGCGGCGGGGGTGCAGCAGGCGCGGAGGCAGGCTTTTATCGTGGAAGGGCGAGGCAAAGCAGAACACGTCCGTATTGCACACCAGCTCAGCGCCCATGCCTGTGCCCATGGGGTCGCGGTTCACGCCCACAATGCCGGTGAGCGCGCCGCCGTACGGGTCGAGCGCCGAGGGGCTGTTGTGGGTTTCAACCTTGATGCAGGCGTCGTAGCCGTTGATAAAGGCGATAACGCCCGCGTTGTCCTTGAAAACGGACTTGCAGTAGTCGTCTTCGCCCATGCGCTCGCGCAGCATGGCCGTGGCGTCGCGGATGCAGGTCTTGTAGAGGTTGTCCACCACTTCGCTGCGGCCCGTGGCGGCATCGGTATAATTGATGCGCGAGGCAAAAATCTTGTGCTTGCAGTGCTCGGACCACGTCTGGGCCAGCACTTCCATTTCCACATCCGTGGGGTCGGCGGGCAGGCCAAGGGCCTTGCGGCGGTCGGCTTCTTCCTGCGCGGTGAACTGCACGCGGATGCTGTGCATTTCCTTGAGGTTGAGCGCCCATGTATTTTCGCGGCTGGCCTTGGTCAGGGCTTCGTCATCCATGGCTGAAAGGGCGATGGTGTCGACGGTTTCGTTGATCTCGCCCGTAACCCTGGCGGCCTGAGCTTCAAAGCCGGGCTGGGCGTCCCATTCCTGACGGCTCTTGATGCGGTAGCGCTGGATGAGCGTGTTGCACAAAAGGTCGCGGGCCAGCATGTCCACCTGTTCGCGGGTGAGGGGTGCGGCCTTGTCGCTGCTGATGCGGTACTGCACGGCGGTATACACGCGCAGGCTGTCGCGCGGGATGTCCAGCACCATGGCGGCGGTGTCGCGCGCGGTGCGGGCCTCGTTATCCGTCACGCCGGGGCGGTAGCCCACTTCCACAAACCAGTCTGCCGCAGGGTCAAGCAGGGGCAGCGGCTCAAGGGAGGCTTCTTGAAGTATGGGGTCGTGCCAGATGCTTTCGTCCAGAAGACGGGCCACCTGCGCTGCATCAAGCCCGTCAGCCGTAAAGACCTTGATCTGGCGAACGCCAGAAACAGAAATGTTCAGCGCCTTGCGCAGGTGCTGGGCCGTCTTGCGGCCCTGGGTATCGTCAAGTCCGGCGCGGGGGCCGGTTTCCACCCTATAGAGCATGGTTTGCATTCCTCTTGGTTTGGCTGCTTACTTTTTTCTGTCGCGTACGTAGTCGGCCATCTGGCGCATAAGCTCGCGCTCGGGCCTGTCAGGCAGAGTTTCTAATGCCTGCCTGGCCGCGTCAAGAAATTCATCGGCCTGACGGCGCACGGCATCGTCATGCCCGGCCTGCCGGATGCTCTCGGCAATGCTGGCGGCATCGGCTTCCGTCATCAGCCCTGCGCAAAAGGCGGCGTCAAAGGCGCGGCGCTCTGCGGTGCTCAGGCTGTCGCGGTGGAGGCGCAGGGGAGGCGTGAGCTTGCCCTCGCGCACATCGCCGCCAGTGGGCTTGCCGGTCACGCTTTCTGGCGCGAAATCAAGGGCATCGTCCACCATCTGAAAGGCCATGCCAAGGTTTTCGCCATAGGCGGCGGCAGCGGCCACTGCGGCATCATCGGCCCCGGCGGCAAGCGCGCCCATTTCACAGGCAGCGCGGATAAGCCAGGCCGTTTTGCCGCGCACCATGTCTTCATAGTCGGCGCTGGTCGAATCCACGCGGCGCTGGGCCGCAATTTCAAGGATTTCTCCCGCCGCCGTGCGGCTGGTGGCCTCCGAGAAACAGCGGGTCAGCCGCGTGTCGCCATATTTGGCCACCAGGGCGTTGGCCCCGGCCAGCAGGGCATCGCCCGCAAGAATGACGCTGGAAACATCAAACAGCGTATGCGCAGCGGGCTTGCCACGGCGGCTTACGGCATTGTCCAGCACATCATCGTGCAGCAGGGTTGCGGCGTGGAGCATCTCCAGTGTGATCGCCAGATCCTGTATGCTCTTGGCCTCATGACCCAGCAGGCGGGCCGTGAGCACGGTGAGCAGGGGGCGCAGGCGTTTGCCGCCCGCATCAAAAATATGCCGGGCCACAGGCCGCACTGGTTCCGGCAGGGTGTCCACTGCCTTGTTCAGAGCGCGGTTGATGCCGGGCAGCTCAAGGGCCAGACGTGCTTTCAGTTGGATCATATGCTACTCAGATAAGGTTAAGCGCGGGCAACACCCGCGTGAGCGCGCGCAGCGCGCCGGGAAAATCCTTTTCGTCATTGGCGCGCGGCCCGACCTTGTTGGAAACGCTGCGCGCTTCCACACAGGGGATGCCCTCGCGGGCGCAGGCATACGCTACGGCAAAGCCTTCCATATTTTCCAGATCAGCCCGGTAGCGGGCGCGCAGGTCTGCCGCTCTGGCAAAACTTGCGCTGACCCCGGCCACGGTGAGCGATGTGCAGGGCAAAAAAACATGCCGTTGCTGACGTGCGCCAAAGCGCTCCAGCGCTTCAGGCCCTGCCAGGGACAGGCGGTTGCGCACCGCAGCCCCGGTCTCTGGTTGCCACTGCGGAAAGCCAAAAGCCTCGGCGGTGACGGAACTCCCATCGTGCAGGCCGTATTCGGGCCAGATTTCTTCGCTCACCATGCACAGCCCCAAAAGTGGGCGCTCTGCCAGATCAAAGGCCCCGGCAAGACCCGCGTTGAGCACAGCCGTTATGGGCGTACCCTCGGCTTTAGCACGGCAAAAGGCCATGCCCATGGCCAGAGCAGCGTTAATGGGGCCGACCCCGGTAATGCAGCACAGCGCAGCGCCATGCTTGAGGCGCACGGGCCAGAGGTGCATTTCTGGCCAGGATTTTGCCGGGCTTTCAGCTGTTTCTCCAGCTGTGGCGGCAAGCCCCGCCGGAGAAAATCCGGGCACAAGACCCGCCAGTTCCGGGCCGGTGGCGGCGCAAAGCAGCAGGCTCACAGGATCACTGCCTTTGGCTGCTGTTTGTCGGGCGCAGGGCTGGGAATAACGCGCCTGCGGGATAATCCCGGCAGGTCATGTCTGTGCCGTTGTGCAGCGCCGTGTCAGCAGCCATGATTCGTTCCTTTACAAAAGGCGGGTTTTCCGTCACCAGAAAACCATGAAACTCGATTACGCCCTTTTTCTCCGCGCTCTTGGTCTGGCCATCGTTATTGAGGGCCTTTGCTGGACACTCTTTCCCGGCGGCATGCGGCGCGCCCTGTTGCAATTGCTGCCCCAGCCGGAAAGCCGCCTCCGCGTCCTTGGGCTGATCGCCCTGGCCGTAGGGCTTGGTCTGGTGGCACTGGCCTCGCACTAAGGCCTGATTATCCGCACCATCGTGTCTGGCTTGCCGCCCGGCGAGCCTTCAGATGCCGCCTGTGCAATGCGTCGTGAAAACGGCATATTTTTTCGCGCCAATCTGATCTAGCGCGCTTTTTCACCCACATGCAGGCAGACAATGCCGGAAGTGAGCTTTTCGTGCCAGGCACGTTCAAAGCCCGCGGCGCGCATTTCTTTTTCAAGGCTGAGGGCCGAGGGAAACTTGCGGATGGTATCGGCAAGGTACTCGTACGCGCCCGGATCTTTTGAAAATACTTTGCCAACCCTGGGCAGCAGGTGGTTGAGATATACGTTGTACAGGCCACCCCAGATGCGCTCCTGCCCGGAACCGAATTCAAGAATGCAGGCCCTGCCGCCGGGGCGCAGAACGCGCAGCATTTCGGCAAAAGCCGCCTCGCGGGGCAGAATATTGCGGATGCCAAAGGCAATGGTAATGCAGTCAACAGAAGCATCGGGCAGGGGCAGGCGCTTGGCGTCTGCGGCAACAGGCAGAATGCTGCGGGCGTTGACGTCCTTGAGTTTGCGGCTGCCGCGCACCAGCATGGGCGGGCAAAAATCCATGGCCGGAACAATGGCCGAGGGGTGGCGGCGGCGAATGGCAAGGGAAACATCCAGCGTGCCAGCCGCCAGATCCAGTACGCGCCCGGTATCGCCCAGGCGCACGTTTTGCGCCAGCACCTTGCGCCAGTACTGATCAAGCCCGAGGCTGAGCACGCGGTTCAGCAGGTCATAAAAAGGCACAATACGGCCAAACATCCCTGCCACAGCCGCATCGTGCGCAGGTTTGACAACAGTTTCCGTAGCGGTGTTGCGGGGAGATTCCACGTTATTTCCCGGCCTTGTCCTGGTCGGTGTCCACACCGATAGCGGCGCAGACAACACGATAGACCGAAGGAAATACCTCAGCAAAATTGCTGGGGGAAACCGTGCGCGTTTCTATGAATTTGGCGGTCAGTTCCTTGGCAACCTGAAGGGCTTCCTTGCGATCCTTATCCATGTGGGCCTCAGCTTCCGGCCCTGACGGGCGCGGCAAATATGAAAAACCCGCCCCTTTGGGGAACGGCCGTGACCCACAGCGGGTATTGCCTGGACGGGTTAAGAAACGGAAGCAACAGCCCCCGCCCCTTTGTTTTATTGATTGAGAATCGCGGGGCAGCGCCCGCGAAACCGCGCAACAGCATATGCGTTCCGCCTGCCATTGGCAAGGCCGACATGTCTGTGCGCCTGGAGCCTTTTACCTTGAAATTCCTGTTGTCAGCGAAGCAGCGATTGGAGCCGGGCCTCAGGCAAGGGATGAAGCTGGTCCGGCTTGCAGGCACGTTGCCAAGGGGATTACTCCAAAAATCGCGCAGTGCAGACGGGCAGTTATGCTGCCAACCCGCGCCAACAACCCGGAATGGTTCGGGCGGCTGCTTGCGGCCTGAATGCGGCCCGCCGCATAGGGCAAAAAGCCCCCTACTGATCTTCGAGCAGTCTGCCGATCTCTTCGCGCAGTATACGCGCCGCCGCAGCAGCAGCGGCCCGTTCCACCCTGTCGTTGAAGCGCGGTTCAAGGGCATCCAGCCGTGTTTCAAGGGCATCTATGCGCGCCGTGGCGCTGCGGGCGGCAGTGACAACGGGTTGCAGGCTCTCTTCCACAAGCGATTGCGCATCGTCATGTTCGGTCGGCGGGGCCGGGGCAGATGCAAGGGCTGCGGCAACCGCCTTGGCGATGCAATCCATAAGGCTCTGATGCAGGGGATGGCCCTCGACAAACATGTCTTCCAGTTCCTGACGGGGCAGGCTGCTGGCGGCCAGCTCATGCGATGCGTGAATTTGCGCTTCCAGCGCGGTTTCCAGCGCAATGATGCGATCCCCGGCTTCCTGAAGCGCGGCTTCGCACTGCTCAACGCGTTCCGTAAGCTTGCTGGCTGTTTCGGCAGCGTCTGCCGCGCGCGTGGAGGCGTCAAAAGCCTGGGCAAAGGCGTCAATGGCGTGGGACGAGGCCTCTTTGGCCTGTTCCATGACAGCCTCAAGGGCTGCGCCGGACACAGCTGCGGCGGCAACGTCAGTTGTCATCTCTGTCGAATCCGCAACAGGGGCCGCCTGAGGCCTGAATGCAGGTTCATAAGCGAACGGCCCGGCGCTTTCCGGCATATCCGCCGCCGCAGGCTCCACTTCGGTAGTTTCCACTTCGGCAGGCTCGGCCGCGAAAGGGTCGGCTCCGGCTGGTTCCACTTCGGCAGGTTCATCCACGGAAGGCTCGGCCTGCACGTCGGCATCCGGCGGCAGGATTTCATCGGGTTCAAGCAGGGGAAGGTCATCGGCCTGCGCTGGTTCAGCAGCGGCAACAGCCTCAAATGCATCGGATTCTGCCTGAGCGGAGGCGTCGGCCATGATGTCCTGCATGTCAGCCGGGGTGGCATCCGCAGGGGGGGCAGCAGCCGGGGCCACATCCGCATGGTCTGTGGCGGCCTGGTCCGCAGCGGCGGCCAACAGCGCGTCAAAATCTGTGGGCAGTTCCACAGCCTGTTCCGGCAAAGAGTCGGGCAATGCTTCAGCAACAAGCTCTGGCTGGGCGTCAGTCATGAGTTCCAGCTCGGGGTGGAGCAGAACATCGGAAATGTCTTCCTGCGGTTCAGCGGCAGGGGCCGCACCGCCTGTCACAGCAGCCAGCAGGCTGTCGAGGTCTGCATTCAGATCGGGCTGAGGTTCCGAGGCAGGCGCGGGGGCAGGCGCGGGGGCCGCTTCTGGCTGGGCAGCATCAAGCTTGCTCTGCAAGTCGTCCGCGGCGGCAGCCAGCAGACTGTCGATATCCACGCCGAGGTCGGCAGCTATATCAGGGCTTGCCGCAGGGGCAGCCGCAGGCGTTGCCGCAGGAGCGGGAGCCGGTTGCGGCGCGGGGGCCGCTTCTGGCTGAGCCACGTCAAGCTTGCTCTGCAAATCGTCGGCGGCGGCAGCCAGCAAGCTGTCGATATCCACTCCGAGGTCGGCAGTCATATCTGGGTTTGCCGCAGGGGCAGCCGCAGGGGCAGCCGCTGGAGCTGCCGCAGGAGCGGGAGCCGGTTGCGGCGCGGGAGCCGCTTCTGGCTGGGCAGCGTCAAGCTTGCTCTGCAAATCGTCAGCGGCGGCAGCCAGCAGACTGTCGATATCCACGCCGAGGTCGGCAGTCATATCTGGGCTTGCCGCAGGGGCAGCCGCTGGAGATGCCGCAGGAGCGGGAGCCGGTTGCGGCGCGGGGGCCGCTTCTGGCTGAGCCACGTCAAGCTTGCTCTGCAAATCATTAGCGGCGGCAGCCAGCAAGCTGTCTATATCCACCCCCATGTCTGGGCTGGCAGCGGGTGCTGGTGTTGCCGCAGGTGTCGGAGCCGGAGCCGCAGCATGGGGGGCCGGAGCGGTGGTCTGCGCAGGGCTCGGGGCCACATCCAGCCCATTGGCCGCAGCAGCCAGCAGGTTGTCGAGATCATCGTTGGAAAAGGCTGGGCTTTGCGCAGCGGGCGCAGCGGAAGGTGCTGCTGTCGCAGGTTCGGCCTTTGGGGCTGCGAGGTTGCCAGCGTTGAGCAGGTCGTCAATATCGCTTGTGTTTCCGGTGGCCGGGGCGGCACTCACAGATGCCAGCAGTTCGTCCAGATCAGGAATACTGTTTTGCGGTTCAGCAGGCGCTTGAGGCGCAGGCGCAGCAGCGTGAAAATCGTTCAGCAGGGCGTCCACGGCATCATCGGCGGCTGGATTTGTTGCCGGGCTTGCGGCCTGGTTAGCGCTGGCAGGTGCGGCAATTTCCGTTTCCCTTTCCGACGGCTGCGGGGGGATATCAAGGGAATTGAGCAGACTGTCCACATCGCCCATGCCCGGCATGTGCAACTGCTCATTGGGGTCAATGGGATGATCGGTCAGCGTGGACGGAGCGGAGAAGTCCAGCGCCACGTCATTGGGGGCGTCCTGGCCTTCGTCCTTGATATCCATCTGGGCGAGCAGGTCGTCAATTTCTGCATCCGCAGCAGTTGAACCATCGTTGAGGCCGCGCAGGTGCTCGTTCAGCGCCTCCTGATCTGCTTCCACCTCGGGGGCGGCAGCGGCCTGGGGCTGCTCGGACGGATCGTTTGCCGGAACTTCGCCTTTTTCGATCAGTTCTGTGAGATCGATGATCTGGTCATCGGTTTCAGCGGTGTTCTTGGCAACCATGCGCCACCTCATGGGGTTATGTGCAGCGGCCAACGGCCGGAGTCATGCAAAATACATCGTTTCATACTGCAAAAACGACAGTTTTTCGTATCAGTTTATGGCAAAAGACGCAAATAGGACAAAACTCTTTGCGCCAGAATTGCCTTCTGCCGTGATTTTGCAAAAAAAGTCTGGCCGGGAAACAGTCAGGAACTATTGTCATCAGTGGTAAGGTCGGCAAGCCAACAAAAAAGCCGCCCAGAGGCGGCTTTTGAAGCAAGGCAGCCAAGCAGACCTACGGATGGCACTTGGACTTGGCGCAGGCGGTCAGGTCTTTCTTGAGTTCGGGCTTTCCTTCCACAACCTTGGAGTGGCAGCCGATGCAGTTGGTGTGCTTGAGTTCTTTCTTGGTGTGCACAACATAGTACAGGCTCTTTTCACCCTGCTTGCCTGCGAGGTCATCGTGGCAACCGGAGCTGCCGCACTTGGCAAAGCTTTCCTTGCCGTCAACCTGATGGTGACAGGTAACGCATTCAACCTTGGCATGCACAGCGTGCGGGAACATAACGGTCTTTTGGGAACCCTTGAATTCCAGCGGTTTGTCAGGAGCGGCGGGCGCTGCAAGCGCGGGCAGGGCCAGGGCAAACACCATGATACAGGTAAGAACCAGAACTTTCTTCACGGCAGACCTCCTTTTGTGCGGCAGATGAGAACAAATTGGTGTGATTTTACGGCCCTCATTACGGTAAGTCAATGACTATGGGAAAATGACATTCCAACTATTTTGATAAGTTGCCGAGATTGGAACTCTTTTTTCGCGCGTAACCTCTGGGGGTGAGCATGAAGTTCCCCAACGCCCGGCTTTCTGCATTGCCGATGATGAGTATGGAGAGCATGTCGACCTGTTCCGGGTCAAACTGGTCAAGGCGGAACACGCGGGCTTCTTCGCCGGGACGAAAGGCCTTGCGCACAAGCCCTACAGGGCAGTGCGGCGCGCGGAATTGCCGGGCAATTTCAAGAGCCTGTTCCAGATGGTGGGGCCGCCCCTTGGAACGGGGATTATAGATAGCGCAGACAAAATCGGCCTCAAGGGCCGCGTGGAGCCTGCGTTCAATGGTTTCCCACGGCGTGAGCAGGTCGCTCAGGCTGATGCAGGCAAAATCGTGCATCAGGGGAGCGCCCAGCAGGGCTGCCGCCGCGCAGACCGCCGGAACGCCCGGCACAACATTGAAGGGCACACTGCCCACAAGCCCCCGGCTTTCCAGAATCTCGAGGGCCAGACCCGCCAACGCATAGATGCCGGGGTCGCCAGAGCAAACAAGGGCCGTGGGCTTGCCTGACAGAGCTGCGTCCACCGCCGCCGCGCAGCGTTCTTCCTCGTGCCGCATGCCGGTGCTGATGCACTGCTTGCCTGCCAGCAGTTCCGGCGGCACCAGTTCCATGTAGAGGCTGTAGCCAGCCACGCAGGATGCATTTGCTATGGCCGTGCGGGCCTGAGGGGTAAGACATGCGGCATCGCCTGGGCCGAGGCCGACAACATGCAGACTGGCTGGGTTCATCGTTCAATCCTGTCCGAGATGGCTAGGGCCAGAGTCAACTGGCCTTGTTCGATAGTTTTGGGGAGGAGCAGGCGAGGCGCGCCCGCCGGAAAAATCTGCGCTGCCGCCAGCAGGGCCGCGGCCTCACAAACGCTGAAAGGTGGCTGGTTAAAGCGCCTGCCAGCCGCTGCGGACGGGTTGGGCGTAGGGCAGCGTGCGAGGTCGGCGGCTTCAAAGCCATGTAAAGGAACGCCCAGCCGCTCGGCAAGGGCCAGCAGAGCGGGCTCCTGCAATTTTTCTTTCACGGTCGCCAGCGCCGCCACAGCCAAAGGTTCAAGCCCTTGGGCCGCCAACAGCTTGCGCGTGGCGGTTTCCACCATATCGCCGGGCGCGTTTTTGCGGCAACCCAGCCCTATGACCAGCCGGGGAACAGCCACACGCAAGATTGCGGGGCTCGGTGCAAGCTCGCGCCAGTGCGCCGCAACCAGGGGGCCGCGGTGTTCTGGCGGCGTGGCATGGGCCTCACCTGCGGGCAGGCGCTGCAACTGGGGATGATCCGGCACGACATGGCAGGGATCCCAAAGCCCCAGGCTTTCCCCTTCAATCATGGCGGCCTGCGCTGCGGGCAGGCGGTTCCAGTCCACGGGGAGCAGCCCCGCGTTGCGCAGGAGCATATCCAGCGCAGGAGCGGCCTTGCGGGGCTGATTTGTCCCTGCTCCGGGCGCATTGGAGGCTGTGTCCGATGCAGTGGTGATAACTGCCGTTGCCCCGAGCAGATTGGCCACATGGCTGGCCAGTTCGTTGGCTCCGCCCCAGTGGCCGGAGAGCAGGCTTATGACGTGCTGCCCCGCAGGATCAAGTACGATCACAGGGGCATCGGTGCTCTTGTGCGCCAGCAGGGGCGCAAGCGCGCGTACGGCTATGCCCGTTGCGCCGATGAAGGCATGCGCCGCAAAATTTTTATAGGTTGCCGCCAGCAGGGAGCCGATTTTTTCAAAGGGCGTAACCCCCGCAGGGCAAAATCGCGATGGGGCGAAAATTTCCACACGGGCCAGACCGGAGGGCTTGCCGGGGGCTGGGTGCTCTGATGGCTGGGCCGGACGTGCGGGATGCTGGAGTTGACCGGGCAGACCCCACGGTTTGATCGCAAGGCAGTCCGCCAGACGCTGCGCCAGAGGCAGGGCAGACTGGCTGAGCGCATAGCAGGCAAGCGCTGTGATTCGGCGGGGACTGTGCAAGGGGCCTCCCTCGGCTGCCTGTCTGGTGACGCGCAGCGACAGGGATACGGGCGGATGCCGCTGCGTGGAGAAAATAAAGAAGGGAACCCCGCATGCGAGGTCCCCTTCTTGCTGTTTTGACTTAAAAAATGACCTTGCGGGCAGCGTCCAAGGCCTTGTTGAAATCCTCGTCCGTGTGGACAAAGGAAACCATGCCAGTCTCGTAGCCGGAAGGCGCAAGGTAGATGCCGTGAGCGCGCATCTGTTTGTAGAACGTGGTGAAAAGCGCCTGATCACACAGCGTGGCGGTGGCAAAATCCGTGACTTCCTGCTCGCTGAAATAGGGGCAGAACATGGAAGCAAGGGTGGGCATCTGAATCGGCACGCCCTTGGATGCCAGAATGTCGCGCAGTTCCATGGCAAAGGCATGGGTACGCTTTTCAAGTGCCGCGTAGTCAGCGGTTTTGAGGTAGCGCAGGGTGGCTATGCCAGCAGCCATTGCCAGCGGGTTGCCTGAAAGCGTACCCGCTTGATACACGCCGCCTCTGGGCGCGATGAGTTCCATGTAACGGCGCTTGCCGCCAAAGGCACCCACGGGCAGACCGCCGCCAATAATCTTGCCAAAGGTTGTGAGGTCGGGGTCTATGCTGAAGCGGGCCTGCGCGCCGCCAAAGGCCGCGCGAAAGCCGGTGATGACTTCGTCAAAAATGAGCAGGCTGCCGTACTGGTCGCAGACGGAGCGCAGGCCTTCAAGAAAGCCGGGCTTGGGCAGCACAAGACCCATGTTGGCGGCCACAGGTTCCACAATGATGGCGGCAATGCTCGCGCCGTGCTGCTCAAAGATGGCCTTGACCGCATCAATGTCGTTGTAAGGCGCAAGCAGGGTGTCGGCCACAACTGCTGCGGGTACGCCGGGAGTGCCGGGAATGGAGAACGTGGCAAGGCCGGAACCTGCGGCGGCGAGGAATGGATCGGCGTGGCCGTGGTAGCAGCCCACAAACTTGAGCACCTTGTCCCTCTTGGTGGCGGCGCGGGCCAGGCGCAGGGCGCTCATGGTGGCCTCTGTGCCGGAGTTGACCATGCGCACCATTTCAAGGCTGGGCATGGCGGCGACCACTTCTTCGGCCAGAGTTACTTCCGCCGGGCAGGGAGCGCCGTAGCTGGTGCCGCGTTTGGCGGCCTCGCACACGGCCTGGGTGACGGAAGGCTCGTCATGCCCAAGGATCATGGGACCCCAGGAGAGTACAAAGTCGATATACTCGTGGCCGTCCACGTCGGTAATCCGGCAGCCGTGAGCTTCGGCTATGAACAGGGGCTGGCTGTCCACGTTGTGGCAGGCGCGCACAGGGCTGTTGACGCCGCCGGGAATAACAGCGCAGGCCTTTTCAAAAAGCTGCCGAGAAGTGGTATCCATCAAAGGCTCCTTGTATCAGGCAAAATAGGTCATGGAAATTTTTTTCAGTTCCTTGAGGCTGCGCAGCACGGCATGCTCGCGCAGCAGGGTATCACGCTTGAGGTCTTCCACCACGCCAAGGCACTCGGCCTCGCTGCGGCCATGAATCATGGTGTAGAGTTCATACGGCCAGTCGGGCGCGGAACTCGGGCGGTAGTAGACATGGGAGATATGGTCGTGCAGGGAGGCCTGCGTGCCGCACTGTTCCACCAGATCGGCGTCGATCTTCCAGGCCACCATGGCGTTGTGCGTCCAGCCGGTTTTCTGGTGTTTGATGCTGGCTCCAAAACGGCGGATTGCCCCGGATTCCTTGAGCGAGCCAAGCAGCTCAAGCACCTGGACTTCTGTCATTCCTGCCTTTTCGGCAATATCTGCGTAGGGCGTGAGCGAATCAGGCAGGTTGTCCTGCACGATGCGCAACACGGCTTGCTCTGCGGGGGTAAACTGACGGCTCATGAATTCTCCGATACTATGGGCTGAGGCGCAGCCTGCGGCAGGTGGGGTACATGCCGCAAGCACGGCCCCCGGGTCGTTTGCGAACCAGGGGCCGTTGCAGCAGAAGCGGATTATCTTTCTAGTGCATTGACAATAGTATTCTGCTTTAGCGCGAAAAAGAACGCGCAAACAGGTCTTGAATGGCGATACGGCCATTGTCTTCAAGAAAACGCGTGCCGGTGGCGGCAAAATGGGCATGGGTGATCATGGGTTCGTCTGTCTGGGTCCAGTTGTCTTTGTTCCAGAACAACCAGGCATTCTTGGGCTGATCAAAAACAAGCAGGGGCTTGTTGCATATCTTGGCGAATTCGGCCCCCCACCCGGTGCCGCCCTTGACGGTACCGTCAGGCTGGACTGAGCCGATAACGATGATCTGCTCGCCGCTGCTGACCTGCCAGCAGATGGACTGCAAGACTTTGCGGAAAAGGGGCGCGCGCGTGTATTCGCGGCTCATGAGACGCGAAATGTAGGTCAGGCTGACATCCTTGAGGGCCAGTTCTTCAGAGGTGAGCACCCGCACGCCGCGCGTACGTTCGATCTGGTGACCTTCAAAGCTGTAGTTTACTTCTTCCATACCCCAGCTTTCGGCCAAAGCGCCGAAAAACTGCTCTGTTCCTGCGGCGCCGCCGCTGTAAAGCACACACTGGTTGGGGGTAAGCATGGATGCCCTCCTCAAAGGATTGTTGCGCCGGACAAGGGTATAAGGGCCAAAAAAACCGGCAGAAGCGTCATGAACATCATGGCAAAATTTGCAGCAGTCGGCAAGGCAAGCCCGCAAAGAAAAGCGACGCAACCGGAATGCGTTGGCAGACGCAGTCGCGCTCCGCAAAATAAGATGCCCTGCAATGCCGTGTTGCTTTTGCGGATGTGGTTTACAAAATCGATGAGCCTGCCCGCTCGAAAAATATCTGTTTTCGGGCGGGCAGGCTGTTTGATGACCGCTGCAAGGCTAACGCTGCCCCATGCACGGCCTTGGTGAGGGACAGGCGCTTGCTTGAATTAATGCGCCGTGGGCTTGAAAGCTCCAAGGCCGGTTTCAGACCGGATTTTCTGGTCGGCAAAAGCCTCCCTTTCCTTCTGCGCCTGCGGGGACTGATCGCATATGGACACTACCCATATGCACAAAAAGGCCAGGGGCATGGAAAAAATGGCCGGGGAGGAATACGGAAAAGGCGCGGAGCCTGGCGGATTGCCCAAGGTCGCCACCCACACGGCATCCGAGAGCATGGTCATGACCAGCGCGGCCAGCAGGCCCGTAAAGCCCCCGGCAACAGCCCCTCTGGTGGTGCAGCCCTTCCACAGCACCGAGAGGATCAGGGCCGGGAAGTTGGCCGAGGCCGCAATGGCAAAGGCCAGAGACACCATGAAGGCCACGTTCTGTTTTTCAAACACAATGCCCAGAAACATGGCGATGATGCCGAGGGCCAGGGTTGTCAGCTTGGATATCTTAAGTTCCTCGCTGGAGCTGGCCGTACCCTTTTTGAGGGCGGAGGCGTACAGATCGTGCGCAACGGCAGACGCGCCCGAGAGCGTCAGCCCCGCCACCACTGCCAGAATGGTGGCAAATGCCACCGCTGACATAAAGCCAAGAAAGATATTGCCGCCAATGGCGTTGGCCAGATGCACGGCAGCCATGTTGCCGCCCCCGCGTAAAACGCCGTTTGCATCGAGGAATTCGGGATTGGTGCTCACAAACACTATGGCCCCGAAGCCGATGATGAAGGTCAAGATGTAGAAATAGCCGATCCATGTGGTTGCCCAGAGCACGCTTTTTCTGGCTTCCCTGGCGTCCGGCACGGTAAAAAAGCGCATCAGGATGTGCGGCAGACCAGCCGTGCCGAACATGAGGGCAATGCCGAGCGAAATGGCCGAAACAGGGTCTTTGACAAAGCCGCCCGGCCCCATGATGGCCGCGCTTTTTTTGATGCCCACAGCGGCGGTGAAAAGTTTTTCGGGGCTGAAATCATACTGGGCCATGACCATAAAGGCCATGAACGAGGCCCCGCCGAGCAGCAGGCAGGCCTTGATGATCTGCACCCACGTGGTCGCCGTCATGCCGCCAAAAAGCACATAGGCCATCATGAGCAGACCCACGATAACCACCGCATAGTGGTAATCAAGCCCGAAGAGCAGCTTGATGAGTTGCCCCGCGCCCACCATCTGCGCAATAAGATAGAACAGTACCACAACCAGGGTGCCCGATGCGGCAAATATGCGCACAGGCACCTGCTGGAGCCTGTAGGCCACCACATCTGCAAAGGTGAAGCGCCCAAGATTGCGCAGGCGCTCCGCCAGCATGAAGGTTATGAGCGGCCAGCCCACCTGAAAGCCGATTGCGTAGATCAGGCCGTCAAAACCCGTTGCCATGACTGCGGCTGAAATGCCCAGAAAGGAGGCCGCCGACATAAAGTCGCCCGCGATGGCAAGGCCGTTCTGAAAGCCCGTGATGCCGCCGCCTGCCGTGTAAAAATCCGCAGCGGAGCGGGTGCGCTTGGCGGCCCACTTGGTTATCCACAGCGATGCACCGACAAAAATGGTGAACATGATGATGGCTGTCCAGTCGGTGTTCTGCTTTTGCGTTTCTTCTATGACGCCCGCCGCCAACGCAATGCCGGGCTGCAGGGCGACAAAAAGAGCCATGAAAAATGTTGAGGCGGGTTTGTGTCGCCCGAACTTATGGTCGGATGTGCACGTGCTCATGCCCCTCATGACTGCACCTCTTTTTCAAGAATCTGCTTGAGCGCAGGGTCAAATTCGTTGTTGGCCTTGCGAACGTAGACCGCCGTAAGCACAACGGTCAGCAGGATGATGCCGATGCCCAGAGGGATGCCCCATGTCGTCGTCATTCCTGCTGCAAGAGGTGTGGCAAAGAGCTGCTTGTCAAAGGCGACAACCAGAATAAAACAGTAATATGCGGCAAAAACCACAAGCGTGAGGCGCCAGCCAAGGGCGTTGCGCGTCTTGATCAAGTGCTGGTATTGCGTATTTTTTTCGATTCGCTGCGTCAGTTCTGAGGCCATTGTTCCCTCCTCGCATACTTTTGTCCGCAATGTCTTTTGCGCAGACATTGGACGTTATGGGAGCCTGTGTGCGCCGTATCCGCGCGATTGCAGCGCCAGATACATCATGGCGGCTGTTATGGCGTCGTTCATGGCATCGTGCCTTGGCAGCGTGGGTAGGCGAAGGTTTCTGGCCATCGTTTCCCATCGCAGATCAATGTAGGCGCCAGGATATTGCGCAAATCGCCAGTCGTAATAGCGGCCTGAAACCTCTATGCGACTGTTTGGCAATGCTGCCCCCATCAGTGGCCTCAAGTTTTTGTTCAACACTGCAAGGTCGTATTGCAGATAATAGCCCACCAGTGTTCTGCCTCTGACAAACTGAAGAAAAGCCGACAACACATCCTGAAGCGGCAGACCCGTGCTGAAATCACACGGGCGCAACCCGTGCACGCGCACATTCTGCCCGTCAGGGGCATGCTGCGGCGTTATCAGCGCGTAAAAGGCGTCTCTGGTGCAAAGACGCCTGCCGTCTATGCAGACGGCGGCGATGGATAATAGCTCCGCTTCCTTCACATTGAGCGAGGTTGTTTCGCAGTCAATGCTCACAAGCAGGCCGTCATCCTGATCCAGCAGGGAACGGTAGGGTTCCCGCAGGCCGCGCATGCGCCAGCGGCGCGCTACGGCCTGTATCCAGGTGTTTTGCATTTCAGAACCTGTCCAGCCCGTAGCGCTGGTTGATCATGCGTTTGAAGCGCTTGACCACCTGAAGGGCGTCCTGCAACAGGTCTTTGTCCAGGGTGGACAGGGAGGCCGTATCAATCTCGTTGCTCAGGGGGTTCCCCTTGCGCAGCATTTCAAGGCCTGCGTCCAGCCGCAGGCGCATCAGAAAGGCCAGAGATTCGGCCAGATCATCCGCCTGTGATTTTTCAATAGTACTGCGTGATGTGAGGGCCTCCAGTCGGTCAAAGGTGTTGGTGGCATCAATGCCCGCCTCCAGAGCCAGAACGCGGGTGCCGTGGACAATGGGGAAGATGCCCGCTTTCTTGATGTCGAGCAGGGCGTTTTTTTCGCGGTTCAGCAGTTGCCGCCAAAAACCGCTTTCGCCTGCTCGGGTGGGGAACTGTTCAATGGGCAGGGCCATGCGCGCAAACCACGCCGCATCATCGTGCAGGGCCGAACGCAAGGCCTTGCGGCAGGCCTCAAGCCATGAGGCTGGGCCGGAGACTGTTTCCGCATCCAGAAAAATTGCCAGATGCATAAGCCCCTCGCCCTGCGCGGAATCCGCCCACTGACGCAAGGTCTGTTCCCATCCGCGCACCGTGTGCCTCCAGAGCGGCTGGTTCACCATCATGTCGCCGGGGCAGGGCGGATAGCCAAGGCTGAGCATGTGCTCCGTAAAACTGTTTGCAGAGAGTTCCACCTCCTTTTCGTCCAGGCCTTCCGCAAGGATCAGCGCGTTGTCCTGGTCGGTTTTCAGTATCTGCTCGCCCCGGCCTTCGGAGCCAAGGGCAAGCAGGGCGCTCCCGGCAAATACGGCGGGCGTGGCCGTCATCTGCCAGAGGCGGGCCATGAGCTGCGCGTTGAGCACCTGCACAAGGCGCGCGAGCTGGGGCGTTTTTATGCCCTGGGCAACGAGGGTTGTTATCAGGGCTTCCATGTCCCGCATGGCGCTGTGCAGGTCGGCCAGTGTGGTGGCCGCCTCGAGCTGCCGCGCGATCGACAGGGAATGGTTGGAAAAATAGGAAAGCAGGTCAATCATGGCCAGAACTCCCACAGGCTGCCCCTTGTCCGTCACCACAATGCGGTGGATGTTGTGGCGGGTCATGAGAAGCAGGGCATTGAAAAGGTAGTCGTCCTTTTCGCAGCTCAGCAGGGAAAACTGCGCGCAGGCCCTGAGTGGGGTCTGGTTGGAAACCGCGTTGGCCACGATGTCGCAAAAGTCGCCCGTGGTGAAAATCCCGGTGCTGGAACCATCGTGCACAAATATGGATCGTCTCCGGCTTTCCTTCATGCGTTGCGCGGCGTGGGCAATGGTATCCGTTGCTTCGGCAAATATTGGGGGACGAAAGCCGGCATCGCTGATCTTGACCGCAAAAAGGCTCTGCCATTCGCGGCGGTCGCGGCTTTGGGCAAGCTGACCCAGCTTGTCGGACACGGTTGCAAAAAAGTACGCGCCGAAAAGCGAGTTCTTTTCCGTCAGGGCCAGCACCTCCCGCCCAGGGAACACGCAAAGCAGCACTTCTTCATGCGCCACAAACCTGTGCCGCGTTCTGCCTGTGGCCAGAGCGCGACAGTCAAAGGCCTCGTGCTCTCGGTATGCCCCCACAATTTCCTCGCCCGACATTTCACGAACAAGGCCCTTCATGACCAGATAGAGCACATCAACCTCACTCCCCGAGGCAAGAATCTCCTGATCATTGTTGAAAAACAGAATATCGGCAGAGGCCGACAGGGCAGATGCCTCTGCCAGAGTCAGCAGATCAAAAGGGGGATGCGTGAGGTCAAAGCGGGTGTTTGGCATAGTCAGTCCCGAATGCGTCTCTGCGGTATGATTGTATTTTTACCGACCGTGCCGTGCCTGCGTTGTTTACCTGTTGTGCGAATTATGTTTGCAATTGATAGAAACTGTTCAATCAATGAGCGTATTGTGCTTTATGAATAAAGCAGAATTATTATGTGTAAACAATGTATGTGAAATATTTCATTGATTGTTTATACAATTTAAAAAAGCAAAATTTGACATAAAACTGGCTATTGAAATTATCAATACACTACAATTAATAGCCTAAGTCATGCAATAATTATTTTTTATAGTCGTTAATATTCATAAAAATAAATTATAAATAAAATTTTTTGTTGAAATGATCATTTTTATACACATAAACAATCCAGTAAGCAGGATTGTGTGCAATATATGTAGCTGGAGCATGCAGGTTCAGTAGGAAAAATAGGCATGCAATAGTAGCGGCTTTTGAGGCCTGTGGGCTTTCTTCCGTCTCGACAAGCAATTGGAGGGTGTGTTGAGTAGCGGTTTTGCAGGCAAGGGCCTCAGGCAGGGCTACAATGCCCTTGCCTTGTTGCATAGCAATGCAGTCTGTTTTTACTCAGGGGCAAGAGAACGCGGAGGCGGGAGGCGCAGCCGTTTCTCCGCGCTGAGCAGAGCGAAGTTTTGGCCGCATGAGGGGCAAGTCGTAGGGGGGCGCAGGAGTGATGCCGGGGCACTTGCGTGGAACG
Source organism: Desulfovibrio intestinivivus (assembly GCF_053570665.1). NCBI lineage: Bacteria > Pseudomonadati > Thermodesulfobacteriota > Desulfovibrionia > Desulfovibrionales > Desulfovibrionaceae > Desulfovibrio > Desulfovibrio intestinivivus. The sequence continues at coordinate 637,290 of NZ_JBRBQT010000001.1, read as the reverse complement.
TGGGCAGCAGGCATGTGCGAGAGCGTGTTGCTTCAAACAATGAGCTTTACGGCATCAGGAGAGGGGCAAGCTGGCAGTGCGGCTGGGAGTTCAGCGGCGCGAGGGAGGGCCAGCATCTCCCCTGTGGGGTATGGGGCAGGCACATCTGTCGGATGCTTCGTTCGGAGGCAAAAATGCTGCGGCGGGGCTTTCGGCAGCCAGAGACTACCGGAAAAGCCCCGCCGCGTAGAATGTGCAGGAGCGCCCTTGGGCGACCCCTAAGAGGTGCGCGCAACAAAAAACGCCCCGGTTGGGGCGTATATTTGTCCGTTACAGCGCCCTAGTAGCGGGGCTGGCGCGGGGCTCTGGGTTTGGCTTCGTTCACGCGCAGCGTGCGACCGCCAAAGCTGAAGTTGTCCAAAGCTTCAATGGCGGAGTCGGCTTCGCCGTCTTCCATTTCCACAAAGCCAAAGCCGCGGGCACGGCCGGTATCCCTGTCGCTAACAAGTTTCACAGACAGAACGCTGCCGTATTCGGCAAAAAGGTCCTGGACCTGTTCTTCAGTGGCAGACCAAGGAAGGTTCCCGACATAGATGGACTTAGACATGAAACACCCTCTCAAAAAAAACAATCTTCCCGCGCTTACGCCCAGTAAAACGTATTACCGGTACGCGGCCCATGAAAAACATGGAAACACGCTTTGTCGGCCTTGTCAACGAATCGCCAAAAAAAAGTTGGTATTGCGTATTACCGCGAGTAAAAAAGGCGCAAACCCGCAGTGGGACAGGAGGAAGTGGAAATAAACGAATGAGTTTCTGGAGATTGTGCAAAGAATCTCAAAACACGGTGGGCATCGTATGTTCAATACATGGCAGGGACACAACGGGCGTTGAAAAGATAAAGAGTGGGAAGATGCATTGCTAACAATCGAGTTGGTTGTTCAACCAACATTAAAATAGAAAGCTATTGCGTGGGGAATACGTTCAGGCTGTAATTATTAGTGTCGCACCAATTAGGATGCTAAAAAGCCGTACAACGACAGCTTTTGCGTCAGTTGCACGGCTCTGAAAATGGCTAGGATCCGCCCTCGGATGGCGGGGGCATCCAGTCTGGCGCGATATCTTCAAACGAAGTGTAGGGCGACATATACATAAGCTCGGCCACGCCCACCGGGCCGTTGCGCTGCTTGCCGATAATGATTTCGGCAATGCCCTGGGGCGGTCGGTCGGCAGGTTTCTGGAATTTGTACACGTCATCGCGGTACACAAACATGATAACGTCCGCGTCCTGCTCGATAGCGCCAGATTCACGAAGGTCAGAAAGCATGGGGCGCTTGTCGCTGCGTTCTTCCACCTTGCGGTTAAGCTGTGAAAGCGCAACCACGGGCACGTTCATTTCCTTGGCAAGGCCTTTGAGCGAGCGCGAAATATCCGAAATTTCCAGTTCGCGCGAATCTGTGCGGCGGCTTGTGCGCATGAGCTGCAGGTAGTCCACCACCACCATGCCAAGGCCTTTGTCCGCCTTGAGGCGGCGGGTGCGTGCGCGCAACTCAAGCGTTGTGAGGGCCGGGGTGTCGTCAATAAATATGGGCGCACGGGCCACAACGTCCGCCGCGTCATAGAGGCGCTGCCAGTCTTCGTCTGTCAGCAGCGAGGGACGGCGCAGCTTGGAAAGATCCACCTTGCCCCACACGGCCAGCATGCGCTGCATGAGCTGCTCCTTGCTCATTTCGAGCGAAAAAACAGCCACGGGCACGTTCTGGCGCACGGCAGCGTTGATGGCCATGCACATGGAAAAAGCCGTCTTGCCCATACTTGGGCGGGCCGCCACAATAATGAGGTCAGAGGGCTGCAGACCGGCGGTCAGTTTGTCCAGGCGGGTATAGCCGGTAGTGACGCCTGTAATGACGTCCTTGGCATCGGCCAGTTTGGAAAGTTTGTCGAATACCCGTTCCAGCAGTTCGCGCGTGGGGGTAAAATCCTTGCCCGAGGTGCGCTGCGAGATGGAAAAAACCGCCTGTTCGGATTCGTCCAGCAATTCGCCGACTTCGCGCGTGGCATCGTAGCAGTTGACTATGATGCCAGAGCAGGCGTTGATCAGGCTGCGCTGCAAGGATTTGTCGCGGACTATGGTGGCGTAGTATTCCGCATTGGCGCCGGAAACAACGGCCTGCGCCAGCTCGCCCAGATATACCGCGCCTCCGGCTTCTTCAAGGGCGTTCATGCTCTTGAGCTGCTCGGCGGTGGCAATAAGGTCGAGAGGGGCCGATTTGCGGTAAAGTTCTAGAAACGCCTTGAAGATGGTGGCGTGTGCGGGCAGGTAAAAATCTTCGTCAGTGAGCTGGTCTGCGATGGAGTGCATGAGCTGGGGACGCATGAAAACGCCGCCGAGCACAGCCTGTTCGGCTTCAACACTGTGGGGGGGCACACGCCGCAGAATGTCGGCCTCGGCCTTTTCCGCGCTGTGCGCGTTTGAAGAGCGAGACTGACCGTCTTTGTTGCGGCCCTGCCCAAAAGGCGAGCCCCCGGCCGCGTGGCCGGGGGCGGAATTGCTATCGTTGCGGGAAACCACGCAAACCCCTACTGGGCTGCCTCGGCTTCTTCAGCGGGCGCAGCAGGTGCGGGTTCTTCTTCGATGGGCTGATGGTCGGAGATGACCTTCACCGGCACCACGGCGATCACGCTGGCGTGCAGGCGCACGCGAACGGGATGTTCACCAAGGGTACGGATGGGGGCATCCATAAGGATACGACGGCGGTCAACTTCCACACCAAGGGCGGTAAGAGCATCGCCGATGATGGTGGTGGTGACGGAGCCGTAAAGCTTGTCGTTGTCGCCCACGTGCATGGGGATAACAACTTCCAGGGCTTCCAGGCGGGCCTGGAGGGACTGGGCGTCAGCGCGCACGGCATCCATGCGGGCCTGAAGCTTTTTGCGTTCCTGTTCAAAGCTTTTGAGGTTGGAAGGTGAAGCGACCATGGCCAGACCCTGCGGGAGCAGGAAATTGCGGCCATAACCAGCTTTCACTTCAACCACATCGCCAAGGCTGCCGAGATTTTCAACGTCGGCGCGAAGTATCAGTTTCATGTGCGCCTCCTTAAATGGTGCTCTTTTTCTTGACGCCGGAATCGTGCGTCGCGGTGTAGATGAGCAGGGCCATCTGGCGGGCGCGCTTGATTTCGCGGGTCAGCAGGCGCTGGTGATGTGCGCAGGTGCCGGTGATGCGGCGGGCAATGATCTTGCCGCGCTCGGTGATAAAGTCGCGCAGGATGTCGGCGCGCTTGTAATCCAGGGGCAGATCTTTATCTGCGCAGAAGCGGCAGAACTTGCGGCGCGGGGCAAATTTCTTTTTAAAAGCCATGTTAGGCAACCTCCCCGGCCACTTCGTCGGCCAGCTTGACGGTCACAAACTTGAAGATGCCGTCGGTGATGCGAATGTTGCGTTCCAGCTCTGCGATAAGCTCAGCAGGAGCCTGGTACACCAGACGCACATAAAAGCCGCGCATCAGTTTGCGAACCGGGTAGGCGAGGTCGCGCATGCCCCAATTGTCCACTTCCACCATGATGCCCTTCTCACGCTCGATGATCGCGGTAAGGGCGTTGATGATGCCCTCGCGATTGTCGGCGGAAAGCTCCGGGGAAAGGAGCAGCAGGGTTTCAAATTTCCGCATTGGTATTCTCCTTTTGGATTGGCAGCCCACGCCACACGGGGCGCGAGCAAGGAACGAGTCTTATACTTCCGGCAAATGGGCCTGTCAAGCCGAAATTTTCAGAAGGCCGAAAGCCTGCACTGCCGGGGATGCCGTGGGCTATGCGTAGACGCGCGGGTTCATGCCGCCAAAAAGGCAGAGCACTTCGTAGGAAATGGTGCCCATCGTATCCGCTATGTCCTGCGGCGTCACCGCTTTTTGTCCCGCCTCGGCGGGGCCGCCCACAAGCCATGCGGTGTCGCCCACGCGCACGGGCGGCAAATCGCTGACATCGGCCATGATCATGCCCATGCACACCCGGCCCACCTGGGGGGCGCGCCGTCCGTTGATGAGCATGGCGGCATGTGTGGAGAGCGAGCGGTTGAAGGCCGTGGCGTAGCCAATGGCAACAACCGCAACGGTAGCAGGCTTCTGCGCCGTGAACAGCCGGCCATACGACACGCTGCGGCCCTCGGTCACCTGCCGTACCTCGATAACGGGCGCGCTGACGCTCATGGCCCATTCCAGACCGAGCGCGGCACCCTTGCCTTCCCATGAGGTTCCCGTAAAGGGATTGCCGCCGTAGAGCGAAATGCCGGGGCGGCATACCTCGAAATGCGCTTCGGGGCGGCCTATGGTGCCAGCCGTATTGCAGAGCGAGCGCTCAATGTCGGGGAATGCCGTACGCAACGCGTCAGACATGGCGGTGAAGCGCTTGATCTGGTCCTGTGAATAGGCTTCCTGCTCCGGCACATCGGCGCAGGAAAAGTGCGATATGACCATGGCCGGGGAGATGCCCGGGATATTGCGCAGACGGTCGATAGCCTGGGGCAGTTCTTCCTGCGAAAAGCCAAGGCGGCCCATGCCGGTTTCGCACTTTATGGCAACGCGCAGAATGCGCCCGGCGTGGCAATGGGCGGCGGCGCGTTCAAGCTGGTCAAAGTTGCCCACCACCGGGGTCAGCCCCTGCATGGCCGCTCCCTGCCATTCCACATCGGTGAGCGCGCCCAGAAGCGGCACAATGGTTTGCCGCAGGCCAGCCTCGCGCAGGGCCATGCCTTCCGATACGGTTCCCACGGCAAAGCGCCGTGCGCCTGCATCAGACAAAACCCGCGCCACAGGTACAAGGCCGTGGCCGTAGGCGTCAGACTTGATGACCGGCATAAGCTTTTCAGCCTTGCCCATGCGGCCAAAATTGCGGCGGATGGCGGCCAGATCAATGTGGCACAGCGATGGTGAAAACGTGCAATCGCTCACAGGGAATTCCCTCATTTGAACTTTGCTGAAGGACATTCTGCGCGGTTTGTCCGCGCACCGCGCATGGCGGCAGCGAAGGGTCGCCGTCCTTTGCGGCCCCCCGGCGCAACGGCCCCGGCCCTTGCGCGCAACACCCTTTAATGAAAGGGAGCAACCTTAACAATATTGCCCCCGAGGCACAACAATTAGCCGTGCTGCATCCGCGCCACTTTTGCCGCAAACCTTAACTTTTTGAGCCGGAATCCGCGAATATCTGCTCACGGTGCGGCGTGCTCCCCTCTTGCGCAGTGCGGCGCTTGCGGCTACTCTGCGCGGCATGTCCCAATCCGTATTTACCATCGAACACACCGACGGCGCGGCCCGCGCCGGGGTGCTGCGCACGGCTCACGGCACTATCCCCACGCCTATTTTTATGCCCGTGGGAACCGTGGGATCCGTCAAGGCTCTTGCCCCGGATGATCTGGCCGCCATTGGCGCGCCCATCATTCTGGGCAATACCTATCACCTTTATCTGCGCCCCGGCGATGAGCTTGTGCACAGGCGCGGGGGGCTGCACAAGTTCGCCTCCTGGCCTGGCTCCATCCTGACGGACAGCGGCGGTTTTCAAGTATTCAGCCTGAGCTCGCTGCGCAAGATCCGCGAGGAAGGCGTGGAGTTCCGCTCGCACCTTGATGGCTCAAAGCATCTGTTCACGCCTGAAAAAGTGCTGCAAATTCAGCGCAATCTGAATTCAGACATCATGATGGTGCTTGACGAATGCGTGCCCTTTGGCGCGGATTATGCCTATACGGAGAAATCCCTGGCCCTGACCACGCGCTGGGCCAAGCGCGCCATGGACGCCTATCCGCCCGGTTCGGCGCACAATCTGATGTTTGGCATCACGCAGGGCGGTTTTTACAAAGACCTGCGCGAACGCTCGGTAAACGAATTGTGCAGCATGGATTTTGACGGCTTTGCCATTGGCGGGCTTTCGGTGGGCGAGCCGAAAGACAAGATGTATGATCTGCTCTACCACACAGCGCCCCTGCTGCCCGGCGAAAAGCCGCGCTACCTTATGGGTGTGGGGACGCCGCTGGACATTGCCACGGGCATCCATGCCGGGGTGGACATGTTCGACTGCGTGCTGCCCACCCGCAATGCACGTAACGGCACGCTCTACACGTCGCTTGGCAAGATCAACATCAAGCGGCGCGAATTTGCTGAAGACGACGGCCCCCTTGATCCCAACTGCCGTTGCTACGCCTGCCGCAATTTTTCTCGGGCCTATCTGCGCCATCTGTATGCCAGTCAGGAACTGCTGTCCTTCCGGCTCAATTCCCTGCACAACCTCACCTATTTTCTCGATCTGGCGCGCAACGCGCGTCAGGCCATCGTGGAAGGCCGCTATATGGATTTTCTGGCGAAAATCACGGCCCTGTATCCCGATGAAGCCGCCCGCGCCGCCGCTGGTTCGTAGCCCAGGCGATTGCAGTCATACAAAGGGGAGGGAGCGTTACTGTTCCTTCCTTTTTTTGGGGGCACGAAGGCGTGAGAGCCAGTCAGCCCCCCTTGGTCATGTTCATGATCTGTTGCAGCAGTTCTGTAAGGTAAGGGATGTTCATGCTGATGATGCGGGCCAGTATCTTGTAGAGAACGGCCAGCACCAACGATGCGCCAATGCTGAAACCCAGTCCTCTGGCAATGCCTGACAGAAAGTTGAGCCAGAGTATTTTGCCGGTTTTTTGCGACAGCCGGACGTATTCCATGAGGCCCGCGTTGTCGAGACGTTGCAGCAGGAGTTCGGCATCGGTCTGTCTGGCTTCAGGTTTGTTGTCCATTGATCCCCCTCGTGCGGAATGTCGCTTGAGGCAGAGTCTATACGGTAAGCCCCCAAATAACAAAAAACCCGTGATCCAGCGATCACGGGTTTAAACTGTGTTGTGCGGCAGATGCTCAGGCATGCTCCTGCGGGGTCAATCTCTATGCCTGAATGTGCTCGAGCCCGCATTCGCGCTGTTCGCGGCGGCGTACCAGCCAGAAAACAAGCAGCGATCCTGCCAGCTTGCTCAGGCTCATGGTAATGATAGACCATGGTGTGGCAATGCCGATCATGCCCAGAAACACGATGCTGTCCAGCGGCGCGCCCACAAGGCTTGAAATGAGAATACGCTGTGAAAAGGGGCGGCGGGTAAAAGTGTATACCGCCCAGTCGCCCAGTTCGCCCACGGCAAAGGCTGCGGCGCTTGCCAGCGCGAGCTGCGGGCTGGCCATGAACCAGCTGACCACGCAACCCACCAGCATGCCCCAGAGTACATGATGCCCCACACGGCGCTGCGCGTAATCGCGCACCACAAAAATAAAGCCGACGATGAGCGAAAGGGGAGCCCACATGTCGCCATTGGGCAACTGAATGAGCGGGGTGACAGAAAAGGCGAAGTTAACGCCCACAATAAGTGCAATATAGGTAAATAGACTGAACATGGGCGGGAGAGTAGGCATTGGCGCGCCTGTAGTCAAGCGGTGGCTGTGGAATGTCCCGCCGTTTGGGGCGTGACAGAAATATAATAATGATAGGCTGTTCCGAGGCAGGGAAAACGCAGGGCAGCCTCATGATCGATTTTTGCGTCCTGTTTTGTGCCAACGTCTGCCCCCCGCCTCTGTCCGGTATTGGGCCGGAGGATGGGCCGGGGCAATGCTCCGCGTCTTGACCCCGAAGCGCGGATGTGGGACAGAAAGCCAGTTATAGTATGTTTCTAGAGTAAAGTTTACTCTGAGTGTGCCGGGCAGGTGCGCAAATCCATGCCCGCCCGAACGCGGAAGCGCAATTTCTTTGAGATGTTAGCCCGCATAGGGCGGCCTTTGTCGTGCCAGTGCGCCCGCGCCCTGCAAAATTGCCAGAAAATTTCCGTCGAAGTTTACGGCGGTAGAGGCTGGATGTTTCCAGCCGGGAGAAAGAATGTCGGATCAGAACTATCGTTGCGGCTGGGTCGCGCTTATGGGGCCGCCCAACGCGGGCAAATCCACCCTGCTGAACGCCTTGCTCGGCCAGAAGGTGACCATCGTCACCCCCAAGCCGCAGACCACGCGCAATCAGATTGTGGGCATCCTTACGGACGAGAAAGCCCAGGTTATTTTTATGGATACGCCGGGCCTTGCCCAGGTGCGCGGTCGGCTGAGCAAAACCATGCTCCAGGCCGTGTGGCAGAGCCTTGCCCAGGCCGAAGTCATCATGCCCGTGCTTGACGCCCACCTGTACATCCGCCATCCGGAATTTCTGGAACGCGACCTTGAGCCGCTGTCCAGGGCGCTTTCCAACGATGACCGGCCCATGGTTGTGGTGGTCAACAAGGTTGATCTGTTCTCGGACAAAAGTCGCATGCTGCCGCTTTTGACCCGTCTGAGCGAAATGTGGCCCAAGGCGGAAATTTTCCCCACCTCGGCCCTGAACCGGGACGGCCTGCCGGATCTGGCAAAACTTATCCGTTCCAAGCTGCCCGTTGCTCCTGCCCAGTTCCCCGAAGACCAGATTTCCACGGCCCCCATGCGCTTTATGACTGCGGAAATCGTGCGCGAAAAGCTGTTCCTGCATCTGCGCCAGGAAGTGCCTTATTCCGTGGCTGTGGACGTGGAAAGCTGGGAGGAAGACGAAGAGCGCGGCCAGACTGTGATTCACGCGGTCATCTACGTGGGGCGGCCCATGCACAAGGCCATGGTTATTGGCCGTGCGGGCGCTTCCATCAAGCAGATAGGCACTGAGGCCCGCATGGAAATTCAGGATCTGGTGGGCGGCAAGGTGCATCTGGAGCTTTGGGTCAAGGTGCGCGAGCACTGGACTGAAGACGCCGCCTTCCTGCGCGAGATGGGCCTGATGGCGGAGTAGTCATGGGCGATACCTTGTTGCTCGAACGCTATGCGCGGGTGCTCGACCGCATTGACGCGGCCTGCGCATCGGCTGGCCGCCCCCGCGAAAGCGTGAGGCTTATTGCCGTTTCAAAACTGCATCCGGCGGAATCCCTGGCCCAGGTGGCCGCCGCCGGGCAGATTGATTTTGGCGAAAATTACGTTCAGGAGGCCCTGCAGAAAAGGCAGGACCTGAGCGCAGACCCGGCCACAGCAGCGCAGTGCGCCGGGATTCGCTGGCACATGATCGGTCATGTGCAAAGCCGCAAGGCTCCGCTGGTGGCGGGGGCTTTCAATCTTGTGCATACCCTTGATTCCCGCAAACTTGCGGACGCCTTTGAACGGCGTCTGGCGGAGGGCGGTGCGCGCCAGCCAGTGTTGTTTGAAGTAAATGTTGGGGGCGAATCGCAAAAATCCGGTGTGATGTCTGCAGATTTGCCGGAATTGGCCGATTATGTTCTTGAGCATTGCCCGCACCTTGAGGTGCAGGGCCTCATGTGTCTGCCCCCGGTTTTTGACGCGGGCGAGGCAGCGCGGCCCTATTTTGCAAGGCTGCGTGAATTGCGCGACACCTTGAGCACCCGCCTTGGCCTGCCCCTGCCCGAGCTTTCCATGGGCATGAGCGGCGACTTTGAAGGCGCGGTGGCCGAAGGGGCCACCATGGTGCGCATAGGTACGGATATTTTCGGGCCGCGTCCTGCCAAGGTGTGAACAGCTTTGGCACAAAGTCTGCTACATGCCGTACAGACCGGAATGACTTGAGCGGTTCGCATCCATGACCCCACAATAGCGGTGGAGTACGTATGGCGGCCAAAGAAAAAGAATCAAAGGCCCTGCCGGAAGGGCAGGCTGAAAACCCCAAAAAGGGCTCCAAGGCCAAGCGCATCGTCATTATTTTGGCGATCTTGCTTATCACGCTGAGCGGCGCTGGCATTGGCGGCTATTGGTGGTTTTTCATCCGCACGCCGTCTTCGGCAAGCTCTGCGCCTGTTGAAGCTGCATCTGCGGATGCCGCAGGCAAGGGCGCGGCGGGCCAGACAGGCGCAGGCGGTTCTGGCGGCGCAGGCGGCGCATCCGGTCATGCCGGGGCGGGCGGTTCTGGCGGCGCGGGAGGCGCGGGTGACGGGCGCATTGAACGGCAGGGTGATCTGCCGCGCAGCGGTGGGCAGGTCTTGCCTCTGCCGCCCATAACCGTGAACATTTCCGACCCCTCGGGGCGGCGGTATCTCAAGCTGGGGATGGAGGTCGAGGTCAATGCGGACGTTGCCGCTGCATTGCAGGCCAACAATCCGCGTATCCGCGATGCCATCATCATGCTGCTGGCGGGCAAGACGTTTAACGATATCTCCACGCCTGACGGCAAGGTGCTGTTGAAGGCGGAGGTGGCTGCGCGGCTGAACCAGATTCTGGGCGCGCAAAGGGTCATACGCGTATACTTTACCGATTTTGTCGTGGAATAGCGCGGGAAGCTCTGCCTCTGGCGGCCCCTGGCAGCTGATTTTGTGCGGACGCGGTTTCAGATAGAGGCTTTTGGCAGCCATGCCCGTTGCGGGGCGCGCCGTTGCCGCGATGCCGCCCGAATTTCGGGTGAGCATGTTGGAATAGAGAATGAGGTGACGTATGTCGCAGGAAGATCAGGAAGCCTTGGCGGCCCAGTGGGCCGCGCAACTGGAAGATGAAGCCAATGCGGCAGAACCTGCTGCCCCCGCTGCCCCCGCTGCACCCGCTGCGCCTGCTGCTGATGCTGCGCCTGGTGGTGCGGCTGGCAGCGGTTTGGATGAAGAAGCTCTGGCGGCTCAGTGGGCTGAATCGCTGGCCCAGGATGAGGAAGACAAAGGCCCGACCTCCTTTGGCGGTGCAGGTGCAGGGCTTGGCGGTCATCCGGTAGACGCCCATTTTCAGGACATGACGGAAATGGCCCGCCAGCCCAAGGACAACAAGCTCAAGCGGGAGCTGGATTTTATTCTGGATATTCCGCTGGATGTGTCTGCCGAGCTTGGGCGCACCCGTCTGCTTATCAACGAACTGCTGCAACTTGGTCAAGGTTCTGTGGTGGAACTGAACAAGCTGGCTGGCGAACCGCTGGAAGTATTTGTGAACGGCAAGCTGGTGGCGCGCGGCGAGGCCGTGGTCATCAACGAAAAGTTCGGCGTACGCCTTACCGACATCATCAGCCCCATTGAAAGGGTGAAGCAGCTTGGCTAGCCTGCCCATACTGCTGGCCGCCGCCGAAGGCGGCCTTTCGGGCAGCGCCGTGCGCGGCGTGGTCACTTCTGGCGCGCACGGGTCTGCGGCAGCGGTGCCGCCGGGGCTGGAACAGACAGTGGCTGCCGCAGCCGAGCAGATGCTGCGCGGGCTGGACATGGCCGCGCAGGCCGCGCAAAGCGTGGGCATTGCTACGGAGCAGGCCGCTGCCTCGCTGGCGGAACCGGCTTCAACGCTTGGGCAGTCGTCCTTTTCGTGGGGCAGCTACATACAGGCCGTGGGCATTCTATTTTTGCTGGTGGCCGTGCTGTGGCTGGCCGTATGGCTGGCGCGCCGTTTCGGCAAGTTCAATTTTCTGCCGCGTCCGGGGTCGCTTCCGCGCGATGCCCTGGTCATGGAGGCCCAGCTTCCGCTTGGGCCGCGTAAAGGCTTGATGGTGGTACGCTTCTTGAATAGAAGGTTGCTGCTGGGCGTCACCGACCAGCAGATTACCCTTTTGACAGAGGAGCAGGCACAGCATGAGCCAGAGAACGCCGATTTCAAACAGATTATGGAAGAAGCCCGTCGCGGCGCTGGCGGCAGCTAGCCTCTTCATCCTCCTCATGCCGGTTCTGGCCCTTGCGGCTCAGGATCTGGCCATGCCCACAATGCAGCTCACCCTGGCCGGTGGGGCGCAATCACCGGAGAAGGTCTCGGTGCTGCTGGAAATTCTCTTCCTGCTCACCGTGCTTTCCGTTGCCCCGGCCATCATGCTCACGGTCACCAGTTTTACCCGCATCATCATTGTGTTCAGCTTTCTGCGGCAGGCCATGGGCGTGCAGCAGTTGCCCCCCACCCAGATTCTTGCCAGCCTTGCCATTTTTATGACGGTGGTCATCATGTATCCCGTGGGCAAGCAGATCAATGATAACGCCCTGCAACCCTATCTGGCCGAGCAGATCGACTACAAGGTGGCGCTCGACAGGGCGCAGGCCCCTTTGCGCACCTTTATGTTCAAGCATACGCGCGAAAAAGATCTCTCTGTCTTTTACTCCATCAGCAAGATGGAAGCGCCGCGCAGCAAGGAGGAAGTGCCCACCATGCTGCTGGCCGCCGCCTATGTCATCAGCGAGCTTAAAACCGCCTTTACCATCGGTTTTCTCATCTACATTCCTTTTCTGGTGCTGGATATGGTCATCTCCAGCGTGCTGCTGGCCATGGGCATGATGATGCTGCCGCCCATGATGGTGTCCATGCCCTTCAAACTACTGCTCTTTGTCATGGTGGACGGCTGGAATCTGCTGGTCGGCTCGTTGGTGAACAGCTTTCTGCTCTGACCGGCGCGCCGCGCACAACGTTGGCCCGGTTTTTGCCTAAGGGTTGGAAAGATTCGTACACCGTCAATTTTCAGGAGTCACCCATGTCCCCAGATTTCGTCATCGGCTTCGGTCGGCAGGCCATTGAACTTTGCTTGATGATGTCCTTGCCATGCTTGGGGTGGGCCTTGGTGTGGGTGTGGTTGTGAGCATTATTCAGGCGGCAACCCAGATTCAGGAAATGACGCTGACCTTCATCCCCAAAATCGTGTGCATGTTTCTAGCTCTGCTGTTGGCCCTGCCCTGGCTCATGGAGCGCATGATTACCTTTACCCGTGACGTATTCATCAATATCCCCACTTATATCCGGTAAAGACTATCTCACGGGTCGCCCTTATCGGCGCGCACAACCCGCCCCGCCATCCGCGCATCCTTGCGCGGTGCTGGCATGGGCGGGTTTTTTTGCGTCCAACAAAGGATGGTTTACGAACTTACGCAGACGTGACACGCCAACGGTTCGGATCCTGTTGCTTCGCATGTTTCGATTCTGATATGGGCAGTAGTATAACTGTATCTTGCATGTTTAATCCGCTGCTTGTGATGTATAAAATCTATCTAATAAAAATCTAGAGAAAGTTTAGGTTTATTTTGTTTGCAATAAAAAAGGAAGTGCGGCCGCACTTCCTTTTTTATGCTGTCAAGAGCTTGTCTGAGCTGCGCAAAAATGGCCAGTTATGTTGGCGTGCTTTTTGCTTTGGGATTTGCTGAGCAGAAATTGCCCTACGATGCAGAATCTTTCGCCCTGTGTGCTGCGGCAAGGCCCAGCAGTACGGCACCGGCTTGCGCCACATTGAGTGAGTCAAAGGTACGGGCAAGCGGAATGCGCAGCATGTGCGCGCACCGTTTGGCGACGCCGGGCCGCAGGCCTTTGTCCTCATTGCCCAGAACCAGCACGGCAGGCAACTGCATGGGTTCATCAAAGGCATTGAGGCTTGATGGGCCATCACCGCCCGCGCCGTAAATGGTCAAGCCAGCTTCTTCGGCGCTGTCCAGGGCGTGGCCCAGGTTGGTAACGCGGGTCACGGGCAGTTTTTCCAGTGCGCCCGCAGCGGCCCTGCGGGCTGCAGGGCCAAGGTAGGCGCTGTTGTGCTGGGGCAGAATAATGCCCGCGCCGCCCAGTGCATACAGGGTGCGGCAGATTGTGCCTACGTTGCCGGGGTCTTGTACCTGGTCAAGGGCTACAATGAGGGGCAGGGGGGCATCGCCCGCCGCGGCCAGCAGGTCGGCAAGTTCGGTAAAGCCAGTGGCGGCCAGACGGGCCACAACGCCCTGATGGGAAACGCCGTCACGGCCTTGACGCCCTTGGGCAGCTTGACCGCCAGCGCCACGGCAAAGGCGGTCAAGGGCCACCTGGTCTACCAGGCTGAAGCGCACGTTGTGCTGACGGCAAAGGTTCAGCACCTCTTGCGCATCTGGGCCACGCAGGCCTTTTTTGCAGAAGACGCAGTCGATGCGCTGGGGCTCGCTGGCAAGCAGTTCCAGCACAGGCTTGAGGCCCGGCAGCAGCGGGGCTTGTTCAGTTTCATTATGCATATGCGCCTCCGGGCTGTGTGCATTGGCCGCCGTGCGGCCTGAGTGATTGGAGATGATTGCGCGGGCAAGAACCCGCTAGAAATATTTATGCGATATGCTGCGCGGTTGCGCACGTGCGTGGGCTTTTGGCAGTCCATGCCGTGGCATCGCGCACGGGGAAGGAACAGACAGCCCTTGGCGGCTGTGTACGCATCTTCCCGGCAGATGGCAAGCCGGGGCGGCAAAAGGGGAGGGAACAATGGTTGCAGCATCGAACAGGAACGGATCGGCAATGGCAAGACTGTGCTTTTTGGCTGTTGTCTGCTGTCTGCTGCTTGCCGGAGGCTGCGCCTCACGGCAGGACAGCGACCCCAGGGGGGGATTGTCGATGTCTGTGCCGGAAGAAGACACTTCCCCGCCGTTGACTGCCAGTGAAACCGCCGCCCTCAACACTACCGGGCAGGTGGACAAAAACATCCCCGAAAGCGCTATGGCGGACGTAACGCGCCAGTACAAATACTTTTTGCGCAAGGGCCGCCCCACCATGAGCGCATCATCAAAAAGGGCGGAGCAGTTTCTTGCCTATGCCAAGCGCGTGTTCCGCTCTCGGGGCATGCCGGAAGATCTGGCCTATCTTGCCATTGTGGAAAGCGGCTATCGTAGCGAGGTGCGCTCGCCTGCCGGGGCCGCCGGAGCATGGCAGTTCATGCCCTATACCGGGCAAAAGTATGGTCTGAATCAGGACTGGTGGACGGACGAGAGGCTTGATCCCTTCAAATCCACCGAGGCAGCGGCGGACTATCTGCAAAAACTCTATGGCGACTTTGGCGACTGGCCCACGGCCATCGCGGCCTATAACGCCGGAGAAGGCAAGATTGGCCGCGCCAAGCAGGGTACGGGCGGGCGTGACTTTTT
>NZ_JBRBQT010000001.1:112500-617500 GCF_053570665.1 Desulfovibrio intestinivivus | reverse complement strand
GGGTGAAAAACCCGTTCGCCGTAAACCCAAGGTTTCCTGGGTAAAGGTAATCTTCCCAGGGTTAGTCGGTCCCTAAGGTGAGGCTGAAAGGCGTAGCTGATGGGAAACGAGTTAATATTCTCGTACTTGTACATCTGTGCGATGGAGGGACGCAGAAAGGTAGACAGGCCGGGTGTTGGTTGTCCCGGTGCAAGCAGGTAGACGTGTGGTACAGGCAAATCCGTACCGCTCTACGTCGAGACGCGAGTCCGTGACCGTAAGGTCTGAAGCTGTTGAGCCTATACTGCCTAGAAAATCTTCTAAGTTTAGGATGTGCAAACCGTACCGCAAACCAACTCAGGTGGGTGGGATGAATAATCCAAGGCGCTCGAGAGAACTCTGGCCAAGGAACTCGGCAAAATAACCCCGTACCTTCGGAAGAAGGGGTGCTCCTCCGGGTGAAGTTAATTCACTTAACGAGCCTGAGGGAGCCGCAGAGAAATGGTGGTGGCGACTGTTTACTAAAAACATAGGTCTGTGCGAAGTCCTAAAGACGACGTATACGGACTGACGCCTGCCCGGTGCCGGAAGGTTAAAAGGAGAGGTCAGCGCAAGCGAAGCTTCGAATTGAAGCCCCGGTAAACGGCGGCCGTAACTATAACGGTCCTAAGGTAGCGAAATTCCTTGTCGGGTAAGTTCCGACCTGCACGAATGGCGTAACGATCTCCACACTGTCTCGGCCAGAGACTCGGTGAAATTGAAGTCGCGGTGAAAATGCCGTGTACCCGCAGAAAGACGGAAAGACCCTGTGCACCTTTACTATAGCTTGACATTGGGATTTGGAACTGCATGTGTAGGATAGGTGGGAGACTGTGAACTCTGTACGCTAGTATGGGGGGAGTCATTGTTGAAATACCACCCTTGTTTTTTCAGGTCCCTAACCCTCGACCGTTATCCGGTGAGGGAACAGTGTCTGGTGGGTAGTTTGACTGGGGCGGTCGCCTCCTAAAGAGTAACGGAGGCATGCAAAGGTTCCCTCAGGCTGATTGGAAACCAGCCGTCGAGTGCAAACGCATAAGGGAGCTTGACTGCAAGAGAGACATCTCGAGCAGGTACGAAAGTAGGTGTTAGTGATCCGGTGATCCCGAATGGAAGGGTCATCGCTCATTGGATAAAAGGTACGCCGGGGATAACAGGCTGATCGCATCCAAGAGTTCACATCGACGATGCGGTTTGGCACCTCGATGTCGGCTCATCACATCCTGGGGCTGAAGCAGGTCCCAAGGGTACGGCTGTTCGCCGTTTAAAGTGGTACGCGAGCTGGGTTTAAAACGTCGTGAGACAGTTTGGTCCCTATCTTCTGTGGGCGCTGGAGAATTGAAAGGGCCTGTCCCTAGTACGAGAGGACCGGGATGGACGCACCCCTGGTGGACCTGTTGTCGTGCCAACGGCACAGCAGGGTAGCTATGTGCGGAAGGGATAACCGCTGAAAGCATCTAAGCGGGAAGCCTGCCTTAAGATAAGTTCTCCCTGGAGCAATCCCTAAAGGGCCGAGGTAGACTACCTCGTTGATAGGCTGGAGGTGGAAGCGCCGCGAGGTGTGGAGCTGACCAGTACTAATAGCCCGTGAGGCTTGTGTTTGAAAAAAATCCTTCCGTCCCTGTCAATTAATATTTTGACAAATTTCGTTGATAGCCATGGAGGAGAGGGTACACCCGATCCCATTCCGAACTCGGAAGTTAAGCTCTCCATCGCCGATGATACTGCATAACGTCATGTGGGAAAGTAGGCCGCTGTCAACGATTGCTCCAAAGCCCCTTGCTGCTACTAGCGCAAGGGGCTTTGTCTTTTATCCCTTCTACTACCCCTCCCTTCCTTCCGCCACTTCCTTCATAGCTCCCCCTTTGCTCTTTGGGTTTTATTCCCCTGTCTCTGCTGGTCGTGTCCAGAGCCCGTCAGCCGCATTTACGCAAAACAGTCCTTTATCCGCCTTCTTCTTCTTCTTCTTCTTCTTCTTCTTCTTTCCCTTGCTTCACAGCCTCCCTCTGCCCGAAACCCTTGAACCTCCTTGCTTGCAGTTCTGCCTGAGCCTGTCAGGCGCGTTTACGCAAACCCGTCTTTTTGGGCCTGACTGCGTCAAAATTAGTTTTTTAATGCTCACGTACTTGAGTACGCTGCGCTTAAAAAACTAATTTTTCCTTGTCAGTCCACAAAAATGCGTATTTTGCAAACTCGCCCAACACCAGCACGTCGCCTCCGCTCACGCTACGGCGAGTCTAAGGAAGCGCCGCCACAACCATCTCCTAACCGGCCCCGCCTTGCTGCGCGCCGCACCGGCGTCCCAAGCTCCGCCGAACGGCGGAATCTCGTGCCCAAAGGGCAATAAATAGAGTTAAGTTGAGCGAAGCAAATCGTTCTTGGCAACATTGCCGCACCAGACACGGCAATCACTAAAGGCCATCCGTCCCACCATCTAGGCCCCGATCAAAATCTGCCCCTCTCAAGCGCACGTCTACCTCTGTAACATTGCCGTAAAAAGTCGCGTCATGCGGCTGTAACAATGAGCTCAATTCCCTCCTTCTTTTTGGCAAGAGTCTTTTCCAATTATCTCTGACGAATCCAGTTCGCCGTCAAAATCAATTATTTCTGTAACAGACCCGCCATAGTATCGGCTTAGTGATGTTTGTGACAACGAGTCTGAGTGCGCGCCGGCTGAAAATTAATGTCGCAGTCCGCTTCGCGTAAACAGACCACAGCCCAGCCATCCCAGCAATTTATGTGGAGGGGGTCATGCCCGATTCTTCCGCGCAGGATTTATTTGTAGAAACTTTTTGCGATTTGCCGCTGCATCCTGCAGGCTTGGCAGATTCGCATTCGCATCCATGCCGCGCCTCGTCAATGGTTCCGCCGCCAGCATCAACGTCACTGAATGTTGCAACTGCCGATGATGAGCAGCGCCGACAAGATTTGCTGGATGTGCTTCAGAACCAAGCCATCACCAGCGTGCTCCAACCCATTGTTTCCCTTCGCGATGGCGCTGTTTTTGGTTATGAGGCGCTTGGTCGCGGCCCGGCCGGGACTCCGCTTGAAAATCCCGAGGCTCTCATTCAGTGCGCGCTGGAAAACGGGCGCATGCTGGAGCTTGAGCACCTCTTTAGGCGCAGCGCCCTGCGCGCTGCCCGCCAGATGCCCACGGGCATCCGCCTGTTCCTCAATGTAAATCCCAACATCATTCAGGATTCGCACTTCGGCATGGGGTTCACCAAGGAATATTTGACCCGTTTTGCCATCAGCGCCGAGGATATCGTTTTTGAAATCACCGAACGCGAGTCGGTTGTGAATCTGCGTGGCTTCAAACAAATTATCGAACACTACAAAGGCCAGAATTACCAGATCAGCATCGACGATGCAGGCGCAGGCTATTCCGGCCTCAACCTCATATCAGACGTGCAGCCGCACTTTATCAAGCTCGACATGCAGCTCATACGCGGGGTGGATAAAGACCTCACCCGGCAGGCGCTCATCAAGAGCATGCAGGAATTTGCGGCGCTCACGAATACACGCATCATTGCCGAGGGCATAGAAACCGAAGAAGAGCTGGCAACCCTCATCAGTTTTGATGTGCCCTACGGGCAGGGGTATTTTCTCCGCAGGCCAGATCCCACTCCTCGAGCTGTAGATCCCGTGGCTCTACAGGTCATTCACCGCGAAAATAAAATCAAAAACAGATTTTTCGGCGCGCGCGTCCACAAGTTTCATGTGCGGCACATTTGCCGCCCAGGCACTGTTGTGCCGCCGCACATGCCAATACGCAGCGTGGTTGAGCTGTTTGAAAAAAACAGCAAACTCAATGGTTTGTGCGTTGTCATGGGCGAAATTCCCGTTGGAGCGCTCACGCGCAACCGCCTGCACGAGCAACTGAGCGGCAGGTTCGGTTTTTCCCTCTTTGCCGACAAAGCCGTGGAGGCGGTCATGGACCGCTCCTTTCTGTGTGTAGACCACCAGTGCACCATTGATCTGGTCGCGCGTCAGGCCATGCGCCGTGATGACGCCAAACTCTATGACTTTGTTACCGTAACCCGCGAGGGGCGCTATCAGGGCGTGGTGACAGTCAAGGAACTGCTTGAAAAAAGTATAGAGCTTGAGGTCGCCAACGCTCGCCAGCTCAACCCTCTTTCAGAACTGCCCGGCAACGCGCTCATAGATATCGAGCTGGAGCGCCTTGTGCGCCTCGGTTTGCCGCGCATTGTTCTCTACTTCGATATCGACAACTTCAAGGCTTACAACGACAAATACGGCTTTAAAAATGGAGACAGGGCGCTCAAGCGCCTTTCGTCCATCATCAAGGAAAGCGCCTGTGAGGATGATTTTGTGGGCCACATCGGCGGCGATGATTTTATCGCCGTAACAGGCACCCAAACAGCCTCCAGCGTGTGCGAAACCATTATTTCTGCCTTTAACGACAGCGTGCCTGCCTTTTACAGCGCTGATGACGTCCAGCGCGGTTACATTGAGGGCAAAAGCCGCAGCAATATTGAGGAGCGTTTTCCGCTCATGTCTCTGACAATTGTCGGCGTCAAGGCCAGCAACTTCCAGAGCAGCTTTGATCTGGCGCGGGCCGCAGCCACGCTGAAAAAGCAGTGCAAACGCATCAGCGGCAGCAACTATCAGTGTGAAGCGTAACGACTATTGCCGTCTCCGCAGGCGACAGCAAGCAAACTACGGGAGTGTTCATGAAGCTGACCACGAAACTGGTTTTTTCGTTCAGCAGCATCATTGTTCTTATGTTGGCGCTGTTCGGCGTGTATTACGTCAATACCGACCGTATTGATCACGCCGTCAGCCATATGGATCAGCAGTATGTGCCATCGCTTGTGGCAGTGCAGACCATGACGTCCCTGCTGTATTCGGCCCGCTCCGATCTGGCGGCGCTTACTCCGCATACGGATAAAGTAACCATTGCCGAGTATCGCGACCGCATTAAGCGCGCGCTCAAGCAGTTTGCGCAGCACGCCGAGGCCTATCAGGTATTGATTGAAGCCCGTAAACAGGCTGACGAACCGGTAGATGATGAACTGTGGGGCAACATCACAGCCCAGTTGCGCGCGGAGGAAGCCACACGCGAAGAGATTATCCGTCTGGCGGGCGAGGGCGATACGGATGGCTCCATTGCGCTGTTCACCCGCAGCAGGGCTGATTTTATCCGCCTTGCGCGCTATTTTGACCAGCTTGTGCAGCACGACGTGCAGCGCAGTCAGGAGGCAGCAGCAGGCGCGCAAGAAATTGCGCGTCAGTCGCGCGTGGCCGGGGGCGTGCTCGCCATCGTGGGCATACTGTTCAGCATTGCGGTTACGGCGGGCATCACGCTTGCCATCAAGCGTCAGCTCGGCAAAGACCCGGCGCAGTTGCAGCTCATAGCGGGCCGCGTGGCTGAAGGGGAGTATGACCTTGAGCACTCTGGCCGCCAGCAAGGGGTGTACGCCTCGCTGGTGCTTATGGTTCAGGCTTTGAAGGTGCATATAGAAAGTGCGCGCAGTGAATCGGAAAAAGCGCGGGAAGAGTCTGCCCGGGCCAATGCCGCCTTGGAACAGGCCGAAGCGGCGGAGCGGGATGCCCGCGCAAAAACAGAAGCCATGCAGCAGGTGGCCGAGGCGCTGGAAGAAGTGACCCATGTGGTTGCCACTGCGTCCGGTCAGGTTGGCGAAACCATCCGGCAGGCAGAAGAAAGTGCCGACAGCACGGCTCAAAGGCTCACAGAAGCCGCCACAGGCATGGAGCAGATGAATGCCACCGTGGGCGAGGTGGCGCAGAATGCCGCGGTAGCTTCTGATTCCTCGGCAGAAACCCGCCAAAAAGCAGAGGACGGGGCCAAGGTGGTTCGCCACGCTCTGGAGAGTATTGAAACCGTGCGCGCCACCTCCTTGCGTCTCAAGGATGATATGGAACAGCTTGGCGGGCATGCGCAGGCGATCACCCGTATCATGAACGTTATTTCGGATATTGCGGATCAGACCAACCTGCTCGCCCTCAATGCCGCCATTGAGGCCGCACGGGCTGGCGATGCCGGGCGCGGTTTTGCCGTGGTGGCGGACGAAGTGCGCAAACTGGCGGAAAAAACGATGGCTTCCACCCATGATGTGGATACGGCCATCAAGGCCATTCAGCAAAGTGTGGCCCATAGCGCCGCCTCTGTGGAGGAGGCGGTAAAAGGCATCTCGCTGGCAACTGAAGCTGCCCAGCAGTCAGGGCAGGCGCTGGAGGGCATTGTGGGAACAGTGGAAGAAACCGCCAATCAGGTCAGCGCCATTGCCACCGCCAGTGAGCAGCAGGCTGTGGCCACGGACCAGATCAACCGCACAATTGGCGATGTCACCAGTCTTTCGCGGCAAACCGCTGTTGCCATGAGCGCAGCCTCGCGCGCCGTTGCGGGGCTCTCTGCCCAGGCCAAAAATCTTGAAGGCCTCATTGAGCAGATGCAGAACTGCTGAGGCAAAAATTATTCCGTCGCAAAAAAGGAGCCCCTTCATTGAAGGGGCTCCTTGCGTTCATAATGGGTCACGCTCAGACGCCACAGCTGTGGCGGGCCTGCACGCAAGGCGCTATTTATTCACGTAGGCCTTGCCTAGTTCCAGCGCTTTGAGGTTGGATTCCTGCAATTTCGGAGGCAGGAATTTTTTGATGGCGGCTTCCAGCGCGTCCACGCCAAAGGGCAGCACGCCAGAAGAACAGACCACGCTCAGGAGCACGGTGTTGCCGCTCTGTACGGAACCGGCCTGCATGCCAAGCTCGCGGCAGGGCACAAAGTGGCACTGCCCCGCAACCTGACGGGTTTTTTCCATAATGTGCGGCATATCGGGGTACACTGCCTTGCCCAGCGAAACGCTGAGGGGCGGCAGGGCATCACTGCTGGAAAAGATTGCGCCGCCTGGCTGCAAATAGGGCAGGGCGCGCAGGGTTTCCAGCGGCTCAAAGCCAAGCAGCACATCGGCTTCGCCGTAGTCCAGCTTGGGGGAACGCCAGCCGCCAAGCAGCATGACAGATTCCACCACGCCGCCGCGCTGGGCCATGCCGTGCACTTCGCCAGCCACCACATCCAGTCCGGCTTCCAGCGCCGTGCGGGCCAACAGGGTTGTGGCCGTCAGGGTTCCCTGACCGCCCACGCCGGTAAAGAATATACGCATCCGCTTCTGCATTTCTTGTGTCTTCATAATATCTCCCTACCGCTTCCGCGCCTTGAAGGCCGTGGGCGCAACCTGCAAACAGACCATGCAGCCTGTGCAGAGCGTGGCGTCTACAGCAAGATTGTCGCCCTCGCGGTAAAAGGCGGGGCAGGCCAGCTGCTCAAGGCAGCGCATGGCTTCCGGCCCCTGCTGGGCCACTTCGGCTACCTGGGGCTGGGCCTTTTTGAGCTGACGGCGGGCATACAGCACACAGGGCTCTTCGGTAATCAGCACGCGCACGCCGCTCTGGGCTTTCATTTCTTCCAGCGCCTTGGTGACGGCCTTGACGTTGAAGGAGCGCACCTTGGTGCACTGGGTAACGCCCATGGCGCGCACAATGGCTTCAATATCCATGTGCTGGCTCATGGAGCCAAGCATGTCCTGCACCATGCCGGGGTTGGGCTGATGGCCGGTCATGGCCGTGGTGCCGTTGTCCAGAATGACCAGAATGACGTCATGCTGGTTGAAAACCGCGTTGGCAAGGCCCGTCATGCCGGAGTGGAAGAACGTGGAGTCGCCGATAAAGGCCACCACGGGCTTTCCCGATGCGCGGGCAAAGCCGCTGCCTGCGGAGATGGATGACCCCATGCACACCAGAAAATCCGCAGCGCGCAGGGGCGGCAGCAGACCCAGGGTGTAACAGCCGATGTCGCTGGAGTAGAAGGCATCGTCGCCAAAAACCTGCCGCGCGGCATAGTAAACGGCACGGTGGGAGCAGCCGGCGCAGAGGTTCGGCGGGCGGCCCGGCAGTTCCATGTCCACGCTGCGCACGGGTTTGGCCGGGCAGGGCGTGTCGAGCCAGGAGGAAATGCGGCGCATGACAAGGGTGGTGGAGTATTCACCCTGACCGGTGAGGCCGGAATCCTTGCCTTCAATGCGCACGTGGATGTCCTGCTTTTGCACCAGGGCGCGGATGTCCTGCTCCAGCAGGTCAACGCCTTCTTCAAGCACCAGCACGCGGTCGCAGCCGTGCAAAAATTCGGTGATCATGGCGGTGGGCAGGGGCCAGGTCATGCCAAGCTCAAGCACACGCACACGGTCTCCCCAGCCGCCAGCCGCAAGGGCGTCGGCCAGATAGTTGCGGGCCACGCCGCTGGTGATGATGCCGAGGCGCGTGGGCGTCTGGGGTTCATGCACCGTATTGAAGCGGCTGGATTCCGCAAACTGGCGGGCTTTTTCAATGATGCCGTCCAGCACCTGATGGCGCTTGCGGGCCACAGCGGGAACCGGCACAAAACGGCCCGGATCGCGCTTGAATTCAACCTTGGGCTGGGTGGCGGGCAGGTCGTCAAAATCCACAGCGCCGCGCATGTGGCTGATGCGGGTGGTGGTGCGCAGCATCACGGGCTGTTGCAGCTCACGGGCAAGGCGAAAGGCCTCGCGGGTCATGTCCTTGGCTTCCTGCGCGGAGGCAGGCTCAAAACAGGGCAGCAGGGCAAAGCGCGCATAGGTGCGGTTGTCCTGTTCGTTCTGGCTCGAGTGGCAGCCGGGGTCGTCTGCCGTCAGCAAGACCATGCCGCCGGGCAGGCCAGTGTAAACGGAGGTGAACAGCGGGTCAGCGGCCACATTGACGCCCACGTGCTTCATGGTCACGAGGCTCATGGCACCGCCAAGGGCGGCACCGGCGGCCACTTCCATGGCTACCTTTTCATTGACGGAATATTCCAGCCGGTAGCGGCCCTCGCCGCCAAGGCGGTGGAACGTGTCCGGCACTTCCGAAGACGGAGTGCCAGGGTAACAACTGACCATATGCACACCCGCTTCAAGCGCGCCGCGCACAATGGCTTCGTTTCCCAACAGCAGGTGCCGCTCGCCGCGAGCGCCCTGCAACAGCGGATGATTGCTCATGTTCCCTCCAGGCCCAGGCATATGCGCCTGAACCGCAACTGGATGCAAAATGGCGCGGCCCATGCGGCCTCGCCTACAATGACGCAAGCCCGCGCTGTTTGCACATGCGCGGGCTTGCGAAGAGATATTTACTGGGCTTTGCCGGAAGATTTTTCCCCAGCGCCGTCTGGCGCTGCCGGGGCCGCAGTCTGGGCGGCTTCTTCTTCAACAATCTTGGGGGCCAGCGTGGTTGCGCGGGCGCGGAAATATTCGCTGTTGAGGCCCTGCGCCTCGCGCGAGAGAGCAAGATAGATGCGGGCGGCCTGTTCCGTTTGCCCGGCGGCAACGGCGGCTTCGGCCATCATCTGCTTGAGCTGGGGAGCGGTAACTTCACCAGGCAGCGCGGCTTGCAGTTTTTGCAGCAGAGCAAGGGCATCGGCGTATTTTCCGGCCTTGAGCATGGCGCCGGCCTCGTTCATGCCGGCAATCAGCGCAAGGGGGCCTTCGCTTTCCTTGGCGGCTTTGGCAAAGGCATCTGCGGCTGTGGCGTTGTCGCCGTTGCTCATGGCGCTCTGGCCCAGAGCCAAGTAGGCAGAAAACTTCACGTCAGAGGGAGCTTTTTCCGCCAGGGTGGCAAGTTCCTTGATCTGCGCGGGGCCGCTGGTTTGCAGCACAATGCGCGCAAGCGACTGCCGCGCCTCATCGTTTTTGGATGTGCTATACCAGCGCCAGATGCCGGTACCCGCCAGAACCAGCACAAACAGCACCACAATGCTGGCTATGGTGCCAGCGTGGCGCAGCATAAACTGGAGCATGGGGGCGCTTTCGGAGCTGACTTCTGCCTGAAGGTCGCGCAACAGGGGGGAATCCTCTGCGCCTTGATTCTTTTGCGGATTCATGTATCAAAACTCCTTAGGGAGGCGGAACCGCCGTAGTTTTTCCGCGCGTTTGCCCTGCGCGTTCCATGATCGGCGGAGCTGGACGGAAGCTTTTTTCTTAGGCCAGAATCAGCCCCTCTGTCAAAACAAATATCCTCTGGTCAGGCTGCCCGCGCGGCCCCTGCCAATACAATAAGGAGTACGCATGACGCCTGCAGAAGAAATGTCGCGCCTTGGCGCGCGGGCAAAGGAAGCGGCCAGGGCCATAGCCAAGGCCCACCCTGATGCCAAAACGCAAGCCCTGCTGGGGCTGGCGCAGCTGCTGCAGGAGCGGGAGGCCGAAATCCTGGCCGCCAATGCGGAAGACCTTGCTGCGGCCCGTGCCGCTGGGCAGGACGCCCCCCGCCTTGACCGCCTGACGCTTACCCCTGCCATCATGGATGAAATGCGCGCCGCCTGCCGCCACGTGGCAAATCTGCCCGACCCAGTGGGCGCTACGGAACGCCAGTGGCAGCGCCCCAACGGCCTGCTTGTGGGCCGCATGCGTGTGCCGCTGGGCGTGATCGCCATGATCTACGAGGCGCGCCCCAATGTGACCATCGACGCCGCCATTTTGTGCATCAAGGCGGGCAATGCGGTTATTCTGCGCGGCGGCAGCGAGGCTTTGCGCTCCAACATCGCGCTTGCCAAGGCCCTGTGCGATGCGCTGGCGCAGGCGGGATTACCCGCCGATGCGGCCCAGCTTGTGTCCATACCCGGTCATGAGGCCGTCAACGCCCTGTGCAAGCTCGACCGCTATATTGATGTTATCATCCCGCGCGGCGGCGAGGGTCTTGTGCGCGCAGTGACCGAGGCTGCCACCATGCCTGTGCTCAAGCACTTCAAGGGCGTGTGCCACGCTTATATTGATGCGTATGCCGATCTGGACGCAGCGGCGGAGATTGTTTTTAACGGCAAGGTGCAGCGCCCTGGCGTGTGCAATGCGCTGGAATGCCTGCTGGTGCACCGCGATGTGGCCAAGGATTTTCTGCCCAAGGTGGGGGCAAAGCTTGGCGCCGCCGGTGTGGAATTTCGCGCATGCCCGCAATCGCTGCCCCTGCTTGGCGCAACTGCCGTTGCCCAGCAGCCCGATGATCTCGGGCAGGAATTCCATGCCCTGGTGCTTGCCGTTTGCGTGGTGGAAAGCATGGATGCCGCGCTGGATCACATTGCCCGCTACGGCTCAAACCACACGGAAATCATCTGCACCAACAACCACGAGCATGCCATGCGCTTTTTGCGCGAGGCGGATGCTTCCATGGTGGCGGTCAACGCTTCCAGCCGTTTCAACGATGGCGGGCAGCTTGGCCTAGGCGCGGAGATCGGCATTTCTACCTCAAAGCTGCATGCCTACGGCCCCATGGGCGTGGACGAACTGACCACCACCAAGTTTGTGGTGCTTGGCCAGGGGCAGGTGCGCGGATAAATGACGGAAGCGGCGTCCCCCCCGCCGGGCAGAGCCATTCTTGGCGGCAGTTTTAACCCGCCCCATGTGGGACACCTGCGGCTGGCCATCGAGGCCCGCGAGGCCTTGGGCGACCTTGTGCAGGGTGTGGATATGGTGCCTTGCGCCGTACCGCCGCACAAGGTGCAGCGCAGCATGCTGCCCTTTGACCTGCGCGCCGATATGGTAGAGGCCTGCGCTCAGGGCTTGCCCTGGCTGCGCTGCAACCGGATGGAGGCCCAGCGTCAGGGGCCATCATATACGTGGGATACGCTTTGCGCCTACCGTGAGGCAGAGCCGGATACGGATCTGTATTTTATTCTGGGCAGCCCGGACTTCGCCTTGCTCTCCACATGGTATAGGGGGCTGGATTTGCCCCGGCTGTGTCACTTTGTTGTGGTGCCCCGCAAGGGGCATACCTCTGCCGATTTTATCACTGCCGCCAAAGCCCTGTGGCCCGATGCCGCAGAGCGCGCTCCATTGCTGCCTGCCTGTCCGTGCATGGTCTTGCCGGGGGGAGGGCTGGCGCATTTTCTTTCTGTGCCATGGCTGGCGGTGAGCGCCTCTCGGGTGCGGCAGCTCTGGCTGGCGGGCCGTAATGTGGATTTTCTTGTGCCGGATGCGGCCTTGCAGATTTTGCGAAGCAACGTTCAAACAGTGCGGCATCACTGGCTGGAGGACGGCTCGGCATGCTGACAACTGCTCCAAAAGAAATCAGGGAAAATATCGCCCGTGCAATGGGCTATCTGCGGCGAGACGAAGTTGAGCGCGCCCTTGTGACCATGAGTGAGGCGCTGCGGCTCCTGGCCGGGGTAAAGCTGATGCGTTCAGCAAGGGCGGAACTGGATATCCAGATCGGGGAATTTTTGGGGGGCATTGTGCGCCATAGCGCCCTGCAACCGCTGCTTGATCCCGGCAATACGGGCAAGCCGCGCAGCATCACTCTGCAAGCGGGCAAGGAAGTTACGCTTTCCACCGTGTTGGATGGGCTGGCAAAGATTCTGCAAACTGCGGCAGAGCAGGCTGTGCAACTGGAGGCAGAGTCCCGGCTGGAGCGGAAAAAGCAGCTTATCAGCAGCGGGCTGGATTTTTTGCGCGAGGGGCAGGTCGCCAAGGGGCGCGCTTTTTTGAAGCGCATAGTGGAAGAGTTTGGCGACGAGGAAGGCATCCGCCTGCAAATGGGCCAGATTTTTGCCGCTGCCGGGCTATTTGCCGAAGCCGCCGCCATGTATGAGGAAGCCATGACCATCCAGCCGCGCGAGGCCTCGGCCTACACCGGGGCCGTGGCAGCGTGGATGGAACTGCGGGAATACGAAAAGGCCGAGGCTGTGTATCAGGCTGTGCTACGTACTTTTGGCGGGCATGCCTCCACCTTTGGCAAAATGGCGAAAATGTACCTTGCCTGGCGTAAAAAACAGGCTGCGGAAGATAATGCCCTGCGCGCCTTGCAGACAGACCCCGAGCAGGCCGATGCCCTGGAGGTTATGGCTTCGCTGGGCAAGCACTAGGGGCGGGAGCTGTGTTTGTGGAGCCTGCGGTCAGGCCGGATTCACGGATTGTGCATACGCGCCGAGCACGCGAACAGGTTAAGCGAGGATGAAAATTTTGGCTCTGCCTTTCTGCCCACCAGTACAGATGATCTGCCGTTCAGGGCATTGCTGCCCACGGTCTTGAGGCTCGGCCTTCGGTTTGCCAACCGTGGCGACGTGAATGAGGGCCTCACAGATGGCTTTTGCTATGTTGGGGCAAACCGCTGAGGCGGCGCGCCTTTGTGAATCAGAAGCATTGCCTTTCACCCAAAGATAGGCTATATACCGCCTTCGGCTGCAAGCGGGGCACCCAACGCCCTTTGTGGCCTGCGGAGAGGTAGCGAAGCGGCCGTAACGCGCTCGACTCGAAATCGAGTTAGGGGTTAATAGCTCCTACGTGGGTTCGAATCCCACCCTCTCCGCCATTAGTAAATAATTTGAGCTGGTTACAAATGTGACCAGCTCTTTTTTTATGCCTTGATTTTGGGTGTGCCTAGGGACGATTCGTGATTTCATTCGTGATACTGTTCGCAGCTCCTTGCAAAACAACACGATTTAGGCGTTCGCGCTTTTTTAAAAAAGGCTAAAAAAATAGGTAAATTATGCCTAATTAGCTGACAAGAATGTGTGCAATTAGCCTGCAATCATTTGCAAATGGCTGCATTGCGTGCAACAGGGAGTTTCCCTTTCCCGCCCCTGGCCCCGTAGATTTGCCTACCCTTTGCGCAGTCCCTGGGATTGCACAGAAGCGTCAAAAAAACGCCGAAGGTTTGGGGCGGAGGAGTGCTTTTTTTCTGGGGACGCGGCTGGTCGGTGTGGTAGGGGACAGGGAGGTGAAGGCCGGGCGCAAGTGGGGCGGATGGGTGCTGAAGGCGGCAGAAAACATGCCGGAAAATGGCTGAAGATATGAAAAAAGGCGGGTTTCCCCGCCATAATTCTTAGTCGTCTAATGCAGACTATTTGAGGCTATCCAAGATATCTTCAAGGTGTGCATGCTTTATGTGTGGAAATTTTAAGGAAAAAATTAAATCAGTCAGGATTATTCCTGAATAGGTGCAGGACAACCTCCTGTAGTTCAGTTCAGTAAAAATTTTGCTGGCTTCATACAGTTTTTTAAAGTGGCTGTTTACTAATGTTGATATTTTTTCATGCTCTGAAATATCAAATGAATTTTCTTCAAATACTTTTTGGTTACACTGAACCATATCATGGCCAAGTCTTATTTCTGAACTCCAAGCCATAGCAAGCAAATCATCAACCATAAACCCATGCGCAACAATCCCATTTAGATCTACTGTCGTAATTTTATCGCATAGTAAAATTTCATTTGCTATTTCTTCAATATTAATTTTGAATTCTTCAAAATTATTAGTTTCAATTTTAAAGTACTTTAATGCACATAATGAAAATATAATTTTTATTTGAATGTTGGTTAGTAATAAAATATTGCTAATGATTGAATCCATATTTGCACTAATAATTGAATTTTTGTTTGACTCAAGGCGTATTTTCACAGCATTGAGAAGAAGCTTTCTCGTTTCTTCGTCAGAAGTTCTAATGTATTGGATTGCTGCATTATTTATAGAATATTGTACTTCAGGAAAGGAAATTATTTGATGTAAGCATGGCATGCAAGAAATAGATTTATATAAGTTCATTCCAAATTCAGAAAGTCTTCTCTCTGTATTTACTCTGTTATTGGCATCATATTTATCTATTTCAGATCTAACTGAAGATAATAAAAAATCCTGAAGTTCATTCAGTGGAATATTTGTATTTTTATTTCTAAAAAATATCCCCCCAATGAAAACCCCCAAAATAGCTCCACCGGTTCCACTAAAAAATGAACTATTGATAACCCAACACCATGCGTCCATCAGCCAAGAAGGAACCATGTTTATCACCCTCCAGTTGTTGGAAAGGATACGTGAACTGAATTCCTATAACAAGTGGGCGGGAATACTGGTTGGGCTATGACAGCCTTGACGAGGCAGAGGTTTTTCAGCATGATTTTAAAAGGTGCTCAAAACACCTTTAGTCAACAGCGGTACCACACCCGATAGCTTGTGGTTTTTTTGCGTCCACTGAAAAAGGACGCGCTTACGGAGTTCTGTATCTCCGGGTGTGGGCGATATACAATACCGGGCAACCGGGAAGTAGCCCGCCGTTCTGTTGACGGTTTTGAGCACCCGGAGTTTTCTATTTCTGAAGCTCCCATCAAAAAAATCAACAGAGGTGCCTTATGATTTCTTCCATCTTTCTTGACCGTCGTCTGAGTCTGGTCATGGCCCAACAGGCCGAGCTGCGGGAGCTGGCCATGTATGCCCGTCTGTCTGACAAGGCCGAGTATGCCGTTCAGGCGTTGGCCTTCCGCCAGGCGGAGCTGGCCGACGAGATCACCCGCCTTGCCGACATGACCGCGCGCGGAAAGCGCAGCAGCAAGAGGCAGGAGGTGGCAGCATGAACGCCGAGAGCAAGTGCGATTCAGTCCCCAAGGCCGGATTTTGCCCGGAAGACCCCATAGAGCATCTTTACCATCTGGCATCTGCTCTGGATTCCCTGAGCGATAGCTGGGACGAAGAACGGCGGGGGCTTGGCTGCATCATGGGCATGTTTGCCCGCGAGGTGCGGGCCTGCGCTGAAAAACTGGATAACTGAGCTTTAGAGCCTTGAAACGAAAAAGGGCCCCGGATTTCCGGGGCCCTTTGCATTTTGTCCGACTCTGGCTAGCATGTGGAACTTAATACCTACAGCACGCAGGAGGCCCTTAATGACTCGTCATGATCTGCCGGATATGGTTGTTGAAGCACTGAAGGCCATGGGTGGAGCAGGCCGCATTGTCCAGATATGCAAATATATCTGGGAGCATCACAATGACGCTCTTCGCGGTTCAGGGGATCTGTTTTACACGTGGCAGTATGACGTTCGCTGGGCGGGGCAGCGCCTCAGAGACAGCGAGGTGCTGGAAAAGCCTCGCCCTGATCATGTGTGGCGGCTCAGAGAGAAAAAATAGCTGTTTATCCCCCCACCGGGGTGCCGGTGGTGGAGCTGCCGGGCATGACGCCCGTATGGGTATGGGCACGCAAGGAAACGGCCCCTGCTGTAACGTCCTTGTCGGGCACGGCCACGCCGCCGTTGCGCACGGTAAAGTCGCCGTAAAGCGTTGAACTGCCTGGGCCGCCCTCGTAGCCCTCGGTGGTGAGGATGCCCTGAATTTTGACCACGGGCGCGCGCAGCAGGATCTCCTGCGCGCTTTCAATAGTGACCTTGCCCCTGGCCTTGATGGTTTCCTCGCCTTGCACGGTCACGGTGTCGGCCCCGTGGACGGTCAGGCCTCGGTTGCCCGCAATGTCGATCTGGCGGTTGCCAGTGACCTTGCTTGTGTGATCCTTGCCCACGGTCTCCTGCGCAGCGCCTGCGGTGGAGTGTGTGGAGTCGCCGCCGGCTGTGAGGTTGAGCGCGCCAAGGCTGCCCAGGTCGGCCCGCAGGCCTGCCAGCAAGGTCAGCACCGTGCCGGCCTCGATGGTTTTGCAGCTGCCCACGCTTTCGGTACTGTGGGCGGCCACGCTGCGGTTTTCGCTGCCAAGGTCGGCGGAGTAGTTCTCCGCCTTTACGGTGCGGGCAAGTGAGCTTTCGTGTATGTCGGCGCTGGTTTCGCGCCGCCAGTTGCCCTGGGCGTCCACACGCTGAAAGCTGGTGGGGCTTTGCTGCATGAGTACCTCGCCGCGTTCCAGCGCGGGCAGGCTGACGCCCAGGGGGAAAATCTGCCGGATGATGGGGTGATCCTGCCTGCCATAGGCAAAGCCCACCACGCACAACGCGCCCTCCTCGGGAAAGCAGAACGTGCCGCTCTCCTGCCCGCCGCCCACGCTCACGGGCAGCGGCACGGCGCTGTAACGGGGGAAACTGGCGTCCGGCTCCATGTCCGGCCCGAGAATTTCCAGATCCACGGCATACCGGGGGCGAAAGCGTTCGCTGGTGGCTCCCTCTGTGGGGGAATCCCCCGCGGCCAGCACCCGGGCGTAACGATCCAGATGCAGACCGCCCGCCAGTTCCGGCAGCAGCTCCATGACGATTTTTTTTATCATTTCGCGCATGGTTACACGTCCTCAAAGCCCACGGTCATGTTGTGGCCGGAAAAGCGCACCATGCGCACCCTCTGCCCGTTGAGCACAGCCCCCGGGCGCATGGTGGGCACGGCCGCAATTTTGCGGGCCGCGCTGCCAGCAGCGGTAAAAAACTCTTCCGAGATTGTGCCGGGCCTGTCCGGCCAGCGGGAATCTGCCCAGGAGCCCACAAATATTTTTCCATCGCCTTGGGCCTGCCAGTGGTAGTCGGCAATGCCAAAAATGTCGCCCGCGCAGGCCAGCCCGTGGAAGCCGCTGCCGTGCCCGTAAAAGGCCGGCGCTTTGACCGAGGCATAAGGTTTATCCGGCAGGATGAACTCAAGCCCGGTAGCGGCGGCATACGCGCCTAGCACGTCCTTGAGTGTGGCGTGGCGGATGGCCAGCGGGATGTTGCTATCCAGCCGGGCCGAAATTTCGCGGCAGAAGAGGCGGCGCTGCTGGCCGTCCACCCGCACGGCGCGCTCAATGTCGCCCGTGAAAAACAGGGTCATGCCGTCTGAATGCGCCCAGCCAAGGGCGAACTGCACCATGCCCGTGAGCGCTTCCGCCTGCTCGTCCGTAGCACGCACCTGAAACACTGCGCGCCCAGGGCGGTTGTAGTAGAGGGCCACGTTTTCGTTGACCAGGCCGTATTCCTGCCCATCAACCATAAGTTTTTTGCGTAACCGCATGGCCTACCCCCACCAGTCATCCAACTTTTTGAGTCCGCGCTGAAAGATGTCCATCTGTTCGGTTTCCGCCGTGGAGCCTTCCGGAGCTGCTGCACCGTCCACCTTGTCGCCGTTGTTCTGTTGAGCGGCAACGGCTGGGGTGCCCTCACGGTCTTCAGCCATTTCAGACACGGACTTGTGCTCGGCAAGGCTGAAGGTCAGGAGCCACATTGCCAGCCCCTCTTGTGGATCCACTTTCACATCGCCGGAAAAGCGCCCCTGGCGCATGCCGCCTGCATTGGCCACGCGGTTTGTGATGGTGAACAGCCTGCCGTCGCCCTTGCTCATGGCTTCAGCCAGGGACATAAATTCAGTGAGTTTGTCCTCATCCTTGAAGCGGATCTTGGTCTTGACCTCCAGCTTTTTGCCCTTCTTGCCTTTTTCCGCCTTTGACGTGCTGGAAGAATCGCCGCTGGCGTCCTCGTCCTTGATGGGCAGGGTGAGCGAGACGGTCAGGCCGAAGCCGGGAACGGTGTAATCATCGAGGAGCAAGAAGTCTGGCATGGCGGTATTCCTATAGGCCGAAAAGTTCTTTGTAGTAGGCCACCTCGGCTCTGGTGCCGTACCACGAAAGCACGGTGCAGCACTTGAAGCGTTCGTCCAGGGGCGGGGCAAGGCTGGCGAGGGCCTTGGCCGCAACGGCGGCTGCCCCGTCCACATACACGCCGAACCAGGCGGAAAGATCCACCAGGGCGGCAAGGTCGCTGCCAACCGCCGCCAGATCCTGCTGCGCTTTTTGCACCCTGGCCTGTTGCCGTCTGGCGAAATTTGCCATGACATCGGCGGGCGGCTTTGCCGCGGCTTCCATGCCTTCCGCCTGGGCAACCATTGTCGTCATGGCCCGGCTGGATCGGCGCGCCTGCGGCAACTGGCGCGGGGCCACCTTGCTCCACGGCGGGTAGGCTGGCGCTGCCGGCACAACAAATTTTGTCTGCTCCAGATCTGCCACGCCTTTGGCCCGGCGTTGCAGCTTTTGCAGCTCGGGCAGGGGAAATGCCTTGTTGAGGCTGCCCAGCGCACCGGCCAGGCTGGACTGATCCACGGCAGCGGTAAGCACCAGCACCAGGGCTGCGTCCATATTCGTCACATCGTCCACGGTAAGGCCGCCCAGGCTTTGCGCCGTGAGGCGCAGCGCCTGCGCGGGCGTGAGCCACGCGGCCTCGCCCATGCGGCTGCCAATGCCATACTGATACGGCGATACTTCAAGAAAGCGCGCCGTGCCTTCAAGCGCAGTGGCCAGCCCCTTGCGCATGTCTTCGGCTGAAGGAAGCTCCGGCATTTCCGGCAGGGGTGGAAGTGAGAGGTTGCCCAGATCTGCCAGACCATCACTGATGCTTTGCCCCACGGCCGCGAGTGCGCCGCCCACCCGCTCGGCTATGTCGGCAATATTGGTAGGCTGGCGAAGCCGCAGGGGAGAGAAGGTGACGGTCATGCGGACACCTACACAGCGTAGCTGACGACAATGGCCTGCACGGCTTCAGCCGTTTCGGCGGCTTCCACTGCTGCCAGCAGTTCACCGCGGCGGGCGGCCAGGGCATTGCGCACGAACTCCAACCCCTCCGGGTCAGAAGCGGCCAGAAGCCCTGCCTCTACCGCAACTGTTGACGGCGTGGGGTCAGACAGTGCCACGGCACCAGCCAGGGCTGCCTCATGCCCGGCAATGATAGCTGCAACCTTTGCGGCTTTGACCTCTGCCAGCGGCTGTTCCGGGCGTTTGGTCAGGGCGGCTGCTGGCAGGGGGCCAGGTGTGTGCATGCGGCGCGCCGGGCTAAGGTGCGTATCGCCCGGCAGCCAGTATTCGGTGCCGGGTTGCACGTCCTCTGCTGCAAAGTGCGGTTCCTCGCGCTGGCGGTGATCCTCAACCAACACCCAACATTTTTTGTCCACATACTGCGGCCACTGGTTTTTCCAGGGACGGGGGGGCAGAGCATCGGGCGTGGAGTTGTACGGCGGGCAGCCGTAGTCCTCATCAGAGTTGATATAATACTGGTCAGGGCGCGTATATCTATGGGCGATTGCCATTGGTTACTCCTTGAATTTTTTTGTCGCCTCTCGGCGTGGGAGACAGGTATAATTTTTAGTTGGCTTTTCGATTGAATAAACGCTAACGCAAGGGGATTATTCATACGAGGTGACTACTTTTATGGGCGAAAAGCACTACGACAATATTGACACTCTTCGAGCTATTTCATGTATTATGGTTATTGTAATTCATGTTGTTGCGCCAACTTTCTGCTCTGCTGAAATAGGCACTTCTAATTGGATGTGCTCACTTATATTCGAGTCATTGAGTCGTGGATGTGTTCCGATTTTTTTTATGATCACAGGTTATATAACGAAGGAAACTGTTCTCAATAATTACCTTGAGTTTTACAAATCGAGATTTGTAAAAATTGTAGTGCCATTGATTGTATATTCTTTTATTTTTTATGTTTTTACATATGCTCCGCTAATAAAATTCCCAGTAGCGATATTAAAGGGGCATGTGTGGTATCATTTGTGGTATATGTATGTACTTTTGATTCTGTATCCTTTTATGCCATTTATATACAAATTTTTTAGTTGTATTGATCAACAGAAATCAAAATTATTCCTCTTACTTTGGTTTATTTTTGCCTTTCTTTTGCCAACACTAAACTTTTTATTCCCATTGTTTTTGGCTATTCCAATTATACCTGAGCCAATTAATTATTTTGGTTATGTTTTTTTGGGTATGTATATAAAAAAATACAACACAAAGAATGATATTATTAATATATCAATATATGCAGTATCATGCATTTGTATCTTTATTATAACATATGTTTCATCTATAAATTCAGGTAAATATGTTGTGACGTATTTATCGTATAATATTTTTTTTGTAACACTATCTGCTGTTTCATTATTTTTATTTATAGACAAAATAAAAATGAAACCGAATGTGTTAATTAAAGAGTTCTCTGCATGCTCTTATGGTATTTATCTCCTCCACCCACTGCCAATTTATTTCTTAGAACAACTAGGGGTTAGGGGCTGGAGACTTTCTGAACAATTAGCCGTGAGTTCCTGGATAATGCTGCCAACACTACTATTGTTAGTTACGGGCATTACATTTTTGCTCGTTAGCCTTATCAGAAAGAATACATGGTTGCGTTTTTTATTATCTCCATAAGTTTATTCCATTATCCAAAATAATTGCATCATAACGATGTCGGAACACCTAGATAGCAGCAAACCAGCGAGCCCCATGCTCTGGTTTTGTTGGCGTTTCCAGTTGGTACCTGTCGAGAGATATCTAATATCAGCGGCACCCATTTGTTCGCGCCCGCATTGTTGGTCATCGACAGGTTTATGGTGGTGTCGTTTGCTACCTGGCCGTAACTCATTGCGCCTGTCGGGGTGTGATAAAGACCGCTGTCCGCGTCCTGACCATAATAATGCGACGCTGTGATGTTGCGGATCATATCAATATGCGTCCCTCCCACGCCGAGAGAGTCATATCCAGCCATTTCGCGGAGCATGCCCGTGAGGTCAGGCATGAGGAGCGTGTCCGCGGCTTTGTTCCACCAGAACTTGGCTGCGCCGCCGATGTTGTTCCACCTGACCTGGGAGCCATCGGCAAGCGTTGCCCACGCGGCGTTATGGGCCGCCTCGTACTCTGCAAGCGAGGCAAAGAGCCGCTTTGCGCCGTGCGTTGTGGACAGATAGGCGGCCATTTGCGGGTATGTGGCGGCGAATGCTGAAATGACGTTGGCATTGCAAGGCTTGAAGCCCGGGCGGACAAGTTCGTCTTCAAACCAGGTATATTGCCCGATGGGGTAGGGAGCCATGCCGCCGATGATCTGCCAGGCGTTGCCGGAAAAGATCAGGGTGTAGACCTGCCCCTGCCCCTGCGCCAGCGCGCCAACCTCAACAGGTACGCCGCAGGACGTGAGCGGTTTGGCCCCGGTGTCATTGATGTTCAAGGTGGGGTTTGCTGCGGTGTTTACCGTGGCAAATGCCACCTGAAGAACCACGCCCGGGATAAGCGCAAAGTGGTCAAGACTTGCGGTTTTGGCCGCAGTGGTCGCCGCTGTGGCGCAAATGGCGTAGCGCCCGCTGACCTTGAGCAGCTCCTCCTGCATGTAGCAGGTGACGCCATCGGGTCGCATGGTACCCGCAACATCCGGCGTGGCCACATCGGGAATGGGCAGCGCGCCGGATGTTTTGCGCGGTCGCAGATCCGTGACCGAGCCGTCAGCCTCGATGCGGGCCACCAGGGCGCGGTAGTGCATGAGGCCTGTTTCGTCAGCGGCGCTGTCCGCCAGGGGTGCTGCGGGCGGCGCGAGCATGGGCGAGGCCTCGGCCACGCGGTCGCTGCCGGTATGTTTGAGGCAGACGTCAAGCCAGACGTTTTGCGGCAGGTTGGCGCTTTCCGGCGCAGCCAGGGGCAGGCTCTCGGCAAGGGCCGCGCGGATGCCGCCCACATAGCCAAGGCCCGGCGCAAAGGCATAAGCCTCTGCCGTTTTTCGCAACAACCAGCCATCGGCATCGAAGAAGGCCTGGCCGTAAATGTCAAAATTGGCGAGGCGCTGGCGCTCGTCAATGCCGTTGAGCCGCACGGTGAAATCAAGCTGCCACACGTCGGCGCTGATGGTCAGGCCCGTAAGCTCGCGCGCGCCCGTGAAGGTCAGCAGAAAGTTGCGAGTGAGGTTATTGCCCGTTTTGCCGTTGGCCTCGTCGTAGCGGCGTTTTTCCAGCGCCGGGAAGGTGGCCACAGCTACCAGGGTGTTGTGCTCGCTGCACCAGAGGCCCTGCCAGTTGAAGATAAAGTCGCCCATGTCGCTGCCCAGCATGGCGCTGTAGACAACCTGGTTGGGGTTGACGTAGGCGCGGTACTGCGGGGGGATGGCGTAGCGCAGGGCGATTTGCGCCTCTGCCGGCACGGTGACGCCGGGGGCAATGGCCTGGGTGTGATCCTGTCCGGGCACGTTGGCCAGAATCATGGTGTCGATGATGAGGGCCTTGCCCTCGGCCTGAAGGCGGGCAATAAGGCTCTCACCCGCGGCGGTCAGTATTGTACTCATAAGTGGGCCTCCAGTGTGGCGGCATGGTGGTCAAACACGGCCAGACGCGCGCCGGCATCGGCAATGGCGCGGGTGCTCATGGCGGCTTCTACGGTTTCCTGATGCCAGGAAAATCGGCCCACGTGGGCCATGGCCGGTATGGGAATGCGGCTGTCGAAATAGTAGCGGCGGCAGGTGCGGCCGTAGTCCTCAATGATGATTTCCAGCACGTTCTGCTGGTCGGGAAACTGCGAATCATCGGCAATGATGCCCACGCGATCCCAGTCTTGCCCGGGTACGCGCTCGGCCAGGGAAAGGCCCCCAAGCTCCAGGCGCTCAAAAATGCGCCCCCAGCCTGCCGTCTGGCCAGAGTCGCGCGCGTTGGCATAGGCATGGGTGACGCGCAGGCGGTAGAGGCGTTCTGGCTCGTTGCTGTAGCGGGAAACCCCGCGCTGCCAGGCCAGCAGATCCAGCACAGGCAGGCTGCACGTCATGGGGTTGAACTGGCGCGCTGGCCAGATGGCCGCATCGCCCAGGCGCTGAAACCAGAGCTGGGCAGCCTTGCACAGGGACTGCGCGTTGGCCCCGTTCATCCAGAAACTTACTTCCGGCAGATCCAGCTTGTTGTCGTCGCTCATTGCCCGGCCCCCAGCACAACCTCAAGGCTTGCCAGCACAGGCAGCGCCCGGGCGGGCACAATGTCCACCCACACAAATTCGTTCTCAACGGCTTCGCCTGCCGCAGCCGGGCGGGTAAACTCCACGCTGCGCAGATCCGGCAACTGGGCGTGCAGCTCCTGCGAGAGGGTGGAGAAGGAAAAGCGCGTGAGCGGGAGCACCCTTGTAAGTGTGAAGTCGGTATTCTCCCTGAAGGCGCAGCGCACCCTGTTTTCCACGCCAAGGCGCAGGGCTTCAGCCCTGGCCGCATCCATGCCCACAGGCGGGTAGACGGTGACGCGCAGATCCACGGGCGTGGTGGTTATGGCTATACAGCGCAAGTCGTCGCCGTGGCCATGGTTGCCGCTGGTCTGGACAAAGGTGTTGATAGCCTCCACCAGCTCCTGCGGCGGAACGCCGGATTCGGTCATGATGTGGGCATTGGCCGTGCCCGGGCCGCGCGGGGCGTCTTTCTCAAAAAATATGTAGTCCACGCGGATGCCAGCGTATGCGGCGATCATGGCCCGGTAGGCGGCATCGTGGTGGTACTGGCCAACGGCCGCAAACTGGTTGCGGCTGCGCAGGCGCAAGGCTTCGTCCGATTCTTCGTCCGCGCC
Source organism: Desulfovibrio intestinivivus (assembly GCF_053570665.1). Lineage (NCBI taxonomy): Bacteria > Pseudomonadati > Thermodesulfobacteriota > Desulfovibrionia > Desulfovibrionales > Desulfovibrionaceae > Desulfovibrio > Desulfovibrio intestinivivus. The sequence continues at coordinate 593,447 of NZ_JBRBQT010000001.1, read as the reverse complement.
TTCGGTGGTGAGCCAGCCGTCCGCATTGGTGACGGAAGCGACGCCAGGAACGGGCTTGGGCAGAATGGAGTAATAGCCCGGCCCGAGGTTGTAGGCAGCGCCAGTGGCTTCAGCCTGCACGGGCACCAGGGCGCTATCCTGCCCATCGGGTATGACGGCGGCGGCAAGGGTGGTGAGGCGGTAGGTGGTGCCGTTGATGGCCGGGCTTTCCACCACCGTGCTGGCAGGTATGGCCACAGCGCCAGCGGTGCCGGGGTTGCGGCTGAAGGTAAGACTGCCCAGGGCGGCTACAGCCCCCTTGCGGGTAACGTCCACGCCCCAGGCGAATACGTCCAGCCATGCGCCCGAGGCGTATTTTAAAAAAACGTTGGGCAGGGCATGCTTGACCAGCAGCGTGAGCAGCCACTGGCTGGGCTTGGTGGCAATGGCCGACATAAGCCGCCAGAAGGGGGAAAATTCCGAACTGTTGGAGAAGGGGGAACCGGCCTCCACATTGCACTGCGCCCAGGCTTGCTGCATCTCGGCTTCGGTTGTGGGCATGCCTGCCTCTGCGGCCATTTGCGTGAACAAGGCGTCTGTGGTGCTTGTATCAGCCATTTGCTTGCTCCGCCTGGGCATAGGTAAGCTGGAGGGTCAGCTCGCCGTAGTCCACAGTTTTGGCCGTGAGCCAGAGTTCCCCGGCTACGGATTCCGTAATTCTGGCCGTGCCTGGCACGATGCGCTTGTCGTCGTCCACGGCGATGGTGATGAGCACCATCTGGTACTTGCGTTTGCGCACGTCACGCTCTGCAATCATGGCCGTGAGGTAGCCGCGCTCGCGGATCATGTGGGCGATGTCCTGGGCAATGCTTGCGCGGTCGGCCAGCTTGAGGGGCTGGCGGCCCACGTCGAGCGCAATGTCGTTATCCACAATGCGCAGATCCCAGTAATTGCCGGGGTCGGTCAGTTGCAGGGGAAAGCCAAGGGTGCCTTTCATTGCCTCACCCCAGGTAGCCCAGGCCGTCAAAATCATCGAGCGAGGGCATGGTTTGCGGCTGAATGGTGATGGAGCCGATGGTCACGGTTTTGCCGCTGTTGTTGGTAGCGTTGCTGATCTGTCCAGCCACGCCGCCAGGCAGAATCTGCGACTGGCGGGGAGCGGCAAGCGCGCCCACGCCAGAGGCTTCAATCTTTGGGCCTTCGCCGCTGATGATGCCCAGCTTCTCGCCGATCCAGCCGATGCCGTCGCCCAGGGAGCGCAGCGGAGCCATGAGGGTATCCAGCAGGCCCATGAGGGTTTGTATCCATGTGCCATCGGTAAAGGAGGCGGTGAGGTCGTTCCACCACTGGCGCAGATCCTGAAACATGGTGATAAGGCCTTGCCCCCAACTGGTGTTGGAAAACCACGCGACCAGGTCAGACCAGTAGTAGACCAGGGCCACGACCGCGCCCACCAGAGCCATGATGCCCAGGACTACCCAGGTGATGGGGTTGGCCAGCAGGGCAGCCGCGAACTTGAGCGCGCTCGCGGTCATCGCGTAAAAAACCATAACCAGATATTTTCCGACAAATGCCAGAACCCATACCGCCATTTTTATGTATGTAAGAAGCGGTTTCAGCTTGCCGAGCAGGCCAATGAGCGGCAAGACAGGCCCAAGAAAGCCCATGAGCACCATCTTGCCAAAGACAAATGCAGCCCCCACAAGGCCAAGTACTGCGCCCACAACGGTGAGTCCAACCGCCAGAAGGCCAATTTTTGTTGTCAGCCCGGGCGCGATTTCAATGCACTTGTGGATGTAGGCCACAAAGTCCGCCAGCTTGCCCACCACTATGTTGATGGTGGGCAGGAGGCGCTGCCCAAAGCTGATGCGCACAGCTTGCCAGGAGCCTGACAGGCGGCCCCAGACGCCAGACATTGTCCGGGCCATTTCCTGGGCCTTGTCCATGTTGTTGACCTGGCCAAGGTCGCTCATATCTTGCCGTAACTTGCCGGTTTTACCCATAAGCAGTTCTATGAGTTTTACTGCTTCGTCTGAACCAAAGGCATCTTTGACGGCTTTCATTGCCTTGTCGTCCCACTTTCCGCCAAATTTTGTTTTTATTTTGTCAAGAATATCTGCCATTCCAAGCATTTTGCCGTTCTTGAAAAATTTGATCCCGAGCTTTTCTTGAGCATTCAACGCACCAGTCAAAAAGGCGTTATACTTGGTAGCAGCCTCCCCACCCCCCATTGTGGATTGTAAATTGCCGAGTACGGAAAATTGCTCTTCCATGCTGATACCCTTGGCTGTGGCTGACGCCCCCAATGCTGAAACGCTCTCTGCCCATTTACCGCCGTTGGTTTTGAACATCTGCACGGCCAAGGCTGTGCGCCCGGCCAATTGCTCTACCCATTGGGATTTGCCCATTTTATCGGCGTGGGCCTGCCAAACGCCATACATGGTGCCAACATAATCAGTGATTGTTGCAGCATCTGATTTGACCCCCCGCGCTAGTGTGGCAGAAGCCACAGTAAACGAGGCCAACTCCGTGCCTTGCAACCCAGAAATTGCAGACTGAATATCATAGGCAGAGCTAACCACTTCTGCGGCATTACCGCCAAAGCTGATGACAAACTGCTTTGAGGCCTTTTGCAGGGCATCGAGGGCGGTGGTATCCGTGCCGAGGCTGGCCACTTCGTTGACGGACTTGTTGAAGGCCCGGGCAGGGCCAATCATGCCGGAAAGCGCACCAGCGCTTAATGCCCCGCCAAGGGCAGAGGTCAAGCCGCCAAAGCTTGTTTTGGCAGTGCTGCACGTCTTGTCCACAGCGCGCTGGATGCCCAGCATTTTACCGCTGGCATCATCCGACACGCCGATATGGAACAAAAGTTTTTGCAGTGCTGACATTATGACCTCTAGAAGTGAGCAGTTTTCGTCCCAGGCAAGGCGGGCAAGCCGCAAGGCGAGGGAGTGTATCAAGCAATACATGGCCGAGCGCGCGGCGCTGCCCAACACAGCCGGGGGCGAAAAGAGCCGCTTCTAGCCCCTGAAGGCTTTGGCAATGCCGTTAGCCACGGCCACGCTCATCTTTTCCCAGGAATCTTTTTCCAGCCACAGGGCCTCGCCCATGCTTTCCTCGCTGAGTTCCCGCCCGGGGAACCAGTGGAGCGAAAGGGCAACCATCTGCCCTATGGCATCGTCTTCCAGCGAGGCAGCATGGGCTTCTATTTTCCCACCGTGATATTCACATCGGGGGTGTAATCCTCAAGAACAGCCGCGGCGATCTGGACGCCAACGCCGGGCAGGTCGACCACCTCGCGCAGGGCATCCTTGCTGTCTGCATCGACCGTGCGCATAAGGAAGTTTCGCCCCGGGGCAATCTTGTTGAACGGCGTAATTTCGTTGATGTATTTGTTGTAGTCCGCCAGCGTGACGGTGAAGTTCAGGGGCTGGTCGTTGACCGTGAGGGAAATCTTCTTTTCCATGAGTAGCTCCTTATTGTGGTGTGCCGGCATTGTCGCCGGGGTTGACCTTGCGTTGAATGTACCTTTCCAGGGCGCAGACGCCCGCCTCATACAGCCTGCCCACAAGCTCCAGCCCACCCCAACCAACCAGAAAAAAAAGCGTGTAGTGCCATTGAGCCGGGGTTTCCGCCTGGATCAGCGGGCAGACCATGTTGGCCGTGACCACGCCGCCCACAACTTCAATAACTGCCTGGCCGAGGGTGCGGCCCTTACGGGTTGAGTGCATGAGCGCCCCGCCAGCGCCGTACAGACTGGCTGGCAGGAGGATGAATTGCAGGAAGCGTTCAAGGTAGTTGAGAGATTCGGGATCCTGCATGTGCATCCTCGTAAAGCCCGCGCAGGGCTGTTTTGTCGTCGTTAGCACTGTGAACGGCGTCTTGTAGTTCAATGGCGTAGTCCAGCAACTCGCCGTTGGTCGCGCCCTGGGCAGGCGGCACAGGTTCCGGAGTTTGGGCAAGCAACGCGCCCGGGGGCGCTTGCCGCACAACCTCAACGCGCGGCGCCGGATTGGAGCAGGCGCACTGCAGCGTCAGGCAAAGGGCTATCAGCCCAGGCAGAAAACGTTTTGTCATCATGGCGCGCGGCCTCCAGTTGCTTGCGCAGGTCGGCAGTTTTTTTGTCCTGGGCGTCGCGCTGGATGCGCCAGTCTCCCAGTGCTTTGTCCACATTGCCCGCCCATTCTTTTTGTTCCTGCACGGCGGCGGCATTGGCCTTGGCGGTTTCTTCCAGCTTGCCCATTTGCGTGGCCTGTTCACGCCCCTGCCAGACCAGCCAGACAACCACGGCCGTGAGCAGCACGGCAAAAACGATGGTGGCGATGGTTTTGCCCATTACTGCCCCCGCGCTTCAGCCGTTGCTGCGCAGCAGCTTACGGATGAAGACAGCAATTGGTTATACGGTAGGCAATCAGCGTAATTGCTGTCGCTATGCGTAGCTTCTTTCATCGCAACGCCTACCGCGCCATTTGCAGCGCGGCCTCAAGGCAGCGCCGGGTTCTGGAAGTCCAGCCCTTGCCGTACACCGGGAATTTGGGCCGCGACTGGTAGTAGGCAAGGCGCTGATCCGCGAGTGCGCGGAGCAGGGACACAAGATCGACCGCCGCGACCGCGGCAAGGGTTTGCCCGCCGATATCGCCGTCCACGTCCACCTTCTGGCCGCAGGCCTTGAGCGCCTGTTGCAGAAGTTTGGGGCTTGCCCCAGGGCCGGGGTTGAGCATCATGTCCACCAGCATGAAGGCCAGGGCGTCCGGGTATTCCGGCTTGATGTTGGGCCGCCAGTAGCGTTTTTCGTACATGACCAGGGCGTCAGTCTCTTCAAGAAGGCGCACATCATTTTCGTCAATGATGCCGTTGCCGTCCTTGTCGGGCATGATGTCGCGGTTATAATTGAGGGCCATGCCCCACTTGGTGGGGCCGCCCGCATCGCGCGGGTCATTGGTGTATTTGTCGCGGCCTTCTTCAAGCTCGCTAAAAATAAAGGCGCGGCGCAGAACTTCCTTGCGATCCATGTTGGTTCCTTACTTGTCGTTGCTGATAAGGCCTTCAGTTTCTTCAGGCCGCAGGTAGGGCACGCCGTTGATGCGGATAAAGTCCGGGCTGGTGACAAAGTATTTGACCTTGCTGATGTGTTTCTGGCCGCCCGCCTTGTCGAGGTCGAGCAGGCTGTCGAGCACAAATTTGCAGCCGAAGGCCTCGACCTTCATTTCTTCATCCTGCCCTGTTTTGGCGTAGAACAGGATGTCGAAGGATGGGAGCCCACGCCACGAGCCAGCCGTCTTGGCGGCTTCGCCCAGGATGCCAATGGCCTGGGCGTCCAGTTCCATATCGCCAGAGCCGGAGACCTCTCCGTCCACGTGGCCGTTGGGAACGCCGTTGTCCTTGGCCACATCGGTTTTGTCCTCGATGGTCAGGGTCGCCTTGCCCACGTTCATGGTGAGGTCGCCGATGGAAACATCAAAATTTTTGCCGCTGATGCGTTGCATGTAGAGCCTCCTACGCTGTCGCGGTTGCGTAGTTTGTCAGGTCAAGCAAAAGGTTGCAGGTGATCTTTTTGGGGCAGTTGTAGGGGCGCGCAGCAATGAAGACTTCCACGCTGTACTTGCTGACCCAGGTGAGGGTGATGTCGCCCTCCTTGGGCGGTTCAATCTCGCCGGGAAAGACGATGCCCAGAATGGTGCGGCTACGGCTCATGGCGCGCAGCGGAGCCATGAAGGCGGTCTGCGCCTGGGCGATGCTGGCGGGGGTCTGGTTGAGGCGGCGGTCGCCAATACGGGCCACGGCCAGGGGGTACACGCGGCGCATGCACTTTTGAATCACGCGCAGGTTTTCAATGACCTGAAAGTCGCCGCCGTTGACGTCCAGCACGTTGCCGTCGCCCCAGTACATGCCCTCATAATCGGGGTACCACTGCGGCACGGAGAAGCGCGCGGCGTCCAGCGCCTTGAGCACGGAGAGGTCAATGACGCGCCCGGTTTTGTCTGTGGGCCTGTTGCTCCACACGCCCACCAGTGCGCCAGTGGCCACGCGCATGGGGCTGTCGGCCACGGTGACGGCCTCGCTGGCCAGCCGCCCGGCAAGGGTGCCCATCTCGTGCCCCCAAAGGCTCACGGTCAGCATGACCTGGTCGGCGGCAATGCCCGCCTGAAGAGCAGATGCCAAGGCCTGATAATCGGCAAAGGTCTGGCTTGCGCTGTTGAACTGGGGAGCGCGGGCCATGATCCAGAGGGGGCGCATGTACTTGGCCATGATGCTTTCGGCCAGGGCCTGCATGGCTTCCACGCTGGTTGCCCTGGTGACGGGATCGGTGCGGATGATGGCCTCGACCTTGACGTGTTCCATTGCCGTGTTGACGGCGTTTTCAAAGGCTCCATCCAGAGCGTTGGGCAGAGCGTCGGGCGTTGTTTCGGCCACGGTGTACGGCAACACGCAGCCGTACCAGTTTTGCCCGGCGTTGAGGCGCGCTGCCGTCACCTGGGTTTTGAGGTCGCTGGCGGTTGCCCCCAGCACGGCGTCCATATCCGTGGACTGGTCGATGGTGACGATCTTTCCGGTATTTTGGCAGTCAGCCGCCGCAATGCCGGTGAACAGCATGTAGTTTTCAACGCTGGTCAGCTCGCCCTGTTTCAGATTGAGATTGTTTATCTGTACGGTTCCAAGCATGTTGTACCTTCCTGCCCTGTTATGCGCGGGCGGCTTTGCTTCAGCCGTTGCGACGCAGGAAGCTACGGATGAAGACAGTAACTGGTTACCGCGACAATCAGCGAACGAAACCGCTGTCGCCATCCGTAAGCCCGCTAGGAGCGGGCAACGGCTGCCGCGAGCAAACTTTTGACGAGCTTTCGGGACAGTTCCTCGGCCTGCTGCGGCGTAACGCCGAGGAAAGGGCGCGCCGGCACGGTGTCGCGCCAGGACTGTTTGCCCTTGGTCTGGCCTGTGCGGAGCAGACGCAGGATCAGCCCTGCCTGGCCCAGGGTCATTTTTTCTTCAATCCACGGCACGGTGACGCGCTTGGGCCTGCGCCCGCCGCCCTTGGCCGGAACCATGAGGCGGTAGCCCTCGCGCAGTAGAGCCTTGGCCTGGGCGCGGGTGGCGCGGGCCTTGTAGTCCGGCTGGCCGTAGACAGTGCGGGCGCGGCCGGGCGACCAGTTTTCGCCGATGCCTTCCTGATGCCGATAGCCGATGGCGGCCAGAAGGGGGTTTTCCCAACTGACGGTTACGCCCTTGTTGCCTTCGGCAGCGCGCACAACCATCTGGCTGTGCAGGCCCATGAGCATGGGTCGGGCCGCGCGGCGCTTTTGCGCCGGGGTCATGGCCGCGCCGTCCACCGTGCGCTGGCGCTTGATGTTTTGCCGGGACAGGGTGCGCACATAGCCGCCCATACGGCGGGCCAACTTTTGGCGCTCCTTGGCCTCGCGCGCGAAACGGTCGAGCTGGGCGTTAAGCTGCTTGTTGCCTACGATCCGCACAGCCCACTTCATGCCTGCCCCCTGACAGCCCCGTGCAGGCCGGTGAGTTTTTCCGCAGGGGTCAGCACGGTAGGAGCCATGCTCCAGCGTGTGCCCTCAAATTTGATGGGGCCTGCGGGATCCTCGATCACGGCCAGGGCCTCCTCAAAAAATATATCCAGCTCAACGTCTGACGTGTCGCCATCGTTGAGCGTGACAGTGATTTTGGGATCTTCCAGCCCCTGGGCGGCGCGATCCGCGTCATGCTCCGCCAGCCATGCCAGCACGAGAGAGAGCAGGGTCATGCCGTCGTAGGGGTAGCGCTCCAGATTTATGACGGCCTCGTACTTCCAGACGCCGAGATCCAACTGGCGGCGGGGCTGGTCGTCCACGTAGGCGGGGCCCATGTCCCGCCCGGTGAGCAGCAGTTCGCCCTGGTCTGCAAAGGCGCTGCACTGTTCGCGCGGCAGGCCCGAGGATTCCAGCAGGTGTTTGACGAGGGCGGTAAACTTGCGCATGGCTGACCTTACAAAAGTTCAATATCCGCCCGGGTGCGGCCCAGAATGTCGGCAATGGCATCCTGCGCCCAGGCGTAAAACTGGCGGTATGTTTCCGGGCTTTCCTTGGCGTCGTTCTTTGCCGCCTCGCGCCGCTCAACCGTGGCGAACTGGGCCAGCAAGAGCGCCTTGGCATGGCAGAACACGGCCCGGCGATAGAGCCGCATGGCCCCCTTGGGCACGCTGGCCAGAGCTGTGAAGTCTTCGGCCTCGCGCTGGGTGCGCCACTCCTCAAGCTGGCGCTGCGCCCACAGGGCGGCAAGCTCCAGATGATCCTGCAAGAGCACGTCCGCATATTCCTGGGGGAGGCGGTAGGTCTGCTGGAAGTCCGCCACGGGCAGATCCGGCCACCAGCCGTCACCAGCTACAATGAGGGCGCTTAACCCTGTGGATACTGCGGAAAAGCTCATGCTGCCTGCTTGTTAGTGGGGCGGGCCTTGCACATTGGGCTTGCGGCTGGCGGGTACACCGTCATGCCCCGTTCCTCTGTGCAAGGCCGCCCCGGTTGGGTGGGGAGTATCTAGCCAGCTTCAGACGCTGCGGCCCCGGGCTGGTCTGCTGCGGGGGTGATTTCTTCAGGTTCGGGCGTGGTGGTTTCCGCTCCCTGCGCTTTTTCAAGCTTGCGGGTAACGTCGCCCAGGGCGGTTTTGCACTTGGCCCCCAGGGCCAGCGCCGCCTCGTAGTGCGGCTTGGCCGTGGCGAGGTCGCCCGCAAGTTCCGCCTGCTGGGCCAGCACCTTGCGCCAGCGCCCGGTGATAACATCGGGCAGGTTCCAGGCATCGGGCGCGGCGGTAACTGCTGTGCTCCACTGGTCAAGGTAGGGCTGCACAGTGCGGCCGGCTGCGGTTTCGGCTTCCGCCCAGGTGAGCAGGGTGTCCGAAACAAAGTAGGGCAGCTTGCTGCTGAAGCCTTCGGGCAGGGTTTGACCGTTGCCAACGCACCAGAGCGCCAGCTCAAGCCCTTCTTCAATCATGCCGGAATCCATGAGCCAGACCAGGTAATAGCCGATCAGCTCGTGCGTGTGCCCGGCCTCGCGCAGGCGGCGCACATAGTCCGCATACTTGGGAATGAGCACATCGCGCTTGGTGATGTCGCGGCTGGCGTGGCTGGACACTTCCTTGAGGGCGCGCAGATCCTCCGTAAGCGAGGCTGTGCAGAAGGCCGCCAACTGCTGCCCGGCCATGAGGCCGGAGGGCAGGCCGGTGGGGGGCGCGGGGGGTGCCGCTTCCGGCAACTGGCCGACCACGGTTCCCGCGTTCGCCTTGTGAGCGCGCTGGAACTGGAGCATGAGGCTGCCCATTACCATTCCCCTTCAAGCTTGACGTTGTTGGCCTCCCAGGCCACCAGCTTTTCCGGCGTTTCGACCACATAGCCCTCGTTGCGGCTGTTGTAGTCCTCGACCCGGTCTTTCTTGGGGTTGTCCAAAATCTGACGACGCCAGGAGCCGTCCTGCTGATAGATCGAAAGGTTATCCAGGCTGGTGATGACAAGCCCGCGCGCGGGGAAGTTGCTCGGCGTTTCCCAGGGCAGGCCGCCAAAGGTGGCAAGCGAGAGCTGGGCGAGGGTCTTTTCCGTAGGTTTGCCGCCCACTGCGGCCATGAGAGCGGACTTTTCCTGCGCGACCAGGTCTGTGCCGATGAGCGCCACCAGATCCTGACGCAGGAAGGAGGGGATGCCCTGCAAAAGGTCGTGCACGGCCACGTCGAGGTTCACAAAGTCGCCGCCAGCGCCAAAGCGGATCTTGCCCGCCACACTGCCCTGGGGCAGCACGTTGGCGGGTTTGTTTTCGCGCATGTATTGCAGCCAGCCCTTGTTCACGTCCTGCAACATGGGATTGGCCACAAGGTTGGTGGTGGCGGCAACGCTGGTACCGTTCCAGCCGATGATCTCCATATCGGAGGCCATACGCGCCCAGACATAACGGGAATAGCGCTCGGCCATGTCCTTGAACTTGGCCCAGGCGTCCACGGTGTTGTAGCGCATGTAGACGTCGGACTGGGTCGCTGCCAGCTCGTAAGTGAATTTTTCCAGCCCGAGCACGTCGCGCGGGCTGCGCTCGGCATCGCCCGTGGTGTCGGTGCGCCCGGTGACAGGCCCGGAAGCGCCGGCCAGGATGTTTTCGCCCTTCAGCTCGTCCACGATGATGAAATTGATGCGGGGCAAAAACGTGGAGGCTTCCACGATCTTGTCCTTGAGCAACTGCTGTACGCTGGGCGATACGGAAAACTGCTGGCTGACGTCGGCCACGCCAAAGCCTGCGGCAAGGCGGGTGCAGAGAATCTTGAAAAGTTTGCGGGTTTGGTCGCGCATTGCGTTGGCTCCTAAATCAGAGGGGTGTTGTCGTCGGCGGGGCCGGTGCTTTCGGCAACCGGCGCGCCGGGTTTGGCAGCGGCAAAGCGCTTGTCCATTTCGTCCAGCTTCTGGCGCAGGGGGGCCACGGCTGTTTCCATGCTTGCGGCAAAGGCGGCAGACATGGCGGCAAAATCCTGCCCGGTTTCGCCCTGGGGCTGCTTGCCATCCGGCTGGCTTGTGCCGGGCTTGGGTTCGCCAGCCGCAGCGGGGGCAGTGGTGGCTGCGGGTGCAGCGGCAAACTTGCCTTCCACCAGGGTTTTTATTTCGCCGAGCTGGCCTTCAAGCCCTTCAATACGTTTGTTCATGGCGTCGAACTGCTTCTGATCCATTGGGGGTTCCTCATTGGGGAGAAATTTTTTGACAAAGGTTATGAACCAGCCGGGGGCTTCCGCGGTGTCGCTTGCGGGATCCGCGCTGAAGCAGGAGGCGTCCACGGGTTCGCCCGCAAAAATGCGCGCGCTCTGCCCGTTATAGGATGCGCGGCGTGAGAACTTCAGCTCGTCTGTGCCGAGGCTTGCGGGGCTGTCTGTAACGCCCAGGCCGCCAAGGTAGAACTTGCCCGTGCCCGCGAAATTTTCCAGCACTTCAATGCTGAAACTTAATTTCTGGTCATACTGGTTGCTCAGCAGATACTGGGCGTTCGGGGCGAAACTGGCATAGAGGCTGACCAGGCCGTCTTTTTCTTCTGACTTGAGAGCCACCACAGAACCGTAGTTATTGCCCCACCGCAGGTGATCGGGCCAGATTTTGGCGCGGTAGAGGGCCGGGTCGTATATCTCGGCCATGTCGCGCAGCCACTGTGGGTCGATATTGCGGCCGTCTACAGTCGGGCCGGACTGGGCGACTTTGACAAACTTGGTAATGAGTGCGGGCATGGTGTCTCTCCTACCCGCAAGGATACCCTCGCGCGTGGGGTGATGGTCAACAACTGCTTGTCCAGACTAGACAATTCTGGACACAGGGGCCGGGATTACCGCCGCGTGATCTGCTATGCGTCAGGCATGGATAATGCCAAAGCCACATGCCGCCAGGACGGCGGCGAGCCGCGCAGCGCGAGTGAAGCGAAAGCCGCGCCTTTCGCAAGCGAGAGCCCATCCGGCACAGGACGTGCCGGTGGGCGTCATTACGTAGACGAAATCAAGAGCGCCGCGCGCGGCATGTACTTGCGGCGCTATTCCGCCACAGAGATAAGCGAGGCCCTGAATGTGCCGCGCCGCACGGTGTATTTTTGGATTTCGCAGGGGCAGTGGGACGACCTGCTGGCGCACGAAGCCCCGGAGCAGGCCGCGCAAAGGCGGCTGACCATTTTGCTGGAGCGCGACAACAAAACGCCCGGCGAACTGAAGGAAGTGGACGCCCTGGTGAGCACGCTGGAGCGCCTGCAAAAACTGCGGGCCGCGGCCAGAACTGTGGGACGGGAAGTCGCGGACACAGATTCAGCGCCAGCGGTGGGGGGCGACCAGGGCAGGGAGCGCAAGCCACGCAAGGGCAAACAGGTCAAGAATGACGTGAGCCGCCTGACAAAGGCGGATTTTGAAGCGCGGCTGCACAAGCGATATTTTGACTATCAGCAGCAGTGGGCGGCGCAGAAGCTGATTTACCGCAACCGCGCCTACCTCAAGAGCCGCCAGATAGGGGCCACCTGGTACTTTGCCCAGGAGGCGCTGGAAGATGCCGTGCTCACTGGCGACAACCAGATTTTTCTTTCTGCCACGCGGGCGCAGAGCGAGGTGTTCCGCTCATACATAACGGCCATTGCCGCCGAGGAATTTGACATAAACCTCACGGGCAACCCCATTGTGCTGAACACGGCGCACGGCCCGTCCACGCTCTATTTTTTGAGCAACAACAGCAAGAGCGCCCAGAGCTACCACGGGCACGTTTACATTGACGAATTTTTCTGGATCACGAAGTTCCGCGAGCTGTTCAAGGTGGCCACAGGCATGGCCGCGCACAAGAAGTGGCGGCGCACCATCTTTTCCACGCCTTCAGCACTGACGCACGATGCCTTCAGCCTGTGGAGCGGTGAGGACTTTCAGCAGCGCTACGCCAAGCGCAAGCCCTGGCCGGACGATGCGGCCCTGCGCGCCGGCACGGCCTGCCCGGATTCGTGGTTTCGCCAGATCGTTACCCTGGACGATGCCATGGCCGGGGGCTGTGACCTCTTCGACCTTGCCCAGCTCAAGCTTGAATACAGCACTGATGATTTTGAGCAGCTTTTTCGCTGCCGCTTTATTGATGATGCGCAGAGCGTGTTTGCCCTGTCATTGCTGGAGCGCTGCATGGTGGACACGGGCGAGTGGACGGACATTGACAGTAACGCGGCCCGGCCCGTGGGCAACCGCAACGTATGGGGCGGTTATGACCCTGCCCGCACCGGGGACAACGCCAGCGCGTCCACCCTGTTGCCGCCGGATGTGTCTGGCGGCGTGATTCGCCTGCTGGAAAAGGAACGCTGGCAGAACAAGAGCTACCTGTGGCAGGGCGAGCGCATACGCGAGCAGAGCCGCCGTTACAACTACGGACACTACGGCGTGGACACCACAGGCCCGGGCATTGGCGTGTATGAGATGGTGAAGCAGTTCATACCCATGACCGTGCCCATTGTGTACAGCCCGCAGGTCAAGGCGCAAATGGTGCTCAAGGCTCTGGAAGTGATGGAGCAGGGGCGTTTTCAGTTTGACGCAGGCGACATTGATCTGGCTCATGCCTTTATGACGATCAAGCGCACCACCACCAACAGCGGACAAATGACCTATGCGGCTGGCCGCACGGAAAAGACGGGCCACGCGGACGAGGCCTGGAGCGTCATGCATGCTTTAGCTGCGGAACCTCTGGCGAGACAAAGTTCTGGTGGCTGCATTATTGCGATGAGCTAAGGAAGGAAGCACATGAAGCAAGGAAAATTTATAGAGTCCAGTAAACGAGGCAAGTTTGTTCTCTGCCAAGGATGGCAAGGCGTTTTTACGGGAGTGTGCTTTTATGGCACTCGACCGTAAAAAACGCCGCAGCCAGACGCAGGCAGAGAGCAAAATCGGCTCGTTTACATGTAAATTCGGCGACCCGGAACCAGTCCTCGCTGGCGAACTCTACGACAACCTGGGAGTGTGGCTGATCGACAACGGGCGATACTATCAGACGCCCGTGCCCCAGCGCGGCCTTGCCCGGCTGCTGCGCGCCAATGCCTACCACGGCCCGCTGCTGGAATTTAAAACCAATGTGATAATGCGGGGCTTTGCGCCAAGCGCGGCGCTTTCGCGCGCGACCATGCGCTGCATGACAACCGACTACAACGTCTTTGCCAACGCCTACGCCCTGGTGCGCCGCAACTGGTACGGCGAGGTGGTGGGCCTGACCCACCTGCCCGCCATAAACATGCGCCGCATGAAGGAAGCCGACACCTATGGTTTGCTTGACCGCACGGGGCAGATACAGGTTTTTGCTGCTGGAGACGTGCTGCACATAAAAAATTATGACGTGTCGCAGACTATGTACGGCATGCCCGCATACCTGGGCGCGATCCAGAGCATGCTGCTGAATGAAGACGCCACTCTGTTTCGGCGGCGCTACTACAAAAACGGCGCGCACATGGGCTATATTTTTTATTCTGCCTCACAACAGCTTGACCCGAGCGACCGCGACAAACTGCGCCAGGCCATCGAGGGCAGCAAGGGCATCGGCAACTTTCGCAACATGTTTTTGCACATTCCCAACGGGCGGGAAAAGGACGTGCAGATCCTACCAGTGGGGGACTTCAGCACCAAGGACGATTTGGAAAAGATCAAGAACATCAGCCGCGACGACATTATCGCCGCGCACCGCATACCACCAGCAATGGCAAGCATCATCCCACAGAACACTGCGGGCTTTGGCGACATAACAAAGATAGATGCCGTGTACGCTAAGAATGAAGTGACCCCGGTGCGTGAACTGTTGCTGGAGGTAAACGACCACCTACCCGCAAGTATGCAGGTAAAATTTATTGAGGATGCACCGGAATTGCCTGAATAGCCGCGCACATTGGTTGCGGCAGACTGTGAATACGGCGTAGAAAATAAGCAGAGCGCGGGCAAGGGCAAGGAAAAGATGCTTTTTGCGGAAGGAGTGTACTTTTGCGGTACTCGACTGGAGCAATAAAAGCATTTTTGACGCAGACATTGCCCGCGCTCTGCTTATTTTGAGGGGTTGCCATGAGGATTTATTGCGACCGCTGCGGTGAAGTGGCCTTTATACGGAAGCGCCGGGACGTTGCGCCGGGATTTACCATATTTTACTGCCTGTGCAGCAATGTGGACTGCGCCCACAGCTTTACAGCAGAGCTTACCCTGGGGCACACCATAAGCCCATCGGCGCTGGACTTGCCCGATGGCGCCGCAAACAAGGTCAGAAACTGCGGTTCACCCCGCGAGGTGCGGCAGCTCTTTCTACCTCTGGCCCCGCAGGCATAAACAAAGCCGCCCCACCGTCTGCCAACGGTGGGGCGGCTGATTTTTGCGGCTAGGCTTCGTCTAACCTTTGAGCGTTTTTGTCCAAATTATCCGCCAGCAGACGCAATATGCAAGCCAGACCCGGCTTGCCGCCCTGCGGCAAATCTGTGCCTTCGCCTTCTTCGCCATTCAGGCCCAGAGCCAGCACACGCAGGGCGCGCGCGGTATCCAGCAATTCCACAATAGGATCTGTAGGCTCAGTCATGGCTTTCTCCTCCCGGTTGGGCGGCGGTGGCGGCATGGGCCTGGGCCGCCTGATCTGCCAGCCAGGCAAGCTGCTTTTGCTGCGCTGCCAGCGCGGTGAGGGCATCTTGCTGGCTACGGGCCGCGAGGGCCATTTGTGCGGGCAGTTCTTCCTGCATATCGCGCAGGGCTTCTTGCAGGGTGGACATGGCCTGAAGTGCCGCGGCGTTGTGGTATGGTGCCCCGCTCATGCCGCAACCCTCCGCCCGCGCAATGCTGCGCGTTTGACCGCGCGCGGGGCCGCCAACTGTGCCACCTGGGCCAGATCTGCCGCAAGCTCGGCCTGGCGGTGTGAGAGGCATTGCAGGGCAAGGCGGCGCTGCTGGCCAGTGCCGCGCTTGGCGTGCTCGGCAAGCACGGTCAGCTCAAGCTGCTGCTCCTGAACAAGGGAAAGCCGTTGGGAGAGAAAGGAAGGGGTAGACATGGGAACCTCGCAGTAGTTCTTAATTGGCTTCCGCAGAAAAAGCGAAAGCCGGGAGCTAAGAACCGCTGCGAGGCGGCAGGCATATTCCCCCGAAGGGTATTTTATTAGCCTACTCCCGACCATAATAGCCGAAGAAGCGCCACCAATAGGGCGCAAAAAAAGCCTTTCTATCGGGGTCAGGCATCCGCTCGCAGAGGAGTTCTTAGGCTCCGTGAGCTGAGATTAGGGGAGGAGCTTCCTGTAGTCAAGGGTCAACGGTTACTCCACAATAGATCTTCCATTGGATCATACATGGAGCGTAACCAATACTTTTCCCTAAGCCATCCGGCGAGCCCTTCTTTGTCGGGGAAAAGGGAGAAATCATGAATTCCAACACGATCTAGATCCGCAAAAATTTTTTCCTTGCAAATTTGAGGGATTATAATTTTTTTCCTGACTTCTTTTGTAAGAGGGATGAAGGGGTCTGTTTGAATCGTGAAAACCCCTGACTGTGTGATCATTCTTGAAGACATCGCCCGAGGTATTACTAGGCATGTGTCGCTTTTTTCTATTTGAGCACCGTCTGCCAGCATGCTTTCATAGGTAAAGCCTTTGGGGGCCCCTGACACCTGCCCCAAGATATAAACAGCTCCATCATTTTCTTTATTTTTAGTTGCAAAATACAGAGCAACAAGGGGGCTTGAAGTCCAATCCAAAAGCCTCGTTGGCAATTTGTAATGTTGGCCAATGAAGGCAATGTCTTCATTTTCACAAGAATTTTCAAGGTACGAAATATATCTCTTAAACTCTGAAAAAAGGCGGTATTCTTTTTTTAGAGCAGTGTTGATTTTTTCGCCAATATCCAATCTTCCAATGACGGATTTTAATGGATAATTGGTGTTGCTGACACCCCTGAACCATTCCACGTGAGGTTCTTTCTCAATTTTTTCGAGAAACTCTGGCAGACTATGTGCAGTCTCTTTCTCAATAAGGTCTTTCTTTGCATCGCTCCCGTCATCCTTTAATCGATGGCAATGAGGGCAGTAGTATTTATAGCCAAGATATGAAGGGTTTTCATTTTCGCCATTATATATCAGCTGAAAATTATCCGGTTCTTTTTCTGATTCTTCCATGCACTTGTCACAAAAATTGTCTCTAAACAATTTGTAATTGTCCGTCATATGCTTATCAAAACTCCTTTTGTAACTTTCCTTTTACGCTCCGCCAGTCCTTAACGGGCATTGTCGCCTTGAGGGGATGCAGGTCGAAGGTTAATCAAGTTCATAGCCCAGAACATCCCGCACAAAAGTTTTACGCTGCCAGCTCTTGCCGTTGGCAGTAATCTTGCCTGCTACTGCCAGAAGAGGAAAACACTCTGTTTCTTGATTGTCGGCATTAACGCCTATAAGGAACAGCTCACCTGACTCCGCAACCACAGATTTTTTTACCTGCACGGTCAGCGGGCCGCGTTTGGCATCCTTGAAAGTTATCAGCACGTCATGGGCTTGTACCGCAAGGGCGGATAGCAAAATCTCGCTCATGTCTGGCCCGCGCCTCTTGGCTCGGCTTGGTTTGGTTTTTTGCGGCGCTGCGTCTTTCAGCGGCGGCAGAGATGCAAGGTCAACGCCCAGCGTATTGAGAAATTCAGGGATGCTGCCAGTTCCGTCTGGATAGCGTACCTCTGACTTGATGCGGTCAATCAGAAAGGTCTTGAACATTTTTTGACCTGGATACACTCCCCCCAGGTAGACGCCGCTGCCCCCGTAAAGAACGCGCGTCAGCACTATGGCGCGTGGTTTCAGCCCGCTTTTTGTGGAGTGGTAGTCAAAGGAAATATCAAGGCAACCCTTCCACAACACGGCGAGGCCATGCTCCCATTCCGTAAAGGCCGGGCTTGATTCGTCGCTTTGAATCTGGGTCACTTCGCCTGTGATCGGGTCAATAAGCTCCTCATGCTGCATTTGGCGCTCCGCGTATAAGTAGGATTACACTTCCTACTCTATACCTGTTTGCACCTTAACGCCAGATGCCCGTTTCATGCGCAGTTTGTAGCTCGCTCAAAAATGAGTGGCAGATAATGGTGGATGTGGTGTGTTTTTTGAAGGAGAATCTATGGCAATGGCTTATTTTTTTAGCTCATCAATAAGGAGAAGTTGCTTTGTTTTTTTGACTAGCGCGCTGTATTCTTCTTTATAAAATGAAGGCACATTAAAATGATGCTTATTGCGATGTTTCTCGTCAACTTCATCTTGATTATAGTATGAAATGGCTGCGTATAAATCTTCAGCATCTATTCGATATGGTGAATCAAAATATATCATTATTTCAAATAATATTTTTTCAATATGTGAAATATTAAAATTATAATGCTCAATGCGATCAGGGTGCATGCAACGCAAAAATTCAACGCATGCAGATTTTCTATTCTCAAAGTTAATCTTTTCAATAAAGTCATTTCTAGAGATTTCTTGGCTCTTTTCAAAGAGCTCTCTCTGCATTGCTAACGTTTTTTCATTGACGAGTAGTGTTATCTCGTTATTTCTCTTAGAAATGTTGTTGTTGATTGCGCTAATCACAATTGCACCAAGAAGGCCGCCGGATAGAAAAATCTGGAGGTATTCGAACATAGAGGGTTACTCTCATGAGGATTGTCGGTATTAAGAATCCACTCTGCCTTGTCTCTGCTTGTCCCTAATGACAGGATTTTTAAATGTCGAAGGATGTATGCATGTGTGTAGTTAAAAAATAGTAAACAATTTTGTGCTGTTAATCTTGTCGATCTGAGGTTGTTGTCGCGTTGCCATCTAGTTGTCATTGGAACTGTCATAATGTCTGCTAGGTAAGTGGCATGTCTATACAATTTTATTTTGAAGCATTTTGGGAAATATCTGATAAAATTTGCGCCTGAGCGATCGCTGAAAGGCTAGAAAAGTAGTTGCGCTTTATTGCAGAGGCTAAGCCGCCAAGATCAGGAAACAGCGAATATGCATTAACTCCCAAAACGGAAAGCATATTCTGCAAATCTTTTTTTGACTGCTTTGGAATTGTTATTTTCACATATATATCCGTTATTGATAGAAATGGATTCGGATGAATTGTAAAAAAAGAATGTTGCCGTGAAACTCGTGGTGTAATAGCGCTTGGTTTTAAAATAGCATAAGCAAAATTAAATCTTTTTTGCATGATATTTGCGTAGTTTTCGGAAATATCTGGTATAAGTTTGACTTTGCTTGGTGCGAATATGCCACTTTTTTCTGTCATTAGAAGTAGTTCGCCATAGTCAATATCTTGTTCTTTTATCTTTTTGATAAGCGGGGATAGGCAATACACACATCCGTCATGGTCTGGATTTGTATACGTTGCAAAATACAAGGCAACCAGCGGGTTGCTTGTCCAGTCAAGAAGTCTCGTTGGGAGTCCATGGTGTTGGGCTATTATTGCGCACTCAGTGCCGGATTTGTTTTGCTCGAAGCTCGGTAGCTCCCGCTTGAATTCTTCAAACATGCTTTCTTCAAAAAGCAGGGCTGCCCCCCTAGATTCTTTTGGAACTCTCCCAATAGATGGAATTAGTTCGTAGGCGATGTTTGAAACTCCTCTATATCCTCCAATGGTGTAGAATTCGTCGCTGACTACTCGGATAAACTCTTCAACTGAAGATGCGGAGTATGTTCGCATGGGCAGGCATTCCGATTGCGATGGTTAATGTTGTTGATTCAGCTTACAGACGGAGAGGGTAAGGGCCGATGGCGTAAATCTCTGCTTTATACTCATGCCTTTTACGGTGCTACTCATCCGTTGCTTTTTTTGGCTTCAGGCTTGGCCTCGGATTTGGCGGCTCGGATAAGCTGTGTAGCTGTTTCCATAAATTCCTTGGCAAAACTGACGTCAGGGTTTTTTGTGAGGTAGGTTTCAGGCCATTTGATATCTTCTTTGAGCACGGTAAATGCTTCTGTATAACATTTGTTGTTTCGGTGTGATTCTTTTACAATTAGATACGTAAGAAAATATCTTTCAATGATAGTTTTGATCTTGATGAGGTGTATAGATGTGTCGATGGAATATCTATACTGTTTTAAGAACCATGCACTCATAAACTGAACAAAAATAAAAATAAGAGAACATCCTGCGATCCCGTAGATGTGTTGTACATGGAATTCAGTATTGTATATTAAAATTTGCCATGCAATAATTGTTAAGATGTAAAACCAGAGGCCATATTTTGAATAAGCTCTACCTGTGTCGAGGAGGTACGATGCGCTTTCGTTTGTCTTTTTTATTCGTTCGCTAAAAAAAGATATCATCCCGGCGAAATAATCGGAGGGATTCAAATCTTTCTGAATAGATTTCTGAGGAATTGTGTCAGAAAAGGTCTCTTTTGCCTGCAAAATCTTGAATATTTCTGAGCGTGAAGAGTTAATACGTTGTTTTTCAATATCAATGAAGTTTAAAGGCCTGTGCTCTAATCGAGCCAAAATAGACTTGAAAAATACTATTATAGATATTGATATTGCCATAGATCCTACTGACAGGCTTAGGCGTTTAATGCCGGATTCTTGAGAAAGAAGGTTATCGAAATCTTCTGGAAAGAAGTAAAATGAAATAGCTAATATTCCAGTAATTAGAAGTAAAGTTACGGGGACTATGCTATCGATAAAAGCGCGTTTTATGCTGTTTGCATAAAATATTTTTTGAATTCTATTTGCAGTAATTTCGGCTAGTGCCTCATCTCGGTCTTTTTGCTGGTCAGTCATATGTTGCCTGCGCATTTTGGGTGAATTTTAGAAATTTTTTTATTATGACAGAGTTCTAGGGGGGCACAAGCTTGTCATTTGTTGGCTTTCTACTGTCTTCCCTATACCCATTTGCGCCTTAACGCCATAGGTACCTTGTAGTGGTGCTGAACTGCTTGCGGTCTGAAACGCAAGAAAAGCCGGATTTCTCCGGCTTTTTCCATCTTCTCAAAGTGACTAAAATTTTATCTGGCGCTGTGTGCATCGCGCGCAAGGCAGTTGGCTATCCACACTTTGACGAGCGCCTGGCGGCTCACGCCCAGGTGGCGGGCTTCCGTATCCAGCGCTTCCACCATCCAGGTGGGAAAGTCCACATTTACGCGCTGCGTCTGCTTGTTGGGCCTACGGGCCGCTGACCAGTCCACATGCGCGGAAATGTCCTCGCCCGCTTCAAAGCGGCGGTCAAATTCCTCGGCAGAAAGCTGCTGTTCATGATTCATAGTGTTCCACCTCTTCTTTGCGGGAGCGGCGCACGGAAATGATGCGCACGGCCTCGCCCCTGTATGTGATGACCCCTGTCCACACTTTGCCCTCGATCATGCCGATAACCAGAAAGCGTGGTTCACCTGTGCGCAGCACGGGCACTTCCAGCAGGTTTTCGTCTTTCCACAGGGCCTTGGCCTGCTCAAAGTCGAGTCCGTGCTTCATTTTGTTGATCGCACTCTTGGCGGGGTCGTATTCAAACTTCATGCTTATAAGGTATAAAAAATATACCGTTTGTCAATGGACGGCGAGGGGCTGCCTGGGGGGGTGCTTGTATATAAAGCGGGACAGGGGTTCGCAACAGCGTAATAAGTGTGATGTGCTGTGATTTCAGTGTAATACAGCGTAATATTTTTTGAGGCTATTTGTAATATATGTTAAATTTCAGCATGTTAAGAATGCTGAAAAATCACAGCTAACCGTAATAAAATCACAGGGGCAAAGCGTAATCTGGTTACACTAATATTACTATATAATTATATGAAATAATGTAACATTACACATATTACGCCTTTCCGATGCCCCCAAAAATATTTTGAGTTTATTTTTCCAAGAGGGCCGGGTTTAAAGGTATTAAACAAATTTTTCAGTATGTTGTGCTGGTTTGATGTTATGTTTGCGTGTGGATAAAAAAGCCCCGCTGGTTAGCGGGGCTGTCGGATGGGCCGATATGTTGGAGTAGCCTAAAGGGTCATAATCTGTTTATGCCCCTGTCACATCCAAAAGGCTGCCTTGTTGGGTTCTGGCTTTGCAAGCGAATACCCGGCAAACATCCAGCAATTTGCGGCTTCGTTTATCGGCCTCTTCTGGAGCAAGCTTGGTGTATACGGCGATAAGCGCGCGAAAGTATTCCCTGTGCATAAAGGTGGGCAGGCGGGTCAGCATGGCCATAACCGGGGGCGTAGCCCAGGGTAAAGAAATATCCTCAATGTGAAATATGGTTTCGGCCATGGCATTGAATGCCTCAATGTATTTTAGCTTCCATTGCAAGGCTGCCGCCCCGGTGAAGCCCATGGCCAGAAGTGTAAATGCATCGCGGCTCAGGTAAAACATTGGTTGGGTGCGGCCGACCGGGTCGCGGTATTCAATGGCGTTAAAATTAACGCCATTGAACTCGGCGGGCAGTTCGTCAATGAGGGTTCTGATGGCCTTGAGAACATTATGGTGGTCTTTCTCAAAGTGCGTAGCCACATCCAGAGAAGAAGCCATTGGGAGCCCATTAACCATTTCCAGTTCCGGCAGATTAGACATGATAATCACCTCATGTTTATTTGTTTCTATAGCCTTGAACAGCCCCGCACGGGAGCGGTGATTACCATCGGTAGTAGCGATGGTAATCTGTGGGGGCAGCCTCAAATGGGAATGGCTAGATGCGGGATTCGTTCACGTTGGGCATGCTTGGGGTGTCACCGAGGAGGACGGTTCCATCGGTAATAGCTATAGAACCATTTGCACTTTGGTGGATACGGACTTGGGCCTCATCAAAAATGAATGACATGAAGGTGCTCATTGCGTAGACTCCTACTGGTTAGTTAGTTTGGTTACCATACATTAGAACGGCCTCGCGCATCGGGGCCGTTCTGCTTTTTCACCACCCGCGCCAGCGGGTAAGCTCCTCGATCAGCGCGTCCAGGGTGGGGAACCATCTGGCCACGCAGCCTTTGATCATGACGCCTGGGCGTTCATCCGGCCCGGGCACTCCCCAAACTTGCACACCTGCGGCCCAGGCAATGCCCAGCTCTGCCGAGGCATCGCAACCGGAAGGCCCGAGGTACACAACCAGATCAGCGCCGCCCAGGGCGCGGCTGCAAAAGAAAAAGGCAGCGCCGTGGGGATCCTCGTTTTTGCGCTGGTCAAAATCTGGCCCCGGCTCGGGCAGAAAGCGCGTCCAGTCTTGCACCTCATAGGGCGCAAGCTCCAGGGCCTGCTGCAACTGGCGGTAGGCCGCAAGGTTGCGGGTAGACGTGCAGATGTAGAGTTTGCGGGTGCGTGAGCCTGTGTGCATCAACATATTTATTCCCCCTAAAATTCGTCGGTAGTAGCGGCATACCCGCCAGCGCGGCTGAAGACCCAACAGCGCATGGTCTTGCCCGTGATGCGGCTATTGATGGGCATGTTGCCCATGTACTTGTGGCGTCGGCACATGGGCAGCAGCTTTTTGAGCGTGGCCATATCCGGCACGGGCTGGCCCCAGGTGCGGCACTCTTCCATAAGCTGGTTGAGGTTGATGGCGATGCGGCCATCGGTGGTGCGGGCATGGTTGAGCGGCTCCTGGTCGCCTTTGTCGTTGCGCAGGCTGCCGGTGATCTTGATGGTGATGTACTCGTAGATGTCCCAAAACTGTTCGACCAGCGGATGGTCGTTGGCCAGGCGCTTTTCTCGCGCCCTGGCGCGGTTGGTGAGATAGCAGGCGAGGCCGGTCTTTAGCTCCTGCGTCATGGCATCGCCAAAGATAACGCCCAGGGCATCGCCACAGGCTGCCACCTGGGCGTGGTTTTTGATGATGCGCTCGTTGTGCAGATCCGCGCCGGTGAGCATGGTTTCGTACTTGGTGTAGGCCTGGGCGTAGGCCTCCAGAAAATCGCGCTCACGCGTGAGCGCCCGGTTGAGAAAGCCGCCCACGGTGGCCACGGTCTGGCGTTCAAACCAGCGGGCAAGATCGCGTGTGCCCTGGGCATGGTGCTTTTTGTCCGCATGGCAGTGGACAATACGTTGCAGAAGCGCCTCGCTGCCTTCCACCTCGGCATTCTGCGAAATGATAAGCGAGGCCTGGAACACGCTCTCGTCCGTTTCGTTGCCACGGCGGGAAACGCCCAGGGTGCCTGTGCCGCGGCCGTTGAAGAAGGGCTTTACTTCATCGAAGCCGAACTGTTTTTGGCGGGAGTCTTTCTGCCCATCGTCGCGGTCAGATTCAATAATGACCACGGGCAGGTTGCTGACCTGGCTGAAGGCACGGCGGCGACCTGCGGCCGTGGACTTGAGCAGGTCAAAGCCTTCGTATCCGTCGCGGCCTAAAAGCTTCCAGCAAAATTCAAGCGCGGTGGATTTGCCAGCGCCTGGGTCGCCCGTGAACTCCAGAAGCGGAAAAGACTTATCGCGGCTGCGGATCTGCTGCACAAAGAGCGAACCGGCAAAGAAAGCCAGCAAGGCCAAGCCCTGCCAGTGAAAGGCTTTGACGAAATTGGGCAGCCAGTCTGGCTTGAAGTCGCCCTCGGTAGTGATGTTGACGCTTACCAGCGTTGTCTTGACGCCCTGGCGGTTGATTTCAAAATAGCCCTGGTCGTTGGCTGCCAATCGCCGGCCGCAGTGCCAGGCGTTATCCTTGAAAACGTAGGCCTTGGTGGATGGGTCGTAACCTACGAATGATAACGACGAAACAATCGGAAGGCGGCGGTTAAGCCATATTTTGCGCAAAATTTTGAAATGCCCGGCGTTGCCGTCAAACGTGCCGCCAAGGCTGCGGTTGAGCAAAGCCTTGTTGAAGTCCACCGGGCTGTTGATGGCCGAGCCCTCCAGCGGGATGATCTCGTCCGGGGTGCCGTTGGCGTAGGCGATTTTGAACTGGTAGCGAATTTCATCTGTAAGAGAATCTTTCGATAAGTACAGGCAGTCAGGATTCACGTTGGATATTGTGTCAACGCAGCAATGGCGGTTGAACATCTGGCGGCCCTCTGGCGTCATAAGAATCTGCCCCTCGGGGTCGTCGGGCGTGTCCTTCACCTCGGGTTGCTGCGGCTGATCGGGCTGGTCTGGTGATTGCTCTGACGTGGCGGCATCGGCGGGGGTGGCTTCTGGCGCTGGTGCGGCAGCGGTTTTTTTCTGCTCGGCTTTTTGACGGGCAGCCTCTTTTGCCCGCTGGGCTTTGGCTTCGGCGGCGCGGTTTTCGGCGTCCTTTTCCGCCTGTGCGTTTACGGCGGTGTAGACCTCGGTGCGGAAGTCCTCGCCAAGTTCAATCCAGTAGAGCGCGTTTTTGAAGTCGAGCAAAAACTTGTTGCTGCGGTTATGAACATAGTAGTGGAAGGCTTTTTCTTCCACGCTCTCCGCCACCATGAGCCGCCCGCTGTATAGGCCCTTGGAGATGAGCGCGGCGGTCAGGTGCTCTGCCCGCCAGAGGTCGTCCCAGTCTTGCCCCTTGGGCGGAAGGCAGACGCTTGCCAGCTCGCCCATTTGTTTCAGGCGCAGGTAGTGGCGTTTTGCCCAGCGGCTGCCTGCGTTGTCGGCATCCATCGCCACAGTCCACTTAACGTTTTTGGCGGAATGGGCCTTGATGAAGTCTTCGGGAAAGGTGTTGCACGAAAAGCAGGCCACGGCCTTGAACCCGGCATGGTAAAGGGCGATGGCGTGGAAGATGCCCTCCACCAGGAAGACGCGGTCGAGCTTTTCAATGGTCATGCCGGGCGGCATCCAGGCGTCGCCACGGTAGAGGGTGCCGTCGTCCTTGCGCTTGCCGCCGAAGCTGGCCTTGTTGCCGTTGTTGCCCTTGCGGCCGATAAGGCGCTCCCACCAGCGGGTGCGGGCCTCGTCCAGGTAAAAGCGCACGGTGGGGATGTATTGGTCTGTGTTGTGGATGGGGTAGGAGCCTTGCTCGTACCAGCCACGGATCTTGCCCAGGTCGAAGCCACGGTCTAGCGCCAGGTAGGCGTCTGCTGTTGCCTCGCGGTTTTCTGCCGTGGGCGGGTAGCGCTTGGCGAAGTTGCCGAAAAAGTCTGGCAGGGCCTCGCGCACGGTCTGCTCAAACGCGCATTTGTTCAGGCGGGTGCAGCGCAGCACGTAGGGGTGCAGGGTGCCCACAAAGAGGGACTTTTCCCCGCATGATGGGCAGACGCCGCGCAGGTAGTTGCCTGATCTCCGCAGATCATAGAGGCGAGAATCAAGCAGCGCGGTGACGATCTCGGACGCTGGAATGTCATGCCCCACGTTGCGCCTCCTTCAGCTCGTGGCGCAGGTCGCCCAGTAGGTCGAGGCTGCCTTGGATGAGGGAGTCGAGCCCTTTGACCACGGCGCGCAGTTCGTGCGGTTGCAGCAGGTTGTCGGCCACGGCTTCGCGTGCGCGGCCAGCCACTGTGCCGGCATCGGCAAACATGCCGGTGATACGCAGCAGCAGTGACTGGCAGTCGACGTGGTCGAACTGGGCCTCAAGCCCGTGGGTTGTGGCGCGGGCCAGCGCCCATTGAAGGACGATTGTGTTGCCCACAACCGCGCACCAGCGGGGCAGATCGGCAAATGATGGGTAAAATTTTTCGTTGCGGAAAACGCGGCGCCCGTAGGACTTGCTCCAGTTCATGCGCTTGCAGATCACGGGGAAGGGGAGGCCGCTTTCTCGCGCGGCCAGGGAGAACGCCTCTGACGCTTCCATTTTGTGAAACGGGATTATTTCAGGAATATCTTGCAGTTGAGGCATGGCATGTGTTCCTTTACGCGCTTTTTGTCACTGTGGTGGCGAGCGGTTCGGGTGTTGTGTCATGGTTGCCTTGCGCGGTGTCGGCCTCCTGGGCGCGGATATTCGCCCAGGCCTCTTGCAGGTGGGCAGGGGTGACCACGCCAGTGCGGCGCAGCTCGCGCAGCAGGTTGCGCAGTTGAAGGTTGGACGCGGCAATGCGGATTTTGAGGGCGCTTTGCGGGGGAATGTCCTCCGCGCGGATGCGGCGCATCCAGCGGGGAGTAAAGCCAAGGTAACGGGCCACGGCACTAAAGGAGCCGAAGACTTTTACCAGCCGACTGAGGTGGGTTTTGGTGGCGTTTTTCATGTGTCAAAATTAGGCATAAAGTGCCTAAAGTGTCAACGCGGAAATTGCCTAGGTTCTAAATTCCGTTATGGTCTGCACATGAAAGAAGGCGACAAATTTGAACGTGCGGTAGTGGCCCTGTTGGATGAACGGATAACAGCGTCAGGCTTGTCTCACAGCGAGTTTGCCAGAGCCGTGATGGACGGCGATGCCGTTCGAGCGTGGCGGTTATGTAGGGCGAAAGAGGGGAAGTCGCGGCGCATGTCGCTGGCGGAAACGTATGCGGCTGCTAAGTTCTTTGGCGAGGATTTTGCCAACATGATCTGGAATCTTGAGCGGCAGGCGAAAGAGCGAGGGTTAATTGATTAGGGTTAAAGTTCCTATTTTTTCTTGCATGATGGGGTAAAACTTCCTAGCATGGAGGCACGGAGGAACGCCATGCAGGATGACACAACATTGCCCGCGGTCACTGATCTGGCCGGAATGGCTGAACTTTTGATGGTCGAAGTATCATCATTGGCGAAGGTATGGCGTACCTGGCCTCATTTTTTTGTCGGCAACGGACGCACGGCCCGTGGTGCGCGCTTTCGCCCTGATGATGTCCTCAAATTTTTAGAGCAGCACAATGGCAATTACTCCATACATGACCAAGAGCGGCAAGCGGTTCAAAGTGGAAGTCTACCAGAACGGCGAACGGATAGGCTCAAAGTCGGGGTTCACAAATCAGCAAGACGCAAAAAAGTGGGAAGCAAGGGCACTCACTCTGGCAGAAAAGAAAGAGCCGACAGGTACGGCCTTCTTGGGTCTGGCGACAGCGTATCTTGACGATATGAAAGAGCGCCGGCAGCACAATACCGTTCAGTACAAGATCGCCGCATTGCGGCGATTCTTGTCTTTTATAGGTGGTGATTTTCAGCTTGAACGCCTTCGGGCCGCGCAGATCAGCGGGTACCTTGTTGCACGAAAACAAGCGATGGGGCCAAAGGCCGCAAATCGTGATCTGGTGGAACTGCGGGCGGTTATGAACTGGGCGATCCGAAAGCGCCTTTATCACGAGAATCCTTTCATTCCATTCGAGAAATTCCCTGAAAAGAAATTTGTGCGGCGGGTGCCAACTGCTGCGGAAATTGACGCAGTGCTGAAGTTGGCAACGCAGGAACAAAAAGATTTTCTCGACATCCTGCGCTACACGGGCGCGCGACTTTCTGAAGTGTGCAACCTCTGCTGGAATGATGTTGATTTTCAGCGGAATACAATCACGTTTTGGACGCGCAAGCGTAAGGGGGGCAACCTTGAACCGGGGATCCTTGCCATGCCGCAAATTCTGCGTGAAATCCTGGCAGCAAGGAAAGGGCTCCCTTCTGCCCACCCGGAGTTTGTTTTCGTGGGACGTGCCGGGCGACAGTTTACAAAAAACTCCGTGCGGCTTTGGCTTCCGGAGTTGTGCAAGGCTGCCAGCATTTGTCCTCCTTTTACGGCTCATGCTATGCGGCATTATTTTGCAACGCTGTTAAAAGACAGTGGGGTGATTACTTCGTTTCAGATTCAAGCGGCACTGAGACATAAAAATTTGAGTACGACAGAAAAGTACCTACATGAATTGTCGATAGATCGCGGGGTTGCGGCGCTATTGGATGGTGATGGCAATTCGTGATGTGACGTGATTTTGCCGCCTTTTTGGCGTGAAAGAAAATCGAGTTTATCCGAGTTTATCCGAGGTTATTTTTATAACGCACGGTAATAACATCACATATTTTTGTGTGCGAAAAGTGTATGGTTAGACTCGAAATCGAGTTAGGGGTTAATAGCTCCTACGTGGGTTCGAATCCCACCCTCTCCGCCATTAATGCGTAATAAAAACGGCGTGTTGCTTTAGATGGCAACACGCCGTTTTTGCGTCTAAAATGGGTATGTTTTTAGCGAGTGCGCGACTAACATGCATACCATCATGCATACTTTGGCTAGATATGTGGGAAAAATTCACTATGGCCTGTATGTTCAAATAAGGACATCACGTAAAGGTGTTTTTTCGATTTTACAGGCAATGAGGGCTAGGTTGTGCGTGCGCGTCGTGATTGCGGTGTCCGTCTAGCGCGGCTCCAACAGCACTTCCAAAACGGCAGCCCCATCCTTTTTGCCGAAGCCACGACTTGCCGCAGACTCGAATAGACGGAGCATGTCCTTTAGGACGTCGGTCGGGATGCCGACTGACGTTGCCGTATTGATTGCGATAGTCAGCCCAGCCGTGTAACTGTCCACAGACCCAAGCGATTCATCATAATTCCGGTCAATCATTTTGGGCAGCAGGTATTCCGCGCCCGGTACAGCCATGGAAATGGCTGGGCCATACACTTCTTGCGGGACGTTAAGCTTCTTGGCCACCGCTGCCGCATACGCCAGCGTCACGGCCCCAAACATGGAAGCGATGAGCGTTGGGGTTTCTGCCTTGGTCGCATCCCCCACTTCACCCACGCGGAAGGCGGAGCTGCCGACACTCATGAGAATGTTTTCCCAGAGGGACTCGTCTTTCGGCGCGCAGCCGTAGACGAACTGTCCCTGTCCGTTGCGTAGCTGATCATTACCCACATAGATGGTCATCTCCGCGAGGTCTCCGCCGCACTTGGCCACTTCGCCCGCGATTTCAATGATCTCGTCAATATTTGTCGTGGAGGCGTTCATAAGCTTCTTGCCCCTAAGCACCGCTTTTGTCGCATCGCTCAGCAGCATTTCACGCACTCCCGATCCGTCCAGAAGCACAAGGATGGTAGCATCGGCTGCCATGATGGCTTCCGCTGCGGTCGCCATGGCCGTTGCGCCCATAGCCACTAAGGGGGCTGTTTTCGCTGTCGTGCGATTGTAGACAATGGCTTCATGGCCAGCTTTCATCACTGCCTCTGCAAAAGCGGTGCCCATCAGGCCAGTTCCAATAATTGCTATTTTCATATCTCTACCATCTATGTGAGTTGGCTAAAAGGTTGATGCCTCATATCGGGAGGCTGTTCGTCAAATGTTCCTGCCTAAGTCAAACATCATCCTCTATGCCTCCGTAAGGATGTAGGCGCGCAGCACACCGCGCAAACCGCCAGCCAGCTTTTCGAGGTCCAGCCCTGGAGCGAACTGCTGCTCCATCATCAGCCCGGAAAACAGTGCCATGAGGATGAGCACTGCCTCGTTCGGATCAATGGCGGCGCGCACCCATCCTTCAGTCTGTCCGAGGCGCAGAGCTTCCGCAAACTGCTCCCGCATAGCCCTTTCCTTGGCCTTGCACGGCACTGCGGACTTCTCGTTTCGATACAGTTCGAGCCAACTGTCGAGGCCAAGGCCCATGCCCGAAGCACAAGAACTCCACATCTCCTCCAGGCCTTTGCCGTCGATGTTGGCAAAGGCCGTAAATCCTTCACGGGTGAAAAGGTGTTTTCCCATCTCCTGGCTGGCGTTGAATTCCATCTCCGCGATGGTTGCAATGATTTCGTCCTTGTCGCGGAAATATCGGAAAACCGTGCCTGCGCTCATGCCTGCTGCTGAGCAAATCTCCTCTGTTCTAGCTGCATGGAAGCCCTTTGCGCGAAATACGCCCGCTGCTGCCTTGAGAATCTGAAGACGACGCTCTTGGTGGAGCGTTTCGTTTTTTGGTCGAGCCATGTGTACTCCCAATTAATAAACGGTGTGCTCAGTCTCATAATTAATGATACCCCCACCGCTGTCAAGGGGCAATAACCGCACGTTCAGCGGCACCTCCGGCACACCGATGGGCGGAAAAATCAACACTCCATGAGAGCCTCGAGTTCCAAAACCTGATTCCGTCGCCATGTACCGCACTCGCATCAGTGCCGCTGGACACAAGAAAAGGGCGGGTCGCAGTGAAGCAACTCGCCCTTAAGCGTTCTGGCATCCAGAGTTATCTGCCGGCTTCAACCTCGTGCGTTCGGCTAGATGCTGGCTGAACCGCACTTTCAATGATAGCCGCCAAATGGTTGATGTCTGGCGACACGCTTTTCAGGTAGATGTCGGTCGTAGTGGCCCTCTGGTGTCCTAAGAGGAGCTGAATGTCGGTCAAACCCGCATGGTGTGACTGGATAAGGCTCACGGCGAAAAAATGCCGTATGGCATGAAAGCCAAAGGTTTTGATCTGAGCCTTCTTGCAAAGGTTTTTCATCATATCCCTGATCGTTTGTTGGCGGGTTGAGTACGGCCCGCCTGTATTGGGATTGATGAAAACATGTGTCGTATTGCCTGTTATGGCTTTCTGAGCAGCTATGATGGCATGCAAGCTGCTGCCGATAGGTAACGTCCGGTACTGCCTTGCCCCTCCCTTGCGCTTCCGCGTCCAAAGCTTCAATGAGCGCTCGGCAACGTCTTCCCACGTTAGGTTGAGAATTTCGCTTACTCTGGCCCCTGTGAGCAGCAGCGTGTTGAGCAAATCAGCTTGCCACGGTTTTGCCGCAGCAAGAACCTTGCTCATGTCGTCAGGGGTCGGCACGTACTTGACGTATTGTTCCACAGCGGGCTTGGCAACAAAACGCCAGGGGTTCCGTGGAACCGCGTCCTTGTGCCAATTCCAGAGCGTTTTCAACGTGCGAATGCGGCGATCAGCAGCCTTGCCCCCACGCTCAGTTTCAATTGAACGTATGAAGCTGGTTGCGATAACAGGGTGCCGAGGCCTCTATGAACATGAACCGCTGGTTTCTGTTTATATCGTCGGCATGATTGACAACTGCAACTGCCTTCTTGATGCCCTTGATGCGGGCAACGCAGCCCGATACTTAAACTGCGAGTTTGTGCGGGGTTTCTTTGATTTGCATGATGGGTGGGATAGGGCCATGCCCGCACTATGCAATGCCGACATTGCTGTATCTCTGACGGAGTGCGAAGGGGGAGTACCATCCCCGTCGAGCGAGATAGATCAGACAAGGATAGAGGCAAGCCTGATGGTTCTGAGCTTGCAGGAAGAAGCACGAATCAAGAACTCACAGGAGTTGATTCAGCTTTTACGAGAATTGCAGAGAAGTACCTCTCAGGCCGCGCGGGAGATCGGAACCGCAGCTCACCAAGTAAGGGATTATCCCGTTGAGGTTTTGAATCAGCACAGAGCGCGTATGGAGCAAAGCTTGGCAAAGTGCGAGGTGGCGGCAATCGCATCAAAGGAGTATTTTGAAAAATCGCGTGCAGTAATGGATGGTTACGGCAAGGAATTGCGGGGTGATACGTGGTGGTTGGCAAGTGTAACTTCTGGATGCACAGCGATTGCTTTCATGCTTCTGTTCTTGTTTCTCCGCTGGCTAGGTCATTGAGTATTGCCGTAGGAATTTAGGCTATTATCCCAGTAGGTTAATAAATGCAGGCTGCTATGTGTAACCGCATGGCAGCCTTCTTTCGCGCTGTGAAAATCAGATACAAAACCGGATATTTTTTCTGGCGTTTCCTTTATGAGCAGTTCTCATGCTGCTTGCGGAATTTCCCATTTGTCACTCAGACGGGCTCCTTCCAACATTTGAGCACCTTACTTTTTCATCTCGGCCAAAGCCGCGTCTACCTGCTGCATGATTTCGCGCACAGTCCGAGCGTCTACATCCACCGTTGCGGCGGCCGCCAAAAAATCCTTTTCGGTTATATCCTTGCCCTTGTTGTTGACCATGCAGGTCTGTTCCCCGTTAATGCCCTCTGACGGTGTAAGGTCATAAACCGGGGCCATGCGCCACTGGTTCTCCTTGTTCAGCAGAAAGGAAAAGTTTTTGGAATGGTCGTCCTTGTTGCCGGAGCGCACGTTGAACACCATGAGCCGCACCATTTTAAGCACTTCGCGTATGTCTTTGGTGAGCAGCAGCGTCAGGCGCAGCAGGCTTTCATAGGTGAGCGAGGGTTCGCGGTGCGATGCGTGCAGCAGGCCGCAGGCGGTGTGCACATGCACCTTTTGGCCATGCACCCTGTCAAAGCGTTGGACGCCGAAATATCCCGGCGAGGTTGCAGACGGAAACAGGTGCGTTTCCGGCATATCCAGCCCGGCTTCTCTGGCCGCCAGAGAATATGCGTATTCCGTCAGCCCGGTGTTTGGCGGTTCGTGCGCAGACCGAAATTTGATGATCCAGGGGGTTCCTTGGGGTTCCCCCGCCCCCTGCGGCACAATGCGGTAATCATCGGCAACGTTCACCAGAATTTTGGGTCTGGCTCCTGCGGATGAGCCGTTGAGCTGAATAAGCTTGTCCAGTTGCCCCGCATCCACAGGCGCATCGCGCAGAATCCGCAGCGAATCCTCTGCCAGAGCATCCAGTTCCGCCACAGAAACGGCTTCTTCTGCCTGTTCCGCCGCCGGGGTGTACTCCAGTGCGCCCATGCCGTGGGCACCCACCATGGCAAGGCGCTGCAAGGGCAGGCAGGCATGGAGCGATGAGCCTTTTTTTCGTAATGCCCTGTCCAGCAAAAGCAGCCCCCAGCCATCGGGCAGGCTGTCGTTGAACACACCGAACAGGCCGTCAAAGGTGCGCTTGGGGTCTTCCCTGACCTCTGGGCTGAGCGGAAGCCTGAACGGCGAAATGTTGATGCCCGAATCAAGAAATTCTGGCGCGTACTGGAACAGAATGGCGTTGCTGTGTGCGGCAAGCTTTCCCACATGGCGCCGTGCGCCGTATGCATGCAGATGCACGTCAAGATTCATGGCGTTTTCTCCCTGCCCGCTTGCGGGGTGCTGGGGATTGCGGCTTGAACAGGTTTTCTGTACGCGGTGGGTTGAACAAGCCGGAAAAGGCTTCAAGATCGTTAAGAATCAGGGCGATAGCCAGCAAGGACGCGAGCGAGATTTCCCCTGTTGTTTCAAAGCGCTTCACAGAGCCAAGGGAAACGCCGCTGCGGGCCGCCAAATCTTTCTGGCTCATATTGAGAGCAAGACGTTTGGCCTGCGCCTTGGCGGCGATGCCGAGCCGGATTTCCTGCGGAGTTTTTAATATATCATCTAACATAATAGCTCTTAACTGTATTTTTTAGTATAGTAGCTAAAATATGAGATGATAGCAATATGGTGATGGGGGGTAGGTGAACACGCGCTCTAACGTCAACACCAGCCCCGCCAAGCGAGATCGGGGCCGAAGCTCACCAAGAAAAGGAATAACCTGTTGAGGTTTTGAACCAGCACCGGGCGCGTATGGAGCGGTGCCGGAAAACGGCGAGGAAGGCGTAAACACCATCTTTCCTTGTTTAGCTAATATTGACAGCAAGCCCAATCGGGCGCTTTTATGTTCAACAAATACGTTTAGCGTATTCGCGCAGCGAATGCCGCAAAAAGTGTTCTGGCTGCTTGCTGGAGGCATTCATGAGGGTACGCTTTAGATGATTATGAGCTTCAAAAGCGAAGAGACGGAAGAACTTTTTACCTCTGGCAATTTCCCGCCATTGAATACTGTGCAGCGAAAGGGATTGCGCATGCTGCGCATTTTACATGCAACAAGTCAGCTCAATTCGCTCCGAATTCCTTCGGCAACAGGCTGGAAAAGTTGAAGGAAGATCGGGACGGTCAATTCAGCATCGCCATTAACATACAATGGCGCATCTGCTTTCGGTGGAAAGATGGAAACGCATATGGTGTGGAAGTGGTGGATTATCACTAGCGGCAAAGCTACTGGCAGGAAACAACAAACCACCACACATGGTTAGGAGATTAATTATGATTGCTATTCATCCCGGCGAAATATTGCGCGAGGAATACATGGCCCCCCTTGGTCTTACGGCCTCCACCCTTGCGCTGGAGCTGCGGATACCGGCCTCGCGAGTGCATGAGATTATTAATGAGAAGCGGGGTATTTCTGTTGATACAGCCCTGCGGCTTGCAAAATTTTTTGAAACTGATCTTAATCTGTGGGTCAACTTGCAGGCGCAGTATGAAGCGGATTCGATGGATGCCCAGAAGCGCACGGATATGGAACGGATTGTTCCTTATAGCGCGTTGCAGGGCCAAAGAGCATCTGCGTAAATCAAAAAAGTACCAGCCCCGTTGGCACAGTGAAAGCTTTGCAGAAAAATTCGAAAGAATGCTTAAATGTAAGATTGTTTCTGTTTGTGCATGATGCCAAGGCGAAGTCAGGAGCAGAATTGCAACTAACTAATGCCGGAAGAATCCCGCGAGAAGGATACATCTGTAACCATCGGGAAACATTATTTTACAGGTCGAATCCGCATGGTGGCTGTCATTAATTTTTGAAAGAATAATGTATAGAAATCTGTCAGTCTTAAGCCTATTCGTAGTTAGCATGGAATTAATATAAACGGAGCGCTGCAAGTGTTGAAAGAAACGCTACTGCTTATAAAATTGAAAGATAATGGGTGCTCACTGAAGTAGTTGATGCCGCATGCAAGTGCAAGCATGAAAAAAAACCAGATGCTAATAATTTGTAGACGCCGTCTTTCTGCGCGCTTTATACGGTTCTCTACTGTGGTGTTGTCAAAGATTTGAGCGAGTTCTACTTCTGAAAATATATTAGTATAGTTATCCTTTAGTGCGGCAAAGCTTTCTCTAATGGTTAATATCCTATCGTTAAAATTTATTACACAGAATATTAAGTAAATAACTGAAATAGCTATTGCAAAAAAAACAATGTTACGTGAGGTGTCACTGAATTGTATTCCCGTATTTCCTGAAATAAGTTTTGGGAATATCGTAGTAAGTGAAAATGCTAATACCCCAATAAAATTGTGAGTAAGGCTCGTTGATAGATTGCTGATGTGTTCAGATAAATTTAAAAGAACCCCGCTAATATAGTCCCCGATTTTATTTCTAGCCGTTAGATACTCAGAGATATTGTTCTTTAAATAAATGAGGTAGTTTGATTGAATTGAGGCAAGCAGTGTCTCGTCAATGTCGAGTATTTTTTTGAATTTGCAGTTTAGGCTAACAACGTTACGAACTAGCGCAAGCTTGTCTGAAATATGTGCATCAGTGTATGCCCACTCATAAATTTTATACCAGTGCCTATTAAAGCGCAGATCAACAAAATGGATTTCTTCTTTGAAGTCCCTTAAGGCTGAAAATGAAGTTGAGCAGCCTTCTTTGTCAAAGGAAAAAGAGTTGGAAATGAATGCAATGGATAAAAATGTTTCAAGTTTTCTGAATTTATCAGTTAGTGGATTCCCTTCGTAGTTAGTGCCTATGTGGAAATCAGACGGCAACAAGTTGCAAGATGAGAAATTTAGGAAATGGGCGTTGTCGCGGCATGCTTCAAGTGTTTTTAGCCTGCATTCATCAAGCTGTATGCTTGCTCCATCAGAAACAAAAGCTAGGTGTTCTGTCCCCCAGCATTTACCATCCTCCAAGACATCAAAAATGATGCTTGATTCACCAAGTAGGAGTGTATTGAAAAAAATTATAAGTTCATGAAAAGATTGGCTTGCTAGATCTTTAATAAAGTCATTATAAGAATAAATAGTGCAGTGGCCGAGATGCTTAGTTTTTGTAATCTTAATTGCTATATCAAACGAGCAATCTTCATCTGTTGAATTTTTTAAATAGGTTTCCCAACTCTCTTCGTCGAAAGGTTTTTTGTTTTCGAAGCTAAAAAAAGTTTCGTCGTCTACCGTCACTGTTATGGCAATATGATCCCTTTCTGGAAGATTGGATAAAAAAGCAACGATGTTCTTAAAGTCTGGGAGTTTGTCTGCATCAAGCGAAATTGTGTACTGAGCGTTTAATCTGTTTTCCCAGAACGTCCCATCGCCAGGGAAAAGGCTATGTAGGCTTTCTAGGAAGCTCATGATAACTCCTAATTTCTTTTTAGGAAGGCTTGATAGGTTGTTTCATCTTCAACTGCAAGCTTTAAAAATTTCTCGCCCGTGGAGTGATCTTGCATCGAAACAATTTTGTCGCAAGGGCTCCCGTCTGTAATATCTATCTGTAACTTAATACCTTGGCTCACAGTGAAGATTTTTCGGACTTTAGCGGTAATAGCTTTGGGGGCAGAAGTGAATTGTCTATCAAAGTTTTTTTTGTCAGGAAGATCCAGCAACTTTTTTTGCAACTTTTCAATCGTTGCCTTCTCAACGCTTGTGTTGTCAATTCTTGAAACACAATCAGAAATCATTTCATCGTAATTTATTATATCATGTGTCTTTATATACGTAATGATATTGTTACGGAAAATTAATTTGTCTCGCGGGTGGCTTTTAAGAATATTTAGTGAACTATCAATTGCACT
Source organism: Desulfovibrio intestinivivus (assembly GCF_053570665.1). Classification (NCBI taxonomy): domain Bacteria; kingdom Pseudomonadati; phylum Thermodesulfobacteriota; class Desulfovibrionia; order Desulfovibrionales; family Desulfovibrionaceae; genus Desulfovibrio; species Desulfovibrio intestinivivus. The sequence goes on along the minus strand of NZ_JBRBQT010000001.1, from coordinate 556,804 downwards.
AAATGAATTAGCCGTATTATCATTATCAGAATTAATAGGATCGAGTTCTAGAAAAGTATTATTCCAGTATTTTGCGCCGTTGTCAGAATATACCTTAATTGTATTTATGTTGCAATTGGAGTCAAAGAAAATGAGACATGATTTCCAAATGCCTTTTTGATCCTGCGGAAATCCAGTCCTCGAGATAAGTTCAATGTCGTCAATGTAGTTACGGTGCTGGACTTTTGCCAAAAGATAAATAAAACCATTGCTGGATTGTGCAAATGCTTGAATACACGATCCTTTTCGAACGATCCCATTCATGTTTTTTATCGAATCTTGGGCATTGAGTTCTTCTCTTAGTAAGCGACTTGCAATGATTTCAGATTTTTCATGAAACATTTCCTTTGATTGATTTTTGCTGACTTCAGTCGCTGCACTAATTACCTCTGTATTCAACGATCTTGTTTTGTAGTTCCTTGTCGTTTTGTTGTTGTCAATGTGGTCAAACAGTTCAGAGGAAAATTCGGAAAATCCTTGTGGTATCGTACGGTTAAGAACCATAGTTTGCTCAAGGTCAATTGTGTGGATGGTTATGACTGAAAAATCCATTTATTCCCCCCCCAAAATTTTTTTCTCGAAATTACCTCGGTTTTTGACAAGATTCAATATATTCATGCTTCTATTTGTTTTCAAGACTCGGTCGGCCTACAAAAAAGTTCAGATTGTTTTGAATGGGGGTCATCTTCAGCGTGTACCTTGCTTGATTTCGTAAAGAATGCTGAAGGGATTGTGGCGGGATTTGTACTTATTTTTTTCGTGAGGATAGCATTTCAATTTTTTCTTACTTTTTTCTTAATGGGATATAAAAGCGGATATTGTTGTTGGGGGAATTATTTTTTATTATGATATTTCTTTATGTTAGTGGATATTGTCGAATCCCACCCTCTCCGCCATTAGCAAATAATAAAAACGGCGTATTGCTTTAGATAGCAGTACGCCGTTTTCGTGTCTAAACAGGGTATGTTTTTAGCGAGTTCTCGACCTACGTTGCATACCTTGACGAGATTTGCGGGAAAAATGGGGAAGGGCCCGCGACAGGAATGACCGCGAAGAAACGGGACAATAGGGTAGACAACAGCTTCATGCAAGACGAGGTGTTCAGCACGTGACTGAACGCCACCAGAATGTTTCCCCGCAGCTCGGGTTGTATTTGCAAGTAATGTGTATACATTGAGAATACTTCTAAGAGTGTTTGGCTGTTTGCTGGAAGCATCCATGGGGGGACATTTTAGATGATCATGAGCATCAAAGATGAAGAGGCGGAAGAATTTTTGTCTCTGACACCTTATGCGTTGAATACTGCTCAGTGAAAGAAGGGGCGCAAGTTGCGTGGTTTGGCATGCGACAGGTTAACTCAAGTCGCTCCAGCTTCGTCGGGTAAAGTCAACAATAGTAGTGCGATACTTGTTTTACTGGTGGGTATTTGGACGAAATCCAGCCCCAAGTTTTATGACATCACGCCGTACTGTATGCTGTGGTACTGTTGGAGCACATGGTAGTGGTGAATTGCCGCATCTATCATCGTCAAATGGAATATATATGTCAAAAGGAGCGGCACCGCTTTCTGTAGTTATAAGTTTTGTGGGCCATGGATTGATAGTTCCCAGGGAAACCCACGCGACACTGTTGCCCTGTAATCTGTGCATGAATGATATGGCACTTGAAGCAAGCATGAAAAAAAGGACTATTACGACGAAGAGTTGGCGCTGTTTGTCTTTATATCTGAAAAAGTTGTTCAGAATGGATGTGCCAGTAACTGGCCAATGCTGAACGAAACACGCGGCCCCCAAGGCAAAAAACATCCAGAAAAGTTCCCTGCCGAAGCGCGGGTCTGGCGCCATCCAGAACCAGTACACGATGGAAAGCAGCGGCCAGCCAAAGAGACACAATATTTTACGTGAAGTAAGCTGCTCGCGAATAAAAAACCAGCATACGCAACCCGCAGTAAAAGGAAGTAGTGTTGTGAGAATTGCCTGTTTGGATGAGATGAGCGCCTTAGCCCAAGGTAAAAACCAGAAAGAAATACCACGCTCAAATGCTTCAAGATGATTTGGTCCAGGCATGCGCGCCCATGCGCGCACAGCGGTTGCATTGCCTGTCACATCCCTGAGTGGCATGGCCCAATCTACATTAAACGGGAGCATGGAAATGGGGAAAAATGGATACCCTGAAGTGATGACATTTTTTGCGCACCAGAGAATGGCAGCGAGTAATGGGAACACAAATATTATCAGAATATTACTAAATTTAAAATTTGTTGATGTACAGTAGTAATATAATGCAATTGGAGTTACAATCAATATTGATATTGCCGAAAGTGGTTTGATCAAAAAAGAAAGGGTAATGCATGTTATTACAGAAATAGTTGAACTTAACGTTCTACTTTGTTTGGTAAAGAGCATGTTCAGCAACTCTGCGCCAGAGATACACAAAACAGCCATGGAAGGAAAATCGTGGTATAGATTGGGATAATTCCAAAATATGAGGCTATAAATGCACACTGGAAACATGCAAAATGCGTAGGCGCGAAGAGATTGGGATGAACTGTTCATGAAGTCATGTACAAAATACATTGTAAACGCCGTTATAAACGTCGGCATCATGATCCATGGTGTGCTGTCTTGAAGAAATGAGTGGTTTAGAAGAGCTGCAAAAACGGGCCATAGGGAGCTGTTTGCCAGCCTGGAATGTAGATTGCCAAGGCCGCACGGTGTGCCATATTCATTGAGCCAGCGCACAATCTGAATGTGATAAAGGTCGGTGTCGTAGGCATAGCCTGTCCATTCCGCATAGGCTGTGCCTAGAGCGCAAACTCCCGCTATGGCAAAAAAGAATGCCAATACGGGCAGGTGCCGCCCCGGCTGACTGGCCGGGGAGACGAATAGGTTGCGCAACTGCTTAAGGCCAAACAGCGCCGGGGTCAGGCACAAGAGGGAATATTGGAGGGTGAGCGGCTTAACCAGTGAAACCGCCATAGCCAGCAGGCTGACTAAAAAAACGCCCGCAAAAAAAGCTAAAAATGGATTGCGCGGAGTAACCCGCAATAATGAAAAAAATGTAAATCCAGCACTACTGGTAGCAAGAAACAGCGCAAGGGTGCAAAGATAGATGCAAATCATTCATTTTTTCCAATACGCGCGGCACAAAGAAAATAGTGGCTTTATACAGCAATAAGCAGCGCGCAGCATATTTGACTTGTTATGTGAATCCGGCGCAACTGTTGTTTCTGGTGCCTCTTAGGGATAAATGTATGAGGATCCAGTGATGGTCTTTATTGGCTGCATCGCGAAGAGGCGCTAAGTTTATTTTTTGTTTTTTTCTCGGAAAATTAGATACTTTCGTAATGTAAAGTTTCCTGCAAAGCCAATTACTGCCGCCCAGAATTTACTCCAAACAGGCATCACTGTGAGGGCGATTAGCCCATATGTTACAGCATAATCAAGGCCAAGCATGCCTATAGATGCAAGCGCATAGGCGAATATTTCTTTTGGGGAAGACCATCGCGCATTATGCCGGAAAAGAATTGAAATGCATAGCTTATAGTTTATTGATGTCGAGATAATGAAAGCAAGGATGATCGCGGAAGAAATATTAAGTCCTGCTCCTGTTAATGAAGCAAATGATATAATATTTGATAGTGCACTAATAGCTCCGATAAAGAAATACAGCAAAAATTGCATTGGAAGCGGGGCGGTGTGCGCACTGTAGTGCATGATGCAGTAGAGGGCGTGTATGCCATCACGCCAGCCGATCTTTTTACCCTCTTCGTAAGTTCGCGGGGTATAGTGAATGGCGCATTCGTATACCCGGCAGTGCATCTGGGCTACAAGGGCGGTAACTTCTGGTTCAAAGCCAAATCTGTTCTCTTGCAATTTTGGGGCAATAGCCTGAATGACCTCGCGCCTGAAGAGTTTATAGCAGGTTTCCATGTCGCTGATGTCTAGGTTAGTAAACATATTGGATATAAACGTAAGCGAGCGGTTCATCCAAGTATGCCAAAAGTATAGCACCCGCCGGGTTTCTTGTCGCAGGTATCTGGAGCCGTACACTACATCGGCCTTACCCTCCAGCAGTGGTGCTAGTAACATCAGGTAGTCTTTAGGATCGTACTCCGCATCAGCGTCCTGAATTCCTATGTAGTCGCCGGTTGCTTGCAAAAATCCCGTGCGCAGTGTCGCTCCCTTTCCCTGATTAACAGAGTGGTGAAGCACGACAACTTCCTGATGTGCAGCTGCAAGTTCATTGGCTATGGCCATGCTGCGATCAGTTGAACAATCGTTCACGATGATGAGCTCAAGTTTGATACCTTCATCACGCAGCGCGAGGCATCTTTCAACGCAGCTAGACAGCGTGTTCTCTTCATTATAGCAAGGAATAATTAGCGAAAGGCTGGTTGACACGAAATGCTTCCCCCAAGAGATATTATTCAAATTTGATAAATGCGCTGTATGTTTTTTCAGCAGGCAAGTTGTTCAGGTGGTGACTTGCATAAATTGTGTTGCTGTCTGTGTCAAAATGACTTTTTTGATACTTGTTCGTTAACCGTGTTCTGTAACCTTGGGGGTAGCAGCTCCGCCAACCGAGCGTCTTACTTTTCCACTCCGCCCAAAAAACCATCCACCAGCACAATTTCTCTAATTGTCGGCGTGTGCACGTCCACAGTCGCGGCAGCTATCGGAAAATCCTTTTCGCTTATGGCCTTGGCCCTTGTTGCTGACCTCGCAAGTCTGTTTCCGTTAATACCTTCTGACTGCAAAGGTCATAAATCGAGGGCGTACCACAGATTTTTCTTGTGCTGCACAAAGGGAAGATTTTGAGTGGTCGTCCCGGTTGCCGGAGCCCACGCTGAACACCATGCGCCGTATTTTCAGCACTTCATACTTATCTTTGGTTCGCATCAGCGTCAGGCGCGGCAGGCTTTCGCCGGTAGCGAAGGCTTGCGGGGTGATGAGTGCAGTATGTCGCAGGCTGCATGCACATGTACCTTTTGCTCGTGCGCCCTGTCAAAGCGTTTAACGCCGCAATTTTCCGGCGAGGTCGTAGACGGAACCAGGCGCATTCCAAGTATATCCAGCCCGGTCTCTCTGTCCATAAGGGAATTGCGTATTCCGCCAGCCATGTACCCTGTGGTTCATACATGGAAAGGAGTTTGATGATCCAAGGAGTTCTTTGGGAGGCTCTCGTGCCCTGCGGGCTGAGTGGAAGGCTGAATGGTAAAATGTTAATGCCCGAATCAAGAAATCCCGGCGTGTGCTGGACCAGAAGGCGTTGTCTTGTGGTGGCAAGCTTTATCCCTTAGCGCCGCACACTGTAAGAACTCTGCTGGACGTCAATACCCCTGGCGTTTTCTACCTGCCTTTTTGCGAGGGCAGGTGCTTCCGGTTTGAACAGGTTTTCTGCACGGGGAGGGTTGAATATACCGGAACGGTTTCAAGGTCGTTAAAAAATCGCGCGATAGCTGGCAGGGGCGACCTTTTTTCGTCGCGTAGATATTGAGGACAGCAAGCATAATTTTGAAAAGATTAAATTTGGGAACAAGCGCAGGAAAATTTTAGTTGAAGCGCGCTAATTTTTTTATTTGTTTGGACAATATCTCGCATTTTACTAACGTATGTTTTGTTAATATTACAATAAGGCTATGCTGATTTCTTAAATAATGTAGATATGCCAAGTGTTATAAATGTGAAAAGTTTGAATGTCACTTCCCCCTACCTCTTGCCCATCAACACCCGCTGAAAAAACTCCAGCGTCCTCTGTTCAGCGTCTGTGGCGGCAGAGCGGTTAAAGCCATGCCCCGCGCCGGGGTAGATGACCATCTCAGCGGTTTGCCCAAGGCTGCGGGTCAGTTCCATCAGTTCCTTGCCTCTTTCCATGGGCACAACGGTATCCGCATCGCCGTGCAGTTCCAGCAGCGGCGGCATGTGGGTAATGGGGTGCTTGCCGTCAGCCCTGTGCTGGGCGGGAATACCGCCGTAATACACAACCAGCGCCGCGATTCTTGTATCCTTGCTGGCTACGGATGTGCCCAGATATCCCCCCTGAGAGAAGCCCACAATGCCAACAGGGCGCGCCTTGTGCCCCTGCGCAAGCACGCCTGTCACAACATCGCTGACCATCTGCGACCACGCGCCTATACGTTTTGAAAAATTTGCGCGCCGCGTTTCCACAGTTTTGGAGCATGCGACATCCTGCTCATTATAATAATCCAGCACATAGGTATCAAAACCCGCGTGGGCAAGCTGTGTGGCGTTGCGCTCATAAAATGCCCGGAATTTATCCAGCCCCTGGCTGCCGTGCAGCACAATGATAGCCGGGTGCGGCCCTTGCCCGGCGGCGAGAAAGGCCTTAACCGCGACCGGCCCCTGGGATGTCGTTTGCGTGGCTTCGTGAACCTGAATATCGCCCGCAAGGGCGCAGCCAAATCCGCCAAAAAACACAAAGAGAAAACACCAGCAAAAGGTTTTTGCGCTCCGCATATTCCCGTCCGTGTGTAATGAGTGAAATTCCGGCAATGTCTTCGGGTACTCGCTTTGTGCGGGCAATACAAGATCGCCTGAGCATATGTGTTGTGCGAAATGTGCCGCGCACAGGTTTGTCAGCGGCCCGTTGCGTCAGTTTCGCCGCTGGGGTAATGATACGCCTCTGCGGGGCGCAGGTGCAGCGCGTTTTTGCGCACAGCGCTGGCCGCCAGGTATGCAGGGCACGCAAAGCACACATCCGCAGGGCAGCCGCAACCCAGAGCAGCGGCAGCCTCAAGCAGAATCATATCACAGCGTTGGAGAATATTTTGGCATTTTTGAGCATGCAGGGTGTTACCCTGAACCTCGGCGGCAAGCCGCTACTGGACTCGGCGGATTTTTCGGTTGAAGTGGGCGACAGGCTTTGCCTCGTGGGCCGCAACGGCGCGGGCAAGTCATCGCTGCTGGCGCTGCTCGGCGGGCAGATGCAGCCCAATTCCGGCATGATTATCCGCCCCGGCACGCTCATAGGCCAGATGCCGCAGGATGTGCCGGAACGCTGGCGCGGCACGGTTTTTTCTCTGGTGGCGGAGGTTCTGGGCGAGGAGGGCACGGCCCTTGCCGCCGCGCATGCCGGGGCCGAGCACAGCCTTGAGCTGACCAGCGGCTGGGAGCGCTACGGCGATGTGCTTGCCGTCATCAATCATCTGGGGCTGGATCCCGATGCGGATTTTACCTCCCTTTCCGGCGGCACCAAGCGGCGCGTGGCCTTGGCGCGGGCGCTCATCTGCTCCGAAGACCTCATTCTGGACGAACCTACCAACCATCTGGATATCGCCACCATCACCTGGCTGGAAGATTTTTTGCTGCGCAAGGCCCGCACCCTGATTTTTGTCAGCCATGACCGGGCCTTTGCCAAGCGCCTCGCAACGCGTGTTGTGGAGATCGACCGGGGCAAGCTGCACAACTATTCCTGCGGATTCGACCGTTACCCCGAGCGGCGCGAAGAACGCCTTGCCGCCGAGGAGCGCGCCTTTGCGCTGCAAGACAAAAAGCTTGCGCAGGAGGAAGTGTGGATTCGGCAGGGCATCAAGGCCCGCCGCACGCGCAACATGGGCCGGGTGCGCGCGCTTGTGGCTCTGCGGGCCGAGCGCGCCGAGCGGCGCGACAGACAGGGCAACGTATGTATGGCCGCGCAGGAGGCTGGTCGCTCGGGCAAGCTGGTTATTGAGGCCGACAATATTTCAGTTGGCTACCCTGGTCAGCCGCCGCTTATCCGCAATTTTTCCGCAATCATTCAGCGCGGCGACCGCGTGGGCCTGATCGGCGAAAACGGCACGGGCAAAACATCGCTTATCCGCGTTCTACTGGGCGAGCAGCAGCCCACTGAAGGCGAGGTGCGCCTCGGTACCAATCTTGAAATCAGCTATTTCGATCAGTTGCGCGAAACGCTCGACCCGGAAGCCAGCGTCATGCACAGCGTCGCCGAGGGCAACGATGTGGTCACGGTAGGCGGCAGCACGCGCCATGTTGCAGGATATTTACAGGATTTTCTCTTCACTCCCGACCGCCTGCGCCTGCCGGTCAAGGTGCTCTCCGGCGGCGAGCGCAATCGCCTGCTGCTGGCAAAGCTATTTACCCGGCCATCCAACGTGCTGGTGCTGGACGAACCCACCAACGATCTGGATGCGGAAACCCTTGATCTTCTCGAAGAGCTGATTGCTGATTATTCCGGCACTGTGCTCGTGGTCAGCCATGACCGTAGTTTTTTGGATAATCTTGTCACCAGCGTCATCGCGCTGGAGGGCGACGGCATGGCGCACGAGTATGTTGGCGCGTATACCGACTGGCTGCGCCAGCGCTCGACCCCTGCGCAGGAGCGCAAGCCGGAAGAGAAAAACGCTCGCACAAACCAGCGCCCCGCCTCGGACAAGCCCCGCAGACGCAGCTTTAAGGAACAGCGGGAATTTGAACAGCTGGGCCAAGAGCTGGAAGCCCTGCCGGAGCGTATGGACGCTCTGGAGCAGGAGCAGAAAACTCTGGAAGCAACACTTGCCGATCCGGAACTGTTCGCCCGCGATCCAGATGCTTTTGCCAAAATCACAGATCGGCTGGTGGCGCTGGAAACAGAGCAAACTGAGCTGCTGCTGCGCTGGGAATTTGCGGAGCAGCGCCGGCAAGAGCTGGGCGAACTGGCCGGGTAGGGCGTACTCCCGCCAGCGTCAGCCGTATGTATCGAGTAATGCCGTACATGCGGCTCCAGTCTTTTTTTCGAGTTAAGCCGCCTTCCTCCTCCCCGGCACCATTCTGCACTCTTACCGGAGTGCAGCTTCCGCAATTATGCGTTCGCTATGTGAAAGCATGCTCCCGGTTATGTGCGACTTTATATCACACGTGGCTATCATGGGGCACGTGTGAGCTTGAAGCGCGCATGCTTTCCTTTGTTGCTGTAGTGGGACGTTTTAATACTCGTTATTTTGTTCAGTATGACAGTGGTTATTTTGTTTATTTCCAAAAAAATTATTTTTTCAGCTAATAAAAAATTTAATGCATCCGTTATGTCTCAAACAGGGGTGATGCTAGGGGCAACGTATGGGGCGGCGAATCTCTAACGTTTTTTTTAATTTTATTAAACAGACTACTCAAGAATGGGTAGGCTCTTTGCCTCGATTTAAAAGATAGGAAGCTACCGTATTTCTTTAGTGACAGTTGCATTTAAATTTGTATAATTATATACAAAAATTATTAATGTTCCCGTAGAGTTGTTTAGCCTGCATTTTTATCGAGACAGTTTTTGCTTCCTGAAAATCGACAATCGACTACATTAGGGGATATGTCATGGCTATTGCATCAGGAACAAGCCTCTCATTCCGGTTGTTTTCTTCTGCTGTCGTGCTGATGTGCGGTGGCGCAGCATCATTCACATATGGCGTTATTTCTAATGCATCGTTTATAATACACGGTGTGTTATTTTTATTGGCGGCCACGGCTGGTCTTTTTTTAATATGGACTGTCTATAGGCAGCTGATACTTCCTTTGCGCAGCATACGTGATTACGCACAAGAGATCGCCAGTGGCCGCCCCACAGCATGCCCAGCGTACACCATGCCCAAAGAATACTCAGACCTGCGCGAGAGTATTTGCACTATGGTCGCCTCGCTGGATCAGGCCCTTAAAGATGCCCGACATAAAGGCGACGAAGCGCACCGGCTCGCGGCAGACAGCGAACTTGCATTGCAGGAAAGCCGCGCTGCGGAAGCGCAGGTGCGGCAACTGCTCAATGACATGCGTACCGCTTCGCAAAAAGCGGCCACTGCATCCTCAAGTATTTTTTCCGGTATCCGCGAACTTGGTCAAAACATGGAGAATGTGGATCGCGATGTGGTGCATCAGCGGGAAAGAATGCATGAAGCCTCGCAAGCCATAGAGCAGATTAATTCCGCCATTCAGAGTATAGCGCTCAATACCGTTAAAGCTGCGGATGACGCTGCTTTGGCGCAGCAGGGGGCTGTGTCGGGCGCGCAGGGGGTGCGCTCGGCAGTTCTTTCTATTGATCAGGTTAAAGAGCGTATTCTGCTGCTCAAGGAAACCATGACCAATCTTGGGCAACAGGCCGAGGGCATTGGAACTGTGCTGGGAGTTATTTCCGACATCGCGGATCAGACAAACCTGTTGGCCCTGAACGCCGCCATTGAGGCCGCCAGGGCAGGCGAAGCTGGCCGCGGATTCGCCGTGGTCGCCGACGAAGTGCGGAAGCTCGCGGAAAAGACAATGAAGGCCACCAGCGAGGTCGGCGAGTCATTGAGAAATATTCAGGCCAAGGCGCGCGAAAATGTTCAGGCTGTGGATGCCGCCGCGCAAGATATTGTTACAAGCGCAAGCGCCGCCGAACAGGCCGCTGAAGATGTGGACAGGATTGCGGGATTTGTTCAGCAGGCCGCCAACGAAGTTTCTGCCATCGCGGCGTCCAGTCAGGCGCAGACCGCGGCGAGTGAAGATGTTCGCAGAGGTGCGGCTGAAGTCAACACCATCGCAAAGGAAACGGCGGAGCACGTCAATAATTCCATTCGCGTGCTTGTGGAAATATCTGGTCAGGCAGAAGAACTGGACGCCATCGTCAGCGCCATGGGGCAGGGAAATCTTGGCGGCGTTGTAGATTCTGACCAGCTTATATGCTGGACAAACGATCTTTCTGTAGGGGTTGCAAAGATAGATGAGCAGCACAAGGCTCTTGTGGCCCTTATCAATGAGCTGAATTCCGCCATGCGGCAACGCCGGTCAGAAGAGGTGCTTGCAGGCGTGCTGGACAGGCTGAAGCAATACACGGTAAAGCATTTTGCCACGGAAGAAGAATTTTTTGACCGCTATGGCTACGCAGAAGCGCCTGCGCACAAAAAAGCGCACCGTGATCTGGTAGAAAAAGTTCTGGCCTTTGAGCAGGAGCTTAAAAGTGGTCGCGCCAAGGTCACCATGGAAATCATGCGTTTTTTGAAAGAGTGGCTCGTGGGCCATATTATGGGTACGGATAAACGCTATGGCCCATTTCTTAATGGCAAGGGCGTGCAGTGACAGTAGCCTGAAAAGCAAACTCTGATATGTGCAAAAAGAGCCGGAGTATGGTCTGCCCCGGCTCTTTTTGTTTACAAGTTCGGGGCGCGTTGTGTGATTATTCGCGAAAAGATTTTTCGGCTCAGGGCATTAACGGCGACACGCTAAAGTTGATAAGCCACTGAAACAAGCCAATATAGCAAAAAAGAAGATATCGGAGTGCAAGCAATGCAAATATCAACTGACGGAATCAACTGGTTTTATACAACAAAAGGGCAGGGGGAACCTCTTCTCTTTTTGCACGGCGGGCTGGATACCTGCGAAAATTACGAAACTTTGCTTGCAGAGCTGGCAAAGGACTTCCGCGTTATCGCTGTTGACCGGCGCGGGCACGGCAGAACAGCGGACACGGAAGCGCCTTTTGAATATGCCCTGATGGCGGAGGAACTGATTTCTTTCACGCAGGCGCTTGATCTGCCGCCTTTTCACATTGTTGGCTACAGCGATGGGGCGAACCTCGGCTTGCATATGGCAAGTCGCTTGCAGGGCAAGGCAAAGAGCCTCATTGCCATATCCGGCAATTATCTTGGTGTGTCGGGGATGTCGCAAGGTTGGCTGGAAACGGTTGAAGCTTTGTCTGCGGATTTTGTTCAGGAGCATATGCCGGAAGTTGCGCAGCAGTATGCCGAGCTGAACCCAGCTCCAATGCTTGAGAGCTTTATCAGTAAGACAAAAGAGCTGTGGAGCAGGGATTGCGTTGTTGAAGTTGAAGTTTTGCAAGCCCTGCAAACGCCAACGCTTATTGTGGGCGGCGATCGGGATATCGTTTTGCCAGAGCAGCTTGTGGACATGAAAAAACTGATCCCGGACGCCTCCCTGTTGATGCTGCCGTATTGCGGGCATTTTGTTTTTCAGGATTTTGCCTGGAGCAATACTGCGGCCTCGGCCGTGGACATATTCAAAGATTTTTTGAAAACGCGCTTCAGCGCGCATAATGCGGATTTTTTCTGATCTGTTGTATCCCGGTATAGAGCATGATTTTACTGAATCACCAGATTTTTCTTGCCATTAACGCCAGCGATGCGGCATCCCCCTTTGCAGTGTGGGCAGGGGGCGCACTGGCAGAGTGGCCCATAGGTATCGCGGTTTTGTTGACCCTGCTGGCTGTTGTGCGGCAAAAGCCACGCGGCTTTGCCGTTGCTTTGGCTTTACGTGTGGTTTTGACCGTGGCGGTGGCCATGGGTTCAGCCTGCCTGATCCGAATGTTTCATTATAATCCCCGGCCCTTTGTGCTGGGGATTGGGCGAATGCTGATTGCCCACGAACCCACATCGTCACTTCCCAGTTTACACGCCACCTTTTTGTTTTCGATGGCGTTTGCCCTGCTTCTGCACAAGGGCCCGCGTGGCATTGCACTGGTTGTCATGCTGCTGGGGTTCGCTACTGCCTGGGCCAGAATTTTTGTGGGTGTGCACTATCCACTGGACATGGCGGGGGCATTTTTAACAGCTTGCCTTGCCGCAGTGGCGGTAAAACTCTGCTTTCACCAAGCCAGGTCTGGGCTGTAAAAAAAACGGGGGTGCAAAGGGTTAGGGCCGTTACTGGCGAGCATGCGGCTGATTTTGTTAGCACCATAAAAAAAGGCGGGTTTCCCCGCCTTTTTTTATGGTGCGCAAGCTGCGGGCTGTTGCCCCGGCGCTAGACTGCCTTGTGATTTTCTTCGTCCAGAATCAGGTATTGATCGTTGGCTTTTAACACCACCGCGCGAGAACGGGCATTGTGCTTGGCGTGGTACAGGGCTTTGTCCGCCCGGTCAAAAAGCTGTTCTGCCGTTTGAATTCGGGGTGCTTGGGCATCCAGCACTGCTATGCCGGCGCTGACGGTAATGTGCAGGTTGTTTTTTTCAACATTGCCTTCCGTATCCCGGATGAGCAGGTTGAAATTTTTGATGGCCTTGCAAAAACGGCTGATGATTTCGGGCAACATATGCGCGTTGGCCCCGGAGGCCACAAGGGCAAACTCATCGCCGCCAAAGCGCGCTGCCAGGGCATCCGTCTCTGTATCAATTTCTTCGCGCGCTCTGCGGAGGTGCGAGCCAACAACCTTAAGCACCTGATCGCCGATAAGGTGACCATATGTGTCGTTAAAGGTTTTGAAGTGGTCGATATCAAAGAGGGCCAGGGCAAGGGGGTGCCCTTCTTCGTGCCATCGGGCCGTAGAATTTTTGATAAAAAGATCAAGGCTCAGGCGGTTGGCAACCTGAGTCAGGGGGTCAATGAAGGCGAGATTTTCAAGGTTGCAGATGTCTTCCTCAAAAAGCACCTTGACCCGGCGAAAGGCTGATTGCAGCTTTTCAAGCATGACGGTGCCATCGCCGTTCTCCGCCACAATGGAAAGACTTTCTTTTTCAAGGTGGGCAATATCACCGTAGCGCGAAGACAGCTTGCTGAAAAACTGGTCTATGATGGAAGACGTTTCGTGAACCATGCTGTCAAGCTGCGTCACAATTGGCTTGCTGAATATTTCGCTGCACTTGCGGATTGTGGAAACAAGCTGCTCATCAGAGTAGTGCCTGTTTTTCAACAGCTCTTCCATCTGTGCGAGAATGGCAATCTTTTGTTCTTCATCAAGAAAATGATAGTCCTTCATTTCCCTGAAAAAAAGCAGCAGGGAGCGCCAGCGCGTTTCTGGCGGAACGCCTGCTTTATCAAACATATCAAATAATTTGAGATATGTGTTTTTGCAGTGAACAGAAGACTCTTTGGATTTCACCATGGGGCTTGTTTCGCAGTGCAGTAAAATATGGATAAACTTTGAGCGGATGCTCTTTAAAAATTTTGTGAAGACTAGCTTCTCTGGATAAGCCTGTCAAAGAGGATAATAATCGATTTCCCGAAGCTGCATTGCCGTCTTTTGCCATACACATCGGTGGTATTTTTCGGCAGACCGCATGTCAGCGCAAAAAGCGGCGACACCAAGATGCCGCCGCTTTTGCGTAATGCTGCTGCCAGCCTTCCTGTCTGGGCAAGGCCTATGCTATGGTTTGCCGTAAGCGCCGGGCAGGCGCGGCTGAGGTGCTGCCGCCTGCGGCGCGGTCTGGTCAAAAGACTGCACATGCGCGCGCTGGGCATCGGCCATCTGGCTGGGTGCCTCCGCCGCAGGGGCTGCAGGGCGCATGGCGCTACGGCCATAGGCCGCCTGAGCATGGGAGCGCGGCACGGCGGTAACTGTTGACGGTATGATGGGCTGCGGTGACCTGGTCATTGTCCCCATGGGTTGCAGGCGGGTGGCAATATCGTTGCTCGCCTGACGGGCCTCGGGGGTTTCAATAATTTGGGCATAGGCGCCGCGCAGGCCTGAAAGGATGGATTCCACACTGTTGAGTGAATCCATATCCATTTTCAGGTTGGCGCGCAGCAAACGGGCCGTGCAGAGCAGGTACAGGTTGTTCAGGTTCACAGCCAGGCTGCCGCCCTTGTCCATGTTCAAAGAAGCGGAAAGCTCGTTGATTATGTCGATGACCTTGGAGATAAGGATGCCCTTTCCCGCATAGTCATTGGCAATCATTTTTGTGCGTGCCTGCTGTATGAATGTGAGCGCGCCGTCATAGAGCATGAGCAAAAGTTGCCCCTGATCCGTGGTGCCGACCTTGGTCTGAAAATATGCTTGCGCCGCTTTGTTCATGGTGTGTCCTTATGGCGGTGTTCTTTGGCTGGCCTTATTGCTGTTTCATGCTGGTTAGGAGCTGCTTGACGAACTGGAAAGCTGCTTGAGCTGTGACGTGAGCTGATCTTTCTGGGTATTGTATTTTTTAAGCAGGGTTTCAAGGTTGGCAAAATATTTTTTTTGCCGGGCTTCCCACTGGTCGAGCCGATCTTGTTCCTTGGTAATCTTTTTATCGATATTTTCCATGATGCTCTGATAGTTGTTTTTCAGAATCATCAAGGCGCCGTTTTTTGATTTAAGCGCAATGGCTGCGGACGTCTGCTCTGCGGTGCCAGTGCCCGAGACGTTGACGGCCGTATAGGTCAGTTCGCTTTTGAGGAAGGTGCTGACCGTCTGAATCAGCCCTTCCTTGATGCGTACCTGCCCCGTGTGGTTGCCGGGGGTGAGGTTGTCTATCTGGAGCGCAAGACCTCGCGCATCACCGGAAGCAACGCTGTAGTAATAGCCCGGCTGGCTTGTGTCGCGCGTTGCGGCCACGCCGCCAACCGTGACATTGGTAATATTGCCGCCAGCATCAACCGAGTAGTTCACATCATAGGAACCACCCTTGGTGATGCCCGCAATGTGGCTGCCATAGCGAAAATCAGAGCTGGTAGTCGTGCCGGTGCCGCTGGAACAGAAAAAATCCACAACATCCGAAAGGTTGCTGTTGATCATTTTTTCATAATTGCTCTTGTCCATCTTCTGCAGCTCGGCAATGCCGGACGAAGGCGCAATTACCAAAAGCCCATAGTTGGAACTCGACTGGTCAGTTTCAACCTTGATGCCCATGTTGGCGAGGTTGGCAAGCACATCGCCCGACAGCACATCGGAGGCAGATGACCGGCTGGCAAAACCAGGGGGGGCGCTGTTGACCAAGGAGGTGAAGCGCGATTTGAACAGCTGTACGCCATAGTTGCCCTGCAACAGGCCGCCTTTTTCTGCGGTCAGCTGCGAGGTACTGTAGTTTTTGCTGTTTATATTTTTAGGATCGTTGGTGGTGACGTCCTTGTTCGGGTCAAATTTTGTGCAATCATTGATGGTCATCAAGACAGAGTTGACGGAATCAAGAAACGTCTGAATGGATTTTTCCACCGAGGTGACGTCTGTATTGACCGTAATGGCTGCACTGCCTTTGTCCTGAATGGTAAAGACCACGCCCTCGATCACGTTGCTCACGCTGTTGGTGTCGGATTCCATGGTCAAGGGCCAGTTGTCCACCGTAAATTTGGCGTTGGCCGCGCCACGGATATTCCAGTTGGAGGACGAGGTCACCTGGCCGGTAATGCCCGGCCCGCTGAGCGAATCAATATTGTTGAGCTTGAGAAAATAACTGCCGGTTGTAGGCAGGGTGCCTGTTTGCAGGTCAATGGTCGTGGTTCCGTCCGCGCTTACCAGTGAACCAGACAGATTCTTGGATTTGAGTGCGGCGATCACGTCCGCCATCTTGGAGCCGCCAGGAACCGTAAATGTCTTGGGCGTGGAGCTGTCATTGGTGGTGTAAGTATAGGTCAGGGCCGGGGGCGTCTCCAGCGTGGAGCCTGCGGCCATGTTGGTAACGGTGGCCGTGGAGTCTGTCTTGACGGTGATTCCGTCCATGCCGCCGCCGGTGCCGCCCGCGCTCAGGTAGACTTTCTCCGTATTCGCGAACGTTACGGTTTTGCCATCTCCGCTCAATGTGCCGCCAAACGACTGAAGCTGAGTCAGCAGATCCTGATAGGTCTTGTCCTGCGCAATGGTCAGGGTTTGCGTGCCGCCAGTGTTGTTAACAAAGGTATAGGTAAAGTTTTTTGTGCCGTCAGCGCTTGTGCCGCCAAGCTTTTGCGAGAGCTTGGCGCTGTCAAAGGTAATAGCCGTGCTGGCGGTAAAGCTCTGCGAGCCGGAATCGCCTATCACCTTGGTACCAAGCTTGGTTTGATCCGCAATGACGGTTGAGGTCATTTTGCCAGAATCGCTGGCGCTGTCAGCAAAGCTGAGGGTTGCACCGTTCACGTTGGAGAGGTTCAGCTCCCAGCCGCCAGTGGTGTTGTTGTAGGTCATTTCAGCCGTGCTGGCGCCTGAAGCCTGGGCGATCTGCAATGCGGCATCCTTCATGGTGGTGCCGGCGGCAATGGTCAGGGTGCGTGTGCCAGTGGTGACGCCATCGTTGATGTTCAGATCAACCGTCAGGGCGCCCGTTAGCTTGGTTGTTGTGGGCGTTGAGCCCATGGAAAATTTTGTGACCGGGGTGCTGAAAGATGTCTGCGTACTGGTGTCACGCCGGTACATGGCCTTGACGTCTGCAAGTTGCAGATTGCCGGAGCCGTCAATGCTGGCAATGCTGCGCCCCACCTGCGCATTGATGGCGCTTGCAAGATCCTGGTTGGTCTTGTCCCCGTTGATTTTGACCGAAAATGTGTTGCCGTCCTCCATGATGAGGTCGTAGGCATATTTTGTGGGGTTGGTGAGCGTGCTGCCCATGTCCAGCACACTGTTGGTCGACCATGTGGAGGATGCGCCAGATGCGCTCATGCCCACAAGGCCGGAACTGTGAATGACCAGATCGTTGGACGCGCCGGTGCTCTTGCCGGCAACCTGAAAAACATAGCCGGAACTGGCCTGAACAATGCTGACCTTGATGCCGGGGTTGTCGGAAGAATTGTTGACCATGCTCACAAAGGAATCGAGCGTGGTATTGGCCGGAACGGCCATGCTGTATTCCTTGCCAGCATAGCGGTATGAAAATGTCTGCGATGTGCCGGATGTATTGATGATGTCCGTCTTGCTGGTAAAGACGTGCCCGGTGTTGGCCCATATGGCGTTGCTCGCCACCTGGCTGACCTTGATGGTATGCTGAACATCGTCTGCGGAGGCGCTGGCAACAGCCGAAATAATATTGCTGTCGCTGCTGGTTACGTTCTTGGTAACAAAGCTGTTCTTGTTGGCAAGGGTTGCAAGCACATTGCTGGCGGTGCTGACCTGCCCAATAACTTTGTCAAAAGCATCATAGCGCAGTTTCCAGTCGCTTTTCCACGCCGTAAGACGATTGAGTTGCGTGGACTCAATCTTTTTAAGGTCCGCGAGAACCTTGTCAAAGTCAGTATCCGAACCACTGAGGTTGGATATGGCGCTGGAACCGGATATGGTGGTGGCCATAGGTGCCTCACAAGAAAGATGTGCCGTTCCCGGTGCGGGCATGCGCAAACCTGGGGAACCGCCAGCCGTCATGCATGCAAATGGCGGCAATACATGCCGGAGACATGACGGACACTCAAAATTTGCAAGATACGTGCAAATTGGTGGATACGTCAGGGCGGGGAGTAGCAATGCCGGAAATGCTGAAAAAAATCAGCGGATAGCGCGGGTACCCGTCTTGACCGTATTTTTTCGCTTGCGCACGTGGAGCCTTTGTTTCGCTCCGGGCTGTCGAAAGGGCAGTTTTTGCCTCCACGCAAAATTGCCGAAGGTCTTGCGCTCAGTTATTTTAACGGAGCAAAGGCGAAAAAGTTTAGAGACTGGCGGCGCCTGGAAAATGAGCAGATCCGGTTGTCGGTTGCCCTGACTGGCATAAAAATGACGGTCTGGTTCCCCGGTACTCTTGGGGGGCTGCGTCTAGGCAGGAGGGTGCAGTTCGCGGCCTTGCAGAGCCGGGTAAAAGAGAAGCGGCGGGTTGCCCCGCCTGCTCCTGATTCTTTGACGTTGCAGCCATGCGACATTTGCGGGCGGTTTGTTCCGTCCGCATCATTGGCGTGTGCTGCGCCTTAGTGCATAAATTCTGTCCAGCGGGCCAGCAGGGCGCGCAGGGCATTACCCCTGTGGCTGCGGGCGTTTTTTTCGTCCCGCGTCAGTTCCGCAGCGGATTTGCGCGCGGACGAATCAAAGAAAATAGGGTCGTAGCCAAAACCGTTGTCCCCGTGCGGGCATTCCAGCAGGGTGCCTTCCCATGTGCCGCGCACCACCATTTCATCGCCATTGGGCTTGGCGGCGGCCATGCAGCTGACAAAGCGGCAGCCGCGTTTTTCAGCGGGTACTGCGGTCATTGCGTGCAGCAGCTTGCGGATGTTGCGGGCATCGCGGCTTTCGCCGGGCAGGCTCTCCCAGTCATCGGAATAGCGGGCAGAGTACACGCCCGGTGCGCCGTCCAGGGCGTCCACTTCCAGGCCGGAATCATCGGCAACGCTCACAAGGCCGGTCAGGCCCGCCACGGCCCGGGCTTTGATGAGAGCGTTTTCTTCAAATGTGGTGCCGGTTTCTTCGATGTCGCCAATTTCAGGAAAGGACGAAAGCCCCAGAACTTCCACGCCGAATTCGGTCAGCGGGTCGGCCAGTTCGCGAACCTTGCCCGCATTTTGCGTGGCCAGAACGATACGAAGTGTCTTGCTGTGCGCCATGTCTGCATCCTTTATGAGTTTGGGCAAAGAACATATCCGCAGGCGGGCCGCAGGTAAAGAGCGTTGGGTAAAACGCCTGGATAGTTTAAATATATAGTTATTATGAAATGTTATGTGAATGGGCCGCAGCGTGTGCTTTTCTTTTGCATCTTGCGGGAGTATAGTTTTCACCCATCATTCATCAGAGAGGAAATGAGCATGAAACTCATGGAAATATTCGACGTCCCCACTCAGGAAACCCACATCCCCGTTCCCTATGTTATTGCCGAGGCTGGCGTGAACCACGAGGGCAGCATGGACATTGCCCGCCGTCTGGTTGACGAGGCCGCCGAGGGCGGGGCCAATGCCATCAAGTTCCAGACCTACAAGGCAGGAACCCTGGCCTCCAAGGATTCTCCTGCCTACTGGGATACCTCCAAGGAACCTACTTCCAGCCAGTACGAGCTCTTCAAGAAGCACGATTCTTTCTGGAAGAACGAATTTGAAGCCCTCAAGAAATATTGCGACGCTGCAGGCATTGCCTTCATGTCCACGCCCTTTGACGTGGAGTCGGCGCACTTTCTTAACGACCTCATGGACGTGTTCAAGATTTCCTCGTCCGACATCACCAACAAGCCTTTTATCCGCATTCTTTGCGATTTCAAAAAGCCCATTATTCTCTCCACAGGCGCGGCGCATCTGCACGAAATTGCAGAAGCCGTGGAATGGATTGAAGAAAAGGGCAACAAGCTGGCCCTGCTGCACTGCGTGCTCAACTATCCCACTGCGGACGAAAACGCGGCCCTGGGCATGATTCCCGCGCTCAAGCGGCATTTTCCCCAGCATGTCATCGGCTATTCCGACCACACCCTGCCCAACGACATGCATATTCTTGAAACCGCCACCCTGCTGGGCGCGCGCATTCTTGAAAAACACTTTTCGCACGACAAAACCTTGCCCGGCAATGACCACTATCATGCCATGGACAAGGAAGACCTCAAGCATTTCTACAAGCGCCTCAACGCCACGCTGACCAGCGTGGGCGGCATGGAACTGCGCGCCCTGCCGGAAGAAGAACCCGCACGTCAGCATGCCCGCCGCTCTCTGGTGACGGCGCGGGCCGTGCCTGCCGGTCAGCCTCTGACCGCTGCCGATCTTACCTGGAAGCGCCCCGCGCACGGCATCTCCCCTCGTAATTACGACGAGGTGCTCGGTATGCGCGCCCGCCGTGATCTGCCAGAAGATACCGTGCTTTCCTGGGCCGATCTTGACAGGGCCTGATTATGAGCAACGGGCGCGTAACCCTTGTTCTTGGGCGCATGCCCCACAAGGCCGACCCTGCGGTTTTTCGCGCGGCCGGGCCTTGGTGTTTTGCCGAGCAGGAAGAATTTTTCCCCGACTGGGATAAAAAATTCACCTTTGCTCCAGAGCCGCTGGTCGAGATTCCCTTGCAGGAGCGGGCCTGTCAGGAGGTAAAGGCTCTCTGCGCCGACATGCTGCCTCATGTTGCCGAGCGTATATGCCCGCATGCCCGCAATTTGCCGCCTGCCTATTGGGAGACCCTGCTCACGCCGTGGGCAATGAATGTTTCCAAGCAGGTTGTGGAGCGCTGGTGGCGGGTCAAGGCCATGGTGCAGGCCTGGGGGCAGGAGCCGCTGCATGTGCCGCTGCTGCCGCGTGACTGCTCGTTCAGTTTTGCCACCGGGCCGGATTTTGTGATGCACGGGGCGCTGGGGCATACCTACAACCACTGGCTGTTCTCGCGCCTGCTGGAAGAGGTTTTTCCCGCTGCCTGGAGCCTGGAGTATCTGCCTGCGGTGCAAAAGAAATATGGCGAGCCGGAAAAGCTCTCCGGCAAGGAGCGGGTGCGTGAAGTGCTGCGCAAGCTGATGCTGCGCCTGCCTTGCCCCCGGCTTAAGGGCATGAGCATTGCCCAGACTTTGCGTTTTTCGCTGGCCTTGCTGCACCGCAGCCATGGGCCGGACAGGTCGCGCCCGCAGGCGGAGTACAGCAGCGCCGCCACCGGTATTGCGGCGGATCTGCCAGAAAATTTCGCCAGTACGCTGGTGACGCTTTTCATGGCATCCTTGCCGCAGCTGTTGGCAAGTCACAAGCATCCGGCCCGTCTTACGCCTGATCCGCTGGGGCCGCGCCTGCGCGTTGCCAGCGTGCTGGCCTATGAAGATGCGGATTACCGCCAGTCGCTGGCCATGTGGCGGGGGCGCGGCAACCGCCTCATGTATGTGCAGCATGGCAGCGACTACGGGCAGGTGCGCTGCGTGTCGGATGTGGAGATGGTGGAATACAGCCAGCATGCCTTTGGCACCTGGGGCTGGAAGCAGCATCAGGGCAGCGCGGGCAATTTTATTCCCCTGCCGTATCCGCAGCTTGATGGCCTTGAAGGGCGCTGGCAGGGGCAGAAGGGCGAAAACCTGCTGTATGTCGGCACCGAAATGCCCGCCTTTCCCTATCGGCTTGACGCGCATCCCTCGCCCTTGCAGATAGTGGAATACCGCAAGGACAAAAGTCGATTTTTTGAAGCTCTGGGGCGCGATGTGCAAGCCTGTTCGCTGTACCGTCCCTATTTCCCGGTTCCCGGCTCCCTGCGCGATGCGGATTGGGTGCTGGAGCGTTTCCCCGCAGTGCGAATGGCCACGGGCATGTTGTCAACCCACCTGTATGCCTGCCGTTTGCTGGTGCTGGACCACAACGGTACAACACTGCTGGAATCGCTGGTTGCCAATATGCCCATGGTGTTGTTCTGGCGGCGTGAGGCCTGGGCCCTGACAAGCGATGCCACGGCCCTGCTGGACATGCTGGCCGAAGCCGGTATATGGCACGAAACACCCCAGAAGGCCGCCGCCAAGGCCGCCGAGGTCTGGAGTGATCCGCTGGCATGGTGGATGAGCGATAAGGTGCAGCAGGCGCGCAAGGCGTACTGCGCGCAGCAGGCCCTGACCGTTCCGGGCGGTCCTAACCCTTACTGGCTGAAAATGCTGAAGAGTCTGTAACACATGCAAGTTCGTGTTTTTTCGTTGTCGCTGTTGGTGGCCGCGGTATTCTGTTCTGTTCTGCTCATGGGCGGCACTGTTCTGGCTGATGACGCCTCGACCCTGCGCGAGGCGCAGGCCGCGCTGGACAAGGCCGATTACGATCAGGCCGTGCGCGTGCTCAAGCCGCTGGTGGACAGCGGCAATGCCGAAGCCCTCTATGTCATGGGTCGCCTGATCCTTGATGGCAAGGGCGTGAAGAAAAACAATACGCGCGCTGCGGAATTTTTCCGTCTGGCGGCGGAAAAGGGCGATGTCAGCGCCATGAATTCGTGGGCCACGTCGCTGGTTACCGGGGATGGCGTTCCCCGCAATTACCACGAGGCCGCCCGCTGGTTCCGCAAGGCCGCCGATCAGGGCCTTGCCATGGCCCAGTACAATCTTGGCTACCTCTATGCCTATGGCAAGGGCGTGCCCAAGGATGAAGCCGCCGCCATTGACTGGTACACCCGTGCCGCCAATCAGGGGCTGGCTTCGGCCCAGTATTCGCTGGGCTGGACCTACATGAACGGCAAGGGCGAAAACCAGAGCGACACCAAGGCGGCCCACTGGTTTGAAAAGGCCGCAGAGCAGGATCACGCCAAAGCCCAGAACAACCTGGCCTACATGTACGCCGAAGGGCGCGGCTATGCCCAGGATCCCGCCAAGGCCGTGCAGTGGTATACACGCGCGGCGGAGCAGGGCTATGCTGAGGCGCAGTACAACCTCGGCTATATGTATGAGCAGGGGCGCGGCGCGGCGCAGGATTATACCCAGGCTGTGGACTGGTACCGCAAGGCTGCGGAGCAGAACGAAGCTGCCGCCCAGTACAGTCTTGGCCTCATGTATGAACAGGGGACGGGCGTTCCCCGCAACCTGACCGAAGCCAGCCGCTGGTATCAGCTTGCCGCCAAGAACGGGGATCCTGATGCCAAGGCCGCCCTGCGCAGCATGTCCACCAAGGCTCCTGCCAAGGCCGCGGCTCCCAGCAGCCCCACCAAACAGACCCGCGATAAAAAGAAGCAGTAAACAACCAGGCGGGCCAGAAGGCCCGACATTCAAAAATATAAAGGCCGTCCGGCATACCCGTGAGTATGCCGGACGGCCTTTGCCTGTTTCTGCCAATCTGCACCGCCTGTTCCGGCGGCGGCACTGTTGCCGCCATTGTGGCAGAAAAAGGCTATTTTTTGTCATTGCAGCCAGTGCGGCCGTTTTCTATTCTGCACACATGAAACAGCGCGTTGTTTTCTTTCTTTATCCCGGCATTGTCTCGCTGGATGTATCCGGCCCGCTGGAGGTTTTTGCGGCTGCTACGGATATTCTGGCGCACAGCAACAAAAATGATCAGGGCTATACGCCCGTATTTGCCGCCTGCCCCCCCGGCCCTGTGCGAACCTCATCCGGTCTTGTGCTGACGGCGGAAACAACACTTGAAAATCTTTCGCCGGATATTCTTGTTGTTCCCGGCGCAGTGGATGCGGAAGCCATATCGGGGAATCCGCAGATCATAGAGCAGGTAAGTGCGGCGGCGGCCCGATCTGCGCGCATAGCATGCGTGTGCAGCGGGGCGTTCATTCTGGCGGCCTGCGGTCTGCTGCACGGCAAAAGGGCGGCAACCCACTGGCTGGTGGCTGACCGCCTGGCCGAGCTGTACCCGCAGATTAGCGTGGAGCCTGACGCCATTTTTGTGCGCGACGGCAAGACGTCCACAAGCGGCGGCGTTACGGCGGGCATAGATCTGGCTCTGGATATGGTTGAGGAAGACTACGGCGACAAACTGGCCATGGAAGTCGCCCGCGTATTGCTTTTGTACCGCCGCCGCCCCGGCAACCAGAGCCAGTACAGCTCAGCGCTGGCGGCGCAGGTCAATGCGGGCAGATTTGCCCCTCTGGTGCGCTGGCTGGAGGCTAACCTGGGCAAAAAACTGACTGTTGAGCGCCTGGCCGAGGTGGCGAACATGAGCCCCCGGTCTTTCGCGCGGGTATTCCCCGTAGAAACCGGCAGCAGCCCCGCCCGCTTTGTGGAAGGCTTGCGCATCATCCGGGCGCGTGAGCTCATTGAAGCCGGGGCTGAGTCTTTTGCCTCGGTGGCGCAGTCGGCGGGTTTTGGCAGCGAAGATCGTTTGCGCAAGGCCTTCATCCGCCGCCTTGGCCTGAGTCCCCACCAGTACAGCCGACATTTTTTTAAAGGAGAACAACGATGAAAACAGGCCTGACATACGGAATATATATTTATGAACAGGTGGCGGAGCTGGATTTTGTAGCGCCCATGCAGGTATTTGCGGCATCCAACCAGTTTGCCGGGGGCGGCAGGGTGGTGACGCTGAGCTGCACGGGCCAGACGCTCTGCGGATTGAGCGGCTTGCGCATTACGCCGGATTACAGTCTGCAAAACGCCCCGCCGCTGGATGTGCTGCTATTGCCGGGCACGGCGGAAGTTTCCGAATACGCCTGGAGCGACCACGGCATTCTGGATTGGGTGCGCCAGCAATATGAGAAGGTGGAATACCTTGCCGCAGTGTGCACCGGCGGGTTGATCCTGCAAAAGGCCGGGCTGCTCAAGGGCCGCCGGGCCACAACGCACTGGCAGCTCATGGACGCCCTTGAAAGCGACCCGGAAATAACGGCTCTGCCGGATGCGCGCTATGTGCGCGATGGCAAGATTGTCACCTCGCAGGGCGTGTCTGCAGGTATGGACATGGCCCTGTGGCTTGTGGGCCAGATCCATGATCCGGATCACGCCCGCCTTGTGCGCAAAATTTTGCAGTACGACCCGGCCCCGCCGTACACGGCCGAAGTTTAGTCGGCTCCAGCCCTTGCCAGACGTGTTGTCTGGCTGAAAATATAACGGCGCAGCTCTGTGAGGGTAACAGGGCTGCGCCGTGCGCGTGATGGAAAGTTGCTTAAATTCAGTTGCGTTCTTTAGAGCCGTTAACCCATTTCATGCGGAACCTGCCCTAACGCAGGCCGTTCTTTTTTTGAAATGCGAGGATGGACAGAAATTCAAAGCCGATGTTGGCCGCCAGATAGGCTGTCAGCTCGGCCTGATCTATGCCGGGCATGACCTCCACAATGTCAAAGCCTACATAGTGCAGGTTTTTGAGGGCGCGTACCAGGCTCAGCACCTCCCATGAGGTAAATCCGCCGACCTCTGGCGTGCCGGTGCCGGGGGCGTATGCAGGATCCACAAAGTCGATATCAAAGGTGAGGAAAACCTTTGTGTCGCCCACGCGCTGCTGGATGGCTTCGATAACCGCGGGCAAGCCCATCTCGTGCATGATGTGCGCGGGCAGCACCTTGAAGCCAAGATCGGCGGCGATCTTGAAGTCGTCCGGGTCGTAGAGCGAGCCTCGCATGCCCAGCTGGATAGAGGTGGACGGGTCGATGAGGCCTTCTTCCAGCGCACGCCGAAAGGGTGTGCCGTGGTTGTACGGCTGCCCGAATACGGATTCGTTCAGATCAAGGTGCGAATCAAAATGCAGCAGGCTTACCTTGCCGTGCTGGGCGGCAACAGCGCGCAACTCGGCCAGGGTGATGGCGTGGTCGCCGCCAAGGCCCAGCGGCACTGCGCCAGCTTCAAGCAGAGGCTGCATGAACTGGGTGATGGCTGCATACGAAGGCTCGATATAGCCGGGGACAATATTGACGTCGCCAAAGTCGCCGCCTGTCAGCTCGTTGAGAATATTGACCTCGAAGATCACGTTGTTGGGCTTGATCATGCTCGAAATATGCCGGATGGCCGAAGGCCCGAAGCGCGAACCCGTGCGGTAGGAACTGCCCGTATCAAAGGGAATGCCAAAAACCGCAAAATCCATACCCGTGGGGTCGTCCATACGCGGCATGCGCATGAAGCTGCCGGTGTTGCAGAAACGTGGGGACGAAGACGCGCTGGGTGGTTGCATGGAAGCCATATAAACCTCGATGTTTGGGCCGGAAGAGTTCGGTCTGTTATCGTGGCCGCCGCAATGGGGGCCGATGCTTGTATTTTTGCCGCGCGGTCAGGCCGCGTAGACCTTGTATTTGATGTCTGAAGGCACGCAGTTTTTACCGTTGATGGGCAAAATATCCTGCGGGCAGGCCGACATGACCACCACGCAGTCAAAGTGGGCTTCAAGCACCACGTAGTCGCCCGCCTTGCTCAAGGGCGGCAGCCAGTGGGCCTTGTTGTCCACAATGGGGGTGTTCATCCACAGGTTCAGCGGGCAGGGGCAAAAATCCACCTGTATGCCCATTTTGCGCAGGGCCGCATACATATTGTCCGTGCAGTTGGCGTGGTAGCCCTGCACGCCAAGGGCCATGTAGCGGTAGATGTCGCAGGCGGCCATAAAGGTGTCGTGCGCGCCGTTACTGGTGTCTTCCAGCATGGTGAGCACCGGGCGGCGGCAGTTGGTCACCAGCCTGTCGCCCGGGCCGGGAATGCCCTTGTTGAGATCGGGCCGCACATGCTGCATGGACATATATTCCTGTGGGTTGCGCAGGTTGAAGGCCCAGGTGTCCACCACCTGCTCCCCCGTGATGTTGACGATCTTGATGCGTTCACCGGCCCGCACAATGGCGGCATCGCCGCAGCGGCCGGGAATGGTGATGTATTCGCTCATGGTCATGTTCTCCTGCCAAAGGCTTGTGCCAGATATTCTGTCTGCCGCTCGTAACTGATGTTGGCGGCAGTGCTACAGGCGCTAGGCAACCTGTCCGTTGCGGTGCGTCCAGCTTTTTAGAAAGGCCGCAAGGCGGGGGCTTTCCGGCGTATGAAAAAGTTTGTCCGGCGGCCCTTGCTCCACAACGTGTCCGCCTTCCATAAAGACCACCCGATCCGCCACCTCGGCGGCAAAGCCCATTTCGTGGGTCACTATGAGCATGGTCATGCCATCGTTGGCCAGACTGCGCATGACTTGCAGCACATCGCCCACAAGCTCGGGGTCGAGGGCTGAGGTTGGCTCGTCAAACAGCATGATGCGCGGCTCCGTTGCCAGGGCGCGCGCAATGGCAACGCGCTGTTGCTGCCCGCCGGAAAGCTGGGCCGGGTAGCTGTTGCGCTTTTCGGCAAGGCCTACGCGTTCAAGGCATTCCATCCCTTTTTTTTCGGCGGCGGCGCGGCTTTTGCCAGCAACGGAAATGAGCGCTTCGGTAATGTTTTCCATGACAGTCATGTGCGGCCACAGGTTGAAATGCTGAAACACCATGCCTAGGTCGCGCCTGCTTTCGCGGATGCGTGTTTCGCTGGCGCGGCGGCGAGTGCCGTTGTACTGCACCTCGTAGCCCATCAGCGCGCCTTCAACCAGGATTTCGCCCTCGTCGTACACTTCAAGAAAGTTGACGCAGCGCAGCAGGGTGCTTTTGCCCGAGCCGGAAGGGCCGATAAGGCAGACCACTTCTTTGGGCATGACTTCCATATCGATGCCCTGAAGCACCTCGTGCTGCCCATAACGCTTACGCACATCGCATATTCTGATGGCTGGAGTGATTGTTTCTTCCATGACCTGTTCTCCTTTGGAGCCTTGGCGGCGCGTATTTCTGTAAAAATTGCGCGCGTCTGATGCTGCGTTAACGCGTCAAATGCCTGGTCAGGCGGGCCTCCGCCTTGCCGCACAAAACCGCCACTGCCTCGGAAATGATCCAGTAGAGCAGAGCCAGCAGGCACAGGGGCATGACGATTTCAAAGCTGATGTTCATGATGCGGGTCGCGGTCTTGGTCAGTTCCGCCACGGTGATGATGGAAAGCACCGCTGAATCCTTGATGAGCGTGATGATCTGGTTGACTGCGGGCGGCAGAACTATCTGGGCCATCTGCGGCAATTCTATGCGCCACAGTCTGCGCCAGGGGCGAATGCCCAGGCAGTGCGCGGCCTCGCGCTGACCCTCGGGTATGGACTCAAATCCGGCGCGGAAGATCTCGCAAAAATAGGCGGCGGCATAGAGCGACATGCCCAGCATGCCTGCGGGTTCCGCATCCAGCACAATGCCGATTCGGGGGCCGCCGTAATAGAGCAGATAGAGCTGGATAAGCAGAGGCGTGCCGCGAAAAAACTCCACATAGCAGGCAACGGGCTTGCGCAGCCAGGGGAAGATGCGGCGGCCAAGTTCTGCGGCAAAACCCAGCGCCAGACCGCATGCTATGGCGACCAGACTGATGCGGATGGTCACCCAGAGCGCTGCACCAAAATCCGGGCCGTTTTCAATCAAAAAACTCTGCCAGCGGGCCAGAAAGGTCGTGAGGGCGTCCATCAGTGCTTCCCCTTGAGGCGTTCGCCCAGGCGAGAAATAATCAGGCACAGGGCCAGATAAATAATGGCTGCGGCCAGATACACTTCCACAGGCTTGTAGGTTGTGGACACAAGCTGCTCGCTGCGGCGCATGAGTTCGGTGACGCCGATAACAGAAATAAGTGACGAGTTCTTGAACAGGATGATGAACTCATTGACCAGCTCCGGCCCTGTGAGCGACAGCACCTGCGGCAGCTGGATGCGCGTGAGAATACGCATGCGGCTGAGGCCCAGAGCCTTGGCCGCTTCGATCTGCCCCACGGGTATGGAGTTGAAGCCGCCGCGATAAATTTCGGCCTGAAAGGCGCTGGTGTTGAGGCCAAGGGCCAGCACGGCAACCAGCAGTGAGGGCACTTCAATGTTGACTGCCGAGGGCAGGTAGAACAGCAGAAACAAAATCACCAGCACGGGAATGCCCCGCATAAAGCTGATGTACAGCCCCGCCGCCCGCTTGAAGCCCCAAAACTGCGACCGCCGCATCTGGCACACCGAAATGCCGAGCACAACACCCAGCGAGATTGCCGCCATAGCCACAAAAACCGAAGTTATTGCGCCCTGGAGCAGCTC
The DNA here is from genome assembly GCF_053570665.1 of Desulfovibrio intestinivivus. Taxonomy (NCBI): domain Bacteria; kingdom Pseudomonadati; phylum Thermodesulfobacteriota; class Desulfovibrionia; order Desulfovibrionales; family Desulfovibrionaceae; genus Desulfovibrio; species Desulfovibrio intestinivivus. The sequence goes on along the minus strand of NZ_JBRBQT010000001.1, from coordinate 527,844 downwards.
CGGCATAATGGAAAGGATGAAGCTGCATTCGTTCATGATAGCCTGCTGTGGATGCATCCACTCGGTTGGGCGTTTCCGGCGGGGAACAGTGGGAGGGACTCCCCTGCGGCACGGCTCCCCGCCTGTCAGTATGGTGTTTTGAGCAAACTGGATGCCATTGTGGTGATTATTGTTTATTGACAGTTAGTTACCAAGTTTTGATTGATTTTTTTTGGAGCTTTGTGAAAACAAAAAAGTTTTGATTCCGCAATGTTGGATTTATACAAAACATTTTTGTTTCATTCCGCGATCATAATGTGGTTTGGGGCTGTGCGCTTCGAAAGGCCGCCTGCGCCGCAAGAAAGGCAAAGACCACGGAGGCTCCAGCCAGAGCGGTAATGCCCGCCACGTCCTTGTCGGGCAGCACTTCCACCAGATCCATGCCAACAGCGCGGCACTTGCTGCAAATGCCGCGCACAAGGGTCATGGCCTCGTAGGTGGTGAAACCTTCCACCTCTGGCGTGCCGGTGCCGGGGGCATAGGCCGCATCAAGAAAATCAATGTCAAAGCTCAGAAACACCGGGGCGTCGCCAATGCGTGCAAGGGCCTCGCGTATCACAGCCTCCGGCCCCATCGCGTGGGCCTCGTGCCCCATGATGATGCGCAGGCCCTGCTGGCGGGGCCAGTCAAGGGCGTTGCGGCCGTAGAGCGGCCCGCGAATGCCGATCTGCGTGGAATGCTGGGGCAGGATGAGGCCTTCTTTCAGCGCCCAGTAAAAGGGGGTGCCGTGATTGTAGGGCTTGCCGTAATAGCTGGGTATGGTGTCGCTGTGCGCGTCAAAATGGAGCAGGGCCACTGGCCCATGCGCCGCATGCACGGCGCGCAGGTTTGCCAGGCTGATGCTGTGGTCGCCGCCAAGAATGACGGGCAGGGTTTTGGAGGCGAAAAAGGGCTTCAGGCCGCTGGTGATGGCGGCAAAGCTGTCTTCCATATAGCCGGGGATGGTGTCGATGTCGCCGTGGTCGGCGATGGTGAAGCTCTCGTTCACGTCCACATCAAGTTCTGGAGAGTAGGGCTTGAGCAGGGTTGAGGCCTCGCGGATTGCCGCCGGGCCGAACCTGGTGCCAGGCCGGTATGATACGCCGCTGTCAAAGGGAACGCCGATAATGGAAATATCAGCCTGCGGGGTTTCGCCCGTTGCCATCGGTTGCCGCATGAAGGTGCGGATGCCGCAAAACCGGGGGGATTGCAGGGAATTGACCGGACACATACCTATTCTCCTGAAATAATGTGCAAACTGGTAAAAGCAGACCCCGGCCTCATAGGGCCGGGGCCATGTGTGAAGGAAGTAAAGGCTATTGAACGGGAGTGGGCAGCTCTGTAGGAATTTCCATGGTGAAGCCAAACCACTTCTGCTGAAGCTCAGCCATCTTGCCGCTGGTGATGAGCTTGCGCAGCCCGTCATCAAAGAAAGCCGCAAGGCTAGCGCTGTCCGCATCGTTGCGGCCAACCCAGGTAAAGTAGACCTTGGGGCCGAAGGGCGGGGTGAGAATTTTGAACATGCCGGGACGGCGTTTGATAACATCCGCAAGGTTGGGGTAGGACTGCGCCACGCCGTCAAGGCGTCCTGCGGCAAGGTCGGCGTAGGCTTCGTCAAAGGCCACGTATTCCTTGACCTTGATTTTGTCCTTGCCGCCAAGTTTTTCGGCAAGCAGGTCGATTGCCTTGATCTGGGCGGAGCCGGTCTGGCAGCCCACGGTTTTGCCGCTCATGTCTTCGGGCTTTGCAAAGGGGCTGTCTGCGCGCACCAGCATGGCCACAGTGGCGTCAGCCACGGGCACGCTCAAGGCGTAGTGTTCGTTGCGTTCCTTGGTGGCGGTGACAGACGTGACGATATAGTCAAATTTTTTGGCGCTCAGGCCGGGCAGGATGCCCTGAAAGGGAATATCCATGCGCTTGACCTTAACGCCGGGCATGTCCTTCATGATGACTTCAAGCAGGTCGGTGCTGTAGCCCACGATTTTGCCGTTTTCCATAAATTCAAACGGCGTAAAACGGGCTTCGGTGCCGATGACGATTTCGCCCTTGGCCTTGATATCCGCAAGCAGGTCGGCACGAGCGGTATTGGCGCCCATGAGGAGCGAACTTGCCAGCGCTGCACCAACCACAACTTTTTTCAGCAAAATATTCATACGAAAACCCTCCAGATTTTGCAGAGGGTATTGCAACATGATTGCCAAAGTTAAAAATTGTTTTATTTCAGATAATTAAATATTTTTAATTAAAATAACAGGGGATTGCTAAAACAATATTGTTTTATTGTCCTCATAAAGCCACTGTAGATTACAAATTTGTATCGCTGCTGGGGCAAGCGCCTGTTTGGTGCGGGCTTTGCTTTTGCCGCAAAGAAAAGGCCTCCGCGAGGAGGCCAATACTGATGGAAGGTTGCAAGTGGTTGAGCGCTACAGCCATGCCCGCCAGATGCAGACCAGAGCCGCAGCGGCAATGATGCCGCGCAGCACGGTGCGGAAACGTTCAGGGTTGATCTTCTTGGCAACGGGGAAGGCGCACAACGTGCCCAGCACCGTGGCAGGCATGCCGTATGCGGCGTAGCGCAGCACCTCGGGCGTGTATAATCCCGCTCCGGCCTGAAGAACGCAGGTCAGCGAAGCCCTGATGATAAAAAATACGCCCAGCGTGCCGAGAAATATCCGTGGAGTCCACCCGGCATAAAGGCCGTAGGCTCCTACAGGGGGACCGTCAAACGAGATGGCCGACCCCAGCACGCCCGAGGCAAAGCCCGCAAGCCCGCCTTTGAGCCAGGATTCCTGCCCGGTCTGGCTTACGCGCGAGCGGCTCTGCCACAGCACAAATGCCAGCAGGAGTACGCCGGTCATGCCCTGGAGCATGCTGCCAGGAACCATCTGGAGAATGAAAAGGCCGATGATGGAGCCGGGGATGGCCCCGGCAAACAAGGGGTACAGCGCGCGAACCTTGCAGTACCGAAAATGCATGGCGGCGATCATGCCGTCCATAACAAGATTAAGTATGCAGCTCAGGGCGATGACAACCTGAATGGGAATAAACAGGGCCGCAAGGGGCAGGGCGATCATGGCGCCGCCGATGCCGCTTGCACCTGAAACAAAACCGCCCACAAACCAGGCGATCACAACGACAAGAACAGGAATATCCATAGGGCCTTCGCTGATCCGGCAATAGAGCCGGGGTGGAACGTATTCAACAGGCAACACGGCAGGTTGCAGCCACCTCTTGGCCTTACGCGTGAAGCACGGCGCAGGTCAACCTGGCGGAAAGGGCCGGTGGCGCAAAAGACGTGCCCGTGCAGGGCAGGCCGGGGGAGTATTTGCGCCTTTTCAGGTATGCAGCAACATGCTAATCTTGCTAAATGTTTCTGAGGCAGTCTGAAATTTTGGTTTATTCCCAACCGTTACGGATAGTTGCCAGTGACTGATCTTTTGAGCAACTTTGATGCCTTCACCATGGCAGTTCTCGTGGCGGCCCTCTATTTCTCGCTGTCTTCCGTGCTTGTGTATACGTACTTGTGCCGCCGAACCTATCCTGGGTTCGGGAGTATGACGCTCGGGCTGGTTTCCTGGTCTGTAGGGCTGTTTCTCAACTATTTCCGTCCCTTTGATTTTTTGCTTTCCCTCTACTTTGGCGGCGTGCTGATGCTGCTCTCCGGGGTTTTTCTGTTCCGTGGCATGCTGCTGTATGGCGGTGTCAGGCCGAAGCGTCGCATGGCAGTAAACTACGGTGTTTTTGCGGTCGTTTCAGCTGTGATAGCCTACTACATGTTTGTTGATTTCAACACTTGCACAAGGGTCGCCGCATTTTCCCTTGGCATGGCTTTCATGTTTCTCCGCATCGGGTTTGAACCGTATGTGGTCAAGGGTTGGAAACGGCATGCGACGCAATCCCTGCTGTCGGCGATGTTTGTTGTTCTTGGGGCAGTGTTTGTGCTGCGCGCGTACAAGGCCTTCAACTCCGTGCAGTGCCTTCCCTCCGGGCCGGATGACATGGCCAAGGCCATGTTGCTCATGGCAATGTTCATTGCCTCAATTTTGACTTTCAGCATCATCGCCATGACATTTGCCAGAATGGAAGCGGAACTGCGGGTCGCCAACGAAGAACTTCAGGATATGTCGGAGACTGACGCCCTCACCAGCCTTGCCAATAGGCGCAAGTTTGATGCCGCGTATGAGAGCGAGTGGAAGCGGGCCGTGCGTGGGCGGCTTGGCATGGCCATTGTGATTCTGGATGTTGACGACTTCAAGAACTACAATGACCAGTACGGCCATCAGGAAGGCGATGAGTGCCTGCGCAAGCTGGCGCAGGTTCTGCAAGCACATGCCCGGCGCACCACGGATGTAGCCGCCCGTTATGGCGGGGAGGAGTTTGCCCTGATTCTGCCTGGCATGGGCGCTACAGAGGCGCTTGCGCTGGCGGAGGATGTGGTTCGGGCTTTTGCAAAGATGCGCATTGAGCATGCCACTGGCAGGCACGACAATGTTGTTACCGTGAGCGCCGGAGTTGCCGTGCTGGAACCCACGGGAAAGAAAAACAGGCGTGAACTGCTGCGCGCGGCAGATGCCGCCCTGTACGCCGCAAAGGCCAGGGGCAAGAATACCGTGGTGCACTCCGCCGGAGCGGAGGGGGCTACTGGTCGCGCGGGATAATTGCCGGCCCGGTGCTGACGAATCCTCTTTTTTCCAGATCTTCCACTGAAAGCGCTTTTGCGAAAAAGAATCCCTGCCCGATATTGCAGCCCATCATTTTGATTTTGGTGAACTGCCCTTCGTTTTCAATGCCTTCCGCAATGGATGCTATGCCCAGATATTTTGCCAGATCAATGACCGTCTGCGTGATGGCGCAGGCATCCGGGGCCTCGTCCAAGTCCCGCACAAAAGACTGATCGATCTTGAGCCTGTTGATGGGGTAGTGGCGCAGGGACGACAGCGAAGAAAAGCCGGTGCCAAAATCGTCAATGGAAATTTCCAGCCCCATATCGCGGAACCTGCCCAGAGCGCGGCGGGCCTCCTTGGGGTCGGTCATAAGGGCGCTTTCTGTCAGCTCAATGGCGAGCAGATACGGCGGAATGGAATATTTGTTGAGAATACGCTCAATCATGGGCAAGGCCGCGCCACGCAAAAACTGCGATGGTGAAATATTAATGGAAACCTTGGGCGGGTTGAGCCCTGCGGCGCGCCACTGCTCGATCTGCGCGGCGGCACTGTCGGCAACCCATTCGCCCAGTTTGTCGATAAGGCGTGTTTTTTCCGCCTGGGGAATGAACTTGCCGGGGAACAGCAGCCCGTCATTGGGGTGCTGCCAGCGCACAAGGGCTTCAAGCCCGATTATGCGACCGGAATCCAGTTCCACCTGCGGCTGGTAGTGCAAAACCAGCTCGTTTTCTGTAATGGCGCGCGGCAAGCCGCTTTCTATCTGTAGCTGGATGGCCGCCTTGATCTGCAACTCGTCATTAAAGAAGCTGAAAGTGTTTTTACCCTGCCCCTTGGCATGGTACATGGCAATATCGGCATTTTGCAAAAGAGTGCTTATGTCGCTGCCATGCTGTGGGTACACGGCTATGCCAATGCTGACCCCGGCGTAGATTTCAAAGCCGCATACGGAAATGGGCTGGCGTAATGATTCAATGATGCGCTGCGCTGTGGCCGCAGCCTTGGCCTCGTCCACATTTTCCAGCAGCAGGGTAAATTCATCGCCGCCAAAGCGTGAAACAACGGCATCCGCGCCCGCTCCGGTGGTGAGGCGGAGGGCCATTTCTTTAAGCAGGCTGTCGCCCGCCGCATGCCCGATGGAATCATTGACTATTTTAAAATCATCAATGTCGATAAAGGCAACAGCAAACTGGCAACTGTTGGGCGGGTAGCAATCCAGCGCTTTTTGCAGGCGGTCGCAAAACACGGCGCGGTTGGGCAACTGCGTCAGTTCATCGTGCGTGGCCAGAAACTCAATGCGCCTTTGGGTTACGGCGATTTTTTTGATGTCGGCAAACACGCCGATATAGTTGGTTATGACCCCGCGTAGGTTGCGCACTACCTTGATGTTCAGCCATTCAAGGTAAAAGGTACCGTCCTTTTTCTTGTTCCAGATTTCGCCTTCCCACCAGCCGTTGGAAAACAGCTGATCCCACATGTGCCTGTAAAATTCCGGCCCGTGACGGCCTGAGGCCAGCACGCGCGGGGTCTTGCCGATTATTTCCGGTTGCGAAAATCCCGTGAGGCGGCAAAACGATTCGTTGACGGCCAGAATGTTTGTTTCGCTGTCTGTTATGCAGATGGCCTCGCCGGTGAAATCAAATACCTGTCCCGTAAGCTCCAGCTGTTTTTCGGCTTCATCGCGGCGGCGCAGGCTGTCGTAAGCAAGAAAGGCCAGAGCCACCAGCAGGGCGGATACCAGCGCCGCACCGCATAATGTGGCGGTGCGTATCTGCTCAAAAGGCGCAAAGGCGTTGCCCACCGCGCTGCCCACCACAAAGGTCAGCCCATACTGGCCAATCTTGTAATAGCCGAATATCCGTTCGATGCCGTCAATCTGCGAAGGGCGGCGAAAGTTGCCGCTGATGGGGGAGTTTGCTTGCAGGTAGGCTGTGCCGCTGATGATATGCCCGTAGATGAGGCCCGCTCCTGTGGAGCGCACAAGCAGTGTGCCGTCAGAGCGGATGACATCGATGGAATCTTGCGCATCAAGGCCAAGGCTGCGAAAAAATGAGGCAAAGTAGTCTGGCTCAACAGAAATAACAATGACGCCGACAAGTTTGTCTTGCCGGACAATGGGGCTGGAAAACTGGATGGTCCATTTGCCGGAAACGCGGCCCAAAACTGGCCTGCCAACATGAATTTCCCGCCAGGGCGGGGTGAGGTGCACACTAAAGTGTTCTCTGTCGGCTATGCTTATGCCCGCAATGTGCGGCAGGGTTGAATAGGCAACAAGGCCGTTGGGCTCAACTATGGAAATTTGCAGCGCCAGATCGCCGATGATTTTTTTCAGCCGCTCTGCTTCTGCGCGGATATCCTTTTGGTCTGGAGTCCATGCTGCATCCAGTTCCTTGATGGCAAGCTCAAGGCGCTTGATTGTGGACAGCATGTGCTCGCTCAGGGCGCGGGCCAGGGTGCGCGTGGTAATTTCAACGTTAGACTGAACTTCTTTTTCTGAGCGCGCAATGTCCCACAGGGTTGCCGACCAGATGATCGTCAGCAGAAAAAGAAGGGACGCCGCCGTGATGGCAAGCATGCGCCTGTTGCAGTTGCATAACGCGCCTTTCTTCTCTCTGGTGCTTTGCTCTGCTGTGGGCATGATCTCACCATTATTTGAAAGGGATTCAGCGGGGTGCTGTGAAAGCCGATTTGCTCGCCCGCCGTGCCAATGCCGCGCCAAGCACACGCTGTTGCAGCAAGTTTATATGAAGCCGTCTGCTTTTTGAATAAAAATAGTTGGATAAAATATAAACATTTGAAATAAATTAGTTTTTTATTTAGGCGGCAGTGCTGCACTGGCGCTCAGACATTTAGAACAAGTCGGTTGCTGCTCTGCGCACAGCCTGGTTTTGACCAAATATTTGCAGGGTAGGGCCTCATGGATGAACTGGAAAAATACACGCCATGTTTGCACAACTCTTTGCAGTGCATAGAAAATATTGTGTTGAATGGCGTATTAATTGTACTGTATATAATTTTTAAAAATTATGACTACTATAACTGTGATTCGTAACGACAATATGTCGAGATATATCGTTTTCATTGATATTCTATACTATTTTATTTGTTTTAAGCAGAATATATAAGTAAATTTGATAAAAATTATGAAAATAATATGGCGAACAGTTGATGTGAAAAGTAGAATGTAGTTGTAATTAATACAATATATTAAATGTCTTTATAACAATTTTGTATTGGAATAATGCTGCATTAATGTGATGAAAAAAATAAATGTTATAGAATTATTGTGGTTACGAATATTGTGAAATTGCAATATTTTTATCTAGTCAAGCCGTATTTACAATGCTATTTTCTGAACATCTTCAGCTAAGCACGGTTGTTCGGAGGAAGCATGGATAAATTTTTGCGTTTTATCTGTTTGTGTTCTGCCCTGACCCTCATGCAGCTGGGGGCAATGGCGCTGGTTTCAGGAACTGCCCTTGCGCAAAACGACAGGGGCACCTCATCCGGCCCCGTACAAGCCAAGGGGTATCCTCACCCCGACCAGTATCTCACCGTACCCGGCGTTAAAATCGCCGATAACCTGGAGCCTGTCATTTCCCATCCAGAGCAGGACAAGGCCGTTCGGGAAAAACTGGCTGCTCTGGAAAAAAAGTTCGGTAAAAAACCCAACATCCTGGTTTTTGTGCTTGATGACGTTGGCTGGATGGATGTGGGCTTTAACGGCGGCGGCATAGCCGTGGGCAACGATACACCCTCGCTGGACAAATTCGCTTCCGAGGGGCTTATCATGACCTCGGCGTATTCGCAGCCAAGCTGCACGCCAACCCGCGCCACCATAATGACCGGGCAGCTGCCAGTGCATCACGGCCTGCAATACCCGCCCATGTATGGACAGGCGGGCGGTCTGGACGGGGCCATCACCATTGCAAAACTGCTTTCCGATCAGGGCTATGTGACCCAAGGCATAGGCAAGTGGCACATGGGTGAAAACGAAGGCTCCCTGCCCAACAATGTCGGCTTTGACGATTTTCGTGGATTTCTGTCAGTTTCTGACGAGTACACGGAATGGCGCGACATCAATGCCAACCCAGAGATTGCCCTCAATCCCCCCAGATTTGCCGCGTTTGAAAACGCCCCCTTCAGCCACAGCGAAGTGCAGTGCAAAAAAGGTGAAAAAGGCTGCAAGGATCTGCGGGTTATTGATCTCGACAGCATCAAGCATCTGGATGACGACCTGACGACCTACGGCGAAAATTTCATCAAGGCCCAGGCAAAAAATCCCAAGCCTTTCTTTTTGTATTTTGGCACGCGCGGATGCCATTTTGATAACTATCCCAGCGACAAATATCTGGGCAGATCCCGCGCCTGCACACCGTATTCCGACTGCATGGTGGAAATGGACGATGTCTTCGCCCGCCTGATGAAGGCCCTTGAGGATTCCGGCCAGATTGACAACACGCTGGTTATTTTCACCTCGGATAACGGACCGGAAGGCGAAGTCTCCCCCTATGGCCGTTCGCCGTTCCGCGGGTACAAGGGCACCACCTGGGAAGGCGGCACCCGCGTGCCCACGTTTGCCTATTTCAAGGGCGTGATCTCCCCCCGCAAGACAGAAGGTCTCTTTGACCTGGCGGACATTTTGCCCACGGCGCTTTCCCTCGCTGGCAAGCCCGGAGCAGAGCTTGCCAAGCTGCTGCCCCCAGACCGTTATGTGGACGGCATCGACCAGCTTTCCTTCCTGCTGGCGGACAAGGGCAACTCCAACCGGCGCAGCATTCTGTACTGGCTGGGCACCACCTTTGCGGCTGTGCGCATTGACGAGTTCAAGCTGCACAAGGCTGTGCAGATCACCGACATGATCACCCGCAAGGGCTACAATGGCGGCTTTACCGGGGGCATCGTGGAAAAAACCGGCGGCCTTGTGATGTTCAACCTGTATACCAATCCGCAGGAAGACGATTCCGTGGGTATTCGCCACATACCGGTGGGGAATGTCATTAATTCGGAATTTGGCCGCTACCGTGGCGTGTTGCAAAAGTATCCGCCCAATTTCCGTCTGCCAGGATATTAGGCTTGAAAATAGCAGAGAATATATGCAGATGCGGGCAGGCCCTGTTGCTGGGGCTTGCCCTTGTCTGCGGGCCGGACGCACCCCTTGCAGCAGATGCCTCTGATGGATTTGCCGGTTCGCAAAGCTGCAAGAGCTGCCACGAAAAATTTTATTCCCTCTGGTCCACATCCCGTCACGGGCTGGCCATGCAGCCGTATGCAGATGCCACGGTTGGCGCGCAGCTGGCCCCGCAGGGTAAAGGCATTGAATCCGGCGGGCGGGTGTACCGCGCCTATTGCGGGCCGGGGCAGGGCTTTGTGCGCGAGACTGGCCCAGACGGCGAACACGACTACGCCATTGCGCAGGTGCTCGGCGGCAAAAACGTTTATTATTTTCTTACAACCCTTGAGCGCGGGCGTTTGCAGACCCTACCTCTGGCTTTTGACGTGCGTAACCGCCAGTGGTTTGCGGTTGCAGACAGCACGGCGCGGCGCAGCCCTCACTTCCGGGCTGGCGGGCGCGAGGGCCTCAACTGGCGCGACCGCGCCTACACCTTCAATACCTCCTGCCACGCCTGCCATGTCAGTCAGCTGGCCACCAATTATGATGCGGCAAGCGATAGCTACCGCACCACATGGCGTGAGCCGGGCATCAACTGCGAGACATGCCACGGGCCGTTGCAGGCCCACAATGACGCTTGCCTTGCCGCGCAACCGGGAAAGCCGCCTGCGGATCTGAAAATCATTCGTATAAAAAAAGATCTGGATCGCCAGCAGCGCGACGATTCCTGCGCCTCGTGCCATGCGAAAATGTCGCCCCTCACGGATTCGTTCCGCCCGGGCGAGCGCTTTTTTGACCACTTTGATCTGATCCTGCTGGAAAATGAGGATTACTATCCAGACGGGCGCGACCTGGGGGAAAACTTTACCTTCACTTCCTGGCTGTCTGCCCCCTGCGCGCGCGCGGGCAAACTGGAATGCATCTTTTGCCATACCTCCAGCGGGCGTTTCCGTCAGGCCAAGGATCCGGATCAGGCCTGCCTGCCATGCCATAAAGACAAGGAAGCCGGGCTGGACAAACACACCCGGCACAAGCCGGAAAGCCCCGGCTCCCGTTGCATTGCCTGCCACATGCCCAAGACGGACTTTGCCCGCATGAGCCGGAGCGACCACTCCATGCGCCCGCCAACGCCTGCCGCAACTGCCAGTTTTGGTTCGCCAAACGCCTGCCTTGGTTGCCACCCGGATAAGGATGCCGCATGGGCAGATGCCCTTGTGCGCCAATGGCGGCCCAGAGACTATCAGGCCCCGGTGCTGGCCCGCGCCCGGCATATTCTGGATGCGCGGCAGCGTAACTTCAGCCAATTGCCAGCCATGCTTGCCTCCCTGACGGAGCCGGGGCGAGATGCTGTTTACGCCGCATCCATGTTGCGCCTGCTGCGCGCCTGCCCGGACAGCGCCAAGTGGCCGGTGGTTCGCGCGGCCCTGAGCGATGAATCCGAGCTGGTTCGCGCCAGTGCCGCTGCCTCGCTGGCTGAAAATCGCGAGGCTGCCACAGTGAGCGCCCTTGCCAAAGCCTGCGCCGATCCATCCCGGCTCGTGCGGGTTCGGGCTGCCGAGGCCTTGGCTGGCGTGCAGAGCCAGGATATCCCGGAATCTTCGCTGCAGGCTGTTGCCAAGGCCAGAGAAGAACTGGAGCAATCCTTTTCTGCCAGAGCCGATGACTGGACGGGCAGTTATAATCGCGGCAACTACCTGCTGCGCTCGGGCGAGCCCGCTGCGGCTCTTTCGGCCTATGAGACCGCCTTGCGCCTGCGGCCGGACGCCAGCGCCGCCCATGTCAATTCCGCCATGGCTCTGGCCCGTCTGGGCAGCATGGCCGGGGCGGAAGCTTCCTTGCGCAAGGCACACGAGATTGATCCCGACAATGCCGCCATTGCCTATAATCTTGGCCTAATACTGGCAGAGCGCGGCCTCAGGGCAGAGGCAGAGCAGATGCTGCTCAAGGCTTTACGCCTTGCCCCGACCATGTCTGATGCCGCCTATAATCTTGGTCTTCTTGCTGCCAGAACTGACCGCGCCAAAGCCCTGGGGTATTTGTGCCAGGCCGCCGGAATGCAGCACGGCAGTCAGCGTTACGCTCAGGCCATCCGCCAGATCAGCGGCGATACAGATATCGAGAGCGCGTGCGCAAAAAGTTCTGCCAAGCGGGCGCAATGAGTGCTGGTATGGCCTGGCTGCAGGCTGTGATTTACGGCTGCTGCGCCTGTGGGCAGCCGTAATTTTGCCGGTAACGGTTTGCGAAGTTCAAAAGTGGAGAGGGGCAATTGTCCATGTAAGATGATCAATCAACAAGGTGGGTAGGTATGGTGCCAAGAATCTTATTGGGGTTGGTTCTGGTGGCAGTGGTCACTGTTGGTGCGGTTATGCAGTCGCAGGCCTGCACCAGCCTCAGGGTGAAATCCACGGAAGGGCATGTTTTTTATGCCCGAACAATGGAGTTCTCCACATCCGACCAGCCGCAGGTTGCCGTGATGCCCAAGGGCACGGTCATGAGGGGAACACTGCCCGATGGCAGGCAGGAGGGTGCCACGTGGACCTCAAAATATGGCTTTGTCGGCATGCGCGATTACGGCCCGCCCCTAGTCAGCGATGGTATGAATGAAAAAGGCCTGGTGGTCGGCATGCTGTTCTTTTCCGGGTATGCCGGATATCAGCCTTATGATCCCGCCTTTTCAACCAAGACCATTGCCAATTTTGAAGTGGCCAACTGGCTGCTTTCCAATTTTGCCACGGCAGAAGAAGTGCGCGAAGGCCTCAAAAACATACGAGTTTGTGAAGCCATCACAATCCTGCCGGGTGGTATGCCCATGCACTACGTGGTGCACGACGCCGGGGGAAATTGCATTGTTGTTGAATACATGGAAGGTCGCCTTAATGTTTATGACAACCCCTTGGGAGTCATGACCAATTCGCCGCCCTTTGACTGGATGGTCATCAATCTTTCCAACTACGTAAATCTCTCCGCCAACGGCGTTCCCAAGCTTGATCTGAAAGGTTTCTCCATCTACCCCACGGGGCAGGGCTCCGGCATGCTGGGTCTGCCCGGCGATTACACTCCTCCCAGCCGTTTTGTGCGTTTTGTGGCGCTGACGCAGACCGCCCTGCCTGTCAGCGGCCCCGATGCTGGCGTGAATCTGGCCATGACGCTTATTGATAACGCCGATATCCCCAAGGGGGCAGTGCGCCAGAAAACTCCCGAAGGCGACAAGTATGACATGACCATCTGGTCTGTGGTGGGCGACACCGAACGGCTTCGCTACTACTTCCGCACCTACTACAACAAAAACTGGTCGATGGTCGATGTGCTCAAGGCCCTGTCAAATGCCTCAGGGCCTAAAGTCATTCCCATAATGACCCAACCTGATTACAAGGATGTGACAGATTCGGCCAAGCCAGCCCCGTAGCCACAAGCCGCCGTTGGTAGCGTACACAAAAGGGAAGCACTATGAATATAAAACAGCGTGCGGCCTCACTGGTTTTGTCTCTGTCAGTCTTGGTCTTTATGGTATGTGCGCCTGTCTGCGGTGCTCGGGCTGTCGAGCCTGCCCCGGCAGAGGCGAATGAAGGCGCTCAAAACGACTTCAAGCTGGTGCTGATTCCATACGGCTGGCTTACGGGCTTTACCGGCACCCTGGGGGCCAGGGGACATGAAACCCACGTATCCAACAGCTTCGGGCAGCTGGAAAAGTACCTGAACTTTGCTGCCATGGCCCACATGGAAATGTACTACCGGGATAAGGTGGGCTTGATTGCCGAGGTCAATTATGCGCGCATGGGCGAGCAGACTTCGCGCAAGGGTGTTTCGCTTGACGGTCAGATGACGTCCACAATGTCTGACGTTGCTGCTTTTTACCGATTGGGCACCGTGCCGCTCAACGACAATGGCGGTAAGATAAGCTTCGATATTCTGGGCGGCGTGAGAATCTGGACTATGGAAATGGGCTTGAGCGCGGAATATCAGCAACTGGAAGCCTCGAGCCGCATTTACAGAAGCTGGGTAGACCCGATCGTGGGCGCGCGAACGACCATTCATCTGGATAAACACTGGTTCATGGATTTGCGTGGTGGGGTGGGCGGCTTTGGGGCTGCCTCAACCAACACGTGGGACGCCATGGGCGTAGTGGGCTATAATTTTTGGAAAAACGCCACCGCCATCTTGGGGTATCGTGCTGTTGGACTGAACTATGAATCCGGCAGCGGCAGGGATAACTTCAAGGTCAACGCTGTTCAGCATGGCCCTGTTGTGGGGCTGGCGCTTACATTCTAGGTAAAAGCTCTTTTGGCGCAGCCTGAAGGGAAGGTAGCCGCCCCTGATCTTTTTTGCTGAAGATCAGGGGCGGCTTTTTCGTATGGGGAGCGAAGAGTTGTTCGTGACCCGTTAAGCGAGATAATTCCAATCAATATGATGCAATATCAAAATATAAATTTTACGAATAAATAATTATATATAAATAAATGGTAATTTGACATTATATTTATAAAGGTATAATATTTGAGCGTAGTGTGGAACTGTCCACATTATAAACTAAGGAGATAGTATTATGAAAAAGCTTGGAAAGAAAACCACTCATCAGCATGAAACAGTTGAAGCCTACGCTTGCTTGTGCAGCCCCTGCCAGTGCAACTCCTGCGGGCCTTGCGGCATCTACAGCAGTGCAACCATGGCCCGCTACGACAGCAAGTCCTCTCGTGACGGCGGTGGTTCTTCTGCTCGCAAAAAGTAGAAAAGACTAATTTTATTGATTTATTTTTTTTAACAAGCGTAGAGTAAGGGGATTTAATTTCTTTTGCTCTACGCTTGGCCTAACTTTCCCGCACTTTTGGACTAGCCATAGACAGAGGATAAATATGTTATCATATAAAGATGCCTTTGTGCATCCATTCAATACGGCCAATGCGAACTACTTGTACGATGTGAATACAGGAATGATTTTGAAGGTAAGCAACTCAATTTATAATTATTTCAAAAATAATTCCGCAGAAGATACCTTGGTTGATAAAGATCGTAGGGATCTGGATCGCATGACCGCAGATGGGTATTTAAAGCCAAATAATATCTCCAAAATTGAACACGGGTACATGAAGTTTCTTCCAGAACTTCTTGATAAGAAAATTCAAGGTATCACTTTGCAGGTTACTCAAGACTGTAATCTTAGATGTAAGTATTGTGTTTACTCAGGTGAATATAAAAGCAGGACACATAAGAAAAGTTATATGACCATCGAGATGGCACGAAAAGGCATTGATTACCTTATCAAGCATTCGACAGAACTCGAAGAGATTACAGTTGGTTTTTATGGTGGGGAACCTTTGCTTAATTTTGACCTGCTTAAAAATGTTGTCGCATACACGCGGTCCAAAGGTGTTGGAAAGAGAATTCTCTTTCATATTTCTACCAATGCAACCTTGTTTAACGATGAGAAGCTCAAGTTTCTTGAGGATAATAATTTTTCCGTCTTGATAAGTGTTGATGGGCCCAGAGAAATACATGACGCGAATCGGCGCTTTTTATCTGGCGGTGGCACATTCGACCATATCATGCGAAACCTGTCCAAAATAAAAGAAGAGTACCCCAGGCTTCATCGAAACATAATCTTCAACGCTGTTATCGACACTACGTTGGATCCGGTTTGCACAAACCAATTCTTCATATCCTGCGAAGATTTTGAGAATATGTCCGTCCAATCTTCTTTGATTAGCTCTGAATATCGGACGAAGGCTGATGATGTGCCAGAAAGGTTCATTATTGATGAAGAGATGGAAGTCTTTAAAATATACCTCCAAAAGATCGGACGTCTGGGAAAAAAGCACATAACTCGATTCGCAGATAATAAATTCAACACAATGTACGGTGCTATGTATGAAATGCGACCACGGTCGGCTGAAATACCGACTGCGATTCATCCTTCCGGTCCGTGTATACCTGGTGCCCGAAAACTGTTTATGACTGTCGATGGCACATTTATTCCCTGCGAAAAAGTCAGCGAGATTTCGGATGCGATGAAAATCGGATCTGTGGATACTGGATTCGACCTGAAAAAAGTGGAAGCTCTTCTAAACATAGGCAAGTTGACGGAAGAAGAGTGCAAGAACTGCTGGGCCCTCAGACTGTGTGATGTCTGCGCACTGGCTGCGGATGAGGTTAGCGAAAGAAACTCTTTGTCCAGAAGCAAAAAACTCACTGCTTGCCCCGGGGTGTTGAATTACTCAGAAGAGTTGCTCAAAAACTTCTGTACTCTAAAAGAATATGGATATTCGTTTAGTGGTCAAGAACGAACCATGCTCGCACTTGGGAGGAATCCGTCATGAACTACAAAACAATTGTTTACCCCTTTGATCGGAATTTCTTGCCCATTCTGCGTTCAAAGCAGTACCCGTTGGATATTGAAATCGTCGGCCTTGTTGCTCCGGAAGGTTGGGGATTTGCTGGGTTTGACGCTGGGGCCATCGACTTCGGGGCTGCTCTGGATATTGAGGTGACGTCAAATTTTCAGCAGCAGCTTGCCAGTTGCGACACAGTTCTGTTTGTTGAGATTGATCATAGCACCGAAACGCTACCGGACATAAAAGACTCGATCAATCTTGCCATCGATGCCCAAAAAAACATCTTCTGCACTTACCCATTATCACAAACTGATACGGAAGAAATTTCAGAAAAATGCAAGGCAAACCGTCTCGAATTCAGAAATTATAGGAACGAACAGGATTCTGGAGCCAAGGGTGAACTCTCTTATCGTTCAAAGAAAATTTTTGAACTTGATGTGCCCGTGCTGATGTGTTTCGGACTTATGGAACAAGTTGATAAATTTCAGACTCAACTAAGTTTTCTGAATTTTTTCCGAGAAAAAGGATACAAGACGGAACTTGTCAGCTCTCGAAATCTGGGCCGTTTCATTGGAGCTAATTCCATGCCGTCTTTTATGTTCGACAATGGTATGTCTGATGAGGAGAAAGTTTATAACTTCAACGGGTACATCGTTGATCTTTGCATAAAAACTAAACCGGACATGTTGATCATAGGTGCTCCTGGCGGGTTAATACCTACCAACCGCAGTCTGTCAAACCGGTTTGGAATATGCCCTTTTCTTATCACCAGAGCGGTTATACCGGACATCTCAGTTGTGTGTCTTCCCTACGAAGATTTTAAAGATGAGTACTTCAAGGAATTTGATTTGATGATGAAGTATCGTTTTTCCTCAGAAAATAATTTCTACTCTGTAAGCAACCTTGTTTTGGACTACCTTTCAAGGGCCGTTCCCGACGAACATTCCATCCTACACGCTAGGCAATGCTCATTGAAGTCAATCAATTCCTACAAAAACAGAGTTTTTCATATCACGGAACGTGATGCTCTAATGGAAGCAGTTTTTGAAGGATTTATCGAAAACGCCGCCTATTCGGTGCTATAGGAGACTCTTAATGGAATCCATTGAAAATATTATCGTAAGTTTGTTGAATAAAATATACGGAAACCAGAGATTCAATAAACTCCCGGACTCCGACTTGAATTTATTTGGATATGAGATCGCTCTGGTTGCTCGCGAACTATTATATGTGGTAATGGAGATTGAAAAGACATTCTCGTTCAAATTTTCTGAAGAAGACTTCATTGATCCTGACTTCTACACAGTCAAAGGGTTTATTAAAAAAGCCCAGAGCCATTTGTCATAATAGAAGTAAAGAGTGCTTCCTCACATTGTAATCATAGATGATGGTGTTGATGATGAACACTTTGATTTTCAAGTGCAAAGTGATCTTGAATACTGCCATCAGGCTGGTAGGTTCGTGGAGAGGCTCCACACAAATACTGTTGAGCGTGTAAGTCATGGGACGATCTGCGCAGCAATCATTCGGCAGTATTTTGGATCATTCATCTGTAGCAGTTTAAAAATACTTGGCGCTGAATGGAAATGCAATATTCAGGCATTACTTGCGGCCTTGGACTGGTGCATTGCACATGATGTAGACATTGTGAATATGAGCCTGGGATCGACAGATTTCAGGGATGAGGAGCGCCTCCTGGCGAAGGTAAACGAACTAGCCAGGAAGACGACCATGGTTGCAGCGCAGTCGAACGACTACCTCCGGTCATATCCAGCTTGCTTCACAAACGTCATTTGTGTGAACAATCTGGTAACTGACTCATCTGACCTTATCCTGCGAAGAGCCGATGTAGATGGGGTGGATATATCTGCCAAAGGTATTCACCACCTCACCCCACGATATGGTTCCGCCTTTTGTACGGACAACGCGAATAGCTATGCTGCACCCTTCGTAACAGCTCAAATTTGCGGCCATTTGACGCAGAGCCGAAAAAAAGAGTTTTACTTGGCAAAAATGGCAGGTTGCGACCCTGCTCAGTTCCATCGCTCTTATCCCATACCTGACTGGATTCGTGAGGCAATTGTTCTTTCAAACTCTGGTGCGCCGGACAATCTTCCGTACAAAGTTCACAGTTGGCGACTGGATGATTTTCTTGGCTTTCCTCTGCGCAAGAAGCAGGTGGGCAATGCAGACTCTCTGGTTGTCCTTCTTGATCGTTCTAGTATCACGCAGGGAGACATGAGCTCACTTTTAAGCATTGCCGCTGACTATGAACTTGATGTCGTGATGACAGATGAATTGCTTGATGGGCACAATGAAGAGATAGATGGTTCCAAGTGTCGGATGTGGACTCCGGCCAGCTCTAGAATTGAAGTCGAATTCAAACGAACAGATGTAGAAATACCTATAGTGGAAATATACCACAAAGATCTTTTTGAACTGATACAGAGGAGTCTCGATCTACGTAAACACTTCCGCGAGTGCGGCTATAACGCCACATTGGTTCTTAGAAACTCCATTGCTGGTATATTCGGCTTAATGTATATCCCTCCATCGCAAAATATTTCGAAGATTTTCCGTAAAATTACACACTATGCGGCTAGCGATATCATCCTTGTTGCCTGCGAAGGAGACGGAACTGAGGAGAGCAGTGTTACAGCCGATATGCACATGGTTCTCGCCGACTATAAAGATACGATTGGTCTTTACAACAGGATTGTGGAAAATTTCTGCGCAGTATGAAAGACAATGCCCTTATCTTACGTTTGCTGGCCTACCTGGCCCCTTTCAAAAAAAGGCTAGTGGTTATTGGCCTATGCCTCCT
Source organism: Desulfovibrio intestinivivus (assembly GCF_053570665.1). NCBI lineage: Bacteria > Pseudomonadati > Thermodesulfobacteriota > Desulfovibrionia > Desulfovibrionales > Desulfovibrionaceae > Desulfovibrio > Desulfovibrio intestinivivus. The sequence goes on along the minus strand of NZ_JBRBQT010000001.1, from coordinate 508,902 downwards.
CGTCTATTCGAGCGTGTTTCTCACGTACCCTCTTCTTAATAAAGCCCTGATTGATAATGGAATTTTGCGTAATGATTTTAAAGTGGTGGTGACGATAGCACTTTGCCTCTTGGCTTTGTTGGGCGCCAACTCCATGATCAGTATCGTCCGTGAAAAACTACGGGCAGAATTAGCAGCAGAGATAAACAAACGTCTGTTTAATGATATATTTAAGGCGTTAATGAATACACATGTCCATTTTTTTCATCAAAGAGATACAACATCACTTTACAATGACGTAGCCATGGACGTTCATAATGTAACCAGAATATGTGACAATAACGTTTTTTTTATAGTAACGCAGCTGTTAGGGTTCATTGGCGGCTCAATAGGTTTGATGATTATTGATCTACGACTCATTGGCATAGTCATACTATTCATCCCAGTAAAATTTTTTCTGGTCTTATTTTTTTCAAGCAAAAGAAAGGCCCTGATTGCGTATCTGATGGGGGCAAGCAATCGTTTCTCAAATTTTTTTGGAGACAGTACCGCAGGCACAAGAGACATTCGTCTTTTCGGCGTTAAAGATATCATTGTAAAACAATTTTCAGATAATATCGCTCAAGTCGCTGATACCGAAAAGCGTATAGCCGTATTCGACGAGATGAATACATCTCTTGATCTTTTCCTGATGCATGCGCTGGAAACTATTCTTTATATAATCGGTTCCTATTTCATATTCCAAAGTTCCTTATCTATTGGGAGTTTATTTGCATTCATAACTTACAGTATGCAGGTTATGAACCCTATCGCCTCTTTTTTAAATCTCAAATACGTGCTTACAGGAATCCTTCCATCAGCGAACCGGTATTTTCAGCTATTGGACACATGCTTGCGCCAAGATGAAAATACCGGTTCGGCTCCAATTCAAAGGATTGAGCAAATCGATTTTATTAATGTTTCTTACTCATATGCAAATAAGAAGGTTTTAAAGGACGTCTCCTTTTCCCTGAAACAAGGAGATCGCGTTGCGGTCATCGGCAATAATGGCTCGGGGAAATCAACGTTGCTCGATATTATTGAACGTTTTATTACCCCGTCTCATGGTCAGATTCTAGTTAATGGGCTTGATTACACGGAATATTCTCTCGAAGCATATCGAAATACTATTGGTTGCATGAACCAAGATAACCATATTTTCAATCTAACCATAGCGCAGAACGTAAAATTTTTCAGGAAAGTTCCTGATGCCGATCTGGATCTGCTTTTTGGCAAGCTGCCTGTAAACTACTTCTCATTTATTTCTGAGCGCCAGGAGGAGTTGGCAGGGCAAGGCGGTGCGAATCTGTCCGGAGGCCAAAAACAAAAAATTGCTTTGGCCAGGCTGCTGCCTTTTAAAAAATCTCTTTACCTACTGGATGAACCAACAGCCAGCCTCGACGGGTCGACAAAAACACACTTCCAGCACTTCTTGTCTCAAGCTTTCAACTCATGCATTGTCATAATGATTACGCATGACCCGAGTTTGCTTGAGTGGGCGAATATAATTTTGCGGATTGAAGACTCGGGAAACGTGGGTGTATTCACTACGCTGAGGGAATTAATTGTTCAAGATCCTGACGCGGAGTCTCTTATTACTCCGCTGAAGTAAGCCGCATCGTCCATAGTCATTGCAACCGATACTCCATGGCATACGTGGATTTATTTTTTATAGAAAACTAATGTGCGTCATGAGTATATCGTCCGACAATAGATTTATAAATAATATTTTCATGCTTAATAACAAGATATCGATTTTTTAACATATCCAGCTGTGAACCAGTTGCAGTATTCAGCGAATTAAGCCAATCGGACAGCTCACTTGCTCCTGAGTCATATCTGACTCTATAGTATTGGCTGATCCTTACGTCATGCTCATGTTTTCTGAAAATATTTTGATAGGTCTCTTCTGCTTTTCTATACTGAAAGAATGCTAAATTGAGTTCATTCAGAGCACTATTGAGCACTTTTTCAAAGTTAAGTTTGACTTCATCATATTCTGCCTCGGATATTTTTATATTCCATTTTATCATGTTCCACTGCAAAAAGGGTAAGGTTATTTTAGCGAGGCTAGAGACGAAGGGCATATCAAACATGGTGTTATGGCTATTCGATTCGGAACCGATCGCTGCTCCCAGGGTTATTTGCGGGAACCATGCCTTCTGTGCCGCCTGAACATTTTTAAAGGCGCTTTGCAGCCGATACTGTGCGGCTTTTAAGTCTGGGCGGTTGGCCAGCACTGCCAGGGGGATATCAAGATTTACCTCTGGCACCTGCACGCTCAGAATGTCTGGATATATGATCTCCAGTGGGGCCGCTGGCTCAAGGTTCAATAATATCCTCAAATTTTGCAAACCGGATTGCTGTTGCACCTCAAAATCAATCAGATTGTTCTTTGCGGCCAATAATGATTGTGCTGCTTGCTCCGGCTCCAAACCGGAGATTTTGCCATACTGGTATTTAGCTGTGATTATTTCCAGAATCTTTTCATAGTTTGCAATGTTCTGACGGGTTATTTTAAGAGCCATATCCAGATAGGCAAGGCTGAAGTAGACATCGACCACGTTGTTTATCAAAGCCAGCTTGGCAGCGGCTCGATCTTCAACAGTAGCCTCGTATTCCCATTTTTTAGCGGCTGCAGAATCCGACAGCTTACGCCATAAATCTACTTCATAGCTGACAGAAAATTCGCTGCTGAAACGACGTTCGGACGTTCCAGAATGTATATCTTGGGTAGAGCTTGTTTCACTAACTGCTGTGAACTTAGGTAATAGGTCAACTCCTATTGAGTTGGCTTGGTACATGGCCCTGTTTATTCTTACAGCACTTTGAGCATAATCAAGATTATTCTGCAATGCGGTCGAAATGAGTCCGTTGAGTTGCTCATCCTTGTATATAACCCACCACGACTCTTCTACTTGATACTGGATTCTCATTTCGGAGGTATAGCCGAGCCGTTTTTCCAGCGGCTCTGCGGGAAGGCGGTTTGAGCACCCTGTAGCCGTGCAGAGTATAACGATAAAAGCCCACAAGCGCTTTGTGCAGTATGCCATTGATACGCTCACAGCTCACTCTCTGGCCAAAGCCACAATTGGACTGAGCCGGGATGCGCTGCTGGCTGGCATGAACCCGAACAGCACACCCATGAATATGGAGCAACAAAGGGCAAGAATGGCACTGCCAACGGAGTAAGAAAGGGCAAGATTCTCTGTGAACAGTTGGAAAACAGGAGAAGCCAAAAGAGAAAGAATTATTCCTAAAAAGCCTCCGACCAAGCAGATGATTACCGCTTCAATAAGAAATTGCGTCAAAATATTGTAGCGCCTTGCCCCGATAGCCATTCTTATGCCTATTTCCACTGTGCGTTCCGTTACAGAAACCAGCATGATGTTCATCACGCCAATGCCGCCCACGGCCAGGGATATCAGGGCGATGCCTGAAATAAGCAGTTTCAGGGTATCAGTAGTTTTCTCCACTGTTTTTTTTATACTATCGATATTGAATGTAAAAAAATCTTTTTTCCCATCATGCAGTTGAGTCAAAAGCCGGGTTATCGTTTTTTCAGCTACCTGGGAATTTACATCGTCGCGCACTTTGACAGTTATGGAGCTGACATCATGCGTTCCAATGGTTTTATACATAGCGGTTGTATATGGGATAAAAATATTTGGATTTTTTTCTGAGGGGCCAGCGGATATCTTGCGTTCTTTAACGACGCCAATAACTTCCAGGGGCTGCTTGTTACAAATAATGATCTTACCGACAGGCTGTTCTCCATCAGGGAAAAGGGCTGCTTTGGCTTTTTGATCAATTACAGCGACAGACGCATTGTCTTCAATATCATCAGCAAGCAAAAAACGTCCAGATTCCATTTTGAGACCCTTGACGTTGAGAAATTGGGAGCTGACACCGTTTATTAACGTATTGGCTGAAGAGTTTGCATATGCAGTGACCCCTTGCGCGTTGATATTAGGAGTGGCCCCGGCGACATAGTTTTGTTCGGCCAATATAATTGTATCGTCCACGGTAAGGCTTTTGATCCGCCAAGCCTGCATATCCCCAAAGCCATCACCGGGGAAAATTTCAATAGTGTTTGTCCCCATCGCTCGAATATCAGCTAAAATTTTCTCCTGCGAACCTCGCCCCAAGGCCACTACAGTTATGACAGATGCTATGCCGATGACGATTCCAAGCATAGTCAGTATTGACCGCAGTTTATGGGCGACTATAGACTGTAGCGACATCTTAAAGGATTCAACAAGCTGATTCACCACAAGTGATCGAGCGCTAAAATGGCGAATAGTAACCTTCGTCGCCATTGGTGATGGAGGGCACGCGTTTTTTTTATGGTCCGCAACGATTTTTCCATCCCGTATTTCAATAGTCCGGCTTGCATAAGCGGCTATTTCACTATTGTGCGTCACCAGGATAATTGTATGCCCCTGTCGGTTGAGATCACTAAGAATCCCCATGACAGCTTCACCGGCCTCGGAGTCAAGTGCGCCTGTTGGCTCATCGGCTAAAATAACCTCGCCCCCGTTCATAAGTGCTCTGGCAATACTTACGCGTTGTTGCTGGCCGCCAGAAAGCTCACAGGGCTTGTTATTAACTTTATTGGCAAGGTCGAGCGTCTGGAGCAGCTTTTGAGCGCGCACAAGGCGCTCCTTTTCCGGCATCATCGCGTATATAGCCGGAAGAGCTACATTTTCCACAGTGCAGAGGCTGTTGAGGAGGTTATAACGCTGAAAAATGAAGCCAAACTTATTGCTGCGTAATTCGGCAAGCTGATCCGGATACATCTGCCCGGTCTCAATGCCTTCGACCGAATAGGAGCCGGACGTGGGGACATCAAGGCATCCCAATATGTTCATCAGTGTTGACTTCCCGGAGCCGGATGGTCCGACAATGGCAACAAACTCGCCGTGCTCGAAATGCAAATTAATATTTTTAAGGATATGGAAACGGCTTTCCCCGCTTCCAGCAAATTTGTTCAAATCAGTAACGGATAAAAATGGCATGGCTCACTCGTTACTGCATCTTCTTAACGCTGGCCTGAACTTCGGCTTCCGTCATTTGTGCTGTGACAACCGCTTCTCCGGCCTGTAGCCCGGAAAGAATTTCTGTATTCATGCTGTCGGAAAGTCCCGTGGTAATGACACGCTTGATAGGCTCCCCTCCATCTTTCAAAACAAGAACGTATCTTCTTTGCCCTTCTTGCTGAATAGCTATACTCGGAACAATGAGTGCATTATGAACGGCGGCGATTCTGATAGCACATTGCGCAGTCATGCCAATGCGTAGTTTTTCACCAGAATTTTCCACCAGGAGCCTGCCATAATAATAAACAGCCTTATTCTCGGTGGAGTCTGTTTTTCCTTCCTGAGTTCCGTTGCTGACAACAATGGGAGCGGGGTCTATGGATTGCAGGGTGGCTATGTATTCGGTTTTGGGGTCGGATAAAATACGAAAGACGACATCCATTCCTGGGGCTATTTTGGTGACATCACCCTCGGAAATCTGCAGCTTGATTTTCATATGCCCCAGTTGAGCTATCTGGGCAATCGTGGGAGTGACTTGGCTTGCATTGATCGTCCGACCTTCTTCCACAGGAACAGAAACAATAACTCCATCTATGGGGGCCACAATTCTAGTATAACCAAGATTCGCTTCAGCGGTGCCCACAGCAATCTGTGCTTTGGTAATCAAAGATTGTGTTTCCGCTAGATCTGCCCTGGCTTTGGCTAGAGCGTTTTCAATATTTTCAAAATTTTCATTTGATGTGGCGTCCTTGCTCTTGAGCTTGGACTCACGGGCGAACTGCTTCTGAGTGATCAGTAACGCAACAGTTCTTGAAGTTAGTTGCGCCTTGTATGTCTCAAGAGTGGCCCGGCTGGTGTTAAGCTCGTTAAGCTGAGAGGTTGAGTCTATTTCTGCTATAAGCTCTCCCTTCCGAACTTTTTGGGTAATCTGTACATGTAGCTTCTTAATTTGTCCGGAAGCCTGAGAACCGACAGTGACTAGCTGAGCTGACGCAACTTCCCCTATAGCGGTCACTTGTCGTTCAATATTTCCAATAATCACTGGCGAAACAACGTACTTTGCTGGTTCATTTTGAGTAAAAAAAATAAATCCTGCAGTTGAAAGTGTTATGCATAGCAATATATAAAATATTATTTTTATAGTGGGCGCAGTGCTAAATCTCATTTTCTTACCATTTACAACGCTTGTCGTCCTGATTGCTATTTTTTGCGAAAACTTTTGAGCTTTACTTATCCAGCTAACCCTTGATTCTTTGCGCTGTTTGTCTGCGTATAATATGTATACTATATTCTATATTATGCCTCATCCTCCAATAAAGCGCAATCATTGCCGAAAGAATTTTTTTATCGTGCTCTGTCTGAAAAAATGTTTGGCAAGCTCACCATAAGCTAAAAGTGAAGACACGCTTATGTGTACAAACTTTTGCGAAGAGATAGAGATAGGTTATTTTACTTTGCTTGTGAGTTGGTAGGTAGAGGCATCTCCTGCTACTCATCCTCAGCTTTCAGACCATTTTGTTTAGGTATATCTTGCCATGTTCTTTCCGAGATCCATCTTAAATAATCTTTAATGATGTAGTTATAATCTGGTGAAAATAAGCGATGAAATTCCTCAAACTATACTGGCGCTGTACCTCCCTTCTGCCTCAGAATATCTAGCAACTTGGAAGATGGATCTGTAACCCCCTCATTTAATTGTTGCGTGTCATCCTTATGGCCTTGAATATTTTTGTTTAGTCTAGTGTGATAGGTCGTTTTAAGGTGTGGATATTTACTGTCATTCTATGATCGAATGTCAGGCGGGGTTCTGGGCAGATTTTTTAGCCTTTCTTGCCTGTTGCGCTTTAGCAATGATGATTTTTGCTGTTTTGCACGGTTGCTGGACATGCGCGTTTATCTGGCCGCGGTTGCCTGCGGATTTATCAATGCATTCATCAAGAGTATGTGTCTGAGGTTGGGGAATGAGGGATACTCTTTTGGCGTTTATCAGACATCATGGATGCAGATTTTTGTGTTGACGCCCTAGAGGCGAAAATGAACCGTGCGGCGTACCGGAAACCTTCAACACTGACCAGACACTCGCAGTCCACGAGTTACGAGTTTACACGAACTCCCAGAGGGGCCGGGGCACGTATTTCAATGGATGGCCGAGGTCGCTGGATGGACAACGTGACGATCGAATGCCCCTAGCTTTTCTGAAGTATGAATATGTGTATTTGAGGGGGAGAGGCCGGGAGTGATCTTCGCCACGCCCTGGTCTAGCTGTTTGAGTTCTAGAACAATCGGTGTCGGCATAAGGTCTTTGACGGCAGAAAGCCGATGGAGATATGACAGCATTTAAGCCAGAGAGGGTACTTCCTCTGGCCTTTTGCCAAAGGAGGCATAGCCATGAAACTGTCCACCTTGGTTTTGCCGCTGACTGGTCCGAAGAATTGAACCTACTTTTGGGGGGATCTGCGGAAGAACTGCCAGTTGAAGGGGCTTGTCCCGGTCTTTGGTGTGGGCCCGCATAAATTCTTTTCAGTGGTGCTATCCCAACAGAAAAAGCCCCTGCAGCTATTAACTGCAAGGGCTTACTTTCTTTTGGCTCCCCGAGACGGACTTGAACCGCCAACCTAGTGATTAACAGTCACCCGCTCTGCCAATTGAGCTATCGGGGAACGTTCAGGCAAGGAAGTGTTTACGGAAAATCAGGGGCAAGGTCAAGCGAAAATTGCAAAATTTTTTGGGTCAACCCTTGATGCACCGCAAAAGCTTTTTCTGGTAGCGCTCCGCCTCGCTGTACACGCAGCCGCAGTAGGGCTGGCGGTAGAGTTCCATGGCCTTTGAGCGGTCTATGCCTTCCTGCCAGTCTGCCCGAAAATCGCGATAGGCAAAGCCCGGTGCACCCTCCTGGGCCGTCAGTTGCTCGCCTGCGGCCTTGATGACCTCGTGGGGCTGATAGCGCGAATAGAGCAGGCTGCTGCTCACCCAGGCAAATCCCTGCTGTCGAGCAAAGGCAAACGCTGCCTGCATGCGGCTTTCGCAGCAATAGGCGCAGCGGTCGGGCGGTGTGTCGCGCCCTGCCACAGCGCGCAGCCAGTTGGTGATGTCCCATGTTTCATCGGCGTAAATGATCGGCACGCCCAGACGCTCGGCGCATTGCCCGGCGGCCTCGCGGCGGCGCAGATATTCTGCCAGGGGCTGAATGTTGGGATTCATGAACCATGCGGTTACGACAAAGCCTTCGTCCAGCAGTCGCGTGATGGGCATGACGGCGCACGGCCCGCAGCAAACATGCAGCAGCAGGCTGTTGGCAGGCAAAGGATTTGTGGGCGCAGCGGCAATGGAGCCTGCCAAAATGTTGTTGGCGGGCGCAGATTCGGCGGGGGAGTGCTGTGCAGAAAAAGCAGCCGGGGTGGAAACCCCGGCTGCCGTGCCGTATTCTAAGGACGAACCATTATTTCCAGACATTTACCATAATCCTGCTCAATCTCGCGCAGGGTGTCGCGCTTGTGGTTCAGCAGATACAGGGCCAGTTCCGGGCTTGCCGGATATACGCATTTTTCCTTGGGCTCTGCGCTGACCGTGCGGCGCAGTTCGCGCAGGGCCTGCAATGCCTGCCATTCGATATTGCGGCGCATGCCTGTGCCGCCGCAGGCGGGGCAAGGCTCAAGGGAGATGGCTAAAGCCGAGGAGCCCGTGCGCTGACGCACCAGTTCCAACAGACCAAAGGAACTCATGCGGGCAACATCGTGGCGGGCACGGTCATTCTTCATGGCAGTGCGCAGGGTTTTTTCCACTTCAAGCACGTGTTTTTTGTCGCGCATTTCAATGAAGTCGATAACCACCTGTCCGCCGATGTCGCGCAGCTTGAGATGGCGGGCAATGGCTTCAGCGGCTTCCATATTGGTTTTGTGCGCCATGGCTTCAAAGTTGCCCTTGCCGGAAATTTTACCCGAGTTGATGTCGATGGCCATGAGGGCTTCTGTCTGGTCAAACACCAGACGTCCACCAGAGGGCAGCAGCACCTCGCGCGAATAAATCTGCTCCAGCTGGCGGCGCAGATTAAAGCGCTCCCACATGGGCGTGCGCATGTCGGTGTGCACCCGCACAAGATCTTTACGGCGGGGGAACAGCAGGTTCACCGTGTCGCGTACGCTCTGCGCCACTTCATCATTATCAACCCAGATTTCGCACACGTCCTCAGTCAGATAGTCGCGCACGGCGCGCTCTGAAAGGCCCGGCTCCTGATATATGAGGGTCGGGGCGGAAACCTCGGTAGCCTTCTTGCGGATATCGCGCCAGACACGCTTGAGATACTGCAAATCGTTCTTGAGCGTTGTCTTGGTGGTTCCGGCGCTGACAGTACGCACAATGACGCCAAGTCCCTGACCGGGGTCAATGCCATTCATCATTTCGCGCAGGCGCGAACGCTCCTCGTCGTCATCCACCTTGCGGGAAACGCCGATCTGATCCTGCCCCGGCGTAAGCACAAGGAAGCGCCCGGCAAGGGAAAGCCATGTGGTCAAAAATGCGCCCTTGCTGCCGGTGGGTTCTTTGACCACCTGCACCAGCACTTCCTGACCAGCCTTCAGCACCTTTTGAATGGGCGGAAATTTCTTGCCCTTGGAGGGTTCGTGGTGGGCCAGCCAGTATTCGGGATGCACCTCGTCAATCTGGAGGAATCCGTTTTTGCCAGCACCGTAGCTGACAAAGGCCGCCTGAAGGTTGGTGTCGATATTGTGGATGACGCCCTTGTAAATATTGCCCTTGATTTTGCGCTGGTGCAGCATGTCCAGATAGTATTCCAGCAACTGACCGTCTTCAGCCAGGGCCACTTCTACCTGTTCGCCGGGCAGCACGCTGATGAACATGCGCCGCCTGCCCTTGGGGGCTTCGGCAGGAGCCTTGCCAGCAGTGGCGGCAGTGGCGGGCTTGTTGCTCTCAGCGGATTTGCTGCTTTCGGCAGGCTTGCCGTTTTCTGGCTTATTCTGTTGCTGCTGAGGCCTGGCCTGTTTGGCGGGCTTGTTCTGCCTGGGGGCGTTCTGGGGGCGCGTATCCTGCGCGCGGCTGGCCTGTTCCGGCGCGTCATCGGGCAGATCGAGAGCCTCGTCATCATCGTCGAGGGAGGCCGTGCTGGCCATATCCTCGGCGGCTTGCGCGTCATCCTGCCCGTTCAGTTCTTTTTTGCGGTTGCGGCCACGCCCGCCACGACGTCCACGCCGATTCTTGCGGCGTGGGCCATCCCCGGCAGCAGCCTCGCCGGAGGCCGGAGCGGAACCGCTTTCAGCGGCCTGTTCTGCATCCTGTTCCGTCTGGTCGGCGGTCTTGTCTGTGGTCTGGCTCGCGTTTTGGTCGGCAGCCTGTCTGGGGCTTTGAGCGCGTTCCGCTGCGGGGGCGTTCTGGCTCGGCGCAGCTTCTGCGGGCTTGTCTGAAATTTGTTCCGGCGGCTGTTTTGCGCTCAATTCTGCTGTTTTGGCAGTGGCTTGAGCCACCGGGGCCGGGCTTGTGAGGGCCGCAGAAGCCGCAGGCTTATCTGCTGTGGGGCTTGCGGCCTTGGGGGCTGTGTTTGCAGGCGCTGCGCCAATTATCGGAGCAGTTACCTGAACAGTGCTTTTTGCCGTGGCTTTTGCGGGCCGACCTTTGGGAGCCTTTGCGGCGGCGGGCTTTTGGGGAACGGCAGATTTTTGCTGTGCGGCTTCCTGCCTGGAGCTATCAGAAGCTTCCGCCGTTTTGACCGTCGCCGTGGCTTCCGCTGCGCTGGCTTCTGTTGCCTTGCCCTTGCGGGGCGTTGCGGTTTTGCCCGCAGCTTTGGCAGGAGCCTTGCCCGGAGTTTTGGCAGAAGATTTGCTCGCTGTTTTGCCAGCGGCCTTGGGGGCCTCAACAGCAGTGGCAGCGTCTGACTTGGGCGCTACGGCATCTGCCGTGCTGCCAGAAATTTCTTTGGGGGCGTCAGCCGTTTTTTTAGCTTTGGCGGCAGTCGTCTTTGCTGTTTTGCCCGCACTACGGCCTGTGGCCTTGGCGGCTTTTGATGCCGTGGTCTTGGATGAAGCTGATTCGGCCTGGGCGGCCTTGGAATCGGAACCGCTTTTAGAATCAGAGGAATCCTTGGCGGGCGTGGATTCGGAGGATTGGGACGCGGTTTTGCCGGGAGCTGTTTTGCCAGAGGTTGGCTTGGCGGCTGGCTTGGCTTTGCTGCGTGTTGTGGTTGAACGTTTGGGTTTGGAAACTTCCTGCGACGATGCATCCGTGGCTGGCTGTGAAGCGGCCACGGGGGTGTCTTGATCTATCATGAAAATCCTTTTGCTGCGGGGCGCTGAGCCTCCGCGAAAATTTCAGCCAGCATGCAACGCATTTACGGGAATGTGCCGTACTTGCTCCGCCGCAGCGCCAACAAGGCGCGCGAAGGCGGCAGCATGCTAATCCGCTTTTTGGAGAGTACGTTTTTTTTGAAAATATGCAAGCGGGCAAGGGACGGGCCGGAAAATGCGGGCGATGAGAGCTGCATCCTGTCATGATAACATGCTGCGGAGGCAGAAGAAAAACTGCGGGTGAGGGTGTGGGGCCGGGGCAAGGGCCACATCTGCCGAATCACATCATTGCAATGCGTTCCGGCAGATGCGGCAGACAAAAATTAGTCTTCAAGCATCTTGAGTTCGGCGGAGAGCTGGCCCGAATTGGAGCGCAGCAGCACGTAGCCGCCCTGCGCCAGCATGCCGGGGTTGACCACAAGGGTGCGGCCCACGCGGTCCATGGCCCGCGATTCGTGGATATGCCCGCACAGGCAGATGTCCGGCTGGGCTTCTTCAAGAAATTCGCGCACGGCTGTGGAACCCACGTGAATGCCGCCGGGGATCATGTCGCACGCGGTATCCTTGGGTGGATTGTGCGAAACAAGCACGCTGTGCGGATAGTGGCGGGCTTTTTGCCAGCAGGTTTCAAGCCACGCGGAAAATGCGGATTCCGGAAATTCGCTCGGCGTGCCAAAGGGCGTAAATGTGGAGGCTCCAACGCCAAAAATGGCGATTTCGGGCGTAAGCTCACGGGTGACGGCGTGGAGGTTCCAGCCTTTTTCGCTCAGCCACTGGTCAACTTCAGGCCTGTCCATGTTGCCGATCTGGGCCAGCACGGGGATGTCGTGGACGCACAGGGCGTTCATGACATGCTCTGCCTGCTTGACGCCGCCGGTGATGGTCAGGTCGCCGGTAACGATAATGCCGTCAGCCTGCGAGAGTTCCGGTATCTGGGCAAAACGTTCAGGTTCGTCGTGGATGTCGCCCACGGCGATCCAGAGAAAATCCTGAGAGTCGGCGCTTGGCATGGTGTTGCTTCCTTTGTTACAGTGGCGCAGGTGTTGAGAATGCCACACATTGCACTACAAGGAAAGAGCCGCTTGCCCTCCAATGCCACGTCCCCCGCGCCTGTGCCGCCCAGCCAGCCAGTGAACCAGCCGGACGCTCCGCCAACGTGTTTGGCGGGCAATCTTTCTGGCGAGCTGCCCGATGCTACGGCTCAGGCCAGAAACGATGTGCGTAAAGTTATGCGCCATCTGCGGGCGGAGCAGTCGCTCCAGTTGGCCGAAATCCGTAGCGAAGCGGCCCAGAGCAGACTGATGGAATCCATCCTGTGGAAGAATGCCCGCTCCGTGGCCCTCTATGTGGGGGTTAGGGGCGAGCTTGGTACGCAAGCCCTGCTGCGCGCGGCATGGCAGGCCGGTATGCTCGTGTGGCTGCCGCGTGTGCGGCGCAGCGAACCGGGATTTATGGATTTTGTGGCGTGCAGCGGCCCGGATCATTTGCGGCCCGGCCCCCTGGGTCTGCTTGAACCGCGCGATTCCCTGCCCGGTTTCGGGCCGGAAGCTGCGGGCGGCAGTGGCGCAGGGGCACACCCCCTTGCCCCCGACCTTGCGCTCCTGCCCGGCGTGGCCTTTGATCTCACTGGCGGACGCCTGGGCTATGGCGGCGGCTATTACGACCGCTTTCTGGAAAAAGGATTCACCTGCCCCCGCGTGGGCCTGTGCTTTGAATTTCAGCTTGTGGAATCCCTGCCCCTGGCCCCCTGGGACCAGCGGGTCAACTATATATGTACTGAAGAGCGTATGCTGTGTCTGTAAGCTATATCCCCTTTGTATTTCCCGGTGTTCCGCAGGTGCGCTGCGCCTTTCAGACCCGCGCCGGAGGCGTGAGCCTTGGCGAGTTTGGCGGCGGCAACATTGCTTTTACCGTGCAGGATAACCCCGAGCACGTCATTGCCAACCGCCGCAGCATGCTGGAAGGCCTGCGCCCGCAGGGCATGACCGCCTGGGCCGAGCTGATGCAGGTGCACGGCGATGGTTTTGTTTTTGAGCCGGAAGCCGTGGCCTGCGAAACAGCCGTTACGGCGGAAGGCGACGGCATGGCCACAGCGCGTCCCGGCCTTGGGCTGCTCATCAAAACGGCAGATTGCCAGCCCATCCTCATTGCCCACAAAAGCGGTGCATATATCGCCGCCATGCATGCGGGCTGGCGCGGCAACCGCTGCGATTTCCCCATCACGGGCGTGGCCCGCTTCTGCGAGCGTTACGGCCTTGAACCGCACGATCTGTTGGCTGTGCGCGGCCCCAGCCTTGGGCCGGGCAAGGCGGAATTTGTCAATTTTGACAAGGAGTGGGGCGATCCTTACCTGCCCTGGTTTGACGCCAGCAGCAAAACCATGGATTTGTGGGGTCTCACGCGGCACCAGCTTGAGCGCGCGGGCCTTTTGTCACGCAACATCTATGGGCTGGACATCTGCACCGCCAGCAACAACGAGCAGTTTTTTTCCTACCGCTGCGCCAGACGCTCGGGCCGTCAGGCCAGCCTTGTGTGGATAGCAGCCTGAGCCATTGACAGGCCGCAAGGCCACGCCTAGAGTGTTGGCGGCATTGGTAGCCGGGTAGACCGGCTTGAAAAGGGAATCCCGTGAAAAACGGGAGCGGACCCGCCGCCGTAAGGTTCTTAACCTTGCTCCATCTTGCGCCACTGGAAACGGGAAGGCCGGAGCAGGGGAACCAAGCCGGAAGACCTGCCATGCCCCAAGGTGCGCAGTCATGGAATGACGGCACCACGGTGCGGCATTGGCCGCCCCACGGCAACGGGTTTTTGCCGGCAGGACAGAGGAAATACGGGCCTCTTCCACCACGAGTGGAAGAGGCTTTTTTTATGCCCGTGTGGCGCAGGCCACCACTGGGCAAGGGTCTGACCCCTGAGGTCAGCCAACGCTTTGGCCCGCGTTCGCCCCCGCAGGCTACGGCCAGAGGGCTGGCATGACCAGAACGACCGAATCTTCTCCTTCCTCCTACCCGCAATCCCGCAGGCTGTGGCCGGTTTTTACCGGTCTTGTGGTCGTGTGGCTTGTTTCGCTGCCGCTGGCCTGTTTGCCGGGGCCTGTGCCCTTGAGCGCGCAGAGCGTGTTTCGCGCTTTGGCGGCATTGGCAGGCTTTGCGCCTGCGCCTGATGATCCGGCCCTGACCGGGGTTGTGGTGAGCATCCGGCTTGCCCGGGTGTGTCTGGCCGCCCTGTGCGGCGGCGCTCTGGCTATGGCCGGGGCGGCATTGCAGGGCGTGTTGCGCAATCCGTTGGCTGATCCCTTTACTCTGGGCATTTCCGCCGGGGCTGCCTGCGGGGCCAGCATGGCTATAGCCCTTGGCGGGCCGCTGGTGGTCATGCTGGGGAGTATTTCGTGGTTGGGCAATGTGCCTGGGCTGGCTGGCTTCAGTCATGCCGGGCTGGTGGCCCCTGCTGCCCTGATCGGCGCGCTGGCAGCTCTTGGCTGCGCACTGTGGCTGGGGCGCGGCGACGGCGCGTTCAGCCGGGAGAGCGTTATTCTTGCGGGCATTGCCGTGGCCGCATTTTTGGGGGCGCTGGTGGCCCTTGTGAAGGCCCTCAACGAGGAATCCGTAACCAGCATCGTGTTCTGGATCATGGGTTCCTTTCAGGGCCGGGGCTGGAGCAGTCTGCCCCTCTTGCTGGCAACCCTTGTACCGGGATTGCTGGCAACGGCCTTTGGCTGGCGCTCCCTGGACGTACTTGCCCTTGGCGATGAGCAGGCCGCTCAGACAGGCCTTGATGTGGGCCGCGCCCGCCTGTGGCTGCTGGCCGGAGCAAGCTGCATGACCGCTGGCTGCGTGGCCGTGGCCGGGGTGATCGGATTTGTGGGGCTGGTGGTGCCGCACGTGTTGCGTTTGCTGCTGGGCTGGGGGCACGGCCCCTTGCTGGCTGCGGCCTTTTTCGGCGGTGGTGTGCTGCTGGTCTGGGCGGATGTGCTGGCCCGTTGCGTGCTTTCTGGTGGGCAGGAATTGCCCGTGGGCGTGGTCACGGCCTTGCTTGGCGGGCCGTTTTTTGCCCTGCTGGTGCGGAGGCGCTGATGCTGCGGCCTGACCAAGATATTCGCCATGAGGGGCGCACAGCACCGCCTGTGCTGCGTATTGCCGGGGTGCGCGCCGGATACGGCGGGCAGAGCGTGCTGCACGAGGCGGGCTTTACCCTGCACGCCGGGGAGTGCGCCGCCCTGCTTGGCCCCAATGGCAGCGGCAAAACAACGCTGCTGCGCGTCCTTTCTGGGGTGCTGATGCCGCAGGCTGGCGCCATTGAGATTCAGGGGCGTCCGCTGGCGGCATTGAAGCCGCGCGAGCGCGCCCGCATGGTGGCGGTGGTGCCGCAGCGGGGGCAGTTGCCGCAGGGCCTTACCGCACGGCAGATGGTGCTGCTCGGGCGTTTTGCCCATCTTTCGTGGCTAGGGGCCTACGGGCGGGAAGACTATGCGGCGGCAGACCGGGCGCTTGAAGAAACCGGGGCCGCGCCGCTGGCACAGCGCAGGCTCACAGAACTTTCGGGCGGCGAGCTGCAAAGGGTTTTGCTTGCCCGCGCCCTTGCGCAGGAAAGCCCGCTCCTGCTGCTGGACGAACTGGCCGCAGGGCTGGACTGGGCGCGCATGGTTGATCTGTTCGACCTGCTTGAGCGCCGCCGCGCCGCCGGAGCCTGCGTGCTCATGGCCGTGCACGACTGCAATCTGGCCGCCCTCTATGCCACGCGTCTTATGGGGCTGCGGGACGGAAATCTGGTTTTTGACGGGCCGGTAGCAAAGGTTTTTACAGAGGAGAATCTCGGTGCGCTTTACAACATACCCATCTGCGTGTTGCCCCACCCTCGGTGGGGGCTGCCTCAGGCCCTGCTTGCCAGCGCAACAGGCCCGTGGAGCGGGGGAAAATCTGCTGTCCCGGCGGCCTCTGTTGATGACGTTGTGTCTGATGTTCAGTCTGGTTCTATTCCCGGCAGGAGCGCAGGCGGCTAACTCTGAAAACAGCGAGCGCCGTGATTCCGCACCCATTGTCATCACGGACGACACTGGCGCGACAGTAACCTTTGCGCAACCCGTCAAAAGGGTGATCGCCCTGTACGGAGCGTTCAACGAAATTTTTCTGGCCCTGGGCGCTGGCGACCTTTTGGTGGCGCGCACAGCTGCGGACGGTAATCTGCCGGAGCTTGCGGCCCTGCCTGCCATTGGCACGCACATGCGCCCCAATGCCGAGCTTGTGCTGGCGCAGCAGCCGGATGTGGTTTTGCAGCTTGAGGGCCGCAGCGAAGCCCAGACCCAGACCGAAAATTTGCGTTCTTTGGGCCTCAAGGTGCTGACATTTGAAGTAAATTCCTTTGAGCGGCTGTTTGAAGTTACGGAAACCCTGGGGCGGCTTGCCGGACGCGAGGATAAAGCCCAGGTTCTCGTAAACGACTGGAAGATCCGAATGCAGGCATTGCGCAGACGCAATGCGGGCAAGCCCGTGGCGCGTGTTTTTTATGAGGTGCGTTATCCCAATCTTCTGGCTGCCGGACGCGGCGGTATCAGCAGCGAGATACTGGCCCTTGCCGGGGGCGAAAACGTGGTGAACGACAGCAAAAAGCTGGTGCGCTACAGCGAAGAAGCCCTGATTGCGGCAGACCCGGATGCGTACATTATTCAGAAAGGCCCCATGAATCCTGAGCCAACGCCCTTGGCTGAGCGTGATCACTACAGGGATTTGCGCGCTCAGCGCGCCGGGCGCGTGCTCGTGGTGGACGAAGAGCGTTTTGCCCGCCCCGGCCCCCGCGCCCTGGATGCGGCGGAAGAGCTGGATAGCTGGCTGCATCGCTGATCCCATAAATATTTCAGAGCATTGTAAAGAGAGCAGATAATGAACGGAATTCTCTACGGCGTGGGCGTCGGCCCCGGCGCGCCTGATCTTTTGACCCTGCGGGCAGTCAGGGTGTTGGGCGAGGTGGATGTTATCCTTGCGGCAGCCTCGCCCCGCAATGATTTTTCAGCGGCGCTGGACACGGCGCGCCCGCATCTGCGGGCCGATGTGCGCGTGTTGCGGCTGGAATTTCCCATGACGCGCGACCGTTCCGTGCTGCGTGAGGCGTGGCGCGTAGCGGCCCAGACCACCAGAGACGTGCTGGAAAGTGGGCAGAGCGCCGCTTTTCTGACCATTGGCGATCCGCTGGTGTACAGTACATTTGGCTATCTCATGCGGACACTTGGCGAATGCGCGCCGCATCTGGCGGTGGAGGTCATTCCCGGCATCACGTCCTTTCAGGCGGCAGCTGCCCGCACCCGCACCGTGTTGTGCGAAAACGGCGAGACCTTGCGCATCATACCGGGCATCAACAGTCGGGAGAGTCTGGAAGATTCATTGCAACAGAGTGATACTGCTGTGATTCTCAAGGCCTATCGCAACCTGCCGGCCATTGCGGAAGCCTTGGGCGCTACTAACAGACTGGAGTCGTGCGTCCTGGCGAGTCATGTGGAGCAGCCAGCGGAGAAGGTCTGTCTGGGGCTTGGCGGAGCTTGTGCTGCGGGCGAGACTCCGCCCTATATGTCGTTGATTCTGAGCCGTAAGCCGCAGGTGTAGCCCTGTGGCAGTGTGAAGGGCTGGGGGTAGAGGAAAAATTTGATGGCGGGGTGAGCCTGTCAGGCTGATTTACGCAAACCCGACTTTTTTGGCCTGACTGCGTTAAAGTCCTGTTTTTGATGCTCACGTACTTGAGTACGCTGCGCTCAAAAACAGGACTTTTCCTTGTCAGTCCAGAAAAATGCGTATTTTGCAAATTCGCCCAACACCAACCATCGCCTCCGCGTCCGCTTCGGCGAGTTTAAGGAAGGCAACTTCACGACCAGCTCCTGATGACGGGCAGGGGGAAAGACAAAAAGGCAGGGAAAGAAA
Source organism: Desulfovibrio intestinivivus (assembly GCF_053570665.1). Classification (NCBI taxonomy): domain Bacteria; kingdom Pseudomonadati; phylum Thermodesulfobacteriota; class Desulfovibrionia; order Desulfovibrionales; family Desulfovibrionaceae; genus Desulfovibrio; species Desulfovibrio intestinivivus. Next base: position 490,647 of record NZ_JBRBQT010000001.1, on the reverse strand, counting down.
AGGCAAATATAGAAGAAAAGTTTTTGCCGGGTGGGTGAGCCTGTCAGGCTGATTTACGCAAACCCGACTTTTGCGCCCTAAATGCGTATTTTGCAAATTAGTCCAACACCAGCCATCGCCTCCGCCTTGCTCCGGCGAGTATAAGGAAGGCGACTCCATGCCCCGCCCTGATGGAGGGGTGGAATTCTTTTTTACCCGTAGTTGCTTAATCTTCGACGGGGACTGAAATTGTTGGCTGAAACGGACTCATATTCAAAGCGAAAGCGGACTCTGGCATTAACGCGGCGCGGAGGGAGATCACCTGAGCGAGCAACGCGAGTGAGGGAAGCTCCCGCAGCTATAGCCGCGTTGCCCTCGCCGTTTTGCGGAAGCTGAAAGCCTCAGGGGGTGCTTCGGGGGGGATGCAAGGGGGGCCGAGAAGGGGGCATAGCCCCATAACCGGCCCCGCCTTGCTGCGCGCCGCACAGGCGTCCCCAACCCCGCCGGACGGCGGAATCCCGTGCCCAAAGGGCAGAAAAAAGATAAGCTTAGTGCCTCTCGGGCGCGACCACGCCGCGCAGGCGTCCCCAACGCCGCCGGACGGCGGAATCCCGTGCCCGAAGGGCAGAAGAAAGACAACCGTAGTGTCTCTCGGGTGAGGCCGCGCGCCGCGCATGCGTCCCAACTCCGCCGGGCGGCGGAATCTAACGCTTGACCGGCATAAACAGATCAAAGGGCATACTCGGATTCCAGTCCGTAGGGTACAATTCAAAGCAGGGGGCCTGCTCGTTCAGTTTCCATTCCTGCTGCCCGCCAAGCCATGTCTGGTACATGAACATGTATCCCGCACCGATGCTTTCCAGATTCGGCACAGTGCAGCGGGCGTAGGAGCCGGACGGAATGCTGGTTGTTTCTATGCCTGACGGAACCTGTTCGTCAGCCTCAACGGCGGCCCAGTAATCAAAATCCTGGGCATTGAGCATGATGGAAACGCCGTAGCTTTCCTTGCCATAAATTTGGGGCATTTGCGGACAGAAGTTCTGCCATAGGGCCTGGCAGTCTTCCTTGGCTCTTGCCATATTGGTACGCACTTTGATGCCCATAAGCGGCTTGGCCGGAAAATCCACAACTTTTATTTCAAATTCGTTCATAGTTACTCCTTGCGGGGATATATTGTGTCGGGTCAGCATGTTCCTGCTGGCGAAAATTCGCTCGACTTTTTTTGCGCTTCTGCCCGCCGTGCCCCTTGGCGGCAAGAATCTAGATGGGAGAATGAATGGAAACACTTACCTACCAGCAGCGTATAGGCCTTGTGCTGCGCCACATTGAGCAGCACCTTGATGACAGGCCAAACCTGGAAGAGCTGGCGCGCATAGCCTGTTTTTCGCCCTATCACTTTCACCGGATATTTTCATCCATGGTGGGCGAGAGCGTTGCGGCATACGTGCGCCGTCTGCTGCTGGAGCGCGCCGCCATGCAGCTTGGGCATTCCCCTGAATCTGTCACCCAGATAGCCCTTTGCGCGGGCTACGATAGCGTGGACGCATTTACGCGCGCTTTTCGGGCGCATCTGGGCATGCTGCCGTCTGAATACCGCCGCAGGAAGGGACACCTGGAGGTTGCCCGCAGACGCGATCTGACGCGTCCTCTGTTTTATCATGAAATGACTGACCTCCCGGTCATGGAAGTGCGTGTCGAAAAGTTTGCGCCGCGCCTGGTGGCTGCCGTGCGGCATACAGGGCCGTATGACGAGAGTTTTCCTGCATGGGAAAAACTGTGCGGCGCGCTGGGGGCCAACGGCCTGCTTTTTGATGCCTCGGTGGCTTACGGCGTGAGCTACGACAACCCGGACATCACCGCGCCTCAGAAGTGTCGCATGGATGCCTGCGTCAGCCTGCCGCCAGAATTACTGGAAACAAGCGCCGAATTGTGCCCCCTGCTACAGAATGAAGATATTTTTTTGCGTCATATTGGCGGGGAACAGGAGTATGCCGTGTTACGCATCAGGGGGCCGTACTCCCTGCTGCATCCGGCCTACAGGTCGCTGTTTGGCATGTGGTTCCCGCAGAGCGGACGCGAACCGTATAATGATCCGGGTTTTGAAATCTACTGGAATTCGCCGCAAACAAGCCCTCCTGCAGACCTGTTGACGGAAATCTGCATTCCGCTCAGACCGATGGATAAGTTCTGATTTGCCGAGCGGCCTGTGCAGACGCTGCTGGACACTATGACAGTAATTGGGTTGGGTAGCTAAACAAAGGATTGTAGTGCCTTATATGAAAAATATTTTTAATTACTTTTGCTGATAACCTAAAAGGTTTAAAGACTACGCCGATAAAGAAAGTAGGATGCTAATAGTATAAAATTCCCTCCCCTGGAGAATCAACCATGAGCCTTTTGAAAAATACGCAACTGCAAACAAAGTTGATTGTGAGTTTTGTTTTGTCTTCGCTGATGACCTTGGGTGTAGGTGTTTTTGCCGTTTTTGAACTGGGAAAGGTCAATAATGCGGACACTATCCTTTATGAGCGCGCCACAGTCCCCATGGCGGATCTGCTGAAGCTTTCCGTGGGTTTTCAGCGCATTCGCGTCAACATGGAAGGTATCGTGGGCGCATCGTCAGATGCGGAGGTCAGTAAGCGCACTGCCCAGATTGAAGCGCTGCGCAAAGAAATAGACGAAAGCTCAAAAGCTGTGGAAAAGACTCTTATTTCTGCCAAGGCAAAGCAGATTATTGAAGAGTACAAGGTACACCGCGCGGCATTTAGAGGCATGACGGACAAGGTCCTCAAATTGAAGCAGGCTGGTGACTCCGCCGGAGCGGAAGCCTATCTTGATGGTGAGGGAAACAAGCTGGCCAATCAGTATCAGGATGCCATCAACCGCCTTGTGGAATCCAAGGAAGAGCAGGGCCATCTGCTGGCCCAGTCCAATGACGACCTGGCTGATTTTTCCAAAAAAATGATTTTTGCGGCCATTGCCATTGGTTTTATTTTGTCTGTGGGGCAGGGCATTTTGCTCACGCGTGAGGTTATGCGGCAGCTTGGCGAAGACCCTGGCTATCTTGCCGAAGTTGCGGGCAAGATTGCTGACGGCGATCTGGACGTGACCTTCCGTCAGCAAAAGAAGCCCGGCGGCGTTTATCATGTCTTGCAGAACATGGTGGGAACCATGAAGGACAAGATCGCCGAGGCTGAGCAGAAAAGCGCTGAAGCTTCGGAGCAGGCCCACCATGCGGAAATAGCCACCCAAGAGGCTCAGGCCGCCAAGGTGCAGGCCGAACGCGCCAAGGCCGAGGGTATGTTGCAGGCCGCGCACCAGCTTGAAAGCGTGGTTGAGGTGGTATCAACTGCCACAGAGCAGCTCTCTGCATTGATTATGCAATCGAGCCGTGGGGCAGAGGAACAGTCTCGGCGTGTTTCAGTTACGTCTTCTGCCATGGATGAGATGAACGCCACCGTGGGCGAAGTTGCGGAAAACGCAGCCAAGGCCTCTGATACTTCCGATACCGCGCGCAGCAAGGCGCAGGAAGGTGCGCAACTGGTTCGCAATGTAGTGAGCGATATCACTGCGGTGCAAAAGCAGTCGCTTGAAGTCAAGGCCGATATGGCCACGCTCGGCAAACAGGCCGATGGCATTGGGCAGATCATGAGCGTTATTTCCGATATCGCAGATCAGACCAACCTTCTGGCCCTGAATGCCGCCATTGAGGCGGCCCGCGCTGGCGATGCCGGGCGCGGCTTTGCCGTGGTGGCCGATGAAGTGCGCAAACTGGCGGAAAAGACCATGACTGCCACGCAGGAAGTGGGCGGCGTTATCCGTGGTATTCAGGAAGGAACCCGTAAAAGCATTGACGGCGTGGACAAGTCTGTTGCCACCATAGAAAGCGCCACGCACCGGGCTTCGCTTTCTGGCGAGGCGCTTACACAGATTGTCAGCCTTGTGGAACAGGCAAGCGATCAGGTGCGCTCCATCGCCGCAGCCAGCGAGCAGCAGTCGGCATCCAGTGAAGAAATCAGCCGTTCTGTGGAGCAGGTTGCAACTATTTCGGCAGAAACCGCACAAGCCATGGGAAGGGCCAATCAGGCCATGAGCGAGATGGCTCAGCAGGCCCAGGTGCTGCGGCGGCTTATTCAGGAAATGAAGGCTGGCTAACGGAACGCCGAATCCAGGTTTGAGCAGAAAAAAGAAGAAAGCAAAAAGCGTCTCTAGGTGACAGTGGTCGCAAGATGCTTGTTTGCTGAGTATCAGCCAGTTTAGCAGCTATGGGCAAGGGGAGGATCGGGAAAGATCCTCCCCTTGCGGATTTTTATGTTTTGTTTGCGCTTGCTGCTGCATGATATCTGGCAGGTTGCTGCGTGTGCCTGCCAGATATTTTTTAAGTATTGCAGTAACGTTGCGGCCTGATCACGTTCTTGCGCAAGTTGCCGCCGCCCGGTTTACGCGCATTGCGCCTTGCTGGCGGTTGGGTTATAATTTTGCGCATCGAAAGTTTGCCTGGGGCGCAATCCTGCGCGAGGCGAGCTTTTGCGGCCATGTCTCGGAGGCTTCAACGTGCGGCGTTTTTATCAGGAAAGCTGGCAGGGCATACCCTTCACGTCCTTTTCACATATTTCATTCTTTCACCTGGCGGAACCAAAGTTTTATGCGGTTTTTTACGAAGAGCTGTTCCGCCGCTGCAAGAACTGGGAAGATTTGCCATCTGTCTGGCGCGAAAACAAACGCACAGACGCAAAGTGGCTTATCGGTCAGTTGCGTGCAAAGCTGGCGCAAGACCCCGCAGGGCGCATGGACCCGGTGCGCGTGCTGTCCATTGGCAGCGGCGTGGGCTATATGGAAAAAATTTTGCTGGAAGAAATGCCGGAGCTTGAGCTGCATGTCAACGAACCCAGCACCGTAGGTATGAAGTGGCTGCGGGAATACATACCCAGCGACCGCATCTATATAGGGCTGCCGCCCATGTGTCTGCCCTCTGATGTGCAGTACGACATGATCTACTTGTCTACTGTCGACTACGGCATTCCTACGCGCGAGTTTCAGCATCTGCTGTGGGAACTGCGGGCGCAGCTTGCCCCCGGCGGGGAACTGGTGCTGCTTTCTGCGTCATTGCTGGAAGAAGATTCGTTTATCGGCAGCTTTGTGAACGCCATCAAGATCGGCATCCGCGCGGCCCTGCACTATATGGGTATTCGTCGGCAGCAGTTCTGGGGCTGGCGGCGCACGCAGGATGAGTACCGTGATCTTTTCAAGGAGGCTGGCTTCACCCGGGTGAAGGACGGCTGGCTTGAAGACGGCTTTGAAACCTACTGGATTCGCGGTCAATAACGCTTATGCAGGCGGGAGCGCCTGCCGCAAAAGTATGTAAACGGCCCAAAGGCATTATGCTTTTGGGCCGTTTGTTGTTTGCCGTGCGGGATTTTTTGAGTGAAATGCAGGAACAATCCGGTACCTGCCGGGTTTGTTGGATGGGGTGCTATGGCTGTGTTTCCGCAAAGGTCTGCAAGGATCCGTAGCGCGCCAGCACTGCGTTCAGGCTGCCATCAAGCAGCATGGTCTTTTCTGTCAGGCGTGCGCTGCTTTGGTAAAAATCACTATGTCGCGCATAGGCCTCGCTGGCGTCATGCCCTCCGCCGGGGTGGCTCATGATTTCAACAAGCGGGGCGCGCTCCTTTTGGCGCTGTATGGCCGCAAGGGAAGCCTCGGCCCGCGCAGCAGTAAGGTTGCCGCCGCTTACAAGCCCGCACAAAAAGCAGTTGTGGGCAATGCCCGCCTGATCCAGCAGGGCAGCAAACCCCTTCGACCAGTGCGCGAGCAGGGTGCGCCGCGCGCATCCCACAAGCAGCTGCGCCAATGGCAGCGGGGGCAGGTGAGCGGGTTCTTTGGGCAGACGCACATAGGCAGGCGGGTGCTCCCGCATGAGGTCTCGCATGATTCCGCGCAGGGCGGGGATGGCGTGCACGTGCAGATGCCCGTCCAGATGCAGTCCTCCCCTTTGCCGCAGCTGTGAAAAACCGCTGGCAAAGGCATCTATCTGCGCTTCAAATTCATTCCGAATGGCTGAAAGCAGGGTTTTTTTGCGGGCGCCTGCGCCCGTGGCAAGGTTGCAGAGCATCTGCCCCAGCCCGTACCGAAAGACGCCCTGTGCATCAACCAGCGGGCGAACCTGTGCCACAGGCGCGGAGCAGCGCCCTTCAAGAATATTCAGGTGCAGGCACACACGAACATGGGGCATGACGGCCAGTTGTTGCAGACTTTCTGTCGTGTGCGAGCCGCCCATAATGACGGAAACGGAGTTGAGCGGCCCATGGGCAAGGCAGGCAAAGATATCTTCGCTGATCTGCCGGGTCAGGCCGCAGTCGTCCGCATGGACGATAAAACGCATGGAAGGCTGTTTTTCGACATCGCTTTGCTGGCGCATGAATCAGGCGTCCGTCTTGTCGCTTTCCAGCGTTTCGGCCAGAAGATAGCGGGGTCTGCCCTTAAGCTCGACAAAGGCATGGTGCAGGTAAGCCGACAGAATGCACAGGCCTGTGAGGATGGCGCTGCCGGTCAGCAGCATCAGCAGAATGACCGTGGTAAAGCCCGATTCCGCTTGCCCTGTGGCATAGCTCCACAGCGCCTCGCAGCCCACAATAAACGAAAAACCATAGAACAGCAGGGTAATAATGCCAATGATCAGCAAGGGTTTACCGCTGAAAGACGTCATGGAATCAACGGCCAGGGTGACTCTGCGGGCCAAGCTCCATTTGCTGGTGCCGCCGCAACGGGCGCATGGCCTAAACAGTATTTCCTCGTGTCGAAATCCCATCCACGAGGTCAGCCCCCGGTAAAAGAGCTTGCGTTCGCCAAGATTTTTCCAGGCCTCAACCACCTTACGGTCAAGCAGCTTGAAGTCGCCCGAGCCTTTGAGGTCATATGAGGTCAGCATCTGAAAAATGCGGTAAAATGAGACGGCGCAGATTCTGCTCAAAAATGATTCTACCTGGCGCTCCTGCTTGCGCACATCAACCACATCTACAGCACCGGTGCGCCACAAGGCCACCATTTCTGGTATAAGCGCGGCGGGGTGCTGCATGTCGCTGTCCATGGTGACGACGGCATCTCCGTGCGCGGCCGCCAGACCAGCGGAGAGGGCGGCATCCTTGCCGAAATTGCGGCTCAGGCGCAGGCAGCGCAGGTTGGCGTATTGCTCGGTCAGCGTGCGCATTGAGGCCCACGTGTCATCTGTGGAGCCATCGTCAACCAGCACGACTTCGTAGTCGAGGCCGGTATCTGCTCTCAGCGCGGTCAGCACCCCGGTGAGCGAAGCCACAAATTTGTGCAGATGGCCGCCCTCGCAGTAAACGGGGGCAACAACCGAGAGAGTGGTTTGGCGCATGCAAAGCCTCATTGCGTGACGTGTTCAGCCGCAATGCCGCGTTTGGCGATAAACCAGCGGTCATTGCTCCAGAGAACAGTTCCCTGCTGCTCGATGTTCTGCCGTTCGGACATGGTGCCGCACAAAATCCACTGGGTGCCAGAGGCAATCCATGCTGCGGTCAATCCTTGTTTATCCCGAATGGCGGTCAGGTCAAGCCAGCGGGCAGCCCCTTGGGCGTCCTGGCTGTACAGATAGGAAGATCCGTCTTTAAAAGCGTAGGCCAGGGGCCGATACAGGCGATAGCGCACGGCCATGGCGTCGGGTTCTGCAAAAATGGGGGCGTCTTGCGGAACGATCCGTTGCACGGCTTGCAGGGCCTCCGCATAGGCGGCCCCCCGGCTCAAGCGATTCTGTATCCGTGCTGGCTGCGGCAATTCCAGCACATGACTGAAAGCGAACCGAACCCCATAGGCCCAGCGGCCTTGATCGCACATAAGAACAACGATAACCGCAGCAAGGGCAACAAGGCTCGCCCACTTGGGGGCGCGTTGCCAAAAGCAGGCAAAGCCGCAGACGATCATGAGCCAGCACAAAAAGATAACAAAGCGGATCCCCCGGGGAAGCTCCGCTCCCATGGGCATTCTGCCGAGGGCCTGAGCGATGTGAGTTTCCGCTACCGAAATGAGCAGGGCTATGCACAAGCCCAAAAATAGGGTGGGTACGATGGATGCCAGGCGTTTCATGGGTGGTGTGCCATAACGGCGCACAACAAATAATCCGGCAATACCCCCAAGGATGAGAAAAAAACTGTCGCTTCGATAGTGCAGGTGCCCGATCAGCCTACGCCATAGTCCGCCTTCGTCTTCAAGAAAGCGGCGGTCAAAAACCTGCTGGAGAATGACTAGATCCTGCGGAGAAAAAGGCGTGGCGGATTTGATTGAGCTTGTAAGATAGAGCAGTGTGGGGAGGCACCATGCAACGAAGCTGAGCAGAAGCCATGCCCCGTGCCGCAACAGGCTGTCGCCCTTGGCCCTGTGAAAGAAAAATACGGTAAACAGCATGCAACTCGCCACCAGCGAACTGATGCTGTGCAGGTACATGCCGCAGCCCGAAACAAAGAGGACAAGAGGGCGTAGCTGGGGTTTGTCGAGGGCCGAGAGTGTCGCTGCCAATAGCAGGGGAAACAGAGCCGCATAATAAACACGCGGCGTAATGTCGCCCGAGCCAAAGCCCCAATACGTACCAAAACTGACCCATACGGTCACACCTGTCAGCAGGGCAAACAGGGCGGCAATCAGCGGCGTGTCAAAAAGACGGCGTCCCAGATAATAACAGGCAATGTAGTGGAAAAACACGCCCACAGCGCCAGCCCGTAGCATCCCCCGCACAATATCGTCACCGGGTTGAAGCAGGCTCGCCAATGTTGATTCAAGGCTGATGATGGAATTTGCAGTGGTTGGAACTGCTAACAGCGGGTCAAGTGAAAACAGTTCACGACGCAGTTCTCCCGCCATATTTTGCACATAGCAGCATAGGTCGCTGCTGATTTTAAGCCCGTCGCACGAAAGCAGGCTCACTCCCCACAGTCCAAACAGAGTATAGCCAGCAATGGCAATGATAAAAATCGTATCCCAGAGTGCGTAATTTTTGGAATATTTAAAGGACATTTTGTTGAACGCCTGGGTGGATTAGTTTGTAAGTCAGTTTGCTTAAGTAAAAGTATATCTGTGAGTAGTGTTTATGCGGTGCAGTTAGGTATAGGCCATTCCTGTTCTGTGCATTCCTTTGTGCGAGTTGGGTGCATACATTTTGATGATGTTATATGTCAGTTTTATTTCAGTGAGATAGCGAAGTCAGGCTATTGCAAACTAACATATTTATCAACCGTATAGAAAATAAGGATTATGTTTGGATGGAGATTGAACAGTAGGTTTCCTATGTATAATATCGTGTTTATAATTAAAAGACACGCAAAAATATACAGGGGTGTGGCTCAGGTATGGGCGATTATGCTATAAGGGCGGCAGCCGATGCTGGTTAGCGCGTGTTTGAATAAAGTCAAAATGATTTTGGGTAGTTGCATGAGAAGTGACACGTAGTGGTGGGGGCGATGCGACATTGTGGGGAATGTCCGACCTTAACGCGCGGGGATGTGCATATGTTGTTGATTGGTCCTGACCAAATTAAAAAAGGCCGGGAGTTCTCCCGGCCTTAAATCACAGGTTGATTACAGCGTGCGGTGTCACATGCTGTGCTCAAAAGCGGTCGGCGGCTGCCAGCATGCGACGCCACCAGTTCATCCAACCACCCCAAACAGAGCCGAGGATTGAATCCTCTTTGCGGCATCCGACGGTCCCCAGCATAACGGCATATTCCATACTTTGCCTCCTTGGTTCTGGTGGTTGCGAACAAAAAAACTTCGCAGGTAAAAACTAGCACTCTCATAAATGGCTTGCAATAGTTCTCGTCGGTCCGGGGCCATTTCTTTACAGGTTACAGCGTGTAAGTTTAAAATATTATTTTTATATTTTAGTATGTTATTGGAATTTTCAGAAGGGAAAAAATACTGCAGAAATTGGGTCGTGGCTGCTGCGTTAGGGGGCAAGAGTATTTTGTGGGCCGTTCAAGCCGCAGTTCGTTGGTTGCGGCCAGTGCAAGCCGCACTTGTCACAGGGAATCGGTCAAAAAATAGTGGTTGATAAAAATTCAAGGACTTCGCCATTGGGGCTGTAAACAAGTGCATTGGTTACAGTTTTGCCGGGATGTCCCAATTCGAAAGTTGAGGGGGGAATGCACGGAGTGGCCCCATGCTTCAGCGCAGCGTCGTAAGCTGCCTGCACATCGTCAACCCTCAAGGCAAAGTGGAGAAGCGCACCTTTGACAATCTCGTCATCTGGGCCTCGTTTGCGCCCTTGCCCGGCGATTTCTGCTTTGTTGTCAAACAGTTCTATCATCGTGAGGCCGTCATTTGATGCAAGCATGGCGGCTTTTTCAAGATTATACTGCGGCAAAGACCATCTATATACCTCAGTAAATTCAAGAGCATTGATATAAAAAATAGCTGTTTTCTCAAAGTCTTCAGCCTGAATTGCTATATGCGCTATGCCTTTTACATTTGCCATGTTTTTCTCTTATGGTTGTAGCCAGGTTTAATGAAGTTGGAGCGTTGCTGGGGAATAGGCCCGCCAAATGCTGGCCCGCGCTGTGGCCGCATACGGAGCAATGTGTCGTATTGCAAGCAAACGTGAAAAGGCAGCACATTTCAAGTACGCATATTTTTCTGGCTCTACCTCAAAGACGGGGGCATAGCGGCTCCAAGAAAAAATGGGCATACCAAGCAAAGCTGGTATGCCCACCAGGGCAACCTTTGTTTTCCGACCAAAGAAAAGAAGAGAAGGCCCTGTGGAACAATTTTTAATTGGCTTGCGGGATTTTGCAATCGAAAAGGTGGTGAGCCGTATGCCCCCGGTTTTTGAGGCAAGGTGGACGGGCAAGAATACGTGCCCACACTGCGCATGCGAGAAACTACGCATCAAGGACTCATTCTGGCGGACGATCCGTAATATTTCCATTCATGGAAGGGCGTCACGCCTGTTGATTCGCTGCCACAAATACCGATGCGAAGAATGCGGTAGATATTTTAATACCAGACTTGCAGGCATAAAAGTGTGGAGCAGAACAACAGAGCTGCTCAAGCGCAACATTTTTCAGGCCTACAACAAAGGTGTTTCCTGCAAGGACATCGCCGACGAGCACCACATCGGCGTAGCCAGCGTGGAGCGCTATTACCACCAGATGATGCAGCACAAGAGCAGCCACTGGGCAAACCGCACATGCCCGCGCATTCTGGGTATTGATGAGCATAGATTTACGCGCAGGCAGGGCTTTGCAACCACATTTTGCGACTTGACCCGCCGCAGGGTCTTTGATGTGGTTAAAGGGCGCAGCGCCGCCGATATGCGCGATTTTTTGCAATCGTTGCAAGGCCGCCACAAAGTTAAAATGGTCTGTATTGATATGAACTCTGCGTATCGGCGACTTGTGAGGGAGTGGTTTCCCAATGCGCACATTGTTGCGGACAGATTTCATGTTATCAGGCTGGTGAATCAGCACTTTTCAGAGCTGTGCAAGGCAATTGATGAAAAACAACTTGCTTATGGGCGAGGCGGTATGATGCGTCTTTTGCTGACTCGCCGTGATCGGTTAACAAACTCACAGAAAGAGCGATTACGAGCATACTTTGCTGACAGGCCGGACATTGAATCACTGTATGAATTTTTACATGAAACAGCGGACTTATTGCGTGTACGGGCGCAAAGTGTCGATTGCTGTCGCAGGTATATAGCTGAATTATTAGATAAAATTGATCACCTTCGAAAAACGCCCTTCGCGCCATTGCGCACCCTGGGTAAGACGTTGCATAATTGGCGGGAAGAAGTGGCCCGAATGTTCCGGTTTACCCGAAATAACGGCATCACAGAAGGTTTTCACCGTAAAATGAAGTTGATCCAGCGGCGTGCGTATGGCTTCCGTAATTTCGAAAATTATCGGTTGAGAGTGCGCGTTCTGTGCTGCTGAAATGGCTGGAGAATTGTTCAGAAACCTGTCGGAAAAATGCCCGCTGAAGGGGCTTGCCCCCGTCTTTGGTGTAGAGCCATTTTTCTTCCCTAGGCGCTCGTTTGTTCCACGTGTGGAGCCGCTGTTCATCACTTGGGTGCAAGCGGACCCCTCACACATCAGGAACCCGCACCACCACCGTGGCCAGGAGACGTGAGGAGAATATGGGGATAGTTGCTCTACCTCAAAGACAGCGGAATAGCAGCCCCAAGAAAAAATGGCATAACAGAAGGCTTTCACCGAAAAATGAAGTTGATCCAGCGGCGTGCGTATGGCTTCCGTAATTTCGAAAATTATCGGTTGCGAGTGCGCGTTCTGTGCTGCTGAAATGGCTGGAGAATTGTTCAGAAACCTGTCGGAAAAATGCCCGCTGAAGGGGCTTGCCCCCGTCTTTGGTGTAGAACCGGATTTGATCAAAAAGATGTGTTCAAAAAGTCAGCCGCCCGGTAGAGCAGACCAACATCAGGCCAACAAAAAAGCCCTTGCAGCTATAAACTGTAAGGGCTTTATCTGTAAGCTTTTATGGAGCGGGAAACGGGATTTGAACCCGCAACCTTCAGCTTGGGAATCCTAAACTATAGTGTTTTTCCACATTTCACGTACGTTCCCAAAACATCTCAATGTGTAATTATCAAACGAAATAAAACATATTTTTGTTTTTTTAGCCAAAAAAATCTCTCCTAGTAGTTCATCATCTTTCCTATTGTACAACCTTGACGAGCGGGATAAGAGCGGGATAAAATTCAAGCCATAAGGCAACGGGATTTTATGCTGAAATGAGGGTGTTCATATGGCATATGAATGGGTCAAAACGAAATTCTTGGGAGTTCGCTATCGGTTGCACAAATCTCGCAAGCACGGCATTAATTTCGACAAATGTTTCTGTATTCGCTATAAACTCAGTGGGAAAGACAAGGAAGAGGTCGCTGGCTGGTCAAGTGAAGGTATGACAGCGGAAAAAGCGTACAAAATACTCTCCGAGATACGCGAAAATATCCGCACAGGTGCACCTGAAAATTCTTTGGCAAACATACGTCACAGCAAGGAAGAGGCTCGAAGGGAAGAAGAGCGTCAGCACCATTTGGCGGCCAAATCGCAGCTTACGATGGAAGAGTTCTGGGATCAAATATATCTTCGGCATGCCACTGCGGCGAAAACTGTTGCTACCATTCGGAATGAGTGCTCCATTTACGCGAAATGGCTGCGGCCAGCCCTAGGGACTAAGCCTATACCAAGTTTGCGCCCTTCGCATGTGGAGCAGCTGATCCTGTATGTCACCACACAAGGCAAATCCGCCCAAACTGTCCGTCATGTCATCGCGCTAATTTCGCAAATCTGGAATGTAGCGCAGGTGCATGACGTTGTGTCTGGAGAAAATCCTTGTCGCCGAGTCAAAAAGCCGCAGCAGGACTCGCGTCGTATGCGCTTTTTGACTCGAGATGAAGCCGTTCAATTGCTTCAGGCATTAAGAGCGCGGAGCAAGGATACTTATGACACTGCCGTAATTTCCTTGTTTGCTGGCCTTCGCGCAGGTGAAATTCATGCTTTGACTTGGGCCGATGTAAATTTCGAGGCTGGCACCCTGTATATCCGCGATCCGAAAAACAAGCATTCGCGCCATGCCTATATTTCTGCTGAAATTGCGGAAATCTTGGAGGGCCGGAATGGGGAAAGGAATAAGAGCGACTTTATTTTTCCAGCAACAACAGGGGGACAACGCCTTGCGGTTTCGGATACCTTTGAAAATGTTGTGACCGTGCTTGGCCTGAACGACGACATTACAGATGCCCGGCAAAAAGTGGTTTTTCATACGCTCCGGCACACCTTCGCATCATGGCTTGTCCAGCGCGGCACCCCGCTCTATACCGTAGCCGAACTTATGGGGCATACCTCTCTTGAAATGACCAAACGCTACGCCCATCTTGCACCAGACACGATGAGACAGGCGGCTTTGGGCCTTTCGGGTATGCTCAGGTAAGGAGAAAAAATGGTCAGCAATGATACTCTTTGGAATCTCGAGAATGCGGATCAAGCTGCCAAGGATATTCAATTCTGGAACTCTGAGTATATGAAGAGGAAATTCATGAAGGAGGGAAATTATAATGAGCTTAAAGATTTATATGCGGAGTTTACTTGTATATGGAGAGAATATTTAAAAAAATTTAAAAAAGAATATAACGATAAATATGAAAGTAATTTTATCAAACATATTCAACTGTCATACCTGGCAATAGAAATAAATCAAATTCATCAGGATGATGAATTTGATTTCAGTAAAGAATTTGATAGTTTCTTTAGAAAATCTGACGTTAGTAATATTTTACAAGTGTTTAATAATATATCTATGGAGTATAACTACTTTGTAGATGACATTCTAAACATGCATAACATGAGTGATATTTTGCTAAACATTAGTAAATTGCCTGATCCACCCATATTTCATATGAATAAAAATTGCCACATTAAATTTTCTGAAGAAGTGCTCACTCTTTTACGCTTACATCCGCAAAATTTAACAGAAATTTCAGCTCCAAGCGCAAGCCGTTGGAAAAATGCTTTAAGAAAGTATTCTGAATACAAATTTGGAGATGTAATTTGTGTTGGCAAGTATTGTAGAAATGTAGACTTTGCAATAATGGGGCAATCATTGCATGAGGATTTTGATATTGAAGAAGTCTGTAATGAAATTAAAGACCATATTGCTTGGAATATATACGAATTAAAGAAAAAGTATAACATAAAATTAAAATTGCAAGAAACAAAAATTATAGTTGACCTCTATAAGAAAATGGCTTTTGGGGAGTATGGTAACAGTCATAGAGCGGCGAGAGCTATTGGTCTTTGGTTGTGGGATCAGCGGAATCGCAACGAAGACATCCATAGTGACAGAGCTGCTGTGCAAGCATTGCGCGATAAAAAGCTGGATGTTGAACATCAAGCTAGTGACAGTAGAACGTTGCTACGGCTTTTGGAAAATGCAAAAATATGCATTGAAAAAGGACAAGCTGTTGCAATAAATAAACAATCTGGGAGACCCAAGAAAGCGCATGCCGTGTGACAAGGTTTTAGCTGAAAAACTGTCACAGACATCCCAAACAAAAATACCGTACCCAAAATGGGACGCCCAAGCGGCGTCCCATTTTGTTTTTTTTAAAGGAGGCAAGCATGGAAATAGATGGCCGCACCACCAGCGAAGAATTTATTGATAACACACTGAATACCCTTCGAGAAGCCATCCCGATAATTTTTAGACGAAAGGACATACCAAAATTATTCGGGGGGTGTCTTGCTGTGGGGACGCTCGCAAACTTGGGGAAAAATGGGCCACCATATGCCCGACAAGGTAAGCATGCTGTCTATGAAAGAGATAGTTTTTTGCTCTGGTATCGTTCACTGCTGGCGAAATAGCGATCATTTTTAGTGCCGAAATCTATGTGATTTAACAGAACCAATTGTCATCTTTGCTTTGAAAATTTTCAAATGCATCAAGCATGACAAAATCTCGTGAAGGAGACAGGTAAGGAGAAATGCTGGCATATTCGGCAGGTAATCGAGTTGGCAAATGAATTTGGCAAAACATTTTTCCAAATAGTATTCAGGCGCGTCAAGAAGCAAGTGGTTGAAGCAAAATGCTTAAGTCTAGCCGATTTCAGGAAGATCACCATAAATGCCGAGGAATTATCTGCCGCAAAGTTGGTCGATCTGCCCGATACGCTTTGGAAGATGTGAAAACCTACATGTCGGAGAAAAGGATAAAATCACTTCAAGAAGAGGGGCAAAATCATGGCAAAAAGAAAGTCAAAAAATGAGTTCGCACACGAGCACAAGCATTTTTTGGAACTTGTGAAAAAAAACCAACCAAATCTGGAGGTGATGATCAAGCTAAACTTGAATCGTACGCAATTGAAAGCGCACCTCCTGGAAGCATACAGCTCAGGGGAAGTGCAGGCAGGTGATTGGCAACCTTACTACGAAATCCTCACGCTTGGGTCTTTCCCAGATTCTGTTCAAAAACAGCTTAAAAAAGCTTTTCCGCAAGCATCAGAAGATGACTTTGTAAAAGCTGAGATCATTGAAGATAAGGTGATCATATCAACGTATGATCTCATGGGACCAGATCAGTTGCCAATGGCACCTTGGCCAATTGAGTCTACTTCTCAAGGCAAACAGGAAATGGGCACACAGAATCGACGCGTTGATGCGCAATAGGTTACACACCAATGAACTTAAACATCCTGCTGCGGGCCTGCCGCAGCAGGAGGAGGACTTCATAATGTTACAACAATACCCCATTCCATGTAATTATCAGGCGCAGAATCAGGCTCTAGCGATTAGCCCATTCCTTGATCAAGTTTCACAGGGCACCGCGTATATGCATGCCATTTGCGGTTATCATGACGTCATGAAAAAATTTCAAACAGTAGTCAAAGACAATTATGATCAAACTCAATTAAACCTCCAATACAATGCTCTGGCGCAGCGGCCTATAATGCAAATGCAGCAGTATCCTGTAAATATACAAGATATTGCCTGGGAAACAATTCCATCAAGTTTGAAAAATGTTGTACAATACTTTTCATTAGTGTCTGGATGGAGTGAAAAATGCGTATTAGTTGCAATGCTTGGCTATATAAATTCTGCAATGCGTGGAAGGTATTGTGTCTTAATACGTCCAGAATGGTTCGAGGCGGTGATTCTGTATCAGCTGATGATTGCAAGTCCTGGACAAAATAAAAGCCTATTACATAAACAAATGAATGCACCTCTTGAGAAATTTCAAGGAAAACTCATGTCTGAGTATTTGTCCAAGAAAAATTCGTTAGAGCAGCATAGCGAAAGTATAGAGCAGGGAAAGCGCATTTTAAGATCGAAGCTACTTAAAGATGCCCTTAAAAAGTCCCAAGATGAAGATACGGTGATCGACGTTGATATCTTTTCCAAAGAGGTACTAAAAGTTTCAAAAGAATTAGCTCAGATATCAGGCATGGCTAATACCCAAGTGGCCTCACCGGCATTTTTAGCCGATGGATTCACTGAAAAAAAGCTGATACGTTTAATGGCTGGGGCTGGAGGGGGGCAAGCAATTATACAGCCAGAGGGGACAACCCTGATTAAACAGATGAAGGACTCGAAGTTTAACGTCGAAATTTTCCTGAAAAGCTACGGGATGGAAGATTTTTCTGATGGAACGGTTCCTGGTGGTGTGATAAGCGTTACAGACGCATTTTTAAACATTCTCGTGTTTTTACAACCTGGCGTGGCCGCAGAATTATATAAGAATCCTAGGCTAATGTCTTCAGGGTTGTCTGCAAGGTTTCTACCCTATTTTGTCCCGCCCGCCGGGGCACCATGTGCAACTCCGGAAAATCTTAATGTAGAGGCAGCGGCAGTATATTCTCGCAAGCTGACATCAATGCTGGAGAGAAATTATACTCAAGAGTCAAACCGAGAAATTTTTAGAATTCAGCTAGAGCCCTTAGCACGACAAGAGATTGAAAACTTTCAGAATGAGCTACGAGCTAGCAGCTATCTCAATTCTTGCCATGATAGTCTGAAGTTTTTTGCTGATAAATTAGCAGGAACTGCCGCCAGAATCGCTGGCATAATACATGCTTGGCAAGTTGATGAGCCTGAAAATTACGATCTCTTACAGCAAACAATGCAAGCTGGAATTCAGATAGCCAGGGCAATGCTGCCTCAGGCAGGGTATGCACTTTCTCCAGTAGGATTTCAGGCCGTCGATGATGCAAAAAAAATCCTTGAATGGGTGAGGAGGCATCGACATTTGAGCTTTACGTCGAGGGATATTGGCCAAAATTCTGGAGTTCGCACAAATGACAAAATTTTTCCTGCTTTGGATCTCTTGGAGCAGCACAATATTTTAACTCAACTTTCTGTGCCCAATAAACCACGGATGTGTTTGATGCATCCATCATTCATGTAGTTTTATAAAACGGGCAAAAGTTCAACTGAATTTATAAAGAGTCGTCTACAACAGGCCTGTAGACGACTCTTTGTGTTATGCATAGTGTTTTTTCTTAATTTTTATATGCATCAACAATGTTGATATAACGGAAAATGTGCAGATAGGCTTCGCCTAGAATCACACTTAATTCATTCAATCATATTATAGCGTAGAAATGCTAACATGATTGCTTGTGCGTAATGATATTCCAAAAATACGGTCTTAATCAAATAGGTTATAAAGCAGTGTTAAATATACTTAGCATTTCTTTTGATACATAAAATAGTTTTTATCCTAACTCCACAACACGATCCATTACCGCAAACACAAAGAGAGGTATGATATGAAAACCAGCAAAATTTTAGACGAAGATATCCTTAATAAAATTAAAATAACAGTTATTCCTGAAAGTGAGCTGTATAAGCAAAGAATGCGTGAGAACGCGATACTTCTCATTGATTCCTATCTAAAAAAACACAACAAGGCTTTCCTTGTTCGGGTTACGATAACATATCCTCAAGATTACCAAGAACAGCCGCAACCTTCCCATATTTCACAATTCGCAGCAAAAATGATTCAACACTTCTCGAGAAAAGGATATGATCCCAAGTATATGTGGGCCAGAGAGATAGCTTCTAGCCCACATCATCACTATCATTTTGCCATAATCCTAAACGGGAACCACATTCAACATCCAGCAAAGGTTACCTCTAAGGCGCAAGAACTATGGGGAACAACAATAGGGTATGAAGCTAAGGGGCTTGTTAATTATGATAATTCAAACATGATTAGGCGAGACAACGTTAACTTCAGGGAAGGCTACATCAAATCACTTACTATGCTTAGATATCTCACAAAAGCATTAAGCAAAGGTCAGGCTAATGACGGCCTAAGAGATTTCGGAATATCAAGATTGCAATGACGAAAAACACTACACATGCTGCAGTGTTTCCTTGGATCTTGCTTAATAGCGTATGTCTTTGAATTTTTTTGCCCGTAAGCACAGCTTGGGAAGATGAAGTAGTGTCAATTATCTATCTCTAATGACTATAATTAGCCATGCCCTACGATCTCAAATATCGCGTGTTGATGCCCCGATTTCTCGGGGGGTGAGAGAGCTCGCAAGAGGTATTTTACCCTTCTCAAGGGTACACTCTACACCCCATCGGAAATTACTAACTTACAATGGCATACTTTTGGGAGAGTCAGGTCAGCCCGACTGAAACGACTTGTAGGCGAGCAGGCACTTGATATCGTCATCCTGAAGGACGTGATTTCAAAAAACTTTTGAAGCCCGCAGCCTATTGGGAAGCCGTCATCACATTCAGGCTGCGCATGGCTACTCAAAGTGGGCGTGCCGAGTGATTCAGTTTAACCGATGTCCAGCTGGGCGGTCATCATTTGAAGACCGTGATCTTCTTTTACGAACGCGGATGCTGGAACTGGCAGAAGATCGGCGGTGTTTCGGTTTTCCGCGCCTGCATGAGTTATTGCGCCGGGAAGGGTTGGTGCAGAATCACAAGCCCAAACTGGAAGAATTCCGGGCAAAGAATATCCCTTACACCGTATG
This sequence comes from Desulfovibrio intestinivivus, assembly GCF_053570665.1. Lineage (NCBI taxonomy): Bacteria > Pseudomonadati > Thermodesulfobacteriota > Desulfovibrionia > Desulfovibrionales > Desulfovibrionaceae > Desulfovibrio > Desulfovibrio intestinivivus. The sequence goes on along the minus strand of NZ_JBRBQT010000001.1, from coordinate 471,156 downwards.
GAAAATCGCTATGTTGCAGTGGCGTACTCATGGTAGTGAGGGGCAAGAGGGGAGTTTGGCCAATTCTTAGCGCTAATTTAGTTGGGTTACTCCTGCCCATTCCACCCCAGAGCCAGCAGATGGTCCTTGCGCCCAACAATAACAAGTTTAGTTCTTGCTCTGGAAAATGCAATATATTGCAAAGCGTTGTCGCGGATTAACGAATCGGTACAAACCACGATGAGTACCGAAAATTCAAGTCCTTTCAGTCGTTTGACTGTGTCGACAGTAACGGAGTTGTCACAAGGAGAACCATTGCACAGATTAAACTTTCGCTTCGGAATTTGTTTCGAAAGTTCGCTTATGAGTTCATTTGCCTGTACATCAACCGCTACAGCCAACTGTGAGGGGTTGACTCCCTCATTATTAAACATTCTGCGAATAATGTCCGCAACTACCATAATTGCAGAGCCCTGATTTTGTGTGATCCGCCACTCAACTGGAGGGCCATCCGGGCCAGCAGCCGATATTATGGGGCCTTTGTAAAAACGATTAATTGTGGCAAATATTTGCCGAGAATTGCGAAGGTTTTTATCCAAGGGAATATCAATGGATTCGGTGTGTTCAGGAAGTGAGGGGCTGCCATAAACAGCTTGGTTACAATCCCAAAATATTCGCAGCTTAGAATGCCGCTCTCTTAGCAGCGAATCAATGGCTGGCCACCAATGGGCTTTGAAATCCTGGCCTTCATCCACAATTATAGCATCATATCTTGCCTGTGGCACTAGTTCGGCGGCGTTAAGTAGAGCCTCAGGCAGAACATCTTCATATAGCTTGGCAGAATCTTCCGTGTCGATCTGCAATCCTGCCTTTTTTGCCATATGACCGCATAATGCATGAAAAGTGTATACTTGCACGTCACGGCAATCTTGCAGGTCATGCCGGATTTTTTGAGCTAATGGGATATTGAAGCATATCAATAGAGTCGTGAGCTCGTTTTGAGCACACCTGATGGCTTCTTCTACGGCAAGAACTGTTTTGCCTGTTCCAGCACCGCCGGATATGGCCGCCCGTTTAATATTTTGAATTGTATTAAGAATGATGAACTGGCCCTGCGTCAGGGTAAAGAAAGCCTCGTCATTGTCTTCAATGTCATAGGCCAAAGGGCGATGAAGGTTGACCGGCTTCGCAAGCACATCTTCTAGCGCCTGTAGACCGTTTTTGCCCAACTCCCTGATATTCGCACTGCCCGATCTCAGCCTCTGCTTGACCCATGTCCCCAAACTGCTGACAAACTGGTTTCTGTCACAGAATATCTCTCTGGGTCCATCCGCTCCCAAACCGATCGCAGGAACTTCACAATCTGGAAATATGACTCCGTGAGTGATGTGAATTTTCCATTTTGGCCAGCCCGCAGAATTTATAAACTTTTGCAATAAATGATACTTGGATTTGCTGGCTTGGGCTATTGGATTTTTGATTATGTGAGTAATGTCATGACGATCGAGGGATGTCCATTGATCAATTTCGGGGGTGTACCGGATTCGCCCCCCCTTTACCTCAAGGCACAAGATGCCATGTTGAGGGTGAGCCACAAGAAAATCACATTCGCCGTCAATTTCTTCTCCTAACCTAGTCAGGCCATGCCATGGGCGCGAATAGAACACAACGTAGTCAGACCCCAATTCTGCATCAAGCTTGTGGAAAACACGGCATTCGGTGCTTCTGAGGGGACTGCGCTGAATGTCGGCCGGAAGTCGACGAGGCCACATTTTAGCCATTGCTTGCCACCTTTAGTGCCGAAAAGTACCCTCCGTATGGAGACTCTGCCCAGCCAGTCACCATTCCCCGATCAAGGAAATGATTGAACTCTTCACAAGAAGTTTCTGGTGCCAACACACAAGAATGGCAGGCGGCGGCGCACAAGCTTTCATTTCCACACATCAGCCCAGAAATACACAGTGGATCAGAAGAGCACCATTCGATCGATTGTATCGCCTTTGGTACCGTGCTTCCAATTTTTGTCTCTTTTCCTTGCCGTTGCAGACCTCCAAGCGTTCCATCTGCATCGGATGTAGCGGTATAAATAATCAGTCCGGCCATATCGGTATCGTCCACATAAAGGCGCTCACGCAAAGCCGTGCTTGAATACCCACATTCCAAAGTCAGTTGGCGCATGAGGGCGTGTGCGAAAGTATGGACAAGCAAAAAACGAGGAGTAACAACTCTGTCAACAGGAGTGTCTGTCCCGTTCTTCTCTTTCCACTGACGGGTGTATTCTTTTTGAATTTCTCCGGCACGTTGCATGATCTCAACCCGAGTTTCCCATTTATGAAGAGTTTCTAGGTTGAACGATATAAATATTCCCTCACCTTTTACTTCAACGGCTGGCAACCATTGCTTGGGCTCCTTTGAAATAGGAGCAATGTTGGCACCATCCATTCCTGGTGGATAAATCCTGGTGAACCCTTTCAAAGCGCGGACTTCTCGTAATCTGACGAGACGCACAATATGTGAAAAATAGTTTGAAAGGCTTGGAGGTACTTTTTCCTCGCGCATTTCAAAGTTCTGATCTTCGTCAGATTTAGCATCGGTAGAAGACGTGAATTGATAGTATTCAGCGTCTCTCAAGTTATTGCAGTCGGCGTTCACCAACTGTTGCTCGCGTCTTTCAATCTGTCTGGCCAGTTCTTCAGGTGTTAGTCCCAGATATCGCAGAATATCCCCCAAACCTTTCGGGGCCAAAATTTCGATCATCTTTGTTTTATCTTTCAAGTCGGGGATCGCCACCAATGATCCCCAGAACACACCGAGGTTTTCTGGCAAATTGTCGGACCAAGGCGGTATGCTGAGTGCCGTTTCTACACAAGGATAAAACATATTTGATGCCCCGCGTTGCATCGCTCTGGGAACATGTGTGCATGGTTGAGGATCAACATCACCCAACCAAGGACGCTTTTTCGAGCATCGAAAGTTTCGGTTTTTCCAGTTTTTTGCACTGAAAATCCCATCAAGCGTTTTGCTTGCTCCGCATTTGGGGCAGCTCAATACAAGGCCGGCCAAGCCTGGTCCCTCAGCAGTGAGTTTTAAAAAACCATATTCACCATTACATTCTTTGTCTTTGTGTCCTACCCATAAGTGCCAAGGAAATTCATCTAGGTGCCCCTTTTCACAGGCCATGACAAAACGCACCGGAATTGCGAATATTGTATGTCCCTTAGTCGAGCAGTGCTGACATCTTCGCCATGGACGGCCGGCTTCATTTCCCCATTTTGCGGCAGGAGCGAGCCTGTTGCATTGAGGACATTGAAGCCAATTGGGAAATCGTGCGGCCAACAAGGCCGGTGAAGTATTGTTTGGTCCTATGAGCCTTTTGGGAGGCAACACTGGCGGGAGCCTGAATCCGCAAACGCCAAGCTTCTTTTGAAGGCGTTCTTCATAAACGACCTGCTGATGTCCCAAACCAACAGGTGGAAAGCTGGTATCCCAGTCATCAAGGCCAGCAATAACAGCCGAGATGGGGGAGCCTTCTGCTCTGAAGTCCACCACTGCGCCTGGAGCAGCTGTTAGAATGATGGCACTGCGTCGTATCTCACCAAGGTCATTGTTGGGCATGTCCGCTGTCCTGTGTTTGTCGATGTGGACTACTTTAATCTAAATGGAACAGATGGTTCGACCGTACGCATGCTGTTGGGGGTAGGCCGTGCATCACCGAGTGCTTGACCAGCTGCACACTTGGTAGCAGCATCTTCGGCTCCTTGTAGAAGGGAGCTTCCCGGAAGCTTGTAGTTCCAATAATCCTTGGCCCCTCTGGTACGCCACCAATCAAGAATATCATAAATTTCGTCTCGTACAGTCGTTTCCTCTGGATCAACCTCATGGGCTCTGTCACGAAGGAAATCCATTAGCAAGTCGATTTGTTGCTGGTCGGCTAGGCTGATATTCGGTGATGTGAGCATCTTTGGAACTATATGTCGAATCAATCCCACAACAATTGCATGGAGGGCCTTGTCCCGGGCGCGTGGCGCGAAAGGCGTCACACTTGCGGGCTCAACATCGCGGTATAGTGACTCGTGCCATGTGCTAAAATTTTCGTAATGGGATCTGTCTCGCGATTTGGCATTGTTCAGGATGGATACGATAAGACCGGGAATGTCGCCACGTCCAACACGGCTGGTAGCCTGTATATATTCTGACATCCCCTTTGGTTGTCCGTTGACCACCATGAGACCGAGCCGAGAGATATCAACACCGACGCTAAGCATACTTGATGCGAGAACAATATCCAAAGCTCCGTCTTTGTCCATTTTGATTTCAAGATCGTCTAGCATATCACGTACTTCATCTTGGGAAAGCCGAGAGGTGAGTTCACGTACCTCTGATGGTTCGCGACGCTTTTCCTTCCTGCTATGGGCAATAGTCGTTATGGCGTCATGGACGTCGTCTTGCATCAAGACAAGAGCTCCGCCAAGCTCTCGTAATGAGTTGAAGTAGGCAACAAGGGTCCACCAATTATCCAGGAGAGTAGCAGTACCTGATTGGCTGTTTTGCGAAAGGGCGTAAACCGATTGTAGTAGTGAAGCTGAGACAGCTTGAAGTGCAAATTTTGCCGACCGCCCGGCAGTAGTTACGCCCAAGTATATGCGTCCGGAAGAACCCTGTTTCGCAACTGCAAATCCCGAATCTTCAGCGTCAAGGCAGGCAGGAGGAAATTGCTCAGTGGCTCGATTGTAAAGAGCGAGAACTTGCTCGCTGGCTTTTCTAATTGTGGCGGTCGAACCGACAATTTTGGGTCTGATTTCATTGTTTGAGAAAAGCCTGTCTATCAGGGCTTCATATAGGCCTGTCAAGGAACCGAGTGGGCCGCTGATCAAATGAAGTTCATCCTGCACAATCAAGTCGGGAGGCCTGTTTTTGTCCACTCCAAAAAGCGAGTTGGTTGCTTCTTTGCGGACAAGTTGTGCAAATTTATCAACTGTCCCTATAAGCAGACTGGGGCAATGCCTATATATGTCTTCATCTACAGTCCATATGGGCAAGTGCGCAAGCGTTGCCAGCTTACATCCTTTATGAGTGCATCTTGCATGAACTTCCCTTGGATTGCCGGCAAGTTGCCATGTCAGACTGTTTTTGCATAAAGGACATTGAGTCAACTGGGCTGGCGAGGCCAGACTTTTGTCTCCGCCAAGCGCGTGCTCGGCATCAATGATCGTGTTGGGGGTTGCTCCCTTACCGACCCACAGACCTATAGAAAATGGAACCGTTCCAAGGCGAGCCTCATCATCTTTCCGTATGAGCTCGCAGGCAAAAACTAGCGCGCTTGCCCGCATGAATTGTTGGGTTGTAAGGAGGCGGAGCGTATAGCGCATTATTGCAGCCACTCCGGCTCCAGTGTCTGGAGAAGGGCCAAACTTTAAACGGCGGTGGAACATAAGCATGGCGACAAGGCCAAGATATGCTTCCGTTTTGCCCCCGCCCGTCGGGAACCAGAGAAGGTCCATGATCTCTCGTTGCTTAATGGCCGAATCTTCAGGAACAGGATCAAGTAACGTGGATGTGGTGGAAAGGAGAATAAATCCTAGCTGAAATGGCCGCCAGTTCATCTCGGCCTTGGGATCTGATTTTTTCCACCGGTACTGTTGCAACATGGCTTGGTTGGCTAGCCTGAAAGCCAATGCAAAACTGGGTGCTCGTTCGATTTTTTTTGCACCGGCCAGCATCCGCGCCTGGACTCTTCTGCAAGCGGTGATATTCCCCTGTGCTGCAGTTAAATGCTTGGCCAGTTCTGGCGTTGCCAATCTCCGTTCCTGCATGTCCAGCCATTCTCCGTATGCACCGGACAACAAACTCAGAGCATTTCCTAGTTCTTTATCCGAAGCATGTGAAAGCCACGATGCCGACAATACGGAATTCTTTGACTCGTTATGAAGAAGTTTTTGGAAAACTTCATGACCTGCCGAATCTGTGTCCAAAATTTTGCTTTGCGGAATCCATGAGGTGGCAACCAGCTCGGCGATGTCAGGATTGCCGCCAGAAACCTCCCATCTGGCGGAACATGTATGGCCGGTCGCAAATTCTAGTTTTGAGCGGTAAAGTAAACTCATTGATTTGTCATCATCATCAATATCGGGACGCCTTGAAGGCCTAGCAACAAGCTGTGTGCCATCGCTAGGGCGAACAACTATTTCCACTTGAAACAGGGTATGTTTCTCAATGTCTTCACGTCCAGCCTGCGCATCAAGTTGGATGCCGTTGACCAACACGATACTTACGATCGCACCTTGGGGGGTCGCTACTTTCCTTGCATACAGATATACGTCTTTGGGGATGTTGGTATCATTCAGACGTATCTTCGCTGCCTGCTCCTTAATGGCGATATTTTGCATGCTCAGTGTGTGCTGCTTCCTGCGCCAGGCAACAGAGTCATTGGTTTCCGCCAAAAATGTTTCTGGAGAATACATGCCGAACGAAATAGTAAGATCAAGCAATGGAACGTTGCCCTCAAACCTCGTGGCAAAGGATAACCCCGCAGAGCTTGGACGCATCATGCTGGCAAAAGGGGCTTGCTCTGCTTCTGGAGACTGGGATGTGTTACCATCATCGTCTTCCCCTTCAATGCCCAAGCGTTCATCCTCTTCCGGAGCCATTTGTGTTCGCTGTGGCCACAACATACCGGCAAGATAAAGATCACTAGGGCGGCTTTGGAGGAGCATGCCACCACTGGCTGAGCGAGGTTTAAGCAACTCGTCCGCTGCATAGGGACCAATAAGATCTTCTGCCAACCGGATCATGATTTCTGAGCGAAAATCCATTATTTGCTCCCCTTGGCCATCAGTTCTGGGTACCCAATTATTCGGGGGCACAGCATGATGCCCCCTTTTTGCCATGGCGCGTGAAGTTCGTTGGTACTGAGTGTTCTATTTTCTATTGCCACAGTACCTACATCCATAAGCCACAGTCTTTCGATTTTTTGGGGCACTCTCTTTAAAATATCGCGCAGGTCTGTATGGACGGCGTCAGACAAGAAACAAATGGTATGCCCGTCTTCCGTTTTTAACTCATACCGTCTGCCATTAAAGAGCGCAAAAACAGATACTGGGCTATGGGCTTTTTCAATTTTTGCAGCAATTCGCAATAACATTTCTTGGGCCGTGTGAGCTTCCTCAGGATTTTCAAAAATGTTCTTGCCAACCAGTTCAACAGGGGAAATGTCGCATCGCTGGCCAAACATAACCCTTCTGCTGTGCCATTTTTGGGGGATGTACTCCCAAATACGGCTTGTCCGTTCCTTTTGGCCTCCACCCACATCTTCAAAACTTACCTTGGCATGGAGCCACTTTTTGGGTCTTGTCGCACCTACAAACATTACCCTCGTTTCTTCATCAAAATCTATATTCGTACCATGTCTCTTCGAAATTCTGGGGAAGTAGAGATATACAGTGTCTGCTTCGCGCCCCTTTGCTGCGTGAATAGTTCCAACTATGGGCCCAGCTATTCCAAGCTCATGCCTCAGCATATGCTGGGGAAGATTTTGGGATGCAATGTTTTGACGCAAAACTTTCAGTTCAATTCGCTGCCTTGCCCCAGCGACACTAATTAAATTTCCCCAGGCCTCGTCGATGTTCAAATTGGCAAAGTGAAAGCCAATTTTCCTTTTTTCACAAAGGGATACAAACTCTGGCTTGGTTAGTCTTTCGAGATCCAAGCCTCCAAGAACTGCGCCTATCCATGATTCAACGCCATTTGCTATCCCACCCATCCGTATGCGGTGTGGTTTGCCTCCAAGTGCATCTACAGCCTTAAGTACTTCCCGCTTCCACCGGAAGAGGGCAAAGCTGTTATCCTCACCGGCAAAGTGCATAGGATCAAACATTTCACCATCATTGGTATGGGAGTTTTTTTTAATTAGTTCGCATACATTTGAATAATGGACCAAAGAATGTTCTGTGTTGTTCAAGACGGTGTTTCGCACTTCAGAGAATATTGTGACAAGACCACTTGAAGTCGTGCGATGTATGGTATCTAGATTCTTCTCAACAAAAGTATTTTTGCTTTTGCGCAATAATTGGGGGAGGATCTCTATTTGAGTATCATGGCGAGATTGTTCTCCATTTTTTGCACTAAACCCGTATATGGCCTGAGCATCGTCAGAAAAAATGGTAACACCTGCTGCTTCAGGGAGGAGGCCAACCAGAGCCATGACGAGAGAAGCCCTTGCGCCAAGGATGTCTTGCGCCTCGTCAACAACAAGATGTTCTACCGTCTGGATATATTCATGAACCAGAGGGTGCTTCAATAGCATTGAGGTCGCGGTAGTAATATTCCCATCATACCCGGCAGAAATAGTTGCCGCTTCATTAAATCCCGAGTTGATGCTCCAGGCAAACGAGTCCAGGGTAAGTACTCTGACAGAATTAGATAAAAACGGATCATCAAGATGACTCGCAATTCGTGCACGAATTTCCGCAACAGCAGTCCTAGTGAAGCTGACCAAAAAGATGCCATTGGGATTGCAGTCTTGCTCAGTTATGAGAAAAGCAACTCGGGCACAGGCAACAGCCGTTTTTCCTGTCCCCGGCCCTGCTCCAACAAGCATTCTTGCCGATCTAGATGTACGAATTACTTTGCTCTGGCTTTGATCCCAAGAGGGTGTGAGCGGTGGGGTACTCTCTTTCACCGTAGTGACGGGATTCCATTCTTGCAAGCTTTCAAAAAAAAGGTCTTTTTCCACCTTCAAGTCTGGAACGACTTCGCTCTTATCATCTTTGGATGAGGTGTCTGATGGTTGCGTGTGCCTACGTCTTTTGGAAGGCTGGTCTCCAGATATCCAGACTTCCCTGCCATTTTGCACACGCATTGGCTCCCCTTGCCATGTAATGTATAGGTCACCACACAGTTCAAATTCTGGCAGGTCTCCTTCAAAGACAATATGTTCTTTGTCCCATATCTCAATTCGCATGCGTATTTTTAGCCATTCGGTCAAAAGTGCGAACCGCCAAATGACGGGTCAAATGTGGGTGTACCCAGTGTACGGGTATCCAATGAATTGGACCCGTTTCATTAGGAAATAACCGAATCATCACTTACGGTAGATAATTTCGAGTGATTTGTTACAATTTCCGTGTTTGGGGCCTGAATACTTGCACGTTAAAAGTTTTGGACAGCGAATCACAGAGTAATATTTACCATTTATTAAAAGTACACCTGGAATTACAACTTTGCCATCAGAATAGGTACAAGGCGTTCCTAGCATCTTCATTTTTTCCTGAAGGGGGGTCAGCATAATATTGGATGGAAATTTTTCTAGTGCCTGTTTTTCAAAAACTTTTGAAAGATATTCTCGATCTTTAAAAGGTCGTTCCGTTGCAACTATCTGGATGTTGCTTTTGATACATATGTTGGAATGAAGCACATCTGTCATGTGTGATATCTCCCTTTTGCAGGTAAAGCGTAAGTGAATAGGAGATTATTGTAATTCCATAAAGTATATTTATGGTTTCCATTTGAAATACTATCTATAGATATAGCCATTGTCATATTGATATCAATTTCATATTTCATGCGAATAGATTCGTTGACAAATCCATTGCAAGGGACAAGAACAGTTCCAATACGCTCACGAATTCGTGCCAATGTCGGATCATGACTGTCACTGCTCCATCTTATAAAATTAAAAACGGCCGTTTCTATATCTTCAACGATGCCGAAATTAAGGTGTCCGGCGCAGATGGAGTGTGATTGTCCATGAGTTGCAAGAGGAAAAGCACTCCCGTCCGAAAGCTCAACGCCAAGATTCCCGGCGACAATATATGTACCAGGTGTGGATGACAGCATGGCTGCGCCATGAGCAACCTGCCAGTCAGCTTCTTCATCGGGGGGAATAACTAGGCAATCCTCTGCTTGGTGTTGAATGCGATGATAGAGGTCAACAAGCTTGCTTGAACCCCCAACCATCAATATACAGCCAATATCCTTGTAGCTGAATCCGGCATCCGACACCACCTTTTGCAATGCATCAAGACTCATTCTGTATTCTGCATCAATAAGGCCTGTGAGTTGAAGCCGGTCCAATGGCACAGCTAGGTCGACCCCATTCAAAAAATTAGGTATAAAAATGGTATAATCGTCTGTATTTGCAAGTTGACACTTGGCCGCCTCGCAAGCGACTAGAAGTCTGTCTTGTATTTTAGACTCCAGATCGTGAACCGGAATGGAATTCCCCGTTTGCTTTTGAAATTCCTTGTATACATATTGAGCTATTTTTTTATCGAGGTCATCTCCCCCGAGAGGAATACCCAGTGCTGCAATTTCGGTGACATACTCTCCACGATCGAGTTGGAGAAGAGATATATCTAAAGTCCCCCCCCCCCAGTCAAACACAGCAACTTTCTGCCAAGGTTCTACCTTGTCGATGTTTCTAAAAAGTGCAGCCGTTGGTTCGGAGATAAAGCTCTTAATTTTAAACTTAGCCTCTAGGGCTGCTTCGCGGAGTTCTTTCCGTTTTATGGGGGAAAAGCCTACAGGAATTGCCACTACAGCTTCATCTAAGCTGGACTGCTTGCCCGTAACGGTCTCGCCTAGCCCGATAAAAATTTCCTTAGCAATATCCTTGGCAGTCCAAAGCCGGTTTCCAATTTTTTGGCAAAAGTCAGTTCCTAGGTGTGTTTTTGAGGATGTTACAATTTCGCACTCCTCGTTGAGGTAATTCCTGTTCTCTTTTACCTCCAGACCGCGAGCAATGACGTGGCCTGTAATTTTGTCGATTGCAACCAGCGAGGGAAATGGCAGTCCGGCACGCACACTATGCTGTACAGGAACGCCATTAAGCCACTCCACCGTGGCACTATTTGTAGTGCCGAAATCGATTCCAAACGGCATGAAATACTTCCGTTAGTCGTTGAATGTGATTCCCAACCTACCAAGTTTGCTAAAAACATGCCCAAGCATTATTTTTGCAACCTTGTGCCCCTCGCTATCACCAAGTTGATTCATGTCATTGAATTCCTGAAAAAGTAAATCATGAACTTTTTCAGTAAGTTCTCTCTTCGAATGCTCGGATTCAATGGCTATTCGCTTTGCCATTTTGTCAATTTGGGCAGTACAATCGCTTTTTGCAGCGCAAATTGTTCTGTCAAGGGCAGCAATAGTCCTATCTTTTGCTTCAAGTTGTTCTATGAGTTTGGCAATCTTTTCTTCAAAGATACTTAATTCCTGTGTATATAGCTCTATTGATTTTCTCTGCGCAATCAATTTTTTATTTTCATTTTCCAAGGAAGACAGCTTTTGATAAAAGCTGTCTTTTTGTGCTTGTAATTTTGATATATTTTGAGATTGTTCATTAATCTTGGTTGTGTTTAATTCAATCTGACATTTGTACGCAGAAAGTCTTTTTCCAATCTCTCCAAGAAGTTCTGTGTCGATAACTTTTTGAAATAAAATTTGTTTATCTGGATTTATTTCTTCTTCTATTGGAATAGATTTTGGGAATAAATCTCTGAGAGTGCCAAATGGTACCCTTGCGGTATCGGCTGCAGTACGAATTGCTTCATATTCAGCCACCATAGACATTGGCCACATTAAGATTTCATTGCTGATAGCATTTGGAAATGCGTCAACGCATGCCAGATACTGGTTATGAATAATAAGCCAGTGTAGTAGCTGGCTCTGCAAAGTGCATTTGCTGGCCAAAGGGAAAGTCGCTTTTCCAACAAAAAAGACTTCAAAAAGTTGTAAGGCTACAATTTTTAACACGCGACTGTTGGGAAATCGATATCGAAATATTGCAGTAATTGGCCGAGAATCTTCTCCGGCAAAGTATTTAAGGATGGAATCTATATAGCATTTTGGCAATATGCCCTTTTTTCGTAGCTTTTTATCATCCATGCGTTCTAATATCAGCAGTCCTGAAGATGGGTCTACGATGGAAACCGTAGCTGCAATTTGAATTTTGAAATCACGATAATTATTTTTTTCAAACTGAGAATGGAGTTGGAAAATAAATAGATCCTTGCGTCTTATGTCTGGCCATACGCGTTCAATCGTTTTGACCAAAAACCATCGGGGCAAGCTTTCTAGACCGCTAAGAGAGGGCTTTTCTGGACCCCCGACAATCCCTCTGAATGCCGCGATCAACTCGGCCAGTTTTTCATCACCAAGCCTCTCGCAAGATATTCCTTCAAGCTCGGTTGCCAACCATTTTATATCGACCGAGTTATAACCCACTTGTATTACCTCAATAATAATTTTGTTGAGCTGTTATGAAAAATACTTCGCCAAAATTGAAATTCCGTCATCAGTAGTATCGCTCAACAAGCCCTTAACAACGGGGAGAAGTTCTGTTGGAATATGTACGGTATCTACGTTCACCATCAATTGTTTTCGACCTGACTCTTTCAGTATCACCAACTGGAGAATTCGTGCAAGGGCACCCACTACACCTAGTTCACGTTCCAGCTTGTGAGCCGAAGAATAACTATTCGTAAACTGGTGATCGATGAATTGGCGCCATGCTGTAGTAAGATCTCGGCCGCCTGGGAGATTAGCAATCATGCCAGAATAGGTTGTGCGAGCGTTTCCAGTTACTTGGGCAAGCCATTCAATAATGTGCCTACCTAGGTCGGTACACAGTGTGTTCAGTCTTGAAATGCGCTGACATTCAAGCCGCACTTTATCAACCCAACGAAGGCTATAGACTGCCTTGGGGTCGAAGGATGCCTCAATCAAAGAAGCAAGCTGTTCCGGATTTTCATCTGTGTTTACTTTTTTGGCCGCTAAATACCAAAGTAGTGTTTTTCTTGTTTCTGCAGGAATGTTTTGGAGAATCTGCTCATTCTGCATATCAAGATTGTGGATGCGCGCACCATCAAACACATAGGCGCATGAAGCGAGTATCCACGCTATATTTTGAATTTTTTGAGGAAACGTAGATATAATTTTTACGTCGAAAAAATTGTGATGTTGCCTGGAGAGTGCATTGGCCAACTCTCTGAATGACTTTGCCCACTCTGTGGGCAGGGCAAAGAAGAATTCATTTGGGTATGACCATATTTCTGATAAGTTGCTAATAAATATTGGTAAATTCAAATAGATTACACAGCCCTCAAGGGTATCAGTTCCTTGCGACAATAGCCCCCAGCCTTCTTGCCAGCTCTCAAGCTCTGCCCCTATGGTGCTCTTTATGTTGAGTTTTATAGTTCCGTTCCCTCCAAAACGTGTCCCCGTCTCTATAGAAACATTTTGCGTATTACTTTTAATACAAAGTTCCAACTTGCTTCCAGGGTATCCTTCGATGAGTAGATTTTCCTCAAAATCCTTCTGAGAGGAGAGTAGTAATTTTGAGCCAGATTCCAGCCTGAGCATGTCCCTATAAATTGGGATTTCAAACGGTATTACCAACTCCCCATTTACTATCTCGCCACGCATCTTCGAAACATTACAGGGGATAATCCACTTTTTCCCTTGTTCTTTGCTTGTGGCAGGCTGAGAAAATTTTAAGCGGTAGCCTTGAGGCGAGTGAAGGGCAACATGCACTGATTCTTCAGGTGTCAGTAGTTTCTCTGGACACGTTTCAAAATCAATTTTGTCAATAAAAACAAAAACCCACTTGCCAATTTGTCTTTCGCACTTCGTGCCAGAACTGCGCCCCGCAATTTCAAACCAGAGTTCAAGTTCGCAAGGGGGGGCTTCAAATAGCTCATTCAAATCGAGCAATGCAACATTGCTTGCAGAGAGTTCAAATGACTCTAAAGGAACTAGATTGGTCTTCCCGGCAACGCTGTATACCACAATATATCTGCCCGCCTGAACGGATTTGAAATTTCCGATGGCGATATTTCCAAAGGGGCTCATATAAACATGATGATCAGTAACAAAAGGTGGGCTGATTGGAGGCTTGTCAGGCCAGTAAATATGGGGGGGGGAGATTTGCTGTTCGAAAGATGATTGGGAGGAGCGCGGCTCAAAGTTTGTTGTGATGGAAGTCCCATCAAAGTATCTCAGAAAGTCGGCCCAAAAATTCGGGCGGTATCCTGGCAGTAAGCACAGGTTGTCCGGGCCGATTAGGTTCCTCTCATATTGTGAGAGGCTGTTTGCAACATCTGTAACGAAATGCCATCCGCTGATATCTGCAAGAAAACTGTGTAAAAATTTTGATAAATCACAAGGTATGCATTTTTTGTAATCAATATAACTCAGATTTGATACTATATCACATGAACCGTGTGTCTTTAATAGTTTTATAAAATCTACAAATTGGCTCATGTAGTACTGACTTACGCCGCATTCCTCCAGAATACGACCTACATATCTGAATGGACCGCTTCTTTTTTCAAAGTTTTTACCTCTCAGACTTCGCAAATAATTTTCAATAACATTTCCAATGCCTGACTGAACTGCTGGATTACAATCAAGACGAAGACTTTTACAAAAAAAATGCCAAAAACCATTATCATCATAGTGGTAATATGCGCAATTTACAGCCAATACTGATATTGGCGTAGCGAAATTATTATAGCTGTCTTGTTCTTTTAGATGGGAAGATAACGCGTGTAAGTAGGTGGCAGTTTGCGTTTCTGATAGAGCAATTTCACCCAAAAAAGATAGCTGCGGAGCTAGCTTTTTCCAATGGCCAATTGCTTCATCAAGATCGTGCACTTTGGACTCCACAAAACAAGCGTCACATGTGGGGTACTAAAATTAACCCAAAAACCACAAGTCTTCTTCATGTTTGCAATTGTATAAATATATAGCAATGTGTATATTAGTCAAGGACTCTGAGGTGTCTGGCTTTTGGTAGTGCGTTTAAGTTCTCTCGGTTCACAGATCAACAGTAGTTGCCTGCAACGCGGTCCATACGCTTTCCGCAATTTGTTTAGCAAGCAACGGGGGGACCGCATTGCCCACCTGAACATATTGCGCCGTCCTTGGCCCCTCAAAGAAATAATTATCAGGAAACGTCTGGAGCCTTGCAGCCTCACGCACTGTTAAACTCCTGCACTGGGTAGGATCCGGATGTATAAAAGAATGTCCATCTTTTGAAAGATGGCTAGTTATTGTAGTAGATGGGCGATCTATCAATTGGGTCCTAAATCTGTCATCAAAGTAGCCTGTTTCCCAGTTGGCATGATTGGGGGCAAGGCCCGGCAGTGTGAAATCTTTTGACCCAATAGGGTTTTTCTTTTCAACGCTAGCATAGGTTGCTGTATAAGCATATCTGCGAAGATCGCTGGCCATATGCGTTCGTGTTTCATGGTTTAGCCATCCTTCCAAATGTTCATCGTGCAGCCATGCATGCAATGGTGCTGTAAGCATGTTGGGTTTTCCATATTTTCCTCTAATCCAACGCTCACCGCGGGTGAGGTCTTTATGTGTGACTTCTTTGCCTGCATCCTCTAGGGCTCGCGCAAGTTTATACTTTCCCGACTCCCAAGCATATTTGGCAAGATCGTCAAACCCTGATGCCACGAGGTTTTTCCAAAGGTATGTAGAATCTTCTTGGCGGGAAAGACCGCTGCGAAGAGCAGGCATATCCCCAATCGCATCCCAAACTGTTACGGGTTTAGAGGGCGACAGTTTGGGTAGCGTTGTAGATATGTCTTCCCTGATGCCTACGAGAATTACCCTATGCCGAGCCTGTGGAATGCCGTAACGCTCACATTGCACAATAAAATTTTTTAAATCCAGTTCCTCCACATCCATCCCAGGTTTGTAGCAAGTATCTGCAACAAGAGAATGTATGGAATATTTGTAGTCCTTCGCGCCGCGTTTGCTTTGCCCTGGGCAACTTAAATCTTTCAGGATTCGATGAATGATGTGCTCCTGATCCAACTGGCAGGATAACATCCCACGAACATTTTCCATCACAAAGATTGAGGGACGAAACTGTCTGATGACATTGAGGTATTCTTTGTATAGTCGGTGCCTTGGGTCTTCTTTATTTTTCTCACCTGCACGAACTCTTCCTACAACTGAATAAGCTTGACATGGTGGGCCTCCAATCAGAACCCAATGTTCTTTCTTCGAAATAAGCCGATCAATTCGATTGTATAGCATTGTATCATCTTGAATTTCGTCTTTTCCTAATTCTAGTTGGAGGGCTTCTGATTCAGCTTCAGCCCATAAATCTACAGTTTCTGCGGTCCATGGATTGCTAGATAGGCCTTTATAATATAAATATAATTTTTCAATTGATTTTCTATTCCGTTTTAAAAGCCTCCAATAAGCACGTAGACGCAGTGTGCTGTGTGCAAATTTGTCCTTTTCGACAGATATTGCAATTTTAAACGGGTGTTGCCCTCCGGACTGAAAGGAGGAAAATCCTTCACCTAATCCGCCCGGCCCAGCAAATAAATCAACTATTTTATATTGTTGCATTTAACAACACCATGTCATTAGATAAAAATGATGGATAAAATTATTCCCGCAAAATGGAAAGGCATGATGTCTGGTACAACCAGAAATATTAAGTGGGAAGTTCATATCAAAACACGCTTCACCCCCATAATTCGGGGTATCTCCTTAGAAAAAGATTTATAAGTATTATTTTTGATATTGCATTTTCAAAATAGAAAATTACGGTATTGTACACTGCTATTTCTGAAACTAGATCAAAAAAATTACAAATATTCAACAGCGCAAAAATTACCCAGAATGGTGGCAGAAAAATTCTGCGAAAATCCCAATCTGACTAGCATCGTTTTATGTGCTGTTTACAGGATAAATGTAAATCTATGGTGTTCAGCCTCTTTCGTCCGTAAGTGAAAGGAAGCTAGGTTGTACCGTCAGGCCGTATTGTTCTTTCAACGAGAGACCTTCTATGTCACATATAAATTCCCGTCACCAACGAGGGGCATAGACTAAGCACTCGTGTCAGTTCTCGAAAACTATTTAACCTTCCTGTAACGCCATAACTATTTGGCCGTCCAGCAGATTTCCATAATTTTGCCTTTAAAGATATCAAAGTAAACAGCCAATGTACACTTTGGGACGGTGTCCAATAAGCTGTTATCTGGCAAGACATGTGTCAAAGGTAAACCCGCAAGAGTGTGGATTAGTTGCACTGCACAAATTTGATGGGGCTATGACATTCTCCCCAGAAAGCAGGCTGCATCTCAATAATTTTCATAAATATATTATTCTTTTGAACAGACCGGATTTGTGCTTCTAAACTCTCTAAAACCCCTGCTCAGTAGTATACTGGGCAGGGGTTTACAATTCTTGGAGGTAGCCATGGGGTCATACCAATCGGAAAACGTTACCGAATTGGCTAAGGCACTGCTCAACATTCAGAGAACCGTGCAGCCTGTTACAAAAGACGCTGAAAATCCCTTCACCAAGAGTTGGTACGCCAGCCTCAACAGCGTCATGGACGCCTGCCGAGATGCGCTTATCGAAAACGGCATCTGGCTGTGCCAGTACCCTGTGCCTGTGGAACACCCAAATGCCCTCGGCCTAGTCACCAAGCTGACGCATGCAGAGTCGGGGCAGTGGCAAAGCTCCCTTGCCGTTGTTCCTCTGCCGAAGGCCGATCCGCAGGGCATGGGATCGGCAATGACTTACGCTCGCCGCTACGCTTTGACCGCCATGTTGGGCATGGTAACTGAAGATGACGATGGCGAAGGGGCTAAAAATGGCAAAAAATCGATCACCCGCCCCAAATTGCCCGTAATTGCCCCTGAATTACGAAGAGAGCGACAACGCGAATCATCCACCGCAAACAACCTTTCAAGCCCCTCAAATCGTCCGCCAGCGAGCCTTGAGAGCCTTCCACCGCTTGAAGGAGTCACCTACCAGCAGGTTACTGCCCAGGACGGACGCCCTTGCATCATTGCCACCGGCAACACGCAAGCAAAAAAGGAACTGCTGACTGGTTCGGGCTTCCGTTGGAACCCGCAGAGAAAATTGTGGTGGAAGTATGTTGACGCTGCATAGCAAAAATAAAAATGTCGAGTGAGAGGGCTGCCTGATGGCGGCCCTCTCGCTTTTATGGAGACTAAACCATGGAACAGAACCGCACGGAAGGATTACGGGCGTTAATTAGGCAAGGTCTGCAAGCCGTTGCCCGCAAAGACACACTCGCCCATCTGGGCGACCGCTCCAGCTATGTGGGAATGAGTGATATCGGCCAACACTGGGAATGCCCCCGGGCGGCGGTGGCCAGAAAGGTGCTGCCCACCACAAACAGCCTGGAACGCCTGCTTACGTTGCAACGCGGGCACTGGTTCGAATCTGGGGTTGGGCAAGCCCTGGTATCACTTGGCCTCCATGTACTGCCCCAGCTTGAGATCAACTGGCAGCATCAGGGCGTACCTATCAAAGCCCATCTTGATTTTGTGCTGGTCTGGGGTGCGCCCGTTAATGCCATACGCATTCTGGAAGTTAAAAGCACGGACAAGTTACCAGCTTCGCCTCACGATTCCCATCTGCTGCAACTGCACGGGCAAATCGGCCTTTTGGTAAAAGCATGGAACAAGCCCGTTTTCAGTCTTCGTGCTGAGGACGGCACTATTCTGCATGACAAAATGACTTTCCCACAACTTTGCCGTGTCCAACTTGGCATTCAGTTGCCCGCAACTGCTGCCGAGGCAAGTATGGAAGCGTGGTTGCTCTGCCTTTCCATGAAAGAGGTTAAAACATTCGGCCCCTATGGCTTCAATCAGGCCATGCTGGATACGGCCCTTGACCATGCGGCGCAACTTTGGGGTGAGCTAACGGCATTTCGCGCCGGGCACATAACCCTGACACAGGTGGATTGCGCTCAAGGCTTTTACCCATTGTGCTCGTACTGCGAGCACAATGGTGACTGCCCCAAATTTCCGCAGGGCATACAGATGCCCCAATGGGAGCCAGCGCTGGAAAAGCTGGCAGCCCTTAAAGAGCAGCGCACCTCTTTAGATAATGAAATCAAAGAAATGGAGACGGTACTCAAGCTTGTTCACCGTCAGGCTGGCACTCGGGACTGGGTAGACACGGGAAACTATCGCTTCCGCATGTCAGTGGCAGCTGGTCGCACCACTTTGGACAAAGATGCTCTGCGGGAGGAGTTGACCGAGATTTTTAACGCTGAGCACATGGGCGACATCGACGTGGACACCTTGCTGGCCCGTTGCGAGCGCACGGGTTCACCTTTCGAAAGATTGAGTATTTCGCCCATAAACTGAAGGACGGGAGGTCAACTCTTCAACTCCAGCAAGGACAGGAAAATTATTATAACTTACTAGTCTGACTTCCGATATTCTCAAAAAGCTTATAACAACACAGACCGTTGACCGACAGCAGGCTTACCCGTAATCTGTAAGAACGGAGGCATTATGTCGCTCACACTTGAAGAACTGGTCGAAACGGCCATAGAAAATCAGCGCGTAATTCTTGAGCTTGAGCTAAAAAAAGGAGTTCCGCTGAACTACCTGGACGAAAACGGGCAGTATACCCTTCGCTATCCAGACGGACATACTGAAATAACGTCCATCACCGAAGCTCAACAGGTCGGGTAATGCCCAAGCTTTTGTGCATCTGTGGCCCAAATGGGGCAGGCAAGAGTACATTCTCAAGGACAGTAGCCATGCGGGAAAACCTGCTGGTTATTGACCCTGATAAGCTTGCTGCGGAAGGGTTGTCCCCGATTGCCGCTGGCAAGGCTGCTGCTCGCATGGCTCGCCTTTTTCTGGAGGAGGGTGTTTCATTTGCGCGGGAGTCTACTCTTACCGCCAAGTTTGACTTCACTCTGATGGAAGAGGCAAAACAGCGGGGTTATGAAGTTGAGCTTGTATACATACGCCTTGCGTCAGAAGAACTTGCGCTGAAAAGAATTGCAGCCCGTGCAGCTCGTGGAGGGCATAGTGTTCCGGCCCCAGATGTTGTCCGCCGTTTCAAACGCAGCCTTGAGAATTTGCCCAAGGCTATTGCTTTGGCGGACAAAGTGACGATTTTGGACAATTCCTTCTGTAATTACAAAAAGATATCCTAGCCAGACTGATACCATATTTCGAAGAGCCCGGTTCCCTTAAAAGGAGCCGGGCTTTTTCTGCATCTAAGGAGTAGCAATTATGAACACAAATTTGATCGAAGGACTTAGTAACCTGAAACCCACCGACCTTGATGCAGGCCAAGTTTTCAGCGGCAAGCCCTCTGGCACCACGGTCAGGGGCTACGCTGTTCCTTCGGCCTACACCCCGGTCATTGACCACGACTATATTTTCCATGAGTCCAGCCGTGATGTTGTGGTCTGGTTTCTCAACGCACAGGAACCGTTGTACATTTTCGGCCCTACAGGCTGCGGTAAAACGACATGCATCAAGCAGCTGGCTGCCAGACTTAACTATCCCGTCTTTGAGGTCACCGGACACGGGCGGTTGGAGTTTGCCGACCTGGTTGGTCACCTGACAGTAAAAAATAGCACCATGACCTTCGAGTACGGCCCGCTTGCGCTTGCCATGCGTTACGGGGCGATAATCTTGTTGAACGAAATCGACTTAACCTCGCCAGAGATCTCCGCAGGGCTGAACAGCGTGTTGGACGGCTCCCCCCTGTGCATAGCGGAAAACGGCGGCGAACTGATTGTGCCGCACCCCATGTTCCGTCTGGTTGCCACGGCCAATACCAATGGCGGTGGCGATGACACCGGCCTTTACCAGGGAACCCAGCGGCAGAACCTTGCCTGGCTGGACCGCTTTACTATCTGCGAAGTGGGCTACCCATCTGCCGATGTGGAAAAGAGTCTGCTTGCCCGGCGCTTCCCATCGCTGCCTGAATCGCTGTGTGCCACCATGGTGGACTACGCCAATGAAGTCCGCAAACTATTCATGGGTGAGGCTTCCACCAGCAATCTGACCAATACCATTGAAGTAACATTCTCCACACGCAGTTTGCTGCGCTGGGGAGATCTGACCGTTCGTTTTCAGCCGTTGGTCCATCAGGGCATACAGCCCGTCACCTATGCCCTTGACCGGGCTTTGGCCTACCGCGCCAGCCGTGAAACCCGCGCCATGCTGCATGAGCTGGCCCAACGCATGTTCCCACAACAACTCGAAGCTGAAGGTCACAACGCTACATATACCAACAGCTCAATATAGGAGGCTACTATGACTCAACTTGTTTCTGACATCCGTATTTTGGACAATCTATTGGCCCTCAACCTCAACGTCAGCCTGTGGTCGGCCCGACGCAAAATGAGCCAAGAAGACCTAGGCGGCGCAGAACTGCCCCCCGAAGATCTGGCCTCGCTGGGTTCCAAGCGCATTGCCGACCCGGAAAACCTAAAGGTGTTCGGCACACTCAAGGCCCGCGCCTTCAACTACCTTGACCGGCATGGGGTGCGGTTCATGTCCGGCTGGGCCATACCCGAAGAAAAAGCCAGCGAAATCGTGCAGGAGCTGCTCAACATTCGCACCGAATTTCAGAAAGAAAAGGAGGCATTCCTGGCGGACTATGACCAAAATGTACAAGCCTGGATTGAGAAGCACCATCAGTGGGGCGAAATCATTCGCAACTCCATCGTGGGGCCTGATTATGTACGCGCTCGTATGGATTTTCGTTGGCAGTTGTACAAGGTGGCCCCGCTTGAGCAGCACACAGACAACACCGCAGTGCTGGAAGCCGGTCTGGCAGAAGAGGTGCAGGGTCTCGGCGGCACGCTGTTTGATGAAATAGCCAAATCGGCAGACGATATCTGGCGCAGGGTTTATCACGGCAAGACGGAGGTAACCCATAAGGCGCTCTCTCCGCTGCGTACCCTGCATGCCAAGCTCACTGGTTTGTCTTTCGTAGAGCCGCATGTGGCCCCGGTGGCTGACATTGTGCAAGCTGCCCTGCAGCGCATGCCCAAGAAGGGCAACATCACCGGCACAGACCTGCTGCTGTTGCAGGGGCTGGTCTGCCTGCTCAAGGACAATATGGCTCTTGTGGGGCACGCTCAGAAAGTTATTGAGGGCTACGGCCCGGCCTTTGTGCTGGATGCTCTGTTGGCTGGTCCGGGCATCATGGGTGAACAGGATAGCAACACGCTGCAGGAAGACGGTGCTGTTGATAGCGATGATGACGAGCCCATTCTGCCTGATATCTCCGTGATAGATAGCACTTTGCCGCATCCTGCTATCCCAAGCCTGGGCCTGTGGTGACGCCATGATTAGCGCAAAAGACGTTCTCAACTGTTTGCCCTTGCTGGCGTCCATCCTTGGCAACCGCTACGGGGTGCAGGTACGTATTGGCGGCAAGGTGGCCTGCACCAACGGTAAGGTTATTCACTTGCCTTCATTGCCCATTGATTGTGAGCCGGAATTATTGGCTCTGGCGAGGTCGTTTGTGGATCATGAATCCGGCCATATTCGGCACACAGATTTTAGCGTGCTGAAAGCTGCAAACCTTGATCATGTAACCTTCAATTTGCTCAACTGCCTTGAGGATTGGCGTGTTGAAAAGAAGCTGACGGGTATTTTCCCAGGTTGCCGGAGAAACCTGAACTGGTTGATTCGACGATTCTTTGTAGAGCAAGCACTGCCAAGGGCCGGGAGCGATTCCCCGGCCCTTGCTGTTTTAGACTATGTGCTGTTGACGGTGCGGGCCTGGGATGTGGATGAGGTGACCCCGGCGCGCCAAAGAGCGGCAAGCATCATGGAGAACCACTTTCCCGGTTTGAAAGAGTCTCTGGATGCCATCTTGGTCAAAGTCTACATCCATTGCCCAGATACGACAGCAGCAGTCGAATACGCACGGCAAATTGCTCAGTGCATCCGGCAGTGGGAACCGCCTCAACCAACTGCAACCAGCAAATGTACGGATAAAAACGTTCAAGGTGACATGCCGCAGCTGACAAAGGAGCCCAACGATTCTACCTCACAAATCGACCAACAATCTGAGCCTGTTCAACCGTCGAGTGCTTTACCGCTCAAAGCACTTTTTCATGCGGAGGCGCAGGATCTACCCCAGCAACTCGGCGAAATCATGGCGATTGAGCTTGCCAACAACAGTGAAGAAGCTGCCGGAGACGCACTGACCGTGGCGGTAGAAGGCACCCGACAAGCAGCCCCCTTGACAACAGAACTAAAACTGCAAGCACTTCAGACCAGCATTGCTCTGCGCACGCGCCTGCAGGGCTTTCTGCAGGCGCAGACCCAAAGGCGTTGTAGTATCGGGCGCAGAGGTACGCTGCATTCCAACTCACTACACCGTCTGCAGGTTGGCAATGCTCGTGTTTTCCAAAAAGAAGCTGAGCACCAAGGCCTTAATGCGGCGGTCCATATACTGCTGGACGTCAGCGGAAGCATGGCTGGCGCACCGATTAACCTTGCCAATTGTTCCTGCTTTGCGGTGGCAACCTCACTGAGCCGCATCCGTGGAGTGAACCCTGCAGTAACAGCCTTTCCCGCAGTCACGGAAACCAATTCAGTATTCCCCATCATGAGGCACGGGCAGGCAGTGCCAGACATGTTTGATATCCGAGCTTCTGGAGGGACCCCCCTAGCTGGGGCTTTTTGGTGGGTTTTGCAAACCATGTTGCCCCTCAAAGAGCGGCGCAAGATGATTCTGGTTATCACTGACGGCATGCCGGACAACCCGCTGGCCGCCAACAATGCCATCGGGGTGGCCCAAAAACTTGGCTTTGAAGTTTATGGCCTTGGCATTCGGGATGAACACATCACGCACCTGCTGCCGCACACAAGCAGGGTGGTCAACGACTTTCCCGACCTGGTGCCCGCCATGTTTGCCCTGCTGCAGGCTGCATTACTCAAAGGCGGTGCAGCATGATGGTGCCCCTCGATTTCAGGCTATGGTACCGAACGAGGTTGTTCCAATTCTTTGCGTTTAACAAAAAACGGCGCATCCCGCGCTGCTAAAAGTAGTGGAGGCTTCATGAATTATACTGGGTGGATCGCTATTGTAATCGCGGTGTTGCAAGTCATCAAGGATTCTATGGATGATTAATTGTTATGCCAGCGTTGGGTTTTATTCCAGCTTATGCTGTGATCTCGTATAACTAACAGGAGTAGTCATGAACAAAAAATGGACGTTCATTGGCGGAGTGTTGACCGGTATCGCGGGAGTGTTTACTGCGGCGGCGATAGCTGTGGAATTGGAGGGCCGTAAAAACGATAACTGCGATGTCGTGGATGAATCGGAAAGGCTGGCCTTACCAGAAAGTGAAGGAAGGTAAAAAGTTAACTCTTGGGCGGGAAAGCGGGGGATATCTCCGCTTCCTTGCCCTTGCTATGTTTTTGTTTTTCTCGAAGTGTTGTTCAATCCGCTACATATGCGCTCCACAATCGCATTGCAGCAGAGCCCCTGACAGACACTGGAGGGGCAGTTGCCACATTCACAGGATATCGGTAAATATCGTGAGTTCTTCCCTACGGTCTTGATGTTTCACGCTGAGACATTCTGCCGCATTTGCTACACGGTCTGGGTGGAGGAAGGTATTCTTTGTTGTGCTCATGATTGGAAGATAATGATGGTCTAGCTTGAACACAATGCCGTCTAGTGCCTCTTCAGTTCCTAATTATTCCCATTCCTCAAGATTCGTTCATTTTAAAAAAACGGGATATTAGCGGGATATTTATGGCACAAATAAAAAATGCCTTTACGAATTTCTTCGTAAAGGCTTAACTTCCTTGGAGCGGGAAACGGGATTTGAACCCGCAACCTTCAGCTTGGGAAGCTGACACTCTACCGTTGAGTTATTCCCGCAAAAGTGGAGCGGGAGACGGGATTTGAACCCGCGACTTCAACCTTGGCAAGGTTGCACTCTACCACTGAGTTACTCCCGCATGGTATGCGAAACGGCGAAGCGTAAAGGATACTGTTGGAGGCGGCATCCAGATTTGAACTGGAGATGGAGGTTTTGCAGACCTCTGCCTTACCACTTGGCTATGCCGCCAGCAAAAAAAGTGGAGCGGGAGACGGGATTTGAACCCGCGACTTCAACCTTGGCAAGGTTGCACTCTACCACTGAGTTACTCCCGCTCAGCGAGAAAACGTTCTACGCGGACTAGGCTGAGGTGTCAAGCATTGCTGGACTTTTTTTCGCCGCTTTTTTGACAAATTTGTTAATTAGCTGAAATGACAAATAAAATTTCTGGACTATAGTCAGCCGTGTCTGCGGGCAATCTTTGCTGTCAGGGGCCATCAGCAGTGCCGATGGCCCCCCAAGTGTGCCGCACATGCCGTTTTACAGCGCGCATGCAGCCAATATTTCTCGCCTGGCCGGTAGCCTAATCCTTGCGGTTGTCCACAATGCGTTTGGCCTTGCCCTCGGAGCGCTCGATGGAGCGGGGTTCCATCAGGCGTACCTTGGCGGAGACGCCCAGGTATTCCTTGATGGTCTTTTGCAGGCGGCCTTCAAGCATTTGCAGCTTGCGGATTTCATCGGCAAAGAGGTTCTCGTTCATCTCAACGCGCACTTCGAGGGTGTCGAGGTTGTGCACGCGGTCCACGATGATCTGATAGTTGGGGGAAAGCCCCTCGCTTTCCATCAGGATGCCCTCAATCTGCTGCGGGAACACGTTGACGCCGCGGATGATGAGCATGTCGTCGCTGCGGCCCTGGAGGCGCGAAATACGCACGTGGGTGCGGCCGCACCGGCAGGGGGTGTAATCAAGGCTGGTGAGGTCGCGCGTGCGGTAGCGCAACATGGGGATGCCTTCCTTGGTCAGCGTGGTCAGCACCAGTTCGCCCACTTCGCCGGGGGGGAGCTGGTCGCCCGTAACGGGGTCAATGATTTCGGGCAGAATGTGGTCTTCCCACAAATGCATGCCGCACTTGGCTTCTTCGCATTCCATGGCAACGCCGGGGCCCATGATTTCGGACAGGCCGTAAATGTTCATGGCGCTGATGTCCATTTTGTCCTCGATGTCGCGGCGCATGGCTTCAGACCACGGCTCGGCACCGAAAACGCCCACGCGCAGGGGCAGATCGCGAAAATTGACGCCTACTTCCATGGACGCTTCCCACAGGTGCAGACCATAGGACGGCGTGGCGCAGAGCACTGTTGCGCCAAAATCGCGCAGCAAACCGGCCTGACGCCGGGTCGCGCCGCCAGAAGCGGGCACAACGGTTGCGCCAAGGCGCTCCGCGCCATAGTGCGCGCCCAGCCCGCCGGTAAAGAGGCCGTAACCATAGGCCACATGCACCACGTCCGAGCGCACCACGCCTGCGGCTGCCAAACTGCGGGCCATCAGTTCCGCCCAGGTTTCGAGGTCGCGCTGGGTATAGCCCACCACAACAGATTTGCCCGTGGTGCCGCTGGAGGCGTGCAGACGTACGATGTGATCCTTGGGAACTGCAAAAAGGCCATAAGGATAGTGGTTGCGCAGATCCTGCTTTTCCGTAAAGGGCAGCAGTTTAAGATCCGCCAGCGACTTGATGTCGGCAGGGGTAATGCCCGCCTCGTCAAAACGTTTGCGATAAAAGGGCACGTTGGCGTAGACGCGGTTGCACAAATCACGCAGGCGGCGCAGCTGCAGCGCCTCCATTTCTTCGCGTGGCAGAGTTTCCTGTTTGATGTTGAAAAGCACGGCCCTCTCCTTCTGCGGCTGGCGTTTGGCGGCGCAAAAGCGCGACGCTGATCCCTGAAAAGCTTCGTTTGGGTATGCCGCAATGCGCTGGCGCGGTCAATACGGATTGGCGCGATTTCGCGCCCGTTTCAGCGCGTTGGCGGCTTGCTGCGCCATTGCTCTTGCCCCGTCTTTACGTTATGTGCAGGGTATGGAAAACAACACTTCTTCTTCACCTGCAGGGGGCACTGCCCCCAAGCGTTATTCGGATGTCCCCCTGGAAGAAAAGCTGGCGGACGTGGTCACGTGGCTTGAAGAGCACAAGGCCGCGCGCGTGGTCAGCATAGATATGGCCGGGCAGGGCGGTTTTGCCGAGGCTCTGGTCATTGCCAGCGCCGGTTCGGTGCGTCACGCCCAGAGCCTCGCCGATGGCGTGGGCGAACTTTGCCGCCAGCGCAATTTTGAATATCTGCGCATGGAAGGCTACACAGCCGGTCAGTGGATTCTGGTGGACATGAACGACATTGTCGTCAACGTTTTTCTGGAGCCGGTGCGCGAGCTTTACGGCCTTGAAGCCCTGTGGGGCAAGGCCGCATCACTGGCCGAAGCCCGAAGCGGGGAATAATCATGACGCCCACGCTCTTGCTGATTCTTGATGGCTGGGGGATTGCCGAGCCGGGGCCCGGCAACGCGCCCTATATTGCAGCTACACCCAATATGGATGCGCTCCTTGCGAGCTGCCCGCATTCCCAGCTGGTAGCCTCCGGGCGCGATGTGGGGCTGCCGCGCGGCTACATGGGCAATTCCGAGGTGGGGCATCTGAACATCGGCGCAGGCCGCGTGGTGTATCAGGACATGACCCGCATCGATGTGGCGCTGGAAGACGGCAGCTTTGCCGCCAATCCGGTACTCAACGAGCTGCTTGAATCAATTCGCAAGAGCGGCGGCAAGCTGCATCTGGCGGGGCTGCTTTCTGATGGCGGTGTGCACAGCCACATTCATCATCTTGAAGCCCTGTGCGGCATGGCCCATAAGGCAGGGGTGCCTGTGCGCATCCACTGCCTCATGGACGGGCGCGACCGCGACCCGCACAGCGGCGTGGATTTTATGCGCGCGCTGCAAAAGAGCATTGAAGGGCAGCCCCAGACGCGCATCGCCAGCATGGTGGGCCGTTTTTTTGCCATGGATCGCGACAAGCACTGGGAGCGCCTTGAGGAAGCATGGGAAGTTATCGTTCACGGTACCCCTGCAACAACGCTTGCGCCCGTTGCGGCCATTGAAGCCTCTTACGCGGCTGGCATCACAGACGAATTCATCAAGCCCCTGTGCTTTGCTGCGGGCGATGACGCAGGCATGGCCGATGGCGACGGCCTGTTCCTGTTCAACTTCCGCGCAGACCGCATGCGCCAGTTTACCCAGGCGTTTATTCAGCCGGGGTTTGACGGTTTTGACCGTGGCCGCGTTCCGGTTCTGGCCGGGATTGCTTCCATGACCGCCTATGAATCAAGCTTCAATATCCCCGTGGCCTTTCCCAAGGAGGCCGTGAGCATGGGGCTTGGCGAAGTGGTTTCCCGGCAAGGGCTGAAGCAGCTGCGCCTGGCGGAAACGGAAAAATACGCGCACGTCACCTACTTTTTCAATGGCGGACTTGAAGAGCCTTTTGCTGGTGAGGATCGCATCCTTGTGCCGTCCCCCCGCGAGGTGAAAACCTACGACCAAAAGCCTTCCATGAGCGCCGTTGAAGTGACGGATAAGTTTGTGGAAGCCTGGAATTCCGGCGTGTACGATCTTGTGGTCTGCAACCTCGCCAATGGCGACATGGTGGGCCATACGGGCATTCTCCAGGCTGCGGTCAACGCCTGCGAAGTGGTTGACGCCTGCCTGGGGCGCATGGTTGCCGCTGTGGAGGCCCGCAAGGGCCGCATGATTGTCATTGCCGACCACGGCAACTGCGAAAAAATGCTCACGCCCGAAGGCCAGCCCCATACGGCCCACACCACCAATCCAGTTCCCTGCATTCTGCTGGAGCCGGATGGAAAGGTGCGCGCCCTGGCGGACGGCAGGCTGGCCGATGTGGCCACCACCATTCTTGGTCTTTGGGGGATGCAGCCTTCTGAACTGATGACCGGGCGCAATCTGGCCGCGTCACAAAATGAAGGGGAGGCCAGCCGTGGCTGAGCGCAAGCGACCCGTCCAGCCTGTTGCGCCTGACGGAATGGAAATTCTGTTTTTTTATCAGTGCCCCAACTGCGGCAAGCACGTGCCGCAAGCGAGCCCTACGGAACCGCGCATGGTGCGGTGCCCTGGCTGTTCGCAGTCCTTTCCGATCATTCCGGTTGACGAGCACAGCCTGCACTATGTGCGCATTATGCTGGCAGAGGGCAAGGCTGCCGCTGATCCTGATTTTCTGTAAGTTGAATTACAGGTAATTTCTGATTTTTGGGTGAGCCCGTAGCCCGCCCCTGTTAATGATGCCGCAGCAATGCGGGCTTTGAACAGGGGCGGGCTTTCATGTGCGCACGCGACTCCTTTAAAGAAGGGGAAGCATCTTGCCCAGCAAAAAAATTGAACGCGTATTCGAGGTAAGCCCCTGCAGACAACTTTGGAGAAGAATACGTGGGAGATGGCTCCCGGCGCAGCAACGCCCGTGGTTTTAGATCGGCAGGATGAGGGCCTTGGCATTGCCTGCATGTCATTTGGGCGTCATATTTTTGCCATTGTGACAGTTTGGTAAAAATTTTTTGACGAAAACGGTTGCCATCATCCATGATTCTAGGTATGTTTTCCCAGCCTGTGTTGGAGCAGGCCTGTGTCAACCCTGTGGGAAAAACTAGAGAGGAAGGGATTTATGAAACGCATCTGTACGCTTATCCTGGCCGCCGGCCTGGTGTTCGGCGCGGCCACCGGTGCCAGCGCCATTGATTTCAAGGCCAAGGGCCAGTGGCTCATGGGCTTCGGCGTGGGCACTGACAGCCCTGTCAGCAAAATTTCGAAGAATGGCACCAAGACCAAGGCCGACACGACCGACACTTTTGACGCTCAGCAGCGCGTGCGCTTGCAGTTGGACGCCGTGGCTTCTGAAGCCCTGTCCGGCACCGTGTACTTTGAAATCGGCACGCAGAAGTGGGGCAAGAGCGATAACGGCGGCGCCCTCGGCGCTGACGGCGCCAACCAGGTTCGTGTGAAGAACGCCTACATCGACTGGGCCATCCCCCAGACCGATGCCAAGGTGCGCATGGGTATCCAGGGTCTTGCCCTGCCCAACACCTACGCTGGTGGATCCGCTGTTATGGATACCGATGTGGCCGCAGTGGTTGCTTCGTACAAGTTCAACGAAAACGTCAGCATGACCGCTTTCTGGGCTCGTCCCTTCAACGATAACTTCAATGGCAAGGATGCTCGCTACAGCAACAACCATGTGAACTATCTTGACAACATGGATCTGTTCGGCGTGACTGCCCCCCTGACCTTTGACGGCGTGAATCTCACGCCTTGGGTTATGTACGGCGTGATGGGCAAGAACACCCTGACCAACTACGTTGACAACACTGATGATGGTGTAGACAACGGCACCTATAACAATATCGGCAGCCGTGACGGCAACCCCCCCTATACTCTGCTGCCCTTCCCCGCCGCTTCCAATCCTAGCAGCCTTGGCGGCACCAGCAAGGCTTACGGCTCCATGTTCTGGGCCGGTCTGCCCTTGGCTGTGACCATGTTCGATCCGTTGAACATCGAACTGGACATCAACTACGGCTATGTTGAAGGCATGGGCCGTTACGACGTGCAGAAGGGCCAGGGCGGCGATATGGTTCGCGGCAGCACCCAGCGTCAGGGCTGGTTGGCCAAGGCCCTTGTTGAATACAAGATGGATTGGGCCACCCCCGGCCTGTTCGGTTGGTACGCTTCCGGCGATGACGGCAGCGTGAAGAACGGTTCCGAGCGCATGCCTTCCCTGGTGCCCACCGGCAACTTCACCTCCTACATGGGCGACGGCAACTACGGCTGGCTGCGTCAGGACTACGGCGTTGACTACGCTGGTACCTGGGGCATCGGCGCCCAGTTGAAGGACATGAGCTTCCTGGAAGACCTGAAGCACACCTTCCGTCTGGCTTACTGGGGCGGCACCAACAGCACCAGCATGGTCAAATACATGAGCTCTGCCTATGCCTGGACTGAAGGCGTGGGCGCTGCCACCGTGCCTTACATGACCACCCGCGACGGCCTTGTGGAATTCAACCTTGTGAACTCCTACAAGATCTACCAGAACCTGGAAATGAACCTGGAACTGGACTACCTGGTCAACTGCATGGACAACAGCACCTGGAAGAAGGCCAACACTCCCAGCTCGTTCAGCAAGCAGGATATGTGGAAGGCTCAGGTTACCTTCGCGTACAGCTTCTAATCCAAGCGCAACCGTCTGCGGACGGATTGATACGCATTCAAAAGGGAGGCCTTCGGGCCTCCCTTTTTGCGTCTGTGCCAAGGCTGTTCTTTGAGCGTGGTTCAGACCTGCCTCCCCCGTAAACACTGCCTACAGCAGATCAAGCAGTGGATCGTAGCAGTCTGATGCCCAAACCCATGCGCCTTTTCGTAATGCTGGCAACCTCTCAGCTGTCTCAACAGCGGATAGAATGAACCCCGCCCGCCAGAAATGCAGCCATGCAGCAGCTTGCCCTTGCTTTTAGCCCGAATGGCAAGATCAATACGAGCAGAGCCCGCTTGCGCGGGCTCTGACAGAGAGGAGGGAAGGAGAGGGTATTGGAGTCTGAAGGCGGGAGGGTGTGAGAATTAGTAACGTTTCTGCAATCTGTCGCGCAGGATGATGGCAAGCAGGTTCATGCCCAGCACCAGCAAGAGCAGCACGAGGCCTGTGCCGTATTGCAGCGGGCGGGTCTTGTCGATTTCCGTGCCTGCCGTGGCAAGAACATACATATGGTAGGGAAGCGCCATGACCGGGCTGAATATGGAATCCGGCCCCTTGGGCATATAGAATACAGAAGCCGTAAACATGATGGCGGCGGTTTCGCCCGCGGCGCGCGCCACTCCAAGAATGGCCCCAGTGAGCATGCCGGGCAGGGCACTTGGCAAAATAACGCGGGCAATGGTTTGCGATTTGGTTGCGCCCAGAGCCAGCGAGGCCTCGCGGTACGTGTCCGGCACATTGCGCAGGGCTTCCTCGGCTGTGCCGATAATGACTGGCAGTGTCAGAACCGCAAGGGTAAGCACGCCAGAAAGAATACTTACGCCAAATCCGCAGAAGGTAACAAAAAACGAAAGCCCGAACAGGCCAAAAACCACAGAAGGCACACCCGCGAGGTTGTTGACCCCCAGACGCACAAAGCGGGCAAAGGCGTTGCGCTTGGCGTATTCATTGAGGTACACGGCGGAGGCCACGCCCAGAGGAAACGCCAGCAAGAGGGAACCCAGCGACAGAATTGCCGTGCCGACGATGCAGGGGAATATGCCACCCTGGGTCATCATCTGTCGGGGGGCCTCGGTCAGGAACGACCAGCTTAAGGCAGGCAAGCCGTTTTGCAGCAAAAAAGCACATACGGCCAGCAGTGCCAGCACGTTGCAGGCGGCAATCGCGCGCAACAGCCAGAACATGAAGGTCTGGTACTGCCCGCGGCCCTTGCCGCTGGCAAATTGCAGGCGCGCACCTTCTTCGCGCGGCGGTTCGTCCGCATCGTGGTGTTTGAGGTCTGCTTCCAGAGGGCGCGGTGTGAGTTTGATGCTCGGCCCGGCGGAAGGAACAGGGGTAAGGCGGCTGGTGGCTGACATGGATTTTTCCTCGTTCTGAACTGGCGTCATACTGTGCAACCTTGCAACACTGTGCGTTTACAGGCTGGAGGTTCCCACCTGACGGTGCTTTTCGGCAATATAACCGGCGGCCAGGTTGAAGCTCAGCGTCAGGAAAAAGAGTACAATGCCAATAGCAAACAGCGCGTGGTAGTGTTCGCTGCGGAAGGCGGCCTCCGCCATTTCAGCGGCAATACTGGCAGGCATGGGCCGCACCGGGTCAAGCAGCGAGGTGGGGATGATGCCAGCCCCGCCAGCAACCATCAGCACCACCATGGTTTCACCAATGGCGCGCGACATGCCAAGCATCACAGCCGTGCCTATGCCCGAAAGAGCGGCAGGAATAACCACTCGCACGGTTGTCTGCCAACGGGTCGCGCCAAGTGCCAGCGATGCCTCGCGCAGGTCGCGTGGCACGCCGAACAGTGCGTCTTCAGACACGGAACAGATGGTCGGCACGCTCATGAGCGCCAGTACCAGCGAGGCATTGAGCAGATTCAGCCCTGTGGCGGCATCCAGATAATCCTGCAAGAAGGGCGCAAGCACCACCATGCCCAGAAAGCCCAGCACAACCGAGGGCAATGCCGCCAGCAGCTCCACAAAGGGCTTGATGACGCGCCGTACGTTGGGGTGGGCGATTTCCGTCAGGTAAACCGCCGTCAGCACCCCCATGGGCACCGCCAGCAGGGACGAAAGTACCGTCACCGCCAGTGAGGCCACCAGCAGGGGGAATATGCCGAACAATCCCGGTTCCTCAGTCGGATACCAGAGGTTGCCGAACAGAAAATTGAGGAAGGGGTATTCGCTGAAAAGCGGCAGGCCTTCCATGAAGAGAAAAATGACAATACCAGCCAGAGCCAGCAGCGAGCTGCCTGCCATGGTGGTAAGGGTGACGCGCACCGCTTTTTCCTTGATGTCTCTGGAGCGCATTGCGCTTTCTCCCCGGCGGGTTGCGGGAGGCTCATGCCGTCCCGCTCCGCCGATGCTGTGGGTGTAACGCGGGTAGTAAGTCTACCTACTTGCCCAGGGGCACATAACCCACTTCAAGCACGTTCTTCTGGCCCTTGCCGGGATCCAGCAGGTAATCAACAAAAGCCTTGGCACCGCCAGCAGGCGCGCCGTTGGTGAAGACAAAAAGTTCGCGGGCGATGGGCCACTGCTTGGAAAGGGCAGTCTGGGCGGTGGCGGTCACATCATTGACCTTGAGGCCCTTGGTGGACTTGTCGAGGTAACCCAGCCCAACATAGCCGAGGGCGTTCTTGTTCTTGGAAACGGCCTGCACCACAGCGCCGTTGGAGGCCTGCATGAGAGCGGCGGGGTTAACGCGTTCTTCCTTCATGATAAGTTCCTGCCAGCATTCAAAGGTGCCGGAGGACGTATCGCGCGAGATAACAACGATCTTGCCGTCCTGGCCGCCAATTTCCTTCCAGTTGGTGATCTTGCCGGCGTAAATGTCGCGCAGCTGGCCAGTGGTGAGGGCGGCAACCGGGTTGGCGGGGTTGACCACAGGCACGATGGCGTCAATAGCAACAACAACGCGGTTGGGGGTCACGCCGTTTTTCTTGGCGGCTTCAACTTCCTTTTCCTTGATGTCGCGCGAGCTCATGGCGATGTCGCACTGCTTTTCAATGAGTGCCTTGATGCCGTTGCCGGAACCGCCGCCTGAAATGCTCAGTTCCACATCGGGGTGGGAGGCCATGAAAGCTTCGCCAGCTTTCTGAACCACAGGAAGAACAGTGGTGGAACCGTTGATGACGACCTGTTGGGCAGCCATGGCAGGAGCGCTGAGGCTCAGAACCGTGAGGGCGGTGGCGAGCAGTTTTCCGATAGACATGGATTTTCTCCTTGGTTTCTAGTGTTGGTGCCGGGGCGTTTCCCGGTACGTTTCTCTTTTTGCCCGCCTCTGTTACAAAAATATGACGAAACGCAGAAGACTGCGTGAAGCTGCAATATGCGCAATTAACATGCTGAAATATTGCAGCTTATTTAAAATGTTTTTCGTCACGCAATTGTAACATGCCCTCCATCAGTTTGGCGCACAAAGCCGCTGTACTCTGTTTGCGTCATAGAGGTGAAACATATGAGCCAGCAAATACTGATAGTTGAAGACGAAGCCGATATTCGTGAACTTTTGCGTTTCAATCTTGAGCGCGAGGGATTCACTGTGCATGAAGCAGCCGATGGCACGCAGGGCCTGGCCCTTGCCCGGCAGCACACCCCCGACCTGGTGCTTCTTGATGTGATGCTGCCGGGTGTGGATGGATTTGAAGTATGCCGCCGTCTTGGCGCGCAGGCTGAAACCTCCCACATCCCGGTGCTCATGCTCACCGCACGAGGTGAAGAAGTGGACCGGGTTGTGGGGTTGAGTCTTGGTGCCGATGATTATGTGGTCAAACCCTTCAGCGTCCGCGAGTTGATGCTGCGGGTCAAGGCCGTGCTGCGGCGCGGTGGGCGCAAGGTTGAAAGTCCTGTGCTTGAGCGCCACGGCATACGCCTGCGCACCGAGGCGCATTCCGCCGAAGTGGAAGGGGAATTGCTGAACCTCACGGCCACGGAATTCCGCCTGCTTGAAGACCTGCTGCGGCATGCCGGGTCAGTCCGCACCCGGGAGCAGCTTCTCAACAACGTATGGGGTTATTCCTTTGAAGGCTACGCCCGTACCGTGGATACCCATGTGCGCAGGCTGCGCGCCAAGCTGGGGGAGGCGGCTCCCATGCTGGAGACTGTGCGCGGCGTTGGCTACCGCATCAAGGAATAAGGGCGCAGCAGCGGGAGCAGGCGGTGCGCCAACGGTGGCGGGGCGTCTGGTTGATGGTAGACAGCGTTATCGTTTGATCGTTTTGAGGCTGCACATCTTCAAAATGTAATTGCCCACGACAGCATGTTACGAGCGAGAAAAACCATGCTTTCTTTCAGAACACGAATTTTTTGCAGTGTGCTTGCCGCAGCGCTCATTGCTTCGGGAATCGCCGTTTATTACGGCAGAGCTTCCTTTGAGCAGAGTCAGGTTGACGCGGCGCGCGAAAGGCTGTTGCGCGAAACTACGCTTTCTGCTGCTATTCTTGACAAGGCAGGGGCGAATCCTGAAGGCCTGCGCGAACTGGCGGCCATACTGAAAATGCCTCAGGAACGGCTTTCGCTCCTTGACAACAGCGGCAACGTGCTGGCCGACACCGCGCCGGGCGCGCAGCCGGTTTCCAAGCTCGACAACCATGCGGACAGGCCGGAGGTACGGGCTGCCATGCAGGGCGGGCAGGGGTATTCCGTGCGTTCGAGCGGAACGCTGGGTACGGATATGGCGTATGCCTCGGTGCGTGTAAATGACGCGCGGTTGCTGCGCATTGCCTTGCCGCTGAACAACCTGCAACAGGAAATTGAAAGCCGCGTGGCCGTATTCACCAGAATCGGCATTGTGACGTTGGTGCTCTCGTTGATTCTTGCGGGGCTGCTCTCAGGTGCATTGCGCAATTCGCTTTCACAGATGGTCTCTGTGGTGGAAGCCATTTCACTGGGGAATTTTCAGCGGCGTTTGCGGCGCATTCCCGGCAGGGAATTTGCTCCGCTGGCTGAAGCTGTAAACCGAATGGCTGAAAATATTGAAGACCATGTGCGCACTGCTGCTGAGCAGACAGCCCAGCTTGAAAGTATACTGGAAACTATGAGCGACGGCGTGCTGGTGTTGGGCCCGCATGGGCGCATCCGCCGCTGTAACCGCGCATTGGCGCGTGAATTTCCTGCTGCGGCATCAGCCCTTGGCGCGCAGGTGGTAGAAGTTATTCCATCCCCGCAGTTGCAGGCCGCTGTGGATGCGGCCATGGCCGCCTGCCCAATGCCAGGTTCTATGTCCGGCTCTGCGCCCAGCTCAGGGGCAGCCCCGGCAGACGCAGCACAAAACAGCGTGCCCCCTTCTGCGGAACACGAGGGCGCTGCCGCAGGTGAAGAGCCAACGCTCAATCGCGAGCAGCGGTATCTGCAACTTGAGCTTTCGTCCGGGCAAGTCATGTCGGTATGCATTTCCCGCCCCTGCGGTCTTGAGCATCTGGGCCAGACAGGCGTGGGCGCGGTGGCGGTATTCCACGATATTACAGAGCTTATGCGGCTGGAGCGCGTGCGCCGCGATTTTGTGGCCAACGTGTCGCATGAGCTGCGCACCCCGCTGACGGCCATCCAGGGCTATGCGGAAACCCTCGTCAGTCTGGATGCCTCGCCCGAATGCCGCCGCTTTGGCGAAATCATTCTGAAGCACGGGGTTTGCCTCAGCCGCATGGTGGACGATCTGCTCACCCTTGCACGGCTGGAGGGCAAGACAGGCAGCCTGGAACTCAGCCCCACGGATCCTCGCGATGCAGTATCGCAAGCCGCGGGCATGTGCCGCGAAGTGCTTGAGCGCCGCAAGTGTTCGGTGGTTGTGGATATCCCCGAAGACTGCCGCGTGATGGCAAGCCAGCCGCATCTGGCGCAGGTGTTCAGAAACCTTATTGAAAACGCGGGGCGTTACGCGCCGGAAGGCGGCGATGTTCGCATCAGCGCGCGCGTGAGCGGCCCGGATGTGGTTTTTCGTGTGGTGGATGACGGCCCCGGTATTCCCAAGGCCGATCTGGAGCGCATTTTTGAACGTTTTTATCAGGTGGAGCGGCACAGGGGGCAGGCAACTACCGGTCTTGGGCTGGCCATCTGCAAGCACATTGTTGAACGGCACGGTGGCCGCATCCGGGCGGAAAGCCCGGCGCAGGACGGCAGCACGGCCCTTGTTTTCACCCTATCTTCCGTTTACGGAGCGGCACTTTCATGAACGAGCATCTGCTGGCACGCAACGTCAGTGTATACTACGGGCAAAACAAGGCCCTGCACGAAGTAAGCCTGAATTTTGAGCCGCGCAGGGTCACGGCCCTGATTGGCCCGTCGGGCTGTGGCAAATCAACCTTTCTGCGTTGTCTTAACCGCATGAACGACCTTGTTCCCGGCGCACGCGTAGAAGGCGAAATCCTTCTGGATGGTCAGGACGTGAACCGTCCCGATACGGATGTGGTTTCGCTGCGCTGCCGTGTGGGCATGGTCTTTCAGAAGCCCAATCCCTTCCCCAAAACCATTTACGAAAACGTGGCCTACGGCCTGCGCGTCAATGGCCTGCGGGACGAAAGCCTGATTGCCGAAAAAGTGGAACTTTCCCTGCGCCGGGCCGCCATTTTTGAAGAAGTCAAAGACCGCCTGCAAAGCCCGGCGCTTGGGCTTTCCGGCGGGCAGCAGCAGCGCCTGTGCATTGCCCGCGCCCTGGCTGTGGAGCCGGAGGTGCTGCTCATGGACGAACCCGCCAGCGCCCTCGATCCCATTGCCACGCAAAAAATTGAAGAAAGCATCCGCGAACTGCGCGAATCGCTTTCCATCATCATTGTTACGCACAACATGCAACAGGCTGCCCGCGTTTCTGACTACACGGCATTTTTTTACATGGGCAGGCTCATTGAACACAACGCCACGGATGTCATGTTCACCAGACCGGCCAAGAAGCAGACGGAAGATTATATTACAGGCCGTTTTGGCTAACCGCCTGCTCTCCAGCCGTCAGGACATCATGTTCAAGCGCTGCCAGCACGCGCAGAGAGCGCAGGGCAGTTCACATTCAAGCGTAATTGTTCCGGGAGAACGATCATGCAGCAACAGGCCAATTATTTGCAACAACTGCTCGTATCACTGCGCACACGGCTGCTGGTCATGTGCGCCAGCGTGGGCATTGCCCTGGAAGACGCTGGCAAGGCCATGGCGGCAGGTGATCCGGGCCGCGCGGCTTCAGTCATTGAAAACGATGCCGCCATTGACGCTCTGGAAAATGAAATTGACGAGATGGCCCTGCAACTGCTTGCCCGCACACAGCCCGTTGCCGGAGATCTGCGTTTTGTGGTCAGCGCCCTGCGTATGGTGGTTGACCTTGAGCGCATTGGCGACGAGGCCGTGAGCATGGCCGAACAGGCTATTTTGATGCAGGACAAGCCGGGCTTTGGGGTGATCCCCCATGTGCGCGAGATGTACTACAAAGCCAGCGAGGCTTTTGACCGCGCCGTGCGCGTGTTCCGCGAGAACAATGCGCAAGACGCCCTGCATATGCTCCGCGGTGATGAAGAAGCCGTGCAAAGCGAAGTGCGCATCATTCAGCAGATTATGGAAAGCCTTTCTGACCCTGATGCCTCGCTGGATCCCTATCAGGCCATGCACATCATACTTGTGACCCGCTCGCTCACACGCGTGTGGCGGCGCTCCATCAACATTGCGGAGCAGGTCTACTTTATCAGTCAGGGTGAAAGCGTGAAGCACAAGAGTGAAGAACGCGGCGAAGGGGCGCGCACTACTGGCGTTGTCCAGTCATCTGGTATGGCTGACTTCGCGTCCAGCACCTCGTCGGTTTCCGCCATGCACACGGACGCAGACGATGCGGCAGATGATGCGGCAGATGATACCGCTGGCCCTGAAGACCGCGCCTGATATCAGATTGTTTGCAGGCTGAACGCAAAAGCCCCCGAACCTGCGAGGCTCGGGGGCTTTGTCATATCTGATGCAACAAGGCTAGATGAGGTTCTGCTGGCGCAGCACTTCAATGAGTTTTTGTTTGGTGCTTTCGGCCATGGGGCACAAGGGCAGGCGGATTTCCGCTTCCATGCGGCCCATGAGCGCAAGGGCCGTCTTGGCCGGAATGGGATTGCTCTCAAAGAACAGGGCATCGTGCAGGGGGAAGAGCGCATGATGGATGCGTGCTGCTTCCTTGAGGTCGCCCTTGTTGAATGCATTGCACATGGCTGCCACGCGGCCAGGCACAAGATTGGAGGTAACGGAAATGATACCCTTGCCGCCAAGCGCCATGAGGGGCAGAGCGGTAAAGTCGTCGCCGGAGAGAACGCTGAAGTTCTCGGGGCAGCTTTCAAGCACGCGGCTGCCCTGAACCAGGTCGCCGGTGGCTTCCTTGACGCCCACAATGTTGGGGAAGTCGTGCGCCATACGGGCCAGAGTAGCGGGCAGCAGATTGCAACCCGTGCGTCCCGGCACGTTGTAGGGCACCAGGGGCATGTCCACAGCCTGGGCAATGGCCTTGAAGTGCTGGTACAGGCCTTCCTGGGTGGGCTTGTTGTAATAGGGGGTGATGAGCAGCGCGCCGTCGGCCCCGGCCTTTTGCGCAAACTTGGTCAGGCGGATGGCTTCCATGGTATTGTTGGAACCCGCGCCCGCCAGAACCGGAACACGCCCCTTGACCTGATCTATGCATATTTCAATGACCCTTTCGTGTTCCTCATGGGTCAGGGTGGCGGATTCGCCCGTGGTGCCGCAGGGAACCAGACCGTGAATGCCTTCGCTGATCTGGTGTTCAATAAATGCGCGGTATGCTTCTTCGTCCAGAGCATTGTTTCTGAACGGGGTTACAAGCGCGGTCAATGCACCTGAAAATTGCATTACAGACTCCTGTGTGTCAGCGCGCTGCAAAAAGCGAACAAAAGCCCGCGCGAAGGTTTGACCCTCGCAGGCAGGCGGCCCCGCACGGGCCTCAGGTTCGGCAGCGCGTTACAGCCTTACTGATTGATAAATTCTTTCAATTCCTTGCCCGCCCGGAAAAAGGGCAGACGTTTCGATTCAACAACGACGCTTTCGCCGGTTTTAGGATTTCGGCCGGCGTAGCCTTCGTACTCCTTGATTTTGAAGCTGCCGAAGCCGCGTATTTCAATACGCTCTCCGGAAAGCAGAGATTTTTTCATTGCGTCAAAGAAGGTGTTGACCACCAACGACGCGTCGTCCAGAGGAATGTTGGTTTCGTCGGCCAGTGCCTTGATAAGCTCGCTCTTGTTCATCATGCCTCCGTGACCGCGTTACAAGTTTGCCCGACAGGCGACAACGTCGGACATTTATTAGTAATTCAACCCTATACCTTTTTTCAGACAAGGTAAACTGTTTGACAAAAAATCTAGTCCTGAACCGGCACAGGTTGCAAAATGTTGCGCGAGCCAAGCCAGTCAAGCATTCCCAGCCTGATGCGTTGCAAGCGCGAGGCCATATTCTGCAAATCCAGCGCAGCGGGGCTGCCCGGAGAGTGCATCATCAGCGGCTTTTGCAGGCAGACTGCTTCTGGTAACTTTTTGTCGGAACGCACATGCCCCAGCAAAACAGGCTCTATGTGCAGAAAATGTTTGCACGCGCCGGAAAGTTTGTCGAATGAAGATTTTGCCTCGGCCTGGGAGGTTGCCTGATTGACCAGCACCATGAAGTCGCGCAGGCCGTAACGGCTGTTGAGCACCTTGATGAGGGCGTAGCTGTCGGTCAGGGACGTGGGCTCGGGCGTGATGACAACGATGCGCACCGAAGCCATGGCGGCAAAGGTCTGCACCGTACCGGAAATACCCGCGCCGATATCCATGAAGACAAAATCATATTTGTGCAACACGGGTTCCAGGCGGGAGAGCAGTAGGTCGCGCGCGTCGGGCTGCAGCTCGGTCAATTCCGGCACGCCAGACGCTGCGGGCAGTACGGCAAAGTCCTCGCCATCAATCTGGCAGAGCACGTCCGAGACATCGGCTTCGCCCAAGAGGGCTGTCTGGAGGTTGCCTTCAGGCGTAATGCCCAGCAGCACGTCAAGATTCGCAAGGCCCAGATCGCAGTCCATCAAAAGGGTTTTAAATCCTTGCTGGTGCAGGGCGCAGGCTATATTGAGCGACATGTTTGTTTTGCCCACTCCGCCTTTGCCGCTCAGCAGGGCAACGCTCAATGTCGTATTCGCCATCAGTTTCCCCCAAAGAAGAGAAATCGTTTTTCGCTGGAATGTACAAGGGTGGTTCTGGCGTCCAGGGCAGCGCCACCCGCTATGCAAATGTGGCCGTGCTTTTGGGCCAGAGCCTCATCCGTGGCCTGTGCGGCCTTGCCCAACAGGGCCTCGGGGGTTGGTCTGCCCCCCTGATCGGCACAGGCTATGCCCAGAGCGCAATTGGCTTTTGCCGCATACCTGCCCTTGCTGACAATAGGAATTTCCGCTGCGCGGACAGCAAAGATTTTTTGTATCTGTTCGGCCATCAGGCGCGCACGCAGTACGCTGACGCCGGGCAGAAGGAGGCCAAAACGCCCAAGGCCGGTACAGCCCAGAGTATCGCATTCCTCGCGGCACTGCCGCAGGCAGTCCACAAGCAGGGTTTCCAGCGCCAGCACAGAGGCCTCGTCCAGATGCGTCTTGTCGCAAACGGTACCTTCAATCACGGCCAGATCGCCCCCTGTGCGGGAGAGGCGCAACAGTTCGCGGTTTATCTGCACCGTAAACATTTCGGCCATGAGCAGGTGGGCAAGGTGGCCGGGGGCATTACTGGGGCCGCCGCCCAGTTCCGGCAAAAGGCCGGGGCCAGCGGGCAGGGCGCACCAGCGCCCGGTGGGGTAGCGGCGCAAAAATTCCTGCCATCTGCTGACGTTGAAACCCGGCAACAGCCGGGCCACCAGCACAGATTCGCCGCTGCTGCGCGAAGCTGCGCCGTCTGCCTGCCGCAAGGCAAGCAGCTCGGTGGCAAGTGCGTCAAAATCAGCGTTGTTGCTCATGTCGGTGCAGCAGGTAATCGTGTTGGAACTGGTCGATCTGACCGTTCAAAACGCCTTCCACATCTCCGGCTTCAGAGCCGGTGCGGTGATCCTTGACCAGCCTGTAGGGCTGCAAGGTGTACGTGCGGATCTGGCTGCCAAAGGCGATGGCGTCCTTGCCGGCGTATTCCGCCTGCCGTTCCGCATCGCGTTTTTGCAGCTCGATGTTGTAGAGGCGGGCGCGCAAAACGCGCATGGCCGTGTCCTTGTTGTGGTGCTGCGATTTTTCGTTCTGGCACTGGGCAGTAACACCTGTGGGAATGTGTGTCACGCGCACGGCCGAACTTGTGGTGTTGACGCTCTGCCCGCCGGGGCCGCTGGAGCGGAAAATGTCCACGCGGATGTCGGATTCCTTGATGTCCAGCTCAATATCGTTGCCCACATCGGGGATCACGTCCACAGATGCAAAGGAGGTGTGGCGGCGGCCCGATGAATCGAAAGGCGAAATACGGATAAGTCGGTGGATGCCGCGCTCGCTTTTGAGAAAGCCAAAGGCATGTGGCCCGGCAATGCGCAGGGTAACGCTTTTAACGCCCGCCTCATCGCCCGGCAGGTAGTCCAGCTCTTCCACGGTGTACTTGTGGCGCGCGGCCCAGCGGGTGTACATGCGCAGCAGCATTTCGGCCCAGTCCTGCGACTCTGTGCCGCCAGCGCCGGGGTGGATTTCAAGGATGGCGTCCTGGTTGTCCTCTTCGCCGGAAAGCAGCATGACAAGCTCGGTTTCGTCCAGCAGGGCGGCAAGATCGCGGTTCTGCTGATCAAGGGATTCCATGGCTTCGGGGTCTTCGCTTTCTGATGCCAGGGCCAGCCATTCGTTCATGTCGTCGTGGCAGGTCTTGAGGCGGCTGAGACGCTCGATTTCTTCTTCAAGACGCCGCTTTTCCTGCAAAACAGGGGTCAGCGCTTCGGGATTGTCCCATGCGCCGGGGCGGGAAATTTCGTGTTCGATGTCCTGCAGGCGCTTCTGGCTGGCGGCAACGTCAAAGACGCCCCCAGAGGGTGGCGAAACGTTGGGAAAGGGGCTGGCATGCGGCGCGCAGATCACTGAGTTGCAACATTGTGGATACTATGGGGGTTAAGGTGAATGCCCTGAGGCGTAAAACCGCGCAACCGGGAGGATCAGACCTCCGTGTGCGCGCGGCGCTGACTGCGTCAAGGCCGAAAAAAAATCAGGAACAGCAGGCGGCTTTGTCGCGATCTTTTGCAAACCTGCCGCCGGGTCCGAGCAGTAGCAGGGTCAGAAATACCAGGGCCGCCCCGGGCATAAGCCAGGGAGAAATACTGTGGAACAGGCTTGGCGCAGTTACAAGTGCTGCCTTGCCCCAGACGGCCTGAGCCTTGAACTGGCCTCCGTGCATGGTCAGTCGTGCGCGCGGATCCACCACAACAGAAATACCCGTGTTGGTGCCGCGCAATATCCAGCGGTTCTGCTCCACGGCCCGCAGAGCAGTGAGGTAGAGATGCTGCCGTGCCGCCGGAGTGTTGCCAAACCAGCCGTCATTGCTGATATCTACAAGAATATTTGCCCCATCCGCCACGCGGTTCTGGGCAAGCCACGGGAATATTCCCTCATAGCAGATGAGCATTCCCAGAGCAAGATTGTCCTGCCGCAGCGGGGCGACAGCCGTGCCAGTCTGGTACACGCCAACCCCTTGCAGCAATGCCTCCAGAAATCCCCAGTTGAGCCATTCCGGCAGATATTCGCCAAAGGGAACCAGATGTTCCTTGTCGTAATATCCGACAGTATCGCCCTTGGGGTTCAGCAAAAAGGCCCGGTTGAAAACATCGGGATCTTTTTTGCCGGGGTGGCGCTCGAGGCCCGGCGCGCCAAACAGCAGCGGGCTGCCGCTGCGGGCCGCCAGCTCGCGAATGCGCGGGGCATGCAGGGCATTGACCTCAAAAAAGAAAGGCATGGCTGTTTCCGGCCACACAATGAGAGGGCGGGCATCGGGTTTTTGCGCAAGGCCCTGATACGTCAGGCCCAGATACAGATCCACCGTCTGCCGCTGAAAGGCTGGAACCCACTTCTGGTTCTGGTCAACATTGCCTTCCACATAGAGCACATCCACGCTGTCCGGCCCGCTGGGTTCGGTGACCATCGGGTTGGCGTAAAGCCGCCAGCCTCCGTAGCACAGCA
Organism: Desulfovibrio intestinivivus; assembly: GCF_053570665.1. NCBI lineage: Bacteria > Pseudomonadati > Thermodesulfobacteriota > Desulfovibrionia > Desulfovibrionales > Desulfovibrionaceae > Desulfovibrio > Desulfovibrio intestinivivus. Next base: position 427,167 of record NZ_JBRBQT010000001.1, on the reverse strand, counting down.
GGGCAATAGTGAGCACAAGGCCGGGGATCAGGCTTGCGCGGTCGGGGCAGAAGCGCCGGGGCCCGCAGACAAAGGCAAGACAGCACAGCAGGGCCGCCATACTCCACAGGCCTGTAAGGGCGTAACCGCCCACTATGTCCGCAGCCTGCACCAGTATGGGCCAGGGGGACAAAGCCCCGGCCATGTCCAGCCAGGGAAAGCCCAGGGCAAGGGCATAAACCGCCTCAAGCAGGTACCACAGCAGGCCAAGCAGCACGGCCTGCACCCAGGCGGGCCTGTGGCGGAACATGTGGGCCGCGAGGGCAAACAGGCCGCCAGCACTGCCAATGCAGGTTACGATGAACAGCGCGCAGGGAACGGCCAGCAGCCAGGGCAGGCCGCCCACGTTGTGCACGGGCAGGGTGAGCCAGTAGAGCGCTGCCATACCGCCAGCAATGGTGCCAATCCAGCCCATGCGCAAGGCAATGGCGCGGTTTGCGGCCTCCCGGCCAAGCAATGCCAGCGCCACAGGCCACAGGAGCACCAGTGGAGGAAAGCTGATAAGATCGTTGGGAAAACCCAGCCACAGGCCTAGTGCGGCAGCAAGGCACAAAACCCAGCTGCGCTGCGTGGCCCATGGCGCTTCAGGACGGAACAGCTTCATGCTTTTGCCGCTTCTTCCTCTTCCGTAGCCGGAGCGGGCGCGGCGTGGTCAGCAGGTTCCATGCGTAGGCGGATAATAAGCTTTCTGTCAGCTTCAAGCACGGTAAAGGCCCAGCCACGCAGGGTAAAGCGCTCGCCAGGGCCGGGGACGTGCCCCGCCTCCATGCTCAGGTAGCCGCCGATGGTGTCCACCTCGTCCGAATCCAGATCAACGCCCAGATCTTCAATGTCTTCCAGCAGGGCGCGGCCTGTGAGTTCATAAACATTTTCGCCGAGGGGGCGGATGTCTTCCTGACGCGGCGCATCGTGCTCGTCTTCAATATCGCCCACGATTTCTTCCAGCACGTCTTCAATGGTGATAAGGCCGGATGTGCCGCCGTATTCGTCAAGCGCAATGGCAATGTGCTGTTTGCGGGCGCGAAATTCCTGCAGCAGGGTGCGGATGGACTTGGTCTCGGGCACAAAGAAAGGCTCGCGCATGACCCGCGAAACGGCGGGGGCGTGATCCCCCTGATCCAGCAGGCTGCTGAGAACATCCTTGGCGTGGAGAATCCCCACGATATTGTCGCGGGTGTCCTTGTATACGGGAATGCGCGAATGACCAGAACGCACAATGATGCGCGCCACTTCCTGAAGCGGCATGTCATCGGGAACGCAGTCTATATCGGTGCGGGGGATCATGGTGTCCTGCACCTGAAGATCGTTGAAGCGCAAGATGCCAAGGAGCATGGATTCCTCGTAGGGTTCCACCTCGCCGTCGGCTCGTGCTTCCAGAATGGCTTTTTCGAGAGATTCCTGATCGTCGTGCCCGAACAGTCTGCTCAGGCGCGACCAGATGGTACTGTGACCTTCCGTGCCGCCGTCCAAAATAACCTCCTAGGTTGGCGTACTCACTACGCGCCGCGCGCGTTTGCCTGCGGTGCAACCGCCACGGCAGAATTTTCCTGCTAAAGTATTTTCACGTTGCAATGCCTGTTCATCGGCAAAGCATCTTCATTCGTGAGGCAGCCCTTGCATGGAACGGTCTGTGTTTTACAAACATTCCGTACGCGGATTTTTTCAGTATCCGCATGGAGCTGATCATTTTTACTGTCAATATGCCCTAGCCAGTCAGCTTGCGCTGCTGGATATCCATTTGCATCACCCATTGGGTAATGGGCGAAACACCACTTTTGGGGGTGCTGTGGAACCAGTTGATATCGGCCTTGCCCTGTTCCAGAACCGCCCAGTTGCTGAATTCTGTCCCCAGAACCAGGGCCGGGGTGGGTTCTTTCTGCATGCGGATATTGAGCACGTCACAGGTGCACCAGAATGTGACCACGCGGTCTTCCTTGCTCATCTGATAGATGATGAGACAAAGTAACTGGGAACCTTTGTCGAGGTCAACTGGCTTGTCTTCCAGCGATTCCGCAGGAAAGCGCAGGGCCATGCCCGTGGCGGAAATGTCGGCCACCTGCACGAGCTCGTTTTCCATACCGGATTTATAATGCAGCAGGGGTCTGCCAATTTCAGCCGTGTTGCGGGGCATGGGCTTGGCGGGATCCATCTCCCACACGCCGATAACGCGCACCAGATCCTTGGGCGGTTTAACGCGGATGAAATGGCGCTTTTGCCCAGCGTCTATATCCTTGGGCATGGCAAGGAGAAGGCGCGATTTGTCGTACGCGCCCTTCACCTGAACAATCTGGGTCTGGAATTTAAAAAAGGAGGGGCCTTCGGGCAGGGTGGCGCGAAAGAATACTTCCGCCGGGGTGCCTTCAAGCTCGCGCGATACGTAGGAAAGAACTTCCATCTCAAGCTGGGTGGAAAGTATCCTGACGAGGGTACCGGCCATGCCCTTGCTGTTGTGGAGTTCCTCAACATTAAGGTCGAATATTTCGTTCTGTTCCTGCGCAGTCTCAAGCATGCGGCGGATGATTTCCGCACGCTTTGCCGCGTGGCGCATGCTCTGCAACCGGCCTTTGACCGAGACGAGCGTGGCGCAAAGCGCCGCAAGCAGAATGCCGACAACAATAAGAAGTTGGGTGCCCGTCATAGATTCACCGGTGTCAACAGTTGTGTGGCGTCATCCCTCACTGCGGGGATGCAGCAGCGCCATTGGGGTATTTTTCAGGGCGCAGCAATCCAAGTTTGTGGAGGTGAACCTCCAGGCATGCAACCGCCGCAGGGGTTACGCCGGATATTCGTCCAGCCTGCCCAAGGCTGCAAGGGCGCACCCTGTCCAGTTTTTCTACCACTTCATGGGATAACCCAGCTACTTTGGCATAATCGAGTTGCGGGGGCAAGGCCGTAGCTTCAAGCTTGGCCGAGCGGGCGATAAGCTCGCGCTGCCGTGCCAAATAGCCCTCATACTTGATTTCTGTCTGCACGCTTTCACAGGCGCCGGTTCCGGCGGCAGCTCTGGCAGCAGCCAGATCAGCCCCGGTCTCGGCCAGAGCTTCGTGCCGGGTCGCGGTCAGCATGGCTTCAAGCGAGCCCAGGTCAACATCCGGGCGTTTCAGGGCTTCTGCCAGAGTCTTGCCCACAGGCAACTGGGCCACGGGCGCATCCTCGGGCAACTTGTGGCCGGGTATGCGTTTTTTGCCCAGATATTCCCTGAAACGTTCGGCGGCCTCCTGTTTTATGCAAAACACGCGCCACTGTTCGTCGCTCACAAGCCCAAGTTCACGGCCAATCCGGGTCAGCCGCGTATCGGCATTGTCTTCGCGCAGCAGCAGCCTGTGCTCCGCGCGCGAGGTGAACATACGGTAGGGTTCCTGAGTGCCGAGTGTTACAAGATCATCAACAAGCACAGCCATATAGGCTTGATCGCGCCCCGGCGTAAAAGGGGCAAGACCGCGCATGGCGCACGAGATGTTCAGCGCGGCCCACAGGCCCTGCGCTGCGGCTTCCTCGTAGCCGGACGTGCCGTTGATCTGCCCCGCGAGCCACAATCCCGGCACGGCCTTGGTTTCAAGGGTGGAGCGTAACTGGATGGGGTTGGCGTAGTCATATTCAATGGCGTAACCGGGACGCAGCACCACGGCGTTTTCCAGCCCTTTGAGGGCATGAACCATATCGAGCTGCACATCGAGGGGCAGGCTGGTGGGAATGCCGTTGGCGTACACCTCTGCGCTGTTGAGTCCCTCTGGCTCCAGAAATATCTGGTGCCGCTCCCGGTGGGGAAAACGGGCCACCTTGTCTTCAATGGAAGGGCAGTAGCGCGCCCCGGTGCCCTTGATGACGCCCGTGAACATGGGCGAGCGGTCAAAACCGCTGCGGATGATTTCGTGCGCGCGTTCATTTGTCCACGTCACATGGCACGAAACCTGTTCCAGCTCCGGGCCGGGGCCGTGAAAGCTGAAGCCCTGAGGCGGCGTGTCGCCCGGCTGTTCCTCGAGCTGCGAATAGTCGATGGATGCTTTGAGGATGCGCGGCGTGGTGCCGGTTTTCAGGCGGCCAAGGGTCAGGCCGAGGCTGCGCAGGCTGTCTGAAAGGCCCAGCGCCGGAGCATCGCCCAGGCGGCCGCCGGGCAGATTGGTAAGGCCCATGTGGATGCGCCCGTCCAGAAAGGTGCCCGTTGTCAGCAGCACATGGCGCGCTGCAAAGGTCAGCCCCTGGGCTGTGCGTACGCCAGTGACGCGGCCGTCATCGGTGGTCACGTCCACCACGGAATCCTGCCAGATGCGCAGGCCGGGCGTGTTGTAGAGCGTTTTTTTGAGCACGCGCTGATAGGCCTCGCGGTCAATCTGGGCGCGTGTGGCCCGCACCGCAGGCCCCTTGCTCATGTTCAGCACGCGAAACTGTATGCCCGCAGCATCGGCCCACAGGCCCATCATGCCGCCAAGGGCGTCAATTTCGCGCACCATGTGGCCCTTGGCCAAGCCGCCGATGGCGGGGTTGCACGAAAGGTAGCCCAGGCGGTCAAGGTTGCCGCTGATGAGCAGCACTCTGTGCCCCATGCGGGCGAGGGCCACGGCGGCTTCGCTGCCAGCGTGGCCGCCGCCCGCGACAATGCAGTCAAATATGGAATCAGACATGGGCTGCGTTCATGAGGATATGGGCAAACACCTGCGAATCCTTGATGGTAGCGGTGATGGATGAGCGTTCGTCCGGTTGGTGGCAGGTGTTTTCAAGGCAGCCCCACACGGCGGCGGGAAGGCCCTTTTGCCGCAAAAATGCAGCAACGGTTGCCCCGCCTATGCCCACGGCCTGCGCCTGAACGCCGTAAATGCGGGCGATGGCGGCCTTGAGCGCTGTAACAACGGTGCCGGTTTGCGGTATGGCCGTGGCGGCCTGCCGCTGCACCACGCTCACCTGTATCTGCACTGTGTGCTTTTCCGCCACTTCGGCGGCTACTTCGCGCATTTTTGCAAGCACGTTGTCCATATCCACATGGGGCAGAAGGCGGCAGTCAATGTAAAAAACATCATTGCCGGGAACGGTGTTGATGTTCGGCACATTGGCTTCGTGCTTGCCCGGCACAAAGGTGGAGTAGGGCGGGTCAAACAGGGGATTGGCATCGGCAAAGGCGGAGCGCAGGGCATTGTGGCACGAGAGGGCCATGTCCGCCCCCGCCAGAAAGGCGTTGCGGCCCTTTTGCGGCGTGGAGCCGTGGCACTGGATGCCCGTGGTCTGCACCTTGAGCCAGAGTTGGCTTTTTTCTGCGATTTCGATGACATCGCCCTTGGACGAACCTGCGTCCGGTACGATGTAAAGATCATCGGGATTAAAAAAGTGCGGGGCAGTATTGAGCAGATGCTCCAGGCCATAAAGACTGCCGGTTTCTTCATCAGCCATGAAAACAAGACCAAGCGAAAGCTCGGGGGTAATGCCTTGGGAGAGCACTTCTTCCGCCAGCAGCAGCATACTGACTATGGCCTGCTGATTGTCTTCCACGCCGCGCCCGTACAGAAAATCGCCATCGCGGCGCACCTGCCAGGGATTGCTGGTCCAGGCGGTGAGGTCGCCCGGAGGCACTACGTCCGTATGCCCGAAAAGCCAGAGGGTGCGGCTGCTTTTGCCGGGGATGCGGGCCACAAGGTTGGGACGCTGACCATCGGTAACGCGCGGGTCCGGCGCGTCAACGCGTGAAAGGGCGGTTACGCCGCAGGCCTTGAGCCAGTTGGTGATGCAGCGCACCTTTTCCATTTCGCCCTGGCCGCCGTTGTCCGGGCCAAGAGCCTGGCATGCCGTAAGAACGGCCTGAAGCTCCGCAACGCGGTCTTCTCGCCCGGCCAGCCCGCGCAACAAGGTGTCGAGTGTCTTGAACATGGGGTTTCCCGTATGGCGTTACAACGCGCAAGAGGCTGCTCGCGCAGCCCCTTGAAAAAGTCTTCAGCCCCGGCATGACCGTTGTTGAATCGGCCTGTTGCGATAAAATCGCAAACTGACCGCCAGCGGCATGTCGGAACCGATGTAAGCCTGGTTGGCCTAGCGGCCACCCTTGGCGGCGCGCTTGGACGCCTTCAAAGGGTTGACCTTGGCGGCAGCGGCAACAGAGGCCTTCACGTGCGTGGCAAAGTTGCAGCGTCCAGCAGACCACTTTTTGGCAGGGACAGGGTAGCTGGAGCAGAACTGTTCGCCTTCAAATTCGCGCAAGCGGTCGCAGCCAGAACACTGTTCAACCACCGGGGAAAGAACAAAACCGTTGACCACCACGCCTTCAGCGGTTTTGGTGGCTTTTTCCAGAGGGGTCATAGCAAAACCTCCATGCGCAGCAGCGCCGTATTGCTAAAATAACGGCGGAATGGCCGCCGCGTTGGAATGGAAAAATATAGTTGAAAGCAATTTTCTGTCAAGTAAAAGAAGTAAAAAATTTTTCAGCCGGGTTGCGGCGCGCAAACCTCGTACTATTGCGGGCTGTTGTAAAAAAAACAGCCGCTCCGTCTGGCCTAACCGCCCAGATATGCCTCGCGCACGCTGGCATTGGCAAGAAGGTTTTCGGCTCGGTCTTCCATGACCACGCTACCCACTTCAAGCACATAACCGCGCGTGGCCAGCTTCAGCGCCGCACGGGCGTTTTGTTCCACCAGCAGCACCGTCACGCCTTTCTTGTTGATGGCCCGCACGGTTTCAAAGATGGAGCGCACCAGCAGCGGGGCAAGGCCCAGGGAGGGTTCATCCAGCAGCAGGAGGCGTGGCTCGGCCATGAGGGCGCGGCCTATGGCGAGCATTTGCTGCTCGCCGCCGGAGAGCGTGCCCGCGAGCTGATCCTTGCGTTCGTGCAAACGCGGAAAAAGATCAAAAATCCATTCCAGCGTGCGCTCGCGGCGGGCTTTGTCCTCAATGCAGAATGCCCCGAGGCGCAGATTTTCCAGAACGTTCATGATGCCGAAAACGCGCCGCCCTTCGGGCGACTGGGCAATGCCAAGCCCCACGACCTTGTGGCTCGGCAGGCGCAGCAGGTTTTGCCCTTCAAAGAGAATTTCGCCTTCAAAGGGGCGCACCAGCCCGCTGATGGACAGCAAGGTGGTGCTTTTGCCCGCACCGTTGGCCCCGAGAATGGTGACGATTTCGCCTTCGTCCACCTTCAGGTCGATGCCGTGCAGCACTTCAACACTGCCGTAGCGCACGCGCACATTAGACAATTGCAACAGGGACATGGCTTACCACTTTTCGTCGTCTGCGCCCAGATAGGCCTCAATGACGGCGGGATCCTGCCGCACGTCTTCGGGCTTGCCCTGGGCAATCATGGTGCCGTGTTCCAGCACCACCAGTTTTTCGCAAATTTTCATCACCAGGCGCATGTCGTGCTCAATAAGCAGCACGGTAATGCCCCTGTCCCGGATGGCCCGGATGGTATGCACCAGAGCGGCGGTTTCCTGATCGTTCATGCCGCCTGCGGGCTCGTCCAGAATCACGAGGCGAGGGTCGGAGGCCAGAGCGCGGGCTACCTCAAGCAACCGCTGGTTGCCGTAAGAAAGGCCGCCTGCGGCCTCGGTGTAGCGATCGGCAAGACCCACAAATTCCAGCTCTTCCATGCAGCGGGCAACGGCGGCTCTTTCTTCCTCACGCTGGCCCGGAGTGTGCAGCATGCACGATACCAGGCCGGATTTCATGCGGCAGTGCCGCCCGGCAAGCACGTTCTCCAGCACAGAAAGGCGGCCGAAGAGGCGGATGGTCTGGAACGTGCGGGCGATGCCCAGTTCCACCACCTTGTGCGGGCGCAGTCCGGCAATGGATTTGCCGTCAAAAAAGATGCGGCCCGATTCCGGCGTATAGTTGCCGGTTATGCAGTTGAATACAGTGGTCTTGCCTGCGCCGTTGGGGCCGATAAGCCCCACAATGCTGCCAGCGTCCACGTCAAAGGTAAGATCGTTCAGGGCAATCAGGCCGCCGAACATCTTGCTCATTTCTTCAAGGCGCAGCAGGGTCATGCGGGCCTCCCGTCACTGGCAGCCGCAGGCGGCGCATCCACCTTGTAGCGCCGCTGTCTCGGGGGCAGCAGTCCCTGGGGCCGCCAGACCATCATGACCATCATGGCAAGGCCGAAGATAAGCATGCGCGCATTGGAAAATTCGCGCAGCACTTCGGGCAGGCCGATGAACAGAAAAGCGCTGATAAGCACGCCAAGCTGGCTGCCGCCGGAAAGTATGACCACCGCAAAGATGATCACGGATTCCATGAAGTTGAACGATTCCGGCGCAATGGTCGTCATTTTTGCGGCATAGAGCGTACCAGCCATGCCCGCCCAGAACGCGCCCAGCACAAAGGCCGCGAGCTTGTAATGGGTGACGTTGACCCCGCAGCCTTCTGCGGCCACGTCGTCTTCCTTGATGAAGTTCAGCGCGCGGCCAAAGCGGGAATGCCACAGGCCGTAGAACAGCAGCAGGCTCACGCCCACCATGCCCCAGACCAGAAAATAGAACTGCATGCTCTTGACGATCTTGAAGCCAAAAAACATGGGCCGACTGATGCCGAAAATGCCGTTGGCGCCGCCCGTGAGGCCGAAAACATCGTTGATAAGCGCAATGCGCACAATTTCCACAATGCCGATGGTGACGATCAGCAGATAGTCGCCGCGCAGGTGAATGATGGGTCGGGCCACAATGAGGGCGAATATGGCCGCTGCCGCGCCGGAGAGCGGCATGACCCACAGCACGGGCCAGTGGCAAACTGTGTTGAGAATGGCGGTGGTGTAAGCGCCCACGGCAAAAAAGGCGGCGTGGCCCATATGGAATATGCCCGCCTGCCCCAGAATGACGTTGAGCGAAAGGGCCAGCAGGGCGTAGAGGCCAATGCTCACGCACACGTCAAGCCAGTAGGCATTGCAAAAGAGCGGCAACGCGCACAAAAAGAGGCCCGCAGCCGCATAAACGGCGAAATTGCACGGAATCTTTTTCATAGTTTGTCCGCCGTGCGCTCGCCCAGAATACCAGTGGGCCGGATAATCAGAATGAGAATAAGCACCAGAAAGGCGATGGCGTCCTTCCAGGCAATGGCTATGTAGCCTGCGGCCAGGGCTTCGATAACGCCGAGCAAAAGCCCGCCCAGCATGGCGCCGGGGATGTTGCCGATGCCACCCAGGATGGCTGCTGTAAAGGCCTTGAGGCCGTACGACCAGCCCATGGTAAAGTCGATCTGTCCGTAATAGATGCCCACCATCAGGCCCGCCGCGCCGCCAAGGCCGGGGCCGATAAGAAAGACCAGCGAGATGATGCGGTCAACATTGATGCCCATAAGCTGCGCTGCGCCGGGGTCGATGGCCACAGCTCGAATGGCCGCGCCTGTGCGGGTGCGCTGGATAAAGGCCCAGAGGCCGAGCATCAGCACAACGCTGGCCGCGATAACCAGCAGGCGCACGCCGGGCACTTCAAGACCGAGCATCCTCACCGTAAAGTCGGGGCGCAGATAGTCGGGGTACACGTAGAAGCGCGCGCCGTAGATCAGCATGACCGCATTCTGGAAAAATATGGAAGCGCCAAGGGCGGAAACCACGGCGGAGAGGCGGTTGGCATTGCGCAGGGGGCGGTATGCCGTACGCTCAAGCAAAAAGCCAATAACCGCCACCAGCACGGCCACCATGACAAAAACGGCGGCTACCGCCAAAAACGGATTGAGCGCGCCTGCCATATTGCAGCTGACAAGCAGGGTAAGCCCCAGATAGGCACCAATGGTAAACAGGTCGCCGTGGGCAAAGTTGATGAGCTTGAGCACGCCGTACACCATGGTATAGCCCAGCGCCACAAGCGCGTAGATGCCGCCCACGGCCAGGCCGTTCAAAAGCTGTTGGAGAAATTGTTCCATAATGTTCGGCGTTGGTACTCGGCATTTGGCGGGCGACCGGGATACCGGTCGCCCGCCGTAATGAACGCGTCCTCAAGGGGATTGCGCTTTTCGCCGGAGCGTTTATGCCCCGGGCGTGTATCTGTGCAACATGGGTGCGGCTTTTGACCGCGCCGCACTACTTGGGCTGCAAAACGAAGTTGCCCGTGGCGTCAACCTTGTAGGTGCGGTAGAACTCGCCCACGCGGTCGCCCTTGGCATCAAAACCAAGATTGCCGGAAAGTCCGGGCATACCCTTGAGTTCCTTGAGCCATGCGGCCATTTCCTTGGGAGTGTCCTTGCCGGCTTCAAGCGCGCCATCAATAACCTTGAAAGCATCGCCAGCCAGCACGGCCCACACGGAAACAGGCACGGTGTTGTACTTGGCCTTGAAGGCCTTGAGGAAGTCCTTGGCTTCAGGCGTGTCCATATCCTGCGGCAGCGGCGGGCTGATGAAGAAATAGCCCGTGGCGGCTTCGTTACCGGCGATCTTGACCAGATCCTGATGGTTGGCGGCATCGCCGCCCATCATGGGAACGTTCCAGCCCATTTCTCTTTTCTGCCGCAACAGCATGCCGGTTTCCGGGTAGTAACCGGTAAAGAACACGAGGTCGGGATTGGCAGCCTTAAGCTTGGTCAGAATGGCGGTGTAGTCGCGCTCTCCGGGGGTAAGAGCATCGTAAAACACTACTTTCATACCGTCTTTTTCAAGCACTGCCTTGGTTTCTTCCGCCAGGCCCTTGGCATACGAAGAATTGTCGTGCAGCAGGGCCACGGCCTTGTAGCCGCCCTTCTTGATGGCTTCGGCGGCGGATTTGCCCTGCGCGTCGTCACGCGGGCAGGTGCGGAAAAAAAGCTTCAAGCCCTTTTCCGTAAGGCGCACGCTGGTGGAGCCAGTGCCGATCTGCACCAGTTCAGCCTCGTCCAGAATGCTCTGGCTGGCCTCGGTCACGGCGGAGCCGTAGGTGCCGATAACGGCCACAACACCAGCGGAAGCAAGTTTCTGCGCGGCCAGAGCGGCAGTGCGCGGGTCGCCCGCGTCGTCTTCGACTACCAGCTGAACCTTGCGGCCCTTGATGCCGCCCTTGGCATTCACATCGTCAACCAGCAGGGTAACGATGTTCTTCATATCCAGGCCTTCGGAAGCCCATTTGCCCGTAAGCGGGCACATAAGGCCAACCTTGATGTCACCAGCCAGCGCCGCAACAGGCACAAGCAGGGTAAGGGCCAGAGCCCCAAGCCAACGACCAAGTGCTTTCATGAACTACCCCCGTCAGGTATGCAAATATTGTGAGCAACGAACAAGCTTACCCTAAAAATGAAGAAAGAAAAAGCCCCCAGTATCGCCGGGCCGCGCATTGCCGCACACAGACGCAACCCGGCAAGGGCAATAGGGCTGCGTTATAACCATACGGCCTTGCGCGGCAGTTGTAATCAGCTATGAGTACTTGCGGCTGGTTTATACAGCAAAGCAGTGTGAGCCTACTCAGGCCGCCATGGTAAATTGGACGATTGTAACACGACGCTCACACGAATATTTCAGATTGGTCAAATTCTTCATGTATTATTAGCCCACTAACAAATATGTCGTATTTAGCACATCGTTAAGTCGATAAGTCTGAAAACAAAAGTGGCACGCGCTCGACAGCCAAAAAATAATGGGATAAGGTAAAGCTGTAAAAACAGAGAAGACCTTTATTTTCTTAAATGTTTTTCTGTTGCGGTTCTCGCTGTCAGAGGTTCGGCTGTTTCAGTTTCTCTCTGCGCCCTTTCCGCCGTACCTTCCCGCAAGCATTGCCGCAACTTGGGCCGCTCAGCATTGTCTGGCGGTCAGGCGGCGATTGCGCCCTTCGTCTTCCCGCAGCATTCGCCATCGCGCTCCATAATGGGCGCCAAGGAGGCCGTATGCGGTTCAGCTTTGACAAGGCAGCTTGCCAGAACACACGCAGGGCGCTGCACCGGGAGTGGCTGCTCGCCAACGAAAGGGGCGACTGCTCCGGCAGCAGCATTTTGTGCTGCAACACGCGCAAATATCACGGCCTGCTTATCGTCAACACGCCGCATGGTCGGCATGTGCTGCTCTCCGCCCTTGAGGAATCGGTGTGCGGCGGCGACAGGGAATTCTTTTTTTCCACCCGCCAGCATCCCGGCACGCTCTATCCCAACGGGCACGAGTATCTTGAAGCCTTTCAGCTCGATCAGTGGCCGCAGAGCACCTATCGGGTGGGCGAAGTCAGTCTGAGCCGCGAGGTGCTGCTCGCGCGGGATAAAAGCCTGCTCTTGGTGCGCTATGAACTGCGCGGGCCGGAGGATATCCCCCCGCTTACTCTGCGCCTCAAGCCCTTGCTGGCCTACCGGAATATTCACGCGCTCACGCGGGTTAATCCGGCTCTACGGGCTGATACCGTTGCCGTGCCAGGCGGTTTTGCCGTTCGTCCCTATGAAAGTTTGCCGCCCCTGTATATTCAGGCCGCCGGGGATTCCGGTAAGGCTTGCTCGAGGGCTGTGAATGCCGAGGGCGCGGCGACCAGCGAAAAATGCGGGCCGCATGCCGCCGCCAGTTTTGTGGCCGAGCCGGACTGGTGCCGCAATGTGGAATATTTTGAAGAGCGTGAGCGTGGTTTTGACGACAGTGAAGACCTCTTCATGCCCGGCACGCTTGAAATAGCTTTGCCGCCGCTGCCGCAGGGTGGTTACGTGTATGTGGCGGCGGGCACGGAAGCCTGCGGAGAAAACCTGCGCGCCCTATGGGAGACGGAAAGCCGCGCCCGCACAGATGCCCACCTTGCAGGCGGCGGCCTTGCCGGGCAACTGGCGCAGGCTGGCGGCCAGTTCTGCATCACGACGCCTTCTGGCAGATCCACCGTGATTGCCGGGTATCCCTGGTTTGACGACTGGGGGCGCGACACGCTCATCAGCCTGCCGGGGCTGGCCTTTTACGCCGGACGCGAAGAATTTGGTCTGCGCGTTCTGGCCGAGGTGGGGCGGCATATCCGCAATGGCCTTGTGCCCAACATGTTTTCGGAGTCGGGCGAGCATGCCTACAATACAGTAGACGCATCCCTGTGGTATGCCTTTGCCCTGCAACAGGCGCTTGCCACTGTCCCCGATGGTCTGGCCTGGGCGCGGCAACATGCCTGGGATGCCCTGAAAGCCATCATCAAGGGCTACCGCAATGGGCCGGGCATGGGCATCTTTGTGGGTGCCGAGGGCCTGCTGCATGCGGGCGATGCCCACACCCAGCTCACCTGGATGGATGCCCAGGTGAACGGCTGCCCGGTCACTCCCCGGCACGGTTGCCCCGTGGAAATCAACGCCCTCTGGTATAACACGCTTGCCTTTGCCGACAGCCTTGCCGCCGCATTTCAGGAGCCGCTGCTCACGGGCGAGCGCCAGCGTGCCGCCATGCGCGATGCGTTTCTGCGCCGCTTCTGGACAACCGAGGAGGGCGGCTATCTGGGTGACGTGTGGCGCAACGGACAGCTCGACCGAAGCGTGCGTCCCAATCAGATATTTGCCGTGTCCCTGCCGCATGCCGTGCTTGCGGACGATTTTCAGCCGCAGGTTGTGGAATGCGTGCGCAACAGGCTGCTCACGCCTTTTGGCCTGCGCACCCTTGCCCCTGACGCCGCCGCATACAAAGGCAGGTACGAAGGCAATGGCGAGAGCCGCGATGCCGCCTACCATCAGGGCACGGTCTGGCCCTGGCTGCTGGGCCATTACGCAGATGCGCTGCTGCACACTGCCTGGGATATGGACGGTGCTGTTCAGGGTTTGCTTGATATGGTTACGCCCCTGTTTTGCCAGCATCTCTGCGAAGCCGGGCTTGGCAGCATTTCAGAAGTTTTTGACGGCTCCCCGCCTTACAATCCCGGCGGCTGCACCGCCCAGGCCTGGAGCGTGGCCGAGTGCCTGCGCATGCTCAAAAAACTGCAAAAGGCCGCGCCGGATGTTTACACCCAATGGGAGCAAAGGGTGGCGCATTGTCTGGCCCATCCCGCATCCGGCGACAAAACCGGCGTATGCAGGGCAACCATGACTCTGGGCGTGTCCGCGCCCGGCAGTGAAGAATAAGGGTTTAGCCATGCGAGTGCTTATGTTTGGCTGGGAATTTCCGCCCCACATCAGTGGAGGCCTGGGAACGGCATGCTTTGGCATGACGCAGGCTCTGGCAAAAAAAGGGGCGGAGATCATTTTTGTTCTGCCGCGGGTAGAAGGCGGCAGCGGGAAGAACAGTTTTTTGCGTCTGCGGGGGGCTTCGGGCACTCCGGTTGCGCCCCAGCTTGCGGAAAGCATGACGCAGGCCGGGCATGAACTCTGGGCCAGCAGCATCCGCTGCCTGCCGGTGGAAAGCCCGCTTGTTCCCTACCTCACGCCGCAAGGCTATGCCGAAGCGCTGGAAAATTTGCGACATGAGCCAGGCAATGCAGCGAGTACGCGCGCTTTTGCGCCGCATGCGGGCCATGCTGCCTGCAAAGGCGAAATCACATTTGAGCTGCACGGCGGTTACGGGCCTGACCTCATGGCCGAGGTGCAGCGTTACAGCCGTCTTGCCGGGGCCATTGCCGTGCATGAACAGTTTGACGTCATCCACGTGCACGACTGGATGACCTATCCTGCGGGCATGATGGCCAGGGCGCTGACCGGCAAGCCGTTGGTGGCGCATATTCACGCCACGGAATACGACCGCAGCGGCCTGAACATCAACGAGCAGGTGGCGGGCATAGAACGCGCCGGGCTGAATGCCGCCGATGTGGTGGTGGCAGTAAGCCGCCTGACCCGCAAGACAGTCATTGAACGCTACGGCGTAGCGCCCGAAAAGGTGGTGGTAGTGCACAATGCAGTTGCGCGGCATGAGGCCGGGCGCTGCTATCTTGTGCCGCAACGTATACGGCATGAAAAGCGCGTGTTGTTCCTCGGCCGCGTGACATTCCAGAAAGGGCCGGAATACTTCATGGAAGCGGCCCGTCTTGTGCTGCAAAAAATCCCCAATGTCCGCTTTTTCATGGCTGGCAGCGGCGACATGCTGCCAGCGTTGATCCGCAGGGCAGGGCAGTTGCGCATGGGGCGGCGTTTCCATTTTGCCGGATTTTTGCGCGGCGAGGATGTGGACCGCATGTTCGCCCTCAGCGATCTTTACGTCATGCCTTCAGTTTCCGAGCCTTTCGGCATAACGCCGCTGGAGGCCATGCTTTACGATGTGCCTGTGCTGCTCTCGCGCCAATCGGGTGTTTCAGAAGTGCTGGAACACGCCCTCAAGGCCGACTTCTGGGATACACGCGACATGGCCGACAAAATCTGCGCCGTGCTGCGTTATCCCTGCCTTGCCGCAGAGTTGGTGAAAAACTGTCGCGAAGAAATGAAATCCATCCGATGGGAAAATGCCGCTGACCAATTGCTGACCATTTACCGGGATGTCCTTGGAGGTCACTGATGCCTGCGCTATGTCTGTGTTTCAATATACATGAGCCGTACCAGTTCCGCCGCTACACGGTTTTCGATATGGGGCAGAGCTCCGTTTACGAGGACGATGACCGCAACTGCGAAACCATGTTGCGCGCGGCGCGCCTGTGCTATTTGCCAGCCGCAGAAATGCTGCTCAGGCTTGTGCGCCGCCATGAAGGCGCATTTGCGGTGGCGTTGTGCGTTTCGGGCACCGCCCTGGATCTTTTTGAGCAGTACGCCCCTGAAGTGACAGAAAGCCTGTGCGCCCTCGCGGCTACGGGCTGCGTGGAATTTGTCGCCGAAACTTCGACGCATTCGCTGGCCTTTTTGTATTCACGCGAGGAATTTGACAGGCAGGTCAAGGCGCAGAGCGCGCGCATCAAAAAACTGTTTGGCAAAAAGCCCACCACCTTCATGCATACGGAATGCGTGTTCAACAATGACCTTGCCGCCGCCTTGCAGCAGCATGGTTTTAAAACCGCACTGGCCGAGGGTGCGGATCAGGTGCTTGGCTGGCGCAGCCCCAATTGGGTGTACCGCCCGGTTTCCGCCCCCAAGATGAATCTTTTGCTGCGCAATACGGCCCTTTCTGACGACATGGGGCTGCGCTTTGGCGACAGGGGCTGGAGCGACTGGCCGCTTACTGCAGACAAGTTTGCCTCGTGGTGCCACAGCTTGGGCGACAAAGCGGATGTGATCAATATTTACAATGATTTTCATATATTCGGCCTGCGCCATGGGCAGGATTCGGGCATCTTCGATTTTATGTCGGCCCTGCCCGAGGCCCTGCTGCGCGACAACCGCTTCAGGTTTGCCACGCCTGGCTCCATTGCCGGAAAGCGCGCCCCAGCCGGAGAGGTGGACGTGCCCCAGTTCGTATCATGGGAAGAAAGCGGCCACGACCTGACCTCGTGGCTTGGCAACGACATGCAGAAAGACGCCATCCATACGCTTTACAGCCTGGCCGCCCGGGTGAGCGCCAGCGGCGACAAGATGCTGTTGCACGACTACGAGCGCCTGCAAACCGCCGACCATTTCCGGCACATGTCCACCAAGTGGTTTTCCGGCCCGAGGCAGGACAGGCCCAGCCCCTTTGACAGTCCCTATGACGCCTACATCACCTATATGAACGTGCTGGCAGATTTTGAGCTGCGCCTTGAAGCCGCAGAACTGGCAGGTAAAGAGCACAAGCCCCGCAGAGCACGCAAAAGCAATGTCCGTTCCGGCACGGATGCGTCTGTTTAAGCCAATCGGCCTTTCCATAAGGAGAAATCATGAATTTAGATAACAGCACCGTCACGTTGTTTGAGGTCAGTTGGGAAGTCTGCAACAAGGTGGGGGGCATTTACTCTGTGGTCAGCAGCAAGGCACTGCAGGCTGTGGAGCAGTTTGGCGAGGACTATTTTCTCCTTGGCCCGTCCCTGGCGGAAAATGTGGGTTTTGAAGAAACGGACGAGAATATCTGGGATTCGCTACGCCTGGCATTTGCCACAAAGGATCTCAAATGCCGCATGGGCCGCTGGAATATTCCCGGTCGCCCCAAGGCCATTCTGGTGGATTTTGCCAAGCGTTATTCCAGCAACCAGCTTTTGTACGATCTGTGGAAAAATTACGGTGTGGATTCGCTTTCCGGCGGGTGGGACTATATTGAACCCGTCATGTTCGCCACGGCTTGCAGTGCGGTTATCGCGGCCATTCATGAAAGCCGGGTCGAACCCCTTGAGGGACGCAGCGTTGCCCTGTTCCACGAATGGATGTGCGGCGCGGGCCTGCTTTCACTCAAAAAAATGTCACCCGGCATAGGCACGGTATTCACCACCCATGCCACCATGCTCGGGCGGGCCATGGCCGGAACCGGGCGGGATATCTATTCCAACCTGCGCAGCATCAACCCCGCCAACGAGGCCGCAGCCCTGAACATCACGGCCAAGTGGTCACTTGAGGGGGCCAGCGCGCGCGAGGCGGACGTGTTCACCACCGTCAGCCCCATCACCGGGGAGGAATCCACGGTGCTGCTGGGGCGGCAGCCCGATGTCATCACCACCAATGGTCTGGATATGCGGGTTATCCCCGATTATTCCGTAGACCGTTCCCGCCCCGCTGAATACCGGGCGCGCATAGTGGAGGCATCCAACCGCTTTCTGCGTTGCGAACTGCCCGCCAACACACGTATTTTTGCCATTTCCGGCCGCTATGAAATGCACAACAAGGGCGTGGACATCTTTCTTGATGCCCTGGCAAAACTTGAGCAGAGCCTCGCGGGCACGGACGCTTCCATTCTGGCCCTGTGCCTTGTCATGGGCGGGCATACGGGCGTTAATGCCGCTGCGGTTTCTGGCGACCCCGAGGCCAACGATAACGGCCTGCCCTTTATCTGCACACATTTCGCCTGGAACGCGCCGCAAGATCCGATTCTCAATGCCTGCCATCGGTTGGGTCTGAACAACAGCCCGGAAAACAGGGTCAAGGTCATCTTTGTGCCAGCCATGCTCAATGGGGAAGACGGCTTTTTGAATATGCCCTACGATGATGTCATGTCGGCCTGCGATGTGGGTTGCTTCCCCTCCTGGTACGAGCCGTGGGGGTATACGCCGCAGGAAAGCGCGGCCTGGGCCGTGCCCACCATTACCACGGACCTTTCAGGTTTTGGCATGTGGGCGCGCACACAGTTGCAGGAGGGGGCCGCTGCGGCTAAAGGCGTGTGCGTTATGCCCCGCCGGGGCATGAACTTTGAGCAAAGCGCCACAGTGCTGCACGAGCATCTGATCCGCGCTGCCACCTGCGCAGTGGATGATTTGCCCCAATGGCGCGCGGAGGCGCGCGCGCTGGCAGAAAAATCATCGTGGCAGTTCTTTTTTGAAAACTACGTCAGAGCCTTTGAAATAGCCTTCAAAAAGGCCTCCACCCGGATTAACTGTGATTGCGGGCATGCGGCTCTGGCGAGGGTGCTTTCCACATCGTGTTCCGCTACGCCATTTTTGCGGCCCATAATGGCTGTTGCCGAGGTGCCGGAAGAGCTCTCCCGCCTGCGCGACATTGCCCGCAATGTGTGGTGGTGCTGGCACGACAAGGCCAAGGCACTGTTCATGGCCCTGAGCCCCTCCCATTGGGAAAGCTGGCGTAATCCGCTCAAGATGCTTGAGCAGGCCGACCCGGAGCGCTTCCGGGATCTGCTGGAAAATGAAGACTACATGAATCTTTACCGTGAGGTCGTCGCCAAGTTTGACGCCTACATGGCCGAACCCATCCGCTCGCTCAGCACGGATGTTACGCCAGAAGCCCCCATTGCCTATTTTTCCACAGAATACGGCCTGAGCGAATCCATCCCCATTTATTCCGGCGGGCTGGGCGTCCTCTCTGGCGATCATCTCAAGTCTGCCTCGGATATGGCTATCCCCCTGGTGGGCGTTGGTCTTTTATACAAAAATGGCTACTTCCGGCAGGATATAGACGCCGATGGGCGGCAGGTGGCTCAGTATCCCGTCAACAACTTCGGCCTCATGCCCATTTCGATGGTGTACGATGCGGACAACCAGCCGGTCTATGTGCAGCTTGAACTGCCGGGCCGTCTGCTGTTTGCAAGGGTGTGGAAGATGGCCGTGGGGCGCATAACCCTGTACCTCATGGATACTGACACCCGCCGCAACACGGACGAAGACCGCCGCATTACCGACAAGCTCTACGAGGCCAACCGCGAGGTACGCCTGTTGCAGGAAATGCTGCTGGGCATGGGCGGCATGCGGCTGTTGCGCACGATGCGCATAATGCCCAGCGTTTTTCATATGAATGAAGGGCATTCGGCCTTTATGGCCATGGAACGCCTCCAGGAATGCCTGAGCATGGGCATGAACTATGCCGAGGCAACTGTGCGGGTGCGCTCCAACACGGTGTTTACCACGCACACGCCCGTGCCTGCTGGCAACGAATCTTTTTCTTTGGAACTGATGGAACGGTATTTCAGCGGAATTGCCGCCAATCTTGGTTTGTCCTGGCAGCAGTTTGTGCAGCTTGGGCAGATAGAGGGCGGCAACAGCAATTCCTTTGAAATGACGGTGCTGGCTTTGCGGCATTCGTGCTGGGCCAATGGTGTGAGCCGTCTGCACGGCGTTGTTTCGCGCCATATGTGGAACAACCTCTGGAAAAGCCTGCCCGTGGCGGAAACGCCCATCGGGCACGTCACCAACGGTATTCATGTGCCGTCCTACGTGGGCAGCTGGATGCATGAACTGCTGCACCAGTATCTTGGTTCTGGCTGGATGCAGTCGCCTCCCGGTTCCGGCGTATGGGACAAGGTGGACCAGATTCCTGACGAGGCCTTCTGGGCGGCCCGCATGCACCAGAAGGAAGCCCTGCTTGACGATCTGCGCCGCCGGATCCCGGAATTTATCCAGAAGTTTCATCTGTCATCGGATGAACGCAAACACATGGAATCCATGCTCAAACCCGATACCCTCATCATCGGTTTTGCCCGCAGATTCGCCCCCTACAAGCGCGCCACGCTGATTTTTGCAGACCCGGACAGGCTGGCCCGCATACTCAGCAATACCAATCGCCCTGTGGTGCTGGTATTTTCCGGCAAGGCGCATCCAGCGGACGAGGCGGGCATCAACATGATTCAGGAAGTGCTGCGCATGTGCCGGGACGAGCGCTTTCTGGGCCGCATCTTCTTTGTGGAAAACTACAGTCTGGCTGTATCGCGCATTATGGCGCAGGGCTGCGATGTCTGGCTGAATACGCCGCGCAGGCCGCACGAGGCCTCGGGCACCAGCGGTATGAAACTGCCCGTCAACGGCGGCATCAACCTGAGTATTTCTGACGGCTGGTGGTGCGAGGGCTACAACCGCCAAAACGGCTGGACCATTGGCCCGGTGGTTTCCACAGAACTGCCCAGCAGCGAGCAGAATGACTACGCCGATGCCGAGGCCCTGTATTCACTGCTGGAAAACGCTGTTGTCCCCCTGTATTTTGAGCGCAATGCAGAAGGCCTGCCCCTGGAATGGATTGCCACGGCCAAGCGTTCGCTCAAAAGCCTTACGGCCATGTACAGCAGCAACCGTATGCTCAATGATTATATACGTCAGTTTTATCTGCGGGCAGCGCGCAGGCGCAACATGCTGCGCGACAACAACTGGGAGGCCTGCCGTGCGCTTGCCGCCTGGCAGAATGACTTGCCCGCGCGCTTTGGCACGGTCAAGGTGGACGAACTGACCATCAGCGGTGTGGAAAACAACACCATGGTCTGCGGCGAACCCGTGAGTGTGCAACTGCGCATGCACCTTGGCGAAATGAAGCCGCAGGAAATACTGGTGCAGCTTGTGATCGGGCAGGCGCTCATTAACGGCAGCTTCCGCGACAAGCCGGAAATCCTGCGCCTCGAGCCAAGAGCGGAAGAAAACTGCAAGGAATGCATGCGCTATACCGCAAGCTACATTCCAACGTTCAGCGGTCATTACCGATACGGTGTGCGCATCATGCCCGTGCATCCGGCACAGGCTTCGCCGCTGGAAACGGATAATATTCTCTGGGCCTAGGCGTTTTACCGCTCTTTGCGGCATGAAAGCATAGTTCTGCCGCGCTCCGTGTTTGATACGGGGCGCGGCAGTTTTTTTGCTGGGGGAGGGAGACGCCTGTATTGATGGCATTGCCAAGGCGTAAGGGGTGTCTTATGATTCAGCACTCTGCCCACAGCTAGGCGCGTGAATCCCTGCGCGGCCAGCACCACAACCTTGGGGAAATATATGATCTACCGATGCGCTATTTCGTCCCAGTTTTCTCAAGCACACCGCGTGGCTTGTCTGTCTGCCATCCTCGGTATGGCGTGTCTCATGCTGGTTGCCTGCGCTGGCAAAAAAACTGGCGAAGCTGACGGCATCCGCAGCACGGTAGTGGCGCTGGCTGCAAAAAAAGCAGCATTGCCGGAGGTTCCAGGACTCTCTGTCGCCTTGCTGCGCAAGGGGGAGGACACCCCCGTGTGTGCCGCCTTTGGCAATGCCTCGCTGGAAAACCCAACCCCCCTGACAACAGCTTCGCGGTTCAAAATAGGTTCTGTCACCAAGGTTTTTACGGCTACGCTTATCCATCGCCTCATTGAAGAGGGCAAGCTGGACTACAACACACCCATAAGTCGATTTTTCCCCACCTATCCCAACGGCAAGAATATTGCCGTGCGCAATCTGCTGGAGCATACGTCGGGCATGCCGGAAATGCTTGCCCTTGCGCAGGTACAGCAAAATTTTGTCCGTTACTGGTCAGCAGAGGAGCTCATTGCTATGGCGGCAAAGCAGCCGCCTCTGTTCCGGCCCGGTACGCGGCAGCAATATTGCAATACCGGTTTCCTCATGCTTGCTGTCATTGCCGAAAAAATTACGGGCCGCCCCTACGGGGAGCAGGTGCTCGACATGTTTGTGGGTAAGCTGGGCATGAAGTCTCTGCTGGTGGGAGTGGACGGAGCTGTGGTTCCCCGCTTGGCAAATGGTTACACTTCTAACGGGAGCGAAATGCAACTGCCCCTGGCAGCCAGTATTGCCATTGCCAAGGGCACAGGCAACCTTGAAGCCGCGCCGAATGATGTGGTGCGCCTTGTAAATCTTGATCGTGTGCTGAAAAACAACGTTCTTGAATCGTTGCCTCTCAGGCCTCTGGTTTTGCCTGATGGAAAGGAGGCCGTATCCATCTCAAAGAACAATCACTATGTCAGCAGTGAACTTGATGGTTGCACACTCTTTTTATTTAACGAATCCGGTATTGATCTGACAGGCAAGCTTGGATCATTCCCCGGCTTTGGATCGGCGTATTTTTATGACCGCCAGACAGGTTATGCCGTTGCTGTGAGCGTGAATAACGAAAAGGCCATTCCGCATGCCATAGCGCTGGGAGCGGAGATATTGCAGGCCATGAGGCAGCGGAGTGCGGAAACGGCACGTTGATCTGCGCTAACCTGGGCATCTGTCCTGCGAATGCTTGAAACAAGGATGCGGCTGTTCGAGAGAACAGCCGCATCCTTGAGTATCAGGCAACAATCCTCATTGCTGAGGATCATCCTGCTGCGCATTGCCAGTCATTTCTTTATAGAACACGCATCTGTTTCTGCCCAGTTTTTTGGCCGCATAGGTGGCCTTGTCTGCCTTATTGAACAGTTCGGCATAGGTCGTGCCGTCCCGTGGGCTGCACGCCACGCCAACGCTGGCGGTCAGGGTGAGGCATGAGTGCTGGTCGCAGCACTGGGTGTGCAGTTGTTCCACAAGTACGTGGGCGCGCTCGCGTATGCCAAGCAGCGACATCTTTTCTGTACAGAAAACCAGAAACTCATCGCCGCCGATGCGTCCCACAATGTCCACGCCACGGAAATTGCGGCGGATGATCTGGGCCATGTCAAAGAGGGCCTTGTCGCCCATGGCATGGCCGAAACGGTCATTGACGCCTTTGAAATTGTCAAAATCAACCATGAACATGGCGTAGAATTGCGGCAGGGGGGATTCGTGCGTTTCCAAAAATTGCGATACGGCTTTCTCCGTAGACATCTTGTTGCGCATGCCGGTGCCGCTGTCGCGCGTGGCCTGGGTGCGTAATTGCAGCTCCAGAGATTTTTGCTTGTCGATATCAGTAATAATGCCAATGGAGTAGATAGGGGAGCCCTGGGTATTGGCAATGTTGGAGGCCTCAATGCGAAACCAGCGGTATTCCCCTTCGGCATCACGCAACCGCGCCTCAAGGGTGCATTTGTGCTGGTGCGGCGCAAGGCGCACCTCTTTTTGAAAAGCCACCAGGCGTTCCTGATCGTCAGGAAACAGCGGGATGGCCGGGTCGTTCTCTAGGATATTGAAAACAGCTCCGAAGGTGTGCAGCCATTGGGCCGAACATGAAAAATAGCCGTTGACCAGATTTTGTTCAAATATGTTGATGTCGTGCTGTTCCAGAATAAACTGGTAACGTTCATCGGATATGCGCTTGGAAAGCGCCGCTTCTTTGTTGCGGGTAATGTCAAAGACAATGCTTTGTATGTACGATCGGCCGTGTTCAATGTTGACCACAGATCCTTTGTGGTACAGCCATATCAAGCCTCCGCTCTTGCTGCGGGTGCGGTATTCCACATCTATGGGCTGGCTGTTTTTCATCTGCTTGCGCATGGTGCGCAGCGTGGATTCACGATCTTGTTCATACACTGTGGCAGAAAAACTGTTGCCGTATGCTTTTTTAAATTCCGCCTCGGTAAAGCCGAGCATTTTTACATAATTGGGGCTGACAAAAAGGAATATGCCGTCAGGGCTGAAAAACTTGAGCACCCCGCCGGACATGCTGGTGATGATGGAGCGGTAATCCTCCTGCTGGCGGCGCAGCTTGCGGGAGGAATTGCGCTCGAGCAACAGCAGGAATGTAAGGATTATGCCAGCCAGAATGATCAACCGCCAGACAAGCTCGTTGGTGATGAGCGACTGTTTTGAAGCTGCCGCATTGCCTGCTTGCTGCGGAACAAAGGAAACCATGCGCCAGCCAAAACGTTCAACAGGCGTAGTGGCGATGAAAAGGCCCGTGGCTTTATCAAAAAAAGTCACGGACTGCTGTGCGCCATCTGCAAATTTTTGCCGCAATATGTCCGCAACATTCGGGGGAAGTCCGCATGCGGTGAACGAAGCAAAGAGGTCATCCATGGCCTTGCCGGGGGGCGGCGACCAAAAGAGAGGCTGGCCTGAATCGTCAAAAACCATGTTGTAGGTGTTGTTGCTGAACGCCCACGTTTCCATATTGGTTTCAATGGCTTCTGCCGGGAATTCGCTGATAAGAACCGCTTGTACACTGCCGTGGGCAACCAGCGGATTGGCAATGATCAGAACCCGTGGGCTAGTGGTGCCGCCAGCGGTGGCAACATGGGTCAAGCCCTGGCGTGCGCGTAAAAAGATCGGGTCGTTGCTGTAGCCTGTCTGCGCCCCTCCGCCGTCAAAGCCCTTGCCTTCAGCATCAACAATGCTGAAACGCCTTACGCCATGGGCGTAAAACAGGGGGGCAAGGCCGAGCACGTATTCCCTGCTGACGCGGTATTCCTGCTGGGCCAGATACTTGGTCATACCGCTCATTTCCATCATGCTGCTGCGAACAGCCTGATAAAAATTGTTGCCCGCGCGGGCGTTCACTTCGGCGAGGCGCGTAAGCGTAGTGGAAGAGATGTTTGATGTAACATCGCTTGCGTAATCATGAATAAAAAAAATGGGGGCAAGAAATAAGAGAACAAGAACGGCAAATGATATGAGAGGCTTGGAGATATCTGACATGTCTCATTATCCGTGGTGTTTGAACCAGGGTAGGCCGTTGAGACGAAAGAACCCCCTGGGCATTGCCCGGGAGTTTGTATCTGCACGGTGCTGCAAAAGAGCCGCTGAGTATCAGTTGCTGCCGCTCCAGCTGTGTCGGGGGAGTCTCTGTATCACTGCTAAAAGCCGGGAAAGGAAAAATTCTTCTGTCTGTACTTTTTCTGTTATGCGTTGGGAAGTGCCATTAGCATCAGTAGTCGTGATATTTTCTAGAGTTTACGTGCGGTTTCTAGATGTTGTCAACATATATAGTCTGGATAATGTTGTTTATTTGTAACGAATTATAACATAATGGATTAACAGTTAAAATATTGTTGAGGCCTCAGTTGCAATGGTGTGATGTGATCTGCCCCGTGTGCGAAAATCACATGTCAGCTTGGTAAAAACAGCAAAAGGCCCTGCACAAGCAGGGCCTTTTCTATACATAACCTACAGCAAAATATTTGCCTGGGCAGACCGCCGAGGCAGGCGCTCTTGGCTGTAGAATGGCTAACTAGGCAAGCTTGGAGAGCAGGGTTTCCTTGATGGAATCAATGCTGCCTTCGCCATTCAGTTCGATGTATTTGGTTTTGCCAGCGCCAGCGAGGTCTTTGTAGAAGTACGCGGCGGCCAGGGTGCCGTCGGTGGTGTTGTAGTAAATATCGTGACGCTTGTTGATGGCACCTTCGTCCTGGTCATCGGAGCGGCTGGAAAGCGCGCCGCCACAGACGCGGCAGACATCGCCGGTGGGCTTGATGGCGTCAATAAAGATGTTGTTGGGGTGGTTGTTGTTATTCTTGCAGAGGCGGCGGCCCATGATGCGGTTTTTGGCCACTTCGCGGGGCAGAAGAATCTCAACCACGTAGTCAAGCTGCATGCCTTCTTTCTGAAGGGCGTCCCACAGCTTCTGGGCCTGCACGGTATTGCGGGGGAAGCCGTCAAGCAGCCATCCCTGCTGACCCTTGGTCTTCAGGGTTTCCAGCACCATGGGAATGGTGATGTCATCGGGCACGAGGTCGCCGCGATCAATGTAAGCTTTGGCTTTTTTGCCCAGCTCGGTGCCGCCGCCGATGTGTTCACGGAAGATGGCCCCGGATTCGATGTGGGCGAGGTTGTACTTCTGCTTGATCAGGTCGCCCTGAGTGCCTTTGCCGCTGCCGTTGGGGCCAAAAATAAGGATATTCACGGGTACTCTCCTTGCCGGAACCGAGTTAGTTTGTGCAAAAAAGAACACAACTGGCACCCTATCCCCTAAAATAGGCCCTGTCAACGGGTGCTGGGAAGAATGCTCGACATGTTGCAGCCCCCCGGGCCGCTGCCTACCGAAAGAGCTTCCAGGTGCCTTCCACCACGCTGCCAAGCACATCCACAAAGCCCTGGGTGATGCCGCCAATGGTGTTGAGCAGCAGTTTGCCAGCGCCAATGGATGTTTTGCTGTTATCCAGGCTGCCGTAAAGGCGCATGGGGAATTCTGGAAGATTCTTCATGTTTACAGTAAAGTTGCAGTCAAGGGTTTCGTTGTTGAGGTCTATCCATCCGCCGCCGGTAACAGTGAGATCCTGCCCCTTGAGATAAAAATCACCACTTTTTGCAATGCCGTTGGTGATCGCACCGGAGCTGCCCGCAGCATCAAAGCGGGTGGGTTTGCCCTTGAGCTGGCCGTCTTTGTCGCGTGACTGGTAAAAGCCATTATGAACGTTGAAGCGCCATTTGCCGTTCAGACGTGCGGGCAACTGGTTTGCCCCTGTCAGTTCCGCGTCAACCTCGGAGCTTATGCTCGCGCGTCCACCAAGTGCAGCGCTGCCGCCGCGATCCTTGCTTGCTGCGGCAAGGTCAAAGCCCTCGATAGAAAGGGCATTGGCAAATCCCAGCCCTTTGTTGAAGCGCATTTCACCATGTGCAGACACGGGCGAGCCATAAAATTTGCCGCCCTGGCTTTCATAGCGCAGGGTTCCGTTCTCTATCTTGGCTTTAAGGCGCAGGTCATCGGTGCGCAGTTTCCACAGGGTGAGCTGACCAACGTGCGCTTCGCCCTCAGCGGAAAATGAGCGCATGAAGCGCAGATCCCACGGTTTGCTCTCGGCCTTTTTTTTGCTTTTGCCGCCATCTGCCTGCCCGGCGGCCTTGTCGCCCACGTAGCGGTCAAGATCAATTTGCGGAGCGGAGAGTTTGAACCGCAGGGCCAGCTCCTTGCGCCAGTCAAGGCTGATACTGCCTGAAATATCGTTTTGATCCACCTTGGCGCGGAACTCAGACAGCGCCAGGGATCCGCTGTCGCCCTTGAAGGCGGTGTCCAGCTCGATCCGGCGCAGGGGTTGGGGCACATTGGGGTTGGCAGCGCCCAGCAGGCGCAGTGTTTTTGTGCTGTCCGGGATAAAGGCGGAGACCTTGCCTTGCCAGACCATGCCGTCCTTGCCCATGCCCAGTTGTCCTGACCCGGAAATGTCCGCCCCAAGGGCGTTCACGTGCATGTCTGCGGCCGAAAGCTGGTTGCGCGCCGCCTGACAGCTGAATTTGCCGCTGATCTGTGCTTGCAGGCCCTCCGGCTGGAAGGATTTCCCAGGGCTGAGGCTCAGGCTGATGGTGCCGGGCAGGTTTTGAAAATCCATGTTGCCGCCGCCCTGTCCATCGCCGCTGAACCAGAGCCTGCCGTTGAGGTCCACGCTGGCGTCAATACCTTCATCGGCAATGGTAGCGGTCCACTGGCCTTCAAGGCCCAGACGGCTTTGCTCCCAGGCCGCCATGCGGGCTTTAAGACTCACATCAAGCGTTTTAAAGCCCACAGCGCCGGGGGAGGCCTTGCCGGGAATATTGTTCGGCGGGCGCAACTGGCCTTTTTCGGCCCGGGCGCTTACCGTGCCGCGCAACTTGCCTAGAAAAACATCCAGCTCCCGCCCCTGGCTCATGACGTCCACATCACCGCGCAGCTTGCCGCCGCTCACGGGCATGACCGGGAGGTCTTTTGCCAGATTTTCGCCGTTAACGTCACGCATGTGCAGGCGGATGGCGTAGGGGGTATCCGGGTGACCGCCCATGATGGTGTCGCCCTTGACGCTGCCGCCGTATAGAGTGCCGTCAACAATCAGCAGCGTGTCTTCAAAGTGGGTGACCTGGTCGACCAGCCCCTGCTTGATGACGACCAGCGCGTCGTTGATGACAATGGGGCCGTAGTTCACCCGGGTTGCAGCCAGTCGGATGTTGTAATCAAGACCGATTTCGCCGGGCACAACCGGTTTGCCGGGCATGGGAGTGAGCGGCCCGTGCCCGTACCTCGGTTCGGCAGGCAATACACCCACCGATTCGGGAATGGCACGCCCCAGATTCACAGTTTCGGCTTTGAGATCCAGCAGCAGTTCAGGCCTGGCCCAGCTCGCAACGCCGCCGGAACCCAAAAAGCGGCTGCCTGCGGCGGTTACGTCAATATGCGGAACGCGCAGCCCCCTGCCGTCCACAGAAAAATCAAGGGTGCCCAGGGTTACTTCGTCCAGTGCCACTTGAAGACCGGGCGCCAGATTACGGGCAAAGCCCAGCCATTCCGTCAGGCTTGCGCGCTGCAACTGCAGGCGGCCTTCAATACTGAATGTGTCTGGCCCGCCCAAGCGCAGCATGCCGTTGACGTTCACATCGTCCTGCTCAAGCCGCAGGCGCAGGTTTTCAAGGCTGATGCCCTGATCTTCCTTGTTGCGTTGGGCCACGGTGCCGGTCACGTGGGCAGGCAGCAGCACTTCATCCTTGCGCAGTTCGCCTTCAAGGTCGCTGGTCAGGCTCCAGCCATTGGCATCAGCCTTGAGCCCCAGAGCAAAGTTGAGGCGGGCCAGCCAGTTGGGCAGCTGTATTGTGCCCTTGACCGCCAGTTGCGGCGTTTTTGCCAGGGGGGCCGAGAGGTCTGTCTTGCCTTCCAGATTGAGGTGCTCAACCTTGGCTGGCGTTTGACCTTCTGGCTGAAGAATCGCTGTGGCGCAAAAAAAGTTGCCCTCAAGGCGTGTGCCCGAGGCGGTTTCCAGGTCGCATTGCAGTCCGTTGGCCGTCATTTGCGTTTTGTCCGCGCCGATGATGTCCACTTCGCCCTGTGAAACAGCCAGTCTGAACCGACCCGGCAAAATGCCCGGCAACAGGGCCGCGCTTCCAGTGCTGTCCCCGGCAAGCCGGGACAGCCACGACTGTATGGAATTCTGCGCAGGGGACTCTTGCGCGGCAACGCTTTGCGAGGGAACCTCCGCATCGGTTACGGCTGGGATCGTTGCATCCTGTGCCGGTGGAGTGTTGCCCTTTGCCGCTGTGGATGCGGCAGGCTGAGGGGCGGATTTTGGGGAGGTTTTTTGAGGTGTTCCGCTATTTACTGGCGCGGCCTGAGCTGCAACAGGCTGAGCGGTTTCGGCATTTTCAGGGAGCAGAAAGGGCAGGCTGAGCGCCACGGGCAGTTCGCCCTTGAGGCGGGGGCGCAGCAGGGTGATATTGCGGGGCAGCAGTTCGCCGCGCAGCAGCGCCAGAAAGTCGGGCCGGAGTGTGGCGTAGGCAACGGTAAAATTAAAGTTCTTGCCCTCCACTCGGGCATTGCTGACAGCCAGGGAGGGCAGCGGCAAAAGGGCCACATTGACCGATTCAACGGTAATATTCAGGCCGGTGCTGGCGGCAATCTGTTCAATATAATGCTGGGCCAGCGCCTCGGGATTGCGTTGCAATAGCCAAAAGACCGCTGCCGACATAGCCGACAGGGTTAACAGAAGCGCCAGAAAAATGCGCGTTATAAGACGAAGTCGGCCAGGGTTGAGCAGCATGTGCATTCTCGCGTCTTGACGCCTTGGGGCGTCAAGGCTAGGTTTTGAACCTATTGCAAATCGGGCCTGTTGGCAACTGCCAGGCATGAGATGCCAAGCACTGTGCGCAGTTAGCGCAGAACCACATTACTGTTGCCGGGGGCGCATGAAGCGGCTTTTGTGGATAGGCAGTCCTTTTTTCAGCGATGCCCTTTCTTCCTGCGGCTGGGATGCTGTGGCCCGGCACAATTTTGAGCATGCCGCCGTGTTTGGCTGGCATGATCTGGTGCGTATTGCGGGTTTTGAGCCAGACGTGCTGGTAGTGGCCGACAAAAGCCGCGCTCCCTATGTGCTTGGCGTAGAGGATTTTCCGTGCCTCACTGTGTTCTACAGCGTGGATTCTCACATCCATTCGTGGCAACCGTATTACGCTCAGGCTTTTGATGTCTGCATTGCGTCTTTGCGCGATCATTTGCCGCGTTTTGCAGGGGCATATCTGCCCGCAGATCGGGTGTGGTGGTCTCCCGCCTTTGCCTGGGCTCAGGATGCGCCCGAGCCGCAGACTGCCAAGGATATGGACTGCGTGTTTGTGGGCACGGTCAATGCCAATCTGCCGTGCCGCACGGCCTTTCTGGATAAGTGCCGTAGCGGATTGCCGGAATTGCAGATTGTAACCGGCTCCTACCGCCATTTATACGCAAGGGCGCGGGTGGTGCTGAACCACTGCGAGCACGGCGACCTGAACTTTCGGGTTTTTGAGGCCTTGGGCTGCGGCAGTTGCCTTGTGACCCCGCGCATTGGGCATGGGCTGACGGATATTTTTGCCGAGGGCGAGCACATGCTCTGCTATGGGGCGGATACGGCAGACAATGGCAGCATTGTGGATGCTGCAACCGCTGCTGGCGAGGCCGTGGCGCAGGTGCGCTATCTGCTTGAGCACCCGGATGTTGCTGCGCGCATGGGGCAGGCCGCGCTGGCCTGCATAGACGGAGGCCATAGGGCGGTGCACCGCGCAAGAGCTTTCAGCGACAAAGTGCGCGCCCTCCTGACCAGCGACCCGCAGTGCGTTGCGCGCCGCAGGGGCCGGGCAGTAGCCATCCGCAAGGATTGCCTGCGTTTGCCCTATCTGCATTGGGCCGAGGAGTTGCGCAGTACCGGGTTGAGCGAGGCCTATCTGGCGGCTGCCAAGGGAGAATTCGGGCTGACAGGGCGGGGATGAGCATTAAAAAAACGTTGAGAATGGGTATTCTCAACGTTGATGAGCTTTAATTCCTGCTGTTTCTTCCTGAAGAAGCGGGAATACCCACAGCCGGGTCAAAATGTAGATCCAGCGCCGGGTCTACGTCGGGCGCGCTGCTGACGTTCTGGGCGGGTTCATCAAAACTCAGATGCAGCAGAGGGTCTTGCGCTGGCTGCGGGGCAGGGCGGGGCGCAAGATGGGCGGCTCCCCTGGGGGAGAATGCTGCATCGGCTGGTTCCGTCACGTCCAGCGCGTCAAGGCGCGATTCCATAGAGCGCAGCAATACACGCATCTGGGCGTGTTCTTCATGCAGCGATCTGCAAAGTTTTTCCTGGCTGCGCAGCATGTGGTACAGCACAGCCAGTATTCCGAAGAAGCACAAAAAAATGAAAAGCATGATGGAAAACATGGCAGGCCTCCAAAAATACAAGCCGGGAAGGCCCGGCCAGCAGTTTTTATATACGTTCAACACTTCTTGGGCAAGGAGCTTTTATGGCCGCGCAACACATTGAACCGCATCTTGTAATGGCAGACGAGCGCGGCAATATCTATGATGATCCCGATCTGCTCATGGTTTGTCGGCGCGGCGCACAGTGGGGGCTGCCGCGCCCGGATGAACTGATTCCCCTGCCGGAAGAAAGTGAATTCTTTCTGCTGCCAGGGCGTCAGGCCGTGGGCCTTGATCCCGAAACCGGGCGCATCGCGCCCCCTGAGGGCGAGGCCCAGCTTGCCGTAGCGGCCTTTGCCGCACCCGGCTACACGCTTTCGGCCCATCCTGCCTATGAAAGCGGCGAAAACGCGCCCATGTTGCCATTGTTTGCCTATGGGGCCGTGGGGTTCGCCAGAGGGCGGTTCTATATCTGCGCCCGCCGGGTGGATACCGAACCCCGGCAGATTTTCAGCAATATTCCGCGTGGCCGTATTGAACTGGGTGCCCGCGCCCTGCTGCGCGATTACCCCAATAACAGGCTTATCCGGCATATTATGGATAACTGCGTGGCGCGCTACGATTGCCCTGCGGCCCGCAACTTTGCTCTGGGCCGTTACGAGGCTCCGTTGCCGTCGTCCCGCGCCTGCAATGCCAGCTGTATTGGCTGTATTTCCGCGCAGGAAAAGGATTCGCCCATTCAGTCAACGCCGCAGTGCCGCCTTGCCTTTACGCCCAGCCCGGAAGAGCTGGCCGAGGTCATGCGTGTCCATTCCGGGCGCGAAACCCGCACGCCCATTTATTCTTTTGGGCAAGGCTGCGAGGGCGATCCGCTTATGAATCCTGATCTGCTGGTGGAGAGCGTGCGCCAGTTCCGCGCGGGCGAAGGCCCAGGCACTGTCAACTGCAATACCAACGCCTCCCGGCCCGAGGCTGTGATCCGCCTTGCCGAAGCCGGGCTGACCAGCATGCGCGTGAGCCTGAACAGCGCACGGAGCGGCCTCTATGAACGCTATTACAGGCCATCCGGCTATTCCTTTGACGATGTGCGCACCTCCATTCGCGAGGCCCGCAGCCGTGGCATATGGGTTTCGTTGAATCTGTTGGTCTTCCCCGGCGTTACGGATACGGAAGAAGAACTGGACGCTCTGGCGCGTCTGGTGGGCGAAAACGGCGTGAGCATGATCCAGTGGCGCAACCTCAATATTGATCCCGAATGGTACTTCAAACTCATGAGCGGCGGCGAGGGGCAGCAGAAACTGGAACTCTCGCCCAGCATGGGGCTGACATCGTTCATGAAGCGCCTCAAGAAGCTCTGCCCCTGGCTGCGCTATGGCTATTTTAACCCCTATCTGGGTGCAAAGGCCGAACTTGCCGCGCCCATGCCGGGCGAATGGACCATGCCAGCCCCGCGCGCCAGAGAGGCGGCAATAGAAGATGGTCTGGACGCCGGGGCGGAAGAGGACTTGCGCAACGGATCAGACAGCGAATAATTAGCATATTTGACGGTTACATTTTCGGAGCCCTGCGAGTTGTGCGGGGCTCCGTTTTTTTTTCGCCTTTTTTAATTTTTGTGACCGATATCACAGTTTTTTCCTGCTGGCAGTGCTGAGGTGATGTTGCGCAGGGTGTGATTCCCGCGCAATCTGCCCGAAAATCAGCGGGCACAGACGGCAGGGATGCAGCAAAAAAAGTCTTGGTGATTCTTTCCCTTGACAGGAGAATCGAACATCCCTATCCATTTAGAAAATGAATTTCATTTTTAAATATGACGCAACGAAGGAGAATGTCATGAGTAAGGTACTGATTGTTTTTGGTTCCAGCACTGGCAATACGGAAAGCATCGCCCAGAAGCTTGAAGAACTGATTGCTGCTGGCGGGCACGAAGTCAAGCTGCTTAACGCGGCGGATGCCTCGGCAGAAAATCTGGCTGACGGCTACGATGCCGTGCTGTTTGGCTGCTCGGCCTGGGGCATGGAAGATCTGGAAATGCAGGACGACTTTTTGTCCCTGTTTGAGGAATTTGACCGCATCGGGCTGGCTGGCCGCAAGGTAGCCGCATTTGCTTCAGGCGATCAGGAATACGAACATTTTTGCGGCGCGGTGCCTGCCATTGAAGAGCGCGCCAAGGAACTGGGCGCGACCATCATTGCAGACGGGCTCAAGATGGAAGGCGATGCCTCCAACGACCCCGAAGCCGTGGCCTCGTTCGCCGAGGATGTGCTCAAGCAACTGTAAAAGTTTGCTGCGCACGGCGTTAAGCCTTTCGGCTGCGTCATATGGGCCCGCTGTGTTTCAGGTCAGTGTCATGTCTGCCCTGAAGCCAGCGGGCTTTTTTCTTTGCGTTCATCGTGCAGCGTTCTCCGTTTTTCGTGCTCAGGCTGTACCGGTGCGCAGACAAAACATTGCGCCTCTTGCCAAACCCTTACGTCGAGTGCAGAATTATTGTTCGCAAGAGCGAAACGTAGCGGACAAGCGAGGAGTTCATGGCAATTCTGGTTTGCGGCGGTGCCGGATATATCGGTTCCCACAATGTGCGCGCCCTTTTGGAGCGCGGCGAAACGCCTGTGGTGCTTGACAATTTTCTTACGGGCCATCGTGGTTCCGTTCCGCAGGATGTGCGCCTTTATTCCGGCGACATGCGTGATCCGGCATTGCTTGATGCCGTATTTTCAGAACAGCCCATTGAGGCCGTGATGCACTTTGCCGCCTGCTCCCTGGTGGGCGAGAGCATGGAGCAGCCGCTCAAATATTTTCAGAACAACATGCATGGCATGATGGTGCTGCTTGAAGCCATGGCGCGACACGGGGTGGACAAGATCGTGTTTTCGTCCACGGCTTCGGTCTATGGCGAACCTGATGTCGTTCCCATTCCTGAACACGCGCCTCTGCGTCCCACCAATCCCTATGGCGAAAGCAAGCTCGCCATGGAGCGCATGATGCACTGGGTGGGCAGGGCGCACGGCATACGTTCTGTTATCCTGCGCTATTTCAACGTGGCTGGCGCATGGCCTCAGGGCCTTATTGGCGAGGATCACAGGCCGGAAAGTCACCTTATCCCCATCATCCTTCAGGTGCCGCTGGGCAAAAGACCCCATGTCACCATTTTTGGCGATGATTATCCCACGCCGGACGGCACCTGCATTCGCGATTATCTGGATGTGATGGAGCTGGTCGACGCGCACCTGCGCGCCGTGGATTACCTGCGTGGCGGGGGCGGCAGCGAAGTGTGCAACCTGGGCAACGGCACGGGATTTTCTGTGCGGCAGATGGTGGAAGCTGCGCGCCGTGTGACCGGGCGCGACATCGCCGTCAGCATCGGCGCTCGCCGCCCCGGCGATCCGGCGCGGCTGGTGGCCTCCGCCCAGCGCGCCGCCGAGGTGCTGGGCTGGACAGCCCGCGCTGATATAGACAGCATCATCGCCTCGGCCTGGAACTGGCACTCGCGCAATCCAGAAGGTTTTGCCGAATAACACGCCGGTTTGCGCTGCAACTGTCTTGCGCCTGTCCGCTCTGTGGATGGGCGCTTTTTTGTACGGTGTGCCGGAAGGGCAGACCGTACATCCCCCTCGACATGATCGCCCTCGTGCTTATGTAAAACGTATGCGCTGCCTGCGCCGGGAGGAACCCATGCCCAGATTAGGACGAACGAGTTGTCTCCTTTTTTGCACATTCATGCTGTTGGCTCTGCTGCCGGGTCTGCCGTTGGCGGTCTTTGGAGCTTCGCCTACAGCTCCGGAGGTTTCGATGCAAAATACGTATCCCATGCCGCCGCTTTCAGGCCAGGAGGCGGACGTGCTGTTGCGCAAGGCCACAGAGCCGCCCTATACGGGCAAGTATGTCGATAGTCACGAGGCGGGCACCTATATCTGCCGCCAGTGCGGCATGCCGCTCTACCATTCGGACGACAAGTTCGAATCAGGCTGCGGCTGGCCCAGCTTTGATACGGCTGTGCCCGGCGCAGTGCGCCGTGTGCCCGATGCCGATGGCCGCAGGGTTGAGATCCTCTGCGCCAACTGCGGTGGGCATCTGGGGCATGTGTTTGAAGGTGAAGGATTTACAGAAAAAAACACGCGCCATTGCGTCAATTCGCTGTCCATGAGTTTTGCCCCTGCGGGCAGCGATGCGGAAAAAGCGGCTCTGGCGCGGCTGGCTGCCAAAAAGGAAACCTCCGCTGCCGGGGGCGCTCCGCTGGCGGCTACCGGGGCTTCAGGGCAGACTGCTGCCACTGGAGGATGCACGGCCACAGCCATTGTGGCTGGCGGCTGCTTCTGGGGAGTGGAAGACGCTTTTCAGAAAATACCGGGCGTGTGCGAGGCTGTATCGGGTTACACTGGCGGTCATACGGCCAATCCTACGTATGAGGATGTGTGCCGGGGAGATACAGGCCATGCGGAGGCCGTGCTGGTGCGATATGACCCCTCGCGCGTGAGTTACGAGCAGATTTTGCGCCGCTTTTTTGAAATTCACGATCCCACCCAGCTCAACAGGCAGGGGCCAGACTGGGGCGAGCAGTATCGCTCGGCGGTCTTTTATCAGGGCGCGGAGCAAAAGGCTGTGGTCGAAAAGCTGGTGGCGCGCCTGCGGGAGCTTGGCTACAAGGTGGTTACGCAGATTGCGCCCGCAGGGCCTTTTTATGAGGCCGAGGCTTACCATCAGGATTTTGCCCGCCGCACAGGGCGGGGCGTGTGCCACATGTCTGTGCCGCGCTTTTCGCAACGGGTGGATGGAACCCCGGTTAAGTAAAAGGTTTGGTGAGGGCAGCGGCCCGCTATTTTCGCCTGCTGCACGCAGACAGGCCCGTTTCAGGTGGCGGAGCGTTTGCTCTCCCTGAAACGGGCCTGAATTTTTTTGAATCTTTGCAGCTACCGCAGAATCTGGGCAGTGGAGGCGCAGGGCAGGCCAAAGGCTTCGGCCACGCCAGCAAAGGTGCACTGCCCATCCACCGTATTGAGGCCGCGTTCAAGGGCGATATTTTCGCGGCAGGCGCTCTTCCAGCCTTTGTCCGCCAGCTCCACGGCAAAGGGCAGGGTCGCGTTGGTCAAGGCATAGGTTGACGTGACCGGCACGGCCCCGGGAATGTTGGCAACGGCATAGTGGATGACGCCGTGCTTTTCATAGGTGGGTTCGTGGTGGGTTGTGGGCCTGCCCGCCGTGGTTTCAAACGAACCGCCCTGGTCAATGGCCACGTCCACCACCACGCTGCCGGGGCGCATGGTTTTGATCATGGCTTCTGTCACCAGTTTCGGGGCCATGGCGCCGGGAATAAGCACGGAGCCGATAACAAGGTCGGACTCCTGAACAGCCCCGGCAATATTGTATTCATTGGAAGCAAGGGTCTGGACGCGGGAAGAGAAAATGTCGCCCAGATAGCGCAGGCGGTTCAGATTGTTGTCCAGAATGGTAACTTCCGCGCCAAGGCCCATGGCCATCTTGGCGGCTTCCGTACCCACGGTGCCGCCGCCCACAATGGCGACCCTGGCGCGCTGCACGCCAGCCACGCCGCCCAGCAGCATACCCGCGCCGCCTGCCTGTTTAGTCAGGATATAGGAACCCATCTGCACGGCCATGCGGCCAGCGACTTCAGACATGGGGGCCAGCAGCGGCAGGCTGCGGTCCTTGGGCTGCACGGTTTCGTAGGCAAGGCCCACCACCCCGGAATTGAGCAGGGCGTCGGTGAGTTCCTTGTCCGCCGCAAGGTGCAGGTAGGTAAAGAGCAGCAAACCGGGGCGAAAATATTTGTATTCGCTGGGCAGTGGCTCCTTGACCTTCATGATCATTTCAGCCTTGGCCCACACATCGCCCACTGGCAGCAGACTCGCGCCAGCCTTGGCAAATTCGTCATCGCCAATGCGGCTGCCAAGCCCTGCGCCGCTTTCTACCAGAACCTTGTGCCCGTGGTCAGTGAGCGTCTTGACCCCGGCGGGCGTGATGCCCACGCGGTATTCATCGGCCTTGATCTCCTTGGTGACGCCAATAATCATGGATAGTCCTCGCAAGCTTATGGTTGTGGCGAAACCGGCAATGCCGGTCACGCGGGGGCATGCTTCTTCCATGGTCTGGGGCGCAGGGGGGATGACGCCTTGCGGGCGGCCTGATCCGCCCGATATGAAACCGTATATTTTTTCCCGTTTATCAGCAATAAAATTGCGATGTTTTGCGGTGTCTTCTTACAGGCAATCGCACAAGGTGCGTTCCCGCAATGATTTGAGCCGGATGCCGCCGTTGAGGATTTCGCCCCGCAGTTCGCGCAGACGGCGATCCATATCCGGGGGAAGATTTTTGCCAGCCGCAGCCTTGAAAGGCTCCATGGGGGTAATGTCCACACCGCCGTTTTGCAGGTCGCGTACGAGGATTTCCTTGCCTGCAAAGTGGCCGGATGCCGTAGCGGCTATGATGTCGTACACGGCCTTGTTGGGGTGCTTGAGGATGGAGGTGAGCACATGGCCGGGCAGCAGGTTGTCCTTGTCGGTGTTCAGGCCCACGGCATAAGCGTTGCGCGCTTTAACCTCCTGCAAGGCAGGGCCATTGCCCATGCCGCTTGCCAGCACCAGGATGTCCGCTCCCTGATCGAGCAGGTTTTTCGCTGCGGCGCGGCCAGCCTCCGCATTGGCGAATGAGCCTGTAACCACGTTGATGACACGCACTTCAGGATCAATCACACGCGCGCCCTCGGTGAATCCTCCCAGCAGGGAGCGCATGGCGGGGCAGTCCTCACCCGTTATCCAGCCAATAATCTTGCGTCCGCTTATGCCGGGCATGGCGGTCTGGCGCGCAAGCATGGCCGCAGCCGCCCCGGCAAGATAGGCAGCCTGCTCATCGGCAAAGGTAACGGACATTATATTGGGCGCGCGGATGCCGGCATCAATGCAGCCAAACATGGTGCGGCGAAAGTTTGCGGCGTTGTTGCGCAGCACTTCGTGCAGGCCGTTGGAGGCCACCAGCACAAGATCATTGTTGCCCGCAGCCGTGCGGAGCATCTCCTGAAGCGCCGCCTCGTCGTAGCCCGGCTGGGCGGTGATCACAGAGGCCTTTATGCCCAGCTCGCGCTCGGCCTGCCTCAGGCCGTCAACAAGGCTGTCGTTCCAGTCGTTGTCGCCCGTGGGTGTTTCAAGCAACAGGGCCACGCGCAAGGGGCCTTGCGGCTTTTCGGCACCAGCGCAATGGGCGGGCTGAGAAAAGCCAAGGCAAAGGAAGAGCAGAAGTGTCAGCATAAGGGGCACGGGGCGGAGTGGGAACATGGATTTTCCTTGGAGTGAATGTGCGGGCAGCGGGAGCTTTTTTTGGGGTTTTTGGCAGGCAGACCACGCCTTTTTCGCCATGCGCAATATATCGCTGTGGCTTTTGCGGCGCAAGGACATCTGCTGGCAGGCTCTGCGCAAATAAATACAAATTTTTTTTATGTGTTTAATTTTTTAATGAGGTTGAACACCGCAAATTATATCCATCCAGTTTAATTTAACTTATTTTGTTGTTGTCAGCAAAATTTATAGTTTGATTAATCAAACAACTTGGCGTACACATCTTGACTTGCGAATGTGAAATAAATAACGTGTTGCTTGTGAACAAAGTAACATGAAGCGCAGGATTGTTATTGCGATAATTCTGCTGAAATTATTGAAAATTATTGCAAGGAAGGTTCCCATGTCTGTTGATGCACAGCCCCGCTGGTTTGATGCCCAGGCCATTGGCACAGCTCTGGAAAGGGAAACAGCACCTGACGCCGCAGAGCTTCGGGATATCCTCAACAAGTCGCTCGAATTGCAGCCGCTGTCCATGGCGGAAACGGTCGCCCTCATGCGTGTGCAGGACGGCGTGGGCGTTGGCCGCATTATGGCAGCCGCCGATGAAGTCAAGCAAAAGGTTTACGGCGACCGCATTGTGCTTTCCGCGCCCCTGCACATCTCCAACCACTGCGGCAGCGAATGCCTGTACTGCGCCAATCGCAAAAGCAACAAGGCCGTTGAGCGCAAGTACATGACCTCGCCTGAAATGCGCGAGGCAGCCCTCAAGCTTATCCGTCAGGGGCACAAACGTATTTTCCTTGTCAGCGGGCAGTTGCCCAATGCCGATATTGAATATCTGGCCGAGGCCATCAGCATCCTGTACACAGCCTTTGACGGCGTGGGCGAAGTGCACAGCGTCAACGTGAACGTGGGCGCTCTGGAATCGCACGAGTATGCCGCCCTGCTGGAATCGTATGTGGGAACCGTGCTGATCTATCAGGACACCTACCACGAGGCCAGTTATCGCGCGGCCCACATCTCTGGCCCCAAGAGTGATTACTACGCCCGGCTGAACGCCGCAGATGTTGCCTTTCAGGCGGGTGTGCCGGACGTGGGCGGTGGCCTGATGCTGGGCCTTGGCCCCTGGCAGTATGATCTGCTGGGTATCGTGCAGCATCAGGCGCATTTGCTGCGGGCCTATGACACAGGCTGCCGCACCCTGAGCCTGCACCGCATGCGTTGCGCCCCCGGCAGCAACATGCAAACGCCCCATCCCGTAAGCGATGCCGACTACCTGCGCTGTGTGGCAATTGCCCGGCTGGCGGTTCCCTACGCTGGCATCATCCTGACCACCAAGGAACCTGCGGGCCTGTGGCGCGATGGCTGTAGCGCGGGCGCTTCGCAACTGCTCACAGGCAGCGTTGCCAACCCCTACGGCAACTGGATTGACAATCCCGAGCACAAGGTTCCCTTCCCCATTGGCGAAGACTGCCATGTGGATGAAGTGGTGCGTTTTTTGCTGGAAGAAGCCCGCCATCTACCGTCATTTTGCGCGGCCTGCCCCCGGCTGGGTCGCACGGGCGAAGAGTTCCTTTCCATGGTGCGCGAATGCGGCATGAAAAACCAGTGCGGCCCCAACTCTGCCGCGTCGTTCCTGGAATTTCTGCTGCACTACGCCACGCCCTACACGCGCATGATTGGCGAACAGCTGTTGGCCGAAAAAATGGACAGGATGACCACGGGTGAGCTTGGCGCGGCCAAAAGGTTGCTGACCAAGGTGCGCGCTGGCCGCATTGACGAATTCATCTAACAGAGCGCTTGCAGATAAAACCCTCAACGGCAAGCGTACTCTGTTGTTAACGCAAAAAGGCGGGCGTAAAGCCCGCCTTTTTGCGTGTTGACAGCGTCAACACAATCGGAAATCAGGAGCCGGTTGCGGCTTTGCCGCACCGATGAGCGACTGGTTTCCGTGTATTCCGCCCGGCGGCTTTGCTGACCCTGGCGGCGCAAATGCCGCAAAGCGGCGTTTGATCAGTATCAGTCGGGCATAAAGCCCGCCTTTTTGCGTGTTGGCGTTGTCAGGTTGTGTCAGCAGACAGCTCAGCCCCGAACAGCCCCGCCGCCTAAGTAAAGAAAAACCAGGTCAGCAGAGCAAACAGCGGCACAAGAATGCCGAGCGACCACAGAATGTAGCCGAAAAATCCGGGCATACGTACGCCCTGATCTTCCGCAATGGCCCGCACCATAAAGTTGGGCGCGTTGCCTATGTAGCTGCATGCGCCCATAAAGACCGCGCCAGCGGAAATGGCCGCCAGAGTTTCGGGCATATGGTGCATGAGCGTTTGCGCATCACCGCCCGCTGTGTTGAAAAAGACCATGTATGTAGGGGCGTTATCTAGAAAACTGGAAAGAATGCCCGTCAGCCAGAAGTACATGGCATTAACCGGCTGCCCATCGCGCGAGACCAGCTCCACCAGCGGGGCCAGCGCGCCGGAGGTTCCTGCCTTGAGAATGGCCATGGCCGGAATCATGCTGACAAAAATACCAAAGAACAGTTGAGCCACTTCTTCAATGGGCCCCCATGTAAAGCCGTTCAATTCACGGCATCTGCGGCTGGTATAGCGCATGGAAAGCCACGCCAGGAAGAGCAAGGCGGCATCGCGCAGCACATTTTGCGCTTCCAGCGGCACCCCACCCACCGTGGCGATTGTTCCCAGCGGGAACAGACCGGAAAGCAGCACGGCAGTCACCACGCCCAGCAGAAACAGCAGGTTGATCTTGCCGTCCAGTCCGAGTTTTTCCTTGGACATTACCTGCCCCAGCTTCGCGGGCGCGCCGTCAGCAGGGCTGGTCGGCGGTACGGGGCGGCCTTCCTTGTTATAAAGCACCATGTCCAGAACAAAATAGATTG
The DNA here is from genome assembly GCF_053570665.1 of Desulfovibrio intestinivivus. Lineage (NCBI taxonomy): Bacteria > Pseudomonadati > Thermodesulfobacteriota > Desulfovibrionia > Desulfovibrionales > Desulfovibrionaceae > Desulfovibrio > Desulfovibrio intestinivivus. The sequence goes on along the minus strand of NZ_JBRBQT010000001.1, from coordinate 385,989 downwards.
CCAGCAGGGCCGTGGACAGGCTCAGGGTTTTCAAAAACAGGTGCGAGGTAGTCCAGAAAAAGTCCACGCCCTTCAAAAAACCCAGAAACAGCGGCGGATCGCCCAGGGGCGAGAGGGAACCGCCGATGTTTGCCACCAGAAAAATGAAAAATACCACAGAATGCACGCGGTACTTGCGGTGCGCATTGGCCCGCAGCAACGGGCGTACGAGCAGCATGGCGGCTCCTGTGGTGCCCATCCAGCTTGCCAGCACGGTTCCTATGGCGAGAATTCCCAAATTCACTGGTGGAGTGCCTGTGAGGGAGCCTTTAAGGCGTACCCCGCCCGCAACCGTGTACAGCGAAAAAAGAAGTACAAGGAAAGGCACGTAATCCAGCAGGATGATGTGGCAGAATTCATAGAAGGTCACGCCTGGGCCATAGGCCGCAAGGCATGGGACAAGAAAGGTGAGCGCCCAGAAAATGGAAATCTTGCCCCGGTGATGTTCCCAGAAAATATGGGCGGTCAGAGGCAATATGGCTATGGAAAGCAGCATGCCCGCAAAAGGGATGATCCACCATGCGGAGAGGGTGCCGGGAACTGTAAGATGGTCGGCGGCGGCAAGAGCCGTGTAGGGAGTAAGCAGCAGTGCGCTCAGAGCATATGCAGAGAGGCGGAGTAGATTCATGTTGCTCCTGAAAAAAGTGAATGGATTGCAGGCCAATAAGGAAAATAGGCCAAGACTAGTGTGTTGAATATACCCTAATTGGCATTGCCCGTCCATCCCGGCAGATCGGCGCACTTGCCTGAAAGGCCGTTTTCTGCCACACAAGGGCAGCAATCAATTACAATGTGTAAGGAATCAGCCATGCCCAAAGAACCTACGGCACGGCGTAAGGCCCGCTTTCTGGAAGTGCTGAGTCACCGCCAGCCGGACCTTACGCTGGTGCTTGCCAATATTCACGACCCGCACAACGTTTCGGCCATTTATCGCTCGTGCGATGCTTTTGGCGTCAGCCGTGTGCACCTGTATTACACCAATACGGCTTTTCCCGCGCTGGGGCGCAAGACCTCTGCTTCTGCACGCAAGTGGGTGGAAAGCGTGCGCCATAAAACCAGCGAAGACATGCTTGCCGACCTGCGCGGTCAGGGCATGCAGGTGCTTGCCACTTCGTTTACAGAAAAGGCCCGCCCCATGCGGGAATGGGATTTTACCCGCCCCACGGCAGTGATTATGGGCAACGAGCATAGCGGCGTTGAGCCGGAACTGCTGGCCGCCGCCGATGGCGAGCTGTACATACCCATGTACGGCATGATCCAGAGCTTCAACGTGTCTGTGGCTTCGGCCATTATTCTTGCAGAAGCAGCCCGCCAGCGCGAGGCCGCAGGCATGTACGCCACCCCGCGCTTTGATGAGGCAACTCTCGCAACCCGTCTTGGGGAGTGGCTGGAAAAATAGAGATAGCCCGAACTGGCCGATATCCGGCCACGAAAGCCCGGGCCGCCCGCGCGGCGTATGCGGGCGATACTTCGGGCTTTCGCCGCATGTAACTATTCGCCAATGAATAGTCATGAACAATCCCGCGCTGATCTGTCAGGCCTATGCCTTTGCCACCGTTGTGCTGTGGTCAACCGCCTATGTGTACACCAAGGTTGCGCTGGCATTTTTTACGCCAGGCCCGCTGGGCCTTGTGCGGTGCGCTGTGGCGTCGCTGGCCTTTGTTGGCGTTCTGCTGGCAAGGGGCAGAGGGCGCGGGGGATTTTTTGTACCCTCTGCCCGACATCTGCCCCTGTTTGCGGCGTCAGGGCTGAGCGGTTTCACGCTGTATCTGCTGGCCTTCAATGAGGGTTCCATCACCCTTAATCCCACCACCAACTGCATTGTCATTTCCACAGCACCCATTCTGACGGCGGCGCTGGCACGCCTGTTCTTCAGCGAGCGTTTGCCCGTGCTGCGCTGGCTTGCGCTTGCGCTGGCATTTGGCGGCGTAGTGGTGATGAACGGCGGCGGGCGCGGATTTATGCTGGCTCCCGGCATGGGCTGGGTGCTGGTGGCCGCAGTGCTCATAAGCCTGTACAATATTACGCAGCGCACATTGTCGCGGCACTACGGATCCATGGAAATCGCGGCCTGGAGTTTTTTTGCGGGTACGCTCTTTTTGCTGTACTGCCTGCCGCAAACCGTGGCCCAGGTACAGGCTGCGCCCGCCAGCGCGCTCTGGCTTGCGCTCTTTCTGGGGATTTTCCCCAGCGCGGCTGCCTATCTGCTCTGGACAAAAGCTCTTGCCCTTGCCCCGCGCACAAGCCTTGTGACCAACTACATGTTCCTGACGCCCTTTTTGTCCATGCTGCTTGATTTTGCGGTGACAGGCGGCCTGCCTGAGGCCTCCACCTTTGCGGGGGGAGCGATCATCATGGGGGCTTTGGTGCTGTTCAGCCTTGCGGGCAGGAGGGGCTAATTGCGCTTTTGCCTTCTGACAAAGTGAGAGAATAAAATAGCCATGTAGCTGTTGCCGTCACGCTGACTTTTTACACAAAATCAAGGCCCGTTTCCGCTGGATATTTTCCGGCAGAAACGGGCCTTTCCCTTGCGGGAACCCAACCCTGATTTTTATGTCGAGCCGCTAATCAACCTGCGGCTGCACCAGCTTGTCAAAACTTTTGCCATTCCACTGAAAACTTACATCATTGTCTACCGGAACATGGGCCATGCCCGTACTGGTCCAGAACATGGGCTGCGCCTTGAGACCGCCGAGGCCAAGGCAGATCATGACTGTAGCCTGAACATCGGGCGGCATTTTGCGCCCCGGGGCAAAAAAGGTGCTTATGTCCGGTTCTTGCGGGGTGTCCACAGGCACGGCGCGTCCAGAGGCGTCAACCCGCCACAACTCAAGGGTACACACAGCGCCGCCCAAGGTGCCGAACGCGGCGAGCACGGAGCCGTCCGCAGCGTTGCGGAACAGGCGCAGGGCAACGGCTGTATCCCTGAACGGCATGGAGGCGAACACCAGAACGTCCTCCGTTTCTCCGGCGATCTCCCAAAATTCCGAATGCCCGGCAGAAAGCAGTTTCTGCTTTTCCAGCGGACTCAGACCTTCAGGAGTGTTTTCAAAAATACTTTCGGGCAACAGTGCAAAGATACTGCGGGCAGTGACTTCGCTTTCGGCGGCCTGCACAGAATCCGACAGTGCGGCAAGCAACAGAACAATCAGTAAACAGTGTATATGACGCGGCATACATCCTCCCGCAGACAGATGGTTGCAGAAACAGACGTGCTGTAAAAATTTTTATACCGCTTTCAGCAAGGCTTGTCCATGCAAGCAGGCAAAGGATTGCGCGATCCGGGCGGTTGGGGGCTGAGGGTGCATTTTGCAGCGTCGGGGGCGCGCAAAAATACGCAGGCTCTGCCCTTGCCAATGCCCCTTGGGCCGCTTACATATGCTTTCATGAACACAAGCAAGCCCTGCATCCACATCGAAAAGGCCCGCCAGCATAATCTCAAAAACATCAGTCTGGACATCCCACGCGACGAGCTGGTGGTGATTTGCGGTCCTTCAGGTTCCGGCAAATCAACGCTGGCGTTCGATATCGTCTATGCTGAAGGCCAGCGCCGCTATGTGGAATCGCTGTCTGCCTACGCCCGCCAGTTCTTGCCCCAGATGGACAAGCCGGATGTGGAAAAGATCGAGGGGCTTTCGCCCGCCATATCGCTTGAGCAGCAGAGCGTTTCGCGCAACCCGCGTTCAACCGTGGGAACGGTCACGGAAATTTACGACTTTCTGCGCGTGTTTTTTGCCCGGCTTGGGCGCATGTATTGCCCCCAGTGCGGGCGGCCCATCGAGGCCCGCGCAGCAGATGAAATCATTGGCGATATCATGGCCCTGCCGCAGGGCACCAAGTTTATGGTCATGGCTCCGCTGGTGGAACTTCAGAAGGGCACGCATCAGGACAAGTTCAAAAAGCTCAAGGCCGAAGGCTTTGCCCGCGTGCGCGTCAACGGCGAGTTTTATACGCTGGACGATGTGCCCACGCTGGACAAAAACAAGAAGCACTCCATTGATCTGGTGGTTGACCGCCTGGTGAACAAGGAGGGCATTCGGGGACGTCTGGCGGATTCGGTTGAGCTGGCCCTGCGCTACGGCGAGGGCCGACTTGTGCTGCACGAGCCGGACAAAGCCGCCGCGGGGCAGGAGGCAGACACCGTGCACTCCACCACCTCGGTATGCGCGCACTGCCGTATTTCGCTGCCCGCGCCCAGCCCGCAGCTGTTTTCGTTCAACGGGCCGCAGGGCGCCTGCCCGCGTTGCGTGGGCCTCGGCGGCGTGGATTATTTTGAGCCGCGCCTCATTGCGCCCAACATGGGCCTTTCGCTGAACACGGGCGCCCTGTTGCCCTGGGCCACGGACAAAATGTTCAGCCGCTATGAGGACTCCCTCAAGGCTCTGGGCAAGCGCTTCAAATTTCAGCTTTCCACGCCGCTGGAGCAGTTTAGTGAAGATGCGCTTTCCGCTCTTTTTTACGGCGAGGATGAACAGGGCCGCCCCGCGCGCGCCTCGTTGGGCCTGCGCCGCAACTGGATGGGCGGCAGCGTTGCCCTTGGTGCTGGCGGCGATTATCAGAGCGAGCATTTTTCTGACGCACTGCGCACGCAGGGGCAGGTGGGCGTAAGCGAAAAACGCTGGCCCGGCGTTATTCCTCTGCTTGAAAGCGGCATGCAGTACGGCGATGCCTGGCGCGAGGCCCTGTCTCGTTATCGGCAGACCATGGACTGCCCGGACTGCCACGGAGCGCGGCTGAACACCAACGCGCTCTCTGTGCGGGTGGACGATCTGAATATCGCGCAGTTCTGCAACCTTTCGGTTGAGCGCGCGCTGGAATGGCTGGAAAAACGCGAATTTACGGGGCGGCATGTGGTCATTGCCGAACCGCTCATGAAGGAACTGACTCACCGCCTGTCGTTCATGCGCAGCGTGGGGCTTGAGTACCTTTCCCTGGGGCGCTCCATGTCCACGCTTTCGGGCGGCGAGGCCCAGCGCATCCGTCTGGCATCGCAGCTCGGTTCGGGCCTTGTGGGCGTTACCTACGTGCTGGACGAGCCTTCCATCGGCCTGCATCCGCGTGACAACGAGCGGCTGCTGGGAACCCTGCGTTCACTTCAGGCGCGCGGCAATACAGTGCTCGTGGTGGAGCATGACGAGGCCACCATCTGCGCGGCGGATACGGTCATTGAGCTTGGCCCCGGCTCCGGCTCGCAGGGCGGCGAAATCATGTTTCAAGGGCGGGTGGACGACCTGCTTGGCAATGCGGATACCCTCACGGCCCGTTACCTGCGCGGCGACGATGTGATCGCCCTGCCGGACGAGCGGCGCGAAGGGCAGGGGGCGCTGGTCATGCACGGCATCACCACCAACAACCTGCGCAATATTGATTGCCGCATCCCTCTGGGCGTGCTCACCTGCGTGACCGGGGTTTCCGGCTCCGGCAAGAGTTCGCTGGTGGTGGATACGCTCTACAAGCATGTGGCCCTCAACCTTGGCCTGCGCGTGGATCAGCCCGGCACCATCGGCGGGCTGGAATACGAGAAAGGCTCCGCGCCTGTGGAGCGCATTGTGGCCATTGACCAGACGCCCATTGGCCGCACGCCGCGTTCCAACCCCGCAACCTACACCAAGATTTTTGACGAGATTCGCAATATTTTTGCCATGACTCAGGACGCCCGCAAACGCGGCTACAAGCCGGGGCGTTTCAGCTTTAACGTGCGCGGGGGCCGTTGCGAAGCCTGCGGCGGCGACGGGCAGATTCGTGTTGAAATGCACTTTTTGCCCGATGTGTATGTGACCTGCGACGTGTGCAAGGGCAAACGCTATAACCACGAAACCCTTGAAGTGCGCTACAAGGGGCTGAACATCGCCGAGGTGCTCGACCTTACCGTGCATCAGGCCCGCCAGCTTTTTGAAAACTATCCCTCGCTGGAACGCCGTCTTGCCGTGCTGGAAGAGGTGGGGCTGGAATATCTGCGGCTGGGGCAGCCCGCCACAACGCTCTCGGGCGGCGAAGCCCAGCGCATCAAGATTTCGCGCGAGCTTGGCAAGCGATCCCTGCCGGGAACCATGTACATTCTTGACGAGCCGACCACGGGCCTGCACATGCACGAGGTGGGCAAGCTCATCAAGGTGCTGCATGCGCTGGTGGACAGGGGAGCCAGCGTGGTGGTTATCGAGCACAATACAGACATGATTCTGGCATCCGACCATGTGCTGGATATGGGCCCCGGCGGCGGCGAAAACGGCGGCCAGATAGTCTCTGCCGGAACGCCCGAGGCCATCGTTGCCGACCCAAATTCCGTTACCGGGCGCTTCCTTATGCAGGAGCGGCTGGACAGGCTCAAGCGCAGACGGGAATAAAATCCTCCAATAGGACAAACAGTCAAGCTGCCGTCATGCCCTGTTGCATGGCTGCCTTGTCGAGCGCATCCGGTTTACCGGGTGCGCCTTTTTCTGTCAGCCATCCGGGGAGTGAGTGAATGGACCGGGGCATGTGTTCGTGTGGATTTTTTTGTTGACATGGAAACAATTTTCCACGATTGTTTCCATGTCAACAAAAAGGAGCAACCATGAATCAGCCTCACAGGATTGTAGCCGAACTCATCAAAATCTCTGAGCATGCCGATGCCTTCAAGCATGGTAGAGAAGACTTCTTTGATGACCTGAACCTCACGGAGGTTCATTGCATCCATTGGATAGGAACTCTTGATCATGCCAATGTGACAAAGGTTTCTAACGAGATGGGCATGACGCGTGGGGCCATAAGTAAGATATGCAAAAAACTGCTGAAAAAAAATTTTATCGAAAGTTATCAGGAACCTGAAAATAACAAAAATATCTATTTCAGGGTTGCAGAGGACGGAAAGAAAATATTTGAAGCCCATAAAATCAACCATGACAGAACATTTGGCGAAAAGATCTGCATCGTAAATAAATACGATGAAGACGAGCAGGCAATAATACTGCGTTTCCTTATGGATATTAACGCATTTGTTGAACGCGGATTTGAACAGATTTACACAAATAGCGATAAAGATGAATAATGGAGAATGCTATAATGAATTCAGCAACAGTCAAAAAAGACGTTGTGTACTCCATATCGTTCGCGCATATGCTTAATGACTGGTATATGAATATTATTCCTATACTTACACCATTTCTCATCGCGGCTGGTTTTGGTATTGGAGAAGTTTCGTTTGCCATTTCAGCCTTTACCATTACCTCCTCGCTTTCGCAGCCGCTTATTGGCTATATGGTGGACAGAAAAAACCAGAGCTGGATGATATATGTGGGCACTGCCTGGCTGGCGATACTGCTGAGCTGCATAGGTCTGACCCACAGCTCCACCATGCTGATTGCACTTGCGGCCCTTTCCGGTCTTGGGGCTGCGGCTTTCCATCCGCAGGCATCGGCTATGGTTAGTGCCGCGAGCGGGCAGAAAAAAGGGATGTATCAGGCGGTTTTTGGTGCTTCGGGGAATCTTGGCTGGGCGCTGACGCCCCTGTTTGTCATCCCGCTGGTGGAACGGTTTGGCCTGAGCGTCACGCCTTACTTTGTGGTGCCGGGCATTATTGTTACGGTATTATTGGCCTTCAAGGCTCAAAAAACGCCCGCAAGATCGCAGGCAGAAACAGTACCGATGATGGAGGCCCTGCGCCCAGCCTGGAAAGAGCTGAGCAAGCTGGTGCTGATTATTGCCGTCCGCACACTGACCTATTCTGGCCTTGTGGCCTTTCTTCCGCTGTACCTGCAACAGCAGGGCATGAGTCTGTCCACCTGCTCCCACTTGCTGTTCATTCTGCTGGTTTCTGGTGCAGCAGGGGGCATAGCGGGCGGTTATCTTTCAGACAGGTTCGGTAAAACTATTGTTATTTTCTTGTCCCTGGCCGTCTCTCCCATTTTTTTCTACCTCTTTCTGCATGTTGGCGCAGGCCTGCAACCTGTAGCTTTTGCCCTGGCCGGGGCGGTGCTGCTTTCGTCCTTCTCGCCCATTGTAGTGCTGGCGCAAGAGCTGCTTTCCCGTCAAGCCGCCATGGCCTCAGGATTTTCACTGGGATTCGGCATCGGCATCGGTGGACTTGGCGTCGGTCTTGTTGGGCTTGTCATCCAGTATGGAGGTCTTGCCCTTGCCATCAATATGCTGATCTGCCTGCCCTTTGTGGCTGCCTGCATAGCTCTGACGCTGAAAGGCCGCAAAACATTGGAGCAAGCGGGGTTTGCACGGTAGCGCCACTGGCCGATGCGAGTGCGGTGGTGACTTCTTGCGGACTCATTGGGCAATATGAAAAAAGCCCCGGTACCTGGTACAGGCCAGGGCCGGGGCTGAGCCGGTTCGCGTTCTGCTTACATAACGAACCGGAGGAGGGGGCGTGTGTGGGGGGCTTGCCTTGCTCTCTACTTTTTAGGGCCAAATTTCAGGCGTTTGCTTTCAAGGCGCTGCGCCTCTGCATCGTTGGGAGTGCAGCCGCATGAGCTTTTTTTGCCATCGTCGCAGGCGCCATCGCAACAGCCGCATTTGCCCTTGCTGACCGCCGTATAAACCCTGCGGCCAAAGTAATATGCAGCCGCAATTATGCACAATATGACGATAACCAGTTGAATATCCATGTCTTCACCTCTTGTTTCCCCCAAAGTGTCTTGCGGCACAGGGAGGATGTGCACGTAGTCTGCCCTTGTAGAAAATGAATGTCAACTTCATTTGAATGAGCCATAAAAAAATATTTGTCTTTTGCGGAAAGCTTACCCCCATTCACAGAGGAATAAAAAAGGGCTGCCCAAGGGCAGCCCGAAAAAATCGCTAAAGTTCAATCCGTGGGCCTTAGTCGTCCTTGGCGGCTTTGTCGCGGCACTCCTTGCAGATGCCGTACAGGTTGTGCACATGACCGCGTAGCTTGAAGCCGTATTTTTCGGCCATTTCGCGCTGGAGTTTTTCAATGCGCGGATCACAAATTTCCACAATCTTGCCGCAGTCAAGGCAGACAAGGTGGTCGTGATGGCTGTCCGGCTTGGCAATTTCGTAGCGGGTGATGCCGTCGCTGAAGTGGATTTCCATGGCAAGGCCCGCATCGCAAAGCAGCTTGAGCGTGCGGTATACGGTGGTCTGACCGATGCCGGAATCGCGTTTGATCACGTGCTGATAAAATTCTTCAAGCGAGTGGTGCCCGGGCAATTCAAAAAAAGCTTCGGCTATGATACGGCGCTGGGATGTGGTGTTCAGGCCTTTGCGGCTCATGAAATCCAGAAATTCCGAAAGACCGGCATTATTTTGTTGCGTTGTCATATATATGCCCACCCCCGAATAACAAGTGTGCGTTTGTTAAAACTGTCGATGCGGCCAAGGCTTGCAGTCGCCAGCATGTAGGGTACCTTTTGGCCTAAAAAATGGCAAAAAGCAATGCAGCGGCTAAAAGGCGGTAGCGCACTGTTTTACTGCCCTGCAAGCTATGGTAGGGTTGTGGCGCGTGGAGAGCAAGGGCGTGCGCGAAAAAAAGAGATTTTTCAGCCGTAATTTCTTGACAGAGCAAATAGGATTGAATACTGTTTTCAAAACAAGGTTGCAGCAACCCCTGCCGGAGCGTCACGCTTCGCCATAAGGATACAATCATGGGAAATCTCATCAATAAAGCGGTTGAACCTTTCAACGTAAAGGCTTTTCACGGTGGCGAGCTGAAAACGGTTACCGAAGCAGATATAAAGGGCCACTGGTCCGTCTTCTTTTTCTATCCAGCTGACTTTACCTTTGTGTGCCCCACGGAGTTGGAAGACCTGGCCGACAACTACGAGCAGTTCAAAAAGCTCAATTGCGAAGTCTATTCCGTATCGACAGACAGCGCCTTTGTGCACAAAGCCTGGGCCGATGCCTCGCCCAGCATCGCCAAGATTCGTTATCCCATGCTGGCAGACTGCGCCGGAACGCTCTCCAACGCGTTCGGCGTCATGATTGAAGGCGCAGGGCAGGCTTTGCGCGGCAGTTTTCTGGTAAATCCCGATGGCGTCATCAAGGCCTATGAAATCCACGACACGCCCATTGGTCGTAATGTTGAAGAACTGCTGCGCAAACTCGAAGCAGCGCAGTTTGTGGCTGAACACGGCGATCAGGTTTGCCCCGCCCGCTGGAAGCCCGGCAGCGCCACCCTTAAGCCCGGCCTTGATCTTGTAGGCAAGATATAGGCAGATATTTTCACACGCAGACACAGCGCCTTTCTCTTCCTCCAATGCCCTCCTCAGGCAACCCCGCTGAAAGAGGCCAGCACGCAAGTGTTGGTCTCTTTTGACGTGTGGGCTTTGCCGCGCGGAGGCTGAAGGAAGGAAAGGCAGGGAAGGTTTGGGCGCGGGGTGGGTGAGCCGGTCGAGCGTATTTACGCAAACCCGTTTTTTTTGGCCTGACGGCGTTAAAATCCTGTTTTTGATGCTCACGTACTTGAGTACGCTGCGCTCAAAAGCAGGATTTTTTCTTGTCAGGCCAGAAAAATGCGTATTTTGCAAATTCACTCAACACCAGCCATCGCCCTCGCATCCGCTCCGGCGAGTATAAGGAAGGCAACGCCACGACCAGCTTTTGATGCCGGGCCGGGGTGAAAGGCAGAAAAGGCAATAAAAGCAGAAAGGCAAAAAACGAAAAGGCAAACACAGAAAAAAGGGTTTTGCCGGGTGGGGGTGAGCCTGTCAGGCTGATTTACGCAAACCCGACTTTTGCGCCCTGAATGCGTATTTTGCAAATTCGCCCAACACCAGCCATCGCCTCCGCATCCGCTCCGGCGAGTTTAAGGAAGGCAACACCACAACCATCTCCTGGTGACGGTTAGTGGGCGAAAAGCAAAAAGGCACTCAAAACAACGTGGTGCGCAAAAAGTTTTGTGCGGCTGAAATCTTTGACCCACAAGTGATCTGCCCCGGTGGGCCGAATGCTCTTGGTTATTGCCCGAGGCGTCATGGGATTCGAATTTTTACGCTGTAATTCCCGAAAATTTTTACGCCAATACGCCACTCCCTTAATTATCAAAAAAACCACAGGCATTTGGCTGAAACGGACTCACATTCAAAGCGAAAGTGTCCTCTGGCATTAACGCGGCGCGGAGGGAGATCACCTGAGAGAGTGCAGCGAACGAAGGAAGCTCCCGCAGCAGATGCCGCGTTGCCCTCGTCATGCTAAGGAATCTGGAAAGCCCTCTTAGGGGGTGCTTCGGGGGGGATGCAAGGGGGGCCGAGAAGGGGGCGTAGCCCCATAACCGGCCCCGCCTTGCTGCGCGCCGCACAGGCGTCCCAAGCTTCGCCGGAGGGCGAAAGAGTGTGCCCGCAGGGCAGCAAATACTCGCAACTCACCGATGGGGAGGCGAAATCGCGCGCCGCGCAGGCGTCCAAAAAAGAGGCCAGCACTCACGCGCTGACCTCTTTCAATTGCAACGCAATAGGCGTTGGCAATGGCGATCCTTTTTAAGCCATGGGCTTGAGAGAATTGTTGTAGATGCGCGCCACGCGTTCCCTCGTGCCTTCCACTGGCGCAACGGAAATCAGCAGACCCAGTGACGGCGTCTGTTCCACAAGGTCGCAGAATTTGTCCACATCAGCAGCGGTCACGCCGAGGTCTTCAAGCTTTTGCGGCACACCCACGCTGGCAAGCCACTGTTCCACAGCCTTGGCGGCCTGCGGGGCTTCTTCCGGCAGGCCCTTGAGGCCGGGGGCCAGGGGCGCAAGAATGTGCGCCAGCACATCGGGCCGGGCGGGGTAGCATTCCAGAATGACGGAGGGCAGCAGAACGGCAAGGCCAAGCCCGTGCGAGAGGTCGGGGCTGACGGCGCTCAGGGGGTGCTCAAGCGCGTGCGTGAAGTGCAGCAGGCCGTTATCAAAAGCCACGCCCGCCTGCATGGCGGCGTAGCACAGCTGGTAGCGGGCCTTGAGGTCGCCGGGGTCGGCAAGGGCGGCGGGCAGCCACTGGTGGACAAGCCGGATCGTCTCTGCCGCAAGCGAAATTGCAAAGGGGTTGGTGACAGTGGTGGTGGCGGCTTCCACCACATGATTGACAGCGTCAATGGACACATAACGCGTCTGGTCGGGCGAAAGCCCGGTCATGAGCGCGGGGTCGTCAATGGCAAAGCGGGGGTATATGCAATCGTAAGCGATGGCGGGCTTGTAGTTCAGCTTGGTTACAGTTGCCACGGCAAAGCGGTTCACTTCGCTGCCGGTGCCGTGGGTGAGGTTGATGGCAATGATGGGCAGGGCCACTTGCGGCGTAAAGCGGTAGCAGTACAGATCATCGCCAGTCTTGCCAGGGTTTGCCAGCAGGATGGCGGCGCTCTTGCCGCAGTCGATGGGGCTGCCGCCGCCTATGGCCAACACTGCGCCCGCATTGACAGAACGGCCCAAGGCTGCGGCCTCGTCCACGCTGTCAGTGGTGGGGTTGGGGGTGACGCGGTTGTAGAGCGCAAGCGTGACGCCGTGTTTTTGGGCTGCGGCTTCAACTTTGTCCCAAGCTCCGGTGATTTTGTATGAACGCCCGCCGCAAACGCAGAGTATGGACGTGATGCCCTCGCTCTTAAGCTGGGCGAGGATATCGTCTATTTTATCAATGGCTCCAACGCCCAGATAGGTAGTTGTCTTGACCCGAATTTCCCGCACATTTTTGTAATCGGCAGCTTGATCCCACATATGATCCTCCAGAGTGCTATGGCACGTATCCGCCGCAAGGGCGGGTTGATTGAAATTTTGTTATTTTTTTCACATGAAGTGTTTATAAAAACTTTCAGGCAGATAGTAAAGCTCTTTGAGCGCACAAACATTTTTTCACGCAAATTTGATAAGCGGGAGAAGCCGGAGGCGGTATGCGGAATGTACGCTGCACAGCGCGTCGAGAACTTTGAGAGGAGGGGGGGGCCTGGCGAGTGCGGAGTCGCCATCAAGGTTTATGGCATGTCGCCACGTGCAACACACTGAGGCAAAAAAAGGAGGCTCCCTTGTGGGGGCCTCCTTCAGTAATTCAGAGAAACTGCTCGGCAAGGATTTTTTGAAAAATCCTTGGCGCGAAATGCGGGCAGACAGGCTTTTGCCCGTCGTAGGCGAGCATTTCAGGTTTTAATTGCTTAAAGCCCGCGCAGCATCTTGACGGAGCAGAATTTGCCGCACATGGCGCAGACTTCTTCCGTCTTGTGGTCTTCGCGGCGTTTTTCGAGCATCTGCGGGTCAAGAGCGGCCTTGGACATGGCTTCCCAGTCCAGAGCCTTGCGGGCGGCGTTCATGGCAGCCTCGCGGGCAACGGCGGCGGGGCGGCCAAGGGCCACTTCGCCCACATGGGCGGCCACGCGTGAGGCCATGACACCAGCGCGCACGTCCGCCTCGTCAGGCAGGGTGAGGTGCTCGGCCGGGGTGAGGTAGCACAAAAAGTCCACGCCGGCCTCAACGCCCATGGCGCCGCCGATGGCTCCGGCAATGTGGTCATAGCCGGGGGCGCTGTCGCAGCACAGGGGGCCGAGCACATACAGGGGGGCATTGTTGGTCAGGCGTTTGATGCCCTGAATCTGGGTACGCACCTGATTGAGCGGCACGTGGCCGGGGCCTTCGATCATGCATTGCACGCCGCGTTCAAGGGCGTATTTGGCAAGCTGGCCCAGATTGATGACTTCTTCCCACTGGGCGGCATCGCCAGCGTCCACGCCCGCGCCGGGGCGCAGGCCGTCGCCCAGCGAAAGGGTGACGTTGTAGGGGCGGCAGATGTCCAGCAGGCGGTCGTAGTATTCCAGCAGCGGATTTTCGCGGTTGTTCTCAAGCATCCAGCGGGCGAGCATGGAGCCGCCGCGCGAAACAATGCCCAGCACGCGGTTGTTCTTGACGGCCATTTCAGCGCCGCGCTTGGAAAGGCCGCAGTGCACGGTGATGAAGTCCACACCCTGCTCCGCCTGCTTGGCGATTTCGGCAAACAGGGCATCGGGCTGCATGGTGGCGATATCCAGCTCCGCGTCCAGAATCTGCTGGCCCACGGCATAGAGCGGCACGGTGCCAAGCGGCAGGGGGCAGGCCTTGAGCATGCCAAGGCGCAGGGCGTCAAGGTCGCCCGCGATGGAAAGATCCATCACGGTGTCGGCTCCGGCATCAAGGGCGGCCTTGATTTTGCGTTCTTCCGTAGCGGGGCAGTTGCACAGGGGCGAAGTGCCGATGTTGGCGTTCACCTTGATGCGCGAGGGCTGGCCCACAAGAATGGGCTTGAGGTTGGGATGCACGGGGTTGCCCAGCAGCACCATTGTGCCCGCCTCGATGGCTTCAACAATGGATTCGGGGGCGAGTTGTTCTTCCTCGGCCAGAGTGGTGAGGTGTTTGTCCAGCAGGCCGCTCAGAGCGGAATTCTGCGAACGAAAAGATGCAGACATGGTTGTGCCTCGCGGGTTGCGACGCAGGGCGCAAAAAAAAGCCACAAGCAGCGGAACAGCGTCGTGGCCGCGGCTTCCCTACGGCAGTGCGAACTGCGTCAGGTTCATAGGGTCTGGGTTTATCCCACTCTCAGCCGCCAGATCTTGCGATCCGCGGCTCCCCTAGCACTGGTTACATGAATACTCCGTATGCCATCTGCTGTAAAGCCCGCCCTACCATGCCTTGCATTTACCAGTTGCGGCTGGCATAGACGAGCTATGGCAAGAAAACGTTTTTTGAGTCCCTTCACCTGGCCGGTGTTGTCATTCCTTGCGGTTATCCTTGCGGGGTCAGTACTGCTCGGCCTGCCTGCGAGTTGGGCCAAGGGCCAGAGCATCAGCCCCATAGACGCCTGTTTTCTCGCAACCTCGGCTGTCTGCGTTACCGGCCTTTCGCCGCTGGACATAAGCGAGGTGCTCAGCCCATTCGGCAAGGGGGTGCTATTGTGCCTCATCCAGACCGGCGGGCTGGGGGTCATGACCTACACGAGCATCATCTTTCTGCTGTGGCGCAACAACGTGCCTTTCAACAGCCGCGAGGCCGTGAGTCAGGCCTTGCTGTGGGGTGATTTCAGCCTTGCCGCATTTTTGCGGCAGGTGCTCGGGCTGGTTTTTGGCATTGAGGCTGTGGCCGCATTTCTGCTCTGGCTGCATGACCCTGTTTTTTTCTACCCGTTCAGTGCCGTGTTTCATGCTGTTTCGGCCTTCTGCAATGCTGGCTTTGCCCTGAGCACAACCAATCTGGCGATTTTTCGGGATGACGTGGCCGTCAACGCCGTTATTGCGGCCAGTGTGGTGCTGGGGGGCATAGGCTTTGGCGTGTTGCGCGAATTTTTGGGCATCTGCACGGGGGGGCGCCTGGGCGCGCCTGTGCGCCGCCTCAGCCGTTTTAGCCGCCTGGTGGTCAAAACAAGCCTCTTGATTATTGTTCTCGGCTGGGTGGTCATGTTCGCCATCGAGTTCTGGCGGGGGAGCGTGCCGAGAACCGTGGATGGATGCGCCGATCTTGCCATCACCATGTTTTTTCACTCGGTGGTGGCGCGTACCGCAGGCTTCAGTTCCATTGACCTCGCCGTGCTGGGCGATGCCACCCTGCTGGTGTTGATAGCCCTGATGTTCATCGGCGGCGGCCCTGGTTCGTGCGCTGGCGGCATCAAGGTTGTGACCTTTCGTGTGCTTGCGGGCTACATTGCCGCACAGTTTCGGGGCGACAGCCAGATTGTGCTTGAAGGACGCGGCGTGTCGGCAGAGAACGTCAGCCGTGCGCTGACCCTGTTTTTTGCCTACTCCATGCTTGTGGGGATTTCGGTCTTTCTGCTTGCCATCACGGAAGGCGATGTTGTTGCCGGAGCAGGCACGCAGGCCGCGCCCTTTTTACGCCTGCTGTTTGAAGAAGTTTCGGCACTCGGCACCGTGGGGCTTTCCGTCAATCTGACGCAGGATTTGAGCTCTGCGGGCAAGGGAATCATAATTTTCAGCATGTTTGCGGGCCGGGTGGGCATTTTGAGCCTGCTCATGGCGGTGCAGAGCCTGCGGTCAAAAAAGGCCTACAGCGTGGCAGAGGCCCAGCTTCCCATCGGGTAGGCGAGCTTGCCCGGTCGTGGCCTGACGGTCAGAGAGGTAATTATGACGGAAAAGAAACTGGAAATCGGCGTTATCGGCCTTGGCAAGTTTGGCCTGCGCATGGCCTCCACCCTGGTATCGCTGGGGCATACAGTGCTTGGCATTGATATGTCCGAGGTCAGGGTGCAAAGGGCGGAAGAAGCGCTGGATACCGTATACAAGGCCGATGCCACCAATATTGCCGTACTGCGGTCGCTGCACGTGCAGGATCTGGACTGGGTGGTGATCAGCGTTGGGGAAAGCGTGGAACAGTCGCTGAGCATCACCCTCAACGTGCAGGAGCTGAACGGCCCCAAGATATGGGTCAAAGCCTCCAACGAAGAACACAAAAAAATTCTGCAACGCCTGCACGTTACCCGCGCCATGGTGCCGGAAACAGAGGCCGCCGTCATGGCGGCCCACCAGTTGACCCACCCCGGCATGCTCGACCTTATCCCCAAGTACGGCGGCATTGCCATTCAGGAGCTGCGCGTGGATGCGTGGGACGGGAAAACCCTTATTGAATTGAACCTGATGCAGCAGTTCAACGTCATGGTCATGGGTATTCGCCCGGCGGGAAAAAATGCCTTTGTTTTTGTGCCTCCAGCCACAACGATTCTGCACAAGGGTGATTCTCTGGTTGTGGCGGGAAGGGCTGATTCCATGCACATGCTCAAGCCCTGAGGCATGACGGAACCGTTTCGGAATTCATCCCTTCGCCTAGCCATGTTGTCGGATATGAACAAAAACGGCCTTCCCCTGAACCGAAGAAGGCCGCTTTTTGTGCCTTATCCCTGACGGGCGGGGCGTGGTTTACCCACATAGAAAATGAACGCGCCCATCATGACAATGACAGCGCCGGACAGGGCGTTTTTTTCCGCGCCGGAAAAGGCGATGAGGCAGAACATGCAAGCGCCGAGCGATGCCGCAACCTTGAGCCATGCGGCCCGGTTGCGCAGGCCATACCTCTTGAGCAGCGCCAGAGCAGAGTAATAATAGGCCGGGAGCGTCAGCAGCACTGCCACGCTGGTAATGCTGTTGAACAGATCCTGCGTATCGCCGGAGCGGCTGACAATCATCATTAGAAGCAGCATGGCGCTCATCATGCAGGCTGAAAGAATCAGCCCCGCCACGGGCTGGCCCTTGGCGTTTTTTCTGCCAAAGATGGGCGGCAGGGTGCCGTCCTGCGCGGCACGGCAGCCAGCGTTGGAAACAAGCATTATCCATGACCCCAGTGAGGCAAGGCAGGCAAAGGCGGTCACTGCCGAAACCATGTCCGGCACCAGATGGGCCAGAGGCAGCCCTGCGCAGATATGGCCCATGGCCAGCGAAAAGGGCGCCCCGGATTCCGCCATCTGCTTTGCGGGAAACATACCCGATATGGCCGTGCAGGAAAGTATGTACACAAGCCCGGCCAGAGCCGTGCCAATGAGGGTGGAAAGCGGAATATTACGCTTGGGGTTGTCCACCACGGCTGTGTTCACCGAGGCGCTTTCAATCCCTATGAAGCTCCAGATGCAGAGCACAACGGCGCTCATGACTGAGCTGCCTGCGGGTTTGCCCCCGGCAAGCCAGTTGGCGGAAAACACCGCAGGGTCAAAATACAGCCAGCCCACGGTGCCCGTGATGAATACGGGGATCAGCAGCAGGACGACCCCGATGGAAACAAGCCTACCTATCCAGGCCGCGCCGAGAATATTCACGCCTGTGAATATCCAGATGAGGGCCAGCGATGCGAAGCCAGCCCACAGGGGATGCTCCAGCGCGGGAAAGAATACCGAAAGATAATCCACGCCAGTTATGGCTACGGCCAGATTGCCTATCCAGTTGGCGTGATAATAGAGCAGGCCCGTCTGATAGCCCAGCTCCGGCCCTATTTCGCTGGCATAGGCAATGGGGCCGCCCTCCTGCGGGTCTTCCATGCCCAGCCGGGCAAATACATAGGCCAGGCCCATGGCTCCCAGAATGGCCACAAGCCAGCCGATGACTGAAATGCTGCCGATGCCCGCAAGGTTCGCGGGCAAAAGAGCAATGCCAGACCCCATCATATTGCCCGCCACCACAGTGATGCAGGCGAAAAGGCCAAGTTTTTTCGTGCCGGGCGTGGTCATGGCTGCCGTCCTTTTGCTGCGGTTAAAAAGCGCTCCCCGGCGTTTCGGGGTAAAAATCATCGGGCATGGCTATTTTTTTATGCACAATACGCTGAAGTATTTTTTGCCGTCGCGTTCTATGCGTTCTACGCCGTGGATGTCGCTTTCATAACCGGGAAAGGCATTTTCAAAGTTCTGGCGCGCCTCAAGATAGGCAAATATGGGTTCCGCAACCTCGTTCATGATTTCGCCGCCCATCATGACGGGAATACCTGGCGGATAGGGCACAATCATGACAGCCGGAACGCGTCCGCGCAGGTCGGCCAGTTCCACATATTCCACATTGTGGCGCACCACTTCATGGTAGGCTTCCGCAGGCCGCATGACCTGATCAGGTATGCCCTGAAAGGCTGCCTGCATCTTGTCCAGCAGCTTGTGTTCGCGGAAGTGGCGGTGGATGGCGTTGCTGTGGTCTCTGAGGCCAACGCCCTTGTATGTCTCAGGAAAGGCGGCATAAAGATCGGGCAGAGCCACGCTCAGCGGGGCATTGGCGTCATAGAGTTGCTTGAACTTGAGCAGACCCGAGATGAGCGCCCCTTCCTTGGCCTTGGTGGTGCCGATGGAGTTGAGCAGCAAAAAGGAATAATAGTCGGTTTTTTCGCATACAACGCGGTGCCGGATCAGGTAGTTGGTGACAATGGCAGCCGGAATGCCCGTATCCGCCATTGTGCCGTCTTCCGCAAGGCCGGGCGTGATGAAGGTCAGCTTGATGGGGTCAAGCATGACGTAATCCGGCTCAATGTCGTCAAAGCCGTGCCAGTTGTTGGCGCTGTCCAATACCCAGGGAAGCTGGTTCTCTGCCAGATATTCGGCGGGCACTTCCAGAAAGTCATGCATGCCCTTCTGGTAAGGAACCCTTCTGGGCTGCCACATACTGAAAAACCAGTCGCCCCTGGCGGTCATTTCCCGCTCCATGATGGTGATCTTGCGGCGGATGCGAACGGCCTCGGTAATGGTGTCGCGCAGCAGCACCTCGCCGTCGTCGTCCATCATCTTGGTAGCCACATCAAGCGACGCGATCATGCTGTATTGCGGCGATGTGGAGCCGTGCATCATGTAGGATTCGTTGAGTTCATCGCGGTTGATCCGCACATGCGTGCCGTGCTTTACGTGCAGCATGGAGGCCTGTGAAAAGGCCGTGAGCAGCTTGTGGGTGGACTGCGAGCAGAAAATGGGCGGATGATCGGCCACATTGTCGGCATCCGTCATGCCATAGTGGTTCTCATACATGGGGCTGAATCGGGCGTAGGCGTACCACGCCTCGTCAAAGTGCAGGTTGTCCACGCTCTTGCGGAGCTGCTTCTTGATGTTGGCTACGTTGTAGCACAGCCCGTCATAGGTGGAATTGGTGAGGGCGGACATCTTGACCCGGCTGTTTTTCAGCTCGTCAGGAATCAGTTTGTTGGCGGCGATTTTTTTGTGGATGCTTTTTTCTGAAAATTCGGAAAGCCTGCACGGCCCGATGATGCCGCGCCGGTTGCGCCGTGGCGTCATATACACGGGGTAGGCCTCGGTAATGACCATGGCGTAGTTGAGCGATTTGTGACAGTTGCGGTCAACAAAGGCTATGTCGTCGCGCAGCACCTGGCTGCGCCAGATGATCTGGTTGACGTTGGAGGTGCCGTTGAGCACATAAAAAGTTATGTCCGCCCCAAAGACTCTGGCGGAATTTTCTTCCGCATCGCCAACCGGACCGTTGTGGTCAAGCAGGGAGCCAAGCTCGGGCACGGAAATGGAAAGGTCGGCGCGAAAGACGTTTTCGCCAAAAAATTTGTGCATGGCCACGCCTGCGGGGCTTTTGAGAAATCCCTCGCCGCCCATATGCCCAGGCGTGTGCCATGCGTATTTGTATTCATTGGCGTAGCGGGCCATGCCGCCGAAAAAAGCCGGATACACCGTTTGCAGGTAATCGCTGACCAGCACTTCAATGCGTCCGGCCAGAAAATCCACGGTATCTGTTATCTTCCAGATGCAGTCGTCCACCTTGGAAAGAACATCCGTGGGCAGATTCTCCAGCTCGGAATGGTCAGTGAGCAGCACGACCGGGATGGTTTTGTTGCGCTGGCGGATGCCCTCAAGCAACTCCGCTGCCGTTGCCTGCTCGCCGGGGTCTTCGCACTGGATGTCCCAGTCTATGATAACAGTTCCAAGGTCTGCGCGGGATGCAAAAATATTTATTGCGTCTTCATATCGCAAGGATATGAGAACAGAGCATCCCTTGTTTTCCACAAGCTGCTTCTTCAGCTCTCGCAGTCTGCAACCTTCATCTGTTGCCGCATCAAATTCACCAGAAACAATCAATACAGGCCATTCATGCTTGTCTATGGGCATTGGCGCGCTCCTTACCATTACAGCGGCAAGTAGAGGGTGTGCGCAGCCGGGGATGCCTGCGCATGATGAAGGTGTGTTGTGTGGACTGAATGCCTATCTATCTGTGTGTCTTTTATCGCTCAAAGTATAAACTTTGTCCATTTGTGTTTGGCCGAGGTTCACTGAAAATTGTGCATTTTCAGTGAGGATTTGTGCAATGATCTAGCGTGATCTTGCAGTAATCTCTGAATATTCTTTATATACTGCAACGCTTGCGCAGTGGCGGCTGGGTGCAATATCTGGCGAGAAGAGCGGGTAAGATGGTCAGTCTGTAGGCAGGATTGCGCATGCTTGTGCTCGGGCGAGGTTTAGGGAAAATCAGCGACTGGGGGAGGCGTCCTCGCCGGGGAGCGCCCACCAGGGCAAGCCCCGCCATGCGGCGTTAAGCGCCTTTTCATGCGCGGGCCATTGGGGCGAAAAGCGGGCAAGCTCCTCCCTGTAAGCCGGGGAATGATCCATATGGCGCAAGTGGCACAGCTCATGCCAGCACAAGTGCTCCAGCAGTGGGGCAGGCAGAAGCAGTGCGCGCCAGTTGAGGCTGATGCGTCCCTCCGGACATGCAGGCGCAAGGGCTGGGCCGCCTTGGGCAAAGGATGGGGCCGCGTCATGTGTGGCGGGCAGGGGCGGGGTGGAAAAAAAGTTGCGGATGCGCGTGGTGAGCTGTTCCAGCGATCTGGGGCGACCAAAAGCCCCTTGCGGCAGTTTTGGCCGCTGCGCTGCGGGCTGAGGGGTGTGCCCCCGGCGCAGACGGGAGCAACTGCCCCAGCGTCCGCTCTGATCCCGCACGCTCACACCCGCAAGGGCAAATCCTTCCTTTGTCGCAAGCTGTTCCAGATACGGCGGCAGCAGGCGGGCTGCTTTTTTGCGGCACCATTTGCGCAAGGCCTGCGCGCATAAGGATATGTCATCTACGGCGCCGTACAGGCGTACCTGATCCACACTTTCCACCAGCAACAAGCGCCGTGCGCCGTTGGCAACCTGCACTGTGGCGGTCTTGGCGGTTTGCGTCGTGGCGGCTTTTCGGCCTGCCGCCATGTCGCCACCGGCTTCAACGGCAAAAATTTCGCCTGTGAGCGGCAGGGTGATGCTTGAAGGTAACTGGGGGGCGGGCACCCTGCGCAGCAGGGTTGTGCGGGCGCGCTCCAGCCAGGGCAAAAAGAGCGGCAGGCTTGATTGAAGCTGCGCTGGCCCCATGGTCAGCGGGATGGTCAGCACAAGGTCGCCCCGAGGCGTGAGCGACAGTTTTGCCCTGCGCGCACGGGGTGAAAGGCGCACTGACGCCGTCAGGCGCGTGCCATCGGCCAAGGTAAATTCTACCGTGGCGGGCAGATCGTGCAGGGGGGCGACAGGGACTTTGCGGGCAGGCATGCGGCCACGCTGCCATAGGCGGCCAAGGCTGTAAAGACTGCCTGCGGCATGGTTGTTGCTCTACTACCTGCGGAAAGGTGCATCCGGCAGGTTTTGCCGGGTGCAAACCCGTTGGGCAGCCGCACCCAGGGTTTCCGTGGGGGAGCCACTATTAAAAATGATGCGGTATTTCGCAGCTATGATTACTGCGGGGGGCGTCATATGAGTACAACAGGAATTGGCAATCTGTTGGGTTCCAGCAGCGCAGAGGCAGTTTACAAGGTCGGTCTGGGGTCGAATACCATCCGCTCGCGCAGCGGTTCGTCCGATTCTGGCGACACCGTGGATATTTCTGATGAAGCCAAGAAGCTTTTTTCTGAAAAGATCCACATGTACGACAAAGGATCGTCCACGGCTGCAACGTCGCAATCTGCGGAAAACAAGGGTGACACTTCTGCCAAAACTGCCAATGGTGAAAGCGGTGAATCCAGTGGCGGAGGTTCGGCCAAGGCCGGTGGCGCTGGCGGCGGTGGCGGTAATGACAGTTCTTCCAATCCTGTCGAGAATATCAAGAAGCAGATTGCGGCCTTAAAGAGCCAACTTTCCAGCCTGGCTAGCCATGCTGGCAGCGGCAGCAGCACTGCGGTGGAAAGTAAAATCCAGTCGCTCGAGTCGCAGATTGCGGCTCTCGAAGCTCAGCTTGCCGAGGCCGAGTCGACTTCTGCTTGACATAGGAATGATTCCTAATTAGAGTGGTTGAACAAGAGGGGCACTTTTGCTCATGCCCTTTTTTGCCGTTGCGCCAATAGGCGCGCAGCCACCAATCATTCCAAGGAGAAGACGCTATGAAATCGCTGAAAGGCAGCCAGACGGAAAAAAATATTCTTACAGCCTTTGCTGGTGAATCTCAGGCGCGTAACCGCTATGACTATTTTGCCGGGCGGGCCAAGAATGACGGTTTTGTGCTGGTGCAGGAAATTTTTGTAGAAACTGCCTTGCAGGAAAAAGAACACGCCAAGCGCCTGTTCAAATTTCTTGAAGGCGGAGATGTTGAAATCACGGCGGCGTACCCTGCCGGGGTCATAGCTGACAGCGAAGCCAACCTTATCGCAGCCGCTAGTGGCGAAAACCACGAGCACACCGTCATGTATCCTGAATTTGCGGCTACGGCTGACAAAGAAGGCTTTTCCGAGGTTGCTGCCGTCATGCGCCAGATTGCCGTTGCCGAGGCCTACCATGAAAAGCGTTTTCTTACGCTTGCCAAGGATATCAAGGAAGGGCGCATGTTCATGCGTACCAAGCCCACCATATGGCGTTGCCTGAACTGCGGCTGTCTTGTGGAGGGCGACCACGCTCCCGAGATGTGCCCCGCCTGTGCGCATCCCAAGGCCTACTTTGCAGAGCTTAACTACACGTTCTAAGCGGCATCAACACCGGGAAATTGTTCGTTTTTACAACGCGGCAGACAGCCGGGATGCGTGCCAGAGGCTCTCGCCGGATTGGATGATGTCGTTCACGTACCTACCCTGAATTATTGTCTAGATACAGGTCGAGCTGCGTCGACCACAAGCGCCAGACCTTTTGGGTCTGGCGCTTTTTTTGCGAAGCGGCATGCGTCTGACGCTGAGCCGTCACCGTTGCGGGGCAGCATGGCTGCTGCGTGTTCTGTCTGATTTGAAAAGTAATTAAATATCTATTATGAAAAGTTATTGTGTATAAATATAGTTCTGGTAGTTGCCTTTTGCAGTTTCCGGTCATTTGAAAGGTATCTAAATATCTTGCAGGACTGGAACTAAGTGGTTACAGCTAATACAAGGCATGTCGTTATATGGGTGGGGAAGGGACTCTGCCATCTGTGTAATGTGGTCCATACTGGTCGATATGCCTACAAGCGGGAGAATGCGGACGGTGCATTCTTCAAGCTGAGGAGTCAACAGTGAAACAGATTATCTGGGGAGCACTTTTTTCCCTGCTTTTGGCAACGGCGGCCACTGCGGCTGAAACCGGTTATCCCCCACCCCCGCCAGCCGGGAAGCCTCTTTCGGTCGAGGACTCCATCTATGGAGTGCTGCGTAATCATCACAATCTGCGGGGCATGATCGAAAACCGCGAGGTGCTGGATCATGAGGTCAGGCGCGCTCAGGCTGGTTTTGGCCCCCGCGTTGACGTTACAGGCCAGGCTGGCGGCAGCGTCTTGAGCGATTCAAGCACCCGCAACCAGAACCTTGATTCGCAGATGTGGGGCAAGGTGGGCTACAGCGCCCAGCTTGTGCAACCCATATGGGATGGTTTTGCCACCCGTTCGCGCGTCCGCACTGCCAAATCCACCCTCGAATCCCAAAAATACCGTGTATTCGATACGGCGACATCACTCTCTCTTGATGCGATTATTGCCCATATTGATTTGCTGCGCCGCAGAAAGATCTACGAACTTTCCGAAGAAAACGTGGCACACCACAAGTCTCTTGTGGGGCAGGCCCAGGATCGCGCCAGCCTTGGCGCGGACACTGCCGCAGATGTAACCCAGGCGCAGTCGCGATTGCAGCGGGCGCTTTCAAGCCTTTCTGAAGCCAAGGCATCCCTGCTTGTGGCCGAGGAAACCTATACCCGACTTACAGGCTTGCCAGCGGCCAGCCGTTTGCAGACCGTGACCATGCCGCCCCAGCTTTATCCCGCATCGCAGGCGGTTCTGGAAAAGGCCAAGAAAAGCAACCCCAAACTCGCCGCCTATTTGCAGGATATCCGTGCTTCGCGCGCCGAGCGGGAACTTGCGGATTCGGCCTTTTCTCCCGAGCTCAATCTTGAAGCAGGCCCCAACTATACCAATCTTGGCGGCACAAGTGACCGCTGGGTGTACAGTTTTGACGTCATGGGCGTAGTGCGCTGGAATATCTTCAACAGCGGGGCAGACGTGGCTGAACGCCGCGCCGCCTCAGCTCGCATGCGCCAGTCGCGTCAGGTGATGTACAATTTTATTGATGATCTCAAGCTGGATGTGGACAGCACCTGGGTCAACTATCTTGCTGCCCAGGAACAGTACAACCACTATTCCAAAGCCATAGAGTACAACAAGTACACGCGCACCGCCTATATCGAACAGTTCCAGATTGGCAAGCGTAGTATTCTGGACGTGCTGGATACAGAAAGTGAGCTGTACAATTCTGCAACCCAGGCAGAAACCGCCCGGGGCAATATCCTTGTGGGGGCGTACAGGCTGTCGGCGCTCACGGGCAATATGCTGCCAGAAATGTCCATCAACACCGGACCGCTTGGACAGAGCGCGCCCAAAGAACCGGAAGATCCTCGCGAGGAGTTCGCTCCTGGCTGGTTCAACTGACAATCCTTTCAGCATGCCCCGGTTAAGCCGGGGCATGCGGCGCTTTTTTAAGGGTGCAAATCCTTCTTTACCAGGCCGGGATCAATGGCTGACCCATACGACGCGCCTTGCGACTCTGGTCTGTAGAGTGAATTCCCTCAAGGGAGGGGCTTTGCCGCTCTGCGCGATGATAACGAAAGGATGATGCCGATTTATCCCCAGCAGCATCAATGGAATATGCATGGATACAATTTCCGCGGATTCAGAGGAAAAGGCACGGCCCACACCAACTGAACAGGAATCCGGCGACAGTCGGGCTCCGCAAAAAACAGCAGATACGGCACCGGAGCAAGCCTCCGGCGCAGCAGGGCGCAACTCAGCCCAGGTACCGCGCACTGCGCCGACCATGGGACCGTTGCGGCCTTCAGACGTGGATTTTATGCCCGGCTTGCTGCGTAGTCTTTCTGTCTTGCTGCGCCTGCGCGGGCGGGCAGTGTCGCCGCATGTGCTCATGGCCGGGCTTTCGGGCAGCAAGGTAACGCCTCAGGCCTGCCTGCGGGCGGCCCGCAAGGCGGGGCTGGCCGGGCGCATCGCCTATCGGCCTGATATCGCAGATATTCCAGGCCTTGTATTGCCGTGCATTCTGTTGCTCTCCCATGACCGTTCGTGCGTGCTCACCGCCCTTGACGGCGACATGGCCGAGGTGATTTTTCCCGAAACCAGTGAAAGCACGCAATTGGTGCCAGTAGAGGCATTGACGGACGAATACTCCGGCTATGCGCTCTTTGCCGCAGTGGAAGCAGCGCCGGATGACCGTTCCGAACGCCTCAGCATTGCTCGCGGCAAGCGCTGGTTCTGGGATGTACTGCGGTATTACGCACCCATCTACAGACACGTGGCCCTGGCCAGCGTGGTCATCAATCTCATTGCCGTGGGCAGCCCGCTGTTTGTCATGAATGTCTATGACCGCGTGGTTCCCAACAATGCCATAGAAACATTGTGGGTGCTGGCCAGCGGCATCTGCATCATCTATCTGTTCAATTTTCTGCTTTCGGCCCTGCGTACGCATTTTGTGGATGTGGCTGGCCGCAATGCGGATATCGTGCTTTCCAGTTCGCTGGTGGAAAAGGTGCTTTCCATGCGGCTGGACGCCAAGCCCGAATCCACGGGCGCGCTGGTCAACAACCTGCGCGAATTTGAGCAGCTGCGCGAATTTTTCAGTTCCTCAAGTCTGCTTGCCTGCATCGACCTGCCTTTTCTGGTTATTTTTCTGCTGCTTACGGCCTTCATTGGTGGCCCTATGGTGCTGCTGTCCATTGGGGCCATGCCCATCATGATCGGCATTGGCCTGCTGCTTCAGCACCGTTCGCGCATGAGCGCCGAGGCCAGCTACAAGCAGAACATGCAAAAAAATGCTCTGCTGGTGGAAATTGTGGGCGGGCTGGAAACGCTCAAGTCCTGCATGGCCGAAAGCCGCATGCAGAAGCTGTGGGAATCTGTGGTAGGCCTTTCGGCCCGCTCCAACAGCGAATCCCGCAAGTATAACAACCTTGCAGTCACATCTTCCATGCTCATTACCCAGCTCGTTACGGTGGCTATGGTGGTGTGGGGCGTGTACCGCATATCCGACGGCCTCATGACCATGGGAGCGCTTATCGGCTGCAATATTCTGGTGGGGCGCACCATGGCTCCGCTGCTCCAGATGGCCTCGCTACTTACCCGTATGCAGAATTCGCATGTGGCCCTCAAGGCGCTGGACATGCTGATGATGCTGCCTTCTGAAAATCAGATGGAAAAAACCTGCATGGATTTTGGCATGCTGCGCCCTTCATTCACTCTGGAGGGTGTTTCTTTTGCCTATCCCCGGCAGGAACGCCTGGCTCTGGAGCATGTTTCACTGCGCATTGAGCCGGGTGAACGCGTGGGCATTATCGGGCCCATGGGATCGGGCAAAAGCACACTGTCAAAGCTCCTTATCGGCCTCTATCAGCCCAAGGAAGGGGCGGTGAAGTTTGGCGATGTGGACATCAGGCAGATTCCCAGCATGGAACTGCGTGGTCGCGTGGGTGTGCTGCCGCAGGATGTGGTGCTGTTTTACGGCAGCATTCGCGACAACATTGCCCTGGGGGATCCCACCATCAACGATCACCTCATCCTGCGCGCCGCTTCCCTGGCTGGTGTCACAGACTTTTTGCGCAACAATCCCGCTGGCTTTGCCGCTCAGGTGGGCGAGCAGGGCAAGGCGCTTTCTGGCGGGCAGCGTCAGGCTGTGGCTCTGGCGCGCGCTCTGGTGCGCGACCCTGAGGTGCTCATTCTGGACGAACCCACCAGCAATATGGACACGGATTCAGAACTGCTGCTGCAAAAAAGGCTGCAATCGGTCATTGGCGGGCGCACCCTTGTGCTTGTGACCCACCGGCTCTCCATGCTGCGCATAGTGGATCGGCTCATTGTTATGGAAGACGGGCAGGTCAAGCTGGACGGCCCCCGCGATGCCGTGTTGCAGAGCCTGCGCGACCGCTCGAAAAAAAACGTGACCAATGTGCAGCAGGCCGCCCCGCAGGAGAAATCTGCGGATGCCGCCAATGACTGAACTATTCGGCTTTGCTGAAGAGCCTTGGATTTTTGTTTTGAAATGACCGCCCAGCGGTTTTTGGAGAAGGGCGCATGCAGTTGCCACAGAAAACTATGGATATGACCGACGCAGAAAATCGGTCAGAACAGAAAGCAGGGGCGCAATGCGGCACGTCAAAGACCGATGTGCTCTTGTCCCCTGGCGTCGAGCCTTCGGCTTTTCCCCAGCCGGGCGGCATGCCGGGTATGCCCTTTGGCTCGCATTTTTCACGGCCCAATGTTGACGCGCCGCTGCCAGCCATGCCCGGCAACGAGAACGTGCAGGAATCTGCTGCTGATGCTGGCGCAGCCGCCTCGTTTGGGCCAGGTTCGGATGCAGGCACTGGCCGTTTGCCTGATCTGGACGCGTTGATGGCCGATCTGGGCCAGAATGCCGGCGACATGCAGCCCTTGGGGCTGGATGCTGCCGCCAAAAAGAAAGAACCGAGCAATCTTGAGCTTTTTTTGCGTCAGTTGCTGATGGGCGGGGAGCACGAACAGCGCCCGGATAAAAGCCTGAGGCAGTCGTTGCATGAAACTGTAGACAGAATTTTGGGCAAGAGCGGCCAACATGGCGCTGGCGGCATGACGGGCGGGCAGCAGGCGGGCAACCCCGGCCTGTTTGCAGCCATGGACGCGCCCCTGCGCGGCCTGACGCCCGATGATATCCTTTTTGCCAACGAAGTGGACGCAGCCCTTGCCCGGCGGCCCAAGTTCGGCGTGCGCGCTTTGTCCATCAGTGTTGGCGTGTTTTTTTTGTGCCTGATCATCTGGGCGGCTGTTGCCAGTGTGGATGAAGTGACCCATGCGGAAGGTTCGGTTGTTGGTTCGCAACGCACCCAGACCATCCAGAACCTTGAGGGCGGCATCCTGCGCGCAGTGCTTGTGCATGAAGGGCAGATTGTGGACAAGGGGGCGGTGCTGGCGCAACTGGACAATGAAATGGCCGAAAGCGCCTACCGTGACGCCGTAAACAAGGCCATGGAAAACAGCCTCGCCATCATCCGCCTTGAAGCTGAGATCAAGGGCGACAAGCCTGTTTTTCCAGAAAATTTTGACATGTGGGCAGAAAAAGTCATTGGGCGCAGGGTTGAGGCGGGCACGCTGGGGCGCATCCACCAGATCGTTCAGGATCAGGAAAATGCCTGGCACAGCCGCCGCGATCAGCTCAATGCGGAAATTGATGTTTTGCAGTCCCAGTATGTGCAGCGCCTGCATGATGTGGAAGAGCTGACGGCCCGCAAGGTGCAGCTTGACCGCAGCCTCGAACTTTCCATCGAGCAAAAGAATACGGCCTACGCCCTTGTGCAGCGCAACAACTTTTCCAAGCTGGAATACCTCGGCATGCAGCAAAAGGTTGTGGAATTGCAGGGCCAGATAGATTCTCTTGCCGCCACAATCCCCAAGGCCAAGGCCGCGGCGGACGAGTCCAAGCAGCGCATAGCATCCCGCAGGGCCGAGCAGATTGCGGCGGTTACTGACGAGATCAACAAGCGCAGGCAGGAACTCAATTCACTGCGCGAAAATCTTTCGGCAGGGCGCGACCGCGTAACCCGCACAGAACTGCGCGCTCCTGTGCGCAGCACGGTCAAGCAGATATACATCTCCACCGTGGGCGGCGTGGTCAAACCCGGAGAACCCATCATGGACCTTGTGCCGCTTGACGACACCCTGGTGGTGGAAGCCAAGGTCAAGCCGCAGGATGTGGCCTTTCTGCGCCCTGGGCAGCATGTCATGGTCAAGGTTTCAGCCTATGATTTCTCCATTTACGGCGGGATTGAAGGCAAGCTTGAATCCATCAGCGCTGATACCATTGAAGACAAAAGGGGCGAGCATTTTTATCTTGTAAAGATCCGCACCCAGAAAAACGCCATCGTCTACCACAACGAATCTCTTCCCATCATGCCGGGCATGGTGGTGACGGCAGACATTATGATCGGCAAAAAAACAGTGCTGGATTATCTGCTCAAGCCCATTCTCAAGGCCAAGCAGAACGCCCTTCGCGAGCGCTAGAGCGAAAATGCGGGCAGACCGGGCTTTGCCTGCCGTAAACCAGCATTTCAAGGGTTAATGCTCCTGTACAGATTTATTGAGACGCGCCGCTAGATGAAGGAAAATATATGGCACCCCAAGAACTAACTCTCCCAGGCGTAGCCCAGCGCAACCGCAAGGCGGCGCTGACCATGTCGGCACTGTTTGTGCTGGCGCTCTGCCTGATTTTTATTTTTGCACGCTGGTATCTGCATGATTCCCGCGCCCACCTGCTGCGCGAGATGGGCCAGGACATGAACTCGCAGGCCTCGGGCAAGGTGGCCCTGCTCACCGTGTGGTCTGGCACCCTTGCCGGTCAGGTAAATATTTTTGTCACGCAGGATATGCTGCGGCTGTTCGCCGCAGAGGTTGCAAGTGCGGGCGTGTCCGCCACGGATATGTTGCAGATGGCCCGGCAAAACCAGAATGGGGACGAAGCGGATACGGTGCCCCCGGCGGGCACTGCCAGCAACAGTGACCCTCTGAAAAAAATTGCCCCGCGTCTTCCGTTGATGGTCAACTATCTCAGAGACTTTGTGGAGAAAAACAGCTTCAGCGGCGCGAGCCTGGTTAATACAGACATGCAGATGTACCTCGCCCCTGAGGGCGTGCAGCCGCCCGATGAGGAGCAGAGGCCCTATTTGCAGCAGGCCCTGAACAGCAAACAGCCCGTTCTTATGCCTGTGCGGCGCGAAAATGGCAGACTCGTCATGGATATGGCCTTTCCCATTTTTGCGCCCCTGTATGTGGATTCAACCGGGGGCAGGGTGGTTTCCCTGCTGCTGGCCACCTACAGCGTCTTGCCTGTAACTGCTGCGGCCACGGGCGAAGCGGGCAATGGCAGCCAGTACAATACATTTATTCTTCAATCCTTTGGTGAAAAGCTGCAACGCATTGCACCTACCGAAGTATCGGGCGTGTCTGATTTGCCAGGCTGGTCGCTGCATGATGAAAAACTGCCGCTTGGCACACGTGTTGATCCCGGCCTGCCGGAAGGCGAGCGCGAGATATACGGGCTTGCCCTGCCCGTGCCCAACCTGCCTTGGCTTGTGGAGCAAACCTTGCCCGTGAGCCGCATTGATGAAAGATTTTCCGGCATAAAGCAGAACGTCGTTGTGGCTTCACTGATCATGGCTGCGCTGGTTGGCGGCCTGCTGGCCGCCCTGTGGTGGAGCCTTGTGAGCCGTAACGAGCGCGCCGTGGCAGAGCAGATGCGCAAGCTCTATCTGGTGGTCAACCAGCAAAAGCAGATCATGGACGGCGTAAATTCCGCCCTGTCGGCAGGCATTGTGCTCAACGATTTGAACGGCGTCATCCACTACGCCAACCAGAGCTTTGCCCGTTTGTGCAGCAGGGAAAAAGCCACGGAGCTGCGCGGGCTGAAATATTCCGAGCTGGATATGGAACTTGCCCGCAGCCTTGTAACCCATACTCTGGCCGTGCACAGGGCGGGCGAACCCTTCAGCTTTGCCGAAGCCCTGCTGGTGGGTGGCAAGCTGCGCTATTATTTGACCTCCTGCACTCCGTTTCGGGATGAAAACGGGCGGCTCTCGGGCATGGTCTCCGTATACAGCGACATGACGGATATTGCTGTGGCGCAACAGCGTTCGCAACAGATGGTCGCCCAGACCGTCAACGCTTTCGTCAAGGCCATCGAGGCCGTGGATACCTATCTGCGCGGGCAGTCCGCCTTTACGGCGCAGCTAGCGGTTTCTCTGGCCTGTGGGCTTGGCCGCAACGATGCGGAGACCCTTGCCACCCTGCGCACGGCAGCCAACCTCTCACATGTGGGTATGATCCAGTTGCCCAAGGATCTGCTCACCAAGACAGGCGCGCTCTCGGCGCAGGAACGGGCATTGCTGCAACAGCATGTGGAATTTGCCCGCGAGGCCCTGGCAGACATTGATTTTGGCCTGCCTGTGCTGGAGGCCATCACCCAGATGTACGAACGCCTGGACGGCAGCGGCTACCCCTTGGCCCTCAACGATGGGAGCATTTGCCTGAACGCCCGTATTCTGGCGGTTGCCAATACCTTCTGCGCACTTATGCGGCCACGCTCCTACCGTGAGGCGCACAGTACGGAAGATGCCCTGAATATCCTGTCTGAAACTCCGCCTAAGTATGACGCCTCGGTTGTGGGCTCTTTGCGGGCATTTCTGGAAACAGAGCAGGGTATGGTTTTTCTGGAGCATTTGCTTGGCGATCCGCAGCCAAACAGCGCCTAATCGGTACAGGGGTTAACAATGCGCATTCTTTTTTTGAATTCTGTTTTTCCTGGCCGCTTCCGTTCCCTTGCCCAGGCCTTTGGCGCATCCCAGAACAATACCGTGCTGTTTCTTGCAGAAACCGGACAAAAACTTGCCATTCCCGGTGTGCGACGGCTGCGTTTGGCGCCCCCCGCGCCCTATGAAAGCGATGACCCGGCAGAAAAGGAAATCGTGACGCGCCTGCGGCGTGGCGCGCGGGCGGGCAACGCCCTGCTGTCGTTGCGGAGAAACGGTTTTGTCCCAGATATCATCTGCGCTGCGGCAAGCATGGGCGGCAGTTTTTACGTGCGCGACATCTTCCCCAAGGCTTTTTATGTGGCTCAGGGCGACTGGTTTTACAACAATGGCGAGAGCCACTGCTTTTTTACGCGTGGCAACCCCCGCCCCCCGGCGGATTTTGCCCCCCTGCGGGTGTGCAATCTGTGGGAGTACAACGCACTGGGCGAATGCCAGCTTGCCGTCACCTCCTCCCTCTGGCAGCGCGCCCAGTATCCCCCCGCGCTGCAACGCGACATAAAGGTTGTGCCCAGCGGCATCAATACGCGCTTTTTTATGCCCAACGAGGAAAAAAAGGATGGCGATGCCGCAGGCGATGGCGTGGCTGATTCCTGGGGATGCGCAAGCAATGAGCTGGTGACCTTCTGCGGCCCCATGCACGACCCGGCGCGCGGGTTTGACCAGTTCCGCAAGTGTCTGCCGCGCCTGCTCGAATTACGCCCCAACTGCCTGGTGGTGCTGGCCTGGCTTGATATTGCCCAGACCGGGCGCAAGCAGAGTGGCGGCTCAGATACGCCAGCTGAATGCACCGAGACAGGCAAGGCCATGCGCCGTGCGGTGGATATTCTGGGCATTGATCAGAGCTTCCGGGCGCGTGTGCACCTGCTTGGCGCGCGTTCGCTCAAGGAATACAGGGCCATGCTGCAACATTCCACCGCGCATGTGTATCTGGCGGCGCCGCATGTGTTTTCCACCGGTTTGCTTGAGGCCATGGCCTGCGGTTCACTGGTCGTGGCATCGGACACGCCGCCTGTGCGCGAAGTGGTGCAGGACGGCGTAAATGGCTTTTTGTGCGACTTCTGGGATCATGAAAACATGGCGCAAAAACTGGCCGATGTGCTGGCGCGGGCTCCGCAGCTGGGGCATGTGCGGCGTAATGCGCGGCAGACTGTGCTGCGCTCGTATGACGCGGATGTACAGACGCGCAGATTTATGGATCTGATCAGCGCAAGCATGAAAAGCGGGCAGAAGGCTGATGACATCATGCCATGACATCATGCCATGACATCAGGCCCTAGCATCGGGGCAGCCTGGGCGGCATTGCTGCATCGGGCGGTATGATGCAAGCCTGATAACACTGGCCCGGCTTACAGGCCCTGCATGGCGAGCCTTGCTTCAAATTCGTGCGAAGGCTCAGGTTTGGCGTAAAAAAAGCCCTGTGCCGTGTAGCAGCCCAGCTTCATGATAATGGCAGACTGCTCTGCTGTCTCCACACCTTCGCTAATGACATTCATGCCAAGATCCGAAGCCAGGCGAATGATATTGCCAAGCACTATCTGCGCCCGCTGCCCCGGCAGGTCGCGCTGGATGAAGCTGCGGTCTATCTTGAGGCAGTCCGCGTCAAGCATCTGCACAATACCGAGAGACGAATAGCCCGCGCCAAAATCGTCGATGGCCGTTTTGAAGCCCATTTCCTTCAGTTGAACTATCTGTAGCCAGACAGCTTCAGGGTTGTTCATGATGGCGCTCTCGGTGATTTCCACTTCCAGGAGGTGGCGCGGCACGGAATAGCGGTCGGCAATATCCGCAAGCCGCTGGGTAAAGTGGGGGCGGTCAAAATGCAGCCGCGAAAAATTGCAGGAAACCGTATGCAGCGGAAGGTTGCGCGTTTTCCAGCTGCGCAGGTTGCGGCAGACCTGCTCAAATACAAAAAAATCAATGGACGTCACAAGGCCGTTGCGTTCAAACATGGGGATAAAACTGCCCGGCAGCAGCATTCCCCGTGAGGGATGATTCCACCGCACCAGCGCCTCGCTGCCGGTAATGGCCCCCGTGCGCATGTCTACCTTGGCCTGATACCACACCTGCATTTCACCGTTGGTCAGGGCGTCTTCCAGCTTGCCGTTCAGTTCATGGCTCAGCAGGGCCTCCTGCCGCATATGCTCATTGTAGAGCACCATGGGAATGCCGGACGAGCGCTTGGCTTCCAGCCGCGCATAGTTGGCCAGATCCAGCATCAGCTGCATGTCCCTTTCCTGCTCCTTGGGTACGCGGTAGGCCCCGTAGACGGTACGCACCGTGTAGGGCAGCGCCTGACTTCGCCGCCACTCGTCCAGTTCCTTGTCCATTTCGCGGACTCTGCCCGAAAGTTGCTCCCATGTATCAAACCGCAAGAGCAGAACAAAAAGATCAGAGGATATTCTGGCGCAGCACTCTTCTGGCAGGATGTTACGCTGCAAAATTACCGCATAGGCCTGCAACAGGCTGTCGCCCATGCCAAAACCGAACTGGTCGTTGATTGTCTTGAACTGGCAGATATCACCGGAAAGCAGCATGTAGTCAGAGGTGACCTGGGTGGTTATGAGGCTGTCGCACAGCACCTTGAATTTTTCCATGTTGGGCAGACCGGTCAGTTCATCCTTGTTCATCTGGGCTTCCATGCGGCAGATGCGGCTGCACTTGCAGCCCAGGCAGTAGAGCAGAAAAATGATGATGCCCAGGGAAAAGGCAATGAGGCCGCCAACAACCTTAAAGGGGCGCTTCTGAATTGAGCAGTTTATGCTCCGGTCAATGCGGGCTGCAAAGGAGTGCTCTTCTTCCGGCGGGTACACCGGCAAGCCTGCCTGATCGTTGAATGGAGAGGACGGTGAAGAGGCTGATGCGGCTGCCGATGGCTTGTGCGCGGTTGTGGCATCAGCGGCTGTCTGCGTTGGTGTCAGAGCTGTAAAAAGGCAGCAGAGCAGAAGCATCAGCAGGGAAAGGCGGAGGCGAAGTGTCTTCATGTGACGGTTTCCCCGGTCTTCCTGGCGTGGGAGCGCAGCCAAAGGTTGTGAATGTCTCCATGGTGGTATGGCTGCGGTTATGAACAAACCGGAACCCAGAGCGACCTTTGCATCCTGCGTTAAAGGAAGCCAACGTACTCAATATAGGGTGCTGCTCGGGAAAAAGTCAAACGCTGTCCGGAAGGGCGGGGTTGTCGCCAAGGCGGAGCCTTAGGCTTCGGGAAACGGAGGACGCTGCGCGCGTTTTGCCCCCCGGCTGGCAACCTGGGCGCAATAAGGGGCACAGGCATGGGCCGGGGGGCAGGGAAGTTAACGTACTACAGGCAGGCGGCTACCGCCGCCACAAGACGGTCAATGGGTTCTTCGCGCGCGCCTTCGCCCATGACGCCAACGCGCAGCACCTTGCCAGCAAGGGCGCCAAGGCCGCCAGCCACTTCAATCTTGTGATCCTTGCGCAGGCTGGCGCGCAGGGCATTGGCGTCCACGCCTTCGGGCGGCACAAAGAGGTTGACCTGGGGCGCGGCCCCCTCGGTCACATAGGGCTTGAAACCAAGCTTGCCCATGCCCAGCTTGAGCCTTTCGTGCATGGCCTGATGCCGCGCAAAAGAGGCCTCAAGGCCTTCGGCCAGTAGGTTGTCCAGGGCCTGATGCAGACCATAGTACATATTGATGGGCGCCGTATGGTGATAGGTACGGGGTGTGCCTTCCCAGTATTTGCGGATAAGCGGCACATCCAGATACCAGTTGGGTACCTTGGTTTTGCGGCGCGCCATGGCCTCCATGGCTGCCTCGGAAAACGAGGCAGGCGCAAGACCGGGAGGGGTGGAAAGGCATTTTTGCGAACCGCTGTAAAAAGCGTCGATGCCCCATTCGTCCACGCGCACATCCACGCCGCCCAAGCCGGCCACGCTGTCCACCAGAAAGAGCGTATCGCTGTTTTTGACCAGCGCGCCGAGTTCGGCCACAGGATTGTTCACGCCGGTGGATGTTTCGGCATGCACCACGGCAAGAATCTTGTAATTTTTCTGCGCCAGCTGTTTCTTCACCGCGTCCACAGAGATGGGCGCGCCCCATGGGCATTCCACAGTGTCTACCAGCGCGCCAAGGCGCGAGGCCACTTCAACCATACGCGAGCAGAACAGGCCGTTGTTGACAATAAGCACGTTGTCGCCGTGTTCCACCAGGTTGACAAAGCAGGCTTCCATACCTGCGGAGCCCGTGCCCGAGATGGGAAACGTCACGGCATTGCGTGTTTTGCACACAGCGCGAAGCTGCTCTTGCAGGGCGTCCATAACCTTGATGCAGTCAGGGTCAAGATGCCCGAGAGTGGGCAGGCTCATGGCCTCAAGCACGTTGGCCGCAACCGGGCTGGGGCCGGGGGCCATCAGAAGCACATGGTCCAGTGTTCCGAAAACCGTGGTCATGACAATCTCCTGGTTTGTGTGGGGGCCTGCGCTGGCAGACCCATGCCGGGCGCTTGCTGCGACGGCGGATAGAGAACGCTACCACGCATGGAAATGTTTCGGAACCGTCTTGCGGGGGGCTTGTCCGATACTGGACTGACAGAAGAGCCAGCAGGATAAAAACGCATTGTCTTCATCGCCTGCATTGGCTACCTTTGAGAAAAATTCCGACAGGATGTAAGAATTTGTCGGAACGTGATCGGTTTTCAGCGAACATTCAAAAGGAGCGAATGACAGATGAAACGAATCAGCATCCTCTTTTTTGCTGCCGTCTTTTTGGCGGGCTCGGCATTTTCAGCTTTTGCAGCCGAAAAACTGGTGGTCTACACCTCCATGAAGGAATCTATTATCGGTTCGCTCAAAGAGGCTTTTGTTAAAAAATATCCTGATACTGCTATGGACTATCAGTCTGCTGGCGCGGGCAAACTTATGGCGAAAATCGCCACCGAGCGTCAGTCGGGCAAGATCATGGCCGACATTATCTGGACAAGCGAAGTGCCGGACTTCTTTAACATGAAGTCCGAGGGCATTCTGGAAAAATACGATTCCCCCGAACTGAAGAACGTCATCAATCCATTTCCCGATTTTGACGGCTCGTTCACGGCAATTCGCCTGGGTACGCTTGGCATCGCCTACAACAAGCGCCACGTGAAGGAAGCTCCCGCCCAGTGGAGCGACATGATGAAGCCCGAGTTCAAAAAGGCCTTTGGCATTGCCAACCCGGCGCTTTCCGGCACGTCCTACATGAGCATTCAGCTGCTGGTGGACAAATTTGGCTGGGAATACATAGAAAATGTTCATAAAAACGGCGCGCGCATGGGCAAGGGCTCCGGTCAGGTCATTGACGACACTGCCTCCGGCGACCTTCTGGCCTGCATCGGCGTGGACTACATTGTGAACGACAAAATCAAGAAGGGCGCAGACCTTGCTCTGGTCTATCCGCCTGAAATGCTGGTGATCCCCAGCCCCGCAGCCATATTCAAGGGTACCCCCAACCTGGAAGCGGCCAAGAAGTTTGTGGACTTTCTGCTTTCAGAAGAAGGACAGAAGATTCTGGCCGATCAGGGAACCCTGCCCGTGCGCAAGGGCATTGTGCCCCCGGCGGAATTTGGCCTGCCCACCAGTGAGAAGGCCTTTGAACGCGGCATAAAAATTGATTACCAGCATATTTTGAGCGAAAAGGAATCAACTGTTAAGAAATTTACAGACATTATGATGTCGAAATAGTGGCGGAAACGTTACAATTTCGCGTCATGCTCCCGCGCGGTTACGCCGCGCGGGAGGTCTGAATCAGCCACGGGCGTGTTTGCCGGGGAGAAACTGGCAGGTGCTGCCCGACAGCGCGCACAGCGCAAGCGGGAATTTTCATGGCAGAAATACTTCTTGAAAACATATCAAAATCCTTTGGCGACCACACGGTTCTTAAGGATTTATCTCTTGCGGTGCGGGACGGCGAGTGCTTCACCCTCATCGGGCCTTCCGGCTGCGGCAAAACTGTGCTGCTGCGTATCATGGCAGGCTTTGAAACGCTGGATGCCGGGCGCATGAGTATTGGCGGCGAAGTTGTGGCTGATGCCGAGAGCGGCACGGCCCTGCCGCCCGAGCAGCGCAGCCTTGGCGTGGTGTTTCAGGACTATGCCGTGTGGCCGCACATGACGGTGCGCCAGAACGTGGGCTATCCCCTCAAGATCGCCCGTCGTGATGCCGCGGAGGCTGCGGCACTGGTGCAAAAGAGCATTGATGATGTGAACCTTACCGGCATGGAAGATCGCCTTCCCTCCCAGCTTTCGGGCGGACAGCAGCAGCGGGTGGCCCTGGCCCGCGCCCTGGTGGCCCAGCCCAGCCTCTTGCTGCTGGATGAGCCGCTGAACAACCTTGATGCCAATCTGCGTGAAGAAATGCGCTTTGAAATCAAGGCGCTGCAAAAAAATCTGGGCGTGACCATCCTGTATGTCACCCATGATCAGGAAATCGCGCTGGCCATCTCTGACCGCATGGCACTGCTGGACGAGCAGGGGGCCATCCGTCAGATAGGCACGCCGGAAGAGCTCTTTGCCACCCCGGCAGACGAATTTGTTTTTTCCTTTCTGGGCATGAGCAATTTTTTGCGGGCAACCGTGGACGGCGGGGTCGCGACTATTGACGGGCATGTTTTTCCTCTTGCGCCGCAGGCGGGTCTTGCTGGCGAGGTGCGGGTGGGATTTCGCCCGTCAGATGTACAACTGGGCCGTCAGGGTCAAGGGTTGCGGGCAACGGTGCGCCGCGCCAGCTTTTTGGGCGCGTTTACCGATTATCAGCTTGACGTGTGCGGCCAGCAGGTGCGCACGGCGGTGGATACCCATGAGGCTCTGGCCCGCGACCTCTTGCTGCACGAAGGGGACGAATGCGTCATCAACCTTCGTGGGGCGCACTGGTTCAGCTAGGCTGGATTTTGCAGCAGCGCGCCGCGCAGAGTGTCAGGCCCTTCGGCTGGCAGGATAACGGGCGCAGGATTACTCCAAATTTGGCGGTCAGGTATGCAAGCAGTCAGACAACAGCGTTCGTGGGGCGTGGCAGAGGTGATTTTGCTGCTCTCCATTGCTATTCTGGTTATCGTGGTCGTGGTGCCGGTGGCGCTCATCTTTTTCAACGCCTTTTTTGTAAACGGGCAGTTCAACGCGGCGGATCTGGTAAAAACTCTCAGCGAGGGCGAAACCTATCAGGCCCTGATGAACTCGCTGTTTATCGCCAGCGGCGTAACCCTCTGCGCCACCACCGTGGGGACGTTCTTTGCATGGCTGGTGACGCGCACGGACATTCCTTACAAGGGCTTTATGAAGAGCATGTTCCTTGTGCCCTTCATGCTACCCTCGTTCATCGGCGCGTTGGCCTGGAAGATGCTGCTCTCGCCCCGCGCTGGCTATATCAACAGGCTCTGGCGCGATGTCACCGGTGCGGAAGATGCCCTGTTCAACATCTTTTCTTATGCGGGCATCATTTCCATTGAAACCATGTATCTTTTCCCCTTTGTGTTCATTCAGGTATGTGGCGCGCTTGAGCGCATGGACCCCACGCTGGAAGAATCGGCCCGGATATCTGGCGCGGGGCTGTTCACCATAACCCGCAAGATAACCCTGCCCCTGGTGCTGCCCAGCATCCTCTCGGGCGCGTTGCTCATCATGCTGTATTCCATGGCGCACTTTGGCACCGTGGCTGTGCTTGGCATTGAGGTGGGCATCTACAACATCCCTACGCTGATTTACGAGCGCATTCATGAGAGCGCGGGCAGTTTTGCCTCCATCCGCACCGGCACTGTGCTGGCCTCGGTGCTGGTTGTTACGGCAGGCCTGATTATCTGGCTGCAACGCAAGGTGCTGGGGTCTGGCAAATACCAGATCATCGGGGGCAAGAGCTTCCGGCCCATGGAACTCAAGTTGCGCGGTCTGCGTACGCCTCTGTTTGTGTTCTGCCTGCTGTACATAGCCATCACCATTGTGCTGCCCACTGTGACCATCTTTCTTGTGGGCGGGCTCAAAACCTACGGCGTGCCCATCACCTGGGAGAATCTGTCGCTCGACAACTACAAGTACGTGCTTTTTGAGTGGGATCAGACCCAGCAGGCCATCAAGAACAGCATCGGCCTTGGGCTGGCTGCCGCCACCATCACCATGTTTGCGGGCGTGATGATTTCTTACGTCATTGTAAAGATGCAGGTGCGGGGCAAGGGCTTTCTGGAATTTCTGGGCATGCTGCCTTTTTCCGTGCCCGGCTCGGTCATCGCCCTTGGCGTGATCCTTGCCTGGAGCGGACGCTTTGGCGTGAATCTGTACAACACCATCTGGATTATCCTTATCGCCTACATTGCGCGGTACATGGCTTTTTCGCTCAAGGCCAACTCGGCGGCGCTGGAACAGGTGCACGATTCACTGGTGGAGGCGGCCCGCGCCTGCGGCGCAAGCATGTGGCAGGCCTTGCGCGATGTGGTGCTGCCCTTGGTGCGGCCCGGCATGGTTGCGGCTTTCTTCCTTATCTTTTTGCCTGCGCTGCGCGAACTGACGGTTTCGGTCATGCTGTACGGCACAACCAGCCGCACCATCGGCGTGGCTATCTACACCCTTAATGAAGACGGCGAAACCGTCACATCGGCGGCTCTGGCAGGCATTGCCCTCATTCTTATCGTGACGGGGCAGAGCATTATCAACCACTTCGCCAAGTCCAGGCAGGCCTGATTATGTCCATTACACTCAACAATGTTAGCAAGTATTTTGGCAAGGTTAAGGCTGTTTCATCCCTGAACCTTGAAATCGGCGATGGCGAATGCTTTTCCATGCTTGGGCCGTCTGGCTGCGGCAAAACCACGACCCTGCGCATGGTGGCGGGCTTTGAGGATCTGGACGAGGGCGAAATCAGCGTGAACGGCAAGCTGCTTTCGTCCGGCGCCAAAAAATACTATCTGCCGCCTGAAAAACGCGATTTCGGCATGGTGTTTCAGGCCTTTGCCGTGTGGCCGCACATGAGCGTGTATGAAAACGTGGCTTTTCCGCTGCACATCAAGAAGATCGGTTCAGCGGAACTGCACAAGCGCACAACGGATGCCTTGCGGCATACCAACCTGCTGGAAGTTGCGCAAAAAAGCCCTGCGGATCTTTCCGGCGGGGGCAAGCAGCGCGTAGCTCTTGCCCGGGCGCTGGCCATCAATCCTTCAGTCATGTTGCTGGACGAGCCGCTTTCAAGCCTTGATCCGCACCTGCGGGAAGAAATGCGCTTTGAGATCAAGGAACTGCAAAAGATTTACGGCTTCTCCATCATGTATGTGACTCACGATCAGTCTGAGGCCATGGCGCTTTCTGACCGTATTCTGGTGATGAAGAACGGCGTGGTGCAGCAGGTGGCATCGCCCCTGGAGGTCTACACCCGGCCCGCCAACCGTTTTGTGTTCAGCTTCATCGGCTTGTCCAACTTTACGGAGATGGCGGTAACGGCAACACATATGCAGCTTGACGGCGTGAGTGCCGACTTTCCGGCGGGGTGCGCTCCTGATGCCGCCATTGTTCAGGCAGGGCGCGGTGTGGTTGCAAGCCGGCCCAACGAAATTGATTTTGTGGATGAAGGCGGCGTGCCCGGCATTGTGGAACGGCGTACATTCTTGGGCGAACAGCTCGACTATCAGGTACGCGTGGGCGAGCAGAGCGTGCGGGTGCAGAAGGGGCGGTACGCCCGAGGCCCGCAGGAAGGCGAAACCTGCCGCCTGCACTTTTTAAAACCCTTGTGGTTCCCTGTGGATGCCGCCAGCTAGCAGTGTGGTTCACCAATACGCTTGATCTGTTTGCCGCTGTTTACGGCCATGCGCTTTTTGGGGAGATGCGCATGGCCGTTTTGCATCATGGAGACTGTGGCTGCCAGGGAAAGACCAGATTTGCATCTGCGGCGGCAGAGAAAAGGGGGGTGAAAAATTTTTTAACCGACGACCTTCTGACAGATTGTAAGCCAGCAGCGCGGAAATTTGGCCGCGTTCTGCAAAAAAATGACACTGTGACAGGTGTGTGCCAGAAATTTTTTTTATATCTAGATCTTGTTTAACCTGCTTAAATATAAACAGATATACAATATTAGGCTAAATTTGCTCTTTTTTGGTAAAAATTTTTGCACGATAGG
Source organism: Desulfovibrio intestinivivus (assembly GCF_053570665.1). NCBI lineage: Bacteria > Pseudomonadati > Thermodesulfobacteriota > Desulfovibrionia > Desulfovibrionales > Desulfovibrionaceae > Desulfovibrio > Desulfovibrio intestinivivus. The sequence goes on along the minus strand of NZ_JBRBQT010000001.1, from coordinate 343,778 downwards.
GCTTGCAAAGTGTTTAGGCCTTCCATATATTCACACCGAAGCGGGAAACCGCTCCATAGGCGTTTGTAAGAAACCATAGTCCCAAGCGGGGCAAAAGAAAGGAAGGATAACCATGAAAAAGATCGCTACTCTTCTGTTGGCGGCCGGCCTTGTGTTCGGCGTTGCCACGGGCGCCAGCGCCATCGACTTCAAGGCCAAGGGCCAGTGGATCATGAGCTTCGACTACGGCCAGAACGGCGGTTTCACCGGCGGTAACGGTCAGACCGGCTTCAACCAGTCCACCAAGCAGTACAAGAACGAAGACGAATTTGAAGCCACCCAGCGCGTTCGCCTGCAGTTGGACGCCGTGGCTTCTGAAGCCCTGTCCGGTACCGTGTTCTTCGAAATCGGCCAGCAGGGCTGGGGTCGTAATGATCAGGGCGGCGCTCTTGGTGCTGACGGCAGCAACAGCGTGAAAGTGAAGAACGCCTACATCGACTGGCTCGTTCCCCAGACCGACCTGAAGTTCCGCATGGGCATTCAGGGCATGGCTCTGCCCAGCTTCACCACCGGCAGCAACATCTTCAACGATGACGTGGCCGGCATCACCGCCTCCTACCAGTTCAACGAAACCGTTGGCGTGACCGCCCTGTGGGCCCGTCCTTACAACGACAACTACGTCAATACCGCTGACCACAACGGCAACCGCACCAACTACATGGACAACATGGACATGTTTGCCCTGCTGGTGCCCCTGACTTTTGACGGCGTGAAAGTGACCCCTTGGGTGAGCTACGCCGCCATCGGACCCAATGCCTTCCGTGGCGAGGGTTACAACAAGTACTACAGCAACGTTACCGGTACCAGCAACAAGTATCCTGCCGCTGGCATGATCCCCGTTGGCGGCGCCCTGCATAAAAACGGCACCACCAGCACCAAGGGCATGGGCACCTACGGCAACGCCGTGTGGGCTGGCCTGACCGGCGAAGTGACCGCGTTTGATCCCTTCCGCATCGCGTGGGATTTCAACTACGGTTCCGTCTCCTATGAAGACAGCCGCGCCAACCGCGCTGGCTGGCTGGGTTCTTTGCTGTTCGAATACAAGCTTGACTGGGCCATCCCCGGCTTGTACGGCTGGTACGCTTCCGGCGATGACGGCAACGCGGCCAACGGTTCCGAGCGCATGCCTTCCCTCAGCGTGAACAACAACAACAACGGCTTCTCTGACTTCGCCTTCAACGGCGGACCCATGATCGGCCGCGAAGCCATCCTTGGCTACGACATGTCCGGCACCTGGGGTATCGGCGCCCGCTTGAAGGATATGAGCTTCATCGAAAACCTGAAGCACACCTTCCGCTTGAACCTCATCGGCGGCACCAACAGCACCACCATGACCCGTTACCTTGCTGGGCACAACGGTGCGTACAAGACCCTGAAGGATTCCACCGGCCCCAACTCTCAGGCCGCAGGTATGAACCCCTTGTACATGACCACCAACGACACCGCGTTGGAATTCGGTCTGTCCAACGATTACAAGATGTATGACAACTTCACCGTGTCCCTTGACGCGGCCTACATCGCCACCTGGCTTGACCAGTCCCGCGGCGTGTGGGGCAATAGCAAGATGAATGGCCGTAGCGACCAGGAACGTGATCCCTGGAACGTGAACGTCCGTTTCGTGTACTCCTTCTAAGAGTACCTAGCCTTACGATTAAAAGGGGAGCCTTCGGGTTCCCCTTTTTTGTTGCCCTGCACGCAGGCCGCTTCTGCAAGCCCGCAGCATTAGTCATGATAGCTGCTGTGGCCCTACTTGTTTTGTCCTTGCTCCTCCTACGGTGTTCGCAATGCTTAGCCGTGTGCTGATTTTCCTTGTCATCATCCTGTAGATTCTGGCTACATGCAGCTTGAAGGGATGGTACAGCGAGGGATACCCATAATGGCGCGTAGTATGAAGCGTCAGCGGCCCCGGCAATCCCCCTTGGTATTCCCGCTGTTTTTTGAGCGTCATATGCCTTAACTAGGGGTATCTAGGTTGCGTGTCATCATACTGTGCCCTCTCCGGTTGCTGCATTTGCTGCGGCACGATTAATAGCTGCTGCACATATAGCCCATCCGTATAAACGCCAAAAGGCGGCGCACCTGTAACGGGTGCACCGCCTTTTGCATGAGGGGAGCGGCAGAGCAATCTGCCGCCCCTTTGAACCGGGATTAACTGAAGAAAGCCTTAAGGTCGTCCTGCGGGGTGCTGATGCCGCCGATGGCGAACTGTTCCACCAGCACCTTGGCCACGTTGGGTGAAAGGAAGGCAGGCAGCGTGGGTCCAAGGTGGATATTCTTCACGCCGAGGGCAAGCAGGGCCAGCAGCACGATAACAGCCTTCTGTTCGTACCAGGCGATGTTGTACACGATGGGCAGGTCGTTGATGTCGGCCAGGCCAAACACTTCCTTGAGCTTCAGAGCCACAACGGCCAGGGAGTAGGAGTCGTTGCACTGACCGGCGTCCAGCACGCGGGGGATACCGCCGATATCACCGAGATCAAGCTTGTTGTAGCGGTATTTGGCGCAACCAGCGGTAAGGATGACGGTATCCTTGGGCAGGCCTTCAGCAAACTCGGTGTAGTAGGAGCGGCTCTTGGCGCGGCCATCGCAGCCAGCCATGACCACAAACTTTTTGATAGCGCCAGACTTCACAGCGTCAACAACCTTGTCGGCCAAGGCCAGCACCTGATTGTGCGCAAAGCCGCCCACAATCTCGCCGGTCTCAATTTCCGTGGGCGCGGGGCAGGTCTTGGCGTGAGCGATAATGGCCGAAAAGTCCTTGTGTTCGCCGATTTCACCGGGGATGTGCTTGCAACCGGGGAAGCCCACCACGCCCGTGGTGTACACACGATCTTTGTAGCTGTCCTTGGGCGGCACAAGGCAGTTGGTGGTCAGCAGGAGGGGGCCGTTGAAGCTGTCAAATTCTTCCTTCTGTTTCCACCATGCGTTGCCGTAGTTGCCCTTGAAGTGGCTGAATTTCTTGAAAGCGGGGTAGTAGTGGGCGGGCAGCATTTCGGAGTGAGTGTACACGTCCACGCCCGTGCCTTCGGTCTGCTCAAGCAGCATTTGCAGGTCGCGCAGATCGTGACCGGAAATCAGGATGCCGGGGTTGGTGCCCACGCCAATGTTGACCTTGGTGATTTCGGGATTGCCGTAGGTGCCGGTGTTGGCGGCATCCAGCAGAGCCATAACGCTCACGCCCTTGTTGCCGGTTTCAAGGGTCAGGGTCACGAGATCGGCCACGGAAAGGCTGTCGTCCAGAGTCTTTGCCAGAGCTTCCTGAATGAAGTTGTCCACCGCGGGATCATGCTTGCCCAGCACATCGGCATGCTTGGCATAGGCGGCCATGCCCTTGAGGCCAAATGTCACGAGCCAGCGCAGGGAGCGCACATCGTCGTCGCTGGTGGCAAGAACGCCCACAGTGGCAGCCTTGGCAAGCATGGCGGTCTTATCGTCCGATTCCCACAGGGCAGCATCGGCCAGCCCGTCGCGCGAGCCAAGCTCGGCCATCAGGGATTTTTTGGTGGCACAGGTCTTGCGCACACGCTCGGCGATCATGTCGTCGTCAAAGTTGGCGTTGGTAATGGTGCAGAAAAGGTTGCCCACAACCATGCGATCTATTTCGTGGGTCACGGTCTTGCCCTGGGCGCGCAGTTTGGTAGCAACCTGCGCAAGGCCCTTGGTCACATATACCAACACGTCCTGGAGGGCGGCGGTTTCGGGCTTTTTGCCGCACACTCCTACTTGGGTGCAGCCTTTGTTGCCCACGGTTTCCTGGCACTGAAAGCAGAACATGGCGTTACTCATGGGATGTCTCCTGATACTCCGCAAAGCGGAGGCTGGGGGGTGATCCGCCTACGCGGGGGTCTTGGGGGTAGGAAAAACAACGGTAAGCAGCATCTTGAAGCGCTCTTGCGCGCGTACTGCGTGCGGCTGACCGGCGGGCATGACAATCACTTCACCCGCCTGAACCGTATGCAACTGGCCGCTGATGGTTACTTGTGCCGCGCCTTCAAGCACGAGAACCATGGCATCGCCCGTGGAGGTGTGGGCGCTGATTTCTTCGTTGGCGTCAAAGGCAAACAGGGTAATGCTTACAGAGGCGTTTTGGATAAGGGTCTTGCTGGCGATCTGGCCAGGCTGGCACTCTACCTGCGCGGCCAGGGGCAGCGCTACGGCGAATTCAAGGTTTTTGAGAATGCGGTCCATGAGGCCCTCCTTGTGTTGACGATTCCGTTCTATCAAGGCTGGGACAATGGTTCTGTAACAAATGTTACGGATGCTCAAGAAAATGAAAATATTTTGGGCGGGGGAGAAAAAAGGGGTGATGTTCAATAGACTGAAATTAATTATGAAAAATAATAAATTCAATCAGGCAGGGAAATACTCGCATAAAAAATTCAGTGAGGCGATGTCAGGAACGCGAATGCTTCTACCCTCCATTTGCAGAAGGCCCTCGTCGCGCATGGCGGCGAGCTCGCGTGAAAGTGACGGGCGGGTTACACCCAGAAAATCAGCCATTTGTTCGCGGTTCATTGCCAGTGAAACAGCGCCGTCAGGGCGGCGGTGTTCCAGCAGCAGGGCTGCAAGCTTGCGCCGCAAGCTGCCGGATGACAGCAGTGAAATGCGGCGTGTAAGAAAAAAAGCCTTGTGCGCAAAAATTCCGAGCATGTTGCGGATCATGCGTGAATGGACTGAGCAGGCTTTTTCGCAGGTGGCGTAGAAAAAACGGGCGGGAATGCCAAGTATCCTCACAGGCGTTTCGGCCAAGACACTGCATCCATAGTTTGGGCGGCCCAGAAAAACGTGTACCTCGCCAAACAGGTCACCTGGGGCGTCCACGCGTGCCATCACGGCGCGTCTGCCTTCGGTGGATTCACGGCACACATTCACCGCACCTTCAAGCAATACATACAGCCTCTCCGGCGGGTCGGATTCTGCAAAAATCAACGCGCCCTTGCCATGCTGCTCTTCAAAAGCGCCGCTGCATGCGAGACACAGTCTGGCTTCGTGCGCGGTCATGCCCGAAAACAGCGGTGATGCTTCCAATGCGCGTTCCATATGCTCCTCTGACAGAAGTATGAATCCTTGTTTTAGTATACCGCAAATTGTACTTGTGACGCAACCGCACGTTTACAAGATTTACGCCTAAAATGAAAAAGGGGGCCGAAGCCCCCTTTCTACTGAATTATGTAAAACTTACAGCGATGGCATGCCCAGCAGCAATCGGGCGGAAACCACCACCTGCATGATAACCTGGGTTATGTCCTTGACTGCCTGCATGTTTTTGGATTCCACCTTGGGCAGCACCATTACCTGATCGCCGGGCAGAATATCATCGCCGTTCTGCGACACCGATCCGTTCTGGTGCAGCACCAGAACCTTGTCGTGGTCTGCACGGTTGGTATAGCCGCCAGCACCCTTGATGTAGTCGTCCACATCCTTCTTTTTGCCCCACAGCATGGCCTGCGGCATCATGACCTCGCCGCTCACAAGCACAACGTCGCTCTTGGCGGGGATCACAATAATATCGCCGTCTTCCAGCGAGAGGTCGGCTTTGTCCGGCCCGCCGTCAAGCACAACCACACCTTCCGGTTCCACGCTCTTGGCCCGCTCCACGAACTTGGAGACCATCTCCGCCTCCTTGGCGCGGATGGCGGCTTCATCCGCGCTGGCAGAGGAAGCCGTGAGGGCTGTTTCCTCCAGTCTGCGCAGGGAATCGGCAATGGCCTTTTTCTGCCTGGCGGCAACGCTCTTGCGTTTGATGTACATGGCCTGAAGGTTGGCGCGGCCAGGCTCAACGGCAATGAAGTTCTTCACTTCCTGCAGGCGGGCGCCGCGCCGCACGGGAAAGCGCGAAGCCCCGCGCACTGCGCCCTGCACCTCAACCATCATGGTATTGCCGGGCGCATCAGCAATAAACTGTACCTGATCGCCGTCTTCAAGCATCAGGTTGCGCAGTTCCTTGAGCGGCAGATAGGTGCTGTAAGGCGCGCCGTTGCGGGTGCCGGAAAGGGCGATGTGCGAGGCGCTGTTCTGCGGTTCGGCCAGTTCAATCAAAGCGGTGCCCGTGGATTTGCCCTTGGGGAATTCAAATTTTGCAGAGGTGCGCACCGCGCCGATGGCCGTGATGGTGGGGCCTTTGTCGCCCACCACAAGCGTGTCGCCTTCCTGCACGCGCACTGCGGGCAACACGCCCTTGCGGGCAAAGGGGTAGAGGTCGAGGCTGGCAACAGCCTTGCCGTCACGCATCAGGCGGATGTCACGATAACTGCCGCGCATGGGGTCAAGGCCTCCGGCCTTGTCCAGAAAGCTCAGCAACGGGTCGCCGGGGGTGCCGGTGTACCGACCAGGTCTGGCAACGCCGCCTGTGACAAAAACGGCCACAGGCCGGGCATCCAGAGGCGCAGCGTAAATTTGCGCATCAGCGTGCCCATTGGCGGCGAGTTTGCTGCGCAAGGCTTCGGCCAGCTTGTCGTAGCCAAGGCCAGCCACGGGTATGGCCCCCACCTCAGGTACGTCCAGATGCCCGTCGGCGGCCACAGTCAGGGTGCTGTCCACCTTGAGGTCGCCGCCCCACAGGCGCAGCACCACCCGGTCGCCCGGTGCGATGATGGAGGCATCCTTGGCGTCCTTGGCGGCGTCCTTGCTCTGCGAAAAATTGCCCTGAAACAGGTTGGCAGCGTAGGGCTGGGGTGCATTTTCGGCCTTGACCGCGCTGGACAGGGCGAAAAAGATCAGCAGAAAAGTGAAAATAGTTCTGTGCGACATGGCAGTTTTGATGCAATGGATTCGGGCTTGCATGGCCCCCAGAGGTGGTTCCGCAAACAGGCTGTATGACCCTAGGGTTTAGTAGTCAATGTCCTCGTAATGCCTTGTATCTCCAGTAGATGGAGGCGCTGGGGCTGCTCGGGGCAAGGCGGTTCAACAGGGCTTGCGAGGCTGCAACTGCAACTAGGAAAGCGCACGTGCGTGGTATTCGCCGTGCGCTTCCATAAATAATCACATTTGCCCGGTTTAGCCAGAGGCAATGCACCCTTGATCGTTTTTTGCCAAAGGGCCTGCTGGCATTAAGCCGGAGTCTCAGTCTTGCTACTGCGAAAGACCCTGTCCCCACACTCGCGGAGCCATGATCCAGCGGCCTTTGTCGTCTTTGCAGATGACAATAACTTCCGCTTCACGCTGGCCTGAAAGTACGGTGCCGCGTTTGCAGTCCTCGCCCTTGGCCGAGGTGAAAAGCTCGTCCAGGCTCACGCGCACCCCCTTGCCAAAATCAGGGTCGTCAACAGTAGCGGTTTCTCCCACTGCGGAGACGATCATGAAGCCAGTGACAGGGCCGGGGGGCGTTTCGGGCTGGGCCGGAGCCCCGCCGAAGCCGCACCCGCCGAGCAGCAGGGCCGTAAGAACCGCCAGACCGGAAAGGCCCAGGCGGCTTTTTCCGGGCAGAGCCATCGGCCAATGAGCTGAACGCGTTTGCATGGCATTTCCTTTTAATGGCTGCCGTATTTTTTGGTAAATACAGCGGCTTTTTCCTTTCCCTCTCGCAAAGAAACGCGCGGCTGTCAATGCCGCACGCGCTTGTGACCTTGGTTGAGTACTCATTGGGGGGACAATAGTCACGCTTTTTGCAAAAAACAGGAATTTATCTGTTGATACCATGGTAAGCCAGATGGTTAGCAAAAGCACAATTAATAAATAAGGAATTTTATTTTGCAATTTGTTGTAAGGGTGGTATTTTATGCACAATCTAGAAGTCAGCTTCGGGAGAGGTCATGTCCAAACTGGCAATGAAAACCATCCATGTGCATGACGCCGTGGGCAGTATTTTGTGTCACGACATCACCAGGATTATTCCTGGCGAAAGCAAAGGGCCTGTTTTTCGTAAAGGCCATGTCGTGCGGGAAGAAGACGTTGAGGTGCTGTTGCAGGTCGGCAAAGAGCATCTTTATGTTTTTGAATCACTGCCCGGCATGGTTCACGAAAATGATGCCGCCGCGCGCGTTATTTCTGCCGTTTCCGGCGGCAACCTGACATGCACGGAACCCAAGGAAGGGCGCATCGACCTCAAGGCCGCCTGTGATGGGCTGCTGCGGGTGGATGTGCCTGTTCTCAACCGCATAAACAGCCTTGGCGAAATTTCTGTCGCAACCATCCACACCATGCAGCACGTAACCAAGGGGCGCTCGGTAGCGGGAGCCCGCGTGGTGCCGTTGATGATTGAGGATGAAAAACTGCGGCAGCTTGAATCGTTCGTCGATGGGCCGGTCGTTGAAGTTCTGCCTCTGCGCCGCGCCAGAGTTGGCGTGGTCACAACGGGCAGCGAAGTGTTTTACGGGCGCATTCAGGATGCCTTTGGCCCTGTGCTGCGCAAAAAGTTTGCCGCTCTGGGCAGCACGGTGGTGGGGCAGACCCTTACCAGCGACGAAGTGCCCATGACTGCCGGAGCAATCAGGGATTTTCTCGAACAAGGTGCTGATTTTATTGTGGTAACAGGCGGTATGTCTGTTGACCCTGACGACCGTACGCCAACTGCCATCCGCGCTTCCGGAGCGGAGGTGGTCAGCTATGGCGCGCCGGTGTATCCGGGCGCCATGTTCCTTCTGGCCTATGCCCAGGGGGCGGCAGGCCGGGTGCCCGTGTTGGGGCTGCCCGGATGCGTCATGTACCACAAGGCCAGCATTTTTGATCTCGTTGTGCCGCGCCTGCTGGCCGGCATTGAGGTGACGGCTGCCGATGTGGCGGCATTGGGGCACGGGGGCTTTTGCTCCCAGTGTGAAGAATGCCGCTATCCGATCTGTCCGTTCGGGAAATAGGAGGCGGGCAATTTGACCCCGGGCGCGGATTTACCGCGCAGGCATATACCTTTGTTCATTATTAAAAGGAGTCGCGCATGGAAACAAAAACCCTTGTGATTAACGGCATTCCCCGGCGCTTGCTGGCTAACCCCGACGATATGCTTGTGGACGTGCTGCGCGATCAGTTGCAGCTCACCAGTGTCAAAGTTGGCTGCGGCAAGGGTCAGTGCGGTGCCTGCACGGTGATTCTTGACGGTAAAGTTGTACGCGCCTGCGTGGTCAAAATGAGCCGCGTGGCGGAAAACGCCGCCGTGACCACGCTTGAGGGCGTGGGCACCCCCAGCAACCTGCATCCGCTCCAGCATTCCTGGATTTACCACGGCGCGGCCCAGTGCGGTTTCTGTACCCCTGGTTTCATCGTTTCGGCCAAGGCCCTGCTTGATTCCAATCCCAATCCCAGCCGTGAAGACGTGCGCGACTGGTTCCAGAAAAATCACAACGTCTGCCGCTGTACGGGCTACAAGCCTCTGGTGGACGCGGTCATGGACGCTGCCGCCCTCATGCGCGGCGATAAAACGCTGGACGACGTTACCTTCAAGATGCCTGCCGATGGCCGCATCTGGGGTTCCACCATGCCCCGTCCTTCTGCCGTCGCCAAGGTGACCGGCACCGCCGAATTCGGCGCGGACGCGGCACACCGCCTGCCCGCCAACACCCTGCACCTCGCCATTGCCCAGGCCAAGGTATCCCATGCCAACATCAAGGGCATCGACACCTCTGAAGCCGAAAAAATGCCCGGCGTGTACAAGGTGCTGACCCACAAGGATGTGAAGGGCAGGAACCGCATCACCGGCCTGATCACCTTCCCCACCAACAAGGGCGACGGCTGGGAACGTCCCATCCTTAACGATACCAAAATCTTCCAGTACGGCGATGCGCTTGCCATCGTCTGCGCTGACTCCGAATGCAACGCCCGCGCCGCGGCTGAAAAGGTCAAGTTTGACCTTGAGCTGCTGCCCGAATACATGAGCGCTCCGGAGGCCATGGCCCCGGACGCCATCGAAATCCACCCCGGCACCCCCAACATCTACTATGACCAGATTGAGGAAAAAGGCGCGGATACCGCTCCCTTCTTCAATGATCCGGCAAACGTTGTTGCGGAAGGCGATTACTACACTCAGCGCCAGCCCCACCTGCCCATCGAACCCGATGTGGGCTACGGTTATGTGAACGACAAGGGCCAGGTGGTTCTCCACTCCAAGTCCGTTGCCATCCATTTGCACGCGCTGATGATCGCCCCCGGCCTCGGCCTGGAATTCCCCAAGGATCTCGTGCTGGTGCAGAACACCACGGGCGGCACCTTTGGCTACAAGTTCAGCCCCACCATGGAAGCCCTTGTGGGCGTGGCTGTTATGGCCACGGGCCGTCCCTGCCACCTGCGTTACAACTACGAACAACAGCAGAACTACACCGGCAAGCGTTCGCCCTTCTGGACGACCGTGCGCTTTGCCGCCAACAAGCAGGGCAAGATTCTTGCCATGGAAACGGATTGGAGCGTTGACCACGGTCCTTATTCCGAATTTGGCGATCTGCTCACCCTGCGCGGCGCGCAGTACATCGGCGCTGGTTACGGCATCGCCAACATTCGCGGCAAGGGCCGCACCGTTGCCACCAACCACTGCTGGGGTGCGGCTTTCCGCGGTTACGGCTCGACGGAATCCGAATTCCCCTCCGAAGTGCTTATGGACGAACTGGCTGAAAAGCTGGGCATGGATCCCTTCGACATCCGCGAGCTGAACTGCTACCGCGAAGGCGATACCAACCCCTCTGGTCAGGTGCCTGAAGTCATGAGCCTGCCCGAAATGTTCCAGAAAATGCGCCCCTACTACGAGGCCGCCAAAAAGACCGTCAAGGCCAAGTCCACCGCCGAAGTCAAACGCGGCGTGGGTATTGCCCTTGGCGTGTACGGCGCTGGCCTTGACGGGCCGGACACCTCCGAAGCCTGGGCCGAACTGAACCCCGACGGCAGCGTAACTGTGGGCAACTCGTGGGAAGATCACGGTCAGGGCGCTGATTCCGGCACCCTGGGCACCGCCCATGAAGCCCTGCGCCCTCTGAACATCAAGCCCGAAAACATCCATCTGGTCATGAACGATACCAGCAAGACCCCCAATTCCGGTCCTGCTGGCGGTTCGCGCTCCCAGGTGGTCACGGGCAACGCCACCCGCGTGGCCTGCGAAATGCTTATTGAAGGTATGCGCAAGCCCAGCGGCGGCTTCTTTACCTATGAGGAAATGAAGGCCGAAGGCCGCCCCGTGCACTATGACGGCAAGTGGTCTGCTCCGGCCAAGGACTGCGACGCCAAGGGCCAGGGCGAACCCTTTGCCTGCTACATGTACGGTCTGTTCCTTGCCGAAGTGGCCGTTGAGGTCGCAACCGGCAAGACCACGGTTGAAAAGCTTGTGTGCGTGGCCGACATCGGCGCCCTGTGCAACAAGCTGGTGGTTGACGGTCAGATCTACGGCGGCTTGGCGCAGGGCGTTGGCCTTGCCCTGACCGAAGACTACGAAGACCTGAAGAAGCACAGCACCCTTGCTGGCGCGGGCGTGCCCACCATCAAGATGATTCCTGACGACATGGAAATCGTCTATGTGCAGACCCCCCGCAAGGCTGGCCCCTTCGGCGCTTCCGGCGTGGGCGAAATGCCCCTTACCGCGCCGCATCCTGCCATCATCAACGCCATCTACAATGCTTGCGGCGCGCGTGTGCGCCACTTGCCCGCCCGCCCCGAAAAGGTGTTGGCGGCCATGCCCAAGTAGCGTAAGATTGCGGTAAACATCTGGAGACACTGGGGAGAATCCTGCTTGAAAAGGGATTCTCCCCATATCCCAGCCCCATGTTTATTCGTCAGGTTTACCGCGCGCCGGGCCATGAGCGCCTTTACGGTGTGCAATGTTTTTTGCAGCGGGGCTTTCGGGGGTATCTCTGAAAGCCCTGTTTGTATTTTCGGCGGCAATCCGTGCCGCCTGCCCTTGCCGCAGCGCCTGTCTGCACCAAGCCAGCGAGAACAATCGCCATGATGGATCAACAACGTCTGCACGAAATAGAGTCGCACTGTACACAGGAAAGCCCGCCCCGTTGTCGGGTGGCCTGTCCCTTTGATCTGGATGTGCGCGCCTTCATGGCCCGCATGGCTGAAGGCAAGCAGGGCGAGGCCCGCAAGGTGCTTGAGCGGCACTTGCCCCTGCCCGGCATTATTGCCCGCATTTGCGATCACCCCTGTGAAAACGCCTGTCTGCGGCAGGATCTGGGCGGCAGCCTCGCCATGCATGGGCTTGAACTCTCGTGCATGCTTGCTGTGGGCGCGCAGAGCCGTATGTTGCCCTTGCCGCCAAAAAAATACCGTATGGCTGTGATGGGGGCCGGGCTTGCCGCGCTTGCGGCAGCCTGGGATCTGTCGCGCAAGGCCTATCCTGTTGCAGTCTTTCACTCGGGAGCGCCGGGCGAATTTTTGCTCAAAGCGCATCCCGCACTGGCGGCAGACAATACGGCAGACAAGGCGGCGGACATTGCCAAGAATTTTTTGGCAGAAGACATGGAAGCTCTTGGCCGCCAGAAGGTCAGTTTTACGCAGGCAACGCTTGATGCCGCGCTGCTGGAAAAGCTGGCGGCTGAGTACGACGCCGTGCTGGTGGACGCCGATGCCCTGCAGCAGCTTGCACCCGACCTTGTACCAGATGAAGCGCAGGTGGATGCGGAAACCCTGCTCTGGCGGGACAATATCTGCTGCGCTGGCTGGCGCAGCCGCACCCCCACAGGCCACACTTTCGCCTCACCTTCGCGTCAGGCGGGGCAGGGGCGGCATGCGGCGCAGACTATGGAGCGTGTGACCAGCGGCGTTTCACTCACAGCCGCGCGGGACAAATTTCAGGGTCCGCTGCACACCGATGTGACGGGCATAAGCCCCGTGCCGCGTGTGGAACCTGCCGCGCAGGCAGCTTGCGGCGAGCCTCTCTATTCGGCGGAGGAATCCGCGCGCGAGGCGGAGCGTTGCCTGCAATGCCAGTGCATGATCTGCGTGCGCGAATGCGTGTACTTGCAGAAATACAAGGGCTATCCGCGCCTCTACGCGCGTCAGGTCAATAACAACGCGTCCATCGTCAAGGGGCTGCACACGGCCAATACCCTCATCAACGGCTGCGCCCTGTGCGGTCAGTGCGAGGAACTGTGCCCGGAGAATTTTTCCATGGCCGAACTGTGCCTCTCCGCACGGGAAGACATGGTGGAACGCGGCTTTATGCCGCCGACGGCCCACGAATTTGCGCTTGAGGATATGGAAAGCGCCTCCGGGCCGGAATGCGCCCTTGTGCTGCCGCCCTTGTTGCCAGCCGCAGAATCCCAGGACGCTGGCGCGAATCTGGGTGCAGGCGAGCCGTGGCTGTTTTTTCCCGGCTGTCAGTTGGCTGCGGCGCGCGTGGAACAAACGGCGGCGCTTTATGATCTGTTGCGCGAAAAACTTGGCAGCGGTCTGAAGTCCGGCGTGGGCATCATGCTTTCCTGCTGCGGCATCCCGGCGCGCTGGGCCGGAAGAACGGCCCTGTTCAGGGAACATACGGACAAACTGCGCAAGGCCTGGGAGGGTCTGGGCAAGCCGCGCATCATGGCGGCCTGTTCTTCCTGCCTTACGGCCTTGAGGGAAGCCCTGCCGGAAGCGCAGACCGTTTCCGTGTGGGAAGTGCTGGACGGCTTGCCGTTTGAGGCTCCTTCGGCAGGTAATTCCCTGCCCTCGGTTTTTTCCATTCAGGATCCCTGTACCGCCCGGCACGATGCGGCATGGCTTGCCGCTGTGCGCAGTCTGGCAGGCAAATGCGGGGCAAAAATTGAAGAACCGCGCCTTTCCGGCGCTTCCACAGCCTGTTGCGGCTACGGCGGTCTTGTGTGGTGCGCCCAGCCGGAAACCGCCCGCGCCATGAGCGATCACCGGGCCGCCCAGCTTGAGCACCCCGGCCTTGCCTCGTGCATCATGTGCCGTGACCGCATGGCGGCCAGCGGCAAGGAATGCTGGCATCTGCTTGATCTGCTGCTGCCAGCGTCAACCATGGCGCAGTCCGGCGCGGCCCAAGGCCCCGGCCTTTCGGCGCGCCGCGCCAACAGGGCTGCCTTGCGCCGCAAACTGCTGGAGAAATACGGCAGCGCCGTTGGGCAGCAGGCCCTGCTTGCAAACACGCCCGAGCAGGCGGGAAAGGGCAGGGTGCTGGTGACGGAGGAAGTGCTGGCGCGGCTGGAAGAGCGGCATATTCTGCTCTCAGACGTGGAAGGGGCCGTTGTGGGGGCCGAGGCCAGCGGCCACTGGTTTGAAAATCTGGATGACGGGCATCGTCTTGGTTCGTGGCGGCCCAGAAAGGTGACTTTCTGGGTGGAATACGAAGCGCAGGGCGGGGCCTTTGTCCTGCACGATGCGTGGTGCCACCGTATGGTGGTGCCGGGTTCCGGCGGTCAGGAAGCTGCGGATGTTATCAACAGCCACCAGTGCTGCACCGATGGGCAGCGCCCCAACATGTCGGGTGCGCAAAATAGCGGGCAGAGAGGTGAACAGTCATGAGCATGGGGCCAAACTACGGGCCGGACGGCGGCCAGTGGGTGTGCGGGCGTTGCCACGTTGCCCTTGAGCAGGTGAAGGTTCCGGTTTTTTATCTCAACAGCGCCTTTGACGTGTTTTTGCCGCGCTGCCCCAAGTGCGGGCTGACGCAGGTGCCCAAATCTTTGGCCGAAGGCAAGATGCTTGAGGTGGAAGCACTGCTGGAAGATAAATGAACGCACTGTGGGAAAGGCCCGACTTTCGCCGCGCAGCTGGAGACGCATGGCGTCCCGGCGGCGTGGAACTGACGCGCCGCGCCCTTGCGTGGTGCGCTTCTGGGGGCCTGCTTGCGCCCGGCGGGCTGGTTCTTGACCTTGGCAGCGGGGCAGGGGCGACATTGCGCCTGCTCACGCAGATGGGCTACCGCGCCGTGGGGCTGGACAAATACGCCGAGGCCGGATTTTCTGACGGTGCCAGCCCCTCAGTCAACGCGCCACATAGTGATGATTGCCGCCTTGTGCGGGCCGACCTTGAGCGCCCGCCGCTGGCTGCGGATTCCTGCGACTGCATAGTTTGCGAGTGCGTTCTTTCCTTGTTGTGCAATCCTCTTGCGGCTTTGCGCGCCGCCTGCCGCGCCCTGCGCCCCGGCGGGGCGATGGTGGTCAGCGACCTCATGCTGCGGCCAGGCTATGAACGCCCTGTCAGCTCTGGCTGCTCTGGTACAGGCCCTTCCCGCTCCGGTTGTTCCTGTTCCGGGTACGCAAGCGGATTGCAGTCAAGCTCGCCCCAATCCAGCCCGCTGAAATCAGAGACGGCTCAGGCCCTTCCGGTGGAATACGCTGCGCCGGGTTCATCGTGCCTTGCGGGTGCGCGGCCTGAATCAGTGTGGCGCGGGCTTGTGGAAGCGGCGGGCCTGCACTTGCTGCACTATGAAGACAACAGCCGCGCTTTGGTGGAGCTGGCCGCCCGCATGATCTGGTACGGTGATGACGCAACCCGGCCCGCGGCGAATCACGGCAGCAATGGTTGCGCGTGCGGGGGCGCAGCTCCCGGCAAAGCTTGGCGAGCCTATGGATACGGTCTTTGGATTGCCCGAAAGGAGACGCTATGAATCCCATGATGATGGAATTGCTGCCCCTGGTGCATCAGGGCTATTGTTGCAGCCAGCTGCTGCTCCTGCTCATGTTGCAGGCTCAGGACAGGCAGAATCCCGGCGTGGTGCGCGCCGCGCAGGGGCTGTGCCACGGCATCGGTCAATCGGACGGTCCCTGTGGTCTCTTGACCGGCGGGGCCTGCGCCCTGGCTCTGGTTGCGGGTAAAGGAGCGGAAGATGAAATTCCGCATCCCATGCTCACGCCTCTGCTCAATGATTACGCCACATGGTTTTATGACCGCACGGAAGCTTACGGCGGTCAGCGCTGCGGGCAGATTGCGGCTGGGCTTGGCGCGACTTCCGGCGCTGCGGGCGAGCAGCCAAATCCTGTGGCCTGCGGCGACTTGCTGGCGGAATGCTGGGGAAAAATCATGGAACTGGTTCAGAGTTACGAGCTGGATCTGACGGAAAAGGCATGACCTTACGCCGCACTCAGAGTCTTTGCCCCGTGTGCCTACGCCGGGTAGAGGCCACCTATGAGAGATCGGTCAAGGATGCACTCACTGTCGTACTGCGCAAAACCTGCCCGGATCACGGCACGTTCAGTGTCCCCGTATGGCGGGAGGCCAAGCCCGGTGCAGTTGCCACGCCGCCCTTTACAGCATGGTCACGGCCCAAAAGCCCCTCCTACCCGGCCAATCCGCGCACGCCCATCCGCGATGGCTGCCCCTTTGACTGCGGCCTTTGCCCTGCCCACGCCCAGCATACCTGCACAGGCCTGTTTGAGGTGACCATGCGTTGCGACATGGCCTGCCCTGTGTGCTATGCATCTGCTGGTTCCATATCGAATCAAAATTTTGAAGAGGCGGGAGACGTGCCGCTGAGCGTGATTGCCGCGCAGATGGATACCCTCAAGGGCGCGTCCGGCCCCTGCAATGTGCAGATATCCGGCGGAGAGCCGACCATGCGCCATGACCTGCCACAGATCATCACGCTTGCGCGGCAACGCGGCTTTGGGCTGGTGCAGATCAATACCAACGGGCTGCGCTTGTCGCGCGAGCAGGGTTATGCCCGTGCGCTGCGCGAGGCCGGGCTTGATTCCGTCTACCTGCAATGGGACGGCGTGCGCGAAAGCAGCTTTACAAGCCTGCGGGGCAGGGAATGCCTCGATTTCAAGCGCCGCGCCGTGCGCAACTGCGCAGAGGCCGGGCTTGGCGTGGTGCTGGTGGCAACCGTTGTGCGCGGCGTCAACGATGGTGAACTGGGCGATCTGCTGCGCATGGCGCTGGAACTTGGCCCCGCGGTGCGGGGTCTGCACATGCAACCAGCCGCCTTTTTTGGGCGCTACCCCTGGAGTTT
Organism: Desulfovibrio intestinivivus; assembly: GCF_053570665.1. Lineage (NCBI taxonomy): Bacteria > Pseudomonadati > Thermodesulfobacteriota > Desulfovibrionia > Desulfovibrionales > Desulfovibrionaceae > Desulfovibrio > Desulfovibrio intestinivivus. The sequence goes on along the minus strand of NZ_JBRBQT010000001.1, from coordinate 326,935 downwards.
GGAGGAAGCCCCGCGCCTGACCCTGCCCGAAGTGATGGGCGCGCTTGCCCGGCAGGCGCCGGAAATGGTCAGCCCCAGTCACCTGCACCCGCCGGGATGTGAGAACGAGCTGTGTTCCTTCAGTGCAGTATACCGGCGGGTGCAGAAAAACGGCGCACCTTCGCTGGAATGGCTGGCCGATGCGGGGCAGTCGTGTTGCTCGCCAGCACCGAGGGCCGCTGGCGCGGAAGTGCCTCCGCCCGCTGAGGACGGGGCGCGTAAGGCCAAGCAGTTTGTGGCCCTGCACTGGAAGGGCGACAGCGGCGGGGAATCTGCCTGCGCCTGTGGGGGCGCATCTGGCCCTGACTCAGGCAACGCAGGCAACAATGCCAATGCGGATGGCTTCAGCCGGTTTCTTGCCCAGGCCGGGGCAGAGCAGCGCTTCACGCTTTCGGCCATGGCTTTTCAGGATGCCCTGAGCCTCGACCTTGACCGCGTGCGCGGCTGCTGCATCCATGTGGTGCGGCCTGACGGGCGCATGATTCCGTTCTGCCTGCACAACCTCACTGCCAGCGACGGCACGCGCCTGTATGGTGACGCATAGTGTCAGATGACGTAAATCATCCTTCCAGAACAGGTTTCGGCTCCTGCTCGCTTGATCTCTGGCTGGCCCGTCAGTGTGGGGCGCGCAGTTCCGGGGAGCTGCCCGGCAGGCTGGCGATTGCGCAAACGGCCTTGCTGCGCAGCACCTTGCGGCAGGCATTGCGTGGGGCGTTTTATGCCAGGCATTTGCGGGAGTGCGATCTGGATATAACCAGTGTGGATGATCTGGAGCGCCTGCCCTTCACCACTGCGGAAGACCTGCGCCACTGGGGTGATTTTTTGTGCGTTTCTCAGGGGGATGTGCAGCGTATGGTCACGCTGCACACGTCAGGCACCACGGGGCAACCCAAGCGGCTTGCCTTTACTGATGCGGACTTGGCCCGCACGCGCGATTTTTTTGCCGTGGGCATGAGCCAGCTTGTGGGCGCGGGGCAGCGGCTGGCAGTGCTGTTGCCCGGTGCGGAGCGGCCTGACGGCGTGGCCGACCTGCTGCGGCAGGCTTTGAGCGCGGCGTGTGTGGATGTGCTGGCCCCACCGCCGGAAGTTCACGCGGTTCCAGCGGCAGATACAGACTCTTGCGCGGAGCCGGGCAAAGCCCTTGCCCTGTGGCTGGAGCAGGCAAAGCCCCATTGCCTTGTGGCCGCGCCCGCGCAACTCGCCCTTTTGCTGAAGCACTTTCCCCACCGGGGGCCGCAGGGGCTTGAGGGTATACTCACCAGCGCCGAGCCGCTGGACGATGCGCTTGGGCAGGCTCTGCGCCGGGCGTGGCAATGCGAGATTCTGGATCACTACGGCCTTACTGAAACAGCCTACGGTTGCGCGGTGGAATGCCCCGCCCACCAGGGCTTTCATGTGCGGGAACTGGACGTTCTGATAGAAATAGTAGATATTTCAGGGCGTAAAGTATTGGCCCCAGGTGAAGAGGGCGAGGTTGTCATTACCACGCTCCAACGGCAGGCAATGCCCTTGGTGCGATACCGAACTTGTGATGTGGCTTGTCTGCTGCCAGCCCCTTGCACCTGCGGCAGCCCTTTGCGCAGGCTTGGCCCTGTGCGTGGCCGCATTGAACGCAAAAACGGGCAGCCGCCGCGCATCGTGCGTCCCGCCAAGGGGCGGGGTCTTTAGCGTCTGATGCCATGCTCGGCAATGGGGCTTATTGTATCTGCTCCATACTTTGATTGTTTTCAGCGCAGAAACGCGAAGAAGAAAGCACATGAAACCAGCCGTTCTGATTCTTGCAGCAGGCATGGCCTCGCGCATGGGCGCAGCCAAGGCCCTGCTTTCCCTGCCCTCGCTGCCCGAAGGCGGGCGCTGCTCCGCCCTGAGGGGGCTGGTCAGTCTGTACCGTTCCCTTGGTGTGGAAAATGTGGTGATCGTCAGCGGCTTCCACGCCGAAGTTGTGGAAGCAGAGGCACTGGCGCAGGGGCTGACCGCAGTGCGGAATCCCGACCCGCAGCGGGGCATGTTTTCATCAGTGCAGACTGGTGTGGAGGCCCTGGTGAAGGGCGGTTTTGAGGGACAGTTTTTTGTGCAGCCTGTGGATGTTCCGCTGGTGCGGCCCCTGACCATCAGGGCTTTGCTCGACGCCGTCGGGCAGGAAGAGGCCAACCAAGCGGCAGCACTGGCTGTGAGCGGCAAGGCCGCGCCCATGCCGGTGCTTGTGCCGACATTTGACGGCCAGGAGGGGCATCCCCCCCTGATTCCCATGACTTTGGCCCCGCATATTCTGGCGCACCATGGGCAAAACGGGCTGCGCGGGGCGCTGGAAGGCGCGCCCTTGCGGCATGTACCTGTGGCTGACGCCCTGATTCTGGAAGATATGGACACCCCTGATGACTATGCGCGCCTGCGAGTGCTGGCCAGTGAGCGGCATACACTCTCGCCTGTGGAGGCAGAATGCCTGCTGCACACGTGCAATGTGCCGGAAAAAGGCTTGCGTCACGCGCGGGCAGTGGGGGCTGTGGCCTGCTGCCTGGCCGAGGCTCTGGCGCATGCGCGTGAGGCCGCAGGCTATGATGCCGGGGTGGATCCCCGCCTGGCGCTGTCTGGCGGGTTGCTGCATGATATCTGCAAAGGCCAGCCCAGGCATGAGGCGGCTGCTGGGGAATTTTTGCGGCGGCTGGAATTGCCGGAGATGGCGCGTCTGGTGCAGGATCACCGAGATCTGTCCTTGCCGGAGGACGAGCCGGTCACAGAGCGCGAATTGGTCTATCTGGCGGACAAATATTGCTACGGCGGCAACTTTGTGCCCGTGCAGCGGCGTTTTGGCCTCAAAATGGAGGCTTACGCTCAGGATGCCCCGGCCTGCGAGGCCATCCAGGGGCGGCTTGGTCGCGTCAAGGCGCTGGAAGAGCGCATTGCCCGCGAAATAGGCAAAGAACCAGCCCTGGTGGCGGAACGCGCCCTTGTGCGTAATTGCAATGCTGCGCGCGGCAATGCCGCCCGGCGTGAGGTTGCATGAGCGGCATCTGGCTGGTGCGGCACGGCATGTTGCCGCCCAATCCAGAGCGGCGCATGGTCGGCGCGCGGAATATTCCCTTAAGCTCTGCGGGCCGGGAGCAGATACGCCTCTTGGCGCGGCAGTTCATGCCAGCGGTGCAGGGCGCGCTTGGCGCGGTCATCTGCTCGGATCTTGACCGCTGCCGGGAGACTGCCGCCATCCTGATGGAGGCAGTGCCGCAGGGGCGGCCTCCCCTGCATGTGGAGCCCGGTCTGCGCGAGATTGACCTTGGCCTCTGGCAGGGAATGACCAAGGCGGAAATTGAGCTCGCATGGCCCGGAGCGCATGCAGCGCGCGGGCAGGATATGGCGCACTTTTGCCCCCCGCATGGCGAAAGCTTCATGCAGGCCCAGCGCCGCGCTCTGGCGGCTGTGGCGCGCTGGAGGAGGTTTTACCCCGGTGCAACCCTGCTCATGGTTTCGCATGCGGGTATTCTGGGCAGCTTGCTGGCCCACTACCTTGCCCTGCCGCTCAAGGATGTGCTGCGCATACCCCAATACTACGGGTGCCGCGCCTTTGTGCCGGAATGGTAGTCTGCTAGCCGCAACCAGTACGCGCTGGCAGCACTCCCCCTTGCCTCAGATCCAGGCCGTGGGGTTGTACACACGGATGTGCAGCTTGATGTAACGGTCTGTGAGCACCTCTGCGGGCAGATTCAGGGCGATATGCTCCTGCTCGTGCTGGCTGAATTTTGCCAGCCAGTCCGCCGCTTCGCGTCCCAGTTCCGCCATGCGCGCCTGGGGCGTAAAGAGCGACGCCGGGCAAATCTGATAAAGGTACATCTCTCCCGCGTTCAGCACAAAAGGAAAAAGCCCGCAGGCCACAGGCCGTTCTGGCCGGGGCAGGCGGCAACCCTGATTTGTGCACGAGCGGCAACCCCGCCCGTCCATAAAGGCCGTATCCTTGTTGAGCAGATAAAAGTCGTTGGCAAGACCGGGGCGCAACTGCTCGGGCAGCAGGCCCATGGGAAAAAGCTCGTTGGAATCCTGCGGCCCGCAGCAATAGCGGCAATCGCGGCAATAGCCGTTTTGCAGCCAGCCTTCACGCCAGTTGACGGCTCGGCGGCGGGGAAAGACCTTCTGCCAGTGCGACAGGTAGTCCCAAAAACCTTTGCTCATACGTTCTCCTGAAAGCAGCTATCCGGCCCTACATCAGCTTGTGTGCAGCAGCACCATGCCGCAGACAAGCAGGGCAATGCCTGCAAATGCGCAGGGGTAGAGCTTTTGGCGCAGCAACAGCCATCCGCCCACGGATGTGCCAAGCACGCCAAAACCGCCCCACATGGCGTAAGCCACGGCCAAATCCATATGATGAACTGCCAGTGAAAGGCAATAGAAAGCCAGCCCCACCAGCGCAAGGGCCAGCAGGCCCACGGCGCGGCGGCGGAAGCTGTCGGAGCGCACCAGCAGCATGTTGGCGGTCACGTCCAGCGCGGCGGCCAGCAAAACCAGCGGCAATGCGGCGTTCTGGAACAGGCTTGAAATATCCATCATCTGTTCCCTCCTGCGGCAAGGCCGTTGTTCAGGGCAGGCCCTTCTGCGCGTGGCTTGCGGGTTTCAGCCTTGCCGCTGGCCGTGGGGGATTCCTCCCGGATGGGTTTGGGAGTTCCGTGCCCGGTCCCGTAATTGACCAGTAAAGCGCCAGACAGCACGCAGGCCAGGCCCAACGCGCGGCGCAAGGTCAGGGCTTCGTTCAGGAAAAGCACGCTGCCCAGGGTGATGCAGGTCAGGCCCAACCCTTCCCAGAAGGCAAAGGTCACGCCGACGGGGATGCCCGTAACGGCCTTGGACAAAAAAAAGTAGGACATGGCGATGGCCAGCCACATGACAACCAGCCCCAAAACGTGTGCGTGAGGAAAAGCCCAGCCCTGCGCCAGCTTCATGACAAGTGTTCCGCCCACCTCCAGAAATACGGAGGCAAGAAGGCAGCACCAATGGTACGGTTTTGATCTAAGCATAAAAATCTCTCGCGGAAAATAGAAAGACAATCCTTCAGCATTGAAGGACAACAATGGCTATGACCAGAGGAAGTAGCGAGAGATGCTAGAGCAGCGAACGCCAGTAGCGTTCTTCAGGAAAGCCTGAAACGCATGGGCGTAAAAGAGGCATAAAAGCAGAGTTGAAGCATAACATGGATAGATCATAAGGCCGAGGGATGGGGGAGTCAAGGTTGCAGTATGCGCTGACTATTCCCGATACTCACTGATGCAGGATCATTCAATCCGCCCTATGATTGCGCCTAGAAGGCGTAAGCGAGCGAAAGTTCAGCATAAAAAAAGGCGGGCCATGCGGCCCGCCTTGAATCTGCAATTATGTGCCGCTTATTGGGCGGCGATCCAGGCGTTGGCTTCCTCAAGGTTGAGGGTACCCTCGTACAGCGCCCTGCCGCTCACAGCGCCAGCAAGGCTGGTAGTGCGGGTGAGGGGGTAGAGCTTCTGCACATCCGCCAGCGTTGCAACGCCGCCCGCCGCGATGACAGGCGCCGTGGAAAGGCGCGAAAGATGCTCAAGCGCAGCCACGTTGACGCCGCACTGCATGCCATCGCGTTCGATATCGGTATAGATGATGAATGCAGCTCCATCGGCCAGCAGGCGGGGCAGAACCCCGTCAACGGTCAGGCCTGTGTCGGCAACCCATCCACGTGTCTTGAGTTTGCCGCCTTCCGCATCCAGCGAAACGCCAATGCGGCCAGGAAAGGCGCGGCACATCTCGGCAAAAAGCTCGGGCTGTTCCAGAGCCAGGGTGCCGATAATCAGGCGTGAAACACCCGCGTCAAAATAGGCCTGGGCTGTTTCCATGTCGCGGATACCGCCGCCAAGCTGCACGGGAATAGACAGCTCGGTGCATATGCGGCGCACGATCTCGCGGCTTTTGGCCGCGCCGTCAAAGGCTCCGTCCAGATCAACCACGTGTAGCCATTGAGCGCCTCGCGCTTCCCAGGCTTTGGCGGCGTCTGTGGGGTCTTCGGCAAAGACGGTGCTTTCATGAGCGCGGCCCTGCTTGAGGCGCACGGCCTTGCCGTCCTGAATGTCCACGGCGGGAAACAGAATCATAAACCCATATCCTTTACTGCTTTGCGCATACCGTCTTCGGTCAGTTCTTCGGCTGTAACCCACTGGCCGCGCCGCTTGAAGAACGTGCCGACGTTCATCAGATTGTCCACAAGGCCTTCCTGTCTTTCTTCAAAGACAGAGCGCGACATGATGGAGCCGTTGGCAATGTTGATGAGAAAAAACTCAACGCGCACATGGGCTGGCTCGGTAACACCGGCAGTGGAACCCTGGCGCTCGTGCCAGTCAAGAATCTGCGGCACCAGCAGCAATTGCGCGCCCTGCTTTTTGCCATAGGCAATCCAGAGCGGCAGGGCCTGCGGCTGCTCGGAACTGTGGAAGCGCGTAAGATCCTTGGACAGATCAACGGCGTCAATATACTTGAACTGACGTTTGGAATCGGCGGTGAGCACATTGCGGAGCCGACGGTCAAGCGAGGGCAGCTGTTCATCGGCAATGCGGCCCTGATCTTCAGGGATACGCCCGGTAATAAGCTGGCTTGCGTTGATCGGCTGGGTAAAGGGCGCAACCGATATGACATATGAAGGCGAAATAACGCGGGGAACGTCCGCCGTGCTTGTGGGACGGCGGCTGCAGGCGCAGGCGATCAGCATGAGGCAGAGCGCGGGCAGCAACAGCATACGAAGTCGGGATTGCATCAATCAAGACCTCCCTTTGTGCTTCTGATGGTTGTGCCGTTTCGGCGCACTGCCTGGGCCAGGGCAAGCCCCAGCCCCTTGGCCGCCGATTCCAGCAGATGATGGCCGTTCTGGCCATAGCGGAACTCCACATGCAGATTGCAGCGCGCGCTGCTTGCAAATGCCTTGTAAAATTCCCGCCAGAGGTCTTTTTCTTCCCCGGCCAGAACCGGGGGCAGCAATTCGCCGCCTCGCCACTCAAGCCAGGGGCGGCCCGAGATATCAACAGTGGCTTCTGCCAGGGCCTCGTCCATGGGAACACGCCCATAGCCCACGCGGGCAATGCCTGCCCTGTCGCCAAGGGCTTCAAGCAGTGCCTTGCCGAGCAGCAGCCCCACATCTTCTGTGGTGTGGTGGGCGTCCACTTCCATGTCGCCTTCGCACACCAGCCGCAAATCCATACCAGCCCAAAAAGCTGTCAGCGTCAACATATGGTCGAGCAGGCCAAAACCTGTTTTCACGTCCGTAATGCCCTGACCGTCAACGTTCAGTTCAAGCCGGATGTCGGTTTCAGCGCTTTTGCGTTCTTGCGTGGAGGTTCTGGGGGCGGTGTCGCTCATGGCTTCTCCGAGGTGTTTTCATCCTTGCCCGGTTTTGTCTTGGCATCGGCCGCTTCGCCGTCTTCGCCTTCGGGCTTTTCTTCAGATTCGTCTTCTTCCTTCGCAGTTTTTTTACCAAAGCCAGCCGCTACAAAGATGCTCACTTCATAGAGAACAAGCATGGGCGCGGCCATGAGCAACTGCGAAACCACATCGGGCGGCGAAAGAATGGCCGCCACAATAAAGATGCCCAAGATGGCGTAGCGCCGCACGCGGCGCATAAGCTCCGCCGTGATAATGCCCATACGCGCCAGAAAGAAGGCAAACAGGGGCATTTCAAACACAATGCCAAAGGCAAGAATGAGCTTGAGTACAAAACTCAGGTAATCGCTGATCTTGGGCATGGCCACAATGGTGTCGGTGGCGTAGCTCATAAAGAAGGCAAAGGCGTTGGGAAAGACCACAAAATAGCAGAAGGCTCCGCCGCTGATAAAGAAGAAGGCCGACATGACGGCAACGGGAATGATGCTCCGTTTTTCCTCTTCATACAGACCGGGAGCGATGAAGGCCCATACCTGATAAAAAATCGCAGGGCTGCTCACAAACACACCAGCCACAAAGGCAATATGCATGCGGGTGAAAAAGCCTTCGGGCAGGGTCGTGTAGATGGCGTGCGAGCCGTCAGGCAGAACGCTCAGCAGGGGGGCCACAAGGGCGTCAAAAATGGGATCAACCACGGCCCAGCAGGCTATAAAGCCCACCATGACAGCGAGGCAGCAGCGAACCAGACGGCCGCGCAGCTCCGAGAGGTGATCCATGAGGCCCATGGGCCTGTCGTCAGCCTCTTCTTCCTCCTTGTCTTCCGGCGTGGCAGGAGGCGTGCTTTCGCTCTGGATGGGCAGATTTTCGGGCTCTGCGGCAGGGCTTTGCACCGCTCCAGCCGGGGGAACCGGGGGGAGAGGAGGCTGCCCGTCAGCCTGAGTTTCCGGCGTTGCTTCCGGTGTCGTTGCGGGCGCAGGTGCTGCAGCGGGTTCGCCCGAAGGCTCTGCTACATGTTCAGGCGCAGTTTCTGCGCCCGATGCAGCAGGGGCTTCGGGTGTAGGAGCGGCAGACGCTTCTGCCGCGTCTACAGGCGTATCCGCAGGGGCCGCCCCCTGGATGGACGGCTCCGCTGCGGTTTCATTTGTCTTGTTGAGGTCGGAATGTTCCCCTGCGGTCTCAGGGGCAGACGGGGATGCGGCCACCTCGGGGCTCAAGGGTTTATCCGCACTCATGCCTTGCCGCCATTGTCAAGGGTAGCGGCGGCTTGGGGCGCGCCCAAGGGGGCAGAGGCCACCTTGGCTTCCGCGGCTTCTGCCTCTGCCTTTGTTTTGGCAAGGGCTTCAGCCAGAGGGCTGCCAGCTGGCGGAGCAACCGGGGCAGCCCCTTCTGCGGATGCTGCCGTGCCCGCAACAGGCTGGGCCTCGGGCTTGGTCTCTGCGGTGTGGGCTGCTTCGACAACCGGAGCGTCAGAGACAGTAGACTGTGGGGCTTCGGGCTGAGCCGCTTCGGTCATTGCCGTGGCGGCATTCTGCCCCGCATCGGCGACAGGTCGGGTAGCCGTGGCGTCAATAACCGCCTCTGAGGCAGGAATATTGTCAGCCTGAGCCGTTGTAGTTGCGGCAGGCTGGGCCTCGCTTGCCGCTGAGGCAGCGGCGGCCATTTCGGCGGCGTGGGCTTCCTTGGCGGCGGCAGCAGCTTCTTTTGCCGCTCTGGCGGCTTCCTGCTTGCGCTTACGCTGTTCCTCTTCCTCAGCCTCTGCATTCAGCGTGCGCTGAAAATCTGTGGAAACGCGGCGGAACTCACCCATGGCCTTGCCCAGCGTGCGCGACACGTTGGCAAGGCTTTTGGGGCCAAGTACAATGAGGGCCACCACAAGGATGACCAGAAGTTCAGTGCTTCCTATCCCGAACATGCTGCCCCCCTACTCCCACTCAATTGTGCTCGGCGGCTTGGAAGAAACGTCGTACACCACGCGGTTGACGCCCTTGACCTCGTTGATGATGCGGCTCGACATGCGCTCGATCAGTTCCGCAGGCAGGCGCGCCCAGTCAGCGGTCATGGCGTCCACGCTGTCAACCACGCGCAGGGCGATAACATGCTCGTAGGTGCGGCCATCGCCCATAACGCCAACGGTCTTGAGCGGCAGCAGCACGGCAAAGCCCTGCCATACCTTGCGGTACCAGCCGGATTCGCGCAGTTCCTGCTGCACGATCTTGTCGGCCAGGCGCAGAATCTGGAGGCGTTCTTCGGTGATTTCGCCAAGCACGCGGATGGCGAGGCCGGGGCCGGGGAAGGGATGCCGCCACACGATGGAGTCGGGCATGCCAAGCTCTGCGGCAACCTTGCGTACTTCGTCCTTGAAGAGTTCGCGCAGGGGCTCGATGAGCTTGAGCTTCATTGTGTCGGGCAGGCCGCCCACGTTGTGGTGGCTTTTGATAACGGCGCTGGGACCCTTGTGCGAGATGGACTCGATAACGTCAGGGTACAGGGTGCCCTGCGCCAGAAAGTCCACCTGGGGCAGTTTTTTGGATTCTTCGTCGAAAATTTCAATAAAGGTGTGGCCGATGATCTTGCGCTTCTTTTCGGGATCATCCACGCCCGCAAGCTTGGAAAGAAAACGTTCCTGTGCCTGCACGAAGTCGAGGTTGAGGTCAAAGTGTTCGCGCAGATAGCTGACCACTTCATCACCTTCGCCAAGGCGCAGCAGGCCGTTATCCACAAAGATGCAGTGCAGGCGCTTGCCGATGGCCTTGTTGAGTAGCACGGCCACCACGGTGGAATCGATGCCGCCAGAAAGGGCGCAGACCACGTGGCTGTCGCCCACCTGCTCGGCCATTTCGGCAACCACGCGCTCCACAAATGAAGACATGGTCCAGTCGGGCTTGATGCCCGCAACCTTGAACAGAAAGTTGCGCAGCATGCGCTCGCCGTCCACGCTGTGGTGCACTTCGGGGTGGAACTGCACGGCGTAGATTTTGCGGGAGTCGTCAGCCATGGCGGCCACATCCAGGGTAGGCGTGCGGCCCGTCACGGTAAAGCCTGGCGGCGGCGCAAGCACCTTGTCGCCGTGGCTCATCCACACGCGGCTGGTGGATTCGATGCCTTCCCACAGCGCGCAGGGCGCGGTGAGGGTAAGGTCGGAGGGGCCGTATTCGCGCGTGAGCGACTGGGCAAGCTGGCCGCCAAGGTTCTGGGCCAGCAGCTGCATGCCGTAGCATATGCCGAGCACCGGCACGCCAAGCTCAAGAAAACCGGGGTCAAGAACCGGAGCATCGGCTTCGCCCACGCTGGCCGGGCCACCGGAAAGGATGATGGCGGAAGGCTTCATTGCCGCCACCTGGGCGGCGGTGGTGATGCAGGAATGTATTTCGGAGTAAACCCCGGCTTCGCGCACGCGGCGCGCGATGAGCTGGGTAACCTGTGAGCCGTAGTCAATAATTATGACTTTGCTGGGCATATGTGTCCTCGCCTGGTGCTGGCCGTGGCCTGTTGCTGTGCGCCGCTACTGCGCGCCCGGTTGATCTTGCTCCTGATCGTTCGCCTGATCTTTTTCTGATCTTTTGCCCGATGGTCGTGATGCCGGGGCCTGTGGGCTATCTACGGCTTTGGGAGCCGCTGCGTTTGCCGCTTGTGTTGCCGCGGGATTTTTGTTCTCCGCCAAACAAGACGCGCCTGCTTTCCCGGTTGGTGCTTTAGCGGCACGTTGCCGGAAAAGCAGGCGAAATCTGATACCGCAGAGGGCAAAAGACCGCTGGCAGCGGTTTTGCCTAGTTCTCGATGCGGTAGTTCGGCGCTTCCTTCGTGATAACAACATCGTGGACATGGCTTTCGCGCAGGCCCGCAGGTGAAATTTCACAGAAGGTGGTGTTTTCAAAAAGATCGTTCAGATTGTGCGCGCCCACATAGCCCATGCCGGAGCGCAGGCCGCCCATGAGCTGGTACACAGCTTCCATGACCGGGCCGCGGTAAGGCACGCGGCCAACAATGCCTTCAGGCACGAGCTTCTTGCTCTTCTCCTGGAAGTAGCGGTCAGAGCTGCCATCCTTCATGGCGTCAATGGAACCCATGCCGCGATAAATCTTGTAGGTGCGGCCCTGATACAGAATGGTTTCGCCGGGGCTTTCCTCGGTGCCGGCAAAGAGGGAGCCGATCATCACCGAGTGCGCGCCCACCACAAGGGCCTTGACGATATCGCCGGAGAACTTGATGCCGCCGTCGGCAATGCAGCAGCGGTCCATCTCGCGCGCGGCACGGCTGCCGTCCATAACGGCGGTAACCTGCGGCACGCCCACGCCAGCAACAATGCGGGTGGTGCAGATGGAGCCGGGTCCGATGCCGATTTTGACGGAATCAGCGCCTGCCTCAAGAATGGCCTTGGCGCCCTCGTAGGTGGCAACGTTGCCTGCCACGAGCTGGCAGTTGGGGAACGCGCCCTTGACCATGCGGATGGCGTTGAGCACGTTGACCGAATGCCCGTGGGCAGAATCGAGCACCAGCACGTCCGCGCCAGCCTCGATCAGCTGTTCGGAACGGGATTCGCAGTCGCGCCCGATGCCGATGGCGGCGCCCACGCGCAAACGACCATTGGAGTCTTTGCAGGCGTTGGGGTACTTCTGGACTTTGTCGATGTCCTTCATGGTGATGAGGCCGCGCAAGAGGCCTTCTTCATCCACTACCAGGAGCTTTTCGATGCGGTGTTCGTGCAGGTGGCGCTTGGATTCTTCAAGCGAGGTGCCCATGGGCACCGTCACGAGGTTGGTGCTGGTCATCACTTCAGAAACGCGCACTGCCGCGCCGTCCTGCACAAAGCGCACGTCGCGGTTGGTAAGAATGCCCACCAGACGGCCATTCTCAACCACGGGCAAGCCCGACACGCGGAAGTCGGACATGAGGTCCAGGGCTTCCTGCACGGTGTTGTTGGGCGAAATAGTCACAGGGTCAAGGATCATGCCGCTTTCGCTCTTCTTGACCTTTTCCACCTCAAGACGCTGCCGCGCAACAGGCATGTTCTTATGGATGATGCCGATGCCGCCCATGCGGGCCATGGAAATGGCCATGGCCGCTTCAGTCACGGTGTCCATGGCGGCGGAGAGCAGGGGGATGCGCAGGGGAATTTCGGGGGTGAGCCAGGTGGAGATGTCAACGGCGTCGGGGGTGATGTCCGAAAAGCCGGGGACTAGCAAAATGTCGTCGAAGGTCAGCGCCTTACCGCGATTGGTGAACATGACGTCCTCGTAATTGGCTGTGATAATTATGCAAATTATAATCCAAAAGACTATCCCCTTGTGCCCCATATGTCAATGATGGCAGCGCTCGCCAGCCCTTGTGTTTCAAGGGGTAGCGGGTACGCGGGATATTCCTGCCGGTGGCGGTTTCAGCGCTAAAGCATGAAGGCGTGCTTTACGTCCGGGCGGTGCATGTGCTGACTGAGCAAGGCCCGCAAGGCGGGGTGCGTCAGCAGGCAATAGTGTTTGCGCCGCGGGTGAAGGTAAAGTCAGCGCGACCAGAAATCAGGGGCATGTAAGGGCTGTCTGCGCCCTTAGGCTACTGGTTTTTGTGTCAATCCGCTTGGGTATGCCGCAGTATGCCACAGCGTGGCGCGGCTGGTAGCATTGAATTGCGGCAGGGCGTGGCGCGCTGCTGTAGTTCAATGGGGTGCTGGCGGCGTACAGCTTTTAGCGAAAATTTGCAAGAGGCCCGCAGTGTGTTGTACGGTGCGGCTCAGCAGGCGGCCTTCTGAAAAGCCGGGCTTCGCGCGGGCATTCTGCGTCTAAGGCTTGACGTGGTGCATCAAACAGCCTATGAATCAGCACTTCGACCAATGCGCGGCTGCACTGTGTGAACAGCGGCTGCCGTAGGGAGGGCGCGAGAGCGCCGATTTTTTCGCCGCAGAGGCTGCGGCGCAATGGGGACTTCATGTTCGAGAGCCTTTCCGACAGACTTTCAGGCGTATTCCGCACATTCAGCGGGCGCGGGCAGCTCACCGAAGAAAATGTGCAGGCTGGCCTGCGCGAGGTGCGCCTTGCCCTGCTTGAGGCGGACGTCAACTTCAAGGTCGTTAAAGACTTTGTGGAAAGCGTGCGCGAAAAGTGCCTGGGGCAAGATGTGCTCAAGGGCGTGAGCCCTGCCCAGCAAGTCATTAAGATTGTTAACGATGAACTTGTGCAGCTGCTTGGCGGCGAAACCGCCGGGCTGAATCTGCAAGGGCGCGAACCTGCGGTCATCATGCTTGTGGGCTTGCAGGGCTCTGGTAAAACCACCTCTGCGGGCAAGATCGCCAATATCCTGCGCAAACAGAAGCTGCGTCCCTATCTGGTGCCAGCCGACGTCTACCGTCCGGCGGCTATTGAACAGCTGACAGTGCTGTCCAAGCAGCTCGACATGCCTTGCTATCCCTCCACGGTGGACATGAACCCCGTGGACATTGCCAAGGCCGCGCTTGAAAAAGCCCGCGAAGAGCAGGCCACCGTGCTGCTGATCGACACTGCGGGCCGTTTGCATGTGGACGAACCGCTCATGCAGGAGCTGGCCGCCATCAAGCAGGCCGTGCAGCCGCAGGAAATCCTGTTTGTTGCCGATGCCATGACCGGTCAGGACGCCGTGACCGTGGCCGAAAGCTTTAACGAGCGCCTCGGCATTACCGGTGTGGTGCTCACCAAGATGGACGGCGATGCGCGCGGTGGCGCTGCACTCTCCATCCGCTCGGTTACGGGCGCGCCCGTCAAGTTTGTGGGCATGGGCGAAAAACTGTCGGAGATGGAAGTCTTCCACCCCGACCGTATCGCTGGCCGCATCCTCGGCATGGGCGACGTGCTCACCCTGGTTGAAAAGGCGCAGAGCGCCATCAACGCAGAAGAAGCTGAAGAACTGGCCCTCAAGATGAAGAAGGCCAGCTTTGATCTTGAAGATTTCCGCACTCAGATGCGCCGTATCAAAAAGCTCGGCTCGCTCGACAGCATCCTTAAAATGATCCCCGGCATGGGCGGCCTGCGCGACAAGCTGGCCGAGGCCAGCGGGGCCATGCCTGAAAAGGAAATGGCGCGCACAGAGGCTATCATCAGTTCCATGACCATGGCTGAACGCCGCAATCCCGACATCCTCAACGGCAGCCGCAGGGCGCGCATAGCAAAGGGCGCAGGTGTTACTGTTGCCCAGGTTAACCAGCTTGTGCGCCAGTTTGAGCAGATGCGCCAGATGATGAAGGGAATGATGGGCGGCAAGGGCGCCAAAATGCCCGCAATGCCGCGCATGCGTGGTATGCCCCCCGGTATGAACCTGCCCAAGGGGCTTGGCGGTATGCCCAATCTTGGCGGCATGGGCGGAATGCCCGGCATGCCGGGGATGGGTGGAATGCCTGGAATGCCCGGCATGGAAGGTATGCCCGGCGCTCGCGCTGGCGCAACCAAGGCTGCGCCCAAAAAGCGCAAGAAAAAAGAGCGCCCCAAGCGCAAGAAAAAGTAACAATATTTACGGGGCAAGGAGCGCCGCCACGCGCGGCGATGAATCTCTTTGCGCCAGGGCTTCCCGCCCTTGCCCTTTCCCGGGCGCAACGCTAACATAACATCAATCAAAAGGGAGTTGGACTCATGGCAGTAAAGTTGAAATTGACCCGCCTCGGCAGCAAAAAGCACCCCTTCTACCGTGTGGTGGCCGCGAATGACGAAACCCGTCGTGATGGCCGTCCGCTGGAATTTCTGGGCTACTACAATCCCATGGTCAATCCGGCTGAAGTGAAGCTTGACGCTGGCAAGATCAAGGAATGGCTGGGTCGTGGCGCTGAGCCCACCAACACTGTTCGCGCTCTTATCAAAGAGCACCTGGGCTAGTTTATTAGGCTTATCTTTGCGGCAGCGCAGAGCCTACGGCAAATCTCTTTCAGGCATGCCCTGAAGGAGAACTTTGCTGCTGGCTGTTTTTTGGGAAAGCTCAGGCAATATCTGTCCCGGTTCATCAGAACCGGCGGTGGTCTGCAAGCAGGCCCCGTTTGAGCCGGGGGCGCGCTTGGCGCGCCCGAGGCCCACTGGCTGACCCCCACTGGAGGTACACATGAAGGCCCTGATAGAATACATTGCCAAATCCCTGGTGGATCATCCCGAAGAAGTGCAAGTCAGCGAAGTAGAAGGCGAGCAGACCACGGTTCTTGAGCTCAAGGTCGCCAAAGAGGACCTGGGCAAGGTTATCGGCAAGCAGGGGCGCACGGCCAGGGCCATGCGCACCATTCTGGGCGCCGCTTCCATCAAGTGCAAAAAACGCACAGTGCTGGAAATTCTGGAGTAGCGCCGCGTTCTTTCCAGTCCTTTGTTTCCTGACGGAAACGGGGAATGGGAAAAACCCGGTTCCGCCTGCTGCAATGCCTGGCATTGCAGCTACGCCTCAGCCCGCCGGAAACCCGGCAGAACTGGAAGTATGACGGAAACCTGGATTCATATGGGCACGCTGGCGCGGCCCCACGGCATCAAAGGGGAGATCTGCATCGACTGGCATGCGGACTCCCCCTTGCTTTTGGACACCCCCCTCTGGCTGCAGAAGGGCAAGGACGCGCCGCGCCGTGTCAAGATTGCGGCTGTGCGCAGCCACAAGGAGCGGCCTTTGCTCCTGCTTGAGGGCGTGGCCGACCGCACGGCGGCAGAAGCCCTGCGCGGCTGCAAGCTGTTTGTGCGGCGCGAAGATCTGCCGGAGCCTGATGACGACGAAGTCTATCTGGAAGATCTGCTCGGCTGCGACGTGGTGCTGCCTGGCGGTGCCCGCATAGGCAGGCTCGACCATTTTGAGTACCCCGCGGGCCTTGAAATGTGGGTCATCATGACCGACGATGACAAGGAAGTGCTCTTCCCCGCGCGGCCTGAATTTATTGCGGGTTTTGATTTGGAAATTCCCGCTGTGGTCATTGACCCTCCCGAAGGTCTGCTGGATATTTATCTTGCCGAGAGCAAGGCCGAGAGCAAGGCCAAGAGCAAGGCCGAAAGCAAGGCCGAAAGCAAGCCAGAGGACAAGGCAGAAAACAGTTAAGACACGGCGCAGGCTGTGCGGCGCAAGGTTTTCTGCTGTTCTGGCGGGCAAGATTTGATTGCGCGGCATGAGCCGCACTGAAACGGGGGAGGAACTTTCGGCGGAAGGTTCTTCCCCCGAAGTCATTGTACGCACCGCCAGCCACACACAGGAATGACCATGCCGGAATTGCCAGAAGTTGAAACAGTGGCACGCACCTTGCGTCCTCATGTGGAAGGCTGCGTCATCACGGGTGCAACCCTGTTGCGCGATTCAAGCCTGCACCCCCTGAGCCTGAAGCCCGAGGATCTGCAGGGTTGCGTCATTACTGGCGTGGGCAGACGTGGCAAGCTGCTGCTGCTTGAGCTGGACGCCGCAAAAGCCGTCAGGGCTGACCTGCGCGACGCAACCGGCCTGCGCCTTGCCCTGCACCTGCGCATGACGGGCCGCCTCATGACCTATGCCGCCCATACCGCGCCCGGCCCGCATACGCGCTGCGTGTTTGACCTCACGGATGCGCAGGGGCGGGAACGCCGCCTTTTTTTTGATGATGTGCGGGCCTTTGGCCTGCTGCTGGCAGGAACGCCGCAAACCATGCAGCAGTGGAGCTTCTGGCGGGAGCTTGGCCCTGAACCGCTGGAATTGACGGACACCGCCTTTTCCGCCCGGCTCGACGGCAAAAATTCGGCCATCAAGGCAGCGTTGCTGGATCAGAAGGTCATTGCGGGAGTGGGCAATATCTATGCGGACGAAAGCCTGTTTGCCGCAGGCATCGACCCGCGCCGCAAGGCGGCCTCGCTCTCGGCGGCGCAGCGCAGTCGTTTGCTGCACAGTCT
Source organism: Desulfovibrio intestinivivus (assembly GCF_053570665.1). Taxonomy (NCBI): domain Bacteria; kingdom Pseudomonadati; phylum Thermodesulfobacteriota; class Desulfovibrionia; order Desulfovibrionales; family Desulfovibrionaceae; genus Desulfovibrio; species Desulfovibrio intestinivivus. The sequence continues at coordinate 309,701 of NZ_JBRBQT010000001.1, read as the reverse complement.
CAAGGATGTGCTGGAGCTTTCCATATCGCAGTGCGGCAGCTCCATACGCGATTACCGCGATGCCAACGGCAATGTGGGGGCTTTCCAGAACAGCTTTACCGTCTATGGCCGCAACGGTCAGGCCTGCAAGGCCTGTGGCCGCGCACTTGAAAAAATCAAGGTGGCTGGCCGCGCCACCGTGTACTGCCCTCATTGCCAGAAGTAGCGGTTTGCGCGCGGTTGCTTCTTTCCCCTGCAACACTGCCGACCGTCAAACTACTACCCCTTCTAGGAGCTGTTTCTCAATAAATGATTTTGTGCCGAGGACAAGGAAAACAGTGTTTTTTACGACAGAAGTGGACTCTTTCTGTCCATGACTGGAGTAAAAAAGCTGGCTGACGCAGGGATCGGACAAAAGAATTATTGAGCAGCATCCCTAGGGTGCAGGCCTCACGCGAATATTGCGCCGTGCCGCCCGGCCCGCATCGTCCACCACCCTCACGCTCACATCACCTGTCGCGGCCTGCCAGAGCAGCGGCTCGCCCGGTGCGGTGCTGCCCACATAACTATCGTTGGCAAACCAGAAAAGTTCGTTCACACCAGCCTCGGCATGGGCCATAAAAACCATGCTGCCGTTTTGCGCGTCTGTTGTGCGGCGGTAGATAAGCCCGCTCTTGGGCTGAATGATGGTGGGCGGCTGACCGGAGATTTTTTGCTCGCGGCGGCACTGCTCCTCAAAAGGCGGTGGCGGCGGCTTGGGCATGCCCGCGCGGGCGAACATGCGGGCCAGATCGCTGGGCCAGAATTCCCACACGCGCGGCTCTGTGCGGCCATCCTGCGGGGCGCAGGCCCGCAGACCGCTGGCCTTGTCTATCAGGATGGTGCGGAAAACGCCCGAGGGCGCCACGGGCGACACACCGGGGATGAACCATGTGAGCGTGGTTTCCGGGCAGAGGCTCGTATCAAGGTCGCCAGTTGCCACGCAGACGCGCAGTTTTTCCACATTGAGGCTGGGGGCCGGATCGCGGAAGGGATCTGTCATGGGTTCCGCTGCCGTCAGCTCGCGGGCCATATCCATAAACAGCGGCGCGGCCACCATGCCGCCCACCAGCAGCGGATTGGCGGTATTGTTGAAATTGCCCACCCACACGGCCAGCACATAGGGGCCGAACTGTCCCACGGCCCAGGCATCGCGAAAGCCGTTGGACGTGCCGGTTTTGAGCCGCACGGGCAGCACAGCGCCGCCCTGCGAGCGGGCCATCTTGTCCGGATCCGGCGCTTCCAGCATGGAGAGGGTCACAAAGGCCGCCTCCGGCGTCAGCAGGGGCAGGGCGGGTGCTGACGGCGCTTCGTCCGTAAGAAAACGCAGGGGCCGCCATACGCCCTTGTTGGCGAGCATGGCATACAGGCCCGCCAGTTCGCGCATGCTCACTTCCGCTCCGCCAAGCACCAGCGACAGGCCGTAGTGGTCTGCGCCATCGGCAAACTCCACCCCGGCGCGATGCAAAAATTCATAGAGGCTTGGGCGGGTCAGTTTGGCTGCGAGGGTTATGGCTGGCACGTTGCGGCTGGCGCGCAGGGCTTCTGCCGCAGAAAGGGGGCCACGGAACGCGCCGTCATAATTTTCCGGATCATAGCCTGCAAAGCTGTGCGGCGTGTCTGCCAGCAGGCTTTGCGGATGGATAAGGCCCTGCTCCAGTGCAAGAGCGTAGATCATGGGCTTGAGGGTGGAGCCGGGGGAGCGCCGCGCGCGAGTGCCGTCCACCTGCCCTTCGATGGATTTGTTGAAAAAGTCGGCGGATCCAGCCAGCGCGCGGACTTCCATACTGGGCCAGTGCAGCAGGAGGGCCGCGCAGTTGGTGAGCCCGTAGGCGCTGTGCCGCGCTGCAAAACGGGCAAGTTGGCGCTCTATGCGGCGTTGGGCCGTGGTGTCCAGCGTTGTGCGCAGTATGTCTGCGCCGGGGCGCTGCAACAGTTCGGTGCTGAGATGCGGCGCGATAAAGGGCATGTCCTGCGGGCTGTAAACGCGCAGAGGAGCGGATTCCTTTTTGCCGAACCACGTTTCGTTGAGCCTGTGCACGGCCTGGCTGAATGCCTTGTTGTCGCGGGCCGGCCTGCGGCGGGATGGGTTTTGCGGCACCAGCATGAGGGCGGCGCTTTCCGCAGGGGCAAGCTGAGCGGCTGTTTTGTGAAAGTAGCACACCGCTGCCGCACCCAAACCTTCCACGTTGCCGCCGTAGGGTGCAAGGTTGAAGTAGGCCTCGAGGATTTCTTCCTTGCTGTAATGCCATTCCAGTTGCAGAGCCAGCAGCATCTGCCGCAGCTTTGCCCCCATTTTTCCGGTTTCCAACCCGTATGCCAGGCGGGCCACCTGCATGGTGATGGTGGAGCCGCCCATGCGGCGGCCCCCCGTTACTATGCCTGCGGCGGCGCGGAAGAGCGAAAGGGGATTGATGCCGGGGTGGTGCCAGAAGAACCTGTCCTCGTAGCGAAGAACGGTGTCCACGGCAGCAGGGGGAATATCCGCCAGCCGTGTGCGGATGCGGTATTTCTGATCGGCGGAAAGGCTGACCCGCATGATGCCGCCGCGTTTGTCCAGCACCATGCGCGAGAACTCCACTCCCGCCAGTGGATGAGGGCAGGGGGCAAAGGCCAGCCAAAGCAGCAGGGCCGCCAGCGGCAGAGCCAGCAGGCCCGCCGCAACTGCCAAACGCCTTCTGCGCCGCAGCAGGGCACAGAAGGCGTCAGGCATATGGGCAGCCCGGTTCCGCACAAGCGGCAAAGCCATACGGAACCGGGCCAGAAGTTTATTCGACAGTGACATTACCGCCGCCCGTGCGGGCGTTTACAGCCGGGTTGTACATGGCTTCCGCCGTGGCTGCGGGCAGTACAAAGCGCCCTCTGGAGGCCGCCCGCACCTTGTAGGTAAAGGTCTGTCGGTCGCCGTTCAGATCCACAAAGAAGATGCCCCTGTCCTCGCGCCGTTCGTAGCGCACCAGCCCGTCCTGCGGCTGACTCTGGCCGTTCTTTTCCAGCACGGGTTCAAAGCCGCCGGGCAGCAGATCCAGCAACACAACGTTGTTGATTTCTCCGCTGGCCTGAACCGCCAGTTCAACTGTGATGACATCGCCAAGTTTGGCCGTGGTAATGGCCTCGCCTTTTGAGTCAAGGTAGCGTCGTTGCAGGCTGATGCCATTGGAGGCATCGCTCATGACCGCGCGGTCAAAACCTTCTGTGGTTACCAGCAGGCTGAGCAGAGGTTCGCCCTGCGGCATTTCGACGCGGTAGCGGGTGCAGCCCGGCGCATCAAGAACAAGCGCTCCGCCAAGGGGCGATGCCTTGCCCTCCGCCGGGGTAAAGCCCTGCGCGTACTGCTGGCAGGTCAGGCTCAGGCTGTCCGCTTTGAGAGCAGTTGCGTCACCCATGGCCAGCAGGGTTCTGGCCACAAGGCCCATATCCACAGTGGTGGCGTAAGTGCTGATGGCGCTGTCCAGCAGGTCGGCCATGCGGAGCTGTTTTTTCTTTTCCGGGAAGTGACGCACCACCATGAGGGCGTGCAGCGCCCGGACAGCGCCGTTGCTCATGAATTCGTCATCGCAGCGGGTGAGTACCGCAGGCATGCGCTGTTCGGCCCTGCGCCGTAAGCGCAGCATGTCATAGCTGTCCGCCAGGAAGGCGGCGGCTATGTCGTTTTCCCATCCTCTGAAGTTGTCCTTGAGCCACTGCTCGATGCGCTCCAGATCCTGCGTCATGATGCGGCCATCACGTTGCAGAATCCAGGCTCCATAGAGCTTGACGCGGGCATCGGCCATGTCTGTGGGCGAGCGGCCCACAATGGATTCAAGGGTGTCGAGCAGGTTGTGCGAAAGGCCTTCAGGCGTGACGGTTCCGCTGTCCCGCAGGGTCAGCAGAAAGTCCGCCGAGTAGGCGGTGACAAAGTCGTTGGGCGTACCGCTGGGCCACAGGCTTACCCCTTCATACTGGGTAAAGTTGCCCATAATCGCGCTCAATGCGGCGCTGATGACCTTGTTGCCGCGCTTGAGCATGGTTTCTGGGCTGGTGTTGGGGCTGCGCAACACCTCGTGCCGTGCCTCGGGCGAACCCAGCAGGGCCGCATAGGGCATGGCGCGGCTGATGAGCTGCTCCGTGCAGCCGTATGGGTAGGTGTTCAACCTTGTGAGCAGGGAACGCAGGGCAAGCACGGGCATGGCGCCCACGTTGGCCTGCCCCTGAGCTTCAAAAGGATACAGGTTGCGCTGCACGTCAACGCTTGTGGGGCCGCGCAGCGGGGTAACGCTTTCTGTACGCAGACGCGGCATGGGCGGGCGTATGGAGACAGTCTGCGTGCGGATAACGGGCTTGTCTGCTCCGGCTTTGTCTGCCTTGGGATTTTCAAGGCTTGCCGTAAAGCGCACGGCGGCTTCGCCAAGGGTATCCTGCGCCCGCATGCGGAAGTTGATGGTTGCCTCTCCGTTTTCGTCCACGGTCACGGTTTGGGGGGCGGGTTCCTGAGCAAAGGCAAGACCGCCGGAGCTGCTTTCCATCTTTACGCGTACCCGAGCGCCGGGGCCGCTGCCTTCGACTGTGTTGGCCACAACCAGTGCGCCGTCAAACTCGTCGCCGGGGGCGGCAGCCAGCGGCAGCAAGGGTTTGAGAATAAGCGTGCCGCGCACTTCCATGGAAGCCTCTGTTCTGCCCGCCAGGGCAATGCCCTGCTTGGGGGCGGCGCTGCCCACGGCCATGATGCGGATTTTGCCGCTGGCGTACTGCGGCACGGTAAAGCGCACCTCAGTACCCTTGGCGTCCACGGGCACAATTTCCTGCCACAGAGCAAAGGGCGGCTCGCCCCTGCGTTTGAAAGGATTGAGGAAGCGCCCGCCGGGGCCGGACATGTCGCCGCCGAAACCGGGAATACGGCCACGCAGGCGCGCATGGTCGGGCATGAGCAGGTCAAATATCTGGGCGGTGCTCACATCCAGCGCCCGGTCGCCCAAAAGGTCGCGCAACGGGTCTGGCGTGGTAAATCCCGTGAGTTGCAACACTCCTTCATCCACGGCAAAGATCAGCGCGCGGCCCGGCACCCGGGAGGTAAGCCGCACGGTGACAGTATCGCCCGGCAAGGCGCGCGCCGGGGCGGTGAGGGCAAGGCCCAGATCGCGCTGGTCAATGCCCGCCATAAAGGGAGCCACGGCGACCACGTGCGGTTTCATATAGACCACGTCCGAATCCAGCGAACGGGCGTAGGAAACGTTTACATAGCCCCGCCCCTGGAAGTCATCGGGAATGCGGATCTCCTGCACGCTTTCGCCAGCCTGGGCCGTGAACCATGCCTGAGCCAGCACGTTTTCGCGTTCAATGGTTATGAGGCCCGCGCCCGCGTAGGGCGTGGAAATGCGCATCTTGATGGTGTCGCCGGGGGCGTACTGCTGCTTGTCGAGCTTGAGGCGCAGATCGCCCTTGGCAAGGGATTCGGTGGAAAGTGCCGAAGGCTGGGCAAGCCTGTCGCCAGCCACCGTGTAGGGAATGACCGCCAGCACGGCCCCGTCTGTCTGACGCACGGTGAGCAGAAAATCACCCGCATCAGTGGTGGGCAGGGGCAGGGAGAGGCCCTGCGTTCCGAAATCAAGAGTTTTGCGCGCCAGTTCCGTATCGACGGGCGTGGCGTCATAGCGGTATTCGCCTCTGGAATCCGTCACCAGACTGTTGACGTAGCGCCGGGCAGAAAACACGGCTTCGGCTTTGGCAAGGTTTACGGGCGCAAGGTCGTTGTTCAGCACCAGCAGGCGCAGGGATGCCTTGGCGTTTTGCGGAATGTAGTCAAGGTTGTTGACCTCGCCTTCAGGCTTGTAGCCAAGGGCCACCGCCAGAGGCGAGAACAGCGCATCAAGCTGGCGGGTAACGGCCCTGCCGCCCGCTGGCTCAAAGCCTTCTATCTGCACAGCCCCGCGCAGGGTACCGGCCTGCAACCTGCCCAGAGGCAGGGCAAAGGCGGCTATGCCCTTGCTGTCGGTAAATGCGGCGGGCAGCTCCAGCGACTGGCCTTCGCCCTCAAAGCCCGCAGGCTCATAGAATGTATAGTCTTCGTATCCCGCAAAGTGCAGGCGGCTTTTTTCCGTGCGCAGGGTGGCCTGAACCCGGTGATTGACCGCAGGTTCGCCATACAGATTGTCCAGCCGCGCCTGAGCCTCCACAGCCGGGGCGTCCTGCCCGGTGCGTATCCAGCCCTTGGGCGCTGCGGGCGTAAACGAGGCCGCAAGGGCCAGGGTATCGGGCTGGAATTCTTCAACACGCACACGGGTGCTGCCCAACACGGGTGAAGCGCCGGATCTGGCGGTGTCGCCCGGCAGGCGTACATCCAGCTGGTACGAGCCCACGGCTGCATCTTCGGGGCAGGCCCAGTCAAAGGAGTTCAGGCCGTCATCGCCCACGGTAAAGGCGCGGCGCATGACCTCCGCCCCGGTGGGGCTGACAAGCACCGCCTCCAACGGCAGACCGGCGGGCATGGGCTGCCAGTCAAACCGTCGCACAATGCAGCCAAAATGCAGGGTTTCGCCCGGCAGGTAGATGCCGCGCTGGCTGAAAACCGAGGCGCTCAGGCCATCCGCCGAGGTGTGGCGACCAGAAATGGCAAAGTTGCTGTAATCCACCATGCGGGTGGCATCGTCCAGCGAGAGCCATGCCAGATCCTGCGGGCCAGTATCTTTGCCCGCATCAGCGGCCTTTCCGGCTGCGGGGGCCAGAGCCACCACGGCCACGGGGCGTTTTTCGCGTTCAAGGCCATTGGCGGGCGGCAGGTCGGCGCGGCCCTGCGCGTTGGTGACGGCGCTTTGCAGCGGCAAACCGTTAAGGCCCAGCAGGCGCACTTCCGCGCCTTGCACGGGCTTGCCGGTGCCCAGATGCTGCACAAAGACCGTACGCGCTCCGTCCCCCGCCATTTTAACGGTCAGGCCCATATCTGTGACAAGCAGCAGGCGGGCAGCGTAGGCAATGGATTTATCGCCGTTGTACCCGGTCAGCTCTATGCGCATGAGGCCGTGCACCGGCTCCTTGCCGCCGCGCAGCAACGGAGCCAGATCAAGCACGGGAAAGGATGAAACGCCTGCCTGTTCCTTGCGAACTTCAATGCGGCCTTCCACCACATCGCTCATCACGTCCATATCTGCCGTGGGGTATTCAAACCCCGATTCTTTTGCGGCAAGGGCCAGAAAAGGATCGCGGACGCGCTCGGCGCGCCAGGCCACGGAGGTAAGGCCCGTGGCGTAAATATCCAGTTTTTTCTGCCCGCTCAGGGTCAGCACGTTGCCGGGCTGCAAAAAGCCCACTTCGGTGCCGAGGGAGGGTACAGTCATGATAAAGCGGCGAACCTGCGCGGTTTCCGGCCCTGCGGTGGAGGGCAGGCCCTTGTCCACTGCGGCCAGCAGGCCGCGCCCGGCCTCTGCGGGAATGCGCAGCAGGATGCGGTCTGCCGGTTCATCGGCTGCCTGCATCAGCTCCGGCTTGAGGCGAGTGCCATTTTTAACGTCTTCAGGGCTGATGGCGGGCATTTTTGTCCAGTCAGCATCTTTCCCTGCCTCGGCGGTGAGCTTGCGGGGCAACTGGATAAGCTCAAGCTTGCGCAGCAGCTCTGTGGGCAGAACGCGCAGGGTGGTTTTGACCTCGAGCTGAAATTTCTTGTCCAGCTTGTCGTCATAGACGGGATTAATAGTAATTTTAGCCACATCCATCAGGCGGGCGCGTCCGGTGATGGAGAAGAGGGCCTCCACGCTCGGCGGAGCCTTGGCATCTTTTTTAGGGGCGACAACCACGCACTTGCCTGAACCTTCGGTAAAGGCGGGCAAACCCTTGATGCTGATGCGGGCGGCGGCGTTGTTTTCCGGGAGGGCTGTGACGGGCGCGGTGACGACCACCTCGTCGCGGCGTTCGTTCCACACAAGGCGGGGCGCGCCGAGGGCAAGGCCGCTTTTGGCATCGCTGGGGGCAATGGTGATGCGGCCATCCATATCCTGCGTGCCCACGGGCCAGATAAAGCGCAAGGGGACGGAAACGGCATGCGCGCCCTTGGGCGAGGGATCAATCCAGAACGTTTCCTTGCCCACGCGCACGGCCTGTGGCTGGGTGGCGTACACGGCTTGCCGCTTGAGAGAGAACCGCCCCGGCAGGGACATTTTTTCAAGAGAAATAGTGTAGCGTGTATCGGGCGTCAGATGTTCTTTGGGAGTGAACTCCATGGTGGAGTCGTCAACCCAGCGCCACACGCCAGCCACGGGAGGAGTCATGCGCACGCCGTCCACAACGCGGCCTTCCTCCCCTGCGGGGGAAGAGGCGCACTGGCGCGACCAGTCCGCACCGTATTCTTTTTTGCAGCGGGCTTCATCCACCTGAAAAGTTATGGAAAACCCTTCGCGGCGCAGCCAGTTGTCCTCCTGCGGATTGCTGGGCGCGGCCACCCGATAGGCCGGCCCGGCCAGCGCGGGAGCGGTTTGCAGAAAAACAGCCAGAATTATGAGCAGGAAACGCAGTGGCGTTGTCGGCATGATTCCTCCGCAGTGCGGTAAAGGGCAGGAGCGAAAATCCGGTGCCCACATGGCCCGGAGCGCTGCAAAACAGGTGGAATTATGAAGGAAGCGCCCCCTAACGCTACGCGTTAACAGGTGCTATGCTATGAATGCCGGATTCGGCAGTATTTGTCTACGGCGGTCATGAAAGGGGGACGGGTGCTGCCGGATCACGCCGGGGGGAGGCGCAATCCGCAGAAGATGAAGGAATGTGCTGGGCCGCGCAATCTGCACGTACAGGAAAATGCGCATAATCGCGCCGCCTTAGTCCGCCATCCTAGTGCGCCAGCCCTGGGCAGGCCCGGTCTTCAAGGCTGTCCGCATTGAGCCACATATGGCGGATGATGCCGTCCACGAGGCCTATCTTGGGTATGACAAGCTGCTTTGCGCCCGACATGTCGACTACGCCAAGGAATATTTCCAGTGCCGGAACAATAACGTCCGCCCGGTAGGCGTTGAGGCTGTATTTTTCCATGCGCCCTTCCAGCGGCAGGGCCAGCAGATCCTTGTAGAGGGCGCGCAGTTCCGGCGCGCCAACGGGCTTGCCGTCCCGTTTTTCGAGCAGTTTTGAAACCTTGTTGATATTGCCGCCAGAGGCAATGACGCATTCCGGCGCGTAGGTTTCGCCCAGCCTGCGCATTTCTGCGGCAAAGCGTTCGCGTTCACGAGGGTCCACGGCTTTGGCGAGGATACGCACTGTGCCGAGTTGAAAGGAAAAAGCTTCTTGCAGCTTGCCATTGCGCAGGGCAACCACCTCTGTGCTGCCGCCGCCCACATCCACATACAGGGCGCTGTCCACATCGGTGTATCTGGCCAGGGCATTGGCGTTAAAGAGAATCTGCGCTTCTTCCAGCCCGCTGACGATATCGATGCGCAGGCCTGTTTTTTCGCGCACAAGATTTATGATGTCCTGCCCGTTGGCGGCATCGCGCATGGCGCTGGTGGCGCAGATGCGGTAGTGGTCAACCCCGTAGGCCCGCATGATGTGGGCAACGCCGATCATGGCGTCCACAAAGGCAGCCTGCTTTTGTTCAGAGATGGCCCCGTAAAGGAAAACATCCGTCCCAAGGCGAATGGGAATGCGAAGGTAGGCATTTTTTTTGACTGGCTTGTCGGGACTCAGCTCTTCAACATTGCTGATGAGAAAGCGTATGGCGTTGGAGCCCACGTCAATGGCGGCAAGCATGCTGGGTTTCACTCTGTCTCCTCTGGAGCATTTAACACTTGAAATACTCGCTTACGGCAGGCGAAGCCTGTCTGCTCGCATTTCGCGGCAAGGATTTTCTGAAAAATCCTTGCAGAGCAGTTAACTCACTTCATTCGTAAACTGCTCTTTCGGCAGTGGGTGAAATGCCTTGCGGTAGTTACCACACGCCCTGAGGCGCGGTTCGGTAAGACTACACCAAGACCGCAGGAATATACACTGGTTTTTAGGGCGAGGGGTGCAGGAAAGCCTGCGCCTTCAGGGCTTCTTTACACTGCCTGCATGTCGGCGCGGATTTTTTCAGCGCTCATGCTGAGCAGCCAGACCTTTGAATGGCAAGCAGCTCTATGGTTCGGCCATAGCGCCAGCCGTTTCGTCGCGCGTGGTAGCAGGTGCCGTGCGCATCGGTTTTCGGTTTCTGGCTGCGGGTGCCCGCGACTTTTTGGCTCGGCTGGTTTCGTTCTGAGCGGCAGGCGCATCTGCCGCAGGGCGGGCGGCCATACGGCTGTAATATTCGTGCAGTACCGTTTGCGAGCGGCAGGGGGCCACGGATTCGCCCTTGCTGTATTTGTTGACCCCGGTGCCGTCAAGAATGCGGGCTTTGACGTTATCCGCCCACTGAATATCAAAAATATCCCGCAGGTTCTGGCGCAGGGCCGGGCAGTGGACAGGGGCAGCAACCTCCAGCCTGCGGTCAAGATTGCGGGGCATCCAGTCGGCGCTTGAAATATAGGCCAGTTCATTGCCGTTGTTGCAAAAGAGCGCAATGCGCGCATGCTCGAGAAATTTGTCCACAATGCTGATGGCCCGGATGTTTTCGCTCAGATCCTGAACCTGCGGCTTGAGGCAGCAGGCGCTGCGCACGATAAGGCGTATTTCCACCCCGGCCTTGCTGGCGCGGTAAAGCAGCCGGATCATGGATTCATCGGTAAGGCTGTTTAGTTTTACGTGGATGTACGCCTTTTTCCCGGCTTTGGCATTGCGTATTTCTCGCTCGATGGCGTTGGTGAAAAAGGCGCGCATGCACTGGGGGGCCGCCACCAGCTCCCGACACGAAACCGGCTTGTGCGAGGCATTAAGAAAATTGAAGATGGTGCGGGCGTCTTCCGCAAATCCGGGATTGGCGGACAGAAGGCCCATGTCGCTGTACAGGCGCGCCGTGTCTTCGTTGAAGTTGCCGGTGCCGATGTAGACATAGCCTGTTTTTTTGCCGCCCTCGGTGCGCTCCACAAGAATGACCTTGCTGTGCACCTTGAGGTCTTTGAGGCCGTGGATGACGCGCACCCCGCCCTGATGCAGCATGTCGATGCTTTTGACGTTGCGCTCCTCGTCAAAGCGGGCCATGAGCTCCACGCATGCCGTAACCCTTTTGCCGTTCTGCGCTGCGTTTATAAGGGCGTTGATGATGCGTGAATGGTCAGCAGTGCGGTACAGGGTGATGGAGATATCCGTCACCTTGGGGTCGATGGCCGCCTCGCAAAGAAATTCCACCACATGATTGAATGTATGGTAGGGAAAGTGCAGCAGAATGTCCTTGCTGCGCACCACTTTGAGAATACTGGAAAAGGGTTTGATGTCCGGATGGGTGAGGGCGGGCATGACGGCGTTTTCCAGATCTGGGCGCACACGCGGAAAACTCATGAGACTGCGCATCATGTGGTAGCGTGCGCCGGGGTCAAGCTCGCTCTTTTTGAGGTTGAGCTTTGAGGCCAGCAGAAAGAGCAGGTCTTCGGGCATGGCGCTGTCGTAGATAAGGCGCACCGGGCGGCCCCGCAGGCGGTGTTCCAGCCCTTCTTCCATTTTTTCAATGAGGCTTTTGGACACGTCGTCGTCAAGGCTCAGCTCCGCATCGCGCATTACCTTGAAGGTGTATGCGGAAATACGGTCGTAGTTGAACATGAAGAAAATATTGTTCAGGCACAGCCTGATGATGTCGTCCACAAAGATGATGTCGTGGCAGCCGGGCGACGAGGGCATTTCCACAAAGCGCGGGCAGGCCGCGTTGACGGGGATGCGCAATACCGCATAGCGGCATTTGCCGGGCGCTGCGTCTGATTCCATCTTGACGGCATGGTATATCTGGCTGTCTTGCAGAAAGGGCAACCTAGCGGATTTGTTCAGAATAAGCGGAACAAGCTGCGGATAGACCACGTTGCCGAAATAGCCACGGCAAAAGGCATCTTGGCCTTCGCTAAGTTCTGTTTCATCGCGCACCCGTATGCCCTCGTGCTCCATGGCATCCAGCACTTCCTCGTAGGTTTCGCGAAAGGCCATTTGCGCGGTGGCGGCCTTGTCGTTAACGCGCTGCAAGGCTTCATCCGGCGTTAAGCCGCCCATGAGCAAGGGCTTTATCTTGCTCTTGGAGCGGGTGAGCCGCACAAGGGAAGCCACGCGAACCTTGATGAACTCGTCCTGATTGCTGGAAAAAATACCCAGAAAGCGCAGCCGCTGCATGAGCGGCGTGGAGTGGTCGCGGGCTTCCTGCAATATTCGTTCGTTAAAGCTGAGCCAGCTCAGTTCCCTGTTGTTCATAACAGCCGAAGGCTTCATCGTGTACTCCCGTGGCATTGACGTAAACATCAGGGCAATAACTACCCGCGCTTACGACTGTTATGTATGATGGATTTGTTACAATTGCGTGGCGCAAGCCCGTATTTGCCGATGCGCGGGCAAGGCTTTGCCGCATTTGCCGCGCACCAAATAAAAAGGGCGTCCGCCTGTGCATGGCGGACGCCCCGATGGGTCTTGCACTGTCAGTCTAGTGCTAGCCGCGCTTCATGTCGGCCACCAGCTTGCTCAGGGTGTTCGCCTGAGTTGCCAGATCCGCCACAGAGCCGGAAGCGGCGTTCATGGCGTGCGCTGTCTGCTCGGAGCGTTCATTGACCTCAAGAATGGACTTGTTGATCTCATCGCTGCTTGCGGACTGTTCCTCGCTGGCAGTTGCGATGGCGCGTACCTGATCGGCTGTGGAAAGCGCGTTGTTGACGATCTCGCGCAAGGCTTCGCCCGACTTGTTGGCAAACGTTGTGGCGGTTTGCACCTGCTCAAGGGCGTTGTCCATGCTTTGCACGCTCTTGGATGTGCTTTGCTGGATGGCCGCAATGGCGTTGCCCACATCGTTGGTCGAAGCCATGGTCTTTTCCGCCAGTTTGCGCACTTCATCGGCCACCACGGCAAAGCCACGTCCGGCCTCGCCAGCGCGGGCGGCTTCAATGGCGGCGTTGAGGGCCAGCAGGTTGGTCTGGTCGGCTATGTCTGAAATAACGTTCATGATGCGGCTGATGGCTTGGGCATGTTCGTTGAGCGTACCCATGTCGCCCTTAAGCGCCATGGAAACCGAATGCACCCGGTCAATGCTTTGCAGGGCCTGCTGCACGATTTTTTCACCGTTTTCGGCATTGGCTCTGGTCTGGTCAGACATGTCTGAAGCGGACGAGGCATTGCTCGCCACCTCGCGTACGGTGGCGTTCATCTGGTTCATGGCGGTGGCGGCATCGCCGAGACGCAGGGCAGACTCGCTCGAAAGGTGGTTGGCCTGACCGATGTGGGCTTCAAGCTCGTTTGAAGCGGACGAGATCACCTTCACCACTTCTTCCAGTTGCATGGCGGCAGAGAGCATGCCCTCGCGGCGGGCGTTTTCCGCCTCCTTGCGGGCGGACTCTGCCTGCTCTGTGGCGGCTTTTGCCAGGGCGGTCTGCTGTTCGGCCTCCTCGCCTTTCTGGCGGGCGGTGGTGATCATTTCCTGCAGATTACTCACCATGTTCAGCAGGGCAGCGTGCAGCTCGGCCAGTTCGCCGTAAAACTGCCGGGCGTCAAGGTTCACGTTGAGATCGCCGGTGGCGACCTTGTCGGCCTCCTTAACAATAAGGCTCAAGGGCCGATTGATGGAGCGCGCTATGACCCAGGCGATCAGCAGCATGATCAGGGCCACGCTGAGGGTAATGATTACGCTGGCGCGCACGGCGGTATTGGTGGCCGCAAGAATTTCTTCCTCAGACTGGAGCATGAGGATCTTCCAGCCGTGCGGCGTGGTGAGCACATTGGCGCGTACTTCGTGCCCGTTTATAACGGTTTGCAGCATGCCGTCCTTGGTGCCAAACAGCTTCACAAGGCCGGGATCCTGTATGTCCTTGCCAATGATCTTGCCCGTCAGATCCTTGTTGCGCGGGTCGCAGAGGATGCGCCCCGTGTTTTCAAGCAGCATGAAGTAGCCGGTCTTGCCGAAATTGAGTTCGGCAAAGCGCTGCGACAGGCCGTTGAGCGAAACGTCGATGCCCAGAACGCCTGTAAAGTCGCCCCGGCGCGAAAACATTTTGTGCGTGATGGCCACCACCAGTTCACCAGTGATGGAAAGGTAGCTGTCGGCCAGGCCGACCTTTTGCGACGAAGCCGCGCGCTGCGTGTACCAGGGGCGCTTGCTGGTATTGTAGCCAGCGGGCACCTTGGTATTGTCGGCAGAGGTCGCGTAGCTGCCGTCAGTGTAGCCTGCGTAGGCTTCCACGTAATCTTCGGAGCCCTCGTCAAGCCGCACCAGCGGCTGAACAGTTTTGAAGGCATCTACCGAAAGATCGGCCCGAAGAAAAACGTCCGCCTCTTTATTGTTGGAGAAGTTGGGGAAAAGACCCACAGCTTCAGCAATGTAAGGTTCCTGCGCGAGCAGGGCAACATCGCGTTCCGCCCCGCTGATGAATGTTTCCACATAGTTGTTCATGAGGCGCAACTGGGTTGAGGAATTGGAAATATAGCTTTCCTCGGCATTGTTGCGCATGGTCATGATCATGAAGGGCAGGGTGCCTGCTGCCATCACAATAATTGTAAAAAGGAATCCAAGAATAACGCGCAGTCTGATAGTCATAGCAAGGCTCCTGCTCAATCTGAAGTGGACATGCGTCCAGCCTGGCGGATCTGACGCTAATAAAACTATCGGTTTGTTTTTCAGAAGCTTAATATCTGAAATACAAATGTAACATGAAAAAAACGATGGGGGGCAAGGGACACATACGTACTATCCCCCGTGCGTGCAAGAGGGGCAGGTCGCACTTGCCTGCTGCCCATGAGTGCGTATACCGTCAGATTGCAATACGGCAGCATCCGGTGTTGCTGCGCGGTCAGGCTGCGCACCGCCGGTTAATCAAAATTAAAGATCGGGAAGGTTTACATGAGTGCAACAAGCTTTTGGAGCAAGTGCAATGTGTCGGGCATTGCCCATAAGGGCGAAGAGTTCCTTAAATTTGTTGGGCCTGGGCTGCTGGTGACAGTGGGTTTTATCGACCCTGGCAACTGGGCCGCCAATCTGGCCGCCGGGGCGGAATACGGTTATTCCCTGCTGTGGATGGTGAGCCTTTCCACCTTTATGCTCATTGTATTGCAGCACAATGCTGCCCATCTGGGTATTGTGACGGGCAAATGCATGGCCGAGGCCATAACGGAGTATTTTCCCTGCACCATTGGTCGGCTTGTGCTGTTTAGCGCCTTTGGCGCTTCTGTCATGACCAGCATGGCAGAAATCCTCGGAGGGGCCATTGCCCTGCGTATGCTCTTTTCCATCCCCCTGCCCATTGGCGCAACTCTCACGGCATTGCTTGCTGGTGCCCTTTTGCTGTTCAATTCGTACAATAAAGTTGAAAAGTGGATCATCGGTTTTGTGTCGCTGATCGGCATCGCCTTTTTGTATGAACTGTGGCTGGTGCCCGCCGGGTGGCTCCCCCAGGCTGCCGTGGGCTGGGTGATGCCAGCCTTTCCCGAAGGTTCCATGCTGGTGATCATGAGCGTGCTCGGCGCGGTGGTGATGCCGCACAATCTTTTTTTGCATTCCGAAATTATTCAGAGCCGCCAGTGGAATCTTGAGGGCGACGCCTTTATTAAAAAAAGGCTCGACTATGAATTTTTTGACACGCTCTTTGCCATGCTGGTGGGTTGGGCCATCAACAGCGCCATGATTATTCTGGCTGCTGCGGTGTTCTGGACAGCGGGGGAGCACGTGACGGAACTTGAACAGGCCCGCGACCTGCTCAAGCCCCTGCTGGGCGACAGCGCCTCCGTGATTTTTGCCGTGGCCCTGCTGTTTGCCGGGGTGGCCTCGTCCGTCACATCGGGCATGGCGGGCGGCATCATGACCTCGGGCATGGCGGGCGAAGCCTACAACACCAAGGACAAGCACAGCGTCATGGGCATTGTTGGCTCGCTGGGATGCGGCCTTGTGCTCATTTGGCTAACCAGCGATCCCTTCAAGGGCTTGCTGCTTTCGCAGATGGCTCTTTCGGTACAGTTGCCCATCACCATGATTTCGCTGGTGGCGCTGACATCGTCCCCCAAGGTCATGGGCAAATACGCCAACGGCAAGGGCACAAAGCTGCTGCTCTACACGCTCGCAGGCATCGTGACCGTGCTGAACATCATGCTGCTCTTCAGCGCGCTGGATTAGCGACGCTTCGGAGACCACCCACCATATGTCCCGGACAGCGGACACAATATTGTATTGCCGTGCGGCTATAGTACAATATTGTTTGGACTCCGACTGGAGGTGAACTGTAAATTAAGATACATATCGGTATGTTGAGCAAGGCCTTTCATCGGCATGTTCCTTGCTCTACCCAGAGCGGTTCCCAAACTTTTTGCGGAAAGAGGCACCATGAAAAGGCTTGAACATCTCATGCAGGCATTGCAACAGCAGGAGGACATCCCCGTCATGGGCAAAACCGACCTGCTGCTTTATGCCCCCTGTCCGGTAAAGCTTGTGGTCAAGGAGCGCATCGAGGCCATTGCCGCAGCGGCAAATCCGCCTCTGACGGTGCATATTCCCATGGGCTGCACCTCGGTTGATCCTTACGACCCGCTGTATATGGAATCTGATGCAAACAAATTGCCCGCCGTTATAGCGTCCATTGGCTACGGCGACTTCTGGCGCGGCGAATTTGTGCGGCGTTTTGTCAGCACGGGCATATTTGAAAGCGTCCAGCCCCGCGTGCTGAACCCCCTGTATGCCGATGCCGGGCTGATTGACCCTGCCGGGGCCTATACCATCTACGGTGTGACCCCGTACATTTTTCTGGTAGACCACAAAAAGCTGAACGGCCTGCCAGCGCCGAAAAACTGGGCAGACCTCATGAACCCCCGTTATCGCGGGCAGATTGTCATGTGCGGCGATGGCGACGACATGGCCGACGCCGTGCTGCTCAACCAGTACAAGGATTTTGGCGAACCGGGCGTTACCGGGCTTGCCGCCAACATCAAAAGCTTCATGCACTCCTCGCGCATGGCAAAGGTCTGCGGCACCGCCGCGCCCGATGCCGGGGGCATCTTTATCATCCCCCTGTTTTTTGCCGAGAGCACCAAGCTGCCGGAGCATGTGGAAATTGTCTGGCCCGAGGACGGCGCAGCCGCAAGCCCTCTCTATCTGCTGGCAAAAAAATCAGAAAAGGCGCGTCTGGCTCCGGTGTTGGATTTCTTTGCCAATGGCTTTGGCGGCATAGACAGCGCCGCCTGGTTCATCCCCGTGGACGGTTCGCGCCCCTCGCAGCTGCCCGCAGGGGCAAAGCTCAAATGGGTGGGCTGGGATTTTGTGGAAAGCAACGACGTGAACAGCCTGCGCGATATTCTGGCCCTGAAGTTCCGGCGGTTGCAGGCGGGCACGGCATGCGTCTCATAACCGTGGCGGGGCCGCCCTCGTGCGGCAAAACCTCGCTTGTGGTCAGGGCTGGTGCGGCCCTGAAGGCGCGGGGCGCGACCTGCGCCGTCATCAAGTTTGACTGCCTGCAAACCCGCGATGACGAACTTTACGCGGCGGCGGGCATTCCCGTTTCCGTTGCGCTTTCCGGCGGGCTCTGCCCCGACCACTTTTTTGCCACCAATCTGGAAGAAGCCTTTGCCTGGGCCGCAAAAACCGGGGCCGACATCTGCATTATCGAAACCGCAGGCCTGTGCAACCGCTGTTCGCCGCATCTGCGCGGGGCTTTGGCCCTGTGCGTCATCGACAACCTCATGGGCATAGACGCGCCGGAAAAAATCGGCCCCATGCTTCGGCTGGCCGATGTGGTGGCCGTGACCAAGGGTGATCTTGTTTCGCAGGCAGAACGCGAGGTCTACCGCTACCGCAT
Organism: Desulfovibrio intestinivivus; assembly: GCF_053570665.1. Classification (NCBI taxonomy): domain Bacteria; kingdom Pseudomonadati; phylum Thermodesulfobacteriota; class Desulfovibrionia; order Desulfovibrionales; family Desulfovibrionaceae; genus Desulfovibrio; species Desulfovibrio intestinivivus. Next base: position 291,867 of record NZ_JBRBQT010000001.1, on the reverse strand, counting down.
CCGGCAGATGAACCAACGGGCCGTTATCCGGCACGTGAACGGTCTGACAGGGCAGGGTTGCGCGGAGCTTGCCGCCATCATGGCCATCGCGCCGGACATTGCCTCCGTTACCGACATGCGGCTGCGCTTCGCCATGCCCGCTGCCATCTGCTCCTATTGCCTGAGCGAAATGCGCATTGGCGCGCGTTACCAGAAGGGCAACGTCAAAAAGGCGGAATTTGGAGAAGGTCATGGAGCGTGAAAACATGGAGCTGGCCCTGCGCAGTCTGAGTCTGACCCCAGGCCGCGACAAGGCAGGCCAGCCGGAAAAGACGGAGATTCACTTCCGCCCCGGTGAAATCACGGCCCTGCTGGGGCCAACGGGCGCTGGCAAGAGCCGCTTTTTGAGCGATATTGAATCACTGGCCGCAGGCGATACCCCAACGGGCCGTACCGTGCTGCTCAACGGCGCAGAACCCGATGAAGACACGCGCTTTGATCTACAGGGGCGGCTGGTGGCCCAGCTGACCCAGAACATGAACTTTGTGCTGGACATGGGCGTGATGGATTTTTTGCGCACCCACGCTCTGAGCCGCGAGGTGGCAGACCCCGAAGCCGCTGCGGCCAGAGTTTTTGCCGCCGCCAACGAACTGGCTGGCGAATCCTTTCATGGGAGCACGCAGCTAACCCAGCTTTCCGGCGGGCAGTCGCGCGCCCTGATGATTGCGGATACTGCCCTGCTCAGCTGGTCGCCCGTGCTGCTCATTGACGAAATTGAAAACGCCGGAGTGGACAAGCGCAAGGCCCTTGATCTGCTGCTGGCCTCGGACAAAATTATTGTCATGGCAACGCACGATCCCGTGCTGGCACTGGCGGCAGACAGGCGGCTGGTGTTCGAGCAAGGGGCCGTGGCAGCTGTGCTGGGGCGTACCCCGGCGGAAGATGCCCTGCTGGCCCGACTGGAAGATATGGAACGGCACTGGTCTGACGTGCGCGAGGCCCTGCGCAAAGGGGCGGATATGTCGCCCTGGGGTATTTAATTGGTATTTTTCGCGTTGGAAGCGCCCCACACCAATAGCCAGTTGTTTTACTTGCAGTTTTGTCAGGCCTTATCTGAAAGAGGGACAAGAGCAGAATGTGCAATGTGTATAATGCAGAGGCCGTCCCAAGGGACGGCCTCTGCATTTGCATATCTTGTGAGGTGAAAGTTATTTTTTTTCAAACATTTCGATCTGGGCGACCACCATGCGGCTGAACACGGCGGCAATGCTCTCTGCATCCACAGTGGCGGAGCCGGAACCGGCAAAGGCTTCGGCCACCTTTTGCGCATTGCTCACCATGGTGGAAAAAATCTGCGGTGTCACAGTAGCGTTCATGGCGCGTTGGTAGGTGGAATCCATATTTTTTCCTTTCAGGCAGGAGGCTCCTGCTTTTGGTTGAAACAAAGACAACAGTTTCAGGGGCTTCTCCGTAACTATCTCTGCCTTTAAATTGTTTTGGCAAATTGTTTTAATAAATTATTCTGGGTTGTTGGCACTACGAGGGGGTTTTGTTTCCTGCCAAGGAAGAAGGCCTTTTTATAGAGGGAGCGTAGCTCTGATGCTACTCGCCGGAATAAAAAGGCTTTCTGACGTGGGCAGGGGGCAAAAGAGCCATAGTGGCAGCAGGCCTAACAGATGCGGGGCAACTGCGCGCCCTCAAGCATGCCCAGCAGGCGGCGGCCCCCGATGCGGGTTTGCAGCGCCACCTGGGCCTTGCCTTCCGTTACCGTGCCGATGCGGGCCGCTTCCTTGCCATAGGGCGAACGGCGCATGGCCTCAAGGGCTGCTTCGGCGCTGTTTTCGGGCACGATGCAGATGCACTTGCCCTCATTGGCAAGGTACAGAGGATCCATGCCGAGGAAGGAACAGCCGTTGCGCACGGCTTCGTGAACGGGGACGCTGGCCTCGTCAAGCAGGATGGACACCTGCGACTGTTCGGCGATTTCGTTGAGCGTGGTGGCAAGCCCTCCGCGCGTGGGGTCGCGCAGCACATGCACCTCGCCCACGGTATTGATGATGTCTTCAATCATGTGGTTGAGCGGGGCGGAGTCCGAAGCCACGTCCGTAAGGAAGGACAGGCCTTCGCGGCTGCCCATGACCGTGAGGCCGTGGTCGCCCATGGCTCCGCTGACCAGTACCGCATCGCCGGGTCGGGCATTGTGGCCCGAGGGCGAGGGCGAGGCAAACACCTGCCCGATGCCCGTGGTATTGATGAAAATTTTGTCGCAAGCACCGCGCGGCACAACCTTGGTGTCGCCCGTCACAATGCTCACCCCGGCCTCGCGGGCTGCCGCGCCCATGTCGGCCACAACGCGCTCAAGGGTTTCGAGGGGCAGGCCTTCTTCAAGGATAAATCCGCAGCTCAGGTAGCGGGGCCGCGCGCCCAGCATGGCAACGTCGTTGACGGTGCCATGCACTGCCAGGCTGCCGATGCTGCCGCCTGCGAAAAACAGGGGCGTCACCGTGTACGAATCTGTGCTCATGGCCAGCGGGCCGGAAATGTCGGTCAAAAGCGCCGCATCGTCCATGCGTTCCAGCAAGGGATTGGCAAAATGGCGCATGAAACACTGGGCAATAAGGCGCTGCGAGGCTCTGCCGCCGCTGCCAGCATCAAGAAGAAGGCAATCGTCCATTATCGCTCCGAATATTTAAAGTAGGCCGCGCAGCTGCCCTCGGTGGAAACCATGCAGGGGCCAACGGGGGTGGCGGGGGTGCAGCGCTTGCCGAAAAGCGGGCAGTCCGGCGGGGTAATGCGCCCCTTGAGCACATCGCCGCAGCGACAGCCGGGCAGGGGGGGGACGTCCGGCAGGGTGAGATCAAGGCGCTTCATGGCGTCCATGCTCTCATATTCCGGGCGCAGGGCCAGGCCGCTCTGGGGTATGCAGCCTATGCCGCGCCACAGGGCGTCCGCCGGTTGGAAAAACTGTTCCAGCAGGGCGCGGGCGCGGGGGTTGCCCGTGTCGTCCACGGCGCGGGGGTAGGCATTGACCACATCGGGCTTGCCATCGCGCATCTGCTCGGCCATGAGGCAGAGGGCCAGCAGAATGTCGGCGGGCTGGAAGCCGCCCACGATGCCGGGCACATGAAAATCGCGCGCCAGAAAGGCGTAAGGCTCCAGCCCAAGAATGGTGGAAACGTGCCCCGGCAGCAAAAAGGCTTCCACGCCGCACTGGCTGTCTTCAAGCAGGATGCGCAGGGCGGGGGGCACAAGCTTGTGCAGGGAGAGTACGCAAAAGTTGTTCAACCCGCGCTGCTGGGCGGTGAGCAGGGTGGCGGCCACGGTGGGGGCGGTGGTTTCAAAACCTATGCCCAGAAAAACTACCGTATCGCCGGGGTTGGCCGCCGCAAGGGTCAGGGCGTCCAGAGGCGAATAGACAATCTCAACCCGCGCCCCTTGGGCCTGAGCGTGTTTGAGGCTGAGGCCGCCGGGGCCGGGCACGCGCAACAGGTCGCCAAAAGTGGCTATGATGACGCGGTCGCGGCCCGCAAGCTCAAGAAAGGCGGCTACTTCCGCATCGTGCGTGACGCATACGGGGCAGCCTGGGCCGGAAAGGTGCGTTACCGATTTGGGCAGGAGCGAGCGCAGGCCGCTCTGGAAGATGGCAACTGTATGGGTGCCGCACACTTCCATGAAGCGCATTGTGCGACCATCAAGGGCGCGGTTAAGGCGATCAAGAAGGCTGTGGCACAGTTGCGGATTCTGAAAGGCGGTTTCCAGTTGCATGGGCATTCCTTTTTTGCGGCCCGCAGGGGATCGGCGGGCAAAACTCTGGCGGCATTCTCCGGGGCAAAGGCTCGGCCATTACTGGCGGTTCCGGCAAGGAGAAAGGCTTTTTACCTGCAACGCATGTGCTGCATCCAGCAGGAATAAAAAGCCTTTCTGCCGAGCCTTGAATGTAAAATGGTTGTTCGTATCAGGTCCATGATATGTTAACAATATGAGAAATTTTGTTCCCTGCCAAGGAAGTGAGCCTTTTTATGGAGAGAGTGTACTGCTTCGGTACTCGACCGGAATAAAAAGGCTTCCTGACGCAGGCAGGGGGCAACAGGGCAATATTGTTAATATATCATTAGGCCAGCGGGGCCAGCATATCCAGCCCTGTAGCAACAGGCAGCCCGCACATGAGGTTGGCGTTGGCCATGGCCTGACCGGATGCGCCCCTGCACAGATTGTCGATGGCGGAAACGATGATGAGCCGCCCTGTCCGGGGGTCTACCACAAGACCAAGGTCGCAGAACATGCTGCCGCGCACAAAACGGGTTTCCGGCAGCGCCCCCTTGGGCAGGATGCGAATCCACGGGCTGTGTTCCCACGTGCGGGTAAAGACTTCGCGCACTTCGTCCAGGCTGATGCCGGGATTTTTGAGCTTGGTGTAGATGGTGGACAAAATGCCCCTGTTGGTGGGCAGAATGTGCGTGTTGAACGAAACCCGCAAGTCGTGGCCCGCCAGCAGGCTGAGTTCCTGCTCTATTTCCGGCGTATGCCGGTGCGTGGGCAGGCCGTAGGCGCGGAAATTGTCGGAAATTTCGCAGAACAGCGTTGGCACGGCTGCCTTGCGGCCAGCGCCCGTGGCCCCGGATTTGGCGTCCACCACGATGTCGTCGGTATGTACGAGATCGTTCTTGATGGCGGCGTACAGGCCCAGAATCACCGAGGTGGGGTAACAACCGGGGTTGGCGATAAGCTTGGCGCCTGCAATTTCAGCCGCATACAGTTCGGGCAGGCCGTACACGGCCTTGTGCAGCAGATCAGTGCACACATGCTCGCGCTTGTACCATGCGGCATAGGTTTCAGGGTCGCGCAGGCGGAAATCCGCAGAGAGGTCAACAACCTTCACCCCGGCGCGCAGCAGCATTTCAGCCATGTCCATGGCTGTGCCTGCGGGCACGGCAAGAAAGACCACATCGCACTGGCGGGCGGCTTCCTGCGGGTCAAAAACGCTGATGACCACATCCGCGCCGGGCATGTGGTTCAGAAAAGGATAGAAATCCCCCAGCCGCTTGCCGGATTCCGCCCGCGAACAGGCCATGGTAAGCTGCATGGAAGGATGGCTCACGAGAAGCCGCGTCAGCTCCATGCCCGCGTAGCCGGTAATGCCCACCAGACCCACATTGATTGTCTTCATGCCGCCGATCCTTTGGAAACTATGGTCGATAGTAGTGACGGAGCCGCGCCGCGCAGACGGCAGATTGCCGCTGGCCGTGCCGCACCGCAGTGCCCTAAGCTTTTTTTGACTGACAGGCGCAGTCCGGGCCGCACTTCATCACGAACTTCATGCGCAGCTCGTAGAGGATGCTTTCCAGCAGTTTTTGCTCCTGTTCTTCCAGTCCGTTTTCGGTCTTGGCGCGCAGCATTTCCAGCACGTCAATGCTGTGCTTTGCCAGCGGCAGGCTTGTTTCCGTACCGCCGGTTTCGGGATTGGGCACTTCGCCCAGATGCACCAGAGCCGATGACGCCAGGGAAATAATAAAGGTCGAAAACGTCACTTCCGGCATGGGGCCATCGGCCTTGCAGCCGCAGTTATTGTCACTCATGGCGACCTCGTGGCACGTAAACGGTTACGGTAACAGCAGTTTGCGCCAAATGCTTGCGTTCAACATACAAGCTTTTACCGCCAGCGCAAGAGCTTGCGCCCTAGCTGTGGATCAGCGGCAGCGGCTCGCCGGGTTTGCCCGCCAGGGCCATGCGATAAGCGGCCAGCGCTTCTTCAAGATAGTCACGCGAGCCGCAGTGTCCACCCGCTTCAATGATGCCCCGGTTAAGGGCATGCAGCCCGGCCACCAGATCGGCCCAGTCCACCCAGCCCATATGTCCTATGCGCACCATGCGGCCCTTCATGTGATCCTGACCGCCAGCCATGCACACGCCGTAGTTGTCCATGGCGATGCGCAGCACCTCGGTGCCGTCAACGCCCGCAGGCAGCATGACACTGGTGATGCCCCAGGCAAAGTGGGTTTTGGCGTAAAGCTCAAGGCCCATGGCGGCAACGCCCGCGCGGGCCAGCATGGTCAGCGCCCACTGCTTGGCGTAAATGGCTTCAAGCCCGTTTTCCAGCAGCATTTCAAGGCTTTCGTCCAGGCCGACCACAAGGTTAACCGCGGAGGTGAACAATGTCTGCCCCTGGGCGATCTTGGCCCTTTCCTTGGGCAGGTTGAAATAGAAGCAGCCGGGCGTGACGCTTTCGGCCCTTTTCCATGCGCGGGGCGAGAGCGCCAGCAGCGCTAGGCCGGGGGGTAGCATGAGGCCTTTTTGCGAGCCGGTGACAAGGCAGTCGATACCCCACTGGTCCATGGGGCAGGGCGCGAGGCTCACGGCAGAGATGCCGTCCACCAACAGCAGGGTGTCGGTATCGCGCGTGATGCGGGCCACTTCTTCCACAGGGTGCAGGACGCCGGTGGAGGTTTCGGAGTGCTGGATAAGCACAGCCGCGATGCCCGGATCGGCCTTGAGGGCCGTTGCCACGGCCTGCGGGTCAACGGCTTCGCCCCACGGCACTTCAAGAGTGGTGACTTCAAGCCCGCGTGAAACCGCGATTTCGCGCCAGCGCTGACCAAACTTGCCGCCCTCGACCACCAGTACCCGCTGGCCGGGGGTAAACAGACTGTACACCGCCGCCGTCATGGCGCCCGTGCCGGAACAGGAAAGGGGCAGAACCACATCGTCCGTGCCGAACAGCACGCGCAGGCGCTCCTGAACCCGGCCCATCACGGCCTTGAATTCGCTTTTGCGGTGGTGGATCATGTCTTTGGCAAGCACAAGACGTACGCGCTCCGGCAGAGGCGTGGGGCCAGGGGTGAGCAGGCGGACTTTGTTCAGCATGTCAAATCCTTCTAGTTACGCGCCCACTTGGGCGATAAAGCACTTCAGATAGGCCGTCTCGGGCATGGCGGCGTGGATGGGATGATCCGGCCCCTGGCCCCCGGCGAAAAGAATACGGGCATGCAGTTTGCGCTTGGCGGCGGCCTGCGTCAAGCAAGCGCGCAGAGACTGCGTTTCAAGATGGTGTGAACAGGACGAGGTGGCAAGTATACCCCCCGGAGCGAGCAATTGCACTGCCAGATCATTGGCCTGCTTGTAGGCCGCCAGCCCGAGGGCCGCGTCCTTGCGGCGCTTGATGAAGGCCGGGGGATCAAGGCTGATGGCCTGAAAGCGTCGGCCCTCGTCGCGCATCTGGCGCAGCAGGTCAAAGGCGTCGCCGCACAGGGTCTGGGCTTCGCAGCCGGGAGCGTTGGCCTTGGCGTTTTCTTCCGCGAAGGCGAGTGCCTGGGCCGAGGCGTCCACAAAGGTGACGGAGCGCGCGCCCGCAGCCGCAGCGGTAACGCCGAACCCGCCAACATAGCTGAAAATATCCAGCACATCGGCATCCTTGGCATAGCGCGCCAGTTCCGCCCTGTTGGGGCGCTGGTCGTAAAACCAGCCGGTTTTCTGGCCTGTGGCGCAGGGCGCGAAAAAGCGGCAGCCGTTTTCCGGTACTTCCAGCCTTTCGGGCAATTGCCCTTCGCTCTGTTGCTCGCGGGAGAGATTTTCAAGCCCGCGCGCGGCAAGGTCATTGGCCCAGAGAATGGACGTGGGATGCAGCAGCGTATGCAGGGCGGCTGTGAGCGCTTCACGCCTATGCTCCATGCCCGCAGTGGTGATCTGCACGGTCAGGTGGTCGCCGTAGCGGTCAATGACCAGACCGGGCAAAAAATCGCCCTCGCCGTGGCAAAGCCGATACCAGGGGCCGGGGTAGAGACGCTGGCGCAGGGCCAGTGCCGATTCCAACCTTTGGGCCAGCAGGGCTTCGTCCAGTTCCACATCGGGCTTGCGGCTGTGCAGGCGGGCGCAGATAAGCGAAGCCGGATTGACGTACACGCTGCCAAGAGGCGCGCCGCGCCAGTCGCACAGAGTTGCGGCTTCGCCGGGGGCAAAGTCGGTAAGCGGGCTTTGTTTTACGTCCACCTCATTGGCGAAAATCCAGAGGTGCCCGGCGCGCAGACGCCGATCTTCATTTTTTTTGAGACAGAGTTTGCGCATATGTTACTTTCCCGCTGCTTCGGCGGGGGTGGATGTTGTGGCGGTTTGCGCCGCAAGGGCGTTGATCTGTTCTTCCAGGGTTTTCTGGCCGGGAACGGCGGAGCAGGTAAAGAGCGCGCCGGGGTCGTTCAGGGCGGCCAGTATTTGCAGAATGCCTATGCGCTGGCCTTTGGCGCTGGCGGCTTCAAGCTGGCCGGGGCGTTGCACAAAGGTCAGCAGGGCCTGACGGATGGCGTTGTTCTGCGGGGTGGGGGCGAGATCCAGCCCCTTGTCCAGGGTCTGGTGCAGGGCCGTGGCCGCTGCGCGCCCATCGTGGGAAAGATTGAGGCCAACCCAGGCCAGCGCGCCGTGATCCTTCACGGCGAGGTGCAGATCGCTGAAGCTTTGCATCAGCAGGGCCTGCTCGCTGGTGCTGATGATTCCGGCATCGTACAGGGTGAACGAACAGTCCACGTCCGCGAGGCCTTCGGCCTTGATGGACATTGTTTTTTTGTGCGAGGCAGTGCTCAGGCCAAGGCTTTCAAAGGTCATGCTGGCCTTGAGCGCGGGCATGGCAAGGCCGGAAGCCTCCTCAAGCAGGCTTTTGGAGGCCGCAAGATCGCGGATAAAGCTGGTTGTGTGGCGCGGCGAGTTGGAAAGCCAGTCAAAACCCACGCTGCCAACAGTCACGCTGCCGTTTTCCACGGCAAAGGTCATGCCTGAGGCGCGAACCTGCCGCACAAGGGGCGGGTCGGCAGCCAGAATTTCTTCCACAACCGGGGCAAGGGCCTTAACGGCTGCGTCCATGTCGTTTTCGCTCATGGCAGCTGTGTCCATAAGGCGGTGCAGCAGGCCCAGCTCCGGCAGGGTGAGGCCGTTGGCTTCAAAGCTCGCCATGCGCATGCTCTCGTGCCCATCGAGGCGGCTCTGCATGTCTTCGATGCGCATATGCTCAACGGAAGCGCCGTCCCATCCCTTGATCAGCGATTCTTTAATGGTCAGTTGGGCCAGGCCTTCCTTGCCGGGAAGGCTCACGCTCAGAAAAAAGCTGTGCGCCTTGTCCGCACCCATGAGGTATGTGGCGGCCAGCGCGTCAATGGGTGCTCCGTCAAGAAAGCGGGCCACCAGCTCACTCTGGCAGCGCAGTTCGTCAATTTCTTCGCGCTGCACCGAGCCACGGGCCTCGGGCGTGCGCAGGGCCAGATTGCGCAGCACGATGTTTTCGGCCACGGGCATCATGCCCACATCCTTCAGCACCATGGGCCGCAAGGGAGTGTAGGCCAGCAGCATGCGCATGGGAATGCGGAGCGAAACCTCCGCCACTTCATACGCAAGTGGCCCTTGGGGCGTTTCGCCGCGCAGGCGCAGGCCGTACAGGGTCAGGGTACGCGACAGGGGCGAAAATTCCACCCTATCCACCGCAGCCTGCGTGGATATGCCGTCGCCGGAGATGCCGATGCTCTGGATGCCCCTCTGCACCTGCCCCTCCACCAGAGGGCTCAGGCCGAAAAACAGACCCAGAAAACCCGCCGCGATCAGAATAACCACGGCGGCTGGCAAATATGCTTTTTTCATTCAGGTTTCTCCAGCTTCAAAACTTCAGCGGCCAAATCGCAGTTGCAGGCATGCGCCGCGCACCGCAGGTATTCAGCCGATTTTGCTAAAATGTGTCCAGGCAAGGGCTGTGGCCCACATGCACTTTAATCCACCCGGTGATGGCAGCCAATACTTACCTTGTTACGCAACGCGGCCTGCGTGATGATGTACGAGGTCTGCGAGCCGTGGAAAAGATCCACCAGCCGCCGCGATATGCGCGTGCGCTTGTAAAAGTCGTGGATATGCCGCACAAGGTCGCGCATGTCTTCAAAGGCCCGGCGCAGGCGCGCTTCAGTGCGGGCAATGCCCACATAGTTCCACATGGTGTTGCGGATGTTTGTCCAGTCCTGAGCCACAAGGGCGGGATCGTCCCTGCGTTCATCGCCTTCGTGTTTCCAGTCGGGGATGGCGGCGGCCAGAGCCTTGGGCAGGCCGCTTTCGGCTACAACGCGGTGGGCCAGATCCTTGCCGCTGCTCACGCCCCATACCAATGCCTCAAGCAGGGAGGTGCTGGCAAGACGGTTGGCCCCGTGCAGGCCGGTGCAGGCGCATTCGCCGATGGCGTAGAGCCCGTGCAGCGAGGTGCGGCCATGCACGTCAGTGAGTACGCCGCCGCAGAAGTAGTGGGCCGCAGGCACCACGGGAATGGGTTCCTTGAGGATGTCGATGCCGGCCTCGCGGCACTTTTCGTATACGGTAGGAAAGCGCGTGGGCACATCCTGCTCCACGCCGCTCACGTCCAGATACAGGCAGGGTGCACCGGTGTGCAGCATCTCGTCCATCATGGCCTGGGCCACCACATCACGCGGGGCCAGATCGCCCCTGGGGTCGTGATCAAGCATGAAGGCGCGGCCCTTGCTGTCAAGCAGGCGCGCGCCTTCGCCGCGCATGGCCTCGGTAATGAGCGAGCGGCGGTTGCTGCGTTCTTCGTACAGCGCGGTTGGGTGAAACTGCATGAACTCGAGGTTGGCAAGGTCAACGCCAGCGCGAAAGGCCATGGACATGCCCGTACCCACGCAGCCGGGCGCGTTGGTGGAGTGCAGAAATACCTGCCCCACGCCGCCGGTGGCAAGCACTGTCCAGTCCGCGAGGATGGTTTCCGTTTCGCCGGTTTCTTCATTGAGCACGTACGCGCCGAGGCAGCGGTTGCGTACCTCGTAGCGGTACTGCGAGGCCTTGGCGTGGTGGTGGCTGCTTAGAAGGTCGATGGCGGCGCGACGGTGCAGCCGCGTGATGCGCGGGTGGGCCAGCACCTGGGCGGTGAGGCCTTCCATGATGGCCCGGCCCGAAAAATCGGCGCAGTGCAGAATGCGCTGGGTGGAGTGCCCCCCCTCGCGCGTGAGGTTGAACGTGCCGTCCTCATTGCGGTCAAAGGGTACCTGGGCGCGCTTGATGAGCACCTCATCCACGCACTGCGGGCCTTGCGCGCACAGAAAACTGACGGCTTTGTTGTAATTATAATTGTGCCCTGCAACCAGAATGTCCTTTTCCAGAGCTGGCGCGTCCGAGGGATGCTCTTGCGTGGGATTTGCTTGATAGATGATGCCGCCCTGGGCAAGCTCGGAGTTGCCGTCAGCCAGCCTGTCTCCGGCGTTGAGCAGGAGGACGTCACAGCCGGAATCGGCAAGGGTCAGTGCAGCGGTGCATCCGGCAACGCCCGAGCCGATGATCAGCACGGGCACATGACGGCGAATAGAATTCACGGCGCAAACCTCAGTTACCGCAAGCTTCAAGCATGCGGGTTAGGGAGAGACGGGCGGGGGGGCAGAGGTTCTCCTCAATGTGCAGAGGCGAGGCTGCTCCGGCGGCTACGCTTTGCAGCGTGGCCAGAAGCTTCTTTTCCGTAACCTTGGCCATGTTGCCGCAAATGGCATGCCCTAGCGGCAGAATGCGGCACTGGCCCGCATGGCGCTCGGCCAGACGGTACACAAGGTTGTTTTCCGTGCCGACAATAAGGGTCGTGCCCGGTTCTTCGGCGGCTACGCGGGCCGCCTCCTGGATGAGATATGACGTGGAACCAGCGCCATCGCAGGCTTCAATGACTTCCTGCCTGCATTCGGGGTGGGCGATGACGCGGCAGCCGGGGTATTCGGCGCGGATGGCCTCCACATCATCGGGTTCAAAACGCGCGTGGATGGCGCAACAGCCGGGCCAGAGCAGCAGCTTGCGGTCAAGGGGCTGGGTTTCTGGCTGTACCAGCCCCGCAGCGCCCACGCGCAGCACATGGCGTTCGTCCTGGCTGATGCCCAAAGCTTCGGCGGTATTGTTGCCCAGATGTCTGTCGGGCAGAAAGAGCACGCCGTCGCCCTGATCCAGCGCCCAGCGCAGCATGATTTTGGCATTGGCCGATGTGCAGACCGCGCCGCCAAATTCGCCCACCACGGCCTTGAGGGCCAGATCTGTGTTGACATAAGCCAGCGGAGTGATCTTGCGGCCTGTGGCTGCGAGCTGCTTCAGTACCTTGCGGGCCAGGGGGGCCGGGGTCATGCGCGACATGAGGCAGTCTGCGTCCAGGCTGGGCAGATGCACGCTCTGGCCGGGCTTTGCCAGCAGGGCGGCGGATTCACCCATAAAATAGACGCCGCAAAAAACAATGTGGGCCGCGTCAATGCCGGGAACGCGGCGGGCAAGCTCCAGCGAATCGCCGGTGATGTCGCAGTGGCGCACCACGTTATCGTTCTGGTAGTGGTGCCCCATTATACACAGATTCGCGCCAAGCTGTTTTTTCAGGGATGCGATTGCAGCGCTTGTATCTTGCATGTCAGGTTCCTCAGCAGGCAGTATGAAAAAAGAAGTGGCAAATGCGGAAATTTGTTCCGGTGATGTCACTGTGTTGTCGCAATGTCGCCGTATGGTTGCCGCCGTGGGTCAGCGTGTTGTTTCCACGGCTGGCGGTTTGCGGTGTGCGGAAGTATGGCAGCAGAACGCGGGCATGGCTGTTGCTGCGGCTACACTGCCAGCAGGGTCATGCTGAAATCTGCCGACACTGCGGAATGGGTCAGACGCCCCACAGAAATAAAATCGGGCCTGCGCGGCTCGGTGAGCGCAAGGGCGCGGATGGTATCCAGCCGCACGCCGCCGCTCACTTCCGTTTCGATGGAGCGGGGCACAAGGGCGAGAGCCTCGGAAAGGCGCTGGCCGTCCATGTTGTCCATCATGATGCGGTCAGCCTTGGCGGCTACCGCTTCGCGCACATGGTCAAGGGTTCGGCACTCCACCTCGATGGGCGGGCAGGGCGCGTAATGCGCGCGCAGCTTGGCAACCGCCGCGGAGATGGAACCTGCGGCGTCGATGTGGTTGTCTTTGAGCATGAGCATTTCGGTCAGGTTTTTGCGGTGGTTGTGCCCACCGCCCGCCTGAACGGCGTATTTCTCGACCCAGCGCAGACCGGGAGTGGTTTTGCGGGTATCGAGCAGACGCACACCTGTGCCTTCCAGTTCTCGCGCATAGCGGGCTGTGAGGTTGGCGATGCCCGAAAGATGGGTGATGAAGTTCAGAATGACGCGTTCGGCCTTGAGCATGGCCGTGGCCGGGGCCGTGATGTGCGCAACCTCTGTCATTGAGGGCACGGAGGCGGCTTCCCTGACCAGCGCGCGCCACGTAAAAGGCGCGCCGAGGCTTTTGAAAACAGCACCGATAACTGGCAGGCCCACAACCAGGGTGTCTTCCTTGGCGCGGATAACGGCGTTCATGGAGGATTCTGCGGCAAAAAGCCCCAGAGCGGTCATTTCAGGGCCGTCTTCCTCAAGAGCGAGATCGATGGATTTTTGGAGTAGCCGCTGACCTTCGGGAGAGAAAAATGCGGCCCAGGGCGTGAACATTGCGCTTGTCCCCATTTCTTGCACGTGCTAAGTGGAAACTCGCCCGTCAGGGCGCGTTCTGCACACGCTGCAAGACTGTAAATATGGCCCGATTGCGGCGGTTGCCCAATACGGGTGTGGTGTAATAGATAGAATGCCCCGTGTTTCGCGTCAAGCTGCCGGGACTTCATGAGTTTTTTCACAAGCATGACGTGCTGGTGACAATCAGGCATTTTTTGCTTAACAGTCGGCAGTGTTTTGCGGCTGCCCCGGCTGTTGGCCGTGGTGGGGCTTTGCCGCTCCTTGTTGCAGGGTTGCGCCTTGGGCGCGACCATTCCACTTTGGCTACAGACTGGATTAGAGGCGCGCCATGGCAGATCAGCACAACGACAAATTCCGTACCGATCCTGCGGAACAGCCCGGCAGCGCGCAGCCTCCTGTAGTACCTCCCCACCCTTCGTCTGAAAAAGACACCCTGCCCCCGGACGCGGCCTCTCTGCTGACTGCGGAGCGCCCCGATGCCCATGATGAAGATTTTGCCGCGGAATACGCCGATGCCGAGTTTGTGCATCCGGCTGACATGGCCGACCATCTTGAGAATCTGAGTCTCGAAAAGCAGGTCAGTACCCTGAGCCGCATGTCCAAGGAGGACGCCGCCGAGGCGTTGGCCGAACTGGACGAGAATATGGCCGTGGATGTGCTGGAAAATCTGGACGACGACGTAGCCGCCCAGATTATCGCCGAGATGTCGCCTGACGACGCCGCCGACGTGCTGGACGAACTGGACGAGGATCACCGCGACGCCCTGCTGGAAAAGCTCGACCGCGAAGATTCGGAAGAATTGCGCAACCTGCTCAATTTTGATCCGGATTCTGCGGGCGGTGTCATGAACACCGAGCTTATTCTGCTGGAAAAGAATTTCACGGCAGACGAAGCTATCGCCCATATCCGCAGTGAAATGGAAGACAAGGAAAGCCCCTACTACGCCTATGTGGTGGACGAACATCAGGTGCTTGTGGGCGTGCTTTCTCTGCGTGACCTCATGCTGGCGCGGCCCGGCACCATCGTGGGCGACGCGGTTTCGGGCCAGAGCGTTGTCAGCGTCACCTACGATACGGACGAGCGCGAAGTGGCAAGCCTGCTTTCGCACTACAATTTTATGGCCATGCCCGTTGTGGACAACGAGGGGCATATCCTCGGCGTAGTTACCTATGACGACATCATGGACATCATGCACGAAGAAGCCAGCGCCGACATGCTGGGCATGGTGGGCGCCGACCCGGAAGAAAGCGTGGATACCCCCTGGCTTGAGAGTGTGCGCAAGCGCCTGCCCTGGCTGTTTGTGAACATGATAAATTCCGCCCTGTCGGCCTCCGTGGTCTACATGTTTGAGGGGTCCATCGCCCAGATGGCCGTGCTGGCCGTGCTCATGCCCATGGTGGCCAATCAGGCGGGCAATACGGGGCAGCAGGCTCTGGCGGTGATGATCCGCCAGTTGGCCACAGACCGTTTTGACCAGAAAAAAGCCTGGATGGCCGTGGTGCGCGAGGGCAAGATCGGCATTGTCACCGGTATGGCCATGGCTGTGGTGGCCTTTTTCGCTGCATGGTGGTTCACGGGCCTGCCCATGGTGGGCGCTGTCATGGGCGGGGCTCTCTTGTGCGACATGCTTTTGGGTGCTGTGGCTGGCGGCTCCATTCCGCTTATTTTTCGGGCGCTGGGGCGTGACCCCGCGCAGGCTTCAAGCATTTTTCTCACTACCATCACCGATGGCGCAGGCTTTTTTATCTTTTTGGGCCTGGCCTCTCTGTTCATTTTATAAAAAATTTGTCACCCTTGGTCTGTTTGAGGGATCATGCCCCTGCAACGGCGCGGCTGTTACAGGGCAACCTTGCGTTGCCCTGTGTGCTGCATCATAGCCGCTGCGGCTTTCTTGCCGCGCGACCTGGGCATGGAGGCCTTCCGGCTTTGTCCCCCATTGCCGGAGTCAACGCCAACAGCCGCCACAGGGGAAGCGGGCCGAAACATCAACTGCGAGAGCCGCAAAGTCGTGCCAATGGGTGATATTCCGGGCGAGGTCTGCCGCATTTTGCTGGTGGACGATCACAAGCTGCTTATGGAAGGCGTGCGCAGTTTGCTTGCGCCTTACGGGCATCTGCGCGTTGTGGGCATGGCCCAGAATGGAGGCGAGGCTGTGGCGCTGGCGGCATCCCTGCAACCGCATCTGCTGGTGCTTGACCTTGGCATGCCCGGCATGAACGGCCTTGAAACAGGGCGCGCCGTGCTTGAGGTGCGGCCCCAGACTCGTATACTGGTCTATACAGGGCATGAAGATCAGCGCTGGCTGCCGGAGCTTATTGATCTGGGCATCATGGGGCATGTGCGCAAGTCTGAATCGCCCGGTGTGCTGCTGCGCGCCATTGAAAGTGTGCGCGCGGGCGAGATTTATCTGAGTTTTTCCGATCCCGGCGGGCGTGTGGCGGCCATGCTGCGTCAGCGGCGCGAGGCTGCCGATACGGCGAATGCCGATGCTGGGGCTGATCTGGGGGCGCTTTCGCCCCGCGAGAAAGAGATTTTTCGTTTGCTGGCTGACGGCATGAGCGTCAAGAGCATAGCTGCGGAGCTGTATATAAGCCCCAAGACTGTGGAAACCCACAAGTACAATCTGCTTACCAAGTTGCAGGCCGGGTCTGTGGGGGATTTGGTCAAGATTGCCATCCGGCATGGTCTTGTGAAGGTATAGGGAAGAGGTGTGTGGGAGCTTGGTGGCCGGGAGAGCCTGTCGAGCGCATTTACGCAAACCCGACTTTTTGGGCCTGACTGCGTTAAAATCCTGTTTTTGATGCTCACGTACACGAGTACGCTGCGCTCAAAAACAGGATTTTTCCTTGTCCGGCCACAAAAATGCGTATTTTGCAAATTCACTCAACACCAACCATCGCCTTCGCGTTGCTCCGGCGAGTTTAAGGAAGGCAACTCCACGACCAACGCTGATGGTGGATAGATTTTTCTGACTCGCAAGATATCCGTTTGGTCATGGCTGATAGATGATTGGCATTACAACAAATAACATGCTGATTTTATGTTGTTTTTATTGTGTTGATTGACCTTTCCAAGCTTGATGTCTGTAAGCATGCCCATTGGGTGAACGAAGTATGCTCTGTGGTTAGTCAAAGTACAGAGAGTAGGTGGCTGAAACGAAGTTTGACCGAAGCGAAAGCGGATTCTGGCATTAACGCGGCGCGGAGGGAGATCACCTGAGCGAGCGTAGCGAGGGAGGGAAGCTCCCGAAGCTATAGCCGCGTTGCCCTCGCCACACGATGAAATTTGGAAAGCCCGTCTTAGGGGGTGCTTCGGGGGGGATGCAAGGGGGGCCGAGAAGGGGGCATAGCCCCATAACCGGCCTCACCTTGCCGCGCGCCGCGCAGGCGTCCAAACTCCGCCGGATGGCGGAATTCCGTGCCCGAAGGGCAGTAAACTGCTTAAGCCCCACGCCGGGGAGGCGAACCCGCGCGCCGCGCAGGCGTCCAAACTCCGCCGGGCGGCGGAATATCGTGCCCGAAGGGTCGCAAATCCCCCCCTCGCCGCATAGGCCAAATCCCTCCCCCTCTCCTCTGGGGAAATCCCTTAGTCATTTTTTCACAATTCAGGATTCTCCTGATAGCACCCAACCCCTTTCCAACCTACCTTGGGCTGACCGTAAATAAACTTGCGTCGGCAAAAGGCCGCAAGGGGGAAACAATGGCTTTTGATTTCCAAAGAACCTTGAAGAGCGGGGCTGAGAAATCTGTGGTGAAGTTCATTCTGCTGCCCGTGGCACTGTGTCTGTGGCTTGCCTGCCCGATGTCGGCGCAGGCCGCTGAGGCCCTTCCGGCTGCTCAGGCCGCCGTAACAGCGCAGGCTGAAAATGTCGCTCAAACCCAGCCCCAGTCTTTTGTGGCCGTGGCTGCCGCCGACACGGCGGTTCAGGCCGCGCCCGCCGAAGCCGCTCCCGCTGCTTCGCAAGCACCTGAAGCGGTGGCTATAGACAACCATCCGTGGTGGTACTGGCCTGTTGCCCTGCTGTTTTTCTGTTTCATTCTTGGCGTCATCGCCGTCATGGCCGGTGTGGGCGGCGGTGTTCTGTTTGTGCCGCTGGTGAGCGGGTTCTTCCCCTTCCACCTCGACTTTGTGCGAGGCGCGGGCCTGCTGGTGGCCCTTGCGGGCGCACTGGCCGCTGGCCCCGGTCTTTTGCGGCGTAACTTCGCCAACCTGCGCCTGGCCCTGCCTGTGGCGCTGATTGCCTCGGCTTGCGCCATCGTTGGCGCCATGCTCGGTCTGGCGTTGCCTACCAATGTTATTCAGACCTGCCTTGGCGCGACCATCCTTGGCATTGCCGTGCTGCTGCTGCTTTCCAAAAATTCCGTGCGCCCGGTGGTGACCAAGCAGGATGCCATAGGCCTTGCACTCGGCATGGACGGTGTTTTTCTTGAACCCAGCACCGGCGAAGTGGTCCAGTGGAAAACCCACCGCACCCTGGCTGGCCTGCTGCTGTTCATCGCCATCGGCATTATGGCCGGCATGTTCGGCCTTGGCGCTGGCTGGGCCAACGTGCCTGTGCTCAACCTGCTCATGGGCGCGCCCCTCAAGGTCGCTGTGGGCACCTCCAAATTCCTGCTTTCCATTACCGACACTTCTGCCGCCTGGGTGTATCTGAACCAGGGCTGCGTTATCCCGCTGATGGCTGTTCCTTCCATCGTTGGCCTCATGCTGGGTTCTGTGGTGGGTGTGCGGCTGCTTGCCAAAGCCAAGCCCAAGTTCATCCGCTACATGGTTATTGGCGTGCTCTTCTTCTCCGGGGCCAAGGCCCTCATGAAGGGCCTCGGCTGGTAATCCGCATCGGATACGCTTGAACTGAAGGGAGAAAACAATGACCACTGATCTGAAGAACGACATAAAGGCCTCCCCCGCGCAACTGCGCTATGCAGACACCCTGTTCTACGGCGCGCTGCTGGGTTTTGTGGTAATGCTTGTTACCTACGCGCTCTATGTTTTTGGTGTGCTGACACCGCAGATTCCTCTGGATCAAATGCCGCACCTGTGGACGCAGAACGCAGCCGCCTACCGCGCTGCGGGCAATATTCCTCAGGGTTGGGGCTGGCTTGCCCTTGTGGGTAAGGGCGATATATGCAATTTCATTGGTATCGCTTTTCTTGCGGCGCTTACTATCATCTGCTTTGTGCAGCTTGCGATCAGTCTTGTGCGCCAGAAGCAGTGGATTCTGACGATTATTGCCGTGCTTGAAGTGTTGGTGCTCAGCCTTGCGGCTTCGGGCGTTCTGGTGGCTGGCGGCCATTAGTCGGGGTTTTGCCTTACGGGGCCGGGGAACGTGCCGCCGTGGAGCTGAACCGCACCAGCGGGCTTGACGGCGGCGCAGACCTTGGAGGGCACATGTTTGCCACGATAAAAAACTACTTCGCGCATCTGCTGGAAGTTCCGGAGGCTGTGTCTCCGGCCCGGTACCGCTCACTGCGGCGGCTGATGACAGTGCTCATGGTGGCCGTTTCGGTTACACCGCTACTACTGCTTTCGGCCATCAGCCATGTGCAGTACATGCGTACCCTTGAGCGCGAACTGGAAAGCCCGGTATACGCCCTGGCCCGCAAGTCGCAGGCGGCACTGGAACTGTACCTCGGCGAGCGTGTTTCCACGGTGAGTTTTCTGGCCCACGCGTATACCTTCAAGGATTTGCTGGACGAGCGAACTCTCAACCGCGTGTTTCTGGCCCTCAAGAGTGAATATCAGGGCTTTGTGGATATGGGGCTGGTTGACTCGGACGGCCAGCAGGTTGGCTATGTGGGGCCGTACAAGCTCAAGGGCGTGGATTACGCGGGCAAGCCATGGCTGCGCGATACCGAGATAAAGGGGCGCTACCTCAGCAACGCAATTCTGGGGTATCGCGGGTATCCGCACCTTGTCGTGGCAGTGCACAGGCTTGAAGAAAACGGCGTTTCATGGACGTTGCGCGTGGCCACAGATACCCTGCGCATCCAGCAGGTTGTGTCCACCGTTGGGCCGGAGCATGATACTGACGTGTTTCTTGTGGACACGGAAGGCGTACTGCAAACGGATTCCAATCTTTTCGGCAAGGCGCTGGAAAAACTGCCCATGGATCTGCCCCCGGCCTCGCACGAAACAGTGGTGCGCCGCATTACAGACCCCAAGGGCAGGCAGCTCATGGTGGCCTCGTGCACACTGGCGGGCACGGATTTCATGCTGCTGGCCGTCAAGCCCACAGAAGACGCCATCCGCCCCTGGCTGGCCCTGCGCACGGAATTGCTGCTGGTCTTGTGTGGCGGCATTGCCCTGATATTTATGGTGTCGAATCTGCTCATGCAGCAGCTTATCAATCGGTTGCAGGCCAGCGATGAACGCCGGGTCGCTGTTTTTGCCCAGATGGAGCACAACCAGAAGCTTTCGTCCATCGGGCGGCTGGCTGCGGGCGTGGCCCACGAGGTCAATAATCCGCTGGCCGTCATTTACGAAAAGGCGGGGCTTGCCCAGGATCTTTTGAGCATGGGCAAGGTGTGCGGCGAGGGCAAGGACAAGGAAAGGCTCTGCGCCCTGCTGGAAGGCATTGAAAGCACAGTGGAACGCGCGCGCGGCATTACCCACAGGCTACTGGGCTTTGCCCGCCGTATGGAAGCCAACCGCCAGGCCCTGCACATAGAAGAAGTTATTTCAGAAACCCTTGGTTTTCTTGAGCGCGAAGCCAAAAACCGGGGCGTCAAACTTGAAGCGGAACTGCCGCCCAACCTGCCGGAAATTGTGTCGGACAGAGGCCAGTTGCAGCAGGTGTTCCTCAACATCGTGGGCAACGCGCTGGACGCGCTGGCCGGTGGCGAGGGGAGCACGCAGACACCGCAGGGCGAAGAGCGTTTTGTTAAAATACGCTGTCAAAGCCAGAACGGGCAGATGCTGGTGAGTGTGCAGGACAACGGCAAGGGCATGTCGCCCGAAGTGCTCCGGCATATTTTTGAGCCGTTTTACTCCACCAAAAAAGACAAGGGAACCGGGCTCGGCATGTTCATCACCTACGGCATCGTGCGCAAGCTTGGCGGCGAAATTCACGTGCAAAGCGAAGAAGGGCGGGGCAGCACCATAAGCATCACCCTGCCGCTTACTCCGCCAGATGTCGCGGTGGAGGTGTAGAATGTCATTACGCATCCTTCTGGCTGACGATGAAAAGGAATTTGTCGATACCCTGGCAGAGCGTCTTTCGCTTCGCGGATTTGCGCCCTATGTGGTTTATGACGGCATCAGCGCACTCCAGGCCGCCACGCCGGAAAAACCCGATGTTGTGGTGCTTGATCTCTTTATGCCCGGTTTGTCGGGCGATGAAGTGCTGCGCCGCCTCAAGGTTCTATACCCTGATTTGCCGGTTATCCTGCTCACAGGGCACGAGGCCGTGGACGACAACGGCACAAACCCCGTGGCGCAGGCCTTTGCCTGCCTCACCAAGCCGTTGAGCTTCAATGTTTTTCTGGAAACACTGCAAGCTGCCGTGCGTGAAGGCAAGGAATGCTCAGCCACCGGAGGCAAGTCATGAATGAGAGTCAGTGCATGGCCCGCTTGCTGGCTTCCGCCGTTCACGACATGCGCAACGTGCTGGCAGTGATACGTGAATCTGCCGGGCTGGCGCAGGATCTGGCAACTCTGGCTGGCGGCAAGACTGTTGCCGCGCCGGGGGCAGAGCGGCTTTCATCGGCATTGAGTGAAGTGCAGCGTTCCATCATTCAGGGGGCGGCCCTTTCCGAAGCCATGGACTTCATGGCGCAGGCTGGGGGGATGGAACCCGGCGGTGCTGGCCCCTGCGATCTTGCGCGGGTAAGCCGCAGTTTCTGCCTGCTGGCGGCGCGTCAGGCGCGCGCGGCGCAGATACACCTGACCAGCGGCGAAACTGAAGAACCTGTGTGGGCCAATGTGCCGCCTTTGGCCGTCCTGCGGTCGCTGCTTGAAGTGTTTGACCTCTGCGCCTCGGTGGGCGGGCAGGTGAACCTGCGCCTCACCGCCGGACGGCGGCAGAAGGAAGAAGGCATTATAGTTGAGGCACTGGAAGGGGCCAACCGTGAGATGGCCCTGGCGGCCATGACGGGCAGCCCCATGCTTGACGGCATGCGCCCAGGCTGGCGCGCCGTGCTTATGCCCTGGCGAGACGCCGGGCCAAGATTTTTCCTTTCCATTTCGGCCTGCGATAGCGAAGGCGAATAACTGGCGCCGGCATGTTGCCGGGCCTTCAAGGAGTATTCCATGACCAAGGAAGACATCAAAATCCTGCTGGTGGACGACGAAAAGCAGTTTGTGGACACGCTGTCGGAGCGCCTTGCCATGCGCGGCTTTGAGGCGCGGGTGGCCTATGACGGCCCCGAGGCCCTCAAGGCTGTGGATCAGCCCACCGACGTTATCGTGCTTGACCTGCGCATGCCCGGCATGGACGGCTTTGAAGTGCTGCGCAACGTCAAAAAGAGCAATCCGCAGGTTCAGGTCATCATTCTTACGGGCCACGGCGGCGACGCTGAAGAACAGACCG
Source organism: Desulfovibrio intestinivivus (assembly GCF_053570665.1). Classification (NCBI taxonomy): domain Bacteria; kingdom Pseudomonadati; phylum Thermodesulfobacteriota; class Desulfovibrionia; order Desulfovibrionales; family Desulfovibrionaceae; genus Desulfovibrio; species Desulfovibrio intestinivivus. The sequence goes on along the minus strand of NZ_JBRBQT010000001.1, from coordinate 269,886 downwards.
CCTATCGCATGGGTGCGTACAACTTCCTCAGAAAGCCCATGGACATTGACGAATTGCTCAACAGCATTCGCATGGCCTACCGCGACAAGCTTGAGAACGCCATGGTGGCAGTTTCCCTGGCCGAAGGCGGGGACTTTGATTCGGCCCGCGATGTTATGAACGAAAGGGACGTGCTGGAAGAGCACGGTAAATAAGCGCTGGTGCAGCTTTGGCCGGGGAGGGCCGGATGGAGCGCATCCGGCCTGCGGCAAGGGTGTTTCTGCACGAAATGCTCTTGCAGGAATTCGCCCTAACCCCTGCCATAAAAAAGGCGTTGGCTGGTCTTGCCCGCCGCAAGGCGGCTTGTTCAGGCGTTAATTGTCCTGAAGCGGTTTTTTGAAACTGCCAGGGCGGCAGCGGTTCGTCATAGGAGTTCGCCATGCGTGTGCTTGTTGTGGATGACGAACCTGCCTTTTCGGAGCCTTTGGCCGAGCGTCTGGCATTGCGCGGTTACGAAACTGCAACCGCTCAGGATGCCGATGCGGCCCTGGCCGAACTGGCGCGCGGCCCCCGCGACCTCATATTTCTTGATGTGGGGCTGCCGGGTATGGACGGCGTGGACCTGCTGAAAATTCTGCGCGAGCACTACCCGCAGACCGATGTGGTGATGCTTTCCGGCGCTGGAGACATGGGCAAGGCCGTGCAGGCCATGCGGCGCGGCGCGCTGAACTGGCTGTCAAAGCCCGTGGGCATGGACGGTATCCTTGCGGAATGCCGCAAAGCGGCGGAACGCGCAGGCGCACGGCAGGAAGCCGCACGTCTGGCCGAGGCAGCCCGCTGGCGCAGCCTTGGCCGGGTAGCGGAAGGTGTGGCCCATGAGGTCAACAACCCGCTGAATATCATGGTGCAGGCCGCTGGCCTGATCCGTGACTGTCTGGAAGAGCCGGAAGCCAAAGCTTTGCCAGATATCGATGAAGTACGCGAAGCTGTGGACACCATCAGGACGCAGAGCCTGCGGGTGCGCGAGATAACGCGCAAGCTGCTCATGGTGGGGCACGGGCTTGACCCACGCGTGGGCGCGCTTGATGTGGCTGCGGATGTGGCCCAGGTGCTGCGCCTGCTTCACGAACGCATGGAAAGCGCCCATGTGCGCTGCAATGTCCTTGTGCCGCAGGGCGAGGGCGCGCCCCGCCCCTTGGGTTCCGCTCCGGAATTGCAGCAGATATGCCTGCACCTGCTGGAAAACGCGCTGGATGCTCTCAGTGATGCTGAATCGGCATCAGGATTGGCAGAGCGCCCCGGCGGTCTGGTCACCCTGACTGCCAGCACCAGACGCGATGCGCAGGGGCAGGATTGGTATGACCTTGTGGTGCGCGACAACGGCCCAGGCATTGCGCCCGACATCATGCCGCACATATTTGAGCCTTTTTTCAGCACGCGCGCACTGCAAAGCCCCGTTGCCGCCCATGCATCAGGCGGCAAGACACTTGGCCGCTATGTGGGGCTGGGGCTTGCTGTAGCCCGCTCGCTGGCTCACGCCAGAGGCGGTGAACTTACGGCAGTCAACGCGGCTGATGGCGGGGCGGAATTCTGCCTCAGCCTGCCTTTGGCGGAGTCTTTGGGAGAACACCCAACGCCCAAGACTCAAGCATAGGACTTTGAAATTTTTCATATTGCGCGCAAGGTTCTGTATCTGACGTTTGCGCCACTCATCACCTCCATGCGCCCCAAGCGTTTACGGTGGAAGCCCCTTGCCAAGGGTTCGGCAAGGGGCAATTCTTTTATTGCAGGCCAACACAAAGCCCCTGCCGGAGGACAACCTGCGGCAGGGGCTTTGTGTTGATGTCGTTGTGCGCATTGCCCTTGCCCGGTCAGGATTGTGGGGCGGGGACTCTGCGTGATTAAAAAATAAATTAATCAGGCAGCGGCACGTCGGTCTGAAAACCGGCGGCAACGCACTTGGCAATAAGATCGCCTGAACCGTCGTAAATTTTTACGTCATAATTCAGGATATGTTTGCCGTTGCGCACCACAAAGGCCTCCGCCGTGAGGGGCGAAACCTTGCCGGGGCGCAGGTATTCAATGGTGGTATTCAGGCTTACCACGCCGTAATCCTTGCCCGCATTGGCGGCAGAGCCAAAGGCCACATCGGCCAGGGCAAAGATGGCCCCGCCGTGGGCCATGCCCATGCCGTTTTTGTGGTTTTCGGTGATCGGCATGGTTACCTTGGCGTATTCCGGTGTGGCGCTTTCAATGGTCATATCCAGATAGCGCACCAGCTTGTCGTGCTTTTCCACGTAGTTTTTCATTTCCATCTCCGCACGTACCCCTTGCTCTGGCGGCTGCGTGAGTTGGCTTTGCCTCAAGGCCCACGCCTTGTTGCCAAACTACCGCGCCAAAGTTGGCGTTTAAAAAACCTTGAGAATACACATTCTCAAGGTTGTTTTTTCCTTGTGAAAAAAACGGGCTGAAGGCCTTGGCTCTCAGCCCGCGTTGCTAGAGCATTTTAACTTTGAAAAAGGTTAAATGCTCTAACGCTGCACAAGCGTGCAGCGCGCCGCAACGTGGCGTGGATTCTGCCGAAAATCGCATTTTTCGGCAGAATGACAACGTTGAAATGTGAAGCATTTCAACGTTATCTGGTCTAGTACAAATGCAGGTATAGTTTATTCTACCTGCTGGATGCCGTCCAGTTTCCAATTGCCACCTGTCGCAGGGCGCATAAAGTGCCACACTTCGCGCGCAGAGGACGGCGTCTGCTGGTCTGGGCTTTCACGCAGGAGCACGTCAAAGAACACCTGAGCATACTGTTCCTGGCCTTCATCGGTCACACCGAGAAGCTGGGCATTGACCAGCAGAATTTCTGTGTTGCTCGGCTTGGGGTCAGCTTCCATCTGTTCGCGCACCGATTTCTGAACCGCCTCGGTGGTGAACTGCGAAATATCGTTCATGTCGCGCTTGTCCCAGGCCGTCTGCAAACGGGTGTAGGCCATCTTGGCCCCGCGCAGAAATTCATCGGCATCAAAACCTGGAGGCATGGGAATCTGCGGGCCGGGGGCTTCAGCCTCGCCAGCGCCGCCCTGGCCACGCAGGGCATCCCATCCATTGCTCGCGCTGTCGTTACGCATCATGCCCGCTTCGGGCTGCGTGGCCTGTGCGCCTTGCGCGCCTGCGGAAGCTTGCGCGGGCCTTTGCGAACCGCGAAAGGCTGCAAAAAGCTTGAGGCCGAGGAAAATCATCAGGCCGATGAGCAGGATATCCATAAAGCCGCCGCCAGCAAAACCGTGACCGCCCAAGAGCGAGCCTATGAGCGTGCCAGCAAGCAGGCCGCCCATGAGGCCACCCATGCCGCCAAACATACCGCCAGGACGCGCTGCGGGGGCCGCCTGTGCCTGAGGCTGAGCGGCGCTGGGCTTATTCTGGAAAGTGGTCTGCGGACGGGGCGCAGGCGTGCTCATAAAGGGCTTGCTGCCAAAAGAACCACCGCCGCCAAGACGAGCGGCAAGTGCGTCATCGGACAGGGTGAACATGAGCGAACAGCAAAGCAGAACAAGGATCGTCAAAAAAGCTTTTATTTGCATGAACATCTCCCATAAGGGCGGTGTTGGTCATCTCCATGAGTGGCGATTTGACCGGGTAGTACTTTCTGTACAAGCCTTATCTACTATAATCATTATGCAGATTAAGGCAAGTCTGGGTAAAACGCGGCAAGGGGAGCAGCTTTTTGCTCCCTGCGGCGTGGGCGGAAAAGTATTATGGCAGGTTTGAATTCAGCAAATCCGGCGGGTTGGGCGTTATTTTTGCAGCGAAGTCAGACCGTCAAGAATTGTCCACGGATTGGGCGGGCAGCCGGGAATGTACAGATCCACAGGCAGCAGTTCGCTCACGCCACGGTTGCACTGATCACTCTCGCGGAACAGCCCGCCGGAAATGGCGCAGGCCCCCACGGCAATAACAATGTGCGGCTGCGGAGTTGCCTTGAAGGTATCAAGCAGGGCCAGCCGCATGTTTTCCGAAACCGGGCCGGTCACGGCAATGCCGTCGGCATGGCGGGGCGAGGCCACAAAATCAATGCCAAAGCGGCCAAGGTCAAACACCAGTGTGGTGAGCACGTTGCTGTCGGCCTCGCAGGCGTTGCAGCCTGCGGCGCTGACCTGCCGCAGTTTGAGCGAGCGGCGGAACAGGGAAAACCTGGGCGGCGTAGGCTGCTCTGCAAATGCCTGACCGGGAACCACTAGCAGGCCCTCGCGGGTAAAGGACGCCATGCGGTGCTGCCCGGTAAAGGTAAAGGCTCCCTTGGGGCAGGCGGCACGGCATGCGCCGCAAAAGGTGCAGCGTCCCATGTCCAGTGTGGGGGTGCCGTCTTCCGCACCAGCGGTGGGCAGCAGGGCGCCAGCGGGGCAGGCCGCGTAGCAGGCGCGGCACGAGCCGCAGGAAATCTGTGCAAGCTCGGGTCGGCCCAGATACCGGGGCGAGAGCGCAGGCTGGCGTTTGGGGTAATCCAGCGTGCGGTATTTCTGGTGCAGGCGTTCCTTGATAATACGCAGCATGTCAAAGCCTCACAGATCGTGTCCGCAGTACGAGAGGTTGAAACTCTTGTTGCAGAGCGGGAAGTCGGAAATCTGGTTGCCGCGCAGGGCCATGGCAAGGCCGGACCAGTTGTGGAACGAAGGGTCAATGACCTTGTAGGCCAAAAATTTGCCCTCAGGCCCGGTAACTGCCACATGGCAGATTTCGCCGCGCCAGCCTTCAACCTGTGATACGGCGAGGGTATCGGGCGGGAGGGACGCAAGGGCCTCGGCGTCTGGCTGCTCCGCAAGGGGGGGCAGGTTGGCGAGGGTGGAAATATCCGCCTCGAGCAGGCGCAGGGAATCGTCAATCTCCTTGCTGCGCACAAGTGTGCGGGCCAGCACGTCGCCCGTGGTTTCAACACGCGGCGCGCAGTCCCTGGTGGGCAGATCGGCAAGTGGAAAGTGAAAACGCGCGTCAACCTTGAGTCCGCAGGCCCGCGCGGCCATGCCCACCAAGCCCAGATTCTGGGCGCTTTCCCTGCTGACGTAGCCTGTGCCAGTGAGGCGTTCGAGCACGCTTTCGGTATGCAGCATCACATCCACAGCGCCGCGCACGTCGCGCCCTGCCGCCTTGATGCGCGCAAGCATGTCTGCGCAGCCTTCCGCGTCAAGATCGTAGGCCGTGCCGCCGGGGCGCAGCAGCCCCCGGCCAAACCGGTTGCCGCACAGGCAGGCCGTGGTGTTGAGAAAATCACCGCGTATGCGGCCATTCCACGAGGCAGTGGGCAAAAAGCCCGTATCCCCAGCAATGGCCCCAAGGTCGCCCGTGTGGTTGGCAAGGCGCTCAAGTTCAAGGCCCACCCTCCGCAAACGGTGAGCGCGGGGGCCGACCACGCAGCCCGCCAGGCGTTCGATCAGTACGCAATGGGCGGTGGCATGGCCTATGGTTGTATCGCCTGCGGCGCATTCCAGCAGGGGCAGACAACGGGCAAGGGGGCCGCGCACAATCATGCGTTCAAGCCCACGGTGCTGATAACCCAGAGCAATCTCAAGGTTCAACACGTTTTCGCCGTGGCACTGAAAGCGGAAATGCCCTGGCTCAATAACCCCGGCATGTACGGGGCCAACGGCAACCTCATGGATTTCTTCGCCTTCAACCCTGTAGAAGGGGTAGGGCTGGGCTGCTTGGCCGGGCGCTGCGGCAAGCGAGCCGCCTTCGGCCTGTGTTCTGGCATTGGCTTCGGCGGCGTCCGGGATGCGGCGCACAGGCTTGAGCCAGGGATGCCCCTCGGGTCGGATGCCCCATTGCTCAAATATTTCGCGTTCAAACAGATGCGTCTGAGGCGTGGCGGCCGTCATGGAAGCATAAGACTGCAAGGGGGCGGTGCGCATGGCGGCAAGATAGTGCGAACTGTCCTGAGCCAGCACGCAGCACAATCCCGCAGGGGCGTTTTCGTCCGAGGATTCCGGCAGGCCGAACAGAGCCAGCAGACGCCAGCCTTCGGCAATGTTGCGGCGCACAAATGCTCCCAGTTCTTCAACAGAAACCGGGGGCATGCCCGACAGCGGCACGGTATCGCGGTAATCGAATAGCATCAGCCCTCTCACCGTTGGCAGCGCAAAACCCGGTGGGTTATGGCAGCAGCCTTTGGCGCTTACGCGCCTATGAGCGCCGCGGCGCGGTTAAGAAAATCCCACAGCCAGTCGGGAATCCACAGGCCCAGAGTCAGCACGGTCAGCCCTAGCACCAGAGGCGGCAGGACGCTCAGCACAGGCTCGGAGTTAGCGGGCGGCATATCCACAGGGCGGTTGCCCTGCACCATGCGCAGCACCGACACGGAAAGCCCCACAAAGATGATGGCCAGCAGCACCAGATATCCGGCGGAAAGCCAGGGCAGGTCTGCCGCCAGCATGCCCTTGAAGATGAGCAGCTCGCTGACAAAAAGCCCAAATGGCGGCGACCCGGCCACAGCCAGAAATCCGGCTGTCCACAGCGCCGCCGTGGCGGGCATGATCCAGCGCATGCCGTGCACGTCGTAGCTGGAATAGGTGTGGTAACGGGCAAGGATGTTGCCAGAAAGCAGAAAGAGCATGCACTTGGTGAGCGAGTGGCAGACCGCATGCAGCATTGCGCCGGGCACAGCCACGCCGCCCACGCCTATGCCCAGGGCCAGAATGCCCATGTGCTCAACGCTGGAATAGGCCAGCATGCGCTTGTAATGGCCTTGCCCCACAATAAAGATGGCGGCTGTCATGAGCGAAAGAATGCCGAAAAACATGAGCATGCCGCCCGAAAGCCCGCCAAGTCCCGCGGCCAGCATGATCTGGTGCCCGCGCAGCATGCCCAGCATGGCGCAGTTGAGCAGAGCGCCCGAAAGCAGGGCCGAAACCAGCGAAGGGGCCTGACTGTGCGCATCGGGCAGCCAGTTGTGCAGAGGCGCTAGGCCCATTTTTGTGCCGTAGCCCACCAGCAGAAATATAAAAGCCGTCTTGAGCCACGTGGGTTCTGCAAGGGCCGCGTTGCGCACAAACCAGCCCACCTGATCCATACCGTCTGCCGCGCCAGCGGCCCCTTCCGCACCGTGAAACGACACGGCGAGTAATATGTTGCCCAGCAGGGCCAGGGCAATCCCCACGGAGCATATGATCAGGTACTTCCAGGTGGCTTCCAGCGAACTCTTGTGACGGTGAAAATAAATGAGCTGTGCGCTGGAAAGTGTGGTCGCCTCAATGCCCACCCACTGCGCGCCCATGTGCGGCGTGATGGTCACAAGCGTCATGGCCCCGAGAAAAAAGCACAGGCAGGCTGTGAAGCGGCGCTCCGGCGCATTGGTGAAGCGCCCGTGATCCAGAATGTTGGTGTGTTCGCCGATGCGTTCTTCTTCCCGCAGGTAATGCACGGCATAGAATGACGCGGCCAGAAACAGCAGGCTCGCCAGCATCAGAAACAGTACGCCCAGAGCGTCCGGGGCCAGCAGCCCGCCAAGCTCTGAGGGGGATTCTCCGCGCGCGACACTGACGGCAATTGTGGCGGCAAGGGCAGTGTGCGCCAGTGCCGTGAGCGGCAGGCCAAGGCGGCAGATGACGGCGCGGCCCCAGAGCAGCATAATGCAGCCTGCGCACAGGGGTATGAAAAGAAGTGCTGTCAGCATGCGCTCGTCCTAATCCCTGAGGCTGCGGAACCGCGCCACGTCAATGGAGGCGAAGGAATCGCTGATATGGTTGATGGCTATGCCCATAACAAACACGGCCACAAAAACGTCCAGCAGGAGGGCCAGTTCAAACCATACCGTGCCGCCTGTCATGAGCGGCACGCCCAGCAGAAAGATACCGTTTTCCGCCACCAGATAGCCGATGACCTGGGTGATGGCCTTGATGCGCCCCACAATGAGGATAAATCCGCAGAAGAGCGTTGCCAGCCCGGTGGGCAGCAGCAAGGGGGGATAAAGCCCCAGCGGCATGACCAGCTTGCCGTCCAGCCAGATGGAAAATACCAGACCGGCCATGCCTGCCAGTACGCCAAAACCCACGCGGCGGGCCGGGCAGATCAGGGCATCGGCGGGCAGCCGTTTTTGGGTGCGCCACAGCAAACCGGGCAGCAAGGCACCCTTGATCAGCAATACGGCCCCGGCCAGCAGAGCGTGGTCAAGGCTCAGCAGCAGGGCAGCCAGCAGTACGCCCTGAAAGGCGGTCAGCCGGGTCATGCCCGCAACGCGGCGTGTTCCGAGCAGCAGAAAGTTGCTTAATACCAGAAGGAAAAGACAGGATTGCAAAAGCGTGGTCATGGCAACCTCGCCTGGGTCAGAATGAGCGTGAGCATGCCCATGCCCGCTGCTGCGCCCAGCAGGTAGGGCACGCGCTCCATGCGCAGGCGGGCCATGATGGATTCCACAATGCCCACAACCACGGCCAGCAGCAGCACAATGCCCAGACTCACGCCCAGTTGCTCCCACAGGGGCAGCGCTGGAGTGATCAGGCCCGCGATCAGCGCGGCGAAAAACCACAGCTTGAGGGCCGCGCCGTAGAGTATCAGGGCCAGATTGGGGCCGGAATGGTCAAGCACCATGACCTCATGGATCATGGTCAGTTCAAGGTGCGTGTTGGGGTCGTCCACCGGGATGCGGCAGTTTTCCACCAGCAGCAGCACAAAAAAGATCACGGGCAGGAGCAGCAGTTCGCCCTTGCCTGTCAGCCATGCCCCGGCGGTCTGCCCGCCAAACATGGTGGAGAGGCTGAAGGCCGTTTCCGTGCTGTGCCCAAGGCCGAGACACAGACTTGTAAGCACCATGAGCGCAAGAAAAAATACGGGTTCCGCAAGGGCGGAAAATGTGGCCTCGCGGCTTGCGCCCATGCCTTCAAATGCCGAGCCTGTGTCCAGCGCGCCAAGCATGACGGCAAAGCGCCCCATGCCCAGCAGATAGGCTGCCAGCACAAAGTCGCCCGCAAAGGCCAGGGGTGAAACCGCGCCGCCAAGAGGCAACAGGGCCAGCGCACAGATTGCGCCTGCCAGGGATATGGAGGGGGCTGCGGCAAATATCCATGTGGATGTGCGGCTGATCACCTCGCCCTTGCGCAGCAGTTTGGCGATATCATAATACGTTTGCAGCACTGGCTTGCCGTGGCGACCGGCAAATTTGGCCTTGACCCGGTTGATGATGCCGGGCAGCAGGGGGGCCAGAATCAGGGACAGGGCAAACTGCGTAAAATAGACTGCAAGCCCGGCTTTCATGAGTGCAGCCCCCACACAAGCAGAGCCACCAGAGTGGCGAGAATATACAGAATATACAGGTGGATTTTGCCGTGCTGGATAACCTTGCAGGCATTGCACAGGTTTTCCACCGCCGTAAACAGCGGTGTAAACAGGCCGCTGCGCAAGCGGTCGGGCGCGGTGACGCTCAGTTGTCCGCCTTTGGGGAACAGCCCTTCATCCAGCTGCAGGCGGGTCTTGAGGCCCATGACCGGAGCAAATATCTTTGCCGTGGGTTCGGAGAAAGCCGCGTCCGTATACTGGATGCGGGCAGATCCGCCCTGAAAGCCACAGCCCCATGTGGGCATGGATTCCACAGCGCGCTTTTTAAGCAGGCAGCGGCGAACAAAAAGGATAATTAGGGCCAGTCCAAGCCCGGCTCCGCCGATTTTTGCCACGGCTGCAAGGCTTGTATGCGCCTGCGCCACGCCAGCCAGACCAGCTTGCTGAAATGCCGGAGGCAAGGGCAGGGCGCTTTGCGCCGCCCCTGCTGCCAGATCAAAAAAACAGGGGGCAGCCAGACCGCCCGCCAGACACACGGCGGCGGGCAGGGCAAGGGGCCAGAGTGTGCGCCAGGAAAGCGGATGCACGCTGGCGGCAAAGCCGGAACGCGGCTCGCCCAGAAAGGCGATGCCATAGGCCTTGGCGTACAGGGCTGCCGCAAGGCCGCTGATGCAGGCAAGACCCGCCAGAGCCAGCAGCAGGCCTACCTGACGCTCCACGCCAAAAAGCGCAGGGCCGTCCAGCAGGGAAAGCCCCATCACGAGTTCGCCCGCAAATCCGTTAAAAGGCGGCAGGCAGGCAATGGCCGCTGCGCCTATGGCAAAGGCCGCGCCAAGCAGGGGCAGGCGTTTTTGCAGCCCGCCCAGATGCTGCATGCGCACGGTTCCTGTGGCGTGCAGCACTTCGCCTGCGCACAGGAACAGCAGCCCCTTGAATGCAGAGTGGTTGAGCATGTGCAGCAGCGCGCCGGAAAAGCCCAGAACAGCAATCCACGCGTTGCCGCAGCTCTGACCAATGAGTCCCGCGCCCAGCCCCATGACCATCAGGCCCATGTTTTCCACGCTGGAATAGGCGAGCAGCCTTTTGAGGTTGCTTTGGGCCGTGGCTTTTAAAATTCCCATGAGGCCCGTGGCAAGGCCCAGCAGAAGCAAGGTCCAGCCCCACCATTCAGGTGCCGCGCCCGCAGGTGCCAGCATGCCCACGCTACGGACTATGCCGTAAAATCCTGCATTGATCATGGCCCCGGAAAGCAGGGCCGAAACATGACTTGGCGCGGCAGGGTGCGCCTCGGGCAGCCATACGTGCAGGGGCGCAAGGCCCGCTTTGGCTCCAAAACCGACCAGAGCGAGCACAAACAGAGCCGTGAGCAGGCCGGGGCCGGAATAGCCTTGCGCCTGTTCAAGCACCCGCGCAAGCACAGCCCCCCCCTGGAGGGCGTCAAGCGAAGTGTCGCCCGTGACCTGCCATAACAGGGTAAAGAAGGCCATGAGGGCCACAGCGCCCAGATGTGCAGCCACAAGGTAGACCCATGAGGCATCGCGCACCTTGCTGTCGCCGTCATTGAAATCAATAAGAAAGAAGGGCGCCAGCGACATGATTTCCCACGCCAGCATGAACAGTACGGCATCGCGCGCGGTCATCACCAGGGCAAGGCCGATCAGCAGCATATGAAAGAAGAACCAGTGCGCCGCAAGATTGTGGCGTTCCGGTTCTTCATGCCGCAGGGCAATGCCGCCCGAGGCGGCGCAAACAAAACCCAGACCAAACACTGGCAGTAAAAAAAGGCGGCTCAGGGCATCCATGCCCAGGGCGCAGGATCCCACGGGCAAGGCCAGAGGCAGGCGTAAGCTCTCCTGCCCGGCCCATGGGCCGGAAGCAAGAGCGCACAAGCCAACAAAACAGCCCGCAAAGGCCCCGATAACGCCAGCCGCATTGGCCGCGCGTCCGGTTGCCTTTGAGGGCGGGCGCACGGCCAGGAGTGCGCACAGGGCGGCTGTTGCCGCCAATATGCCGATGGCCGTGATAAAAAGGAACATGACTGCCGGAATACCTACGCCAGGCCGTCTTTCAGCTGTTTTTCAAAGTAGGCGATGGTTTTTACCAGGCCTTCTTCAAGGGCGACCTTGGGTTCCCAGCCAAGCTTTTCGCGGGCCAGAGTGATATCAGGCTTGCGCTGCTTGGGGTCATCGCCGGGGAGGGGTTCGTAAGAAATTACGGACTTGCTGCCGGTCATTTCCACAACCTTTTCTGCCAGTTCGCGGATGGTGAACTCGCCGGGGTTGCCCATGTTCATGGGGCCCACAAAGTCATCGGCCGAAGCCATGAAGCGGATCATGCATTCCACAAGATCATCCACATAGCAGAAAGAGCGGGTCTGGGAGCCATCGCCGTAAATAGTGATGGCTTCGCCCTTGAGCGCCTGAATGATGAAGTTGGAGACCACGCGGCCATCGTTGGGGTGCATCTTGGGCCCGTAGGTATTGAAGATGCGTCCCACCTTGATGGGCAGGCCGCCTTGACGCCAATAGGCAAAGAACAGGGCTTCGGCGCAGCGCTTGCCTTCATCGTAGCAGGAGCGGATGCCGTTGGGGTTCACATGGCCCCAGTAGCTTTCCTGCTGCGGATGTATCTCGGGGTCGCCGTATACTTCGCTGGTGGATGCCTGATAAATGCGCGCGCCAAGCCGCTTGGCCAGACCCAGCATATTGATCGCGCCGTGGACGCAGGTCTTGATGGTCTGCACCGGGTCGTGCTGATAATGGATGGGCGAGGCCGGGCAGGCCAGATTGTAAATTTCATCCACCTCTACATAGAGGGGAAATGTCACGTCGTGGCGGATAAGCTCAAACCTGCGGTTATCCATGAGCGCTTCCACGTTGGCGCGTGCGCTGGAAAAGAAATTGTCCACGCAGAGCACTTCGTGCCCTTCGTTGAGCAGGCGTTCGCACAGTTGCGAACCCAAAAAGCCGGAACCGCCGGTGACAAGAATGCGTTTGCGGAGATGCATGATTCCCCCGAAAAAAGTATAGGAAACCAGTAAAAACTGGCAAATCCCCCAAAGCATAGCCCCATTGTCCGGGCTTTGCAATGGCGGTTGGGTACGGGGGTGTCTGCTGCCCGGGTCTTGCCCCTTGCCTTTCGCCTGCGCCCGTTGCTATGTATCGGCCGCGAGGTAAACCATGTCGAAAAAATCAGCCGTCCGCATTGATCCCCTGACTCTGGCCCTGCCCCTTGCCGGGGTGGACAGCCACGCGCATCTTGATGGTCAGGAATTTGATGCGGATCGCGATGCCGTGCTTGAACGCGCCCGCGCGGCAGGCTTAGCCCAGGTGGGCAACGTTTTTTTGGGGCCGGAAGAATACCATGCCCGCCGGGCTTATTTTGATGCCCACCCCGAAGTGTTTTTTCTTATGGGCGTGCACCCGTGTGACGGGCAGAACTGCACGCAGGAACGCCTTGCCGCCATGCGCGCCGCCTTTGACGCGGACTCCCGGCTCAAGGCTGTGGGCGAAATCGGTCTGGATTTTTACTGGCCGGATTGCCCGAGGGAAATCCAGTATCAGGCCCTGCGCGATCAGCTTGCTCTGGCGCGCGCCGTGGAACGTCCGGTGGTCATTCACTGCCGCGATGCGGAGGAAGAAACACTCATGACGCTGGAGGCCGAGGGCTTTGCCGGGTATCCCCTCCTGTGGCACTGCTTTGGTCAGGGGCCGGAAACCGCGCGGCGCATCTTGCGCAACGGCTGGCACATTTCCATTCCCGGCCCGGTCACGTACAAGGCCAACGAGGCCCTGCGCGAGGCTGTGGCTCTTATTCCCGCCGACCGTCTGCTGCTGGAAACCGACGCCCCCTATCTTGCCCCGCTGCCGTGGCGAGGCAAGCGCAACGAGCCTTCCTATACGGTGTTTACCGTGCGGGCCATGGCCGAAGCGCGGGGAGAAAACCCCGAAGATCTCTGGCGTACCTGCGGCGACAATGCCCGCCGGTTTTTTGGCCTGCCAGCGCAGGAATGATGCTGTGTTAACCCCTGCCAGCCCCGCCCGCGCGGATGCCCTTGCACGGGTATGTTCTTGTGTCCACATGGCAGAAGTGATACCATGTCCAAAGCCGCTCGAAACGGTGGCTTGGTAATGTTTTTTGATAAATATTTTTGGTGTTTGTTCGCGCTTGGTCCGGCTTGCCGCAGCGCATTGCAGCGGCAGGGCAGCCTTGGCGCGTCCTCTATAGCGTCAGCGCAAGCTGTTTGCCCAACTTCAAGGAGATTCCATGTCGGATCTGCGTACCCCCCTCACTGCCTGGCACGAGGCGCATGGCGCAAAAATGGCCCCCTTTGCCGGGTGGGTTATGCCCATCCAGTATGAGGGTATTATTGTCGAGCATCAGCACACGCGCCAGCATGCAGGTCTTTTTGACATCTGCCACATGGGCGAGTTTCTTATTGAAGGCCCCGGCGCGGACGAAGCCCTGAGCAAGGCCGTGAGCCACAACCTCCAGACCCTTGCCCCCGGCAAGTGCCGCTACGGCTTTTTGCTCAACGAAAAGGGCGGCGTGCTGGATGACGGCATCATCTACCGCTTCGGCCCTGATTCCTTCATGGCCGTGGTCAACGCCGCTTGCGCCGCCAACGACTTCGCCGTGCTGCGCGCCCGCCTGCCCCAAAGCGTCAAGATGACCGACATTTCCGCAGAAACCGGCAAGATCGACCTCCAGGGGCCGGAATCCCTGGATGTGCTCGAAAAGCTGCTGGGTCAGAATTTTCATGATCTCGGTTACTTCGGCTTTCGCGAAACCACCTGGCAGGGCACACCCCTGCTGGTGAGCCGCACCGGCTACACTGGCGAGCTGGGCTACGAACTGTACATTGAGAGCTCCGTGACCGAGGCTTTCTGGAGCGCCCTGCTGGCTGACGAACGCGTCAAGCCCATAGGCCTTGGCGCGCGCGATACCCTGCGCCTTGAGGCTGGCCTGCCTTTGTACGGGCACGATCTGGACGAAAATCACAGCCCCGCCGAAGCCGGTATGGGCCGCATGATGACCAGCACCGCCGACTATGTGGGCCGCGAAGGCGCGCAGAGCATTGCCGAAGTGCTGGTGCCCCTGCGTATTGACGGCCGCCGCGCCGCCCGTCACGGCGACGTGGTCGCCCTTGCTGACGGTACGGAAGTGGGCCACGTGACCAGCGGTTCGTTTGCGCCCTCGCTGGGCTATGTGATTGCTTTTGCCTGGGTCAAGGCCGCGCATGCCGGGGCCGAGAATTTTGTGGTTCGCGCCGCCAGAACGGAACTGCCCGCCGCGCGGGTTGAAGCGCCGTTCTACACGGAAGGCACCGCGCGTAAAAAACTGGCCTGATATGGTCGTTGATCTGTGGGGGCCGCATCGCACGGCATACCCCGCAAGACAGCGTAATTTTTATAACGATTGAACCCAATTTTTCAGGAGTTTGCACATGGCTACCAATCCCGCCGATATTCTGTACAGCACCAGCCACGAATGGACCCGCATTGAAGGGGACGAGGCCGTCATCGGCATCACCAGCTTTGCTCAGGAATCCCTTGGCGATATCACCTACGTGGAACTGCCCCCCGTGGGCGACCAGCTTTCTGAAGACAAGGAATTCGGCTCTGTGGAATCGGTCAAGGCCGCCAGCGATCTGATTTCTCCCGTTACGGGCGAAGTGATAGCCGTGAACGAAGCTCTGGAAAACACCCCCGAGCTTTGCAACAGCGATCCCTTTGGCGAGGGCTGGATTGTGCGCGTCAAGCTGGCCCACAAGCCCGGCGGTCTGCTGGACGCGGCGGCTTACGAAGCCCATTGCGCCACCGAAAAGCATTAAACAGGGTAACGCGGACTTGCGGCCTTTTTGCCCCCTGCCTGCGTCTGGCTTGCTTGGCGCGGCGCTCATGTATGTTCGTATACACTTCGCGCCGCCCAAACGCGCCATCCTTGGCAGGAAACAAAAATTCCCGCAACTCCACGTTACCCTTGTATGATTTTGGGCTGCCTGCGCGCTGGCAAACTTTTGCACCGAGTGTGTAACAGCCTGAAATTTTTTCTTTCGCACCGGCTGGAACAGCGTCGTACAACGGCGGGTTCCAGCCGGAGTCCCTTTCACAGAGGCTGCCGTCGCACAAGCGGTATAACGTGTCCGGCGGCAAGGAGCTAGTATGCCATACATTCCCCATACGCCGGAAGAGTTGCATGAAATGCTCTCCGTAGTTGGCGTGCGCAGTCTGGATGAGCTTTTTTCCGACATCCCCTCCAGCATGCGCCCCCAGAGCTTTGATCTGCCCAAGGGGCAGAGCGAAGCCGCCGTCTGCGGACACCTTGAAGAGCTGGCAGCCAAAAACTGTCCCGGTCATGTGTCCTTTCTCGGCGCAGGCTTTTATAACCACGACATTCCCAAGGCTGTGGACGCGCTTTCTGGCCGCAGCGAATTTTATACCGCCTATACGCCTTATCAGGCAGAATGCTCGCAAGGCACCTTGCAGGCCATTTTTGAATTCCAGACCGCCGTCAGCCGCCTGATGGAAATGGATTGCGGCAATGCCTCCGTGTATGACGGCGGCACCGCCATTTTTGAAGCCGCCATGATGGCCGTGCGCTCCACGCGCCGCCGCGTGCTGGTGGTGGACGAAACCGTCAACCCCATCTGGCGCTCCATGCTGGATGCCTATGTTTCCAGCCTTGATCTGGAAATCAAGACCGTACCCCAGCAGAATGGTTGCAGCGACATGGACGCCCTCATGGCAGCCGCCGACACTACGTGCGCTGCCGTTATTGTGCAAAATCCCAACTTTTTCGGCGCGGTGGCGGACTACACGGCCCTGTTTGCCAAGGCCCGTTCCAACAAGGCCTTTGGCGTTATCTCCGTGTATCCGGTCATGCAGTCCGTGCTCAAAACCCCCGGCGAAATGGGGGCTGACGTGGCCGTGGCCGAAGGCCAGAGCCTTGGCATGAACCTCTCGTTCGGCGGCCCTTACCTCGGGCTCATGGCCTGCCGCAAGGAACACATCCGCCAGTTCCCTGGCCGCATTGTGGGCCGCACCACAGATGTGGACGGCAAGACCGGCTACGTGCTGACCCTGCAAGCCCGCGAGCAGCACATCCGCCGGGCCAAGGCCACCTCCAACATCTGCTCCAATCAGGCTCTCTGCGCCCTGCGCTCGCTCATCCACATGAGCCTGCTTGGCCCGCAAGGCCTCACCCGGGTGGCCGAAAACAACATGGCACTTGCCCGCTACGCCGTTGAGCGCCTCACAGCCCTCAAGGGCGTGGAACTGCTCAACAGCGCCCCCTACGGCTCGGAAGTGGCCCTGCGCCTGCCCATGCCCGCTGCTGAAGTGGTCAAGGCCATGACGCAGAAGGGTGTTGTGCCCGGTTATCCGCTGGGCCATCATTATCCTGGCATGGAAAACGTGCTGCTGCTCTCGTGCACCGAGGCCAACAACCGCACCCAGATAGACAAGCTGGCCGAAATCATGGGAGGTCTGCTGTGAAAACCATTTTCGCCAAATCCGTTTCTGGGCGTACTGCCTACTGCCTGAACAGCTCTGCCCCCAAGGCTGAGGCCATGTTGCCCGCTGACCTGCTGCGCAAAAAGGCTCCCCGTCTTCCCGAATGCTCGGAACTGGACGTGGTGCGCCACTTCACCCAGCTCTCGCAGCTCAACTATAGCGTGGACGCCAATTTTTATCCCCTTGGCTCCTGCACCATGAAGTACAACCCCAAGTTCATGGAATACGTGGCGGCGCTGCCGGGCTTTACCCACCTGCACCCCATGATGGCCCAGCTTGAGGGCGGCGCCGACTGCGCCCAGGGCGCGCTGGAATGTCTGTATGAAGCCGAAAATCTGCTCTGCGAACTCACGGGCATGAAGGCCTTTACCTTTCAGCCCATGGCCGGGGCCAACGGCGAATTCACCGGCGTAAAGCTCATTGCCGCCTATCACAAGGCCAAGGGACGCAACCGCAAAAAGATGCTTATCCCCGATGCGGCCCACGGCACCAACCCTGCCTCGGCCGCCCTTGCCGGATTTGACACCATCAACATAGAATCGCGCGACGGCATGGTGGATCCCGAAGCCATCGTGGCGGCCATTGCCGAACACGGCGAGGATGTGGCGGGTCTCATGATGACCTGCCCCAACACCCTCGGCCTCATGGAAGTGCACCTGCCCCGCATCGTGGCCGAGTTGCGCAAGGTCGACGCCCTGCTGTACTATGACGGCGCGAACATGAACGCCATCATGGGCAAAATGCGCATGGGTGATGTGGGCTTTGACGTGGTGCACCTCAACGTGCACAAAACTCTTGCCACCCCGCACGGCGGCGGCGGCCCCGGCGCTGGCCCCGTGGGCGTTACCGACCGTCTGCTGCCCTTTATGCCCGCCCCGCGCGTGGCAAAGCACCCTGACGGGCGTTTCTTCCTTGATTACAATCTGCCGCAGACCATCGGCCCCATCGGCCCCTTCTACGGCAGCTTTGGCGTGGTTATCAAAGCCCTGGCCTACATGCTGCGCCTCGGGGGCGAAGGACTCACCCGCGCATCTGAATATGCTGTGCTCAACGCCAACTACCTCAAGAAAAAGCTTGAGCACGTGCTGGAGATTCCCTTCAAGGATCGCTTCTGCGCGCACGAATTCGTAGCGTCCGCGCCGCAGGGCCTGCGTGCTCTGGATATCGCCAAGGCCTTGCTGCAACGTGGCATTCATGCGCCCACCATCTACTTCCCGCTTATCGTGCACGAGTGCCTCATGGCCGAACCCACGGAGACGGAAAGTAAAGAAACCCTGGACGGTTACGTTGAAGCCCTGAAGGAGATTATCCTCACAGGCAAGGCTGATCCGCAGTCCCTTCAGGAACTGCCCACCAATCTGCCCGTGCGCCGTCTGGACGAAACAGCCGCCGCGCGCCAGATGGTGCTGACGGAAGATATGGGATAGAGATAATTGGGGACAGGGGGCTTTTTGTAAAAAGCCCCCAAACCCCCATCCCGCAAAAACTTTTATTACGGGCTTTGGCTGACGCTGAGGCCTGTTTTTTTGTTATCAGGTTGAGGCAAAATTTTTTTGTTTGAATGCCCTTTGGGTACGATATTCCGCCGCCCGGCGGAGTTTGTGACGCCTGCGCGGCGCGCGGCAAGGTGGGGCCGGTTATGGGGCTACGCCCCCTTCTCGGCCCCCCTTGCATCCCCCCGAAGCACCCCTTTGGGAAAGGTTTCCAATTGTCGTTAGGTGGCGAGGGCAACGCGGCCATAGCTGCGGGAGCTTCCTTCACTCGCTGCGCACGTTCAGGTGATCTCCCTCCGCGCCGCGTTAATGCCAGAGTACGCTTTTGCGTTGAGCAGCGGCCTTTTCAGTGAACGACCATGGCCGTTGCGTGGCAGGAGAGTTACTTGTTCATGAGAAGCGGCTGTGCGGTTGGCTTTTGGATGGCGCTGCCCTTCGGGCATGGGGTTCCGCCGTCTGGCGGAGTCTGGGACGCCTGCGCGGCGCGCGGCAAAGTGGGGCCTGTTATGGGGCTACGCCCCCTTCTCGCCCCCCTTGCATCCCCCCCCGAAGCACCCCTTTGGGAAAGGTTTCCAATTGTCGTTAGGTGGCGAGGGCAACGCGGCTGTAGCTGCGGGAGCTTCCTTCACTCGCTGCGCTCGTTCAGGTGATCTCCCTCCGCGCCGCGTAAATGCCAGAGTACGCTTTTGCGTTGAGTCGAACTCCGTTTCAGCCGGACACCACGAATAACTGTGACGTTGCGGTGCGTCCTTTAAATTTGACAATTATTGACAATTGGAGGTTTCGGTTAGCCCACAGTCAGATGTGCAAAGTCTTTTTTAGCCGGCTAAGGCAAGCGTCGCCGACATATAGCTGAAATCACAAAAGCGGGGTGAAATAGTTCGTGAGGTATGGGAGTAGAGACAGTATTGAATTTTATTCGGCCAGGATAAGGCAGATGAATTGCGCGTAACTGGAACTCGGCTCGCCATCAGGAGCTGGTCGTGAAGTCGCCTTCCTTAGACTCGCCAGAGCGTAGCGGAGGCGATGGTTGGTGTTGGGCGAATTTGCAAAATACGGTTTTTGTGGCCTGACAAGGAAAAATCCAGTTTTTAAGCGCAGCGTACTTGTGTACGTGAGCATTAAAAACTGGATTTTGACGCAGTCAGGTCAGAAAAGTCGGGTTTGCGTAAATCAGCCTGACAGGCTCACCCGCACCCCCGTATAGGGAAATTCTTCTTCTTCTTCTTCTTCTTCTTCTTCTTCCCTATGCCATCTTTTCCACAATACCGGCAGCCAGCACGCGGCCTTCCTCGTCATAAACCGCTGCCACCTGACCGGGAGCCGTGGGAAACTGCGGCTCAGCCAGCACTATACGAAGACACGCATCCTCAACCTGCACACTCGCCGGGCATGGCCGCTGCCGATGCCGTAGCCGTACAAGCATCGTGTCAGGCCAAAGATGAGGCGGCAATGCAATATTGGCTGGCCCGGTCACACAGGTGCGTATACCCAGCAAAGCACGCGGCCCAACCACAAGGGTGTTGCTCGCGCTATCCTTGGTCAGCACAAAAAGCGGCTCAGTATGGGCAATGCCAAGGCCCTTGCGCTGGCCTTCCGTATAGCGCCACAGCCCTTTGTGTTGGGCAATTTCGCGCTTGTTGCCCGCCGCGTCCAGCAATAGAACAGGCCCCGGCCCCGGCGCGATGGTGCCCGCCGCCTGCCAGTGCCGTTCCAGAAAGGGGCGGTAAGCCTCGGCAGCCGATATGCCAGCCTGCGCTATGGGCGGGGCAAAACAGATATCCTGACTCTCTGACGGCAGGGGAACAGCCAGCCCTGCTGCCGCCACAATGGCGCGAGTTTGCTCTTTGTTCTGCCCGTAAAGCGGAAACAGGGCGCGGCTCAGCCGTTGACGCGGCACGAGACTGAGAAAATAGCTTTGATCCTTGGCGGCGTCCGCAGCGGCGGCAAGCAGGGGATAGGTTTCGGACGTTTCACCTTCGCCCGCATCTGTTGGCGCATCCGGGCCGGGAACAAGACGGGCGTAATGCCCGGTGGCAAGCTTGTCCGCACCGAGAGCAAGTGCGGTATCGAGCAGCACGCCAAACTTGATGGCCCGGTTGCAGTAGGCGCAGGGGTTGGGTGTGCGGCCCTGTGCGTAGGCTGCGGCAAAGGGACTCAGCACTTCGCGCTGAAAGGCTGCGCGCAGGTCTGCCACATGCAGGGGAACCCCAAGCGTGGCGCAGGCTTCGGCCAGTCCTGCGGGGGCAATGGTTGGGCCGTCTGGCAAAAAAAGACCGTGCAGGGCCAATACTTGATAGCCCGCATTGTGCAGCATAACCACTGCGCACAGGCTGTCTACGCCGCCGCTTACGGCAACGGCCACGGTAGGGCTGTGTGGGTGTGGGGCGTTCATGGGTTTTGGTCACTCCCTTGCTGTTGTCGCCGTTGAGGGCGAGGCTGCTGGTGCAACTCATAAGGGATGGAGGGAATGAGGGCGGAGGGAGGCATGGCAGGAGGAGCCTTTGCGGGCAAAGGCCCCTCCTGCGCAAAAGCGAACTACAGAATCTGATTCAGAAACTGCCGCAGGCGCGGATGGCGGGGGGCAGTGAAAAGCATTTCAGGCTTGCCCATTTCCACAATCTGGCCCTGATCCATAAAGATGAGGCGGTCGGCGACAGTGCGCGCAAAGCCCATTTCGTGGGTTACGCAAACCATGGTCATGCCTTCTTCTGCCAGCTTCACCATAACGTCCAGCACTTCGCCCACCATTTCGGGGTCAAGGGCTGAGGTGGGTTCGTCAAAGAGCATGATGGAGGGCTGCATGGCCAGAGCGCGCGCAATGGCAACACGCTGCTGCTGCCCGCCCGAAAGCATGGCAGGGTACACATTGGCCTTGTCGCTGATGCCTACCTTTTTGAGCAGGCCCAGAGCGCGGGCATCGGCTTCTTCGCGAGACAGCTTACGCAGGTGGCGCGGGGCAAGAGTGAGGTTTTCCAGTACCGTCTTGTGCGGAAAAAGATTGAACTGCTGGAAAACCATGCCCAGGTTCTGGCGCATTTCGTTGATGTTGTTCTCATCACTCTGGATATCCTGCCCCTGAACAATAATGCTGCCCTGGTCGATCTGTTCCAGCCTGTTGATGGAGCGCAGCAGAGTGGACTTGCCGGAGCCGGAAGGGCCGATAATGACCACACGTTCGCCGGGAGCAATATCCAGGCTGACATCCTGCAAGGCAGGCAGCGAGCCAAAGTACTTCCAGACGTGATTGATGGAGATAATGGGGGCGGCGCTATTTTCCGTCATAGTAGTTCAGCCTGGATTCCATGATGCTCACAGCCTTGGAGAGCACAAGGGTGATAATGAGATAAATGATTGCCACCATGGTGTAGGTTTCAAAATACAGATAGGTGGTGCCCACAAAGCTGCGCGCGCGCTGCATGATGTCCGGCACGGCCATGATGGATACAAGCGAGGTATCCTTGAGCATGGCAATGCATTCGTTACCAACGGGGGGCAAAATGGTGCGCATGGCCTGGGGCAGCACCACAAGGCGCATGGTCTGGTAGCGGTTGAAGCCCAGCGAGCGCGCGGCTTCCGTCTGGCCCTTGTTGATGGCCGTGATGCCCGCGCGGAACACTTCGCCCATGTAGGCGCCGTAGCAAAAGCTGATGGCAACCACTGCAGAGGTAACGCCGCTCACCTGCACAAAGCGCGAGAGGGCGTAGTAGATGTAAAATATCTGCACCAGCAGAGGGATGCCGCGTATCACTTCCACATAGGTGGAGGCAATGAGATTTATGAGGCGGTTGTCTGAAATGCGGCCAAGCCCCGTGAGCAGCCCCAGCGGCACTGCGCAACAGATGGAAAGCATGGTGATCCTGAATGTGATCAGTACGCCGTCCGGCAGGTAAAGCAGAATGCGCAGGTATGGCTCGGGCCAGAGAGTGCAGAGGGTAAACAGGGTGCCGAGCGCGCCCACCAGGGCGATAGACCATGCGTTTATCAGGCGCCATTCACGCGGGTCGGGGATGGATGCGCCATCCGTGACCATAATGATGTTGCCTTTGCTTCCATCTTTTTTATCGTGCATCGCAGTCCTTCATGACAAGGCGTTTGAGGCTGGCAGCAGGCAACGGCTGGGCCGTGCCGGGGTGCCGTGGGTTATAACGGGCTGGCCCTGTGGTGTAAGGCATTGCCCTGGTTTATGCAATGGCTTCCGGGCAAAAGCCCGGAAGCCATCAAAATATCACGAAAAAAAGCAAACTACTTGGAAGCGCCCATCCACTTCTGGAGCAACTGGGCTTCCACGCCGGAAGCTTTCACATCCTTGATGCCCTTGTTCAGCTTTTCCACCAGGTCCTTGCGGCCCTTGCGCACGGTAAAGCCGTAGTATTCCTTTTCTTCGGTCTTGAAAGAAATGTTCAGCTTGCCAGCGGTGTCGGCCTTTTTGTTGACGTAGTAGAGCGCAACCGGATCATCGCAGATCACGGCGTCAAGGCGACCGCCCAGCATGTCCTGAATGGCCAGGCCCACGTCGTCGTATTCCTTGAGGTCAACAGTCACGCCAGCCTTGCGGATAACAAACACGCCGGTGGTGCCGATCTGGCCGCCGACCTTCTTGCCCTTGAGGTCAGCCAGGCTCTTGATGCTCTTGCCAGCGGGCAGCACCACGGCCTGTGCAACTTCATAATAGGGATCAGAGAAGTCAAACTGCTTCTGACGTTCTTCAGTGATAGTGGTGGCGGCAGCCACGATGTCGTACTGTCCTGTGGCTACGCCACCGAAAATGCCGTCCCAGGCGATGTTGCGCACATCAACCTCAAAACCGGCGGCCTTGCCAACGGCAGTGATGAAGTCCACATCAAAGCCAATGGGCTGCTTGTTGGCGTCCAGCATTTCCATGGGGGGCCAGGTGCAGTCAGTGGCCACAATGAATTTTTCAGCAGCCATGGCTTGGCCGCACAAAAGGGAAACGGCAACCAGGGCCAGCAACAGACGACGGATCATGTCCACTCCTTAAAATACGGCGGGGCGCCCAGGACAAGCCCGAACGCCCCGCGAAAACGGAACGTTAGTTGGATTTACCAAGCCACTTTTCAGCAATTTTGCGGTCTTCGCCAGAAGCCTTCACAGCGGCAATGCCCTTGTTCAGCTTTTCCACGAGGTCCTTGCGGCCCTTGCGGACGGTGAAGCCATAGTATTCCTTTTCGTCGGCCTTGAACGAAATGTTCAGCTTGCCAGCGGTGTCAGGCTTTTTGTTCACATAGTACATGGCAACCGGATCATCGCAGATAACGGCGTCAAGACGGCCGCCCACGAGGTCCTGAATAGCCAGGCCCACATCGTCATATTCCTTGATGTCCGCGCTGGCATTGGCCTTGCGCATGACAAAGATGCCGGTGGTGCCGATCTGGCCGCCGACCTTCTTGCCCTTGAGGTCAGCCAGAGTCTTGATGCTCTTGCCAGCGGGCAGCACCACGGCCTGAACCACTTCATAGTAAGGAGCGGAGAAGTCAAACTGCTTTTCACGCTCGGGGGTGATAGTCACCGAGGAAGCCACGATGTCGTACTGTCCGGTGGCCACACCGCCAAAAATGCCGTCCCACGCGATGTTGCGCACTTCAACCTCAAAGCCAGCGGCCTTGGCCATGGCGCGGAGGTAGTCGGTGGAGAAGCCTTCAGGCTGTTTGTTGGCGTCCAGCATTTCCATGGGGGGCCATGTGCAGTCGCTGGCAACAATGAATTTTTCGGCGGCAGCCGCCGGCCCGCAGAGCAGGGCAAGGGTAATCAGGGCAAGAATAACACGGCGAAACATAGGACCTCCTAACCAGGTTTTATGATTCAGGCCCGCCGCTGTATGCGTCATGGGGGACGCCTGCGCCGTAAACAAGTGGCCGTAATCACTGAAAACGGCAACAGGCTGCGGCGGTCCGTGGTTCGCCGGTAAGCGCGGGGTGCACCAGTAGGGCGGGCTACCAACCAGAAAAGAGCGTCTCACTTTTTAGCGTTGGCGGCTCCCGGCGTCAAGCGCTTCGGGCCGTTGGTCTGACAGATTGCGGGTAGTTACCACGCATTTCCGGGGGCTGGTCCTTCGTCTTCATCGTCAGGGGTTTTTTCAGGGGCGGGCGGCGCGGCATGCGCGGTGCGGGCAATGGGTGGTGTGGGCGCTACAGGGATGGGCTGGTCGTCCACCTCATCGGCGCGCTCGTCGCGCAGGGCCTGCTGCAAAAACCAGTCTTCGCGGATGCGCCAGGATGCCGCAGCCGTGTATGCGGGCGAAGAATAGCCCACAGAAAGCACCAGGGTGCGGCGTGCGTGTTCCTGCAAGCGGATGAGCAGGGGGGTAAAGTCCGCATCGCCGGAAAGAATGATGAATTCGTCAAAGTGGGTGGAGTGCGAGAGGTCGTCCATGCAGTCCATCACCAGATGGATATCGGTGCTGGTCTTGCCGCGGGTGGTCAGCGGCGGGCAGTCCACCACCTGGAATGCGCTGCGGATGAAGGGATTGCGGTATTCCTGATAGCGCTGGGGGTTCAGGTAGCACATGCGCTTGAGGATGCGGCGGCGTACGCCTTCGCCGTACAGAATGCGCAGCGCATGGTTTTCAATCCAGCGCACCCACCGGTATGGAACAGAGCCAAAGGCCCTGGCCGCCTCGGGGTCAATTTCAAGAAAGCGGGTGTAAATATTGTCGAAGTCAACGTAAAGTGCACTGAATACTTCGTCAAAACCGGTAAATCTGGCCATATTGTACCTCAATGGTGAAATAATTTATCGCAAAAGTATATTTTGCCTGTTTCCCTAATGCAAGGACTTTACTGCTACTTGAATTTACGCCCGTCAACGGATACATCTTGCGCCATAATCTGTATCCAAACAAAGGGCGCATGAGCTGTGCTGAATATATTTAATGAAGCAAAAAACCGGGGATTGCACGTGCGGGAGCGCCTGCTTTGCGCACTGCGCAATCCGTCTGATGTGCAGTGGAGCCGTTGTCTTTTCTGGTCGTTCTGGATTTCGCTGGCCTCCTTTCCCATTGGGTACGGCGCGCGTGAGGTTTTGCCAGTAATCTGCTTTATTTTTCTGTTGCTCTATTATCGCTACAACTGGACAGAAAGCGTTTTGCACAGGCTTGATGCGCGTCCGCTTTTTTATTGCCTGTGGGCCATGATCTGCATTGGCGTGTTTTTTTCAGAGCACATATGGACTTCGCTTCTCCACGCGGGCACAGGCATCAACAAGGGTTTTATTTTGCCGTTTATCGGCATGGAATGCGTACGGAGCGAAAAAGACCTGCGCCGCCTTGTGTGGGCCTGCGTGCTGGCCTGCTTCTGGGAAGGGCTGGACGGCCTGCACCAGGCGCTGACCGGCACGGATTTCATCATGGGCTACGCCCTTAATGCGGGCAGGCTCACGGGGAGCCTCGGCGATTATACTGTGGGCAACTACATAGCCCTGGCGCTCATTCCTGCCTTTTCCCTCTGGTTCATCCTGCGCCGTGCCCTCTCGCCTGCGGCTTCGGCCCTGCTGTGGTTTGCAACGCTCTGGCCCGCGTTTTTCCTGCTGATTGGCGCAAGCAGCCGTAGCGGTGCGCTGGCTGTGGCTGTTTCTTTTGGGTTGTGGGTGCTGCTGCGCGGGGGCCGTGGACGCTTCAAGCTTGCCGTGGGCTCGTTGGGCATTCTGCTGGCTGTGCTCGTATTACAGGGCCGGGCCGGGCTGGGCGCGGTGGAGAGCGATGGCCGCTGGAGCCTGTGGCATCTGGCGTGGCAGGTGTTTTGCGAACATCCCTGGCTGGGAGCCGGAGCGGGCCGTTATAACGAGGCCTTCCGCGCGCTCGGCCTTGCGCCTGAAAAAGACGTTATCACCATCAGCCATCCGCACAACCTTTATCTGGACATGCTGTACGCGCACGGTATTGTTGGCTTTGCGCTGGGCATGATTTTTTTGCTGGGCTTCATCTGGTGGGGCTACAAGCGTATACGCCCGCGCCTGCTGGCAGAGCTTGAAAGCAAAAGCCCCAGCATCTACTGGCGCATGACCGCCTGGTTCTGGATCGGTTTTGGCGGCTGGCTGGTCAACGGCATCTTTGGGCATGACTTTTATCGCATCTGGTGGTTGGGGCTTGCCATGAGCCACCTTGGGGTCATGATCGGGGCTGTGGTCAACGGTCTGGATGCCGCCCCCGAAGATCTGGCCGATCAGGCGCGTCAGGATGAGGCCGCAGCGGTGGGCAAAACTTTTTTTTAAAGAGCCCCATACGAGCAAAAGAGAATGCGGTTACGCGTACAATGTGCGCGTAACCGCAAAACTTTTCTACACGCTTTTTGGGCGAGTCTTACTGATCGGTAAAGTCTTCCGCGCTGGTCTGCTGCCCGCCATGGGAGCGCAGCATTTCAAGCGCCTGCTCCTTGGTGAGCACTCGGCCCACGCATCGGGCGTGCTGGCGCTTGTTTTCAGGGCAATAGCCCATCTGCACGCAGCTTGGGCCAGCCCCTGCAAAGAGGTCGGGCGCGGCCTTGCGGCTGAGGCGCAGCATCTGCCACGCCAGATGGCGTATTTCGTGCTGTGCGTTGCGGCAGCAGCGGATGGCAAACCAGTCGAGCAGGGCGTGGGCGTTCATGCCGATGATGGCCTTGAATTCCGTGGCCTGTGGCTTCAGGTAGCGCAAATCTTCTTCTGGCAGACCCGCGTCAAGGCCTGCATCATACCACTGACGTGAAATGTCAGCCAGATCGTGCCCACTGAGGGTTGCCGTATGCCCGTCGGGCAGGGTCACCTGCGCGGAAAATTCGGCCACGCTGCGCGGATACACCACGGAATAGCGGCGCTTGCCGCCCAGTTCCGCCCGCCCGGATTTGATGAGGTACGAGGCCAGCCGCTTGCGCACAAGCTGGGTTTCGGTAACGCGCGAATAGCCTTCAACGCCAAAGAGAAAAAAGTCGAACTCAAGCGCGGCCCTGTGGCCGGAATCGAGAATATTCTGCACTATCTGGCGCGAGTAGGGCGAGGCCACAATTTCTTCCAGCTCGCGCTCGCTGCGCACAAATCGGGCGGCGATATCCGTATAGATTTTTCCGCCGCCTGCCAGCAGCACAACCTTGCCGTTGCCAGTGTATTTTTCGTCAAGCATGGATCCTCCGCCTCACATCTAGAGCATTTAACACTTGAAATGCCCGCTTACGACAGGCAAAGCCTGCCCGCGCTCATTTCGTGGCAAGGATTTTCCTGAAAATCCTTGCCAGAGCAGTTAACGCATTTCATGCGTTAACTGCTCTCAGGTCTGTAAAAGAGAGGCAGACTATAGGGCAAAGCGCCTCTGCGGGCAAGGTTGCGGGCTACGCCGCGCAAAGCGCGGATAAACCGAAAAAGTCCCGCCCTGCGCGGGTATTTGGGGCGGCATCTTGACATGGCGCGGGCAACACGCCAGAGTGACGGAGTTTTTTGAAATGCCGCCGCCGGATGACCTTTCATAGGCTGAAAACCGCGCAGGCCGCAGATATTTGCAGAAACTCAGCATGAAGAAGGAGATCGCATGAGCCAGCATTCCGCCCCCTACGGCATTCCTGACAGCAAGGGCTTTTTTGGGGCCTACGGCGGGCAGTTCGTACCCGAGCCTCTCAAGGCCCGTCTGGACGAAGTGGCCGAAGCCATGAAGGCCGCCGAGGCGGATCCGTCCTTCCAGAAAGAGCTGGATTATCTTTGCTCCCACTACACGGGGCGGCCCAATCCTGTATTCCACTGCGCCAATCTGAGCCGTCACCTTGGCGGTGCGCAGATATGGCTCAAGCGCGAAGACCTCAACCATCTGGGCGCGCACAAGATCAACAATACCCTTGGGCAGTGCCTGCTGGCAAAACGCATGGGCAAGAAACGCGTTATTGCAGAAACCGGTGCAGGCCAGCACGGTGTTGCCACTGCGGCCACAGCGGCTCTGATGGGGCTGGAATGCACCATCTGCATGGGTGAAGTGGATATTGAGCGCCAGCACCTCAATGTTATCCGCATGGAGATGCTCGGCTCGCGCGTTGTGGCGGCCAAGAGCGGTCAGCGCACCCTCAAGGAAGCCGTGGACGAAGCCTTGGGCATGTGGATTGAAGATCCGGAAATGTTCTATGTGCTCGGCTCTGCCGTTGGCCCCCATCCGTACCCCTATATGGTGCGCGTTTTTCAGTCGGTGGTGGGGCGCGAGGCCCGCGCCCAGATGCTGGCCGAAACTGGCCGCCTGCCCGACGCCTGCCTTGGCTGCGTAGGCGGCGGTTCCAACGCCATTGGCCTGTTTGCGGGTTTTCTTGACGATACGGACGTGCGCCTTTTGGGCGTGGAACCCGGCGGTCGCGGCAACAGCTACGGCGAGCATGCCGCATCCCTCTGCCTGGGCGAACCCGGCGTCATGCACGGTTTCAATTCCTACATGATCAAGGACCCTGCGGGCGAGGCGGGCGAAGTGTATTCCATTTCCGCCGGGCTTGATTATCCCTCAGTGGGGCCGGAACACGCACTGCTCAAGGATATGGGCCGCGCCGAATACGTCAGCGTGACAGACAAGGAAGCCCTGGACGCATTCTTTGCCCTTTCGCGGCATGAAGGCATCATCCCGGCGCTGGAATCTTCCCACGCGCTGGCCCACGCCATGAAGATGGCCCCCGGCATGCCTGTGGACAGCATTTTGCTGGTGAACCTCTCTGGCCGTGGCGACAAGGACGTGGCCCAGGTTGCCGAAATGATGCAGAAGGGCCTGATTTAGGGCAACTCTTAAAATTGCTCTGGCGGCTGCGGGAGCAGACGCCCGCCAGTTTTGCAGGAGGAGCGCGGGGGATGGAAGCCTTTTGGCTTTTTCCCCCGCACTTGCTTTTTTTCTTTAACTCCCCATTCTTTTGTCATGCAGAAGCCCGAATCATCCAGCATTCCCCTTACTCCCGGCGTTTACCTGTACAAGGACGCCAAGGGCCGCATTATCTATGTGGGCAAAGCGCGCGTACTGCGCCGCCGGGTGCTCTCCTATTTTCGGCCAGAAGGCCTGCCAGCCAAGACGCGGGCCATGCTTTCGCATGCCGAGAGCATTGAGTATCTGACCACCACCACGGAAAAAGAGGCCCTGCTGCTGGAAGCCAGTTGCATCAAAAAGCACAGGCCGCACTACAATATCGTGCTGCGCGACGACAAGCAGTACGTGCTTTTTCGCATCAATCCAAAGCATCCCTTTCCCCGGCTGGAAATCGTGCGGCAGGCGCGGCGGGACGGCGCGCGTTACTTTGGCCCGTTCACGTCCGCTCTGGCGGCGCGCGAAACGTGGAAACTCATCCACCGGGCCTTTGCCCTACGGCGCTGCACCGACAAGGCCATGAAAAACCGTGTGCGCCCCTGCCTGTATCATTTTATGGGGCAATGCCCCGCGCCCTGCATGGGCATGGTGACATCGCAGGAATATAACGAAAACGTGCGCAAGGTGACGGATCTGCTCCAGGGGCGTTCCGCCGAGTTGCTTGGCGGGCTGCGCGCCGCCATGGAACAGGCCGCCGAAGAACTGGAATTTGAAAGGGCCGCCAGCCTGCGCGATCAGATACGCGCTGTGGAAAGCACTGTTGAACGGCAGGCCGCCGTGCTGCCCGGCGGCGGGGACATGGACGTGGTGGGCCTGTTCTCTGCGGATAAGGGGCTGGCGCTGGGGCTTATCTTTGTGCGCAACGGGGCGGTGACGGACGGTCGGGCTTTTTACTGGTCGGGCCTGACCTTTGAAGACGCGCCGGAGCTTTTGTGGTCGTTCATGGGGCAGTATTACAGTCAGGCCACGCCGCCCCCGCGTATCCTGCTGCCCTGGATTCCCGCCGATCAGGAAGAGGAGCAGGGAGCAGAGGGCGACAAGGCAACTGATGAAAACATTCAGGCAGGTGAAAACGGGCAGACAGGCGAAAGCGGCGCATCGACCCGCGAGACTCTGGAGCAGACTCTTGCCGATCGCCGGGGCGGAGCCGTGCGCATTGTGCCGCCGCAAAATGCGGGGGACAACCAGCTCATAGACCTTGCGCAGTCCAACGCGCGGGAGGAAGCCCGCCGTCAGGAACAGAAAACGGATCAGAACATTCTGGAGCGTCTGGCAAAAGCTCTGCACCTGCCCGGCCCGCCCATGCGCATTGAATGCGTGGACGTGTCCCACACCGGCGGGCAGCAGACCCGCGTCGGCATGGTTGTTTTTGAGGACGGCAAGCCCGAACGTTCGCAGTACCGGGCCTATGCCATGCCTGACAGCGGGGATGACTACGCAACCCTGTATGCATGGGTGGCGCGCAGGCTTGAGAGCGGCCCGCCGTGGCCGGATTTGCTGCTCATAGACGGCGGGCGCGGGCAACTCGGCTCCGTGCAGCGCGCCCTGCGCGAGGCAGGGCAGGAAGACCTGTTCGCCCTCGCGGCCATTGCCAAGGCCAGGGATGAGGAAGGCCATGCCGACCGCCGCGCGGGCAATGTGGCTGACAGAATTTTTGTGCCCAACCGCGCAAATCCGCTGCCCTTGCGCGAGGGCGGCCCGGAACTGCTGTTTTTGCAGAACGTGCGCGACAATACCCACCGTTTTGCCATTGGCCGACACCGCCGGGCGCGTCAAGGTGCAGCCCTGTCTGGCGAGCTGATGCGTCTGCCGGGCATCGGCCCTGCCACGGCGCGTTTGCTCTGGGACAACTTTGGCAGTGTTGAGGCCATGCGGGCCGCAGGAGTGGAGGATTTGTGCAAGATTCCTGGCATCGGGCCTGCCAAGGCCGCTCTGCTGCGGGAAAAGTTGCGCGGTCTGGATTGATGGCCGCCGTGCAAGCTGACGACTGCTCACAAAAAAAGCCCCGAAAGGGGCTTTTTGCATATATGAGCGCACGACGGCGAGGGGCGTTATTTGCCCCAGAGCAGCATCAGGGGATGCGCAGGCTGGAGTTCTTCAATGGGGATTTCCACCTTCTGCGCGCCGGCCATGCCAGGGGCCACCTGATAGGGCTGAAAGTTGATGCGTATGCCCGAGGGCGTCAGGGTCAGGCTGGCGAAGTTTTCCGGCACGGGATTAAGGCCTGTGCGCAGGTACTGCTCCTGACGCATGCCGCCCAGACGCTGGAAAAGCTCCCTGCGCGACCATGCGGACATGATGGCAAGGGCCGCGTCCGGATCTTCAAAAATATCCACCAGCCCTAGGCGCTGGCCTGTCAGCAGGCTGTAGTTCAGGGTCATGATGTCCAGATTGCCCTGTGCGCCGCCCGTGTACGTCCAGACTTCAAAGGTGATGCTCAGTGCCTTGTCCGAAGGATGGCTTAGAGAATAGGAACACCACAGTTCAGGAACCGGGCGGTTGCCATCCGGGTACAGACCGGGCGAATTGAAGGTTTCTTCAAAGGCGTCGGCTATGCCAGTGGCCCATTCGCGGATATTGGCGTCCACAGTGCGGATGCCGACCGAGGGATAGCTGAGATTGATATCCGGTTTGTCTTCCCGGTTGGTGCGCACGATCTGGTGTTCAATGATGCCAGGGCGGCGCGAACCGGAAATAATGGCTGCCGCAGTCTTTTCGTCCGCTTTTTCCACAGCTTTCGGCGCTGGTGCGGCATCTGTCGCGGCAGGGGAGGCATTGTCCGCAGTGGCTGCGGGCTGAGGGGGCTGGCCTGCACCCGCATTGGGGTCGGCAGCGGCCAGCGAAGTGGGAGGCGCGTCCGCGGAATCCTTGCGGGCCGGTATTATTTTAATGCCCTGAACAGGAGTTTCAGCTTTAAGTGATCCCGCTGCCTGCACTTCAGGCAGACGGGCGGCAAGGGCGGCCTGCGCGCATGCCAGCAGCGGCAAAAGCAGAAGCAGAAAAAAGACTAAGCGGGGCATATTCATCCATTGTAGCGGTCAGAAAAGTCTGGCCGACGGGGTTTTGCGGCAAAGCCCGCATGTGCCTGGCACAGGAACACATGCGGGCGGTAAATACAATAGCTTTAAACCTTGAATCCTTCACGCAGGCGCAGAAGGCCGCGCCAGTTTCTGAGCAGCAGCACCGCCGCCAGCACCAGATACACCTGCGCAAAGAAATAGTGCAGGCGTAAAGGATCGTGCGCAAGCCCCAGCAGGGCTTCAACCTGAGTGTCGTAGAGTGGCGAGAGCAACTGGGCTGCAAACAGGATGAACAGCCACAGAGCCTCGCGTACATGCAGGCGCAGATCCACCAGCAGGGCCACGGCAAAAAGGGACTGCCCGGCTGTCAGTAGTATTTCCTGAAACTGGTGAGTGTCAAGGTTTATGGAGGGCGAAAGCGAGCCGGATGACGCGGCGTAGACACCGGGGATCATGCCCACAAGCAGGGTCCACTGGTTGAGTTTGGACGAAAGCAGGCTGCCCAGAGCCAGCGAAGCATTGCCCCGTGCGGCAAACATGAGGGCAATGATGAATTCGGGAGACTCCGAGGCAAGAGGCGCAAGCCACTGCACCAGCAAAAATTCGTTGATGCCCAACAGTTTTCCGCTGGCAACCAGACTTTCACTGAAGGGTTCGGCATTGCACAAAATGACCAGCGCCGAAAAAAGGAAAATAAGAATAACGCTGCGCAGGCGTACCTTTTTGGCAAAATGGGCCAGCAGGGCTGCGGGGCCTTCGGGTTCTTCCTCTTCCACGGGTCTGCGGGCGATAATGCAGATGTACCAGATGTAGATGCTCAGCAGCACTACGCCGTCAACCCAGGTCAACGACCCCTTGAGCGGAATAAACAGGGCGTAAATGGTCGCCAGGCCAAGAAAGAGCACGTCCGTGCGTTTGTCGTCCGGCAGGGAAACGCCCGAATGGAAACGTCTGGCAAAAACAAGCACAATGGCCGACCAGCCCACGCCGATGAGCAGCCTGTTGGCCCCGGTCATATTGGCAATGGCGTAGTGGGAGTATGCGCTCTCGGGGTGCTGGCCCGCCATCCAGGTAAAGTACATGTCCACGGCGTATTCGGGCAGAACGGCGATAAAAGCCACCACAGCCACGGCCACAGCCTGCGGAATGTCCATCTGGGCGACTTCACACGCCCAGGTGAGCAGAAATGACGCGCCCAGAATGGCCATGCCCGAGAGCAGGGCCACCAACAGCGGTGAAACGTCAGGGTGCAGAAAACGCAGCCCAATGCCGGGCAGGGTCATGCCCACGGCAATGAGGTAGGGGCGCAGTGCGCGAATGGTCATGCTGTTCTCCTTAAAAAATAAAAAAGACCTTGGCGATGTAACGCCAAGGTCTCACTAATCGGCTATACCGACGGCTACACCAGGCCATGAGGCCATGCTGTTGATGTCGCCCGGGTTTCAAGAACCCAGTTACTCCCCTTGAGCCGCCAAAATAGACGTTGTTCACGGCGCTGTCAATAATTCCACCCGGCATTCTGCGGCTTGCAGCGCTGCAAAATCCGGGGCACAGGCCTTGCTGCCGAATCCTGCGCCGCATTGTTGCAAGAGGGCAGGCGGCACTTGCCAGCATGGGTGCCTGCGGCTAAAGTGACGGTGAATTATGTGTCGGTGTTACCGGCCAGCCTAGGAGCTTTTTGTGAATATTACTTGCCCGCGTTGCGGCTTCAGCCGCGAATTGCCCGCCGATCGTCTGCCCTCCAAGGCAGTTATAGCTACATGCCCGCACTGCGCCTGCCGGTTCCGTCTGGTTCCCGGCGTTGGCGTGATGGATGTGCTGTCCGAACCGGAACACCCCGTTGAAAATCCTCCGCACAGTGGAGATTCCGAAGTCGCCGCTGCGCGGCCTGAAAATTCGGGTGCGGAACCACATGGGCGGGGAGCCTGGCAGTCGGGCGATGATGACCCATTGCCCCCTGGGGCCATTGTTCCCGGTCATTCCGTGCAGAAACCTTCCTGTTCGGATGACGAGCGGGGCGAGAGCCGCGAACCCGCGCAAAGGCCGCAGTCTGGCAGAAAATTTCCCCAGGCGGATACTGGGGAAGAAAGGCATATCGGTAACTTGTGGGGGCTGCTGGGCGGCAAAAATATTTTTGGTCAGCGTGACGATAAGAGCAGTGAAAAACGCGCTGGCGACCGGGATGACGACAATCAACAGAATCGTAATTCGCAGCGCGGACTTTTTGGCCCGGCTGACGATGATGCTGATGACAGCCGTAAGGCCAGCGCGGCCTATGCGCGTGAATCCGCGCGGTTTGAAAACGACCGCGAAGACAATCAGGACGATGGCCAGCACGGCCCAGCCAATCCCTGGGATGCCGCGCCTGAGCCGGATGGCTGGATACCCGCCTTTTATCACACCTGCATGCGGGTCATGTTTGGCGCGCACAACTTTTTTGCCCATATGCGGGCGGAATCCTCGCAGGTGCGGCCGCTGGTGTTCTATCTGATAATCAGCGTCATTCAGGTTGTTATCGAAAGGGTGTGGTCGGGCATCTTTCTTTCGCTCATGGCGCCCAGCGCCGCTTCTGACCCCGAGCTGGAAAAAATGCTCATTCTGCTTTCGCCCCAGCTCAGCCTGCCCATGACCATCCTGATCAAAACAGGCGTTTCTGTGGTGCAGCTCTATGTGCTGACGGCGCTGATGCATTTTACCTATGGCTTCATAACGGGCAAAAAGCCCGAATTCTCGCTGGTGTTTCAGGTGGCGGCCTATGCGGCAGCACCCTCGCTGCTGTGCGTGGTGCCCTTGCTGGGCTCCATAGTGGGCTTCATCTGGATGATCGCCTGCGTCCTTGTGGGGTGCCGCACGGTTCTTAATCTTACGTGGCCGCAGACCTTCATGGGCTTTGCTCCTGTTGTGCTGCTGCTCGCGCCGCTGTTGTTGCAGGTGATGAAGGCTGCCCAATTCTGAGGATTGCCATGGCCCGCTTTTGGCGAAGAATTGCGCTATTCTGGCATGAATTTCGCAGTTGTCGTAAATATGGCGCAAGCATCAGGCCAGACACCATTCGCGCCAAGGCCGAAGACCTTGGGCATCTGGCGGAACTGGCCGGAAGAAGCATTGCGCTGACGGAAGCGGAATCGCTCCATCTGGCTCAGCTGGAGCGGGAAATGCGCAGCCTTGTGCAGATGACCCGCCAGACCTCGTTTTGCACCATCCCGGCAGAAAAACGCCGCGATCTGCACGACAGCCTGGCGCAGGCCAGGGAAAAGCTGCTCGATTCCATGCAAAATGCATGTCTGGCCTCGGAGAAAACGCAATGAACCATCTGTATACCCGGTTTTGCGGCTTGGGCGGCGCAGTGTCGCGCCAGCGCGGGCCTCTTGCGCTGGCGCTGGTCGCAGCTACAATTCTGGCAACGCTTTTGTTTACGCTCCTCGGCGGCTGCTCTTCGCCGCCAGACGACAGCCACAGGTCTGTGAGCGTCACTGGCGATTTTGGCACGCCTTTTCAGTTTCAGATAAACAACTTTGTGCGCCGCCAGCCTCCTGCCATTTACGTGGCGCCGCAGATGGTTCTGGGGCGGCGCCCCCGCGCCCTGTTCGTGCCCTTGCGTGCCACGCAGCAGATAGCCAATGCCGTGAGCTTCAGCGAGATGCTTTCGCGGCAGGTCTGGCAGGTCTGGCTTTCGCTCAATGCCTTTCAGGCCCTTGAGTATGCGCCGCAGGGCGCGCCGTACGAACCCTCCCGCGCCATAGCCCTGGCCCGCCAGCGCGGTGCGGAAATGGTGGTCGGGGGGTACATCAATCACTACATGGACGGCGGCAGCACGGGCTCCAGCTCGCTTTCGCTGGCTATGGAGGTGTACGACGCGCGCTCCGGCACCTTGCTCTGGTCCATGGCGCAGGGTGGCTTGATGGAAGCCCGACAAGTGCATGATTTTTATCTTTTCTCCATCAGGGAACGCAACCCTGGCGACCCTTCGGGCTTTATCGCCCGCTCTCTGGCGTGGGATATGGGCCGCGAAGTGCTGGCCTGGGTTGATCCTTCGTCCAAGGAAAAGTCGTTCTGGGATACGGTGTTTGGCACAAAGGCCTTTTAGGTGTAGAGCATTCCGTTGCCGTCCCTCACATGACGCAGTGGTTGTACTTTTTTGAACTTTCTGCGGAGCGGGCAACTGTAGCATCAGGTTTGCTTTGTGGGCGGGTTTGCCGTGCAAAGGCGAATACTGCCAAAAATATTGAGCAGATAAGCTTTGAGTCGCGGTTTTGCCATTCTGGCTTTTGATCTTTTCGGTAAGGCCGTTTTGCCGCCGCCGATATGTTACAGCCCGTCATGCGGGTTTTGCCGTCAAACTGGAGCGGGGCAGGATGCCCCGCTCCTAACTTTTTGAGTGGTAAGGAAAAAGCTCTGTTTGACGAAGCCATTGTCACAGGGTAAGTAATAAGAAATACTAGGGCTGTTCACTCCGTCACAAGCAGTTTGCGCGTTGCGTCACCGCTGCCGCATCCGTGCTTGGCTCCGGCCTTTTGCAGCAAAAGGCCGTGAAAATATGCGAGAACAGTTCCTTGCCGATCATTCCCCCAAAGGATTTGGCTGAATGGGAAGCGGCAGAAAGGAGATCCGCCGTGTGCGCGAAGATGCAAGGTATTTATTTTGACAAGCAGGACAGGGACATCCTGGCTCTGGTCAACCGTATTCTGGAATCCGACGGCAAACAGTCGGACACATTTCTTTTTGATCCCAGCCTGCATCCGCACGGCATCAAGGAACTGGTGGCCTCGCCTGTTTCGCGCATGGCGTACGCCGTCATAAACCTGCTGCGCAACCTTCAGGCGGGCCGCACACAGGCTCGCGACCGGCTGCTTGCCCTCAAGACCCTGTATGATGAAGTGCTCAACAGTGCCCACTCGGCCCTGCGGCGCAACACTGCGCGCGCCCTCATGCAGATCATGAAGAGCATGGTGCGCGCTCACGGCAGCCAGCTTGAGCAGCTCAAGCTGGCTCACGATTTTCGACGCACCGTGCAGGGTACGCCGCGCGTGGTGCGCCGTATGCTGGCGCGCTATCACCTGCCTGAAATGCCCGAAAGCTGGAATCAGCTTGCCTTTGACGACCATGTGTATGACGCCAACACCAAGGGCCGCAAAACACCCACCCATCTGATCATGGACGCATGGATCAAGGGTATGCGTTCCCTTACTGTGGCCTATGAATACTGGGTGCAGCCCGATGCTGCGCGCGAAATTCTGCGCGCAGCGGAAATCACCGGTATCGGCGTGCGTATCGGCCTGGAATTTCATCTGCCTTTTTACGGGCGATTCATCAGCCTGTTCTGGATTCCCCGTGGCTTCAGCTCCAACGAGGATTTTCTGGAGTTTTTGCACAGCCCCAAGGTTGCCGAGCTTATGAAGCGGGGCCGCGAGGTGCTGCGCTGGCGTCGTGAACGCGTGCTCGAAAGCCTTGCACTCTGGAACGAAATCCAGCGTCCGCAGCTTGAAGCCCAGTGGGGAGTAACTGTGCCGGAACTGACCGGCGAGGGTTTTTCGCGGCATGTGGGCCGGGGGCAGGCCTCTGGCCTGCATCTTGCCGAGGCGCTGCATGCGCATGTGCAGCCATCGTTGCGTGAACGAGCAGCCCTGCTGCGCGAGAGCGACAGCGAGGAGGCCATGGCCGAACTGGTTTTTCTGGATAACCTGAGCGCTGAATACATCGCCGACCACTGGCTTTCACCCCTGGAACACCCGGAAATGCCCGACCTCAACAAGCCCTGCGCGCACGGCGACCTGCCGCCGCTCATGCAGCTTTCTGTGGGCGACATTACCCGCGAACTTTCCGAACTGAACCCCGGCTACCGACTTGTGCTGACCACCAAGGGGCTGAGCGTGGAAGACGTGGCGGAACTTTTGTGGGACAGCCGGGGCAGCATCAGCCATCTGGAAATTTTCAACATGCGCGGCTGGATGGAAGGCAAGCACTCCTGCCTCAAGGCTATCAGCGAGTTGCAGCAAGCTCTCAATGAAGGGCTTGGCCCGCGTGTGAAGCAGATGATCCGCACGATGGTGCGCCGCATGAGCACCCAGGACGAGGAGCGCGCGGCGAAGTTCCGCCATATTCTGCACAACGTGCCGAAATTGTGGGAGCACTATCGCAACAAGCCCCTTGGTTCACGCCTTGGCACAAGCTCGGTGAGCCGTGATTCCTACGGCATGGGTTTTGTGCTGCGCGAAACCCTGCCCGCACGCAGCCGCAAATTTTATGCAAGGGATCAAAAACAGCCGGATATTCCTGTTTGTTCGCCGGTTGAAGAATGCGTGCGTTACAGCAAACCCCGCAATCCCTCGCCCTGGCAAAAGGCCTTGCGGCTGCTGCGCCATCTGCCCGGTTGCCGTCATATGGGTATGGAAAGCCAGTCTGTCTGGAAGACCGCCAGCGTGGACTTTCGCATCTGCACCAAGGGCAACGTGCTCAACCTTGGCGGCTTGAGCCTTGCCTGCGGCAACGGCCTGCTGGGCAAAACCTGCGAAAAGGGCAGCAGCGAACCTCTGGGGCCAGCCTATTTAAACAGTTTTGTGAGCAACTGTCTCAAGGTGCTCATGGGCTTCTGCCCGGCGTTTTTCTCCTTTATG
Source organism: Desulfovibrio intestinivivus (assembly GCF_053570665.1). Lineage (NCBI taxonomy): Bacteria > Pseudomonadati > Thermodesulfobacteriota > Desulfovibrionia > Desulfovibrionales > Desulfovibrionaceae > Desulfovibrio > Desulfovibrio intestinivivus. Next base: position 231,201 of record NZ_JBRBQT010000001.1, on the reverse strand, counting down.
TATACGCAGAACTGGTGGTTCCTCGCCTGGTGCGGTACCTTTATCTGGTTTGGCATTACGGGATTCCGCAACGTGGTACAGATGGTCATGGCTGCCAAGGGGGCAACGCGTTCCACGCTCATTCACTGGAAAGATCAGGTCAACGTGAGCCGCTTGTGCGATTCGCTCATGTTCACGGGTTTTTCGGTGCTGCTGCTCGAAATGCTGGTGCGCGTGCTGCTGCTTGATAAAACACTCGGCATTACTGCGGCGCAGAACCCCTGGGTGGTGTTTGGCGTGCTCAGCCTTGTTAACGGCATTTATTTGTGCGCGCACAATGTGTTTCGCGGTTTTCCCAAAGAAGCGTCCATTGGCAATCTGTTCCGCAGCCTTTTGGCCATCCCGGTGTCGTCGCTGTACAACTGGGTGCTGTATCAGGTGGCCTTTCTGCTGGGTGTGGATAATCCGGCCATGTATCTTGTGCCGAGCGCTGCGGTTATTTCCAAGATGGCCTCGGATTCGGTTGCCGCTCTCATTGAAGGTTATGCCGACAGCCAAGTGAACCTGCGCATGCGCAGATGGGATTATCGCAGTAAGCTTGCCAGTGTTTTTGACTGCTACACGCGCCTGGAGCTGTTGTTTCCTGACGAAGACGCTCTTATCAAGCTGGCGAAACCCGGCGGCTTGCAGGGCAGCGGCGGGGTGATGGGCAAGGAGCTTGAACGGGCTTTCATCATTAACGCCCTTGACCTCATGTATATATGGTTCTACCAGCCACGTGCGCAGGATGCATTCCGGCAGATTGCCAGAGCCATGCCCGAAGCTGACCGCAACGTGCTTGCGCGGGCGCAGCTGGTGCTGACGCGAGAACGCGAGGTCAGTCAGATGCTGGTGGACGGATTGCTTGGGCGCAATTTTTCCCGGCCGCTGGCTTTTTACCTGGATAAGCGTAAAGAATATCTGAGGCGGCTAAGCCGCCTGTGCCGCCCCGGAAAGATGCGGGAGCCGGGAACCTTCTGACAATCAATCGGAGCCGATGCCGGAAGGCCAGACGTAGGACAAAGGATAGCAAGAGAACAGGTCTTGCCTGCTACGCAGGCATCATCTGAATAATCATACAGCGGGCGCGGGCATTTGCCTTTGCGCCGGGCACAGGGCGCGCCTGCCTGACAGGCAGCGCCAGTACACACCGGAAGTATGGGAACGACGCGGTTCCCGTCTTCAAACCACCGTTGCAGGTTCGCCTGCTCCGGTGGTTTTTTGTTGTTGTGGCAAAAGTACAATGCAAAACGGTTAGTCATCTGTTTTTTCACGGTTTTATTTTAAGCGAGTGTATTGTGTGGTCAATCAATCAAAGGTGCGCTTGTGCAAAAAATAATTTTACACTCTAGTTGCTTGTGCAAAAAATAACATTTGAATGTGAAACTAAAAGGAAAAAAAGAACTAACTAAATGCTGTGTTATGCTTGCATTGGTTTTTTATATGGTATATTTTTTTCCACAGGAGTCTTTCATACTTACGACAGAGCATTTCGCACTGATATCGTTCTGTATAACAAAAGGAGTTACGAATGAGTACGGATCTTAAGAGCATGCATATGGGTCAGATCACCTCGTTCTTTATCCCCAACGTCACCCTGGTGGGCGAGGGATGTTCCAAAGAGATTCCTGCTCGATTGAAGAGCATCAATGGTGCGAAGCCGCTGGTTGTAACTGACCAGGGTATCGTTAATGCAGGTATCCTTAAAGTGATCACCGACATTCTTGATGCTGCCAAGATGAAGTATGCCATATACGATAAGACCATCCCGAACCCCACGGACAAAAACGTTGCAGAAGCTTTTGAACTGTACAAAAAAGAAAAGTGCGACAGCATCGTTACCCTTGGCGGCGGCAGCTCGCATGACTGCGGCAAGGGCGTAGGCTTTTTGGCAGGCAACGGTGGCAAGATTCATGACTACGAAGGCGTGGACAAGTCCAAAAAGCCCTTCCCCCCGTATGTTGCAGTGAACACCACCGCTGGCACCGCCTCTGAAATGACGCGTTTCTGCATTATCACCGACACCTCGCGCAAGGTGAAAATGGCCATTGTTGACTGGCGCTGTACCCCCAGCGTGGCCATTGACGATCCCGTCCTGATGATGGGCATGCCCCCGGCCCTGACCGCGGCCACCGGCATGGACGCCCTGACCCACGCTGTGGAAGCCTACGTTTCCACCGCCGCCACGCCCATGACTGATGCCTGCGCTGAAAAGGCCATGGAATACATCAACCGCTACCTGCGCCGCGCCGTTGCCAACGGCCGGGACAAGGAAGCCCGCGAAGGCATGTGCTATGCCCAGTATCTGGCTGGCATGGCCTTCAACAACGCCAGCCTCGGTCACGTGCACGCCATGGCTCACCAGCTGGGCGGCTTCTATGATCTGCCCCATGGTGAATGCAACGCCATCCTGCTGCCCCATGTGTGTGAATACAACCGTATCTCCAGCCGTCGCCGCTTTGGCCGTATTGCCCAGTTGCTGGGTGAACTCACCCAGGGCATCAGCTCCGACGAAGCCTCGCGCAAAGCCATCACCGCCATCAACATTCTGTCTAAGGACGTGGGCATCCCTGATGGCCTGGTCGCCCTTGGCAAAAAGTACGGCAAGGAAGTACGCGAAGCCGATATCCCCACTATGACCGCCAACGCCCAGAAGGACGCCTGCGGTCTTACCAACCCCCGCTCCATGACGGATGCGGCCGTGGCGGCTATCTACAAGACGGCCCTGTAATACAGTGTCCTCCAGAATGTAGGCCGTTTGCCTGATGCCCCCGGTGGGACAGGTCTTTGGCAGACATCGCGGTATGAAAAACGGCGCGGGCTTTCCGCGCCGTTTTTCTTGCTTTTGCGTTGTGGTTTACGCCCCGCCCCGGCTCCGAGTGCCGTGTTTCAGCTCCACGTATCTGACCGCAATATGAAATGAAAAACTGCGTGGCTTTGCTCCATAACAAAAAAAAGCGGCATGGAATCCATGCCGCTTTTTGCGTGTTAAGGCAGCCCATGCCCGAGGGGCGGTGGCTCAGGGACGGATGACTTTGTCCGCCAGATCAAGGCTGGTGACAATATCAAGCATGTTTGAGGTGTCGCCAACTTCCTTGGCCTCCAGCAGGCCAAAGTGCGCAAGGCAGGTGCCGCACACAAGCACAGAAACGCCATCGGCTGCCATTTTTTTCAGGGCATCCAGCGCAGGGCCAGGCTGGGATGCCAGTTTGACGCCGCCGTTGATCAGCACAATGCGCCAAAGGCGAGGCCCAAGTTCTGGCAGAGTAGCCACAAAATTGCCCATGAGTTTTGCACCCAGCCCGTCATCGCCACGGCCAATGGTCTCAGTGGTGATGAGCACCAGCGTCCGGTTGGTTTCACCCAGGGGGCGGGATGCTTCCTCGGCCTGCTGCGGGGCGGATGCCGCAGATTCCCCAGCACTTGCCGTGATACGCCAGCAGTCGGGGCCTTCCTGGCTGGCGGCAACAGTAAAGCCGCGGCCTTCCAGAAAACGCCGCACGTTTTCCCGAGCAGGCTCGTTGTCTACCAGCACTTCAAGGGCAGTTGCTCCTGCTGCCAGGGCATCGCGGGTGCGCATGACGGGCTGGGGGCAGGCCAGCCCTCTGCAATCAAATCGTTCCATGAATATCCTCCTGTCATGATATCTGCGATTTACAACTATTAGGGGTAAGGGTAGTTAGAAAAAAGCCGATAAGCAAGATAAACTAAGGTAGGCATATATGGGCATTGCGCTTCAGGTAGTAATCATTGCCGCTTTGGGCGGTTTGGCCGTTTTGGGCGGTATACAGGGAATGAGCTGGCTGGTGGTCGGCATTATTTTTGTCTGCGCCGGTGCAAGCATCTGGCTCTGGCTGAGCGGGCGATCCCGTGCTGCCCGTCTGGCGCAGTATCTGGACGCTCAGGCCACATCGCCATCTGCTGATGGCGATGTGGAACAGCGGGCCATGCAGTGCATTGAAAGCCTGCGTGAAACGCTGAAAACCAAGGCGGACGCTCAGGTTGTGGAATCCTTGCAGGCGCAGAACAGCGAACTTGCCAAGCAGCTCAAGGAATCTGAGGAACTTGTCGTAACCTTGCGTGGGCGGCGCGAAAAAGGTGTTATCGCCCTGCACAAGGCCCATGCGGTGTGCACCAGACTTTCTGGCGACATGCGCAGGCTTGCCAGCCTCATTACGGACGTGAACGGCGGCGTAGCCGTGCAGCGCGACAGGCTTGAGGAAACAGGCGCGGCTATGGGGCGCGTGGCCGATTCTGCCAGTCAGGCCTCCCTGCGTGTGCGTGAACTCTCGGAAAACGCCCAGAATTCAAGCGCCAGCGCCGCCACAGGCGAGCAGGAAGTGGAAGGTGCAGTTGGCTCCATTGACAGTGTGCGCGACACCATCGTGCTGCTCAAGGAAGCCATGGCGGGGCTGGGCGAAAAAGCCAGCAATATCGGTCAGGTCATGAGCGTCATCAACGAAGTGGCAGATCAGACCAATCTGCTGGCCCTCAACGCCGCTATTGAAGCTGCGCGCGCAGGCGAGGCCGGGCGCGGATTTGCCGTGGTGGCCGACGAGGTGCGCAAGCTGGCTGAAAAAACCATGGGTGCCACCAAGGAAGTCGAGGAGGCCGTAAAGGCCATTCAGGATGAAACTCGGCGCAACGTGCTGACTGTGGACAAGGCCGCCCAACTGAGCGTGGACGCGGCAGACAAGGCCAACAACGCCGGTGATGTGATGCGTGCTATTCTGCAAAGCATGGCGGATACAGCCGGGCACCTTGCCAGCATCGCTGCCGGTGCCGCTGAGCAGTCCGAGCAGAGCTCCGGAACCAGCGGCGCGCTGGAAGAAGTGCGTTGCGTGGCGGAAAGCACCTCCAAGAACATGGAGATGTTTACGGCCTCGCTGCTGACGTTCCAGAGCGGCATGGAAGAGCTGGATATGATCGTCAACGCGCTTGTTTCAGGCGACTTTGATCAAGCCCTCTCCGACAAGTTTGTGGAGTGGACGCCCAAACTCGAACTGCACGTGCCCCTGGTGGACAGGGAACACAAGCTGCTGGTGGAGTATATCAACGAACTGCATCAGGCCATGACGCATAACAAGCCTGCGTCTGAAATGATCGGAGTGCTCAAAAAGCTGCGCGATTACACGGCCACCCACTTTGGCGATGAAGAAAGGCTGTTCAATGTTCCCTCCTACAAGGCCGCAGCGGAACACATGAAGATCCATAAAAAGTTTGTTGCCAAGCTGGATGAGGTGGAAGAGCAGTTGCGTATGGGCACCGCCACCGTGAGCATGGATCTGCTGACCTTCCTCAAGGATTGGCTGGTACAGCACATCATGGGCACTGACCCCACCTATTTGCCCTACCTCAAACCTGAGGACAAGGAACCCGCGAAAAAGCGGTAGTCATAAAATCAAAGATGTTTTGTGCAAGCAAAGAAGCCCCGAAAGGGGCTTTTTGCTTGTGCGCAGAACCCTACAAAAAAGGGGCCGTCACGCCGGGCATGCGTGATGGCCCCTTTGCGCAGGTGGCGCGTCAGACTACTATCTGTTGTTGCCCCGTTTCACTGGGGCTTACTGCCATCGTTTGAAGCTGGGATAAAATTTCAGGGCAGGACTGCGTAAGGGCCTTCCCTCATAAATATCCTGATGCTCGTCTGTCCTATGCGGGCCAGCTGCCTTCGCGCAGCCTGCGCATGCCTTCCTCTCCCACATAGCGGCGCAACTGTTTGTCGGGTGCGTTGAGCAGATCCACCACCAGCAGGGCATCAAGGGTGCCAAAGGTTCTGTCTTCGTGAAAGGCGGCAATGCGCCCGCCCAGTTGCAGGTAGTGCTTAAAAAGTATGGGCAGGGTGCGCCCGCCTTCCATCTGGCGCACCAGCGCGTTGACGGACTTGTAATCAAGGTGCTGGGCAAAGGGCAGTTCTTCGCGCAGTTTGCGGGGCTGTTTGCCGCGCACCAGACTTGCCAGAGGCGTATCCCAGTGGCGTAGGCGCAGGTGCCGCCAGAGCAGGTCTACCGATTGCGGGCGATAGTTGAGGCCAATGCTGGCAGGGCCAAAAAGAGTACGCACGTCATTGCGCAGGGCCATTTGCCCAATGCCCTTCCACAGCAGAAGCAGGGGAGTGTAATCGCGCTGGTATTCGGGGCAGACAAAGGCGCGTCCCAGTTCCAGCGCATTGCCGCACTGGCGGAAAAATTCCGGATCGTACTCAAAGAGCGAGGCAGTGTAGAGGCGTTTTTTGTCATACTGCCAGGTTCCTTCTGGTTGCACCACGCGTGCCCGGTATGAACCTGCAATGTTTTTGCCTTGTTCGTCCATGAGCAACAGGTGTGAATACTGGGGGTCGTAGCGGTCTGTATCCCGCGCCTGTCCCGATCCTTCACCCAGCGCGCGGAAGGCCTCTTCGCGCCTTCTGCTCAGTTCGTCCAGCAGCAGGGGCGATTCGTTGCCCTCAAGCAGATAGACGCAGTAGCGTCCTTCGCGGGCCAGCATGCGGTTTTCCGGCAGGGCGGCAAGGCTGACCATTATATCCATCTTGGCAGCGGCAGGGGCCAGAGGCTGACAATTGGCTGCATGCCCGGCAGCGCCGTGTTCAGAGCCTAGGGCAGAGCGGCAAAGCCCCAGACAGTGAGTGCGTTGCTCGTGGTTCAGCCCGGTCAGAATTTCTGCGGGGATGGCCTCGCCCACGATCATGCGGGCAGTGCTTCCCCGCTGTTTGAACAGGGTGTGGGGCAGCAGGATTTCGCCCACATTTTCTTTTAGTGCCGTTGCGGCGATAAACAGAGGATTTTGCCGTACTCCCATATGCAGGGGAACAAAATTCAGGCCAGGGATGTCGGCATTGCGACCGCCAAGCCTGCTGAGCAGGCGTGACCAGGGCTGTTCCGCAATGCCGCGTCCCAATTGCCAGCGGGCCACGCTCCCAGAAGGGAAAATACCCAGTGCTCCGCCCGATCGCAGGTGGGTCATGGCGGTGCGTAGCACCGCGGCGTTGGCGGCTGCGCCGCCAGAAAGATTCAGGGGCAGCAGCATGGGGGCAAGCTGCGCCAGTTGGGGAATGCGCAGCAAGGCATCGCTGGCAAGAATTTTGAGATCGGGACGTGCCTTGCCGCAGAGGGCTGCAAGCATCAACCCTTCAAGCGCGCCGGAGGGATGGTTGGCAAAAAGCACCACCGGTCCTCGGGCAGGGATGCGCTCCAGATCGCCGCGTAGGCATTCCGTACGCACATCCAGCGCGGTGAGGCAGGCGGTGGCAAAGGTTTGAGGGTCGCCGCACTGGGGCAGTGTGTCGGCCATCTTTTCCAACCGGGCAAAACCCGAAAGCTGACGGGCCAGGGCGCGGGCCAGCCGCCCGACGCTTCTGACCAGCGGGCGGCCAGGTGCAAGGGGTAAAATATCAGCATTGCCGGGCATGGGGATTCTCCTGTGCTTGGGCTGGGCATGCGCGTGGGCGCATGCCCGGCTGGTTCCGTTTTCTGCGCGTTACGGCGCGCCGGTCCGGGCGACGGTAAAATTAGGGAGTCTAACAGCATTCGGCGCAGACTTCCTGAGGAAGCGGCGTTGCCTTCATCTGGATCATATTTGTGCGCAGGTCGTTTTCAATATTCTGCTGGCATTCACAGCAGCGGGTCGCCCCTGGTGCTGCCATGAGGCGGACAAGGGGAATCTCCTCGCCGCATTCTTCGCAGCGGCGGGGGCCGCCGTGCCGCAGGAGCGCCACAAGGCTCTGGAGTTCACGGATGCGTTGGGAACTGCGGCGGGCGCTGCAATGGGCTATGTGGGCCGCCTCAAGGTGGCTGGCCGCGTCCAGTTCGTCCGCGCAGTGCTGAGCCTGAAAAACATCGCGCAGCAGGGTGAGACGGTGCATTTCTTCGTTCAGTTCGCCCTGAAGACGCTGCAAAGTGTGCAAATTGTCCATGTCTGCCTCCTTCGGAGAATTTCCGATGGTTGAACTGTTGCTCTTGGGGCATCATGATTGTGCTGGTTTGCGTTATGGTGACGCTCAAGTGAATTTGTGCGTCATGTTGGCGGCAAAGTGATGGAGAGAGAAGCGGGATGGCGGGCAGAAAATGCGGGGGGTGCCCTATGCAAAAAAGCCCGCCCCGCAATGCGGGACGGGCTTTATATCAGGCTTTATCGGCAGATTGCCGCAGCGGCCTACTTGCCGCAGAAGGACAGAAAGTAGCTGTGCATGCGCGTGTCTGGCGTAAGCTCGGGGTGGAAGGACGTGGCCAGAATATTGTTCTGGCGCACGGCTACCGCCTGACCGTCAACCTCAGCCAGCACCTTTACACCCGCGCCCACGCCGGTAATGACAGGAGCGCGAATGAAAACAGCCGGGAGGGGGTCTGCCCCGATCTCGGGTATGCTCAGGTTGGTTTCAAAACTGTCCACCTGCCTGCCAAAGGCGTTGCGCCGCACGGTGGCGTCAAGCACGCCGAGGCGGGGCTGGTCCGAGTTTTCAATGTCGCGGCACAGCAGTATAAGCCCGGCGCAACTGCCGTAAACGGGCATGCCGTCGAGTACGCGCTGGCGCAGGGGCTCAAGCATGTTCCATTCATTAAGCAGTTTGCCGATGGTGGTGCTTTCGCCGCCGGGAATGATCAGGGCATCGATGCCCTCAATATCCTTGAGCTGGCGCACCTCGCGGGCCGTTGCGCCAAGGCTGGCAACAGCGGCCACATGCTCGCGAAAGGCTCCCTGAAGAGCCAGAACGCCTACGCAAAGCTGCGACATTACCAACCCCGTTCCTGCATGCGCTGGGCAGAAGGAATGGTGGAAATTTCAATGCCCACCATGGGTTCGCCCAGATCGCGGGAGATTTCGGCCAGCATGGCGAAATCATTGTAGTTGGTCACGGCCTGCACAATGGCCTTGGCGCGCTTGGCCGGATCGCCGGATTTGAAGATGCCGGAGCCGACGAACACGCCGTCGCAGCCGAGGTGCATCATCATGGCGGCGTCAGCGGGGGTGGCGATGCCGCCAGCGGCAAAGTTCACCACGGGCAGGCGGCCTTCCTTGCGCACGGCGTAGCACACTTCAAGGGGTGCGCCGATTTCTTTGGCGTAGTTGGCAACTTCGGCTTCGGGCAGGCTGCACAGCTTGCGCACGTCGTCCATAACCTGACGGCAGTGGCGCACGGCTTCAACCACGTTGCCGGTGCCGGGTTCACCCTTGGTGCGGATCATGGCTGCACCTTCGGCGATGCGGCGCAGGGCTTCGCCCAGATTGCGGCAGCCGCATACGAAAGGCACGGTAAAATCGCGCTTGTCGATATGGTATTTGTCGTCAGCAGGGGTGAGCACTTCACTTTCGTCAATGTAGTCGGCGCCCAGAGCCTCAAGAATGCGGGCTTCAACAAAGTGGCCGATACGGGCCTTGGCCATGACGGGAATGCTCACCACTTCCATGATGCGCTTGACGATGGTGGGGTCGGCCATACGGGCCACGCCGCCTGCGGCGCGAATGTCGGCAGGTACGCGTTCCAGGGCCATGACTGCGCAGGCTCCCGCTGCTTCGGCGATTTTAGCCTGTTCGGGAGTGGTGACGTCCATGATCACGCCGCCTTTGAGCATTTCAGCAAGGCCTGTCTTCAGGCGGATGGTGCCCTGTTCCATATCTTTCTACTCCTTCTGAGCCGGAGGCCGGCTGGTGATGATGTCTGCATGCCACACATGCGGCGGCTTTGCTGGCGTGTATATATGTCAATAAGCCGCACCTGACAATATGATACCTGCTATGCTCCGCAACCGGACAGCCCGCCGCAAAAAACTTCCGCCATCGGGCCATGCTGCTTGCGCTTCGGGCGTCCTCTGGCTATGCTTAAGGACTCAAAAGGAAGTATGATGACAGAAAGTTTCCCCATTCTTTTGCCATTGCTTCGCGGCCCATTGCCTTTGCACGCTTTTGAAGCGTCCGCTCAGTCCGGCCAGGCCTCTGCCGCCGGAAAAGGATCAGACCCTCACTGGGCTGGCGCTTTGCGCCTGTGGCCCGGTCTGCCTGATGCGCCTGCCGAAGGTTTTTTTTGCCCGGATACCTATCCCTTTTCACCCCGCGAGGCCGTGGCCTGCCTTGGCGATCTGCAACAGTTGGGCGATGCGGCCCTTTCCGGCCTGCCGGTAGGCGCTGCCGCCGTCGGCAACGCGCGCGCCGCGCGCCGCAGTTCAGAAATGGCAATGCTCTCCGGCCTTGAAAAGTCTGATGGCGATGCCGCAGCCGCTCTGGCGGCAGAGGCGGCCCGCAAGGAGCAGCTTGCGCGTACTCAGGCGCAGAAGGCCCTGCTCTGGGTCTGGCAGCAGGAGGAACGCCTGGTTGATCTGGCGGAGCTGACCGCGGATTTTACCAAAAACGCGGGCGGGCTGGCAGCTTTTCTGGGTGTTGACCCTGATGAAGACCTTGCCGGACTAATGCCGGATGTGCTTACGGGCGACCTTGTGCGCCTTGGTTCGCCCATAGCCCTTGATGCCGGGCTTGTGCCGCCGTGGCGGCTGGTGGTGGCCAACGCGCTCTATTTTGTGCCGCTCCATGCGCCTATTATTATTGAAGGGGCCATGCGTGAAGACGTGCTGGACCTTCTGACTTTTGACCCCGCTCCAGACCGTCAGGCTCTGATTGGCGCGCCTGGCGCAGCTTCTGACTCAGCCCCCGCAGGTTCGCCGCTGCCCATGGCGGTCGAAGTCCGCGCTCCAGGCTGGAAACTGCTTGGGCATACCCGCCCCACAGGGCAGCCGCCGCTTGATGCCGAGCGGGTGTGGATCACCTGGAGGGCCGGAGCATGAGCAGCCAGCAGGCGCAGCAGCTCACCGCGCAAGGTTTGTTCCCTCACGGCATTGCTGGCGTGATCTTTGACTGCGACGGCGTGATGATTGATTCGCGCGAGGCGAACAACATCTTTTACAATCGTGTTCTCGCCTGGTTTGGCCTGCCGCCCATGACCATTGAACAGGAAAACTATTGTTTCATGGCTACATCGCGTCAGGCCTTGCTGCATATTGTGCCGCCATCCCTGCACGGGCAGATCGACCATGTTATCCGCCACGAGGTTATTTACCAGCGCGATATCGTCCCCATGCTGCGCTTACAGCCCGGTTTTATGGACTTTATCGGCAATCTGCGGAGCAGGGGCGTGCGCATGGCCGTGCACACCAACCGAAAGCTCGATGGAATACAAACGGTTCTGGACATTTTTTCCCTGCCCTCCTATTTTAATCCTGTGGTCGCGGCGGATACAGCCGCACCCAAGCCTTCGCCCGAGGGTACGCGGCACATATGCGCCGCGTGGCAATGCCCTCCACAACAGGTGCTTTTTGTTGGCGACAGCGAGCACGACAAGGAGGCAGCCGGGGGGGCGGGCGTGATATTTGCCGCATTTAATGGCGGCCCGTTACGGGGAGAGATTACGGTGGCGGATTATCCCGGTCTGCACAATGCGCTGGCCGCAGTGTTGCCGCCTGTTTCCGGCCTGTAAGGCTTAACCCCGTTGCGAATACAAAAGAAAGCCACGCTGGAGGGCGCATGATTGTTGTTGCCAATACCATGAGCGCTATTGCCCTGGTGCTCGGGTCTCTGCTTAGTCTTTATTTCTGGATTGTCATTATCGCGGCTGTACTCACGTGGGTGCGCCCCGATCCCTACAATCCCATTGTGCGCACCTTGCGCACCCTTACGGAGCCTGTGTTTTACCGTGTGCGCAAGTGGTTGCCGTTTACCTATTCAAACGGCATGGATTTTTCGCCCGTGGTGGTGCTGCTGGCCATTGAGCTGTTTAACCGGATTGTCATCACCTCGCTGGCCCAGTACGCGATGACGCTCCATTAAAAGAACTGGCGCCGCCGGAGGACTGTTTTTTTGCACTGCTCCATGCGGATATCTGAGAATCCGCGCCAGGAGAATAAGCCCATACGACTTGTAGCCGCGCTGCACAAAGCCACATCGGCGCAACGGCACAGGCGGGCCGATCCCCTTGAGCAAAAGCCTCAGTTGATGCGCAGGCAACAGCCTATGAACATCTAACAATGGAGATTTCTTATGGATCAGCAAGAACTGGAACTGCTGGAAAAGTACGCTGCCACTGATCCGGAGCTGAAATCCCTTTGGGAAGATCACGTGCTCTACGAAAAACAGGTGGAAAAGCTCGACGGCAAGGTCTTTCGCTCGCCCACTGAAGAGCAGACGCTCAAGCAGTTGAAAAAACAGAAGCTTGAAGGAAAAACCCAGCTCATGGCCGTTCTTGATCGTCTGAAGAAACAAGGATAGCCGGGCTTTTTTTAAGGAGTCGGACATGGAATGTACTGGTGCGCAGATTCTCCTTGAGTCCATGAAGCGAGAGGGCGTGGATGTGCTGTTCGGTTATCCGGGCGGTGCGGTCATTGATATTTATGATGAACTACCGCGACATCCCGAGCTACGCCATGTGCTGGTACGGCACGAGCAAGGAGCTGTGCACGCGGCTGACGGCTATGCCCGTGCCTCGGGCAAGACCGGTGTATGCCTGGTCACCTCGGGGCCTGGAGCTACCAATACGGTCACGGGCATAGCCACAGCCTACTCCGATTCCATTCCTCTGGTGGTGTTCACCGGGCAGGTGCCCACCCAGCTGATCGGCAACGATGCCTTTCAGGAAGTGGATATCGTGGGTATTACTCGGCCATGCACCAAACATAATTTTCTGGTCAAGGATATCACCAAGCTGGCATTGACCATCCGTCAGGCCTTTTACCTTGCGCGTTCGGGCCGTCCCGGCCCGGTGTTGGTGGATCTGCCCAAGGACGTCATGCAGAAGCGGGCGGAATTTGTCTGGCCTGAAGACGTCTACATGCGCAGCTACAACCCCACCTACAAGCCCAACCTGAACCAGTTGCGCCGTTCGGTGGAAGAACTGGCAAAGGCCGAGCGCCCGGTGATTCTGGCGGGCGGCGGGGTTATTCTGTCCAATGGGGCAGAGGCTCTAACGAGCCTTGCGCGCAAGCTGAACATACCCGTAACCTGCACCCTCATGGGGCTTGGGGCTTTCCCGGCCACAGACCCCCTGTGGCTGGGCATGGTGGGCATGCACGGCACCTACGCGGCTAACCTTGCCATCAACAACTGCGATGTGCTGATGTGCGTGGGCGCGCGCTTTGACGACCGCGTCACAGGCAGGCTGGCGGCCTTTGCGCCCAAGGCCCGCATTGTGCACATCGACATTGACCCCACATCCATTCGCAAGAATGTGGAGGTGCATGTTCCTGTGGTGGGTGATTGCCGCCTGGCGCTGGAGGGCATTGCAGAAATCTGCGAGGCCAAGCTGGAAAACAAGGACTGGGCGGGCGAACATGCCGCCTGGATTGCCGCCGTGGCCGAATGGAAGGCAAGCAAGCCCCTGTGCTATCAGGAAAACGGCAATATCAAGCCGCAGTCGGTCATTGAGGCCCTGTATGACATCACCGGCGGCGATGCCATCATCGCCACCGAGGTGGGCCAGCACCAGATGTGGGTGGCCCAGTTCTATTCGTTCACCAAGCCGCGCACCCTGCTGACCAGCGGGGGCCTAGGCACCATGGGCTACGGCTTTCCCGCTTCGGTGGGGGCGCAGTTTGCCTTTCCGGATAAAAAGGTCATTGCCGTGGCAGGCGACGCCTCGCTGCAGATGAACATTCAGGAACTGGCAACCGTGGTTGCCAACAGGCTGCCCATCAAGGTCGTCATTCTGAACAACCGCTATCTGGGCATGGTGCGTCAGTGGCAGGAGCTCTTTTACAACAACAACTACAGTTCCACCAACATGGAAGCCCAGCCCGACTTTGTGAAGCTGGCCGAGGCCTACGGGGCCGAAGGCTATCGCATTGAAAAGGCTGAAGACATGCGGGCCGTGCTTGAAAAGGCCCTTGCTTCGCCCAACCCTGCCTTCATTGACGTGGTGGTAGAGCGCGAAGAAAACGTGTACCCCATCGTGCCCGCCGGTGCGGCGCTTGATGAAATGTTGCTGGTGTAAGGGAGATGGCTATGCAACGACATGTGCTTTCCGTGCTGGTGGAAAACGAACCCGGCGTGCTTTCCCGCGTGGCTGGCCTGTTCAGCGGGCGCGGCTTCAATATTCATTCGCTCAATGTGGCCCCGGCCCTGGAAGAGGGCGTTTCGCACATGACCATCACCACCGATGGCGACAGTCTTATTCTGGAGCAGATCATGAAGCAGCTCCACAAGATTGTTTCGGTCATCAAGGTGGTGGATTTTGCGGATATTCCCGCTGTGGCGCGTGAAATGATTTTTGTCAAAGTGCAGGCAGAAGGCCCCATGCGGGGCGAAATTCTGCGAACTGTTGAAATATTCCGCTGCAAGGTGGTTGATGTAAGCCCCAATGAGATGACCATTGAGGCCACTGGCGACCAGAACAAGCTGGACGCCATCATCAGCCTGCTGCAACGGTTTGGAATCAAGGAACTGGCGCGCACAGGCGCAGTTGCCATGCGTCGTTCCAAGAAAACGGATTAGGGTTCCGGGACGCGAAGTGCGGCCTTTTGCCGGGGGTGTTTGGCACAAAACATCCCGCAAGGCATGGCTGCCCCCACGCGTAAAGAATCCGGTCGCGCGGCCTTGCGCCGCGAGATTACAGGAGCGTTAGCCCGTGAGCGTGTCAATGGCCCAAAAGGTCTCCTTGACAACGCGCATGAGGTCGGGGTGGGGAGTATATCCATTCAAACCAGCCCGGGTCATTGGCAAAACGTCCCACAGGCGGCCTTGCCCGCCGTATCCAGTCGGCCCCCCTCTGTCCTTGCCGCAAGGGCGGCAAGGGATGTATTTTTTTGTCTAACCGTGAGTGATCTCAGAGGATGTTCAGATGAAAGTTTATTACGATCAGGATGCAGACCTTAATTGTTTGAAAAACAAGACCGTGGCCATCATCGGTTATGGCAGTCAGGGCCATGCCCATGCCCAGAATCTGCGTGATTCCGGCGTCAAGGTTGTGGTGGGTCAGCGCCCCGGCGGCGCCAACTACGAGTTGGCCAAGGAACACGGCTTCACCCCCGTGTCTGCTGCCGAGGCCGCCGCTCAGGCCGACCTGATCATGATTCTGCTGCCTGACGAAGTGCAGGCCGCCGTGTACGAAAACGACGTGAAGCCCCACCTGACCAAGGGCAAGGCCCTGTTGTTCGCTCACGGCTTCAACATCCACTTCAGCCAGATCCAGCCGCCCAAGGATGTGGACGTGTTCCTCATCGCCCCCAAAGGCCCCGGCCATCTGGTGCGCCGCACCTTCACCGAAGGCGGCGGTGTGCCCTGCCTCGTGGCCATTCATCAGGACGCCACTGGCGAAGCCCTCAAGATTGCTCTGGCCTATGCCAAGGGCATCGGCGGCGCCCGCTCCGGTGTTATTGAAACCTCCTTCCGTGAAGAAACCGAAACCGACCTCTTCGGCGAACAGGCCGTGCTTTGCGGCGGCGTTTCCGCCCTGATCAAGGCCGGTTTTGAAACCCTGGTGGAAGCCGGTTATCAGCCAGAAATGGCTTACTTTGAATGCATGCACGAAATGAAGCTCATCGTTGACCTCATGTACGAGGGCGGCCTTTCCCGCATGCGTTACTCCATCAGCAACACCGCTGAATACGGCGACTACGTCACCGGCCCCCGCCTGATCACCGAAACGGTGAAAAAGGAAATGAAGGGCGTGCTCAAGGACATCCAGAGTGGCGTGTTCGCGCGCAACTTCATTCTTGAAGCCCGCGCCAAGTACCCCATGTTCCTCACCACCCGCCGCAACGAATCTGAACACCAGATCGAAAAGGTGGGCAAGGAACTGCGCGGCATGATGTCCTGGCTCAAGAAGGACAAGAAAGACTAGTTCCGCTGTTTCAGCCGCAGGCTGAAAGCGTTTTGTTGGGGCTTTTCGCGGTATTTCCGTGAGAAGCCCCAATTTTTATATCTGCTGAAAAATAACAAAGCCGATGTCCTTCAAGGAGCCTGCCCGTAGAGGATTGGGACGCAGCCGACATTATTTCAGGCTGACAGGGGATATTGCCATAGTAAATTGATCAATTTTATCGACTTCTACATGTTGCAAAAATAGTTACTGTTTGCCACAATCAGGTCATACAGCTTGTATATAAAGTTGTTGTCTTCCATGCGCCGGAGCATCCTGCGGGCTGCATCGGTGTGCCGTATTTTACGGGCATGGCCTTTCCGCTTTTGGTTTTATCATGTGTGCATTGCTTCCCGCCTTTGCCTTGCGACCGCCAATTTACGCA
Source organism: Desulfovibrio intestinivivus (assembly GCF_053570665.1). Lineage (NCBI taxonomy): Bacteria > Pseudomonadati > Thermodesulfobacteriota > Desulfovibrionia > Desulfovibrionales > Desulfovibrionaceae > Desulfovibrio > Desulfovibrio intestinivivus. The sequence continues at coordinate 214,969 of NZ_JBRBQT010000001.1, read as the reverse complement.
GCCAGTTACGCTGGTATGACCTGCCCTGGCATTGTGCCCGCGCTGTACTTTTTTGCGCCCCGCGCCCGCTGCAACAGCGCGCGCCTGCGCAGGCGAGTCGGTTGCGGCTTTTCGGCGTGTCGGTCTGCACCTTGATTTTTCAGGAGATTAAGACGTGCTCAGAAATTTCAGCATCAGTCAGCGGATTGTCTTTTTTGTCATCCTCATGATCGCCCTGATTATTGCCATCGCGGGCCTGTCCGTGCGCATGACGGAAGGCGTCATTGCTGACGGCACAGCACTTGCCAAGGAAATGCTGCTCGACTCCCAAAGGGCGCGCATCAAGGATATCACGCACTCCCAGGCGCTTGGTCTGGCAGCCATGACGCAAGGTCAGCCCGAGGCCGAGCAGTTGCGCACCATAACGCAGTATGTGGACAGCGCCCGGTTTGAGGATGACAGCTCCGGGTATTTTTATGTGTACAAAGGCACGGTCAACGCGGCCCACCCCTTGCAGAAGCAGCTGATCGGCAAGGACCTGGCGTCAACCGCCGACAGCCGGGGCATGCACTATGTCAGCGAATTGTACAAGGCCGCCCAACGTGGCGGCGGCTTTGTGGATTTTGTGTTTCCCAAGCCCGGCTCTGGCGACGTGTTCAAGCTGGGCTATGCGGAAGCTATATCTGGCACGCCCTTCTGGATTGGCACGGGCGTGTATATTGACAATGTGGACAAGGCCGAAAGCCACCTCATCACCACCATGCGCTCCATCCTGCACAGCAAGCTGGCGATCTATGGCGGTGGTTTTCTGGCGGTTCTATTGCTGGTGGTCTGCCCGCTTTCCTATGTCATGGTCGTGTCCATAACCCGGCCCCTGGCTGGCATAACCCGGCATGCCCGCGCCGTGGCGCAGGGCAACCTTGATGAAGAATTTGAAACAACTGGGCGCGATGAAGTGGCTACTCTGCAACAGGCTTTGAGCGCAATGGTTGTGAAGCTCAAGGAATTTATCGGTCAGGCCGAAGAGCAGACTCGTCTTGCTGGCACGGCCGCCAGTGAAGCCCAGCAGGCGCAGACAGAGGCTCTTGAAGCCGAGCGCAAGGCAAAGGACAAAACCGCCGCCATGCTCCAGGCCGCAGAAAGGCTGGAGCAGGTTGCCCAGGCTGTGAGCACTGCCTCAACCCAGCTTTCGGCCCAGATAGAGCAGTCGGACAAAGGGGCAGTGCATTCCGCCCAGATGCTTGCAGAGGCCGCAACAGCCATGAACCAGATGAACGCCAGCGTGCAGGAGGTGGCGCTCAGCGCCGCAACCGCATCTGACGCGGCCAGCCAGACACGTGAGCGCGCCCTGAGTGGAGCAGGCATTGTGGAAAAGGCCGTGCAGAGCATTGGCCATGTGCACGAAGTCTCGTTGCGGCTCAGGGATGGCATGGCCGAACTCAACGACCATTCACAGGCCATTACGCGCATCATGGGCGTTATTTCCGATATCGCGGATCAAACCAACCTGCTCGCGCTCAATGCCGCCATCGAGGCTGCCCGCGCGGGCGACGCCGGGCGCGGTTTTGCCGTGGTGGCTGATGAAGTGCGCAAACTGGCGGAAAAAACCCTTGCCTCAACCCAGGATGTGGGCAACGCCATCAAGGCCATTCAGGAAAGCACGTCCAAGAGCGTTTCGGACATGGATGATGCTGTTGAGCAGGTGGAGCAGGCCACGGATTTTGCCAATCAGTCGGGCAAGGCTCTGGAGGAAATCGTGGCTACCGTAGAAGCCACCGCCAGCCAGGTGAACGCCATTGCCGAGGCCAGTGGGCAGCAGTCTGCCGCCAGCGAAGAAATCAACCATTCAATTGACGATGCCACCCAGGTTGCACACCAAACGGCAGAAGCCATGAATGAGGCCCAAAAAGCAGTGGCTGATCTGGCAGTTCAGACCAGGGGGCTGGCCGAGCTGATTGTGGACATGAAAAATTAACGAAACCCTCGCTCAGGACACAGATTGTAATACTTAGGGCCTCTGTGCGGTGCAAAGCCGCGCAGAGGCCCTCTTGCATTCAGGATGCGGAAGTATTCAGGAGGGGTGTACGCTCTGGCCCCCCCCGGCGCAGGCGGCGATCTGCTCCCGCTCAGTGCAGCCATTCCGCCCAGGCAGTTTTGAGGCGCGTCACGCAATCGGGGATGTCCTCAAGGCGAATTTTGCCAAATCCCAGGAACAGCGTGTCCGGCGTGCATTCGGCCTTGTCCTGCCAGAACTGCATGGTGGGGTAGACCCGCACCCCCTGATCCAGAGCTTTTTTTATGAGTAATTTCTGGTCTGTACCGGCAGAAAAACGCAAAAGAAAATACTGGCCCGTTCCGTTGCCTGTAATGCGCAGGCTCGATCCAAGACGGGAAAATTCCTGGATGAACAGCTCAAGGCGGTTTTTGAACACATGGCTCAGACGGCGGATGTGTCTGTCGTACTGGCCGGTTTCGAGCAGGCGGCCAATGATGTACTGGTTCAGTACGGGGACGGTGCTGTTGTATTCGTCAAACATTTCGCGAAAGGCGGCGGCAAGCTGCGGCGGAAGAATCATGTATCCCATGCGGATGGAAGGGGATATGCCCTTGGAAAATGTGCCAAGGTAGATGACCCGCGCTTCCGCATCTATGGATTGCAGCGAAGGTATGGGTTTGGAATAGTAGCGCATCTCGCTGTCAAAGTCGTCTTCAAGCACGTAGACGTTGTTGCTCTGCGCCCAGCGCAACAGGGCATGTCTGCGCCCGATGGGGAGCGTGACCCCCGTGGGGAACTGGTGGGACGGCGTGGTGTAGATTGCAAAGGCCTGCGGCCTGTGGGGCAGGTCGGCTACTTTCAGGCCGTTTTCATCCACGGGTACGGTCTCAATGGGCAGGTGGTTGTTGCGGAATACCGCGGCTGCCTTGTTGAAGCCGGGTTCTTCCATCAGGATTTTTTGCCCGCGCCGGGCTGCTATTTTGCACAGATATTCCAGCGACTGCTGCAATCCGCAGGTTATGACGATCTGGTCCTCCGTGCAGTTCACGCCGCGAATGCGCTTGAGGTAGGCCAGCAGGTTCCTGCGCAGGTAGGGTTCGCCCTGCATGACCTGCAAGGCAGAAATTTTTTCTTCTCTCTCCAGCATCTCAAGGCATTCAAAGGTGTATTTTTTCCAGAGGCTTTTGGGGAAAAGATCAACCGTGTGGCTGCTGTTTGTCAGGTCGTAGGCCAGAGGTTGCCCGTGCGCCTGCGTCTGCCTTTGCGCACATATTTCTGGCTGCGTGGGGCACTGCGCCGCCTGCGGCGCGGCGTGGGCGGATGGCGTGGCTGGGGCGTCAATGCTGGGAACATGCTGTACCACAAAGCCCACACCCCTGCGGGCGGCTATGTAGCCCTCCGCCACCAGTTGACTATAGGCATTGTCCACAGTATTGCGGCTGACCCCCAGCATGGATGCCAGCATCCTGCTGCCGGTCAGAACCGTGCCTTCTGCAAGCGCGCCGCAGGCAATATCCTGCTTCAACTGGCTGTATATCTGCAAATACAGCGGCCCGGAGCCGTCCTTGCCCGTGCTGATCATGTCTGTCCCCAGGTGGCACCATAAAATATGTGTCATGTGGCACTTTTGATGGTGCCAAGTCCACTGTATCAAAGGGGGCAACAAACACAACAAAAGGATGGGAGGCTCCATGTCCACGCAAGGCGATACTGCGCCGCAGGGCGGAATGCGGCGGGGGAACGGCACAAAATATGTTCTGCTGGCGGTGCTGGCAGTGGCCTTTTTGGCCACTGGGGGCATATTTGTGCGGCAGAGCGGCCTGTCACCCATCAATACGGGGATGTACCGCATGCTGTTTTCCATCCCGCTGCTCTGGCCGCTGGCCTATGGCCGGCTTGGGCGGCTCAGCGGCAGGGATGTTGTCCTGCTGCTGTTGTCCGGCGTGTTTCTGGCGGGCGATGTGGCCCTGTGGAACACGGCATTCAGCTATACAACGGTTGCCAATGCCAACCTGCTCACCAATTTGACGCCGTTCACGGTTATTCCGGTCTCATACTTTCTGTTTCACGAGCGGCTGCCGAGGCTGTTCATTCCCGGCGCGGCTGTTACCCTTGCCGGGGTGGTGCTTCTGGTGGGGGGCAAGGCCAGCCCTGTGCCGGGCAACTATTTTGGTGATTTTCTGGCACTGGCCGCGGCCTTTTTTTACGCGGGATTTCTGCTTATTGCCTACCGCCTGCGCGACAGGATGGAGAGCAGCGTCATCATGCTTGGCAGTGCCGTTGGCGGACTTGTGGGCCTGTTTTTTGCCTCGTGGGCTGTGGAGGGCTTGCAGATTCCGCGGAGCTGGGACGATCTGTGGCCCATACTGGCTCTTACGCTCTGCGTGCAGGTGATTGGGCATAACATGCTCACGCATTGTCAGGGCAAGCTCAGCGTCAACCTTTCTGCGGTGATCTGCCTTTGCCAGCCTGCCATTGCCGCTGTCTACTCGTGGGCCATATTTTCAGAGAAATTGTCGGGTCTGGAAGTTCTGGGCATAGCGGTGGTGCTGGTGGGCGTCTATATTGTCAAAAAGCAGTACACGCCAAGCAGGGATGACGCCGCAGGGGCCGGGCAAAAGGCCGCTGGCTGGCTGCCCCCTGTGATCGCCCGCTGGCTGGGCAGGCGGTGCAAGCCTGCCGTGGCGGAAGAGCCGTAGACAAAAAAATTTCGGGCCTGTAAGGGGTTGTCCCGGCAGAGATGCGCAATGCGCTGCCGGAACAGCCCCTTTCTTTTGTACTATTGCTGCATGCTGGACATGAGATCCATAAGATTTTGGGTCTGCCCTGCCAGTTCGGCCACGGCATCCGCCGCTTCGCGCATGGCGGCAGAGGTCTGGCGCGACATTTCGCTTATCTGGGTTATGGCGCGGCTTACTTCATCGCTGGCGGCAGACTGCTGCTCGCTTGCGGCGGCAATGGCATTGACCTGATCCGCCGTGCCCTCAACCGTGGCCACAATATCGGTCAGGGCCGCACCAGACTGGCTGGCGTAGGTATTGGCTTGTTCAATCTGCCTTGCGGCCTTGTCCACAGAATCCATGCTCTGGGTAGCGCTGGACTGGATAGCCTCAATGGCATTGGCAACGTCATGGGTGGAGGCCATTGTTTTTTCCGCCAGTTTGCGCACTTCATCCGCCACCACGGCAAAGCCCCGCCCGGCATCGCCCGCGCGGGCAGCCTCAATGGCGGCGTTGAGGGCAAGCAGATTGGTCTGGTCGGCGATGTCGGAAATAACGCCCATGATGCGGTTGATGTTTTGGGTGTGTCCGTGCAGTTGGGCCATGTCGTCCTTGAGGGTCATGGATGCCTGATGCACCTGATCAATGCTGCGCAGCGAGCGTTTGACGATTTCTGAGCCGTTTTCCGCCTTGGCGCGTGTTTCTGTGGAGGCCTGCGAGGCAACGGACGCGTTGCGCGCCACTTCCTGCACTGTGACATTCATCTGCTGCATGGCAGAGGCCGCCTCGCCCAGTCGGGCCGATGTTTCTTGCGCGCCTTTATCTGACTGTTCAATCTGCGCGGCCAGGCGCGCGGTGGCCGCGCTCACTACCCGGGCCACCTCCTGAAGTCTGGCGGCGGCCATCCGCAGGGCTTCGCTTTTGCTCTGGGCCTCGATATTGGCGGCTTCCGTCTGGCGCAGGGCTTCGGTTGCCTTGGCGGATTGCTCCCGCGCCACCAGTGATTCACGCTGAGCGCTTTCGATGTGGGTTTTCAGTGCCTGCACCATGGCGACGATGGAAGCGTACACGCCAACGCTGTCGCTATTTGCGTCATGAATGTCGTAGTCTCCGGCAGCAACACGGCTTGCCACAGCCTGGAGTTCTCCGGGGTCTTTGCCAAGTTGATGCTTTATGGAGCGCGAAAGTACAAGAGAAACGATGATGCTGAAAAATACGGCGGCAGCACTGAGCGCAGATGCGCCTTTAACTGCGCTTTCGCCTGCGGCGACGGCCTCGGCAGACACCTGTTTGCTGTCTGACTTGGTGAGTGCCATCAGCTCTTCATAGAGTGGCTCAAGGCTGTTGAATAGCGGAGTGTATTTATTTTCAAATATGTTTATTGCCTCTCCACGTTCTTCACATTGCACAAATGCAAGGATTTCTTTGCGTACTGTGTTGAGTTTGCGAGAAATTGCATCAATCTTTTCTATCAGTTCCTTTGCCGCAACGTTGTGCTGGTCTTCTGATTCCCCCACAATGGCAAAATATCTGTCATGGTTTTCCCTAATGGAATCCATCGTGCTGGTGATGTTGGAGGAATAACGTTCGATCTCTGAGGGCGATGTTTGTGAAATAAGCGCCAATACGTCAGAGCGGATAATCCAGAATTTCAGATGCATTTCCTGAAGTTCTATGAGAGATGGGAGCAAAGATGTATCTATTTCAATGAATCTTTTATTCATTGCAGAAATGTTTTTGATCGACATGCCACTCATCGCAAGCAGAACAAGTGTAATAAAAAAGAATGATAGTCCAAGTTTTACAATCAGTCGCATAGGTTTTCACCTCCTGGGTTTGTGCTTCAGGCACTTGCGATGAATGTATAACTTATGCAAAGAACGTGCTAAATTTTTTTCAGTAGTATGAATGACAAAATATACAACAAAGCTGTGGTTTTTCTGAACCACCGCTTTGTACGTGCCATGCAGTATATGGGGGACGCCGTCGCGAACCGGGATCAATCGTGATTCATGGCTTCTGCCAATTTCATGAGGTTGCTGGCCTGGGCGGAAAGGTTGGTTATGGCCTCCGCCGCCTCGCTCATGGCCTCGGACGTTTGGCGCGCCATCTCGCTGATTTGCGTGATGGCGCCGCTCACTTCATCACTGGCGGCAGACTGCTGCTCGCTGGCGGCTGCAATGGCATTAACCTGATCGGCAGTGCTCTCGACCGTAGCAACAATGTCGGCCAGCGCCGCACCAGACTGGCTGGCATAGGTGTTGGCTTCTTCAATCTGTTTTGCCGCCCTGTCCACAGAATCCATGCTCTGGGCGGCGCTGGACTGGATAGACTCAATGGCGTTGGCAACGTCATGGGTGGAGGCCATGGTTTTTTCCGCCAGCTTGCGCACTTCATCAGCAACCACGGCAAATCCCCGCCCGGCCTCTCCCGCGCGGGCGGCCTCAATGGCGGCATTGAGCGCCAGCAGGTTGGTCTGGTCGGCTATGTCTGAAATAACACCCATGATGCGGTTGATGTTCTGCGTGTGCTCCCGCAGCAGAGCCATATCGTCCTTGAGCGTCATGGACGCTTCGTGCACCTGATCAATACTGTGCAGCGAACGCTTGACGATCTGCGCGCCATTTTCGGCTTTGGCGCGAGTTTCTGTGGAGGCTTGCGAGGCAATGGATGCGTTGCGCGCCACTTCCTTCACAGTTGCGTTCATCTGTTGCATGGCAGAAGCCGCCTCGCTCAGCCTGCCCGTTGTTTCTTGCGAACCTTTGTCCGATTGCTCGATTTGCGCGGCCAGGCGCGCGGTGGCGGTGCTTACTACATGCGTCACTTCCTGAAGTTTGGCGGCTGCTGCACGTAGAGTCTCACTCTTGTTTTGGGCTTCTATATTGGCAGCTTCCGTCTGGCGCAGGGCTTCTGTTGCCTTGGCTGACTGCTCTTGTGCCGCCAGCGATTCGCGCTGGGCGCTTTCAATGTGGGTTTTCAGCGCCTGCACCATGGCAATTATTGAAGCGTAGACGCCGCGCTTTTCAGTCTCATCGCCAAGTGCATAGTCCCCCTGGGCCACGCGTCTGGCTATGGTGTCCAGTTCGCCGGGGTCTTTGCCAAGCTGCCTATGAACCACCCTGAGCAGAAGCAGAATGACAGCCATGCCAATAAGTACAGCAACCAGAGATAATCCTGATGAAAAAATAATTGATTGTTCGCTGACGCCGCTGGCGTTTGTAATGGCAATGTTTGCGCCTTCGTTGCTCAGGCTGACAATCTGTTCATAGAGGTCAGCCAGCCTGAGAAAGGGAGTGCGGCTGCTGGCAAGCAACTGGGCGGCTTCTTCATTTTTACCGGCTCTGATAAAAGCAAGCAGGTCTTTGCGCATGGTTACAAATTGGCCTGATTGCGCTTCTATCTGGGCTGTTATGTCCAGGATGGCCTGCTTGCGGTCTGACGGCGGCATATTTTCAAGGGCGACAGCAAAAGCCTTTTTGCTGTCGCCAATGCGCCGCAGCAGCCCCGCCATATGTGTATTGTAGTTCTCTATCTCCTTGGGGTCGTGCAGCGTTGTAATGGCCGAAAGATCCCCTCTGGAAGAAAACAGCAGGGCATAGGTGTTCTGGATGGATGTAGCCACAGGAATCCATGTGCTGCCTATGGATGCGATCTCGGCATTCATGCGGGTGAGATTCCTGATGGTCAGGCCGGACGTTATTAACATTATGATAATTATACTTCCGAAAGACAGAATCAGACGTGCTCTCAGGCTCATGGCAGACGATCTCCCCACAGGTGGTGTTGCATTCTATGCACAATAGCGGCTGGTCAAGTTCAAAAAATGATATGGGGCTTTTGTGGCAATGCATGTTGCATTGGGAACATCTCTGGCAGGTTTTATTGCTAAATTGATATTATTATCCCTGTTCATAAACAAAAACGCCGACCCGAAGGCCGGCGTTTTTGCAACATCTGTTGCAACAAACCGTGAATACCCTGAAAAAAAATTACTGGGCGCGCATCTGCGCAATAAGGCCCGAAAGCCCGTTGGCTTGGGCCGCCAGGTCTTCCACTGCTTCTGTGGCTGCACGCATGGCAGAGGCTGTTTGCCGGGACATGCCGTTGATTTGGTCAATAACGCTTGTGACCTGGTCACTGGCGGCGGACTGCCCCTCGCTGGCCGAAGAGATGGCGGTAACCTGATCAGAGGTGGATTCCACCATCACAACTATATCTGTCAGCGCCTGCCCGGATTGTTGGGCAAAGTCATTGGCCTGCTCAATCTGAAGGGCAACGTTATCCACAGAATCCATGCTTTTTGCTGCACTGTCCTGAATGGCCGTGATGGCGTTGGCCACGTCATGTGTGGAAGCCATTGTTTTTTCCGCCAGTTTGCGCACCTCATCAGCTACCACGGCAAAACCGCGCCCGGCATCGCCCGCGCGGGCAGCTTCAATAGCGGCATTAAGGGCAAGCAGGTTGGTCTGGTCGGCAATATCTGAAATAACGTTCATGATGCGGTTGATGTTTTGCGTATGTTCCCGGAGCTGCGCCATATCGTTCTTGGTCGCCAGCGAAACATGGTGCACCTCGCTGATGCTGTGCAGGGAGCGCTTGACGATTTCAGCGCCTTGCTCGGCTTTTTGGCGCGTTTCGAGCGAAGCGGCATTGGCGGCTGCGGCGTTCTGCGCCACCTGAAGCACGGTCTTGTTCATCTGCTGAATGGCGCTGGCGGCCTCCGTCAGCCTGAGCGACGTTTCGCATGCTCCCTTGTCAGACTGCTCAATGTGCGCTGCCAGTCGCGTTGAAGCGTCGCTCACAACCTGCGCAACCTGTTGAAGCCCCTCAGAAGCGGCGCTCATTGCTTCGGCTTTGCGCTGGGCTTCAACGCTTGCTGCCTCCGCCTGCCGCAGGGCTTCTTCTGCCCGCTGGGCGCTTTGCCTGGCGTTTTCCGATTCCTGGTGCGCCTTTGCCATGTTTTCTTTAAGCGTCTGCGCCATGGAAACCATATCTGCATACACGCCGGTTTTGACGCTGCCATCGTCAATATCGTAATCGCCGTTGGCAACCCGGCGGGCTATGACGGCCAGTTCGCCGGGGTCTTTGCCCAGTTGCCGCCCCACAGAACGCGTGAGCATCCAGGTAATGCAGATGCTGATGATAACGGCAGCCAGAGTGATGGCAATGGACATGTTGCGGGTTTTTTGCCCTGCGTCAGTGGCGCTTTGGGCCGCGGCCTTGCTGCCCGTGACGTTCATGCGCACAACTTCGCCATAGGTCTCGCCAAGCTCCTGAAAAACAGGTCGGTATTTTTTGTCAAAGGCCACGTTTGCCACGCCGCGCCGACCGTCCAGCACACCCTTGATGATGCCTTCGCGCGCTTTGCTTTCCTGCTGGGAAAGGTCGCCAATGCGGGCCATAAGGGCCTTGCCTTGCTCACTATCCATACCGGGGGTGGCGTTGCGTAGTTGCAGATAGGCGGCCTGATCGCGCTGGATGGAGTCCATGGAATCCTGAAGATTCTTTTCGTACTTGCGGATCTCGTCGGCGTAGGTTTGCGACATTATTGACGCAAGATCGGCGCGGAGCGAATTGAGCTGCACATTCATGGACTGGATGGCGGTGACGGAAGGCAGCCATGCCTCGTCAATCTCGCGTACCTTGCCGTTCATTTCGCCCACGTTGTGCATCGTGATGGCAGAAGACACCAGAATGACGGCAATAAGACTGCCGAAAGAGAGCACAAGTTTTGCGCCTAGTTTCATGTGAGGCATCCTCCACGTTCAGCTGAAACTGCCCCGCTTGTCGCGGGCAGCGCTGTTGACAGCATAGAGCAGATGAACATTGAACAAGTTTGTCTGTTCGCGTGGATTCTGAAAATCCGCGCCACGAAATGCTCTGGCGGGCCGTAGGGGGGCGGCCCAGAAACTGACAGTCTGGCGGAATGCTTGGATACGCCGCAATTCAGAAGTCCGATTGCCAAGCGTTGCCAGTAGGGGGGATGCAACGCGATGGGGGGAGCAATCAGATGCGGCATGGCGCGGCTTCAGGAACAAGCCGGACAGAGCCACTGTCTGAATTTACGGAGAACTGGAAAATAAGTTTATAGCAGAGGCAATATGTCTGCGCAAGGTGGTCTGCTGCAATGGCTGAGCGTGATGATTGCCCGCATGGGTGCTCGGCTATGACTGGCCGACAAGCCAGCAGGCCGTGCTGTGCGCGCCGCTGGCCACTGCGGGCGGCATTTCGGCGGCGCAACGCGCAAGGGCTGACTTGCAGCGGGGGTGGAATGGACACCCCGCAGGCATGTTGGCAAGGGATGGAACCGTGCCCGGTATGGTTGGCAGGCGCTCAAGGCCGCGTGAACGGGCGCTGGGCGCAGCGTGCAGCAATCCCTGCGTGTAGGGGTGGCGCGGGTCGGCGAACAGCTCCTGGGCTGGAGCGCATTCTACCAGGCGCCCGGCATACATGACGCCCACTGTGTCCGCCATCTGGGCGGCTACGCCGAGATCGTGGGTAATCAGCAGCACGGCCATGCAGCGCTCGCGGCAGCGGGCCGCCAGCAGGCGCAGAATCTGGCCCTGAATCGTGGCATCCAGAGCTGTGGTGGGTTCATCAGCCAGTAGCAGGGCAGGTTTGCACGACAATGCCATGGCAATCATGACGCGTTGGCGCATACCGCCCGAGAGCTGGTGCGGGTAATCGTCATAGCGGCTTTGCGGCGCGGGAATGCCCACTTCTGTCAGCAGTTCTACGGCAGCCTCGCGGGCTTCAGAGCGGCTCATGCCCTGATGCAGCCGCAAGGGTTCTGCCACCTGATCGCCAATTTTGAGCACCGGGTTGAGGGAGGTCATGGGCTCCTGAAAGATCATGCCCACCTGACGACCGCGCACGGAGCGCATTTTTTTTTCTGAAAGCTCGAGCAGATTCTGACCGTGCAGCAGAATGCGCCCTTCAAGCACCGCGTTGGGCGGGGTGAGCCGCAAAATGGCTTTGGCCGTGAGGCTTTTACCGCAGCCGGATTCACCAACGAGGCAAACTGTTTCACCCTCATGCAGGCAGAGGTTTATGCTGCGCACGGCGGGCAGCGGGCCGTCTGCGGTTGCAAAGGTCACAGAGAGGTTTTCCAGTTGCAGCAGAGGGCTTGGGGCTTGGGTGGACGGCTTGTTCATGGGCAGAGCCTACCAGAAGGTGCTGGCAAAAAAAAGCCTTGTGCCCTGAGGTGCTGAGGCAGAGGGCAAGGTAATGGAAGGCAGGCCGGGCAGGGCGGCAGGGAAAGAAAAGGCAAAGGCAGGGGGGAGGTTTTTTGCGGGGTGGGTGAGCCTGTCAGGCTGATTTACGCAAACCCGACTTTTACGCCCTGAATGCGTCAGCGCCGAAATTTTGATGCTCACGTACGTGAGTACGCTGCGCTCAAAATCCCGGCGCTTCCTTTTCAGACCGCAAAACGCGTATTTTGCAAATTCGCCCAACACCAACCATCACCTTCGCATTCGCTCCGGCGAGTTTAAGGAAGGCAACGCAACGACCAGCTCCTGATGGAGTACAAATTTTTCTGACTCGTAAGGTATTCCTTTGGTCATGGCTGAATGAAACTTGCCATTATCACATGCACCTTGTCGAAGTGGTGCATGTCTTTGTTTGCTATCAGAATTTATCCACGCGTAGTACTGCCAGAATATTCAGAGCAACTAAAAAGGTACAAGGCTCATTCTCTGGCAGCAATAAAATCAATGGTAGTTGGCTGAAGCGGAATTCCATTCGGAGCGGAAATGTTCTCTGGCATAAACGCGGCGCGGAGGGAGATCACCTGAGCGAGTGCAGCGAGCGAGGGAAGCTCCCGCAGCTATGGCCGCGTTGCCCTCGCCGGTTTGTGGAAGCTGAAAACTCAAGGGGGTGCTTCGGGGGGGGATGCAAGGGGGGCCGAGAAGGGGGCGTAGCCCCATAACCGGCCCCGCCTTGCTGCGCGCCGCACAGGCGTCCCAAACCCCGCCGGAAGGCGGAAAATTGCGCCCGAAGGGCAGAAAAAAATAGTATCATACAGATCGGCCGAAAACGCGCCTCATCTACGCCCAAAATATATCCCAAAACGTAAAAAGCCCCCGGCTCAAAAACTATGCGTTTCCGCCGGGGGCTTCATTCTGGCTTATAGGACAATATCTAGTGCAACACCTGCGCCTTGCGGAAGTTCACATAGGCCTCGCGCATGGCAATGTAGGGATCGACAGCCACGGTGTTCAGGTCTTCATACAGAGGCAGCACATCGCCAAGGGCGTTGAACCGCAGGCCGCCGCCAACGCCAAGGCCCAGTTCTGTGGGTTGCAGGTAGAAAAGCGGGTCGGCAAACAGATCACCAGCGCGGCCCACAGTGTCGCGCACGGAGCTTGGGCCAATGATGGGCCAGACAATGTAAAAACCATGCCCAAGGCCCCAGCGGCCGAGAGTCTGGCCAAAGTCTTCGCCTGTGGGATCAATGGGCACAATGGTTTTGTGTCCCTTTGCCACATCGGCAAAGCCCGCGCTGGAAGTGGTGTTGATGACAAACCGCCCAAATTCCACCCCCGCTTCAAAAAAGCGGAACTGCAGAATGTTGTTCACAAAACGCACAGGGAACAGAAGGTTGGAAAAGAAATTTTTCAACCCGGACCGCAACTGGTGCGGCGTGACGGTTTCCCATGCTGTGTAGGTGGGTTTGGCAACGTATAGAAAGAAAATGTCGTTGAAGTGGAACCAGAACCTGTTCCACGGTTCAATGGGGTCAGAAATGCTCTGGATCGGCTCGTTGTCGTAGTCGTCCAGGGTATTGTCTGCACTCATGGTTCCGTAGGGCGTTACTGTGATGGCCCCAGGCTGAAGCTGAGGCGACTTGCCGTACACAGTGGAGGGGGCAGGCGCCTGACTGGGGGCTGCACTGGCTGGCGCATGCCACAAGCACAGCAGTGCGGCCAGCAGAAAACCGGGCACATAGAGATGCCCCGGCAGTGTTGATGAGTAGCTACTGGCCATTGCCCTGCCGGACCTCCTGCGCCTTGGCCTTGACCCTGGCAATAAGCTGGTCAGGGCTGCCGGTGTTCAGAATGTCCTGAAACTGGGTGCGATAGTTTTTGACCAAGCTGATATTTTCAATCAGCACGTCATAAACAAGCCATGATCCGTTTTTGGGGAGCATGCGATAAGCAACGGGGACTTTCTTCGAGTCCTTCATGGTGATGATTGTGCGCACTTCGGTGCGGTCGCCCTTGGGGGACGAAACCTCGCCAGTGTACACGACCTGCTCGCCATTGTAGCCGTCAATCTTGCTCAGGTAGGTATTCAGGAGCAGTTCGGCAAAGGCATCGCTGAACTGCTGTTGCTGCGCCGGGCTGAATGTGCCCCAGCGCGGCCCCACCGTGCGCGAAGAAAATTCTTTGAAATCAAAAATGTGCAGGACTTCATCTTCAATCTGCTGGCGTAGCGGGCGGCGCGTGGCAGGATTGACGTAGTCGGGGTTCTTGATGGAGTTGAGGATGCGGCTGATGGAAGTCTCCAGCGCCAGCTGCGCAGGAGAACTCGCACTGGCCGCGCCGGGCAACAGCGCAACTGTCAGCAGCGCAAGCAGAAAGCCTGCGGCTATATGGCGTGTGATCGCATGAATGGTCATTGTTATTTGACTCCTCCGAAGGCGTACTTGCCGATGAGGGAACCGAGGTCAACGGCGGATTCCGTTTCAGTAATTGTGTCACCAGCCGCAAGGACATGCTCCGAACCACCGCGCGAAAGGCTGACATATTTGTCGCCAATGAGGCCACTGGTACGGATGGAGGCGATGCTGTCGTCCGAAAGTTTCAGGTCTTTGTCGAGCCGCAGGCGTACCACTGCCTGATTGCGCACCGGGTCTGGGTCAAGACCAATGCTTACCACGCGGCCCACCGGCACCCCGGCCATTTCAATATCCGCCCCGACCCGCAGGCCGGAAACAGAATCAAAGTTGGCAGAAAGTTCAAAGCCCTGCTGGTTGAAAACTTCCATCTTGCCCAGCTTGATGGTCAGGTAAGCAACGCATACAAGGCCGAACAGGACAAAAAGGCCCACAGCGGTTTCACGAACAGTACTCATAAGGTTCAGGTAGCTCCACAGATAATTCGGCAATAAGATCAAATCTCAGTATAAGTGCGCCATGACAAAGTTTCAAGCCCTACTGTTGAGTAGGTAATCGTAAATCGCCTGGTTATCGCAATTTATTATGCAGGCGGCGCATTTTTTATGATGCCAGCCAGCGGTCAAGGGCCTGGCGCACCGCCGGATCTGGCGCTTCGCCCATGGCGGCCTGCGTGTCGCCGGGTTCGCGCAGCAAAAATTGCCGCAGATACGGGTCATTGTTTGCTTCAAGCTCGGCCAGCGAGCCGGAAAAAAGCGCGCGGCCTTCGCCCAGCACCAGAACATGGTCGGCAATGGCCCGCAGGCTGGCAAGATCGTGGCTGACCACAATCACCGACATGTCGGTATATTCTCTACGCATGGCAAGCAGTAGTTCGTCCATGCGGGCGGCGGTGATGGGGTCAAGGCCGGAGGTCGGCTCATCGCACAGCAAAATGCGCGGTTCGGCCACAATGGCCCGCGCAAGGCCCGCGCGTTTGCGCATGCCCCCAGAAAGCTGGTTGGGATAAAAATCGGCAAAATCTTCAAGACCCACCATGCGCAGTACGCGCAGGCCCGCCTCGCGAACAAGCTTTTTGGGAAGATTCAGATGTTCTGTGAGGGGCAGGGTGACGTTTTGCACCAGCGACAGCGCGCCTAGCAGCGCGCCATCCTGAAACAGCACGCCCATGTTGCGGCGCATGCGCCGAAATTCTTTTTGGGGCAGGGCAAAGAGATCTTTGCCGCCTATGAGCACATGACCAGCCTGCGGACGCGAAAGGCCGATAATATGGCGCAGCAGGGTGGATTTGCCGCAGCCGGAACCGCCAAGAATTACAGAAACCTTGCCGCCCGGAAGCACCGCATTGACATCGCGCAGAACCACATGCTCGCCGTAGCCCACGCTAAGAGCCCGAAATTCAATGTCCCATGCCTGCATGAATACCGCCTGTCGCCTCTGATATGGATTATCGGTTGGAGCAGATTATCGTTGAAAGTATGCATCTGCTCTGCACGTTTTTTTGTAAAAACTCCCGCTAAAAAATATTTTGCCAGGCGAATTCGTTTCGCTTTTAAGCAAGTATTTCAACGTGAGAATGCCTTGATGTAGGAGCGCCGTCAGCAGGTGGATGGCCTGCGGGCCTTGTGGCGCTTTGTCAGTATAACGCAGGGAGGCAGGAGGAACAAGTGCGGTTGATGCGCAACGCTGGGGGCGCGGTCGGCGTGATTTTGCGAAGTTTGGCTGGCTGCGCGGGGGAGTGACCCGTCTTACAAACGGGATTCTCCCCCGCCAGACATCTCAAAGTGAAAATGCGTTAGTCGGTGGGCATATCGTCGGGGAAGTCCGCGTTGGCATAGACATTCTGAACGTCGTCATTGTCGTCCAGCGCGTCCATGAGGCGCAGCACCTTCATGCCCACTTCGGCGCTCACAGCCACAAGATTCTGCGGAATCATGGCCAGTTCGGCTTCCTGCATGGCAATACCGGCAGCTTCCAGCGCATCGCGCACAGCGGTGAAATCGGCCATGGCGGTGTGGATGGTCCACACGTCCTCATCATCGATGACATCGTCTGCGCCGGCTTCAAGAGCGGCTTCCATGATTTTGTCTTCGGGGTAGGCCGCCTTGTCTACGGCGATAACGCCCTTGCGGTCAAACATCCAGCCCACGCTGCCATTTTCACCCATGGCGCCGCCATGTTTGGTAAAAAGGTGACGAACTTCGGCCACGGTGCGGTTTTTATTGTCAGTGGCAACTTCCACCATGATGGCGATGCCGCTGGGCCCGTAGCCTTCGTAGAAGGTTTCTGTCAGGTCGCCGCCTGCGTCTTCACCCGTACCCTTGCGGATGGCTGCCTCAATCTTGTCCTTGGGCAGATTGACGGCCTTGGCGGCGGCTATGGCCGCGCGCAGACGGGAGTTGCCCACAGGATCGCTGCCGCCCTTGGCTGCGATGATGATTTCTTTGGCGGCCTTGGTGAAAATCTTGCCGCGCTTGGCGTCCTGGCGACCCTTACGGTGCTGGATATTGGCCCATTTACTGTGACCTGACATAAAACCTCCGAAACCTCATGTAGAGTATGTTTATATACCCGGCGGCGCGTCGTCGGCAACTTCGTGCGAAGTTTCCCCGGCGGTTTCGCCCGGCATGTGCGCCGTTGGGGCCGCGCCCGCCTGACCACGAAAACCAAGGCCGACAAAAAATGTTTCCTTGCTTTCGGCCCGCGAGCTTTTGGGCTTGAACGATTTGACCGCATCAAAAGCTTTGCGCATAGGTGCAAGCAGCTCCTGAATATCCGGCCCCATAAAAATTTTGACCACAAAGCTGCCGCCCTTTTTGAGGTGCAGACAGGCTACATCCAATGCCTCAACCGTAAGCTCAAGAGAACGGGCCTGATCCGTAAAGCGCGTGCCCGTAGTGCGCGGAGCCATGTCGCTGATGACAACGTCGAAAGGCCCCAGCTCCTTGAGCTTGGCTTCAAATTCGGCAGAGCGGTTGAACACGTCTTCCTGCATGAATGTGACCTGCGGCGGGAACACCGTTTCGGTGCTCTGAATGTCGCAGGCAAGCACAAGTCCACGCGTGCCGACCTTTTCCGCTGCACCCATGGACCACGAGCCGGGGGCCGCGCCAAGGTCGAGAACCCGCTGGCCGAGGCGCAGCAGGTGGAACTTGGAGTCCAGCTCCTTGAGCTTGTAGACCGAGCGGGCGGGATAGTTCTCGCGCTTGGCCTTTAGAAAATAATGATCTCGATATTCTTTCATGGTAAATTCCAGCAGGGGACCATACCCTTTTTTCTTGCGCTCGCCAAGTGCGCAGTGCAGCCCCTCGTGATGAGCCGCGCAAAATTGCTGAACAGGTTGACCTCCAGGATTTATCAGGATATTTTTTCAATAAGTTTCCAGAACCTTTGATCTCGCACACTATCACCAGTAAGGAGAGGCTATGAAACGGATTTTGTTGGCCGCTTGTCTTGCGGGTTGCGCGCTCGCCTTTGGAGTGCAGACGGTACGGGCGGAAAGTGTTAAAGTTCCTGTGAACAAGATCAGCAGCGAAGGCGTTGGCGAGGCCATCGGCTTTGTTGTTTTTGAGGACGACGGCAAGGGCGGCATGGATATTATGGTTGATGTCGTCGGTATCCCTCAGGGCGACCACGGCATGCACGTGCATGAAAATCCTTCGTGTGCGCCCGCTGCCAAGGATGGCGTCAATGTGGCCGGTCTTGCCGCCGGGGGGCATTATGATCCCTCCCACGCTGGCAAACATGAAGGCCCCGGCAAGCATGGGCACAAGGGTGATCTGCCGCTTATAACCGCAGATGCGCAGCAAAATGTGAAGGCCAAGTTGCATGTGGCTGATCTGACCACAACCGACATCAAGGGCCGCTCGCTCATGATCCATGCCGGCGGCGACAACTATTCCGACCAGCCAGCTCCCCTTGGCGGCGGCGGGGCGCGTATCGCCTGCGGCGTGATCAAGTAGGATTATGTTTTTTGCGTTCACGCGGCAGAAAAGTTACCTGCTTGCGTGGATAGTTCATGCATTCCCTTGTGTGGGTCTTGCAGTTCTGGCAATGGCGCGCCATTATCGGCGCAAAGTATGCCAGCCACAGGGGAGAACCTCCGGCTGCCGTAATCGGCGCGGAGCTTAGGATTATTCTGCCCCGCTTGCTTGCCGCAGCGGGGCTTTTTATTGATGGGACAGTTCCGCAAGGAGCCAGTATTCGCGGAGAAGAAAATGGCCGAACAAAACAAACGCCCGCAGCGGGTTCGCCTGCTGGATTTTGCGGGCCGGGCCGTGAGCCTGCCCGATGGCCCGGAAGCCTGGACCTGCCGGGGAGAGGGCGATGCCGTGCTGCTGCTCGGGCTGGGGCCAGAATCAGGAGCAAACCTGCCGCAGGTTTTGCCCCTGATTGCAAATGCTCCCGCCGTATACTGGCTGGAATCCCCACTTGTGGCCCGCGCCATGGAGGTATGGAGGCTGGAGGCCGGGCTTTTGCCACGCGAGCCGTTGCCCGCCAGCTGGCGCGCGGTCACCGCAGAGCAGGCAGCGGCTCTGGCCGGGCAGTGCCTTTGCTGCTTTTACACGCCCGCCTTACGGCTTGATCCTGATTTTTGGGGGCCGTTGCTGGGCCGCGTGGATGCGACCCTCGCCCTTCCTGCATCTGCTACGCAGAGTGGGCCCATGACGGCAGCGGGCAGGGGAGGCTTCCCTAGAGTTGGGGCAGGCGCGCGCGGGGCAGTTCTGCTGCCGGGCAACGATGGGCAGTTGCTGCATCAGGAATTACGCACGGCTCTCGCCGGGTGCGGTTTCGGACCGGTGGTGGATGCCCATCCACAGCCTGTATCTGACATGAGCGGAAAGCAGGCGTCCCGTGAAGATGATTTTTTGGCCCGCTGGCGCGTCCTTTTGCGAGGAGGCAAACCTGCATTTCTGCTCTCGGTCAACATGCGCGGGCTGGATGCTGACGGGCGCGTTTTTGAGCTTTGCCGGGCCCTTGGGATTCCCGTTGCCCTGTGGTTTGTGGACAATCCCTGGCATATTTTGTCTGGTGTGCGGCTGCCCTGGTGGCGGGATGCCCATATTTTTGTGACGGATGTCAGCTTTGCGGACGGCCTTAGAGCATATGGCGCGGGCCGGGTTTTTCATCTGCCCCTGGCTGTTGCACCACATATGTGGCGCGATCTGCCGAGCTTTGCTCCGTCATCCATTACTATGGAGCCGCCCCTGTTTGTGGGGCGTTCCACCTTTCCTGAAAAAGAGCGCTTTTTTGCTGCGGCCAGTGTGCCGCAAGCTTTGGAGGCTGAGGCCGCAGCGCTGCTTGAGGCCAGCACTGGGCCGCAGAATGCGCCGCATTTTTTCTGGTGGCACGACAAACTGGGGGGCAGGCTGTGGCCTGGCTATGATGTGCGCCGTCCGGGCCTCGGGGCCGAGCGTTGCGCGCAGGCCAACAGAAAACGCTGGCTTTTAGCCGCAGGGGCTGGCAAGGGCGGGCTGCGCGTCATCGGCGATGACGGCTGGAAAGCTCTGCTGCCTGGCACGGAAATACTGCCGCCAGTGGATTACTATACGGCACTGCCCGAAGTGTACGCGCGGGCAGAAGCCGTGCTGAACGTAACGAGCCTCCTGTTGCCGCAGAGCCTGAGCCAGCGCCATTTTGACGTTTGGGCCAGCGGCGGATTGCTGCTCAGTGATGCCACATCTGGATTGGAAATCTTCCCTGCGGAATTGACCGAACCCATGACATTGCGCGGACCGAGCGACTTTATGGTCAAGCGCGCATGGTTTCGGGCGCATCCGCAAGCTGCGTATGCTCTGCGGCGGGCATGGCGCGAGCATCTGCGCGCGCAGCACGGC
The DNA here is from genome assembly GCF_053570665.1 of Desulfovibrio intestinivivus. Taxonomy (NCBI): domain Bacteria; kingdom Pseudomonadati; phylum Thermodesulfobacteriota; class Desulfovibrionia; order Desulfovibrionales; family Desulfovibrionaceae; genus Desulfovibrio; species Desulfovibrio intestinivivus. The sequence goes on along the minus strand of NZ_JBRBQT010000001.1, from coordinate 194,818 downwards.
TATGAGCAACGTATCCAGCAGATTATCGAAACTTTTGCCTGACAGGCGGCGGAGGCTGGATGCACAGCTGAACAGGAGAAAGGCTTGACAAGTCGTGCGGTTTTGCCTATTGCTCATTTCCTGCGTTAAGCTTTCCATTGTGGGGAAGTAGCTCAGCTGGGAGAGCATCGCCTTCGCAAGGCGGGGGTCGAGGGTTCAAATCCCTTCTTCTCCACCACAATATCAAGGGGTTACGGATAATACCGTGGCCCCTTTTTTTATGCGTTACATGTCCGTAAAGGCTGCTGTGCGGACTTTGAGGTTTTGTATGCACGGCGGTCAGATTCCGTACGGAGCCTGTATGCGTCAAAATACATTGGCAATCGGGCTGCAAGTTGGATAAAAGGTATGCATTGTTCTCTTGGTCTGGAATGAGAAGGGCAATGCATCAATATAATTCAGAAGAGGGACGTCATGGGCAATTCACTTTCATGCTTCAAAGCCTACGATATCCGGGGCCGTGTGCCGGGTGTTCTCAATGCGCCGCTGGCGCGCGCACTGGGCAGGGCCGTTGTTGAAATACTGGGCGCAAAAAGCATTGTGATTGGCCGTGATGCCCGGCTTTCCGGCCCCGAACTGCGTGATGCGCTGGCCTTTGGTTTGCGTGAGGCCGGGGCGCAGGTAACGGACATCGGCATGTGCGGCACGGAAGAAATCTATTATGCCGCCGCCAACCAACCCTTTGGCGCGGGCGTCATGATTACGGGCAGCCACAATCCGGCGGACGAAAATGGCTTCAAGCTGGTGCGCGGCGGGGCCATACCCATCAGCGGCGATTCCGGCCTGTTTGCCCTGCGCGACCGCGTGGAGGCCATTCTTGCCGAAAACGGCGACTCTGCCGAGTGCCTTGAAGTCTCCCCTCTGCACCATGCCTCGTTCCGTGCTGACTATGTGGCCTGGCTGCTGGAATACAGCGGTGCAGCGCAGCTTGCACCAATTGCTGGACGCAAGCCCCTGAAGATTGTGGCTGATGCAGGTAATGGCTGCGCCGGACTAGTGCTGAACGATCTGATGGCCTCGTTGCCCTTTGAATTTGTCTGCCGACAGATGCAGCCGGACGGAACTTTTCCCGATGGCGTGCCCAACCCCCTGCTGCCGGAGCGCCGTGCGGCAACAGCCGCTGCCGTGCGCGAATCTGGCGCGGACATGGGCGTTGCCTGGGACGGCGATTTTGACCGCTGCTTTTTTTATGACGCGGACGGCAATTTTATTGAAGGTTACTACTGTATAGGCCTGCTGGCGCGGGAGCTGCTGCTGCGTGTGCCTGGCGGCAAGGTGGTGCACGACACCAGAGTGTACTGGAACACCCGAGAGGTGGTGCAGGCCGCAGGCGGGCAGCCCGTCATGGGCAAGACCGGACACGCCTTCATGAAGGAACGCATGCGCGCCGAAGATGCCGTGTATGGCGGCGAGATGAGCGCGCATCACTATTTTCGCGATTTTGCCTACTGCGATTCGGGCATGCTGCCCTGGCTGCTGGTGGCCTCGTTGCTGCACCGCACGGGCAAGCCCCTGGCCGCGCTGGTGGCAGAACGCATGGAGGCCTATCCGTGCAGTGGTGAAATCAACCGCCGTGTGCAGGATGCCCCCGCTCTCATGCGGCAGGTGAGGGATCGTTATGCGGCTTCGGCTCTGCACGAAGACAGCATGGACGGCGTTAATCTGGAATTTGCCGATTGGCGTTTCAATTTGCGCATGTCCAATACCGAACCCCTGCTGCGCCTGAATGTGGAGAGCAGGGGGAATCCTGCGCTGATGGAAGAAAAAACGGCTGAGATACTGCGGTTTCTGAAAGAGCAGGGCGGGGCCGTACCTGCCTGAGGAACTCGTGAGAGGCTCTGCCGCTTACGGTTGGAGCAATGCCAGATATGCAAGGTCGCGAGGCGCTTGTTTGAGGGCGGGGGATGACGTAGCATGGGCTCGTTGACCCTACTGGCAGTGCGTCAGACCGGTGTTCCAACATTGATGCAATGGTGAGGAAATTCATGCAGAATATTGCTCCTGTGATTCTGTGCGGTGGTAGTGGTACGCGTTTGTGGCCGCTTTCGCGCGAGACATACCCAAAGCAGTTTGTGGATATGGGCGGCGGGAAAACGCTGTTCAAGGATACCGTGCTGCGGGCGCAGCACACGCCAGACAGCATGGAGCCTGTTATTGTATGCAATGAGGCTCACCGCTTCTATGTGACCGCCGAGCTGTACGAATGCGGCGTCCATGGCAAAATCCTGCTGGAACCCGCGCCGCGCAATACTGCGCCGGCTATTGCGCTGGCGGCCTTTGCCCTGAAGGAAGACGGCGCAGATCCGCTCATGCTGGTATTGCCCTCTGATCATGCCATTGGCGATGAAGGTACCTTTTTTGAAGGCGTAAAACGCGCGGCGGCCCTGGCGGAACTGGGGCGTATTGTTACCTTTGGCATAGCCCCCACCGGGCCGGAAACCGGCTTTGGCTACATTGAACAAGGCGAGGCTCTCGGCGTGAACGGCTACCGGGTTGCCCGTTTTGTGGAAAAACCAGATGCGGAAAAAGCCACGAGCATGCTGGCTAGAGGCGGCTATTCGTGGAACAGCGGCATGTTTCTGCTGCGGGCTTCTGTGTATCTGAAAGAGTTGGAACGTTTTGCTCCCCAGATCTACGCCGCCTGCAATGCCGCCTGGAAGGGCCGCAAGGATGATCAGGCATTTTCCCGCCCGGACAGCGAGGCATTCCTTTCCTCCCCGTCTGATTCCATAGACTATGCGGTTATGGAGCAAACGGATCTGGCGGCTGTTGTGCCGCTGGGCGTCAGCTGGAGCGACCTTGGCTCGTGGGAAGCCTTTTATCAGATAGGGCAGCAAGACGCCGCCGGCAACGTATGCTCTGGCGATGTCATGACCGAGGGTGCCGAGGATTGCTATTTTAACGCCAACCACAGGCTGCTGGCGGCCATAGGCGTGAGCGGGCTCGTGGTGGTGGAAACGCAGGATGCCGTGCTTGTTGCACCGCGAGACCGTGTGCAGGACGTAAAAAAGATTGTTGGCCGCCTGCAAAGCGCACAGCGGCCCGAATGCAGGCAACATCCCCTGGTGTACCGCCCGTGGGGCAGCTATGAAACCCTTGTCATGGACGGGCGGTTTCAGGTCAAGCGCATCATTGTGAACCCGGGCGCCGAGCTTTCTTTGCAGATGCACCACCACCGTGCCGAGCACTGGGTCGTAGTGAGCGGTACGGCAGAAGTGACAAATGGCGATCTGGTTAAACTGTTTACGGAAAACCAGTCGACCTACATACCTGTTGGCACCATGCATCGCTTGAAAAATCCTGGGGTTATTCCTCTGGTGCTTATCGAAATCCAGTCCGGCTCCTATCTGGGCGAGGACGATATCGTGCGCTTTGCGGATGTGTACGGGCGTGAAGGGTAGCATTGCTGGCAGGATGCTACTGCTTCGACCAGTGGACAATGGTAGCCTTGCAAGGTATTTTACCCGCCTCCTTGCTGGCAGTAAGGAGTTTCAGCCTTCGTAACTTCACCGTCAAAACGATAATATACTGAAATTATGAAAAAAGCGCTTATAACTGGCATCACAGGGCAGGATGGGGCTTACCTCGCGGAGTTTCTGTTGCAGAAGGGCTACGAGGTGCATGGCATCAAAAGGCGTGCCTCGTTGTTCAACACTGACCGTATTGACCACCTGTATGAAGACCCGCATGCCAATCGGCGGCGCTTTATTCTGCATTACGGCGACCTGAGCGACTCCAGCAATCTGGTGCGCCTGATGCAGGAAGTTAAGCCGGACGAAGTTTATAATCTGGCGGCACAGAGCCATGTGCAGGTTTCTTTTGAGTCGCCCGAATATACTGCGGATGTGGACGCCCTCGGAACCCTACGCCTTCTCGAGGCCATTCGTATTGCCGGACTCACGGAGACCAGCCGTTTTTATCAGGCTTCTACCTCTGAACTTTTTGGTCTGGTGCAGGAAGTGCCGCAAACGGAAAAAACACCGTTTTATCCGCGCTCTCCCTACGCTTGCGCCAAACTCTACGCTTACTGGATTACGGTCAACTACCGCGAAGCTTACGGCATGTATGCCTGCAACGGCATTCTTTTCAATCACGAATCGCCCATCCGTGGTGAGACCTTTGTGACCCGCAAGATCACCCGCGCCTTGTCTCGCATGGTGCTTGGCTTGCAGGATTGTCTGTACCTCGGCAACATGGACGCCAAGCGCGACTGGGGCCACGCGCGTGATTACGTTGAAATGCAGTGGCTTATGTTGCAGCAGGAAAAACCCGATGATTTTGTTATCGCCACCGGGCGGCAGTTTTCCGTGCGCGACTTTGTCAATGCCGCAGCCGCAGAACTTGGCGTATGCCTCAACTGGCAGGGCGCTGGCGTGGAAGAAACAGGCACCGTAACAAGCGTTGATGTGAGCCGCTTGCAGCAGGTCGCTGGCAACCGTCAGGGGTTGGAATGCCATCTCAAGCCCGGCGATGTTATTGTGCGCGTTGATCCCCGCTACTTCCGCCCCACAGAAGTGGAAACCCTGCTGGGCCAACCGGCCAAGGCCAAGGAAAAGCTGGGTTGGGAGCCGAAAACCTCCTTTGAAGATATGGTTGCCGAAATGGCGCGCGAAGATCTTGCCTTGAGCATGCGCGATGCCGTGTGCAAGGTGGCGGGCTTTAAAACCTTCAGCCACAACGAGTAAGGCAATGCGCAAAGATGCTCTGGTCTATGTGGCGGGCCACAGGGGGCTTGTAGGCAGCGCTCTGTGTCGTGCCTTGACACGTTTTGGCTATGAACGGCAGCTCACACGCACGCATGCGGAACTGGATCTGTGCGACCAGGCCGGAGTGCGGGCTTTTTTTGCCGAGCACAGGCCTGACGTGGTGATTCTGGCCGCTGCCAAGGTGGGGGGCATCCACGCCAATGCCACGTACCCCGCAGAGTTCATTTACCAGAACCTGCAAATCCAGAACAATGTCATCGACAGCGCATACCGCAATGGCTGCAAAAAACTGTTGTTTCTCGGCTCATCGTGCATTTACCCCAAGCTGTGCCCGCAGCCCATCAAGGAAGAGTATCTGCTCACCGGGCCGCTGGAGCCAACCAACGATGCGTACGCTCTGGCCAAAATCTCGGGCATCAAGATGTGCCAGGCCTACCGCAAGCAATATGGCTTTGATGCCATCAGCGCCATGCCCACCAATCTGTATGGCCCCGGCGACAACTATCATCCGGAAAACAGCCATGTGATTCCTGGGCTTATCCGTCGTTTTCATGAGGCAAAAGAACGCGGAGCCTCAGAGGTTGCCATTTGGGGTACAGGCAAAGCCCTGCGCGAATTTCTGCACGTGGACGACATGGCGGAAGCCTGCGTGTTTTTGCTTGAAAACTATTCTGACTTTGAGCATGTGAATGTAGGTAGCGGAGTGGAACACTCCATTCTGGAAACAGCTCAGCTGGTTGCCAAGGTTGTGGGCTTTAACGGCAACATCGTTACCGACCCCTCAAAGCCGGATGGCACCCCTCGCAAGTTGATGGATTCTGGCAAGCTATTGGGCATGGGCTGGAAACCCCGTGTAGGGCTTGCAGATGGTCTGCGCGATGCGTACAGCGATTTTTTGCAAAAACAGCATAAACGGGGCTATTAGCGCTTATGTCTCAAGAACTTGTCATCGAAGCCGGGCGTAGCGAGCACCAGTATTGGAAAGATTTGTGGCACTATCGCGAACTCTTTCTCATTTTGACATGGCGTGATGTGGCCGTGCAGTACAAGCAGACCGTGGTGGGCGTATTGTGGGCAGTGTTGCGCCCATTGTTGACTATGGCGGCCTTTACATTTGTATTTGCCAAGGTGGCCAAGCTGCCTTCTGAGGGGGCAGCCCCTTATCCTTTGATGGTTTTTACGGCCATGCTGCCGTGGCAATTATTCAGTTCAGCCCTGGCATCCTCTGCCAACAGTTTGGTAGCAAACAGCAATCTTGTGGCCAAAGTGTATTTTCCCAGAATTATCGTGCCAGCGGCAACTATGGGCGTGGCACTGACGGACTTCGTCATATCTTTTGTGCTGCTGAGCGCCATGATGTTCTGGTATCAGTATCTTCCGTCGGTACAGTTTTTTGCCGTGATACCGCTGACCGTGCTGGCGGCCCTGGTGGCTCTTGGACCGGGGCTTATTCTATGTGCGCTCAACGTGACCTACCGCGACTTCCGCATCATTGTTCCCTTCATAACCCAGTTTGGTCTTTATCTGTCGCCCGTTGGCTTTTCTTCTGGAATCGTGCCGGAAAAGTGGCGTCTGCTCTATGAATGCAACCCCATGGTCGGCGTTATTGACGGCTTCCGATGGGCGGTGCTGGGTTCAATTGCATTTCCACAACGCGCCATGCTCATCAGTGTTGGCTGCGCGCTTGTCTTTCTGATTTGTGGCATCAAGGTTTTCCGCCAGGCAGAACGTACCTTTGCGGATGTGATTTAGAAAATATCCCTTTTTAAGGGCATCTCTCTTCCCTTCCCCCGTGCTTACGTCTTAAATAGGTCCCGACACGTCTCAATCTGGGACAATTCGATCTCGCGTCTACGGATTTGGATGTTATTTTGGAAAGTCAATAATTCCTTTATAATACTTTCCTGTTTGTTGACTAATTTAGCTAACAGGTCAGCCATTTCCTTAAAATTGAGCACACTCCGTCCTATGGGGAGGCCTGACTCATTGAAAAATACAAAGTTTCGATTGTTCAAAAAAATAGCTGGTTTATTGTACTGAAAAATTTCAAAAAAAGCACCGCTTTGTGTGTAAATATATGAGTTTTTAGGGTAACAATACAATAAAACATCAAGGTCTTGCATCTCATTTGAGATGCGCTCCCTAGGAATAAACTCTGCATCATAGATTGGTTGCACATTTTTTGCTGAATAAAGCGTATCTTCTGGAACTCCTCGGGAAAAGTATTTCAGTGTATAGTTTGCGCAGTTTTTTTCTTTAAGGAGAGTATCAATCGTTCTTGCACTGTTTGCGCTGTCACAAGAACCAATTATCCCTAAACGTACATTGTTATGCGTAAAAAGTTCACCTTTTACATCTATGACCAACGGATGCATAAGCGCACTTATTGGAAGTTTTGAAAAATCGGCTTTTTTTGACAATTGTTTTTTTATAAATGGTGACAACACGATATAGCGTATTTTGCTATTATCCCCAAGCAAAAGCGCATATTTAAAATATTGCAGCCACCTGATTTCACGTTTTTTTATTATCCCCCACAAAAAGGAGCGACATGCATATTCAAGTATACCATGTACAAAAACAACAAAAGAAACTTTGGGGCAGAGTTTCTTTTTGAGCCACTTTAATACTAAAAGATTGACCGTGTGTGATGAAAGAAAGACGCAATGTCTGATATTTCTTAACGCCAATAATCCAAGTATCTTTTTGCAAAAAGTGTATGTCTGAAAAAAACATTGTAACGAAGAATCAACTCGGGGAATTTCAACGGGGGAAAAAACAATATTTTCTAAAGAAATATTAGCTTGCACAAGGCATTGTTGCACAGCTTCCACATGGCTGGGCGCTGCGAAAAATAATATTTTTTTGTGAGGAAACGTCTTGCGCAATAATATGAGGAATCCAGCATTGCACATCTCATGCGCGCCGCCAGTACATTGGGGTTCACATACTGCAATCACGTTATTTGCCTTTCATCATGCTAGATACTTTTTTAAAAAACGTGCAAAAAAATGTTGTATATTTAGTATTGCACGCAATCCAAGCGCACTGCTCAGGATCTTGAACGGCACTAATCGCGCAAGCGAGTCTCTCGGTTGGATTTTTTCATACTCTTCGCTAGGAAGCGATTGCATAAAATTAGAATTTACAACATATCCCACATAGCCTCGTGCAAGATCCTTCTCCGAGATGCCAATTAAACGTGCTAGATATACATGGTGTGCCATATGGAAAGTCTTAATCATTGGCGCAGAAAGATGAATGGGGATAATAGTGTTTTTTTGCAACCAAAAAGCATACCATGAAAATTCATATGGTGAATAAATAACTAAATCTAAGTATGAAAGGTTGTTGGGAATCAAAAAATTTTCTTTCAGCGATTTTAAAACTGCAGCAGAGAGTGTTGTGTTTCCGTGGACTGTCAATATCTTTCTCTGTGCTAATGACATTTTTTTTTGAATTTTGCGCAAGTAAACTTCGCGAGGCTGCCAGTAATCGGCATAATACTTTGGATCAGAAACTAAATCGCTATCTTCGATTAGCGGTGTGTAAGGTGTTGTTTCATCATACATAAAATCACTATAATAAAAATCACGAATCAGCACTGCATCTGAATCAATGCAGAAATAGTTTTTACACCTATTTTGCTCCCAGAAAGAAAGCTTTATTATTTCCTGGTTTATGTAGCCGGGCGTGAAACCTGCGACCTCAGAAGTCGCCAACTCACTACAAATATCTTCATCTATAAGAAGATAAACATTGGGTGCCGCAAATTCACGAAAAACTGAATAGTCAGATTTGGGGACGCTGATGTATACAGGGATATCGTCTTTGTTATGGGCATGCAATGATAGCAGTAATCGCTTGGCTAAGGCAAAGTCATTTGAGTAACTTTTTAAGAGAAAGCAAAAGTTATGCATGGGGCTAATCGATTTTTATATATTCTTCTTGAACCCAGATGGAATCTGATTGTTGCGATTTGCGTTGGAAATTCAACAGTGAAAAACCATGTTCCGTGAGTAACTTTTCGATATCACCGTATAGTTTTTGGTTTTCCCAAACCTGAATATGCTCAGCCTCTAGCTGCATCGCCTTCACATCCTTTAAGCGCAAGCCGAAACCTTCCAATGCCTCAAAGGTGGCACCTTCAACGTCTAGCTTAAGAAAATCAATGTTTTCAATCTGATGCTGATCCATAAACTCATCCATCCGGATGGTTTGTATCGGCACTTTTTTCATAACTCCAACGATATCTTCGCGATTCATGAGGCCAGACATGCCTAAGTTGACGGAGTTGTTATTAGCCGCTTCAAGTAAGTCCATATCTACCATATTAAATTCTGCAATAAGTGAGTCATTAAAGACAGCCACATTGAACGCCTTAAAGCGATAAAGCTTTTCAATTTCCTTGAATATTTGTGGATGCGGTTCAAACACCCACACGTTTTCTGCTGTGACATTAAAATACCTACTTAACCCAGCGGCATCTTGGGCGTAATTGGCTCCAATTTCAAAAATATTTCTTGGAGCAAGTGTTGTATATGTCTTTATCTGATAGGCAATGGGAATCATTGATTCCGGCTTGGAAACCGCATTGGGGTGATATGGAATAGAGGCCCTAATTCCTAATCGAGAGCAAATTTTTTTAAGTAATTTTTTCATAAGAAGAATCCTATCTAATCTGTTGAAGAGATATTTTAACTCAACATACGCCTGCTATCAGTTGTTCTGTTTACTGGTGGGCATAACATCCCATGTGTGTGTTGGGTAAAAATGCCCATATGCGGGCAAATTGGCACGGTTTGTTTCAGGCGCATGGACATCAATAACGGAGAATCCTTTGCAAAAAAGATTCCGATATAGAGATTTGACATCTTTGACGTTAACTTCCAGTCCCAAAAAATAGCTTCCAGAACAAAATCCAAGCCGTGCAAATTTACAAATAAAGACACTCGATCCCTTTGGGATGCCCTGCTTCCCTTTCTTGGAGAATATGCTGCTGCTGGCAAAAACAATCCCCTGAACATCAGGATGCGATATAGTAATTGCTAGTTCAAGATCCTTATATTCTTTTTCAGCCGTTACAAAAATTTTGACATATGAGGGTTGAAAAGGGTGCAGAGAATCAACGATTCCACCACCGGTAATTTCAACATCGGTAATTGTAATATCAATACCTGGCAGCTTTAATTGAGCAAACGCGCTGTGCTCAAATATATCCTCGGCATAACTGTTTATAGCTTGCTCAATGCCCGCATCAAGTTTCAAAGAACCATCAGCAAGATACAATCCTCTCGTGCATAATTGCCGGACCGCAGCCATATTATGGCTCACAAACAGCACCGTACGCCCGCGCCCCTGGCTCACTTGTTCCATTTTTCCCAGACATTTTTTTTGGAACTCGGCATCACCAACTGCGAGCACTTCGTCTACAACAAGAATGTCTGGTTCCAAGTGAGCAGCGACCGCAAAGGCAAGACGCACATACATGCCTGAAGAATATCGTTTGACAGGAGTATCAAGGAATTTTTCCACCCCAGAAAAATCTACAATTTCGTCAAACTTACTCTGAACTTCTCTCCGCTTCATGCCAAGAATTGCGCCATTTAAAAAAATATTTTCTCGACCAGTCAATTCAGGGTGGAAGCCAGTGCCAACTTCGAGTAGGCTTGCAACGCTACCGCGCAAGGTGATTTTGCCGTTAGTGGGTTCGGTAATGCGGGAGAGAAGCTTAAGCAACGTAGACTTTCCAGCGCCATTACGACCGACAATGCCGACCCGGTCGCCGGGCATAATATTAAAATCTATATCCTTAATCGCCCAAAATTCTTCCTGGCTATTTTCTGATGCGCCCGCGATAAGTCGTTTGGGCAGATTTGTGATTGCCTCTCGGAGGGTTTTATGATGCGACCCTTCCGTCTGGTGGCGCAGCAAGTATTTTTTATTTAACCCTTCAACTTGAATGACTGGCTTCACAATTGCCTCTAAATAATATTTTTTCTTAGAAATTGCGGAAGACTGTGAGTTCGTTGCATAAAATTAACACCACGACACAAACTGCAAAACTCTCATGACGGTCAGTAATAAAAAAATAAAAGAGCATGTTGCTCTATTTATTCAATGCTGAAACAAAGCGTGTTTTTTACTTGTCGTCAGAATTTCTGACGGTTGCTCGCAAAAAATAGATTGTTTGTGTTTTTTCCGCGTTCAGCTAATTACCTTGTCTCTACGTATGGGTCAAGATGGCGAGTCTTCCATCAAATAATTTCAAATCGTCCGCAATGTGTTTCAACCTGTTCCCGCGTGGGTCTGGTAACGCCGTGCGATATCTGGCGGGGAATAAACCTCAAAAACCTTTCGGCGCGAGCCGTTGTGCAGTTGATCCTGTTTGTCGGGGGATGTTGCATGATCTGGCTATACCCTTCGCAACGTGTTCACATCATAACAGGTGTTAGAACTCTATTTTCACCGCTTGAGATCATGGCAATGCCCACGGAAGCAGCCACAAGGGTATCACAATAGCCCCCTTCACGATATTTAGCATAGTCGTATTTACTTTTTGCGAGGGGTTAAAAAGCATCCAGAGGAACTTCGTAAGTGGCAACGGTCGTTGTGGTGTGGTGCCCTTGTTCTCGGTGGCAAAGACGCTAGCCTTGACCACAATGTTGAAGGCCGCGAGCGAGCTTGATCGGTTAAAGGCATCGGCAACTTACGCAATGTTCCACACAAGAGACTAATATCTTGTTGGGACATGGGGGCAAGGCTTGCCGATACCGTCTTGAACTGCGAATCGGCGCAACTTACTCCTATTGTGTATGCACAATAGGACGCGCCAGTCGCTGATCAATCGGTCTGAAGCGATCATCTTCAATGCCATGGATGTTCATAATTATAAAATGGGCATTACAGCGGGCTGGACTTGCCAAAGGTTAAGTTGTCGATTGGTCTGACAATAGTCTATTTAGTTGCTTAGGTGGACCCGTGTAATAAAATTCAAGAAAGTATAGATCAGGAATCACCCACGCCCCAGCTGAGCCTTGCCCGCAATCATGCCGATATTTTTCGGGGCTTTCATGTTCAATGTGGAATTTGACCAGATGCATAGATGTTTGTAATGGGGACTCGGGTGAGTTGGAAAGTCAGAGGGCTTGATTATAATTAGCTTTATTTTAAAGCCTCCGAGGAAACTTGTGGTGCAAATCTTATGTGGCAAGCGCCTTTCAGGTAAATCTTGAAACGGATGTGGTTTCACAGTATTTGAGTTATATCGCTCGTGCGCGAAATGCCAGTTGAGGTGGTTGCGCAACATCACGGGGCAATTAGCAAGTGAATATGACGAGCTGCCTCCTGCTATGTCATGTAGCTGTCGATAAGGATATTTTTCCAATTGATAGGGTGCAGTATTAGACAGCGCGAGTAAGTGTGAGCATAGATGTTCATTTTTATTGATGTGGATCGGGAAAAACGACCTGAGCTATTTGCAACACGCCGCAAGGGATTGAGGTAGAGTGTGCGTAGCAGTGGGCAGGTTGCAAGGCCTGGTGGAATGTGTACTGGCAGCGACAAGGGCATCTAGTATCAAAGAAAAGCCCTTGGGGCAAAGCGGAGGACAGCATGAAAGTCACATGGTGCGGGATATGCACCCTATAAATGCTTCCCCTTGCAAGTCAGAATTAGTTCTTTTAGGCTGCCAGAGCCAGAGGGCGAAGTTGTCGGAGTGCGTTGAATTTTATAGTAATAATTTCCAATATTTAGAGTATAAATCTAGGAGTTGCTTTGTCCATCAACTTCATAAATAAACGTTAACGTTTTTTCTTTTCATTTATTGGGAGAAGCCGGATTATATTGGCAGCATAAGTTGAGAGTATATGGTGCCCGGGGCATTTAATTTAAAACAGTTTTGAGTTGCCCTGTTCCGGTTATTAAACCTGTCATCGTTCTTTTTTATTGAAATGATCAATAAATTTAAAGTAAATATTAGTGATAACATCGCTAAAGGACAAGCAATGTATAGTTGCTCACCCGTTATTTCATTTATTATCGCTACATTTAATGCCGGTGAGACTCTTCGGCGCTGTCTGAATTCTTTATTGGAGTGCGATACGCACAAAATCGAAATCATCATTAAAGATGCCTGCTCTGTTGATGACACGCAGAATATCGTTGACGAATATTTGGATCGCCTACCTATTCGGTTTATATGCCAACGTGATACTGGCATTTGTGATGCATGGAATCAGGCCGTTACGTTTGACGGAGGCCCCCAGGGACAATGGATTCTTTTTTTGGGAGCTGATGACTTTATATGTTCACCGAAGCGCCTGTCTGAAACGGTAACTGCCCTTGGCAATCTTGCGAAAGATGCTGAATACGCTGCTGCTCCGGTTACCCTGGTCAATGGAGATGGTTTTGCGGTAGATACCCTCTTCCCATCACGCTCTCTTAAGCACGACCTTCCTATGGGGATGCCGCTACCCCATCAGGGGTTATTTCATCGGCGCTGTTTGTTTTCAGCGAACAGATTCGACACTTCTTTAGTGATTACTGGAGATTATAGCTTTCTCTGCAGCACTCTGAAGCCTGACAATCTGGTCTATCTTGATCTGCCAGCCCTGGTCTGTATGAGCCTTGGAGGGATAAGTGGCAACCTAGAAGGCTTGGCAAAGCGAAACCGCGAAGTTTTACAGGTATCCCGAAAGTTTTTCCCTGACTGCGCCCGTGTCATGTTGTGGAAGCGCCTAGCTTTGTCTTATCTGTTCAATGGATTGTCCATATTGTTTGGGGTGCAATTTGCAGCTATGTGCGCTGACTGTTATCGTAGGCTGCTTCGTAAGACTCCACTCTGGACCGCAAGACCTCCGTTGCCTGAGGTCATGCGGCTACCTGAAAATTCAGCCAATCCGTACAGCAGGCAACAGCCAGTTTTCTCCTTATTAGTTGCTACACTTAACCGACGGCAACCGCTACAGAAGTTTTTGGACTGCTTGTTGGAACAGACGATCGGCACCGCTTCATTTGAGGTTCTTATTGCAGACCAGAACCCGTCAGGTTTTTTACAACCACTGATTGATAACTATGCAGAGCGTCTGTCCATTCGCGTTGTGCAAGTGCCCAATATAGGGGTTTCGCACGCGCGAAATGTCTTGGTGCCATTGGCGCATGGGCAATATATAGCCTTTCCCGATGATGACTGCTTTTACGAATCTGATACGTTGCTTGAAGTCCAAAAAATTTTTGAATCGCACCTTCATGTGCATGCCATTCAGGGGAGTTGGTCTGCCCCTGGCAGGGATCGCAAACTAATTTGTTCTTCCAATCGGCTGTGTACGCCGTTATCCATTTTTAAGCGGGGAGAAACCTATGTGCAGTTTTTTAGAAAAGAATCTGTAAACCACATTGGTCTTTTTGATACAATATTAGGACCAGGAACTGGGTTGCCATATGGTTGCGGGGAAGATACGGATTATTTGTTGCGCGCCATTGAAAAATGTTTGACAGTTGTATACGCACCTTCAGTTCATGTTCATCACAATGAAGTTGATGCTGTGGCCATAATGGCCAACAAACAAAAAATTATATCTTATGCAACGGGGCGTATGTATCTTTTGCGTAAGCATAAGCTCCCGTGGTGGTTTCAGGTGTTCAATATAATTTATCCATTGCTTAGAATTCCCTTTGAGGGAATTGGATCAAGAAAATACCGGCTTATGATGTTCAAGGCGAGACTGCGTGGTTTTTTTTACGTGCGCTCATCTTCAGTGTTTACGGATTGAATGTTGCAGGTGCAACTGATATTTTTATTTTTTTGAAGTTGTGCCTGTCTGTAATGTTTTTATACGGTAGGCGCAGCGGGGGATGCCTACGCAGCCTCATTGCTACGCAGGGGCATTGAAAACCCACAATTTTTTATTTTTTCTGATGATTGTGATTCTGCCCGAGATATGTTTGGCGATTGGCCTGATGCAACAGTTTGCCCTGCACTGTCACCAGAAGAAGATCTGGCCCTGATCGCTTCCTGTAAGCATCAAATAATCGCAAACTCAACCTTTTCATGGTGGGGGGCTTGGCTTAATTCAAATCTTGAAAAGATTGTTATTGCTCCAAGGCAGTGGGCCCCAAAAAAGGTTTTGCTGTCTCGGTATATTTTTGACTTGTTCCCTCAAAATTGGCTTCTTTTGTAAAAGCCAACTGTACATGGATTTTTTATGATGCATTTAATATCCAAATGGTTAAAATCATCAGTCAAGTCATTTCTTGAGTGTTTTATTGCTGCGCCAGAGGATACTTTTGCCATTGAAAAGTTTTGCGCACAACAGAATGGCAAGTGTGGGGTGGCCGCCTGCGTCACGGCGTTGAAGATTTCTCCAATTAAAGTTCGACAGTGCCTTCGCTGGCTTCAATATCTGGAAAAATGTAAAGACAATTCCCGTACCTCTATCGCAAGGGCGTTGCCATGCGGTAAAGTGTACTTCAAAACAATTTTTTATGCGCCCTTGGAATTACCATTTATTAAAATGAATCTTGCTGAAAGTCTGCACTATGTGGATAAATTTATCGTTGTTGAAGGGAATAGAACTCATGTGGGTGAGCCACGAGAATATATTTTTGAAAACTATATCTCATCTATTCCGGCCGAGCTACGACACAAAATTTTGTACATCAAGGCAGATATTTCAAATGAGACCGTTGATTGCACTGGAAGTAACAATGGCTGCCAGATGCATAATAATGAAAACGTATTATGGGATTCCTTTGAAAAGTATGTAAATTTGCAGGATAATGACATCGTTATTTCTGCTGATGCCGACGAGGTCATTTATCGCAAGGTATACCCGCTTATCTTCAAATTGCTGCGCCCAGGGCGACCCCTAATTCTTCCGCTGCACCAGTTTTTTTACAGAATGAATTACCTGTGGAAGAATGAAACGTTTTGGGCCCCCACCGCGGCATATGCGGGTTACTACAACCATAGGCCGCATCCCCATAAGTGGCGTTACGATGGGAAAAAGTTTCCAATAATGGCCGGGTGTCACTTTTCGTGGCAGCTGACCATTGAGCAGATGTTATTTAAGCTCAAAACTTACGCCCATAATGACATCTATGGGCATCTTGCCGATCGGGGAGTTCTTCAGGATGCTGTGGATAAAAAGACGTACCCTTTTGATCCTGATCGGCCTTTTGTCATTGACGAGCTGAGTCCGGACAATGATCGTATCTATTATCCAGAATCATTTTTTCCCTTTCGTTCAGATTTTGAACATTTGTTGCCGGTGAATAATAATGAAGCGTAAAATACTCATTTTTGTAGGCACGAGGCCGGAAGCCATAAAGATGGCGCCGGTGGTAAAGGCTCTGCGTAGCAGAAACGACCTATTTGATGTTGTTCTGCTGTCGACCGGTCAGCACCGTGAAATGCTGAAGCAGACCTTGGGAGATTTTGCCCTGGAGCCGGACATCAACCTTGATCTTATGACTGCCAACCAGAGCTTGGCGCAGCTCTCCTCACAGCTGATGACCTCCATTGATGCAGTTCTTGCTCGGGAAAACCCCGATATTGTTTTGGTGCAAGGCGATACAACAACGGTGATGGTTGCCTCCCTATGCGCCTTTTACCGGGGGATTCCCTGCGGGCATGTGGAAGCTGGACTGCGAAGTTACAACATGCATTCGCCCTTCCCGGAGGAGTTGAATCGCAGGGTTGCGGGGCTTGTGGCCAGTCTGCACTTTGCCCCCACAGACCGGGCAGTTGCTGCTTTGCATGATGAAGGCGTTCCATCGGATGCTGTTTATCTGACCGGTAATACCGGTATTGACGCCTTGCTCTGGACAGCCAATGACATCTTAATGTCTCCACCAGTTCTACCAAGTCAGATTCAAAAAATTATCGACTCTGGTCAGCGCTATGTGCTCATCACCGGTCATCGGCGGGAAAGCTTTGGCAAGGGATTTGAATCCATTTGTCAGGCTCTAAAAAAGTTGGCATCAATCCATCGCAATGTGGCATTTCTTTACCCGGTTCACCTGAATCCGAATGTGCGCAGTACAGTATTTCATGCACTTTCGGATTGTTCTAATATTGTACTTACAGATCCTTTGCCCTACAGACAATTTGTTGCAGTAATGCAGGGAGCATACTGTTTGTTGACAGACTCCGGTGGGGTGCAGGAAGAGGCCCCCTCGCTCAAAAAGCCCGTCCTGGTAATGCGGGATGTGACGGAACGCCCCGAGGGGGTTGCAACTGGCTGTAGCTGTCTTGTCGGCACTGATTGCGGTAAAATTGTTCAGACTGTTTCGGCAATCCTTGCCGATCCCAATGGTCTCTACCAGCATATGGTGGCAGCAAAGAATCCTTATGGAGATGGACGCGCGTCTGAGCGTATCGCAGATATCCTTTCAGAATTTTTTTCAATAAAGAAAGCCTGAAATGCGCATAGGTATAGTCACTGCATGGTTTGAGCGCGGCGCTGCCTACGTTTCACGTCAATATCGGGATCTTTTACGCAAGAACGGCGATGAGGTCTTGATCTATGCCAGAGGCGGAGAAAGGTACGCACAAAATGATCCCACCTGGAATACCCCCGATGTCACTTGGGGGAAAAAATGCGCTGTACAGAGGGTTACTGGTATTGACAGGAAAGATTTCGTATCATGGATTCGTCGCCATCACCTTGAATTGATTCTTTTTAACGAGCAGTGGTGGCTTCCACCAGTATACTGGGCTATGGAGTGTGGATGCAGGACTGTTGCATACATTGACTACTATACTGAAGCAACGGTGGATAGCTTCTCCATATATGACGGGCTTATTTGTAATACTCAACGCCACTATAGTGTATTCAAAAAACATCCATACTGTCAGTATATTCCTTGGGGGACAGACCTAGAGCTGTTTCACCCTCAATCTACGGGTTCGCGAGATCATGAAGGCCCCGTTTTTTTTCATTCCGCAGGGCTGAGTCCTTACCGCAAAGGGACCGATCTTGTGCTGAGGGCCTTTGCGCGCCTTACGGGCCCTGCTCATCTTATTTTGCATATGCAGGAAGGAGCTTTTAGTTCCATCGCCGATGTCGAGCCTCTCGCCAATAAACTGATAGAGCAGGGGCGTCTTACCATCTATAACAAAGAAGTCTCTGCTCCAGGGTTGTATCATTTGGGAGACGTCTATGTGTATCCATCACGCCTTGAGGGGATTGGTTTGACGCAGGCGGAAGCGCTGGCTTGCGGGCTACCCATTATTGTTCCCGACAACCCTCCCATGAACGAATTCGTGGCTCCCGAATCCGGGTTGGCGGTGGCGGTCGACAAACTCTGGTCCCGCGCTGACGGTTACTACTGGCCCCAGTGTTTGGTCAATCTGGATGCTCTGACAGCCGCCATGCAAACCTTTGTTGATGACAGCCTCAGACTTGTTGAAAAAAAAGTTGCCGCTCGCGCTTTTGCAGAACGCTGCCTCAACTGGTATAAGAACGGCGGCAATCTCTCCGCCTGGCTTTCCGTGTTGCCAAAACATTCGCTGTCCGATGACTTAAAGCGACAGTTGCAGGATGATGAAATTTCGCTTCCTGTGACTGCAGTGAAACTCCTCAAAAAATGCCCCAGTATCTGGAATTTTGTGACGCGCTTGCATCAGGCATTGCGTAAGCGCTATTGAGATTGTTTGCCGGCATGCGTTTGCTGTTGGCCGAACGACGTCATGCAGACGGCAGGCCGACAATTATACCTGTCAGGGGGAGAAGAGTTCGGCGCTCACGGGCTTGTTGTGCCCACCACGTATTTTCGGTAACTTTACTCCTCTTCCGGCAAGCCTCGCAAGCTGCCTGCCTGGAGCGTCGTATTCAGTTGCAACTTCTGTCGGGGACATATGATTGCGCCTATCATCATTTTTGCCTTTAATCGGCCACATCACCTGAAAAACACCCTTGAGGCGCTGCAGCGCAATTCTCTCGCGGCGCAAAGTGATTTGTTTATTTATTGCGACGGGGCGCGTTCTGAGGCGGAAAAAAGGCTGACGAAAGAAACCCGCCGTGTCGCCCGTAACGCCTTGGGTTTTCACTCGGTCACGGTTGTTGCCTCAGAAATTAATCAAGGCCTCGGCGAGAGCATCATACGCGGCGTGACAGAAACTATAGCAAAGTATGAACGCGTTATCGTGCTTGAAGACGATTTGCTTACAGCTCCTTTCTTTCTGGAGTACATGAATACCGGACTCGAGATGTATGCCGATAACCCTCGCGTTGCTTCGGTACACGGCTATCTTTTCCCACATAAGGTATCTTGTCCTCCCGAAACTTTTTTTCTGAAGGGTACAGACTGCCTGGGCTGGGGAACATGGAAACGGGCTTGGGATATTTTTGATCCTGACGCTGCAAGATTGTTGCAGCGCATTCGCGATGCGGCCTGCGTCCACGATTTTAATGCTCAAGGTTGCTATAACTTTACAGGGTTGCTGGCTGATGTGGCCGAGAAGCGCAATTCTTCTTGGGCGGTGAGGTGGCATGCTGCTGCCTATTTGCACGATATGTATACGCTTTACCCTGGGCGTTCCCTTGTTTTTCATGCTGGTTCAGACGGCTCTGGCACAAACTGCGGTGTCGACACGCTTTTTGACGTTCCTTTAAGCACCACCCCCATTGAGGTGACCTCCATTGAGGTGCGGCCAAACCCAATAATGGTTGAGGCTAGACTATTGATTTTATTGAAGGAAAGTGGGGGGCGCTTCGGCATTTTTAAAACGCGTATTCGGCAGTGTTTTCCTTTTCTGGGAAAAGTGTGGGATGCTTTGCGCGGAAAAAAGATTCGGAGATAGTTATGGTCAGCCTCCCTTCGTGCAAGTTGCTGGCACGAGAACTGTGTTTTGGTGTCTACCGCGTATGCGCCGCCGGGATAAATCTGGTCTGTCCTCCTACAATCGTTCTTGCTTATCACAGGGTTGCGCCGCATAAAGAAGACCCACTTCAACTGACGGTGACTCCACAGAATTTCACTGAGCAACTAGAGATCATTGCCGAAACATTTGATGATGTTTTGCGTTTTGATGCTGTCCAGTTGCATAGCACACGTCCATCTGTTTGTCTGACCTTTGACGATGGTTATGCGGATAACTATACCATAGCTCTGCCTATACTAGAACGTTTTAAGATACCTGCTACATTTTTTGTGAGCACAGGGCATGTTGAGCACGGTTGGCCCTATTGGTGGGAAGCTCTAAGCATATGCGGGAGATTGGAAGACCATGGGCGCATTCTTGCTATGTCCTCTTCAGAACAACATAAGGCTGTTTATGCACTGCTGGAAGAGTGTGCTCCTGCCGCTGAGGCTCTGGAAGAGTGTCACCCATTAACGATTGCGGCCCTGCAAGAGTTCAGCTGCCATCCCCTGGTCTGCCTTGGCGCACACACACATACTCACCCGCGTTTAAGCAACCTCGGAGCTGAAGATCAATATCAAGAGATAAAAAAATCCTTGGATAAACTGGAAAGCTGGACATCACTCCGCCCGACTGTTGCCGCCTATCCCTTTGGTGCTCGTTCTCTTTTGGGCCGGTTTTGCGATTATAACGTGGACAGCATGCAGGCCTGCCGCAGGCTTGGGCTTAAACGCGCAGCAGCCAACTTTCCAGGACAGGTTCGGCCCTGGACAAACAGCTATGCCATACCCCGTCATCTTGTGCGTGATTGGGACGGGGCAGCATTCAAAGCAAAGCTTCGCACCTTTTTGACGAGAGGGTACTTTTAGTGCGGCCAGTTCTTTGTAATGCCCTTGACTGCGGCGGCGGCGCTGCCATTGCCGCTCTGCGACTCCATCTCGGGTTGCGCCAGATGGGTGATGATAGTGTCTTTGCTGTCATGCAGCAGAGCGGGGATATTCCCGGCTGCCTAGCGCTTACCAGCCGACTGCGCCGCGCACTCCAGCCCTTCTTTAGGCAGAGCGAGCGGCTGCCCCTCTTGCTTTACCCCAAGCGTGATCGGAATGTTCTTTTTTCTCCTTCCTGGCGACCATCTGGAATTCATAAGGACATTATCGCCTTGCGCCCAGATGTTGTGCACCTGCATTGGGTCGCGGACAGCTTCGTGCCGTTGCATTCTTTGGCTAGGCTGACTGCCCCTATAGTGTGGACGTTGCATGATAAATGGGCGCTGACTGGCGGCTGTCATATCCTCAAAGGCTGTGAGCGTTATCTGCAAGGCTGCGGTCGGTGTCCTGAACTGGGCAGTTGGGCAGGCATGGATATGAGTTCGTTGGGGTATTTATTGCGCGCGGCTGCCTATAAAAAAATACGTATGACCATTGTTGCGCCCAGTCGACACATGGAAATGCTCGCAAAGGCTAGTCCTTTATTTCAGAATCACCAGATTGTGCGTATCCCAAATGGCGTTGACACTGAGCGTTTTCGGCCGATCGATAAGCGTGTTGCACGCCATATTTTGCAGTTGCCGCAAGATGTGCCGTTGCTAGTTTTTGGAGCAGTGGCACCTGGCCGCGATCCCAACAAGGGGTTTGATCTACTGTGTGATGCATTGCGCGAGTTGCCGATAGCCGTGCGCGGGCAAGCACAGTGCGCTGTTTTTGGTGGAAGCGTTGCCGCCTCGGAAACGCCGCTTCCCGCCATAGAACTCGGCCGACTGCATGATGACGTATCACTGGCGCTTGTTTACTCTGCTGCAGATGTTTTTATTTGTCCTTCCCGTGAAGAGAATTTGCCTAACACTATTATGGAGTCGCTTGCCTGCGGTACCCCTGTGGTAGCCTTCCGTACCGGCGGCATCCCTGATATGGTTGATGACGGGGAAAATGGAGTGCTGGCACCATGTTATGATGTGAAGGCCCTGGCGGAAGGCATTGCCAAAATACTGCTGAGTTCCGTAGACCAGAAGCAACGGTTGTCCTGGGCGGCTCGGAAAAAGGCGGTTGGCGAATACGCCTTGCCTGACATTGCACGGCGTTATCACGACCTGTATCTGACGTTGACCGTAGATTCTCAGCGTTTTCATTAAAGCGTGTCGGCGTGTTGTCAGCATCAAAAATCTACTAAACTGTGCCAACCCGGCTTACTCTGTAGCGGCAACAACATTTTTCAGCGATGCCACTGCGTTGTGACAGATGTTTCTTGTCTCCCATTGTGTTGTGGGGCATGGTACGGACTATGGCGTGCTCCTTGACATGTGCCAAGGTAAATCAGTGCAACTGCTTAAACGAGGATGTTTAGCTTGCACCAAACTGCGAAGTAAAGGAACTGGCGGCTGCAGCCCTTCGAGGAATCGTGCCCTTTTGGGTCAGGTGGCCGTGTATTTTCCCCTTTTCAATCTTTTACGAGCGGTGTATCTTTTGTTGAGTATGTTACTGCAAAGCCCTGCGCAATGTCCTTGGCTGGAATTTTTTTGCCGTTTGATGGATACTTTGTGAGTCATCAGCAGGTAGAATGTTTAATGTTCTGCGAGGGCAAGGCTTTGAAAAAGAACGTTTGAAGTGTCTTGCGCAAAGAATAGTGTTTTTTTTGTGGTCTTTCTATAGGTCGTATGTCTGTTGAACCTGCGGCGTTGTATCAACTTTGCCGTATAGACGGCATGTCGGCCCATGCTGCGATGCGGACTTTTTTACTTCACACAAGATTGCGTCTGTGGTTCCCTTAGAAGGAATCCAGTAGTATTGAGGACAATCAAATGGTTTCATTTGAAGACCTGTTGGCAAAAAAATCTTCCGTGGCTGTGGTTGGTCTGGGTTATGTGGGCTTGCCCTTGGCTGTTGCCCTTTCCCATCACTTTGATGTCATTGGCTTTGATATCAACGTGGCGCGGGTAGATGCGCTCAACAAGGGGCACGATGCCACCAATGAGGTTGACGATGCTTCCCTTGCCGCCAGCACGGCCCGTTTTACCAGCGATGCAGCCGAGCTTGCCAAGGCTGGCGTGATCATCGTGGCTGTGCCTACCCCGGTAGACAGCCATCGACAGCCCGATCTTACGCCTGTTGTGGGCGCCAGTCGCACGGTTGGACGCCATATGCCCAAGGGCTGCGTGGTGTGTTATGAGTCTACGGTATACCCCGGCGTTACCGAGGACGAATGCATCCCCCTGCTGGAAAAAGAATCCGGCATGCGCTTTCCTGCGGATTTTACCGTGGGGTATTCGCCCGAGCGCATCAATCCTGGTGACAAGGTTCACCGGCTTGAAACCATCCGCAAGGTTGTTTCCGGCTCTGACGCTCCCACCGCAGACCTATTGGTAAAGGTCTATGGCGCGGTGGTGACAGCGGGCATCCACCGAGCCTCGTGCATCAAGGTGGCCGAGGCCGCCAAGGTTATTGAAAACACGCAGCGCGATATCAACATCGCCCTGATGAACGAACTGGCCCTTATTTTCAACCGCATGGGCATTGATACGCTGGAAGTGCTTGAGGCCGCAGGCAGCAAGTGGAACTTTCTGCCGTTCCGTCCAGGGCTTGTGGGTGGGCACTGCATTGGCGTGGACCCCTATTACCTGACCTACAAGGCCGAAGAAATCGGCTGCCACCCCGAGGTTATTCTTGCAGGCCGCCGCATCAACGACGGCATGGGCAAGTATGTGGCTGAAATCTGCGTCAAACGCCTCATCAATGCGGACAAACACGTCAAGGGCGCGCGCGTGGGCCTGCTGGGTTTTACGTTCAAGGAAAATGTGCCTGACATCCGCAATACCCGCGTGGTGGACATCATAGCGGAACTGAAGGAATACGGCATCACGGCTCTGGTGCATGATCCCGAGGCCGATGCTGCGGAAGCCCATCATGAATACGGGCAGACGCTATTGCCCCTGAGCGATCTCAAAAATCTGGATGTTCTTATTCTGGCGGTATCGCATGAGAGCTTCCGCCAGCTTGATCATGCGGCCATACGCGCCATGTTTGCTGGCGATACGGTCACGCTTATGGATATCAAGGGTTTCTGGAACAAGCAGGAAATGCTTGCTGCCGGGTTTGATCTCTGGAGACTGTAATTTGAACGCGCGCATGCCCTGTCAGCTGGTTACTGGTGGTTCAGGCTTTATCGGGTCCTGCTACGTTCTTCAGGCCCGGCGGCAGGGTGTGCGCGTCATCAACCTCGACAAACTGACCTACGCCGGGAATCCTGCCAATCTGGCAGTACTGAAAGACGATCCGAATTACGTCTTTGTGCGAGGCGACATCGGCAATGCCGAGCTGGTTGCCTGGCTGCTGGAAACCTTCCAGCCTGATGGCATCGTGAATTTTGCTGCGGAAAGCCACGTTGACCGTTCCATTGTTGACCCCGATGCTTTTGTGCGCACCAATGTGCTGGGTACGGCCACGCTGCTGAGAGTGGCTGCCCAGTGGTGGCGCGCGCTGCCTGCGGAACGCGCTTCAGCCTTTCGCTTTCTGCACGTATCCACCGATGAGGTATATGGCGCGTTGCAACCGGGCGATCCAGCTTTTACAGAAGCGACCCCTTACAGCCCCAACAGCCCCTATTCTGCGTCCAAGGCCGCCAGCGACCATATGGTGCGCGCTTTTCACGAAACCTACGGCCTCCCGGTGCTGCTCACCAATTGTTCCAACAATTACGGGCCGCGCCAGTTCCCTGAAAAACTCATTCCTCTGATGATCTGCAATGCCCTTGATGGCAAGCCTTTGCCTGTCTACGGCAAGGGGGCCAATATTCGCGACTGGCTGCATGTGGAAGACCATTGCGCTGCCATAGCCCGAGTGTTTGAAGCGGGCAGGGTAGGGCGGTGTTACAACATCGGCGGGCATGCGGAAAAGACCAATCTTGAAGTTGTGCGGGCCGTGTGCGCCATCCTTGACCAGTTGGTTCCCTCGGCTCGTGGGTCTTACGCCGATCAACTTACCTATGTGGCCGATAGGCCCGGTCATGATTTTCGGTACGCCATAGACTGCAGCAGAATAGAAGCGGAGCTTGGCTGGAAGCCGAGCCACAAGTTTGATTCCGGCCTGCGTGAAACCGTTCGCTGGTATCTTGAACATACCGCGTGGGTTGAAAATGTCCGTAGCGGCGCTTACAGGGAATGGATTGCAGCCAACTACGCCCATCGCGCTTGCGGCGGGGCCAACTGAAAGAAGGGGGCGGCATGAGCGGCTGGAAAGGCATTGTTCTGGCTGGTGGATCTGGCTCGCGCCTGTATCCCCTGACCCTGAGCGTGAGCAAGCAGCTCATGCCCATCTATGACAAACCCATGATTTACTACCCGCTGTCTATTCTGATGATGGCGGGCATTAGGGATATCTGCTTTATATCCACCCCTGAGCACCTGCCCCTCTACAAGGCTTTGCTGAACGACGGCTCGCAACTGGGGTGCAATTTCAGCTACGTTGTGCAACCCCACCCTGAGGGGCTGGCCCAGGCTTTTTTGTTGGCGGAAGACCATATTGCGGGGCACAATACCTGCCTGATTCTGGGTGATAATGTTTTTTTCGGGCATGGATTGCCAGCACTTACACATGCTGCCATGGCCCGCGAGTGCGGAGCGACCATTTTTGGCTACCATGTGCGCGACCCTGAGCGTTACGGAGTGGTGGAATTTGACGATGAGCGGCAAGTGGTCAGCATTGAAGAAAAACCCGCCCTTCCAAAGTCCAACTTTGCGGTGACAGGCCTGTATTTTTATGACCAGAAGGTGCTGGATATCGCCCGCGCCGTGCGCCCCTCGGCCCGGGGCGAACTGGAAATCACGGATGTGAACAATGCCTATCTGCAGCAGGGCAATCTGCATGTAGAGCTTATGGGGCGGGGCATTGCCTGGCTTGATACAGGCACGCATGATTCCCTCATGGATGCCGGAGCCTTTGTGCAGGCGGTAGAAAAACGCCAGGGGCTCAAGGTGGCCTGCCTGGAGGAAATAGCCTGGCGCAACGGCTATATTGATGCGGACGCCGTACGCGCACTGGCAAAGCCCATGGCCAAGACCGGCTACGGGCAATATCTTCTTGAGCTTGTGGATGCGGGGATTGGGCTGTGGAAGTAGTTCAGACGCCTATTGCCGGGGTACTCTTGATCAAACCCAAGGTATGGGGTGATCAACGCGGCTATTTTGTGGAAACCTGGCAGCAGCAGCGCTACGAAGCGGCAGGCATTGCCCTGCCCTTTGTGCAGGATAACCATTCCATGTCCGCCCGTGGCATCCTGCGCGGTCTGCATTATCAGAAAACACGCCCTCAGGGCAAACTGGTCTATGTTTCGCTGGGCAGTGTTTTTGATGTGGCTGTGGATATTCGGGGAAATTCCCCCACGTTCGGCAAGTGGTTCGGCGTAGAACTTTCGCAGCAGAACCAGTGGCAGATGTGGGTGCAGCCCGGTTTAGCACATGGCTTTGTCGTGACCAGCGAAATTGCCCATTTTCACTACAAGTGCACAGATTACTACTGTCCCGAGGATGAAGCGGCCATCCGCTGGAACGACCCGACCCTGGGCATTGTCTGGCCCGTGGACGAACCTCTGCTTTCCGCCAAGGATCAAGTTGCTCCGCTGTGGGCTGAGGCCATGCAGGCTGCCGGACGCTGAGCCGATTGCAGCTGACTGCGGCATACCCCCGTTAGATTTTACCCACTTGGGCATGTGACCGCTGCATTTCATCAGGCGGGCATTTCAAGATAGGGATCGCTCTGGGCCAGATAGGTGCCCACATAATCCGCAATGCCCTGTTCCAGTGATGCAAAGCGCAAAGGGCAGTTTTTTTCTTGCATCCAGCTCATATCCGCCTGGGTGAAGTTCTGGTATTTTCCGCGCAGGGCTTCAGGCATGTCCATATATTCAATTTGAGGTTCTTTGCCCAATGCGGCAAATATGGCACAGGCCAGATCGTTCCAGCTCCGCGCCTTGCCAGTGCCCACATTGAGAATGCCATTGGTTGCCGGGTTTTCAAGCAGCCAGAACATCAACTCCACGCAATCTTTCACGTAGACAAAATCGCGCATCTGGCCGCCGTCGGCAAAATCCGGCGTGTTTGATCTGAAAAGCCGCAAATGCCCCGTAGCGCTGATTTCATGAAAGGCCTTGCAGGCTACGCTGCGCATGTCCCCCTTGTGGTATTCATTGGGGCCGTAGACGTTGAAAAACTTGAGGCTGGCCACGCTCTCTGCAAGTTTGTTATCCAGCAGCCACAAATCGAAAAGGTGTTTGGAGTAGCCATACATGTTCAGGGGCTTGAGGCGGCGGGTCGTTTCCGGCCTGTCAGAGAAACCTTGTGAACCATCCCCGTAGGTAGCGGCTGACCCCGCATTGATAAAGCGCGCTCCGTGTTCCAGGGCAAACCTGCACAGTTCCACAGTATAGGCCGTGTTGTTGGCCATCAGAAAATCTGCGTCTTTTTCTGTGGTGGAAGAACAGGCCCCCATGTGCACGATTGCCTCTACCTTGCCGCCCAGCGTGTTGTCGCGCAGCATTTCCAGAAATTCAGACCTGTGTACATAGCGGGCATATCGCCGGTTGACGAGATTTTTCCACTTTTCCGTTGAACCAAGGTTATCCACCACCAGTATGTCGGTTATGCCTGCCTGGTTCAGCCGCCAGAGCATGGCGCTGCCGATAAAACCTGCGCCACCAGTGATAATATACATACATACCTCATTGATCCAGCATGTGGGCTCCTTGCGGAGCAAGGCGTAGAACCCGCTTCTGCGCTATCGCGCGCACCGATCATATCCCTGTCGGGCCAGACGCGTCAAAGCGCGTTCCGTGGGACTGATCCGGGCAGATATTCATATGCGGTTGCGCGTATCTTTGCCCCTGCAACATCCATTTTCGCAAGAAATTTTTTGGCGATGGGCAATGACAAGGGGAGAATATTGCAATGCGGCTGTTACTGCTATAAGAAATTAAGTATAATTCCTGCAAGAGAACCAGCGAGGTAGACATGGTCAAATTTTTCCACACCGCATTCTGCTGCCTGCTTCTGCTGCTTCTCGCCTATGCGAATCTTGCGCTCTGCGCGACTGATTCTTCCACGGCAGCCAGCGCTGACCCCATCACCATTGTCTGCATGAAGGATAACGAACCGCTGTCTTTTGTTTCAAAAACAGGAGAACCTGTTGGCCTGATGATTGATCTGTGGCGTCTGTGGGGCGAAAAAGTAGGCAGACCTGTGAAATTCATCATGGGCGACTGGCAGGATTCGCTTGATGCCCTCCATTCTGGGCGGGCCGACATCCACTTCAGCATGTACATCACTCCCGACAGGGCCCGCTGGGCAAAATTTGGCCCGGCCATTTCTCCCGGCATGGGGGGGCTTTTGCTCTCAACCTCTGCCGGGCAAAAAATTACTGACCCAAGCCAGTTGGGGGATGCAACCATTGTTGTGCTTGAAGGCTCGTTGCAGGAAGATTACATGCGGGAGCACTTCCCCAATGTTCAATTGCTGGTGGTGCGCAACGGGGCAGAAATGTTCATGTCTGTGGCCAACGGGCTGGCAGATGGCATTTCGAGCAACTTTCCTTCGGCTTATGGCACCATTGACCGGTTGGGACTCAACAGCTTTTTTATGCCTCAGGCATTCCCCCTTTTTTCTCGCAACCTTCATCCGGCTGTGCTGCGTAACAGGGATGATCTTGCCCGTTTGATGGACGAAGGGCTTTCGCGCATATCGCGCGCAGAAATGGTGGCGCTGGAAGAACGATGGGTGCGCAATCCCGCGCACCGTGTTTGGGGCGACATGCCTCGCTCCCTGCTGCTCACCCCAGCGGAGAGGGAATGGCTGGCAAGCCATCAGACCCTGCGTGTTGCCCTGGAAGATGATTGGCATCCCATTGAATTTATGGATAGCGAGGGCACTTACAACGGTATTGGTATGAACCTCATGCAGGTTGTGGGGCGATACCTTAATGTTGCCATACAGCCTGTTTCTTCCGATGTGCTGAAGGAAACCACAGGCCCCCGCCGTGCGGACGTGGAGCCTTTTCTGGAAGGGACGCCGCCAGAGGGTGGCCCCTGGTTGTTTACCAATCCTTTTTTGCAGCTGCCGCTGGCCGTTGCAACGCTTGACTCCGAGCGTCTGGTCACCAGCCCTGGCGATCTGGCCGGCAAAAGTGTGGCAGTGCATGATCACGCAGGCCTTGCAGGGTATCTGCGCGTTCAGTTGCCGCGATCAAAAATCGTGGAGGTCTCCAGTCTGACAGAGGGGCTTTCTGCGGTTCAGGGCGGGCAGGTCGACGCTATGGTGGGCATTGCTCTTTCTGTGGAATATGCGGTGGTGAACAAAAATCTGCGCGATCTGCGCGTGGGCCTGCTGCCGCAGTTGCAGTATTCCGCCCGGGTGGCCGTACGCTCAGACTGGCCGCAGCTTGTCGAAATCATGAATAAAACACTGGACAATATCCCCCATGAGCAGATGGCCGCAATCATGAAGCGTTGGGCCAATCTGCGCATTGAGCGCTCCATGAACTGGATGCTCGTCTTGCAGATCGGCGGGGTGGCGGCAGTGTTTCTGGGCAGCCTGCTTGCGGTTATTTTGATCTGGAACCGCAAGCTCGCGCAGGAATCGGCAGAAAGGCAAAAAGCTCTGGAAGCGGCCCGAGCAAGCGCCTCAGCCTTGTGGCAGCGCAAACAGCAATTGCGCAGCATTGTGGATAACCTGCCAAGCCTCATGATGTTGAAGGATTCGCAAGCCCGCTACATCATGGCGAACAAGTATTTTGAAACATTCACTGGCTATGCCGAATCCTACGTTGTGGGAAAAAATATAGCTGATCTGCTTTCCCCGGAGCATGCAGAACAGGGAATGCGATTGGATAAACTTGTCATAGAAACCGGAAAAGTACATAAAACTGAAGAAGTCCGGTATGATGCAGTGGGAGAGGAGCATGTCCTGGATGTTGTGCGTGTCCCGTTGTTTGAGCCGGACGGCACAGTTTACGGCATGGTCTACATGGGGACAGACGTGACGGAACGCCGGGCCGCAGAACAGGCACTGCGCCGCGCCCAAATGGAAATGTCGCAGATATTCAATGCCGCTGGCAGCGCCATGAGGGTTATTGACCGCAGCCTGATAGTCAAGGAAGTCAACGATACCTACGTAAACTGCTTTGGCTATTCGCGTGAAGAAATGGTGGGCCGCTGGTGCGGCGAATACCCCAGTGGATCAGATTGCGGCTCTGATTGTGTGGGCAAGCGCATTCTTAACGGCGAGCCTCGGGCTGCCATCCGTCAGCAGCGGCAAAAAAAAGACGGAACATGGGTATATTGCGATCTGGTCGCCACTCCGTTTCTTTCGCCTGACGGTGAGTTGCTCGGTATTATCGAAGATTGCCGGGATATTACCGACCTTGTGGAAAGCCAGCAGGCGGCAGAACAGGCCAGCAAGGCCAAGAGCGAATTTCTTGCCAATATGAGCCATGAAATCCGAACTCCCATGAATGCCGTTGTGGGCCTTACCCATTTGACCCTGCGCACGCCACTTAATGCAACACAGCGTAATTATTTGAAAAATATAGATAGTTCCGCAAAATCCCTTTTGCGGATCATTGACGACATCCTTGATTTTTCCAAGATTGAAGCTGGCCGTATGGACATGGAATATCTGGACTTTAACCTGGAAGAAGTCCTTCTTGGTCTCTCGAGTCTGGATACAACCAAATCCGGCGGAAAAAATATTGAGCTTTTGTTGCGCATCGATCGGGAGGTCCCCTTGTTTTTCAAGGGCGATCCTTTGCGGCTGGGGCAGGTACTGGTCAATCTTGTGGGCAATGCCATCAAATTTACCCCTTCGGGCGAGGTTGTGGTGCGTGTTGCGCTTGAGGAGCAAAAAGACCAGAAGGCGCAGTTGCGTTTTACCATAACAGACACAGGCATTGGCATGGGGCAAGAGCAGCTGGACAAGCTGTTCCAGGAGTTTACCCAAGGGGATTCATCCACAACACGGCGTTTTGGCGGCACCGGCCTTGGCCTTTCCATCAGCAAGCGGATTGTGGAGATGATGGGCGGCGGAATAGGCGCAGAAAGCGAACTCGGCAAGGGTAGTACGTTTTATTTTACCGTCAGTCTGGACATGCAGGAAAACCCCCAGCGCAAGCCTGTTGCGGCCATGAAAAATCTTTCCGAGCGCAGGGTTCTGGTGGTGGACGATTCCTTCTCAAGCCGCGAGATACTTCGGCAAGAGCTGGAAGATATGGGGCTGCGGTCGGGCACGGCTGACTGCGGCGATGCTGCGTTGGAAGAGCTGGTGCGCGCCGCCGAAAGCGGCGACCCCTATGATCTGGTGCTGATGGATTGGAAGATGCCCGGCAATAACGGCATTCAGGTTGTGCGGCTGCTGCGCGGATGCCGTGAGCTGCCCTACATTCCTACCGTCATCATGGTTACGGCCTATGGGCGGGAAGAAATCATGGAAGAGGCTCAGGCCGAGGGCATCAGCCATTTTCTCATCAAGCCTGTCAGCCCGTCCCTGTTGCAGCACGCCATCCTGGATGTTTTTGGGCAGCGGGTAGTTGAAGAAGATTCATCCGGCCTGCCCCAGGAATTGCGCATCCCTGCCAAATACAGAGGCCGCAGGGTGCTGCTTGCCGAAGATAACGAGGTTAATCAGCTGGTGGCCAGAGAATTGCTGGAATCATCAGGCTTTGTTGTGGACATTGCCAGTTCCGGTCTTGAAGCGCTGCAAAAGGCGGAAGGTACAGACTACGCAATGGTGTTTATGGATATCCATATGCCGCTGATGGACGGCATCGAAGCTGCAAAACGGCTCCGTGCCCAGGCGCGCTATGCCCACACGCCGATCATTGCTCTCACCGCCGACAGCATGGTGGGCGACCGGGAAAAAAGTCTTGCAGCGGGTATGAACGACCATCTTGCAAAACCCATTGATCCCTACCGTCTGATTGAGGTGGCCGTGCAGTGGCTGGAATGGGGGGCAGATCAGATTGCCCAGGCTGGTAATTCAGGCCAATCCGGCCAGTCTGAATAAGCCAGACAAGCTGAAAATGTTCTGTAAAAAGCTGATGCGGTCGGCAAGCCGACCGCATCACAACAAAGTTTGATCTCGCAATCGCTACATCAGCGGCAGCCGCTGCACTATCCAGACTGCCACAGGCGCCAGAGCCGCAGTAAGAATGCCTGCCAGAATCATGGCCAGGCCGCCCATTGCTCCCTGTTCCTGCCCTTCCTGCAAGGCAACGGCTGTTCCCTGAGCGTGCGAAATTGTGCCCATGGTCAGCCCCCGTGCAAAGGGATCCTTGATGCGTATGACGTTCAGCCCCCACAATCCCAAAAGGGAGCCGAGCGTACCGGTAGCCACCACAAAGGCCGCAGTCAGGGACGGAATGCCGCCATACATGGAGGCCACCTCCACGGCAAAGGGGATGGAAACGCCCTTGGGAAGAATGGAAATTACCACGTCTTCCGGCAGACCGCCCAGTTTGGCAATAACCCCGGCAGAGAGCATGGCTGCAAAGGCCCCCGCGCACACGCTTGCAAGAATGGGCAAGGCATTGCGCAACAGCAGGTGTCGATAGCGGTACAAGGGCAGCGCAAGGCTGACCGTTGCCG
This sequence comes from Desulfovibrio intestinivivus, assembly GCF_053570665.1. NCBI lineage: Bacteria > Pseudomonadati > Thermodesulfobacteriota > Desulfovibrionia > Desulfovibrionales > Desulfovibrionaceae > Desulfovibrio > Desulfovibrio intestinivivus. The sequence continues at coordinate 162,592 of NZ_JBRBQT010000001.1, read as the reverse complement.
GGCCAATAAGCAAGGTCATGACCTGTCGGGCTGGCTCATAGGTTTCATAGGGAACATCGCACAGCACCAGCACTGCAATGACTATGGCGGCGCTGCCAGCCACGATATTGATGAGTGGATGCTTGAAACGCATGTACAGGCTGCGCACCAGCGCATATGCCAGCACGGTGCCCGCTGTGCACAAAAAAATGTTTATGATCTGCATGGTGCTTCTTCCTCTTTCTTTTCAGGCGTAGCGCGGCGCAGGGCACGGGCCATAAAGCCCACAATCACCAGCGGCAGGGCTGTACTGCCTACAATAGCAGCCGCAAGCACCCATCCGTAATCATAAAAAACGCTCCCCCATTGCATCAGCCCTACCGCAATGGGCACAAAAAAGAACACGAGATGCTTCAGCAGAAATTCTGCCGCCATGCTGATGTGGCTTTCTTTTACAATGCCGGTGAGCAGCAGAAAAAACAGTACGATTATGCCCAGCACGTTGCCGGGGATGGGGATGCCTGTCAGCCGTGTGAGCTGATCGCATCCCCAGAATATGCCTGTCAGAATTGCGGTCTGCCAAAGCAGTTTCCATGTTGCGCGCATAGGGTATTCCTGATGTTCGAGGTTTCTGCCGCCTCCCGTTGCCGTTGGCAGAAATTTGGCAAGTGAGGGTTTTTTCTGCCAACGACAACGGGCGGCTTGCGGCATAAGATATGAGATGATAGTCATCATGGCAAATGAATAAAAATGAAAGAAACAGTCATAAATGGTGAATAAATGGAAGTGTCAGACCTGCGCACATTCATGGCCGTCATGGAAACCGGCAGCATAAGCCACGCCGCCAAGGCTTTGCACCGGGTGCCCTCGGGCGTTACCGCCCGCATTATGCTGATGGAAGAAGAACTGGGCATCCAGCTGTTTTTACGGGAAAAAAAGCGCTTGCTGCCCACTGCGAGGGGGCAGACGCTTTACACTTATGCCCGCCGGATAACCGCGCTGATGGATGAAGCCGAGCTGTGCGTGAAGGGTATGGACCCGGGCGGCAGGCTACGCATTGGCGCACTGGAAAGTGCGGCTGCGGCGCGTTTGCCCGAAGTTCTGGCCCGCCTGCATGCGGAATATCCCGGCATTGAGCTTGAGCTTGTGATAGGTACCAGCAGTTCCCTGTACGGGGATATTCTGGAAAACAGGCTGGATGCGGTATTTGTGGTTGATGCGCCCAGTGATGAACGGCTGGAAAGGATGGAGGCCTTTACTGAGCGGTTGGTGCTGATTGCCACCAGGGAGCATCCGCCCATCCATACGCCGGACGACATAGGGCGCAAGGCCGTGTTGGCTTTTCAGGGAGGGTGCGCCTACCGGAACAGGCTGGTGAACTGGTTTCGGGCCTACGGGTGGGAACCGCAGCATATCGTTGAGCTGGCTTCGTACCACGCCATTGTGGGGGGCGTTATTGCGGGCATGGGGGTTGGGGTGGTTCCGGCATCGGTTCTTGAGCTGTGCCGCACCAATGGCATGCTTTCCGTGCATGCCCTTGAACACCCCCTGTGCGATGCCGTAACCGAGCTTGTGTGGCGCAAGGGCATGGCCTCGGCCAACGTGGCGGCGGTCTGTCGTTGCCTCACAAGATGTGAGCAAAAAACGGCTGCCATTCCGGCAGGATAGCTGACGCGGGCACCCCTCATTTATCGCCGGGGCTGCGCGGTCAGCAGCAAGGCTGAATGACCCCTTGAGCATTGCCCCAAAACAGTCTACGGAACGGCCAATGCTTGCTGTTCCTCTGTCCGATCTGAACTGGCTCGAACTGGACGTGTCTGTTGGGGCCAGTTCGGGCCTATGCCAAAGGCGCGGTTTCAAAAAATGTATACGTGTCCTTGCCCTTCTGCTTGGCGCGGTACAGGGCTGCATCTGCACTTGCGTACAGCTCGCTGAAGTTTTTGCCATGCAGGGGAAAGAGCGCCACGCCCATGCTTGCGGCAAGGTGGTGCTGCTCCTCGCCTCCGTAGGTGGTATGGCGGATGCGGTTGCAGAGTTCTTCAAGCTTTGCGGTCAATGCATCAATGCTTTGCTGGCATGTAAGAACAATAAATTCATCGCCGCCGATGCGGCCCACCAGATCACTGGGCGCAAAGGCCGCCCGCAGACTCTGGGCAAACTCCTGAATTATCCTGTCGCCCGCAACATGGCCCAGCGAGTCGTTGAGTTCCTTGAAGTTGTCTATATCAAGCATGATCATGGCCAGGGCGCCAGCGTCGCACTGATGTTCCGTCAGGCGTCTGTCAATAAGCGCTTCTGTGGTCATTTTGTTGTAAAGACCAGTTAGGCCGTCCTTTTGGGCCATATCCTGAAGGCTGAGTTCCTGCCTCTTGTCTTGGTCAATGTTCTGGCGGCAAATGACAATGTGGATGGAATCATTCTCTGCCCAGCGCAAAATATAGCCGGTTTCCCTGAACCAGATGTACTGGCCGTTGCTCTGCATGCACTGGAAATCGCAACTCAGCTTGTTACGCTGCTCCTGCAGGGCTGTGCGTATGGATTCCGGGCTGAAGGTTTTCAGGTACAGGTTCACATGCTCGGGCAGGATATGCTTTGCCACAATGGTTTGCAGCATTGTGCTGTATGATGTGCTTGGCTTGAGGCCCAACTGCTGCATAAACTTTTTTGTGCCCTCGCCGCAGGCAACATCATTGGTTATGTCAAATTCAACAATGCTGTCATAAATGTGCGATGTGGCGTTTTGAAGTATGGCGTGATACTTCAATTCTTCAGCAATGGTGAGGGAGATTATCTTGTTTTTATATCTACGTATTATTGCTGTTACAATAAAAATGACAATTATCATTGTAAAGCCAACAATAATAGCGCCAGTGTAGTATTTTGTTCTGATCTGTCTGATTATTTCAGAAGTGTTTTTGTCTGTAATGAGGAAAAGATTAGGGGCTGGAAGGTAGCGCGTGACAGCATAGCCATCGGTGCCATGACCAGAATACCATGAGTCTGAAATTTCTGTGCTGTTCTTTTTCAGGGTGTTTTTTACTGCGGCAAAGGTCTGTGCGGAATAAATATCTTCGGCAGACCCGCCCTGCGCGGATGAAGATATCTGGATGGCTCCATTGGCGTTCACAAGATATGATTTAACCGCAAATTGCTGCTCATACTTGATAAGCATGGCCTGAATGGAGGTTACAGTAAAGCCAACCCCCACTATCCCCACGGTTTCATTATTCTTGTTTTTAACAGCACAGTTTACAAATACAGTAATGGTATCGTGCGCAGCTTTGTCGTTATCAATATTGAGTGAAAATTCCTGATTGCTTGCAATAAATTCCCGTACCCATTTGTTCTCAGAATTAGAATGGTCAACAATGCGGTCAACACCAGAAAAATTGTAGTAACGGTCTGTCTGCATGGAGACAAGAAAAACGGAATCATAATTGTATTTCTTTCTGTAGGCGGCAAGGTATTCCCTGATGTTCAGCGTATACGCCGGGTTTTTCAGGTTTTCCTTTTCCTGCGAGAGAAAATTTATCAAAAAACTGTCGTGCGCCATTGTCAGCGAAATATGTATGGATTGGGCAAAAATGGCGTCAATCTGATACATCATGCCTTCTGAGGCCAGGCGCGTCACGCTTTCCGCTTCTTTTTTCAGGGTGTCCACATTGGAACGGTAGCCTATTATAGACGTGACAGAAAAGCCGATAACAATAATCAGGCAGATTATGAAATTGGTGCGGAAGGCGTAGTTCTTGTGCATGGAGCTTCCTGAAGCGTGAGGGCAGACATGTCTGCAACGAGTGATAAGACGGGATCCGGATGTTCGAAAGCGAATGCGCCGGTGCTGGACGGCAAAGAGCCTTTGCCTGTGCGGGAATGTCTCCCTCCCTGCAACACGGAATGCCGTTTTGTATATCGTATTGCAGAAAGGAAGCCAAGGCATCTACTTGGAAATATGCCGATGGGCATAAGAAAAAACCGCCACGACCCAGCAGCCGTGGCGGCACTTTTACCGCGTATTCACAGGGCCTGCCCCGCAGCCAGCGCACCGTGAGCCGGGAGGGTGAGGCTTAGCCCAGATTCACGTTGGACTTAAGGTAGAATTCGTCCTCGCGCGCCCAGTAACGCAGGCCGGGATGGTCGCGGAACTGCTCAAGCGCAATATTTTGCGACAGGGCATCAGGGCCTTTGAAACGTATCTTGACCTGACGCATGCCATCGTTTGAAGCCGACGACAATACAGAAATAATGCTCATGCCATGCGCCTTGAGCCTGTCGAGCAGTTCGCGCAGGGTGCCGGGCTGATAGGGGACCACAAAGCCCACCTCAACGCCGGGTTGTTCTGCGCCGCTTATGTCGAGCAAGGCCTTGAACACATCCCATCCGGTGATGATGCCCACCAGCTTTTCCTCGTCGTTCACTACGGGCAGGCAGGCAACATGCTTGTCGATCATCCTTTTGGCAGCCTGCTCAATCGTGCTTTTGTACGTGATGGTCACCGGGTCGACCACCATGACATCCCTGACTTTAGTTTCGCTCATGATTTCCAGAAGCTCAATAATTTCGAGCCCCGTGGACTTGTTGGGAGCAAAGCTGCGGACATCGGAAGACGAGATGAGTCCAACCACAACATTGTTGGCGTCAACCACAGGGAGTCGGTTTATTTTGTGTTCCTTGAACAGCTTTCGGCACTGGAGCAGGGTTGCGGTCGGCGGAATCGAAATTACCTTGGATTGCATCCAGTCGAGTATCAGCATGGCATCCTCCCTGAGGGTTGTGCGAGGGTAACCCCTCCCGTCTGGTGGAAATGGAATGGGCGGCTTGTGCCAACCCATTCCATGAGGGAAGCGTTGTTATTTGGAACAGCCGCATCCACAGCCCTGCAATTTGTTACGTATAAATTCAGGCAAAATACCGCGCACAGACTCCATTGTCACCATGCGGCGCATGATGCCCAGTTGATCCTGAAGCGGCAGTTGCTTGGGGCAGACGTTGTCGCAGGCCAGCAGGCCCATGCAGCCAAATACGCCGCTATCATCGCCGATCAATTCATAATAGTCCGCAGGGGTGCGGTTGTCGCGCGGGTCAATGTAGAAGCGCGCCATGCGGTTGATGGCCGTTGCGCCGATAAAGTCCTCGCGCATGCGGGCCGTGCCGCAGGCCGCCACGCAGCAGCCGCATTCAATACAGCGGTCAAGTTCGAATATCTGGGTGGCCAGCTCATTATCCATGCGCTCTTCTTGCGCCTTGGGGTCAAAATCTTTTGTGGTGTGTATCCACGATTCGATCTTGGCTCCCACATTGCGAAACCACGTACCCGTATCCACCGAGAGGTCGCCCAAAAGCTTGAACACCGGCAGGGGATGCAGGGTGATGTGGCTTGGCAGGTCGCTTGTCTGCGTGTGGCAGGCCAGACCGGGCCGCCCGTTGATGACCATGCCGCACGAACCGCAGATGCCGGCGCGGCAGCAAAAGTCAAACTGCAAGGAGGCGTCCTGAGTTTCGCGGATCATGTTCAGCGCAATAAACAGCGTCATGCTGTTGTGTTCTTCAAGCTGGAATGTCTGCATATGGGGATGCGAGAGCGGATCCAGCGGATTGTAACGGAATATTTCAAACGTCAGATTGCGTCCCATATGGCTCTCCTTACCCCTGTTGTGCGTACGGTACGATTTTTTCCGGGCTGATGTCGGCGGTTATGATCTTGCCGCCGCCGTATCCACGGTCGCCGGGGGGCAGAATATAGAACGGCGTTGCCGGTTCGTACTTGAGGGTGGGCAGGGTGTCGCCTTCCTTCCAGTAGGCCAGGGTACGGTTGAGCCATTCCTTGTCGTTGCGCTCGGGGTAATCCTCGCGGGCATGCGCGCCACGGCTTTCTGTGCGCATCAGCGCGCCGTAGGCCGTACACAGGGCCAGCTTGAGCATGCCCGGTACGCGCAGGGCCATGGAAAGCTCGGCATTGGGGCCGGGGATGTTGCCGCTGGCAAGGCGCATGTTCTTTGTGCGCTCCAGCAGTTCCTGCAACTTGGCAACGCCTGCTTCCAGATCCTTGCCGTTACGGAAAATACCCACATGCTCCATCATGATGTCCTGCATGGCGTTGCGCAGGGTGTAACAATCATCGCCGGTACCGCGCATCAGGGCAGAGATGCGCTCCTTGACCTTGGTGGCGGCGTCCTTCATTGCCTGGGTGGAGAAAACAGTTTCGTAACCTTTGAGGAATTCCACCAGTTTTGCGCCGACAATGCGGCCGGAAACAATGGTTTCTGCCAGTGAATTGCCGCCAAGACGGTTGAAGCCGTGCATGTCCCAGCAGGCAGCCTCGCCAGCAGAGAAAAGCCCCTCAAGGCCGTAGGCGTGGCCGTCCTTGTTGATGCGTACGCCGCCCATGCTGTAGTGGTGGGTGGGCCGCACGGGTATAAGCTGGTGTATGGGGTTCACACCCAGGAAGTGCGTTGAGATGTCATACACTTCGCGCAGGTTTGTGGTGATGTGCTTTTCGCCCAGATGGCGGATATCCAGCCACAAGTGCTCGCCATAGGGGCTTTGTACGCCAAGGCCCTTGCGCATGTGCTCGGTCATGCGGCGTGACACCACGTCGCGCGAGGCAAGCTCGGCCTTTTCCGGCTCATAATCGGGCATAAAGCGGTATTCGTTCACGTCCAGCAAAGTGCCGCCGTCGCCGCGGCAACCTTCTGTGACCAGAATGTCCGTGGGCACGGTGCCTGTGGGGTGAAACTGCACGGCTTCCATATTGCCCAGCGGCACAACGCCTGTTTCAAGGGCCGTGATCTGGCCGCCGCCGTCGCAGATGATGGCATTGGTGGTGGCACGGTAAATGCGGCCATAACCGCCCGTGGCGATAAGCGTGCCCTTGGCGAAATAGCCCACCAGTTCGCCGGTGCGCAGATCGCGGGCAACGCAGCCCATGCAGCGCTGTCCATCGTGAATCAGAGCCTCGGCCTGCATGCGGTCATGCACGTCAACGCCCAGTTGCAGCAGACGGTTATCAAGGGTGAACAGCACTGCGTGGCCTGTGCCGTCAGAGGTATAACAGGTGCGCCACTTGGCCGTGCCGCCAAAGGCGCGTGAGTGAATCAGCCCCTCGTTTTCCTTTTTTTCCGTTGCTTGAAAGGGCTTGCCGCCTTTGTAATAGGTGTGTTCGCCGGGCACAACGCGGCTCCAGGGCACTCCCATCCAGGCCATTTCGCGCATGGCGATGGGGCCTGTCTCGGCGAACAGGCGGGCAACTTCCTGGTCGCAGCCCCAGTCGGAACCCTTGACCGTATCGTTGAAGTGCACCTCGGGGCAGTCGCCCTCGCCCATGATGGAGTTGCCCAGCGCCGCCTGCATGCCGCCCATGGCGGCTGACGAGTGCGACCGCTTGGGCGGCACCAGTGAAAGACAGATAACGCTGAAACCCGCCTGCGCCGCTTCCACGGCAACGCGTTCCCCAGCCAGGCCGGCGCCTATGCAAAGAACATCGCTTTCAAAAACTCGCATACGCACCCCCTATCCCAAGAACCACACGCGGGTCAGAGCCGCCGCGCCGAGCAGAAGATAACAGCCCATGACAATCCAGGTCCACTTGCGCCACGCCGGGCGCGTGGCCTTGACGCACACGCCGAACTTGACGGCCAGGCGGTACACGCCAATGCCCGTATGCAAAATGACACAGGGCAGAAAGAATACATAAAAAGCCAGCCAGCCGGAGTGCAGGCGTTTGGCGCTGCCCGCCACATTGATGGGCAGGTCGGTCATGACGCCGTAAATGTGGTAGAAAGCGCCTGCCAGAATAACGATGGCCGTAAAAACCTGCACCAGCCACAGCCACGTATCCACTTCCTTGAGGCCCTTGCTGTGCTGCACAAACACGCCAAGCTCATTAGCGCGAAAGGGCATTTTGCGGGCTGCAATGTAAAAGTGGAACAGGATCAGCAGCATGATGACGGGGGCCGCCACCTGTGCAAGCATGGTTACTTCAAGCAACCATGCAATACCGTTGGTCAGTGCGGGGCTAAGGACGACCGTCCCTTCCAGCACGAGATGCACGCACACAAAAAGCGCCAGCACCACGCCAGAAGCCGCTTGCCAGAAATCAAGGCGGGTTCGGTCATCGACAGGGGATCTGCTCAAGGCCATACCTACTCCTTCATAAAGATATCAGGCATTATAAAACGGCGCGGCAGCCCGCGCCACGTTTCAGCACTCGGCATGCAACAGGGGCGGCCGCAGGTCAGGATCGTCTGTACGGGGCCTGCCCTGTCTCGTAGTAGTTGTCGCCCGTGCTGTCGATGACCACAATGGCGGGAAAATCCTCCACTTCCATGGCGGCCACGGCTTCCGGGCCAAGGTCTTCGTAGGCCAGCACCGTGTATTTTTTGATGCTGCGTGCGATCAGGGCGCCTGCGCCGCCCACGGCGGCAAGATACGGCACGCCATGCTGTTTCATGGCTTCCACCACTTCGGGCTTGCGGTAGCCCTTGCCGATCATGCCTTTCAGGCCTTGATCAATCAGGCGGGGGGTGTAGGCATCCATTCGGCCCGAGGTCGTAGGTCCGGCAGCTCCGATCACTTCTCCGGGTTTGGCCGGGCTTGGCCCCACGTAATAGACCACTGCGCCCTTCAGATCCACGGGCAGGGGTTCGCCCCTGTCCAGAGTCTCTACAAGACGTTTGTGGGCCGCATCGCGTGCGGCAAGAATGGTGCCCGAAATCAGTACCCGGTCGCCCGCGCGCAGTGAACGCGCGGTGGCTTCGTCAAAAGGAGCGCGTATTTTTTTCATCTGGTTTTCCGACATGGTGGCCTCCTACAGCGTAACTTCGGCGTGGCGCGCCGCGTGGCAGTTGATGTTCACGGCCACAGGCAGGGAGGCAATGTGGGTGGGCGCCCACTCCACATGCACTTTCAGCGCCGTAGTCAGCCCGCCAAGACCCTGAGGGCCAATGCCGGTCTTGTTGATAAGCTCAAGCAGTTCTTCTTCAAAGGCCGCGTAGCGCGGATCATGGTTGCGGCTTTCAAGGTCGCGGGCGGCGGCGCGCTTGGCGCAGATGGCGGCCATTTCCATGGTGCCGCCAAGGCCAACGCCCACCACCATGGGCGGACAGGAATTGGGCCCTGCGGCCAGCACGGCATCCAGCACCACCTTACGCACTCCTTCGATGCCGTCAGCGGGCACGAGCATTTTGACCACGCTCTTGTTTTCAGAGCCTGCCCCCTTGGGGGCCAGGCGCAGGCGCAGCGAGTCGCCGGGCACAAGACGGGTGTGGATGACGGCAGGAGTGTTGTCGCGCGTATTTTTGCGTTCAAACAATGGCTCCGCCACACAGGATTTGCGCAGGTACCCGTCCACATAGCCTCGGCGCACACCCTCATTGACGGCGTCTTCAAACGCGCCGCCCACAATGCGCACGTCCTGCCCCACATCGGCAAAAACCACCGCAAGGCCGGTATCCTGACAAATGGGGATGCCATCGCTTGCCGCGATTGCCGCATTTTCCAGCAGTTGCTCAAGAATATTTTTACCCACGGGCGAGGGTTCCGCCTCATGCGCCTTGTGCATGCCGTCCACCATATCCTGCGGCAGGCGGCAGCAGGCGCGCACTGCAAGGTCGGCAACGGCGCGCGCTATGTCCTCAACATTGATTTCCTTCATGTCTTCCTCTTTATAAGTACGACTGCTGCTGGCCTATCCATGGAAAGGCCAGATCAGCGGGATAAGCAGCCAGCACATAATGAGCGAAATCAACTGCAAAGGCCAGCCAGCCTTGACATAATCCATGAAGCTGTATCTGCCGGGGCCAAGCACGATGGTGTTGGGCGGGGTGGCAATGGGCGTCAGGAAGCAGCACGAGGCCGACATGGCAATGCCCATGGCGATGGGCAAGGGCGAAATGCCGCTGGCAAGGGCGATGGGCAGAGCCAGCGGGGCCATGAGGGCCGCAGTGGCGGTATTGGACATGAAGTTGGTGATGGCGGCGGTGAGGGCGCAGCACACAAACATGAGCATCCACGGATCATTGACCGTGCTCACCACGGCGTTAGCCACAATGGCGGCTGCGCCGGACTTGTCCATGGCGGCCGACATGGAAAGCATGCCCGCGAACAGAAAAATTGTTGTCCAGTCAACGCTGCGGAAGGCTTCACGCATGGTCATGCAGCCTGTAATGACCATAAGGCAGGCGCCCAAAACGGCGGCTGTGGTCAGGGGCATGATTTCGCTGGCCATCATGGCGACAACAAAGGCGAAAATCAGTACGGAATGCCACATTTTGTGTTCGCGGCGGATCTTGGCGTCAACCTCAATGTCGTCTTCGCTGTCGTCATGCAGCTTTTCCGGCAAAAATTTGTGGCCGATAACCGCATAATAGAGCAGGCCGACGATCAGCAAGGGCATGCCGATAAGGCCAAATTCAAAAAAACCAAAGGGGCTTTGCCCGGTCTGGGCCAGCATGGAGTTGATAATGCCGTTGGGGGGCGTGCCTACAAGTGTTACCGTGCCGCCCAGTGAAGAGGCAAAGGCAACGGGCATAAGCACCTTGCCGGGCGCGAGCTTGGCCTTGATGCACATGCCAAGCACCATGGGCACGGCCACAACTGTGGTGCCGGTGTTGGAAAGCACGGTGGAGAGCAGGCCGATGGCCGCCATGGTGTATACGATGAGTTTAACCGGATTACCCTTGGAAAGCTTGACGGCCAGGCCGCCTACCTTGTCCGCAAATCCGGTTATAAACGTGGCTTCCCCCACGATGAACATGGCCATGAAGAGAACAACGGTGGGGTCGCCAAAGTAGCCAAAGGCAACCTTGGACGAAACCACATTTGTGAGCGACAGAGCCACCGGTACAAGCAGCGCCGTAATGGGCAGGGGGACAACTTCCGTAAAAAACATCACTGCGGCAACCAGCAGGATGCCCAGGGTGATGTATGCCTTGGTGGGGTCTTCTGGTAGCTTGATGCCAAGACTGGAAGCTGCAAAGGCCTCATGTCCAGCAAAAAGAACAATCGCAAGCAGCATAAACGCCCATAGAGCTGGTCTTTTCATCCGCCAACCTCCTGCATCATGAAATTTACGGCGTCCCTGCGTGGTTTTTCGCGTTTTATGGTATACAATTGCAGGGAAAATAAATGGATACCTGAAACAATGCCAGATATGAAAAATCGTGGCAACAATATTATGCTGAATGATTGATCAATCTTTATAATTTATTCAGCGTATGCAGTATGAAAGGCATGAAAAAATTTTATGTCCAATAGTATGTAATAAAAATCACAAATATGTATGTTGTGCTGACTAAATGTTTATAAGACGAAAATATTGTAGTAAAATGATCTTCATTAGTTGTCATGTTGTATAAAATTTATATCGCTATTTTAAGTGAAGGTGTTCCTTTTTGCACAAGGCGCATGTTCAGCGCGAATGAACATGCATATGGTCTCAAAGATAAATCGCAGATGAGCGGATAAAACTTTATCAGCTTTGCCGCGATGTTGGATGTTGCAATTCTCTGCATGCAACGCGTGTGAGGGATTATGCCTGAGCGTATTCGGAGGCTTGGGCGCGGTGGGCCACAAGCCGAGATACGTTATTGCATAAAGCGTGCGGACGTAAAACGAACAGGCGGGCAATAAAAAGGCTGCCCGAAAATATTTTCGGACAGCCTTGATCACTGATGTCTGTCTGTCACTGCGGTTGTGCGGTTGCACCGCAGACGGGTAGATATTGCAGGAATACCTGCACAGTATTTCACACAGTGTTTGGTTCTAGCGGATAAAGTTGGTGGGGTCCCACGGTTCAGGGGTTGGGGTTGCCACGCCAGCGGCCTTGCCAGCGGCAATGCACTTGAGCAGCCACGCCATGTTGTCGCCAAGGGTGCGCATGATCTGCAAGCCTTCCTTGTCCTGCATTACCTCGTCCGGCGTGTTGCCGTGCACGGCGTTCCAGTACTGGGAAGAAACCACAGGCATGCGCGCAATCGTAAAGTATTTGTTCAGCCGGTCAAAGGATGCGCTGGCCCCGCCACGGCGGCAGCTCACCACTGCGGCGGCGGGCTTGAAGGCATAGTGGAGGGACTTGCCATAGAACATGCGGTCAAGAAAGGAGCACACGCCGCCGTTGGGGCCGGCGTAGTAAACAGGAGAACCCACAACAAAGCCGTCTGCCTCGCGCAGCAGGTCAATGGCCTCGTTAACGTGGTCGGCATTGAACACGCAATGCCCGGTATCCTTGCACTTGCCGCAGGCAATACAGCACTGTATGGGCTTTGCGCCCAACTGGAGCATCTGCGTTTCAACGCCGTTTTTTTCAAGCTGCGCCGCAACCGTGGACAGAGCCGTAAAAGTACAGCCCTTGGGATGCGGGCTGCCGTTGAGCATGAGTACCTTCATGGAAATCTCCTTCCGGGTGCAAAATGCCCGCCCGCGCAATGCGCGAAACGGCGAGGCCAGTGCCCCTTATGGTTTTTGTTGGTAAAAAGCCAGCCAGTGGTGACGCTTGGGGCGCGTCAGGCCAGCAGATGTCGGGCTGCGTAGGCTCGGCGAATGTGCTTGCAAGCCTGTGCGTAATTTCGTCTCTGATTTCTTGACCTGCCAACAGTACGCAATGCCTTTCACGTGCGCAAGCCACGCTGGAGCCTGCCGCCATTGGCCCTTGCGGTTTTATACGTGTTTGCCGACTCTGCACCAGCCAGGGCTTCAGAAACAGCCATGCCGGCAAGTCAAAATCAGTCTGTCATATCTTTTGCGGCCAGCCGCAAGGCGTCCGGCGAGAGGTTTTTTAGAAAGGTCAGAAAGTCAGGCACATTGTTTGCGCGGCAGGCCATGTAGCACAGGGTGTATTCCCTGTGCGTGAGCAGGGAGTGGAAGATGGGCCAGCGTTTGTCCGCGCTGGCAAAGGGCAGGCGCAGCGCGCTCCCCACCGCCGGATGGATGGGCAGCCAGAAATCTTCAAGTGGGTGAACATATGCCCCGCGTGTGGAGGGGGGCAGAGCGCCAAGGCCCAACAGACGCAGCAGGCTGTCTGCCATGTGGAACAGCAGTTCGCGTCCTGGGTGGTTGACCGTGATAAACATCTGTTCATCACGCCAGCGCTCGCGCAGCAGCGGCGCGCAACGTATGGGGGCATCGGCCTCCTTGGCTTCCTCACGCGCAAGCGATTCTTCAGCCTGCGCGTTGAGCGCGTCCGCATTGCCCAACAGCGAGGCTGCGCCGCGCAGATAAAGGGTCAGCGCCTCTTGTGGCGTGACTTTTTGCAGCAGCGTCTCCAGCAGGCTGTCGGCAAAGTTGATGCGCTCATCGCGGGACCAGAAGGGCCAGTAACCCTTGAAAAACAGATTGGGAATCTCAATGGTCTGGCAGTGTTGCGGCAGGCGTGGCAGCATCTGTTCTGTGGAAAGGTCGCCCCACTTGGGCGCAAGGCGCTGGTAGAGAAAAAGCTCGCAGCGTTCAATATCGCTGTCTGCAATACTCTGCCGCGTGTAATTCACATACTGGCGGATGCAAAAACGGCTGGCAAAGGCCGGGGTGTTTTCCAGCAGGGGGCGCAGGGCATCGCCCTGGCAGTTGGCGTGCAGAAGACACAGAGCCTTGGTCATGCTGGTTCCGTCTGTCTTGGGTGAGAGGGGGTCGTATTCTTGGGGTGCGCCAACGTCCGACCCCATGCGCGACCTGAATCAGTCGTCTACTTCCATGTAGGTGGCGCTTTGCGCGGCTTTTTCAGACACTGTGACGCTGTAAAGCCGCACTTGCCGGGCCTGAGGATCTTCATGTGTTGCCAGCAGTTCCGCCATGCCCCGCCAGATATGCCGGGCAAGATTTTCTGAAGAAGGATTCATGACGTCAAAGGGCGGCGTTTCGTTGAGCAGGCGGTGGTCAAGCCCGTCAAGCACGGTTTTAAGGCCGCTCTTGAGCGTTTTAAAATCAAGCAGCATTTCAGTGTCCGGGGTCAGGCGCTGCCCCTGCACGGTCAGTTCCACCGCAAAATTGTGGCCGTGCATGCGCTCGCACTTGCCCTCGTAATGCCGCAAGGCATGACCAGCAGAAAAATCGTCCCGCACGGTCAGCCGCCAGAAAGCGCCCTTTGTCATGACAGTATCCAGTAGACCACGAAGGCCGAAATAATGACAACAATGATCGCCAGCATGATGCGGGCGTTCTGGTTCCATTCAAAGCCTGGATGTGGATCATCCAGATCAGGGTCGCCAGTGGAGGGCGGCGTGAAGAGGCTTTGCATCCAGGAAAAGAAAGACATGAATTTCCAGTTTGTTACAGGTTATTGATCGTGCTCGCCTGTAAGCATAACAATTGCGCCGGATAAGTCAAAATGCACGTCAGAGCGATGGTTTCAGGCAGGCCGCATGCCCCGTGCAGTTGACGAAGCCTCGCAGCCCTGAAACACTTTGGGCATGAAGTGGCGTACAGTACAGATAACCACCGCATCGGGGCAGGCAAGCGCAGTTGCTCCAGAGATCATTGCGGCCAGCCGGGCAACGGATATTCCGGCCTTTTACGCGCCCTGGTTTATCAACAGGCTGCGCGCGGGATATGCCCGCTGGATCAATCCCTTCAACGGGCGGCCCCAGTTTGTGTCTTTTGCCAACACGCGGGTTGTCGTGTTCTGGAGCAAAAATCCGCGGCCTTTGCTGCCCTTGCTGCCGGAGGTGGAGGCGCGGGGCCTCGCCTGGTATCTGGAATTTACGCTCAATGATTATGAGGCTGAAGGCTGGGAACCCAATCTGCCGCCGCTTGCCCAACGCATCGACACCTTTCGCCGTTTTGCGGATGCGGCGGGGCCGGAAAGGGTCGTGTGGCGCTTTGACCCCCTGATGCTGGCCGGGCAACTGGCGCAAAATCCTGACGGCCACCATGTGTTGCTGGACAAAATGGCCCGCATCGGCAGAGCCCTGAAAGGCTGTACCCGCAAGCTGGTGTTCAGCTTTGCCGATATTGCCGACTACCGCAAGGTGCGGGAAAATCTGCGCCGGGCGGGCCTTGCCTGGCGTGATTTTACGCAGGCGGAAATGCAGGCCGTGGCAGCGGGGGTAGCCGCTCTTGCTGGAGAAATGGGCGCGGAGCCCTGCACCTGTGGCGAAAAGGGGGACCTCGCGGCATGGGGCATCAGCCATAACCGTTGCACAGACCCGGAACTCATCCTCAAGCTCACCAACAGGCACCCGGACATGCTGCGCCTTTTTGGCATTGCGCCGCAGCGGCAACTGGGCCTGCCCCTGGAAATGCCCTCAGGCGCAAACCTTGCCAGCACACCGCATGAGTATCCGCGCGACACTGGCCAGCGTGCAGTGTGTCTGTGCGTACCCTGCAAGGATGTGGGCCAGTACGACACCTGCCCCCACGGCTGCGTGTACTGCTACGCCAATACCTCGCCCGCCGTTGCAGCCCGGAATTTCCGGCGGCATGACCCGGAGGGGGAGAGCATTTTTGCAGAACCGGAACGGCCCGCCTGACATCGGGCCTGATTCATCTGGCTGATTTTGCGGGGGACGCTGAACCTGCTCAGGCTACTGAAAGAATTTGCTGCGTGCGCGGTCAATGCGTTCACGCAGCGGTGCATCCACGAAAAACAGCTCGCAAGCAAGAGCCAGTTCCTGCGCCCGGTGCATGAAATACGCGGCTGCGGTGATGGAATGCTCACTGACCGTGCCAGCATTTACTTCCAGAAAATTGAAGGACAACTGTACCTTCACTGCTCCGAAGCGGCGGCAGATCTGGAAAAACTGCTCAACGTCGGCGATCTTGTTATTTTCTTCAAAAATTATGTATTTGATATCAATTTGTTCGGGCGTGATTGCTGCAACAAAATACTTTTCCATCGAAGCCATCACGTCATTCCACCAGTCGCCGCCCTTAACGCGGGCATAGGCTGCGGCATTGCCGGAATCAAGACTGATGTTGATTTTGCCGCCACCGCTGGAAAGCAATTCGTCAATCCAGGCAGAATGCCGCAGCGCATTGGTATGCACGTACTGAAAGTAGTCATGCTCGCGCAGCCAGCGGCCTGTGGCTTCAAAATCGGGCAACAGGGTGGATTCTCCCCCGCCCCAGCTTATGGCGCAGTTCTTTTCCAGTGCGTCCTGCTCATACAGACTCTGGATGGCAGGAAGAATGGCAATGGGGCGCGGGTGTTGTCCTGGCTTCCACAGGTCGCAGTAGACGCAGCGGCAGTTGCAGATGTGTCTGTGGTGATTCAGGGAAAGAACGGCAAATCGCAGCTTGGGCACACAGACGGAATGCGAAAGGGGAACAAGATCGGGGCAGCCCGCGCATACCTGGGGATTCTGCTTCTGCACTTCCTGCGCAACACTGGCGATATGGCGGGTATATGCCTCCATATCCACCGCGCCACCTGCAAAAGAAAAACTCGGCACCACGATATTGTGCGTATTGCAGCAGGGTTGCAAGGCCCTTTCTTCAAACACAAGTTCCCGAACAAACCTGGAGCAGAATAACACGCGGCCTCCTTCCGGAACAAGATGTCCGGGGCGTCGATCATCCCATGCTGATAGCTATGGAGCGGCATTGTCCGCAGAAGCAAAATGCACCGTAACCAGCAAGACCTCAGCGCGGCCCGTGGTACGCAGGGGCGGCCCCCATGTGCCAGTGCCTGCGCTGACGATAGAGTGGAAGTTGCCCTTTGTCAGCAGGCCCAGCGGGTTTTCGTATCTTAGTTCCGTCACAAAGTTAAAAGGCCAAAGCTGCCCGTTGTGCGTGTGACCTGACAGCATGAGCGCAGCGCCCGCCTGACGGGCTTCGTCAAGGGCGGCGGGCTGGTGATCCATGACCACAAGGGGCAGGCCGCGGTACTGTTCTGGCAGGTCGGCCAAAAGCTCTTCCATGCTGCCCCGCTGGATGCCCGTAAAACCGGGCTTGCTCAAATCATCCCTGCCAGCAAGCACAAAGCTGTTGTCCACCACGGCCCACTGGTCGCGCAGCACCTGCATGCCCACAGCGCGCAGAAAATCCAGACTTTTATCGATGGAACCAGAGATATATTCGTGGTTGCCCGGCACAGCCCAATGCCCAAGGCGCGGCTGGGCCACAGCAAGCGCTGCGGCGGTGGCTTCCACATCCAACTTTATATGGTCGTCAATGATGTCGCCAACATAGAGGATTGCGTCCGGCTGCTCCGGGGCCAGCAGTTCCACGGCTCTGCCCAGCCGACCTGCGGTGAGGAGGCGGCCCAGATGCATGTCGGTAATAACGCCCAGTTTCAACGGCTTGTCCACGTAGGCGCTGGGTACTGGGCCTTGTGCGCGGACAGTGATGTCGTAGTGCCGCAGTACGGGGAAGGCCGCGTTGAACCAGCTGCCCACTCCCAGCAGCAAGGGCAGGCCCATAACCAGCAGTAGAGCGCCCCAGCGTGGGGTGGCGGGCGGCAGTGCGCCAAAGATACGTGCGCCAAGGCCCCAGATGTCGGCAAGCAGCGCAAGCGCAAAGGCGTAGAAAGCCACGCCCATCCAGAATGCCCCGGCCCGAATCAGCCACACATGGGCAAGGGTATCGCCATGCCCCTTGTAGAGCAGGGGAAAGGCCGCGCCCAGAGCGAGCACAAGGATGCAGAGGACTATGCGCAGCCAGCCCGTGCCGGAAAGCGCGCGCCAAAGCCACCAGGATATCCAGCCGTTGATAATGGCCAGGCCGATGCCTGTTACCAGAAAAAATCGGAACATATGGTTTTATGAAGCCCAGGCGGCAAGAGCTTTGTCCAGATCCGGCCCGGGGCGTACTTTCAGAGTGTTGTCGAGGTGCAGGATGCACACGTGCCCATCAAGAAAAATCTGGGCATGCGCTTCCACCGGGCCGGGGAATTTTTCCAGAAGGTTGCGCAGAGCCAGCATGTCTTCGCGCCCAAGGCGGTGCGGCGGTATCTGCACGCATATGGGGGTGTCGCTTTGCCCGCAGGCTTCGGCCAGCGAGCGGGCGGTCTGGCCCAGCAGCTTGATTTCGCGCGGGCCTTCGTCTGCTTCTTCATCCATATCGCCGTTGTCCCCGTTGTCTGCCTGGCTGTCGAGCCGCGCCACAAGGCAGATGGGCTGTTCTGAACGTAAAAGATCGCGGCATTCGGCGTAAGGGCGGGGGAAAAAAGTCACTTCGGCGTGGCCGGTGAGGTCTTCAATCCCCACAAAGGCCATGCGCTCGCCCTTGGATTTTGTCAGTACTTCCTTCACGCTGACCACCAGCGCCGCGCAACGGATTTCCGCACCGGGGAACAGTTCGCGTGCGTCTTCCAGCGTGGTGAGGCCCAGGCGGCGGATCTCGCGAGAGAAGGGCTGCAGCGGGTGGCTGGTCAAAAAGAAGCCCAGGGCTTCCTTTTCTGCCCGCAGTTTGTCGTCGTCAGCCATTTCGGGCAACGAGGCTTCGGGGCAGTCAAGGCCGATACCGGGTTGGGGCGCGCTTTCCACCACTGGGGCCATGGAGAGCAGCGATACCTGGTTGGATGTTTTGTCCTTGGCCTTTTTTTGCGCGCGGGCAACCACAATTTCAATGGCCGCCAGCATGGCGGCGCGGGGTACGCCAAAGCAGTCGCAGGCGCCGCCCTTGACGAGCGATTCAAGCACGCGCTTGGTGACCTTGCGCAGGTTTACCCGGCAGCACATGTCGAACAGCGAGGCAAATTCGCCGCCTTCGGCCCTGGCTTCCACAATTTCGCGTATGGCTTCATCGCCCACGTTCTTGATGCCGCCAAGGCCAAAGACCACCTTTCCGCCGTGGGCCGTAAATTCGCGCTGGCTCTGGTTTACCGAGGCCTGCACCACATTGATGTCCATGTCCTTGCAGCACGAGACATACTTGAGCAGCTTGTCCTGATTGCCCATTTCAGAGGTGAGCAGGGCGGCCATGAACTCGACCTTGTAATGAACCTTGAGAAAGGCCGTGTAGTACGAAATGAGGGCGTAAGCGGCGGAGTGCGACTTGTTGAAGCCGTATTCGGCGAACTTTTCCATCAAGTCGAAAATTTCGTTGGCCTTGTCCTTGTCGATGTTGTTCTTTTCCGCGCCGGTAACAAAATTGACGCGTTCCTTGGCCATGGCTTCGGCTTTCTTTTTGCCCATGGCGCGGCGCAGCAGGTCGGCCCCGCCAAGCGTATAGCTGGCGATGATCTGGGCGATCTGCATGACCTGTTCCTGATAGACGATAACCCCGTAGGTATCGCGCAGGCATTCTGTAAGCGACTGGTGCGGATACACCACGGGCACCTGCCCGTGCTTGCGCTTGATGAATTCGTCCACCATGCCCGAACCGAGCGGGCCGGGGCGGTACAGGGCCAGCATGGCGATGACGTCTTCAAAGCACGAGGGCTTGAGCATGCGCAGATACTGCCGCATGCCCGAACTTTCCACCTGAAACACGCCGTCCGTGTCGCCACGGGCGTAAAGCTCGTAGGTTTCCGTATCCGTAAGCGGCAGGTTGTCAAGATCCGGCGGTTCGTTGCCCTGAAGGCTGATGTTGTCCAGGGTGTCCTGAATCAGGGTCATGGTTTTCAGGCCAAGAAAGTCGAACTTCACAAGCCCGGCTTTTTCCGTCATGGGGCCGTCAAACTGGGTCACAAGTTCGCCGCGTTTGCCCTGATAGAGGGGGAGGTATTCCTCCATGGGCTTGTCTGAAACCACAAGCCCGGCGGCGTGGGTGGAAGCGTGGCGGGCCAGGCCTTCAAGGCGGCGGGCCGTGTCCAGCAGGTGTTTGACCTTGGGGTCGGAGTGGTAAATGTTTTCCAGCTCCGGCTCTGCCTCCAGCGCCTTTTTGATGGTCATCTTGAGGTCGGCGGGCACCAGTTTGGCGATGCGGTCAGTCTCCGCAAAGCTCATGCCCAGGGCGCGGCCCACGTCGCGCACAACGCCCTTGGCCTTCATGGTGCCGAAGGTGGTGATCTGCGCCACCGAGCCTTCGCCGTAGGTTTCCACCATGTGCTTGATGACCTCGACGCGGCGGCGTTCGCAAAAGTCCACGTCGATATCGGGCAGGGAGACGCGTTCGTTGTTCAGAAAGCGTTCAAACAGCAGATTGTAGGGGATGGGATCAAGGTTGGTGATGCGCAAAGCCCACGCCACCAGCGAACCGGCGGCGGAACCACGCCCCGGCCCCACGGGAACATTGTGGTTTTTTGCCCAGTTGATGAATTCCTGCACGATGAGGAAGTAACCGGGAAAACCCATTTCAAGGATAACGCGCAGTTCGTACTGCAAGCGGTCCCGGTAGAGCTGAACATCAATCGTGTCTCTGTCGGGATGTTTTTCCAGCCGTTTTTCCAGCCCGTCTTCTGCCAGCCGCCGAAATTCGGAATCAAGGCTGGCCCCTTCCGGCAGCTTGTACACAGGGAAGTAGTGATGGCCGAAGTCCAGCTCCACATTGCACTGCTCGGCAATGCGCATGGTGTTGGCCAGGGCTTCGGGCACGTGGGCAAAGGGCTTTTCCATCTCTTCGATGGACTTGTAGTACAGCTCATGGGTGCCAAAGCGCATGCGCTTTGGGTCATCCATGGTGGTCTGCGTCTGAATGCAGAGCAACACTTCGTGGGCTTCGGCATCGTCAGCGGTGAGATAGTGGCAGTCGTTGGTGGCAACCAGCGGCACGCCCGTGGTTTCCGCCAGTTCCAGAAGGGCATTGTTGGCCTTGGTCTGCTCGGGCAGGCCGTTGGACTGCAACTCAAGATAAAAACGGTCGGGGTAGATATCCGCGTATTCCTGGGTGAGGTTTAGGGCCTTGTCCATGTCGTCCGCAAGAATGGCGCGGGGGATCTCGCCGGCGATGCAGGCCGAAAGGCAGACAAGGCCTTCGGAATACTTGCGCAGCAGGGGTTTATCCACGCGGGGTTTGTAATAAAAACCCTCGAGGTAGCCCTGTGTGACCAGCTTGACCAGATTGTGGTAGCCCGTGGTGTTCTGGGCCAGCAGAATCAGGTGGTTGCGGCGGCGCGCCAGAGGCGAATCCGTGCTTTTATCCTTGTGGTCGTGGCAGACGTAAACCTCGCACCCAAAGATGGGTTTGACGCCGTAATCCTTGCAACCCTGATAAAAATAGGCCGCGCCAAAGAGGTTGCCGTGGTCGGTGATGGCGCAGGCGGGCATGCCGAAATCCTTGGCGCGGGCGCACAGATCTTTGATGCGGATGGCGCCGTCAAGCAGGCTGTATTCGGTATGGCAATGAAGATGGACAAAATCTGACATGAAAACTCCAGAAGCGGAAAAGGCGGGCGTTACCGGCGCAAAGGCCTGACAGGCGTGCGCCTGCACAGGGTGCGGCATCGCCAGAGCCGCTTATAGCACAGGCAGGGTGGGCCTTCAAGGCGGGGCCGTGAGGTCAGAAATGTGGGCTTGGCCGCGAGAGGCCGCGAGGGGAGGTTCAACGCCTCAGGCGCGCTGCAAATGCAGCAGGGCCGCAGCTCCGGCAAAAATGGGGCGGCGCTCGTGCACCAGCGCAGTGCATTGGTGCACAAGCCCCTCAATGCCGCCCCTTTGAATAAAACTTGCTTGAGGTGCCCCGTCTGCCACTGCTGTTCTGCGCGTTTTCGTTAGCGTCATGAGGGCGCGCGCCGCCAGCGTTGCGGGCAGCTCGAGGTTGCGCTCCGCCAGTTTGAAATCAGCTACCAGGACTACTTCAGCGCTTTCAAGCGCGAGCCGCAGCAGGGCTTCTGCCTGCGCCTCTGGCAGATAAAACAGCGCAAAAGCCATGCGTACACAGGCCAGGGGCGCATGGATGGCGCTTCGCAATGTCTGCGCATCAGGATTGAGCGGGGCATGCGCGTGCGCATCCGGCCACGGCACACGCCGCGCCAGCGCCTCCTGCGGAAAAAATGCAGGGCAGGCAGGCAAAGCGTCAAGGCTGGCTGTCATGCGAGCTGACGTCACTGCGCATTCTCCAGAATATGCAGCAGACAGTCGCGGGCTTCGGCCTGCGGAACCGTGCCCGGCATGCGGCGCAGCAGATTTTGCGCATGCCCGTCCTTAAGGAATTTGCGGCGGCTTGAAGCAAAGTGCAGATCAAAAAACCATGTCCCCAGCAGCAGGCGAAAATCGTTGACGCAGCGCAGGTCCACATAGGCCGCCACGCGCTTTTCGCGCACGGCTTTGAGAACAGCCTCGCTGGCGATGGTGGGGTCGTCCGGCTGTTGCAGCACTACCGTGGGATTATACGGGGCTGGGCCGCTCAAGTGCTCGTCCATGACCCGCAGAATGTCCAGTTTGTCCGCATCACGCACCACATTGGTGACCAGAGCGATGTTCTCCGGCGTCCCCTTGGGCAGGGCAAAACGGTTGTGCATGCCCACCGCCGCCATGACCAGCTTGCGCATTTGCGGCGTCTCGCTGACGAGGCGGCGTTCGGCCTTGAGAACCCGCACGCCCATCTGTCCGTGATTGCACGATTCCCTGTCTCTGAATGTGTGGTAGCGCAGATACTGCTCAAACCGGCCCACATCATGATACAGGGCGGCCAGCAGGCAGGCCCGCGCGGTCTGCGGGTCAAAGCCCTCGCCTTCAACGGTGTGCCGGGCATTTTCCAGCACTTCAAGGGAGTGCCGGAGTTTGAGATCCATGGGGGAGGCATCGCCTTGTTCCAGGGCTGTTTTGGCGGCGGCATATGCAGTAAACCACGCCAGATGCAAGGATATGTCGGCGGATGCTGTGACAGTGCAGTTCATGGGTAATCAAATACGCTCTGGTTTTACGCAATGCAAACGGCTTGACCGGGGCACGTGGGCTGTTGGGTTATTCCCCCGGCGGGGCAGGCGAGAGCAGCTTTTCAGGCACCTCGCCGGGGCCGGGAATGACCAGTGTTTCCGGATTCATGCTGTACCATGCAAACCACATGGAATACGCGCCGTAAAACTGCGGCATGGACGCGCCCTTCATGTTGCCGTCAAGCGCCACGCCCGTGGCAGGATCCCACTGGCTGCGCGTGGTCAGATCCATGAGCTTGCCGTTCTGGGATATGAACAGGAATGGCTCGGCCCATATCTGGCGGTTAAAAAGACGCACCACCTCAAGGCCCCGGTCATAGACTGCCAGCAGGGCATTGGGCCCCACAAAAAAATTCACGGCCCCCTTTTTGCGCACATAGCCTATGTCGATAGCCAACAGGTATCCCTCATATTCGATGCACAGCATGGGCGTTTTGCGGGCAAAACGTTTGTCCGTGCGTTCCACTGGATAAATGAGCCTGTCGTTATCGTAGTAGGTTCCCTTGCGCAGGTAGTTGCCGTAGGGGTCGCGCCCGTAGGGCTTGTTGCCGTTAGGCTTGGCAAGTACCACGGCATGCGGAAAGGTGCGCTTTGCCGCGCCCCAGGTTGTCCAGTATACTGGCACCATGGGCAGGCCACGGCCCAGGAGGGGGCCGTCAAAGGCCATGCCTGTTTCCTGTAGCCAGAGACTGCCGGAATTGCGGTCAATCAGAACGCTGTTGCCGTCGTAGAGGCGGCCTTCCGTGTCAAAAATGAGATTCAGGCCCCCCATGGAAGAATCATAGGCCATGAAGGTGCCGGTGGTGGGACAGTAGGTGATGGCGTAGGCCTTGTCGTCCACGATTTCGTTGACAACCTGATGCCAGACCATGATGCGCTGCGGGTAAACGCGCGCCCCCCCTTGCAACATGGCGATGAACACCACCTCATCATCGCTGAGGCTCAGGTTTGCATCCTGAATGCGGTCATAGCGCGGGCGGTACAAGGAAGGGATGGAGCCGTATTTGACGCCTGTTTCAATCAGCTTGCCGTTGACGGCGGCAAGCTCCTGCAAACTGCGCGGCCTGGCCTGAGCGTCATTGGCATTCCAGAGCGCTGTCAGCGTGAACAGCGTGAGGGCCGCCGTGACCATGCAAAGCGCCCGCCATGCGGGCAGGCTGGCTAAAAGCCGCGCAGGGCAAGGGCCTGGTATTGTCACTGCGTCCCGCCTTTGCTGGTGTGCGCGGGCAGATAGTCGCTGAAAACATAATCTCGCAGGGCCTGGGGCCACGGGCGAGGAGACTTGCCAAGAAAGGCGGCCAGCTTGCTGTTGTCCAGCACGGAAAACACGGGGCGGCGCGCTTTTTGAGGCCATTCCGCCGAATCAATGGGCACAACCCGGCACGGGGCCCCGGCCAGAGAAACAGCTTCGCAAGCCAGATCACACCAGCTTGCCTGCCCGCCGTTTACCGCATGCCAGATGCCTGTGGCCCTTTTTTCGGCCAAGGCGATGCTCCAGTGCGCCAGATCAAGCGTGTAGGTGGGAGAACCTGTCTGGTCATGCACCACGTTGATGGAATCGCGGCGCTGGCAGGCGGCAAGGATAGTATCCACAAAATTTTTGCGGCCTGGGCCAAAAAGCCATGCGGTACGTATGACGCACGAGCGGTCCGGCAGTGTTTCCAGAACGGCCTTTTCGCCTTCAAGCTTGGTGCTGGCGTATACAGATGCCGGTTGGGGCGTATCTGTTTCTTTCCAGGCGGTGTCGCCAGCACCGGAAAAAATGAAGTCCGTGCTGAACTGCACGAGAAATCCGGCCCCCTGCGCCTTGAGGCAGCGCGCAATGGAGGCGGGCAAGGCGCGGTTGAGCTGGCAGGCTTCTTCCTTATGGTCTTCGGCATCGTCAACAGCCGTCCAGGCCACAGTGTTGAACACCACATCCGCCTGCGCCTCTGCAATGGCAGTTTGCAGAAACGCCATGTCCAGCAGATTGCCGTTTTGGCGGCCAAGTGTTGCAACTTCCCACTCGCGGGCTTTGAGCACTCGCGTCAGGGCCTGGCCCAGAAGGCCAGTTGCCCCCCCAAGTACCAGAGCTTTTGCCATGCGACCCCCAATGTTTGCCCGCCAGCGCTGTGCTGGCGGTATCCAGGCCATTCTCCGGCACATTATCCTCGCATTGATGCCGGGGTCAATACAATACAGGCAGGTCAACATCAATTTCATACGAAGCCGCTTGGGCATTGCCCGCCGCAGATGGCCTCCTTGCTTCAAGGGCGCAAGTGACGTACAAAAAAGCCCCATGAGACACGCTATTCTTCTGGTCGCCTTTGGCGCAAGCAGCTCGCAGGGGCAGAACGCCCTCAAGGGGTTTGACGCCCTTGTGCGCCAGCGTTATCCCGGTATTCCGGTACGCTGGGCCTATACTTCGCTGCTCTTGCGCGAACGCATGGCGCAGGCTCGCCAGAAGAGTGATTCTGTTTTTAAAGCAGTATGCCGTCTTGGGCTTGAGCGGTTCGAGGCCGTGGCGGTGCAGCCCTTGCAGACCATACCCGGTCAGGAGCATGGTGATGTGCGCGCCGCAGTTGAAGAAGCCGCCGAGCACGAGCACCTGCTTTGCCGGATTGGCGCGCCCCTGCTCGCCACGGCGGACGATGTGCGCGCGACGGCGCGGGCGCTGGTGCGGCATCTGCCCGCAGAGCGCGACGCAGATGAAGACGTTGTCTTTATGGGGCACGGCGCTGAACACGAGGCGGTTGCCCGCTATGTGGATCTGGCCCGCGCTGTGCACGAGCTTGACAGCCGCGTGCATGTGGGGGCCATGAACGGCGCTGTGACGCTTGAAAGTATTTTGCCCAATCTCGCTTCACGCCGGGTATGGCTTATGCCGCTTTTGTCGGTTGTGGGCCGCCATGCTCTGGAGGACATGGCGGGCGAGAACGGGCACAGTTGGCGCAGTCGCATTGAGGCCCAGGGCCACCAATGCCTGCCCGTGCTCATGGGGACGGCGGAATACGCCGATGTGGCTGAAATATGGCTGCGGCATCTTGAGGATGCCGTGCAATCCCTTGCCGCTGGCTGGGAGAAGAGGTGACGTATGCGCGGATTTTTGGCGGCTATACTGGTTTCAGGTCTGTTGTTGGGCGGGTGCGGCGCTATGGGCACGGGCGATTCCGGCCCTAAAGAAAAAGTAAATCTTGCGGCTGGTGTGCAGAACGCCAAGGCCAACGCTTTTAACCCCTACCTGCGTACTTCCTTGCCCAACCTGCGCCCGAGCGATGCAGAGAGCCAGGCCATGCTGCAAAAAATGGGCGGGCGTGTTAGCTCCATTGAGGGCGAAGCTGCCTATCGGCCCCAGTGGAAAAACGAGATATACCCCGTATTTTTCGGCGAGCCCAAGGCTCCTCACGAAGTATTGGTAGTGCTTGATTTTGCCTCGCCGCAGAGCGAAAAGGTCTGGCATGCCGTGGCTGAGGCCAGCCGCTCGGTTTCGCCCCAGCAGTGTAAAATTGCGGTTTTTGCCAACAGCAAGGAATACTACGGCACCGACCTCATGGGCATGGGCATCTGGGTTTCTTACTCCCGCCCCGGTCAGGGCATGGCTTACATGACCTACGCGCTCTCGCGCTGGAACGAGATCAAGGCTGCCCAGAAGAAAAAAGGACACGTTGTGGCCTTTAACAATGAATACGATGCCACGGCGGAATCCTCTGACTTCCCCATCCACTACAGCTATATGAGCAAACTGCGGCCCCCGGTGAACCCCGCCGAAGAACTGGCCGTGGGCAAATACTGCTACAATGCGGGCAATGTGAACCTCTATCAGGCCCAGCAGATCGCCCAGTATTTTGGCATCAAGACCCTGCCCGCCGTGATTGTTGACGGCAACGTGCTGTCGTCCGTTTCTGCCAGCAGCATTCTCAAGGCAATGGAATAGCCCGCTTGATGCAAAACATTCAGACTGCCTTTGGCCTTCTGAAATTGCACGTATAATGCCGCAAAGCCCGCTCGAAAGAGCGGGCTTTGCTTTTACCTTTCACGGACGGCAAAATCCGTTGCAGGGGCAGGAATCGGAATGGAGTGGAATGAAGGGGGCCGCAGGCAGCCACATAGCGAACCTTGGGTGCAGCCCTTGTTCTGGCAGTACCATTTACCGGCAGGGCAGACTATAAGCTGCAAGATTATTGGGGCAGTGGAAAATTATTTGTCCGGGCCGGATACCTGGGCAAAATGTCCGGCTAGTGCGCCAGGTGGCCGGAGCACATGGTGGCGAGGAGCACGCGGCGCGGCTACAGAAGGTTGTGATCGAGGCGGTAGATCATTTCAATGGGATTGAGCAGGACGATGCGTCTGCCCGAACCCACAATAAGCCCCGCATTGCGGAACTGCTGCAAGGTGGCGCTGACTGTGGGCTGGGTGGAGCCGACCATGGAGGCCAGCTGCTCCTGAGGAATGCTCAGCGGGATTTCGCAGGGCTTGTTCCAGCCCTCGGTAGTACGCAGGGTTTCGTAGGCCAGAGAAATAAGCAGGCTTGCCAGCCGGTTGGCAACGTCGCTGTTCTGGCGGCGCACCAGATCGCCCATCTGGCGCAGTCTGCGCCCAAGCAGGGTAATGACGCTGCGCGCCAGCGGATAATGCTCCTGAAGCATGCTTTCAAAATCCTGCCGGTTGATTGCGTACAGCACGGATGCGCTGGCCGTCTGCGCGCTGGCCTTGCGCGGGGAATTGTTCAGCACTTCTGAAATACCGAATATTTCGCCCTTCATGCGCAGCGAGAAGGTCATTTCCTTGCCTGCGCGGTCCAAACAAAAGATGCGTATCAGGCCGGATTCTATATAAAAGCAGGAGTCTCCTGCGTCACCCTCAAGAAAGACCATTTCATTCTTGGACAGTTCAAGGCGCTGGGCATTTTTTAAAAAGGCGCTCTTGGCCTCGTCAATGCCCTTGAAAAAGTCTTCTTTTTCCAGATGCCAGAATGTGTCCATGTATGCCCTTCCCTGTGTGATGCGCCAGCGCCCCGCCGTGCAGGAACGGCGGGACGCTGGCGACTATTTTCAATAATACTCCGCGCTATCAGGCCTTGTCCAGCCTGTTCACATAACGGTAGGTCTGTTCCTGCCCGTTGATGTCGCGGCATTTCCAGATAATGAAGTTGGAGCCCATGATGGGACGCAGCGTGGCCTTGAAGTAGCCCAGCTGGTAGGGCATCTTGATTTCAAGCGCGCCCGCGGGGCAGGCCTTGATGCAGGACATGCAGTCCCAGCAGTCGCGGGCGGCCCGCAAGTAAGCCTTACCCGTGGCGGGGTTCAGAGCCATGAGATCGCCGGGGCAGATTTCTTCGCAATGGGTTTCTTCGCGCCCGTTACAGCCGTTGCATTTGTGCGTGTCAATTTTTGGCGGCATTTTCTTTCTCCTGACTTAGGGCTTGTACCTGTCGCCGGGCAGCAACTGCTCGTAGGGACGGGTAAAGGTTGTCATTTCTCCTGTGGCGGGATCGCGGCGCGACTCCACAAAGCAGTCAAAGTTTTCATCGTCGCGCTGGGGGTAGTCCGAGCGGGTCTGCCAGCCAGCCCAGCGGGTTTCCTTGCGGGCCTTGAGGTGGTGCACCACGGCTTCGGCCACGTCCACGCGGTCCATGGTTTCGTTGGCCTGCATGAGGTCGTGCAGATCCTTGGCGCGCAGGTGCTTGAACTGGCTTTGCAGAATCTTGATGTGCCGCAGGGCGTAATCAAGCTGCTGCTCGTTGACGCGGTAAAACTGGCTGGAACCGCCCGCGTATTCATCCATGAGCCTTTGCAGGCGTTCCTTCATTTCCAGCGGGCTCACGCCTTCTTCTTCGCGCGTGAGCAGGGGAGCGTACACGCGTTCCTTTTCCTGCGCGATCTGAGCGGCATCAAGCACCGGCGCATCGGCAACGGCCATGTAGGCAAGAGCGCCGCGCGCGGCCAGCTTGCCCTCGGCGCAGCAGCCGCCCACAAACTTGTTGGGGTTGCCGCCCGCGGTTTCGCCCGCTGCAAACAGGCCGGGCAGGGTTGTCATGCGTTCCATATCCACCCAGTAGCCGCCGCCGGTGTGCCCGCCCATGATGTAGGGATCGGAGCCGAAGATTTCGATGGGTTCCTTGGACGGATCCTGCCCACGGCTGGCAAGAAAGAGCACGAAAGAAGGACGCTCGTTGAGGTAGTCTTCCATCATGGCCTTGGTTTTTTCCGGGGTCATGTTGGTGGTGTCGCAGAAGCAGGGGCCGCGACCAGCCAGCCATTCTTCCATGGGTGCGTTGGCGCGGATGTAGCGCGGGGCAGCATCGCCGCCAACGCTTTCGTAGCGGCTCATGACGCGCTCGCCCAGGGAGTTGATGATGGGCGCGCCATATCCCACGGAGATGGTATCCACGGGGCCGCAAAAATCTTTGGTGCGCGTGGCAACCCAGCGCTGTTCAAGGCTGCTGAGCTCCGCACCCTGACGCAGGCCCATGGCGTAGCCGGAACCAACGCAGTAGGGGCACATCCAGATTTGCGAGCCGCTGTCGGTGGAGTCGGCGGTGTAGGACTTGTAAAGTGTGCCCGCGCCGCCGGTGCTCACCACGGTGGCCCGTGCGCGGAACACGTAGAACTTGCCGTCGCGCACGCCAAAGCCCGTGGCTCCTGTGCAGCGGCCATTATGCACCAGCAGGGCCGTTGCCGCCACGCGGTTGTAGACATCCGCGCCGGTTTCAAGGGCTTTTTCTGCCATGATGGGCTTGAGCTGCTCGCCGTGGATGGAAATATCCCACTTGCCACGGTAGCGGATGTTGCCCTGCTCATCCCTGAGAATGGGCAGGCCCCAGCGCTCCAGGTCATCAACGCATTCGTTGAGTTCCTGAGCGTTGGAAAGGGCCAGATCTTCGCGCAGGGGGCCGCCGCCAACCTGTGAGCGGCTCCAGCGCACGAGATCTTCGGGCGTCTTGTTGGGCGGAATATAGGTGTTGATGGCGTCCATACCGGCAGAACACGCGCCGGAGCGCATGATGTCGGCCTTTTCCACAATAACGATCTTGGCTGCGGGGTTGAGACGAGCAGTTTCCGTTGCCACAAAGCAGCCGGCATTGCCGCCGCCGATGATCAGCAGATCGGCGGTTACCTCGACGGTTTCAATGTCGTTCAGGCTGGTTGGCCGAAAATCGACCGCATGTGTTGTTTTTATGCGTGCCATAATGTCCTCTCGGGCAAAGGGTTGGGGCGATTAAAAAGGCCAGGCGGCGGCGGGATCCCACACGGGCATGCCGAGCAGCGCGTACCAGGGGGCCATGACGCAGACACCATAGACAATGGCGATAAGCACGGCCACGGAACCCACCTTGGCGTAGTCGGCGGTGGAGAAGGTTTCTGTGCTGTGCGCGATGACAGCGGCGGTGATCTGGGTGGGCAGCAGGTAGGCGAACGTATCAGTATCGCACACCAGCATGGTAAAGGCCACGGGGTGCAGGCCAAGCTTGGGAGCCATGGCAAATACCACCGGGGCAAGCATGGCCACGGCAGCCACGTTGGAGAGCATGCCAAGGCGGATAATGTGCGTGCCCACCATCATGGTCAGCACGGTCTGCCACCAGTTCATACCTACAACCATGCTGTGGATGTGGTCGGCAAGCCATTGCGCCACGCCAGCCTGAGTCATGGCGGTGGTCATGGTCATGGCGCCGCCCAGCAGCAAAAATGTGCCCCAGATGGTCTTTTGCTGCACGGCCTTCCACGAGCAGGGCATCATGCCGGGGGCAAACAGCACCATCATGCCTACCAGGCCGATAACGCCCAGGGGCTGGCGGTGCAGTTCATAAATAAAACTGCCCTTGCCCGTCACAAACATGAATCCGACCAGCAGAAAAATGCCCAGCAGGGTTTTTTCTGCGGTGCTCATGGGGCCAAGTTCTTTGTAGCTTTTTTCGATGGTGGCGGAGCCGCCCGCAATGGAAACGCAGTTGGTCTTGAAGTAGTAGCGCGTCCACCAGTTGGTCAGCACAAACATGCCCAGATACGGGAACTGCAGGAGCATCCAGTTGAGAAAGTTGATGTTGGTAAAGCCGTTCTTTTCAAAAATACCCACCAGAATCATGTTGGGCAGGTGAGCGGTCATGATGAACATGCCGCAGATCATGGAGCCGTAAACCAGAGACTGGATGACAAGGGCCTTTTTAGCGGCGCGTTCTTCGGGCGTATCACCCAGCAGATTGCAGATGCCCTGCACCACGGGCAGCAGTGTGGCTGCGCGGGCATTGGCCGCAGGCACCAGAAAGCCCAGAACAATATTCACAAAGAACATGCCCCAGATAACCCGGCATACGGACGAAGCCTTGAAACGGGCCAGAATGCCCAGAGCTATGCGGCGGTCAAGGCCAATGAGCTGCATGACAGCTGCCACCATAAAGGCAAACAGGCACAACCAGATAACGTGGTCGGTGAATCCGGCAAAGATGATCGCCATAGGCGGCTTGCCGTTGTTCCAGGGCAGAGCCTGGGTGATCAGCAGCATGGTGGGGATGGAAATACCCGTCACGCCTGCGGGCATGGCCTCGCTGACCCACATGATGCTGGCCCACACCACAATGCCCAGAACGGCCATGCCGTTGTGCGTCAGCCCGTCAAATGGGGGGATCACATTCCACAGCAGAAAAAAAGCAACCCATGCCAGGGCAAAACCAGTGAAAGCGCGCAGGGGGTTTTTGCCCCTATTACGAATATTTTCACAAAGATAGCCCAAAAAAGACCGCCCTGCGGCGGAAGGAACCTGTGTCATATACCTACCCCACGATAAAAGAGTGTCAGTACGCGCGTGGGCACTGACACTAGGTTAGTTTGTTCTTCCATTCCATGTGCTGGATGATAATTCTGAGAAAAATATTTTGGCCTGACTGTAGGCTTTGCGGCAATTTTTAAGACTGAAAAGTCATCTGGCGGCTACGACAACTTACTGAATTACTATGTAAATACCGAAAAAAATGGAGCAGCCCGAACCTCGTGCCCCGGCTGCTCCATGCCAATTTTTTTTGCCCTGCGGCAAAATTTTTTTCAGGTGAAAATACCCGTAGCGAAAAATTACAGTGTGAAAAACTCCAGGGCCGGGGCCTTGGCGATCATGCCCGCATCTGCCAGCATTTGATAAAAAAGGCTCAAGCCGCGCTGTTCTTCTTCGCCCAAAGTGTAAACAAGGCCCTTGCTGTAGTAGAAGGCCAGCTCCTCTCGCGAGAGGGGGCAGCCGTGGGCCGTGAGGTCAAGGATGACGTTCATGTGCTCAAGGCCCCAGTCGCGGCCCTGCCGCAGCAGCGCGCCGGGGTCGCGGGTAAAGAGCTTTGCCTCGGCGGCGGCGCGGCTGACAACCCACAGGCCGAAAATAAAGGGCAGGCCCGTCCAGTCGCGCCACGCCTCAGCCAGATCGAGACGGTGCGGATACTCGGGATGGTTGCGCAGGCGCAGGGCTTCATCGCCAATGGCCAGAAAGGCCACGGGCGGGTTTTTGCCGCGCAGGGCCGGAGTCACCTGCCCTGTGGTGAAAGTGACGTTGAGCTTGAACCTGTCGCGCATGATGAGGCGCAGCAGGGCCACCGAGGTATGTGTTTCGCCGCTGATGAGGATTTCCTGCCCTTCAAGCTGTTCAAAGGGCACGCGCGAGAGCAGTAGCACGCTCATGACCGGGCCGTGGGAGCCTATGGAGAGGTCCTCCACAAGCTGGTAGCGCTCCGGGCGGCTGGCGTATTCAAAGCATGAGCAGGACGAAACGTGCAGTTCGCCGCGCGCCATCATGGTGTTGAGCAGGGCTGGCGGGCCGGAAACAAGCTCGTAATCGTGGGGCAGAATGCCTGCTTCCAGCGGATGATAGATGGGCAGTACGTTGAGATAGCCAATGCGGCCCATGCGCAGTACGGGGGGAGTTTTTTTTTGCTCGGTCATGGGGCGGAGTACCTTTTGCCAGGGGCAAAGCCGATGGGCGAAATTTGAATGTGCGGCCAAAACGCGTTTCCGGGGGCGAACCCCCGGAAACGTGGAATTAACAGTGCAAGGAGCCTTACACTTCAGGCTGGGGAACCACGGGCGTATAGTCCATGGTGCGCTGCACGGGGGTAAAGCCCGCCGTGCGGATGACCTTGTGGATGTCGCTGCGATCCATGCGGAAGGAAACCCCGGCTGCGGCCACCACGTTTTCTTCAATCATCAGCGAGCCGAAGTCGTTGGCGCCGTAAAACAGGGCCAGTTGGGCCACCTGCGGCCCCATGGTCACCCACGAGGCCTGGATGTTGGCGATATTGTCCAGCACCAGACGCGAGACTGCCAGCAGGCGCAGGTAGGCGGGGGCGGGCAGAGGGTCAACGTCGATGCGCGTGTGCGCTGGCTGGAATGTCCAGGGGATAAAGGCCGTGAAGCCGTGGGTGCGGTCCTGCACCTCGCGCACGGCAAAGAGGTGATCCAGCCTGTGGGCGGGTTCTTCCTCGTGGCCGAACATCATGGTGGCGGTGGTGCGCAGGCCCAGCTTGTGGGCTTCTTCCATAACGCCGAGCCACTGCTCGGCAGTGCATTTGTTGGGCGAAACCTGGGCGCGTACGCCCGTGTGCAGAATCTCCGCGCCGCCGCCGGGCAGGGAGTGCAGGCCCGCTTCTTTCAGGCGGCGCAGTACTTCCGTAACGGAAAGACCGAATTTTTCGGCCCAGAAGAATATTTCCGGCGGTGAAAAGGCGTGGATGTGCAGTTGCGGCCATGTGGCCCGCATCCAGCGGAGCAGGTCTTCGTACCATTCCAGCGGCAGATCGGGGTGATGCCCGCCCTGGAGCAGCACCTGGGTGCCGCCGAGGGCAAGAGTCTCCTCGATTTTCTGCGCCATTTCGTCACGGCTGATCACATAGCCGCCGTCTTGATCTGGCGCGCGGAAAAAGGCGCAGAAGCGGCAGGCGCACACGCACACGTTGGAATAGTTGATGTTGCGGTCGCCCACGTAGGTGACAATGGGTTCAGGGTGCAGGCGCAGACGCATGGCGTGGGCCAGTTGGGCAAGCGTGTGCAGGCTGGCCTTGTAGTACAGGGCTTCGGCGGCGGCGCGGTCAAGCCGCTGACCGCTGGCGGCAAGCGCTGCGGCCTGGCGCACGTCTTCATATTCTGCGCCCTGTTCGTCAAAGGGGCTGTGCGCGGGGAAAAAAGTACTCACTGGCGCGCCTCCGTAGATTCGTCGTTCAGGGTATTGAAGGTGGCGTTGCGCCGCACCGGGGTAAAGCCCGATTCGCGGATAAGGTGCTCAAGTTCCTCAATGGTCATGCCCTGAGCGGACTGCGCGCCCGCCATGTGGCCGATGCGCTCTTCAATGATGGTGCCGTCCAGATCGTCCGCGCCGTACCACAGGGCCACCGGGGCCAGCTTGGGGGCCATCATGATCCAGTAGGCCTTGAGGTGGGGGATGTTGTCGAGCATGAGGCGCGAAACAGCCACCGTGCGCAGCTGATCCAGCCCGCGCTGGGGGCCGACCTTGTCTTCCGGCAGCTTGAGGCGGCTGTGATCCGTAAGGAAGGGCAGGGGGATAAAACAGGTAAAGCCGCCGCTTTTGTCCTGCTGCTCGCGCAGCCGGCAGAGGTGGTCGATGCGGTGCTCGTATGTTTCTATATGCCCGAACAGCATGGTGCAGTTGGTGGCAATGCCGAGGCTGTGCGCTTCGCCCTGAATGCGCAGCCATGCCTTGGCGTCGGCCTTGTGCGGGCAGATCTGCGGGCGCAGTTCTTCATCAAAAATTTCCGCGCCGCCGCCGGGCATCATCACAAGGCCCGCGTTCTGCAAACGCTTGAGCACCTCAAGGGTACTGATGCCTTCAAGGCGCGCAAAATGTTCAATCTCTACGGCGGTAAAGGCCTTGACCGGCAGATTGGGGTTAAAGGTCCGCACCGCGCGGATCATGTCTTCAAACCAGGCAAGGGGCCGTGTGGGGTGGCAGCCGCCCACAATGTGCAGTTCGTCCAGATGCAGGGGGGTCGCGTCTGCGGCGCGCAGGCGGGCCAGCACGTCGTCGAGGCTCATGGCAAACGCGCCCGGCTCGTCCTCCCTGTCGCGGCGGAAGGCGCAAAAGGTGCAGCCGTTGACGCACACATTGGTATAGTTGATCTGCCGGTTGACCACATAAAAGGCCTTGTGGCCGTGCAGGCGGCAGCGCACGTGCAGCGCAAGAGCGCCTACGGCTGTAATATCGGGGCAGTTGAACAGTGTCAGCCCGTCTTCGGGCGAAAGCCGCTCCCCGGAGAGCACCTTTTCGCGGATAGACGAAAGGCCCAGTGCGGCGTAGTATGTTGCGTCTAGCATATCTGAATCCTGTGCATGGATTGGGGGCAAAATGCCGCTCGCAGATTAAGCCCCGCCGCCGCACACTGTCAACGTGAGGAAAAAATGTCTGCCTTGCCGCCGCCAAATCTGTCATTCGGACTTTCGCCCTGCCCCAATGATACCTATATTTTTCATGCCATGCTGCACGGGCTGGTGCCTGTTCCCGCGCCTATCACCCCGCATATGGCCGATGTGGAAGAACTGAACAATCTTGCCCGGCAAAAGGCGCTGGACGTCACCAAGATGTCGCTTGGCGCAACCACTGAAATCATGCAGGATTATGCCCTGCTGTCTTCGGGCGCGGCGCTTGGCTGGGGCTGCGGCCCCCTTGTGGTGGCGCGCAAAAACCTCAAGCCCGAAGACTGGCGCAATGCCACGGTGGCGGTGCCCGGCCTGCTGACCACTGCCAACCTTCTGCTGACCTTGCACGGCGGTTTTCAGGGGCCGCGCAAGGAAATGCTGTTCAGCGACGTTATGTCTGCCGTGAGCAATGGCGAGGCTGATCTTGGTCTGATAATCCACGAGGGGCGCTTTACCTATGCGCGTCAGGGGCTTGTAAAACTGCTTGATCTGGGGCAGTGGTGGGAGGCGGAGTTTTCTCTGCCGCTGCCGCTGGGCGCCATTGCCGTGCGGCGCGACCTGCCCATACCCCTTGCCCGCCGCGTGCAGAATACCATTACTGCGAGTCTGGCTTACGCCAACGCGCACCCCGGTGATTCGCGCGAATTTATCCGCTCTCATGCGCAGGAGATGGAAGAAAGCGTCACCAGCGCCCACATCAAGACCTTTGTGACGGATTTCAGCCTTGATCTCGGCCCGGCGGGGCGTGCGGCCATTCAATCCCTTGTGGGCCGGGCTGCGGATATCATGGGCAAAACGCTGCCTTCTGAAGGGCTGTTTTTGCGTTAGCGATCAAGGCAAACCCGGCCCGTAACCCTTTTGCCTCCCATGTTTCGCGCGTTGCGGCGCGGACGGAACACGTTTTACCCCGGACTTTTCCGGCTTGCTCTGGCGCTGGCCCTGACGCCCGCCACGGATCACCTGCGAGAACCCTATGTTTGAAAAAATATTCTCCCTTTCAGAGGCCCGCCGTTTTTATGCGGTGGGGCTGCCCATCTTCATTGCCCAGCTTTCGCAAACGGGCATGACCTTTGCCGATACTGCCATGAGCGGGCTCTACAGCGCTCAGGCTCTGGCCGCTGTGGCCGTTGCGGGTTCCATATGGGCCCCTGTGGCCCTGCTTGGCATTGGCTGCCTGCTGGCGCTCTCTCCCCTGAGTGCGCAATTTGTTGGCTCCGGACGGCCTGACCGAGCGGCGCACCTGCTGCGGCAGGGCCTGTGGCTTACTCTTGGCCTGAGCGTTGTGCTGGTGAGCTTTTATTATGCAGTTTCGTTCCATCTGGACCTTTTTGGGCTTGAGCCCGCGCTTGCAGACATGGCAGGGGCGTACCTGCGCGCCATCATGTGGGGTTTGCCGGGTTTTCTGCTTTTTGTGAATCTGCGCAGCTTTCTTGAGGGCTTTTCCCGCACTCGTCCCGCCATGGTCATAGGTCTGCTCGGGCTGGCGCTCAATGTTCCCTGCAACTACGTATTCATTTACGGCAAGTTCGGTTTGCCGGAGCTTGGCGGCGTGGGCTGCGGCGTGGCCTCTGCCATCAGCTTCTGGTTTATGGGCCTGTGCATGCTGTATTATCTGCGCCGCGACCCGCAGTATAAATGCCTGGGGCCGGTGTTTGCTCCCCTGTTCCGTGGCGGCAGCGCAGAAGAGCCGCGCTTTGACGGTGCGCTGGTCTTGCGGGTGTTCCGCATTGGCTTTCCCGGCGCGCTGGCCCTGTTTTTTGAAGTTTCGCTCTTTGCCCTCAGCGCTATTCTGCTTGCTCCTTTGGGTACGGTCATGGTGGCTGGGCATCAGATTGCCCTTAACTTTGGGGCGCTGGTGTTCATGGTGCCGCTTTCCATCAGCATGACGGCCACCATACGCGTTGGCCGCTACCTTGGGGCGCAGCAGGCCGAGCGCGCTAAGATTGTGGCCCGCACGGCCCTGACCCTGAGCGTTGTTTTTGCGCTGCTCATTGCTACGCTTACAGTGCTGTTCCGCCATAGTATTGTGGCCATTTATACCCAGGATGCGGCGGTGGCCGCCCTGGCCATGCAGCTTCTGCTCTATCAGGCCGCTTACCAGATTGTGGACGGCTTGCAGGTGACGGGCATAGGCATTCTGCGCGGGCATAATGATACGCGGATTATTTCTGTCATCTGCTTTGCAGCCTACTGGATTATCGGGCTGCCCTTGGGTTTTGCCCTGGCGCGTACAAATATTCTGGTTCCCTCAATGGGTGCGGCGGGCTTTTGGATTGCCTACATCGTGGCCCTGGGATTCGGTGCGGCATGTTACCTCTGGCGGGTGCGGCATCTGCACTCGCTCACAACCGAAGACATGCTCCAGCGCGTGAAGCGTTAGAGCGGCACCATCGCGTTATCCCGACTGCGTCAGAATATGTTTTTCTGCGGCCGGGTACCGGTATGAGCGTAAAAAGAGGCGCAGGCGGGCAAAGCCCGCCTGCGCCTCTTCAATACTGGCTACGCTGGAGAAGGAATATCGTCAGGGCCTTTAGTGCTATTTGCGGAAGGCCTGCTTCCAGGTAAATTTTACTATGGACATCATGTCAGTGAGGCTGCTCTTGCCGCCAATCAGGCTTCCGGAGCTCTTGCCGCGCGCGAGTGGGTCGAGCAGCGGCGGGATGGGGGTATTGCCTGAAATGGCAGGCTGCGCATCTTGCGTGGTGCGGGTGTTCTGCGTTGACTGGGCTGCGCCCTCGTGCTCGCCCCACAAGGGGATTACTGGCGAGGAGGCACCCTGCCCGGCGCGCAGATTGCCTGATTTGGCGGCAGAACCCTGCTGGGAGGGCATATCCGGTTCGTCCTCGTCGGCAAGGGCAATGCCAACTTGCCCGCGTTGCCGCGCTCCAGCTTGCGGGGCTGTACCTGCGGCCTGCGCCTGATTGGCCTGCGCATTGCCCATTTGAGCCTGACCCACCTGCATCAAGGGGTCATTTGCCCATTCTGCGGGCGCGCCTTCTGCGTCCCCACGCTCCCTGGCGGCCTGGCGGCCTGCCCGCCACTGACGTTCTGCCGCGTCTTCAAGCTTTTTGGCCTCGGCCTCTCGGGTCAGGGTTTCAAGCGTGGTGCGGATTTCTGCGCTCAAGGCTTCGGCGTCAGCGCCCAGGGCCTGTTCAAGGCAGGCTTCCATGCTTTTCAGCATGTCGTCCGGGGTATCTGTTGCAAGACATATCTGAGCCATGCGCTCACTGATCTGTTCTCTGGGGGTGATTTCGTACCCCTGAGCCAAAATTCCTGCTGCAAAATCAAAGTTGCCCTGGCGTATCTGCTGCAAGGCCTCGGACAAAAATGGGCTTCGCGCTGCGGGATCTTCCTGAAGCATGCGGGCATAAACAGCGCGGGCGCGGTTCCACTGCCGCGCGCGCACAAATGTGGCTGCCGCCAGCGAAAGATAGTGGCGGTAGCGGGCCATGTCGCCCTTGCCCTTCCACGCCGCGGCCATGCCCAGCTCCGCCTTGCCCTGAATAAGCGCGCCTCGCATGGCCCGCTGGAAGGCATTGATGGCGCTGTTCCATTTGCGTTGTTCAAGGCACTGCATGCCCACGCGAAAATAGTCTTCGGGCTGGCGAATGGGCTTGAGCAGGATGCCGTAGGTGGCCACGGCTTCGTCAAAGGCTCTGGTGTCGGCAAGGTGGGCGGCTTTTTCCAGATCATCAAGCGAAGAACGCGAGTTGGCCAGAAAATCAAGATGGGCCTTGAGCTGGCTGAAGGAGTAGGGCCTTGATATGAGGGCGCTTGCACCGCAGCCGAGAGTGCGGAGCTGCTCCACCTCGCTGTCGTGGGGCAGAATCAGCAGCACGGGCATATCAAGCAGCAGGGGGTGCAGACGCAAAATGGCGCAAAACTGTTCGCCGTCCATATCAGAAAGACGCTGCGAGCAGATGACCACATCGGGCTTGAAAGAGGGGGGAAATTCGTCAAGACCAGCCAGCATGCGGGCTGCCGCCACGCCGGAGGTCAGACCTTCAGTGCGGTCAACCCCGACTTCGCGCAGAGCGCGTCTGTCCAGAGCGGCCATTGATTCGCTTTCGCTGAGAAGAAGAACATGGATCTGCCTTGGGCGGGTCATGCTTGTCCTTGTCGGAATAACCAGTTGAAAAGCTGCCGGCAGGAAGGGCAGGCAGTGGCTTCCGTAAATGCACTATACCCGCTGGAGCGGGCTTGCGCAAGAAAACAGGGCCGTGAAATTTGATGAATGCCTGTCGCGAATGGGCGTAATGGCTTGTTCCTCCATAAAAAAACACCTTGTCGCTGGTCGTGGCGGCAAGGTGTTTATGTGTTTGATCTGTCAGAACCAGCTTAATTGGCAAAGGGTATTATGCGCGCACGTGGCTGCGCATCCTCGCTGCCGCAGAATTCCGGCGGGCAGGAGAGAACTGCGTGACAGTAGGGGCAGTGCAGCGTGCCATCTGCCCGTTCAAGGCGGATAAGCCCACCCTCGTTTTCATAGCAGCGCGGGCAGAACGGCCCAAGATTGATATCCTTGGCCTTGAGCCAGTAGAGACCGTTGCGGCGGAACAGGTTGCTGGCAAGCTCAACGACTTCTTCAAGGGTCTTCAGGCGGGTCTGCAGCAGGTTAAGCTCATCGTGCAGGGCTATGCTGCGCGATTGCACTTCCATGAGCAGGCGGCGGGCCTGTTCGACATGCCCGGAGGCAAAAAGGTCGTTGATTTCTTTGAATAGTCGATAGTGCAGCATGGTTCTCTTCCCCATTGCTGCTAATAATCGGAGCAAGACGCTATATCTTTAGGGATCGGAAATCGGCTATTGGCGCGGGATGAAAAAATTTATTCATGATTTTAGTCGGTTGGTGAGGCATTTTTTATTTAGAATGTTTTTAGAGTTCTGAAAAAAACCTGAATCTGCCGGGTGCAGGCCTGGCCGCACCCGCCCCGGCATGCCCGCAACGGCTGCCGTATCGCCTCTGAAAAGCGCGGTCTGTGCGAAAAATGGGGGAAAACAGAAGATGCCCAAACCCACGCGCACATTCATGCAAACGCGGGTGTGGTAAAGATAAAGAGAATTGTTGCCGCTGGTTACATCTTTCGGCGTGAAATCGGATCAAGAGAACGCAGCATCTCGCGGTATCGGGTTTCTTCATCAGCAGAGAGGGAGGGGGGCAGCTCACCGTGGCGCAGCAGGGCGCCGCCCAGCATATCCGCCTCTTTTTGAGCACCAACGCGGCGCACCATGTCAGTGGCGGCATCCGGAATCGGCGTGGTAACTTCCACGGCAGTGCTTTGTTCTGCCCGTTGCTGCTCCTCGGCAGAAAGGCGCAGTACTTCTTCTTCCACAAGAATGGGTGCCCCTGCGCGCATGGCCAGGGCAATGGCGTCCGAGGGGCGGCAGTCCACTCGCGTTCTGCCTTCCGGGCCGGAAAGCACAAGCACCGCGTAGAAAGTGCCTTCGCGCAGGTCGTTGATCTCCACGCGCCGCAGTTCGGCCTTAAAGGCTTTGAGCGTCATGAGAAACAGGTCGTGCGTGAGCGGGCGG
Source organism: Desulfovibrio intestinivivus (assembly GCF_053570665.1). Classification (NCBI taxonomy): domain Bacteria; kingdom Pseudomonadati; phylum Thermodesulfobacteriota; class Desulfovibrionia; order Desulfovibrionales; family Desulfovibrionaceae; genus Desulfovibrio; species Desulfovibrio intestinivivus. The sequence goes on along the minus strand of NZ_JBRBQT010000001.1, from coordinate 122,014 downwards.
GGCAGATTTTCGTTGTTGAGCACCAGAGAAATGGCCATGGCCTCCATGGCTCCCACCCAGACGGGCAGCACGGCATCGCCGCTGGCTTCGCGCAACACCACGATGGGCGTTTTGCTCTGCGGGTCGATGGTGAGCCCGAAAACGCGCATTTCTACCATGGTTCCCCCAGTCGTTGGGCCATGAGGCTGTGCTTTTTGGCCTCTGTAATCCTCACCCGCACCATGCGGCCCGTGTGATCCACTTGCGGCGGCAGCTCCACATGCACGGGCGCGCCGTAGGGGTCGCGGCCTTGCCAGCTTGGCTCCGGCCCCTGGCCTTCCTTGGGGCTGCGGTTTTCGATCAGCAGGGTGGTTTCGCCGCCTACCCGCTGCTGCAACCAGCGCGCGCCAAGTTCATCCTGAAGGGCCTGGAGGCGCAACAGCCTGTCCTGGGCAACATCAGCGGGGATTTTGTCGGGGAACAGCGAGGCCCGCGTTCCTGGCCTGTCTGAGTAACAAAAGGAGAAGCTGGACATGAAGTTGCTGGCGCGCATCATCTGCAACGTGTCCTGAAAATCCTGCTCGCTTTCACCGGGAAAGCCAACAATAAGATCAGTGGAGAGGGCCAGATCTGGCCGGGCTGCGCGCAGACGTTCCACCAGATCAAGAAAGGCCCCGCTGTCGTAGCGGCGCTTCATGCGGGCCAGCACCGCGTCCGAGCCTGCCTGCATGGGCAGGTGCAAGCGGGGGCAGAGCTGGGGCAGCTCCGCAAAAGCGGCGATATCTTCCGGCCCCATATCCTTGGGATGCGGGGTAACGTAGCGCAGGCGCTCAAGGCCCGGCAGGACGGCAACCTTGCGCAGCAGGGCGGCAAAGCTTGTGCCGTCGCCGCTTTTGTCCTGCCCGAAGGCGTTGACGTTCTGCCCAAGCAGGGTGATTTCTCTCGCGCCGTTGTCGATCAGCGCCTTGCATTCGTCAAGAATGGCCGTGCTGCTGCGCGATTTCTGGCGGCCCCGGGTGAAGGGCACAATGCAGTAGGCGCAGAAATTGTCGCACCCCTGCATGATATTGGCGTAGGCTACGGAACCGCTGACCACGCCGGGTTCGGTTGTGCCCTCGCGCTCCACATACTGGCTTGTAAAATCAAGCAGGGAGAGGCGCTGCGCGGGATTTTCCAGCAGGCGCTCAATGGCCTGCGGGGCATTGCCTATGCCGTCGCTGCCCGCCACAAGGCGCACCTGGCTTTCTTTTTCAAAGATGCTTTCGCCAAGCTGCTGGGCCACGCATCCGGCCACGCACACCAGCACGGCGGGGTTGCCGCCCGAAACCTGACGGATGCGGCCAAGCGTGCTCATAACCTTTTGTTCCGGCTTTTCACGCACGGAACAGGTATTGACCACCACCACCTGCGCGTCTTCAAGCGGCGCTTCAAAAAAACCGCGCGCGCCGAGCGCACGCCCCAGCCAGTGGGAGTCGTGCACGTTCATCTGACAGCCAAAAGTGATGATGTGGTAGGTCTTTTCAATCATGATCTTGTATTACTGCTCAATGTCCAGGTCTGCATCGTACATGCCATGCGCGCCTTCTTCTTCAAGGGCGGCCACGCGGTCTTCAAGCCAGTCAAGCACGGCGCGGGCCGTGTGGTAGTTGAGCAGCACGCGGCTGTGGATGCAGCGGTTCACTTCGCGCGCGTCCATCTCGCCGGGGGTAATTTCGTGGCCGATGGAGCCGTCGGGGGCCACCAGCTGCTCAGAGAAAGCGGGCAGGGCATCGCTTTCGTGATAAAAATTCATCTCGATCTCGCCCTGCGGATTTATGCCGCCCCAAACGCCGTGGGCTGTTTGCAGTCTTGCGTTTTCATCCATCTGATATTTATAGCGGATCTTTGCGGGGTGGTCACTGGGCTTGTTCATGCGGCATCCTTGTGGTGTGTGGTATCAGGGGCCTGGCCGCAGGCTGAGGCTCCATTAGCAACGACATCAGCTGTGCGGCAATTGCATATGATAAAAAAGAGGCCCTGCCAAGTAAAGGCAACATGCTCTCCACGCTGCGGGCGGCATTGTTTTGCATGGATCATGCCCGGTCAGCCCGCTGTAAAAAAATGGAGCGAAAGAATCAAATGACCGCAAAAAGCAACGCCAGCCCCGCTCTGCGGCCCATGCAACAGCCTTGCTGCGGCAAACATGCTCTTGACGATGTGCCTTGCATGGATAGAATATCTGCTGCGGCTCATAAGCACGGTCAGGCGCGGCAGCGCGCGGGCTAATCAGGCAATGAGCATCCAAGGAGACCAAGTGAGCGAGGCAAGCAGCAAACCGTATGAAATCCGGCGGCATGAAATGCAGCCCTACTTTGATCTGGAAGCCTTCATGTCCATGAGCAAGGAAACGCGCCTTGGCGGTGCGATTCTTGAACGTCTTGTGGGCCTGTGGGGCGAATGGCTGCCGCAACTGAACGTTTGTGAGATTGCGGCTGGCAAAATTTCGTATCTGGCTGTCTGGCTGCCGGAAGAAGTGGAAAATTTTGTGGATGAAGCCTGGGGCAAATCTGCCTCTGACGGCTTTATGATCAACAACCTTGCCCAGTTTATGTGCATGGCCGCCGTGCAGGAAGCCCTGCCCCAGGTGGAAGATGCCGGTTGCGCGCCTTCGCCGCGGCCCACGGAAACGCTGCGCGAGGCGCTGGCCTCGTTGGGCATTGAATACCGCGAGGCGTTCGGCACCCTTACGCGCCGTTATGCCGTTGTGACGCACTATCCCTTCAAGGGTGGCTGCGAGATTTGCCATCTTCAGGCCCAGTGTCCCAAGGGGCAGGGGCAGGCTGAAAGCCCGAGCATTCTGTTGCCGGGGCATGAGGCTGATTCGGGCGATAACTAAGTGCTGGAACGGGCGGCTGTTTCCGAAAATGCCGTTTCTGCTCCCGGCTGCGCGCCGCAAAGCGCGATCAACAGCCACGCGGGGCACAAAATGCTTTTCGGCAACAGCCGCTAACGGCCTTCCATCACAAGGGTGCGGGCTACTCCGGCAGGAGTGCGCACCACAAGTTCTACAGTGCGGGCATTGCGGGCAACCGATTCAACGAGGCAGGTTTCCGTGGCGTCCTTGTCATAGTTGCGCACATCCACCGTGTCGCCCTTGGAGGGAACGCGGTCGGGGATGACCTCGACAAGGTCGGCGGAATCGGCGTCAAAGCCGTCCCAGGCCAGCGCGGGAACGGTCATGCAAAGGCAGCCCAGCAGGGCGGCTCCGAATAGCAGGTGTTTCATGCAAGCATGTGTAAATCCATTTGCCCCTCTTGGCAACTGTGCCGCCCCCGGAGAAGAACTCGCGCCACTGGCGCATCCTGCCCCTCTGTGTGATGGGCACGGCCGCGTGGTGCGGTATCTGCGCCTTTCTGTCACTGACCGCTGCAATCTGCGCTGCGCCTATTGCCGCAGCGAGATAAACCAGAAGTTCATTCCGCACCCCAAGGTGCTGCGCTATGAAGAAATGGCGCGCCTTGTGGGCATGATGGCCGCGCTGGGCGTTTCCAAGGTGCGGCTTACCGGGGGAGAACCCTTTGCCCGCAAGGGCTGCGACGAACTGCTGCATCTGCTGCATACGCGCTACCCATCCCTTGATCTGCGCCTGACCACCAACGGCACACTGCTTGAACCGCACATTCCGCTGCTGCGCTCTGTGGGCGTGAGCGCCGTCAATCTTTCCCTCGACAGTTTTGACCGCGAAACCTTTGCCAGAGTGACCGGGCGCGATCTGCTGCCCGCTGTTCTCGCCTCGCTGGACGGGCTGCTGCAAGCGGGCATTCGCGTAAAAATCAACGCTGTCGCCATGCGCGGCGTCAATGACGGGCAGATGGACGATTTTGTTCATGCCGTGCGTACCATGCCCGTTGATCTGCGATTTATCGAATTTATGCCCATGGGCAGCGGCACCCTCTGGGGGCCGGAGACGTTCTGGTCTGCCGGAGACATCCGGGCCGAAGCCGAGCGACGTGTGCGCCTTGACCCCGTGCAGGACAGCAGCGCGGAGGCTGGCCCCGCCAAGATGTTTGCTGTACAGGGTGGCAAGGGCCGCATGGGATTTATCACCGCTGTATCCTGTCATTTCTGCGGCACGTGCAACAGGCTGCGGCTCACCAGCGACGGCAACCTGCGCACATGCCTGTTTGACGACAGGGAATATCACTTGCGGGGGCTTCTGCGTAATCCGCGTTTTGATGACGGGCATCTGGCCCGCGTGGTTCGCCTAGCCTGTGCTGGCAAACCCATCGGTGCCGATCTGCTCAAGGCCCGCAAAAAAGGCTCCGCCGTGGCAGACAAACAGATGGTGGGCATTGGCGGTTGATCTCGGCGATCTGAGCGTAACCTCATGGCTGCGGCTGCCTGTCAGCCTTCACTGGCCGGGTGTTTCTGTTGCAGGCAGGCTGGCCCTCAGCCCAACCGCACGGCAAGATTCACATCGTCATCAAAATCCAGCGTGATGTATCCGTTGGCGGGATCGCGTACGTAGGCCAGGTATTCCGGACTGTCGGCCGCGTCATCGGCAATCACTAGAGCGCCGGTGCGCAAGCCAGTTTCTGCCAGTTTCAGAATGTCGCAATACAGGGCCTTTGCCCCATCGAGCAGCAGCATGTCTATATGCTGTGGCAGGTTGCTGCCCAGGGTTTGCAGGGCATCGCCAGCGCGAATTTCCACCAGATCGGCCAGCCCGGAGGTTTGCAAATTCTGCTGCGCCCGCGCCACTTTTGAGGGTTCAAACTCGCTTGTAATCAGCTGGCCGCCACCGTTGTCGCGCAGGGCTGCGGCAAGAAACAGGGTGGAAATGCCGAATGAGGTGCCAAATTCCACCACGGCTCGCGCATTGCTGCAGCGCGCCAGCATGTACAGAAGTTCGCCGGTTCTGCGGGAAACGGGAATGGCAAAGTTTTTCAGGCTGGCATAAAAACCGGCATATGCGGTTTTGCTGCCCTTTTGCTGTTCCAGCGCTTGGGCGCTCAGGCCTGTCGCTGCACAAATCTCTTCAACCTTGGTTGTTTCCGCCTGGGTAAGCAGGGTATCAAGCAGATTGGCCAGCGGTTGCGTGCTGAGGCTGTTCATGTGTTGCTCCTTGTTATGGTTGCACGCCTGTGCGTGTATGGGTAGAATATGACGAAATATTCACATTTTACCATTCGCATTGCGCCGCACCCATGAACAAGCACCCAGAAACGAAGATTATTCAACGAAAACAACCACGTCAGGCACGGTCTGCCGATGTGGTGGCCGCGATTCTTGAGGCTGCCGCTCGCGTTTTGGCCACTGAGGGAGCGCAGCGTTTTACCACTGCACGCGTGGCTGAACGGGCTGGGGTCAGCATTGGTTCGCTGTACCAGTATTTTCCCAACAAAGCGGCCATACTTTTTCGGCTTCAGTGTGAGGAATGGCGGCAAACAACCAGCCTTTTGCAAGCCATTCTGCAAGACGCGGGCATGCCGCCGCTGGATCGGCTGCGTACACTTGTGCACGCCTTTGTGACGTCGGAATGTGAAGAAGCAGCCATGCGCGCGGCCCTGCACGACTCTGCGCCCCTGTACCGACATGCGCCGGAAACAGCAGAAATCAAGGCCGAGAGCCGCCAGATTTTTTCAGATTTTGTGGCCGAGGCCTTGCCCCTCGCCACAGAAAGCCAAAGGGCATTGGTCGCGGAGCTGACCTCTGTAACTCTGGCTGCAGCGGGCAAACACTTTTCCTCGCAAGGGCGCAGCCCGCAGGAAAACGAGGCCTGCGCCACAGCCGTGGCAGACATGCTTTGCGCCTATTTCAGCGCCATTGCTCAGGGGCCGCTAGCCTGCCCGCAGGCAGCGGCGCCATACACGGCAAGCGCCATTTGAAACCCTTCGCCTTTCAGTCTATGCTCTGGCGGTAGCAACCTTTACTTCTCGCAAGGAATCCATGATCGCCTATCTTGAAGGCCGACTGGCCGAAATATGGGGCAATGCCTGCCTGATCGTCACCGAGGGGGGCGTGGGGTACGAAGTGGCCCTGCCCGCCCACACGTTTGCCAGCCTGCCCGGCAGGGGGGAACCCCTGGCGCTGTACACCAGCCTTGCCGTGCGTGAAGACGCGCTGGAGCTTTTTGGTTTTGCCACCTTTGAAGAACGCCAGACCTTTGAAGTGCTGGTTTCCATCTCCAAGGTGGGGGCGCGCACGGCCCTTGGCATCCTTTCCATCTTTCGTCCTGACGACCTGCGCCGGGTTGTATTTGAGGATGACGTGCTGGCCCTTACCCGCGTTTCGGGCATCGGCAAAAAAACCGCCGAACATGTGTTTCTTGAGCTGAAATACAAGCTCAAGGTCGAGGACGCCCCGCAGGCGGCGGCGTTGACCACGGGGACGCAGCCCGGTTCCGTGTTTCGCGATGTGCTGGACGGCTTGGGCAATCTTGGCTACGAGCCGGACGAATGCGCGCCCTTGGTCAAAAAACTGCTGCACGAAGAGCCTGATCTGGATGTGACCGGCGCGCTGCGCGCCACCCTCAAGGCTCTCGCCAAGGGGAAGGTCTGATGACCGATCTTGCGAACCCGTGCGTTGCGGAGTGCACAACAGGCATTGACGAAAGCGTACGCCCGCACAGCCTTGACGACTTTATCGGGCAGAATGAACTGCGCGCCAATCTGCGCGTGTATCTGGGGGCTGCGCGCGAGCGCGGCAAGGCGCTGGATCATACGCTTTTTTACGGCAATCCTGGGCTTGGCAAAACCACGCTGGCGCAGATCATGGCCTCCGAGCTGGGGGTCAATCTTATCTGCACCTCCGGGCCGGTGCTTGAGCGCAGCGGGGACCTTGCCGCCATCCTCACCAATCTGAACAGGCACGACATCCTTTTTGTGGATGAAATCCACCGCATGCCCATTGCCGTGGAAGAAGTGCTGTATCCCGCCATGGAAGATTTCAAGCTCGATCTGGTCATCGGGCAGGGGCCTGCGGCGCGCACGGTCAAGATTGATCTTGAGCCCTTCACCCTTGTGGGGGCGACCACGCGCATGGGCTTGATCTCTTCGCCCCTGCGTGACCGATTCGGCATTGTGGCGCGGCTGGAATATTACAGCCCGGAGGACCTTGCCCGCGTGGTGCAGCGCACGGCGCGCATCCTGGGCGTGGAGGTCTCCACTGACGGCGCTGCGGAAATTGGCCGCCGCTCGCGCGGCACGCCCCGCATTGCCAACCGCCTGTTGCGCCGTGTGCGCGACTTTGCTCTGGTGCACGGTGACGGGCTGGTGACTGGCGAACAGGCTTCGGCGGCGCTCAAGCGCATGGACGTGGACGAGCTGGGGCTGGATCAGATGGACCGCAAACTGCTGGAGGTGCTCATCAAGCACTATGACGGCGGCCCGGTGGGCATCAAAACCCTGGCCGTTGCCTGCTCGGAAGAAGTGCGAACCATTGAAGATATTTACGAGCCGTACCTTATCCAGTGCGGCTTTTTAAAGCGCACCCCGCGTGGGCGCATGGCAACAGCTTTGGCCTACAGGCACTTGAAAATGCTGCTTTCTTAGGTGTATAATCTCCCCGACCAGTTTTTCACCGAACTGAATGAAAAGGCGGAGAAAGCATGCTCTTGCAAGTAATTGAAGGAAAATTCAGCGTCTGCAAGGTGGAAAACCTGCGCGCCGTCAATTTTCATGTGCCGTGGCTGTTTGTGGGCAAAACTGATGCGGAAATTTCGGTGGTCTGCTTGACTGCGGATATTCCCCACGCCACACTGGCGCGGGAGGACGGCTGGCGCGCACTGCGCGTAGCGGGGCAGATGGATTTTGGCCTTACCGGTGTGATGGCGGGCTTGTCGACCACTCTGGCGCAGGCGGGCATCAGCATTTTTGCCGTGTCCACCTTTGATACGGACTATATATTGATGAAGGCGGAAAAGCTTGTCCCGGCTATTGAAGCGCTGGAGGCGGGCGGCTACACCGTGGGGCGCTCTGCCGTGTAAAGGGTTTGCAGCCGCAGCAGGATGTCGGATTTCTTTTTTGAGGAGATTTGCCCGCCAGTGTCGCAGAGGTGCAGCACGGAACAGGGCAGGACAGAATATAAAAATCGGGGGAAGGGGTTTTGTGGCCTCTTCCCCCGATTTGCTTGCTATACGTCTATCTTGCCAGCGCGGGCCGCGTTGAGCACAGCCATGAGGGCCACGCCCACATCGGCAAACACGGCTTCCCAAAGGCCGGAGAGGCCCACGATGCCCAGCGCCATGAACAAGGCCTTGATGCCCAGCGCCATAACAATATTCTGCCACACAATGGTGCGCGTGCGGCGCGCTATGCGCAGCAGCTCTGGCAGACGGGCCGGGTTGTCGTCCAGAATGACCACGTCTGCGGTTTCAATGGCGGCTTCTGCGCCCAGACCGCCCATGGCCACGCCCACGCCTGCCGTTGCCAGCACCGGAGCATCGTTGATGCCGTCGCCCACAAAGATGGTGTTCTTCACCGGGCCAAGGGCTTCAAGCGCTCCGGCCTTGTCTTCGGGCAGCAGGTCTGCGCGCAGGGTGTCCAGCTTCAGACGCTGGGCCACGGGGCGGGCCTGTTCTTCCCTGTCGCCCGTAAGCATGGCGATAGTCTGGATGCCGAGGCGGCGCAGTTCCTGAATGGCTTCGGTCGACTGCGGCTTGATACGGTCTGCCACCACCAGCGCGCCCAGCAGTTTGCCGCCCTTGGCGACCTGCACCACGCTGCCGGGCATGCTGACATCCATAGGCGCAATGCCACGGCTTGTGAGCAGGGCGGCATTGCCTGCCAGAAGTTCATGGCCGTCAGCAGCGGCAGCCACGCCCATGCCGGGGATTTCTTCCATGCCTGTGAGTGATGCATCATCGACCATAATGCCTTCCTGCTGCGCAGCGCGCATGACAGAGCGGGCAATGGGGTGGTTGGAGCGGCTCTCCGCCAGCGCGGCGGCGGCCAGCAGATCATTGGGGGCAACACCTGCGGCGGGCAGCACGGCGTTTACTTCAAACACGCCTTCGGTGAGGGTGCCGGTCTTGTCCAGCGCAGCCACGCGGATGTCGCGCAGGTTGTCGAGCACCGCGCCGCCCTTGATAAGGATGCCCCGGCGCGAAGCCGCGCCAATGCCGCCAAAGTAGCCCAGCGGAATGGAAATCAGCAGGGCGCAGGGGCAGGAAATGACCAGCAGCACAAGGGCGCGGTAAATCCATTGAGAGAAGGGGCCAAGTCCGAACAGGGGGGGCAGCACCGCCACCAGAAAGGCAATGCCCGTCACTGCGGGGGTGTACCAGCGGGCCATGCGGGTGATGAAGCGTTCCGTAGGGGCCTTGCGGGCCACGGCGTTTTCGACCATTTCCAGAATGCGGGCAATGGAGGAGTCGGCAAAGGCCGTTGTCACTTCGACCCGAAGGGCCGCATTCAGATTGATGGTGCCCGCGAGCACCCTGCTGCCGGGGGCAATGCGCTGGGGTACGGATTCGCCCGTAAGCGGCGAGGTGTCCACCTGCGAATCGCCTTCAAGCACGGTACCGTCCAGCGGGATCTTTTCGCCGGGGCGTACA
>NZ_JBRBQT010000001.1:0-107500 GCF_053570665.1 Desulfovibrio intestinivivus | reverse complement strand
CTCAGAATGCCGGTCAGATGTACCATGGGAGTCAGACAGTGGGTGCTAAGGTCCATTGTCGAGAGGGTAAGAGCCCAGATCAACAGCTAAGGTCTCCAAATCTATGCTCAGTGGTTAAGGTGGTGACGTTGTAGAGACACCCAGGACGTTGGCTTAGAAGCAGCCATCGTTTAAAGAAAGCGTAATAGCTCACTGGTCTAATGACGTTGCGCCGAAAATGTAACGGGGCTAAGCATAGTACCGAAGCTTTGAATTCCACGTATGTGGTCTGGTAGGGGAGCGTTCTTCACGGGCTGAAGGTGTGTTGTAAAGCATGCTGGACTGTGGAGAAGTGATTATGCTGACATGAGTAACGATAAAACGGGTGAAAAACCCGTTCGCCGTAAACCCAAGGTTTCCTGGGTAAAGGTAATCTTCCCAGGGTTAGTCGGTCCCTAAGGTGAGGCTGAAAGGCGTAGCTGATGGGAAACGAGTTAATATTCTCGTACTTGTACATCTGTGCGATGGAGGGACGCAGAAAGGTAGACAGGCCGGGTGTTGGTTGTCCCGGTGCAAGCAGGTAGACGTGTGGTACAGGCAAATCCGTACCGCTCTACGTCGAGACGCGAGTCCGTGACCGTAAGGTCTGAAGCTGTTGAGCCTATACTGCCTAGAAAATCTTCTAAGTTTAGGATGTGCAAACCGTACCGCAAACCAACTCAGGTGGGTGGGATGAATAATCCAAGGCGCTCGAGAGAACTCTGGCCAAGGAACTCGGCAAAATAACCCCGTACCTTCGGAAGAAGGGGTGCTCCTCCGGGTGAAGTTAATTCACTTAACGAGCCTGAGGGAGCCGCAGAGAAATGGTGGTGGCGACTGTTTACTAAAAACATAGGTCTGTGCGAAGTCCTAAAGACGACGTATACGGACTGACGCCTGCCCGGTGCCGGAAGGTTAAAAGGAGAGGTCAGCGCAAGCGAAGCTTCGAATTGAAGCCCCGGTAAACGGCGGCCGTAACTATAACGGTCCTAAGGTAGCGAAATTCCTTGTCGGGTAAGTTCCGACCTGCACGAATGGCGTAACGATCTCCACACTGTCTCGGCCAGAGACTCGGTGAAATTGAAGTCGCGGTGAAAATGCCGTGTACCCGCAGAAAGACGGAAAGACCCTGTGCACCTTTACTATAGCTTGACATTGGGATTTGGAACTGCATGTGTAGGATAGGTGGGAGACTGTGAACTCTGTACGCTAGTATGGGGGGAGTCATTGTTGAAATACCACCCTTGTTTTTTCAGGTCCCTAACCCTCGACCGTTATCCGGTGAGGGAACAGTGTCTGGTGGGTAGTTTGACTGGGGCGGTCGCCTCCTAAAGAGTAACGGAGGCATGCAAAGGTTCCCTCAGGCTGATTGGAAACCAGCCGTCGAGTGCAAACGCATAAGGGAGCTTGACTGCAAGAGAGACATCTCGAGCAGGTACGAAAGTAGGTGTTAGTGATCCGGTGATCCCGAATGGAAGGGTCATCGCTCATTGGATAAAAGGTACGCCGGGGATAACAGGCTGATCGCATCCAAGAGTTCACATCGACGATGCGGTTTGGCACCTCGATGTCGGCTCATCACATCCTGGGGCTGAAGCAGGTCCCAAGGGTACGGCTGTTCGCCGTTTAAAGTGGTACGCGAGCTGGGTTTAAAACGTCGTGAGACAGTTTGGTCCCTATCTTCTGTGGGCGCTGGAGAATTGAAAGGGCCTGTCCCTAGTACGAGAGGACCGGGATGGACGCACCCCTGGTGGACCTGTTGTCGTGCCAACGGCACAGCAGGGTAGCTATGTGCGGAAGGGATAACCGCTGAAAGCATCTAAGCGGGAAGCCTGCCTTAAGATAAGTTCTCCCTGGAGCAATCCCTAAAGGGCCGAGGTAGACTACCTCGTTGATAGGCTGGAGGTGGAAGCGCCGCGAGGTGTGGAGCTGACCAGTACTAATAGCCCGTGAGGCTTGTGTTTGAAAAAATCCTTCCGTCCCTGTCAATTAATATTTTGACAAATTTCGTTGATAGCCATGGAGGAGAGGGTACACCCGATCCCATTCCGAACTCGGAAGTTAAGCTCTCCATCGCCGATGATACTGCATAACGTCATGTGGGAAAGTAGGCCGCTGTCAACGATTGCTCCAAAGCCCCTTGCTGCTACTAGCGCAAGGGGCTTTGTCTTTTCCTTACTCTTTCCCTCCGCCCACCCCATTCCTCGCTGTCTCCTTGACTGCATCAACATCCCTCCCCTTTACCTCCTCACCGCCACCTTGGGCGCGGCCTTCTTCTTCTTCTTCTTCTTTCCCTTGCTTCACAGCCTCCCTCTGCCCGAAACCCTTGAACCTCCTTGCTTGCAGTTCTGCCAGAGCCCGTCAGCCGCTTTTACGCAAACCCGTCTTTTTGGGCCTGACTACGTCAAAATTAGTTTTTTAATGCTCACGTACTTGAGTACGCTGCGCTTAAAAAACTAATTTTTCCTTGTCAGTCCACAAAAATGCGTATTTTGCAAACTCGCCCAACACCAGCACGTCGCCTCCGCCTACGCTCCGGCGAGTTTAAGGAAGGCGACGCGACAACCCTCTCCTAATCACGACCTGCGAAAGGCAAGGCGGCAGGCTACGTCACAATAATCACACACCCGTCCTGCAAAAGGCGGAGTGAAAGGTAACGCCATAGCTATCCCTCACCATGACCCTTTAAAGGCCTGGATGTTAGTGACTCGTGGAAAGCAAAATTTTGCCCGAATGTGCTGAACGTGACTCCGCTAATGCTGGTTCCCTAGTGTTTGCCTGTGCTTTGGCGCTTGAGAGTTAGAGTTTTTGCTTCATGCGGCATTACGCAAAAAAGGCCGGGTTGCCCCGGCCTTTTTTGCGCTTGCAATAATTGCTGCTTACTTCACCACAATCAGATTATATTCGCGCGTGCCCAAACCGATTTTTTCGGCATGCTCCAGACAGGCACGCCACTCGGATTCGGGACCAGAATTTTTAAAGTGGTCGTGGTGATCCACAAATCCTTTTTTCGCAAGATTTTCTGCAAGCTGGCTGCCGGGCAGGGGCTTTGCCTTCATGCAGGCATCCACGCAGGCCTGATCAAGCGCCAGCGGGTCAAATGAGGCGAACATGCCGATGTTGGGCAGAATGGGCGCGTCATTTTCGCCATGGCAATCGCAGTTGGGTGAAACATCCACAATCAGCGAAATATGGAAATGCGGGCGACCGTCCAGCACTGCCTTGGTGTATTCCGCCATTTTGTAGTTGAGCATTTCAATGGCGGCATCATGCGCAAAGGAAATGGCGTCAAAATTACACGCACCCAGGCAGCGTCCACAGCCTACGCAGTTATTGTGGTCAACTGTAGTCTTCTTGGTTTCGGCAGAGTAGTGCAAGGCGTCATTGGCGCATTGCTTGATGCAGGCCTTGCAGCCTACACACAGCGATTCTTTGATATTTGCCTGCCCGTTGCTGTGCTGCTCTGTTTTACCAGCGCGCGATCCGCAACCCATGCCGATGTTCTTGATGGCTCCGCCAAAGCCGGTCATCTCATGCCCCTTGAAGTGGGTGAGGCTGATGAAAATGTCGGCGTCCATAACTGCGCGGCCAATCTTGGCTTCCTTGACATATTCGCCGCCCACAACAGGCACCAGGGCTTCGTCCGTGCCTTTGAGTCCGTCGCCAATGATGATGGGGCAATTCACCGTAAGGGGCGTAAAACCGTTCTGCCAGGCGCATTCCAGATGCTCCAGGGCATTTTTGCGGCTACCGGGATACATGGTGTTGCAGTCGGTCAAGAACGGTTTACCGCCAAAATCCTTGACCGTGTCAACAACAGCGCGCGCATAGTTGGGGCGCAGGTAACTGATGTTGCCAAGTTCTCCAAAGTGCAGTTTGATGGCAACAAAGCGACCCTTCATATCAATATGACCGATGCCTGCTTTTTTGATCATTTTCTTCAGCTTGGTGGGCAAGCCATCGCCAAAAGCCTTGGTGCGAAAATCTGTAAAGTACACCTTTGCTTTTTCCATAAGTATTCACCTTTGCGTTTAGCTGTATGAACCGGAAAGATTGTATTGCATAATTGAGCGTGAGCCAAAAAGTGCAGCAACTTGTGCGCGGTTACAAAATTTTTATTTCTCGCTTTCATGGCGCGGCTGCCATGAGGAGAATACCGCCTGCGGCAGGGGGCTGCCAAGAGCGGGCAGGCCTTAATCCCGATATTTTCATACCCCTGCCAAGGGGCTGGTCGCTAGCACGATTCTCCTGTTTGTTTGCCTTATTCTCCAAAATCATAATATGGGCAAATGGTTATGCTGCCGAGTATGCCCCTCATGCTGCGACAAATAAATCTGCTTGACTTATTATACGACCGGTCTAATAATTGATTCGCAACACGGGAAACAGGCATTTTTTTTCAAGGGAGTGCAAGCCCTATTCGCGGGAATCATCAATGCCCCACCAAACCCGTTCTGGCTGCACCCACAAATCTGCCGAGTGGCTTTTAAGCCCGCAGTATATTACCACCCAAATGAGGATTGAATTATGGAAAGAAAAAAAATTATCGTTGCCGAATATGCCAAGAATATTCTTGAAGCTCTGCCCAAGGGCATATTGCTTACTTCAAAGGCAGATGGCCGGGTAAACAGCATGACCATTGGCTGGGGAACCCTCGGCATTGACTGGTCCAGCCCGGTATTTGTTGCCTATGTGCGCGAACACCGTTTTACACGCGAATTGCTGGATAAAAATCCAGAATTCACCGTTAACGTGCCTTTTGGAGAATATGCCAAAAAAATTATTGGTATTTGCGGCTCAAAATGCGGGCGAAATCTGGATAAAATTTCTGAAGCTGGCCTGACCCTTGTGGATTCAGAACTTATTTCTGTCCCCGCCATCAAGGAGCTGCCGCTCACCCTTGAGTGCAAGATCGTGTACAAGCAGAAGCAGGATCTCCCCAGCCTGATCACCGAATACCAGTCAAAGTTTTATCCTCAGGATGTTGACGGCTCCGCAGTTGGAGCAAACCGCGATGCGCACATCGCCTATTATGGCGAAATTGTCAGCGCATATATTCTGCAATAATTTAAATTGGCAGCACACTAGCCAAGGGGGTCCCATGAAGGAAATTTTCCACAGGGTCAGCGTGCGTAAGTTTGAAGACCGCGCCGTTGAAAGTGACAAGGTCGAGCAGATATTGCGCGCCGCCATGGCCGCACCCTCTGCGGGCAATCAGCAACCGTGGGATTTTTATGTGGTGACATCCAGAGAAAAGTTGCACGCGCTCGCCAAGGTCAGCCCATATGCCGGGTGCGCGGCAGACGCCCCTCTGGCCATTGTGGCTGCCTATCGGCAGGAGGGCTGCCGCTTTCCGCAATATGCGCAGATTGATCTTGCCATAGCCATGCAAAACCTCTGGCTGGCGGTGGATTCACTGGGCTTGGGCGGCGTATGGCTTGGTGTGGCCCCTGACGAAGACCGGATGGAAAAGGTGGAAAAAATTCTGCCTGTGACAGCGGGGCAGAGGGCTTTTTCCATTTTCCCACTGGGCTATCCTGCGGAGAAAAAAACGCAGCAGGACAGGTTTAATGCGGAGCGCATCCACTACGTGAAATAACTTTTGGCCGGACTTCCGACCGTGTGCTAACGCCTGGCCAAGGCCAACGGAAAACGCCCGGTTCCCCAGAGTAATGGGGAACCGGGCGTTGCCGCTTTTTATACGAGATAACTTACCGCAGCCGTTCAAGAACCGCCTGGGCAATGGGTTCGCTGGAGGCCGGGTTTTGCCCGGTTATGAGCTTGCCGTCCACTTCCACATGCGGCGCCCACATGGGGCCGACCACAAAGTTAGCGCCTTCGCCGCGCAGTGTTGTCTCCAGCATAAATGGAACGGCCTTTTCCAGCTGCATGGCAATTTCTTCATCATCGGTAAAGGCGGTTATGGTTTTGCCCGCCACAAGGGGGGAACCGTCAGCTTTTTTTGCCCCTACCAGCCCAGCTGGGCCGTGGCACACTGCCGCAATAATCTTGTCTGCCTTGGCAAAATCGTTGAGCAGGCGTTTCAGCTCGGCATCGGTGGCAAAATCCATCATGGTGCCGTGCCCGCCAGGCAGAAAGATGGCGTCAAAGCCTTCAGCCTGAATCTCCTTGAGGGGTGCAGAATTTTTCAGCAGTTCAAGGATGTCGGGCCATTTGGCAACGGATGCATCATCAAGGCTGTGGGGATCAACGGGCACCGCCCCGCCCTTGGGGCTGGCAACGGTTATGGAGAGGCCAGCCTTTGACAAAGCAAGATAGGGAACCGCGATTTCTTCAAGCCACACGCCTGTTTTTCTGCCGTTGGTCAAGGCATCGGCGCTGGTCGTAACCATAAGTATTTTTTTCTGCGCGTTCATAAGAATGCTCGCTGTTATATGTGTGGTGTGGGTTGGGATGCCGCAGATTTTGGCTGACAGTGGCCCGGGCATGCGCGGGCTTGCCCCGCCTCCTCAGGATTGCCGATTTCTTGTTGCGGCATAACAATTACCCTGCTGTTAAAACCCTTGTGAACAGCACGTTCACAAATTGTTTCAGTGGCTCGGGCGAGCGCATGACCTTTGCCCGCAAAATGGCTCCTTCCCAGCCAGAGAGGAGAAAGCCTGCAAGCGACTGGGGATCAAGCCCCGGGTTCAGCTCGCCAGCCTGTTGCGCTTCGTGCAGGCACTTGGCAAAAAGTCCGAGCCAGTCGTGGAAGACTTCTTCCAGGCGGCATCTGAACCGTTCGCTCTGAGCGGCCAGCTCCTGCCCCAGATTTCCGATGAGGCAACCCTTGCTGAAGTTGTCCTGCACTGTACGTTCAATGCTTTCTTCCAGATACCTGCGGATGCGCTGGAGTGGGGGCAGCGTTTCATCATCTAGGTAGCCGTGCAGTTTTTTTGTATAGTTTTCAGCAAAGAGGTTGATGACCTCGATGCCGAAGTTTTCCTTGGTGCCAAAATGGTGGTAGAACGAGCCTTTCGGCACGCCTGCCGCCTTGAGTATGGCATCTATGCCTGTGGCGTTGAAGCCGGAAACAGCGACTATTTCAACACCGGCAGCAATTATTTTTTCTCGTGCGCTTTCTTTCATGTCTAAAAATTAGACCGGTCTGATAGTGATGTCAATATCTGCTGTGTCCAGTTTTTCATCAGCTTGGTGTGGGCAATGTGAAGAGGAGTGTCCACTTGGATTGCAAGTGGCGGCTTAAGGCTGGAGTTCGCTCTCAAATGCGAAAAGCTATCTCAAAGTGAGTGGATTTGGCACAAGTGGGGCAGAAAAAAAGAGGGGAAGGCAGATATGCGGCGTGATTTCTGGAGGGTGCCGGGGCTGCCGACACGATGTCGGCAGCCCCGGCCCGCTTGCGCGGGTGTTTCATGTCGGGAAACACTATTGGGTAGGATTCACCGAGCCAGCAAAGGGATACGGCCCGGCAAACGTAGCCTGCACTGCAATCTGGCAGATGTGGGAATTCCACACGCCGTTGTCAAAGTGGTGGAGCAGATAGCCCGGCGTTTCCATGCGGAAGGTGTCGCCGCCCTCGGGGGAGAGATCAAGGTCTATCTGCATGGAAACCGCAGGTGCTGTCATGGCGATCCGTCCATGCCACTCGGTGACGATGGGGCGGTGCATGTGGCCGAAACTCAGCCGCATCTGCGGATTGCGCTCTACAATTGCTGCGAAGCGCTCCACATTTTCAAAAGGTTCGTCCATGGCCCCCATGCCCGTAACAAACGGGGGGTGGTGCATGAAGAATATGGTTGGCGTATCCGGGCGCTTTGCCAGTTCACGCTCCAGCCAGTCGCCGGTTTCGGCGGGGAAGTGACCGGAATGGGAGCCGGGGCTCATGCTGTCCATCATGATCAGCCGAAGGTTATCCTCTTCCACCGTATAGCAGAGGTAGGGCGCAATATCTTCCTTGGCCGGGCACCAGTGGGGCATTACCTCGCGCAGGCGGTCGCGCCTGTCGTGGTTGCCGGGCACGGCGTACACGGGCACCCCAATGGGTGAGAGTTCGTCGTGCAGAATGTGATATGCGTTAAGGTCTCCGCTGTCGGCAAGATCGCCTGTGATGACAATAATATCCGGCTGTTGCGTCAGGTTTTTCACGTGAGCCACGGCTTCGTCCAGGCAACGCCGGGTATCTACCACCCTGAAAGACAGGCTGTGGTCGCCCCGCAGGTGCGTGTCTGAAAGTTGCAATATACGCATGATGCTAATCCTGTGCGGTTCCCGCAGCCTGCGCAGCCAGTCTGTTATGCCGCGCCTGGATGGTAAAGGCCGAGAACGCGCTGGTTGCTGCGGCTACGAGTACGAAGATGCAGATGTAGAAGGGATCGCCGTCGTTCCACTGGATCAGTGCGGTGCACACGCCGGGCACTATGCCCGCAACCAGAAAGCCCGGGAACTGGTACACGATGGAAATGCCAGTGTAACGCACTTCAGCCGGGAAGAGGTCAGAGAACAACGCGGCCTCGGGCCCAAAAACACCAGCGTAAAAGATGCTCAGCGGGATGGCGATGGCAAGGCCAACCAGAAACATGTTGCCGCCGCTGCTCTGCATAAGCCAGAACGAGGGGAAGATGGAGATGCCGCAGGCAAGGCTGGCAAGGCCGTAAATGCGGCCCCGGCCAAAGCGGTCTGCCAGGTGGCCGGCGATCAGAATAAAGGGGCACATGAGCAGGGCCGCAAACATGACCGCCGTAAGGGCCTCGGTGCGCGTGGTGTGGATCTGCTGCACAAGGTAGGTGATGGAAAACACGGCCAGCACGTTGAAGAACACGCCGTCAATCCACCGCGCGCCAACACCCAGGGCAATGTTGCCAGGGTAGTTTTTGCACACGGTCACGATGGGCAGGGTCTTTTTGCTGGTATCGCCCTTGGCTTCGGCCTTGCGGAATTCGGGGGTTTCCAGAATATGCGTGCGTACATAGAGGGCAATGGCGATGAGCACCACGCTCACAAGGAAGGCAAAGCGCCAGCCCCACTCCAGGAACTGCTCGTTGTCCAGCAGCCAGGAGAGCAGGGCAACCATGCCGGAAGAAAGGCACAAGCCAGTGGCAAGGCCCATCTGGGGGATACTGGCGTAAAAGGCCTTTTGGCGATCGCTGGCGTACTCATAGGTCATGAGCACCGCGCCGCCCCACTCGCCGCCAAGGCCAAGGCCCTGACACAGGCGCAGCGTTTGCAGAAGGATGGGCGCGGCAATGCCAATGGAGGCATATGTGGGCACAAGGCCGATACCCATTGTGGCAATGCCCATGATGAGCATGGTGAGAATGAGCATGCGCTTGCGGCCGAGCTTGTCGCCGTAATGGCCGAATATAAAGCCGCCAAGGGGGCGTGCCAGATAGCCGATGGCAAAGGTGCTGTAGGCCATGATGGTGCCGATGAAGGGGTCGGCGGTGGGGAAGTAGAGCTTGTTGAACACAATGCCCGCCACCACGCCGTAGAGGAAAAAGTCGTACCACTCAATGGTGGCGCCAAGCAGGCTGGCAATTACGACCTTGCGCATTTCTTTTTTGGAAGGAACGTATTTTTGCTGTGAGCTGTCGTCCATACAGACACCCTCCGTGTGGGCTGTCAGCACCGCAATTTTTTTGCGGGTGCAATTAAAATTTTAATTGAATTTTAATCATGCGGTGAAATAAAATTTTAATATAAAATTTTTTAATTGCCTCCACTTCAAAAATAATGTTGAATATGGCTAAATTTAGGGTTTGATATCACGTTGAAAAAAATTGTGTCAATTGAATATTTATTAAATAAAAAATAATTCTTTTGATACATAAAAATCTGAATAAAGCCTTAGGCCTGGTTGCCATGCGTCTGCCGTGTGGAATCGCCCATGACTGAACAGGAGGCTGCCATGACGGCAGAAGCAAGCAGCAAGAGTCGCGTCAGGCATACCGCCGCAAAAAAAGTCACGCTTGCCCATGTGGCAAAGGCAGCCGGAGTTTCTCAGGCTACGGTTTCTATGGTGCTCAACGGGCGCGAAGGTGTGTCGTTTGCTGACGAAACCATTGCCGCAGTTTTTGCGGCGGCGGAAAGCCTTGGTTATCGGGGTGCGAGGAGGGCAACGGGGTGTGCAAACGTTCCCTCAGTGCTTGTGGTGGCCCCCAACGTCACCAATCCATATTATTCCACCGTTATTCAGGCCATGCAGCAGGCCGCCGCGCTCAAGGGCTATGCCACCAGCATCTATACCACCTACCGCAGCCTTGAGAGCGAGCTGGCGGCCCTGCGCCTTGCGCGCAATATGGGCATGGCAGGTATTATTTTTGCCCTGCTGGCCCATCCGGAAGAAGTGCTTGAAAAGGCTGACCGCAAGTTGCCCATGGTTGTTATTGGCGACAGGCGGCAGGATCTTAACGTGGATACGGTGGAATTGAACAATTACGATGCCGGCAGCCTCATTGCCCGGCATATGCACGATCTGGGGCATCAGCATCTGGCCTACATTTCCACTACGCTGGATCAGGCCAACCCCATCCGCATGCAGCGATTGCAGGGCCTGCGCGACACCTTTGCCCAACTGTGCCCCCAAGGCACGGTGCTGGTAAAAAGCCGGGATATCAGCCCCGAGACAGAGCTGGAGAATTTGCAGATCGAACACATTGTGGGCCTTGAGCTGACGCGCAAATGCCTTGATGACAAAAAAATCACCGCCTTTGTGGCGGTGAACGACATGGTGGCTTACGGCGTGATAGATGCCGTGCGCGGGGCAGGCTTTACCATTCCTGGCGACTACAGTGTTTGCGGCTTTGACAATATTTTCCCTTCAGGTTTTGCGGGCGTGGCACTGACCACGGTTGAGCATTATATGCGCGACAAAGGCCGCAACGCACTGGAAATTTTGCACAATAAAATCAGCGGTGCGGCCTCTGACCGAAATATCACCCGTGTGGAATACAGTCATAAACTCATTACGCGCACTTCTACTGCTGCGCCGCGCACGGCTGGCTCGGTGCAGTGTTCCAATAGGTCCGAATCCTGAGGACATTGCTGGTAATAAAGACCGGGAAGCAGGGGGCATTTCACAGTGGGGAATTGCCCCCTGACCAGTGATGGTAATGTTGTCCCTCCTGCATTTATTCAAAACAATTATTTGTGATAATTGATGAAAATTTTTATTTGACTTATTATAACTAAAAAACTAGTTATATAGTTATGAGAACGACGTATCTGAATACCCTCCCTGACCATTGGCAGCCCGTAGCCGCAGTATTCGCAGCCATGGGGGATACCACACGCCAGCGCATCCTGCTTTTGTTCGAGCCTGGCGAGGAGCTTTCCATCAAGGATATTGCCGCAGAATTTGATTTTGGCCGTTCCACCATTGTGCATCACCTTGCCGTGCTGGAAAAAGCCGGAATCCTCGCCGTGCGGCGCGAGGGCAGGCAGGCACTGTATTCTGTATGCCACCATATTGTGCTGGATTCTCTGGAAAAACTTCGCCTCTTTATTGAAGAAGATCTGCAAGAAGGGGCCGCAGAGCAGCCCCAAGCAGAAAAGGGAACAAACACATGAACCAGCCGTCCGAATCACTCCCGGCAGCCAGTGGGAAAAAAATACTACTGAGCATGGGCACCACCTATGCCATGGGCACATTCAACGACAATTTTTTCAAACAGGCCGCGCTGCTGCTTGCCGCCAGTGCGGGGCTTGAGTCCATTCAGGGCATTGCCTCCGCCATGTTCGCCCTGCCATTTGTGGCTTTTTCTGCCTGGGCTGGCTGGCTGGCCGACCGCATGCCCAAAAATAGAATGGTCATCTGGTCCAAATTCATGGAACTGGCTGCCATGCTCTATGGTGTGTGGGCGCTCGTGAACATGAGCTGGACGGGCATGGTGGCCGTGGTTTTTTTGATGGGCCTGCAATCCACAATCTTCAGCCCGGCCCTTAACGGAGCCATACCGGAAAACTTCCCTCCGCTGGAGGTGCCACGGGTCAATGCACTGCTCAAGCTGGCAACCACGGCAACTATTCTGCTGGGTATCGCCGCTGGGGGCATGGTGCTGGATCTGCCGGAATTTTCAGCCTTTGCCGCATTCATCCCGCAGGGAGGGCACGGTTTTGGCCGATTGGCAGTGGGTGCGGTGGCTGTATTTATCGCTGTTATCGGTCTGGCGTCTGCCTTCGGTATTGGCAAGAGCGTTGTTTCTGCGGGGGCAAACGCTCCCTTTCCCCTGTTGGGGCCTGTGCATTCCGTACTCCATGCGCTGGAGTGCCGCAGGCGCGACCCGCACCTGTTTCTCACGCTGGCAGGGGAAGCTTTTTTCTACTGCCTGTCGTCCTTTGCCCTGTTGTGCATCAATAATCTCGGCATCATCCAGCTTGGTTTTTCGCTTACCGTTACGAGCCTGCTTTCTGTGGCGATGATGATTGGCATATGCATAGGCTCTGTTCTGGCCGGGCGGTACGAGGCCACAAGCTGGCGGCGCATTATGGTTCCGGCGGGCGCAGGGCTTGGCCTTGGCCTCGTGCTTTCCGGCCTTGCCCCGTTGCTGCCGGAGGCGTTGCAATTCCCCTGGCTTTTTCTGCTGTTGACGTTTTCCGGCGTTTGCGGCGGCCTGTACCTCATCCCGCTTGTAAGCTTTATTCAGGTAAAGCCAGCGTCCACGGAAAAAGGCAAAACCTTGGGGATTTCCAACTTTTCGTGCTTCAGCGGCATACTTCTTTCCGGGCTGCTGTTCGCATGGCTGGGCAAGGTGCCGCCGGCCTGGCTTTTGGCTGGCAGCGGCCTTGTGGCGCTGGTTTTCATCGGCTGGGCCGCCGTGCGCATTGCACATATGCTTTCTTGCGGCACGCACTTTAGCCTGTTGGGCGTGTGCCTGCGTCTACTGCTGAGCCTGCGCTACCAAGTGACGGCGACCGGGCTTGAAACCATATCCGGCCCCGGCCCTATCCTGTTCATGCCCAACCATCCCGCGCTGATTGACCCTATTATTATATATTCACTGCTGGCAGATCATGCGCCGCGCCCCCTGGCAGACGAGCGCCAGATGGAAGGCCCGTTTGGGCGGCTGGCAGCAAAGGCCCTGCGCGCAGTGCTTATTCCTGACGCCATGAAGGATGGGGCCAAGGCCCGGCAGGGCGTTGAAGCTGGCATGCAGGCCGTGCTGAATGCCTTGCAGGCCGGGGACAACGTATTGCTCTATCCCGCAGGGAGGATTTATCGCTCAGCCAGGGAGAGCCTTGGCGGCAACTCCGGGGCAGCGCTTGTTCTGCAAAAAATGCCCGGCCTGCGGGTGGTGCTGGTGCGCACAACGGGATTGTGGGGCAGTGCTTTCGGCTATGGGGCCACAGGCAAGGCGCCGCATTTTGGCAAGGTGCTGCTGCGGGGCGCGCTGGCGGTAGTTGCCAATCTGGTGTTCTTCACACCGCGCCGCCCCGTGGCGGTGGAGTTTGTGGAAGCCGCTGATCTGCCCCGCACGGGCGACAAGCGTGTGCTCAACCTCTGGCTGGAGCAGTTTTATAATCAAGCGGAGCGCCCGGCGCAGGGGATTTCCCGCTTTTTCTGGCAGGGCAGCGAGGCGCGGATTCTGGATGCCGTGCCGCAAAACCGCGCGCCAGAGGCGGCAGATATCCCTGCGGAAGTGCGCGCCGCCGTGTATGCGGCCTTGCGTGAGGCGGCTGGCCTGCCTGAAGGTCAGCCGCTCTCGGACGATATGACTCTGGGCGGCGATCTGGGGTTGGACAGCCTGGCACTCATGGATCTGGCCCTCAGCCTGGAAGGGGCGCACGGCACCAATATCGCAAATCTGGAACTTCTGGTTACTGTGC
The DNA here is from genome assembly GCF_053570665.1 of Desulfovibrio intestinivivus. Lineage (NCBI taxonomy): Bacteria > Pseudomonadati > Thermodesulfobacteriota > Desulfovibrionia > Desulfovibrionales > Desulfovibrionaceae > Desulfovibrio > Desulfovibrio intestinivivus. Next base: position 93,700 of record NZ_JBRBQT010000001.1, on the reverse strand, counting down.
GTGATTGCCTGCTGGCGGCGAGCGGTCAGCTTGGCGAGGCCAATACGGACGCTCCCGCCCCTGCTGGCTGGTTTGCGCCTGCCGCCGACAATAAGTTTGCCATACCCGAACACGCCGCAACCATTGCAGATGCCTTTCTGACCCAGGTGCGTTCCGACCCTGCCCAGCCATTGCTGGCTGACCGCGCAAGCCTGCGCAGCCGGAGGGACATCCTCATGGGCGCATTGATTCTGGCTCCCCGTTTACGGACGCTGCCCGGCGAGCGCCTTGGCATCATGCTGCCCGCCACGCCCGCAGTGGTTACGGTGTGGCTTGCCGCACTGCTGGCAGGCAAGACGCCTGTGCTGTTCAACTGGACAGTGGGCGAAGCCAATCTCCGCCACTGCATCAGTATAACCGGGGTCAGCCATATTCTCAGCGCAACAGCCTTGCAGGAGCGGCTGGAACGCCAGGGGCTTGACCTTGCATCCCTGTCAGTGCAGTGGGTGCTGCTGGACAAACTGGCGGCATCGCTGACCATATGGGAGAAGCTTTGCGGCGTCCTCAAAGCCCGCTTGCTGCGTAATCTGAAAGACTACAAGGTGCCGGAAACAGCGGCGGTGCTCTTTACATCCGGCTCGGAATCCCTGCCCAAGGCCGTGCCCCTGAGCCACGCCAATCTGCTCGCCAATGCCCGCGATATTGTGGAGGTGCTGCACCTTGAGCCGGACGACAGCGTGCTCGCCATGTTGCCGCCGTTCCATTCCTTCGGCCTCATGGTGAATATTGTGTTGCCCCTGTCGCTGGGCATCCGGGCCGCCTTTCATCCCAATCCCACAGAACCCGGCCCGTTGGCGGCTTTGGTGCGCGATTACAGACTCTCGCTCATGGCCGCGCCGCCAACCTTTCTTGGGGCAGTGCTTGATCGGGCAGCAGGGACAGAAAATCTGGCAAGCCTGCGCTGCGCCTTCGTGGGGGCGGAGAAATGCCCGGATCACGTCTACCGCGCTTTTGCCGCGCAATGCCCGCAAGCGGCGCTTTGTGAGGGCTATGGCGTTACGGAATGCTCTCCGGTGGTTTCCGTCAACAGGCCGGGCGACATTGTGTGCGGAACCATAGGCCACGCCATGCCCTCGGTAACGCTGGCCCTTGTGCGCGAAGAAGACGGCAATATCTGCGGGCGCGTGGAGGCGGGGCAGACCGGCATGCTTCTGGTGCGCGGCCCCAGCATTTTTGGCGGCTACCTGAGTGATGCGCCCTCGCCCTTTGTGGAGTTTGAAGGCCATACATGGTACCGCACGGGCGACCTTGTGCGAATGGATGAAACTGGCCGCCTGACATTTCAGGGGCGGCTCAAGCGTTTTGTGAAGATTGGCGGAGAAATGATTTCTCTGCCGCAGATCGAATCAGTGTTGCTTGAAATATTCGGCAAGCGGGGCGATGCGCCGGAGCAAGGCCCAGCGCTGGCAGTGGAAGCCACAGCGGAAGAAAGCGGCTCGGCAATTATGCTCTTCACCCCGCTGGTGCTCTCCTTGCCGGAAGTAAACGCAGCCCTGCGCGGGGCGGGGCTTTCATCCCTGTACGCTATAAAGCGCATTGTGAAGGTGGAGGCGATCCCCCTGCTGGGCAGCGGCAAAACGGACTACAGGGCATTGAAAGGGAGTGTTGAAGCGGGTTAGCTGTAATCAGCATGCTGTTATGCAAAGGGCCGCAGGAATGATACATGTTCCTGCGGCCTTTTTTTTGATTTTTCTATCGGCAATGGAGAGGTGAAGCTGTGGGGGAGAAATTTTCAGTTACGAGGCTACATCTCAAGATTGCCAGATTGTCATATAAAGCAGAGACCCGAGCGCATAAAAGCCGAAACCCATGAGGATCACCCCGGACATTCGTGATACACAAAGGGAAAATCCTTCGGGCAAGCGCCGTTGAGCCAGAGCAACGCCCCCGCTCAACAAGAACCACCACAATAGCGACCCCAGAAAGACTCCAGCAACAACGGCAAGGGCATTGATCGCCCCTGGTGTGTCGGTCAAGCCGAGGCCAGCGAACATTGCTGCAAAGGAGAAGATGGTCACCGGGTTGGTGAGCGTAAGAAGGAAGGTCGCGGCGATAGTTCCGGAGAGTCCCCTGAATTCAGTGGTGGGGGCAGGCGCAGCCGCCCGCCGGGGATTTGGCCGCAGGCTTTTACAGCCAAGCCAAAGCATGAACAGACCGCCTGCAAGTTTGAGCCACGGGGCAAGCGTTGCCAATGTTGCTGTTAATGCTGAAAAGCCGATCGCCGCAAGGCTCGCGTAGATGGCATCGGCCAGGGCCGTTCCCAGCCCTCCGGCTACCCCTGCCCAAAAGCCGCGTTCAAGCGCGCGGTTTATGCACAATACGCCGATGGGGCCAAGCGGAGCTGCAACGGCAAGGCCGAGAAGCATGCTTTTACAGAATAGCAGGAGTTCCATCAGGCGTTCATTTTGCTGCGTTGACAGTATAGTATTGATGATCGGGCATCTTGATTGCTGAGTCTCGATCTACGGGGTTAGCCAATCGTCCGTGCCGTGGTCCCTGTGGTAGCCGCCGGAATATCTGGCCCACGTGCAGCCATAAATTTTACCGTTTCTGTCCGTGTACAGATTGAAAACAGTCATGCGTTTGACTGTAACAGAGTCCATTCTGCTTGGTGCAGCAGGAGAATCGTAGTAATAGTAATATGCCCAGATTTTGTCCCCATCATCATTATATTTTTTATATATTGATCTTTGGAATGAAGATAGCTCATGAATATACTTCCCCAGATAGTCACCATCTGAACACATTCGCTCCTCGGCTCTGGCGATATATTTCCACGTTTCAACCCGCAGCATTTCTTTTGGAATCCACATGTTGAGGACTTTCCCGGTATTGACATCTATGACAGGCTTGCTGGGAGGTGGGTCAGTCGAAATAGCAGCCAAATCTGGAAGGCACCCGGAAAGAATGATTATAATGGAGGCAAGCATCAGTATGTTGCGCAGCATGTTAGACTCTCGCCATATTTTGCATCGTGGGAGTATACTGGTAACTGATAATAGGCGCAACGATATGTAATTACTAGCTTGTTGGTCTGTTTTGCGTAGCCTGTGAAGGGTAAAATGTGCTAACTTGCTAAACCAATAATATGAAATTATTGAATTATTTCTGGGTATAAACGTGGCAATGTGCCATTTGCGCATAGAGCGCCGCTGCTTTGCCTGTTACGCGAGAGGCCGGGTACAAAAAAAGCGCACCCCCAAGGATGCGCTTTTGCATGTCATTGATTTGTACCAGCCGTGATGCCGGACCTTGTTAGCTACTGTTCGGCGCTTTCCTGCAAGACGTCAACCCAGCGCGTCATGCGGGCAGTTTGTTCCAGATACCAGAGCGATGCCATAAGCGGCGAAAGGGTGCCGCCGTTGGGGTCAAACATGGCAAGGGAACCGTTCTTGCGCAGGGCATCCCACGCGCTCAGGGCGTCATTAAAGGCCTTGGCGCGTTCCGGGTTAAGTGTGGCGGCAACGCGCGCGCGTTGCGCGTTCAGGCGGGTTTCAAGGCGTTCCTGTTCCGCATTCATGCAGTCCTGCATGCCGGTGGTCACCCCCGCAGCTTCGTCCATGCAGGCCTGATAGGTCTGGCTGAACAGATTCTCCGCCGGAAGGGCGGAGTCTTGCTGGTCAGGGCTGTCGGCGGCAGCGGCGGCGCTGGCGTCCTGCTGAACCGGCGGCGCAGCCTGCGGCGTGGCCTCTGCGGCAAGGGCGGGGTGGGCAACAAGCAGCACGGCACAGAGCGCACTGAATGCCGCAAGATTGGCAAAAAACGTTGCAAAGGATTGACAAGCAGACGACATCCCAGACTCCTTGGCGAAAAAACCTTATATGTTGAAAGTGTACGCGCGCCGGGTGTCGTGCGCAAGCATTCTTACCTGTATTCCCTTCCAGACCACAGCACGCGGCCAATAACCCTGAACTGGTCGGCGCAGTCGCCGCGCAAGTCAAGGCTCACAGGCGGATAGGCCGGGTTGACGCTGTTCAGCACAATCTTGCCGGGCAGCTTGTCGATGCGTTTTATATAGATGGCGTCTTCAAAGCCAACGGCATAAAGCCGCCCAGGGCTGATTTCCGTCTGGCCCCGATCCAGCAGCACCAGATCGTTGTCAAAAATTTCCGGCACCATGCTGTCGCCAGAAACACGCATGAGCACCATGCGCCGGGGGTTGCCCTTGCGGCGTAAAAAATCGCCCCTGAAGGCATAGCTGCCCTGGCTGTGATTATTGACCTCAAGGCTGCCCGTTCCGGCAGAGAGCCGCGCTTCTGCCAGCGGCACACTGATGAGATCCGTCTCACAATCCGCCTGAATGCTGGGCAGTTCGCCATCTGCCGCTTCCGGCAGCCGCATGGGCCCGCTGCCAAAAAAAAGCCAGTGGGCGTTTACGCCTGTCTGGGCGGCGCAGGTCTGAATCCACGCAGGCGGCACCTCGCCGCGTTTGCGCGCTCCACTCACGGATTGCGGGGTGATGCCCAGCGATCTTGCCAGTTCCGCATCGCTGACCACGCTGAGGGCCTGCATAAGCCTTTGCAATGTTTCTTTGAAATCTGATTTCTCGGGCATGGCGTTCCTCGCTTCCGCGCGAATGGGTGATTGCCGCACACGCTTTCGGCGGGGTTGTTTCAACTTTTCATTCAGGGTATCAACCTCAGGCGTTGCTTGCAAGGATAAAATAAGCTAAAAACTGATGGTCGCGTGGCTTTGCCCCGCATTTTTGCAGATCTTGCCACCCGTACCCATTGGGCTGCGGTGAACCGATCCACAGGAGGCGGTATGGCTTTCATTTCGTCTTCGCTGGAACTGCTGGCTCCGGCAGCGGCCATTTCTGACCACAGGGCGGGGCTGCCCCTGTATCTTACGCCTGTGGAGGCGGGTTTTCCTTCTCCGGCGGAGGATTACCTCGACTGCAAGCTGGATCTGCACCGGCACATGGTGCGTAACGAGGCTGCCACCTTCTTTTTGCGGGCGCATGGTGAGTCCATGCTGGGCGCAGGTATCCATGACGGAGACCTGCTGGTGGTTGACCGCTCGGTAGAGGCTGGGCACCGCAAGGTGGTTATCGCCGCGCTGGAAGGGGAGCTGACCGTCAAGCGCCTGCTGCGCCGCGATGGGCGCGTCTTGCTTGCCCCCGAGAATCCCCGGTTTGACCCCATCGACATTACAGAAAGCGAATTCGTGCACATTTGGGGCGTTGTCACCTATGTCGTCCACAAGCTCTGATTCGCCAGCGTCCCTGTGGGCGCTTGTGGACTGCAACAATTTTTACGCCTCGTGTGAAAAACTGTTCCGGCCCGATCTTGCAGATCGCCCTGTGGTGGTGCTCTCCAACAACGATGGCTGCATTGTGTCGCGCTCGGCAGAGGCCAAGGCTCTGGGCATCCCCATGGGCGCGCCGGAATTCAAGCTGCGTTCCCAGTTGCGCGCGCTGAACGTGGCGGTATTTTCCTCCAATTACGCGCTGTACGGCGATATCTCCGCACGGGTGGTCGATATTCTGGAGCAATGCTGCTCGCAGGTGGAGCCGTACTCCATTGATGAATCCTTTTTGCGGCTTGAGGCCCCCCAGCGGGCCAATCTGCCTGAATTCTGCCGCGATGTGCGGCAACGCATCCAGCGCTGGACGGGAATCACAGTTTCCGTCGGGGTTGGAGCAACGCGCACCCTTGCCAAGATTGCCACACATGTGGCCAAAAAGCATCCGTCCTACGGGGGCGTGTTTTCCCTGGCACGGCAAAAACGCGACATCGACCGCGTGCTTGCGGGCACGCCCGTTGAGGATGTTTGGGGTGTGGGGCGGCGGCAGGCGCGGCGCTTGTGGGCCGAGGGCATCTGCACGGCCCTGCATATGAAAAACGCTGACGACATCATGCTGCGCCGTCTGCTCACCGTGACAGGCTGGCGCACGGCTCTGGAGTTGCGCGGTGTCCCCTGCCTTGGCAACGAGACCGCTCCTGTGGCGCGTAAAACACTCATGTCCACACGTTCGTTTGCGCAGCGCATCCACGACAAGGCTATGCTGGCGCAGGCGCTCTCAACCTTTGCCGTGCGCGCGGCCACGCGGCTGCGGCGCGAGGGCCTTGTGGCCAGCGGGCTTGGCGTTCATATCCGCACGGCGCGCCCCGGTCAGGCGGCAGCGGGGGAGCGGCTTTACGACCAGACAGCCCAGTGCCCCCTGCCCCTGCCTACGGCTGACAGCCAGATGTTCATCCGCACGGCGCTGGAGGGGCTGGATCGCATATTTTTGCCCGGCTTTGCCTACGCAAAGGCCGGGGTGATGCTCTACGGCCTTGAGCGAGCCGATGCCGTGCAGGGCAGTTTGCTGGCCCTTGCGGCCGGGCTTGAATCCGGCGGTGATGGACGGCGGCAGAGCCTCATGCGCTCGCTGGACAATATCAATAACCGTTTTGGCCGCGATACGGTTATCTTTGGCGCGCAAGGCATGGGCGAGGCTCCCTGGCATATGCGGCAGGAACACCGCTCCCCCCGCCTCACAACCAGCTGGGATGAACTCCCGCTTGCCCGCTGCTGAAAAAGTTTTTCCCCATTTTCTGTTGCCTCCCCACCTTTGAGCTATGTGCTTTACATCGCGAGAGTGCTGTTTTGTGTTTTGCATATATTGCGTAATTTTATGATGCAGCACATTACTTATAATGTATTATAGCGAAGCAAATTTCCATATTTGCACAAAATTTTGTTTTATAGTAATGTGGCAATGTCGGTGCAGAAACTACAAAAATCATATGGACGTAGTATAACCTGCTGCGTGTATAGTTATGATTTTTTTCTGCCTTGGTTGTTTAACGATTTTGTTATAACATTATGGAAGTTCGGTAATAACCGAGGAGGCGTTCAAAAGCTGGTGCTGTCTGCGCTGATGACTCCAGCCCGTTCGTTTTGACGGCCACATTGGGGCCGTGCTTCCATATACTCGTCCCTCCTCAGGGGCTACACCCGCAGCGGTTTTCTGCTGCGGCAGAAGGAGAGTATATGGCGAAGATTTCCGTCAAGAATCTGTTCAAGGTCTTTGGGCCAAACCCGGAGCATGCCCTTCAACTGGCATCCAAGGGGCGTTCCCGCGAAGATATTTTGCGGCAGACACGCTCCACCGTGGCATTGCGTGATGTCTCCCTCAATATTGCAGAGAGCGAGCTGCTCGTGGTCATGGGACTTTCCGGCAGCGGCAAGTCCACACTGCTGCGCTGCCTCAACGGTCTTATCATGCCCACGGCTGGTTCCGTGCTGGTGGATGATCAGGACATCATGCAGATGAAGCCGCGCGAGCTGCGTCGTGTGCGGCAGCGCTGTTTTGGCATGGTTTTTCAGAATTTTGCCCTTTTCCCACACCGCACGGTGCTGCAAAACGCGGCCTTCGGCCTTGAGGCCATGGGCATGGGCGAGGCCCTGCGGCTGAAAAAAAGCGGTGAAATACTCGAGCGCGTTGGCCTCTCCCAATGGGCCAATGCCTATCCCCGGCAGCTTTCCGGCGGCATGAAGCAGCGTGTGGGCCTTGCCCGCGCCCTGGCAATGGAGCCGGAAGTGCTGCTCATGGACGAGGCCTTCAGCGCGCTTGATCCGCTTATCCGGCAGGAAATGCAGGAAGAACTCCTGACGCTCCAGCAGGATATCCGCAAGACAATCATCTTTATTACCCATGATCTGAACGAGGCCTTCAGGCTTGGCGACCGCATTGTGCTGCTGCAGGACGGCGCGGTGGTGCAGACCGGCACGCCGGAGCAGATACTGCAATCGCCAGCCAACAGTCACGTGGCCCGCTTTGTGGCCTCTGCCGACGTGACCCATGTGCTCACGGCTGGCGGCATCATGAAACGGTCAGAAGACTGGGCCGTGTTGGGCCTTGACGGGCCGCATTCCGTTTTGCGCAAGATGGCCGCTCATTCCATAAGCTCGCTGTTTGTCATTGATGCGCAGCGGCGCTTTGCGGGCATCCTGTATGCCGCCGATGCCGAGCGCATGGTGGCCCAAGGCAAGACTGACATTGCCGCCATCACCCAGCGCGACATAACAACAGTTTCGCCCTCGACCCCCATTGCAGAAGTGATGCCCATCATGGCTGAGCTTCCTTATCCGCTGGCCGTTGTTGACGAGCGACAGCGGCTTCAGGGCGTCATCGTGCGCGGCCTGCTGCTGGCGGCAATGGTGGAGGGCATGGAATCGGGAGGTCAAAATGCTGCCTAGAATCCCCTTAGCCCAGAGCATTGACGCCTCCGTAGATTTTCTGGTGGAAACCTGCTCGGATTTTACCCGTGCTGGCTCTGCCGCAATGGGCAAGCTGCTGGACGGATTTGAAAACCTGCTCATGCTGCCCCAGCCCTGGCTTTTCATCATCCTGCTGGGCCTTGTGTGCTGGTGGGCCACGCGCAGCATCAAGTTGCCCGCCTTTTCCATGCTCGGCTTTGCCCTGCTGTGGAACCTTGGCTTGTGGGAACCGACCATGAGCACGCTTGCCCTGGTGCTTTCCGCAACCTTGCTTTCCGTGCTGCTGGGAGTTCCCTGCGGCATCCTGGCGGCTGTGTCGCGCTGGGGCAGGCAGATCATCATGCCCGTACTGGACGTTATGCAGACCATGCCCGCATTTGTGTATCTTATTCCCGCCATTCCCTTTTTCGGTATCGGCAAGGTAAGCGCAGTGGTGGCAACGGTGGTTTTTTCCGTGCCCCCCGCCATTCGCCTTACCTGCCTGGGCATCCGGCAGATTCCTGCAGACCTTGTGGAGTGCGCCGAGGCCTTTGGCCTCACGCGTGTGCAGCGCCTGCGCAAGCTTGAGCTGCCCCTCGCCATGCCCACCATCGTGGCAGGCGTGAACCAGACAATCATGCTGGCGCTTTCCATGGCGGTCATTGCCGCCATGATCGGTGCGCGCGGCCTTGGCGGCGAAGTCTGGAAAGCAATCCAGAGATTGCAGATAGGAAATGGCTTTGAAGCCGGACTTGGAATTGTTATCGTGGCAATCACACTTGATCGCCTCTTTCGTGCGTTGGCGCAAAAATGCGCCGGACAAAACTAGACGGGAGGACGCAATGACACGCAGACTTTTTATAATGGTTCTTGCCATCATGGTTTTGTGGGCGTGGCCTGCTCAGGCCGCTGCTGGCAGCAAACAGAACAAAACCCTTAAAATCGTCTATGTCGAGTGGGATTGCGCCACTGCCTCCAGCAATCTTGCCAAGGCCGTGCTGGAAGACAAACTCGGTTATAAGGTGGAATTGCTGCCCGTTACCCAGCCAATATTATGGACGAGCATTGCTACCGGCGATGCCGATGCCATGGTTACGGCGTGGTTGCCCGATACCCACGCCGCCATGTACGGCAAGGTGAAAAGTCAGGTGGAAATGCTGGGCAAGCTTGTGGGCGGTGCGCGCCTTGGACTGGCCGTGCCGGACTATGTGCCGCTCAAGTCCATTGATGAACTGGACGCCAATGCGGACAAGTTCCAGGGGCGCATTGTGGGCATTGATCCGGGCTCCGGCCTGATGCAGCTTACGGAAAAAGCCATGAAGGATTATGGCATCAAGAAGTTGCAGCTTGTGGAGGGCAGTGGAACCATCATGACCTCCAGCCTGGCCGAGGCCATCCGCAAGCAGGAGTGGATTGTAGTGACGGCCTGGTCGCCGCACTGGATGTTTGGCCGCTGGCAGATGCATTATCTGGATGACCCGCTGGGCAGCCTGGGCAAGGAAGAAGGTATTTTCAAGGTTGGCCGCAAAGGTCTGAAAAAGGACCACCCCGAGGCCTGGGCCTTTTTGATCAACTTCCGGTACGAAGATCCAAGCCAGCTCCAGAGGCTCATGGACAGGAATCAGGAAAAGGGCGCAGATCCTCTGAAAAACGCCCGCAGCTTCATGAAGGAAAATCCCCAGCTGGTAGAAGCCTGGCTTAAAAAATAGGTAAGACCTGCAAGAGGCGTTATTGTTCCTCCTGATGCACCCCGGTTGCCCGCAAAGGCCGCCGGGGTGTATGCGTTCAGGGCCGCGCGGAATGAATGGCTGGCTGACCAAGGCTGTCGCCGCGCGCGGGCCAGATAATCCGCACAGCGCCGTCGCGCCCTGTGTAGTGCAGTGGTGCGCTCGCGGCATCGCACCACGCCCGCAGCGGTTGTGAAGGGTAGCCGTAGCGGTTTTCAAATCCGCACGAGGCGACCACAAGGCCGGGCTGCACAACTTCATAAAATTCCGGCAGAAACCCTGTGGCAGAACCGTGGTGCGGCGCAACAAGAACTTCGGCCCGCAGGTCATCTCCGTTATCCAGCAGGCGGCGCAGCACAGGGCGTTCCGCATCGCCCAAAAACAGGGCCAGACCACGGCCATGCTGGGTCAGCCGGGCCACCACAGAGGCATCGTTGCCTTGCCATGCGTCCCACTCGTTCATTGGAGGGTGCAGAATTTCCAGGCGCAGACCCAGAGACGGTTTGCCCAGTATCAGAACATCACCACGGACAAGGGCGCGGCTGTGGTGGGCCGTGCGCGCCGCGCGCCACTGTTCGCCCCAGCTGCCCTTGCCTTCGCGCCCGTTGTCCAGCAGGTGATCCACACAAAAAACGCGCAGTATGTGCAGCAAGCCGCCCATGTGGTCAAGGTCGGGGTGGGTGTTGAGTATGGCGGTCAGGTGCGGCGCGTCATTATAGGTCAGGGCCGGGGCCACCAGTGCCTGCCCCGGATCAAAACGCGGAGAGGCGCTGCCCCCGCCGTCCAGCAGCAGGCGCACATGCCCCGGCAGACGCAGCAGCAGGGCCTGACTCTGCCCCACATCCAGCACATCAAGGCGAATGTTGTCTGACAGCCGCTCAGCCGTGCGCAGGGCCGGGCCAACGCATAGCAGCAGCGCCCCGGCCAGCAGCAGACGTTGCGCCGCGCGGGGCAGGTCTGCGCGCCCCGCCTTCAGCGCCAGGGCCCCAAGCAAGGCCGCAAAAGCTGGCAGGGCTGTCCAGTGCGGGCGCAGCAGGGCCGGGGGCTGCAACAGGTTCGCGCCAGCCAGCCACGCAAGGCAGTCTGTAAGCCATTGGCAGGGCAGAGCCGCCGTGTCCAGCACTGCCCGCGCCGCAAGGTCAAGGCCCAGAGCGGACAGGAACAGGCCGAGCACAGAGGCGGGCAACACCAGCATGTCGGCCACGGGCAGCCAGAGCACATTGAGCCAGAACCAGTGCCCCATATTGTTGAACAGCATCATGTTCAGAGGCAGAAGGGCAATCTGGATGCCCAGGGAAACCAGAAATATCCGCGTTAAGGCCCACGTTCCCCGTTTAAGCTGCTGATTCATACGTCTGCCAAAGCCTCCGCTCCGCCGCATCTGCGCAGCCGGATCCGGCTCCGGGGCCAGTACCCGCAGCCAGGGCAGGCTCATGCCGATGACCGCCACGCACAGTACGGAAAGTTGCAGGCCTGTATCCAGCATGCTCAGGGGGGAAACCACGCTGATGCAGAGCAGGGCGGCGCAGAGCACATCAAGTGTTGTGTGGGGCCGTCCGCGCAAGAAATAGACGGCAAGAAGCAGCAGCATGACAGCAGCCCGCAGCAATGACGCCGGGGCATCGCCCAGCCACAGGTAGGCCAGTGCTGGCGGCAGTGTTGCCAGCAGCGTCCAGACTGCTCGGGGGCGGCGTAGGTAGATGCCGGGGCGAACGCGCGCGGCGGCAAGCACGCAGAGCAGGCCCACAAGGCCCGCCACGGTGAGGTGCTGGCCGGAAAGGGCGAGGCTGTGCACCAACGTGGCCGAGGCAAAATTGTTCAGTGTCTGCTGGTTCAGGTATTGCCTGTCGCCAAAGAGCAGAGCCAGCAGGATGGCCTTGCCCTGCGAAAGTTTGTACTGCGTGGGTTTGTTATGGGATGCCGGAGGGGAAGCGCCAGCCTCTGTGGTTTCGTCTGGCTTGTCTGCGTGGGACTGTGCCGCCTCCTGGGCTGGAAACAGCACGCCCACAAAATCCTGCCGTAATGATTCGCGCCAGCGGGCGGAGAGGGTTGGCTGGCCGGAAATGCGCGGGTCTCCCTGATTGCCCAGAGACCACATGCGCCAGCGCACGCCTTGAGCCGCCAGCCACAGGCCCCAGTCGGTCTGGCCTTCATTGGCAAAGCCCTGCGCGGGCATGGGCCGCCGCGTCAGGCAGACTGTCTGGCCGGGGAGCGGAGGAGAAAGGGCAATGGCGGCTGTGGGGGCTTCCCATGTCCAGGCCAGTTTGCCGGGCAGGGGGCGAACCGTTGAATTTGTGGCGTCTGGCGGTATTGCGGCAGCATCAGAGGCGGAGGACAGGCCGTCTCTGCCGTCTGCACAGGCGGGGCGCACATCGCTCAGCAGCAGGCGCAGGCGGTTGTCGGGCAGGCCCTGCAGATCGCGTACAATGCCGCACACTCGCGGCGGCTGGGCAGACTCGTGCAGCCATTGGGGCGGCTGGCCCCTTTGCCTTGTCTGCTCTTCTGTTGAGAGCAGCGTTTGCCACGGGCAACCATAGAGTTGCCAGTATCCGGTCAGAAATCCCGCCAGCAGGCACAAGGCGGCAAGAGCCGTGCGCGCGGCGCGCCACAGGCGGGCATCCGCAAAAAACAGCAGCAAGGCGCAGCAAAGTGAGGGCAGAGGCCAGGGTGCTGCGGTAATGCCCGCTATCCAGAAGCCCAGATACGTCTGCCAGAGCAGGGGGGCTTGCAATGGAGGGTGCCGCATGACGAACCTTGTAAAAGTGATGTACCGCGCGGTTGTGGCGGGGCAGTGCGCGTAAAAAAAGGAGCGCCCTTGCAGCAAGAGCGCCCCTTTGAACAGCGGGAGGCTAGGACAGCTCCCGGGCCATATCCCGTTCTTCTGCCCTGCGTTTGAGTGTTTCGCGGTGGTCGTGCAGTTTTTTGCCCTTGCCGAGGGCAATTTCTACCTTGATCTTGCCCCGCTTGAAGTAGAGGCGCACGGGCACAACCGTCAGGCCCTGCTGGGCCACCAGCCCTGCGAATTTGGAAATTTCCCGTTCGTGCATCAGCAGTTTGCGCGCGCGGTCTGGCTCCTGCGACACATAGCCCGCGTTGGCGTAGGGCGCGATGTGCAGCGAAACAAGCCAGGCTTCTCCTTGGCGAAAGTCTACGTAGCTGTCGATAAAGTTGACCTTGCCCGCGCGGATGCTTTTGACTTCCGGGCCGGTCAGTACAATGCCCGCCTCGGTGAACTCGGAAAGTTCATAGAGGTGGCGGGCCTTTTTATTCAGGGCCACAGTGGATGGGGATATTTTTTGGTTCATGGGTGACTGTATGTGAAAAGGCTTGTGGTGTGAAAGGCCAGTTCCTGTCCCAGTGACTGTTGCAACGCTTCGCGCACCATGCGTTTGGAAGCGGCCACATCGGTGCTGAGCAGCACGCTGTTGGCCAGATCCATGCAGGTCTGGGCGTTGAACTGGCGTATAAGGTGCTTCATGCCCGGTACAAATCGGGGGGCGGCGGACACAGTATCCACGCCCATGCCCAGCAGCAGGGCCAGGCCAAAGGGGTCAGAAGCAAGCTCGCCGCAGACGGAAACACCTATGCCCTCGCGGTGGGCGGCGTCAATTATGTGCTTGAGCGAGCGCACGATAGCCGGATGCAGCGGCTCGTTGAGGTAGGCCACATGGCGGTTGTTGCGGTCAATGCCCATTATGTAGTGGATAAGGTCATTGGTGCCGATGCTGAAAAAGTCGCACTCCCGCGCAAGGGCATCGCAAATAAGGGCCGCAGCCGGGGTTTCAACCATGACGCCCAAGGGCAGCAATGGGGCGTGGGGCAGGTTTTGCGCCGCAAGCTCCTGATGCAGTTCCTGCATGATGCGGCGCACCTGCTGCACTTCATCCATGCAGGAAATCATGGGCAGCATGATGGCCACATTGCCCATAGCCCCGGCGCGCATGAGCGCCCGCAGCTGCGTGCGAAAAATGCCCTGATGCCGCAGGCAAAAACGTATGCCGCGCAAACCCAGCGCCGGGTTAGGTTCCTTGAGCACTGCCTGCGCGTGGAGCATCTTGTCTGCGCCCACGTCAAGCGTGCGAAACACCACCCGATCCGGCGCGGCCCGCTGTGCCACTGCCGCGTATTCTGCCAGCAGGTCTTCTTCTGACGGCAGGCGGTCGGTAAAATAGGCAAATTCGGTGCGGTACAGGCCCACGCCGTCGGCCCCGCACTGGGCAAGAGCTGACAGTTCATTGGTGCCTTCAAGGTTGGCCTGAACTTCCACTCGTACGCCATCGCACATTTCGGCAGGCCAGCGGGCAGATTTGAGCGTGAGGTCTTCCCACGCCGTATATTCCTCGCGCCGGGCCGTAAAGCGGGCCTCGTCAGCCTCATCGGGGCTGAGCAGTACGCTGCCGCCGAGACCGTCCACCACCAGGGTTTCGTTTTCGCGGGCAATGTCCATGAGCCCGGTAACCCCCGCAAGGCAGGGAATGTGCAGCCCGCGCGACAAAATGGCCGTGTGGGAGGTGGGGCCGCCTTCTGCGGTCAGAATGCCCAGCACCAAGTCAAGGTTGAGTTCCATGACATCGGCGGGGGAGAGGTCTTCCGCCACCAGCACGCCGGGGGTTTCATCCTCTCCCTTGTGGGCCGGGTCTGCCGCCAGATGCTCGCGCAGGCGCAGGCCCACGGCGCGGATATCCTGGGCGCGGTCGCGCAGGTAGGCATCGTCCATACTTCTGAACAGCGCGCACAGTTCATCCACCGTGAGTTTGAGCGCCCACGAGGCGCACACAAGGTTGCTCTCTATGCGGGCCAGCGCGGCCTTGAGCAGCTTGGGGTCGCGGGCCATTTCCATCTGGGCGGCAATGACGTCGCGGTATTCCGAAAGGTCTTCCGGCACATTTTCCATGGTGGCGGCCAGCGAGGCGCGCACACTTTCAGCGGCGGCGCGCAGGGTCTCCTGCTCCGCAGCCACTTCGGCGGCAGTGATGCGGCGTTCGTCATCCTGCCGTGTCTTGTGCATGAAGCGCACCCTGCCTATGGCTACGCCAGGCGAAACAGGTGTGCCGAAAAGTACCGCGCGGGCCATGTCAGTCCTGTAGATTGGTTAAAAATTGGGCCAGACCGCAAAGGGCCTCGCGGGCATCGTCACCCTGAGCCACCAGGGTCAGTTCCGCATTGGCGGGCGGCGCAAGAGAAAGTATGTCGAGCATGCTTTTGGCGTCTACCTCGCCGGTGTCGCTGACAAGCAGTATATCTGAGGCATAGCGCTGCGCCTCTTGCGCCAGACGGGCCGCCGGTCGGGCGTGCAGGCCGTTGCGCAGGCCAATGCATACCCGTAGCGCCAGCCCGCGCGGCGTTTGTTCTATGGCTTCTTCCATCATCCTACCTTATGAGCGTGTTATCGGCCAAAAGGGGACAAAGCGTGTCCACTACCGAAAAACACGTATATTCTACATGCCTATGAAGCCCAAGTCCACGAGAATAAGGGCTCCTGTTGTCACAGCCCAAAGCAGCAGCCTTGGCAGGCGCATTCGCCCCACAAGCCATGCGGCGGCAAGCACCGCTGCGGCGCCCATGGCGTAAGCTGTCCAGGGAAAGGGCTTCATGGTGCTGATGGGCAGATGCCAGATAACCAGTGCGGCCAGCGCGGCATTGACCATCTTGAGCCTGTCCACCCAGTTGATGAGGTTGAGCTTGCGCAGGCGGGCGAGCGTGGTCAGCCCGTACCGCAGGCCGGAAACAAAACAGATGGCCCTGAACAGCAGCAGGGAACCGAACAGGATCACCGCCAGCAGCATGGCAATGTTGGTAAAGCCCGCCAGCAGCAGGCTGATGCTGAGCAGCGACCACAGGGGCAGCAATGTGCCGCTGAAAAATGAGTCGCCCAGGGCGGAAAGGGTTGTGGCCAGAGTTTCGCGCACGGAATTCAGCGCGCCTTCCGGCAGCGCCCCCTTGGCGATGGCCTGCTCAAGCGAGAGCAGGATGCCCACGAAAAGGGGAATCATGAAGGGGTGGGTGTTGCTGTGCCCCGCGTAACGGCTCATGGCGCGGGCAAAGGCCTGCGGTTCGGGATACAGCTCGCGCAGGGCAGGCTCCAGCACGTAGGCCAGGCCTATCTGCTGCATCCCCCGAGCGGTCATGGCTGCATTGATGCAGCCTGTGCGCGCCAGGCAGGCAAGTACAACGCGTGTGGGATACATGGCAACCCCGTGGCATGCCGGTTTGGCAGTTGCGGCGAGGGCGCATTCAAAAGGAAAGCGCCGCCTTATGAACACTCGGCCATGATCTGCTGTCGCAAACTGCTTTCGCAACGTGCGCAACTGCTGGCCTGATGCAAAGCCCGTCTTGCAGAGAGCAAAAGAGCCATGGAGTGAACAGCCCCTAAGCGTCCGGCTCCGCCTGCTCTGTGCCCGTCAGCAGGGCGTAGATTTCCTTGCCCGACCAGCCGCGCACGGCATCCTGCACCCTGCGGGCAACCTGACGAGGTTTGCCGCCCTGAGCAAGTTCTTCTTGGGCCAGCAGCAGCACATCTTCCCTTGGGGTGCGCTCTGCCTGCTCCGGCGGGCCTACAACAACCGTGATTTCGCCCAGCAGTTCATCGGGCAGCAGGTCGCTGTCTTCCAGACGTCCTACTATAAATTCCTCGTGTTCCTTGGTCAATTCCCGGCACACGGCCACCTCGCGGGGGCCAAGAATGCGCGCGGCCTGAGCGAGGCTTTCCTTGAGACGATCCTTGCGCTCAAAAAAAATGAGCGCGCCCGGCACATGGGTAAATGCGGCAAAAAGGGCGTCGCGCCCTGCGGCATCGCGCGGCAGAAAACCCAGAAAACTGTGCGGCAGCGGAGGAATGCCAGCTGCGGAAAGGGCCGTCACAGGAGCCGAAGGCCCCGGCAGTGGGGATACGGCAAGGCCCTCCTTGCGGCAGGCCCGCACCAGACGGTAGCCGGGATCAGCCAAGAGCGGCGTTCCGGCATCGGAGACAAGGGCAACGGTCTGGCCTTCACGCAGCATGCGCAATACGCCCTCCTGCCGCTCGGCCTCGTTGTGATCGTAAAAACTCAGCAGGCGGCGGGCTTCAATGCCGCAATCGCGCAACAGGCGGGCAGTGCGGCGGGTATCCTCGGCCAGCACAAGATCGGCGCTCGCCAGCACCTCGCGCGCACGAGGCGAAAGATCACCAGGGTTGCCAAGCGGCGTTGCCACTATCCACAGACGGTTCGCATTCAAAGGCATGGCGGCAGTGCTCCAGGTGCAGGGTATCGCCCTCGCGCACAATGCAGACCACATCAAACCGGCAGGGGCTGCTCCATGCATCGTGGGCCGCAAGCCACGCCCTGGCCGCCCGGCACAGGGTACGCTGCTTGGCAGGGGTCAGTGCGGCGGCGGGGCCGCCGTAGGTTGAACCGCTGCGGGTTTTTACTTCGACAAAAACAACGGTGTCGCCATCGCGGCAGACAATATCCAGTTCAAGCCTGCCGCTGCGCCAGTTGCAGTCCAGCAGTTCCATGCCGCTGCGTTGCAGCAGCTTGCGCGCGGCTTCCTCGCCTTTGCGCCCAAGGTTCAGATGGGCCGGGGCGGCGGCTGGTTCATCCTTGCCGCCAAAAAGCGTTTGCAGCCAGCGCGGCTTCACAACAGGCTGCCCTGCTGGGGGCTTGGCTTTTCGGGTAAAACGCCCCGAAAGGTCAGACGGTGCTGCGGGCAGGGCCCTAGGCGGCGCAGGGCTTCGTAATGATCCTCTGTGCCATAGCCTTTGTGGGCTTCAAAGCCGTAGCCGGGCCAGCGTTTTTCCAGCCGGGTCATGAGCTTGTCCCTGTAAGTTTTGGCAAGGATGGACGCGGCGGAGATGGCCGGTTCGCTGGCGTCGCCGCCAATAATGCAGCGCTGCGAGGGCAGGGGGGCTGTATGCCCCTTGCGCCAGTGGAAGGCAAAAACCTCGCCGGGTACGGTCTTGTTGCCATCGATGAGCAGATGCGCGGGCGCGCAGCGCAGGCAGCGCACAGCCCTGCTCATGGCTTCAAAAGTGGCCTGTAAAATATTGATGGCGTCAATGCGGGCGGGCCACACTACACCCAGACCCCAGGCCACCGCGCACTGGCGTATGCGCGGGGCGAGCATGTCGCGGGTTTTGGCGCTGCATGCCTTGGAATCGTTGAGGCCCGGCAGGTCGTAGCACTCCGGCAATATGACCGCAGCGGCTACTACCGGCCCGGCCAGACAACCGCGACCGGCCTCGTCTATGCCAGCGGTAAAAATTTGTGGGCCTGTCTGGCTGCTTGCCTGCAAAAGGGGAGAATCATCCTGGGGCAGCGGGGCGCTCAAGGTGCTCACCATCTGGACAAGGCTCGCCTGTGCCTGCTGGTTGCGCGGCTTTGCCGGGCGGCTCATTGCTTTTCTGCCCATGATTTCTCCGCTGCGCAGCAAGGGCCGCGACCCTATGGTCAATACGTGATGGTCAGCGCGTCGGTTTAGAGCAGTTTATAAATGAAATGTGTTAACTGCTCTGCAAGAATTTTTTTGAAAATCCTTGCCACAAAAAGCGAGCAGGCAGCTTTGCCTGCCGTAACCGAGTATTTCAAGCGCTAACTGTTCTAAAGACGCGCGAACAGCGCGCCAGGGATTTTGCAGTTGCCTGCATGCCCTGGCGCGCCGTAAAAACGCTCGCTGCGATTCTGATGCCTAAAAAAGGATCAGAAGCGGCCACGCGGCTTGATGCGCGCGGCTTTGCCCTTGAGGGCACGCAGGTAGTACAGGCGGCTGCGGCGCACGCGGCCCTGCGTGATCAGCTCAACGCGGTCGATGAAGGGCGAGTTGAGCGGGAAAATACGTTCCACGCCCACGCCGTCGGAAACCTTGCGCACCGTAAAGGTGGCGCTGGTGGTACCGCGCTTGATGCGGATAACGTTACCCTGGAAGACCTGGATACGTTCTTTTTCGCCTTCCACAATGCGCAGGTGCACTTTCACCGTGTCGCCGGAGCGAAACGCGGGAAGATCCATGCGCTGGTTTTCCAGTTCAATTTTCCTGATGATGTCCATCGTGAACTCCTTGCAAATCCGGGCGGATTGTTGCGTCGTTGCAAAGCGGCGCCGATGCGCTCAGGCCGCCGTGTTGCGTCAGTAGTAGTCGCCTAATATCCTGTCGGCCAGAATGGCGGCCGCGCTGCGCACCGAAAGATGGTTGTAGCCCAAAAAACGCACCGGCCTCAGAGTGCCTTCGCACTGTTCGAGCACCTCCGGCGCAAGCCCTTGCGCCGTGCCCAGGCAGAGCATAACCGGCCCCTGGTCGCACCAGCGCCGCACGTCACGCGGAGTCATGGGCATGCGTCCCGGTTGGGATGCCTTGCCCTTGGCAGGCCAGACGGCAGAACTAGCCACCAGTCTGGGTCGCGTTCCATGCTGCGCGGTCATATGCGCCACCGCTTCTTCAAGCGAAGTCGCGGGTTGCACCAGGCCGAGGGCCTGAGCGCGGTCGGCGTTTCCGATACCGCCCGGCCCCCGCGTCCAGTGACGCAAAATTTCTTCCAGTACCCGCAACTGATCGCGAAGAGGGGTCACCGGATAAAAGGAACCCATCGCATAGCTGCGGGAAATTCGGGCTATATCGTGTATGTCCAGATTTGTCAAAGAGGAAGCGCCGATTTTTTTTGGCCCAAGGGAAACCGGGTAGTGAACAAGGCAGAACGAAAGGTTGCGTCCCGGCCTGTCACGTGGGGTTTCAGCCAGCGTTTGCACGTCTTCGCGATAGAGCGGCGCTTCATTCAACATTTCCGGGCGCATGCGCAAGGTGGCGCGCACAGATTCCTGCCTGCGCCACTGGGCGATGCGGGCATGGTCGCCGCTTTGCAGCACCTCGGGAACCGACAGACCTTCCAGGGATTCTGGCCGCGTGTAGTGCGGATATTCCAGCAATCCGTGAGAAAAACTTTCATCGTCGCCGGATTCTTCCTTGCCCATAAAACCGGGCATGAGGCGGGCCACGGCCTCCAGCACGGAAAGAGCCGCGCTTTCGCCGCCGTTGAGCACAATATCGCCCACGCTCACAGGTTCAAGCGGAAACAGCTGCAACAGCCGCGCGTCAATGCCCTCGTACCGGCCGCAAACAATGGTCAGGTCTTCCTCGCGCGCAAGATCGCGCACCATGTCCTGCGTCAGCGGGCGTCCGCCGGGGGCCATGAACAGCATGCGGCCGGGCCGCTCAATGGAGCGCAGGGCGCGGGCCAGAGGCTCGCCCTGCATGACCATGCCGGGGCCGCCGCCGTAGGGGCGGTCGTCCACATGGCGGTGTTTGTCTGTGCTGAACTGCCGGGGGTCATGAAGGCTGCATTCCACAATGCCAGCCTCCCGTGCACGGCCCATGAGGGCGGTGGACAGGGGCGACTCGAAAAATTCGGGAAAAAGCGTGACAAGGTGAAAACGCGGCATGGGCGGAGAGTGCCGTAAAAACGTTCGCCTTGCAAGGAAATGTCTGCCAGGGCCGATCAGACGCGCGGGCGTAAGGCGGAAAGGGCGCGCAGCAGGGTAGTCGGGGTCTGACGGTGCACCAGTGGTCGTAAAAGACCCGGCCGGAAATCTGTTTTTGCGCCCACCTGTTGCGCCAGGCACAGCCAGTGTCCGGGATAGGGCAGGCTGCGCCAGTAAAATATGCCCATCGGCCCGTGCCAGATCCCGGCCCGCTGGCCGAACCTCCCTGTGGGAATCCTGGCGGGATTCATGCCCAGCCCCAGACCGGAGGCCTTGAGCAGGGCCTCCTTGATTGTCCAGCGGCGCAGGGCTTCACGGTTGATGCCCTGCTGTGAAAGGCCGGTCTCGTGCCGGGGCAGTTCTGCCGGGGCAAAGGCATTGAGGGCTGGCGGCGGTGAAAGCAACGATTCCGCATCCAGCGCATGAGGGGCAACGGCGGCATCTGCTGGCTCAGGGCAAAGGGCGCAAAAGGCCGCCTCGCCGCTGTGGCTGAAGGCCGCGTGCCAACCGGTGAACAGGGGGCGGCCCTGAGTATCCATGCCCAGTTGCGGCAGCGGCCCTGCGATGCTTGAACTTATTGCTCTGGCCTGCTGTGCGGCATGCGTCACCAGTTGGGCGCGCGCGAGTAGCCGCGACAAAGCCGCCCGCAGCACGTCCTGCCGCATCTCCCGAGCCTCGGCCTGACCGTTTGGCGAGCGGCCAAAGCGGCGCACATGGGCAAGCTGCCTGTCGTCCTGCCATGGTTCCAGCGCCGCTTCAAGCGCACAACGCCAGTCTTCCAGATCTTTACTGGAGCCAGCGGGCAGGGGGGTGCAGAGTATTGTGAGCGGGCGTTCCATGATTTTCCATATGATGTTGCTTGCGGCAAAGACGCGCAAACCGGCTGTTTTACAGAAAACAGCCGGTTTGTCATCTATAAGAGGAAGAGGTGGTCTGCCCCACCCCAATGGTTATTCGGCAGCCTTGTGCTTCTGGTGCTCGGCAATGACCTTTTCCGCCACGGGTTGCGGGGCTTCTTCATAATGGGCAAATTCCATGGTGAAGAATCCCTGCCCACCGGTCATGGAGCGCAGGTCGGGCGCGTAGCGCAGTACTTCGCTCATGGGCACGTGGGCCTTGATTTCCGTGCTGCCGCCCTGCGAATCAGAACCCAGCACCTTGCCCCGGCGGGAGGAAAGGTCGCCGATGACATCGCCCATGCTTTCATCGGGCACGGAAACGGTGAGCAGCACAATGGGTTCGAGCAGCACGGGCTTGAGGCCTTCCATGGCCTTTTTGAAAGCGACGGAGCCAGCCACCTTGAAGGCCATTTCTGACGAGTCTACCGTGTGGTAGCTGCCATCGTAGACCTTGACGCGGAAGTCCACCACCTGGCATCCGGCCAGAAATCCGCGAGCTGCGGCTTCCTGAACGCCCTTGTCGATGGCGGGAACGTACTGGCGGGGGATAACGCCGCCCACGATGGCGTCTTCAAACACATAGCCGGAACCGCGCGGCAGGCCTTCCATCTCGATCCAGCAATCGCCAAACTGACCACGGCCGCCGGACTGCTTTTTGTGACGGCCCTGTACCTGACATTTGCCGCGCACGGTTTCGCGGTAGGGAACCTTGGGCGTTTTGAGGATGATATCCACCTTGAAGCGGCGTTTGGCCTTTTCGACCGAAAGCTCGATATGCAACTGCCCCATGCCGGAAAGCAGAATGTCGCCGGTTTCTTCGTCGCGCCCCAGACGCAGGGTGATGTCTTCATCCAGCAGCCGCTGGATGGCTGCGTAGACCTTGTCTTCCTCCCCTTTTTCCTTGGGGGCGAGGGCATAGGTGATGAGCTGCGGGGGCAGGGCGGGCATGGGCAGGGCAAAGGGGGCTTTTTCATCGTAGAGGGTGTCGCCCGTGCGGGTGTTCTTGAGCTTGGCAACGGCCACGATGGCACCGGGGCCAATGGGCTCCTTGCAGGGGGTCTGCGTTTTGCCCTGAATGTACAGCAGGTTGCCTAGGCGTTCGTTTTCTTCCGTGCGGGAGTTTTTCAGCGTGGCATCGCCGTTGATGGTGCCGGAAAGAACCCGCAGGAGGGAAAGCTGCCCCGAAAAAGGATCGGCCAAAGTTTTGAAAATAAAGCAGGCCACCGGCCCATCCGGGGCAGCGGCGCGTTCTGCGCCATCGCGACCCGCAAAGGGCGGGCGATCGAGGGGCGAGGGCAGCAGGGCTTCAATGGCGGCCAGCACGGATTCGCCGCCCTTGTTTTCAAGGGCCGAGCAGGCCAGCACCGGCGTAAGCTCGCCTTTGAGCACACCCGAGCGCAGGCCTGTTTTGAGGTCATCTTCTGAAAGAATGCCTTCTTCCAGATACTTTTCCATGAGTTCTTCATCGCTTTCTGCGATATTTTCTACGGTCACATCGCGCAGCAGGCTGACATCGTCAGCCAGAGCGGCAGGAATTTCAGCCTCTGCGATGGCGCCGTTTTCGCCAAACATGCGGGCCTTGCCCGTCAGCACATCGGCAACACCCACAAAGGATTCGCCCTGGCGAATGGGCAATTGCAGCACAACGGGCTTGACGTTCAGGCCCGAGAGCCCGTCAAGGGCCATCTGAAAATCGGCGCGGTCGCGGTCAACCTTGTTGACCACTATAATGGAGGGCAATCCGGCTGCGCGGACCAGATTCCAGAACTTTTTGGCAAGGGGGCGCACACCGTCCACGGCGTCCAGCACAAAAACAACGCTGTCCACGCCTTTGAGCAGGCATTCCATGTCGCCTGTAAAGTTGCCGTCACCGGGGATATCCAGAAGGAAATGGCGGTTTTTATTCCAGAGATATGTTGCGCAGGAGGGTTGAACGGATCCGCGTCGGCGGGTTTCTTCGGGTTCGTAGTCAAGGCATGTGGTGCCGTCTTCTACAGCCCCCAGGCGATTCACCGCCCCGGCCTTGTAGAGAAGCATCTCTGCCAGGGATGTTTTGCCGCAACCGCCGGTCCCGACGATGGCGAACGTGCGTTGCATTTCCAGTGGAGTAGGCATGGTTTTCTCCCTTCGTAAGCGATATGGCGCGCCCTTGGCGGCCTGGTGAACGAAACTAGGGAAAGGAACAAGTCTTCCATCTGCTATTGGTTCCCACGTTACAGGCTTGTCGCAAAAAAGGAAAGAGGCCGCGACTTTTAATGTAAGGCTTAACGCTTGACAGCAGAGGCCGCCACTGTGACAGTTATTCGGATATATTGGAGCAGGCGGAGGGAGCGACCATGGCGCTATGGGAATGGGCTGGCGCTGGTGCGATTTTTTTGGCGGCTGTGGTTTTTTGCGTGCGGCTGATGAAGCGTGGTTTGACCACGCTTGAGGACGAGCGCGCACAATGCCTTGAGCGCATTCGCCAGATGGAAGAAAAAATTCAGGAAGATCAAAAAAATATGGCTTCCAGCGAACACCTGCGCGTAGCCCGCGCCGGGCTGGAAGATCTTTTGCGGCTGGCGGGCAATCCGCCCGGCATGCGGCTTGAGTCTCTCGCCAGGGGGCAGGGCGAAGCGCAGGGCGAGGCCCTTGTGCTGCACTTGCCCGAGGGCGAGGTGCGCATCAGCCTGAGCATGCGCGAGCGGGAGCTTAAAGGGATGCGCAAGGTTGTCCACGGGCATGGGCGGTGGCATCTTAACGGTTTGGGCCTGAACGAGGAATATACAGACCTTGTGCCGCTCATGCGCGCGCTCAGTGCGAGGCTGGCCATGTACCTTGGTGGAGGGGAGAGCGCCAGCGCGCCGTATTGCCCCCTTGGGGACCCTGCAGCCGATGTGCCCCCTGAATTGCCGCATCTTGCGCGCCGTTTCAGTAGTGCGCGGCCTGTGCGGCAGAAGCGGCTGCCTGCGGTGCGACGCGATGAGGAGGAGGGCCGCCTTGAAAGGCTGCGACGTTTGGAAGACGCCCGTGCCGCGCGCAAGCAGCTGCGGGCCAACCCCGGCCCCATCGGGAGCAGGCACCGTTAAGGGCTTAGAAAAAATATTTTTCTGCCGCCGCAAGTGATTGCGGCGGCAGATCGAACCGACATTCATACGGCAGCGTGGCTCGGCATCATCCCAGGGCAGAGGAGAGGGCTGGCGGTTACTCCGTAAAGGTGAGATTACGGAACCAGTCCGGCACAGGAGCGGGGCGACCTTCGTGATTGACCAGCGCATGCTGGGTCATGCCCGTGGCCAGAAGTCTCGTCTTGTCCTCGTTCCATATCTCATATACAAAGCGCAGGGATGCGCGCGCCCATTCGGCTATGCCAGCGCGCACAAGTACAAGGTCATCATAGCGGGCGGATGAGCGGTAACGGCACTGGGCCTCGCGCACAGGCAGGATAAGGCCTTTCTTTTCAACTTCCGCATAGCTCATGCCGCAACGGCGAATGTATTCGCTGCGCGCCCGCTCGAAGAGATGCAGATATTCCGCATAATAAAGCACGCCCATCGTGTCTGTTTCGCCATACGACACGCGGTGCGGCATCCAAATATCAGGGGTGGGAAATTGGTCATGCACGAAACGGCTCCTTGTTACGCGTTTTCCGGGCGTTGTTGCAGCGGATTTGCAAACCGTGCAGGCGGCATGTTGCGCCTGTTGCTTCTGCTGGCGGTTACAATGGTTTTGTTTGCCTGCGCCAAGCAGGCCCCGCCGCCAGTGGTGGAAAGAACCCTGCCGCCGGTGGGGTTTGAAAGCCCGGAATTTTTTGTGAGCAATCTTATTCCTGCCAGTCAGGATCTGACAAGCTGGAAGGATATGGCCCCCAGTGTGCGTAAGTCGCTGCGTTACGTCAACAGCAAGCCCAAGGACGCCATCGCTGTGCAGCGCCCCGGCCTGACCGTGACGTGGGGCGACCTGTCGCGTACGCTTGAGCGTTTGCAGGAACTTTTGCCCCGGCTGGACAAAGAACCGGAGCTGCTGCTGGCAAACTTTCGCTGGGCGGAAGTGACGGGCGGCATCAACTATTCCGGTTACTACGAGCCTGCCGTCCCCGCCAGCCGTACCCGCAAACCGGGGTACACCCAGGCCATCTATGGCCTGCCCCCGGATCTGAACAAGGTCATTGCCAAGCGTGGGCAGTACTATGACCGCCGCACCATCGAAGAAAAGCAGGTGCTGGCGGGCAAGGGGCTGGAACTGGCTTGGGCCGCAGACCCTGTTGACGTGTTTTTTCTTGAAATCCAAGGTTCTGGCCGCCTGATTTTTGACGACGGCACTCAGGCCTATGTTAACTACGCAGGCCAGAACGGGCACAAATACAAAAGCTCTGGCCGCATCATGCGTGAAAAAGGCCTGCTCAGGCGCGGCGATATTTTTGAACAGCGCGAGTGGTTCAAAAATAATCCCGGCCGGGTGCGCGAAATTCTCAATGATAACCCGAGCTATGTCTTCTTTAAATACGGCATGCGCGGCCCCACGGGAGCCATGGGCTACCAGGTGGACGACTGGCTGACGCTCGCAACGGATCGCGGCTTTATCCCGCTCGGCTCCATTGTGGCCTACGGCGTCAATATTCCGGATGAAACCAAGGGCAAGATGCCCCTGCGCGGCATTGGCCTTGCCCAGGACGTGGGCGGAGCCATCAAGCGTAACCGCATAGATATTTTCTGCGGCGGCGACCAACGCGCCAACTACGTGGCAAGCCATCTGGACGCCAAGGGGCCCGCCTGGGTGCTGCTGGCGCGCTAGGGCTGAACAGGCCTTTTGCCGCCAGCAGCGATGCTGACGGACTTGGTTGAAAATTTCAGAAGCATATGGGGCCGAAGCGGTTGAAAGCTGCTTCGGCCTTTCTGATCTGCTCGGTTGTTTTTGAAACCGTGCATTTTTATTGTTCTAATGTCAGATATTTTTCTTTCATATCTCATTAATTTTACACGCAGCCTTGCCTGATTGCGCGGATATTTCAGCCCTATGCGCGGCCAAAAACACGCATACCTGATAATTAAACTCCTTGACTTATCTCATGTTGTGTGTATTTGTTAAGGCGTACACAGTAAGTCTCTCCAGATTTGCGATAATTTTGTCCCGCTGGTTTGGCTTAATGTGCACGGGAACCGCATTTGGGTTCCCCCTACTCTCCCCTTGGGGCTGAAATTTTATTTCTGCCTCACCAAAACCCGGTTGCGACCTGCAGGGCTACGAAGCGTTGGCATATTGTCACGGTTCTTTAGGCAACTGTTGTGGCTGCACGGAGTCTATGTCAGTTCTCCCGGCTGTTGCACTATTCTTTGTGCAACAATCCGTCGGCCTGTTCCACTGTCCAGACCGCTCCCTTTCAGAAAAGCATCCTCGCGTCCGTTTTTATGGGTTTGCCACATCTTGGCCAGCACAATAAACGCGCATCTGAGCATCCGCTCGCCGCACCCGGTTCCTTCGTTTCAAGACGTTGATAATTCCGGGCATTTTGCACGCTACAGCGTACAGAGGAGGCTCTTCAAATGAGTGGAAAGGTATTTGAGTATATGGCCATTATGGATCGTATCAAGAATGTCACCCAATGCAGAACCCAACAGGAACTTGCGCAGTTTTTTGATGTTTCTCAATCCTGCATTTCTGATTCCAAAAAGCGGCTGGCCATCCCTTCCAAGTGGCTACTCAGCTTGCTGAAGAAAAAGGGCATCAACCCTGAATGGGTTCAGAAAGGTGTTGGCCCCAAGTTTTTGCTTCCCTACGATGAAGACAGGGGAGCCGTGTGTAGCATTTATGCCAGAACGCCCGATAAGTGTCCGCTGCAACATATTGTTTCGGACATTGGCAAGCTGGTTACACGGGCTGAGGGTATGGGGCGCAGCGCGTAGGCTGGTGAGGCTGCCGCGCCCGTTTGGGATAACAGTGCTGCATCATGCATTTGACTTTTGTGACAATAATTTTGATATGCAAAGACCTGCGCCAGTTTGACGCAGGTCTTTGCATACCTTGAGCCTTGGTGTCGCCGGGAGTGCCATGACCATTTCTTCCACGCGTCTGGCCCAGCTCAACAGCGGGCAGGATGCTTCAAAAAATCTGGCAGAGGGCTTGGCGGTGGATTTTGCCGCCCTGATGGCTGCGGCTTTGCCACAGGCTGATGCCGCATTGCTGGGCGAAATGCGCGCGGCCGCATCCCTTGGGATTTCAAAGCGCATGCTGCTGGCTGGCGAGCTGGTGCACCGGGCCGTGGGCGCGCAGGGATTGGCAAGGCTTGCCGCGCACAGGTCGGATACTGTTCGGGGCTGGATATGCTATGCTCTAACGCACGAGCATGCCCTGCATTCTCCGGCGGAGCCGCTGGAAAATCTGCTGGAAGCCGTGCGTCCCTTCGCGGATGATGCACATTTTGGCGTGCGCGAATGGGTATGGATGGCTGTGCGGCCTCATCTGGCAAAGCAGCCGGAACACGCCATACGCCACCTTGCAGGCTGGACCGCCGACCCCTCGGAAAGGGTGCGCCGTTTTGCCAGCGAAAGCACCCGCCCGCGCGGCGTGTGGTGCGCCCACCTGACTATCCTCAAGGAGAATCCGGCGCTGGGCTTGCCTGTTCTTGAACCCTTGCGGGCCGACCCCTCCACCTATGTGCAGGACAGCGTGGGGAACTGGCTCAATGATGCCGCCAAATCTCAGCCGCAGTGGGTGAGCGCGCTCTGCGACGCGTGGCTTGCGCAAAATCCGGGTAAGGCGACCGCGCGCATCTGCAAAAGAGCGCTGCGCAGTCTGCATAAAAAATAGAGCGCATCCGCACATGCCATACATAGACTGCCCTTGCGGGCTGGCTGATTTTTTCGCCAGCCCGCAAGGGCAGTCTGTTATCTATGTGGCTTTGTGCAGCCGGGGCGGGAAGCGTCAGTTGTTCAGATGCTCGCTGCCTGGGCTTGCCGGGCTATAGCTGGGCTTCCAGAAATGCGCGGAAGGCCTGCTTGGTGGCGAAGAGGTCGGCGCTGCTTGCCAGTTCAAAGGGGCTGTGCATGGACAGGATGGCAGGGCCAAGGTCAATAACCTGCATGCCGTAGGCTGCAAGGAACAGGGCCACGGTGCCGCCGCCGCCAAGGTCGACCTTGCCAAGCTCCGCACTCTGCCATGCGATGCCCTTGCCGTTGAAAAGTCCGCGCAACGCGCCGAAAAATTCGGCGTCGGCCTCGCTTGCACCGTACTTGCCGCGCGAACCGGTGAACTTGGAAAATACCGGGCCGTAGCCCAGCATGGCGGCGTTCTGTTTTTCGTGCACATCCTGATAATCGGGATCCAGCGCTGCGGAAACATCGGCAGAAAGGGCACGGGTTTCAAGCAGCACATGCGAGGGCGGGACGTCCTTTTCCCACGCGCGGGTGAGGTCTTCCACGCAATACTGCATAAAGCGCGAGGCCGCGCCAGATGCGCCGTCCGAGCCGATTTCCTCTTTGTCCCAGAAAATAACAGCCATGCTGTGGCCTGTGGCTTCGGCCTCAAGCAGGGCCTCCAGCGCGGTAAACACGCAGATGCGGTCGTCCTGCCCGTAGCCGCCGATCATGGCCTTGTCAAAGCCCACAAAGCGGGCCGGGCCAGCGGGCACAGCCTGAAGCTCGGCAGTGATGAGGTCTTCTTCGCAAATGCCGTATTTTTTGTGCAGCAGTTCGAGCAGCTGGGTTTTGATGGGGTCTTTGGGTGTATCGTCCTTGCTGGATTTGCCAGCCTTGGGCGTGCTGTGGGCCAGAATGATGTTGAGTTTTTCGGCCTCAAAAGCTTCGCTGACCGGCTGGGTAACCTGCTTCTGGGCCAGATGGGGCAAAAGGTCGGCAATGCAGAACACTGGCTCCCCGGGCTTTTCGCCAATGGTCACCGTGAGGGTTTCGCCATTTTCACGCACGATAACGCCGTGCAGGGCCAGGGGGCGCGCCAGCCACTGATATTTGCGGATACCGCCATAGTAGTGGGTCTTGGCCTGAGCAACGCCGGGCTGCTCGATGAGCGGGCGCTGCTTGAAATCAAGGCGTGGGGTATCGGCGTGGGCGGCCAGCAGCGAAAGCCCCTTGCTCAGGGGCAGTGCACCCTTGCGGGCCGCAAAAATGGCCTTGCCCCGCAGGGACCGCATAACGCGGTCGCCGCTGAAATCTTCCGCGTAACCATGCTCGGCAAGGCGCTGGCGCACGTATTCCACTGTTTCGCGCTCGGTCTTGCAGTGGGTGATAAAGTCGATATAGCGCTGGGTCAGGGCTTCCATGTCCTTGCGGGTTTTGGCGTCGGCGTTGTCCCAGATGCTTTTGGGCTTGTAGGCAAGATTCTTTTCCATGATGCTGTTCCTTTTATATCACGCTATGTGTTTCGCGTATTATGCCTGTTGAGGGTTTGCAGCGTTCAGCGCCTGACGCAGGACGCGCAGTACCTCTGGGTATTCTTTGACATCAAGTGTGCGCGGGTCAAGGCAGAAGGCGTCGTCTTCCAGCCGCCCTATGAGCGGGGGAACCGTTTCAAGCAGGGCAGCCTTGAGGGCCGTGGGGCTGCATGCCGTGGGCCTGATCCGCACCAGGGTCGTGGGCAGGTCGTACTGCGGAAAAGCGCCGCCGCCTACGCGCGACACATCCTCCCGCAAGCCTATCTCGCACAGGGTGCTGTCTGCGTTAAGCCCCTTGCGCAGGCGGTTTGCCAGATTGCGGGCAGCCTTGGCCAGTTCATCGGGTGGGCAGGTTATCATGCGCAGGGTTGGCACGCTCTTGCGGGCTTTTTCCGGGTCAAGGTACAGGCGCAGGGTTGCCTCCAGGGCGGAGAGGCACAGCTTGTCGCAGCGCAGCGCCCGCGTGAGCGGATTGCTCTTGAGCTTTTCCACCATGCTCTTGCGCCCGGTGATGATGCCAGCCTGAGGGCCGCCAAGCACTTTGTCACCCGAAAAAGTTGCGATATCCGCGCCCTGCGAGAGCACTTCCGGCACGGTGGGTTCGTTGGGCAGGCCGCAGGCAGAAAAATCCATAAGACTGCCGCTGCCGAGGTCTTCAATGAGCGGCAGGTTGTGCTCGCGCGCCAGTTCCGCCAGCTCGGGCAGGGCCACGGCAGCATGAAAACCCACAATCCGGTAGTTGGACGTGTGCACGCGCATGAGGGCGCGGGTATTCTCGTTGATGGCGGTGCGGTAATCGCGCAGGTGGGTGCGGTTGGTGGCCCCCACCTCGCGCAGGGTGGCCCCGCTTTTTTCCATCACTTCAGGAATGCGGAAGCTGCCGCCTATCTCCACCAGCTCGCCGCGTGAAACAATAACTTCGCCGCCTTTGCAGAAGGTGTCGAGCACCAGCAGCACGGCGGCGGCGTTGTTGTTGACCACAAGGGCCGCTTCGGCCCCGGTGACGCGGCAAATGAGTTCTTCCACCAGTGCGTGACGGCTGCCCCGGCCACCTGTGGCGAGATTCAGTTCCAGATTGCAGTAGCCGGTAGCTGCCCGCAGCACTGCCTCTCGGGCTTCTTCTGCCAGTACGGAGCGCCCCATGTTGGTATGCACCACAACGCCCGTGGCGTTGAGCGCTGACCGGAAACGGGGGCGCAGCCCGCGCTGCACAAAGGCCAGCAGTCCTGGCAACTGGCGCTCAAGGTGCAGGTCTTCGGGGGCGGTGCAGCGCCCGGCGCGGACGTCATCCCGCCGAATATCCCAATAGGCGGCCACAAGATCGCGCAGCAAAGCGCGCGGTGTTTGCTGGCTGTCGCCCAGTGCGGCATCCGCGCGGTGCAGCGCGGCAATGCTGGCGTCTACGGCGGGAATGGCGCGAAAAAGATTTTGCATGGGCGTCCTTTATACTGCGTTTACCGCAAAAAATGAAAAATACGCGAGCACGGCGGCTTGGGCTTTGTTTGCCATGCTGCGCCGTAAGCCGGGCCAGCGGAGGGTTTGCCTGCGCCTACTGAAGCTGCGGTTGCAGCAGCCATTGGGGGTGCTGCGTAAAAAATTCCGAAAGCAGGTACAGCGAACCCGTCATGAGTACCGGGCGGGCTTCAGTGGCGGCGGGCAGGGCGCGCGCCAGTTCAAGCGCCTTTGCCAAGCCTTGAGGGCCTTCGGGCAATGCCTGCGCCGTGGTCGGCGGCAGGGCATTGCAGGCGGCGGCTATGTCTTGCGCCGCTGCGGCCCGGTGGTTGCCCAACGTAACCACAAAAATGGGGGCTTCACCCAGATAGTGCTTGAGCATCTGGGCGGCAGGCAGCCAGTCTTTGTCTGCAAGGCAGGAAAACACCGCTCCGGCGGGTTGCAGGCCTTCGGCGCGCAGGGCCTTGATCAGTGCGGCCATGCCGTGCGGATTGTGGGCGCCGTCAAGCAGCAGCGGCGGATACTGATCTGTACCCGGCACCCGCTGCAAGCGGCCCGGCATAAAGGCTTGCGCCAGCCCTTGAGCCTGCGCTGGGGTGTCGCCCGCACTTTTGCCCAGCATGGGGGCAAGCTCGCGCCATGCCGTGAGGGCCAGACCTGCGTTGGCGCGCTGGTGAGGGCCGCTGAGCCCAAGGCGGGTATCGGCGGCAAGCGGACAAGCCCTTATGAAGGGTGCGTTATGGCTGCGGGCCGCGCTTTCAAGAATTTTTGCGGCTTCGGGAAACTGCGCAACACTGCACACGGGCGCGGCGCTGCGTATGGCTGCGGCCTTGTCTGCCGCAATGTCGGCAAGGGTGGGGCCAAGGATGTCCTTGTGGTCAAGGGCAATGGGCGCATAGCACATGAGGTCGGCGGCAACGGCGGTTGTGGCGTCGTGTTTGCCGCCAAGGCCAGCTTCAAGCACTGCCAGCTCCACGTCCTTGCGGGCAAAACCCAGCAGGGCCAGCACCGTAAGAAATTCAAAATAGGTCAGATCGGGCGCGGCAGCCATGACCTGATTGGCTGGTTCAACCCAATCATCCGCAGACCATGGGGCGCAGGCGGCATCATTGGGCCCGCCAATGCGGATGCGCTCAGTGGGGCTGACAAAGTGCGGCGAGGTGTAGAGGCCTACCCGGCAGCCGTGAGCAAGAGCAAGGGAAGCCAGAAAGGACGAAGTTGATCCCTTGCCGTTGGTGCCGAGCACCTGAACGACCACAAAGGGCGGGCGAGCCAGATCAAGGGCGGCCAAAGCCCGGCGCATGCGGCCCAGGCCCATATCCATATGAAAAAGCCCCAGGCTGTCCAGATGGCGCTGGATATCTGCGGGAGTGCTGAACGTGTTGCTCATTTATATATGGTAGCGCAAAGCGCGCTGTCTGTCAGCGGGCGCGCACAGGCAAAAGCCGCGCAAGTCTTGCCCGATGCTTGCGTAAAAAAAGTGCGCCATCACGCAAACCTCGCAGCAAAGGCGTGTATGCCTGAATGCGCGGGAACGCTTGACGCAGTGGGGCGCTATCACTATATTGGCCGCCACACGGCAGGGCTCTGCGCCCTTGCCATGTGCGCCCGTAGCTCAGTTGGATAGAGCAGGAACCTTCTAAGTTCTTGGTCAGGGGTTCGATTCCTCTCGGGCGCGCCAATAAAATCAAGCTCTTATGGTTAGTAAACCATGAGAGCTTTTTTTATTCCCAACACAGTTCCCAACACACTAGCCGTTTAAAGTAGTTTCATATAATTTTACAAAAAAGGGGGGTGAAAAAATGAGCGACTTAGAAGAAATGGCAGAAATGGCCTTAAGCACATGCGTAACAAAGACCATACAGTTAGCTAAGGGTCCTTCCATTAGCGTGACGACA
The DNA here is from genome assembly GCF_053570665.1 of Desulfovibrio intestinivivus. Taxonomy (NCBI): domain Bacteria; kingdom Pseudomonadati; phylum Thermodesulfobacteriota; class Desulfovibrionia; order Desulfovibrionales; family Desulfovibrionaceae; genus Desulfovibrio; species Desulfovibrio intestinivivus. The sequence goes on along the minus strand of NZ_JBRBQT010000001.1, from coordinate 60,685 downwards.
TTCGGCGATCAAAAAACAGCTGACGTCAGCGCAAATAACGGTGAGAAGTACCGCACTGATGGGGCAAGTGAACTGGTTTCGACAATCGAAGAAGTTCTTTCCGCCTGCCAGAATCTTGATGAATTTGATTTCGAATTTTCTGACAACGATGTGGAATGGCTACTGTCATTATTTGAAGACTAGGTTTGCCATCTGCAAAATTTCAGCGCGCTATCTCTCAAGAGACGTGTAAAGTGTTTGCCGCGAAACACCTAAATCACGCGCGACTTGTGCGACCTTGGCCCCAGCATTAATTTGTACGCGGGCTTTGGCTATCTGGGCTGCATCTAGCGCAGCCTTACGGCCTTTGTATTTCCCTTCCTTCTTTGCTAGGGCGATGCCTTCGCGCTGGCGCTCTCGAATCATTGCCCGTTCAAATTCAGCCACGCTGCCGATGATCTGCAACTGAAGGCGCTGGAACGGGCTGTCTTCGCCTGTAAAAATCAATCCCTCTTTGTGGAACTGCACCGTCACGGCGCGGCTGGTCAAATCCGAAATGAGCGTAAGCAAATCCTGAAGATTGCGGGCGAAGCGGTCAATGCTGTGAACGTGGAGAGTGTCACCGTCACGCAGGTATTCCAAGCAAGCCTCTAGTTGGGGGCGCTGCCTACTTTTGCCGCTGGCTTTGTCGGTGAAGACTTTAATCTAAACGTCCAGCAACCGGCGTGGGTCAATGTTCAGTGCATCGGCCAGCAGGCGGGCGTTTTTCTTGCCAATAGTGCGTTTGCCATTTTCCATGGCAGACAAGTGCGGCACGCTGATTCCGGTCATTTCGGAAAGCTGCCGTTGCGTGAGGTTCTCCCGATACCGAGCGCCGCGCAGATACATGGCGGGGATACACTCTTCACCAGTGAGGCCCAAGGCTTCCCGCCAGGGGATCGATTCGTTTTCTTCCCGCAGGCCATAGCCGTGCATGGTGTTCAAAATTTTCTCTACCATGTCATGAGGCACGGCAAAGGAAAGAATTTTTGTGTCAGTACGGGGCGCGTTCGTGCGTTCCAACATATGTCACCTCGATAAGTTTCATGCTCTCTGCGCTTTCTTCCCATACGGCCACGTATGTGGGGTGGCCTTTCTTCAAATGGCAGTGATGGGTTTTTGCATCCAGCTTGCCATAATTGGGCCAGTCACCACGCACCGGCCCCTCAAGCTCAATGTCGAGCATAAGCGCGAGTAGCGTTTCAAATACAACCTTGGGGAGGCGCGCAAGCTGTTTTTGCGCCTTGCGGGTAACATTGACTGTCCAAGCCACTACTGATCTCCCTTGGGTGTATGGTTGCCATTTTGGGGCAACCTGTCAAGACCGTTATTTGTCTTTCGTGCCTATATCAAGGCAATCGTTAATAACGCTGGCGGCCTTGCGCAAAGCCTCATCCCGCAACTGGCTGTATCGTTGTGTCATGGCAGGGCTTTCGTGCGTGAGGATCTTTTGCAGGGTGTAAAGATCAACTTGGCCACTGCTGATAAGCATGCTGGCGTATGCGTGTCGCAGGCCGTGCATAGGCCGAAAATCTTTGGGCAGACCTGCCTTGTCACGAACACGGCGGGCTATGCGCCGGAAGTCTTGCCGTTGTCCCCCGTCCTTGCCTGGGAATACAAATTCACTGGTGTGGTCAAGTGCAGCAAGGATGCGCCGCGCGGCGGCGGTCATGGGGATGAATTCAGTTTTTCCTTTTTTGGCAGAAGCGCCTTGCAGCGTAATTATGTCGCTTTCAAAGTCGCAGTCGCTCCAGCGCAAAGCCAGTAGCGCGCCACGGCGCATGCCTGTTACTAGTGCAAGGCGAAGGATGCCCACAGCATTTTGATCAGGTTCTTCATCCAGAGCCGTGAGGTAAGCCGCAAGCTGTTTATCTGTGAAGGCTTCGGTGCGTTCATTGTCCACCTTGGGCATTTCGAAATGCAAGGCCGTGGGCATGTTGCATAGCCCGCGTTTTATCCCAAAGCGAATGATGCGCCTTATCTGCCCCAAAATGTTTTTGATGGTTTGGGGTGAGTATCCATCCTTGACCATTCGCCCGCGAATGATATCAATGTCAGCAGTGGAAATGTCGGCAATCAGCTTGGCGGCCAGGCCGGGGGCAATATGCTTCTGGTAGCGAAAGGCATCGCCTTTGGCAGAAGGCTTGCTTGCGTTTACCTCATGGTACAGGAGCCAAAGCCGAGAAAACGTGAGGGGGCCACCTTCAGCAACTTGAGCGGCTTCAGCCGCCGCCCTGCGTTCGGTGTTTGATTTTTCTGAGCCTGAAGCCCGAAGGGCGCGAATGCGGTTTGCCTTGGCCGCGCTCATGCCCTCAGATTCTCGACCTATGGGTTCTTCAATGAGCTTGCCGGAACGGCCCTCGCCTGCGCGACGGTAGATGATATAATACTGGCGTTCTTCGCCAAGACCATCTAGCCTTGACTGGAGGCGAAAGAATACACCGGGATATTTTGTTTTTCCTCTTTTTGCGGCAGCCATTTTCTATCTCTATTTAAGGGTTGCAGGTGTTATTCTTCCCAACACCATTCCCAACACGCAAGGCCAAAATAGAGGGTAAAAGACGGTAGATCAACGAAATTAAATTCAAAAAAGCCTTTGGAAATAGTAAGATATGGTAATTGGCAGTAAATGATAGAATGATAGAGCAGGAACCTTCTAAGTTCTTGGTCAGGGGTTCGATTCCTCTCGGGAGCGCCAATAAATAAATCAGGATGTTACATGGTTTTTCATGTGACATCCTTTTTTGTTTTTGGGGCAAAATATCTGTTTGGTTGCCTGCCAGTCACCCACCTGTCACCCCCTGCCTGTTTTACATGATCGCGGGGCGGTTGGCACTGATTGGCGCACGCGTTGGCACAGTAATTCTGTATAGCTCGGCCTGCTTCAAGCCGCTATTCTTCATCCTCAGGTGAACTGCAAGGTAATCAGCGCAACCACGATATAGCGGGCTGTTTTTGCCACAGCGACAATAACGATGAATGAGGGGAAGGGCTCGCGCAGGATTCCCGCCACAAGCGTGATGGGGTCGCCCACAATGGGCATCCAGCTCAAAAGCAGCGACCAGCGCCCGTATTTGCCATACCACGCTTCGGCCCTGGCAAGGCTGCTGCGTTTTATGGGAAACCACGAGCGATCCTGATAATGGATGAAGAACCGCCCGAGCAGCCAGTTGGTGGCAGACCCCAGTGTGTTGCCAAGGCTGGCGGCGGCGATCATTGCCCACAGTGGCGCGTAGTCTTTTGCCAGTGCTCCTGCCAGAAAAAGCTCAGACTGCGCAGGAAAGATGGACGCTGCCACAAATGCAGAAATAAATAATCCCCAAAGTACACTCACATTCATTTCCGCATCCTGTCTGCAAGGCTGTATTGATTGCGCTACGGCATACCAGCACCGCACCATATAAAAGTGCCGCGCAGCGCACAAGTAGCATGAAACCTTGCCATGAATAGCTGATGTCTTTTCTCATCCATCATTATTTCTTCTGCCGCTGATAGCGAGTCTGATCCCATACCGCTTTCTTATACGCGGATGCTGAGGGATTGTATTAAATATTTTAATTGTGCATGTGGAAAATGGCAATTTTATGCGGCTTTTATGTGATGATATGCCGCTGTTATGTGTTGCATTTTTGCAACACCATGTTGCAAAATTACAACATCTGGGGAAATTTTTGCTGTGTTTTTGCAACAGCATTGACTGAACAAAAAAATTATATAGTGTTTATGGGTTGACTCTAAAGAATTTTAGCGAGCATTCGATACTATTGCAGTGATTTGTTAAAAATAAGTTGATGCTCAATAAGGAGAACGTGACGTGGCAATGAGTGCAAAAAATAAAATCCTCCTAAGCGTAGTCGCATTCTTTTCGCTGGTCATCATTGCGATGGCCTACAGCTCGTACCGGAGTTTCTGTGCCTCGTCATACGACTCTGAAATGGAGCAGCTGGACACCATGTCCCAGGCAGTGGGCAAGGCTGTTTCAGAAAAGATGGACGTGTATTTCAATGTGCTTGAACTGAGTTCGCGCATGCTGACGAATCCTGTGGGTGCTTCCCCGGATGAACTTTATGAATATAAACGCAATGTTTTGAAACAATTGCTTAAGCAGGTAAACCTTGTTGAAGCCTACTATGCTTTTGACAGCGGCGAAACGCATAATGATAAGGGCGCGATCAATAATTTCAACGCCAAGAGCCTTGGCCGCGAGTGGTTTGTGCGCATGTTTAATGGCGAAAAGCGGGTTGTAACAACCCCTTATACCTCGTCTATCGGCGCAACGGTTATGGCTGTGGGCGTACCTTTGATAGATAACGGCAAGATGGCGGGTACGCTCTGCATCAACCTCGGCCTGACGGACATAACCAATTTTACCAATCATGTTCTTGAGTTTGACAACATTTTTCTGACACGGGCCGATGGCTACATCATGGCCAATCGGGATGACAAGCGCATTGGCAAAAGCCTGTGGGAAGTTATCCCGGATATGAAAAAATACAGCGGGTTGCAGCAGAACGGCCGCATCCAGTTTACCAGCAAAGACAGGGTGTTTGAGGGGAGCCTGTATATTATTCCGGGTCTTGGCTGGAAAGTGTGGACGTACAAACCGCTGGAGGAAATTCAGCGTGACTCCACCGCCAATCTGCACTCCAGCGCCATAACCGCAGTTGTCGCCCTGGTGCTGTCTGCCCTGATGGTGCATTTTCTGGTGTCCATGCTGATCTTCAAGCCGCTGGGCAAGGGCGTTGTTTTTGCCGCAGCGGTTGCCGAGGGGAATCTTGATGAAACCCTCGATATCAAGAGCAAAGACGAAGTGGGGACGCTTGCCGATGCCTTGCGCAACATGGTTGCGCGGCTGAAAGACATGATCCGTACGACAGAAGAAAAGGAGCGGCACGCCCTCTCCGAAGCCGAGCGCGCGCAAAATGCGGTTGCCGAGGCGGAGGAAGCTCGCAAAGAAGCGGAACTGGCAACCCAGCGCGGTATTTTGCAGGCTGCCAGCCAGATTGAAGGCGTTGTTGCGCGTATTGCCTCCAGCACGGAAGAGCTGGCGGCACAGTCCGAGCAGATATCCAATGCTGCGGAAATCCAGCGGCAACGCATGACAGACACCTCTGCCGGTATGGAGCAGATGTCCGCCTCCATTGTTGAGGTGGCGCGCAATTCCGGGCAGGCTGCTTCCAATGCTGTCAAAACGCAGCAGGAGGCAGGGCAGGGCGCCGCGCTTGTCCGGCAGGTCATTGATTCGGTTAACCATGTGCATGAGCAGACGCAGACCATGAAGGTTGATCTGACGGCCCTAGGCAAACAGGCCGACAGCATTGGCGCGATCATGGACGTCATCAACGATATCGCTGACCAGACCAACCTGCTGGCGCTCAATGCCGCCATTGAGGCGGCGCGGGCTGGCGAGGCTGGTCGTGGTTTTGCCGTGGTGGCGGATGAAGTGCGCAAGCTGGCTGAAAAGACCATAGGCGCCACCAAGCAGGTGGGCGAGAATATCTCCGGTATGCAAACCGCCGCCAGGCAGAGCATCTCTTCCATGGACAAGGCCAGCCTTGTGGTGGAGGAAACAACCTCCCTGTCGCACAAATCCGGCGAAGTTTTGGATGCAATTCTGGTGCTTGCCAAAGAAAATGCCGATCAGGCGCAATCCATAGCAACAGCGGCAGAAGAGCAGTCTTCCGCTTCGGAAGAAATCAGCCGCAGCCTTGATGAAGTTTCCCGTCTGACCACAGACACCACACGTGGGCAGGCGGAATCAGCAACAGCTATTCAGCAGCTCGCTGAAATGGCTGGCGATCTTAGCAGTATCGTAGATAAACTGAAAAAATCGTAGACGCCTTCACTTTTAAGAACGGGCCGGAGTGGAAACGCTCCGGCTTTTTTTGTGCCCTTTGCATACGCAATATCAAGGCAGTAGATGTGAAAATGCCCTTCATGGTGTTGCCTTTAGTCGCCATGGATAATGTATGCGCTGCTAATTGATAGTATGCTAATTGCATGTGGGTGATAAAAATAGAAATTTGAGTGTAGATTCAGTGTGTTGGAAAATTTTAAATAAGGTTTGAGGCAGCTGTAGAAACATATTTTTTAGTATCGCGATACTATAAGAGTACATATTATATGATAGTGTATTAATCTAAAATAATAACAGAAGAATTTATTTTTATTAGTATATTTGTATGCTGTGGGGCTATTAAAATTGGTAATCGATTCTATTGGCCAGAGGTGGAACAAGCTGCGATGTCTTGCTGTAGTAAATTTTTAAATATTATATCATAAAGATATTTTTCATTTTTTTATTTTTTAAGAAGTATTGAAAAAAATCACAAGGGGGCATAATGCGGGTAAAAATATAGCCGATAGGCTATATTGATGGCAGTGTGACGCCCTTGCTCTCCATTGTGTGGGTTTTTCACTTCAGCGCCGAGTAGAATACAATGAAGCTTGTAACAAAAATTTCTTGCGGGATGGGGATGCTGGGTGTTTTGATGGCTTTATTAGCCGGATATATGCTTTGGCAAATGTCAGAACTCAACAACATCACCTCTGTCCTGGCGCATCGCAATGTGCCTGTGTCGGAGCTTGCTGGCGAAATCAATACTGACACTGCAGAATACAGAATAATGGAATTCCGTTACATCATTGAAAATGACGCTCAAAAGGCTTCTGCGATCAAGGCAAAACTTGATGAAGTGCGAAAAACGTTTGATCGGGAAATTAAAGAAATTGGTGACCTCTGCATTTCGGGCAATGCCAAGCAGTGTGTGCTGGATATTGAGCGCGGCCTGAAAAAATACCTGGATACTTCCAAAGAAGTGTTGCTCCTGCGTCAGAGCGGCAAGGTCGATGAAGCCCTGGCCCTGCTCACAGGCAAGTCGCATGCGGATTACGAAGCCATGACAGACTCCATTGAGCTCCTTGTAAAGGTTTCGCACGATAATGCCCATGATCGCGGCCTTAAAGGGGATAGCCTGTATGCCACAAGCAATGCCATGGGGATCGGCCTGACCCTTTTTGCCATTGTGCTTGCAGCTGCATCGGCCATTCTGATTGCGCGCGAAACAAACCGACAGCTTGGCAGAGACCCTGGGGAACTGCTGGTGGTCGCGCAGCGTGTGGTGGATGGTGATTTTAATATTGACGATGGTCATGCCAGAATTGGCGTGTACGGGTCGATCATTACCATGGTGGAGGCCTTGAAAGGCCATATCGAAAAAGCCCGGAGCGAATCAGAAAACGCCCGGGAGCAATCGCGTCAGGCGCACGAAGCCATGGAAAGCGCCAATGCGGCCAAGGATGAGGCGCAGCAGAAAACGGAAGCAATGGTGCGTGCCTCAGGCAAGCTTGAAAAGGTCGTGCAGATTGTCAGCACTGCTTCCGCGCAGCTTTCTGCCCAGATTGAACAGGCTGGCAAGGGGGCCGGGCATGCTGCGCAAAGACTTGCGGAAGCGGCCACGGCCATGAACCAGATGAACGCCACAGTGCAGGAGGTGGCCCGCAATGCCGGGCAGGCATCTGTGGCATCCAGCGATACAAAAGACAAAGCTGAAGCCGGGGCCGACATTGTGCAAAAATCGCTTGTCAGCATCGGTCAGGTGCAGACCGTGTCGCAAGAACTCAAGCAGGATATGCTGCAACTGAACACGCACGCCCAGGCCATCAGTCAGATTATGGGCGTCATTTCAGATATTGCGGATCAGACCAATCTTCTGGCGCTCAATGCCGCCATCGAAGCCGCCCGTGCTGGTGATGCCGGGCGCGGATTTGCCGTGGTCGCCGACGAGGTGCGCAAGCTGGCAGAAAAAACCATGGCCTCAACCCATGATGTGGGCAATGCCATAAATGCCATACAGGAGAGCACTTCAAAGAGCATGGCCTCAACGGATAATGCGCTTGAGCAGGTTAATCAGGCAACGGGATACGCCAGTCAGTCCGGGCAGGCTCTTAATGAAATACTGGAAACTGTTCTGGGTATGGCAGATCAGGTCAATGCCATTGCCACTGCCAGCGAGGAGCAGTCTGCCGCCAGTGACGAAATCAACCTGTCGATCGAGCACGTGAACGAGATGGCCAAACAAACCGCAACCGCCATGGCCGAGGCCGCAAGTGCGGTGGCAGAGCTGGCGCGTCAGTCGCAGGATCTTGGGCTGCTGGTTAATGAAATGCGGCAGGGATAGGCAGAATTACTACTTCACTCAAAAACATAAACTAAAGGCGGCCTGTTGCTATTATGCGACAAGCCGCCTTTATGCTGTGAATCGGAGTACGCAAGAGCAGCGCAAGTTGTTTTTTGAGATTCAATAATGCGGCAAGAAAATTGACGTTGCTGTTATTTCTATCTGTATTTTTCCAAATGCATATGGAGCGATTGTCTTTTTAATTTATGCTTGATATAAAGTTTCGCAATACCCTATGGTATAAGATGGTTACCTATTTGAGGAGTGCATATGGCAAGATTTCTAACTGCGCTCGGCGCCTTGTGCGCCGCGCTTCTTGTGCCCGGTGTCGTTCTCGCAGGGGAGAGACATCCCAATATCCCTGGTGCGCAACTTTCAGTCCTTTGGGCAATCCCCTTTGTGTGCATGCTGCTTTCGATTGCCATAATGCCCCTGGCATTGCCCCATTTTTGGGAAAAACACTTTGGTAAAATCTCGGCCTTCTGGGGCTTGGCCTTTTTGACGCCCTGCATTCTGGCTTATGGGTTTAATGTGGCCCTCTACGAGTTTTTACACATTATCCTGCTGGACTACGTTCCTTTTCTGGTGCTGCTGTTCACGCTCTTTACCATCGCAGGCGGTGTGCGGCTTACCGGTTCGCTGGTCGGAACCCCCGCAGTCAATACTGGTCTGCTGGCAGTCGGCACTGTGCTGGCCAGCTGGATGGGTACAACCGGCGCGGCCATGCTGCTTATCCGCCCCTTGCTTCGGGCCAACGCGCACCGTAAATACCGTGTTCATTCAGTTGTCTTTTTTATTTTTCTTGTGGCCAATATTGGCGGCTCGCTCACTCCTCTGGGCGATCCGCCGCTGTTTCTGGGTTTTCTGAAGGGTGTGGATTTCTTCTGGACCACAACCAATCTGATGATGAAAACAAGCCTCATTGCCACAATTTTGCTGGGTATCTTTTTTGTTCTTGATACCGTGCTGTTCAAGAAAGAAGGCAGCCCCAAGCCTGTGGCGCAGGCAGGTTCGGCAGAAGAGAAGCTCGGGCTTGACGGCAAGGTCAACCTGCTCTTTCTGCTAGGCGTTGTCGTGGCTGTGCTGCTTTCTGGCCTGTATCCCATGGGCGAACTGGTTTCGGTCTTCGGCGTGTCGGTCGAAGGACAGAACCTGCTGCGCGATGTGACGCTGCTGTGCCTGGCCGGGCTTTCGCTCAAATTTACGAGCAGGCGCTGCCGTGAACTCAATGGCTTTTCCTGGGCCCCCATTGAAGAAGTTGCCAAGCTGTTCTTTGGCATTTTTATCAGCATGGTTCCCGCCATTGCCATTTTGCGTGCGGGTGCTGACGGTGCGCTTGCTTCCCTGATTCACCTTGTTTCGCACGATGGGCAGCCGGTAAATTCCATGTATTTCTGGCTCACGGGCATTCTCTCCAGTTTTCTGGATAATGCGCCGACCTATCTTGTGTTTTTCAACACGGCTGGTGGTGATGCGCAGCACCTTATGCACGACATGCCCGCCACCCTTGCCGCCATATCTGCGGGTGCCGTGTTCATGGGCGCCAACAGCTACATTGGCAACGCGCCCAACTTCATGGTTCGCTCCATTGCAGAAAGCGACGGCGTGCCTATGCCCAGCTTCTTTGGCTACATGGCATGGTCGGTAGGCATTCTGGTGCCTCTGTTCGCACTGTTGACCTGGCTGTTCTTTATCTAGCCGATGCAAAACCCGCGAGGCGGGATTTGCATCCGTATAAAACAAGCCCCTCTGCTTTAAGGTCGAGGGGCTTGTTTGTTGTCTGCCAAAATAAAATATCCCCGCGCAAGCTTATACCTCGCCCAAGGGCATGCCTTCCTCAAGGTCGCGTCTGCACAGGCGCACTGTGTTCAAGCCATGCGGCCTGCGGGCCTCAGCATGAAGAAGGCGTGCGCAAACTGTGCTATCTGGTGCAGAGGGCCGTTGCGCGGCAATTAACCGGAGTGAACCTCAAGGATGACAAGCCCTCTACGTCTTTGCCCTTTGGCGGGGATACTACTTAGATTGCATAGGATTTATATACTCAGTGAGCGAGCTTGCCGAGAGCTCACAGCACAACAGCCGGGCTGCGCAAGGCAGCCCGGCTGTTGTTGTATACCTGTATGCGAGAGCCTTTTTAGGCGTCGCGTTCTTTCTTGAAAACAATGAGGGGGCAGTTCTTGCACACGGCTGCGCCGGGGAAGGGTTCGCCAAGGCGGGTGATGGACGCGCCGCCCTTGTTGGTGACGCGGTCTTCAAGGCGCTGCACCAGAGCTTCCATGTGCTCGCCCGGGATGGACACGTTGATTTCGCCCCGTTCTGTCTTGCCGGAATTGTAGCTGCCGCTGCAAGCGAGGTACAGGTTCGCCTGCTTGGTGTTCAGCGTGTAGACATTGCCGGAGCAGACGGCTGAGTTGACGCTCATGGACGGGTGGAAATTGTCGATGCGCTGGGTAGCCATCCAGTCGCCAATGATGTGGTAGGCCTGCATGGTATCGCACACAAAGTGCACCACATCGGGCTGGGTGGTGGCTGCCGCAAGCGGGCTCACGGCTATGGCCAGCAGGTTGGCCGGAACATGCGGCTTGGCTTCGAGCACCTTGCGGGCATGGTCGGCATCGGCGCAGTACTTGAGGTGGCTTTTGATTTCGGGTTCGTCCAGCTCTTTCCAGCCGAACACAAAACTAGCATTGGTACAGCCCATCTTTTCACGCTCTACGATGACTGTAATACCTTCCATGCGCGCGCCGACTTCGCTCTGGCAGAAGGTCAGCGGCTTCATGGGGGAGTAGTGGGGCTGATTTTGCTTGAAAGAATCAAGCTCCTGCTGGTCGTAGAAGTATTTGATTGCAACGGGTGCATGAATGAGGCGCAGCTCACGCATCAACGTTTCACTAAGCTTTTCAAATGTGTTCATATAATCCTCTGGTCAAGATGCTATTATACAAGAGTCCATTGGTGCGGCCTTGTTCATATTTCTTTATGCCGTTTATGTCAATATAATCACACTAATTTCACAAGTGGTATAACTGCCCCATAATTTGTTTTATTCTTAGATTTAATCATTATAAAACAGTGTGTTACACTTGATATTTTTTTGAATTACTGATTTTGTTTCGCAATTAGATTGTGAAAGTTATTATTTTCATATGGTTATGCATCGGCGATTTTTTCTTGATCAGCGCGGATTTTTTGTGCTTTTGCGGCAGCTCAGCGGCGGCACTATTTGCCTTGCTGTGCAAAAAATGGCGAGCGGTTTTATCATAATGGGCAGGGCTGGAATTAACGCGCCGTCGGTCACGTCATATAACATAAGCCCGGCTGCTTTGCGCAGTCGGGCTTGTGCTTGTAGACATAATGTATGAGCGCCTCCGCGTGGAGGAGTCATTGTTTCTGGTGGGGATCAGGCCACTGCTTCCACGCTCTGGGCAGCGGCGGTGGTCTGGCTCACGCTCTGGTAAGCGCTGTTGGCAATGGCTGACAGGAAGCTACGAGCCATGTCGGCCCGGCTTGTGGAGTTTTGGTCCATGCCCATCGCAGCGCGTTGCTTTTCAAGTGAGGTTGCAAGCTCGTCAGCAGAAACGGAGCCGTCCTGATTCACGTCCATGGAGTCGAACACTGACTGGCTGAGGCCTGTTTCGTCAACGCTCAGGCCGTCACTGCCATCGCTGTCCAGGCTCGAAAAAAGCTTGGAAGCCATGTGGGATGATCCGGTCTGACCAGACGAAGCAGACTGCCCTTGCGAGGGAGGCGGCGGGGGCGTCTGGCCGTTCATGATGGAAGACAGCAGGGTTTTTGCGTCCATTTCGCCCGAGGAGTTCTGCTCGCTGGACTGGTTCTGTGAATTCTGGGAGTTGTTGTTCATGGCTTCGCGCTGTTTTTTCAGCGCGGCCGCCAGTTCATCGGAAGAGACGGAGCCGTCCTGATCGGTGTCCATGGAGTCAAACACGGACTGACTGAGGCCCGTTTCCTCGGCGCTCAGGCCGCCGTTGCCGTCACTGTCCAGCGAAGAAAAGAGTTTGGACGCAAGGTCGTCACCCTTGCCGCCGCGCCCCGCACCCTGCATGCCGCCGGGAACCTGCCCGCTCATGATGGCGGAAAGCAGATCCTTGGCAGTTGGCTGGGTTGACGCGGCTGTTTGCGCGGCCTGGCTCTGCCCCATCTGCATGCTGGTGAGCATGGCGTTGCGTTGGGTTTCGATGGCTTTTTGCAGTTCCGTCTGTGAAACGGCTCCATCGCCATCGGTATCAAGTTTGTTGTAAAGATCACCGCTCAGCCCTGTTTCATCAAGGCTCAGCGCGCCGTTTCCGTCAGAGTCCAAATCCCCGAAAAGCTTGCTTGCCAGATTGTCCTGCGATTGCGCCTCGCCGGAGCCTTTCATCTGCGCAAGCATCTTCTCCCAATAGGAGGAAGAGGATGATGATAACGCACTGACGCTCATACTGTCTCCCAGTCCTTGCGGACATTGTCGGCAACACCTGCAATCCCCTGCGGGCGAAGCCGAATACTGTAAGCGCACCTCCCTGTGTCGCGTATCAGCCGGGGAATTTTTTTCCCAATCTGATTGTGCAAAAAACATTCCTTTTTGTTTGAGGGAAAAATTTGCCGCAATTCTGTGTTTGCCCCGTCAGAAGCCAGCATGCGGTGTTGGAAAAAATAAAAAACCGCCGCATCAACTGGTGCGGCGGTATGGAATGCAGGGGGGCTTATGGGGTCAGCGGGCTTTTGCGGGTGAAGAAGCCTCAGCGGATGTGGCCGTGGCAGCTCCGCTGTCCACATCGCTGTCCACACGCAGGCGCAGGGGAGGAACCTCTTGCGGGACCAGGGATGCATTACGCAGTGCCTTGCCGACCCGCTGAGAAAAATTTTCAAGGCTGAAGCGGGCCTCCCCCACAACAGGGGGCGCTGTTACCAGCGCCGCAGTTGTCTTGTGGGTTCTGGCTGGGTCGGTAAATTGGGGGATGGTCAGGCCGCCCACAGGCTGCGGCTGATCAACAAAGGGTTCGTGCAGGGCTTCCAGCGACTGGGCAAAAAAGCGCACGCGAACTTCTTTTTTACCGTTCATATCCCACAGCTCAAGGATAAGGGCTGATCCTGGCGGGGTGGCGTCATCGGGATAGCCGGGCAACTGCCAGTGCACGCCCAGCAATTCGCCCACATTGGCAAGGTTGGTGTCGTGCCCCACAAAAACAACCAGGGAAGCCGCGTTGCAGCGTTGATCCCTATGAGTGCCGTCAAGGGCCGCAGCCATTTCTGAAAGCAGCGATGCCCCCTTGAACAGAGCCACAACTGGAGAGCGGTTCACAGTGTTGAACACGCTTGTGTGTACGGGCAGCACTTCACGCAGAACGTGCGCGTCCACCTGGCCCCATCCGGCAGAAGATTCAGGCCACTGGGCGTATTCCAGCAAAAAAATTTCCGCCATGCTTGATGCGGTTGCCAGTGCGCCGGAAAGCCCTGCGCCCTTGCCGTCAGCATCAACGCTCACAGAATTTGGCAGGTCTGCGAGCCCGCAGGTGGGCGGCAGATTGTAGCGCGAGCACAATGTGGGGGCCACGGGAGCGCTCAGGTGCTGGATGTGGGTCAAGGCTCCTGCATTGTCCTCGTGCAGCCGATCAAGATCGCCCCCGGCCGTGGCCATGATGCTTGCGGCTACCGAGGCGGGATCAAAAAGTTGAAAACCCGCCTGCACGGGATGAAAAAGCGGATCAGGCGTCTGACTTGAAACGGCATAGGTCTGCCCGCCCCCCCGGCACAGGCCATCAAGCAGGGCTTTGGCTGTTGCTCTGGTGCGCTGATCCACATCGGCGCGCACAAAAACCTTGCCGGGCGGCGGACAGGCGCTGTCAGGCAGCAGGCCAAGATTCAGCATTTGTCCGCGCATGTCTTCCCACATGGCGGTTACCAGCCGCGCACCGCGCGGCGTGAGGAAACCCCTCGGCACAGGCCACTGGGGCCAGTTGCGGGTGCTCCACTGCGAAAGCGTATCGGGAGCCTGCGTAGGCGAGCGCACCCCGTGGCGGGAAAGCGCTACAACTTTCATAAGGCGGGGTTGTTCATCCCCCTGCTGCGCCGCAATGCCAGATAGGGGCAAATGGCAGAGCAGTGCGCAGGCAAGGCAGACAGTGATTAAGCGTGGTGCAGTGCGCATGCGTTCTCCTTGATGGGGGGTACCATAGCCATAAAGGCCTGCGCGGGCAACGCCGATTTGCATGCGTAAAGGCTGCAGGCCCTGCGCCAGTGCAAATTTTGCCCACCTCGCGGGCCGTAATTGCTTGCACAGCGCGGAGCTTGTTATTATGGTTATTCTTTGCGGCAGAGTTTGGCTCTGGCTGCTTTGTACGTAACCTTTTTCGGCTTCTTCCCCGTCAGGGGCGGAGCGTATCCAGATATCGAGGCGCATAATGCCCATTGCCGTTCCACGCGTTGGCGTAGAAGACAAACCTCTTGTTCAGGATGTTCGCGTAGAAAACCTTTCAGCGCTGGTCATCCGTTCGGCCACGGTACGCGACGTGCACGGCATGTCTGCGCTTATCAACCACTATGCGTCGTCCAACGTCATGCTGGCGCGCGGGCCGCAGTATCTCTATCAGCATATTCAGGACTACATGGTTGCCACGGCTCCCTCGGCTGACGACGGGCATGAGGTTGTGGTGGCCTGCGGCGCTGTGCATGTGCTGTGGGAAGACCTGGCGGAAATTCGGTCGGTGGCGGTTCACCCCCTGTGTCAGGCGCAGGGCTTCGGCAAAAGGCTGGTGGCCGCGCTGGTTGGCCGATGCCGCGATCTCGGCTTGCCGAGAGTTTTTGCCTTTACGCTGGCTGCACCGTTTTTTTCCAAGTGCGGCTTCAGCGAGTTTAAACGCGATGATATGCCCGCCATTGTGTGGGTTGAATGCAGTAAATGCCCCAAGTTTTACTGCTGTGACGAAATTGGAATGATACTCGAATTATAGTTTTCAACCTGCGATATAATCGCAGGGATTCACACTGTCTGCAAAGGGTGGGAATGCGTCATGAGCAACAGGCTGTATCACCGGGATTTTCTGAAAGAAATAGACTTCACGCCGGAAGACCTCACGTATCTGCTGGATTTGGCGGCCCAGCTCAAGCAGGCCAAAAAGGTCCGGCGCGAGCCGAAGTTTCTGCAAGACAGAAATATTGTCATCCTTTTTGAAAAGGATTCCACGCGTACCCGCTGTTCTTTTGAAGTGGCAGCCTATGATCAGGGCGCGCGCGTGACCTATCTTGGCCCCTCCGGCTCGCAGGTGGGCAAAAAGGAATCCATGGCCGATACCGCCCGCGTGCTTTCCCGCTTTTATGATGGCATTGAGTATCGCGGTTATGAGCAGGCGAGGGTAGAGGCTTTGGCAGAACACGCTGGCGTGCCGGTATGGAACGGCCTCACCAACGAATGGCACCCCACGCAGTTTCTGGCCGACATGCTGACCATGCGCGAGTGCTGCGAAAAACCTTTGAATCAACAAACGCTGGCATATCTTGGGGATGCACGTTATAATATGGGCAATTCCCTGATGGTTGGTTCGGCCCTGCTTGGGCTGGATTTTCGTTCTGTTGCTCCCAGGGCTTTGTGGACATCGGACGAAGTTTTTGAACTGGCCCTCCACATAGCCAAGAGCACTGGCGCGCACATTATGCGCACGGAAAGCGTGGCCGAAGGCGTTAAAGACTGCGATTTTCTCTCCACTGATGTCTGGGTGTCCATGGGCGAGCCTGATTCCGTATGGAAAGAGCGCATTGATCTGTTGACGCCGTATCGCGTGGACACAGCAGCAATGGAACTGACGGGCAATCCCCAATGCAAGTTTTTGCATTGTCTGCCGAGCTTCCATAACCGTGATACCGCAGTTGGTGAAGACATTTATCAGCGCTTTGGCATTGAATGCATGGAAGTGAGCGATGAAGTCTTTGAATCGCCGCGCAACATGGCTTTTGAAGAGGCGGAAAACCGCCTGCACACCATCAAGGCCGTCATGGTCGCCACCATGGCTGAAGGCCCTCTGGTGTTCAACGCCTGATCCCATATCCCCTCCGGCTCCGACCGGGGGAGAGTGCAGCTGTTTGAGCCAGCCGTTACGGCTGGCAGCAAGCGCCCTCGCAGCACAAGGTCATGTTTTTCGCATGGCTGTGCCGCCAGGGCGCTTGTGTTTTTTTGGGGGTGCAGCCCACAGCCACCGCCGCTTTCTATTATCCCCGCTAGTTGGTCTAAAAAGTAATCTGGTCAGGTTTTGCCTGCGTTTTCTAGAAACCATCGTTTTGAGCAGAAAAACACGGCTGTTTTGCCGATTGGCGATTGGGCCATAAATCAGAATGTTAAAATAATAGCGATTTGCTAAGAATCATTCTTTGAGTAATCAATGTGGGCAAATTAATCAAATATGTTGACGCAAAAATGTACATAGATTAACTCTAATAAAAATAATATGTGCAAAGAATGTAAGGAGGGGGGACGTTTTTTTATGTTGTGAGGAAGTTATCAAGAGTGAAGTTTTTCACAACTCGCAATGTAGTGGGGCAAAGAAGATGAGTACACTTGTTTTTTGTTGTGTAGCACTGCCGTTTATTATGGCGCTTGTGCTGTATTTCACGCAAAGCAGCAGCGCTCGCAAGTTGATAGTGCCTGCAGCGGTCACGGTCATGGCGGTGGCAGCCGTGATCCTGGGAGCGAACGGCGCTTTTCGGCTTGAGATAGACACCATCTTTGGTCTGTCTGCCGACTCTGTGTTCAGCGTGCTGGACTTGCTGTTGCTGGTTTACATTCTTGGCATAGGTTGGAAGCTGGGCAGCCGCCTGATTATGGGCATGACCCTGCTGCAACTGATTGGTCTGTTATACCTTAAATTTGTTCTTCCCGGGCATGAAGTGCCCATCACTGCCTTTGTGGCAGACGGCCTGTCGCTTATCATGGTGATCATCATCAGCGTGGTTGGCGGGCTTATTACCATTTACGGCATGGGCTACATGGATCTGCACGAAGAGCATCTGCATCTGCGTGTTTCGCGCCAGCCCAGATTTTTTGCCATTATTTTCTGCTTCCTTGGCGCCATGAACGGCCTGGTGCTCTGCAACAACCTTTCATGGATGTTCCTGTTCTGGGAAATCACAACGTTGTGTTCCTTCATGCTCATAGGGCATGACCAGACAGACGAGGCCAAGGCCAATGCCCAGCGCGCATTGTGGATGAACGTTCTGGGCGGTCTGGCCTTTGTTTCGGCCATGCTGTTTATTCAGAAAAGCCTTGGCACGCTTTCGACAGAGCTCGTGCTGCAAAAGATGACCTCGATGGACGTAAAGAACACGGCCATTCTCTTACCCTTTGCGTTCTTCTGTCTGGCGGCCTTTACAAAGTCGGCGCAGGTTCCCTTCGAGAGCTGGCTGTGCGGCGCAATGGTTGCGCCAACGCCAGTTTCGGCCCTGTTGCACTCGGCTACCATGGTCAAGGCGGGCACTTACCTGCTGTTGCGCATGGCTCCGGCCTTTGCGGGAACCACCATGTCCACCATCGTGGCCCTGTTCGGCGCATTTACCTTTGTGGCCACATGTATTCTTGCGGTCAGCCAAAGTAATGCAAAAAAGGTTCTGGCGTATTCCACAATCGCCAACCTCGGGCTGATCATCGCCTGTGTGGGCATCAACACCGCTGCATCCATGATGGCGGCGACGACCATCATCATTTACCACTCCGTATCCAAGGGCCTGTTGTTCATGTGCGTCGGCGCCATTGAACAGCGCATTGGTTCGCGCGATATCGAAGACATGCGCGGCCTCTACGGTATAATGCCCCGCACAGCCATTATCACTGTGATCGGCATCTTCACCATGATGCTGCCGCCATTTGGCATGCTCATAGGCAAGTGGATGGCCATAGAAGCCATTGCCCGCGCCACTCAGGCCATGACGCCCATCGTCTTCTTTGTGGCGCTTGGCTCGGCCTTTACCGTGCTCTTCTGGGCGCGCTGGGCCGGTGTGCTGGTGTCGTCTTCCAAGATGCACGAGCATGCGGCTCACGGTAATCCCAAGCCCTCGGTCATGTTTGCGCTGCGTTCGCTGTGCGGGCTTGCCGTGGTGTTTTCGTTCATTTCGCCCCTCGTGCTGAAGACCTTTGTGGAGCCTTCTGTTTCGGGTGTTTACGCGCGCTTTAACTTGCAGACTGAAGGCTTTATTCCCGGCGCAACCCTGACCAGCGCAGAAGGGTATGTGTGGATTTATCTGCTGTTCATTCTTCTTGGCTTGGGCGTGTGGTTTGCATGGCGAGAATCCCGCAGAACACCTGAGTCTGCCCATGCGCAGCCGTATTTTTCGGGCCTGGCGGCAGAAAAGGACGGCGTGGTGGGCTTCAAGGGTCCCATGAATGTGTTTGAGCCAGTGCGCGTGTCCAACTTCTATCTCTGCCAGTATTTCGGCGAGAGCAAGATCACGCGGGCTATCGACATGATTTCCATCGCATTCCTGGTCGTTCTGGTAGGAGGTCTGCTGTAATGCTCACCATCTTCAGCGCTATCGGCGGGTTGATCCTGTCGCCCCTGGTGGGCGGCCTGCTTACCGGTCTGGATCGCCGGATCACGGCGCGTCTTCAGTCGCGCATTGGTCCGCCACTGCTCCAGCCCTTTTACGACATCCTCAAACTGCTGGGCAAACAGCCCCAGGTTACCAACGCATGGCTGGTGTTCAGCGCGTATATCACGCTGATTTCATCGGCGCTTGCTTTGCTGATTTTCTTCATGGGCGGGGATTTGCTACTGCTGTTCTTCGTGCTCACAGTGGGCGCGGTGTTTCAGGTGGTTGGCGCTATATGCGTGCCTTCGCCCTACAGCAACGTAGGCGCGCAGCGCGAGCTGTTGCTCATGCTTGCCTATGAGCCTATTCTGATCCTGGTGTTCGTTGGCTTTGCCATGTGCACGGGCTCGTTCTCCATTGCCGCAGTGTTCCATCTCGAGCAGCCGTTGCTGCTCAAGATGCCCCTGCTGTTTCTGGCGTTGGGTTACGCCCTGACAATCAAACTGCGCAAGTCGCCCTTTGATATCGCGGCCAGCCACCACGGCCACCAGGAACTGGTGCGCGGCGTGCAGACCGAATATTCCGGCCCCTACCTTGCGCTGATTGAAATTGCCCACTGGTTTGACCTTGTGCTTATTCTTGGGCTGTGCGCCATGTTCTGGCACACCAGCTGTGTGGGAATGGCGGTTCTTGTGGGCGCCTCACTGTTCACGGAAATTCTTATCGACAACATCACCGCCCGTCTGACGTGGCAGTGGATGGTGCAAAAGAAGTCTCTGCTGCTCGGCATGGGCCTGGCCCTGGTTAATCTTTTATGGCTGTACGTGGCGTAAGGAGGCCGGAATATGGGTTTCGTCGACAATATGATCAAGTGGAGCCGCCTGAAGTCTCCGTGGATAGTTCATTTTGACTGCGGTTCCTGCAACGGCTGCGACATCGAGGTGCTGGCCTGTCTGACGCCCATGTATGACGTAGAACGTTTCGGGGTGGTCAACGCGGGCAACCCCAAGCATGCCGACGTGCTGCTGGTTACAGGCACGGTGAACCACCGCAACCAGCATGTGCTCAAGCAGATATACGAACAGATGCCTTCGCCCAAGGCCGTGGTTTCCATCGGAGCCTGCAACCTTTCCGGGGGCGTGTTCAAGGATACCTATAATGTGCTGAACGGCGCGTACAACATCATTCCTGTTGATGTGTTCGTGCCCGGCTGCCCGCCCAAACCCGAGGCCATCATTGACGGCGTGGTGCAGGCCCTTGGCGTGCTCAAGGCCAAAATGGGCCTTGGCCCCGAGCCTGTGCCCACCTTTATGCCGGGCGATGAGGACGGCACTCCCGACATGACGCCGCAGGCGGAGTCCGCGCCGGAAGAAGCCCCCGACAAGCCACAGCAAAACGCGGGTTAACCCGGAAAGGATAGAGCCATGTTTTTTGAAGCCAAGGAAGTGACGCCGCAAACGCTGCTTTCAGAAGTGCAGCAGCTTGCCAACGCCAAATACCGTTTTGTGACCATGTCGCAGACCGTCATGGACGAAAACACGCTGCGGCTTTTCTATCACTTTGACGTAAACCTCACCATGTCCGACCTGCGCCACAACGCCGAGCTGTGCGTGTGGGAACCCACTGACGCCAAGGGCATGGTGCATCTGCGCATGGATGTGAACAAGAACGACGCCATCCCCAGCATCACGCCCGTATATTTCTGCGCTGTCCTCGTTGAGAACGAAACGCAGGATCAGTTCGGGGTGCATTTTGCTGATCTGCCCCTGGATTACCAGGGGGCCATGTATCTGGAAGGCGAAGTCACCCACGCGCCGTACTTTACTATGACCACGGTCCGGCGGCCTGCCGCCAAGGCCGAGGCCGCCAAGGATGACACGGCCAAAGGAGAGAAGGCATGAGCAACCGCACAACCGTGATTCCTTTCGGGCCGCAGCATCCCGTACTGCCCGAACCGCTGCACATCAAGTTTGTGGTGGAAGATGAAACCGTGGTCGGGGCCGTGCCCCAGCTTGGTTTTGTCCATCGCGGGCTTGAAAGCCTTGTGCGGCTCAAGGACTACAATCAGATGGTCTTTGTGGTCGAGCGCATCTGCGGCATCTGCTCGTGCATTCATGCCAACTGCTACTGCAACGCCATTGAAGACATGATGGGCATTACAGCGCCGCCGCGCGCGCAGTTTTTGCGGGTTATCTGGTCAGAACTGCACCGGATACACTCCCACATGCTGTGGCTCGGCCTGTTTGCCGACTCGTTTGGCTTTGAAAGCGTGTTCCAGCAGTTCTGGCGCATCCGCGAGCATGTCATGGACATCTGCGAAGCCACGGCGGGCAACCGCGTTATCCTTTCGGTCAACGTGGTTGGCGGCGTGCGCCGCGACCTCAGCCCCGATCAGATACGCTGGATGCATGGACGTCTGGACGAACTGGAAAAGGGCATGCGCGAACTTACCCGCACCATGCTTGACGACTACACCGTGCAGGAACGCACGCGCGGCATCGGCTACCTGAGCAAGGACGATGCCCGCCTGCTTGGCGCTGCCGGCCCCACCCTGCGCGGCAGCGGCTGGGAAATCGATGAACGCATGCACGGCTACGCCGCTTACAAGGATCTCAACTTTATTCCCGTGGTTGAGAATGACGGTGACTGCTACGCCCGCTCCAAGGTACGCTTTTATGAAGTGCTGCACTCCATAGAGCTTATCCGCGAGGCCTTGAACCGCCTGCCCGAAAGCGAGCTGACCGTAAAGGTTACCGGCAACCCCGAGGGCGAATCGGTCTTTCGTGTGGAGCAGCCCCGCGGCGAGCTGTTCTATTACATACGGGCCAACGGCACCAAGAATCTGGAGCGCATGCGCGTGCGTACGCCCACCTTTGCCAACGTGCCGCCCCTGCTGCACATGCTGCCGGGCTGCAAACTGCCCGACGTGCCGGTTATCGTGCTGAGTATCGACCCGTGCATCTCCTGCACAGAGAGGTAGCCCATGTATATGCTCCCAAACGTGCTGCGCAATCTTTCGGGCAAGCCAGCCACGCGGCTGTATCCTCTGGAAGAGCGCGAACCCTTCCCCGCCTATCGCGGCGTGATCACCAACGAGGTTGAAAAGTGCATATTCTGTAATTCCTGCGCAAGAGTATGCCCAACCGATGCCATTACCGTGGATGCAAAAGCCGGAAAGTGGAATTATGATCCCTTCCTGTGCGTGTACTGCTCCGCGTGTGTGGAAAAATGCCCCACAAAATGTCTGCATCAGGAGCCAGTGCACCGCAAACCTTCCATCAGCAAGTTTGTAGTGCACCGCACCGGAACCCCGCGCGTCAAGAAAGCCAAGGCCGAGGCCAAGGGCGGGGAAGACACGGAAAAATAACTGAAAAAGCGAAGGGCCTGCAAAGGCCCTTCGCTTTTACCAAACTTTGCTTTCTGATTTACCCTTGAGTTGACTTTGCCAACATTCTCACCCCGTCTATTTTCCGGACAGGGCACGGCGGCGCGTTTTTTCTGTTATGGAGAACCGCGCCGCCTTTTGCGTTTGCGGGGCTATCGCTGGCTCAGAACCGCAATACTCTGCATTAATCCGTCACGCGCCGAATTCCGCACCGATTTGCGCGCACTGGGGGCAGATGCCGGTCAGTTCCACCGTGTCGCCCTGAAGCTGAAAGCCCTGCTGCTGCATGGTGGAAAAGATGGTCTGATACAGCGCGGGATTGTCTACCTCCCGGCTCTTGCGGCAACCGGGGCATACCAGCATGAACACGGGCGCATGAGGCTCCTGGCAGGCTTGCGCGCAGGCCACAAAGGCATTGAGTGAGCCGATTTTGTGCACAAGACCCTGGTTGAGCAGAAATTCAAGCGTCCTGTAGACGCTTGCAGGCGTGAGGGCCTTGGAGGATTTGCCGCGCAGGGCATCAAGGATGTCATAGGCCTTAACGGGTTCCTGAGCCTGTTGCAGATAGGCAAGCACCATGCGCCGCAAGGGCGTGAGCCGCAGAGTGTGGCCCACGCGCGGCTGGTCTGCCTGACAGCACGATGTTTCCGCCTGACAACAGGCAGGTTCTGCCTGATCAGTTGTTTTCGTCTTCCACATAGGGTTCCACCGCCTCAGCCTTGATGCGGTATCCCGCATCGCCGATGTCGCTTTCTGTTTTTTCGATTTCAAGCTTTCCGTATACCCACACGGTGTCCATCATCTGTATGCCGCGTGGCTTGTCCAGTGTGACGTAGATGATCTGGTTGGCCGGGGGCGGCGGCACGTGAATGCACGCGCCGAAATAGGGAACCAGCAGAAATTCGGCCAGTTCATCGCCGCCCAGAAAATCAAGGGGAGCCACAAATCCGGCTATGCGAACCAGCTTGCCGCCCAATGCCTTGTTGGCTGGCGCGTTGCTCCACAGGGCCTGAAATTCTTTCAGGGCCTTGTCGGCTCTGGGGTCGTCATCGCTGAACTTGTCAAAATTGAACTTGTCAAAAACTTTTGCGGGATTCCATGATGGCGGAATCAGCTTGTCCCATGTGATTTCGGTGTATTTTCCACTTTTTTTCGCGGCAGCGGCGGTGTCCGCATCTTCGCGCGAGGGCTGCCAGTGTTCGATTTTTTGCCGCTCGTAATCGTCAGTCAGGGCGAGGGCGGTTGCGCTGTGCAAGCCGCACAGCAATGCTGCCAGCATACAGAGGATGCGCCCTGTGGACGAGGCTGTTTTCATGGCAGGTTCCTTTATTATACAGAGGTGTTGAGGCCGTCAGCCAGACTCATGCGGTAGGCCCGCCATGCCGGGATAAGCCCGGCGGCAAAACCAGCGGCCACAATCCCGCCAAGCAAGCGCCATTCGGCGGCTGTGGGCAGAGTGAGCGTAAGGTTCAGTCCATAGTCCGAAGCCAGCACTGGGCCAAACACGGCCAGCAGGGCGGCCAGGGCGGCAGTTCCAGCCAGAGCGCCTGCAACGACCAGCAGCGTGCTTTCAAACGCCAGAAGGGCCACAATATCCAGAGGGCTTGCCCCTGCCGCACGCAGCACGGCCAGCTCGCGCCGCCGTTCACCCAGCCCTGCCAGAATGGCGGCCACAAGGCCAGCCAGCCCAGCCACAGTTACCAGCCAGGAGAGGACGCGCAAGGCATTTTCGCCCGCGCGCAGCAGGCTCCATAGCTGATCCAACGCCACCCCGGGCATAACAGCCATGAGGGCCTCCTGCTGGTCGGCGTTGATTTCCCTTTGCGCCGCAAAAACGCGGGCGCGGTTTTTCAGGCCAACCAGCACCGCCGTAATACTCTTGGGTGCGAGGCTGAACTTGGTTACCTGATCTGGCCGCACATGAAAACCCGGCACAGGCGCGCCGCCCTGCCAGTCGATGTGGATGGCCTCCATGGCGGCAAGGCTGATGTACAAAGCTCGATCCACAGGCGTACCTGTGGGCGCAAGAATGCCGCAAACAGTAAAGGGCTTGTCCGTATGTTGGGCAAGGTGGGCGCCGCCCGAGCCGTGGCTGAGTACCAACTTGTCGCCCAGCCTGTAGTGCTCTTTGCTGGCAACCTCCGCCCCCAGCACAACATCAAAGATGCCGTCAAAAGGCACGCCCTGCGCCAGTTGCAGATGCATGCGCCTGCTGTATTGGTACTGGGTAAAAAAATCGCCCGAAGTGCCCACTACGGCAAATCCCTTGTGTGAATCGCCGAGCGACAGGGGGATAGTCCAGGCCACGTCCTTGCGTTGGGCAATGCGCTGGGCGCTGTCCCACCCCATGTTGTTGGTGGCTTTGCCCATGTGGAACACGGCATAGAGCAGTAGTTGCAACTCGCTGCCGCGCGCCCCGACCACCATATCCGTACCAGAAACGGCCTGAATAAAATTATCGCGCACCTGAGTGCGCACTCGCTCCATACCGAGCAGCAAGGTGGTGGAAAGCGCTATGGAAAATACCACAAGGCTCAGGGTTCCCCGGCGATTCCATGCGCTCGACCAGGCAAGCCCCAACAAAAAACGCCAACGGCTCATTCGGTTTCCCCCTGCGGGATTGTTCCCTTGTCGGCCCTGCTGGCATCGGCCCGGTTAATCTCTGCCAGCCGGACCCGGCGTTCAAAAAAATCCGCCAGAGACAGGTCATGGCTGACAAACAGCAGGCTTGATCCGGCATCGGCGCTTTCGCGTAGCAGCAGGCGCAGAAAATCCGCCCGCCGTTCCGCATCCAGCGCAGAGGTGGGTTCGTCAGCCATGACCAGCGGGGGCGAGCCTACAAGGGCGCGGGCGGCGGCAACCCGCTGCTGTTGCCCCACAGAAAGGCGGGTTACGCTTTTGCGCCACAGTTCCGGCCCAAGGCCAAGACGCTCAAGCAGACGTTGCGCGGAGTGCTCCGGGCTTCCATCCTTTTCCGCTGCCCGTGTGGTGCGTATGGGCGAAAAACGGCAGGGCAGCAGCACATTGTCCAGCATGGAGAGATGCGGAACAAGATTGAACTGCTGAAAGATCAGGCCGACGGTGTCGCCGCGAAAGGAATCTCTGGCGAATCTGGGCAAGGTGTCCACACGAATTCCGTTGACGCGCACACTGCCAGAAGCTGGTTGGAGTATTCCTGCAATGAGGCTGAGCAGGGTGCTTTTGCCCCCGCCGCTGGGGCCGGAAAGAAAGACCGTCTCCCCTTTGCCCATACTGAACAGGGGAATATGCAGGGTTTCTTCCTCTTGGCCGGGCCAGCAAAATGTGCAGTTTTCAAGCAGGACTGCCTTCTCGCCTGCATTCGTGCTGCAAGGCGCTTGCGGTGGTGTTGGCGTATCGGAATTCATGGGAGTTACCACTTGAGGGTGTGGGCCTGTTCGTTCAGTTCGGCGGCATGCTGCCCTGTGGGGCTGACTATCTGCACGCGCAGCTCATGCAGAGCTGGCCATGCGGAAAAAAGACGCACGTCCATGCCGTGCAGTGCTTCGGGCTGCGCGCATTCAAAGGTGAAGGACGCGTCCAGATCTGCGTGGCCGCTGTGTTCATCGTGCCCGGCATGTTCGTCATGGTCTGCATGTGCCTTGGGTTCAACCGCGGGGGCGGCAGACGCGTTCTGCGTTGATGCTTGCGCCTGTTCCGGCTGCGTGGCTGGCTTTGCTCCCAGCAGGGCCTCGGGCAGGGCATCGGATTCCAGCGTTACCTTTTTGGTGCGGCACTGGGCAGCGGCGGGAAAAACAAAAATATTTTCTGCCTTATGCAAGGCTGCCGCCATGTTCTGCACGGCTTGGCGTTGGGCTGCATCGCGGGGTGCGTGCTCAAAGGGTAGGGCGTTGGCAAGGGGACTTTCGAGGCTGATTTCTACAATATTGCCTTCCACAGCCACGTCCAGGCGGGCTGCGCCATGTTCGTGCGGGCCATGCGCAAGCGCGGGGGCGGCTGCGAACAGAACTGTGCAGGCCGTCACAAGAATCAGGTTTTTCATCATTTCTCCCATGTTTCTGGATCAGGATGTAAGCGTTTTTTGCGCCAGAAAATGAAATGATATATTATTGCATTTTTGTCAAAGGCAACACTTCCTCTCGCCGTCGCATGGCTGCTGTTGACCGGGTTCTTGCCCCGCGCTTGTAGAGTCTGGTGCTTAAGCTATGTGGCGACCCTGCCGTTGCCAGTGGGCAACGCGCAGTTTGTCGGCCACCATGGAAAGGCCGCACAGGCCGATGGAAACTGCCGTGGCCACAAAAACACCCCGGTAGCCGAAGCCTTCATACATAACCAATCCTCCGATTATGGGGGCAAAAATGCCGCTGGAATCGAAGGTGGCCATCATCACATTAGAGTTGATGGAGCGTGTGGTGGGTGTGGAGCGGTCATAGACCATGGCCGCCAGCAGAGGGTAAAGCAGGCCCAGCCCCAGCCCGTACAGGAAGGTGAGGGGAATGAAGGCCCACAGCGGCCCCCAGGCCAGCCCAAGCATGCAACAGACCAGAAGGATGCTGCACAGAATGGTAATCCTGTGGCGCGGCAGCGTATCGAGCCTGTGGCTGCCCACCAGACGCACCAGAATGATGGTGAGCGTATAGGTGCTGAAAAACCACGCCGGGTGCGCGCCGGTGATGGAGCACAAACCCTTCATGAAAAAGATGGCCAGCACTGTCATGATGCTGAATGTCATGCAGGCCATATACACAAAAAACAGGCCGGAATGACTCACTGCATGCCATAATTCCCGACCAGACATGCCGCCTTCTGCCTCCTGGGCCATTTCTGGCTTGCGCAGGCGCGGTGCCAGCGGCACCAGCATGAGCAGGGAGGGAATGCCCAGCAGAGCCGTGAAGGCAAAGAGGTGGGGTTCGCCCCCGAGCAGGGCAAGTATCTGTTCCCCTACTGCCGGAATGATGGAATAGGGCAGCAGCAGGGTGAGCGAAAAGATGGCAAAACCACGCGCGCTTTGGCCTTTGGGTATGCAACTCACCAGCACGGACACCGTGCAGCAGGAGAAAAAGGCAAGGGCAATACCCTGTACCACGCGCAACAGCAGAATCAGCTCAATAATATGGGAGCCACCCACATAAGGGTAGGCCAGCATGACACCGCTTGAAATGATGATGGCAATGCCCATGGGCAAGAGTTTGCCACGGCGCAACAGAACCACGCTTGCCACCTGCCTGAAAATCAGAACCATGACAAACATGGAAGAGAGCAGCACTCCCCGCCAGTTCGGGCTGACAGAGAGGCCTTCGAGCCATTGCTCAAAGCAGTAAAAGACGGCCACAAAACTGTTGCAGCACATGGTCATGCAGAACAGCAGAACAAAATCACGGCTTAATAACGTCTGCGGCGGATCAGGGAAGGCAGTGCCTTCCGGGGTTTGCGCAGGCGATGCGGCTAGGGGCGGCATGGGGCCTCAATCGTGTTGTGCCGCGATGGCCCAGGCCGCCGTGCGGGGCCGGGCCCACCCCCGCAAAGGGTGTGCGGCTAATGATATTCGCCATTGAGGAACTTGGTGGCGTAGGATTGCACTGCTGCATCGTCCACCATGAGCATGTCCATCTGGCGGGTCATTATCAGGAGTCGTCCCAGTTGATCCAGGCGCGCGCACAGCTCATGCCTGGGGTATTTCTGGTAACGTGCCCGCAGTCTATCACCCGTTATCTCAACGGTAAAGCCCAGCTCTTTGAGGATCAGGCCTATGCACTGCACACGCCTTACGCGCTGGGCATTGGCAGCCGCACCCCCGGCAAATTCAAAGCGGATGTAGTTCTTGCTCAGGGTTTCGCCGCACCAGCAGTCAAGAATGGCGTAGTGGTAGCCTACTCGGGACGAAAAATTGAGATAGCGGTCGGAAACTATGGCATAGCTGCGCTGGCCAAAGCGTGAACAGCCCTCCTCATTGCAGCCAATGGCGGTCTGCCCCATGACAGAAAGAAATCCGCGCATGTTTACAGGCCGTGGGCCACGAGCCTGCACCGCCGGATTGAGCATGCCGTCAAGCACGCACTTGAAAGGCACGCTCAGCACATCATTTGGCGTTACCTGGCGGGATTCCGGATTGCGCAGCCCACCGCCCAGATCAATCACGTGCAGATCAAGCGGCACCGTGCAGACCAGCTTGCTGGCAACGCCCGCGCAGTGATCCGTAACTCTGTCGGATATCTGGAACATCTGGGAATAGCTCAATTCGTGCACATAGCGCATGATGTCGTGCAGCGATGTGCAGTGGCGGGGCGTGAAGGTATCCGCGCGCGGATCCACCAGATGCAGCGGTAAAATATAGGGGGCGATGCGCCGTAAAAGCACCAGAGCCGGGCTGCTGGGTCGGGCCTGAGGCTTCACCAGCCGCAGGGTCAGCAGCTCCTGCACTTCGCCGTCAAAAATTCTGCCGGTAAGCGCATCCACGGTGACGATCTGCTCCTCGGCCAGAATACTGTTGGCGCCCGGCAGGTTCATGATGGTCGGCACGCCAAATTCTCGGCAAATGGAAGCCATGTGACCGGTAAGACTGCCTGTTTCTGCAATGATGGCCGAGGCGCGGCGCATGGCCGCCATGGCGTTGGGCGATGAATGGGCAAGCAGCATGACGGCCCCTTCGGGAAAGTGCGTCATGTCTTCCCCTTCGCCCACATGGACAACAGGGCCGCAACCAACGCCCCGCGCGGCAATGTCGCCACCTGAGAGCAGGGGGCGCAGGTGGCGCAGGGCCGGGGCAGAATGTTCCTCAGAGGCGCTGTCCAGCCCCATGGGGCGGGTTTGCAGCAAAATAATCTGGTCGTCTTCGTCCACGGCCCATTCCATATCCTGCGGATACTGGTAGTGCCGTTCGAGTTCCATGACCATTTCTGCCAGTCTGCGCACCTGATCATCGCTGAGGCAGGGAACATCGCGCAGGGAATCGGGCACGGATTCGAGCGTGCTTTCCACAAGGCCGGTCTTGGTGCGCACAAGGCGCAGCCGCACTGTTTTGTGGGCAATGGTGCCCATGGTGATCTTTTTTGTGGCGCGGGAAACAAGCCACTGGTCGGGTGTTCCCGAGCCGTCCACGACCATTTCGCCCAGACCCCACAGGCCGTTGATGACAGTGGCGTTGGAGCGCAGGTCTACCGGATGACGGGAAAAAGCCACGCCAGCGGCCTTGGCCCGTACCATTTCAACACAGCAAAGACCCATGCCGGTGGCGTCCAGATCGTAGCCGTGTTCGGCGCGGTAGGTCAGGGCGCGGGGCGAAAACAGGCTGGCAACCACCTTCTTGAAGGCGGACAGCAGATCCTGGCGGGTAACGCCGAGGATACTGCGGTACTGACCGGCAAAAGATTGCACGCCGTCCTCGGCAATGGCGCTGGAGCGCAGAGCCACAACCACATCCGCGTTTTTGCCGAAGGCGGCGTCCCATTCCGCAAACAGGGCTTGTTCAACCTCTGCCGGGATGGGGGCTTCCAGCACAAGCAGCTCAATATTTTTGGAAATTTCTGCAATTAACGCGGGTTTTTCGGGGTCAACAGATTTCAGCAGCCTGAACAGGTTTTTAAACAGGCCCGGCGTGCGCAGCAAAAAAAAGCTGCATGCCCGGATAGTGATGGAAAATCCGCGCGGCACAGGCATATCCAGCATATTGCGCAGCTCGCCGAGGTTGGCGTTTTTGCCGCCGACACTGTAGGCCATGCTGGCATCAACCTCTGAGAGGGGCAGGGTAAACTGCGGCACATCGCCGCGCGTGTGCTGATCTAGCTCGTGCTCAATGCGCGCGGCAATGGAATGTACGGCGCTGCCCAGAGAAATATCGCACTGCCCTGACATTTCGCTCAGGGTAGAGGCCATGCGCTCGCAGTGGAATATGGCCCGGCGGGCCTGCTTGCGCACTTCGCTGGTTTCCATGTGCTTGTCGCCGCGCAGGGTGGCGTCCAGCCCGGCCATTACCCCGGCCAGATCTGCATTGGCCTGGAGCAGTTCCTTGAACGAGACATAGCGTTTGTTGAAGGCGTCCATGGCCGCCTCGCGGCCAACACGAGGGGCAATGCCAAACAGTTTTCTCAGCAGAGAGGCCATACGGATATCCTTGATCGCAGATTTTCGTCATGCCCTGAAACTGATGATGCTGAATGCCTGATGCGTAAACGTTGCTTGTCAGCGTCCCTGCCCGATTACAATATACCTCTGCGCAGGGCCGCGTCCGTCTTTGCGCACAAGCCCCAGCTGCACAAGCAATTGCAGGTCGTACTGAGCCGTGCGCATGGAAATATTTTTCCCGGCAAGCGCTTGATATTCCTGCCTGCTGATGCTGCCCGAAGCCGCGATGGTCGGCCAGACCTCCATGACGCGCCGGTTGAGCTTGTCCGCAGAGTCCTTGCCGCGCAGCAGGGTATCCAGTTGCGCGGAGGCCTCGTTTTGCGGCTGAGGGGCAGGGTCGCCCGCTGAGGCCTGCATGGGAATATCTGCGGCCGCCGAGCTAACCAGCCTGCCGGGCAAACCTTCTGCCGATGCAGGATCTTCGGCAGGGGGCGTTGTGCAGAATCCCTGATCGCAAGGATCATCCTGCGGCTTGCGCGATTCCTGCGCCGGAGCTGCCGCAGTTTCGTTCTGTCCTGCCGGGATGGCGTCGTTTTGCGGCTGGGTAGCCGCGCCAAGCTGAATATCTTCTGCAAGTAGGATGCCACCTTCGCAGAATGTCAGAGCCCGCGTGAGGGTGTTTTTTAATTCGCGCACATTGCCGGGCCAGTCGTAGTCCATCAGTTTGGCCATGGCTCCTTTGCTGACCTGCGGCATGGCGGCGGTCATTGCAGCCAGCCCGCCAGCGGGCTGTGCTCCGCCCTCGGCTTTCAGCCTTGCCTTGGCCTTGAGAGCTTCCGAAAGAAAATAGACAGCCAGCGAGGGAATGTCCGTCTTGCGCTCCCGCAGCGGCGGCGTGTTGATGGTGATGACGGCCAACCGGTAGTACAAGTCCTCGCGGAAAGTGCCTTTTTGCGAATCATCTATAAGTGATGCATTGGTGGCCGCAATGATGCGCGTGTCAAAAGGTACGTCTTCATCGCTGCCCAGCGGCCTGATTCGCCTGGTGGAGAGCGCCCGCAGCAGGGCCTGCTGCACCTTGGGGGCCGCATTGCCCACTTCGTCCAGCATGAGCGTGCCGCCCTGCGCCGTCAGAAAAGCCCCTTTACGTGGCGCGCGCGCCTCGGTGAATGCGCCTTTCACATGCCCGAAAAGGGTGTCCATGAGCAGATTTTCATCCAGCGCGCCGCAATTGATGGTAATGAACGGCCCCGAAGCCCGTGCGCTGAGCCTGTGGATGGCCTCGGAAACCAGCTCCTTGCCTGTGCCGGTTTCGCCCACAACCAGCACATCGGCCATCACCTGCGAAGCCTTGCGGACATTGTCGCACAGGGCAAGCATGGTGGGGGATGTGCCAATAAGGCTGTTGACGGGCAGGTCTTCGGGATGCGGCAGATCTTCCACTGGCTCGCGCTGTTGCTGGGCATCATCCTCCGCGGCGCGCAGGCGGCGGGCCTCCGCAGCAAAGCGCAAGCGTTCAAGCAGGGTGTTTATGCCAGTCTTGAGCCGTTCCAGCTCTCGCGGCATTTGGGGCATATCTATATTCTTGTCGTTTCCTTCGGCGTTGCAGCGTTCAAGTTCCGCAGTCACGGCATTGAGTGATCTGCCCGTCTGCCGCGCAAGCCACCAAAGGCTCAACCCCAAAAGCAGCATGCCGCCAAGAAAGGCCCCCACATAGATGCCCATGAGCTGCACGCCCGTGCGCGTGGTGGTAAAACTGGTGTCCAATACCGCCAGACCGCCCAGTACAATTGTTGCCTGCGAAACCGGGCTGAAGGTCACCGGCACGTAACTTACCCTCTCCACCCGCATCTGGCTGCTGCTCCACAGGGAGCTGTTTTCAGAAAGGGGGAGCTGGCCTGACTTGCCCTCCTGCACATCGGATACCATGTTCCAGTAATTGATGTGTTCAGGGCTGGGCCGGAATGCGGTGTTAAATCCCGGCCTGCCAAAATCGCCGGTAAAGCCAGCGCGCACGGCATCTGTGCCTAGGCTGCGCTGGGCCAGGCCAGCATCCGGCGCTTCAGACTGAAAGAGCATCCAGCCATCGCGATCAAAAAAAAGTGTGCGCACGCGCCCCTCATCGCCTGATGCGGCAATGGGTGCATTGGGGCCGGAGTAGGTGGACAGGATATCCCGCAGCTCCCGCAGATCCAGAGAAAGCATCAGGTAGCCGGCAAATGTGCCTTCCGCATCATGAACCGGGGTGGAAAAACGCAGCACGTGCAGGGTGATGTTCTGGTTGCTGCCCTTAACCGGCACCATGGAGTAGGTCACTTCCACGGGTTGGGCAACGCTGACGTGCCCGGTGCGGTGTTCAGAAGCAATGGAGTGGAAGGGGCCGGTGGGGCTGGCAAGGGCCTGCCGCATGGGAACATTGATGATATCCCCGCCTGTGTTGACAAGCAGATAGCGGTTGTCTGGGGCCAGACCCTCAAAGGCCAGCTCCCTGTAGCGCAAGCCGCCAGCCTTGGCGCGGAATTTGAGCCGGTTGGCCATGTCTTTTTGATCCATGGAGCCAGCAGCGAGAATAAGAAGCTGATTGCGCGTTTCTTCAAGCGCCTGTTCCAGAGCAAGGCTCATTGCCTGTGACTGAAGCTGTGCATTGCGCGCAATTGCGCGATCAAGAATGGCCTCGATGCTACTGCCCGTAGCAGTAAAAATAATCAGCAGTACAAGCGCCAGCAGGGGCAAGCCCAGCATCAGCATGCGGCTTGCAAGGCTGCGATTCATAAAGAACGCCGTGAACTCCAGCGAACTGCCCTGGGGAAGTGTTCTGTGTAAGCGCATGGTGCTCCCCTGTTTTGTGCAAAAAAGCGCAATCTTTGAGCTGAGTATAAAAAACATTGCTCTTCGTGACAAGATTTTTCGCGCAAAAATAGAAAAAAAGGCGCAATTACAGGCAATAATTATGCAATGGCACAGCCTTTGCTAATACTTTCACATTCGAGGCAACGAGGCGGTGCCTGCCCCCGACGGGAGACACCGCAAAATGGGTAAGTGGTTGAAGTGGAGATGTCACATTTTGATGTGGAGGAAGTTATGAAAAGGATGCAGAGGCTCTGGACATGGCTTACAGGTTGCGCGCTGCTGGTTGCGGCATTGCCCGGCGCGGCCCTGGCTGCTGGCGGCGGCAAGGTTGCCAACGTTGTGGTGGTCGCCGATACGCGCAAGCTTGACGGCATACTGTACTGGTGGGCTGAAATGTATAATGAAAGCCATTTCTTTTTTGCCATTCTGACTATGGCCATCATCCCGGTTACTGGCTGCATTCTCGGGTGGCTGGCAGATATCGTCATGACGCATATCGGCATTGACCTCAAGCACCGCGAATTGTCCGAAAAGTAGTCGGAAGGAGGCAAGTTATGGAATGGTTGTATATTTTGATGCCCATTTCCGGCGTGTTCATTTTCTGGCCGGGCCTTGTCATTCTTGGTTTGGGCGTTGGCATTATCGGCGGCTTCTTCGGCATGGGCGGCGCCTGGATGGTTACCCCCGGTCTTAACATTCTTGGTTTCCCCATGGCCTTTGCCATTGGTACCGACGTGGCGCAGATGGCGGGTAAATCGCTTATCTCCACCATGCGGCACGGCAAGTTCGGCAACGTTGACTACGGCTTGGGCCTGACCATGCTGGTTGGTACCATCGTGGGCGTGGAAGTTGGCGCGCAGATGGTCATGTGGCTGGAACGCCTGGGTTCCGTCGACAAGGTTGTGCGCTGGTTGTACGTTGTCCTGCTTGTGCTGCTGGCATGGCTTGTATTTCATGATATCGCCGCCCGCCGCAGGAAGGAACGTGAAGCAAGAGCCCAGAACAGGGAACTTGACCAGACGGCCACTGGCGTTGACTGGGCCTCCCGCCTGCACGCCATCAAGATTCCGCCTGTCTTCCACTTCAAGCAGGCCAACATCACCTGCTCCGCATGGCTGCCCATCTTCGTCAGCTTCTTCACCGGCTGGCTGGCTGGTATCCTCGGCATCGGCGGCGGTCTTATCCGCATGCCCGCCCTGGTGTATCTTGTCGGCTGCCCCACCCATCTGGCGGTGGGTACGGACCTCTTTGAAGTCGCCATCTCCGGTCTCTACGGCACGGCTTCGTACGCATACAAGGGCCGCGTGGAATTGCTTGCCGCTCTCATCATGCTGTGCGGCGCGGCCATCGGCGCGCAGATCGGCGTTGTTGCCACCAAGTATGTAAAGGGCTACGGCATCCGCCTCGTGTTTGGCCTGGCTGTTATCGGCTGCCTCATCTCGGTTGTGTGCAAGCTGGTTGAAGCTGAATTCCCGGCGTGGAGCTGGCTGCTTGGCCCGACCGCTACGATCGACGTGCTCGGCTTCGTGTCGGCTATCTCCCTTTACATAACCGTCAAGATGGTACAGGGCGCCAAGGCGGAAATTGCCGCCAAGAAGAACCAGCCCGCGGCCAACTAGAAGGAGACCCGCCATGAAGATTCGTAACCTGATGCTTATGCTGGCGATGGCCTTCTCTGTTGCACTGCTCACCGGCTGCAACTTCGACGGAGGCGTGGAACAGGGACGCTGCGTGGCCTTTGATGCCACAGCCAAAACCCTCACCATCGTGGTGGACGTGACGCACGATCAGTTTAACCCGCACTACAGCGGCGGCACGCATACCTTCAAGCTGCCTGTGGAATCCAAAGACATGGGCCCGAGCCCCAGCGTGGGCGGCCGCCTGATGATCGACCTGGTCAAGAACACCGTGCTTATCTATGACCAGAAGACCAACAGTGTACGCGAACTGGCCGTGCAGTTCACCGATGTGGAAAAGAACGTCGGCTCCGACCATCCCAAGGTCAAGGGCAAGACCTTCCCCATTATCGACAAGGACCAGCAGACCGTCACCGTGTACTCTGGACGTCAAAAGTCTTTGATCACCTTCAAGATTCCTGCTGAAGCCCAGGATTACCCGGCCTATGTATGGACCGCTGGTGATGAAATGCGCATTGCCTACCGCAATGCCGACAAGGCCCAGGCCATGCGCATCATGAACGTGACCAAGACCAACATCTTCAAGAAGTAAACCCCCAGGGTGCCTACCCCCACCCTGCGCGCCGGAGCGGTTCGCCCCGCTCCGGCGCCCCTCGGGTGGACAAACACACTCAGGAGAGCATCAATGAACAGTTACCGTCAGACCCTTTATTCCAGCATAATCCGGGTTGCGGCCAACGCAGTCATGGTTGGCGCGATCTTTGTGGGCATGTATCAGTCGGCCCACAGTTCTGGGGCCTCGGAACTGGTGTTCTGCGCATGGTTTTTTGGCATCACGGTGCCTACGTGGGCAGGGGCCTTCTGGCTCACCAAAAAGGTGCGCCAGATATATCCCGCCGAGTTTCAGAGCCTTGTGGAACTGCCGCGCCTTGGGCAGAGGCTTGTAAGCTGGCACGTGGCCGAAACGTCCATGTGCCCCGTCATTGATCGCCGATAAACGGGAGCAGCAGCATGTCGTGTGTCATGACCATACCACAGGCGGGCAGGAAGGAACCTATGGGGGAATTCATCAAGAGTCAGGGTTGGCAGAACTGCCTCCAGACCCGTGCCCGGCAGCGTTATTGGGGCGCTCTGTGCGCCCTGTTGCTGGGTTTTGCCCTGCTGGGAATACTTGACGGCCTGCAAGGCCTTGCAAGGTCAGGCGCGGATGTGATCGAATTGCTGCCCGGCGGCAGCGTGTCCATATCCGGGCCGCTGACCATCAAAAATCCCGTCAACAGCGACCTCAAGGCGCAATTTGCCCCGGAAAATCCGGCCCTTTTTTATGATCTGGAAGGATTCTTTGCGGGCTACTGGTTTGGCAACGGCATGTGGCGAGGCAGTGTGCGCGCCGATGCCGTGGCGGAACCCGGCAGTTACGCCCTGAAAGTTTCTTTCAGGGGTGCGGCTGCCAGCACCACGCAGCACTATACTGTTATTGTGCATGCCGATGAAACCGCCATGCGGGCGGCGTCTACTTCGTACTTGCGGCGCGTTACCGGCTATAACCCCTTTGTGCTGGCTGCGGGATGCTGCGGTCTGGCCCTGCTGGGCGGGGTTGTGGTGTTCAGGCTTGGCAGCAAGTACATACGCCAGCTGACAACCCTTGGCTGCGGAGAAATCGTGCGCGTGGAACAGAATGCTGACACTGCCGCGCAAGCGCAATCCGGCCACATCTGGTGCCTGCTGTATGGTCTGCGCGCGCCTGCAAAGGGAACGCCCTGCGCCGTTTATGATGCGCAAGGCATGCCCCTTGGCACTGCCCGCGCCGAAGAAGCAAAGAACGGCACGCTTGAACTGAATTTTGACTCAATCTCAAGCCCGGCGGCAGAAGCCGGTGCGACCAATACCGCCGTTCGTCCTGGCTGTCTTGTCCAATTGCGACCCCCAAGGCCGCTCTCTCCTCCGGTCAAAGACAGATAAGGTCGTTCGGTCTCCTGCGGCATGCACTTGGCGCGTCACCTGTGCATGCCGCTTTTTTTTTGCCCGCCGCATTCATCCCGCCTTGCCGCTCTTGCCGCCTGCTTTGCCATAAGCTATGCTTATTGTGTTGCATATGCCCCCTGAGGGCTTAAACCAAGGCGGAATTTTCATGTCTCAACTTTGCCCCTGCGGCAGCGGCCAGTCTCTGGACCAATGCTGCGGCCCCCATATTGAAGGCGCGTCCTGGCCCCAGAACGCAGAAAGCCTCATGCGTTCGCGGTATTCGGCCTATGTGCTTGGCCGCCATCAGTGGCTTGTGGAAACCACGCATCCTGACTACCGGGAAAATGTGGACGCCGACAAGCTGGCCGAGCAGACCAGGGATATAACCTGGCTGCGTCTTGATATTGCCGCGACCGAAAACGATGTTCCCGCCGGAGAACACGGCGAACTTTTTGATGTTGTTGAATTCTATGCCTATTATGAACTGGAGGGGATCCCCCGCCAGTTGGGCGAGCGTAGCTTTTTTCTGCGCAAGGACGACAAGATTTATTATGTGGACGGCGTGGCCCTGCGGCCTGACGCCTACCGCAGGCAGGAACCCAAGGTGGGGCGTAATGATCCCTGCCCCTGCGGCAGCGGCAAAAAATACAAGAAATGCTGCGGGGCTTCCAAATCCTGATGACCACGGACGCAGAACGCGCAAAAAATTCCGGCAGGGGCAAGAATGGTTCTCTGACAGCCATCCGGCAGTTTTGTCTGGAGTGCCAGGGTGCGTCTGCCAAGGCGGTTCGCGCCTGCGCGGATGAAGATTGCCCCCTTTGGGCCTGGCGGCTTGCCACACTGGCGGGCGAGGAATGCCCCGCCCCGGCGGAGCAAGCCGCACGTCAGGCTCTGCGGGCCATTCGCAGGCAGTGCATGGGCTGTGCTGGCGACAGGGTAGAGGTGCGCGCCTGTGCGGCGCGTGATGCCTGTGCCCTGTGGCATTGCCGGTTTGGCGTGCGTCCGCAGACTTACAAGGCCGTGCGGCGGCGTTTTTTTGCTCCCAAACCCTTGCGACTTTTGTAATGCGCCACCAAGAACGCGGCGCAACACCACAGGAGGTATCCATGCCTCATTTGCTCGAATGGTCGAGAGCGTATGCTCATCGCCTTGACGCTGATTCTGCTGCGGCCCTGAAGGCGCGCGCGCCGGAAGTGGCCCAGAGGCTTCAGCGCGAGCTGGCATCCGGCGAGTTGCCCTTTATTTCCATGCCCTTCCGCGCCAAGCTGGAAGTGGAAATGGCCCCGCTGATTCCCCGCATCAAGGCCTACAAGCATATGCTGGTGCTGGGCATCGGCGGCTCTGCCCTTGGGGCGCGGGCCATGCAGCAGGCCTTTGCGCCGGGGCAGGACGGCCCCGCTCATCGCGGCCCGTGGCTGTGGATTGCGGACAATGTCTGTGCGGAGCGCTTTGAAGCCCTGCTCGGCAAGCTCAATCCCGCGGAAACCGTGGTGGTGTGCATCAGCAAGTCTGGCGGCACCATTGAGACCATCTCGCAGTATTTTCTTGTGCGTGACTGGCTTAAGGCCAGCGTGGGCGAGGGCTGGCAGGATCAGATGATCGTTGTCACCGATGAACGCAAGGGCTACCTGCGCGAAGAAGCCAACCGCTATGGGCTGACCGCCCTTGAAGTGCCGGATTATCTTGGCGGCCGCTATTCAGCTCTCTCTGCTGTGGGGCTTTTGCCCGCGGCCTTTCTGGGCATAGACTGGCAGGCCCTGCTGGACGGCGCAGCCGATGTTGCACGCCCCCTGCTGCAAAATCCGGAGCAGGTTGCTGATCATCCTTCGTTTGCTCTGGCCTGCTGGGCCAAGGCTCTGGAAGACAAGGGCTACAGCCAGCTGATATTTTTCAGCTACATTCCGCAGTGGGCCGCCTACGGCGACTGGTTTGCCCAGCTTTGGGCCGAAAGCCTGGGCAAGGACGGGCAGGGCAGCCAGCCTGTGCCCGCCACCGGGGTGACGGATCAGCATTCCATCAACCAGATGTTTTTGAGCGGCCCGCGCAACAAGGGGTGCATTTTCCTGACCAGCCGCGATCAGGCGCAGGGACCCAATTTCGGCATGGATGTGCCGGATCAGTGGGCCTGGCTGCGGGCCAAACCCTTTGGCAGCCTGCTTGAAGCCGAGGCCCTGGGAACCCGTATGGCCCTGTGCCAGAGCGGCGTGCCCCTGCTGCATGTGGAAATGCACAACAACGGCCCCCGCGCCGCCGGCTCGCTCATGCTGCTGCTTGAGGCGGCCACCCTGTTTACGGGTTGGCTCATGGGCATCAATCCGCTGGATCAACCCGCAGTGGAGCTGGGCAAACGCCTTGCCAACGCGCGGCTTGGGGCTGGCGGCTATGCGCAGGAAGAAGCCGATCTGGCAGAATACCTTGCCGTACCCAAAATGGAACAGAAGTTTTAAGCAAGTGAACGGTGCGGGACCGTTGCCAAGGGCAAAAAAACGGTGTCCCGCGCTGGTTGCAACCCTTTGCCTGTGTGCCGAAATGTGCTTCAGGAGTGGCGGTGGCCGTCAGACGGCGGCTTTCGGATATGCCTGGGGTTTTTATAACCTGTCGCGTAGCGGCGGCTTTGCGGCGGGGCGTAGCGGTCGTTTTCCCTGCGCCCCAGCGGTGGTGGCAGAAGTGCCGCGCCGTCCGGAGCCGCCGTGCGCGCAAAGGCATTGCTATGTTCAGAAAAAAGCAGCGTAACGAAGCCTGCATCCGCCAGTGCGAGGATGCCTGCGCCCAGACCGTTGACACGGATAGCGCGTTGCCAAGTTACGCCCGCACATTATCCTGGCTCTCGCTGGTGGTCATTTTGCTGACCAGCCTGGGGCTTTCTTTCTTTATTTCCAACTCTGCGCGCGAGACCCTGCTCACACGGCAGGAGAACTTTGCCCAGCAGCTTGTGGAAAATCTCAACAGCCAGATATTTCGCCGATTCGCCTTGCCCACCTTGCTGGGCTACGGACGTATTGCCCTGCGCCAGCCAGAACAATATGACAGGCTGGATCAGGTGGTGAAGTCCGTCATTCACGGATTGCCGGTCGAGCGGTTGCGCATTTATGATTTTTCGCGTCTGGTGGCGTATTCCACCAAGAAGGAAGATCTGGGCCGCGCTGGTTTATCCCCGCCATATCTGGACGACATTCTGGAAGGCGGAGCGCCGAGGTCGGAAATCATCTCGACCATGCCGGGCTGGCAGGCTCCATTTCGTGTGCCGTTGCAGGAAGGCTCGTTTGTGCTGCGCATTCTTTACCCCCTGCGCGGCGAACCCCTGCACCCCGGTGAGGAAGCGCCCATCATGGGCGCGCTGGAGCTCACGCAGGATATTACAGGCGACTATGAGCAGGTGCTGACGTTTCAGGGCATCATTGTTGTCATGTGTCTGCTTTCGTCTGTGATCATGTTTGGCCTGCTGCTCATGCTGATCCACCGGTCGGAGCGGGTGCTTGCGGCGCGTATGTACAAGAACCGGGTTCTTGAAAACCAGTTGCACAGCAATGAACGGCTGGTAAGCATGGGCAGGGTGGTGGCCAGTATCGCGCACGAAATCCGCAATCCGCTGGGCATCATCCGTTCCAGCGCCGAACTGCTGCAACGCCGTACCGACAAGGCCGACGCCAGCACACGCCGTATTCTTGGGGCGATTTTTGACGAGGCTGTTCGGCTTTCGCAGACAGTCAACGACTTTCTGGACTACGCCCGCCCCCGCCAGCCCAAGCAGGACGTTGTGGACGTGAATGTGGTGCTGGATCAGGTTCTGGCCTTTCTTGAAGGCGAGATGGGGCGCTGCGGCGTGGCGCTTGAACGGCAGTGCGAGAGTGGGCTTTTTACACCCGGCGACAAGGATTTGCTGTACCGGGCTTTTTACAATATCCTTGTGAACGGCCAGCAGGCGATGGATGGGCCGGGCGTTGTGCGCATAAAAGGGCGCATTGATGACAACGGCCACGTTTGCATTGAATTTCTTGATTCTGGCCCCGGTTTTGACCCCGCTACGCTACCCAACCTGCTGGATCCCTTTTTTACTACCAAAGACGGCGGCACTGGGCTTGGTTTGCCCATTGTGCAGTCGATCATCTCAAGCCACGGCGGTGTCATCAAGCTTGAAAACGGCCCCGAGGGCGGGGCGCTGGTAAGGGTTCTGCTGCCCAGAGCCCAAACTGGCGCATAGGATACATAATGAGCGAAAAAGCGCATCTTCTCATCATCGACGACGAAAAAAACTATCTGCTGGTGTTGCAAACCCTGCTTGAAGACGAGGGCTATGCCGTCACGGCCATCAGCGACCCTGAAACCGCACTGGCATTTCTGGACGAGAGCGAAGTGGACGTTGTTGTGACCGACATGAAAATGCCCAAGGTCACAGGGCGCGAAGTGCTTGAGCGGGTTAAAAAAAACTGGCCGTACATTCCGGTGCTTATCATGACGGCCTTCGGCTCCATTGAAAGCGCCGTCGAGGTCATGCGCTACGGCGCATTTGACTACATCACCAAACCTTTTTCCAATGACGAACTGCTGCTTTCCATCCACAACGCCGTGGAACTTTCGCGGGCGCACCGCCAGTACCGGTTGTTGCAGGAAGTTATGGAAGACCGCTACGGCGTCCACAAGATTGTGGGCCGCAGCAGGGCCATACGGGACGTTTTGCTCATGGTTGAGCGCGCTGCGCCCAGCCGTTCCACGGTGCTCATTACCGGTGAATCCGGTACGGGCAAGGAGCTGGTGGCCCGGGCAATCCACTATACCAGCCCCCGTAAAGACAAGCCTTTTGTGTCGGTGAACTGCATGGCCCTGAACCCCGGTGTGCTTGAGAGCGAGCTTTTCGGGCATGAAAAGGGATCGTTCACCGGTGCTGTCGCCATGCGCCGCGGGCGCTTTGAGCAGGCAGACAGCGGCACCCTGTTTCTGGATGAAATTGCGGAACTCACGCCTGACCTTCAGGTCAAGCTGCTGCGGGTGTTGCAGGAACGGCGTTTTGAACGTGTGGGCGGCGGTGAGGAAATTGAAGTGGATATCCGCGTGGTGGCAGCCACCAACAAGGATCTTGCCACGCTGGTGGAAAAAGGGACATTCCGCGATGATCTCTATTATCGCCTCAACGTTGTCCAGGTTCCCCTACCGCCTCTGCGCGAACGCAGGGAAGACATCCCCCTGCTTGTGGCGCACTTTGTGGAAAAGGTCTGCACAGACAATTCCATGCCGCCCAAAACCTTCAGCACTCAAGCGCTGAACTACCTCACGGGTTACGAGTGGCCGGGCAACATCCGCCAGCTTGAAAACGTGGTGGAAAGTTGCCTCGTGCTGGTGCCGGGCAATGTTATTGACGTGGATAACCTACCCGCCGAGATCCGCGATGAAGAATCGCAGTTCAAAAGCGCGGTGGACTTGCTGCCTGTACAGCTTGATCTGGCTGATACGCTTGAAAAGATTGAAGCCGCGCTTATCCGCCGTGCCTTGGTGCGGGCGGAGCTTGTACAGGTCAAGGCAGCAGAATATCTTGGAATTTCAAAAAGTCTGTTGCAATACAAGCTCAAAAAATATGGCATTACCGGCCATTAATCAGGCTTGAAGCAGGGCGGAGCAGCAAAGCTTTTCTGCGCCTGTCTTGCAGGAGCTCTGCCAAAATAGTGCGCAGACAAGCTGCCAGTGCTTCAGCCCCCTCCATAGATATATAAAATTAGGCGTCCTAGCTTCGGCTGAGGGCGCCTTTATTATTTTTCATTTCTTGCTGAGTAAAAAACTAGTTAAATAACGCAATGGTATGTTGGACGAATTTGGTAGAATATGCCAGACCAGTTGCAAATTTGCGTCGGAGGTCTTTACAGAAATGATAATTTTTTATAGGTTGAGCAACCAGTCAGTGGGCTGAAGGGTTTTGAAATGCAAGGGCCCACAGCAGGTAATTGCCCACAGGCATATTGCGTGGTATCACTTCTTAAAATGCTGTATTATCGACAGAACGAGTGACCAAACAGGGACTTATTTTTCCTGAATGTCTTTTCAGTCAAGGTTGAAATCTGACGCAGGCCAGTATTTGCGCGGCGCTGGATTTTGACCCCGTAGACAGCTGGCAAAAAAAGGGCCGCGCTGCATGCGCGACCCCTTGAATGGTGATGACCAGCCAGCGACCAGAAGTTTACCCCCGGCGCTTGGCGAGACGCTTTCTGAGGTTTTCCGCCACAACGTCAGGATTTATGTGGACACGGGCAATGCCGCTTTCCATGGCGGCCTTGGCTGTGGCAGCCGCCACCAGAGGAGCCACGTCCGGGTTCAGGGTCGAAGGAATGATCATGCTGGGGCTGAGCTCTTCAGGTTTGACGAGTTCGGCAAGGGCCTTGGCGGCGGCGATCTTCATGGCATCGTTGATGTCAGTGGCGCGCACGTCAATAGCGCCCCGGAAGATGCCGGGGAAGGCCAGCACATTGTTGATCTGGTTGGGGCAGTCGGAGCGGCCCGTTGCCACCACTTTTGCGCCGCCGTCAAAAGCGCGCTGCAGGGGCCAGATTTCGGGGATGGGGTTTGCCTGGGCAAAAACAATGGGATCCTTGGCCATGCTGCGGATCATGTCTTCGTTCAGGGAATTGGGCGCGGAAACGCCAATAAAGACATCTGCGCCCTTGATGGCCTCGGCCAGGCCGCCCTTGATTTTGTTGGGATTGGTGTGCTTGGCGATTTCATCCTTGTAGGGATTCATGCCTTCGGGGCGGCCCTGCCAGATAGCGCCCTTGGAATCGCACATGATGACGTTTTTGAGCCCCACAGCCATGAGCAGCTTGATGATGGCAATGCCCGCAGCGCCAGCGCCGCTGGTAACAACGGTCACTTCATCAAGTTTTTTGCCAACAATTTTCAGAGCGTTGATAAGACCAGCCAGCGTAACAACAGCTGTGCCGTGCTGGTCGTCATGGAAGATGGGGCCTTTGAAGATGCCGTTCTTTTTCAGGGTGTCTTCAATGACAAAGCATTCAGGGGCCTTGATGTCTTCAAGGTTCACGCCGCCAAAGGTCGGGGCCATCAGTTCAACCAGCTCCACGATCTTGCCGGTGTCCTTGGTGTCCACACAGATGGGGAAGGCATCCACATCGCCAAAGGTTTTGAACAGCAGGGATTTGCCTTCCATAACGGGCATGGCTGCGGCAGCGCCGATGCTTCCAAGGCCGAGCACGGCAGTGCCGTTGGAAACAACGCAGACAAAGTTGGAGTGGTTTGTATAAACATCAAGCATTGCGGGATCTTTATGAATTTCCATGCAAGGCTCGGCAACGCCGGGCGAGTAGGCCAGGGTGAGGTCGTCGTTATCGCGCACAGGGGCTTTGACCCGAACCTCAATTTTCCCCTGATATTCCT
This sequence comes from Desulfovibrio intestinivivus, assembly GCF_053570665.1. NCBI lineage: Bacteria > Pseudomonadati > Thermodesulfobacteriota > Desulfovibrionia > Desulfovibrionales > Desulfovibrionaceae > Desulfovibrio > Desulfovibrio intestinivivus. The sequence goes on along the minus strand of NZ_JBRBQT010000001.1, from coordinate 16,721 downwards.
TGTGCATGGCCAGGGCTTCTTCCCGCAGGTTCTTGATACGTGACATCACTTGCTCCTTCATCTGTTTGTCTGCCGTGACAGTGTAAAAAATGCGCCGTCGGCGCGGGGCAGCCTCAGTTGAACATGCTCGCAAAAAAGTTTTGGGCCAGCAACAATGTGGCTTTGCGGGCAATCGCCGGAAGTAACCGGTCAGCCGCGGCATTTTGTGTCGGCCTTCTTGTATAAGTATACAGAAATTCATGGGGTAAGGAAATATCTTATGAAAATTTTATAAGGTTTATGGGATTACTGCTTTTTTAACGCATAAAAATTCTTGTTTTTTCATAAAGATGCGACGTACCGCAGACCTCAAGGAGAAACGAATTTCGCCATGAATACCGAAAATTCGAAAAATATGGATGCCGAGGCACAGGCCGGAAGAAAGCGCAACATCCAGCGGCCCAGAGTGCACACCGAAGTGCTGAGCTGTCTGCTGGATGACATTCAGAGCGGCGTTTATCAGGTAGGGCAAAAGCTGCCCTCCGAGCGTGAGTTGATGGACGAGTTCGGCGTGGGTCGGCCTGCTGTGCGCGAAGCTCTTTCCGGTCTGGCGCGCATGGGCCTTATTGAGGTTTCACCCGGCATGCGCGCCCGCGTGTGCCGCCTGACGCTCAAGCCCCTGCTGCGCGAGATGAGGGCTACACTGGAGATTTACTCCAGCTCGCCTGACGGCTGGCGTCAACTGCACGATCTGCGGCTCTTTTTTGAAACTGCTGTGGTGCGGCGCATGGCCCTTGAAATAACCGATGAGCAGCTGACCCGCCTGGACGAGCAGCTGCAAAATCAGCGCAGATTGCTGGACGCATCGGAAATACGTGCTTTTGCCGAAGCGGATATTGATTTTCACCGTTATCTTGTGGAATGCATGGGCAACAATTTTCTCGGGCTTTTGGCCGAGGGCTTTGCCGGTTGGCTGATCACGCCGCTGTACGCCTCCTTGCAGGTACGCAAGCAGAGCGAACGTTCATACCGCGCCCACGTTGGCGTGTACGAAGCGCTCAAAAAACGTGATCCGGATATGGCGGAAAAGGCCATGCGGACTCACCTGGACGAAATGCGCGGCATTTATCAGGTGGATGTGATGGTTGATGAGGACGAGCCATCGAAAGATCAGAATTAGCGCGGCTTTTGCCCGCATAATTGTAGCAGAACAGGAATTGCCGCTGTGTCCTCTGGGGGCGGCGGCAATTCCTTTTTCCGGGGCCGGTGGCTGGCGCAAGTTCGCAAAGACGCAAAAAACCGCAACGGGTTTACCGTTGCGGTTTTTTGTGGGCCGGACACCCGGCAACGTCTGTTGCCGCTGCTTCCTTTCGGACCTGACGGGGTTGGCAGTGCTGCCGCCGTCCGGCTTGGCAAGACACTTACCCGCAAAGAGGGTCGGCTGTCAATGGCTGAGCTGGCTTTTCGCCTGCGGAGCACTATCGCACAGCAAGGACGTGGCGTTGCTCATGATGGTTTCCATCTCCGCATCCTTGAGGCTGGCAAGGCGTTGCAGGCGTTGTCGTTCTTCCACAGGGTCGTACAGCGGCCAATCTGTGCCAAAGAGAATACGTTCTCGCGGGAAAGCCCCAAGAAGCTTTTTGGCAAGCAGCGGAGTCGCAAAGGGCGTTGTGCTTGAGGTGTCGAACCAAAGGTTTTCAAACCTGTTGCCAGCAAGTGCATCAAGCGCATGCGCCCACATGCGGTAGCCGCCAAAATGGGCCGCAATCACCCTCATGCCGGGGAACTGACGCAGAATGGCCGCCAGTTTGTAAGGGCAGGAGGGGTTTTGGGCAGGCGTTGTTCTGTCGCCTATGTGGATTTCAAACACAAAGTCTTTTTGCGCTGCTTCAAAAATGGGCAAAAGGCGAGGGTCGTCCAGCCAGAAGCTCTGAAAATCAGGGTGCAGCTTGATGCCGCGGATGCCAGCGGCCTTGATGCGCTTAAGCTCCACCTCCCAGTTTTCATAGCCCGGATGCACCGTACCAAAGGCGATGACCCTGTCCGCATGTTCCTTTTGCAAGGTGATGGCGTAGTTGTTTGCCGGAATAACCTGGGCAGGCGCTGTGGCTGCGCACAAAACCACGCACTTTTCCATCTCGGCCTTACGTTCACGTTCCAGCAGGTGGGCGATGGTGCCATCGCCCGCGCAGTTGACGCTATAAAAATCATTCAGGTGATCCACTGCCTTGTGCGCTATCTTGGGATGAAAGGCGTGGGTGTGTATGTCGATGTACATGATTGGCGCTTATTTTACCCCATTCACCACATTGACGGGGGTTCCTGCCTGCCAGCGCCGGATGTTCTCCGCCATGAGGTCAATGATGTTTTGCCGCGCACGTGTGGTAGCCCAGGCAATGTGCGGCGTAATCAGCGTATTGGGTGCTGAAAATAGTGCATTGTCGTCCTGAGGGGGTTCCTGCGCAAGCACGTCAGTGCCAAGGCCCCGCAGATGCCCGGATTTCAGGGCTTCGGCAGCGGCGGCTTCATCCACCAGCGGCCCACGCGAGGTGTTCAGCAGAATAGCACCCTTGCGCATGGACGAAAGCGTTTTGGCATTGATGATATTGCGTGTTTCCTTGGTCAGCGGGCAGTGCAGGGAAACCACGTCTGATGCGCAAAGCAGGTGCTCAAGCGTGGCAAAGGCAAAGGGGCCGTAGGACGGCGGATCCTTGGGGGTGCGGCAGTAGGCGAGCACGCTCATGCCAAAGGCGTGGGCCAGTTCACCCATGCGGCGGCCTATGGAGCCAAAGCCAATGAGGCCCATGGTCAGGCCTTCCAGGCACAGGGGCGGGATTTTCCAGTAGCACCAGCTTTTGGATTTGAGCCAGTCGCCGTTTTTGACGCTTTCGGAATGCAGGCTCGTATGGCGGCACAGCTCAAGCAAGAGCGCCATTGCATGCTGGGCCACATCGCTCACTCCGTAAGCAACCACGTTGCACACAGGGATATTGCGAGCTGCAAGCGCATCAACGTCTACAATATTATAGCCGGTGGCAAGAACGCCAACCATGCGGACATTGCTGTCCAGTTGCTCAAGATTTGCGCCAGTCAACGGGGTTTTGTTGACAAGCACCACGTCTGCCCCCTGGGTGCGCTCTGCAACCGCTTCGGTGGGAGTGGTTTCATAAATGGACACATCGCCAAGGGATGCGATCGGGCCCCAATCCACATCACCAGGATTGAGCACCGCACCGTCAAGAATGGCTATTTTCATGCAGGTAACCTCTGTTGCCTGCACTGTATCCTGTGATGCCGATGCCCGCAAGTTCCTGGCTCAAAGTCATATATCCGTAACAGTTGGGTGCATACTTGCTGCGCTGAGAGTTCGTTGCGGCGGTAAATTGCATTGGTAGTGAATGAAAGGGCGGCACTGCTTGTACGCAATACTCCTGTGCAGTGTGAAACAAGGGGGTGAAGGCTGCGCAGGCCGCTACCCCGTCAAATGCTGGTGCAGATATGCGCGCAACGTTATGTCTGGCAAAACCCCTTGTGCGGGCCGTACACAGGGCAAAAAAAAAGAGCCGCCCCAAAGGGGCGGCTCTTTCAGTACTGGTCTTAAAAAGACTAGTGGGCGATCACGCGGAAGTCGTCGCGGCGGTTCTTGGACCACGAAGCTTCGTTGTTACCCTGCACGGCGGGGTTTTCCTTGCCGTAGCTGATCATTTCCAGCTGGCTGGGATTCACGCCAAGCGTAACCATGTATTCGTAGGAAGCGCGGGCGCGGCGTTCGCCGAGGGCGAGGTTGTATTCCTGGGTGCCGCGTTCGTCGCAGTTGCCTTCGATGCGCACGCGGATAGAGGAGTACTTCTTCAGCAGATCGGCCTTGGTCTTCAGCATTTCTTTGTATTCGGGCTTGATGTCGAATTTGTCGAAAGCGAAGTAGACGCGGGCGTCAGTGATCTGCTGGATGGCCGCACGCATTTCGGGGGTCAGGCCATCGTCATAGCCGGGTTCGCTGGTGGTTTTCTTTGCGCAACCGAAACCGGCGGCAAGGGCCATAACCAGAGCGAGAATAAGAGCATAGCGTTTCATTGTGTGTCCTCCTGAACAGCTCATTCTCCAAAAAAATTGATACCTTTCCTTTCTGCACACGCGAGGCCGTTTCGTCCTCGCATAACAGATGGTATCTGGCCCGCAATTTTTGTCAAGGCGTGGAAGGGGGTTTCGACGCACTTTCGTAAAATATTTTTTACCCATCTCGCCCCGCGAGGGCCGGAAAATCGAGTAAAAATGCGGGTAAGAGGCCTATCTGTTAATTTCTAGCTATTTTTGCTGACCGGGCATGCCCCAGCGCGGGAAGTACACGGAACCACCGCCGGTGGGTACCTGCTTTGCATCACCGCCGTGGCGGGTGGTCAGGTAGATGCCGTGTCCGTTGCGCGTGGACGAGAACGCAATAAAGTAACTGTCGGCGCAGAAAGCGGGCTGTTCATCGCTGCCTGGGCCGAAAGTAACCTGACGTTCCGTGCCGGTAAGCATATCTTGCACAAAAATACGGTGACCATAGTCGGTCATGCGGCTGTATACCACCAGGGTTCCGTCAGGCGACAGATTGGCCTCAGTGTTGTACGTGCCGTTTTTGCTTACGCGCGTGACCGATCCGCTGCTCAGATCCTTGAGGAAAATCTGCGGGCCGCCAAGGCGCGAAGAGGTAAATGCCATCTTGGTGCCCGTGCTGTCAAATGTGGGCGAAACGTTGATGGAGTCGTTTTGCTCAAGCACGCGTTCTTTCTGGAAAACGTGGTTCAGCTGGAAGATAACAGGGAACTTGCCGTTGGAAAGCGCCACGGCAACCTTGTTGTCGGGCATAAAGGCAGGGCCGATAACCACGTTGCCAGGAAAGCGGATACGCTGCACTTTGCCGCTGGAGCGATCCCACACGCCGAGGGCATGGGATTTTTCGTCAATGTGGGTAAAGACCACAAAGCGGCCATCAGGCGACCATGCGGGCGACATGGATTCGCCGGGCATGTTTGTGATCTGCCGCAGGTCGCGCCCGGTGGGCTTGACCAACCACACATTGGCGCTCATCTTGCCCGTCTTTTTTACAAAGGCGAGCGTGGAGCGGAAGAAGGCGCCATTGCCCGTAAGGGCTTCAAGCAGGTCGGCGCAGAAGCGGTCGGCCACTTCGGGCAGGTCTTTGGAAGTAACCTTGGGGTACTCCTTGCCGAAAAGCCGCCCGCCAGTGTTAGTTTCAAAAGCGCGGATCTGCACGGGGCGGGTGCCGCTGTCGCCCTCGGGCCAGTAGGTCGTTACCACAATGTCCGACCCGGCAAGCTGGAAGCGCTTGAAATCGAGGGACGGGGGCTCATACCCGGTCAGAACAACGCCGCCAAGCACTGCTCTGGGATCGGTAAGACGCATAAAGGGCAAAAAGCTCAGGTTTTCCTGCACGATTTTTTGCAGGTCGGTGCCCATGCTGTTCGCTTCAGCAGAGGGGCCCTTGATTGGGGCCGCCAGGGCAAGGTTAACAATGTTTTGCCCCGGACCGTAAATGTCCACGCGCATGGCGGCCTGCGCCCCGCTTCCGAGAGCCAGCCAGAACCCCAGAGTCAGGAGAAGAAGCTGTTTTTTCATGGCGTTAGTATTCCTTGTTCAAGCAGCACGCCTCAGCGGCGCACCAGTGTAAGGGTGATGTCCAGCGTTCCCCCAAGTTCGGCGGGCGGAGGGGGCAAGCTGCCTGCTCGGCGTATGCCTCGCTGTACATATTTGTCAAGAAGCTTGTCGCCCGTGGGCGATATTACCTTGAAATCTGTGATTTCTCCCTGAGGGGAAATCGTAAGCCTCAGGCGTGTCTGGTATTCGCCCGGTTCTGTTTCGGCAGGGATCAGGATAGCGTCGCGAACCTGCCGGGTAGCGTCACGCCGATATTTTACACGATCAACGTCGGATGCGCCAGATGCCGTTGTGCCAGCTGCAGTTGCCCCGAGCGCGGGCACCGTGGCGCGACCCGAGGGCGTGGCGGCTGAATCGGTTTTTGCCGGGGTCTGTGCTTTAGCCTGAGTCTGAGCCTGAGCCTGTGCTGGCGCGGCAGCTGATGCGGCCTCCATGTCCGGGTCGCCGTAGGTGGGCAGATTGTCCACCTGTCGGGCTGGCTTTTCTTTTGCCGCAGGGGCGGCCTGTTCTCCTGCGGTGGGGCTGCTCCTGCCAATAAGCTGCGTGGCCGGTGCGTTGTCAGCCTGAGCCGTGGCAGGAGCCTTTGCGCCCTTCTTTTTGCTTTCAGCATTCGCCTTGGGGGCTGGCGCCGGGGCCACCGGCGCGGGCCTTACTTCCGGCGCGTCCTTGCCGCTGGCCTTGGCAATGGCCTCGGCTCTTTCACGGGCGCGGTCTTCTGCGGCTTCGGCTCTTGTGTCGCCAAGCGCGGCTTCGGCCTTGTTTCTGGCCTTGACCTCGGCCCGCATCGCTTCTTCCGTACTCAGGGTTTCCGGCTTGGGTTTGCCCTTGGGGGTGCCGTTCCAGAATGTCAGATGCACGTCCATGGGGGCGCCGTAAGGCGGTGTTCCAAAAGAACCAACCTGCCGCACTGCGCCGCATACCGAACTGTCAAAAGCTTCCAGACCCGAGGATTTGACTGGCTTGCAGTCTTCAACCTGCCCACGCCCGTTAACTGTGACCTTGAGGCGCACCCTGAAATCGCTTTTAAGCGCAGGGGGCGGGGCCCAGATTTCAATAATTTTGTCCAGCATGTTTCCGGCATAGGTGCTTTGATCCGCACTGGCGGCAGAAGCGGCAAAAGCCCCGACCGCCGTGACGTAAAAAAACGTCACGGCGATGAGGCTTGAGCATATGCAAAGACTGCTGAGGTTCGTGCGCGGTTGGGAAGGCATATATCCTCCTGAATGCGCGCGTTACCAATTGCGCGTTTAGGTGGCCGCCTTAGCGGCCCATGAGTTCGTCAAGCGTAAACACCAGATCAAGGTCACCGTAGTCCGCTGAAGGCGGGGGCGGGAACTGGCCGCTATTGGCAGTGCGCACAATGGCGCTCGCTGCGGATGCGTCAAACTGCGCATTGCCCGAACTGTGTGTTACCACGGGATTCTGCAACAGCTTTCCCTGGGCGTCTACCTTGACGTTGATGATGCAGCGCAGGTTCAGGCGGCTGGCCGAGGTAAAGCCCCAGTTGGGCCGTACTGCCAGCATGACCTGCCCCATGTACACATCGCCAAGGCCACCGCCGCCGGGGCCGGCGCCTTCGCCGCCACCGCCGCCCCTGTTGCCGCCTGCGCGGCGCTGGGCTTGGGCGAGAGCCTGCTCAACGGCACTGCCCCTGTCGCCGGAATCTGCCCTGGAGGATGCTTTGCGCGCCTGTTGCAAGGCCGCTGCCACAGGGTCAACGTTGGATTTGGCGTCCTTGGATTCCTTGGCGTCCTTCTTGGCGTCCGCCTTGGGAGGCTCCGGCTTCTTCTGATCCTTGGGAGCTTCCTTCTGCGGTTCTTCCTTGGGCTTGGGCTTGTCTTCTTTTTTCTGCGCGATGGGTTTAGCTTCTTCCTTGGGTTCCGGCTTAGGCTGCGGTTTCGGCTCGGGCTTGGGCTCGGGCTTTTTTACAGCCGCTGCATCCTGCTTGGGCTGCGGCGGAACAGGTTTGGGCTCTTTGACTTCAACGCGCTCGGGCGCGGCTACTTCCGCCTTGGGGGCGGGCGGCGTAGGCGCAAGGGGGCCATCGCCGGGTTGCCCCATATGCCCGAGAATGGGCGAGGGGGTACGGTTGCCGCCTGTGGCGCCCTCAACCAGGCTGATCATGACCGGAGGCGTGTCCAGCTTGATGGGCGGGCTGCTGGGCCAGAACCATATCAGCAAAAATATGGTTGCGTGCAGGCAGAATGAAAGAACGTATGAGGCCAGGCGCATAGAGCAATCCTATTTTCGGGCGCGTGCGGGCTTGCCGCCCTTGGGCGAGGCATCATCGGGCTGTTCGGCGATAACGCCGAGCTTTTCGATGCCCACGGCCTTGATGTGACCCATGACTTCCACAACAGTGCCGTAAGGCACTGCCTTGTCGGCCTGCAGAAAGAGCGTCTTGTTCTTTTCCTTGACCAGACGCTGCAAATACCCCTCAAGGTCTTCCATGGTGTCCACAGGGTACTCGTCAAGGTACATCTTGCCGTCATTGCGCACGGTCAACACCATGTGGTCGGCCTCGGTAGAAAGCACTTCCACCTGCTTGGTCTGGGGCAGATCCACGTCCAGCCCCTGACTCATCATGGGGGTCGCCACCATGAAGATGATCAGCAGCACCAACATGACGTCCACAAAGGGCGTGACGTTGATGTCCGAAACAAACTTGTTGCCGCCGCCAACACTAGCGCCCATGCTACATCTCCGTTGCGCCCGTGCGCTGCACGGGGCGGTGGGCGTTGATTTCGCGCTGGACGCGGTTGAGGAACACGCCGGCAAAATTCACCAGCAGCGTGTCAACCTGCGAAAGCTTGCCCATGAAGATATTGAAGCCGATGGTGGCCGGAACGGCCACAGCCAGGCCGATGGCCGTAGCAACCAGAGCTTCCGAAATACCGGGGGCAACGGTGGCCAGAGAGGCCGACTTGAGCATGCCGATGGAGTGGAAGGAGCTCATGATGCCCCAGACCGTGCCAAACAGGCCGATAAAGGGGGCCGTGTTGGCGCAGGTGGCCAGAACAGACAGCGAGCTTTGCAGCCGGGCCAATTCCGTGCCCACACCCTGACGCAGTGCGCGGCGAACGTTGTCGACCACCACTTCACTGCTGTTGCCAAGTTCTTTGGAACGGTTAAATTCAAGAACGCCTTGATGGGCGATGTAGTACAGCGGGGAAGTTGGGTCGGAGCCCAAGGACTGCACGGCTTCGCGCAGATTGGCCGCCTTCTCGAACTTTTCCGTGCCGCTGAGAGCTTTTTTGTTAGCTGCGCTCAAGCCGATGAATTTCTGGATCATCAGCCCCCAGCTCGCAATGGACATCATGACCAGAAACGCCAGCACCGCCTTGGCCACCAGGCTTGCCTGGGCGATCATCGAAAAAAAACTGAATTCCATGAGGTTCTCCATATCTGCGCAACAACTGTGGTCTGTTTCAGTGCGCCGCAAAAAATGCCAGCACGGCAGACGCAAAGATGCGCCAACCGTCACGGCGGAGCTGCGGAATCCCGCAAGGACTCTGCTGCGCAGCATGCTACGACTAGGGTAAACTTTCAAGAAATTTTTTAGAATCCCCTTCCGGCTCCTTAAGGGCAGGGGATTTCAGGCTTCACTGCAAGCTTGGTTGGCGGCGTTTGAAAAAGTTGCGGCAATTTATGTAAAATTCAATTTTACACGTAAGTCTGTTTGTTGTTGAAATTGGCCTCGTTTGATGTATGTTAAGGCGCAAGAGTTACGCTTTATAGTTCTTTATTTGATAAACAGTACATGTGAGAATAGTTATTATTCGGTGTGTACTGAATAAAAATATCTTTGAAAGAATGCCGATTTAGCCGTTTTGCGTAAAATTATCTTTTTCCATGAAGTGTTGCCAATGCCGTCTTCTGCGGTGTATGTAATCTGGGTCGAAGTAATTTTTAAAAGGTAGCGGAGCCATTCCGTCTGTAAATAAATATATGAAGCGCATTCCTGAATTGGGCCTCGTGTTTCTTGTTGTTGGTGCGCTTGCCGGGCCTGTGGGCGGCAACGCTGCGTTTGCTGATTCTTCTGTTGCTGCGCGCCCCTCGGGCAGCGCCGCCGTGCCCGTTTTTAGCGGAAGAACCTTGTCTTCGGGCAAGGACAATGCTTTGCCTTCCGGGGCAGTTTCCATGCCCGATGCTGTGGATCGCGCTTTGCGGCATAATCCGAGTCTGGGTTCGCAAGAGGCGCAGGGGCAGTCTTCTGAAGAGGCGCGCAAATCTGCGCGCGGGGCTTTTGGGCCCAAGCTTGGCACAACGTATTCCGCCTCCAAGCAGGAAAGAAAAACATCGCCCGCCTTACCCAGCAGTAGCAGACCAGCGGAAAAAGGCACCTATACCTGGGCCGTAGAAATTTCTCAGCCCGTGTTTCAAGGGTTTCAGCTCCTGGCCAATTATCAGAAGGCAGCCCTTCAGGCTGACAGCGATAAAGCCTCTGTACGTAATGCCGAACTGTCCATGACAGAAAGTGTTCAGACCCAGTTTCTGAATTATCTTCGGTACGAAGAAAGCGTGCGCAGCCAGCGTGATGCTCTGGCCCGTTTGCAGGATCAGCTGCGCATTACCACTGCCTTTTTTAGTGTGGGCCTTCGCCCCCGGCTGGATGTGCTCCAGGCAGAAGTGGACGTGCGCCAGGCCGAGAATACCTTGATTCAGGTCGAAAACAGCCGCGACACCAGCCTTGCCAAGCTGAATACCTTGCTGGGGCTGCCCGCCACGGCCAAGATCAAGTTTACCGGCAAGCTTGCCCATGTGCCCTTTACCCGTTCGCTGGAGCAGTGCCTTGAAGCGGCCTACCGCCAGCGGCCCGATCTTTACATGGCGGCGCGCTCGGTGGAAATCGCGGGCAAATCGCAGCAGGCCGTGCAGAGCGGCTATTATCCGCAGGTGGAAGCCTATTACAATGTTTCGCAGAGCGGCAATTCGCTTGATCTGCAGGAAAATGGCGACCGGGGTTCACGCAGCTCCGTATGGGAAGTGGGCGCCCGGGCCACCTGGGACGTTTTTCAGTGGGGAACCACGTATTATGCCGACAAAGAGGCAGGCTGGCTGGTCACAAAGATGCGCTATGCCGAAGAAGACCTGAAACTCAGCGTTGGCTACGACATCAAGTCGAAACTGCTTGCCGTGCAGGAAGCCACCAAACGGATAACCGTGGCGGAAAAGGGCGTGGAGCAGTCTACTGAGGCATACAATGTGGCATTGGCCCGTTATCAGGAGCAGGTGGGCACCAACTTTGACGTGCTGGACGCTTCGTCCAAGCTCACCACCGCTCAGGCGACGTTAACAGGAGCAAAAGCCGATTATTTGACCGCTCTGGCGCAATTATATGTGGCCATGGGCGAATTTCACCCTGATCTTATGCGGCGTTGAGCGACGGCACGACCTTAGCCGCGCCGCCCAAAAGCGATTGCGAATGAATGAACCTTATTTGAACATTACCCCCCTCGGGGGGCTGGGAGAGATCGGCCTCAACTGCCAGCTGTGGGAAACCTCCGGCGGCGTTGTGATGGTTGATTGCGGCCTCATGTTTCCTGACGACGCCCACCTTGGCGTGGACGTTGTTATCCCGCACTTTGGCGCTGTCAGCGGCATCAAGGACAAGCTGCTCGGTATTGTGCTGACGCACGGGCATGAGGATCACATTGGCGCACTGCCCTGGATTGTGCCTGAAATCAAGGGAACCCGTATCTATGGCTCACGCTTTACCCTGGCGCTTGTGGAACACAAGCTCAGGGAGCGGGAAATTCTGGATTGGGTGGAGCTGTGCCCTGTCGATATCAACACCGTGTTGCCTCTGGGCGACCTGACCTTTCATTTTTTCCCCGTCTGTCACTCAATTCCCGAAGGCTTTGGTCTGGGCGTAGAAACGCCCGTAGGCCGAGTGGTGCACAGCGGCGATTTCAAGATTGACCCGCACCCCCTCGATGCCACAGGCACCGACCTGAATCTTTTCCGCAACTTTGCCGGGCCGGACGGCGCACGGCTGTTGCTTTCGGATTCCACCAACATCGTGCGCGAGGGGCGTTCCCTCACGGAGCGCGAGGTCAAGGATTCGCTGGACAAGATATTCGCCAAGGCCGAAGGGCGCATCGTCATCACGCTCTTTTCCAGCCATATTCAGCGTATTCAGGAAGTTTTTGACCTTGCGCGCGAGCATGGGCGCACGGTGGTCATCAGCGGCAAGTCGCTGGCGAACAATATCGAAATGGCCCGTGATCTTGGCATTGCCAAGCTGCCGCCTTCGTTTTTCAACGCGCACAACGGCGTACCCGACCTGCCGGATGACCAGATCGTGCTTGTTGTGACAGGCGCGCAGGGTGAACCGCTCTCCGCCTTGTCGCGCATGGTGCTTGGCGGCCACAGACAGCTGGAGATCCGCAAGGGCGACACCGTGGTCATGAGTTCGCGTATGATCCCCGGCAATGCCAAGGCCATCTCCCGGTTGATCAACGAAATGTACCGCATCGGCGCGGAAGTGCTGTACGAAAGCGTACACGCCATCCATGCCTCGGGCCACGGCCAGCGCGAAGAACTGCGCGACATGTTTGAGGCCGTGCGGCCCACGCTGTTTGTGCCCGTGCACGGCGAATACCAGCATCTGGTCAAGCATGGTCGCCTTGCTGTTGAATGCGGCGTGAAGCAGGACAACGTCATTCTGCTGGAAGACGGCCTGCCCCTTACCCTGCTCAAAGATTCCTTCCGTCTGGAACCGCGCGTTCCGGTCGAGTGTACGCTCGTGGACGGCAAGGGCGTGGGCGATGTGGGCTACGCCGTGCTCAAGGAGCGCCGTATCCTTGGCGATGAAGGTATGGTTATTGTGGTGCTGGTGGTGGATTCCGAAACCGGCAGCATACTGCACGGGCCGGAAATGATCTCCAAAGGCTTTGTATTCGAGCAGCACTACAGCCACTTGCTGGAAGACGCCAAGTGCCTGGTGCTGGACGAGATTGAAGCGGCCCGCCCCGGTCAGCTTGGACGCTTGCAGGAAGGCATTCGTTCTTCCCTGCGGCGTTTCTTCCGCCGTGTGCTGGAGCGTGACCCTGTGGTCGTGCCCATCATCAGCGAAGTCTAGGGCAAAGTTACAGATAAATCTTCATATTGTTGCGGGGGCTGAGGGATAATCCTCCTCCTCGAATAGCTTCAATACAGCTCAAAAGCCGTTGCCGACTGCCAGTCGGCAACGGCTTTGCTTTTGAGGAAAGGGTAGGCAGGTGGAGCAGGGCGCGTGTCCGGTACTGCGTCACGAGAATGCGCAAGGATCATGCACGTTACAGTTTGGCATTGCACATAAAAAGCGGCGCGTTTGCCAGGAAAACGCGCCGCTTTACTATCGGTTGCGGCAAGGGCACAGGTTTGTACCGCTATGGGGATTGCGGTCTACATGCCCAGATAGGCAGTGCGCACTTCTTCACTGGTGAGAAGATTGGCGGCAGTGTCGTGCATAACTATGCGACCATTTTCCATCACATAGCCGTGGTTGGCGATGCGCAGGGCCTGGTTGGCGTTCTGCTCCACCAGAAAGACCGTGGTGCCGTTGGAATTGACCTTCTGGATAATGGAAAAGATCTGCTGAATGATGATGGGGGCGAGGCCCAGTGAAGGCTCGTCCAGCAACAGCAGCTTGGGGCGGCCCATGAGGGCGCGGCTAATGGCCAGCATCTGCTGTTCACCGCCGGAAAGCGTCCCCCCCGCCTGCTTGCGGCGCTCGGACAAAATGGGAAAGAGGCTGAACACGTAGTCCAGATCGTCCTTCACGCCTGCCGGATCACGCCGCAAAAATGCGCCGAGGTCGAGATTATCACTGACGCTCAGATCGGGGAAAATCAGGCGGCCTTCCGGTACCTGCGAAATGCCCAGGGCCACGATTTCGTGCGGGGGCAACTGGTGTATGGGCTTGCCATACCAGAGTATCTCGCCTTTCCTGGGGCGGTTGATGCCGCAGATTGTCATAAGCGTGGTGGACTTGCCCGCGCCGTTGGCCCCGATCAGGGTGACAATTTCGCCTTCCTCAATATTCAGCGAAATATCGCGCAGGGCCTGAATGTTGCCGTAATAGGTGTCTACGTTACGCAGCTCAAGCATCGCTTTCTCCCAGATAGGCCTTGATGACGCGGGGGTTGGTGCGGATTTCAGCGGGGGTGCCTGTGGCGATGCAGGAGCCGTATTCCATGACGTAGATGCGGTCGGAGAGCGACATGACCATGCCCATATCGTGCTCGATAAGCAGGATGGAGAGCTGCTGGTTGTCGCGGATGGAGCAGACCAGCTCCTTGAGCTCGTTGGTTTCCTGGGGGTTCATGCCCGCTGCGGGTTCGTCCAGCAGCAGCATGCGCGGCTCGGTCGCCATGGCGCGGGCGATTTCAAGCCGCCGCTGCGCGCCGTAGGGCAGGTTGTTGGCCGTTTCGTTCCAGAAATCCTGAAGTTTCACCAATTCCAAAAGTTCATAACTGCGGTCGATGCAGTCCTGCTCTTCACGGCGGGTGCGGCCATCGCGCACGATCGCGCCAAAAATGCCCGCCTTGGTGCGGCAGTGGCGGCCAATCATCACGTTTTCAAGCACGGTCATTTCGCTGAAAAGACGAATGTTCTGGAACGTGCGGGCCATGCCCATAGCCGTGATGAGGTGGGGCTTTTTGCCGTTGAGCATCTGCTTTTCGCCCGTGGCGTCGTGCAGATACATCTGCCCTTCAGTGGGGGTGTAGATGCCGGTCACGCAGTTGAAAAACGTGGTCTTGCCTGCGCCATTGGGGCCGATAAGGGCAACGATCTCGCCGCTGTTCACGGTGAGCGAAAGTTCGTTAAGTGCGCGGAGACCGCCAAAATCCTGAGAAAGATCCTTTACTTCCAGCACCGGTTTCATCAGCGGCCTCCTTCAGCACCGTGCAGGTTGCTGATGCGGTAGCGGCGTCGTTCGCCGCTGATGAGGCCCTGTGGCCGGAAGAGCATCATAATCACCATGATCGCTCCGAAAAGCAGCATGCGGTAGTCAGAGAAAGCCCGCAGATATTCCGGGGCAAGAATGAGAATCAGCGCTGCAATGACCACGCCCGCAATGGAGCCCATGCCGCCCAGCACCACCATGGAAAGAATCATGGCTGATTCCATGAAGGTAAAGCTGGAGGGATTGATATAGGTGGTCTTGGCGGCAAAGATTACCCCGGCAAAGCCAGCCCAGCAGGAGCCGAGCGCAAAGGCCGAGAGTTTCACCCGCGTGATGTCCACGCCCATGGCCTCGCAGGCGATTTCGTCTTCCCGCAGGGCTTGCAGGGCCAGCCCCACGCGCGAATTCTTGAGCCGGGTGATAACCACAATGGTAACTACAACAGCGGCCAGCACCAGATAGTAGATGTAGGTGGTGGACTGGGTGATGTCCATGCTCATGCCAAAAAATCCGGGGCGCGGAATGTCGCTGACGCCGCGCGGGCCGCCGGTGACGGTGTTCCAGTTTTGCAGGGTGAGGCGCACGATTTCGCCAAAGCCCAGGGTCACGATGGCGAGGTAGTCGCCACGCAGCCGCAGCACGGGAAAGCCCAGACCAAGACCGAAAAGCACGGTGAGGAAACCGCCGATGGGCAGGCAGGTCCAGAAGCCGAGGCCGAAATACTGGTTCAGCAGGCCGTACGTGTACGCGCCAATGGCGTAAAAGGCCACGTAGCCAAGCACAAGCTGGCCCGCCAGACCCACAACGATGTTCAGGCCCAGCGCCAGCATGACGTACAGCAGGGCGGAGATCATGATGTTGGTCTGATAGAAGGAGCTGACCAGAGGCATGCCGATGAGCACAACGGCGAGCACGGCAAGCCCGCCAAGGCGGAGGCCAGCGCTGTTTCTGAATGATTCAATAATCTCTGCCAGGTTGAAGCACTTGGGCAGGGTGATGATCTTCATGCCCGATGCCTTGCGGCTGAAGCACCAGTCCCAGATAAGGGCAAGCACAAATATACCTGCACCCAGGGCGAATATGCGGTCAAAACGCCAAACAACTGTTTTTGCCGCTGTGTTCAGCTTGATGCCCAGCACCGGCAGGGTGAGGAGCATGAACCACAGGGCGGCGATGGCGGCTTTAAGTATGCGCTGCATGGCTACACCTTCTGCACTGTGGCTTTGCCCAAGATTCCATCGGGCCTGAAAATGAGAATGAGGATAAGAATGCCGAAGGCCAGCATGTCTTCGTAGTTGCCGGAAAAATAGCCCGTGGTGAAGCTTTCGGCCAGGCCAAGCACAAGCCCGCCCACCATTGCGCCGGGGATGGAGCCGATGCCGCCGAGCACTGCGGCGGTAAAGGCCTTAAGCCCAGCCAGAAAACCGATGCCAAAGTTGACCTGCCCCATGTGCGAGGCAATAAGCACGCCGCCAAGGGCCGCCAGGGCGGAGCCGATGATGAACGTGAGGGAGATGATGCGGTCGGCATTGATGCCAAGCAAAAGGGCCATCTTGCGGTTTTGGGCCGTGGCGCGCATGGCTTTGCCCATGCGGGTGTAGCGGATGAAAAGCGAAAGGGAGACCATGGCAAAGGTGCTGACCATCAGAATGAGAAAGTCGCTGGCGCCCATGACATAGTCAATGTGCTCAAGAAAATTCATTTCCGGCAGCAGGTTGGGAAAGGGCACAAAGTCGGATGTCTGCGCAAGCAGCACATAGTTTTGCAAAAAGATGGACATACCAATGGCAGAAATAAGCGGCGACAGGCGCGGCGCGCCCCGCAGGGGCTTGTAGGCGACCTTTTCCAGCGTATAGCCGTAGGCGGAACACCAGACTATGGCCGCAAGAGCCGCCACAATAAGAATGCCGCCAGCAGGGAAGCCGTAGACGCCAAGCGCGCCAGCTATCAGCAGGGCCGTGAATGAGCCCAGCATATACACTTCGCCATGGGCAAAATTGATGAGCCCGATAATGCCGTAAACCAGCGTATAACCGAGGGCGATCAGCGCATAAATGCTGCCTCGGGTTAAACCGCCGAAAAAGAGCTCTATAAAAAATTGGATGTCCATGCAAACTCGCGCGCGGTACGGGGGGTGTCCCTGTTCGTTCCGCCTGTCCCGTTAATGCCGTCAGCTTCCGGCGATGCGTGA